>CAVWBO010000001.1:0-6264 GCA_963753185.1 uncultured Acidimicrobiia bacterium
CTACATCGCAGCAGGTCACGGGGGTGCTACCTACGGGTGCACCCTCTTTGCGTTCCAGGATTCCATCGGATTTCCATCCGAAGGCGTCAAACGACCTCATCTTTGGGAGGTGCACGACCTCACCGAACGCAGGCTCTGGCACCTCGCTCTCGGGATGGGGCAGACCGGCCGCTAAGGCCGGATAGGTCGGAGCCTCAGTCTGCGCCTACGGCATCGGCAAAGCGCTCAGCCGCCGCCCGACCATCGGCTGGGAGTACATGCCCGTACTGATCCAGGTGAACGCCACTGAGACGTGCCCGAGGCGGTCGCTGATCACCCGGGGCGGGACGCCTACGGCGCTAAGGACAGCGACGCGTGTGTGGCGCAGGTCGTGAAGGCGGATGACAGGCACGGGGGCCGCAGCGACGAGGCGCCTGAACCTCTTCGAGATGAAGTCTGGGTCAAGCCCCAGCCACCCCCAGCCGAGGTTGTCCCAAGCCGTGCCAACGACCCTGGCATACCCTACGTGGCCCATGCTCAGCAAAGCGTCTGGGGCGATCGTCCTGAGCCGCACGGTGCTCGCCGAGAGCTAGTTGTCGACCGGGAGGTGAGGGGTGCGCACGGTCTGTGGCGAGAACGCAGGAACGTTCCAAGGTTCGCCGGGTGACGATCGGCCCTGACCCGACTCACCCGGTCGGCGCGATGCTGCGCAGGCAACTCACAGCGGGCTCTCGCGGTCCGTCGCAGAGCGAAACCCCTGGTCAGACTCTGGTAGCACAGCGCTCATCGGGCGCCGCTCACGTGGCGTTGGCCTCCCACCATTCCCACCACTGGGTCTGGCTATAGAGTTCCTCGCCGGTGATCCGGGTGAGGATGTCATCGAGCATGCCGGTGGTGGAGGGGACCCGGGAATTGCCGGGTGAGCACTGGATGGCCTTGTTGGCCCCGCTGGCAAGGGCCGGGGCACACTCCCAGGCCCCGATCAAATGGGGGACTAGGGGCACGAGGGCGTTCAGCGAGGCGTCGTCGCCGCGTCCGGCCAGGTCGTTGGTCCAGCTGTCGAGGCGCATGATGGACTTGGTGGGGTCGTCACTCCGGGTCAGGGCGTAGGCAAGGACGTCGACCAACTCGTCAGACACGCTCACCTGGCTGGTTCCGACCGAGGCGAAGTCCCAGGCGAAGTGCCCCAGGTCGCCGAAGAGTTCGCCGAATGGTTCGGCAAACAGCGGCGTCTCCCATGTGCCCGGCGGGAGTGTCTCATCGCGATCGTCGCAGTCGTCGGCGTCGGAGGTGGACGAGTCGAAGACGATGGCGGGCGGCGGCTCGGCGGTGTCTTCGGCCTGCCATGTCCCCACCGTCGTCACGTCGAGGATCATCGACGAGACCCCAGTGAACGTCCAGCCGGGATAGCAGGTCAGGGACACGCCGGCCCCCATCTCATAGTTAGCCGAGATCCGATTAGCCGAGAGGGCGGCCGAGAATGTGGCGTCGCAGCCTTGGTCGACGAGATCCGCGCCCAGGAGAGCGAACGATGCGGCAACCTGCGTCTCGATCGCGTCGATGGGGATGATCGCCGGGGGTTCTACGCCGGACCCATCCAGCTTCACGCACACGGTCTCGATGACCTGGCCGCCAGCTTGGGGGACCACCAACGCGACCGCCGGCCGCGTCGGCGCCGGTACGTCGTCCCACGGCCCGGCGGCGGCCTCGTCGGCCGTCGGGCCGCTGGTCCCGCTGGAGCAGCTCACGAGCATCGAACCGGCCACGACCACAACTACGGAAATCCAGCGCAAGGCCACAACACCACCTCCCATGACTCCCGATACAGCGTTCCGCACCCTCTTGTCCGCGTCCGCGTCCGTGTCCGCGTCCGCACGGCGTGGCTCGTGGCGCGGCTTCATTGCAGAGCGGCCACGACATCGCACGACTCGGCGGAACCGACTACCGATCTGCCGGGTCTCGTGGACCTCGCTCACACCGAAGTCACCCATGCAGCCAGCGTCTGCGGCGGGCGGCCCCAGGGCCAGGGCACATCGACCCGATTGACCGACAAGGGACGCAGGAGAGATCGAAGCAAGCGTCGACCGCAGCCCCCCTCGAGGCCACTCGCCTCGCTGGGGTGTTCTTCCTCCTGGCCATTCCTGCGGGCTACCTCGCACGCGACCTCTTCCAGATATCCCCCCATCGCCGCCAGCATGGAACGTCGCTCGCTCGCCCCGCTTCGTAGCCACGGACCACGACGCGCACTGAGTGGTAGCGCATCGGCCTCGGCGGCAGGGGGCCACCCCACGACGGGCTCGGTTCACGCAGATGCCGCCACCCCGCCCCACGAGCAGGGACGCTCCTGACGGGGGGCGATAACAAGTACAGCCTTCATCTACTGACCCGGCAATCAGTCCTCGAAGGGACAGCTATGCCCGCGACGGGACGACGGAGAACACGGGGCGCTCCATCGGCGCTCCCGCCGGTGACAGAGATGTGCGGAACTCAGCAGACGTCGAGCGCCGAGCACACCCGATCGATCGGGATGGCGAAGGCCAAGCCCTCGACCTCGAGGGCCACCCGCTTCAGGGTGACGACCCCGATGACCTCTCCGCTGGAGTCGAGCACGGGCCCACCGCTGTTCCCGGGGTTCACCTGCGCACTGATCTGCAGGTAGTCATCGCCTTCGATCAGGCGCGAGACCGCCGAGACCACGCCGATGGTGACCGTTCCCTCGAGTCCGTCGCCGGCACCGCTGACCAGAACCGGGTCACCGATCTGCGCAGGCGTGGAGGCGGGTTCGAGCGCCGGTAGGTCGGCCGCCACCTCGAGCAGGGCGAGATCGTCCTCCGGACTGACCTCCACGACCGTTGCCTGGTATTCGCGTGTCCCCCGCACCAGGAGCACATCGGTCGCGCCGGTCCGCCAGCGTCGCTCGACGACATGGAAGTTCGTCACGACGAGCGAGCGTCGTTCCACTTTGCCCAGCACGAAACCGGTCCCGACCGACACGACTTCCTCGCTGGCCTGCGACGCGACCATGAAGATCGACGGGCCGGTCGCCTCGGCCACCTCGGTGGGGTCGAACGAGGCGCCGACTTCGGCCTCGAGCGCACCGAGCCGCTCGTCGAGCGCACCCTGGGTCTGTGCCGAGTCCGCGACGTCGTTCCGTAGCCCTGCGACGTCGTCATCGACGCGGCTGACAGCCCGCCACAACCCGCCCGTCACCACTGCCAGGGCAACGACTCCCAGCGCCAGGAGCACAGCGACGGGCACCCACGTGGGCCGAACCCGGTCACGCCGACCCTGGCTCGGCGGATCTGCCGGGTTGCCTGGTAGTCGTGGCGACGGGGCCGGTCCGTAGGACGGGCCCATCGGTGCACCGGTCCCCACGTCACTGCGGGTTGCCGTCTCATCATCGAGCGTCATGGGCGAACCTTTCAGTTCCGCCCCGCCGTGTCGCGACGGACACGGCGCGAGGGACATCGGCGTCAGGGGGCGGTCAATCACCCCCCTCCGCTCACGACGAACCGTCCGGGATCGACTCCCGATCGATCATCAGGATCCTGAGCTCGCCCAGCAACGTCCGGTTGCGCTCGAGCTCCGCGTTGAGCGCGTCGATCGCCGCGTTGAGTTCGTCCAACGTGGCCTGGCTGGGGGCCGCGGCGAACCGTTGCACCGCTTGGAGCACTGCGTCGGTATTCGCGACAACGTTTGCGCTGCAGGCGCACGTTTCGTCGGTGAGGACGAGGATCGCTTGGGCATCGGTCAGGAGGGCTGTGACTGCTTCCGTGGCGGTGCTCAACGACGACTCCGCAGCGACCAGGTCGCCTTCTGCGTCGGTCAGCGCGACCTCGAGGGTAGTGACCTCGTCTCTCAGATCGGCTCGGGCCTCCTCGTCGGGCCCACCGGCCACGAAGCCGACCACCGCCAGCACCAGCCCGACCACGAAGACGGCGATCGAGATGTACAACACCGCCGGAACATGGCGGCCACGAGACGGGTTCGCATCGGCCGCGTCGTAGCCCATTCCCCCTGCCGGAACCGGCGGAGGCGGAACCTGAGGGGACGGGGGTGGTTGTGCGGCCGGCGGGGGTGGTTGTGCGGCCGGCGGGGGTGGTTGTGCGGCCGGCGGGGGTGGTTGTGCGGCTGGCGGGGGTGGTTGTGCGGCTGGCGGGGGTGGTTGTGCGGCTGGCGGGGGTGGTTGTGCGGCTGGCGGGGGTGGTTGCGCGGCCGGCGGGGGTGGTTGCGCGGCCGGCGGGGGCGTTGGAGATGGAGTCGGGGCTGACTCGGGCGGATACCACTTCCCATCGCTCGCCTGCCACCAGCCCGGACCCTGGGACTGCTCGAAGCCAGTCATGGCTACTCCTCCGTTCCTGCCACGGCTTGCGCCGCTGCGAGCGCTGCTTTGGCCTCCGCCTGCGCCGTCAGCAGTTCATTGAGCGCAGCCTCGGTCGCCCTGACCGCAGGGACGAACTGAGACTCGATCACTGGCGGTCGCTCGGCCGGGTCCAATGGCGAGATGGCGGTGTTGTAGACAGCGACGGCGGCCTGCTGAGCATCGACGAAGACCTCGACCGCGGCCTCAAGATTGATCAGCGCGGTGTCGAGGTCCAGGGCGGCAGCTACGAGCTCGTCCTCGTTCGTCTGTGTAAGGAGGACCTGATCCTCGACGTCGACGAGTTCGGACTCGAGCGTTGCCACCTCGCTCTCGAGCCGGTCGACCTCCGAGTCTCCCGCCGCGAGCTTGTACACACCTACGGCAGCCAGGGCGACACCGAGCACGATCAGGACTACGCACATCACCTTCAGTGAGGTCGATGTGCTCCCAGTGGCTCCGACATCGACGGGCGCAGGATCGGTTGACGCTTCTCGAGCTGCGCCTGCCGGTGGATGCGTCTGCGGCAAAGAATCGTTCATTGCGCACTCCTCACTCAGACCGCGGTCCCGAGCGGACAGCCACGACCGGGCAGGGGTTCGGGAGAAGCATTCGCCCAGCCGCTGGCTCCGGTGGACCTCGCTCATCGTGCAGCCTTCCATGCGCTCAGTCTCAGCTCCTGGCAGCCCGCTGGGCTAGGGCACATGGACTCTTCCGGCTGCGCGGGCGGCCATCACAGCGGACGCCTCGGCAGGCCGTGCCTCCCAGTGCGCAGCGCTACCCGACGTACCTGACGTACACCCACTCGCCGCTCCCAGTCAGCTCGAGTTCGACAGTCGAACCCCTGGGCACCAGATCCGGCGCCGAGACGACCACGGTCTGGGTGATTCCGGGTATCTGGACTTCGAGGAGGATGGTCAACTCGCCCTCGCGGATCTCTCCCCCCGCCGCCACGACGACCCCTTGGTAGACGCCGGGCGTGGGGTCGGTGGGTGCGGTGGTGGTCCTCGTCGTCGTGCTGGTGCTTCCCGTCGTGGTTGTGGTGGTGGTCCGCCTCGTCGAGGTGCCCGTCGTCGCCGATGACCCGTCATCGGTGATGGCGGTCCCGTGACGCACCACGGTGCCCTCGACCGAGTCGGCGATCCAGAGGTCACCGTCACCGAACGCGATGGCCACCGGACTGCCGCCGACGTCGATCGATTCGCTCACCGTGTCGGTCTCGGGATCAATGCGTGACACCGTGCCGTCCGCACGGTCGGTGACCCACAGCGCTCCGTCACCGAACGCGAGGTCGGTCGGGACGGCACCCACCGCGATCGTGGCGACCACGTCCTCGGTCTCGGGGTCGACCCGGGCGACGGTGTCATCCCTGGAGTCGGCCACCCAGACCGCGTCGTCGGCCGACGCGATGGCGCTCGGAGTGGTCCCGACGTCGATCTCGGCGAGCACGTCGTTGGTTCGCAGATCGATTCGCGTCAGGGAGGCAGAACTCTCGGACTCGCCGACCCACACACTCTCGGCCCCCACCTCGATAGCGAACGGCGTGCCACCGACCCGTATGGTGTCGGTCAGCCGGCCGCTCTCGGCGTCGATGCGCAGCACCGTGCCCTCGTCGGTGAGGACCACCCACACGCTGTCTGCCCCGAACGCCACCTCTCCGGGGGATGCGCCGATGTCGACCACATCGGTGATCTCGCCCGACTCCGGGTCGATCCGGGAGAGCCGACCTTCGGCCGGGACCCACGCGCTCTGGGCACCGAAGGCGACGCTGGTCGGGAACTCGCCCACGTCGATGGTGTCGATCACCTCGTTCGTGTCGACATCGATGCGCATGACGGTGCCGTCTCCGCTGTTGACGACCCATGCCATGCCGTCATCGACCTCGACCGCGACCGGCTCCTCACCGACGGTGATCGACGCGATCT
>CAVWBO010000002.1:0-45371 GCA_963753185.1 uncultured Acidimicrobiia bacterium
GACGCTTCGTCCGACCCTCGACGGGGGGGGATGGAGCTCCTCGGCCCCCACAACGACGCCATGACCTTTGACAGCCAGGGGCGGCTCGTGCAGATCGCCGACCGTCTGCGTCAGAACGCGGCCGAGGACGAGATCCGCGGCAACCGAGTGCGCCTCTTCTACGATGCCTTCGGCCGGCTCGACCGGGTCGAGGACGACTACCGCCGCGAGTACCGCTTCCGCTACAACGACGACGATCCCGAGCCCCGGACTTCGGCCTGCTGGTGGAGATCGAGGACTTTGCGGACCGGAAGATCCAGTATCGGTACAAGCTCGACGACCCGCGGGCGCTGGAAGAAGTGGAGCTCCCAGAAATCACGGAGCCGTCCTCGTCGAGGGTGAGAGTCAGAACCCGGTCGTCTCCTACGCCTACGACCCAGGTGACTACACCAACGGCATCGTGCACGGTGATTTCAGCGGCCACCGGCTCAAGAGCGTCAGGCTACCGGGCCGCGAGGAGAACCGATTCGACCTCGAGTACACGAGCGCAGACGGACGGCTGTGGAAGGTCGAATTACCCGAGATTTCGAATTCGTGGGTCCTCGACTGGACCATGGCGTCGGGCCGGGTCGACACCGTCGATATCGCCTCGCCGCACACCGAGACCGAATCGACGTCGACGTATGACCTCCACACCGAGGGGAACGAATCGCGGCCGGCTCCACAAGGTCATCGGTCAAGGCGTCCCGTACCTGCCGGAGGGTGGTATCCCGGCGGAGGACCGGACCTGAGCCCGGGAAACGACGACCGCCGACCTCGAGGTCGAGTACGACTACACCGACGACGGCAGCGGCCGCGTGAAGACGGTCAAGCTACCCGACGATAGCGATGTGGAGAACGGGTATCGTGGGACGACGCGCATCGCCGAGCTCGGAGTCGACCTCCGTCAATCGCTGGGCGCGGACGGCGACGGCGACGGGACAGCGTCGCCGCGACGATGGACTACGAGGGCAGCGTCGACAACTATCCAACCAGGATTCTCGACGGGCTCGATCGGGATCAGCTGGTTTCGCCGCCGCGGATCGATGCCGGAGCGCCGCCGGCGGACGTCGACCGCGGCTTCCCGGGCGAGAACCTGCGTTCGACGCTCGAGTACTCGAGCACCGGCACGGTCACGGACAATGCGGCTCGGCGTGACCCCCAGCAAGGCAGACGGTGCGGGTTTGCAGGAGATCGGCTTCGACTACGACCCGAGCAATCCGAGTCCCGACAACGGAGAGGGCTACCTCAAAAAAATCACTCGTGGCGCCGGTCCGACCACGGAGTTTTCAGGCCACGACGCGTTCGGCAACCCAACTCTCGTCACGACCACGGTCGGCGATGAAAAGACCATGGCGACGGAAAGAGTCTTCGACGCGTGGGATCGCGCCTACCAGACCACCATCGCACCGGGCGGCGGTGACGGGGTCGAGGGGACCATCACGACCAGGTATGACGAGCTCCGGGCGGATCCGAAAGACCGAGCGTTCGCAGAAGGGTCTGGGGACGGTCACCACCACTACCGAGCTACAACGAACGCGGTCAGGTCACGACGGTGACCACGACCGGACACGCGGCGAGTCACCGGGTGTGGGTGGAGCGACGTTACCACGAGTATGGTACGACGGTCGAGTGGTCTCCTCAAGACGGTGTCAAGGAGCGTGGGACCGGGGCACGCTAGTCGTCATCTTCGACCACGACAGCGAGGGACGGGTCAACAAGATCACGCTGCCGCCGGTCAACGGTCAGACCGAGGACACCGTGCTCCACCGCGCCTACGACGAGATGGGGCGCGTCGTCTACACCACCGACGGCGACGAGGGTTGGTGGCGTGGGAAATACAACGATCTCGGCCAGCTCGCCGAAGGCGGCTGGCCGACGGGACGGTCATCAACCGGACGTACGACGACGCCGGTAACCTCGAGCGAATCGACGTCGTGGCGCCGGATCCGGATGGTGTCTCGCGGACCATGGCGACCGGACGATATGAGGTCAAAGCCTCGGGCCGGATCGACAAGGTCTTCGAGGATGGCCTGTTCACCGGCAACGAAACGGTGACGCGCGAGACCCGCTACGAGTACGACGAGGCGGGCCGGGTGAAAACGATCCATCGCGGGCCCGATGCCGGCGGCGAGTTCCGCAGGGAACGGGATGTCACCTACAAGGACGACCAGAGCGGCCGCATCGACACCGTGACCGACGCATTCGGCAACACGGTCCAGTACTTCTACAAGGACGACGGTGAGGACGACAGCAAGGGCGGCCGGCCGTGGCCGTGGAAGATCACGACGAGCGAGCGGACGCCGGCCGGCACGACCATCGTGCGGTCGACGTATTTCGATCGGGACAACCGGGGCCGGCCCACGACCATCACGAGCTCCGACGGCCTGACGGTAACCCGCACGTACGACGAAGCCGGGAACGTGCTGAGCGAAGAGCTGCCACCTCCCTACAATCGAACAACGACCTACTCGTGGGACGGCTGGGGCAACCTGCTGACCGTCGAACGGCCGTCGGTGTTTTCGCTCACCCAGTACGGTTACTACCTCGACGGTGCCCTGAAAGAGAAGAAGGTCTTCCGCGAGGGCGATCCCGAGAGCACGAATTTCGACTACGACCTCCGGGGCATGCTCATCAGCCGCACCGTGCCCGGTGCGGATGTCGTGACCGAGACCTTCGATTACTACCCCGACGGTCAGCTCATGCGTTGGGCCACGCGTCAGAAGAATGACGACGACGTCCAGCTGACGTTGATCCACCAGTATGACGCCGTCAACCGGCTCACCCGACGGTATGTCGATGATGCGGGAGGGTTCGCAGGATCTCTGCCGGACGGCATGGCGGCCTTCGACGAGGTGGGCGACTCGGCCACCTACGACGGTCTCGGCCGGGTGCTCCACCAGGGGCGGATCGAGACCCTCGGCGACAACCAGGAGGGCGGCAACCCCGATGTCCTCCAGGCGGCGTCGGAGATCGACTACGGTTACTTCACCGGCGACCCGCGGGCGCTCCCAGCGACCGAAAAGATCGGCGCCGCCGAGGCAATCGTGCGTGATTTCGACATCTACGATCGCATGACCCGCGCCATCGGACCGGCGGGGCATTTTGCCATCGAGAGTCTCCTCTACGACGAGTTCGACCGCCGACAACAGATACCAACCGACGGGGACCGCTTTGGCGCCACCTATCGGTGGGGAGGGACCGGCCGGTTCTTCGGTCTGACCGCGGGCAGCCTCAACCAGGACTACGACTACGATCCCACCGCGGCGAGCCAGGGATCGCTGCTGTCGGCGATCCGCACATCCTACGGCGAGGGTGTCTTCGCCAGGGGCAGCACGCTCGGCGGCTATCTTTACCACTGGTCGGCGCCGTCCGGGGTCAAGGTGGGTCGAGGCCCCACTGACCTCGATGGCGTCTTCGCGGGCACCGGCTGGACCTGGGGCCTCGATGACGTCCACCGGTTGCGCACGGCCTGTGCCGGCAACGGTGACGAGGGCGGCGGGCTGCCCGAATGCGACGGCAATCCGCTGAGCTGGACCTACCAGCAACTCGGCAGGGCCGATGAGTTGCTGTCGCGAATGGACAACCTCGGGACGACGACCACCGCGTCGGACTTCGAGACCAGCGGTCGTTTCAAAATTCGATCCCGCGTGATCTCATTGTGACCGATCCGTGCTCCGGTGGGGAGACCAAGCTCGATCGGACATTGGAGACGTGTGCCGGGGAGATCGACGCGTGCTGAGCATGTGGCGTTGACAATCGAGGATTACACCGGAATCCAGATCGATCACTTCGCCCTTCTGCGATTTGAGGCGTTGGTCGAAATGGTGGACTCGGTCGGTGGCGTGAGGCTGTGTTCTCTGCACGCGTGCGTGAGGGCACGTACGACATTGATGCCTGCGGGTGTTCCATCGTTGACGGCGCCCATGCCCTCGCCTATTTCCGGTCCCGTCAGACGCAGGAGTATCATTGATGGTGAATGGCAGTTTATGGCGGATAGCGGGGATGCGGTGCGCGGTGGTGCGCGTGAAGGAATTTGATGTTCGCTCTGTTGGACGAATGAAGAGCGGTACGGTCCCCCGTCGAGCTTGGCGGGTCTGGCCGAACAGTTGGGGGACACGATTGTGCTGTCGGACACGCTCGGCATCGGTGACGCTGTGTCGCTTGCGTGGGAGTTGAGGTCAGTGCCAACGGGTCAGCATTCGCACGGTGACGGTCCCCACGGAACCGGCGACACTTCCTGATGGGTCGTTCGCGGTTCGGGCGACGGTGCCGTTCCGTGAGGTGATGGGCGTTGGAGAACTCGGGCGGTAGGTCTTCTTGTTGATCGACTGCCCGTCGAGATTGATTCCGGACTTCCTCGTGTCGGCGGCCATGGCACCGAGGTGGTGCAGGGTCGGGCGGACAACGGCACGGTGGTGTCGGGCCTGGTGGATCCTTCATAGTAAAGTCAATCACAGCCGACGGTCGATGGGTAGCGTCTCCAGATCTCGAGCCAGGAAACGGTTGCACGTACCGCGCATCAGGGCCGGTGATCTCCGGACCGAGGTCACCGTGATCGAATGAGGTGCGAGAGCCGAGCGATCAGTGCCCGTCGACAGCCGACGAGCAGATGGTGCTGTCCGGGTATCGGTCGGTCGGTGGCGATACGCGCGTCGGTGCCATCGATTCTTCGAGGTATCGATCAGCGAGTGTCTGCTGCCTTCGGTCGAGGACTGATGTGGGGAGATCGGCGAACGCTTGGCGAGGCAGTGTCTTGATCGGCCGTCGTAGGACAATCGGTGGGTGGGATCGAAACGGACGAACTCGGCCACTTCGCGATCGAAGTAGGGGTGGCTCGCGTCCACATCGTGTCGTGCGTACACGAGATGCCATGCTGCATCTCGTGGACCCGGACCGACAAGGGGGCGCGGAGATCGGCGGCGATGCGCGTGGGTCCGTGAACCGAGATCCGGGCTCATGTCAGTGACCTCGGGGAGTGTCGCCGTCGCGGGATCGTGAGGAGATCGCACCATGCCGGGCTGCTGCCGGATGATCCGACGAAATGAGCGGACCCGGAGCGGCAAGAAACGTACCGTGCTGGCCGTTCGAGGATCCGCCAGATCGGGGTGTCCTTCCCACCGAGCCGTTCGATGGACATCTCGGGCGAATCGCGGATGAAGTTCCTTTGCGATGTCGGCGAGGTATGTGTACTGGTAGGAGCGCGTCATCACCGCCGTCACCCGTGAGAACGAGCGTCGCACCGCGGGTCGCAGCGATTCTGGCTGTCTCGCGACTCATGTACGCGGATCGGTCAACGGGCCGTCGGCGATCTACATGTCCTCGTCGAGAGGCACGACCGATTCCCCGTCCGGGGTGAATTCGACGTGTGGAAACGGCTGGCCTTCGCGCGATGTCGTGGATCCATCGAGACTCATCGATCGACGGTGTGTCGATACACGGCGGAGACGGTCGTCAAGTCGCGGTCCGCCGCGCGCCCAATCGAGGCCGAAGCGGCGATCGATGACGAGTCGATGCCCCCGGAGAGCTGGCTCACGGTCACGGATGCGGTGCGAAGTCGGCGATCGACCGAGTCGATGAGGTTCTCGGGAAAGTGCGGGAGGTCGCTCGTGTGACTGGCAGTTTGTCGGTTGCGGGGTCCAGTACGCGGCACTCGCGATCACCTGCCGACCCGATGAATGGCACGAGGCGCGGGATCGGTCGAATACCGTCGAAGAAGGGGTCCACGGACCGGAAGTCGTATCGGAGTGAACTCAGCCAGGCACCGGGAGGTCCGGCGTGATGGGGCCCTCGCTGTGGACGCCAGCTGCTTGACCTCCGAGGCGAACCGGATACCGGTCGGCGGTTTCCTCGTAGAAGATGGGTTTGACGGCGAAGCGGTCCCTGACGGCGAGGACCTGGCGCTTGGCTTCGTCCCAGATGACGAAGGCGAAGTCGCCGTCGACGGTGTCGAGCATGTCGGGGCCGTGGCGGCGATAGGCGGCGAGGAGGAGCTGGCGATGGTCGAAGCCCTCGGTGACATGGCGGCCTCCTGCGGCGCTGCGGAGGCGGTCGGTGTCGAAGAGGCGGATGTCGCCGACGATGGAGAGTGGTCCCATCGTGGCGATTGTCCACGGCTCACCCTGGTCTGCGCCGTTGTGCGTCCCTCGGCGAGGACGGCGTGGGGCGTGGCGTGTACCTGCATTCCGCCGGTTCGCCCGATGGGGGATCGGGTGCATCATCGCCTCGACCTCGCGTGGATGGACGGGGCGGTCCCAGTCGATGGTGACGGCGAAGCCACCCATCAGGGGCTGGTGTTCTTCACGAGGCCGTGGCCACGATGTGGGCGTACGGGGAGGTGGATCGAGCCACCTCGGCGAACCTGCACGATGCGAGCTCTGCGGCCATCTCGTCCATCGTGAAGTAGTGGTCGAAGCTGCCGTTCACCGTGTCCCCGACCTCGATGGTCGTGTCGGCGCGTCGGATGCGGCGCAGTCTCGTGGCAACGGAGCGGACGGTCGTGAACGAGCGGGCGTCGGGGTCGCGGTGGAGGAAGGAGATGAGGAGTGGGGCTTCGTCGACCATCAGCGACCGGATGGCGGTCAGGAGGTCGATGCGGGTCTGTCGTCCGCGAACGTGGCTGATGCCGCCCCATCCGAAGAGGGCGGCATCGAAGGGTCCGGCGATGTCGGTGGGGATCGTGTTGGGTGGTGCCACGAGGAGGCTCCCTGGTCCAGGTGGCGGTGAGCAGGCGGTTCCCGAGGTCGACGAGGGGCTGTGAGGGGTCGAATCCGACGACGTCGTAGCCCGCCGTGACGAGGGGGAGGACTTCACGACCCGCTCCTGCGGCGGGGACGAGGATGCGGCCGGTGTCGGGGAACCATCGGTCGACGGCTGCTGCCTCCCACTCGGCGAGGCCGGAGGTGGTGAGGTCCTCGTCGAGCCATCGGTCGGTGTTCTCGTAGAAGAGGGCGGTGGCCGCGGCGAGATCGTCGTCGTCCATGAGACCGAGCCACAGTCCGCTGTGCACGGCCCAGGCGCCGCGGAGGGCACGTGATGCCGTTCGATTGCTGGCAACGGCCCATCGGGCGAGGCGGTCAGCCATGGGATCGGGTGTCGCTGCGGTGCCATGGCCGTCACGATAGGGCGGGCGAACGGTCCGAGCGGCTGGCTAGGAGGTCAGCGGTTGCACGGGGGCAGCCACGGCATGAAGTCGCACACGGGTGGACGGTTCTGGGGCGCACGGTCGAGGGTCTCGGTATCCCGACGTCGTCCGCTCTTCCGGGTGACGTGGGACATCGAGCCCAGATCGCGGAAGGTGGGCGTGTGATACGGCTTCATGCTGTGCACACGGTACCGATATCGGCTGGTATCTCAGGGATCTTGAACGTCGGCGGTGCCGAGGACCTCCAGCCAGAGTTGCAGCGACCACGCATTCCACAGGTCGTCGGCTCGGGCAGCGTCGAGCGATGGCAGGGTGGCCAGAGCGGATGCATACCTGTCGGCGTCGATGTATCGAGCCGATGCCCCGAGGACGCTGGGGAACCTCGGCGAACTCGGGACCCTGTTCGGCGATCACCCGGTCGATCCATGTATTGCCGAGGGTCTTGGTCGTGCGGTCGACGACCGAATCGGGGAGCAGGCCACGGTACGCCATACGGATGAGGGCCTTGTTGCCCGCAAGGCAGTGGGCGGGACGTGGCAGGGATCGAGGCGACGAAGGACACGAGGTCCCGGTCGAGGAACGGGTGGGAGACCTCGAGGCCGTGGCGGGCGAAGATCGCCTCCTGATACTCCCGGAGGACGAGGCCTCGTCCGTTGGCGAGATCCGCGGCGAGGTGGGAGCGAAGGTCTCTGCTCACGGCCGGTTCCTCTGGCTCAGCGGCGAGGGTCTGGCGGGCGCGCGGGGTCAGCAGATCGGCGTCGTCGTGGTCGCGTCCGAGGCGACGCAGGGGAGCCTTGGCCCACGGCGGGAGGCTCTGGCCGAGCGACGAGACACCCCACAGCACTGCCGTCGACGTCGAGATCGACCGCATGTCGGCCAAGCGATGCATCCACGTTCCCCACTCGTTCGACCCCAGCAGACTCGCCAGTACCCATGCATCGTTGGCCACGTCGTCGCCGCCGTTCCCGGTGAGGACGAGATCGAGCCCGACGTCGCTGGCGATCTCCGCCGTGCGCACGGTGAGATCCCGCAGGTGGTGGGCGATGGGCTTCCCGGTCGTCGCCATGTCGTCGGCGTAGTCGTCGATCGGTCCGATACGGGGCGAGAACTCGTGGTGTTCGAATGGTTGACCGGCTGCGATCTCGTTGATCCATGCGGATTCATCGGTTTCGGCGCCGTCGACGATGGCAGACACCGTGACGAACCGGTCGGGATCCAGCTCAGTCGAGGGTGAGGAGCTGTGCCGAGGCGGTGATCGATGAGCTGTCGAGGCCGCCGCTGAGGTGGCTGACGGTCTTCAGACTGCCGCTCGTCCGACGCCGGACCGCATCGACGAGGTGGTCGCGGAATGCGGCTGGCACGTCGCCGGTATCGATGTCGGCGATGGGTGTCGTGCTCGGGTTCCAGTACGCGGGTGGCAGTCACGGATGCCGTGTGACGCTGTGACGGTGTGGCCAGGCATCACCCTCGATATGCCTCGAGGAAGGAGCGGGAGTCCCAGGCGAACGTGTCGGTCAGGAACCGTGCCACGGTGACGTCGTCTGGTTGGGACGGGCTGGTCGGCAGCCGTCGAGAGTTGGGCCGTTTCGGAAGCGAATCGGATGCCGGTGGGGGTGCGGGCCATCCACAGGGGCTTGACGCCGAAGCGGTCCCGGGCTGCAAAGGCGGTGTGGTCCTGAGCGTCCCAGATGACGAAGGCGAAGTCTCCGTCGACGTGCTCCATGATCGCCGGGCCATGCCTCCGATATGCGTGGAGGATCAGCATCCTGTCGTCGGTCTCATCGGTTGCGGCCATGGCGCAGAGATCGTCGCGGTTCCACAGCCGCAGGTCGCCGACGAGCGTGTATCGGCCGACGGTTGCGATGTCCCAGTCACCGGAGCCGTCCCTCGGTAGGCGGGCTTCGGCCAGATGGGCGTTCGTCCTGGTCGTGGTTTGGGTACCGGCTGGGCCACGGTGGGTCATGGCGTCCACCATGCGATCAAAAGCCTCGTTGTCGACGGGTTCGACCCAGTCGATGGCGACGGCGAGACCGCCCATCAGGTGGTGAACCCGGCGGTTCGGGTGAGGTCGATCAGGCGCTCGGTGACGTGGGGGAGTTGGTTCCGGTCGTCGGGGATGGTGAGGTCGATGTGGGGGGCGCCGCTGACCAGGCGGTGGTAGGCATCGAACTGGAAACCCCACACGCTCGGTTCGCCGTGCTCGCCGAACCCGTTCGCGATGTGGCGCTGCAGGGCGGTCGAGTCATCCACGTGGTCAATCGTGAGCAGCTCCCCATATCGCGTGAGGAAGGCGATCGCCGCTATGGGCTGCGTGCCCGTCGTGGTGGGCACGATGGGGCCTTCGGTGAAGCGGATGGGGAGCAGGTCATCACTCAGGGGCTCCGCCCCTGCCTTGACGAGGGCCCAGGCCAGGGTGCTCTTCCCGGTGCCGGACTCCGCAACGAAGGCCAGAACCTGTCCATCGATCGTCACCGCGCTGGCGTGGAGGGTGAGGCGCTCGAAGCATGCCGCAACGGTCGGGGCGACCTGGCGGAGCTGCCAGCCCCGCATCTCGATGTGATCGTCGATCGCCGGCAGGTTCACGACACCCGCATCCTGATCGAGCCAGAGCTCCAGGTCCATCGGGGCTGCGAGTGGGGTTCCCGACGGTGGGTGACCGGTGAACCATTGGACGTCGAGGTCGAGGTCGGCGAACCCGTCGTCATCGACCGAGACGAGGTCGTCCTCCATCGAGAAGCGCACACCACCGATGACGGCCGTCGCCATCAGGTGAACACCATCCCCACCGGGTCGTCGTCGAACACGGCGAACCGGGTTGCCACGTCGGGGGCATCGTTGAGGACCTGTCCCCGATACTCCACCCAGGCGTGCCCGTCGATGGCGTCGCCGTCCCTGGCCACGCCGATACGGAGGTCACCGTCGATGCCGTGCTGGATACAGCACGAACCACAGGGCCACGGACCGGTCGAGACATGACCCGCCGTACCGGCCAGCAGCACCCGCGACGATCTCCGCCGCCCAGCGGGGATCAGGTGCTGGAGCGGTCCCTCCGAGCCTTGGCAGGCTCGTGAGAAGCCGGACAGTGGATGCGAAGCCGACGCGTCGGATGGAGAAGCGGATCAGGCGCACACCGACCCAGGCGGTCAGCATCCTCCCGACGTTGGATGCCTGCATCACTCGGCGACCACGAGGCCAGCGTCGACCAACTCGGCGAGGAGTGAATCGATGTCGGCGGCGGCCGTGTCGCGGTCCACGTCGAAGGCTGATGTCACGGCGTCGATGAGGCCGTCTCGGTCGGTGGTTCCGTCGAGGAGGCTCCACACGAGGGCGCCGACATCGTTGAGCCCGAAGTACTGGCCGGAAGGGATGTCGAGGATGATGATCTCGTCGTCGACTTCGCGGGCCATGGCGTGGTCGGATCGCTTCATGCCGTCCGCCGATCGCCGGCCCGCTTGAAGGCCGCCGCGTCGCGTCGTTGACCGAGCCGCCACCGGCCGAGCGCCACCGGATACGGCCCGGAAGCGTTCCCGCTCCTGAGTGCGATCACCTGCCGCGGAGGGCGCGACCCTTGCGGCGAACGCCGAGCCGAGCGCCACGGGCGATGCGGCCGTGAGCAGGCTCAGCGCCGATTGGCGTCGGAGGCTCGTCGCATGGCTGTCGATGGCCCTGGAACCGAAGCGACGGGCGCCACACCGTGTCGATGGCGATTCGGCGCCAACGCCGGATCGTCGTGGGAAGCGGGGATCTTCATTCCGAACGCGTCTGCAGCCGCCCACACGGCGTAGCGGACGAGGTCGGTCCACCCGTTGACAGCGCTTCGGCGCTCCACTTCGTCCCAATCTGGGCCCGCCTCGATCATGAGCCGGAGGTCGTTGGCATGGAGGAGGTCGGCGAAGTTGTCCCTGAACAGGTGCAACGCCGCCTGGATCACGGTGTCCTCGAGGTCGAGGGTTCGGACCTCGAGCCCGTCGGCAACGGTGATGACCTCGGAGCGGTCCCACCGGGCCTGTTCATCGGTCGCTGCCAGCACCATGTTCATCGGGTCGCGGTGCAGGTCAACGAGGGTGCCGTCGAGGACGATCGAGTGCTCGAAGACACGACCCTCCGCCACCATGGCGTCGACTGCGAGACCGTGCGACGGGGTTTGGCCGAGCGTGGTCACGAGTGTTCCAAGGCTTCCCGGATCCTCTGGGGAGACGAAGACATCGAGGTCGATGGTCGGGCGCCGAAGTGGGTCCGGGTAGAACCTCGATCCGATTGCGACGCCCTTGAAGACGGCGACCTCCATGCCGAGGTCGCTGGCAACATCGAGGATCGTCGAGAGTGCTCGCAGCGCTGCTCCGTTCTCTGCCGCTGCGGCAAGGGTGGACATGGTGAGCCGCTTGGCGACCCCGTCGTCGAGCTCGATGTTGCGAGCTTCCATGTGGCATCGATGAGGGCTGCAACGCCGTGCTCCTCGGCCGAAATCACGACGTCCATGTCGATGCGGGCGTCGGGCGGGAGGGGTTCACCGGTGATCAGGGGCACCAGCAGCGGGTGGGGTGCGGCCATCCCGGCAGCGTAGCGACGTGGAGGAGCGGGCGGTCAGCGACTGGCGATGGGGAGCTCGCTGAGCGCAGCCTGTGCGGCGGCGAGGGCTGCCTCGGTGGCGGCGAACAGCGGTTCGGTGGGAACGAGTTCGACGTCGGTGCTGGCGAACACCCCGTCCGGTCCGTAGATGTAGGTGACGTCGATGCCGTCGTAGCAACCACGGCACTCACCCGGTGGGAGGCTGGCGGAGAGGGCTTCGAGGTCGGTGGAGGCGACGAGGTCGACGACGGAGGTGACGAGCGCTGGGTCGATCGCTGCGGTATCGGTCGGCTCGACCTCACCGACGCGGAAGAGTGCGACGGTGCCGTCGCTGAGGAACCGGTACTCAGGGCAGTTCGGCCCCATCATCATGCAGCCGCCATCGAGCCGCACCGTGAATATCTCGACCGGCTCCGGCGGCAGGGTCGTCTCGGTTGTCTCGGTGGTATCGGTGCCCCCGGTCGTCGTGACATCTGCACCACCGTCGGATGACGCGCACGCGCCGAGGACGAGTGAAAGCGGCAAGGGCGAGAGCAGTCTTCATGGTGATTTGACGATAGGTGCATCGCTTCGGTTCCCGACGAATGACGCACGGCCTCCCTCGTCTTCTCCCCTTTGGGGGAGATGCCCGGAGGGCAGAGGGGGGAGCTATTGGCTACGGGCGTCTCTGGAGGTGCGGCCCTCTCTGCGTCGCTTCGCTCCGCATCTCTCCCGACCGAACGGACTGCGGCAGACCTTCATGATTGTTGGACGAGAGATGCTGTGTCTTGGTTCTCCCGGAGGACGGCATCGTCGTCACTCCTCTTCTCTCCCCTTTGGGGGAGAAGCCCGGAGGGCAGAGGGGGGAGCTGATGGCTACGGGCGTCTCTGGAGGTGCGGCCCTCTCTGCGTCGCTTCGCTCCGCGTCTCTCCCGCGGGGAGAGACCAAGGGTGTTCGCTTCGCTCACACTTCGTCTCCCCTTTGGGGGAGATGCCCGGAGGGCAGAGGGGGATCTGATGGCTCGGGTCTTGCCACCGTTGACCAAACGAAGCGAGGGCACCGGGGGAGACAGGTCCGGTGCCCTCAGTTTGGAGGGGTGCTTCGTGGCTGTGAGCCTGCCCATTGTTCGGAATGGTCCGGTCGCTGTGGATGGTGGATTCGTCGAGAATTGTGTGCGCCGAAGGCGCACTCCTTTGCTTCTCTCCCGCAGGGCGGGGGAGGTGGCCGAGCGGAGCGAGGTCGGAGGGGGCATCTCCTTGGCTCACGGCACTCGCCCGTCCACCTGGAAGAGGGGCGAGGCGGACAGGTCGTCAGTGGGCTCGTGGGTGGTCACCAAACGCAGAGAGGGCACCGGGGGGAGAAAGACCCGGTGCCCTCTGTGGCTGGTTGATGGGGAGGTGCTACTTCACCTTCACCTTGAGGCCGATGTCCTGGCCGAATCGCTTGGCCATGATCTCGACGTTGGCGCCCTCCGGCACGTCGCCGGTCTGGAGGGTCAGGACGGTGGTGTTGGTGTCGGCCAGCTTCACCTCGATGAAGTAGTCACCGGCGGGGAGCTGTGTCTTCACCGTGTCCGACAGTTCGAAGTCGTCGATGGCGAGGCCACCGTTGACATACACATCGACGGGGAGCTGACGCTCGAGCCCGAGGGGGTTGCCGTTGATGCGGTGCTTCACCGTGAGGTCGAAGTTGCCTGGCTCTGCGGCCAGCGCGGCCGGAGCCAATGCTGCAATCGCGAGAAGCGAAACGACAGCCAGGAGTACGAGTCGACGCATGGTTGATCCTTCCTATCAGTCATGAACCGTGCACTCCTTCTACGGCGACGTCCGCCGGGGTGGATGAGAGGTCCCATCCGACTGTGGGTCCATCTCATCGATTCGCTGTCTTCGCGCATCTCGCCACGGGTGGTCGCGCATCCGTCGGCGTGGTCATGTCACGGGATATCGAGAATCCCCTCGAAGGGCGCTTCCGTCGAAGTTTTCTGCTTCAGGTGGCGTGACATCTGGCCGATTCAAGTTTGTAGGTGTCGACGCCGCCCATGATGGGCCGGGAAGCAGGAACCATGCGACGAACGCTCACTCTGATGATCGCAACCGCCAGCCTGATGGTCGTGGCCACCGGTGTTGCCGGTGCGACCCCGCCCGACCATGCCGGTCGCCCTGACCATTCTGCCAAGAATCACTCCGCACCTGCGGTGGAGGGTGAGCGGGTCTCCCCGGCACCGAAGGTCGACGTGTGTCATCGCACGGGCAACGGCGATTTCCACCTCATCAACATCAGCAGCAACGCTCTCAACGCGCACCTCGGGCATGGCGACGCACTCGCAGAGCGGTGGAGCGGTTCCGGGACATGCCGAACTTCGAGTTCGACGAGACGTGCGAGCATGTACTCGACGGAGGTTGTCGAAGGGTCATTCTCCGGTGGCGGCATCGACATCGACTTCACGGCCTACGTCGCATTCGACGAAACGGTCTCCGGCATGGGGTCGTACTCGTACAGCTTCAACGGGCGGACGATGGATGTCGACGTGTTGGACGTGTGCCTCGACGCCATGGCGCTGACGGCCACCGTGTGGGGATCGGGCGATCCCTCATGGCAGGACACCGACGGGTTCATGGTGCTGACCCTCGTCGACACCGGCGGTGGATCGATGGCCACCCGCGCACTCTTCTTCGACGACGAGGCAGCCGCAGAGGCAGCCTTCGAAGCCCAGTGCACGACTCCGATCACGGGAGCATCGGGCGGAACCGGGTACCTCACCTTCCTCTAGACGTCGCTGAGCGTCGGATCACCCACCCCGCCGATCGAGAAGTGCCCGTCACGGTGTCACCTCGATCGGCGGGTCGAGTCGCACCCGTGATCACCGCAACCTGAGGAGTGTCACTGGTCGACGCCAGCTGCGGCGACCGGTAGGTGAGATCCCCGTCTCGTCGCAGGCTCCTCGACACTCTCCCGCCCACTGGCGGTGGGAGAACAATCGCTGGGGTGCGCCGGGGGCGCACTCGGTGATCTCCTACCATCGGGTCGTGGCGGGTGATACCTCTCTCGTGGTGCAGGTCGGGCAGATCCGGCGGTTGTTCCAGTTTGCGCGGCCGTATCGGGTGCGGTTGTTCATCGGGACGTTTGCCGTCGTGGTGGCTGCGGGGCTGGGATTGATCTTTCCGTTGGTGATCGGTCGGCTCGTGGATACGGCGTTCGTCGATCCCGCGAACACGGATACGGCTCAGCTGAACCTGTATGCCCTCGGCCTGCTCGGGATCTTCGCGTTCCAGGCGGTGTTCAACTACGTCCGCACCTACAACCTGGCCGTGGTCGGGGAAGGCGTCGTGGCCGACCTGCGGCGCACGGTGTACGACCGGGTCGTGCGGCTGCCGGTGCCGTTCTTCGACGAGCGCCACACCGGCGACCTCACGTCGCGGCTCACGTCGGATGTCGTCGTGGTGCAGTCGATCGTGTCCGATGCGCTGGGGCGGACACTGTCACAGGGCATCACCCTCGTGGGTGGCGTGATCCTCGCCATCACGATCAGCCCGATCCTGTCGCTGAGCATCCTCACGTTCCTGCCGATCATCATCCTCGCCGCAGCGTTCTTCGGGAGGAGGCTGCGGAAGATCTCCACCGAGTACCACGACCAGCTCGCCGTGGCGAACTCCCTCGCCGAGGAATCGATCGCTTCGGTGCGGGTGGTCAAGTGGTTCAACGCCGAGGACCGGCTCTCCGCCGACTACGACACCGAGGTGGTGACGTCGTACCGGATCGCACGGCGGAGGGCACGGATGCGGGCCCTGTTCGTGCCGCTCGTCACCTTCGTCGGGTTCTCCACGCTCGCCCTCGTCCTGTGGCTCGGCGGTCGCCTCGTCGCCGACGGGTCGATGACGCCCGGTGACCTCATCTCGTTCATGCTGTACACGCTCACCATTGCCGGGGCGCTCGGGGCGTTCACCGGGCTGTATGGGGAGATCCAGGAGTCGCTCGGGGCGTCGCGACGCATCTTCGAATTGCTCGGCGAGGTCACCGAGACCCAGGACGACGAAGTCGACCTGTCCACCCTGCCGCCATCCGTGGGGTCGGTGAAGTTCACCGACGTTGGCTTCTCCTACGAGGGCAGGGACGCCACGGTGCTGTCCGACATCAACCTCGATGTGGCCGCAGGCGAGATGCTGGCGCTGGTGGGGCCGTCCGGGGCAGGCAAGTCGACGACGGTGCAGCTGATCCCGAGGTTCTACGACGCCGATCACCGGCACCGTGGAGGTCGACGGGCTCGACGTGCGGAAGTATCCGGTGGAGTCGCTGCGCAAGCGGATGGCTGCGGTGCCCCAGGAGGTGCAGCTGTTCTCTGGCACGATCGCCGAGAACCTGCGCATCGCCGAACCGGGCGCATCCGACGAGGACCTCGTCATTGCCGCGAAGGCTGCGAACGCGCACCGCTTCATCGCCGAGTTCCCCGAGGGATACGACTCGATCGTCGGTGAACGTGGCGTGAAGCTCTCCGGAGGTCAGCAGCAGCGGGTCGCCATCGCCAGGGCACTGCTCGCCAATCCCCGCATCCTCATCCTCGACGAGGCGACGAGCTCGCTCGATGCCGAATCGGAGTCACTGGTGCAGGAGGCGCTCGAGCGGCTCATGGTGGGGCGCACCACGATCGTGATCGCCCACCGGCTGTCCACGGTGATGCGAGCAGACCGGCTCGTCGTGATCGACGACGGACGGATCGTGGAGGAGGGCACCCACCGGGACCTCATCGAAGCTGACGGGCTGTATGCACGGCTCTACGCCAAGCAGCTCGCCTGATCAGGTGCGGGTCTGATGAGCGGGTCTTCGACGAGCTCGGGTACGGGTAGCTGTAGTACTTGTCCGTGCGGAAGTCCGCCCGGTTGAAGATGTATCCGACGATCGGGGTGCCCGGTGATGGCGATGCGGTCCCGTGGCGTCGGCGATCTCACGCAGCGGCGTGTCCTTCTCGACGACGAACACCACGGCATCGGCCTCTGCGGCCAGTTCAGCCGTCTCCGATGCCGACATCACCGGGGGAGCATCGATGATCACGAGGTCCCGATCCGTCGATGAGCTCCTCGAAGGCCCTGCGGAACTCGATCGAGCGGAAGTATCCGGAGATGTCCGTGCCGAGGTCGCGACCGGCCGCGATGAAGTCGATGGCTCTGCTCGGGGGTGATCGGCCACTGGTATCCCTGCCCGATCTTCCCGTTCGGGGACGCAGGCTCGCCGATACCGGCCAGCCTCGTGAGGCCACGGGCCCGTTCGTCGCCGTCGATGAGGAGGGGATGACGTCCGTCGGTCATGGCGGCGATCGCGAGGTTGAGGGCCGTCACCGTCTTGCCGTCTCCGGATCCGGTCGAGGTGATGACCACCGACCGTCCCTCGATCTCGCCGAGGGCGAACGACAGCGACGACAGGGCGAAGTGGTAGGCCTCCGAGGCCGCAGAATCGGGATGGGTGATGGTGGGTGCCGGTGCCCACGCCTTGGCGGTGCGAGTAGTCGGGCACCGAAGCGAGGAGCGGTGCGTCGAGGATGTGCGCTGGCACATCCTTGGTGTCCGCACGCTGGTCCTGCTCCGCTCGCCACCAGGCGAAGGCCCCGGCGGCGAGGGCGGCGAGCACGAAAGCGATTGCGGCGTTGCGCGGCAGGGCGAGGTGCGATCTGGATACGCCGGGGGCTGTGGCGGCACATAGAGCTGGATGCCGGTGCCATAGAGCAGGGCGTTCGGTCTCGATCGACTTGATGCGACCGTCGACATCCTCGTAGAGCCTTCTTCGTCGAGTCCCGCTGCGCCAGCAGCGCCGTGTCGTCGGGGTTCTCGGCCACCTGGGCGTCGAGTTCCCTCGAGCTGCGCGAACAGCTGCGTCCGCGGAGATCTGGAGGTCTGCTCGTGGTCTCGGAGGCGTTGTTGATCACTTCTTCGGAGACGACCTGGCCGTAGGCCTCGACCATCGGCGTCCACCATCGCGATGGGTTCGTCCTGGTTCGTGGAGGTCGCCGTGATCGTCGAGGGCGTCGATGTCGGTCTCGGAACGGACGGAGACGGCATCCTGGACGTCTTCGATCGTGTAGTCGGGGCCGAGGATCTCGGCAGCACGGCTCCATCACGTTGGGCGATTCCATCACCGCGACCTGGTTCTCGAGGTACCGCGTCGGATTCCAGAAGATCGACAGTTCGGTTGCGGTGGTGCCGTTCGTGCGCGGATCGGTGAGGAGGACGAGACCGTCGGCCTCGATAGACCGGGGACGTCAGCGTCGACAGCCCGTAGGCGACGACGGCACCCAACAGCGCAGCCCCTGCAATCAGGAACTTGAAGCGCCACAGTGCGGCGAAGAGGCTCGGTTGGCTCTCGATCAGGACCTACCTGGTGGAGTAGTTGCCCATACTCTACGGCGCACCGGTGCCGTTCGCACGTCCCTCTCGTGGTCGTGGGTGCCGCAGGTAGCTCGTCAGAGGGCGGCGTAGATGTCGACGTGGTTCCCGTCGGGATCCGCCACGATCGCATACCGCTGACCCCAGAACGCATCGAACGGCTCACGGACGCCGGCGAAGCCTCCGTCGATGATGGTCTGGTAGGTGGCGTCGACATCGATCGGTCTGTCGACCTCCACGGCGAGGGCGATGCGGTCGTTGCCCTTCGGTTTCGTGAACCCCTCGATGAACGACGCCATGATCTCCTCGGAGTCGAGCATCAGGCGCATCCCACCCCCGAGATCGCGCGTCGTAGTGCCCGATCTCAGGGTCGTACGCAGGGAACGGAATGCCCGAGCTTCCGATAGAACCGCAACGACGCCGACACGCTGCTGCACACGATCCCAATGGCGTTGAGCCTCATGAAGAAATCGTAGCGATCGCGCGGAGGGGGTGCTTTCGGCCCGCTGGATCGTCGGCTCGATGGTTCGCTTCGTTCACCGCTTCTCGTTCTCCCCTTTGGGGGAGATGCCCGGAGGGCAGAGGGGGGAGCTGGTCGGCTACGGACTAGTCTCTGGGAGGTGCGGCCCTCTCTGCGTCGCTTCGCTCCGCGTCTCTCCCGCGGGGAGAGACCAAGCGGTGTTCGCTTCGCTCACGCCTTCTTCTTCTCCCCTTTGGGGGAGATGCCCAGAGGGCAGAGGGGGGAGCTGATGGCTACGGACACTTTCGGTAGGTGCGGCCCTCTCTGCGTCGCTTCGCTCCGCGTCTCTCCCGCGGAGAGAGACGAAGCGGTGTTCGCTTCGCTCACCTGGCCCCCGTGGGAACCCGGATGGGGCTGACAACGTCGAAGACTTACCGATGTCGACCGATAGGTTTCATTTCATGCACCGACGCGTTCTGTTCCTCGCATTTGCCCTCGCCGTTCTGGCGTCGGTTCTTGCTGCACCTGCACTGGGTGCGGTGCGGCCTGCGGTTGAGCAGATGCCGGACGGGTTGCGGCGACCGGTCATCGAAGCCGTCGAACTGCGTGCCCCCGACAGCCACAACGAACTCCTCGAAGCGGACCTCGTAATCGACGTCGACGCCGATCAGGGCATCCGTCACTACGAGTACCGGTGGAACCGGGGAACGGTCGGGACGATCCAGACCGCGGATGTCGTGACGCCGACGGTGTCATATGCAGCGACCCTCCCGAACACCCTTTACGCCCTCGAGGTCCGTGCCATCGACCGATACGGCTTCGCCTCCGACTGGTTCCCCGCGTGGTCCGGCACCACACCGTCGGTCCCCAACCTCATCGTTGCCGGTGACTCGGTTGCCTCCGGCTACACGAGGCAATGGTTCACGCAGGACTCCGTATGTCGCGATGACAGCTATTCGTACGGCGCGACCGTACGCGCCGATCTCGCGGCCGCCCTTCCGGCTGCATGGGCACCGACCTACCGCAATATCGCCTACCCCGGTGCTGGTGTCGGTGACGTCCTCAACGGAGGCTCCGACTCGTGCTCTGCGTCACACCCGAGCCAGATCGACGACATCGACCGGATCGCTGACCCGTCGACGTGGAACGTCGTCGTGATGACCGCAGGGATCAACTCCACCAACTGGGTCGATGTGATCGCCAACCTCACCAGGGACACCCTCTTCTCGTTCACCGATGCCGGGGACAAGAAGGTCTGTCAACGAGCTGTGGGCCAGGACTGGAACCTCGACGACCGCCGGGCCTTCATCACCGACACGACTGATCAGATCGTCGAGGAGATCGCTGATCGCACGAACGCCAGTGTGTACTGGACGAGCTACTACCAGCTCGCCGGCACCCGCTTCGCTCCGCTGTGGTCACCGGTCGGCGGCGAATGCGAGGACGAGATGAACCTCGCCCTCGGACAGCTCCACCAGGCCATCACCGCAGGGCTTTCCCCTGACGTGACCTGGGTCGACCTCGGGCAGGACGCCGTCACCACGCAGAAGTGGGCAGGGTGGCCCCACCCGAACCGGGAAGGCCACGCCGTCATCGGCAACGAGATCGCCGCCGCCATCACCGGATAGCTCCGTCAGCGGGATCGATCGTCCGAGGCTCCTCGCCCGTTCGTGACTAGTCACGGGGGAACCGCAGGAACTGTGTCTCGGCTGGCGACCGATCGGTGCCGATGGCAGGGTATGAGCCCGACCATCCCCATCTATCGCCAGGCCTGCCAGATCTGCCAAGGGCCTGCCCTCACGCTCGACCCGAAGGGCCTCCCCTTCTGTCGCCGGCACGCCAAGGTCTTCATCCCATCCAATGCCCCAGACCTCGTCGTCGAGGATCTCAAACGCCGCCAGGCCTGACCGCGAGTCGGCCCAGCCGATGTGACCTCTCGCCTCCTTGAGCGGTGTTCGCTTCGCTCACTCCGTTCCTTCTCCCCTTTGGGGGAGATGCCCGGAGGGCAGAGGGGACTGATGGCTACGGACACTTTCGGTAGGTCCGGCCCTCTCTGCGTCGCTTCGCTCCGCGTCCTCCCGCGGGGAGAGACAACATCGTGTTCGCTTCGCTCCCCTTGCTTCTTCTCCCCTTTGGGGGAGATGCCCGGAGGGCAGAGGGGCTGGTGGCTACGGGTCTTGAGGTCTTCTGGTAGGTTCGGCCTCTGCGTCGCTTCGCTCCGCGTTCTCCCGCGGGGAGAGACAACATCGTGTTCGCTTCGCTCCCCTTTGCTTCTTCTCCCCTTTGGGGGAGATGCCCGGAGGGCAGAGGGGGGATCTGGTGGCTACGGGTCTTGAGGTCTTCTGGTACGTTCGGCCCTCTCTGCGTCGCTTCGCTCCGCGTCTCTCCCGCGGGGAGAGACAACATCGTGTTCGCTTCGCTTACACCTTGCCTTCTTCTCCCCCTTGGGGGAGATGCCCGGAGGGCAGAGGGGGGAGCTGATGACGTTGGGGTTAGCTGGGGAGTTCGCCGATGCCGAGGATGTTGCCTTCGGAGTCCTTGAACCACGCCATGCGTTGACCGTCGGGGAACGTCATGACGCCGTCATCGGTGCTCATCTCGCCTACCTCGACGTCCTCGAACGCGACCCCGGACGCTCGGAGCTCTGCCATCGCGGCATCCAGGTTTGGCACGCCGATGGCCGCCGCTGTTGCCTTGTTGGTTCCGGCGAAGGCCGATTCGTAGAGCATAAAGCCGCCGTCGTCTCGCGCATAGATCAGCGAGCCTCCGCCGACGTCATCCATCGTGGGCTCGGCGCCGAGCACCCTCGCATACCAGTCCCGTGCCCGACCGACATCGTGGGCAGGTAGGGACGTCATGATCTGAAAGTCCATGTGCCCTCCTTTCCCTGCGACAGTACGCCGCGTCACCCGGACCTCGCGTGCGATTGTTTTCGCGAGACCAGGAGGTCGTATGCGCCGAAGGCGCTCTCCGCTGCTTCTCCCCTTTGGGGGAGATGCCCGGAGGGCAGAGGGGGGAGTAGCTGGCTACGGGCGTCTCTGGTGGTGCGGCCCTCTCTGCGTCGCTTCGCTCCGCGTCTCTCCCGCGGGGAGAGACAACATGGTGTTCGCTTCGCTCACCTGTGCTTCTTCTCCCCTTTGGGGGAGATGCCCGGACGGCGAGGGGAGCTGATGGCTGCGGATGTCCAGTTGTTCGCCGAGCGGAAGCTCGGCTGCTTCTGTCTCACCTCGTGTGACACCATGGGGGCATGGACATACCGGGGATCCTGCATGCGGATCTGGATGCGTTCTATGCGGCAGTGGCGGTGCTCGAAGACCCGTCATTGGCTGGCAAACCCGTGGCGGTGGGGTCGGGGGTGGTGCTGTCGTGCACGTATGAGGCGAGGGCGTATGGCGTGCGGGGTGGGATGCGGATGGTCGATGCCCGCTCGCTGTGCCCGAACCTCATCGAGGTCGACGGCACGTTCGGCGCTTACACGCGAGTACTCGAAGACGGTGTTCGGGATCTTCGAGAGCTATACGCCGTCCGTTGAGGGAATCTCGATCGACGAGGCGTTCCTCGACATCACCGGTTCGGTGCACCTGTTCGGGTCACCACGGTCGATCGCCGAACAGATACGCCAGCGGGTGCACGATGAAACCGGTCTTGCGGTTTCGGTGGGTGCGTCGACCCGCAAGTTCCTGTCCAAGATTGCTTCCCAAGTGGCGAAACCCGACGGTCTCATCGTCGTCGAACCGGGTGAGGAGATTGCGTTCCTCCACCCGTTGAAGGTGTCGCTGCTGTGGGGCGTCGGACCGGTGACCGAACGCAAGCTCAAGGAGTTCGGGATCGCCACGATCGGCGACATCGCCAACACGCCACCGGACGCCCTCACGGCCATGCTCGGTCCGGGAGCCGCCGGGCACCTCTATGCCCTGGCAAACAACCAGGACCCGAGGCCTGTCGCCAGGAACCGAAAGGCGAAGTCCGTGGGGGCCCAGAGTGCCATCCGGGGAAAGATCCGCACGCTGGACGAACTCATCCCGATCCTCCACCGGCTCACCGACCGGGTCGCTGAACGGCTCCGGGCGAAGAACCGCACGGCCCGCACGGTGACGGTGCGGGTGCGTTTCGGTGACCTGTCGTCGGTGACGCGGTCTGCCACGATGCAGACCCCAACGGCAGCCACAGGAGCGATCCTCGATGTCGCCGTGGCGTTGCTCGGCAAGGTCGTCGACCAGTACCCGAACCACGAGACGACCCTCGTCGGGATCTCCACCGCAGGGCTCGGCATCGGCGAACCGATGCAGCTGGCGATGGGCGTCGACGACGACATCAGTACGGGGGGTACGCCAAAGGAGATCGAATACCGATCGCTCGATGCGTCCGTCGACGAGCTGCGGCGCAAGTTCGGGAGGGGTGCCGTTACGCACGGAAGCGACCTGCTGTCCGAGCGGTCATCATTCGGCGACGGCCTGTCGGACATTATGACGAGGGACGAGGACCGTGTCCCTGCCTTCGAGGAGGATGGTCCCGTCTACGAGCCGGACCCCGATGTCGAGATCGACGCGGACTGAACCTCGCAGGACCCTGCCACGGCCTGTGGCGCTCGTCGTCTGTGCGCTACGTGTCGGAGGGGATCCAGACGATGATCTGGACGGATGCCGACACTGCGGCACCCCACTTGTCGGTGACGGTGGCGGTGATGACGGGCTGGATGGCATCCCTGCCCTGCGTCGAGATCCACACCGTGGCTGATGGGCCCGCGGCGAGCGTGCCCTGGGTGCTCGACGTCCAGCGCACCGTCGTCGCATCGCCATCGGGATCACCCGGGACGGCGCTGAGGGCGATGTAGGCACCGAAATCCTTCCGCGCAGGGTCGTAGGCGGCGGTGTGAGACGACAGGTTCGTCGGTGACACGATCTCGACGGTCGGTGGCTTGTTGTTCGGCGGCACCGTCGTGGTGGTCGACGTCGCAGGAGGCTTCGTGGTGGTGGCTGTCGACGGCTTGGTCGTCGTCGCGGACGGAGCCCTGGTGGTGGTCGTGGTCGGTGCCGCGGTCGTGGTGGTGGTCGATGGCGTGGTGATGCTGGTCGACGGTTCCGTGGTCGAAGTGCTCGACGTCGCCGGGGCTTCGGAGGTGGTTGTGTCGCTCGTCGCGCGCGTGCATGCACCGGTCAGGAGTACGACGAGGGCAACGACGATCCAGATGCGTGACATGCCGCAAGCGTAGGGGTGTCGACCCCGAACACCCTGCTGCTGATCACAGGTGGCGACCTAGCCTCGCAGCCATGAAACCGACCCAGTGGCTCGCCATCATCGTCGCTTCCATTGGCTGGGCGTCAGGCGGCATCGCCACGAGGGCAGCATTCAACGAGGGCGTCGACGCTTGGACCATGATCGCCTTCCGGGTGTTCTTCGCGGCGATCCTCGTCGGGGCTGTCGTGCTGATCCGTAGGGTGCCGATGCCCTCGAAGGTCGTGCTCGGATATGGGCTGACCCAGGCCGTCTTCAACCTCACCGTTCCCTACGTGTTGTTCACCTTTGCCTACGACGAGGCGTCCGCAGGGTTCGTGGGGTTGCTCACGGCACTCATTCCGCTGTCGACCGCGGTGGCTGCCAACTTCATGCTCCCGGATGAGCCCCTGTCCAAGGGCAAGCTGGTGGGTCTGCTCGTCGCCTTCTCGGGTGTCGCCTTCCTGCTCCTTTCGGGGGATTCAGGGCTCAGTGAGGGTGGCCGACCCCTCGTCGCCGTCGCCCTCGGGATCACCGCCGTGACATCGGTCGGGTTCGCTGCGGCCTTCGGGAAGCGCCATGCCGGGTCCTACAACCCGTCGATGATGACCGGCCTCCAGTTCGGGTTCTCGGCCATCTGGCTACTGGCCGCCATGCTCGTTGTCGACGGTGTTCCGACGGACGTCAGCGCACGCGGCTGGCAGCTGATCGTGCTCATGGCCACGTTGGCCACGTTCGTGCCATTCATGCTCTACTACTGGCTCCTCGAACGGGTATCGGCCACCAACGTGTCCCTCACCGGCTATGTCGTTCCCCTCATGGTCCTCATTGCGGGCCTCGTGCTCCTCGACGAGGAACTCCAACTCGGCATCATCATCGGCGGCCTCCTCGTCTTCGCTGGCCTCATCATCTCCGACCGCACCTCTCGCAGATCCCGCTCCACCGTCGCCCCCGAAGTCGCCGAAACCTGGCCAACCGGCTAGAGGTGCTTCGTCTCCCCTTTGGGGGAGATGCCCGGAGGGCAGAGGGGGGAGAAGCTGGCTGCGGGTCTCGAGGTCCTCCGGACCGTGCGGCCCTCTCTGCGTCGCTTCGCTCCGCGTCTCTCCCGAGGGGAGAGACAAGACGGTGTGCGCCAAAGGCGCACTCGTTCGTCCTTCTCCCGCACAGCGGGGGAAGTGGCCGAGCGAAGCGAGGTCGATGGGGGTTACTTGAGGGGAACATCGATCCAAGAGGGGCGATTCTTATCGCCGCTGCGACCTTGTTGGGAAGTTTCTGAGTGTCGAACTGAGGATTGTGCTCGGGCCCCCTTGAGCGCCCGTAGGTTCGGGATGTTGCCTGGTGAACTCCCAAGGACGCGAGGCCAATGGATCTCGCCGATGCGGGAGCCTCCGGAGCACGGAAGACAGCAACGACTTCAGGGCTTCGCGCTGGCAAGCCCGACATCTGGGGGATCGAGTCCCCCGTGCCGAGTGCGATGCACATCGCGGGCACCTTCAGTCGTTCGACGAGGAAGGTGAGGCATCGTGCGAAGAGCACTCTATCTATTGCTGGCACTCGGACTCCTGAGTGTCGCAGCGTTCGGAATCGTTGGCTCTGCAGCCTGGTTCACGGATGACGCAACCATTCCGATCAGCGCGACGGGGGCAACCCTCGACATCCAGGCTGAAGTGGGACCGGTGGGTCTAGCCAAGGCGGTGTATGACCCGACGGGTGTCGAGCTGTCCGTCGAGGACCTCGCGCCGGGTGCGATGTCCGATGCGTACATGATCAACGTGCAGAACAAGCAGATGCCACAGTCCACACTCGACGTGAAGTATCGCTACACGGCAGTGAAGACCACCAGCACACCGAACTTCTGGGCGAACCTGATGGTCCAGGTCAGGTACGGAGCCTGTCTCGATGGAGACCTCGACTGGATTCAAGGCATCATGTACGACGGTCTGCTGAAGGACCTGTACTTCACCAACATGAACAACGACTACCACTCGTTCAGCACACTGGCGCCGCAGAACACCCACTGCTACGAGTTCTCCTTCTATCTGGATGAGACAGCGGGCAACGACCTCCAGGCAGGAAATGCGACGTTCGACATCGTGATCGACGCCACCCAGCCGGAGAATCCGGGATGGGCGGAGAGCTGAGCGAAGCGCTGGAGCAATGAACGGCCCCGAGTTCTCGCTCATGGCCACTGGGCGGGGTGTGCCCCAGCCGGGACGCCTCGCCAATGGGTGGCGAGAGCGAGGGCTCGGGTAGCCGGAAGGCAACGAGAGTTGATACGACCATGACGTACGAATCAGATCCGATCTTCGTGGAGGCGCTGGGCGCAGCCCGCGCAGCGCGGATCACAGCCCGTTCGCGTATGCGGTCGTGGGTGACGAAGATCCTCGACTCGTGCGTTGTCATCGCCCTCGTGCTGGTGCTCCTCGTGGCCTATGGCCTGGTCGACAATCGGTGGTATCGCATCGTGGCGATCGAGGGTGGTTCGATGACCCCCACAATCGTTGCTGGCGATGCCATCGTGTTGACCAGGCCACCGGCCCATCTCGAAGAAGGCATGGTGGTCACCCTCGAGGTCGATGGCGTCGTGGTTACACATCGAGTGGTGTCGGTGACCGACGACGGGAGCTTCACCACACGAGGCGACGCGAATGCCGTTGCCGACGACTGGGAAGGACTCGATGTCGATGTCATCGGCATTCAGCGTGCACGCATCCCGATCCTCGGAAGATTCCTGACATCCTTCGCATCAATCAGAGGCTCGGGGGCGTGGCACATCGACCGCGTGTCGGTGGGAGGCGCTGCTGGCGGCACCGCGTGCTTCGACGAGTGCCCGGATCCGGCCACGGAAGCCTCGGTGGTGGAGACCCCGACGGATGGTGGCGATGCCACGGTCGCGGGAACAACCCTCGCGCCCGAACCGATGCCGAGTGCAGACGACGGTATGCACTGTTCCGACTTCTCCACCCGCGCCGAGGCTCAGTCATGGCTCGACAGCTCCATCGCGAGCACCGCAGACCGTCTGAACCTCGACCCCGACGACAACGGTCAAGCCTGCCCCAACCTCCCCTGAGAGATACGCCCGTCCCCGGGGAAGGGGGGACTGCCCCCTCTGTCTCGTTGCTTTCGCTCCTCGACATCTCCCCCGCCTGCGGCAGGGGAGAAGAACGAAGCGAGGTCGATGGGGGCTGCTTCTCCAAATTCCAGGTACGACCGAGCGGAGCGCGGCCTCAGACCGCCAAATCGCGGTGGGTGAATCTCGAGGCGGCGAAGGCGGTGCCTGCCAGGGCAACGGCGGCGAGGGCGGCGTAGCCGAAGGTGATGCCCTTCGACAAGGGCACGACGTCACCGAGGTACCAGTAGAACGGTGACAGGTATCGGAACGGTCCGAGGACGTCGACGATGGCACCGAGGCCGTTGAGGAAGTACATGCCGACCGCGATGGCAGCAGTCACGCCCACCGCCGCACCTGAGCCTCCTCTGACCGCCCACACCGCAACGGCGATGCCCCAGAAGCACAACCCGAGGAGGGCCAGGCCAAGGTTGGCGCCGACCATGTGATAGAGCGAGAAGCCGGTGTTCCACACTGCGTTCCCGATCGCTGCGACGGCGAACAAGAAGAGAGCGATCAGGCTCATGAGCGTCCATGCTGCCGTCGACTTCGATTGGAACACTTCTCGACGCCGCTGCGGGTTCGACAACACCAGATCCATGATTCCCGTCGACTCTTCTTTGGCGATGAGCGACGCCATGGCCGTGATGGCAAACACGATCATCACGATCGGGCCGACCGAGCCGTAGGTCCTGGACGAAACGAAACCCTCCGGCGTTGCCAGTGCGGTCGGGTCGGTGAGGCCGAACATCGCAAGGATCTCTTTAGGGAAGGAGTCGACGAGGCTTTGGAGCGCCTGCGCATCTCTTGCCAGGGACGGCCATGCCGCAAACGTCAGGAGCGACATCGTCGAGATGCCCGCCGCCCACAGCCACACGGTGACCCTTCGGTCCCACAGCGACTTCCCGTACACGGAACCGAGGAGAGCCGTAGCCCGTGGCCTGGTTCGTTTCACCGTCTCGGTGCGCCTCCTGACTGACGGCAGGAAACTGCGCTCGAACCCGATGTTGCGCCCCTTGAAGAGGATCACCGTGCCAGCCAGTGCAACGAGGGTCGCCACGACCAGCCACAGGTGGCCCGAGCTGAATCCGTTGATGAGGGGAAGGCCATGCAGGTACCAGGTGAATGGGCTCACCTTCGCCGGAATCTCGAGCCACGTGAAGATCGACGCGAATGCGTTGACGAACCACGCCACGATCGCCAGTGTGGCTGCAACGCCCCCAGCAATTGTCGGTGACCCGGTGAAGGCCCCGATGACCATGGCAACCCCGGCAAACACGAGACCGAGCAGCCACAGGCCAGACGTGACCGCGATCACGCCCTCGATGGGCAGGTCAAGGCCCACGACGGGGTTTGCGACAACGAGGCAGGCCGCCATCGTTGCAACGATCACGAGAGCGAGCACGGCGAGCGACGCCGCCTTCTGAAGGACGATGGAAGAGCGCGACACGGGAACGGACAGCAGCAGGTCCATGGTCTTGGCTCGCTCCTCGCGCGCTGTCACGGCGACACCCGCGGACACCGCGAAGCCGACGATCACGATCGGGCCGATGAAGGAGAACAGCTGCGCCTGGAAGAACCCAGCGGCAGTGAGGAACGTGTCAGGGTCCATGCCGAACAGCGCGAGCAGCTCGGGTGGGAAATCGGTGAGGAACTGGCTCATCGCATCCGAGTCCCTGATGATCGGATACACAGCAATGATCCAGGCCATCATCATGACGATGCCGATCACCCACCACATGGTGGCCCTGCGGCGGTCCCACAGGTCCTTCGTGAAGACGTTACGAAGCATCGTGGTTCGCACCCGCGTAGTACGACAGGAAGACCTCTTCGAGCTCGCCTGCCCTCGTCGACACCGTGATCACATCGTGGTGAGCGGCCTCCTTGACGACCTCGTCCATCGATCCCTGGACAGTCAGCACCACGACCGAACCATCGTTGCGGGATTCCGCTGTCACGACGTTGCCGAGGCGTGAGAACGGTTCGAGGTCGACAGGAGCGTCGAACTGGAGTGTCACGGATCGGTGGGCCTTCGCTTTGAACGACTCGAGCGTGTCGACCTCGACGAGCTTCGACGACCGCACGATCCCGACCCTGTCTGCCACCCGGTCCACTTCCGAAAGGATGTGGGACGACAGGAACACGGTACGACCCTCTCGGCGAACCTCGGCGACCAGGGTCTGGAACTCCTGCTGGAGGAGCGGGTCGAGGCCTGCTGTGGGTTCGTCGAGGATCAACAGCTCGGGTTCGTGCATGAAGGCATTCACGAGCCCGACCTTCTGTCGGTTGCCCGTCGAGTACTCCTTGATCTTCCGGTCGAGGTCGAGGTCGAAGCGGACGGCGAGTTCAACCATCTGTGCCCCGGAATCCACCTTGCGGAGGTTGGCGAAGTAGATCAGGAGCTCCCGAGCGGTCATCGCGTCATACATGGCGAGGTCGCCCGGCAGGTATCCGGTGCGGCGTCTGATCTCGAGGCTGTCCTTGATGATGTCGAGACCGAGCACCGTGCCAGAGCCGCTCGTGGGGAACAAGAAGTTGAGGAGCGTGCGGATCGTCGTCGACTTCCCGGCCCCGTTGGGCCCCAGGAACCCGAAGACCTCGCCCTGACGGACCTCGAGGTCGAGATCGGTGATCCCAGGGTTCGACCCGTAGTACTTGGTCAACGCTGTCGTTTCGATCACCGTTGTCATGATGCTCCCTCGTCCCTCAGGGTCAGTGTACGAGGAACCCAATTGCCCGAAGGTTTGTGGCGTGGACATCGCTGGACCGGCTCGAACCCATAGAATCGCCGCCGTGGCCACTGAATCGAAACGCCTGATCATCCTTGCTCTGCTCGCGAACACGGGCATCGCGGTCACCAAGTTCGTGGCAGCCTTCATTTCCGGTAGCGCGGCGATGCTCGCCGAGGCCTTCCACTCGGTTGCCGACACCGGGAACCAGCTGTTCCTCCTCCGGGGCCATGCGGTCTCGCGCTATGCCGCCAACGTCACCCACCCCTTCGGGCGCGGGAAGGCGATGTACTTCTGGTCGTTCATGGTCGCTGTCGTGTTGTTCGTCGGTGGTGCCGTGCTGTCGATCTTCAACGGCTGGCAGAGGATCACCCACCCCGTCCACGAGAGCGAAGGCCTCATCTTCTCCCTCGTGGTGCTCGCCATCTCAGCGGCGTTCGAGATCGGCGTCGCCCTCGTGCCAGCCATCAAACAGTTCAACGAGATGCGGGGATCCCGAGGTGCATGGCGGATGATCCGCGAGACCAAGGACTCTGCGCTGATCATCGTCATCTTCGAGGACAGCGCCGCCGCCGTCGGTCTTACGATCGCCGCGACAGGTCTGCTCCTGTCCCACTACACCCAGGACACCTTCTGGGACGGGTTCGCCTCGATCCTCATCGGATGCCTCCTCGGTGTCGTCGCCTTGGTGATCGCCCGCGAGATGCACTCGCTCCTGGTTGGTGAGTCGGCGTCCCGCAAGGACCGGACATCGATACGGGTGGCCATCCTCAGCGTGGATGCCGTCCATCACATCGAACGACTCCTCACCATGCAGATGTCCCTCCAAGAAATCCTCGTTACCGCCGACGTCGTGTTCGACCCGGGAGTCGATGAGGTGACGGCGATTGAAGAGGTCGAGCGGAACATCGTGAGGGTGTGTCCGGAAGCGACCCGCATCTTCATCGAGCCGGTGCGCCGATGATCGGATCTGCGTCTGCCCCCGCATCGTCAGGCAATATCGGCCCAGGGTTCGACGTGCTCGCCCTCGCACTCGGTCTCCGCTGCACCGCAACCGCAGAGCTCGCCGAGTCGATGACGATCAGCGAGAACGGCTCGACACGTCGCCTCGACGAGGACGACATGATCTCGAAGGCTGTGCGGATGGCCGTCCACCGGCCCATGCACATCACGATCGACAACCAGATACCACGAGCCCGCGGCCTCGGTTCATCGTCCGCGGTCACCGCCGCCGCGGCTGGTGCTGCGATGAAGGCGGTCGGTGGCGGGGGTGGGAAGGCCGAAATATTCTCGATCGTCGACCGCCTCGAGGGCCACGCCGACAATGCTGCAGCAGCCGTGTTCGGGGGCCTCGTCGTCGCCACCTCGTCCGGCGTCCAGCGTCTCGACATCCACGAGTCCCTGCTGCCCGTGGTCGCCATTCCCGACGCTCAGCTGCACACGGCTGAAGCGAGGGCCGCCCTCCCGCCTGAGGTTGCTCGCCCCACCGTGGTGCGGTCCCTCGCCAGGCTCGCCTTCCTCATGGAGGGTCTCCGCTCCGCGAACGGCGAGGCCCTGATGAACGCCGCAGGCGACGAGCTTCATGAGGAGCCGAGGGCTGCCCTCTCGCCGATCACAGGGGACCTCATGGAAGCCGCACGGAAGGCAGGTGCCGTCCATGTCTGCTGGTCGGGCGCAGGCCCCACCGCCCTTGCCCTCACCACGTCAGCCACGATCGGCCGTGTCATCGGCGCCTTGTCCGCGGCCCTGGGCCCCCACGGCCAGGTCCTCTCCCTCCCCATCGACACCGACGGCCTCAAGTAGCGGCGTTGCCGTTTCAGGCAGGAAAGGCGTGCGCTTCGCTCACTCCTTCTTCTTCTCCCCTTTGGGGGAGATGCCCGAAGGGCAGAGGGGGGAGCCGTTGGCTAGTGATGTCTCTGGGAGGTGCGGCCCTCTCTGCGTCGCTTCGCTCCGCGTCTCTCCCGCGGGGAGAGACCAGGCGGTGTTCGCTGCGCTCACTCCTGCTTCTTCTCCCCTTTGGGGGAGATGCCCGAAGGGCAGAGGGGGGAGCCGTTGGCTAGTGATGTCTCTGGGAGGTGCGGCCCTCTCTGCGTCGCTTCGCTCCGCGTCTCTCCCGCGGGGAGAGACCAGGCGGTGTTCGCTGCGCTCACTCCTGCTTCTTCTCCCCTTTGGGGGAGATGCCCGAAGGGCAGAGGGGGGAGTAGGTGGCTACGGACCTAGGACTCGAGATTCAACGGATCTCGAACGTTTCCACGGTCGCAGATCGCGAACCAGATGGTGTCGAGAACCTCGTCGAGCGTCGTGATCACCTGGTGGTCCCAGAATCTCAGGACGAACCATCCGTTGATGGCGAACCACCGATCTCGTTCACGGTCACGCTTCATGTCTGTGTGGGAGTCACCGTCGACCTCGATGATGAGGCGGTGCTGATAGCAAACGAAGTCGGGGATCCATGGCCCGATGGGTTGCTGGCGTCGGAACTTTGCTCCGAATCTACGTCCGCGAAGTTCCTGCCACAGGATGTGTTCCCCGACCGTCATGTCGGATCGCATCCGTTTGGCTCTGCCGCGGAGATGTTCTCGATCGTGCATGACCAAGACGTATCAGCTCACACCGCCGATTTCCAGAGAGACAAAGCGGTGTTCGCTTCGCTCACTCCTTCTTCTTCTCCCCTTTGGGGGAGATGCCCGAAGGGCAGAGGGGGGAGTCGTTGGCTACGGACCTTGAGGTCTTCGGGTGAGGTGCGGCCCTCTCTGCGTCGCTTCGCTCCGCGTCTCTCCCGCGGGGAGAGACAAGGCGGTTTCGCCCGCGTCTCCTGCGGGGAGAGACCAAGAAGCTGGGTGCGCCGGAGGCGCACTCCTTCCTAGAGGTCGAGGGCTTTGAGGGCGGATTCGATTTGGGTGGATGCAGCTTCGTAGGTGGCGCGGTCGTGGCCGTAGGGGTCCGGGATGGCTCGGGGGTGGTCGAGAAGGCGGATGGAGCCGGCTGGGAGGTCAGGGAAGGCCCTGGAGGCTGCGATGACATGCTCTTGCTCCATGCCGAACACGAGGTCCGGTGCAGGCACGTCCTCGAGGGCACGTGCGCCATGGCTGCTCACATCGAAGCCACGGGTCTCGGCGACCTCCCGCATCGTGGTCGTGCACGGCTTCCCGGTGATCGCGATGGTGCCGGCACTCGAGAACGTGTACCGGTCGCCGTCGAAGGTCGCACGGGCGACAGCCTCGGCATACGGCGATCTACAGAGGTTCCCGGAACAGACGAAGAGAATATTGATGTCCGTCACCCTTCCAGGAGGCTGCGAAGCATCCAGGCCGTCTTCTCGTGAATCTCGAGGCGTCGCGTGGCCAGGTCCACCGTCACGGAGTCCTTGGCTTCGTCTGCGACCTCGAGGGTCCTGCGTGCGGCGCGGGCAACGGCCTCATGTCCGTCGACGAGGTTGGCGACCATCTTCAGGGCGCCGGGCACTCCGTCGTCCTCGGCCAGTGAGGAAAGTTCGCTGTACCGGCGAACGACGCCGGCGCGTACGACCCGAGTGATCGGATCCGCTCGGCGATCTCGTCAACGGCGAGGGCGAGTTCGAGGTACTCCTCCTCGAACATCAGGTGCAGGGTGCGAAACATGGGTCCCGTCACGTTCCAGTGATACCCATGCGTCTTCAGGTAGAGGGCGTACGAATCGGCGAGCAGGGTCGAAAGCGACCCGGCGATCGCTGTGCGATCATCTTCGAGGATTCCGATGTCCATGTGTGGACCTCCTTGTGTTGCGTCTATGAGTCTGCGCGGTACTTGGCGGCCGACTCGACAAAAGCTTCGAATAGGTCGTGGGATTCGCCGTGATCAGCCATCCCAAGGAATTCTGGGTGCCATTGCACGGCGATGAGCGGCCAGGAACCGTCTTCGTGCTCGATCCCTTCGATCGTGCCGTCAGGTGCCGTGGCGACGATCCTGAGACCGGCTCCGAGGTCCTCCACGGCCTGGTGGTGGATCGAGTTGATGCGATGGAGGCCCTCACCGATGATGGAAGCGATCCTGCATCCGGGCTCGACAAGCGCCTCGGAATGCGGCTGGTAGGCGCCTTCTCCGACAACGTCATGACCATGCGCCCCACGGTGCGAAGGAAGGTCCTGGACGAGCGTTCCACCGAACGCCACGTTGATGATCTGAAGCCCCCGACAGATCGCCATGGTCGGCATCCGCCTGGCCACGACACGCCGTGCGAGCTCGAGCTCGAAGGCGTCGCGTTCCTCATCGACGCCGTTCACAGCCTCGTGGGGATGCTCGCCATACACCTGGGGGTCGATGTCCCCGCCACCCGTCAGCATCAGCCCGTCGATATGGTCGAGGACATGGTCGATCGCGTCGGCCGCGACCGGTACCAGCATGACCGGAATCCCACCAGAACGCTTCACCGAATCGGTGTAGGTGTGGTCGGCCCGGTACGAACGGATGTGCGAACCTCCGGAGAGGACCGTGAACGGGCGACCGGCGATACCGATGATTGGGCGCATGTCCCAATTGTAGGAACTCCACCGCCGACACGTCGACGAACGTCAGCGTCACATTTCCTCTATCCTTGCGCGGTCAGTGCGGCCCACGTGGATTCCGCACGGAGCATCCACACGCAACACAGAGGTTCACACTGCATGGGTTCGCTGATCAAGAAGCGCCGCAAGAAGATGAGCAAGCACAAATACCGCAAGCGCATCAAGGCCAATCGCCATAAGCGCAAGAAGTAGCGCACAGCTCAACCGAGTGCCTCCCTCCGGGGAGGCACTCCTCGTTTCAGGTCGAGTGCCACCTTCTTCTTCGTCTCCCCTTTGGGGGAGATGCCCGAAGGGCAGAGGGGGGAGCTGTTGGCTTTGGACGTCTTCGGTACGTGCGGCCCTCTCTGCGTCGCTTCGCTCCGCGTCTCTCCCGCGGGGAGAGACAGCATGGTGTTCGCTTCGCTCGCGCCTTTCTTCTTCTCCCCTTGGGGGAGATGCCCGAGGGCAGAGGGGGGAGCTGTTGGCTTTGGACGTCTTCGGTACGTGCGGCCCTCTCTGCGTCGCTTCGCTCCGCGTCTCTCCCGCGGGGAGAGACAGCATGGTGTTCGCTTCGCTCACGCCGCGCTCAGCGGGAAACCCTTGGGGTAGTTGTGTTTCCGCCGCTGACTAGTCCGCGGCTGCGCGGCCAGATGACGCTACCGAAACCTCAAGGCGGCAACGGCGGATGCCGACATTCATGGGATACCAATCGTTTCATCGGAGGAACATCACATGGTCAGGTCGATCCCTATGGGGCGCATGCGCTCCGCAGCGGTTGTCATGGCAGCCGCAGTCGTGCTCGTGGGCGGCATCTTCGCCGTCGGTGTGCGCGCCTCGGACACCTCGACACCCGCCGTCTTCATCGCAAACGGCGAAAGCTTTCCCGACGGCCTTGCTTCTGGAGCCGCAGCAGCGGTCAGTGGAGGCCCTGTGCTTCTCGTGCAGCAGAACCGTCTTCCTGGTGTGACGATCAGAGAGATCCTGCGCCTGAAGCCAGCAAAGGTCTACGTCGCTGGCGGTCCGTCCGCTGTTTCCGACGCCGTCGTCAATGAGCTCAAGAACTACGCCCCTTCGGTGATTCGCCTCGAGGGCATGGACCGATATCAGACGGCCGCCGCAATTTCTGAGGCGATCTTCCCCGTCACCGTTGGTGTCGGTCCTGCTGGCCCAGAGGGTCCAGCAGGACCCGCAGGCCCCATTGGCCCGGTTGGGCCGAAGGGGGACAAGGGTGCCACGGGCACCCAAGGTCCCCAGGGTGTTCCTGGGACCGATGGTGATGACGGTGCACAAGGTCCCCAGGGCGACCCTGGGCCAACCGGACCAAAGGGTGATACGGGTACCACCGGCGCGATCGGCCCTCAGGGTGCGAAAGGCGACAAGGGCGATACAGGTGTCGCCGGTCCCCAGGGTCCCAAGGGCGATACAGGGACCACCGGTGCACCAGGTGCTACAGGCCCCGTTGGGCCGCAGGGTGCCAAGGGTGACACAGGAGACACGGGTGCTGCTGGAGCCAAGGGTGACACTGGCGACACCGGTCCTGCCGGTCCCCAGGGGGTCAAGGGTGACACCGGTGACACTGGTCCGCAGGGTCCGCAAGGCGCCAAAGGCGACACCGGAGATACGGGTGCTGCCGGAGCCAAGGGCGACACCGGTGACACGGGTGCCCAGGGTCCTCAGGGTGACAAGGGCGACACCGGAGATATCGGCCCGAGGGGCCCTGCCGGCTTCGACGGAGTAGCCGGGCCGACCGGTCCGATGGGACCAAAGGGCGACATCGGTCCTGCCGGTCCCCAGGGTGTCAAGGGTGACACTGGTGCGACTGGCGCTACCGGTCCCCAGGGTGTGAAGGGTGACAAGGGCGACACCGGAGATATCGGCCCGAGGGGCCCTGCCGGCTTCGACGGAGTAGCCGGACCGACCGGTCCGATGGGACCAAAGGGCGACATCGGTCCTGCCGGTCCCCAGGGTGTCAAGGGTGACACTGGTGCGACTGGCGCTACCGGTCCCCAGGGTGTGAAGGGTGACAAGGGCGATACCGGTGCCACAGGTCCTCAGGGTCCTGCAGGCCCGATCGGCCCGACCGGCCCGACCGGATCGATCGGTCCAGTAGGTCCCGCCGGTGCAACCGGTCCCGCAGGAGCCACTGGCCCTGCAGGTCCGACCGGCATCGTGAGCTTCTACACGCGAACAGCGACGGCCAATGGCCCCGCGACCGGTGTTGGCTTTTTCAGCCCGGCGACGGTGACGGTGACAGCATCATGCCTCGCAGGTGACTTCGTCGTCGGTGGCGGCCAGTCGATCAACGTCACGGGCTATGCGATGTCCAGCTATCCGAACACAGCAGCATCGTGGCGGGTGACGGCATTGGTCTACGCAGATGCTGCGACCGTGACCGCGTACGCTGTGTGCGCCGACATAACGCCGTAGCCAGGGAAGCCTGAACGAATGAGGGGGTCCTTCGGGACCCCCTCATTCGTTTGGCGTTCGTCCCCTCAGACCAGCGCGACGGCGGCGCCGAAGATGAGCACGCTCACGATGAGGATCGCAAGCTGGAGTATGCCGCGTACGGCGGGGGAGGACTTCTTGGCAGTGAACTGGTGCACGAGGGCGAGCACGACGACGATCGCGATGAGGGTGCCCTTCGTCTGGAATCTGCTCCACGGCAGGCCGTAGTCGGTGTACATCACGAAACCGGTGATGACCGCGATGCCGAGTGCCGTCCACGAAACGACGCCGAATCGCCGGGCGGCGGCCCGGAGAACCTCCCGATCATCGGTCTGCTTCCGGATCGCATCCACAAGAAAGGCGAGGACGATGAGCCCACCTGTCCAGACGGCTGCAGCGAGAAGATGGATCCACTTCAGGATCTCGAGCTTCGTCACGCCCGGGTCACGACGGGGAGTCGCCCTCCAGGAATCGGACGATTTCATCGACGAGGGCGTCGGTTCGCTCAGGGTCGAGGCGCGGCGCCGAGGGCTCCTCACGGGAGTCCGACCGGTCCGGCCTGTCGAACCTTCCTACCAATGGGCCGAGGAGGGGTTCGTCGTATCCCTCGATCTCCTCGAGGTACTCCTCGAGTTCCGATCCCGAATTCTCGATCGCCTCATCGACCTTCTGGGTGTACTCGGCGTCGACTGCGATGAGCTCGGATGTGTCGATGTGGAAGTTGGTGAGATCTGCGATCTTCTCGACGATTGCGAGCACCGCCTTCGGGAAGGGGTTCCCGGCGAGGTAGGCAGGCGTCGCTGCCCACATGCTGATGGACCGGATTCCGGCTTCCTTGCAGGCACCCTGCACCACGCCGACGATCCCTGTCGGGCCGCTGTACGACGACGATTCGAGGCCACTTCGGATGACGGTTGCCGGATCGCCGCCCACTCCGGTCAGCACGACGGGATCACGGTGGCCCACCGCGCCGACATATGCACCGGCGAGGATGACCTCCTCCACCCCCGCCTCGATGAGAACCTCGACGAGGCTCCGGGAGAAGGTCTTCCAGTGGAAGTTCGGTTCCTGGCCCGTGACGATGACGAGGTCGCGGCTGTCGATGGGGCGCTCGATCGCTGTGAACGTGATTCCCGGCCACCGAACCTGGCGGGCGACGCCGTCACGGATCTCGATCGTCGGGCGTTGCTGCTGGAAGTCGTAGAACTGATCAGGCTCGAGCTCGGCGAATGTCTCTGCCTTGGGGTGGACGTCCACGATGAAGTCCGCGGCGGTCGATGCAACATCACACGCATCGTTCCAGCCACCGAACGCGATCACCCCGATCGGGTTACGAAGTTGGGGGAGATGACTCCGCCTGATCACATCCATGCCGCGAGGGTAATCCGAGTCCAGCGTTGATTCACGAGCACTTCTGCGTTTTCGCGACCTCACCTCCTTCTTCTCCCCTTTGGGGGAGATGCCCGAAGGGCAGAGGGGGGAGCCGTTGGCAACGGGCGTCTCTGGAGGTGCGGCCCTCTCTGCGTCGCTCCGCTCCTTTGTCTCTCCCGCGGGGAGAGACAAAGAGGATTTCGTTTCGCTCACCTATTCCTTCCTGCTACCTGCTCGTTGCTACCTCTACGCCGAGCGCAGCGAGTCCCTACCGCTCCAGCTGGGCGACGAGGGCTTCCGGTGTGTCCGTGGGGAGGTCGCAGACGAGGTTCTGGCAGACGTAGGCGAGACCCGAAGGTGTGCCGGGGCGGTCAAGGAGCAGCGGCACCGCACTTGGCGAGCCATCGCCGAGTGCGACGACGACATCTGGGCGGAAGGCGTCCCACACGATCCGCTGCAGGGAGGAGGTGTCGTCGCCGATGAGGGCGACCTCCCTGATACCGACGAGGTGGGTGAGCCACACGGCAAGGGCGTACCCGCCGAAACCTGGATGCTGCATCGCTGTGGTCGCGATCACGGCCATGGTCGCCTCGGCCTCGGCTGCCGCAGCCGAATCCCCTGTGTATGCGGCGTGGACCAGCAAGGCTTCCAGCGCCAACGAGTTGTCGGACGGCGTCGGGTTGTCCTGGGTGTCGAGAGGGCGTGAGATCAGCTCGGTGGACGTCGATGTCGTGTGGAACCCGCCGTCCGCCGCTGTGAACCGCGACCGCAGCTCGGCCACGTGCCGTTCGGCAGCCGTGAACCACAGCTCCTTCCCCGTGACCTGATAGAGCGTGTACAAGCCGAGGGCAAGGGCGGCGTGGTCGTCCGCGAATGCTGGGTGTCCGGGTGCGTCGCGCCACGACCGTACGAGCGCCCCACCAGGGGAAGCCTCGGACAGGAGGAAATGAGCGATCCGCCCTGCCCTTGACACGTACTGCTCGTTGTCGAGCACGGCACCGGCCTCGGCAAAGGCGCGCATGGCATACGCGTTCCATGCTGTGACGATCTTGCCGTCCCTCGCGGGAGGGACCCTCGAGCCCCGAGCCTCCCTGAGCCGTTCATCGATCGATTGCTGCCGTTCGACGATCTCGTCGAGCGTCAAGCCGGTTGCTGCTGACACCGAGGAGAGGTCGGTGAATCGATTCAGGTTGTTCATCCCCTCGAAGTTTCCCGTCGGCGTTGCCCCGTAGATTGCGGCCGCTAGGTCCCGATCGTCGCCGAGGACCGCACCGAACTCATTCCACGACCACACCGCGAACTTCCCCTCCTCGCCCTCTGAATCGGCATCCTCGGCGGAGTGGATGCCACCCGCTGGATCCGACATCGTGGTGTCGAGCCAGCTGAGTGTTTCGATCGCTACGCCACGGAATCGATCGACGCCGGTGACCTGCCAAGCCCTCAGGTAGACACGGGCGAGGAGCGCGTTGTCGTAGAGCATCTTCTCGAAGTGGGGGATCAACCACTGCGCATCAACGGAGTAGCGGGCGAAGCCACCCATGAGGTGGTCCCTGATGCCGCCGTCGGCCATCGCGTTGAGCATCCGAACGAGCATCTCGGTGCTGGCTTCCGCTGCCGGTGTGCCAGGCCGAAGCGCTGCGGTCCTCAGCAGGAGTTCAAGCGTTGGCGCCTGCGGGAACTTCGGTGCCGTTCCGAACCCGCCGTTGACGCGGTCGAAGGTGTTCGACAACACCATCACGGATCGGTCGAGGAACGCAACGTCCGGCAGGACGGTCGACGGGGGCTCGGTGCGGCGGATCGCCTCTGCGACGGTCGCCGCCTGCTGTTCGGCTCCGTCGCGATTCGTGCGCCAGGCATCGAGCACTGCACCCATCACATCCATGAACGAAGGGTGGTGGGACATGCGAACCTTGGGGTAGTACGTCCCTGCGTAGATCGGTTCGGCGCCAGGTGTGAGGAACACCGTCATCGGCCACCCGCCGCGGCCTGTCATGGCGGTGACCGCGTCCATGTAGATCCGATCGATGTCGGGTCGTTCCTCACGGTCGACCTTGATGTTGACGAAGTTGGCGTTCATGAACGCTGCGGTGTCGTCGTCCTCGAACGACTCGTGTGCCATGACATGGCACCAGTGGCACGTTGCGTACCCGACGGAGAGGATGATCGGCACGTCACGGTTGCGCGCCTCTGCGAACGGTTCCTCACCCCACTCGTGCCAGTCGACAGGGTTGTCGGCATGCTGGCGCAGGTACGGAGAGGTTGCGGTCGCGAGTCGGTTCGGCATCGTCAGAACCGTAGGTACGCCGAGGGTCTTGGTAGCCGGGGCGGTGGTCATGTATCGCACAGATCGCGAAAAGACGACCAGTGCCCCTGCCGGAATATTCATCCGCGGTGCCCTTTCGGTCCGTAGTTCACATGTCCCATCCTGAAGGAGGAAGGCATCATGAAGAAGCGACTCGTCGCACTTTTTGCAATGGCTCTGATGGTCATGGCCATTGCAATCCCGGCCTCGGCGCAAACCGCGGCTCGTATCCATCTCATCCACGGAATCCCGAATGTCGCGGTCGACGTCTACGTCGATGGCGCTGTCGTGTTCCCTGACTTCCAGTACTCGCAAACGCAGGACCTTTCGAGCCTCGCCGGGCAGACCCTCGTTGCCCTGCAGGTGAAGGCCGCAGGCACCGACACGGTGTTGATCGACGCCGGTGATGTCGCGCTTCCGGGTTCTGGGAACTACACGATCATCGCCCAGTGGAACGCCGCTGGTGATGCACCCACCCTTGGTGTGTTCGAGAACAACGTGTCGAGCATCGCCGCAGGCGAAGGACGCCTCACGGTCCGTCACGCTGCAGCAGCACCTGCGGTTGACGTCCTCGCGGACGGCGGCATCGTGTTCCCGAACCTGGCCAACAACCCTCCAGAGGAAGCCTCTGCCGACCTTCCAGTCGCGACCTACAGCGTGTCGGTCGTTCCCAACGGGGCAACGGACCCTGTCGTGATCGGCCCAGCTGACATCGCTGTCGCCGATGGCACGTCGCTGATCGTGTACGCCACGGGTCAGCTCGCAGACGGGACTCCTCTCCCGATCCTGACGGAAACAATCACCGGCCTCGGTGAGACCCCGTCCGGTGTCCCCACCGGCAACAGCCCAGTCGACAGCGGTCTTCCCCTCCTGCCGCTGGCAGGCATTGCCGCCATCGCCATCATCGGGCTCGGCGCCTTCGGCATCGCTCGCAAGAGCAACTGAGCCGATTGGCAATCAGGCCTACCGGGGACAGGACGACGTCCTGTCCCCGGTAGTGTCGCCACCCATCATGCGCCCCCTCTTCTCCCTCATCGGCATCCTTGCTCTGATCCTCGCCAGCTGTTCCACCGCCACGGTGGGTACCACCACGACCTCGGTGGCCGCGCAGGAACCCACCTCCACGACTTCGACGACCACCTCGGTCCCTTCGGAGGCCATCCCCGAGCTTTCGCCGCTCGCCTCACTCACCCAGCCCCTCGGATCAGCCGCCTACGACCCCGCCGATCACATCGATGGCGGACCAGTGCCCGTGGCCCTCTCGATCCCGGTGCTGGGCATCGAAGCTGCCCCGATCGTCGACGTCGGAGTTGCCGACGACGGTGAACTCGAGGTCCCCGGTGCCGACGCCGTCGGCTGGTACCGGTTCGGACCGAGGCCCGGTGAGGAAGGCTCAGCAGTTCTCGCCGCGCACATCGCCTTCAACCGGGAGCCCGGCGTCTTCCGGTACCTGGTCGATGCGTCAGTGGGCGACCGGTTCTCGGTGGAATTCGACGACGGTTCTTCGCAGACATACGAGATCGTCGAAGAGGCGCAATACGACAAGCAGGAGCTCCCCTTCGATCGGGTCTTTGCAAAGGGCGGCGCCCCCGTCGTGACCCTCATCACCTGTGGCGGTGAGTTCAATCGATCGCTACGGAGCTATGAGGACAACATCGTCGCCTACGCGGTTCCGGTTGCCGACGAGGAATAGTCGCGGTCAGCGGGGAGGAAACTCCGTCGGTCAGCGAGAACGACCGACGAGACACCAGCTCGTGCGTCGGCATCGCGTTGAGGCGTGCTCGAGGGCGGCAGAAGAGCGGCTACCGACCGGAGTCCTCGAAGGCGGCTCGACAGGCGAGCGCTGATGGCACGGGGAGGCGGAGGAGCGTGTCGATCTGTTCCATGTCCTCGGGTGAGATGACGACATCACCACTCACATACTCCTCGACGGCCTGACGTGTTGCATCGTCGAGAACGACGACCTCACCGGTCTCCGTGTCGACCAGCGAGAACGTGTCGGCAGCAAGCCACGATCCGGCCCGACCTTCGAGTGTCGCGCACCAGTCCTCCGCTCCCTCGGACAGGACGATGCCGTCACCAGTGATTGGATATCGGGTCGTGCCGACATACCCCTCCGGAAGCTCGCGGAACTCAGGTTCAGGGTCATCGACGGGCATGGGCGCGACCTGTCCCACGATCGGGTCGTCGAGTGTTCGGATCGCTGACGTCGCGGCTGAACACCCGCCGACGAACAGGAGCGCCATGGCGACTCCCGCCATTCGCTGTGTCGTTGTCACCGTGATCATCGTGATGCCACCGTATCGGCATACTTTCCGATGCGAGAAGGGTGACGAGTCCGTCTACGGGGTCCAGCTGACGATGTCGTGGAGCGGCGAGTCGCCCGGCAGGGGATCCGGTTCGGACAGCTGATCCGTGCTGCACGACTCCGGTTCTCGATCCGGCCGCCAGCGCAAGAGGCGTGTGGTCCCGCGAAACCGACCTGCGGTCGTCCATGTGTATTGCACCTCGGCGACACGTGCGGGCCGGAGAGGAATCCAGGAGTGATCCCGTCCGTTGGCGCCGCTCCACCGGTTCGGGGCACCGGGCATCGAGCCGTCAGCGTTCGCCTCGGAATCCATCCAGCTCGACCACGGATGGTCCGTCATGTCCTCCAGGACCAACGGAGCCACCTCGTCGAGCAGTTCGACTCGCTTCTTCGCCGTGAAGCTCGAGGCGACGCCGACATGCCACAGCTGGCCGTCGCCGTCGTAGAGGCCGAGGATGAGTGAGCCGACGCCATCCCCGGACTTGTGCATCCGATATCCCGCAACGACGCAATCGGCGCTCCGAACGTGTTTGAGCTTGAACTGGGTGCGCTTGTCGAACGCATACGGATCGCCGAGTGGCTTGATGATCAGGCCGTCGAGGCCCGCCCCCTCGAATTCGTCGAACCACTCCATCGCCACCTCGGGGTCACCCGTTGCCGGTGCGAGGTGGATAGGCGGGGCGAACCCTGAAGCGATGTCCTCGAGGACCGTTCTGCGCTCGGCCGAATGGCTGATCGCACGCAGCGCCTCGTCGCCGAGGGCGAGGATGTCGAAGGCGACGAAGTCGGCAGGCGTCTTCTCCGCAAGCATCTGCACCCGCGAATCGGCGGGATGGATGCGCTGACCGAGGGCGTCGAAGTCCAGCCGTCCGTCGATGGCGACGAAGATCTCGCCGTCGACGACGCACCGATCCGGCAGGCTGGCCAGGAACGGTTCGATCATTTCAGGGAAGTACCGATTCAGCGGCTTCTCGTTCCGTGACCCCATGAGCACCTCGTCGCCATCCCTGAAGACGACGCACCGGAATCCGTCCCACTTCGGTTCGTACGAGACATCGCCGAGGGGAAGCTTTGCGAGCGGCTTCGCCAGCATGGGCTTGACCGGAGGCATGACGGGGAGATCCATGGGGAGAGCCTATCCAAGCTCGACCGGGCTACGGAGAGGGCGGGGCCTCGAAGAGGCCGAGCCCGCAAGCGCGGCACCGGGCTGCGGGCAGCGTCGGAGGGCTGCTGAAGGTTCCCGTGGCGATGTGCTCGGTTCCCCATGTGGTGAAACCCACCTTCTCGTCGCCCTTCACCCACATCAGGTGCCGCATCTGACCGGCGATTCGACCCAGCTCCAGTTCCCCGCCGCATCGCGGGCAACGTTCGATGTCGATCAATCTGTCCCCCAATCGCCCGTTCTTGCGTAAATGAGTTCCACCCTGGGCGGAACCCAGTTACGCAAGAACGTAGCGGGTACGGGGGTACGCGGTGCGACAATGGGTATCGAGCGCCTCGGGCGCTGCGAAAACGATCGGGAGGATCATGAATCACGCTGATGCCCAGGCCTGGCTCGACCGCTACCTCGCAGCCTGGAAGACCAACGATCGGGACGACATAACGGCGCTCTTCGCTGAGGACGTGGAGTACCGGTACCACCCGTTCGACGAACCGATCCTGGGTGGCAGAGCAGGGGTCGTCGACTCGTGGCTCGAGGACACTGATCCTCCCGAGGCGTGGGACGCCGAGTACTTCGTCCACGCCGTCGACGGGAACAAGGTCGTCGCCACCGGCTACAGCCGGTACTTCGCAACGGACAAGGAGCAGGCCAAGGTCTATTACAACTGCTTCCTGATCGACCTCGACGACGATGGTCGCTGTACGTCCTTCACCGAGTACTACATCCGTGAATGACCTCGACCGATGCCCGACATGTGGGGTCCCAGCGGCGACCTGTCTTCGCGACTCCAGCTGCGTCCGTCAGAAAACGGGAACCCTGCCTGAGGGTGCGGCCGTCAGACACTCATGAAGTGGAGATTCATCGTCCTCGCCGTTCTCGTGGTCGTGGTTGCCGCTGCATGTGCAGACCCCGCCTCCACGACCGATACCCAGCCAACCGGTGAGTTGCCGCTCGACTCAACGACGTCGACGTCACCACCGACGGATGGTCGGCCAGCATCCCTCGTCCCCATCGAGGGGGAGTGGATCCTCGTCAGCGGCGTGCCGCTCGTCGATGGGTACCCCATCTCGCTGAGTGCATCGGTCAACGAGATTGGTGGTCGAGCCGCCTGTAACCAATACGGCGGTTCGGCAGTGATCGATGGGGATACGATCGCCATCGGCAACATGTTCATGACCGAGATGGCATGCGAACCTGCGGTGATGGACGCGGAATCGGCGTACTTGACAGCCATCGGTACGGTGAGCACGTGGGCCATCGTCGACGGACAGTTGCACCTCAGCGGACCTGACGACTCGCTCGTGTTCGATCGTGCACCCGAAGTGCCGACGGAGGCGCTGGTCGGGACGACCTGGGTCCTCGACACGCTCGTCCAGGACGACATGGCGTTCACGACGGTTGGTGAACCCGCCACCCTCCTCCTCATGGAGGACGGCACGGTCACCGGATCCACCGGCTGCCGGACCCTCACGGGCACGTGGATCGAATCCGATGCCCAGATCTTCTTCCCCGAATTCGCAGCGGACGGCGATTGCCCGGACGACATCTGGGAACAGGACAACCTCGTTGTGACAGTCCTCGGCGATGGCTTCACGGCGACGATCGATGGCGATCTCCTCAGCCTGACGTCGATGGGCAACGAAGGCCTCGTCTACCGCGCCACCACC
>CAVWBO010000003.1:0-25960 GCA_963753185.1 uncultured Acidimicrobiia bacterium
GCTTCCGAGGTCGAGCTGGTCACGAGCTCCGCCCGGCATCCACGCCCAGATCCAACAACTGTCGGCGAGTTCGTTCGCTACCAGATCCGCGAGGCCGACAGGACCTTCTCGGCGGATCAGCCGTCCGCGGCCTCCGCCCTCGGTGCGACATCGGCGTCGTCGACCGCCTCGCGTACTGGGCACCTGTGACTTCAGCCGTTCGCTACGAGGAGCCCTCCACACTGCCGTACTTGTTCCGGGAGCGCCTGACCGCGGCAGTCGAACGACGACTCGCGCATCGAGCAGCACCGTCCAGCCAATTGTCGGGGGACTCGGTGGTCTCCCGCACGATTGCGGCATCGGCGGCAACGCTCGCCGCTCGCGGTCGCTCGCGGGACTTTCGAACCATCGCGGCCGTCTATCGCCGACCCGTCCATCGATGAATCGCAGTGGATCGATGACATCGCCCGGGGGCAGCCGTTCGACCACCTGCGGTTGAAGAACCAAGCCCACGTAGCTGGCGGACTACACGGCGAACATCGGAGTCGCCGACGGCCTGCTGGTCGAGCTGATCCACGATCTCAATTGCGAGACCGCCCAGTGTCAGCACGCTCCCACGGTGCCGGAAGCTCGCGTTGAGCGGCGACAGCAGCAACAGGGTGACCTATCAGGGAACGTACTTGGCTGACATCGCCCGTTCACTCAGCGTCTCACGCTTCACCGCGGGACGTCGCGAGCACTGCCGCGCTCGCAGCAGCACGAGCATCGCCGGCGCTATCGGGCCACCACTCCGCCAACTGACGCCGTCGACGCTGCGAACAGCGAAATCCGCCCTTCGGCAGCGGGTCAAGGGCGGTGCGCGACATGCCCGAAGCTGACGACCTGGGCCTCACGATCGCGCTGAACGCCACCGCCCACCCACACAGTGCTGCCCACCCCCATCCTCCCTGACCTCCTCGGCGATCTTCGACAGCCTCGCCCGCGCCCATCTCCGCCTCGGTCCACGAATTCCAGTCCAACATGCTCGCCCGATCAGGCGTCGACGTGTCGTACCCGTACTTCGACCGTGATCTGGCGGAATTCGTGCTGTCCGTCGACCCGCTCGACCTCCCATACGATGGTCGATCCAAGGTGCTGCTTCGACGGGGATACCAGAGCGACCTGCCCGCGTCGGTTCTTGGTCGCCAAGTTCAAGACGATCTCGGACCGGTACTTGGATGCCGTGCTAGCCCCGTTGAGCCGGTGAGTACCGCTCCCGGTACCCAGAGGTGCCGGATACCGCGGACTCGATGGTCTTGCCGCAGCCGCCTGCCGAGGTCCTCATCCGTCGGTTCGACCGAGGCGAACTCACTGAAGCCGGACACCTGACTCTCTTCCACACCTGGCTGGCGTTCACCTGGCTCGACGAGGTGAATGGAGACCACGCAACGCCGCCGTGATAGAATCCAGATCGTGAAGCAAGGCACAGACGCCCATGGGTCGCGTCCCTCTGCCGGCCAGTCGTCCACGATATTCGGCGGTATGCCCGTTGTGACAAGGAGGACTGGTCTGAACCGCGACGGTGCATCGGGGAAGTTCGACCACCCCTCGCCCACCGGGCTATTCCGAGCACTACAGCGATCTGTTGTGCGATGGGCGGACCGCGAACGAACCATCCGGCAGGGTCGTCGGCTCCGTCGGCACCGTGACCGTGCGGATCGACCCCGACGACACCGAGCGCAGGTCCCATGTCAGGGCCACCGCGTCACCGATCCCCAACGTGTCGGACAGGACGATCGTGTCGTCGAGTTGCTCGGCGAGGCCGGCCAGTTCCACCGGTGACCGCACCGTCTTGAGGCGATCCAACAGGGCGAACATCAGTTCCTGCTGGCGGGCCACTCGCACGGCGTCGCCGGTCTCGGCTTGGAACCGCCACTCGCCGTCGACGAGTTCCTGGGTGCGCCGGGACCGGATGTAGGCGAGGGCGTGCTCACCGTCGATCATCGAGCATCCTGCGGGAACGAGGTCGTAGTCTCCCTCACGCAGCGCAGCTTCCGAGCAGATCTGCACGCCGCCGACCGAGTCGACCATCTCGACGAGCGCATCGAACTTCATCAGGGCGAAGTGGTCGATCGGCACGCCCGAGAAGTCCTCGACCGCGACGGCGACCAACTCGGCACCGTTCACCTCGCCGCACCCCTCCAGGGTGCGGTCCAGCTTGGTCTCACGACCGGTGCACGGATCGAGGACCACCATGTCACGGGGGAACGACACGATCGTGGGCGAACCTCCCCCTTCGGGGAGCAGGTACAGCAGCACGGCATCGGCGAATGCCCCCTCCTGGAACTCGGAGGACTTCTCGTCTGAGCCGACCACGAGAACGGTCTGGTACTCGATAGGGGGAGGCGGCGGTTCAGTGGTCGTCGAGGCGCCGGGTTCGGTGGTGGTCGAGGGAAGGGCCTCCCGTGCCGCGGTGAGGTCGAACTCGACACGGTCGACGGAGTTCCACGCCATCCACGCCCGCACCCCCTGCCACCCCATGAACAGCACCACGACGCCGACCGCGGCGCCGACGCCGATGAGGATCTTCGTTCTCCTGGACATGGCTCGCCTCCGTAGCGACAAGCGTACGGGCGGCCGACGCGAACACGTCGCTCAACGTCCTCACACTTCCGATCGCCTTCAAGTTCGACGCTTCTCCAGCCGATGCATCGGGGGATGCCACCACATCTACCCGGAACACTCACCGCGGCGCGCACGGCACCGGCCATGATCCCTGGAGTCACCGCGAACACGGCTACCATCGGCGCCCGAAGCGGGAACGCGCAAGGCGAAGAGGCTGCGGAGTGCATGGTGCGGGCGCTGGGGGAAGCGACGACGTGAACCAGACGGGGTCTGTGCGCGAGGGTGAGGCCCTGTCGGTCCTCCTCGTCAACCAGTACTACGGAACCGGTGATGCCCCCACGGCCGCCCTCCTCGCCGATGTGGGTGCGGCACTCGCCGCCGAGGGCCACGATGTGCGTGCCATCTGCTCCCGTCGCGGGTATCGCGACGCCTCCGTGAGATACGCCCGCCGTGAGGTGCTCGACGGCGTCAACGTCCGCAGGGTGGGTGGCACCGGGTTCACGCAGAAGCGCCGCTGGGGGCGCCTCATCAACTACTTCGCCTTCTTCGCCTCGGCGGGTCGCCAGCTCCTCGTGACCCGCAAGCCCGACGTCGTGGTGTCGCTGTCCACGCCGCCGCTGCTCGGAGCCATCGTGCAGGCGGTCGCCTCGGCGCGGGGGGCACGCTTCGTCTACTGGGTGATGGACGTCCACCCCGAGCTCGCCTTCCGCCTCGGCCACCTCAAGAAGACCTCCCTCACCGGCCGCATCCTCGAGTGGTCCGGCCGCAGGACCCTCGAGCGGGCCGACGCCGTGATCGCCCTCGGCGACGACATGGCGCTCCACATCAAGCCGTATTCGAACGGCAGCACCCGGGTCGTCCACAACTGGGCGGACGGCGACCGCATCACGCCCAGGGGCGACGGAGCACATCCGCTGCGCACCGAGTGGGGATGGGACGGCAAGTTCGTCGTCGCCTACTCGGGCAACATGGGCCTCGTCCACGAGTTCGACACGATCCTCGACGCCGCGACACGCCTCGATGGTGACGACCGGTACCTGTTCTGCTTCATCGGCGGAGGCGCCCGCGAGGCCGAGGTCCGCAGGGAGGCGGCACGCCGGCGGCTCCGCAACGTCGAGTTCCGCGACTTCGTGCCCGATGACCAGCTCGCCGACACCCTCACGGCACCGGACGTGCACCTCGTGAGCCTCCGCGACGACCTCGCCGGGCTGAGCGTGCCCTCGAAGACGTACGGCATCCTCGCCGCGGGCAAGCCGATGGCGTTCGTCGGGACCGCAGCGACTCCGACGTCGCCCGGATCGTGACCTCCAGCGACTGCGGCATCCACATCCACAACGGGGATGGCGACGGCCTCGCCGATGCGATCCGAGCCTATGCCGACTCAGAGACCTTGCGGACCACCCACTCGGCGGCAGCACGTCGCACGTTCGACGACGCCTTCGACCGACGACACGGGCTCGCCGCCATCATGACACTCCTCCGCGGCTGACCTTCCGTCACCCGTCCCGGAATCGACGCTCCCGCACCGGCACACATGGGTTCCCCGAGCACACCTGCCCATCGGGTAGCGACTTCACAACCACCGACCCTGCAGTGACGACGGTGTCGACACCCACCGTGACACCGGGCCCGACGAACGACTGTGCCCCGATCCATGCCCCGTCACCGATCGTGATCGGCGCCCCCATGTAGTCGAAGGTCGGTGACGAGTAGTCGTGGTTGCCCGCACACAGGAACGCCCGCTGCGAGATGCACACGTTCGACCCGATCGTGACCTGCTCGAGGCTGAGGATGAACACCTCCTCCCCGATCCACGAGTGATCACCGATGGTCAGCTTCCACGGCATGTGGATGTTGACCCGAGGGGCGATCACGACCCCCTGCCCACCTAGGCACCGAACGATCCGAAGGAGCCGCGGCCTTGAAGCGACGACGGCCATCGGATCGAGGGCAGGAACACCATCATCTTCACGACGTACCAGAGCGCCTCGGTGAGGCGTGAGGCACCTCGGTCGGCCGAGGGCACGAAGCCGGTCGAGCCGCACGCGCGATCGCTGCATCGCATCGTTCCTCCGTGGGTATCCAGGAGCGCGACGAGCGTACCATCACCCGGTGAGCGATCAGGATCGTCATGCCGAGTCGACCCCTGCGAATCCACCACGTCGTCGCCGATATCCACCGCCAGGACTCCGGACCCTCGTACTCGGTGACCCGCCTCGCCGAGGAGCTCGCCAAGCTCGGGCATGACGTCCACCTCCACACCCTCGAACCCACGCCGGAGCGCCTGCCGGACGTCCCCACGACCTTCTACCGCGCGCCTCGCCCATTGCACGTTCGTCGGGATATCGCCGCAGCATGCGCAGGGGCCTGCAGACGGCGGCCCTGACCGGCGACATCATGCACTTCCACGGCATGTGGATGATGCCGAACGTGTACCCGGCTGGGCTGTGAGGGGCACGGACTGCAAGCTCGTGATGTCACCGCGAGGCATGCTGGAACCCTGGGCCCTGTCATGGAACTCGCGGCGCAAGCGGCTCTTCAGCTCGGTGTCTCCAGAACCGGGTGCTGCGATCGGTCGATGCGTTCCACGCGACCTCCGAGTCGGAGGCAGAGTCGATCCGGTTGGCAGGCCTCACGCGCTCCCATCGCGGTCATCCCCATCGGCATCGACATCCCTCAGCCGTATCGCACGGGCACGGGGCACGACAGGCGACAGGCGGTCTACCTGGGACGCCTCCATCCGAAGTAAGAACCTCGAGTCCCTGGTCGACGCGTGGAGACATCGTCGGAGAGGAACCACCCGGACTGGGATCTAGTGATCGCTGGGCCCGGCGACACCGACTACGTCCGGGGGCTCACGGCGCGATGCCGGGCGCCGAGCACATCACGGTGATGGGCGCAGCCTATGGGCGACGACAAGGCCCGGCTGCTCGAGTCGAGCGAGCTCTTCGTCTTCCCCACGCTGAGCGAGAACTTCGGCATCGTGGTTGCTGAGGCGCTGAGCTACGGATTGCCCGTCATCGCCAGTACGGGGTCACCGTGGGCAGAGATCGCGACGAGGGGATGCGGGTGGTGGATCGATCCTTCGGTCGACTCCCTCGCCGCGGCTCTCGACGACGCTCTCTCGGAGAGACCGAGAACGACCTGCGACGCGCGGTGCAGATCGGGCCGCACGTGGATGGAGGACGCGTACAGCTGGCACGTCCGTCGCCAGCCGGACCTCAGCGTTCTACTGCTGGCTCCTCGGCGGCGCGACCGCGCTGCCGAGTTCGTCCACGTCTGACCCTTCGGCTTTCCGCAGGTCGCTCTCGATCAGCTCCAGTGCCAGAACGGCCTCGGCGATCATGCGCTGATAGGCGTAGTAGAGGCCCGCGCCACCCGTCACGGAGGCCACCGGTTGCGAGGACGAAGAAGAACACCGCGAATGGTGCGATCCACTTGCGCTTCCGCAGGCGATCGGCAAGGGAAAGTCCGCCACCTCCCCGGAGCTTCCCCACCTCGAGACGTGCGTACTTCGCCTGCGACGCAAGCCAGCGGCTCAGTGGCTTCCTGTCGTCGTGGACGATTGCGTTCTCCAGATTCCTCGTTTCACCGTCGACGACGAGACGCTGCGTGTGGCCGTCATCCACGTAGTGGCAGCGGTCCTTCCGGAAGAGCACTGCACGAGGAGGCAGAACCGAGCGCCGCAGATCACGTCCGAGGACGCGATACCGGAAGCTGGCGACGTAGGCAGCGACGGACTCCGGTGGTACCAGAGTCCTCGATCTCGTCGATGAAGCGCATCATCGATGACGTAGTCGCTGTCGAGCGACAGGATCCAATCCGTCCCGGCGTAGCCCATCCCGTAGTTCCACTGCGTCGCGTGCGTGTCGAAGGTACGCTCGACCAGTGTCACATTTGGGAAGCTCGCAGCAATCGAGGGTGGCGTCGGTGCTCTCACTGTCGACGATCAGAACAGAAGGGAAGGCCTCCAACGCGGCGAGCGACCTCCTAGGTTTGCCTCCTCGTTCCGTGAGAGCATCACCGGAGTTACGGTTGCCAGTTCCACTACTTCTCCCAGGCTGCTCGTCGCTGTCAGGCAATGCCTTTCTTGGACAGGGTAGATGTTCTTCCCTGCATCGCCACGGCACGGGTAGCAGTCGCAGCGCCCGGCTTGATCATCATCAGATAGGTGAGCACGCAAAGCTTCTCCAAGTGCCGACCGGGGGCGCATGGGCCATTGCTCTTCTGCCTCAGCGGACGGATCGTCGCCTGCTCTGATCCTGAAACCCGCACCCACTCGACGAGATTGCCGGGTGACTATCGAGTGTCGGCGGCCCGATCCTGCAAAGGGACGAGGAGGGGTTCCCGTCGAGCGTCGAGCACGGTGCGTTTGCGATCTGGCAGCACCCGGAGGACTAGCCATGCAACGATCAACAGGACCAACAGTCTGGTCACTCCCCTAGAAGCGAAGGTGCCGAAGCCTCCCCACACGAGATCAGGGATGCTCGACACGGTGGACGCGAACCCAACGGTCGCAAGTGCCGCCGCCCGTGGGCTCCAGGATCCCCAGATACGGGGCATGATCGAGTCAGAGAGCGAGACCAGCCAGGCCACGAATGACGTCAGGGCCACCATGCCGGGTATGCGGAAGTTGATATAGCCCTCGCCCCACAGTCCCACCGCGATCGAGAAGCCAGACCCAGCAAGGTATGGCTGTCGAACTTCGACAATACTGGCCCCCAGCTGCACGGGCTTGCTAGGCCATAGGGCTCTTGGCACCGGAGCCAGCAGCAGGTCTCTCGCCGACAGGCCGTACATCAGGGGAATTGGCCTGGCGCGCGAGTCCTCGAGGTCGACAAGAATCGCCGGTTCGAGGATTGGCGCAAAGGCTGAACCCAGACCACCGGACTCACCGATGCTTTCGACCGAGAGCTGGTATTGCCTGATCTCCTCGAAGGTCAGGCCCTCGGATCCCCCCCGGGCGAAGCCAATAGCCGCTGCACCCACTAGGCCAGGAACGAGCGCCACGAGCATCAGGGTCTTGTGCCACCGGCGCGGAAGAGCGGACGAGGCTGCAACAAGACACGCCAGTGCAAGTTCAGCGATGACGATTCGGCCGAACCCAGAGAAGGCGAACCAGACGTACAACAACGAGACGAGGGCAAGGACGGGCGCATACGCCCAAAGAGTTCGCTGCCAACCGGATTGCAGAACGGCCAGAGCGGTGGCCAACGCGACCGTAACAACCCCGAGGTAGAGGAACGCGCCGCCGATGGGACCAAGTGCTCGAAAGGGCAGCGTCAGAAGCCCACCTATCGAGAGAACCAACCCGAGAAGCAGAACGAAGCGTTCATCCCCGGCGTTGGAGCTGCGGAAGCCCCACGGCAAGCCTCGTGAGCTTCAGCGGGGTCGACTGTGAGAACCGAACTAGAACTGCCGCAAGAAGAATGGATGCGCAGATCGCCGAAGCGACGAGGTCAGGGAGTCAGGGCGATGTCCGCCGAAGGCCAAGTAGACAAGCCCCATCAGACCACCGAGCACTCCGACGGCGAGGAAGAGGATCGAACTCGGTACGAGGTGCATGCCCCCGAGCCACCAAAACATCGCCAACCCGAGAGTCAAGCTCATCGAGAAGGACACCAGGGCAATCGCATCGAACGTAACCACCGCATGGGCGGCGAGTGCGGCCAAGGTGGCAATTCCCAGACCGACGATCCAGGCAGCTCGATCAGTGCGTACGACATGCCATTGCGATCTTGCCATCGGTCCCGGCCTCACGAGCCAAGACAACAGGGTAGGACGATTCCGGACTCGCACTCAAGGCTCCCGCCGCACACTGCGCCAACCCTCATCCGCGACCGCTTCGGTGGGCGGGTCGCGGCATTCGGTACGTAAGGGGTACTCTCGTTCGTGCGCCATACAAGACAGAGGTAGTGGACGTTGCGTCTCCAGCGATCCGCCTGATTCCGAGGGGCTCCTGGTTTGAAAGGCACGCGTGCGAAGTGGACTCGTTGGCCATCACGGTTCTCATCATCCAACCAAGCCTCGCCCACTACCGCGTGCCCGTCTACCGGATGCTGAATGCGCGCGATGATCTTGACCTCACCGTTGTGTATGCAGACGACCCGGACATACCCAACGCTCAACCTGATGGCTTTGCGAGCGTAGCGAACACTCGGACATCGGTTCTCCGAATCTGGAAGCAGAGACGACTCAGGGCGACGCCGGCCCTGATACGCGAACCTCTGAAGCGGAACCCCGATGTCGTCGTCCTGAGCTGGAACTCAAACGAGATCTTCCTGCTCCCGAGTCTGTGGCTGTGCAATCTGCAAGGTAGGGGAACCATCGTCTGGGGACACGGCTACTCGCTCAATGAAGGCAGGCTGAGAACCCTTATCCGGGACCGAATAGCGAGGAGTGCGGACGTCGTGCTCACCTATGACTTCGAGACGGCCAGGAGGCTCGAGTCGACGAATCGATTCACCAACGTCCTGACCGCCCAGAACACAATCGACACTGAGCCGATCCTCGCCGCGAAGGAGCGGTGGACACCAGAGCAGCTGGCCGGTTTTCGGCGATCCAATGGCCTCGAGGACCGGAGGGTGATTCTCGATACCAGGGCGAGTGATCTACAGCCGGCAACTCGAGGGCCTTGTCAAGGCAACAGCTTTGGCAGCTGCAACAGAACCGTCGCTGCTGACAGTGATCGTGGGAGATGGGCCAGCAAGGCCAGATATCGAGGAACTGGTGCGATCCTTGGATCTAGCTGGTCACGTCCGGCTCGTCCCGGCGACGTACGCAGAGGAGGAACTCGCGCCCTGGTTCCTTGCTGCGACGGCGTTCTGCTCCCCGTCTCACCTCGGACTCAGCATCTTCCACGCGTTCGCCTATGGGCTGCCTGTGATCACCGGGGACGACTTCTCGCGACATCCGCCGGAGGCGCGAGCGCTGTTACCGGGTGAGAATGGGCTCCTCTTCAGCCATGGCGATCCGGTGTCGCTCGCCGGCGCAATCCTCTCGATCATTGGCGACGACGATCTCGCGATGAGGCTATCGCGCGGTGCCGACGAGGCGGTCGCAGAGCGGTATACCCTGCAGGCGATGGTCGACGGATTCGCCGTGGCGATCCACCGAGCGAACGAGACGGACGTGTCAAAGGGCAGGCGGAAGTCGGGCGGCCGAAGAGGAAGCGCGTAGACGAGGCTTCTGGACACACGGTGAAGGATGCAAGTTCGATGTGGAAGCGGCACTGGACCCCCCGCTACATCGTCAGCCGGATTTCCGAGATCCTGCTACTTCCGTCGACACCCGGCATCTCCTTGGCTTGCACCCTCCGCCGTCGGATTGCTGGAAGATGCGGTCGACCAGGCGTCTCTTGTCATCGAATTCGGCTCCGGCCGAAGCACGAGATGGCTTGCCATTCGGTCGGCGAGGGTGCTGTCGGTCGAGCATGATGAAGAGTGGTACCGACGGATCAAACTCGCGCTCGAGGCCGACGACATACACAACGTCGACTATCGATTCGTTGGGGCTGGCTCAGTAGATGAATCCCGCCTATACACGGCTCCCCTCGGCGAAGTCGCACCTGGAACCGTCGATGTGGTGATCGTGGATGGTCTCCATAGAGCAGCGTGCGCGAACGCAGCGATCGACCTTCTGAGGCCGGGAGGGTCCCTAGTGGTCGATGACGCACAGCGCTACCTTCCGTCGCACTCTCGATCACCCGGAGCCATACCGTACGACTCAGCGCCCAGCGATCCAGCTTGGGCGGCCTTCCGCTATTCGACGCGGACCTGGGAAGCAAGATGGGTGCTCTCAGGAGTGTCAGACACTGCCTTCTTCCGCAAGCCTCAGTCGGCGGTGAGCTGAAGCTGGGTATCTGTGCCCGCACGGTTGCAGGGTCACTCCTGATCACCGAACCCCGCATATCGACCGTCGACGAGCAGATAGGGCCTCTACGGTCTCCTCTTCGCGGCAATCGACCGGGCATCCCGGAGGTCGCGCCTCGAGAAGGTCGCCCAGGCCCTGACTCCGAGCAATGTCCAGCCCAGATAGGCAAGCGCAACGTTCGAGAGCACCGTTCCCACTCCGAGGCCGATTGCAGCACCGACTGCGCCACCGAGTGCCCACATCACGGCAATGCGATCGGCGTCGAGACTGCCGAACACGTACATGAACCGGCCGTTCGTGTCCCGTGAGAGGAGCAGCTGGGCGGGCTGCCCAGGAAGGGCATCGAATGCGGCACTGGCGGTAAGGATCACGAGCGCGCCCCATGCCGCTGTGTAGGTGTCGCCGAAGAGCACCCCGAGGATCGGCCTGCCTGCAACGACCACGATGACGAGGCCGACACCCGCCACGCAGCCGGTGAGGGCTGCGCTCGACAGCCGCATCACACGTTCGAGGGTCGCCACCTCGCCCCGACTCCAGTATCGAACGAGGAATGGCGGAAGGACGGCGACGGCGATCTGGAACGGGATCGATGCGAGCGACGAGATTCGCGACGCCGCTCCGTACAGGGCGGTCTCGGACGGTCCCGACGTCGCCGCGACGACGAGTACGGCCCCCTGAATCGCCAGGTACACGAGGAGGGAGACGCCGAGTGCCGGAAGGCCCACCATGATAAACCTCCTATACGCCGGGGCGGTTGCGAGATCCATCGGCCGGTGCGAGCTTCGACCTGACAAGGCCGAGACCGAGCGCCGCGGCCAGCCGTTGGCGACAGCGAGGACGAAGGAGCACCGTACCCAGCGCCATCGATGCGGACACATGACGAGCTGCGTCAGGAGCGCCACCACGAGCACGCTTGGGACTGCACCGACGAGTGATGCACCGGGTATCTCCGCCAGCGCCCGTAGGCGTTCTCGAAGAAGCTCCGCACCACGAACAGGGAGGCGAGTCCGGCCAGTACCCACCATGCGAGCTCGGGAGAATTGTCGAGGAACGCGAGCGTGATGCGACCGAACCCGATCAGGAAGACGAGGCTGACGAGAAGCGCCCCACCCAAAGCGATCGAGAAGCCCTCGTCGGAGGATCGCACGAGTCCATGGGGAAGACACTCGACTCGTCGCCAAGCATCGCCATCAGAGGAGTGCCGACGCCAAGGGTGCCGATGCTCGCCGCGAGGGCGATCGCCGCCACCACGGCGAAGTAGACGCCGACTTCCTCGGGGAAAGCGTCCGCGTGATAGGATGGTGGTCAGGAACGCCGCCACGACGGTCGCCGCACGGGCGATCGTCGCCGAACGCCTCCCTTCAGATGCGGTCACGCATGTCGCCTCCCTTACCGGGGACCAAGCGGGGTTCACGGGGCACCCCATGGACGGTGTTGCGACCGCCACCGAGATACCCCTTGGTAGTGTGACGATACCGTCCCCGACCGCACGTCCCCGATGACCCCCCGATGAGAGCCAACACACCGATTCGTGAAGCGGGCCGTCAACGGCACACTTGCGCCGTTCGGCCTGCAGCTACGCAGGTTGCCGCGGCGAGCCCCGACTGGTATCGCCCCCCGGACACGTGCCAGATCCGCCGCCTCGGCTTCATGTACGAGCTCGCCTTCGGTCGTCGGGACCACGGGTTCTTCGTCGACGTCGGCGCGTTCCACCCCACGGATATCAGCAACACGTCCTGCCTCGCTGAGCGCGGCTGGAGTGGACTTCTCATCGACCCGATACCGGAACACGCACAGACGTGTCGCCTCCACTACGGCACCGTGACGACATCACGTCATCGAAGCTGCGGCCGGCTGAGTCAGGGTGACGTTGACATCCATCTCTCCGGGCCTCTGACGACGGCAAACCCACAGCTCCAAGGCGAGTATCACGATGTGGCGTGGGCGGCCCCCAGCTGACCGACACCGTGTTGACCGTCCGCCAGCGAAGACTCGACGAGATGCTCGAGGAGGTCAGAGCCCCCGAGCAGTTCGATCTGCTGTCGGTCGACGTCGAGGGGTACGAATCGGAGGTATTCGGTGGGTTCGACCTCGAACGTTGGATGCCGGGTTTGATGATCGTCGAACTCGCCGACCTCCACCCCGATCTCACGACGACTCGGGCCAAAGATGCTGAACTCTCGAGGCGAGATCCGATCCCATGGATACGAGATCATCTATAAGGACGCCGTCAACACCCTCTTCCTCCGCAGCGACATCGTCTCGAAGCGCATCGGCTAACTGCGCAATTCACAGCCGCCCCCATCCGCTGGAGGGTGGCGAGACTCCAGGTGACCTACCGCCGAGCTCCTCGGAGCGGCAGTGACCAGTGGGGACCCCCGAGTAGTCATGCCCGGGGTGAATGGGACGGGTGGGAGTATGCTCCTGACCCACTGGGAACCATGGGGTCATCATCGCATCGAAACCGAGCCTGTTCGCATCGCTGTGGCGCTACAAGTGGCGCATCCTCGCCGTCGCCCTGATCGCGGGCGGCGCCGTGTACGGCCTGTCGTTCCTCCAGCCGACCGTGTATGAGGCCGAGGGAACGCTGTTGCTCAACGACCCTCGCTCGTCCGGCGGGATCGCCTCCGACATCGGTCTCGTCCTCGACCCCAGTCGCTACGTGCGCAACCAGGCCCAGGTCCTCGAGTCACCCCAGGTCGCCGAACGGGCGGCGACACTCCTCGACGACGGCACGTCCACGATGGACGTCCAAGAGTCGGTCTCCGCCACCCCATCGTCCAATCTCGACACGGTCACCATCACGGCGCGGGCGCCCACCGCGCAGCGTTCGGTGAATCTCGTGATCGCCGTGGAAGCGGCATACGAGCAGATCGTCTCCGAGCAGATCCAGTCGGCGGTCGACGCCAGCATCCGAACTCTCGAAGTGTCCAGTGCCGAGACGCAGGCCCGGATCGCTGAGCTCGATGCCCTCCTCCAGGAGAACCCCACGGATGCCTCGCTCGAGGCGCAGCGGACCGCCGCCATCAGCCGACTCGTCGCCATCGACAACCGGATGGAGCAGCTGGCGACCAACGCGTCGCTCTACGGCTCCGGTGTCCAGCTGTTCGTGGCGCCCGATGTCCCGACCTCCCCCGTGCAGCCGCTCCCGATTCGCAACGGGGTCGCCGCCTTCCTCGCAGGGGCGATGGCCATGGCTGCGTGGGCCTGGTGGCACGCAGACCGACATCAGGTCGCCGACGACCGCAACGCGCCCGCCGAGGTGCTCGACGCCCCGCTCCTCGCGAGCATCCCGGAGTTCAAGTACGTCGGCGTCAAGGGCCCCGCACCCTCGGCCACGGATCCCACATCGGCGGCAGCCGAGGCCTACCAGTTCGCCTTCTCGGCGCTGCGGTTCGCTCTCGAGGACATCAATGGAACGACCGTGTTGGTCACCTCCGCATCGCCGGGGGACGGGAAGTCGGCAACCGCCCTCAACATCGCGATCGCGGCGACACTCGACTCGACGAAGGCGCTGCTCATCGACGCCGACGAGCGCGCCAGGGGGCTGACGCGGCTGGCCGGGATCGCGCCCGAGCGCGGCGCGCCCGACGTCCCGACGCCAGGTCCCGCGAACCGGATCAGCACCGTGTGGGAGGTGGGCAACGGCACCGCCATCCCCTTCCAACCCGCCAGGTCCAACGGAGGGGTGAACGCGCCGAGCTACTACCGGTCCGCCCGGTTCCGTGATGTCCTCGCCGCTGCACGCGAAAGCCAGGACCTCGTCATCGTCGACTCACCACCCGTGATGGCTGCTGCAGAGACGGCCGACGTCGCCTCCCTCACCGATGCGATCGTCGTGGTCGTGGCAGAGGGGACCCCCCTCGGGCACCTTCGCGACGTGAAGGCACGGCTCGACATGTCGGGCACACCCATCATCGGCTACATCTTCAACAGGGCCACCCCGAGGTCGGGCGGCGCATCGTACGGGTACGGGTACGGATACGGGGTCGCCGACGACGACTGAGGCGGCCGCCCACGACCGTACCGAACGCCGAGAATCCCTCAAGCAGGCCATGGTTGTGACGTTTAGTATGTGGACAACCACAGAACGTAAGGACCGGCGTGCTGCAACGCAGTTGGTACAGAACGGCGAGACGATGGAGGTTCCCCCTCTTCGCCGTGCTCGATGCCGCCCTGTGGTTCGTGACCCTCTACATCGCAGCCCTCGCACGGCTCGGCTTCGAGCCGAGCAGGATCGATGCCTCCGGATACCTCCGCATCGCCCTGGTTGCCTCGTTCGTGCAGATCACCGTGGGCACGGTTCTCGGGCTCTACCGGGGGCGTCGCACCATCGCATCGTTCGATGAGGTGCTGCTCGTCACCGCGACGTCCGCCGCCGCGGGACTCACCGCAACGCTGGTCACGATCATCGTTGGGCCCCCGAACCCCCTGCCGATCAGCGCCGTCATGGCGGCAGCCGCATACCAGCTCCTCTCCGCCCTCGGCGCCCGCTACTCCATGCGACTGGTCCTCGACCTCGCAACCCGGTCGTATCACCCGAGGACCCACCGCACCATCATCTTCGGTGCAGGGGACGCGGGCAGCCAGATCATCCGCGCGATCCAGCGTGATCCCGACGGCATCCTGGATCCCGTCGCCCTCCTCGATGACGACCCGACGAAGAAGCGCCTCAGGGTGCGTGGCGTTCCCGTCGTCGGCGACCGCAGTGCCATCGCTTCGGCGGCAGCGAAGTACGGAGCCAACACCATCCTCCTCGCCATCCCGAGTGCCACCCAGGCCGACCTGAACGAGATCGCCGATGCAGCGCTCGCGGCCGACCTGACGGTCAAGACCCTCCCTCCGCTCTCCAAACTCACGAGGTCCTCCGTCGGCGTGGGTGACATCCGCAACATCGAGATGAGCGACTTCCTCAATCGCGACGAGGTCGATATCGACATGGCCTCGGTCAGGTCCTACATCGCAGGCAAACGCGTCCTCGTCACCGGCGCAGGAGGCTCCATCGGATCGGCGCTCTGCAGGAAGCTCCGCGACCTCGGCCCTGCGCGACTCATCATGGTGGACCACAACGAGAACGCACTCCATGCCCTCGAGATGTCGCTCCAGGGAAGCGCGCTCCTGACGTCCCCAGACCTGGTGCTGTGTGACATCCGTGACGGGTTGGCGATTCGGACGCTCTTCGAGAGCACACACCCCCAGGTCGTGTTCCACGCGGCCGCTCACAAGCACGTGACGTTCCTCGAGCGCTTCCCCGAGGAGGGATACAAGACGAACGTCGAGGGAACACGCAACGTCCTCGAGGCGGCGGCCGCCACGGGCGTGGAACGGTTCGTCAACGTGAGCACGGACAAGGCTGCCGACCCCATCAACGTGTTGGGGAAGACGAAGCGGGAAGCCGAGCTCCTGACCGCCGAGATGAACGACTCGACAGAGGGCGTGTTCCTCTCAGTTCGATTCGGCAACGTCCTCGGGTCGAACGGCTCAGTCGTCCCAACATTCGTGGAGCAGGTCATGCGGGGCAACCCGATCACCGTGACGGACCCGGAGGCGTCACGGTTCTTCATGACGGTGGAAGAAGCCGTGCTGCTCGTGCTCCAGGGCGGCGCGCTGGGCATGGGAGGCGATGTCATCGTCCTCGAGATGGGTGAGCCGGTGAAGATCCTCGACCTCGCCAACCGGATCTCCCACTCGTTGAGACCCGGTGAGACACCGAACATCGTCTTCACGGGTCTGCGTCGAGGCGAGAAGCTCCACGAGGTCCTCGCCTCGACCAGCGACGAACCGCTGCCGCAGCCCCACCCGCGCCTTCGTCGCTTCAGGGTCAGCCTTGCCAAGGTTCCCTGAGGAACCCTCCGCGGATCCCCGTGACCCGTCGATGATGCACGCCGGACCCGCAGATGGCTCCGTCACGGACGCAGGGCTGCTTGGATGAGGCATCAGAGCGCAGGGCGCCGAGGAGAACCTGAGCGGAACCGATGTCTGGGGAGTTCGTGAAACACGGCGTGAAGCGGGTCATGGATGTGATCGTGGCGATCGCTCTCCTCATCGTCCTGTCGCCCGTCCTCTTCCTCACGTGGACGCTGGTTCGGCTGCGGCTCGGCGCGCCGGCCATCTTCGTTCAGCTGAGGCCGGGACAGTGGGGTGTGCCCTTCCCCTTGTACAAGTTCAGGACCATGACCGACGCCACCGACGCCGACGGCAATCTCCTCGCCGACGGCGACCGGCTGACACCGCTGGGATCTTCGCTGCGGCGCTGGAGCCTCGACGAGACGCCGGAACTGTGGAATGTGGTCAGAGGCGACATGAGCCTGGTCGGCCCGCGACCCCTCCTGTTGGAGTACCTCGAGCTCTACGACGAGGAGCAAATGCAGCGCCACCGGGTGCGGCCGGGCATGACGGGCCTCGCTCAGGTGAAGGGCCGCAACGACCAGACGTGGGATGAGAGGCTCGCCCTCGACGCGTGGTACGCCGCCAACTGGAGCCTGTGGTTGGACGTGCGGATCCTCGCCGAGACGCTCGTGAGGGTCGTCACGGGTGACGGCGTCACGGCACAGGGCCATGCCACGATGCCCCGGTTCGAAGGGACTCGACGTGGGTAAAGGGATTGCGATCCTCGGCGGCGGCGGACATGGTGCCGTTGTGGTGGCAACCGCCACCGCGGCGGGACACGAGATCGTCGGCGTGTTCGACGACGATCCTCGACTCCAGGACGAGGAGGTGCTCGGCGTGCCGATTCGAGGCGCCATTGCCGACGCATCGACGTGGCACCCTACCGGTGCGGTCATCGCGATCGGCGACAACTCCACGAGGTCGGCGATCGCCTCCCGAATGATGCTTCCCTCGATCCCTGTCGTGCATCCCGGGGCCGCGATCCACGAATCCGTCGCGATCGGCGCCGGGTCTGTCGTGTTCGCGGGATCGACGATCCAGCCGCGGACGACCATCGGCGACCATGTCATCGTGAACACGGGCGCCACCATCGACCACGACTGCCGGATCGGCGACTTCGTCCACATCGCACCGGGGACCATCATCTGTGGCGGTGTCCATGTCGGCCACGGGGCAATGATCGGCGCCGGGGCGACCGTGACGCCCGGGGTCTCGATCGGGAACGGTGCCGTGGTGGGGGCAGGGGCGGTCGTGATCGCGTCGATCGCTCCCGGATCGACCGTCGCCGGCGTACCTGCGCGGCCAGTTGGTGCGCCATGACCGAACGCATCTACCTCTCTCCCCCTCACCGCAGCGGCGACGAGGAAGCGCGAATCGGGGAGGCGATCGAGAGCAACTGGATTGCACCACTCGGCCCTCAAGTCGATGCATTCGAGGAGGAGTTGGCACACGCGGTGGGCACGGACCGTGCCCTCGCCACCGTCACGGGGACCGCGGCGCTCCACCTCGCCCTCGACGCCCTCGGGGTCGGGCCCGACGATGTCGTGCTGGCGCCGACGCTCACCTTCATCGGCGGTGTCAGCCCGATCCGCTACCTGGGCGCCGAGCCATGGTTCATCGATGCCGCGCCCGCGACCTGGAATGTGGAGCCGGCGTTGATCGAGGACGCCATGGAGGCCGCCCTTGGCGAGGGTCGGCAGGTGGGAGCCGTGATCACCGTGGATCTCTTCGGCCAGTGCGCCGACTACGCGAGGATCGAGGAGATCTGCGATCGGTTCGGCGTCCCCCTGGTCGAGGATGCAGCCGAGGCGCTCGGGGCGACCGGCGAGGGCGGCGCAGCTGGCAGCTTCGGGCGGGTAGGCATCCTGTCGTTCAACGGCAACAAGATCATCACGACCTCGGGAGGCGGCGCGCTCGTGTCGGACGACGGTGAGCTCGTCGACCGTGCATATCACCTCGCCACGCAGGCCCGCGACGATGCCGCCCACTACGAACACAGCGTGATCGGCTACAACTATCGCATGTCGAACCTCCTCGCCGCCGTCGGGAGGGCGCAGCTCGCGACCCTGCAGGAACGGGTTCGGTCGAGGCAGCGCATCTTCGACGCCTACGAGCAGCGGTTGGGGGACGTCCCTGGTATCGACTTCATGCCCACTGCCCCGTATGGGACGCCGAACCGCTGGCTGACGGCGATCACGATCGACCCGCTGCGCTTCGGGACCCACCGAGATTCCGTGTTGAGGCTGCTCCAGTCCCGTGACATCGAGGCTCGGCCTGTGTGGAAGCCGATGCACCAGCAGCCCGTGTTCTCCGGATGCCGCACCTTCGGCGGGTCAGCGGCGGACCGCATCTTCGCACAGGGCATCTGCCTTCCGAGCGGAACCGCGCTACGACTCGACCAGGTCGACCGCATCTCGGACCTCGTCCGCTCCGCTGGTTCGGCGTAGGTCTCATCGTGCGCCACCTGCGCCTTCCCGGGCCGAAGGGTCGAAGGTACGCTCATGGTCCGGTGAGGGACTGGATGCAGCACGGTGGCTGATCACATGAGTGTCGAGGGAATCGACGGGTCCTGGAGGGATCCGCGCCTCGGTGCGATCGCTCTGTTCCTCGCCGCAGCAACACTGGCGAAGGCTCCATTCGTGGCGGGTGCCACCGTCGGTGACCTGGCCTTCCTCGGTGCGTGCGTCCTCTCCGCCCGGTGGGTGACCACGAACAGTCGCGTGGCACGAAGCAGATGGAATGGCATCGCGGTCGTCCTCGTCATCTGGGCGATGGTGAGTGCCGTCCTGGCGCCACTCGTCTCGTCGCTGGAGTTCTCCGACGTCGAGCTCGCGAAGTCCCTCCTGAGGCTCTCGGTCCTCGTGACCGGAGCAATCCTGTTGGCGACGCTGGTCGAGGGAGCCTCTCGACAGTGGATCGGCCGGGTGATCCTGTTTGCGATGACGGTGAACGCCATCGCCGCCCTGGGCCTGTACGTCGCGGCGTGGCTGTGGCCGGGCTTCCTGACCGGGGTCGAGTGGATCGACCGATACTTCATCGAGTCCCCACTTGGCGGTGGCGCCGCCTTCCGCGTGGTTCGAGCCCAGGGCATCTTCGCCGAGCCGTCGTTCCTCGGTCTCTTCCAGACACTCGGGATCGGCTACCTGGCCTTCGTGAGCAACGATCTCCTCAAGCGCTTCGACTGGCGCAAGGCGCTCGTCATCCTCTCGATCGTGCTGACCCTGTCGCTCGGCGCCTACGCGATGCTCCTCGCAATCGGCATCGGACTCGTGATCAGGCAGTCGCGACGAGGGCAAGCTGCGTCGGTGTCGAGGATCTCCATCATGGCGCTCATGGTCGCGCTCGCCGTGTCGATGCTCGTCCTCATGCAGCTCGGCACCAGCGAGGTCCTCCTCGACCGTCTTTCCCGTGTCATCGCCGCGCAGGACCTGTCAGCGATGGGACGGCTCGTCGGATCGTGGGATGTCGCCCTCGACGTCGCGTACCGGTCCCCCGTCGTGGGCTCGGGCCTCGGCAACCTCACCATCGCCGCGGAGGGCTTCGGGTACACGTTCGAGGCCGCAGGGCGAACCCTGGATGCCGTTCCCTCCTGGAACATCTTCGCGATCGCGCTCGGCAGCATCGGCGTCGTGGGGCTCGTCCTCTACTCACTCCTGGTGTTCGATGTCGTCAGTCGCAACGCCGCCGCGGGTGTGACGATCGGTCTGGCGGGATTCGTCACGGGTGGCCTCCTCGTGGCGACGACCTGGGTGTTCTTCGGCCTGTACGCCGCGACGTATCAGGCTGCCGGGCCCGCCCGCCCCGACGATGGGGACCAGAGAGCTGCGCGAAAGTCGGACTCCGATTCCTACGAACCGGACCCAGCAGAGGGATCGAACGAGCAACCGAGCTCGGAGAAGATCACCGCGGCGAACCGCGCGCCGCTGTTCTCCCAGCTGAACTCGAGGGCTCGCTGACGATCGAAACCCCCTTTGGGATCACCGGTCGCGTCCTCGAGTGCCCGTGCGAACGCCGAGGCCGATCGGGGATCCACGGTCCGACCGAGCCCATGGCGCTCGATCTGGTGAGCGAGGTGCCCAGTATCCGGGCCGATGACGGGCCGGCCCGACGCTGCTGCACGCACGAGGACACCACTCGACCCCACATGCTGATCGGTGTAGGGGACGAGCACGACATCCGCTGCACCGAACAGCGACGACATGTCCTCGTCCGAGACCCGCCGATCGATCTCCACCAGGTCCACGAGGTGCGACATCCGCCCGAGGACAGCCGCGATCACGTCCCTTTCGTCCGCACGCTTCTCCCCGGCCACCACGAGGGTGATCCTCCTGCGGTGCGATTCATCCATCGACTCGATTGCCCGTGCGAGTTCAACGATGCCCTTTCGCAGGCTGATCATGCCGAAGACCAGGAACACCAACGATGGCTCTTCGACGCCGAGGGCGGCTCGCTGTTGCGGTCGCGTCATCGTCGGGTCTGCGATCTCGACGCCGTCGGGGAGGGCCACCGCGAGGTCTCTCCCAGCGAGCTGGTTCGCCGCGGCCACGTCACGAGGGTCGAGGCAGAAGAGTCGGTGGAGTCCCCTGTTCCGCAGCGCCATCCTCAAGGTCACCTGCTTTCGAAGAGCGTGGGGTCTCGACAATCGCCCCGTGTCTCGCTCGTGGAACGGCGAGCGGAAGTAGATCCCCGAGACGGAGTCCCGTCGACCCCTGAACGTGGCCACGGCGATCTGGGCATGGTCGAAGTACATCAACAAGGTGGGCCCTTCGAACGACGACGCAACGGACGCAAGCGCCTTCGAATGTGACCGCGAGAGTCGGACGAGGCCACCCAGGGAGCCAGTGCCACTCGGCATCACCCCGACATCGATGGCGTGGAGCTCCACGCGGCCACCGAGGCTCGACTCGAAGTCCGGATGGTGGCGAACGAAGTCCTCCGTCACGAAGATCCGCAACACGCCGTCCGTGGATCGGAGCGACCAGAAGCCCGCCAGCATCTCCAGATAGCTCCGATGGTGGCCGTCGAAGTGGAGATCGATCACGTTGACATCCATGGTCACTGGCGTGCTCCGGAAGGGGACCTCGGCGAACGTGGCGTCGGGAGAGGCATCAATCTACCGTAGCCGGCGTACCCCTTCTGACCCGTCCGGTGCTGCCTGCGTGTCCTTCACTGCGCGGATGTAGCAGCCCATCGTCGATCTCGCGATGGAGTCCCATGAGAACGTCGATCGCACGTCCGCGAGGGCTGCAGCCCCGATCTCGGCTCTACGTTGAGGGTCGTCGAGCAGGGCGGACACCGCGGCTGCCATGGCCGCGGTGTCGCCATACGTCACAAGAACGCCGTTGCGTCCGCTGTCGATGACCTCGCGGAACCCGCCGATGTCGGAGGCGACGACGGGTCGACCGTATGCCATTGCGGTCATCAGCGCACCGCTCTGGCTGATCTCACGGTACGGAAGCACCACGACGTCGCATGCCCTGTGCAGCGCGTCGTGGTCGGCGTCCGAGACGTAGCCGATGCGGAAGAGAACCGAGTCACCGAGATCGAGCTGCCGCGCCAGCTCCACGAGCTGGGCGGCGTACGCGGGGTCACCTCCGCCTGCGACGACCAGCCGTGCGTTCGGGGTGGTCACGTGGGGCCACGATCTGAGGAGGAACTCGAGGCCCTTGTAGGGCCGAATGACGCCGAGGCTCAGCACCAACGGAGACGCCGCGTCCGCGACGGACGTCACCCCGGCGTCTCCTGGCGGTGGCTCCGTCTCGATGCCGAAGAGTGGACCGTGGGGGATCACACAGATACGCGACCCGGGAACGCCGAAATCTTCGACCAGACGAGCCGCGGCTTCCTCCGTGTGGCAGATGAGCGCACTCGCTGACCGATACAGGCGGGCGTGGGATCGTCGCGTCGTGTCGTCATCGACATCGTGTGGAAGGACATTGTGAACCGTGTGCACGAAGGAGACTCCACGCCACCTGAGGACGCCGACGAACCAGAGGTCGATCGGGGACACGCCGACCAACGGCATCCACTGAGAGTGGACCACATCGGGTGGCCGCAGGCTGAACCTCATGCCCAGCACGAGCAGGTTGACGTGGTACTCGGCGACACGTGCGAGCCGACGCAACCACACCTTTCTCAGTACGGAGTCCGGGAGGCGAGAGGCCCAATCGACGATCATCCCCCGGGAAGGGATTCCCCGATCGGCGAAGAACCCGGGTCACGGTGCGGCGATGCGGCAACGAGCCTCACCGAGGGATCGATACGTCGGAGCGCCGCAACCAGCCGCTCGTCGTAGAACGGAACCACCGACAACAGGTCGAGGACCACGACACGGCGCTTCAGGTCTCCCTGGATGCGCCCGGCCGCAGCCGCGCCGCTCGCACCCGACGCGGGAGGACTCGCGAACCTGGGCATCGAGGATCTCCTCGAGCTGCTGGGCATGGTCGTCTCGCGAGAACCGCCCTCGTGCCAGCTCGAGGGCGTTCGCACCCGCCGCCTCGAGCTGGTCGGGGTCGGATGTGAACTCGAGCAGCTGTCGGGCGCCGACCTCGGGGTCCGCGTCGAGAACGGTCCCCGCCCCTGTCTCTCGGAGGAGGTCCGCCTGCCAGCCTTCGTAGTTGATCGCCACGGGCCGACCTGCCGCCAGGCCGTCGAAGAACTTGTTCGCCGAGTTGTGCCGCAGTTCGGGAATCGGAGCGAACACGCTCGTCACCACGTCGGCGGCACCGAAGAGCGAGACGAGCGCAGCCTTCGGGAGCGAGGGCCTGATCTCGAGGTTCCGTCCGAGCACGCCCTCCTCCTGTGCGAGCTGGCGCACTTGCTCGAACTCCGAGCCCGTCCCACGAGGAGGAACTGCAATCTGGGAGTCGCATCGAGTGACGCCTGGCCACTCGCACGAGGTGGTCGACCGCGGTTCGCCCGACCGACGAGCCGGCACACCGAACGAGCACGTCGTCCTCGCCGAGACCGAGCTCGTCCCCCACGGCCGTCCGCGGGGTGGAGGATTCCTGAACAGGTCGAGGTCGCTGCTGCTCGGGTCACGGGGGGTGCTCGACGGAGGAACCCCTGTGCGCACCACGCCCTCCGCTATGCCCGGAGAGAGCGCGACGAGCGGTCCGAGCACCGGGACGCCCAGCGTTCGAGCATCCCGGCGAGCCGACGCGGTACCGGATTGCGCAGCGCGCCCATGGCGATGGCGATCGACGGCCACAGGTCACGGAGCTCCAGGACGAGCGGTACTCGCTGTCGGCGCGCCGTCATCACGCCGGGCAGGGCGATCGTCAGCGGGTGTACTCGTCGCGAAGACGACGTCCGCAGGGAGGGATCGGCTCGCCATGGTGGCTCGAATGGCGAACTCGAGGAAGGCCGCCTTCCGCCGGAAGAACGACATCGATTGCGCGTACTCCACATCGAGGGCCATGACCTGGATGCCATCGACTTCGAAACGCGAGGGTCCTCGCCGGAGTCGTTCCGGAAGAGCCGCGGTCGACGTCACCACCGTCACCTCGTGGCCCGCGGCCACCAATCGCCTGGCGAACTCGTAGGAGCGGGTTCCCCAGCTTCCCTCGGGGGTGGCGAAGTATTGGTGGAGGTAGAGGACCCTCACGGTGCACACCACGCAGTCCGATGCTCTGGGACTCGAACGCGAGCGATCGCAGCGGAGGGGTTCGGGCGGGTCATGGCGACACGTTACCCGCGGGTCGCCCCCGAGCCGGCTGTTGCGCGCGACGGACCCGCTGCGCGAGCGTGGATCGCCCTTGCTCAGGACGCTGTGTCGGGAACGGCGGCCGGCTTCACGGGGCCGGAGGCGGCTGGGGAAGCGTCGTCGTCGTGGTGCTCGGTGGCGGAGGGGGCTGGGGAAGCGTCGTCGTCGTGGTGCTCGGTGGCGGAGGCGGCTGGGGAAGCGTCGTCGTCGTGGTGCTCGGTGGCGGAGGCGGCTGCGTCGTCGTGGTCGTGGACGGGGTGGTCGTGGTCGTGGTCGTGGACAGGGTGGTCGTGGTCGTCGTGGTCGTGGAGGGGGAGGTCGTGGTCGTGGTCGTGGGCACGGGTTGCCTGCCCGTCCTCGGGATGGGAACCAACGGTGGAAGGGTCACGAACGTCGATTCGTCCTCGACACTCGGAGACCCCACCGATGTCGTTCCCGACAGGGTCGTGGATGGGGTCGCCCCCCCGTCGGCCGAGGTGGGTGCCTCTTCGGTATCAGCGCTCCCTTGCACGGGGTTCGCATCGGAATCTGGGGATCCCTCGGGCGATGAGCTCACAGTCGAGAGGTCCTCGACGCCTGCGATCTCGGTGGCGAGCGGGGCACCACCGGGACCACCGAACAGCGCGAAAAGGCGCCTGCGATCGAAGCGATGAGGACCGCCCCGATCGCCAGCATCACCGACACCCTGGCCGGGGCGCTTGCGCCCCGGCCTCAGGTGAATGGCTCTCGCCCGTTCCTCTGTCGTCCGTCACCCGGTTCCCCTCCTACGGGATCGTGATGGTGAAGTTGCGATACACATACCCGACGGGTTGCCCGCATCGTCAAAGCCACGCACCGTCATCCAGTACGCCAACGTTGGAGGAGCCGGAGGAGCGAAGTCATAGCTCCACGTCCTCGACGTCGTCCCAGCACCCAACGATGCGGTCACGAACGTCCGACCAGCCTGCCACGTCGCACCGTTCCACCACTGCGTCAGATCACGGTTGTAGATCTCCAACCGCACCTGTGTCGTTGCAACATTGTCCGTCGCGGACCCAGCAATCACTGCAGGAGACACCAGCCAACGACGCACCCTCGACCGGAGCCGACACCGACACAACCGGTGCCTCAGCATCCGATGTCACCTTGAAGTTGCGATACACATACGCCGACTGGGTTCCCCGCATCGTCAAAGCTACGCACCGTCATCCAATACGCCAACGTCGCAGGAGCAGGAGGAGCAAAGTCATAGCGTCCACGTCCTCGACGTCGTCCCAGCACCCAACGTTGCCGTCACGAACGTCCGACCAGCCTGCCACGCCGCACCGTTCCACCACTGCGTCAGATCACGGTTGTAGATCTCCAACCGCACCTGATGTCGTTGCAACATTGTCTGTCGCGGACCCCGCAATCACCGCAGGAGAACCAGCCAGACGCCACCCTCAACCGGAGCCGACACCGACACAACCGGTGCCATCAGCATCCGATGTCACCTTGAAGTTGCGATACACATACCCAGACTGGGTTCCCCGCATCGTCAAAGCCACGCACCGTCATCCAATACGCCAACGTCGGAGGAACCGGAGGAGCAAAGTCATAGCGACCACGTCCTCGACGTCGTCCCAGCACCCAACGATGCGGTCACGAACGTCCGACCAGCCTGCCACCCGCACCGTTCCACCACTGCGTCAGATCACGGTTGTAGATCTCCAACCGCACCGCAGTCGTTGCAACATTGTCCGTTGCCGGACCCCGAGATCACCGCAGGAGAACCACCCAACGACGCACCCTCAACCGGAGCCGACACCACAACCGTAGGCGCTCACATCCGCAGGCCGAGCACTAAACCGATGTGAATCGCGTCGACATCGTGATCGGCGGTCGTCAGACCGTTCGTCGTGCCGTCGAAGAACATTGACCACGTACCGGCAT
>CAVWBO010000004.1:0-25856 GCA_963753185.1 uncultured Acidimicrobiia bacterium
TACTTCGCCCCCACGGCAGCATGGGCTCCAGTGCGCATGTTCGTGACGGATGTTCCATCGACGAGCGCCAACGGCATCCCAGTCTCGGTGTCGGTGACGAGGTCGAGCGCGGAAATCGCCGGCAGATCGCGCTTCGGGTTCTGTCGGTAGCTTCCGAGCCATTCACGGCGGCCCGTTGGAGGGGCCGGATCATCGTGGGAAAGGCTTGTACCACGCCGTGCCCGAACTCGGGCTCTGGCTGTGACCGATCGTGGACATAGAGGTTCACGGGATTGGTCTGCTCGACTTCGCCGGCTCCGACCCATCGAAACGTGTCCAGAACGCGGTCGACACAGGCCTCGGCTGTGAGAAGTTTCTCCACATCGCCCCGCGACACCACGAGCACTTCACCGGGGGCACGTCCTGTGTCGCTCATGGTGTGCGTTCGAGGGCTTGGACGCTGCGTGCAGCCTTGGCGATCTCCTCGACGGCGGAGTCGGGGATGGGCCGGTACGGCTTGCGCGGTGCCCCGGTCCTCGGCGCCGGCGAGCGTGGCGAGGGCGTTGAGGTACCCGTGCTCATGGGACAACATCGATGGCATATCGGGCCGTCGGATCGTCGCCGACAGGTGTTGCAGCGCTGCAAACGCTTCCCGCACCCACGGGTCGTCGTGGTTGCCCTTTCGGCACTCGTCGACGAATCGCGTTCCCACTCCGAGACTCACCCAGCTGAAGATCCCGGTGGCTCCTGCCGCCCCGAGCATCGATGCGTGGAAGAACGCCGGGTCGTTGCCCGAGAACACGTTCACGCGATCGCCGATCGTCAGCAGGATCTCGTCGAAGCGAGGAAGCGCGGTGTTCGACTCCTTGATCGCCTTGATGTTCTCGATGTCGAGAGGCAGGCTCTCCCACATCCGTGGTGTGATGTTCACGCCATTGAGCGGTCCGTAGTTGTACAACATCAACGCCATGTCGCCGTCGAGCGACTCGGCGACTTCAGTGAAGAAGTCCATGGCCCAAGCCGGCGTCACCGGGAGCGCATATGGCGCGGCGAGCATCGATCCATCCGCGCCCGCCTGCTCGGCGTACCGCGCTCGACGGACCGCCTCGCGTTGGTATGCCGCCGTGCTGCCGACGACGACCGTGATGTCTGCCTCGTGAGCAGTTGCGACCGCAACGTCGCACACGGCATCGAACTCACGCTGGTCGACGCTGGTCATTTGACCCATGGAGCCGAAGACGATGCATCCGGGTGCTCCGCCGGCTGCTATCAGCCGAACGCTCTCGGCAACGCCGTCGAGGTCGATCTCTTCATCGGCGAGGCTGAGCGGAACGAGAGGGAACAACCCCTCGAGAGGTCGGCGTGTGAACTCAGGCATGGATTCCCTCCATCGTTGTGATTCGGTCGTAGAACTCGAGGAGTTCGAGGCTTCGTTCCCCGATGCGATCGAATTCGATCGCATCCGCAGGGCACCCCAGTGCGTCCATCGCGTCACGTGCCCGGTCGGTGAACACGACGGTCCCGTCGGTCTCGATACGGTCGATCCCGTCCCACGCCGCTGCGCGCTCGTTGATGGCAATCGCTGTGTATCGGTCGAGGTCGTCGGGAAGATCGAGGTGAACTCGCCCGTTCCCGATCAGGGCCGGATAGCCGCCTATCAGGCCCTGGGCACCCGATACGTGCGTTCGAGTGTCACCTTGCCCAAGGAGGCCGAGGACGTTCTTCACGGCGGATGCCGCAAAGAGGGAGAAATTGGCGACCTTGCCCCACTCGATGGGTTCGGGCCACGCAAGCATCGTCCCGAGGTCGTAGCTCTCCGTGACGTCGATCCCGTCGATCGCCACCTCGAGGTGGTGGGGGACAGCCGGTCCGTGGCCGAGGAGCGCGTGTGAACCGATGAGTGAGACCTCCAGGCGATCGGGAGCGACGGATTCGACATCCACCATGTACCGCACGATCTGTGCAACGCACACTTCCACGTTCCCCGCCCCGGCGTCGGGGCCGTGGCCGAACCTCGCATGGAGAGCAGGGTTGACCACGTCGGGGAAGGATGCGTTCACCACGGTCGTGTCGACTCCCGCAGCATCGATCGCCTGCATGAGGTGCGTCGCCGGGAGAAGGTGCCAGGGCAACCACATCCCGAAGGTCGCCGACCGGAGCAACTCCCGAATTTGTGGGTCGACGTCGGCGTTCATGAGCCGGCGGGGTGATTGAACCGTGGCGGTGTGCAGGATCACGTCCGGTTGCTCGTGGTCCAGGATTCGTGCCATGGCGCTTGTGTCCGCGAGGTCGACCTGGTGGTGGCGCCACTGCTTGGCGTGCCCCTGGAAGACAGCGCCAAGCATGGTGAGGTTGACGCGGGACGGTCCCGACCACGGGCTTCGCTTCACCGTCACGATGCGATCGACCCCTGTCGAGCGTGCCAGCAACTCGACGGCGAACATGCCGAGGGCCCCGACACCGGACACGAGCACGGTCGTCATGAACGCACGGCCACCAACGATGGCAGGTCACGACAGATGTTCAGTCTCCCCGCGTGGTCGGCACGTGGATGGCGAATGTCATGCGACTGCAACCTCCTGCCCGCGACCCGACCGATCGAAGTACCAAGTAGTACCGTTGAGGTCGATCCGCACCGCGACACTGAGTGACCCTCCGAATCTCAATGATCATAGCAGTTTCTCGTCGCTCGGCATGATCGCGACCGTCGGTGTCTCCCCTCTTCACCGCCGATGAGATACCGGCGGGTACTGGGCGGATTCAGGTTTCGGGGAGTACGGCTCTGGCGACGAGGTCCGCGACTGCATCCACGGTGGCAGTGGACATGCTGTGTTGTGCAACGACACTCCTCGCCACGACTCCGGCGATGAGTGTCTCGAGGGCGTGACCGTCGACGTCGGGCCGGACGTCGCCTCGTGCGATCCCTCTCTGGATGACATTGCGTACCGCCCGCGAGAGCTGTTCGACCCACTCGGTGAAGAGTGCCTGAAGCTGAGGGTCCGTCGTTGCGGCACCGATGAGGCTTCCGACGAGGCGAAGCGTCCCCGCCTCGCGATAGTCCGCGGCGCGATGCTCGAGTATCCAGTGGACTTCTTCGGAGAACGAGCCGATGTCAGGCGCTTCCACCTCACCGAAGTGCATGCGTGCGGCCGCAACGACGAGGGCCTGCTTCGTTGCCCAGTATCGATAGATCGTTGCCTTGCTGACCCGCGCCGCAGCGGCGATGTCGTCGGTGGTGACATCTGCGTAGCCGCGGTTGATGAGCAGTTCATAGGTCGTATCGAGGATCGTTCGGCGTACTGGATCGTCGATGTCGACGGTGCCGTCTTCCGCAACGTCGCCAACGGCCGCTGGAGATGCTGGTGACATGATGGACCGGAGGTTAACGGCTTGTCGCTGTGTGGCCCCCTGGCAATGCTCTGTGGACGGGGTGCATTCGTTCACGGTGGAAGTCAGTGACCGCGACGGTCTCGAGTCTGAACGTCGAAAAGCGCCAACCGTCGGCGTTGCGTCGAACGCTGGCGTGGTACTGGCCCCATAGATGACCGTCGGGCGATCCGTCGCGATAGCGATGCCACGCGTAGACGTAGGCGATCGCTGATGCGTGGTCACGAGACATCGGATCGACCATGACGTTGCTGATGTGATGGCTCGTAGCTTCGAAGGTCTCCTCGAGGCCTGGCCGAATCCTGTCGGCGATCGAGTCACGCCCTTCGATCGGAGGAAAGTCGGGACCGTAGTCGATGACCGCATCGTCGGTGAACAGCTCGGCAACGTGGTCCGGCTCGTTCCTGTCGAAGTGGAATGCATAACGGCTGAACAGCTCGGCGATTGCGAGGTGGTCCATCGTGTCCGGTTCACTCGGTGTTGAGGTGTTCGATGCCACGCGGTGCTCCCATCGTCTTCTCCGGATCGGATCGCGCGCCCGGAGCCCTTTCCGGTACAGTACCCACTGGTACTGAGAAGGTTTGCTGACCCTGCTGCCTCAGTGCCGCCGCCGAGCCCCCGCTGGCGGATTCGAACGGAAGCTTCGAGAGGAATGCGATGACCGATGATCAGCGTGTGAGGTCCGGCCTGTGGGATCGTGCCTATCAGGTGGGGGTCGTGGTCCGCGACCTCGACCGGGCAAAGGCGTTCTACGAGCGACTCGGGATCGGACCCTTCGAGGAGGGACCTTCTGCCCACACGCTCGAACGACGCATCTATGGCAAACCCGCTCCTGACGCCGCCGTCCGGGGTGCGCTCGCCAGGATGGGCGACTTCGAGTTCGAGTTGCTCCAGCCGGTTTCGGGTGACACGATCCAGGGAGAGTTCCTCGAGCGGCATGGCGAGGGGGTGGTGCACATCTGCGCCTTCACCGATGACATCGACCGGGACATCAGCGAGTTGAAGGATCTTGGGTACGAGGTGATCTCGGAGGGCTGGCTGGACGATGGCGGCCACTTCGCCTACTTCGACACGAGAGAGGTGGGCGGACTCGTGCTCGAGCTCTTCGAAACCGGATCGGACTGGACCTGATCGAAGCTCCGAGTGGCTGACTCGGGTCCGCTTCCTCTCCGTCACTCTGGCGTGATCCTCCGCAGTCGGATGATCGCAGGGGTCGCGATCATCTCCTTCAGCGCGATCTTCGTGCGTTTGGCGGACGTGTCACCTGTGACGGCGGCGTTCTTCCGCGTGGCCTACGCCCTGCCCGTCCTGTTTGCCCTGCGCGTGGTCATGCGGACGAGCAAGGTCCGCACGCGCACACAGAGGCTGCTCGCGTTCGGTGCAGGCATCGCCTTCGCGGGTGATCTTGTGGCGTGGCACATCGCAATCGAGCTGATCGGCGCCGGTCTCGCGACCGTGGTCGGGAGCGTCCACGTCGTCACGACGATGCTCGCCGGGTGGATCCTGCTCAGCCAGAGACCGACCAGGCTGGCGATCCTTGCGACCCCGGTGGTGATGATCGGAGTCGCTCTCATCGCCGGCGTCGGCAGCGCGGATGCCCGCGGTGAGGACCCGGTTCTCGGGGTCGTCTTCGGTGCCTTGACTGCTGTTCTGTACACCACATACATCCTCCTTCTGCGGCAGGCAGGAACCGTCGGTGCAGCACCAGTGGAGTCGTTGTTCGACGCAAGCGTCGGGGCTGCCGTGGGGGCCCTGCTCCTCGCTCCACTCGATTCGGGCTTCTCGCTCGTTCCGACGTGGCCCGCGCATGGGTGGCTGATTCTGCTGGCACTTGGGGCACAGGTCACGGGGTGGCTCCTGATCAACTACACACTGCCCCACATCGAGGCATGGGAAGCGTCACTGCTGCTCGTCCTCCAGCCCGGCGGGACCATCCTGTGGGCCTATCTCATCTTTGGTGAGGTGTTCTCGATCTCCCAATGGCTGGGCCTCCTCATGGTGATCGTCGGCGTCACCACCGTGACACTTCCGCGGGCGCGCAGCAACCGACCAGTGAGGGGAGTGCAGTCCGCGGGGCCGGCTGCTGCCGTCGACGTCAGCGCTGAGCCCTGAGTCGCCACGCGGCACGTCGCTGGGCTACACTTGAGTACTGGCTGGTACCGATCCAGGGGACCTGCGCCGACCAATCCGGAGGTGGAACCCATGACTGACTACAAGAGGGTGGAGGTTGCTCATCCCGAGCTGAAGGAGCTCGCCGATGCCGTCGCGGACGTGAAGGGCGACGACCACGCTCGGACGACGATCGAGCAGGACCTCGAAGGCCAGCAGCGCTACATGGAGAAGTATCGTGCCGTTTCGGCGACCGACCCCATTCAGATCGGGTGGGATGCCAACGAGCCAGAGTTCCACGCCAAGACCAAGATCTTCTCAGTGATGGCGAATGCCTTCGAGATCGAGCTGGGGACTGAGGAGGGGCGAGCCGCGGTCAACCGGGCCCGTCTCCGGCAGGGCGAGGAAATGGGCAAGCTCATGGCGGAGCGAGTTCGCGCGAAGGGCTTGCCGCTCAACCTCGAGAACTTCTTCAACGAGTTCTGGTCCTACTTCCAATGGTCCCCGAAGCTCGACACCGAGAAGTACTACGACGACGATGGCACCCTCGTCCGGTACGTCCTGCGGCTCAACTGTCCGATCGGTGACTACCTGAGGGACAATGCTCCTGACACCGACTACTCGTCGAACTACTGCGATCTCGATGAGTACATCATCAAGGCGTACAACCCGAACGCCCGGTACTCCCGGAAGCACTGGGTGCCGGGCGGTGACCTCTACTCGGAACTCATCTGGGAGATCGATTCCGACGGCGTCATCGACTAGGGGCGGCGACGTGGGCGACCTTCGGGTGGGCACGAATGGCTCGCCCGCGTGACTTCGCGCGCGACTCCTTGGCGCCTCTGCTCGAACCGATCGAGATCGGCGGGGTGACACTGCGCAACCGCATCGTCAAGGCACCCCAGGACACGCACTTCGTCGGACCCGACGGTCAGGTCGAGGACCGTGTGATCGCGCTCTACGAGGCGATCGCACGCGGCGGTGTCGGTCTCATCGTCCTCGCCAGTGTTCCGCCCATAGAAATGGCTCCGGAGGCCCAGCAGATCGCGATCTGGGACGACCGGTTCATTCCTGGTCTCGCCAAGGTCGCCGAAGCCGTCCACGCACACGGGGCGCGCATCGTCGTCCAGCTCAACCACGGCGGGCCCGCCGAGGTCGATCACTACCCGAGCGGACGTGCGTGGTCGGCTTCGACCCTCGAGGCAGATGATCTCCCCTCGCCCTTCCCGCACTTCAAGCCGGTCCGCGGACTCGAACGAGACGAGATCCACTCCGCAGTTGAGGCCTACATCCTTGCTGCAGAGCGCGCCCATGCTGCCGGATACGATGGCGTCGAGGTGCACGCCGCCCATACGTACCTCCTGGCGAGTTTTCTGACCCGCATCTGGAATCGAAGAAGCGACGACTACGGACCGGCAACAGCAGAATCCAGGACTCGGATCGTACGCGACATCATCGGGGGAATTCGCCGGCGCGTTGGCGACGGCTTCATGGTGGGTGTGCGCATCAACGGCATCGAGTTCGGCGCACCCGGCGCGCTCACCGTCTCGGAGGCGATCGAGAACGCCAGGGCAATCGACACTCTCGATCCCGCGTACATCAGCGTGACGGGCTACGGGCATGGACCCGTGCCGTTCAAGTACGTGCCGGACTACTGGCGATATCCCGAGCCCGAGCCGGCAATGACGCCATACGTCGCGAGCACCAAGAACGAAGGGCTCCTCATTCCAGCGGCTGCGTCCGTGAGGGACGCGGTGCGAGCACCCGTGATCGGTGTCGGCGGGCTGACGCCGGAGACCGCCGCCGAGGCGCTCAGGAGGGGACGTGTGGACTTGGTGGCGCTCGGAAGGGCGTTGTGGGCCGATCACGACCTCGTCAACAAGGTCGCTGCTGGCCGTGCCGACGAGGTGAGGCCGTGCACTCGATGCGCCACGTGTGAGGTAAGCCCTCGCAAGTGCAGAGTCAATGCTGCCCTGGGAGGTACCGACGACTACGTTCTGAAGCCCGCGGAGGTTCGGAAGCGCGTTGCGGTGGTTGGCGGCGGTCCCGCCGGGATGGAGGCCGCCCGTGTGGCGGCCGAACGCGGACACGCGGTCGTGCTCTTCGAGAAGGAGCGTCAACTCGGGGGGATGCTGCCACTCGCGGTGATGGTGAAGGGCACGGAAACCGAGGACATCCTCGGGTATCGTGACTACCTCGTTCGACAGCTCGACCGCCTGGGCGTCGAGGTGCACCTTGGATCATCGATCAGCGCAGAGGTCATGGGCGGGCTGGAATTGGACGCCATCGTGGTCGCGGTCGGTGGTCGATACCGTCTACCAGACATCCCCGGCCTCGACACGTCCCGTGTCATGACCACCGCGCAGCTCGCCCAGAGAGCAAGCTTGCCACTGCGTCTCCTTGGATCCCGGATCACGCGGGACCTCACGAGGTTGTACCTGCCCTTCGGAAGGCGTGTCGTGGTCATCGGCGGACGCATCGAGGGTGCAGAGACCGCCGAGTTCCTCGTGAAGCGGGGCCGGGACGTCACGATCCTCGAGTCGGGTGACGAGTTCGGCCAGGGAATGCCAGCCCGTCTTCTCATGCGCCTCGAGGCATGGCTTGCCGAGAGGGGTGTGCCCGTGCATACCGGTGTCCGCTTCGAGGAGATCAGTGACCACGGAGTTCGATTCACCACGTCGGAGGGGGAGCGGATGACAGTGGAGGCCGACGACATCCTCGTCGCCGCACCGCAGGGGCCCGAGACAGACCTGGCGGAATCACTCGCTGGTTTGGCGCCCGAGGTCCACGTCGTTGGGCCGAAAGCAACGGATCGACCCTGGCTGATCGTTGATGCGGTTGCAGGTGGCTTTGCCGTGGGTTCGAGATTGTGACCATGTTGGTGTGAAAGGAGAGGATCCGTAGATGCGTGCACTGTTGATGGTTGGGGAGGGTCGGCTCGAGATGGACGACGTACCGGTGCCGGAAGTCCCTGAGGGATGGGCGCTACTGCGGACGGTGGCGTCGGCGGCGGGGCTCTTCCATACCCAGATGGTGAAGGGCATGCTGGACACCAAGGGCCTTCCGAGGATTCTCGGTCACGAGATCATTGGCGAGGTGGTCGAGGCGCGTTCGCCTGCAAGTCCTGAGCCCGGAACGCTCGTCGTGGCCGATGCTGTGGTGGGTTGCGGCGTGTGTGAGTGGTGCATCCGTGGGCAGGACAGCATCTGTCCGTGGATGCGGCACCTCGGGATCGATCTCGATGGCGGCTTCGCCGAGTACTCACTCGTGCCCGAGGCGAACATCTTTCCGCTTCCACGGGATGTGTCGATCGCAGAGGCGGTGATGCTCAGCTCAGCCCTTCCTGCTGCAGTGCACGCCGTTGGCCGATCGGGGATCCGCCCGGGTGATCGCGTCGCGGTGAGTGGGATCGGCAGCATCGGGTTCACCGTGTGCCAGGTCGCCAGGGCCTTCGGTGCCGGAACGATCGTCGCTGCCGACGTGAGCGATGAACAACTCGAGGCCGTGTCGCCGTGGGCGGATGCCACAGTGAATGTGGGCTCTTTGAGCCCATCCGAGGCAGCGGAAGCCATGAGGGAAGCGCTCGACGCTCCCCATGGCGTGGATATCGCCTACGAGACGGCTGGTCATCCGTCGAGCCTCGACGCGGTGGTGAAGGCGATCCGACCGGGTGGGCGGGCGATGTTGATGGGCATCTGTGACGGACCGACCGCGTTGTCCTTCGAGAACTATCTTGCCGAGTTCGTGCGTCGCGAGGTGTCGCTGATCACGACGTTTGGCTTCACCCGCCATGACTTCGTCGTCGGCAACGCCTTCTTCGCGGCCGGTCGATTCGACCTCGCTCCCCTGATCGGACCGACCGTCCAACTCGGCGAGGTGCCGAAGGTTCTCGAGCACATCGCTGAGCACGGAACGGGCGGCAAGCGCTACGTTGTCGACGTTGCAATGTCGGGGTGAGCGTCAGCCCGCCAACCAGCCTCCATCGGCCGGTACGAAGGCACCTGTGACGTAGCTCGCCGCCTCGGAAGTCAGGAACACGGCGACCCTCGCGATCTCCGCGGGGTCGGCCGGACGCCGCAGGGGGATACGCGCCATGTATCGCTCCGACTTCTGCGGATCTGCCAACGACGCAGCGCTCATGGGCGTGTCGGCGACCCCGGGCCCGACGGTGTTCACTCGGATACCGTGGTCGGCGAGATCCACGGCGAGGGCGCGGCCGAGTCCGAGCACGCCGCCCTTGGACGCCGAGTACGGTGCCGATCGGGGAAACGACATGTACGAGGCGATGGAGCCGATCAGTACGATCGCGCCTCCATGCCCTCGCTCGACCATCGCCCGGGCGCCCTCACGGGCGACGAGGAAGCTCCCGGTCACATTGACGTCGAGCACCTTGCGGAACTCGCCGACGTCGAGGTCGAGCGTGTGCCCGCCGAGCTCCACTCCGGCACACGTGATCACATTGTGGATGTCGCCAAATCGCTGCAGGCCTGCGGCGACGGCGGTGGCAACCTGATCCTCGTCGACGACGTCTGCGCCCACGGCGATCGCGTTGGTGAACTCGGACGCGGTTCGCTCGGCCGCCTCGCGGTCGAGGTCGATGCACACCACCGCATCGCCGCGTGCAGCAAGTTCGGCGACAGTTGCCGCGCCGATCCCAGATCCTGCTCCGGTCACCACACTGACTGTCATCGATGCCTCCTCTGGTGTTGCCGCATCCTACGAGCGCGATTCCGAAGTCCGTGTGGTTGGTTGCAGATCGGGACCGGATCGCTGATCGAGTCTGCCGAGCCGTTGTCACTGTCTGGGTGGCTCCGGGTGATCGAGTGTCGGGTGACATCAGCGAAGCTGCGGCACGGGCAGGATCCGCCGGCTTGGCGGTGATTGACACATTCCGCATTGCCTTGGACGTGCGTGGATCGAGTGCCTGGGACTCCGGATCAGAAGGTCCGTCGACTTCGGAAGGTGACCACCGTGATGGCCCAGCTGACGAGGGCGACGATCGTGGAGATCCCGACCATCACGAGTGCGGTTGTCTGCTCGCCACACTCGTACGGACCACTGTGAGATCACCCATGCGACGTTTGCCACCGACAGCACCGTGAGAGCTGTCGAAATGACAGCGAACACCCATCCGCAGACCGTCGCCACAGGGTGTTGGTGGGCCGGTGAGGGCATGGTCTCTGCCATGGGTACCTCCATCGTGAGTGTCGCACCGCACCGTGCAATCGACCATTGGGGCGAGATCGCGTCAGCACCAGACGGGGCGGTCCAAGGACCCTTCCCGAGGTGTCTCTGCAGCGGTGTGCAGCGGCCTACGGGACGATGGAGGCGGGTCCTGACACGTCGAGCGTCGTATACACGCCCGAGTCGAGCTCGATCAGGTAGGTACTCGATGCGTGGAAGTTGACGGCTGCGAGATTGCCGCGGGTGTCAAGTGTCTCGATCCAGCAGACGTCCGGTGGGACGGGGATGTGATGCACGGTCCCGATGGGGTCCCACGTGTCCGTGTCGAAAACTCCGATCCGGAACCCGGGGTCTTGGTCGCAGCCGTAGTACACCGACTGGTACACGAGCACGACGCTGGTGTCGGTGCCGGGTGCCACGCACGCTGACGATCCGGCATCGAACTCCTGGGGGCCGAATAGCTCTTCCCCGAGTGGAGCGTCGGTCCACCTGCCGTTGGAGTCGGACCATCCAATCGACGAGTTGCCTTCAGCGTCCGCGACTTCTAGGGCTTGGTTGCCTGCCCAGGCAATGCATTCGAGACCGACCTCGTCGACACCAGCCACGGCAACCTCGCTGGTGCTCCCGGTCGCTGGGGAGTGTGCGTAGAGGGTGCTGAGGTAGTAGTTGCCTTCGACGGTGTCTCGGAGGAACAGCACAACGCGCTCACCGTCGACATCGGTCACGGTGAGCAGCGTCAGCGGCTCGTGGTCCTCGTACACCTGGTCCGAATCCCACAACTCAGCGATCACCACCGGCTCGGTCCCCGGCCCCGCCAAACGCATGATTTCGCCGAACTCCCCATCACTGAGGCGGCTGGTCGGGACTCCAGGCTGATAGACGATCCCACCAGACCCGTCGGGGAACGCCCGAAGTGCGGGCTCATCGGTGATCCGGGCATAGGTTGACCACTCATCGCCGCTTCGCTGCAGCACCACGACCCCATCACCGGATGCGACCACGACATCGCCAGACGTCAACACCCACTCGTCAGAAGCAGTGGCCAATGTCGTGGTTGGAGGCCCTGTCGTTGTCGTCGTCTCGGTCGTGGTCGTGGCCTCCGCGACAACCGTGGTTGTGGAGGCCTTGCCGGTCGTCGTGGTCAGCGCAGCAGACGTCGAGGTTGACGGTGCACTCGGATCGCCTGCGTCGTCCCCAGCGCACCCGGCAACAACCAATGCCAGGCATGCACCGATGACGAGGCTTCGCACCTCAACACCTCCACAAGGATCATCTCACCGACCAACGGCCATGTACACGCGCAGGACGGATCGACCACACATATCGCACAAATGTCGGGAAGGCCGGGATCCTCGTGCGGCTTCACGGGCCTGCTCGTCGCACTCGGATAGCGCTCGGTGTGTTGGAAGCTGCTGTTTGCCTTGTCGCCAGGAGAGGGGCCAGGTGCCGAGCGCCGTGATAGCCGAGTACACGAATCTCGCTCCCGACGTGGTACTGGCCGCCGCTCGGGACTTCAGCGAAAGGCGTGCCGAGATGTGGCCCGATGTCCACGTCGAGTACCTCACTGTGCACGAACTCGGCGAGGGTTACGCGATAGTGACGGAGGGGAACCCGTGGCCGATTGGCTATGTGTGGGAGCAGCTCCGCTACGACTGGTCAGATCCTCGCGCGCTTCGAGGCACCGCAATCGAGTCGAACCTGTTCAAGCCGGGAAGCACGTGGGAGCTGTGGGCTCTGCCCGAGGATGACTTGACCCGTGTTGAGATTCGAGCGAATCGGATCCTGCACGGTCGGGGTCTGCTGCTGGCCCCGTTCTTCGTGTCCTGGATGCCAGGGTCAGTTCAACGCTACGTCGGCGATCACGTGAGGCACTTCCTCGCTTCCGTCGAAGGGAACGCGCAACTGGAAGGCATAGGGCTGCGCTCACGGGTTGAGATCGCACCGGATTTGGGCGGCGATTCAGATCTTGGGCGCTGTCTCGTCGACGAAGCGTCGCAGGATCTCAGAGAACGCTTCTGGCTGTTCGATGAACGGGTAGTGGCCACTTTCGGGAATGATTGCGAGTTCTGAGTGTGGGATGAGGTCGCGTACGAGCTCCGGCGCGGCGGCAACTATGAAGTCTTCTTGGCCATGAATGATCAGCGTCGGACACTTGATGTTCCCCAGCTTCTCCTGAACCGTGATGTTCATCTTCATCGTGTGGGCCGGTCCCGAGATTGCGACCATATTTCGTGCAGTGTCCTCATCGAACGCCACAAGCTCGAAGTACGCCTCTCGCGCCTCGGCAACATGGAATGTGGGTCCTTCAGATAGTCGCATCGCCTCATTGAGAGTTGCTGGATCGCCCGCAAGGAAGGCGTCGCTTTCATACAACCCCTCGAGGTACTCCCATTCGCCCTCGGCGAACCGTTCGATCAACGCCTTGTACGACTCGATGAGCAGACCCGTGTTGACAGGCGCAGCATCGACGAGGATGAGGCGCGCTACTCGGTCTGGATGCTCGGTGGCGTAGTACATACCGAGCAAACCGCCCCAGGAGTGGCCGACGATGTTGATCCGATCAAACCCCCAGGCCTTTCGCAGCTCCTCGATGTCTGACACCAGCCATTCAACGGTGAAGTTTCTCTCGGTTATCTCATCCATCGAAGACTTGCCGTTCCCCCGCTGGTCATAGAAGACCATCTGGTGGTCTTGTGCCAGGTCGTCGAAGAAGGGGAACAACTCGTCGTGCCACATTCCCGGCCCGCCGTGAAGAACCACAAACGGCTCCCCATTGCCGATCGTCGTGTAGAAGTGCGCCACACCGTTCACCGTGACGTATCCCGTTTCTGCAGACGCTCCGGACTCGTGTGAGAGTTCCGCCATGAGCGATTGTCCCACGCTCACGCCAGTCACGCCTTGCGAAGCCCCCTTGCCTCGTAGAAGCGTGATCCAACCGATCGAGAATCCACTTCGAATACGACGACGCCAACCGTTGAACCCTCCGTGGGCGTTTCGCTGAGGTTGACGGGGTACTTCCCCAAATGAAACCGGATGCTTTTCCGAATCATCCGATGGATGGATGGATGGATGGAGCGGGTGAGGGGAATCGAACCCCCGTATTCAGCTTGGGAAGCTGATGTTCTGCCATTGAACTACACCCGCGGGCCCGAGGATTGTATCGCGCCGTGAGCACGAGGTCCCTCGGACACCTGCCGTCGGGGTTTCGTCTAGGTTGACGGCCACCCCGACGAGTCGAGCATCCGTGATCACCACCTTCCGGCGCATCCTGGCGTTCTGGTCCCCGCACCGGGGTATCGGCGTGGGTCTCGCCATCGCCATGGTGTTCCGAGCCGTGTTCACGATCGTGCTGGCCCTCGCCATCGAGTTCGTGATCGACCAGGTCATCGAACCGACGAGCGACACCCCGATGTGGATGCTCCTCCTGTTCCTCGGCACCGGATTCACCGTGTCCTTCATCGCGGGCATCGTCGCCGCGAACCTCTCAGCCCGAGCATCGGCCGACATCATCGCCGACGTCCGTGTGTCCGTCTTCGAGCACCTCCAGGCCCTGCCGATGTGGTTCCACGATCGGGCCACGGCCGGTGACCTCATCGGTCACTTCTCGTCCGACATCGCGCAACTGTCGAGGGGCGTCATCACAACGCCGCTGATCGGTCTGCGATCCCTCGCTGCGATGGCCCTGTACATCCCCGTGATGTTCCTGTTCGACTGGCGCCTCGCCACGGTGTCGATCGTCGTGATCCCCATCGTCGTGTGGCTCGTGTACCGCTACGCACCAGACTCGGAGGCTGCCCTCGACGAGGAGAAGCAGGGCGTCGCCGACGTGCTCGACGAGGTCTCGACGAACCTGCGCGTCCAACTCCTGTTGCGATCGTTCGGTGCAAGGGAGGGATCCATCCGACGGTTCCGGGGGAGAATCGACCACTTGCGCGATGCGTCGCGGAGAGCCGAGACCCGCATCGGGCTGGAGACGGTCATCTCCGAGTACGCGCTCGAGGCCACGAACCTCTCGATCATCCTCCTCGGGGCCTCGTTCGCCTTTGCCGGATCGCTCGATCCCGGCGCATTCGCCGCCTTCTCCGCCATCCTCATCGAGTTCTCCTACCAGGCGAGCCTCGTCGGCATGGACGTGCTGCCTGCGATCAAACAGTCCGAGGCGGGGATCCGGCGCATCGACCGCCTGCTGTCCGTCGAACCCGACACTGTCCCCGACCACGCCGTGATCGCCCCCGACCTCCGGACCGGGATACGGCTGACCGACGTGAGGCTCCGGTACCGAAGCGACGGGCCGGACCGGGTCGACGGACTATCGATCGACATTCCCGCCATGTCGCACGTGGCGATCGTGGGTGCCAACGGATCGGGGAAGACCTCGGTGCTGAGCGCCCTCCTCGGGCTGTACCCACTCGCCGGAGGATCCGTCGCCGTGGGCGGAGTCGATCTGTCCACCGTGGACATCGACGAACTGCGCACCCGTGTCGGGGTCGCGTTCCAGCAGACCCTGCTGCTCGACGGCTCGCTGCGTGAGAACGTGACACTCGGCGACGAGCGGTACACCGACGCCGACCTCGACCGTGCCATCCGCGCCGCAGGCCTCGAAGGAATCGTGGACCGCCTCGTGCACGGCGTCGACACCGAGATCGGAGGCTCGGGTCTGGTGCTGTCAGGCGGTGAGGCCCAGCGCGTCGGCATCGCGAGGGCGATCATCCGCGATCCCCAGATGCTCCTCCTCGACGAGGTCTCGTCCGGTCTCGACCCCGCCTCCGAGGCCGACCTCCTGCGGGTGATCGACCAGCTGAGGGAGAGCCGAAGCATCATCAGCGTCACCCATCGCCTCGAGTCCGCTCGAAACGCCGATCTCATCCTCGTCATGGAGGGTGGCCGCCTCGTCGAGCAGGGGGCGTTCGATGAGCTCCTCCTCGCAGGCGGTGTCTTCGAGTCGATGTGGACGAAGCAACACGGCTTCGACGTCAGCGCCAACGGCCTGTCCGCCACCGTCACCCCGGAGAGGCTCGCCCGCATCCCGCTCTTCAAGGACCTCGACCACGCGACGCTCGAGTCACTTGCGACGAGGTTCCAGTCGGAACTCGTCGACCACGATCAGGTCGTCTTCGAGGAGGGGGGCGTGGGCGATGCCTTCTACGTCATCGCCAGGGGGGTCGTCGACGTGATCCGCCGCGGCGCGGACGGCCCCCGGGTCGTGGCGACGCTCGCCGATGGGGACTTCTTCGGGGAGATGGCCCTCCTGTCGAGCGACCGGCGGAACGCCACCGTGCGCACGAAGGGCGTCGCGACCCTGCTTCGGCTCGACCAGCAGGCATTCGACGACCTGATGGCATCGGCCCCTGAGGCCCGGGCGATCATCGATGCGGCGGCAGCGGCACGTGCGGAGCAGAACCGATCGGGTTGACGGGTCAGGCCTCGTGGACGAGGTCGACGACGTCCGCCATCGCCTCGACCCCTGCCGTCGTCTTGTCGGTGAGGTCGCACCGCACCTCCTCGATGCCAAGCGACTCGAGTCCCAGGATGACCGAGGCGATCTCCTCGGTGGTCCCCGTGATCGGGTGGGACAGCTTGGCCCCATCTACCGTGAAGCCCGGAGGCACGATCGAATAGAGGTCGAACGTGCGGACCACCGATGACGGGTCGCGGCCGATGTCCCCGCACGCGCCCTCGAGCATCCCCACGAGCGGTCCCACCCGATCGATGATCTGGTCGAGGGTCTCGTCCCAGCCCCACCAGTTCCACGCATCCGCGTACCTGGCGACGAGTCGCAGCATCTTCGGCCCGCCCGCGGCGATGTTGATCGGCGGCCCGTTGTCGTGAGGTCCGCGCAGCACCAGCTCGGCGGCGGTGGCGCTCCAGTAGTCCCCCTGGTGGTCGACGGCCCCGTTTCGGAGGAGGTCGTGGATGATGGCGATGGCCTCGGCGAAGCGTGAGAAGCGCATGTCGGTGGGGAATCCGAACGCCTCGTAGTCGGAGTCGAAGGTGTTCCCCGCTCCGATGCCGAGGACGTAACGCCCGCCGGAGATCTCGTCCAGGGTCGTGGCCATGCTCGCCGTCAACGCCGGTGACCGATACGGGGCGTTGATGACGGACTGGCCGAAGTGGATCCGATCGGTCGCCTCGGCCAGGGCTGCGGCGATCGTCATGGACTCCCAACTCCCGTCAGTCGTGCCGTCGTCGAAGCGATACAGCAGGGCGTCCTCGAACACGAACATGTCGAAGCCGACGTCCTCGGCCGTTCGTGCGAGGGATCGCACGGATTCCCATGTCGGGTGGAGGTCGCCTCCTGGGCGGCCGTGGAGCTGGGCGATGAGTCCGATGCGCATCGGGCGAGCCTACGCGAGTGTGTGGGCGCCTTCCAACCGGCTCCGGGCATGGGATTGGTCGTGCGACTAGCGTCCCCGACCGAGCGAAGGGAAGGCGCGTGGGGACCGAACGCACACTCGATTGGTCGACGGACGACATCGTCCGGCACCTGCGCGCGAGTTCCGTCTTCCGCAACCTCGACGGCCAGATGCTCCATGCGATCGCCGACGCAGCCACCATCCTCCTCGTCGCCGCCGGTGACACGGTGATCGCCGAGGGGGATCGGGGGGACGAGGCGTTCGTGATCGTCGCGGGTCGCCTCGATGTGCTCATCTCCAGCGGCGACGAAGACCCGACGATCGTCAACAATCTGGGGCCAGGCGATGTGGTCGGCGAGATGGCCCTCATCACCGATGAGCCCCGGTCGGCAACGGTCAGGGCTCGGCGGGACTCGGCCCTGGTCCGGATCCCTGCAGAGGACTTCCGCTCGATCGTGCTGGACCATCCCAACGTGCTCCTCGACGTGACCCGCACCGTGATGGACCGACTCAACCGTTCGATCCACGGCGAACGTCCGGAGCGGTCCACCACCGTCATCGGCATCGTCCCGGCAGGGACCCTGCCCGCCCACCGGGAGTTCGCCACCGACTTCGCCTCCGTGTTCCCCGGGAGGGACGTCGCCGTCGTGTCGGTCGACGACGCCAGGGGCGCCTTCGGGGCCACGCCCACTCGGGGTGAGGTGGCGCAGTACCTCCACCGGATCGAGGACGCGAACGACGTCGTGATCCTCGTCGGCGACGAGGGCGACGCCGAGTGGACGACCCTGTGCCATCGCCAGTCCGACGTCACCCTCCTCGTGGGGCGCGCCGTGGGTCTCGGCACCCTCGGGCCCTACGAAGCAGCGATCGCGGCAGCGGGCAATGGCTCGTCGCAGAGCCACCTCGTCCTCGTGCACGGATCCGATCGGCCGCACGGCACGGCGCAGGCACTCGGGCTTCGCTCGACCGTCAGGCACCATCACGTCCGCACCGGGTCGATCGACGACACCGCACGGGTAGCGCGAATCGTCCGCGGTGACAACGTCGGCATCGTCTTCGGCGGCGGCGGTGCGAGGGGGTTTGCCCATCTCGGCGTCCTCAAGGCGCTCCTCGAGGGAGGCGTCCCCGTGGATCACGTCGGGGGTGCGAGCATCGGCTCGTCGGTCGCCGCCGGATATGCGATGGGGTGGGAGTGGGACCGGATCGTCGAGCTTGCGCGCTGGGTGACCTTCGAGCGCGGCCGCATCGTCGACTCCACCCTCCCTGCCGTGTCACTCGGGCGGGGGAGGCGGCTCACGACCGGGATGCGGGAGAGCTATGGGGACACGGACATCCGGGACCTGTGGGTCGACTTCTTCTGCGTCAGCAGCGACCTCACCGACGGAGCCGTGTATGCGCACCGCAGCGGGCCCGTGTGGTCCGCGGTGCGGTCGAGCGTTGCGATCCCCGGCATCCTCCCGCCGATGCGATCGGCGGAGGGGCACGTCCTCGTCGACGGAGGGATCCTCGACAACGTCCCCACGGCATCGATGCGCGCCCTCAACGAACCGAGGACCGTGATCGCCGTCGACCTCAGGGCACCGACGGCGCTGCCGTCGAAGGACCTTCCCGCCGATGGTGACCTGTCCGGATGGAAGGTCGCCCGCCATCGCTGGTTGCCGTGGCGCGAGCGCCTGGAGGTGCCGGGCATCATGGAGACGCTCATCGCCGCGTCGACGCTCAGCGGCAGACCCGAGGGCGCTGACGCCGACATCGTGATCCATCCCGACGTGGAGCGCTTCGGCTTCATGGACTTCGCCTCCTGGGAGCACCTGATCGAGGCTGGCTACCGCGAGGGGGCTCGAGTGATCGAGGAGGGAAGGTTGCCGGTCACGCGATCAGGCTGATCCCGCCCCACAGTGCGATGAGGACGCCGACGCCGAGCAGCCAGTAGGCCCTGCCCCTGCGGAACTCCCCGGTCTCGTCCTTCGGCTTCTCGCCCCTGCGGTGCTTGTAGATCGCATAGGCGTTCCCCAGCACCATCGCCAGACCCATCGCAAGCGCCAGCTGCTTGAGCAGGACATCGAGATTCAGGATGTCGACCGGATCACTCTCCACCCCGGAAAGGTAGTGCCCGCCCTCTTTGCGTCGCCTCGAGCCATGCTTCCCTCTCCCCTTTGGGGGAGATGCCCTGCAGGCCGCCTTTCCCATCTCCCCCTTTGGGGGAGATGCCCGGAGGGCAGAGGGGGGAGTGGGGTGCGGGAGGCGTCCGTCTCCTTCTCCTTCTCCCCTTTGGGGGAGATGCCCTGCAGGCCGCCTTTCCCTTCTCCCCCTTTGGGGGAGATGCCCGAAGGGCAGAGGGGGGAGTGCGGCGCGGGAGGCGTCCGTCTCCTTCTCCTTCTCCCCCTTTGGGGGAGATGCCCGAAGGGCAGAGGGGGGAGTGCGGTGCGGGAGGCGTCCGTCAGTACTGCGGCCCTCTCTGCGTCGCTTCGCTCCGCGTCTCTCCCGAATGGGAGTCGATCACCTCGTGATCGTCGACTTCTGCCGGTGCGCTGGTGTCTGGCGCAGTAGACGGAGACTGGCCGTGTGGCCGCACAAGACTTCAGGGAGAGACGGCATGGTGCTCGCTTCGCTCGCTCATCCTTCCTTGGGGCGAGATGCGCGAACGCCATGTCTTCTCACCTCTTGCGGGAAGTGCCCGTACCCATGCTTCCTTCTCCCCCTTTGGGGGAGATGCCCGAAGGGCAGAGGGGGGAGCTGCGGTGCGGGAGGCGTCCGTCAGTACTGCGGCCCTCTCTGCGTCGCTTCGCTCCGCGTCTCTCCCGCGGGGAGAGACGGAGCTGGATGCGGCCCTCTCTGCGTGTCGTGTGGCGGTCGTGTAGCATCGAGTGAGGCGTCTCCGGGGAGGGCCATGTCATCACATACGCTCGAGGTGTCGGACCTCACCAAGCGATTCGGATCACTCGTGGCAGTGGACGGGGTGTCGTTCCACATCGGCGACGGCGAGACCTACGGCCTGCTGGGGCCGAACGGCGCCGGCAAGACCACGACGATCTCCATGGTGGCCGGCCTCCTCCAGTCCGATTCGGGCACCGTCCAGGTCGAGGGGGATGTCATGACCACGACCACGGTCGCGACCAAGGAGCGCATCGGGCTCGTCCCGCAGGAGCTGGCGATCTACCCGGATCTCACGGGCAGGGAGAACCTCGTCTTCTTCGGCCGGCTCTACGGCATGGCAGGAAGCGACCTCGATGGCCGCGTCGCGGAGGTCCTCGAGGTGATCGGCCTCACGGACCGGGCGAAGGATCGGGCCAAGGAGTACTCGGGAGGCATGCAGCGACGCCTCAACATCGGGATCGGCCTGCTCCACCAGCCGCAGCTGCTCATCCTCGACGAACCGACCGTGGGGGTCGACCCCCAGTCGAGGAACGCCATCCTCGAGAGTGTGGAGCGCCTCGCAGGCGAGGGGATGTCGGTGTTGTACACCACCCACTACATGGAGGAGGCCGAGCGGCTCTGTGACCGCGTCGGAATCATCGACGAGGGGAAGATCCAGGCCGAGGGCACCAGACGCGAGCTCGTGTCGCTGGTCGGTGGGCATGACAGGGTGCGTCTGAGCGCCACGGGTCCGCTCGACCAGGCAGCGTCGGCCATCGATGCGCTGGACTCGGTCCAGGCGGCGTCGGTGAACGACGGCGGTATCGACATCGTCGCGGCCGACGGCGGATCGGCCCTGACGGCGATCCTGGCGGCGGCATCCGAGAGCGGGGCCCACGTCACCAGCGTCGACATCGCAGAACCAGACCTCGAGAGTGTGTTCCTCCACCTCACGGGGAAGGCGTTGCGTGACTGATGGGACCTGCAGGGCTCATCGCCGGGAAGGACATCAAGCTCCGCCTTCGTGATCGCTCAGCGATCATCGTGGGGGTCGTCGCCCCCCTCGGACTCGCCCTCATCTTCAACATGGTCCTCGGCAACGTCGACGACACCATCCTCCCGACCTTCTCGGTCGCCGATCTCGACGATGGACCGGTGAGCAGCGGGTTCATCGAGGCCCTCGAGACCCTCGACGACCAAGGGGTCATCGTCCTCGAAGCCCCGGCATCGAGCGAGGCCGAGGCGCGACGCATGGCCGACGACCAGACGGTCACGTCGGTGATCGTGATCCCCGACGGCTTCTCGGAGGCAGTACAGGCCGGGCAACCGGCGTCGATCACCGTGATCGCCCACGCCGACTACCCCATTGCAGCCGAGATCGCCACGTCGATCGCCGACGGGTTCGCCTCGGAGGTCCGCACCGCCCAGCTCGCGGTGGCCACCACGGCTGGCTCCTCCGGAGGCTCCCTGACCCCTGATGAGATCCGCGCCATCGCCGTGAAGGCGTCGGCGGGACTGCCCGCGGCCATCGAGATCGGGGAGGTCGAGACAGCTACCAAGGAGCTCGACCTGTCCACGTTCTTCGCCGCGTCGATGTCGGTGTTCTTCCTCTTCTTCACCGTGTCGTTCGGGGTCAACGGGCTCCTGGAGGAGACGCAGCAGGGCACGATGGGTCGCCTGCTGGCCGCGCCGATCAGGCAGCTGTCCATCGTGACGGGGAAGGCGATCGTCAGCTTCGTGCTCGGTCTCGTCGCGATGACGATCCTGATCGTCGCGTCGAGCTTGCTGATCGGCGCCTCCTGGGGGAACCCGTTCGGCGTCGCGCTGCTGGTCGTGACCGGGGTGCTGGCGGCGACCGGTCTGATGATGGTGGTGGCGGCCTACGCGCGCACACCCGAGCAGGCGGGGAACCTCCAGGCGATCATCGCTGTCGGCCTCGGCATGCTCGGTGGCATCTTCTTCCCCCAGGGCCTCGGCACCGGGTTGCTGTCGTATGCGGCCTACATCAGCCCGCATCGTTGGTTCCTGGTGGGACTGAGCGACCTCGCAGGAGGTGGGGAGGTCTCGGTGATCCTGCCGTCGGTGCTCGGCCTCGTGGCCTTCGCGGTCATCAGCTGGGCATTTGCCATCGTTCGGTTCCGACGGAAGGGGCTCGCCACGTGAAGTCCCTCACGATCGCGTACGTCGCCCTCCTCCGCCTCGTGCGGGACCGGTCGAACATCTTCTTCGTGTTCATCCTCCCCATCGGGATCATCCTCATCATCGGGGCCCAGTTCGGGGGTGGCTTCACGCCGACGCTCGGCGTCGTCGTCGCGGACGGTGCCGGCGCCCTCGGAGAAGACCTTGCGGTGGCGATCGAGGCGAGGGGCGACGTCGACGTTGTTCGATACGGGGGCTCGAGCAGCGTCGTCACGGCTGTCGAGCGGGGCAACGTCCAGGCAGCCATCGTGATCCCTGACGGATACGATGCGACGTTGCGAGCGGGCGGCGTGGCGGACGTCGGCTACTACTCCCGACCGGACGCGGCCGTCTACCAGACCATCATCAGGGCGGAGGTGTCCGATCAGGCCTCCCTCGTGCGTGCCGCGCGGTTCGCCGCGGCCGAGCAAGGCGTTGCGTTCGATGCGGCGCTCGCCACCGCCGTCGCTGCGAACGATGCGGTGGCTGGGGTCACGGTGCAGCAGGAGACCACAGGGAGCGCCCTCTTCCCTGCCTCCATCGGCCAATACGGCCTCGGGGCGTCGTCCCAACTCGTGCTGTTCATGTTCCTCACGGGCCTGACGGGTTCCGCAGCGCTCATCGAGACGCGCAGGCTCGGGGTGGCGAGCCGGATGCTGTCCACCCCCACGACTGCGGGCACCGTCGTCACGGGTGAGGGGCTTGGCCGGTACGCCGTGGTGATGCTGCAAGGCCTCTACATCCTGTTCGCCACGCTTCTCCTGTTCCAGGTCAACTGGGGAGATCCGCTTGGGGCGGCGGCGGTGATGGTGGTCTTCGGCGCCGTATGCGCGGGTGCCGCCATGCTGATGGGCACGCTGTTCAAGAACGATCAGCAGGCAGGCGGCGTCAGCATCATCCTGGGCATCGGTCTCGCCGCCCTCGGAGGGTGCATGATCCCGATCGAGCTCTTCTCCGACACCATGCAGAAGGTGGCCCACATCACACCGCACGCCTGGGCGCTCGACGCATTCGCCGTGCTCGTGCGCGAGGACGGCACCGTTGCGGACATCCTTCCCGAGCTCGCGGTGCTCGGGGGCTTCGCCATCGTGCTGATCGGCATCAGCGGCTTCCGCCTCAGGCGGGCGATGTCCACGACCTGATGCCGTCTCCCCCCTTGGCGGGAGATGCCCGAACCATGCTTCCTTCTCCCCTTTGGGGGAGATGCCGAGCCATGCTTCCTTCTCCCCTTTGGGGGAGATGCCCGAAGGGCAGAGGGGGGACCGCGGTGCGGGAGGCGTCCGTCGAGCGGCGCTGTCGGCACTGCGGCCCTCTCTGCGTCGCTTCGCTCCGCGTCTCTCCCGTGGGGAGAGACAAAGCAGGAAGGCCCTCTCTGCGTCGCTTCGCTCCGCGTCTCTCCCGCGGGGAGAGACGATGTGGTGCTCGCTGCGCTCGCTCATCTCTCCTTCTCCCCTTTGGGGGAGATGCCCGAAGGGCAGAGGGGGGAGCCGCGACGCGGGAGGCGTCCGTCGAGCGGCGCTCTCGGACCGCGACCCCACCACAATGGCGTCATGACCGAGATCGTACGAAGACCCGCCGTCATCGCGGCCGGAGGTGTGATCCTCGCCTGCGTGTGGGTGCTCCTGACGAACTGGGGTCCCGTCGCCGCGGGACATCCGACGTACCTCGCTCTCTACGTCGGTCTGCTCCTGGTCGCCGTCGCCACGATCGGGTTCGCCACATGGAGGCGGTCCACGGCGAGGCGGCTCTGGCCCTCCATCGTCGGTGCGGTCGTGCTGGTGGTCCTCACCGTCGCTGCGGTGTGGCTCTCCCCGTTCGGGGCGACCGACGTCGCGCTCGACGCGCTCGAGGGATCTGCGACGGTGACGGTCACGGAATCCGCCACGAGGATCACCCTCGACCCGGTCGTTGGCCCGGGCTCCGTCGGCTTGGTCTTCTACCCGGGAGCGCGAGTTGACGCACGCGCCTACGCCAATGTCCTTCTCCCGCTCGCGGAGGCAGGCCACCGGGTCGTGATCATCAAGGAACCGCTCGGTATCGCCTTCCTTGCCGCCGGCGCGGCCGAGTCCGTGGCCGCGGCGGCTCCCGACGTGGAGCTGTGGGTCGTGGGTGGCCACTCCCTCGGAGGTGTGGTCGCGTCCACCAACGCCGACGGTGGGAGCTTCTACGGGCTTCTGCTGTACGCCTCCTATCCGGTGGGGAGCATCGCCGATGCCGATGTCACCGTCTCGTCGATATACGGGCTCGACGACGGGATCGCCGCACCGTCGACCATCGAGGCCTCTGCTGCCGACCTCCCCTCCGACGCTGTGCTCGTCCCGATCGAGGGCGCCATCCACTCGTTCTTCGGCGACTACGGCGACCAGCCGGGCGATGGCGAGCCGGGTGTGTCCAGGGAACAGGCCCAGGCGGAGATCGTTGCCGCCACACTCGACCTCCTGGCAAGGACCGCCAACCGCTGAGTCCTTGTCCTTCTCCCCCTTTGGGGGAGATGCCCGAAGGGCAGAGGGGGGAGCTACGAGCCGCGGGAGGCGTCTGTCAGAACTGCGGCCCTCTCTGCGTCGCTGCGCTCCGCGTCTCTCCCGCGGGGAGAGACAGCATTGGGCTCGCTGCGCTCGCTCCACCCTTCCTTCTCCCCCTTTGGGGGAGATGCCCGGAGGGCAGAGGGGGGAGTGCGGTGCGGGAGGCGTCTGTCAGAACTGCGGCCCTCTCTGCGTCGCTGCGCTCCGCGTCTCTCCCCGCGGGGAGAGACGAGCAGGAGCCCTCTCTGCGTCGCTGCGCTCCGCGTTCTCTCCCGTCGGGGAGAGACAGCATTGGGCTCGCTGCGCTCGCTCCACCCTTCCTTCTCCCCCTTTGGGGGAGATGCCCGAAGGGCAGAGGGGGGAGCCGCGACCGCGGGAGGCGTCTCAGAACTGCGGCCCTCTCTGCGTCGCTTCGCTCCGCGTCTCTCCCGCGGGGAGAGACGAAGCAGGAAGGCCCTCTCTGCGTCGCTGCGCTCCCGCGTCTCTCCCGCGGGGAGAGACAGCATTGGGCTCGCTGCGCTCGCTCCACCCTTCCTTCTCCCCCTTGGGGGAGATGCCCGAAGGGCAGAGGGGGGAGTGGGGTGCGGGAGGCGTCTGTCAGAACTGCGGCCCTCTCTGCGTCGCTGCGCTCCCGCGTCTCTCCACGGGGAGAGACGGAGGCCTTTCGCGGCTATGCGGGTTGCTGGCATAGCCTCCTGCGGTATGGATGAGACCCCCACACCCTCTCGGACGATGCGCGCCCGTACGGGCATGCTCCCTGTCGTCCTGTGGGCGTTCGGGTTCGCCACGACCCTGCTCCTGATCGGCATGTGGGGGCGGGCCGTCACCGTCGATTCGGGCACGATCCAGGACACCGCTGCGACCGTCATCGACAGCGACCTCGCCACCGAGCGCGTCTACGCATGGCTCGAGAGCGGTGTGGAGGTGGCGATCGGAGGTGACTCCGAGTCTGCCCGCGGCGTGGCTGCGGCGGTGGCCGAGCGACCCGAGTTCTCACACGCCGTCGACGTGATCGTCACCGACTTCATCGACGGGCTCTTCGCCGCCCCGGGCGAGGACACAGAAGTCAGGGTCGAGGATGCACTCACGCCGCTCGTGCCGGTGATCGCTGCCGAGGCCCAGCGTCGGGAGGTGCCGATCGAACCGGACCGGCTTGCGAGCGCCCTCGACACCGCGTCTGTGATCGAGCTCGATACGGGCGAGGCCGCCTCGGTGGTCGGGGCCGTCACCGAGGCACGCACGTTCATCACGCAGGTCGTGATGCTCGCGGCGTTCCTGCTCCTGACAA
>CAVWBO010000005.1:0-55413 GCA_963753185.1 uncultured Acidimicrobiia bacterium
GCGGTCGCATCGGACCAGCCGAACTCGTCGGCTGCATCGAGCCATGCCGCTTCGGCAAGATCGAGCCCGGCGTCCATCAAGCCTTTGGTGTCAGTGCGCATGCGTTGCATGTCACCGACGCACAAGTCGTGGTGTTCGGTCCCGGCTCGGGCGACGCCACCAACCAGTCGATGTCCCTCAGGGTGGTGATCGGTACGTCCCAGCACCATCGCCGCAGCGCCGGAGCCGAGGGTGAGTGAGGCGAACTCGTTGAAGAAGTCCTCGCTGGTTGCGTCAGGGTCGAGCAGTCGCTCGACCGTCAACTGCTGGATCTCCTCGGCGGTTTCACCATTGACCACCAGGGCGTAGTCAAGGTGCCCGGCGTCGATCATCGTGGCGGCAAGGTGGATGCCGTTCACGAAGCCGAGGCAGGCATTGGCGAGGTCGAAGTTCACACACGATGACGGCAGCCCCAGTTTGTGGTGGATCTCAACCGCCGTCGAGGGCTCGAGAAAAGCTCGAGATACCGATGAGTTGATCATGATCCCGATCCGGGCAGGATCGACACCCGCCTGCGCAATCGCCTTCTCGCCAGCCAACGCGGCGCCGTCGGCAAAAGTCATGCCTTCTGGCCACCAGCGGCGCTCTTTGATCCCGGCCAGCCCTTCGAGCAGACCGGGGCGAAGCCCAAGTCGCTCGTAGGCCTCGGCGAGGCGCTCGTCGAATTCAGCCGACGTGACGACTACCGGGGCCTCGGCGGCGACGATCGACAGTACAGACGTGTTCGTGTGGCGGAAGGAGGAGTTCCCGTCCATCAAGTCCTCTCGCAGTTCGGTCGCGAAAGTGTCGCATGCCGGGCGCCATCCGCCCATGCCGGCCGACAGAGGCGAGGCCCGCCGAGGTCGTCGGGGTCGAGTCGCGTGCTCGGCCGTGCCGTCGCGCGTCGCTCCGGCGGCCTCCCGAGCCGGCCGTCGCGGGTGGGCGCCGCGACGCGCGTTCACGCCGCCGAAGTAGAGCTGGGCCGCGGTCCACCTGTTCGACCGGGGAGCTGCCGTCAGCGCAGCCAGGGTCGCGACCGTCCTCGCCGGCACGTCGTGCTCGAGCTGGGCGGTCTCTCCGTCGAAGTGGACGCGGGGCGCGTCCACCGCGTCGGCCAGCAGGGTCACCCACCGTCGACGACCCGCACGATCGTCTGCAGCAGGGCGCTGCGGATCCGCTCGCACCCGCCGCTGCCGAGGCGACGACCGACCGTCGGCAGGTCCAGCAGGCTCGGCGCCATCATCGACGCGACTCGCGTGCCGGGCGCGGCGCCGTGGAACCCACCCGGGTGCAGGTCGGCCTCGCCCATCATGTTGTTCAGCTGGACGCCGGTGCCCGGCATCAGGACGCCGGAGCACGAGCCGTTCGACGTCGTCATGCTGCGACGACCATCGCCGTCGCCGTCGACCACGCTGACGTGGGTCGTCCCCTTGCTCGACGACGCGGAGGGTCGGGTCACCCTGCTTGGCGCGGTGGTGGCCGCGTGCGAGCGCGTGCACGAGGTCGGCGGCTGTCGGGTGCCGACGCGGCGTGCTCGCGCTCACCTCGACCAGCGACCGTCCGACGATCGCGCCACCGAACGACGGCGGAGGGTTGGTGGTGACGGTGGCACCCCGGTACCGGATGCGGTGCGGTGGTCGCTCGGTGGACGCGGTACTCGTGCAGGTCGTCGGCCGTCAGACAGTCCGTCGTGCCGGCGCATGAGATCGACGGTCGGCTCGGCCTCGGGGACACCCCCCAGCCGTCCGGGTCGAGCTACGCCGAGCTCCTCGAGGAAGTCGGCGTAGCGAGGGTTGACGCAGTCGCCCTCCCGCCGCGGGCGGCTCTCCGTCCGGAGGAAGAGGGCGGCCGCCTCCGGGGTCAGCGCCAGGATGGCCCGCAGCAGGTCCGAGCACCTCCGCCTGGGTGGGGCTCAGGACCGCTCCCCGGCGGGCGAGGCCGGCTGCGGAGCGACGATCGACGGCGAGGGGCAGCCGGCCGAGCCGGCGGTGCGCGGCCAGGTAGCCGTGGAGCACGCCGGGGACGGCGACGGAGCCGTACCGGCGTGGAAGACCTGCTCGGCGCCGGAGAAGATCGACCGTGACCGGGGTGAAGTGGGTGGTGAGGTGCTCGGTCGGCAGGCCGCGGCCAGGAGCGTCGACGAAGAAGTCGAGCAGCTGGTGGCGCCGTCCGGCGTGCCGGCAGAGCAGGAACCCGCCGCCGCCGAGGCTGGTCAGACCGGGTTCGGCGACGGCGGCCGCGAAGCCTGCGGCGACGGCGGCGTCCACGGCGTTGCCGCCCGCGCGCAGGACGGCCACGGCGGCGTCACCGCGTGGCTGGTCACCGGCAGGCGACGGCCGCCTGTCGCCGTCCACCGCCGCGCCAGGCTACCGGTCCCGGAGCGTGACCGGCCCGCGTTACCGCAGGTCACCCGGTCGGCCCACCGAACGGTGGCTAACCCGTATGGATCAAGCGGGGGGTCCCGGTGCCGAACAGGAGGGGTCGCACGCACCTCCGTGCGGCGCGCCGCCCTGCGGCGTCCCGTCCGGTCGCGCGAGACGGACGCGGGACGCACGGCCGGAAGGGGGGGATGGACAACCCGCAGCAGTTGGCGCGAACCGGGGCTCTAGCGGCATGGGTGAACGCCGTCCTCGGGCTGGTGCTGACGGTCCTCATCGACGTCGCCGACCAGTCGGTGCCGGTCGCCCTGATTCCCGCGCTGGTGTGGTGCGTCCTCGGGCTGGGCTTCGCTGCGTTCGCTGACCGTCCTGGCCCGCCGGGCCACGGCCGGACCTCGAGCAGGGCAATCGGCGGCTGGCTCACGCGCTGATCACGACCGAGATGGTCTGGGTCGCCGGTCTCGTGGCGCTGACCGGTGGACTCCGGAGCCCGGTGTGGGTCCTGTTCGTCACCGTGGCGGTCTTCGTCGCCGACGTCGTCGAGCGCAAGGGGCTGGCCACCTTCACGCTGCTGGCGCTCGGCATGCTCTTCGCCGCCGCGCTGGCCTCCGGCACGTTCAGCCTGCAGGTACTTCCCTGGCTGCTGGCTGCGCGCGGCGATCATCCCGCTGACGGTGGGCTTCGACGAGATGCTCAAGTCCGGCATCCACGAGGGGCACCACACCAGGCTCCAGCGGGCGGTCGAGGAGCTGTCGGTGTCGCTGGGCCAGGCGGCCGAGGGCGACCTGGCGGTCGCGCATCCCGACCCCTGACGGCGACGACGTGGCGCTGCGCGCGCTGTCCGTCAACATCGACGAGACGCTGGTGTCTCTGCGGATGCTCGTCGACCGGGTTCGTGACGGAGGCGAGCGGATCGCCGAGAGCGCGCACGAGCTGCAGGCCGCCGCCGAGCTGCAGGCGCTCGCGTCGGGCAAGCAGTCCGGAGCGGTCACGGAGTCGACGGCCACACTGCAGCAGCTGGCCGACATGGCCGAGACGATCGCCGGCTCGAGCGCCGAGGTCGTCGAGCACGCCGCCTTGACCTACCGGTTCGCCGAAGACGGCCAAGAGGCAGTCACCAACGCCGTCGACGCCATCGATGCGATCGCGCACCGGTCACGGCTGGTGGCGGAGCGCACGGCCGCCCTGGCCGACAAGTCCGGCGAGATCGGACGCATCCTCGACGTCATCGACGAGCTGGCCAGCCAGACGAACCTGCTGGCGCTCAACGCGGCCATCGAGGCGGCCCGGGCCGGTGAGCACGGCCGGGGGTTCGCGGTCGTGGCAGCCGAGGTCCGCAAGCTCTCCGAACGAGCACAGGCGTCCACCAAGCAGATCCAGGGGATCGTCGCGGAGATCCAGACCGAGATGCGCGCGACGACCGCAGCGACGGCGGAGGGCGCAGAAGAGGTGCTCAACGGCGTCGCGCTGGCCCGTGACGTCGTCACGGTGCTCGAACGCATCTCCGAGGTCGCTGACGAGACGACGACGGCTGCGCGGGAGATCTCCAACGCCAGCCAGCAGCAGAAGAACGCCTCCGCGGAGGTGGCGTCGGTGATGGGTGACGTGATGGGCGTCTCGGAGCAGACCGCGTCCGGGTCGCGCGAGGCCGCGCACGCCGCGGCCTCGTTGACCGCCTTGGCCGACGACCTTCGTGAGTCGATCGCCCGCTTCCGCATCTGAAGACGCCCGCCGAGTGCCCACCTGGCCGACGCCCAGGCCCGCCGAGTGCCCGGGACGTCGCTCGCCGAGTGGCCTCTGACAGAGTGACGCGGGTGAGCGCCGCGCCTTCGCTCCGTGAGGCCACCCGGACCTGGGCCTACGTGGGCATCAACAGCTTCGGCGGACCGGCCGGACAGATCGCGGTGATGCACCGCGTCGTCGTCGACGAGCGCAAGTGGGTCGACGAGAAGCGCTACCTGCACGCGCTCAACTTCTGCATGGTGCTGCCCGGCCCCGAGGCTCTGCAGCTGGCGGTCTACCTCGGGCTGGCTGCTCAACGGTGTGCTGGGCGGCCTCGTCGCCGGCGTCCTGTTCGTGCTGCCGGGCCTGGTCGTCATGGCGGTGCTGTCGGCGGTCTACGCGATCGTTCGGAGACGTCACGTGGATCACCGGCACTGCTGTTCGGCATCCAGGCCGCCGTCGTGGCGATCGTCGTGCAGGCGGTGGTCCGCGTCGGACGCCGCGCCCTGCGCACGCCGCTGCTGGTCGGCCTCGCGCGTGGTCGCCTTTCTCGCGCTGGCCCTGTTCGACGTCCCCTTCCCGCTCGTCGTCGTCGCGGCGCTGGCTGATCGGATGGGTCGTCGGTCGTCGATCGCCTGATGCGCTTGCGGGTCGACGATCGCCTCGACGACGGACGTCGATCAGGTCGCGAACGCGGCAGCGCCGGGCTGCTCGGCGCGCGGGTTGGCGGCCTTCGTCGCTGTGGCTGCGTGCCGCTGGTGCTGCTCGTGCTCGCGCTTGGGGACGGAGAACGTGTTCAGCCAGCAGGCGTGGCTCTTCTCGAAGACCGCGGTGCTGTCCTTCGGCGGCGCTTACGCCGCGCTCTCGTACGTCTCGCAGCAGGCCGTCAGCAGCCTACGGCTGGATCGCGCCCAGTGACATGGTGGCCGGTCTCGGGCTGGCCGAGACGACACCCGGGCCCGCTCGTGCTGGTCATGACGTTCGTCGGCTTCGTCGGCGCCTACAACGGCGCTGACGAGCTTGGCATCTCCGGCCTGTCGTCGCCGGGCTGCTCGGGTTCGCCATCGCGGCCTGGGCCACGTTTCTGCCGTCGTTCGGGTTCGTGCTCGTCGGTGCGCCGTCGGTCGAGCGACTCAGCGCCACGACCGCCGGTGGCCGGCGCCCTCGCTGCGGTCACCGCCGCCGTCGTCGGAGTGATCGGCGACCTCGGCTGTGTGGTTCGCGCTCAGCGTGCTGTTCGGTGCCGTGCCGGAGCGTTCGTGGGGGCCCTTCACGGTGTCGGCGCCCGAACCCGCCAGTCTCGACGGCTGGGCCCTGGCGCTCACCGCGCTCAGCCTGCGTCCTGGTGTTCGGCGTCCGAGTGGAGCCTGCTGCGGGTCCTGGCCGTGGCGTCGCCTCGCCGGCCTGGCGCTGTCCGGCTCGTGGGCCTTCATCCATAACGATCTTGGCCGAAGCCCTCGCCCTGACCCGCCTCCGCTCCCTAGGCTCACTCCGTGACGGAGCGCCCCCTGCCTCCAGCGCGGCCCCCAGCACGGTGGCCGCGCGCGCTGCGTACGCACGCGCGGTGGAACGCCTCACCGCGGACCTCCGGTCGCTGCCGCCCGACGCGCCGGTCCGTCTGGCCAAGCGCACGTCCAACCTCTTCCGCATGCGCGACGCCAGCGCCGCCCCCGGGCTTGACGTCTCCGCGTTCTCCGGCGTCATCGAGGTCGACGCCGCGCGCCGCACGGCCGACGTCCTCGGCATGACCACCTACGAGGACCTGGTCGACGCCACGCTGCGTCACGGGCTGATGCCGCTCGTCGTTCCCGAGCTGAAGACCATCACTCTCGGGGGCGCAGTCACCGGGTCTCGGCATCGAGTCGACGTCGTTCCGCAACGGCTGCCCCCACGAGTCGGTGTCTCGACTTCGACGTCCTCACCGGAGACGGCCGGGTCTCACGGTCACGCCCGACGGGCCCCACGCCGATCTCTTCACCGGCTTCCCGAACTCCTACGGCACGCTCGGGCTACGCGCTGCGACTGCGCATCGAGCTGCAGCCGGTCAAGCCGTTCGTCGCAGCTGCAGCACTTCCTGCATCGCACGACCGCTGACGCCGCGCGCACCTTCGCCGAGATCACCGCAGCCCGGCGAGCACCGGGGGCGGCCGTCGACTTCGTCGACGGCGTCGTGTTCGCGCCCGACCAGATCGTCGTGACCGTCGGTCGGTTCGTCGACGAGGCGCCGTACCTGTCCGACTACACCCGGCGCACGTCTACTACCGGTCGCTGCAGCACCGCAGCAGCGACTACCTCACCGTCCGCGACTACATCTGGCGCTGGGACACCGACTGGTTCTGGTGCTCCGGTGCCCTCGGCGTCCAGAACCCGCTGGTGCGTCCCCTGCTGCCGCGTCGCCTGCTCCGCAGCGACGTGTACTGGAAGGTCGTCGGCTTCGAACGGCGTCACGGCTGGAAGCGCGCACTGGACGCCAGACGCGGACAGCCCTCCCGCGAACCGGTGATCCAGGACGTCGAGGTCCCGGTCGACCGCTGGAGGAGTTCCTCGACTTCTTCCACGACGAGATCGGGATCGCGCCGGTCTGGCTCTGTCCGCTGCGCCTCGCCAGCGGCAACGTGACGTGGGACCTGTACGCACTCGATCCGTCGACGACCTACGTCAACCTCGGCTTCTGGTCGTCGGTCGAGGAGATCCCCGGACAGCGGGAGGGCCACCACAACCGTCGGATCGAGGAGGTCGTCGCCGCGCTGGGTGGCCGCAAGTCGCTCTACTCATCCTCGTACTACGAGGAGGAGGAGTTCTGGCAGACCTACAACGGAGTCGCAGTACCAGCTGTTGAAGAAGGAGTACGACCCGCACGGGCGGCTTCTGGATCTGTACGCGAAGTGCGTACGAGGGCGTTGAGGAGGAACCATGACCACGTCGTCGATCGCTGGTGCATTCGGACGTGTCCTCGGGCGACCGCTCCGGTCTCCGGTTGACGGCCTACGACGGCAGCAGCTTCGGATCCGACGACGCCGACGTGACCCTGTCGATCCGCTCACCCGAGGCCGTGCAGTACCTGGCGACCGCTCCGGGCGACCTCGGCCTGGCACGCGCGTTCGTCAGCGGCTCCCTCGTCGTCGAGGGCGAGCCTGCACCGGCGCACTGACGCTGCTCGGTCGAGGACGCCGGCCAGGACGTCTCGATGCGCGACAAGCTGGCACGCTGCGCGAGCTCGGCACCTGGGTCTTGAAGCGTCCACCGCTGCCCCCGGAAGAGGCGTCACCACCGTGGCGCCGTGGCCTGCGGCACAGCAAGGAGCGTGACGCCAAGGCGATCGCGCACCACTACGACGTCAGTCAACCGCGTTCTACGAGCTGGTGCTGGGCCGTCGATGACCTACACCTGCGCGGTCTACCCGGACGCCGACGCCATCGCTCGAGACGGCCCAGGCGGCCAAGTACGACCTGGTCGCTCGCAAGCTCGCGCTCGAGCCGGGCATGCGACTGCTCGACGTCGGCTGCGGCTGGGGTGGCATGGTCATGCACGCGGCCGAGAAGTACGGCGTGAAGGCGCTCGGCGTCACGCTCTCTCGCCAGCAGGCCGAGTGGGCGCAGAAGGCGATCGCCGAACGCGGACTGGCCGACCGTGCGGAGGTGCGGTTCTTCGACTACCGCGACGTGCCGGAGTCCGAACTTCGACGCGGTGTCGTCGATCGGGCTCACCGAGCACATCGGACGCCGCCAGCTCGGCGCCTACTTCACGCGGCTCGCGGACAAGCTGCGTCCGGAGGGTCGGCTGCTCAACCACTGCATCACCCGACCGACGACCCGCGAGCGCGCCCGGGCCGGCGGTTTCATCGACCGGTACGTCTTCCCGGACGGTGAGCTGCTGGGCGTGGGGACGATCATCGTCGTCGATGCAGAACCACGGGTTCGAGCCGCGCCACGAGGAGAACCTGCGCGAGCACTACGCGATGACGCTGCGCGACTGGGGAGCGCAACCTCGAGACGAACTGGGAAGAAGCAGTGCGCGAGGTCGGGCTCCGGCGCGCGCGCGTCTGGCAGCTGTACATGGCGGCGTCCCGGGTCGGCTTCGACATCAACAACATCCAGCTGCACCAGGTGCTCGGTGTGAAGCTGGGCAAGGGCGGAACCTCTGGCTTCCCGCTGCGCCCGACCTTCTGAGGCCCGCCTGCCTCAGAGCCAGCGGCGGCGCTTGAACATGACGTAGAGCAGTGGCGGAGACACCGACCCAGATGACGGTGCTCGTCCAGAAGCCGCTGTGCTGCGGCGAAGCCCGGGTACGGGATGTTCTGACCGTAGAAGCCGGTGACGGCCGTCGGCACGGCGATGATCGCTGCCCAGGCGGCGAGCTGGCGGGTGACGGTGTTCAGCGAGTGGTCGTTCAGCGCGAGTCGTGTCTCGTAGATCGACGTGATGAGGTCGCGAAGCCCCTCGATGGTGTCGTTGACGCGTAGCACGTGGTCGTAGACGTCCTGGTAGTAGGGCTGCATGCGTCGCGTCGACCGCAACCCGGTCGCCCTCCTCATGACGCATCAGACGCGCTGACGAGCTCGCGCATCGGCTGCGTGACGCGACGCAGGCGCACGAGCGACTTGCGCGTGACGAAGCTGCGCATCTGGGCGATTCGCGGGTCCTGGTCGCGCGGTGCCGTCTCGTCGAAGAGGTCGTCCTCCATCTCGTCCACCGCGTCGGAGAGCGCATCGACGGCATCGAGGTGCGAGTCGACGATGAGGTCGAGGAATCCGTAGAGCAGCGCAGGGACGCCCTGCTCGAGGAGCTGCGGGTTCTGCTCCCATCGCCCGACGAGATCGTCGAGGTCGTGCGGCCCCTCGTGCTCGAACTGCGATCACCGAGCCGTGCAGGATGATGATCGGCGCCTCGTGGAGGACGAGCTCGTGGGCGGCGTCCACTCGGGCCCGGAAGAGGTAGACCAGTTCGCAGTGAGGGAAGCGCTCGAGCTTGGTTCGCTCGGCGATGGCGCTTGTCCCGTCCGCGTGGCGGAGGGCGTCCTCGATGGCGCGCGGGTGGATGTCGAGCATCGGGCCGAGCCGCTCGAACTCCTGCGCACTCACCTCGATCCAGGTGGTGGTCGTGGGTCGGACGCCATGGCGGCTGCCGCGTCGACATCGACGGTGTGGTGCTGCAGGCGACTGTCCGCGCACCTCCCAGACGTCGACCATGCGCTCACGGTAGGGCGTCCGGCACCTCCCGAGGTGCTTTGCCGCTCGGCGTGGCCGGCCGGTACCCTGACCGGGCGGTCGCGAGGCCGTGGGGAGGCGTCGCCTAGTCCGGTCTATGGCGCCCGCCTGCTAAGCGGGTTCGGGTCTTAAAGCCCGTCGAGGGTTCAAATCCCTCCGCCTCCGCCCCTGTCCACCGGACTGCTGCTGCAGTCGCGTCTTGAGCAGCGCGCCGCAGGTGGATTTCTGGGACCCGCTGGGCCGGCCGGTAAGGTGTCTGCCTGGCCCTTCGTCGGGCTGAGCGCCCGTAGCTCAACGGATAGAGCATCTGACTACGGATCAGAAGGTTGGGAGTTCGAATCTCTCCGGGCGCGCAACGATCTGAACTACGGCCAAGAGCCGTGGCGTTAGGTCGCCTGGTAGGGCATTGAGCAGCGCGGCTCGCATCGAAGTCGGAATCTCGGTCATCGGAGACCCCTTTGCTGGTCGGCGATGTGCGTCCGAAGGTCCCGCACGGTCGATGCGAACGAAGCAAGCTGCTCGGGCGCAAGGGCCGCTCCAATCCGGGCCTCGATCTCGTTGCGGCATGAGTCCTGGGCGGCTTTGAGCACTCGCTGCCCGGCCCTGGTGAGGGTGACCACCGACGATCGAGCGTCGTTGGGGTTACGAGCGCGGCCACACCAAGTCGGGCAGGTGAACTCACGGATCCGGGCATCCCTTCAGCCATTGTCTGATGACGTCCCAGCGGCCCCGACGCCCTACAGGTGCACGGTCTTCGGTGTCGGCACCGCTGGGTCCGCCGAAGCAACGCCCGCTTCCCCTTTGGTGTTGCTGCCCCAACACTTCACGACCCCGTTGCGGCGCAGTGCGCAAGCAGAGGCGAACCCAAGACCAACGTCGGAAACGCTCGTGGTGAGCCCACTCACCTGGTGTGGTACGTAGTACGGATCCACGGTGCCGTCGCCGAGTTGGTAGGAGTCGTTCTTGCCCCAGCACTTGGCTGCGCCCTCCTTGACTGCGCAGGTGAAGCCATCGTTGGTGTCGACCGATGTCACCTTCCTGGTCATCCGGAGTACCTGCACGGGATGGGTGAAGTAGCCGCCGGAAACGCCTGTACCGATCTGACCGGACGTATTGTCGCCCCAGCACTTCAGTCTTCCGGCAGCGAGGACGGCACACGTGGAGTAGTACCCGGCGACGACTTGATGGACGCCGCTGCTGAGGCCGGCGACCTGAGCGGGTCGACGTCGATCCTTGGTGGACCGATCGCCAATCTCCCCGTGTGAGTTGTTTCCCCAGCACTTCAACCGCCCGTTGCTCACCACTGCGCACGTAACGTCGACGCCGGCCGACATCTGGCGGGCATCGGACACACCGACCACACGCACCGCGTGGTGGTACTCCAGGCGTGACGTTCCCGAACCAACCGCACCGGACCTGTTGTCGCCCCAGCACTTCATGTGTCCATTGGCAAGGAGGGCGCAGGCGTGGGCATTGCCGACGCTCACGTCGGTGACACCGCTCGTCAATCCCTTCACTTGGGTCGGCACGTGTCGGTCGGTAGTGGTGCCATCGCCGAGCTCACCGTCTCCGTTGTAGCCCCAGCACTTCAGTCGTCCACCTCGCAGAACGGCGCACGTCGAGTAGTCACCGACGGAGACCTTCTCGACGTTGCGAAGCCCCGGGACGCGAACGGGGGTCAGTTGGTCCGTGAGATCCTCGCCGATCCCTAGCTGACCGTCGTTGTTGAGTCCCCAACACTCCAGATGCTTGGTGGGAGTAATTGCACATGCGGAGGATCCGCCGACGGAGATTGCCCGAGCGGTGCCGTACGACGGCGCCGCTGCGGCGCCACCGGCCGTGACCATGGAGCCACAAAGCAGGACGAGCGCAGCAAGCGGGAACACCTTGCGGTTGACAACGCTCATGGATCCTCCAGGGTCGGCGAGATCACTTCGTGGCGTCTGCTTCGCACCCTAGGGCCAAGCGTGAACCTCATGAGCTGTTCGGACTCGACGGTTGGACTCTGACCCGTGAGGTGTTCGGCTTCGCCGTGATCTTGCGCGGGACATCCGAACTGAAGTTCAGCCGTTGGGTGCGGATCGGGGGGCTCGAGTCCCTTGGGGCGCCACCTCAGCCACGTGACTGCTTCACCGCGATCCACCGCGATTCCCGGAACGAGTCAATCTGCGGCCGACCAGACGTCAAAGTCCTGGTCCCGGACCGATCTCGGTCCGATGGCGATGCTGCTGCCGTCTGTTCGGTCAACGAGCAGGATCCGCTGCCCCAACAGCTTGACCTCTCCGTCGGGGCGATCGGCCCAGGCGAGACGGGTCGTCTGGAGCACGACTCTGGCGTTGTCCGGCTGCCAGCCGACGGTTCCGAAGACAGTCCACTTCTGGGGGACCTTGTTGGCGTTGGGGGCCTCGAGGACCGCTTGACGGCGGCCGTCAGGCCAACGCTGGACGTACAGCGCGGGGCAGGAGGGGACCCCGCAGGCGTTTGGTGCGTAGGCCACCCAGGTTCCGTCAGGTGACCAGGTGACGTCACCCCCGACAACCGCCCGGAACGTGTGAGGCCTTACAGCGCCGGTGACCAGGTTGAGCCTCCACTCACCACCGCACCCGTCCCCCGGGAAGCACCATCGTGAGTACACCCACGCCGTCTTGCCGCCCGACTCGAGCACGAATTGGGAGATCCCGTTGCCATGGGGCACCCGTTGGAGCTGACCAGTGTCGGGCTGAACTCGCAGGAGACGCTCTGATCTCAGGAAGTAGACCCAGCCGTCGCCAGCGCGGTTCCACGCTGGTGAGGTGTCGAACACCCCCTTGACCTTGCGGGTCAGTGCTCGACGACTGCCGTCGTCGAGGTTGATCAGCACAAGGTGCGAACCGGTCCCCGACTGAGCCCAAGAGAGGTCGGGCTGCGTGATTCGGCCGGTGTACACGGAGACGACTACGGCTGTGCCGGCCGGATCGACGGTGGGCTCATCGGCTCGGCCGATCGCCACCAGTGTGCGGGTCTGGGCACTCTCGAAGCCATAGGCCATCAGGAACCGGCTGCCATCAAGTCGCTCCCGCGCGAAGACCACACTGGCGGCAGTCAGACCCGGCTCGGCCGGACTTGTGCTGGGCGACGGCGGCGTCGAACTCCAGGTACGACTGGACGTCGGACTCGGCGAGGGTGCTGTACTCGGCCGATCCTGGGAGCAACCAGCCAGGCACCCAGCTGCCACAACAATCGCCGTCATCGAAACGACCCACAGCGAAGACGGCACCTTGCGCGTCATCACGGCAGCACCTCTTGGCTTGCCGACCACAGTCCCACTACCTCTCAGACTGCTGCAGTGCTGAACCAGCTACCAGAGGCCAAGGTCCGAGGCGTTCCCCGCGAGGCGTGCCGAAGCCGGTGCTGGCCTACGTATCCCAAAATCCTGTGAGGCCGACGAACTCCGTCGGGCCGTCTTGAGCGGCCGAGTTCGGCACGGCCGCAGACGCGGCGATGCCGACGCCTCCTGTCGCCACGAGACCGTCTCGGTCCTCTGGTGGCCGCTCCCACGCGTGCGGAAGTGTCACAGATGTCTTGGCATGTGGCGTGACGTGAGGGACGGAACGAGGTGGGCGGCACAGCAAGTGGCACAACCGTCCGGCAGCCTTGTGACAGCGGTGTCCGCTTTGCGGAGTGCGCCACGAGTGTGGGGACGCTTGTTCAGCCCGGTGACACCCCGCCGAGCACACTACGGATCAGAAGGTTGGGAGTTCGAGTCTCTCCGGGCGCGCGAGAAACGTGCAGGTCACAGAGCCAGGAAGGGGAGAGGGCCGCATGAGGCAGGGCGGTGCGCCGCTTCGTCCAACGCCGCACCCGCACCCCGAAGACCTTCGGTCTTGCTCAGAGATTCGGCGTCGGCGCGCGTTCGGAGCGCAATGGAGGCATCATCTGGGCTGCGGTGCGGCAGATCGGCCGCTCATTGCATGTCAGGAGAACTCATGATCACATCAACCACCGATGGGGTGCCCGGCGCCACCGTTTCGAGCGTCTTGGGGATGGTGATGGGCAACACGGTGCGCTCCAAGAACGTCGGTAAGGACATCGGTGCCGGCCTGAAGAGCATGGTGGGTGGTGAGCTCAAGAGCTACACGGCGATGCTGACCGAGGCGCGCCAGGAGGCCGTCGCTCGCATGGTGGATTCTGCTAGTGCGCTGGGAGCCGACGCCGTGATCAACGTGCGGTTCACCACCTCGGCAATCACCGAAGGCGCGGCAGAGCTGCTGGCCTACGGGACCGCGGTGAAGCTGAACTGACGGCATTCCTCGCCGCTGTACGGATCAAGACAATCGGTCCGCACGCGCCGACCCTCTTCGTGAGGACGCCCATGCCATGCTCTTGAGCGTTGGGTCTATCACTTCAGCGAGGATCCCCAGATGGAAGCCGAGCACGAGCGCGGTGCCGCAACGCACGAGCTGATCGCGGTCATCCTGTTGTCGATCACCACGATCCTGACCGCCTGGTCGGCGTTCGAGTCGAGTAAATGGGGGGGTGCGATGTCCATCTCCTTCAGCCAGGCGTCGAGTGCGAGGATCGAAGCCTCGGTGAACACCGAGACGGCGAACCAACGGCAGGCTGCTCACGTCGAGATCTGGACCCAGTGGGTCAACGCTCGCGGCGCCGCCGAGCCAGAGCTCGCCAAGTTCATCAGGCAGCGCTTCCCAGAACCGTTGGCCACCGCTCACAAGGACTGGTTGGCATCCGACCCAGAGGTGTTCGGCAAGAACGTCACCACCCCGTTCGACATGCCCTCATACGTACTCCCCGAACGAGGCCTGGCGGAGGAAGCCAACGAACGGGCTGACACCAAGTTTTCCGAGGCTCTGCGTAACAACCAACGTGGCGACAACTACACATTGTTGACCGTGCTCTTTGCCTCCGTCCTGTTCTTCACGGCGATGTCAGGGCGGGTGAAGGACCCACGGTCGGGCTGGCTGCTGCTTGCGTTCGGCCTGGTGCTGGCTGCCGTCGGGGTCGCGTTCCTGGCGACCTTCCCCAAGCTTGTGTGACTCAAGTGCTCGGTTGGCGGCGTCCGAGACTCCGGGCGCGCATCGTGGCGATGGTGTCCCCGTCGCTGCTGTCGTCGTTCAGTGCGATGCGGCGACCACGAGCTCGGCCAGACGAACGGGCTGCTCACGGAACGGTCCATGATCGGTGTCGATCTCGACGACGTCCGCGCCCACCGACTCCGCCATCACTCGTTGAGCGGGGGGTGGCACCAGGGTGTCGTTGGTCGTCAACACGTACGTGCGGCGGCGAGACACCGGCAGGTTGCCGCGCCACTTCTCCCGCAACGCTGCGATCCCCTGCGGTCGTTGTGTGCGCTCCAAGTAGGCCCGGACGGCGTCCCGCTCGAGCGGGTCGGCCGCGGCGACGTACCGGTCGATGTTCAGTGCGCACAGTCCTGGGCCGGCGCTGAGCACCAGCCCGTCGAAGGCAGCGAATCCCGCCTCTTCGCCGGCTTCGAACGGATCTCCGCCGGCGAAGAGGTCGAGCACCGACGCGCCTTCCCGTGGGATCCAGGCGGCGATGTAGATCACGGGGAGGACCGGGTGCTCGACGGCGATCCTCGCCGCGGTGAATCCCCCGAACGAGTAACCGACCAGGACGACGTCGGTCAGGTCGTCGGGGAGCACGGCGCGCACGGCGTCGGCGTACTGGTCGAGAGTCGCGTCCGGAACCGTGCACGGCAGGTCGACAATCTTCACGTGGTGTCCGGCTGAGGCCAGCGGCTCGATCAAAGGCTCGAGCGTGGCGGGTGTGTCCCAGGCTCCGGGGACGATGACGTAGGTAGACACTTGCGGTTCCTCCTCGGCCCGGAATCCGAGGAGTCAAGCACCTTGTGAGCCTCGGTCACAAGGACGCGGTGGCACGTAGGTTTGCCATGAGCGAGCATCACGCCTGCCTCCCGAGCCGTCTGGTGAGGCCGATTGATGTGACTACGAGGAGAACCGCGACCAGGACGAAGGGCCAGGGGCTCCACGCCTCCACGCAGGAGGTCTCGGAGCCCGTTGCCTCGCACACCCTCCCGGGGCCACCTCGGTACCGAGCTCGAGCAGGACGTTCACCAGGCGGCTGGTGGGGCAGATACTAGGTGGATGTCCGGCTGCTGCGACCCACACGAGTACGACGCCGTGTTCACCTCGAAGTACGCGCGTCGAACCGCGCGCAAGCTGCGGGCCTCCGGGCTGGATGACACGGCTGCACGGATGGTCGACTTCGTGGTCGGGCAGGGGATCGACGGGGCCACGGTCCTGGAGATCGGCGGCGGTGTCGGGGGCCTGCACCTGGAGCTGCTGCGGCGCGGGGCGCGGACGGCGACCAACGTCGAGCTGTCCAGCGCCTATGACGCCGAAGCGGCTGAGCTCCTGGACGAGGCCGGGCTCACAGGACGCGTGGACCGACGCATCGTCGACCTGGCGGCCGACCCCGAGGCAGTCCCTCGCGCCGACGTGGTGGTGCTGCACCGGGTGGTGTGCTGCTACCCCGACTTCCCGCGACTGCTGGGAGCCGCGGCCGACCTCGCCCGACGGGTGCTGGTCTTCAGCTACCCACGTCCCCACGTGCTGACCCGGGCGGGAACATGGCTGGAGAACCTCGGCTACGCCGCCCGCGGTCAGGACTTCCGGACCTTCGTCCACTCGCCGAGCGCGATGGTCGACGTGCTCGGCGGCCACGGGCTGATCGCGGCGCAGAGTGGACAGAACACGATGTGGCGGTTCACCGGGACCGTGCGGGCGGCCGGCTGACGGACCGCGGCAATCGGAGCGGCGCCGGGGCGAACGACGCCTGCCAGCGGCGCTACGTCGACTGCCCGCCAAAGGTGAACTCTGTGGATGTCAGCTCGACCGCGAGGCCGCCGCCGTCGGCGACCAGAGTCGTCCCTGTCACGTAGCGCGAGTCGTCCGAGGCCAGGAACAGGCAGCACGCCGCCATCTCCTCCGCGGCACCGGGACGCCGCAGCGGCACCTGCGACGTGGCCCGCGCGTACGCCTCGTCACGCGAGACGTGCCGCTCGGCCCCGAGGGCATCCATGGACCTGTCCGCCATGGGCGTCCGTACCCAGCCGGGCAGCAGAGCGTTGGCCCTGATTCCCATCGATCCGTGGTCCACGGCGATGGCGCGGGCGAGGGCAATCACGCCCGCCTTCGAGACGTCATAGGCGACCGAGGACGGGGCCGCGGCCAGGCCGGCGGTGCTGGACACCAGGACGATGGAGCCACCCCCTCGTGCCAGCATCGAGGGCAGGACCGCGCGGGTCATCATCAGCGGCCCGGTGAGATTGGTGTCGAGGGTGGTTCGCCAGGCGTCGTCCTCGATGTCGCCCACCGCACCGGCAGGAGAGATCCCGGCGGCCGCGACGAGGACGTCGACCCCGCCGAAACGGTCCACCGCAGCAGCGACGGCCGCCTCCACATGGGCCCGATCCCCGGTGTCACCGGCGATGGCGAGGCCTCCGACCTCCTCGGCGACGGCGGACAGCGGCGCCGGGCGACGCCCGGTCACCACGACGTCGGCCCCCTCGGCCGCGAACAGCCGGGCGGTGGCGGCTCCGATCCCGGTTCCGCCACCGGTGATCAGGGCAACCTTTCCGTCAAGCCTCATGTGAGCTCCTCTGGGTGTCGTCGAAGGCAGGTCCGTAGGTGAAGGCCGTCTGACCGATCACGAGATGCAGCGACCAGGCCGACCCCAGAGCGGCGAGCCAGGCGGTGCTCGTCTTCCCGCGTACCAGGGCCGCAGATGCCAACGCGTCGGCGAGGCCAGGGTCAGGCCCGACGACAGTAGCGCTGTCCACGCCTGACGCCGGACGACCGGTCGCCGGGTCGATGACATGGTCGCCACGCTCATAGCGCCCCGAGGTCGCCATCGACTGGTCGCGCAGGTCGACGACCTCGATCACCTCCGCGGGAGCGTGAGGGTTGATGATCCCGGTCGGCCATCCCTGTCCCGACCCGGGAACCTGGTCCCCGGACGCGCAGACGTCACCGCCGGCGTTCACCAGGTGGTCGGCCAGCCCAGCCTCGTTCAACACGGCGCTCGCGCGTCCGGCGGCCCACCCCTTGACGTACCCGGAAGGGTCGTAACCCCCCGGGACCGCCCACGGGTCGAAAGCCCCTCGGGTCAGGCTCCGAACCTCGCGGCATGCGTGCATCACGGCCTCGAACTCCGCCGACTGCTGCCCGGGACGTTCGAGACCGGCACGGTAGAGAGCGACCTCCGACGTCGGCTTGAAGGGAGAGAAGGTCTCGTCGACCTCGACGAAGAGCGCGCGGCAGGCGTCGACCGCCGTCACGGCGTGGTCCGCGGAGCCTCGAGCTCGGACTATGTTGAGCGTGATGACGGTGCCCCAGATGTGCTCGACGTGGACCACCCGGTCCTCGTGGACCGCCGTCCCCGAGACCCCATGAGCCCACCCGTCGACGACCTCGCGGTTCGTGCGCGCAGGTTCCATGGATCCTCCGGGGGAACGTGTCACCGGTACGGAAGTCTGCACGATGCCTGATCCCCTGCCCGGTCGCTCCGACGGCCCTCCCGGTGTCCTCTCGCCCGGGATCACGCATCCCCATCGTGCTCAGCGTCCGCGGCACGCCGGGCCGGCGCTCAGCGACGCACTGACGCTGGCCGGGGCGCTGATCGTCGTCACCACCGGGATCTGGGTGCGGCACGGCGGCTGGTCGTCGCTGACGGGAGGCGTGTGGGCCGAGTCGTGGGAGTCGATCGGCGCGCTGACCGGCCTGCTCGCCACCGTCGGTGGCGCTGATCGGGATCGCCTTCGCCGCCCGGACGCACAGGTTCGAACGGGCGATCGGGCTCGACCGTGCCCTGCTGTGGCACCGGTGGATGGGGGAGGCGGCGGCGCTGCTCCTGGTCGCTCACATCGTCACCACCGTGGTCGCCTACGCCAGCCTCTCCAGTCTGCGTGACGCCATCGTCCAGCTGACGGGGGAGGAGGAGTACATGGCGATGGCCACGGTGGGGGCTGTCGGCATGCTGCTCGTCACGGCGCTGTCGCTCGGGTTCATCCGACGCCACCTCGCGTACGAGACCTGGTACTTCATCCACCTGCTGATCTACGCCTCGCTGGCACTGGCCTTCGCGCACGAGATCTACCTGGGCTCGGACCTGGCCTTCGACCCCCTGGCGCGAGCGTTCTGGATCGCGGTCAGCGTCATCGTGCTGCTGATGGTCCTGCTCAGCCGTTGGGGCAAGACGATCAGGTCGATCGTGCGGCCGCTCACCGTTCTGGCGGTGACGCCGCTCAGCGATGTGGCAGTCGCCATCGAGCTGGGCGGGCGCAACGTCGCCGACCTGCGGGCCGCCGCCGGACAGTTCGCCCTCCTGCGTCCGCTGACGCGTGACCTGGTCTGGCAACCGCACCCGTATTCGATCTCGGCGGCACCGCGCGTCGATCGGATCCGGTTCACCATCAAGGCGCTGGGCGGCGCGAGTGAGCGGATGACCCGCCTGACGGTCGGCACCAAGGTTGCCGTCGAAGGACCGTACGGAACCAAGATCTACGAAGCCCTCCGGGGTGAGAAGCTGATCCTGATCGCAGGGGGAGTGGGGATCGGCCCCATTCGTTCGCTGCTCGAGGACTTCGAGCCCGACGCCGAGCCGGTCGTCATCTACCGTGCCAGGCGCGCCGAGGAGATCGTCCACTACGACGAGCTGGTGAGTCTGGCGGCGACGCGGAACGGTCGCATCATCCCCGTCGTCGGACGGACGAGCGAGCTCGGGGACCGCAACCCCTTCGACCCTCAGGTGATGCGCACGATGGTGCCGGATGTCGCAGACCGCATCGCGGTGGTGTGCGGCTCCCAGCCGATGATCCGGGCCGCCTTCCGGTGTCTGCGCTCGTGCGGCGTCGACGAGGACGACATCCACTTCGAGAGGCTCTGGTGGTGACCGCCGATGAGTGATCCCGGGTTCCTGCGCAGAGTGATGCCGGCGGTGGTGCTGGCGGCTGCCGGTGGGATCTTCCTGTATCTGCTGCCGAGCGGGGCGGACAACGACGCCGACTCCGACGTGGGGGGTGGGACGCCGTCCGCCTCCACCTCACCGTCGCACAAGCCCTCCCACGGCTCCGCCTCCCAGGCGCCGCGGGTCATCCAGGGCGACGCGGTGAACTTCCAGTTCGGCACCGTCCAGGTCGAGGTGACCTTGGACGGCACGACCATCACCGACATCACGACGATCACCGCTCCCGGCGGCAGCTACCAGGCGTACACCGACCGGGCGATCCCCGAGATGAGGTCGAAGATCCTCGCGGCCCAGTCGACGCAGGTTGCGGCAGCGTCCGGCGCCACGTACACGTCCGAGGCCTACGCCCAGTCGGTCCAGTCCGCACTCGACAGGTCCTGACCGCCCCTGCGCCGTCTGACGCAGTCAGGCACCGGGCAGCGCGTCACGAAGAGCGGCCCGGGCGCATGCGGCGTCCTGTTCGCTGGTGCCCCCGCTGACGCCGATCGCCCCGGCAAGTGCCCCGTCGTCGAAGATCGGGAACCCTCCCGCGTAGACGACGATCCGCCCATGCTCGGTCGAGGTCAGGCCCCAGTCGGGCCCTCCGGGCTGGGACGACTCGTGCAGGTCGCCGGACGGCATCTGCCACAGGGCGGAGGTGTAGGCCTTGTCCACCGCGAGGCGCATCGCACCCAGTGGTGCATCGTCCATCCGTGCCGAAGCGACGAGGTTGCCCGCGCCGTCCGAGACGGCGACGGCCACCGGGACGCCACTCGCGGCGCCGTGCTCGAGCGCCGCCTCGACCAGCCGCAGGGCGGACGCGACGGTGATCTGTGGGCGGTGGGTGAAGGATGACGTCACAGCAGGCCTCCGATGACGGGCGGGCGCTCGACAGGCTATCGAGCGCTGCCCGTGACCCGGTCCGAGTGGTGTGATGAGGGGGTGTTCGTGCGCGTCTGGGAGTACCGCGTCCGTCCGGAGTGTGTCGATGCCTTCGAACAGGCCTACGGCGCGGAGGGCGACTGGGCGCAGCTCTTCGGTCGCGAACCAGGGTTCATCGGGACTGCCTTGTTCCGGGACACGTCGAACGCTCTCACCTTCCTGACGGTCGACCGCTGGCTGGATGAGGAGAGCTGGACGCGGTTCCTCGCTCGACGCCGTGACGAGTACGACGCATTGGACGCACGCTGCGAAGAGCTCACCGACGTGGAGAGCAACGTGCTCTCAGAGCGCTGACTGCCTAGGCGACGGTCGATGGTGTCCGCCGCGCCACGCGCAGCATGCCGATGACGGCGCCGATGAGCCACAGGGCGAGGGCCACTGACGCCATGCCTCCGCTCCAGAAACCGAACAGGCAGAGCACGGCGACGGCGTAGGAGACCCAGATGGCCCACGTCGACAGGGCGTTGGCCTGCTGGGCGATCCGGCTCGTCACCGCGACCAGCACCGCGCCGCCAGTCAGCCCGGTGAAGGCCACGATGAGCCCCGCGATGCCGAGGAGGCGGACGGTGTCCGGGTCGGCGGTGAACCCGTCCGCCCAGGCCGTGACCACCGCGCTCGACACGTCGAACGACACCCCGGTGATCATCAGCCCGCCGAGGAGCGCTGCTGCCGGCACGATCGCGTGCACGAGCGGGTCACCGCCGGAGACCCGGTCCAGCACCCGCCGCAGCCCGACGGCGAACCAGAGCAGCAGCGCGACACCCGCGCTCAGCACCGGCAGCCCGATGCCGGCGGCGAGCTGCCTCCAGCCGTCGTCGAGCCGGTCGAGGATGACGGCGTCCGACATGCTTGGATCATCGACGCCGACCAGGGCGTCCAAGGCAACCGCAGCGGTGAGCAGCACGACAGACACCGCACCCGCCCATCCCGCGCGCTGAAGAGCCCGTGATTCCTCCATGCCGCCTCCCGCGGTCGCGGCCACGGCGCGCTCTAGGTGCTGCGGGCACGAAGGTTCGGACCGCTCCGCGTGGTGGCGGTTCGAAGCATGTACCCGGAGCGGTGTCCCAGCAAGGCCCCTTCGGCGTTGGGCCGTTCGGGCGGTCCCCCCGGGTTCGCCTGCGCGGCCCGCGAGCGCCCGCCTACCCTCCGTGAGCATCAGTAGATTGAGGTGAGGGCTGTGCGCAAGATCGTGACCACGGTGGCCGTCGTGGGCCTGGTCGCGGCTGCCGTCATCGGTGCGTCAGCCTTCACCCGCGCCGACACCCCCAATGACGGATGGCAGCCCATCAACGGCGTCTACGCGTTCCGCCAGCTGGCCTACGCGGTGCCCGGCCAGGAGTCCACGTACCTGCGCAGCGAGTGCTTCGCCACCGTCGAACCGATCCAGCAGGGAGTCGTGTGGCAGACCGGAGTCGTGAAGGTCTATCTGGGGGCGGCGATGGCCTGCAACCGGGACGACCTGCGCTTCACCGATCGCGAGTGGACCCTCACCGTCACCTCTCAGAAGGCCGGTCTGGTGCTCAAGCAGTCGGACGCCACCCAGTACGACACGCCCTGGCAGCCACAAGGGGGCACGGTCAGCCTGTTCCGGCAGTCCCTCCCGTGCCGTGCCGTCACCCCTGGCCCTGCGGGAAAGCTGGGCTGGGTCAAGGCGGAGCTGGAGGTCACGCTCGTCGACACCGAGGGGCGCGACTGGACCGCTGTCGCGACCGACTACGACGGAGTCATCTGTCGGCCGCACCGGCAGTGAAGCCGCCAGCACTCACCCCTGACGGACGTACCCGGTGGCGGGCACCTCGTTGAGGTTCGGCGAGTAGTCGTCGACGTACGACTCGGTCACCTTGACGGCACCGCCGAGAGCCCTCAGGCAGGTCCGTGGGATCGTGCCGGTCCACACAGTCTTGTCGGCGTTGAAGCGCAGGCGCAGGTCGGCACAGTCGACCAGATTGGCGCCGCGCTCCAGGCTCGCCGCCCAGACATTGCCTGGGTAGCAGCCACCGTTGAGGGCGTACCGCGTCCCGTCCCGGTCCCGGAACTTCACGGACAGGTACTTGATGGCACACGCGCCACCCGGCGCGTGGATCTTGAAGACAGGTTCTTCGCGGCGTTGTTCACGACCAGCTTCTGGTAGCTGCCGGTCCCGTTGACGCTCGTGGTCGCTGCCTGGGCAGCTGCCCCTCCGACCATCGTCACGGCCGCAGCCACGCAGAACCACAGAATGAGCTTGCGCACAGTCCCCCCTCAGGGTGTGTCGAGTGGGTCAAGAGTGGGGGTGCGACCGGCCGCCGTCAATGGTCTCGGCCGGTTGGTCCTCGCCCTTGGACAGGTCGGCGTGCCGCCAGTGCCCGTGGGTCTTGTACTCGGCCAGGTTGTGGACCTTCGGCAGCACGCCGCCGAAGACCACGTTGGTGGGCAGGATCACGAAGGAGGCGTCCGGCGTCTGGACGTACTCGTCCACCAGAGCGGTGAACATCAGCGGCCCGGTCAGGCTCCCCCACGCTCCTGCCGCTGCCTTCCAAGAGGTTGCGACACCCACGCAGCAGGGCTTCCTTCATGAGTGCCGAGCCCGCGACCGCTCCGATGAAGCCGTTCGCAACCCGATGCTTGTTCGGCCGGATGACGAACACGTGGTCGACCCGCCAGCGCAGGACGATCCGGCAGTGCGAGCAGTGCCTCGTGCTCGGCGTCGACGTACCAGCCGCCCCGCAGGCGCAGCTCCGCGTAGCGGTACAGGTCGGACCGGACTGCCGGGGTGGGGTGCAGCCTCGTAGGCACGGCTCCCCCTCTCGCCCGCGACCTCCCGTACGGCGTCCAAGCCCTTCTGGTAGTCAGCGACTTCGTGGTGCCCGCCCGGAAGCCCGACGGTCTCCCACGACGCGAACCACGGCTCCATCTCGTCCGGCGGAGGGGAGGGGTCCCAGAACTGCAGGACACGGGCAGGGATGGGTGCCGCGTCCCGGTGTCCCACTCCCCGCTCGCGGTACTCGAGGAGCAGAGGGAGCGATCGACGGATGCGGCGGGTGAGCCGTCGATACCTGTCCTCGTCATGCTCGCGGTACGCGGTGCGCGCTCGCTGGGCAGCTGCCGGACGTCACTGAGCGCTTGGTCGGCCTCGGTGCGAGGGCTGTCTGCGTCGACCGTCAGTCCGTGCTTCGACGCCAGCGCAAGCCGCTCGGTGACCTCCGACTCCCCGGAGCACGTCCGAGAAGAGTCGGACGGTCTCGCCGTTGGTGAGGCGTTCCGCGAACCCAGCGGTTCCGCGGTCCATCTCGTCGAGGCCGTACATCAGTGAGGTGCGGACCGCCACGGCCGACGGGTCGATCTCGAGGACAGCAGCCTCGCCCTCGGCCTTCGAACGACCGTAGGCGTTGATTGGTGTCGGAGGGGCATCGTCGGTGTATGGACCGGCCGTGCCGTCGTGGAGGACGTCGGTGGACACGGCCACAAGGCGAGCCCCCACGGCGACCGCGGCCTCTGCCACATTGCGCGACCCTGTCACGTTCACCCGCCACATGGTGTCGTCGTCACCCTGGCCGGGGTTGATCGCAGCGGCATGGATGATCACCGACGGTCGGAGCGACACCACGGCAGTAAGCGTGGCATCACGGTCGGCGATATCGAACGCGATCGCTTCGGCTGACACGGCTCCATCGGTGCTGCTGGCCGAGTGGACCGTTCCTTCGGTGCCAGCCCTTCTGACGAGCCGACGGCCGAGGTAGCCGGACGCACCAGTGATGAGGAAGGTCTGTGAAGGCACGGCAACAGCGTACCGGCAGGTGACGAGTGGCAGCATGGCGGTGATCCCGGGTTCGCATGTGGCAGGCTTGCGTCCATGCTTCAGGGATCCGCCTTCTCGGCGTTGGCGTTCAGTGGGCTTGCGTTGTGGTTCGGCGTGAGGATGATTCGTCGTCCCGAGCGGAGGATCGATGCGGTGATCTTTGGCCTCGTCGCGTCTACGTGATCGTCGTGATCGGGTCGACGATGTTCCCGATCCCGCTCGAGGGTGTGCGACCACCACCAGCGACCCGCATCAACCTGGTGCCGTTGCGTGGCCTGTTCCGGACGTCGGACATCAGCAGGGTTCAGGCCGTTCCCAACATCGTGTTGGGTGTCCCGTTCGGGTTTGGGGCGTTCTTCGTGCTGCGGACGGGCGACACCACGCAGCATTCTCGGGTTCGGTGCCGTGGTCTTCCTCAGCATCGAGGTCGCACAGGTCATCCTCACGCAGATTGCTCCAGCCGCACCTCGCACCGGGGACATCAATGACCTGATGCTCAACACGCTCGGTGTTGCCATCGGTATCGGTCTGTTCCTGGGCTCGCCCGGATCATGCGACGAAAGGACGAGCAGGGAGAGCTCGGTTCGTCTGACGTCCTCGACATGATTCGAGACGTCGTCGCCCCACGCACCAGCTGACGGTCGATGAGGGGTTTCTGGCCGTCAGGGTCAGGTGTCGGACGGGATCCAAACGATGATCTGGATGGACTCCGATGTCGAGGTGCCCCACTGGTCGACGGCGGTGGCGGTGATGACGGGCTGGGTGGCGTCGGATCCTGGGTTGAGAGCCACGCCGTCCTCGAGTCGCCGGTGCCGAGGGAGCCCTCGGTGTTGGCGGTCCATCGGATCTCGAAGGTGTCACCGTTGAGGTCCTAGGCCGTCGCGGAGATCGTGAGGTAGGCGCCGAAGTCCGTTGCCTGGCGGCGTCGTAGGTGGCGACGTGGGCGGAGAGGGCGGCGGGCGCAGGGATGGTGACCGTGGGCGGGTGGTTGCCGGCCGGGATCGTCGTGGTCTGGGGATTCGTCGTCGTGGTGGCTCGGGTCGCGTCGTTGTCGTGGTGGTGATGGTCGCCTCGTCGTCGGGGAGGTCGACTACGCCGTCGAGGTCGTGGTCGTCGTGGATGCCGGTGAATCGGTCGTCGGTGTCACGGTGGAGGGGGTGGCGTCATCTGCGAGGGCGGCGGGTTCGGTTGGAAGTGCAGGCGGAGGCGGCACGAGGATGGCCGCGATAGAAGCGACACGCACGGGTGCGTCTCGGACGTTGTCCGTAGCGTAGGTCGCCTTCGGCTATGCGGTCAGGTGCCGTCGTCGCAGATCCACGGATGGGCGTTCAGGATCCCATCCTGGAGGTCCGTCCACGTCTGCTGCTGGATCGGCTGGAGGTCGTATCCGAAGGTGACGCCGTCGGGTGTGTAGAGGCAGCCCTTCATGACCACGTTGGGGAGGGTCCCCTCGTTCTGGTTGTAGGGGCCGTGGCTCGGCACGATGCCGTTCGTCGACGTGTGGTTGGCATTGATGAAGTCCTGCGGCGTTGCCGTCGGCATGGGCCCCGTGTTGAGCGTGTAGACCGATGCGGCGAGGGTGATGAGCTCGTCGATCGACAGGTCGGTCGACACGAAACCGTCCATGATCGACAGCAGGTTCGGGATCTGGCCGATGCCGAGTGGCTTGATCGTCGCCAGCGCGGCCTTCATCATGCTGCCCTGGTTGAGCGTGCGGTCCGTGCCGCCGTGGGCCGAGTTCTGGCGCTCACGGGCCCACGAGATCGCCTCGGTGCCGTTGAGGAACGTGTCACCGACGGTACGGATCGCGACCGAGGGCTGGTACGGCACGAGGAACGGGAAGCCGCCGAAGGCATCGACGAGATCCGAGAAGCCGGGCTGGGCACCGGGGAGGAAGCTTCCCATGCCGGTGAGGAGGTAGCCCTCGATGGGGAGGCCGGTCTCCATCTGGAGTGCCTTCACCGTGTTGGACGGGCCGCCGTCGACGGTCGTCTTGGCCACCCTCGTTTCACCGAACGGTGACTGGATGTAGGTCGAACGTGGGAACCCGACGATCGCACCGGACCCCGCCACCGGGTTGGCGGCGTAGATGTGCAGCGAATCGGCGTTCGTGCGGTTCCGATCCGTCGGCCAGCTCGACCCTGACTGCTGCCAGTCGGTGCCGATGAGCGCGACATGGCGGACACCGCCGTAGTCGAGGGATCGTCCGAGGCCCGCCGGGTTCGCCCCGACGACACGCCACTCCCACCCGTTGTCCGTGACGGCCGAGCAGCGTGTCACCGTTGGATTGGACCACAGCGACGCCCTTGCCGTAGGCGGTGGAGGTGGTGGCGGAACCTGAGACGAGCTTGGTCTTCGGGAAGTCCTGGAGGCCGAAGAGCGTGTCACGGAGCCCTGAAGGCAGGTGCGGTGCGGACTGCTGGTCCTGGTAGAACGATTCGACGGCGTAGGACAGTTCGGCGGGTGCACCGGAGACGTTCACCTTCACGCCGCTGTCGAGGTTCCCGAAGAAGCCAGCGACCGGGATGTAGGAGGATTCGCCCCACTGGTAGAACTCGTCGGCGTTGCCCTGGGTGTTGGTGAATCGCATGTACACCGTGCGGTTGGACGGGCGGAACACGGCGGGGAAGTCCTCACCGGCGCCGGTCCAGTCACCTGCAATGAGGCGGTCACCGGGGTCACCGAAGTAGAACTCGTAGTCCGCAACGCCCTGGGTGTTCGTGTTGCGGAAGTACATGAAGCCCGTGGATTCACGATGCAGCCCGACGGTGGTGATGCCGTTGCCGTTGAAATCGCCCGTGAAGGGCTTGTCGCCGGGATTCCCGAAGATGTACGAGTACTCGGCTTCACCGAGGCCCTTGTCGTCCGAGCCGAGCGTGTTGATCACATAGATCCGTTGCTCGGACGGCCGATACAGCGACAGCGTGTCGCACCCGTTGCCGTTGAAGTCGCCCGGTAGTGGGAAGTCACCGGGGTTCCCGAAGAAGAACTTGACGTTGGCGGGACCCTGCGTGTTCGAATTGCGCAGATACACGTAGCCGTCTGACTGGCGATACAGGCCTGGCGTGTCGGTGCCGTTGCAGTCCCAGTCACCCATGAACGGGTAGTCACCTGGGTTTCCGAAGTAGAAGGACGCAGGGTCGCCGTTGCGGGTACGAAGGTGCCATACGCCCTGGCTCGGGTCGACGAGCCCGACACCGTGTGCCCCTGCAGGCACCGATGCGGCAAAGAGCGGGGTGGGGATGATCGCTTCGAGTGATGCCGCCATGGCGGCGAGGTCGGTGGGCGGCGTTGCGTCTGCGGGGGTCTCGCGGTACCACGGAAGCGCGATCGTGAGTCCGGCAACCATGCCGAAAGAGATCCCGATGATGAGCATGGCTCGTATCAGCGTCGCCCGCATGACCGTCCCTTGTCGCTGTCGTCGTCCGCAGCGAGTATATGAGCCGAACCCTGTACGGCCCATGATCGCCACCCAATTCCATCGGCCACCCCTGACCCCGACTTGACCATCGCTTCCTTCGAGATTTCGAACATTCTGTTGCTTCAGTCCTCCCTTCAGGGGGGACGGCAGAGGAGCGCAGCGACGATGCAGGGGGGTGTACTCCCTATCCCCCTGGCTCACTCTGTTCGCCCGTCCCCCTTGAAAGGGGGACTGTTCTTCTTCTTCTTCTTCTTCGGTCCTCCCTTGAGGGGGGACGGCGGAGGAGCGGAGCGACGATGCAGGGGGGTGTGCTCTCTATCCCCCTGGCTCACTGTGTTCGCCCGTCCCCCGTGAAAGGGGGACTGTTCTTCTTGTTTGGTCCTCCCTTGAGGGGGACGGCAGAGGAATGCAGTGACGATGCAGGGGGGTGTGCTCTCTCTCCCCCTGGCTCACGGTGTTCGCCCGTCCCCCTTGAAAGGGGACTGATGTGCATGGTCGGCCCTCTCTGCGTCGCTTCGCTCCGCGCCTCTCCCGAACTCGAGTCGGCCTCTGCGTGGCCGCAGATCTCTGCCGATAGGTGGCGGGCACCGTGGGAGTCGGAGATGGACGACTGGGCGCCCGAGACCTTTGGGAGAGACGAAGCGGTGTTCGCTTCGCTCACTGGCTTTTTCCGCAGACTCGTATCCCGGGAACCGGAGGGGGACCGACAACGTCGAAGACTTACCGATGTCGACCGATAGGTTTCATTCCATGCACCGACGCGCTCTGTTCCTCGCTTTTGCCCTCGCCATCCTGGCGTCGGTTGTTGCTGCCCCTGCACTCGGTGCGGTGCGGCCTGCGGTCGAGCAGATGCCCGACGGGCTTCGCCGTCCCGTGATCGAGGCCGTGGCGCTCCTCACGCCGGACAGCCACAACGAGCTCCTCGAAGCCGACCTTGTGATTGACGTCGATGCCGATCAGGGCATCCGGCACTACGAGTACCGGTGGAATCGGGGAACGGTCGGAACCGTCCAGACCGCGGATGTCGTGACGCCGACCGTGTCGTATGCAACGACGCTCCCGAACACCCGATATGCACTCGAAGTGCGTGCCATCGACCGGTACGGGTTTGCCTCGGACTGGTTCCCTGCGTGGTCCGGCACGACACCGTCGGTGCCCAATCTCATCGTCGCCGGCGACTCGGTGGCGTCGGGATACACGAGGCAGTGGTTCACCCAGGACTCGGTGTGTCGCGACGAGTCGTACTCGTACGGAGCGACCGTCCGTGCCGACCTCGCCGCCGCCCTCCCCGCAGCATGGGCACCGACGTACCGCAACATCGCCTACCCCGGAGCCGGTGTCGGTGACGTCCTCAACGGCGGGTCAGACTCGTGTTCGGCCTCACACCCGAGCCAGATCGACGACATCGACCGACTCGCTGATCCGTCCACGTGGAACATCGTCGTCATGACCGCAGGGATCAACTCCACCAACTGGGTCGACGTGATCGCCAACCTCACCAAGGACACCCTGTTCTCGTTGACCGACGCAGGCGACAAGAAGGTGTGCCAGCGAGCCGTGAGCCAGGACTGGAACCTCGACGCCCGGCGAGGCTTCATCACTGACACCACCGACCGGATCGTCAACGAGATTTCCGATCGCACGAACGCCAGCGTGTATTGGACGAGCTATTACCAGCTGGCTGGCACCCGCTTCGCCCCGCTGTGGTCACCGGTCGGCGGTGAATGCGAGGACGAGATGAACCTCGCCCTCGGACAGCTCCATCAAGCCATCACCGCAGGACTGTCCCCTGATGTGACGTGGGTCGATCTCGGGCAGGATGCCGTCACCACGCAGAAGTGGGCAGGGTGGCCCCATCCGAACCGCGAAGGCCACACGGTCATCGGTGACGAGATCGCCGCTGCGATCACCGGGTAGATCACGGCACGACTCAGTCGAGCCCGTCGTCGGCGCCTTCCTCACCTTTCAGGACGATCTCGCCCCCTTTGGCGACCTTGCCCATCTGGGACATGCCTTCGGTGATGTGACCCGCCATGTCACCCTTGCGGACATAGTCGTAGGTCGTCCATGCCGCCATGGCGAACAGGGCCAGGCCCATCCACCAGATCATCATCGTGAAACCGATGATCAGCGGACCGACCAGCAGCCACACCACAGCCGACACGACGATCCGCTGTCCACGGGTGAAGGTGACGTCGCTGCCAGCCATGCAACCACCGTCTCACCGTGCGGGAGCGATGTCCAGGGCAGGTGATCGGGATCGTGACTAGTCAGTGAATCCATCCGGATCTGTGCCTCGGCGGATGTGCACGTCGTGCCGATGGCATGGGTATGAGCCCGACGATTCCCGTCTATCGCCAAGCCTGCCAGATCTGCCAGGGACCGGCCCTGACGCTCGACCCGAAGGGCCTGCCCTTCTGTCGACGCCACGCCGAGGTCTTCATCCCCTCCACCGTGCCGGACCTCGCCGTCGAGGAGCTCGAACGCCGCCAGGCCTGACGCCAGATCGCTGCCAGGGTTCACCCCCTGGCTCACTTCGGTCGCCCGTCCCGCTGGGGTGGCTGTTCCGTTGGTGGGTAGGTGCTTCAGTCCCCCTTTCAAGGGGGACGGCAGAGGAGCGCAGCGACGATGCAGGGGGATTGATCCCGTCTCTGACCTTCGGGCATTTCTCCCAGAGGAGGGAATCGACTGGGAACGAAGCGAGGGCACCGGGGGAGACAGATCCGGTGCCCTCTGATGGAGGAGTTGCTTCGTGGCTGTGAGCCTTGCCCAAACTACGGAGAGACTCGGTTGGCCGGATGTGAGTATTTCGAACTCGTGTCGAGCGAGTGCGCTCGACCAGTCACCGGAAACCCCGAACGATGGGTTCCATGTGGCTCGGGGCTTGTCGGTTGTTTCCCTCTTCGCCGGAGTGGTGAGGAGCGCAGCGAGGTTGCTGGGGGAAACGCCCCGCTGGCTCTCGTCGTTCGACCGTCCCCCTGAAGCGGGACCGTGTCGGTGGGTCAGTCCCCCCTTCAACGCGGACGGCAGAGGAGCGCAGCGACGATGCATGGGTGTTGATCCCCCTGGTTCACTCTGTTCGCCCGTCCCCCTTGAAAAGGGGACTGTTCTTCAGGTTCTTGGGTCCTCCCTTCAGGGGGGACGGCAGAGGAGCGCAGCGACGATGCAGGGGGATGAATCTCCGCATCACTGCGCTCCCCTATCCCACTGAAGGGGGGACTGCGGTGTTGGCTAGCTGGGGAGTTCGCCGATGCCGAGAATGTTGCCTTCGGAGTCCTTGAACCATGCCATGCGTTGGCCGTCGGGGAAGGTCATGACGCCGTCGTCCGTGCTCATCTCGCCCATATCGACCTCCTCGAGGGCGACTCCGGCGGATCGGAGGTTGGCGAGCGCTGCGTCGAGACTCGATACACCGAGGGCTGCCGCGGTTGCCTGGTTCGTGCCGGCGAAGGCCGATTCATAGATCATGAACCCGCCACCGTCGCGTGTGTAGATCAAGGCGCCGCCGCCGACATCCGTGATCGTCGGTTCGGCACCGAGCACCCTCGCATACCAATCACGTGCTCGTTCCAGGTCGTGGGCGGGAAGGGACGTCATCATCTGAAAGTCCATGTGCCCTCCTTTCCTTCTCGACAGTACCGCGTCGCCCACCTGCACCCGCGTGCCATTGTTTTCGCGAGACGCCCCAGAGTTGACCGTGTGCGGCGAAGGGCACTTGATTCATCTTCTCCCGTCGGAGCGCGGGGAAGTGGCCGAGCGGAGCGAGGTCGATGGGGGCTGCTTCTGACCGCGGCTGGCGGGTTGTGCCCCCTCTGTCTCGTCGCTGCGCTCCTTGACATCTCCCCCGCCGCCGGCGAGGGAGAAGGGCTAGGTGTTCGCTCCGCTCACTCGATCCTTCCTGCAGCCTGTCGCGATGTAGCGAAGCTGCGACCTGTATCTGGCGCTCCTGGCGAAGAGAGACTGCCGACCGAGTACTGGGCACCAAGTACCAGCGAGCGGAGCGAGGCCGCGTCTGTCGCACCCGTGTGACACCATGGGGGCATGGACATACCGGGGATCCTGCATGCGGATCTCGACGCGTTCTATGCGGCGGTGGCGGTGCTCGAGGACCCGTCACTGGCTGGCAAGCCTGTGGCCGTGGGGTCGGGGGTGGTGCTGTCGTGCACCTATGAGGCGAGGGCGTTTGGCGTGCGGGTGGGATGCGGATGGTCGACGCCCGGTCGCTGTGCCCGAACCTGATCGAGGTCGACGGCACGTTCGGGGCCTACACGCAGTATTCGAAGACGGTGTTCGGGATCTTCGAGAGCTACACGCCCTGCCGTCGAGGGCATCTCGATCGATGAAGCGTTCCTCGACGTCACCGGCTCGGTGCATCTGTTCGGATCACCACGGTCGATCGCCGAGCAGATACGGCAGCGGGTGCACGATCGAAACCGGTCTCGCTGTGTCGGTCGGGGCGTCGACCCGCAAGTTCCTCTCCAAGATCGCCTCCCAGGTCGCCAAACCCGACGGGTTGATCGTCGTCGAACCCGGCGAGGAGGTTGCCTTCCTCCACCCGCTCCCCGTGTCCCTGCTGTGGGGGGTCGGGCCGGTGACCGAGCGGAAGCTCAAGGACCTCGGCATCGCCACGATCGGCGACATCGCCGACACGGCACCCGATTCCCTCACGTCGATGCTCGGGCCCGGCGCTGCCGGCCACCTGTATGCATTGGCGAACAACCAGGACCCTAGTCCGGTGTCGAGGGACCGCAGGGCCAAGTCGGTCGGTGCCCAGAGTGCCATCCGGGGCAAGATCCGCACCCTCGACGAGCTGATCCCCATCCTCCACCGTCTCACTGACCGCGTCGCCGAACGACTCAGGGCGAAGAACCGTACGGCCCGCACCGTGACCGTGCGGGTGCGGTTCGGTGACCTGTCGTCGGTGACCCGTTCGGCGACCATGCAGACACCGACGGCCGCCACGGGAGCGATCCTCGACGTGGCCGTGGCGCTGCTCGGGAAGGTGGTCGACGAGTATCCCAGGCATGAGACGACCCTTGTCGGGATCTCGACGGCGGGCCTCGGCATCGGCGAACCAATGCAGTTGGCGATGGGTGTCGATGACGCCGTCAGCACCGGCGGAACACCCAAGGAGATCGAATACCGGTCGCTCGATGCGTCGGTCGATGAGCTCCGCCGCCGATTCGGGAGGGGCGCCGTGACACACGGAAGCGACCTGCTGTCCGAGCGTTCGTCGTTCGGGGATGGGCTGTCGGACATCATGACACGAGACGAGGACCGGGTCCCTGCCTTCGAAGAGGACGGTCCCGTCTATGAGCCTGACCCTGACGCTGAACCCGACCCGGATTGAGCCGCTCGCGTCCTTACAGGTGTTCACGGGGTGGGACCTAGCCTCGCGGTCATGAAACCGACGCAGTGGCTCGCCGTCATCGTCGCCTCGATCGGGTGGGCATCGGGTGGTATCGCCACGAGGGCTGCCTTCAACGAAGGCGTCGACGCCTGGACGATGATTGCTTTCCGGGTGTTCTTCGCTGCGGTCCTCGTCGGGGCTGTCCTGGTGATCCGCAGGGTGCCGCTGCCCTCGAAGGTCGTGCTCGGGTATGGGCTGACGCAGGCCGTCTTCAACCTCACCGTCCCGTACGTGTTGTTCACCTTCGCCTACGACGAGGCCTCCGCAGGGTTCGTGGGGTTGCTCACTGCCCTCATTCCTCTGTCGACCGCGGTGGCCGCCAACTTCATGCTGCCGGATGAACCCCTGTCGAAGGGCAAACTCGCGGGTCTGCTCGTTGCGTTCTCCGGTGTTGCCTTCCTGCTCCTGTCAGGAGACTCAGGGCTCAGCGAGGGCGGGCGCCCGCTCGTCGCCGTCGGCCTCGGGATCACCGCGGTGACATCTGTCGGGTTCGCTGCAGCGTTCGGCAAGCGCCACGCCGGGTCCTATGACCCCTCGATGATGACCGGCCTCCAGTTCGGGTTCTCAGCCATTTGGCTGTTGGTCGCCATGTTCGCCATCGACGGTGTCCCGACGGACGTCAGTGCCCGCGGGTGGCAGCTCATCGTGCTGATGGCCGTGCTGGCCACATTCGTGCCGTTCATGCTCTACTACTGGCTCCTCGAACGGGTGTCGGCGACGAACGTGTCCCTCACCGGATACCTCGTTCCCCTCATCGTCCTCATCGCTGGCCTCGTGCTCCTCGACGAACAGCTCCAACTCGGCATCATCATCGGTGGCCTCCTCGTCTTCGCCGGCCTCATCATCTCCGACCGAGCCTCCCGCCGCAGCGGCCGCACCGTCGCCCCCGAAGTCGCCGAAACCTGGCCAACCGGCTAGAGATGCTCCGTCTCCCCAGCCTCCGGCAGGGGAGAAGAGCAAGGTGTGCGCCTGCGGCGCACTCAACTGTCCTTCTCCTGCGGAGCGGGGGAAGTGGCCGAGCGGAGCGAGGTCGATGGGGGCTGCTCCTCCAGGTACGGCCGAGAACAGCGAAGTCTCAGACCGCCAAGTCGCGGTGGGTGAATCTCGAGGCGGCGAAGGTGGTGCCTGCCAGGGCGACGGCGGCGAGGGCGAGGTAGCCGAACGTGACGCCCTTGGAGAGGGGCACGACGTCGCCGAGGTACCAGTAGAACGGGGACAGGTAGCGGAAGGGGGACAGGACATCGACGATCGCACCGAGGCCGTTGAGGAAGTACATGCCAACGGCGATGGCAGCGGTCACCCCAACCGCAGCGCCTGAGCCTCCCCTGACCGCCCACACTGCAACGGCGATGCCCCAGAAGCACAACCCGAGCAGGGCCAGGCCGAGGTTGGCGCCGACCATGTGATAGAGCGAGAAGCCGGTGTTCCAGACCTCGTTCCCGATGGCGGCGACGGCGAACAGGAAGAGGCCGATCAGGCCCATGAGCGTCCACGCCGCTGTCGACTTCGATTGGAACACCGCCCGACGCCGCTTCGGGTTCGACAACACCAGATCCATGATCCCCGTCGACTCCTCCTTGGCGATCAGCGACGCCATGGCCGTGATCGCAAAGACGATCATCACGATGGGGCCGACCGAGCCATACGTTCGGGACGAGACGAACCCTTCCGGTGTTGCCAGTGCGGTCGGGTCGGTGAGGCCGAACATCGCGAGGATCTCCTTCGGGAAGGCGTCGACGAGGCCCTGGAGCGCCTGCGAGTCCCTCGCAAGGGACGGCCACGCCGCGAATGTCAGGAGCGACATCGTCGAGACACCGGCGGCCCACAGCCACACGGTCACCCTGCGATCCCACAGCGACTTCCCGTACACGGAACCGAGGAGAGCCGTTGCCCTTGGCCTGGTTCGCTTCACCGTCTCGGTGCGCTTCCGGAACGACGGCAGGAAGCTGCGCTCGAACCCGATGTTGCGCCGCTTGAAGAGGATCACCGTGCCGGCCAGTGCACCGAGGGCCGCACCAATCAGCCACAGATGGCCCGAGCTGAATCCGTTGATCAGGGGAAGGCCGTGCAGGTACCAGGTGAACGGGCTCACCTTCGCCGGAATCTCGAGCCACGTGAAGATCGATGCGAACGCGTTCACGAACCACGCCACGATCGCCAACGTGGCTGCAATGCCTCCAGCGATGGTCGGTGACCCGGTGAAGGCACCGATGACCATCGCTACCCCCGCAAACACGAGACCGAGCAGCCACAGACCAGACGTGACCGCGATCACGCCCTCGATGGGCAGGCCGAGACCTACGACGGGGTTTGCGACAACGAGGCAGACCGCCATCGTGGCAACGATCACGAGAGCGAGCACGGCGAGCGACGCCGCCTTCTGAAGCACGATGGACGAGCGTGACACAGGGACCGACAGGAGCAGGTCCATGGTCTTGGCTCGCTCCTCGCGCGCTGTGACCGCCACACCGGCGGACACGGCGAAGCCGACGATCACGATCGGGCCGATGAACGAGAACAGCTGCGCCTGGAAGAACCCCGCTGCGGTGAGGAACGTGTCAGGGTCCATGCCGAACAGCGCAAGCAGCTCGGGTGGGAAATCGGTGAGGAACTGGCTCATCGCATCCGAGTCCCTGATGATGGGATACACAGCGATGATCCACGTCATCATCGCGACGATGCCGATCACCCACCACATGGTGGCCCTGCGGCGGTCCCACAGGTCCTTCGTGAAGATGTTACGAAGCATTGTCGTTTGCACCCGCACCCGCGTAGTACGACAGGAAGACCTCTTCGAGCTCGCCTGCCCTCGTCGACACCGTGATCACATCGTGGCGAGCGGCCTCCTTGACGACCTCGTCCATCGATCCCTGCACGGTCAGCACCACGACCGAACCCTCGTTGCGGGACTCCGCCGTCACGACGTTGCCGAGGCGTGAGAACGGTTCGAGGTCGACAGGAGCGGTGAACTGGAGGGTGACGGATCGGTGCGCCTTCGCCTTGAACGACTCGAGGGTGTCAACCTCGACGAGCCTCGAGGACCGCACGATGCCGACTCTGTCTGCAACGCGGTCCACCTCCGAGAGGATGTGCGACGACAGGAACACGGTGCGCCCCTCGCGGCGAACCTCGGCGATCAGGGTCTGGAACTCCTGTTGGAGGAGCGGGTCGAGGCCTGCCGTGGGTTCGTCGAGGATCAACAGCTCCGGTTCGTGCATGAAGGCATTCACGAGCCCGACCTTCTGTCGGTTGCCCGTCGAGTACTCCTTGATCCTGCGATCGAGGTCGAGGTCGAACCGATCGGCAAGCTTCGGTCATCTGCGCCGCCGCATCGACCTTGCGGAGGTTGGCGAAGTAGATCAGGAGTTCCCGAGCGGTCATCGCGTCATACATGGCAAGGTCGCCGGGCAGGTAACCGGTGCGGCGTCGGATCTCGAGGCTGTCCTTGATGATGTCCAGACCGAGCACCGTGCCAGAACCGCTCGTCGGGAACAGGAAGTTGAGCAGGGTCCGGATCGTCGTCGACTTCCCGGCCCCGTTCGGCCCCAGGAACCCGAAGACCTCGCCCTCACGAACCTCGAGGTCGAGGTCGGTGATCCCAGGGTTCGACCCGTAGTACTTGGTCAACGCGGTCGTCTCGATCACCGTTGTCATGATGCTCCCCTCGTCCCTCGGGGTCAGTGTACGAGGGACCCAAGCGCCCGACGGTTTGTGGCGTGGACATCGCTGGACCTGCTCGAACCCATAGAATCGCCGCCGTGGCCACTGAATCGAAACGCCTGATCATCCTCGCCCTGCTCGCGAACATGGGCATCGCGGTCACCAAGTTCGTGGCCGCCTTCATCTCCGGCAGTGCAGCGATGCTCGCCGAGGCGTTCCACTCGGTCGCCGACACGGGGAACCAGTTGTTCCTGCTTCGTGGCCATGCGGTGTCCCGCTACGCCGCCAACGTCACCCACCCGTTCGGGCGTGGGAAGGCGATGTACTTCTGGTCGTTCATGGTCGCCGTCGTGTTGTTCGTCGGTGGCGCCGTGCTGTCGATCTTCAACGGCTGGCAGCGGATCACGCACCCCGTCCACGAGAGTGATGGCCTCATCTTCTCCCTCGTCGTGCTTGCCATCTCAGCGGCGTTCGAGATCGGTGTCGCCCTGGTGCCCGCACTCAAGCAATTCAACGACATGCGGGGATCCCGCGGTGCGTGGCGGATGATCCGAGAGACCAAGGACTCCGCCCTGATCATCGTGATCTTCGAGGACAGTGCGGCAGCCGTCGGCCTTGCGATCGCCGCAGCCGGTCTTCTCATGTCCCACTTCACACAGGACACGTTCTGGGACGGCTTCGCATCGATCCTCATTGGCCTCCTCCTCGGTGTCGTCGCCTTCGTCATTGCTCGCGAGATGCATTCGCTCCTCGTCGGGGAGTCGGCGTCCCGCAGGGATCGCACCTCGATTCGGGTCGCCATCCTCAGCGTCGACGCTGTACACCACGTCGAGCGGCTCCTCACGATGCAGATGTCCCCCAATGAGATCCTCGTCACCGCGGACGTCGCCTTCGACCCAGGCGTCGATGAGGTGGTGGCGATCGAAGAGGTCGAGCGAAACATCGTCAAGGTCTGCCCCGAGGCGACCCGCATCTTCATCGAGCCGGTGCGCCGATGATCGGATCTGCCTCCGCCCCGGCATCGTCCGGAAACATCGGGCCAGGGTTCGATGTACTCGCCCTCGCCCTCGGTCTGCGCTGCACCGCAACCGCAGAGCTCGCCGAGTCGATGACGATCAGCGAGAACGGCTCCACACGCCGCCTCGACGAGGACGACATGATCTCGAAGGCGGTGCGCATGGCCGTCCACCGGCCCATGCACATCACGATCGACAACCAGATACCACGAGCCCGCGGCCTCGGTTCATCCTCGGCGGTTACCGCTGCGTCGGCTGGTGCTGCGATGAAAGCGGTCGGTGGCGGGGGCGGGAAGGCCGAAGTCTTCTCGATCGTCGACCGCCTCGAGGGCCACGCCGACAACGCTGCAGCAGCCGTGTTCGGGGGCCTGGTCGTCGCCACCTCGTCCGGCGTCCAGCGTCTCGACATCCACGAGTCGCTGCTGCCCGTGGTGGCCATTCCCGACGCTCAGCTGCACACCGCTGAAGCAAGGGCCGCCCTCCCGCCCGAGGTCGCGCGCCCCGCTGTGGTGCGGTCCCTCGGCAGGCTCGCCTTCCTCATCGAGGGTCTGCGCTCCGCGAACGGCGAAGCCCTGGCGAACGCCGCAGGCGACGAACTCCATGAGGAGCCGCGTGCCTCCCTTTCACCGATCACGGGGGACCTGATGGAAGCCGCCCGGAAGGCCGGCGCCCTCCACGTCTGCTGGTCGGGAGCTGGCCCCACCGCCCTCGCCCTCACCACCTCAGCAACCATTGGCCGTGTCATCGGCGCCCTGTCCGCAGCCCTCGGCCCCCACGGCCAGGTCCTCTCCCTCCCCATCGACACCGACGGCCTCAAGTAGCGGCATTGCCGTTTCAGGCAGGAAGGTGTGCGCCAAAGGCGCACTCCACCTTTCCTTCTCCCCTTTGGGGGAGATGCCCGAAGGGCAGAGGGACACGAATTCAGTCCCCCCTTCAGGGGGGACGGGCGAACGAAGTGAGCCAGGGGGGTTGAACGGCGACCCTCGCTGAGGCAGTGTGTTTCGCATGGGGTCGAATCGCCGTCTCACTCGGTTTGCCCGTGCCAATCGCAGAGACATGACGAGGGCAGAGTTCGTGCTCTGGCAAGAACTCAGGAACGGAGCTCTTGGCGCCCGGTTTCGTCGGCAGGACCCGATCGGACCTTTCATCGCCGACTTCTCGTGTCGTCCCCGTCGTTTGATCATTGAGGTCGACGGAGTCACGCACGATGACCCGCGCCGAGATCGAAGGCGAGATCGATGGTTCGCCCGGCACGGATGGTTCGTTCTGAGGTTCGATGATGATCAGGTGCTCACCAGCTTGGATGGCACTATTGAGGTCATTCTTGCCGCGCTGAAGGATCCCGACTCAGTCCGGGATCCTTTGAACCTCTGGACGTAGGGGTGTATCCCCCCTGCATCGTCGCTTCGCTCCTCTGCCGTCCCCCCTGAAGGGGGGACTGAAGAAGTAGGAACAGCCCCCCTTTCAAGGGGGACGGGCGAACGCAGAGAGCCAGGCGGATGGAGGTCGCACCCCCCCTGCATCGTCGCTTCGCTCCTCTGCCGTCCCCCCTGAAGGGGGGACTGAGCGGACGACGGGAGAAATCGTGTGCGCCAGGGGCGCACTCCGTCCTAGAGGTCGAGGGCCTTCAGGGCGGTTTCGATTTGGGTGGATGCAGCTTCGTAGGTGGCGCGGTCGTGGCCGTAGGGGTCAGGGATGGCTCGGGGATGGTCGAGAAGGCGGATGGAGCCGGCCGGGAGGTCAGGGAAGGCCCTGGACGCGGCGATCACGTGCTCTTGTTCCATACCGAACACGAGGTCCGGCGCAGGGACGTCATCGAGGGCACGCGCGCCGTGGCTGCTGACATCGAAGCCACGAGCCTCGGCGACCTCCTGCATCGTGGTCGTGCACGGCTTCCCGGTCATGGCGATCGTGCCGGCACTCGAGAACGTGTAGCGGTCGCCGTCGAAGGTCGCACGAGCGACAGCTTCGGCGTATGGCGATCGACAGAGGTTCCCCGAACAGACGAAGAGAATGTCGATGGTGTTCACCCTTCCAGGAGGCTGCGAAGCATCCATGCTGTCTTCTCGTGGACCTCGAGACGTCGCGTAGCCAGGTCCACCGTCACTGAATCCTTGGCCTCGTCCGCGACCACGAGCGTCATGCGGGCGGCGCGGGCAACGGCCTCATGACCCTCGACGAGGTTCGCGACCATCTTCAGAGCACCCGGTACGCCGTCGTCCTCAGCGAGTGACGAGAGTTCGCTGTACCGGCGGAACGAGGCCGGTGCGTACGATCCGAGTGACCGGATCCGTTCGGCGATCTCGTCGACGGCGAGGGCGAGTTCGAGATACTCCTCCTCGAACATCAGGTGGAGCGTGCGAAACATGGGTCCCGTCACGTTCCAGTGGTATCCGTGCGTCTTCAGGTAGAGGGCGTACGAATCGGCGAGCAGGGTCGAGAGAGAACCGGCGATCGCCACGCGATCATCTTCGAGGATTCCGATGTCCATAGGTGGACCTCCTTGTGTTGCGTTTACGAGTCTGCGCGGTACTTTGCGGCCGACTCGACAAAAGCTTCGAATAGGTCGTGGGATTCGCCGTGGTCGGCCATCCCGAGGAATTCCGGGTGCCATTGCACGGCGATGAGCGGCCAGGAGCCATCTTCGTGTTCGATCCCTTCGATCGTGCCGTCAGGCGCCGTGGCGACGATCCTGAGACCTGCCCCGAGGTCTTCCACGGCCTGGTGGTGGATCGAGTTGATGCGGTGGAGCCCCTCACCGATGATGGAAGCGATCCGGCATCCGGGCTCGACGAGCGCCTCGGAGTGCGGCTGGTAGGCGCCTTCTCCGACGATGTCATGTCCATGTGCCCCGCGGTGTGAGGGGAGGTCCTGGACGAGCGTTCCACCGAACGCCACGTTGATGATCTGAAGTCCTCGACAGATGGCCATGGTCGGCATCCGCCTGGCCACAACACGCCGTGCAAGCTCGAGCTCGAAAGCGTCGCGCTCTTCGTCGACACCGTTCACGGCCTCGTGGGGCTGCTCGCCATAGACCTGAGGGTCGATGTCCCCGCCACCCGTCAGCATGAGCCCATCGATGTGGTCGAGGACGTGGTCGATGGCGTCGGCCTCGACCGGTACCAGCATGACGGGAATACCACCGGATCGCTTCACCGAATCGGTGTAGGTGTGGTCAGCTCGGTACGAACGGATATGTGAACCTCCGGAGAGGACCGTGAACGGGCGACCGGCGATACCGATGATTGGGCGCATGTCCCAATGTTAGGAACTCCACGGCCGACACGCCGACGAACGTCAGCGTCGCATTTCCTCTATCCTTGCGCGGTCAGTGCGGCCCACGTGGATTCCGCACGGAGCATCCACACGCAACACAGAGGTTCACACTGCATGGGTTCGCTGATCAAGAAGCGCCGCAAGAAGATGAGCAAGCACAAATACCGCAAGCGCATCAAGGCCAATCGCCATAAGCGCAAGAAGTAGCGCACAGCTCAACCGAGTGCCTCCCCACGGGGAGGCACTCCTCGTTCCAGCCCAATTGATGAGCGCCAGGGCGTGCCCGGTCCCTCTTCTCCTCCTGGGCGGCATACGTGGCCGAGGGGAGCGAAGTCGATTGGGGGTGCGTGGTGTCGGCGCAGGCTGCTCGACGTCTCCCCGCCTTGCGTCGAGGGCGTTCAGACCAGGGCTACGGCAGCCCCGAAGATGAGGACGCTCACGACGAGGATCGCCAGCTGGAGGATGCCCCGCACAGCGGGTGAAGACTTCTTGGCGGTGAATTGGTGCACGAGGGCGAGCACGACGACGATCGCGATGAGGGTGCCCTTCGTCTGGAAGGTGCTCCACGGAAGGCCGTAGTCGGTGTACATCGTGAACCCGGTGATGATCGCGATGCCCAGGGCCGTCCACGAAACGACGCCGAATCGCCGGGCGACAGCTCGCAGTACCTCCCGATCGTCGGTCTGTTTGCGGATCGCATCCACCGAGAAGGCGAGGACGATGAGCCCGCCCGTCCAGACGGCGGCGGCGAGGAGATGGATCCACTTGAGGACTTCGAACTTCGTCACGCCGGGGTCACGACGGGGAGTCGCCCTCCAGGAATCGGACGATTTCATCGACGAGGGCGTCGGTTCGCTCAGGGTCGAGGCGCGGCGCCGAGGGCTCCTCACGGGAGTCCGATCGGTCCGGCCTGTCGAACCTTCCGACCAAGGGGCCGAGGAGGGGTTCGTCGTATCCCTCGATCTCCTCGAGGTACTCCTCGAGATCTGATCCTGAGTTCTCGATCGCCTCATCGACCTTCTGCGTGTACTCGGCGTCGACTGCGATCAGCTCGGACGTGTCGATGTGGAGATTCGTGAGATCTGCGATCTTCTCGACAATTGCGAGTACCGCCTTCGGGAAGGGGTTCCCTGCGAGATAGGCGGGTGTTGCTGCCCACATGCTGATGGAGCGGATTCCGGCTTCCTTGCACGCACCCTGCACCACGCCGACGATCCCTGTCGGACCACTGTATGACGACGACTCGAGGCCGCTTCGGACGACGGTCGCCGGATCGCCGCCCACTCCGGTCAGGACGACAGGATCACGGTGGCCCACCGCGCCGACATAGGCACCGGCGAGGACGACCTCCTCCACCCCCGCTTCGACGAGAACCTCGACGAGGCTGCGGGAGAAGGTCTTCCAGTGGAAGTTCGGTTCCTGGCCCGTGACGATGACGAGGTCACGGCTGTCGGCCGGGCGCTCGATCGCTGTGAACGTGATTCCCGGCCACCGAACCTGGCGGGCGACACCATCACGAATCTCGATCGTCGGGCGTTGCTGCTGAAAGTCGTAGAACGGATCAGGCTCGAGCTCGGCGAACGTCTCCGCCTTGGGGTGGACGTCCACGATGAAATCCGCGGCGGTCGAGGCAACGTCACACGCATCGTTCCAGCCACCGAACGCGATCACCCCGATCGGGTTCCGAAGTTGGGGGAGATGACTCCGCCTGATCACATCCATGCCGCGAGGGTAATCAGAGTCCAGCGTTGATTCACGAGCACTTCCACGTTTTCGCGACCTCCCCCGGACGCCCCCTCTGTCTCGTGGCGGCGCTCCCTCATGCTTCTTCTCCCCTTTGGGGGAGATGCCCGGAGGGCAGAGGGGGGAGCTGATGGCTACGGACGTCTCTTTCAGTCTCCCCTTCAGGGGACGGGTGAACGACGTGAGCCAGCGGGGCGGACGATTCACCGTGAACCGTCGCTGCACTCCTCTCCCGTCCCCCTGAAGTGCGGACTGGACGAGCGGTTCGCTTCACGCACTCATCCTTCCTTCCCCGCGGAGCGGGGGAAGTGGCCGAGCGAAGCGAGGCCGATGGGGGCGGCCTTGTCCAAGTACCGATTACCAGATACGAAGTGCTGCCTCGTGAAGCGAGTTCCTACCGCTGCAGCTGGGAGGCCAGGTTGGTGGGCGAATCGACGGGAAGTTCGCAGACGAGGTTCTGGCATACGTAGGCGAGACCCGAGGGTGTGCCGGGCCGGTCGAGGAGCAGGGGCACCGAACTCGGCAATCCGTCGCCGAGCGCGACGACGACATCTGGGCGGAACGTCTCCCACACGACCCGCTGCAGGGAAGAGGTGTCGTCGCCGACGAGGGCGACCTCCCTGATGCCGGTGAGGTGGGTGAGCCACACGGCAAGGGCATACCCACCGAAACCCGGATGCTGCATCGCCGTGGTCGCGATGACGGCCATGGTTGCCTCGGCCTCGGCTCCCGCGGCCGAATCTCCTGTGTACGCGGCGTGGACCAGCAAGGCTTCGAGTGCCAGCGAGTTGTCGGACGGCGTCGGGTTGTCCTGGGTGTCGAGAGGGCGTGAGATCAGCTCGGTGGATGTCGACGTCGTGTGGAACCCGCCGTCCGCTGCCGCGAATCGGGACCGCAGCTCGGCCACGTGTTGCTCGGCAGCCGTGAACCAGTGTTCCTTCCCCGTGACCTGATAGAGGGTGTACAAGCCGAGGGCAAGGGCTGCGTGGTCGTCTGCGAATGCTGGGTGGCCGGGTGTGTCGCGCCATGACCGCACGAGCGCCCCTCCTGGTGAGACCTCGGACAGGAGGAACCGAGCAATCCGCTCTGCCCTGGTGACGTACTGCTCGTTGTCGAGCACGGCACCGGCCTCGGCAAAGGCGCGGATTGCATACGCGTTCCAGGCTGTGACGATCTTGTCGTCGCGCGCCGGGGGGATCCTCACCGCTCGAGCCTCCCTGAGCCGTTCATCGATCGATTGCCGCCGTTCGGCGATCTCCTCGAGCGTCAGGCCGGTTGCCGTCGACACAGAGGCGAGGTCGGTGAATCGATGCAGGTTGTTCGTCCCCTCGAAGTTCCCCGCAGGCGTTGCCCCATAGATCGCGGCCGCCAGGTCCCGATCGTCACCGAGGACCGCACCGAGCTCATTCCACGACCACACAGCGAACTTGCCCTCCTCGCCTTCCGAGTCGGCGTCCTCGGCGGAGTGGATGCCACCCGCTGGATCCGACATCGTGGTGTCCAGCCAGCCGAGGATTTCGATCGCAACGTCACGGAACCGATCGATGCTGGTGACCTGCCATGCCCTCAGGTAGACGCGGGCGAGGAGCGCGTTGTCGTAGAGCATCTTCTCGAAATGGGGGATCAGCCACTGGGCATCCACCGAGTAGCGAGCGAAGCCACCCATGAGGTGGTCCCTGATGCCGCCGTCGGCCATCGCGTTGAGCATCCGAACGAGCATCTCGGTGCTGGCTCCCGCTGCGGGTGTTCCAGGGCGAAGCGCTGCGGTCCTCAGGAGTAGCTCGAGCGTTGGGGCCTGCGGGAACTTCGGTGCCGTCCCGAACCCACCGTTGACCCGGTCGAAGGTGTTCGACAACACCATCACGGATCGGTCGAGGAACGCAAGGTCCGGCAGGACGGTCGACGGGGGCTCGGTGCGGCGAATCGCCTCTGCGATGGTCGCCGCCTGCTGCTCAGCTCCGTCGCGATTCGTGCGCCACGCGTCGAGAACCGCGCCCATCACATCCATGAATGAAGGGTGGTGCGACATGCGAACCTTGGGGTAGTAGGTGCCCGCATAGATCGGTTCGGCGCCAGGCGTGAGGAACACCGTCATCGGCCAACCGCCACGGCCTGTCATGGCGGTGACGGCGTCCATGTAGATCCGATCGATGTCCGGTCGTTCCTCGCGGTCGACCTTGATGTTGACGAAGTTGGCGTTCATGAACGCCGCGGTGTCGTCGTCCTCGAACGACTCGTGGGCCATGACATGGCACCAGTGGCACGTTGCGTAACCCACAGAGAGGATGATCGGGACGTCGCGGTCGCGTGCCTCGGCATATGCCTCCTCGCCCCACTCGTGCCAGTCGACCGGGTTGTCGGCGTGCTGGCGCAGATAGGGAGACGTCGCTGCGGCGAGTCGGTTCGGCATCGCCTGAAGGTAGGCACCCGAGATCCCAAGGGGAGCGGGCCACCGCTCGTGCTGCCTACGGAGTCCAGCTGACGATGTCGTGGAGGGGCGAATCGTCCGGCAAGGGTTCCGGTTCCGAGAGCTGATCGGTGCTGCATGACTCCGGTTCGCGATCCGGGCGCCACCGGAGTAGTCGCGTCGTGCCGCGGAACCGACCTGCCGTCGTCCAGGTGTATTGCACCTCGGCGACACGTTCGGGCCGGAGGGGAATCCATGAGTGATCTCGTCCATTGGCGCCGCTCCACCGGTTCGGGGCACCGGGCATCGAGCCGTCGGCGTTGGCCTCGGCATCCATCCAGCTCGACCACGGATGGTCCGCCATATCCTCCAGGACCAGGGGAGTCACCTCGTCGAGGAGTTCGGTCCGCTTCTTCGCCGTGAAGCTCGAGGCGACGCCGACATGCCACAGCTGGCCGTCCGTGTCGTAGAGGCCGAGGATGAGTGAGCCGACCCCATCCCCGGACTTGTGCATTCGATAGCCGGCGACGACGCAATCGGCGCTCCGAACGTGCTTGAGCTTGAACTGGGTGCGCTTGTCGAACGCGTAGGGATCGCCAAGGGGCTTGATGATCAGGCCATCGAGACCTGCACCCTCGAATTCGTTGAACCATTGCATCGCAACTTCGGGGTCGCCGGTTGCGGGTGCGAGGTGGATCGGCGGGGTGAACCCCGCAGCGATGTCCTCGAGGACCGTCCTGCGCAGGCCGAATGGCTGATCCACCAGCGCCTCGTCGCCAAGGGCGAGGATGTCGAAGGCCACGAAGTCCGCAGGCGTCTTCTCCGCCAGCATCTGCACCCTCGAGTCGGCGGGGTGGATGCGCTGCCCGAGGGCATCGAAGTCGAGCCGACCGTCGATCGCAATGAAGATCTCGCCGTCAACGACGCACCGATCCGGCAGGCTGGCCAGGAACGGTTCGATCATCTCAGGGAAGTACCGATTCAGCGGCTTCTCGTTCCGTGATCCCATGAGCACCTCGTCGCCATCCTTGAAGACAACGCACCGGAACCCGTCCCACTTCGGTTCGTACGAGACATCCCCGAGCGGAAGCTTCGCCAGCGGCTTCGCCAGCATCGGCTTGATCGGGGGCATGACGGGAAGATCCACGGGGTGAGCCTATCCGAGCACGGCCGGGCTACGGAGAAGGCGGAGCCTCGAAGAGGCCGAGCCCGCAGGACCGGCATCGGGCAGCGGGAAGGGACGGAGCGCTGCTGAAGGTTCCCGTGGCGATGTGCTCGGTGCCCCAGGTGGTGAGGCCCACCTTCTCGTCGCCCTTCAACCACATCAGATGCCGCATCTGCCCAGCGATCCGACCCAACTCCAGTTCCCCACCGCATCGCGGGCACTGCTCGATGTCGATCATTCTGTCCCCCGGTCGCCCGTTCTTGCGTAACTGAGTTCCACCCAGGATGGAACTCAGTTACGCAAGAACGTAGTGGGTTCGGGGTTGCGGGGTGCGACAATGGGTTTCGAGCGCTTCGGGCGCTGCGAAACGATCGGGAGGACCATGAATCACGCTGACGCCCAGGGCTGGATCGACCGCTATCTCGCAGCCTGGAAGACCAACGACCGTGATGACATCACGGCCCTCTTCGCTGAGGATGTCGAGTACCGGTACCACCCCTTCGACGAACCGATCCTGGGAGGCAGAGCCGGGGTCGTCGACTCGTGGCTCGAGGACACTGATCCTCCCGAGGCGTGGGACGCCGAGTACTTCGTCCACGCCGTCGACGGGAACAAGGTCGTCGCCACCGGCTCCACCCGATACTTCGCAACGGACAAGGAGCAGGCCAAGGTCTATTACAACTGCTTCCTGATCGACCTCGACGACGACGGTCGCTGCACGTCGTTCACCGAGTACTACATCCGTGAATGACCGCGACCCGATGCCCGACATGTGAGGCCCCTGCGGCGACCTGTCTTCCCAACACCGGCTGCTTCCATCAGAAAGCGGGAACCCAGCCTGAGGGTGCGGCCGTCAGACACTCATGAAGTGGAGATTCATCGTCCTCGCCGTTCTCGTGGTGGTGGTTGCCTCTGCATGCGCAGACCCCGCCTCCACGACCGATACCCAGCCAACCGGTGAGCTACCGCTCGACTCGACGACGTCAACGTCGCCACCGACGGATGGTCAACCGGCATCCCTCGTCCCCATCGAAGGTGAGTGGATCCTCGTCAGCGGCGTGCCGCTCGTGGATGGGTACCCCATCTCGCTGAGTGCATCGGTCAACGAGATCGGTGGTCGGGCTGCCTGCAACCAATACGGCGGTTCGGCCGTGATCGACGGGGATACGATCGCCATCGGCAACATGTTCATGACCGAGATGGCCTGCGAGCCTGCGGTGATGGACGCTGAATCGGCCTACCTGACAGCCATCGGTGCGGTGACCACGTGGGCCATCGTCGACGGGCAGCTGCATCTCAGCGGATCAGACGAACCCCTCGTGTTCGATCGCGCCCCTGAGGTGCCGACCGAGGCGCTGGTTGGGACGACCTGGGTTCTCGACACACTCGTCCGCGATGACATGGCGTTCATGGCGATCGGCGACCCCGCCACCCTGCTGCTGCTCGAGGACGGAACCGTTACCGGATCCACCGGCTGCCGGACCCTCACGGGCACATGGATCGAATCCGATGCCCAGATCTTCTTCCCTGAATTCGCCGCGGACGGTGAGTGCCCAGACGACCTCTGGGCGCAGGACAACCTCGTCGTGACGGTGCTCGGTGACGGCTTCACAGCATCGATCGATGGCGACCTCCTCAGCCTCACGTCGATGGGCAATGAGGGCCTCGTCTATCGCGCCGAGGCGCGATAGACGCAGGCTCCCTTCCACGGGACACATCGGAGACGCCGTCGATGGTCGCCCGCTGCCGTGCTTGAATCGGGGGCAGTCAACCGATGAAGGGAGCGTCGATGGGATTCCTCGACGACGCCAAGGATCTGGCCGACAAGGCCGAGGACGCGGCAGCAGACCACAAGGACACGATCAAGGGTGGCATCGACAAGGCAGCTGATGTCGCCAAGGACAAGGTCGGGTACGACGAGCATGTCGACAAGGGTGTCGATGCGGCCAAGGGCGCCATTGACAAGCTCCAGAAGGACTGACGCAGCCGGCTGCGGCCCGGCATCGGTGTCCGCCTTCCTGATCGCCAAAGACCGCGTGGTCGTCCCAGTCGCGCGTGCGTTCGTCCCTTCCGAGGCTGCCGGATGACCCCGGTGCCGATCCCCCTGGCTCGCTTCGTTCGCCCGTCCCTCTTGAAAGAGGGACTGATTGGTGGTCGATGCGGGTTGCCGGTTTGAGTACGGAGCACGAACCACCAGGTACGCCAAGCGCAACGAGGCCGACCGTCTGGAGGACACCATGACCGCTGATCGAGCCCACATCCCGACAGTGCTGTTCCTGTGTGTGCACAACGCCGGGCGGTCGCAGATGGCGGCGGGGTTCACGCGGCACCTCGGTGGCGATGGTGTCGCCGTCTACTCAGGGGGATCGGAGCCAGCAGACCAGGTCAATACCGCCGCCATCGCGGCCATGGCGGAGGTTGGCATCGACATCACCGATCAGACACCGAGGCACTGGACCGATGACGGGGTTGCAGCGGCAGACGTCGTGATCACGATGGGGTGCGGGGACACCTGCCCTGTCTTTCCCGGTGTGCGCTACGTCGACTGGGATCTCGAAGACCCAGCGGGAAAGCCGGTAGACGGCGTCCGACCGATCCGCGATGACATCGAACGTCGCGTTCGCTCCCTGCTCGAGGAACTCGCGGTACCAGTGTGCGGGTGACGAGACGTCAGCTCGCGACGAACACGATCGATTCTTCGATGAGGCCTGGCCACAGGCCTTGATCTTCGACCGCGACCCATTCCTTGAAGGTGCGACCGGCGGGTGCCACCGGCGTCCCTGCGCCGCTGTCGACCAGGGCCGCCACACGACCTGCCGGTAGCTTCACGACCATGCCTCCGAATGTGTTGCCGGGCATGGCGACGAACTCGCCCTGTGCCCGGATACACCGGAAGCCGAACATCGTGCCCTGCATCGACGACACCGCGAGCGAGGAACTCGTCGGCGACCTCCCAGAACGCATCCTCACCCGGTTTCGTCGATGCTGGCATCCTCAGCTACTCCGCGGCCCACGCCTTGGCGTGTTCGAGCTCTTCGACCTCGAACACCTTCAGCTCACCAGGGACCATCCATCCGAAGAATCTCATCCCCTCTTTGACTGATGCCCGATCGGTGACGACGGCGATGCGTTCCCATTTCGACCAATGGCCGACGCCGACCTTCGTGTCCTCCCACATGGCCCCGCCGGAGTAGTCGGCGAAGTCAGGGCCAAGGACATAGATCAGTCGCAGCTTGTCATGGTCCGCCAGGGCTGCCGTGATGGCAGGGTCCAGGACATCCTTGTAGTCGGCAGAATCGACTCGTCCCACGGCCTCGAAACCAACGACATTGCTCGGCAGACCTTCGATGATCCTGATCATCTACATCCCTTCAGTCATGCGAAATCGACCCTACACGCTGTAGCCCTGCTGACCTGACGAATGAACGGTGCTTCAATCGACGTCCCGGTGCCTGTACCGATCGATACCTGCACCGATGGCGATCCCAACACCCGTCCCGATCCCGATCCACGCCGCGACGCCGGTCACCGAGCTGATGACGGCGCCTATGGCAGCACCGACGATGATGCCCACGATGAGGGCGGAGATCTGACGTTGCTCGTCTGCCATGACGGTCAGCCTATGTCGCCTTGCCGGCGTCCGGAGCACGCAGGCGGAAGGCGCGTCCCTCGCCAGGGGACAGTTCGTCGAGCCAGTGGAAGAACCCGTTGGACGCAACGACCTGCCCATCGGACATCAACCCGCCGACCGTCGAGTACACCTCGATCAGCTCGACACCAGGATCGAGCAAGGGAATGCCGAACGAGCCGGATGCTGCCTCGAGGTCGTAGTTCACGACGAACACGTAGCGAGCCGCAGAGATCGGGGACTGGGTCCATGCGACCGTTCCGCGCAGGCCCGTCGCATCGGGAGGGATCAGCCACCGGGTCGTGGTGTCCGTGATCTCAGGAAGTACACGTTCGGCGAACAACCTGAGGTCGGTGATTCGTTCGAACAGTGCGTCGTTTTCTCCCCAGATGAATGCATCGCCGAAGCGAGCCTTCGAGGGATACACGTTCGAATCGCCCCTGCTCGCGGAAGACGAAGAGCTTGGTGTATCGCTCGTTCTCGACCGGGTGGTCGTGGACGTCCCTGATCTCGAAGCCGAGCCCCATGTACGAAGGCATGTCAGGAAGGAGGAGGGCCGTGAACAGGCGTGCCTCGTTGCCTGCCCGGTAGAACTCGTCGAACCGGGGGTCGTCCTTGTCCGCGGTCATCACGGTGAAGGCAGGAGCGACCCGCCTCGTCGACAGATCGTCGAGGTATCTGCGGAAACGTTGGAGGTACTCGGCGCTGCCGACGATGGTCGACTGGAGGTCTCCGAGGGTGGCGTCGGCGAGTGACGCCTCGAGATGGTCGAGTTCCTCGCCAAATTGGAAGACGTCCCTCGCGGGGAGGAAGGTCTCTGCGAAGTACGCGAACCAGGGCGCTCCCTGTGTGTCCTGGATATGGCGTTTGACTGCGGCGAGGATGTCGTAGTAGCCGTCCACCACCGCAGGTACGCCGTCTGGCCGCATCTGGACGTGGGACATGTCCCCCCGCATGAAGTCGAAGTTCCCGATGTGCCGCGTCTGTGCATAGTGCTCGCACACATAGTCCCAGACGTGCTGGCGAGGCCTGTCGAAGTCGATCTCCCAGTGTGCGTTGTCATCGAGGCGCTCGTAGAGCTTGTATCGGGCAAGCGGGGAGAAGACGCGCGACATGAACTGGGGTTCCGCGAACACGAAGTCCGGCCACTCCATGCCGAATTCGTCGACGACGGTGTGGTCAGGGTCGGGATCGACCATGAGCCCCCGGAATGGGACGCCCATCGTTGCCGGAACCGGCTCGAGCCCTTCGGCCTTCAGCGCCCTGATCAGGTCGATGCGGCGTTCAATGCGGCCGAAGACGTCGCCGGGGTCGCCGAAGAGGACAGCGAGCCTGTCGACCTCGGGCACGGCGAAGAAGTCCTCGGCGGAGGTAGGGATCTTGCGACCGGTCACTGCAGGACCCCTGTCGAGCACCCACCGGTGGACGAACTCCTCGACCGTTCGATTCAGGCCGGAGCTGTGGTCGACGATCTGCCGGTCGACCACCCGCATCCACTCGAAGAGGTCTGGTGACCCCAACGCAACTTCGGAGAACCGGTCCGTGTGCGGGATGACATCCATCCCGAGCGCCTTTCCCATCACATGGAGCAGGTTCGAAACCGCTCGAAGCTGGCGACCGGTGGTGTCGAGGTGGGGGGCGATGGCGTACAGCTCGTCGGAGAAGAAGTCGGTGTTGAGGTTCCAGCCTGCGATTCCGTAGAGGCTCTCGACGACACCCGGCTCCCAGATGGGAAGGAGCTGCACGGCGTCCATCGAGGCAGGGAGGGTCAGCGCGTACTTCACGACGCCTGCGTAGTCGCCGACCGTTCTCACGTTGACACCGACAACGTTGGCCCGACGCATCCAGCCCGAATCCGTGTGATCTGCCATCGGTGACCGCACGACCTCTGGGAGGGAGGAGAGAGGTCGATCGAGGTCCGTGGCTTCCGGCGACAGGGCGACGTCGACCGCTGCTCCGTACCGACGCCGCATCAGGTTCAGCGCCGCTGGGAGGGGGAGCGAGAGGGCATCCTGGGGTCGAAGGCCCGCGAGGAACGATGACGCCCCTCCCACATATGCGGCCTCTCCCGGGATACCAGCCGCGTTCACACCGTCACGAACTCGACGTCGTACTCACGGGTGATGATCACGTCCGCCCTCGGACGATGCTGGGAGATGATCTCATGCTCAGCCGTGAGGACTTCCTCGATGAACGGGTCGAACTCCTCGCGGCCACGTTTCATGCGATGCGCCATCGTTTCGAGCCGGTTGCGATCGATGAACACGCGGCAGTCGACGTGATCGCACAGCGACGTGTAGACGCCCTCGGCGATGACAACCTCGACACCCACGAGAGACACCTCTTCGTCTTCGATCCGGTTGTCGTCGTAGATCACCAGGGGCTTGACGATGGCGTCCTCACCGGCCTGGGCTGCAGCCAGGTGGCCATCGAGGAGGTCGAGTCGCACTTCGGTCGTTCCGACCCATGCGAAGTTCGCCCTGCGAGCCGCATCGTTGAAGCGAGGGGGAAGGACGTAGTAGTCGTCCTGTTGGAGGACCGCCGCGGTCACGCCTCGCTCACCGAGCGCGTCGGCGAGGGCTTGCCCCGTCTCCGACTTTCCGCTCCCTGACTCGCCGGCCACTGTGATCGTGAACCGGCGGGGTGTGGCGCGGACCGTGTCGAGGATGCGATCGACGATCAGGTCTGCGGCCCTTTTGTGTTCCTCACCGACGAGGATGATGTCTCCGCGCATAGCCGGATACTACCGATCTGCGCTGCGGCCGACGGATCGCCGGATCAGCGACCGAAGCGGCGAAGTCGCAATGAATTCGTCACGACACTGACGGACGAGAACGCCATCGCGGCGGCGGCGATCATCGGGTTGAGGAAGCCGAGTGCGGCTAGGGGAATCGCCGCAACGTTGTACCCGAACGCCCACCACAGGTTCTGCCGGATCGTGTGGAACGTGCGCCTCGCAAGGCGGATTGCGACGACCGCGGTCATGGGGTCACTCGACATCAGCACGACGTCACCAGCTTCGATTGCAACATCGGTCCCAGACCCGACCGCCATGCCGAGATCCGCAGCGGTGAGGGCGGGTGCATCGTTGATGCCATCCCCGACGAATGCGACGACGTTGCCGCGACCCTGCATCTCCGTCACTGCCGCTGACTTCTCGCCGGGAAGCACCTCGGCAACGATCGTGTCGATCCCGACTTCCTCGCCGATGCGTGTGGCGCTTTGTGCCGAGTCGCCAGTGAGCATCGCGGTCCGCAGGCCGTCGTGGTGCAGATCGGCGATGGCACGTTGGGATGACTCGCGCACCGTGTCGGCGACGCTCAGCGCACCTCGAACGGACCCGTCCCAACCCACCATGAAGGTGGTGAGGCCCTCGGAAGCCATCTCCTCGAATCGAGGAACCCATACCTCGATGTCGTCGTAGCCAAGTTCGGTGAAGTACAGCGGACGCCCCGCGACGACCGTGTGACCTTCGACAGTCCCGGTCGCACCTCGTCCCTGAACAGCTTCGAAGTCGTCAACCGGGGACAGATCGCTGTCCGCCTCCTCGGCTCCCAGAACAACGGCCCGCGCTATCGGATGCTCGGAGCCAGATTCGAGCGAGGCCACCAGTCGAAGGAACTCGGCAGGGTCCTCCTCGGTCTCGACCCTCGTGAGGGTCATGGCACCCCTGGTGAGGGTGCCGGTCTTGTCGAAGACAACCGTGTCGACGCCTTGTGCCCGTTCGAACAGCTCGGCGTTCTTGAACAGGACCCCGAGTTCCGCGCCGCGCCCAGACCCGACCATGATGGCTGTCGGTGTTGCAAGGCCGAGTGCGCATGGACAGGCGATGATCAGCACCGCAACGGCGTTTCGCACGGCGATCCCAACGCTTCCGTCGACAAGCAGCCAGGCAATGAGCACCACGAAGGCGATACCGATGACGATCGGAACGAAGACAGCCGAGACGCGGTCGGTCAGCTTCTGGACCGGTGCCTTGGTGGCCTGGGCGTCCTCAACGAGCCGCATGATCTGGCTCAACGCCGTGTTCGGCCCGACATGTTCGACCTCGATCTCGAGGCGGCCCTGTTGGTTCACCGTCGCAGCGAAGACGTTCGACCCGGCTTCCTTGTCGAGAGCGACGCTCTCACCGGTGAGCATCGATTCGTCGACACCTGACCGGCCCGCGAGGACGACACCGTCAGCGGGAATCTTCTCGCCGGGAAGAACCACGACGATGTTGCCCGGTGCCAACTCGAGGGGATCAACGAGAACTTCCTGGCCGTCACGGATCACCCGCGCCTGCTTCGCCCCGAGCTCGGCGAGCTTGGCGATGGCATTCGAGGCCTGACCCTTGGCCCTGGCTTCGAAGAAGCGGCCGAGGAGGATGAGGGTCACGATCATCGCAGCGCTCTCGAAGAAGATGTAGTTGCCGCTTCCCCCCGAATGCTCGGTGAGCATCAGCTTCTCTGCTCCGACGGTGATGAAGACCCAGGTCGAGTATCCCCATGCAGCGAGCGTCCCCACCGAGATCAGGGTGTCCATGGCGAGCGAACGAGAGGTCACCTGTTTCCACGCGGCCCTGTGGAACTGCCATCCGAACACCCATACGACGATGCTGGTCAGGACGAATTGGGCCCAGGGGTTCCAGATCGCTTCCGGACCCACCATGGCAAGGATCATCACCGGAATCGAAAGGGCGCCAGCCCCGATCACATTGCGAAGCTGGTACTTCGCCTCGGCGTCATAGCGCTCGGTGATAGAGCGGCGATCGTCGTTCGGGTCGATCTCGGCGATGTCGTAACCGATCTTGTGTACGGCCGCGCGGAGCTGCTCGATGTCAGCGGTGCTCCCGACGGTGGCCCTCGCCTCCTGCCCCGCGAAGTTGACCACCGCGGACTCGACGCCCTCCTGCTTGCCAAGGACGCGTTCGATCCGCACCGCGCATGAAGCGCAAGTCATTCCCTCGACATCAAACCGGATCGTGTCCGTCATTCTTTCCTTCTCGCCTGTTCTTGCGTAACTGAGTTCCACCCAGGATGGAACTCAGTTACGCAAGAACGGTTGGGGTGGTTGGGATTCAGCGGGCGACGTCGTAGCCCTGGTCCTCGATCGCCGTGATGATGGCATCGAGCGAAACCGACGACTCGTCGTAGTCGACGGCAACGGTGCGCGCATCGATGGTGACCTCGGCCGTGGCGACACCGTCCATTGGTGCAACAGCGCCCTCGATCGATGACTTGCAGTGGCCGCACGAGATGTCCGGTACGGAGAGTGTGACGGTGGTCATAGGGATCCTTTCGATGAAGGTGAGTAACGGAGGGTTTCCATGAGCTCGTCAACGACCTGCTCGGAGCGGCCTTCCTTGACGTGCTCGAGGACACAGGTCTCGATGTGATTCTGGAGGAGAACCCGGTTCACGCCTTCGAGCGAACCCTCGAGCGCCGAGACCTGCTTCATGATGTCCGGGCAGTAGCGCTCCTCTTCCACCATGCGGATCACCGCATCCATGTGCCCCCTGACCGTCTTGAGTCGGTTGAGGGCTGAGTTCTTGTGCTCGGGCTTCATACCAGGAGTGTACCCCACCCCCAGTGGGGTAGGGTCGCATCTGTGACGTACCTTCCTCAGGTACGGAGGAGCGACCCGATCCGTCGGGAAGTGACGATCGAACCGGCGATGC
>CAVWBO010000006.1:0-11435 GCA_963753185.1 uncultured Acidimicrobiia bacterium
CGCTGCGACGGAGTGGTTCCTCAAGGACGGCGACAACTGCCTCGTCGTCGAGCCGTTCCCCTCTTCGATCGCTGATGGGGTTTCGCGACTCGTCGATGACCCCGACTTGCGGCGCGAGATTGCGGAACGCGGCCGTGGCGAGGTCGCGCTTGGAGACTGGCAGAATGAGTTCGGCCGCGTCTGGGACTTCATCAACGGACCACCGACATGAGCACCATTCGGTCGGAGGTGCCGGAACACCTCGTGGATCGGGAATACGACCTCACGTCCCGACATCTGCTGGTGGCGCGGCTGGTCAAGCGGATCTGCCCAGCGGGGGGCCGCGTGCTCGATATCGGCGGATCGGCAGGCCTGACCGCTAGCTTCCTGCCCGGATACGACGTCATAGCCGCGGACATCCTCCCCGATGACGTTGACGTTGTTGCTTCAGGCAATCGCCTTCCGTTTCGGTCCGGTGTGTTCTCGGTAGCGGTGATCCTCGACGTGCTCGAGCACGTCCCAGCGGAGATACGCGACGACATCATCGACGAGGCAATCCGAACATCGGGCAGGGTGATCGTGGCGGGGCCCTTCGCTGATCCCGCCGTCGAAGCGGCCGAAGCACACCAACGTGCGGCGTTCGAAGCCCTCAACGGCGGAAGGCTGCATCCTTGGCTCGAGGAGCACAAGGACTGCGGGCTGCCCTCCCTTGATGCAACGGTCTCTCGTCTGGAACTCCACGGACTTGCTACCGCGAGCTTCGGATCCAACCCGCTCGACCTGTGGTCCGTGCTGCTCTTCAACACCCACGTCGCGCTCCGCATGGGTCTCGATGAGGCGACCCACACGCTGCCGCGCTGAGATGCTCGAAGACTTCATGGAGAGGGCCGACGCTACTCCACCGAGCTACCGCCACATCGTGGTCGGTGCAAGTGCAAGCGATGTTGATGCGATCATTGCGGACATAGAGACAGGGGTTGACCCGGTTGCTGTTGACGCTGCGATACGAGCCACAGAGGTGAACACCGCCAAAGTGATCGATTCCGGGCTGGACCACATCGATGCGTACCGTTCGAGGTTGGCAGAGGGTTGGCGATCCAGCGTCGAGCAGGCAGAAGCACAGCAACGGACCCACGCAGCGGATGTCGAGCGTTTCGAGGCCGATCTCGCAGCTTTCAAGGCCGATCTCGCAACAACGACGCAAGGGTGGCGCAACACCGCTGAACGACTCGAGCGGGTTGAGAAGTCGCGTTGGTCGTCGGACACAATGCTGACCGCGGCACCGGCTGCATGGCTCGTGAATGTCTCACTACCCGGCACGGCGAAGCCGCCGATCCCGCCTCTCGACGGCGGCGCGTTCGACAGGTGGATTGCCCTCCGCGCCGAGCGAGTTGATGCCCCTCATGCATCCGGCCCGAAGGTCTCGATACTCGTACCAGTCTTCAACCCACCGGCGGAGTTCCTCGAAGCGTGCATCCGGTCGGTGCGAGGCCAAACGTACAACAACTGGGAACTCGTGCTGATGAACGCGTCCGACGCCCCGCACGTCGACCCGATCTGCTCCCGGTTCGCAGCGGTCGACGATCGCATCATCGTTGTGAAGGGAGCCAACGAAGGCATCGCCGCCAACACCAATACGGCAGCAGCCGCGGCATCGGGCGAGCTTCTGGCCCTGCTCGATCACGACGACGAGTTGGCACCACACGCCCTTGCGGCGGTCGTCGCCGCACTCGAAGACAAGCCGGACGCCGCTGTCGTCTACAGCGACGAGGACGCAATGGATCCCAACGGCAATCGATCAGACCCGTTCTTCAAGCCGTCTTGGTCGCCGGATCTGCTCAGACACATCAACTACATCACCCACTTCATGGTTGTCCGAAGGACGTTGTGGGAAGAGATCGGTGGAATGCGTTCTCCGTATGATGGCGCTCAAGACTACGACCTCGCGCTTCGCGCCACCAGCCGTGCAGGTGGTGCCGTCCACATTCCCGACATCCTCTACCACTGGCGTCGACACGAAGCATCGACGGCTTCCGATGTCATGGTCAAGCCGTACGCCCACTTCGCTGGTCGAGCGGCCCTCGAGGACTTCATGAAAGCGGCAGCGCCCGGCGCACGGGTTGAGTTCGGAACCGGACCCACATCTCATCGCGTGCGCTATCCGACACAACGCGCCACGGTCACAGCCATCGTGCCCTTCAAGGACGCCGCAGGACTCACCGATCAGTGCCTCTCGAGTCTCGCCATTACGAAGGGCACGACCGACCTCGAAGTACTGCTTGTCGACAACCGCAGCGAGGAACCGGAGACACGAGACCGGATAGCTGATTGGAAATCGCGGTGGCCGTGGGTGCGGAGCGTTGCGTTCGACGAGCCGTTCAACTTCCAGAGACTCAACAACTGGGCTGCAGAGCAAGCACGGGGCTCGACGCTGCTCTTCCTCAACAATGACACCGAGGCGGTGCACGAGGGATGGCTTGACGCGATGCTCGAGCATGCTCAGCGCCCCGAGGTCGGTGCCGTAGGAGCTCGCCTGTTCTTCCCTGATGGCACCGTTCAGCACGCTGGCGTGACGATTGGCATAGGAGGGTTTGCGGATCATCCCTGGTCCGGCATGGATCCGGCGCAGTGGACGGCCGCCGGGCCGTCGTATTGGAACCGCAACTTCCTTGCGGTTACCGCGGCGTGTCTCATGATCGAGCGAACCAAGTTCGAGAGTGTCGGCGGATTCGATGATCGATTCACGATCGGCGGTGGCGATGTGGATCTTGGGGTGCGCCTGCATCAAGCCGGATATTGGAACGTCTACACACCGTTCGCCCGGCTCATCCACCACGAATCGGCGAGCCGAGGTACCACTGTTCCGAAATCGGACCTCGAGCAGTCGATCCGCGTCTACGCGCCGTTCCTGGACGGTGGAGATCCCTTCTCCAATCCGAATCTCTCCCTCGCCGACACCAGCGTGAGCATCGACGCAACCACCGCTGCCGTCGAACGACGCAGCCGGATCCCGAGTCGAGGATCTCGCTGAAGAGCCATCGATCGTCGGATGGACGTGCGATGACCAGTGCCCGGACTGCCGGCACCGCGTACGCGGGCTTGAGGGGATCGTTGTCATGCACTCCACGAGGCCTTTGCCGGATGACCAGACCCAGCGACAACCGGAACCACTCAGACCCCTTCTTCAAGCCCCGCTGGTCCCCGGACCTCCTGCGTACCGTCAACTACATCACACACCTCCAGGTGGTCCGTTCGCGGACGTGTGGGAGGACGTTGGAGGTCTACGGTCCGAGATGGATGGCGCACAGGACTATGACCTCGCCCTCAGGGCGACGTCGGCGGTCGGAGGCGCCATCCACGTCGCGGACATCCTCTACCACTGGCGTATCCACGAGGACTCCACCGCATCCGACGTCGGTGTCAAACCACACGCCCACAGGGCGGGACGACGCGCCCTCGAGGACTTCGCACGCAGGCACGCTCCCGGTTCCTGGATCGAATTCGGTACGGGCCCCACGTCACATCGCTTCCGATATGGCGTGAAGCCCATGCCGCTGTCGATCATCATTCCGTTCCGCGACCGGCCGGACCTCACGCAGCAGTGCCTCGAAGGCATCGCGAGCACCGGGACGACACTGCCGCTCGAAGTCCTCCTGGTCGACAACCGGAGTCAGGATGCGGCGACGCACGGACGTGTCGAGGAGTGGCTCGATCGCTACGCCTGGGCGCGTCTCCTCCGATACGACGAGCCGTTCAACTTCCAGAAGATGAACAACTGGGCCGTGGGTCACGCATCGGGTGACCTCCTGCTGTTCCTCAACAACGACACCGAGCCATTCCACGAGGGGTGGGTGGAAGCCCTCGCGGAGCACGCACAACGGCCTGAGGTGGGCGCGGTGGGGGCAAGACTGTTCTATCCGAATGGGCTCGTCCAGCACGCCGGCGTGGCAGTCGGAATCGGCGGGTATGCCGACCATCCGTGGGCGGGCCTCGCTCCCGACGTGTGGACACCGGCGGGACCGTCGTACTGGACGCGTGACTTCCTCGCGGTGACGGCTGCCTGCCTCATGATCGAACGCTCGAAGCTCGAGTCGGTGGACGGGTTCGACGAACGGTTCACGATCGGCGGTGGAGACGTCGCCCTCGGGCTCGCACTTCACGAACGCGGCCTATGGAATGTGATGACACCCTATGCCCGCCTCATCCACCACGAATCGCAGTCCCGGGGAACCGTGGTCCCCGACTCTGATCTCGTCCTCTCCCGCACGAGGTATCGGCCGTACGTCGGAGGTCGAGATCCGTTCTACAACCCCAATCTGTCACTTGCGGACACCTCGGTGTCCATCGCCCACCACGAACGCGGCGATGACCAGCCCCACTGAGTCGCTCGGTCGGCATCGGACATCCGGACCGTGCCGGACCGCTCCCTCGTACGCGCACCGTGCGCCACACATCCACTGAGCTCGTTCCTGCCATTCCGCTAGCATCCCCGGGTTCGCCGAACGAAGGAACGACGCATGCCACTCCGCCTCGGCGTGATCGGCGCGGGCGCGATGGGGGCACTCCACACGAGGGTCGTCACGGACGCCGCCGACGTCGACCTCGCGTGGGTCGCAGACCCCGATCAACCCGCCCTCGACCGAGTACACGCCCGCTACGGCGCCGAGACGCTGTCCGACGCCGGGATCGCTCCGGGATGTCGACGCGGTCATCATCGCCTCACCGACTCACACCCATCTCGAGTTCTGCCTTCATGCGATCGATGCCGGCGTGCCGTTCCTCGTGGAGAAGCCGCTGAGCTCGTCCATCGAGGACGTCGAGGCGGTCTTCGAGACGGCGACGAAGGCGGCGGTCCCGTTCACGGTGGGGTTCGTGGAGCGATTCAATCCGGCGGTCAGGACGATCGAGGGCATCATCGAGAGGCCGATCTACTTCAACGCCACCCGCCACTCCCCGTACGTGGAGCGTATTCGCACGGGCGTCAGCGGCGACCTGATGATCCACGACATCGACCTGGCGCTGCGCCTCGTGCGTTCCGAACCCGTGTCGGTGTCGGCGAGCCTCGCGTTCGTCCACCCTTCCTCAGAGACGGGGGCGGAGGACATCGCCGAAGCGCACATCAGGTTCGATGACGGAGCGCTGGCATCGCTCTCCGCGAGCCGAGCGGCCCAGCGGAAGATCCGCAACCTCACGGTGGCGGATCTCGAGGTCGCAGCGGAGGTGGATCTGATCCGCCAGGACATCACGATCTACCGGCATGTGTTGAGCACCTCGATCGATGAGGATCGCCCCGGCTACCGCCAGGAGACGATCATGGAGATCCCACAGCTCCAACACCGCATCGAGCCCCTCGTCGCGCAGCTGGAGCACTTCAAGGACCTCATCGCAGGTGAGGTCGACCCGGTCGTGGAGGCCGAGGGTGTGATGGCACCGCACCGCATCCTCGCAGCCGCCGAACACAGTGCAACGGGTGGGTTCACCGTCGCCGCCGCGGTCTGATGTCGATGCGAATCGCCGTCGTCAACAACTTCTATCCACCTCGCACCGGGGGGAGCGCGGCACCTCAGCGATGCCCTCGCCCGTGAGATGGCGGCACGCGGGCATCAGGTACTCGTCATCACGGCCCAGTTCGGCGATGCGCCCGCCGAGGAGGAACGGGATGGGGTGCGAATCGTGCGGTTGCCCGCGTGGTACCTGCCGAGGACGAAGCTGTCATTCAACTTCGACATCAACTTCGTCACCACACCCGGGAACCTGCGTCGCGTCTTCCGGTTGCTCGACGAGTTCGCGCCAGATGTGATCCACCAACACGGCCAGCTGTTCGACCTCACGTTCATCTCGTCGGTCTACGCCAGACGACGGGGTGTCCCCACCGTCCTGTCGGTGCACACTCGCCTCGAACACCCGAACCCCATCGCCGATGTCGTCTTCAGGTTCGGCGATGCCCTCGTCGTCCGGCCATTCGTCTCGATCGGGCGTCCCCACGTGATCGCCATGGATCGGCTCATGGCGTCGTACATCCACAGGCGGTATCGAGTCCCGGAACACCGCATGGTCGGCATTCCCGTCGGCATCGACCCCGCGAGGTTCGCCGAACCGCCGAGCGAGGACGTACGTGCGGATCTCGGCATCGGTGAAGCGCCGATGATCCTGTCGATCGGGCACGTGATCCCCGTCCGCTCCCGGATCACCCTCGTCGAGTCGATCCCCACCGTGTTGGCGGCCTACCCCGATGCCGCCTTCGTCGTGGTGGGGAAGACCTACACCGAGACCTTCGTCCAGCGAGCGGAGGAACTGGGCGTCACCGACAACCTGCACATCGTCGGCGAGGTGCCGAGCAGCGAGATCCCGAACTTCGTCGCGGCAGCGGACATCGAGGCCCACGACCTCGACGGCGGCGGGTGCGGTACGGCGAACCTCGAGGTGATGGCGGCGGGTGTGCCCACGATCGTCGCCGTGCGGCCGGACAACTTCCTCGGGATCGAGCTCCGTACCGGCGAGAACATCGTGCTCGTGCCACCTTCGGACCCGGTCGCCGTCGGCCGTGCGATCGTCGCCGTGCTGTCGGATCCCGCGGGAGCGAAGCGAATCGGCTCGGGACAACGGCAACTCATCGACGAGCACTTCACGCTGGATGTGGTGGCATCACGCCACGAGCAGCTCTTCGAGGAGCTCGTTCAGTCGGCTCCACGGAATCAGTCGTAGTCGAAGCGAACATCGCCACCGTCAACGACGACGGTACCGATCCTCCTTGCGGGGACACCCCCGACGATCGCATGGTCGGCGACATCGTCGACGACGACGGCGCCCGCACCGACGACGGCATGATGCCCGATCGTCACACCCATCAGGATCGTGGCGTTGGCACCGATGAACACGAAATCACCGATGGATGTGGGGGCGCGGTCAACCGTCGGGTAGGCCCTGCCCGATACGCATCGGCGAGCACTCGAATGGCTGTAGACGTGCACACCCGAACTGATGTCGCAGCCCTTCCCGATCGTCACCCCGCCCGAGGCATCGATGACGGTGAAGGCACCGATCCACGTTCCCTCCCCGATGACGGGGGTGCCGGTGATCCACGCATGGGAGTTGTAGGGATTCTCTGCGACCTTCGCGTCCATGTGGGAAGCAGCCGGAGATCCGGTCACGGCGAGTTCGTCCCCAACGACGCGACCAGGTCCCGCAGGCCATCCTCGACCGAGATCTCGGGCTTCCATCCCATCACGTCCTCGGCGAGGGCGATGTCGGCCGCCCTCCGCGAGACCAGGACATCCCTCGGTCGGAAGATCGGTTCGACGTCGACCCCCGAGACCTCGATGAGGATCGCGGCGAGATCGGCGATCGAGGTGGTGATACCCGTGCCGATGTTCATCGTGTAGCCCCATCGTTCACTCTCCATCGCATCCGCCGTCGCACGTGCGATGTCCTGCACGTGGATGAAGTCCATGCTCTGGGATCCTTCGCCGTCGATGATGGGAGGCTCGCCGGCTTGAATGCGCTTGAGGAAGGCGAGAACGACAGACGTGTAGTACGCACTCACCTTCTGGCCGGGTCCGTAGACGTTGAAGTACCTCAGGGCATTCCACTCGAGTCCGGTGGTTCTCCCGTAGAAGTCGAGAAGGTGTTCGGCGGCCAACTTCGAGAGGCAGTACGGAGTCGCCGGATGGAAGGGGCCCTCTTCGGGCATGGGGAGCCGTTCCGGTTCGCCGTAGACGGAGGCACTCGATGCGAACACGAGGCGCCTGACCCGTTCATCCGCAGCAGCCTGGAAGACATGGTTGGACCCGATAATGTTGATGTCGAGGGATTCCGCGGGGTCTGCGATGCTCTTGTTGATCGACACAGCTGCAAGGTGGATCACGAAATCGGAACCGGTGACGGCGCGGCGCACCGCGTCGGCGTAGCGTACGTCGCCCTCGATCAGCTCGACGTGTGGGGAGGCGACGAGCCGTTCGAGCGCCGCCAGGTCCGGACGAGCCAGGTTGTCGAAGATCCTCACCTCGTAGCCGCGATCGACGAGGATCTCGGTGACCCGCGAGCCGATGAAGCCCGCCCCTCCCGTGATGACGACGGTGTGTCTTGCCATGTCCGTATCGCTCCTGTGTTCGAGGGACTCCATGTCAGACCGCGGCGATCGCATCCTTCACGGCGGCAGCGACGCGGTCGACCTGCTCGTCCGTGAGGTCGGCGTGCATCGGTATCGCGAGGTGTTGGGCGAACAGCTCGGCCGACGTCGGGCACACCTGCCCTCCTCCGTACAGGGGTTGAAGGTGCAGGGCGTACGTCCCGATGTTGGCCTGCACCCCATGTTCACGCAGGTACATCGCCATGCGGTCTCTGCTCAATGCGGGATCCACGCGGAGCACATAGGCCTGCCACGAGTGCACATTGCCATCCCCGACCACAGGGAGGCGTATCCCCTCGACCTCTCCGAGGAGCTCGGCATAGCGGTCGGCGATCTCGGACCGTCGCGCAACGAGGTCGTCGAGACGACCGAGTTGCACCAGGGCGATGGCGGCCTGAATGTCACTGAGTTTGTAGTTGTAGCCGAGCTCCGAGAAGACGGGAATCGGGAGCGTGTCGGAACTCTGACGATCCCATGCGCTCCGCACCCCGAAGGCCGAAAGGCTTCGCGCCTTCTGGTAGATGTCATCGTCGTCGGTGACGAACACGCCGCCCTCACCGCTCGTGATGCCCTTGCGACCATGGAGGGAGAAGCACGAGACATCCCCGAACGATCCCGCGGGTCGGCCGTGGTGCATTGCCCCGGCGGCAGGCGCAGCATCCTCGACGAGGAAGAGCCCGTGCTCGTCCGCGAGGTCCTGAAGGGGCCCATACGGGGCACACTGGCCGATCCCATCGACCGCGATGATGCCCTTCGTCCGATCCGTGATGAGGCTGCGGCAGGCTTCGGGATCGATGTTCCCGGTTCCCGGGTCCACATCGACGAAGATGGGCGACCCGCCGACATAGAGGACGGCATGTCCTGTTGCCGGGTAGGTGTAGTCGGCAACGAGCACCTCGTCCCCGGGGGCGACGTCGAGCGCGATCATCGCGAGATGCAGCGCGGCCGTGCAGTTGGACACCGCGATGGCGTGCTCTCGCCCCACACGTGCGGCGAAGGCACTCTCGAGCTCCCTCGAATGCGGGCCCTGACCGGCCACCCAACCGCTCGAGAGGACCTTGCGGACGGCCTCGACCTCCTCGTCGCCGAAGGTCGGGCGCCCGAGAACGATCACATCTTCATCCATGGGTGACATCCTGTCGGGAAGCCGGGTGTGCAGGCGCCGATGGTAGCGACGACCCTCCCATCATCCGCTCTCCTTCGATGGTCGCGAGCACGCGGTCGACATACGTCAGCGACCGACGCCGCCTAGCCTGCCGCTCACCCGTCCACGTTCTCGGAGGCGCACCGTTGTCACAGGTCGACATTCCCATCTCGAAGCCCGAGATCGGCGCAGCGGCCGAGGCGCTCGTGCTCGAGGTGCTCCGTTCCGGGCGCCTCGCCCAGGGCCCGATGGTCGAGCGCTTCGAACACCTCGTTGCCGAGGCCGCTGGCACCGAGCATGCGATCGCGGTGTCGTCGGGCACAACGGCTCTCGTCGTGGCCATCGAGGCGCTCGAGCTCCAACCGGGTGACGAGGTGATCACGAGCCCCTTCACCTTCGCCGCGACCCTCAACGCCATACTGGAGGCAGGGGCGACCGCGGTGTTCGCCGACATCGGGGACGACTTCAACGTCGATCCCGACATCCTCGCCACGCTGATCACCGACCGGACGAAGGCGGTGATGCCCGTCCACCTCTACGGGCTGCCGGCCGACATGGTCAGGATCAGTGGTCTCGCCCGCACGGCGGGTATCGCCGTGATCGAGGACGCGGCGCAGTCGATCGGGGCGACCGTCGGCGATGCGCGCGTCGGGTCATACGGACTCGGTGCATTCTCGTTCTATGCGACCAAGAACGTGACGACGGGCGAAGGTGGTGCAGTCACGACGGACGATGGCGACCTGGCGACCCGAATCCGTGTCCTGCGGAACCAGGGCATGACCCAGCGATACCAGTACGAGGTGCCCGGCCACAACTACCGCATGACCGAACTCCAGGCGGCTGTCGGTATCCCGCAGTTGGAGCGCCTCGACGACATCACCGAGGCCCGCAATGCACACGCCCGGGTGCTGAGCGATGGACTGGGCGACGTCGATGGCCTCGTTCTCCCGCACGTGCCGGAGGGCCGCACACACGTGTTCAACCAGTTCACCGTCAGGGTCACCGATGCGGCGCGGGTGACGAGGGATGAGCTGGCGGAAGCCCTCGGCCGGGCCGGGATCGCCACCGGCTTCTACTACCCCAGGGTCGTCTTCGACTACGACTGCTACCGCACCCATCCACTCGTGGTGACGTCGAAGGTGCCACGGGCCGTGGAGGCTGCCAGCCAGGTGATCTCGCTGCCGGTGCATCCGGGCCTGACGGACGACGACCTCGCGAGGGTCGTCGAGCAGGTGCACCAAGCACTGGCACGCGACTGACCTTCGGCAGCGGGAATCGCACGATCAGATCGGTTGGTTCGCGACCTCGATCGACGCACGCCATTCATCCATCACCCAGGCGATCTCCCCCAGCGCGTCGAGTGAGAAGATCTCCTCAGCGGGCATGCCCTCCTTGTACCCCGCGTCGACCACGTCGATGAGGTCGGCGCCGATGCCACGGCGTTGCATGCCCACGACATTGGCGCCACGGATCCTGGCGGGACCACCGAAGGCCATGGCGAACGGTGGAATGTGCTTGGTCACCACCGCGCCCATGCCGATGATGGCGCCCACACCGATCGCGAGCCTCTGGTGCAGCACCGACGACAGCCCGAGGTAGGCGCCCTCGCCGATCCTGCCGTGTCCGCCGATCACGGCGAGACAGGCCACCGTCGCGTTGTCCGCGACACGGGCGTGATGCGGTACGTGGGACTTCGTCATGAGGTAGCAGTTGTCACCGATCGAGGTCGTCGAGTTCTCGGCCACCTGCACGGTGACGTGCTCACGGATCACCGTCTCGGAGCCGATGGTGAACATGCCCCCGTGTCCATCATCCCAACCTGCGCCGTGTCGGCCTCCCCGGATCTCCCCCGGCGCGCCAATGGCGACGTGCGAGCCTATGTAGTTCCCGTCGCCGATCGAGCCGGGGCCGATGACGACGGCGTAGGGGCCGATGACGTTGCCGTCGCCGACCTCCACATCGTGCCCGATGATGACGGTCGGGTGGATGCGGTTGGACATCGTGGCCACTCTCCTCGCTCGCTCGTCGTGTCATGCCGCCCGCGGCGACACCGCCCCGGCAGTGTCTCAACGATCGTGTGCCCCGCCTGCTCGAGGGGGGCGCGACCATCGGACGGCGGTCCGTGCGACGCGTGACGCATCATCGTCGGGCATCGGCCTCAGTGACAAGTCATACAGGGTGTGC
>CAVWBO010000007.1:0-2700352 GCA_963753185.1 uncultured Acidimicrobiia bacterium
CATCCATGCCTGCTTCGAGAAGTGGACGGGCGACGGACTGGAAACCGCTGAGCGTCATCGCCACCGAGATGCCACCGAACACCCATCCGAGGCGTTTCCCCTGGACCTTCGCGATGATCACCGCACCGATGAGCCCGAACGTCACACCCGCGATCCCGAGTCCGATGGCCGAGGGGTCGATCGGAATGCGGTACGCGATGACGAAACCCCAGGCGATGGCCAGGGTCGCAGTCGAGACGAAGGCGATCGCGATCGCCGCCACCATTCGGCCCCGGCCCGCGCTGCGGACCGCGTCGTCGGTCACATGCTCCTCCTGGGGAATCGGTAGGCGGCGACGGGCGCTTCGCGTCCCTTGACCGCCGCCGCCTCGAGCTCGTCGGCATCGGGGTGGTCGGTGAGGGCGTCCCACGTGGGAAGGCTCAGCACCGTCTCGCCCGGTCTGGCCCACTCCTGGATCCGCTGGGACAGGTTCACGGTGTCGCCCACGACGGTGTACTCGAGCCGTTCCTCCGATCCGAGGAGTGCCGCCGCCACGAGGCCGGTGGAGACCCCGATGCCGAGGCCGAAGGGCTCCTTGCCCTCCGTCGCCCACCGCTCGTTCAGCTCGCCCTGTGCCACATGCATCGCGACCGCTGCCTCCACGGCGAGCCGCGCATGGTCGTCCTGTGGGACGGGAGCGCCGAAGACGGCCATGACGGCGTCGCCGATGAACTGCATGACCGTGCCGCCCCGGTCGAGGATCTCCCGGTTCATCGCCGTTCGGTGCTCGTTGAGCTGCATCGCGAGGACGGACGGGTCTGCGTGCTCGGCGATCGTCGTGTAACCGCGTATGTCGGACATGAGGACCGTCACGACGAGCTCCTCCGTCTCCCCCGGGCGGTGGCCGCCCTCGCGCATCTGGTCGGCGACTCCACTGGGGAGGAAGCGACTGAGGGATTCGCCCTGCTCCTTGCGGTCGACGATCGCCTTCTGGAGGGTGCGGAGCCGCTTCAGGCTGTCGGTGTTGCCTGCGGTGAGGCCTTGGGCGAGCCGCACGAACAGCGCCTCGACGGCGGCGTCGGCGGCAGCGGGCGTGGTCTCGAGCTGGGCGGCGATGGCGTTGATGGTGCGGCCCTCTGCGACCTGCCGGAGCAGGGCCTCCTCGGCGTCGGAGAGGTCGGCCTCGCTGCGGACCGGCGTGGTGAGCCCATCAACGATCGTCGGGTCGAGGACGGAGCCACCGGCGGCGACCTCACGAACCGCGCGGGCGAGTTGGTTTCCCTCTCCCACACGGTCCTTGAGGAGGTAGGCATACCCGGCGGCGCCCTCCGACAGCAGGGAGATGGCGTAGTCGGGGTCGTCGAACTGGGAGAGGATCACGATCCCGGTGCCGGGGTGGCGCCTCCGGATCTCCTTTGCGGCGTCGATGCCCTCGCGGGAGAAGTCGGGTGGCATCCGGATGTCGGTGACGACCACGTTCGGCTCGGTGGCATCGGCCCCGGCAACGAGGGCGTCGTAGTCGGCGGCCTCCCCGACGATCGTGAGATCGTCCTCGAGGTCGAGCAGTGCCTTGACGCCTTCCCTCACGATGAGGTTGTCGTCGGCGAGGAACACCGATATCGACATTGCGTTTCCTTCCCGGCGAGCGAGTGTACGTATCCCATCCTCCGCCTGCCGGGCGGGTGCGGCCATGGTGCCGGCGCGTGATCAGTGGTGGTGCTGGCACTCCTTCGCAAGGGCGGCCTCCACGCTGGCGAGCGCGGCGCCGCTGTGCCATCCTGACGGTCTCCGGGAACGAAGTGGAGTCCGGAGAAGCGGGAGACACACGCGTCGCACCCAACGCGACGCATCAGACAGGGAAGGCACACCCATGACTGACCACGAACGGACGGCGCACGCTGCCACCCAGACCTTCGGCCTCGCACTCATCACGGCGGCCTTCGCCGCAGCCGTGATCCTCACACTGACCCTCCTCGGCGGTGAGGAACTGGTGATGTTCGGCATCCTCACGGCGATCGTCGGAGGGGCGGCGTTCGTCACATGGCGGTTCGACACGCAGTGGGCGAGAGCGCTCGGCCTGGTCGCGACCGTGCTGGCGCTCGGCGGCTTCTTCTTCGCATTCGGCGTCTTCCAGGTCTTCAGCCCGATCGAGTTTGCGATGGGCCTCCTCTACGTCGTCGGATGGGTGCTGTCTCTCGTGGCGGGCATCAGGGCGGTCCTCGCGAGCCGCAAGGACCGCACCGGACCGTCGCTGCGCGAGTCGCGGACGCCGGTGGTCGTCCTCGGCGTCATCGGTGTGGCAGTCGTGATCTCTGTGGTGGGCTTCTTCGTCACCCGGCAGACGGTCTCCGATGCCGAGGCAGCGGGTGCCGCAGAGATCGACATGGTGGCATTCGAGTTCTCCCCCGAGACATCGACGGTTCCCGCTGGTACCTCGATCCTGGTGAAGAACACCGACCCGTTTGCGCACGACTTCACCCTCGACGCCCTCGACATCGCCGAATCCGTAGGACCCGGGGGCGAGGTCCTCATCGACGTCTCCACGGCGGCACCAGGCACCTATGACTACGTCTGCACGCTCCACACATCCGAGGGCGAGGGCATGATCGGAACGATCGTGATCGAGGGGTAGCGGCAGGGCGGCGCCGGCCGCGGCCCGCACAGAAGCCGCTTCACACGATCATCGTGGAGGGGGAGGTACCTCGATCTGGCAAGCCGCACCGTGTGCGGCCGCGAGCCTTCGATCGATCGTCACCAATGGTGCGCCGACGGCCTCTGCCATGGATACGTACCAGGCGTCGTACGCGGTCATCGACGTTCGTAGATCCCAGATCCGATCTGCAAAAGGGGCGTAGGGTGCCAGGTCGACGGGAAGGTGCATCAAGTCATCGTGGGCCTGGGCGGCCACATCCACGGACACCTCACCCGCGAGCTCGGCCCTCCGCAGGACATTCGCCACCTCAACGGGCATCAGATGGGGGGCGACCAGTCGCTCGCCACGGATCCGGGTCGCGACCCACTCCCCTGCCTGACCGCGGTCAACGAGCGCGGCCACAATCGCCGATGCATCGACGACGAGCGTCACCTGCGATCCGCATCGCGCAGCTCGAGGATTCGATCCTCGGACACCGACGTTCCCGTCGCGGACTTGCGGGCCGACACCCTGCTGATCCACGTGTCCAGGTCCGGCTTGGACGCGAGGCTGATCATCTCAGTGCGGAGGTACTCCTGCAGCGAACGACCGCTGCGCGCCGCACGCGCAGCCAGCTCGTCCCTCGTCTCGTCCGGAACGTTGCGAATGGTGATGGACGTAGCCATGGAATGCATTCTGCATGCATTGCATGCATTTTGCAATCAGGTGTGCTCGGCCGAGGTGTCCGATCACGTCGCATGACGATCGATGCGTCACGCTCTCGGGTTCAATCCGAGGGAACCATTCCTTGCGACCATACGTCCAACGGGTGTGACAGCGCGAACCGTCATTGCGTCGTGTGCCCTGCTGCTCGTCGCCGGCCTGGCCACCGGTTGCGGCGACACCCCCGAGGCGGGCGACCTCCCCTCAACCGCTCCGACCTCGACCATCGAACCGTCCACGGCACCACCGGTCGACTGCCCCAACTTCGTGACCGAGGTCGAGACAGGACCGGAACCGACGGACTACTCCGAGGACGGACCGATCAGCCAGGACCAGAACCGACTCCAGGGCGACGTCGACGCCGTGATCGCGTACGCACAGGACCACACAGACGAGTACGGATCGCTCCGATTCGAGAACACGCCACGGGTGCGGCTGGTGATCGGCTTCACCGACAACCTCGATGAGCATTGCGCCGCCCTCCGAGGCCTGTTGGCGTACCCAGACGAGTTCGAACTGGTACTGGCACCAGTCACCGAGACGGAGCTCTATGCGATCCAGGACGATGTGATCGCGATGGCCGGCGAGTACATGCAGGGCGCCGGATCGTCTTCGGACAGCGTCGGTGTGAGCCTGCGCGCAGACGGTGAAGCGGTCGCCGCGGAGATCGCTGCCAAGTACGGCGACCTCGTGACGATCACGGTCGGTGCGCTCGGTTATCCGGACCGCACCTCGGGCGGCTTCGGGGTGTGCGACGGGCTGGTACCCCCGCCGCCCACCGATCCGAGATCCCTCGTCGCGACCCTGAAGCCCATCGGATCGCCGGTGACGTCAGGGCACGACTTCGAAGCCGTCGTCACGGTGACCAACACGGGTGATGGCGAGGTTGCGTTCGAGTCGGGATCTCCCCTGACCGCCCTCGTCTATCGACCCGGTACCGACGAGGTCGTAGGCATCTTCACCGGCGGCATCGGAGGCGTCGGGGTGGGTGCCGAGCTCGGTCCAGGTGAGTCGATCGACATCGACGTCGTGGGCGGTACCGCGTCGTGCGATCCGGACCTGGGCTATGCGCTGCCCCCCGGCGACTACGAGGTTCGCGTCGCCGTCGACCAGTACGAGTATCCGGACGGCGGATTCGAGCTCCATGCAATCCTCAGCGAGTCCGCGCCGCTCACCGTGTCAGGGTGACCGGACCCACGGAATCGCGGTCGCCGCAGCCGGTAGAGTGACGGGCCCATCCCGACTGGCACGCCGCCCGAGACGGAGGCACCATGGCCGAGATCCTGCTCCTCCACCACGCACACGGGCTCACTACCGGCGTGCACGCATTCGCCGACGAGCTGAGGGGCGCTGGACACACCGTCCACACCCCCGACCTGTACGACGGTCGTACGTTCACGACACTCGCTGAAGGCCTCGCGTACGCCGAGGCGATCGGGTTCGAGAGCATTCTCGACCGCGGCGTCAACACAGCCGAGAACCTGCCTCCGGGGCTCGTGTACGCAGGGTTCTCGCTCGGCGTGATGGCCGCCCAGAAGCTGGCCCAGACGAGACCCGGAGCCCGCGGTGCCGTGCTCGTCTCGTCGTGCATCCCGATCAGTGGCGACTGGGCGTTCGGACCGTGGCCCGATGGTGTCCCCGTCCAGATCCACGGCATGGACGCCGACCCGATCTTCGTCGACGAGGGCGACATCGACGCCGCCCGCGAAATCGTCGCCGAGGTCGAAGATGCTGAGCTCTTCCTCTACCCGGGCGACCAGCACCTCTTCGCCGACAGCTCGCTCCCGTCGTACAGCGCGAGCGCCGCCGCGTTACTCAACCAACGGGTACTCGAGTTCCTGAATCGCATCTGACCGCTCAGATGTCCTCGGGAGCATCACCGGTGCTATCGCCATCCGAGATCCAACCACCTTGCCGATGTCCCGATGTGGAGAGGAGGAGTCGAAGTCCCCGAGCGCCCACGGCAGCCCTGCTGGCCCGGCATTCAGGGGCCGGCCTCGACCGGTACCTGTGCAAAGGCGATCGTCACGACCACGAAGAAGGCGATGGTCAACACGACGTTGAGGATCACCACGATTCGATCCCAGTGATCCCAGATCGATCCCCTCGCATCGAGCCGGTCGAGGACCACCCCATGGACCAACCACGTCCACCGGAACGCCCGCAGCGATTGGCTCAACTTCCAGCGATCCCACCAGACCCTCATGTGACGTCCGAGCCAACCTGCATGCGGATAATCGCTTGCCCGGTTGCGGAATGCGAGCGGGGTTGCCGCGACGAGCGCGGCGAGCGCGATCGTGATCCTCATGGCGAGCGCTCCAGCCACGAGGGCGAACGGTGACAGCGCCGCGGAAGCCACCTCCGCCGGTGTACCGAGCTGGTTCATCCGATCGACGAACGTAACGGCATCGTGATCGACGACCATGAACCACGCCGCGGCGACGATGAACCCCGTGAGCAGCAGCGGGACGAACGCCTTGCGGGCGCACCAGAGTCCCAGGAGGATTCGCGCGTCGATCGTGCTGCGGACCGCCATCGCCGGATCGAGAACCGTCACTGTGCTCGACGTCACAATGCGGCGCCTAGGACATGGCGATGCGGGCCGTGGGGCTCACCGCACACCGTCGCTCGCGGAGCCACTGCCGTGACGATTCCGGATTGACGTCATTCCTGGGCCTTGTCGATCTGGAGTTGCGCGAGGTGATCAAGGAGCGGTTGTGTGTCGGCCTCGGACCAGCCCTCCGGCTGCGTGACGCCGATCCACGCCTGTGCATTCTCGACCATCTGGTACAAGTGGGCGAACCCCTCCGGTACCGAGCCTGCAGCAGGGAGATCCGCAGCAACCTGCCACATCGTCACGAAGGGGAACCACACCATCTCATCCGATACGTCGGGTGCGCGCTGGTCCTCGTGCTCGAGCCAGTCCGGACTGTTGAAGAGAAGGTTCCGATTGAAGAACACGACCGGATCCGACCCGTGCTGGAGGTAGACAATCCGGGTCGGCCCCCACTCGGCAGTTGGGATGTCGAGGCCGTACTCCTGTGCTGTGAACCTGACAGTCCTGCCGTTCTGGTAGATCGGGCGCCACGGTGCCGAACCCTCGTCGCGGTCCTCCAGGATCTGGGCGTGGAGCGGGTTGACGAACGGGGGGCCGGCGAGGAAGGCGCCATCGATCGGTTCGTTCAGGATGTTGATCGACGAGAGGATCGCCTCGACACCGAACGACCCGAGCGAAAGACCGTAGAGATACAGCTCCGGACGGTCATCCTCGGGAAGGGTCTGCCAGTAGCCGTGGACGGTGTCGAACACGACCTGGGACGTCTCCTTGACGGCCTGCTGGTCGGCGAGCAAGGAGATCCAGCTTGGCAGGTAGGAATACTGAACGCCGGCGATCGCTGTGTCGCCGTTGTAGACGTACTCGAGGGGATCGACGGCGTCTTCGTCGAGGAAGCCTGTGCCCGTCGTCGTCGCGACGACGAGAACCTCACGGTTGAACGCATCGGTGCGGATCAACTCGTCGAGAACGAGCTGGGCCCGCTCCTCGAGCGTGCCTGCGGACTTGAGACCCGCATACACGCGGATGGGTTGGATGGCACCACCACCGCTGTAGGCGTTGAGATCCTCGATCGTGGGCCCGGTGCCCACGAACGAGCGCCCCATCCGCCCGAGCGTGTCCCAGGCGACGAGCGACTCCACACCACCCGACCTCAGGACGGACAGTGGCTGGCTGACACCGGGTGGGGTCGCCGTGTCACGTGTGGAGAAGACGGCGTTCGCACCGGCGAAGAAGCCATTCACGAGCACGCCGGTGGCGAGGAACCAGAAGAAGACAGCAAGGGCGCCTACTCCGAGCACGATGGCGACGCGGGTGGGGAGGACCCGGTCGAGTTGCGCTGCGATCAGGATGAAGAGCCTCCGGATTGCCCTGGCAATGATGAGGATCACTGCCGCGACGAGCACGGTGAACAGGCTGACGGGCAGCCACCGCATCGGCGAGGTCGGTTCCATGCCGAAGACGTCGCGAACGTCGTTCTGCCATCCAACGTGCTGCCAAATCGCTGAGACGAGGACGAAGGCGATGATTGCGAGGAACACACCGACCGTGATCTTCCTCGCACGGCCCTTCAGCGATGGGATGCCGAGGTAGCGCCACACCAACTCGCCCAGGGATCCGATGCCGTATCCAACCATGACGGTGACACCGGAGACGAGGCCCTGGAACATCGGTGCACGCGGAAGGAGGGAAGGAAAAAGGGAGAATGCGAAGAAGAGCAATGCAACGATGAGGCCCGGGCCGGAGTAGCGCAGGCTGAAGATGCGGGGTGTGGTTTCGTCGGTCATTGGTGGGGAGTGATCCTCGGTTCGGGGCGGTCGACGCGGCAACCGGGCAGTCTACTACCGATGACTTACCGCGGAAGCGAACGGCGACTTCACGTTCGGTGGTAGCCCTTGGGAGGTCTACACGACCGAGGAAACGTCCGGTTCGGGACTGGCACCGACGATCAGCCCGCGATGCTCCTTGTCGCAGGCGGCGACGAGTCGATCCGGATCGACGGCGGACGGTTCCCGACCACCCCAGCGAGCCGGGAGGCATCATCGACGTCAAGGGTCAGGCCCATGGCCGTTACGTTCATCGGGGGCCGACGCAACCGAACCTGAGTGTCCAGATCGGCACTCGGTCATGGCCGAACGGACGCGCCCTATCGCTCGTCACAACAACAAGGCTGCCGGTCGTTTGCACTCGTTTCAACGCCGCGAGCCTCCACCTCAGCATGGCGGGTGTGGTTGCGCCGCCACTATCGTCCAACTCGCTTCTCAAGGAAGGGAATTACCGATGTCGAAGTGGATGTCTCGCCGGCATTGGCAGATCGCGTGGATACTGCCGGTAGCGGCCTTCGTTCTTCTGTCGACTGCCTCTGTTCTCGCGGCAGTGACAGGAACATTGACGGTGAGTGCACCCTCGGTCTATCCCGGTGGATCGACGGCCGTGGATGCAACATTCAGCGAGGACGCGTCCGGCGGGGTCCTGGGGGGCACGATCGTGTCCGTCGTCGTTGCTCCCGGATCAGGAGCGACCGGGACGGTCTCGCTCTCCACTGCGGACGTGACATGCGTCCCGGCCAGTGGCCCGCAGGTCGACTGTCTGTGGTCAAACGGCACCGCCGCCAAGTCGATCGCCCTCACCGCAACGGCATCGGCGGATGCCCGTGGGACATTCGACATCACGACCCAGGTCGAAGGTGACGACCCTGACACGCCGGGCAACGATATTGTCGTACGACAGATCGCGGCCGCGACGCTGGTCGTCGACGATCCGATCACGATATCAGTCGCTGGTCCGACTCCGAATCCGACCACCCCTGGTTCGGTCTCGACGTTGGAAGTGACCTACACGCCCCTCGCCGATGCTTCGAACGTGGACACGTCGGTTGTCCTCACGGGGACCGGCGGAAACGGGACGCTCAGCATCGTGAGCGCGACCAACGAACTTGCCAACTGCACAGTCGACGCCATCTTGCGAGATGTCTCGTGTGACTATGACCCGACCGTCGCGGCCGGACCGTCCTTCCTGACCGTGGCCATCGACGTCGGGCCCGCGGCGGCGGACGGAGACACCTTCGGGATCTCCGCACAAGCTGTGAGGGGGCCAGTGGCAGGGGCATGGAACATCGTCGAGACGCGTGCCCTCGACATCGTTTCGGCGGCAACGACGACGACCACCACCACAGCAACGACAACGACAACGACAACGATGGCGGCCACGACCACGACCACGGCAACGACGTCCTCAACACTGCCCAACACCGGGATCGAGGACGTCGGCGGACCGATGGCCGCAGGGATCGCCCTCGTCGTGCTCGGGATCGTCCTCGTCGGTGGCACGTACGCATTAGCACGTCGCAACGGATAGGCGACGACGGTGTCATGCTGGTGCGCGCTCGACCTCGGAAACCGTCCTTTGCGTCGGCCACGACTGTGGGAGTCACCTTCTGATGCCCTCGACGCAGGCAGCAATCGATGGCGCGCGAGAGTCTCGCTTCCTCGATGAGCTATCTATGATTGATCGACCTTGAAGTCCATCGACCGAGTATCAGAGCAAGACCCATGTCGGGTCGAGGTGTTGCAGTGAAGTCGCTTGTGGGCAGGTACGCACCTGCCATCCTCATTGTGTCGCTGGTGGCCACCGCGTGTGGTGGTACCTCTGGCGCCGAGATCTCGGACGGCACCTATCGTGCCTTCGCTGTTGCCGAGGGGGAGGTCCCCGACGCCGAGCTGTCGATCGATGGTCAGTCGTTGGCCCTCATGGGTGCGAATCGGACCATCGAGATGACCCTCGAAGCCGATGGTGAGAGCTACCCGGTGTGCGGCACCGATCGCGACGACGATGTCTTCGCATTGGGGACGGCCGTCACCGTCGGCGACGTCGATTACACCCGCGCTGGATTGTTCGGCGACTGCGGAGTGACGACACCGGTCCGCGTGACCCTCGTCGACCTGCAATCCTACGACGAGACGCTCGGGGTTGTCCCATTCTCGCGGTGGATCGAATTCTGCGACGTGACCGACCCGGACTGCTAGGTATGGATTTGAGGAGCACAATGAACCCGGATAAGCCTTTTCGGTCGAGCCACAGCGGCCAGTGGGTCGTCATTGCCGTCACGATCCTCGTGTCGGCGTTGTTCGGCCTCGGGCTCCCGCGTCTCGCCGAGGCGACCCAACCAGAGGACACGACGGTCGCTGCCGGCGAACGCGTCGAGCGGCAAGGCGTATCGGTCGAAGTAGCTGCTGGATGGATCCTCCAGGGAGACACCCCCTTGGTCGTACTGGACAAGGGAACGGCGAAGTTCCTGTTGTTCCCGCCAGTCGCAGATACGACAACACCGACCGATGCCGTCACGGCCGACTCGGCTGCCCTCACCGACGCGACGCTCGGCGAGGTGACGCCGTTCACCACCGCGAGTGGACTCACAGGTGCATCACTCACGTTCACGGATTCTTCCGAAAGGACGACCATGCTCTTCGCCTACTCGGACGGAACCACTCTGGCGCGCGGGCAGGTGTCCGCCTCGTCCGAAGAGTGGGACGCCATCGAGCCGGATATCGAGTCCATGCTCGGCACCCTCGAGATCACAGGAGTCCCGTCGTCGTGAGCAACTCGTCAACTGGTTCATCGCCCATCACACGACGATCAGGCACGATCGCGATCGTGGCCACCATCGTGGTGCTCGGCGTCCTGGGCGCCAACGCGCTCTGGGACGGATTGACCGTATCGCTGGCGGTCGTCGGAACTCCGTGGGCCGTCATGACGTCAGCTATCTGGGTCGTATACGGTGTCCTGCTCCTCCTCCTGTTCGTCCGACCGGCTCGACGAACCCAGCTGCTCACCATCGGTGCCGTGCTCGCACTCGTGTGGGGTGGCTTCGCAGCCACGGGCATTGCCGCCCGCGCAAACGAAGCCGTGGAGACGATCGTCGCCAATTCCTTGACGTCCCTCGACAGCACCTGGTTCACCGTGTCCTTACCTCCGATCATCGAGGAGACACTGAAGATGCTCGGGATATTCCTGGTGGCGTTCCTGCCGGGCGCTCGGCGTTCAGGAGCAACTGCGGGTCTGGTCTTCGGGGTACTGGTCGGTGCGGGGTTCCAGGTGGTGGAAAACGAGGTGTACACGCTGCAACAGATGTTCGATGCCGGGGGTCCGTCCGGGTCAGTCCTACTCGAGATGCTCTTCCTGCGCGGCTTCGTGGGCGTGTTCAGCCACATCGTCTTCTCCGGCGCCATAGGCGCCGCGATCGGATGGATGCTGACCGCGCCGCGATCCGACCGGCTGCGTCGGATCGCCCTGACCGTCGGCGTCTTCATCCTCATGGTCGGGCTGCACTCATGGTCCAACTGGACCGCCCTCGAAGGAAAGGGGATCCTGCACCTCGTCACGATCGCTGTGAGCCTCATCGTCCTGATCTTCACGATGCGCTTCGCCCGATCACATACACCGACGATGGATGATGCGATCGACGCATAGCTCGCCACAGAAGTGTTCTCCCGCTCACCGACGCTGATGTTCGTCTCCGTTCGGCGGTAGCGGCCCGCTTACTCCCACACCTCGGGCACTATCAGAACGCGTCCTTTGCCGCGTCGACGATGTCTGCGGTGGTATGAGGTTGATGCTCGCCGAGTCAGGTGACGACTGTCGCGACCGCCACGAACTGGGCGACGTACGCGGCGATCGTGAGCGCGTGGAACAACTCGTGGTATCCGAACCATTCGGGGTATGGGTCAGGTCGCTTCCTGGCGTAGACGACGCCACCGATCGTGTAGAGCAGGCCACCGAGCGCCACGAGGCCCACCACGGCGGCCCCGAAGTCGCTCCAGATCGCAGGAAGGAAGAACACCGCCACCCAACCGAGGGCCACGTAGGAACCCACGGCCAACCACCGCGGTGCACGCTGCCACCACACTCTCACCACCAACCCAACGATGGCGATGAACCACACGAGCACCAACATGATGGTGCCGGTGCGTCGATCGTCGAGGGCGGCGGCAAAGGGCGTGTAGCTGCCCGCGATGAACACGTAGATGTTGGCGTGGTCGAGCCGGTTCAGGAACGCGTTCGTACGCGGACCCCCCGCCCCGAGGTGGTAGGCCGCGCTTACGCCGAACAGCAGCACGGTGGTCGCGACGTAGACGGCGACGGCAAGGCGGAGCCCGGCACTCGGAGTGACGACGAGCAGCCCGAGGCCCATCACGAGGGCCAGAGGTGCCGCACCGAGGTGCAACCACCCCCGCAGCCGGGGCTTCAACCGAGCCTCGCCTCGCTGTCGAGATCCACCGGAATGGTGCGCGCGCCGCTCAAGAGTCGGTAGGCGATACCCATCACCGCTCCGTACACGAGGTGCGCGGTGAGGTCCTGGACCAGGACCTCACGGTCGTACTCGCCGATCGGCTTGTAGACACCCAGTTGGGGAAGGACGATGTAGCTCGTCGACCATGCGGCAATGCCGGTGATCGGGCCGATGAGCGGCGTTGCGGTTCCAAGTGCGGTGGACGCCAATCCGTGCGCCTTGCCCCATCCGATGCCCGTCATCCAATGGACGACGTTATTCACCGTCCGGGCGGACGAGTCTGGCAGCGTGACTCCGACCATGTCGGCGATCGCCTTGGCGGTCCGGGCGGGAGCCGCGGCGTTCTCGTAGCCCTCCGTGCCCTCGGAGGTCTCCCACGCCATGAACGGCTGGGTTCCTCCAGCGGCGCGGTACCGGCGATACCACAGGATGTCCATCGCGAACGTGCCCGCCAGCCCCGCGGTGGCCCCAGCGAACGCGCCCCGAATCAGTCTCACCATTTCGCACAGCGTATCGCTACGGCAGCGGCCTCAGGACACCGCGAGCTACTGCATGGCCCGCCCCTCGATGGCTCCCGATGTCTCCATCGCACCACGGCGACCGATCACGAGATAGGTGGACCTGACCCCGACACCGCGCATCTCGATGGGTGGTCGTGATTCGAACTCGAACGCCGTGGCGCTGAGTGCCCTCGTCTCCTCGCTGACATGGACCCGTCCCGGGACACCGTAGGTCTCGAGACGCGATGCGACGTTGACCGTGTCTCCCCACACGTCGTACGCGAACTTCCGCGTACCGACCACGCCGCCGGCTGCCGGGCCCGAGTGGACCCCGACACGCAGCTGCAAGTCGGAGAAGTACCTCGATGACGACGCATGCTCGATGAGCGCGAGGGCGAGGTCTACGACGCGGACCGCGTGGTCCTCCATCGGTTCGGGAAGTCCGCCGACGGCCATGTACGAGTCCCCGATCGTCTTGATCTTCTCGAGGTCGCGCTCCGCGACGAGATCGTCGAAATCGGTGAACAGATCTCCAAGCATCTCGATCACTTCAACGGCACTGAGCTTCGCCGCCATCGGGGTGAACCCGACGATGTCGGCGAACACCACCGAGACCGACGGGAAGTCATCGGCTATCAGCTGTTCCCCGCTCCTCAGTCGCGCGCAGAGACGGAGGCGGGGAGCACGTTGAGGAGGAGACGCTCGGACTCGGATCGCTCGACCTCGAGACTTCGGGTCTGCTCCTCGATGACGAGCCTCTGGTGCCACGACACCCTCCGGTTCCTCTCGATCAGGCGCAGGCCGAGCAGGCTGGCGAGCGCAGCGATGATGAAGAAGAAGATGTCGATGAGCAGGCTCCCGGTGCCCCCGTACGTGGCGACCGCTACCGCGAGGCCGACTCCGATGACGGCTGTTCGCACGGCGGCGTGCACGAAACGGGTGCGGGAGACGAACCCGAAGAGGAACAACAGCATGATCGCAGCGATGGCATAACCCGTGATGAAGTCGGTGGATGCACCAAGGGCGAGGATGACCAACCCGTTTGCAGAGGTCAGAAGCGATGCGAGGGCATGCTGCCGGTTCATGGTGCTCGCCCAGCCTGATGCAAGGAAGCAGGCAGATCCGACGATCGCCATCGTGATCCCGACAGCCACGGCCTTTCCTGCAGGGATGTCCGTTCCGAGCGGGATGAGTACGGCTGCGATAGCCCAGATCACCACCGTTGCCCCGGTGATGATCCGATACCCCGCCAGTCCCGCACTCCCCTCCTCCACTTGATACCGATCCTCGAGATCGGCATCGAGGAAGCGGAGCGTGAAGTGCTGCAGTGCCCCACGATCGATCATCGCGATCATGAATCACACCTCACCGATCGGGAAACGCAGGAATCACGATGATCGTCGCGAGTCCTCTGCACTCCCCTCCTCCCGCGGCTCCGATCGTCGAGGCCGGGTGCCGAGGAATCCCCCTGCATCGTCGCTTCACTCGCTGCGTGCCCCGCGATCAATCATCGCGATCACGAATCCGATCACCTGCGACCGATCGGGAAACGCAGGAATCACGATGATCGTCGCTGTGACGCTCGGTCCTGCAACAGACGTTCAACGCCGTGACCTGCGTCCTCCCTTCCCTGGGCGGGCGCGCTGACCGTCCGGAGCCTGCGGCGAGGTGCGGCGCTGCCGGAGGAATCCCCCTGCATCGCTCGCTTCACTCCTCTGCCGTCCCCCTGTCCCTCGTTGGCTCCGTCCGATGACTGCGAGGTCCGGGTGTCGAGGAATCCCCCTGCATCGCTTCGCTCTGCCGTCCCCCTTGAAAGGGGGACAAGGGGACGAGGGGGGGACGAGGGGGACGAGGGGGGACGAGGGGGGACGAGGGGGACGAGGGGACGAAGGGGCGAGGACGAGGGGATGGAGGAGTACCGTGGTCGGGTGCCGAACTCCGACGATGTCGAGCGAACAGATCTCCTGGCTAGTGCACGGTCCGCCTACGCAGAGCGACATTGGACCGATGCGTACTCGGCCTTCTCCAGCGCCGATGCGGCCGAACCCCTCGCAGCCGCGGACCTCGAGCTGTTCGCCACGTCCGCGTACATGCTCGGCAAGGTCCCCGAGATGCTGGCGGCCCAGGAGCGAGCCCACTACGCCTACATCGCAGAGGGAAATGACCTTCATGCGGCCCGGGCGGCGTTGTGGCTCGCCTCGAACCTGGCGAGTCGAGGAAAGATCCCACAGGCAAGCGGATGGGTGGAGGCTTCCGAACGCCTCCTCCAGACAGCACCGGAAGACTGCGTCGAGCGCGGGTACCTGCTGATGCCGCAGGCCTTGCGGCACGTCGCGTCAGGCGAGTTCGAGGACGTCGCGATGCTCAGCGGACGAGCCGCAGACATGGGGAGACGGTTCGACGATCCCGACCTCACGGCCCTTGCATCCCAGACCCAGGGCCGAGCGCTGCTCCGGTTGTCGAGGACGGCGGAGGGACTCCGCCTCCTCGACGAGGTCATGGTGTCGGTGACGGGCCCCCGGATGAATCCGATGGTCACCGGCATCGTGTACTGCAGCGTCCTCGAGGGCTGCTACGAGACCCATGCCTTCAGGCGAGCCTCCGAATGGACCCTCGCGCTCACCGACTGGTGCGGTGAGCAACCAGACCTCGTGGCATTCACTGACCAATGTTTTGCCCATCGGTCGGAGACCCTGCGGCTCCAAGGTGCCTGGACCGAGGCAGCTCAGGAGGCAGGTCGAGCGGGGGACGCGGGAGCACGGTTCCGGATCGCAGCGCAGGCAACGTATCAACTCGCCGAGATCCACCGACTGCGAGGCGACCTCGAAGGAGCGATCGCCGCCTACCGCCGCGTGAGCATCGACGGAGGTGAACCCATGCCAGGCCTCGCCCTGGCGAGGCTCGCCCAGGGGAATGCAGATGCAGCGTTCGCGTCGATGGTCGAAGCGCTCTCCGAGGCGACCGACCCCTTCGACCGCATCGGATTGCTGCCAGCGCTCGTCGAAATCGCGATCGCGACCGGCCACCTCTCATCGGCCACGGATGCAGCCAACGAACTCACCGCCGCCGCACGCCATACCCAGAGCGAGGCCCACCTCGCATGGGCCTCACATGCCGAGGGCCGCGTCGCGCTCGCCGAGCGCCGCATCTCCCAGGCAGTCGTACACCTGAGGGCGGCGAAGGGGTTGTGGCAGGATCTGGCGCTCCCCCACGAGCTCGCACGAAGCCGGGTCGATCTCGGCCGAGCCCTCCGGGCACGCGGGGACGACCACGGGTCGGACCTCGAGTGGGAGGCGGCACGTGCGGTGTTCGTGGAGCTCGGTGCCATCCCCGATGTTCGTACGGTCGACGACCTGGTGCGAGGGACGCGGTCGGAATGGCCGTCCGGGTTGACCGACCGGGAGGTCGAGGTGCTGCGGATGCTCGCTTCGGGCGCAACCAACCGGTCCATCGCCGCCAATCTGGTCCTCAGCGAACGGACCATCGACCGGCACGTGTCGAACATCTTCTCCAAGATCGACGTGTCGTCGCGGTCGGCGGCAACCGCGTGGGCGATTCGTAACGGACTCGCCTGAGGGTTGTGCTCCCTCGGTCTGGGTGGAACTACCCAGGGGCCGCTCATCGGAAGGTGGGTGTTTCTGGCGATGCGGGGCGGAGGCTCATGCCGTACGTTGTCAGGAGGCCACCGGAGGGAACCCATCCATGACTGCCCACGACCACGACATCGAGCACTTCGACACCATCGTCATCGGGGGCGGCCAGACCGGGCTCACCGTCGGCTACGAGCTCGCCCGGCGTGGTATCGGTTTCGTGATCCTCGACGCCGCCGAGCGTGTCGGTGACGCCTGGCGCAAGCGGTGGGACTCGCTCATGCTGTTCACACCAGCCCGGTACTCAGGCCTCCCCGGGATGCCCTTCCCCGCCGAACCCGAGACGTACGTGTCCAAGGACGAGGTCGCCGAGTACCTCGAGCGGTACGCAGAGGCGGGTGACCTCCCCGTGCGGTCTGGCACAAGGGTGACCCGACTCGGCCACGACGGCCACTCCTACGTGGTCGAAGCGAACGGCGCCTCGCTGCGAGCGGACAACGTGGTTGTCGCGATGGCGAACTACCAGGTACCCCATGTTCCCGACTTCGCTCCGGATCTCGACCCCGACATCATCCAGATGCACTCTTCGCAGTACAAGCGGCCCTCCCAACTCGCCGACGGTCCGGTTCTCGTTGTCGGGATGGGGAACTCGGGTGCCGACATCGGGTTGGAGCTCGCAAGGGACCGCACCACCTACATCGCGGGAGAACCTGCAGCGGTGATCCCGTTCCGCATCGAGCCGTGGTTCGGACGCACGATCGGGGTCCGCCTCGTCCGTTTCGGTGCGGTCAAGGTGCTGAATACGAGCACTCCGATCGGCCGTCGAGCACGTGAAAGGATGCTCGAGCACCACACGGCCGCTCCGCTCGTCAGAGTCAAGCCAAGAGACCTCATCGACGCGGGGGCCCATCGGGTCGCACGCGTATCCGGCGTGAGGGACGGTCTGCCTCTCATCGCCGACGGCACGGTCCTGGATGTCGCCAACGTCGTGTGGTGCACTGGCTTTCGGCCCGGGTTCGACTGGATCGAGCTCCCCGTCTTCGACGGTGAGGGTCGGCCGAACCACGACAGGGGCATCGTCAACACCCATCCGGGCCTCTACTTCTGCGGGCTCTTCTTCCTCCACGCCCTGTGGTCAGAGACCCTCTCCGGGATGCCGATCGACGCGAAGCACGTCGTCGAGCACCTCGCATCGAGGAGCCGTTCGACGATTCCGGTCGGAGGTCCATGACCTCCGTGCGCGCATGGTGCGATGGGTAACCTTGCGCCGAACGACCGAGACAGGACAGCGCTGACGAGGGGGAAGTCGATGGGTGCCGCACCATTCTCCGGAACGGGGACAGCCGAGGATCCCTGGGTGCTCAAGACCCCGAGCCTTGGGTCCGAGATCCTCATGCACCGCGACGAGGCGCACGATCCGGCCATCCTCGTGTGCACCGTGGGAACGACGGTCCTCCACTACGACCTTCGGATCATCGAGGACCTCCACCAGATGCTCAGAGACGCCGGGGACTGGGTGCCTCTCGGCAATGCCGATGAGCAGAAGCCTGCGGCCGAAGGCACCGTCGAGGCGTGGGCGCGATCGTCCGACAACCCGATCGGCGGCTGGTACGGGCTGAAGAAGGGCTTGCGCGGACGCGTCGGAAACTACGTCCCACCGGTCCTCGAAGCACTGGGACTGGCCGAGGTCGAACACAACCCCCGCAACAACCGGATGCGCGCGCTCTAATCGCTATCGGGCACGGCGCACTGATGAACCGGCGCCAATGCCCACCGATGGCCCAAGGAAGGCACAGGCCGTTCCGCGTCCCCCGTGGCCGGGGTGCCGATTCGTCGGCGCGTTTGCGCGACGCCCGTGACCTGTGCCAAGGTTCGGGACCTTCGTACGGCGTTTACGCCGGTCGTGAGTACCTCAGCCTCGCAAGGAAGGGTCCTCATGCCGGGACCGACCCGCTTGTACGTGACGAAACAGGAGGGGGACGTGTGACACAAAGACTCACGCTGGTCGGCCTCGTCATGGCCGTTGCGCTGCTCGCTGCAGGCTGCGGTGATTCGGGCGGCGACGACGGTGCGACCGATCCACAGGATGTGACGACCACGACGCCTGACGCCTCGACCACGACACAAGCATCGGGCTCGGACGGTGGCGGGGGCACCGACGAGGGCTCGGGCGGTGATGCACACAGGGCGTCCGCCACGATCGACGGTGTGACATACACCTTCGCTGACACGGGCTTCGCAGGCCAGCAGTGCCGTTCCGACTTCTTCGGTGTGTTCATCGCCTCCCTGTTCATGGTCGACGATCAGGGCAACCCGAATATCGAGGGAGGCGCGATCTCGATCGCCATCCCCCACGAGGACACCGACCCCGCCGAGGTCGACCAATGGCCCTCGGTCAGAGTGAACGTCAAAGACCCGGATCTGGAGTGGATCGCCGATGAGGTGGCCGCGGAGGAATTCAGCATCGAGCCGGGAATCAGCCAGGTCGATTCATACACGGTCGAAGGCAACACCATCACCGGCACGGCATCGTTCTACGAGCAGAACAGCTACTGGGCCGTCGCCGGAGGGCAGGCGGAGGAGCTCGTGACGGCCACGGGAACGTTCGAGGTCACCTGCGGAAGCGATTCCTGATCGGTGGGCTGCCCGTGCCGAAATGGCGCGGGCAGCCCACAGACGATCCCAACTGCGTCGTCGCCCGCGTTGAGTATCGTTGGGGTGAACGTTCGACCCTGGATGGAGATGCATTCAGGCGGATAAACCGAGGTGAGGGATGCTTCATAAGGGAACCCGAGTCGTACGAATCACGAAGAAGGTGGGACAGGTCGCTCCTACCGGCAAGGTCACCGCGATCCACGACGACTACTCCGTCGAGATCGAGTGGGACGACGGCCACACGAGCATCACATCCAAGGACGCCGTGACCCCGCTCACCGCGGCAAATGAGCCGCACAAGGGTGACTGAGTCCAGTCACGCCGCGACCGCGGCGCAGTTGGTCAAGCGGCTGATCCTCGATATCGCGCGAGGATCCCGCCAGGTTCAAGCCGAGGCGGTCCCTGCGGCTTGCGTGTCGCCCGCCGCGTCTCTCCGGTTCGACACGACATACCGAACGGACGCAATGAGGAGATAGGCCGTGACCACGGCGATCGCGACAGGGGCGATCGTCTCGGCATCGAGGTAGAGCGCGATAGCGGCGATCAGGACCATGCTGATCGGTGCTCGCAGGTATGAACCGGGCACGGCGGCGAGCATGCAACCGACGGCAAGGGCGAGCGGGATCTCGGGGAAGGCGAGGTGCGCGATCGTGCCCGCCGTACCACCGATGAAGATCATCGGGAAGACGTTGCCGCCGAGGAATCCCACCTCGAGGCTCAGCGACATGGCGAGGATCTTCGCCAGCAGCACGATGATCAACAACCCGATGCCAAATGACGCGGAATCGTCGATCACGACACCGAGCTGGGACTGACCGGCACCGACCGTCAGCGGCAGCGCCACGGCGATCAACCCCACGATCGCACCGCCACCGATGGCGAGGACGTACCGGTTGGGGACCAGCGCGCACACCCATCGCACGGCGAGGGCGATCCCGACGATGACCAACATCACGATCGCGGACAGGGCACCGAGCCCGACGGCGATCAGGATGTCGCTGATCGCGAAGTCGTATCGCGGAACCTCGTAGCTGCCCAGGAAGGTGCGACCAGCCACCGAGAAGAACACGACGAACCCGATCATCGAGGCGATCAACTGCGGGATGATCGACGCCACGTACCTGTTGCGAGGAAGGGGCTCGAGCTCTGAGACCATGAACGCACCGAGGATCGGCGACGTGAAGGCGGCACCGAGACCACCAGCGATACCGGTCAGCGTGTAGTCCTGATCCGCCCCGCCCTCGGCCCAGCGCCGCGAGGCGATCCACGAGCCGAGGCCGCCTCCCATGACGACCAGGGCGAACGACGGTCCGAGGCTCGCCCCTGTGATCGCGGACACCACGGCAATGACGACCCACTTCGGAGCAGCAGTGTGGTCTACGTCTGCTGCCTCGATGAGGCCAACGCCACCGGGAACGTCATCGGGGATGTCCCACATCGTCCGCAAGAGGACGACGATCAACCCCCCGATCGCGGTCACAGGGATCCACCACCAGTCACCCGACCACGCCGCACCGTCGCTCTCGGGGAAAACACGGTCGATCACCCACCCCGTGCCGCCGAGGTAGATCAGCCCGAGGACACCGCCTGCGATACCCAGCAGGACCGCGAAGCGAAGCAGTCGTCGATACCACGGCACTTCGAATGGCAGCACTACCCCTCCGTTCCACCGGCTGATCGGCACTCCACTGCGTGCTCTGATCGCTCGAGACCGACTCGACGACAGCGAGCCTACCTCAGCAGTGGAGCGGGCAGGATCTCGGACCGTAGGCGCCGCGGCTCACCCCACGGTGCGATCATCGGCTTCGCGGCCGACGACGAACCAGATGGCGTGGACCTCCTCGTCACCCTTGTTGTAGAGGCGGTGCGGTCGCGTCGAATCGAAGGCGATCGAGTCCCCGGGGTTGAGGACATACTCCTCGAAGCCGATCTGGATCCCGAGGGTTCCACTCACGATGTACCCGTACTCGCGGCCGTGGTGGCGCATGAGGGATCGATCGGGTGTGGATGTTCCGCCGACCTCGTAGATCGCGTGGAGGAAGTCGATGTCGTCCTCGGTCTCTGCGTTCAGATCCTCCCAGCGGACACCCGACGCGAGCTCTATCGACCGCCGCTCACCCGGATGCACGAGCGGCGCCTCCGATTCCCCTCGATCACCGTTCGAGGACGCATCAGGCGGGAACTCCTCGCCCCTGATGACCCGGTCGAGCGAGATCCCTAGCTCGGTGACGATCGCATAGAGGGTGCCAACCGAGGGTTTCGACAGCCCGCTCTCGAGTTGGGAGATGAGGCTGGCCGACAGGCCGAGGCGCCTCGCCAGCTCGCGCTGGCTGATGCCGGCCTTGACGCGTTCCTCGCGCAGCCGGTCGCCGATGCCGTCGAGCGCTTCGGGAATCGTCGTGGTTCGCTGGCCGTCCGTCACAGGAGCATCCAGCCGCCGTCGACGTAGAGGTTCGTGCCGTTCATCGCCCGGTTCTCGAGCAGGAACACCGTGGCATCGACGACCTCCGCCATGGTCGCCAACCGACCCGTCGGGGTTCGCTTGATCACGGCGTCGAGCGGCTTGTTCTCCCAGAACGGGCTGTCGCCGACGATCCCCGGGTGGATCGCGTTGAATCTGATCGGCGCGAGTTCGATGGCGAGGGTGTTGATGACGCTGCTGATGCCCCCGTTTACGGTGGTCACCGTGGTCGAACCCGGGTAGGGCCGATCCTTCGCCCTACCGCCGAAGAGCACGACCGAGGAGTCGTCCGAGAGTCGGTCGAGCAGGGTGTGGATCGTGGCGGTGTATCCGACGAGCTTCATCGTCGTGAGGTTGATCGCCCCCTCGATCGAGTACTCGCGCACGGGGTTGTTGTCCCTGGCGATGGCTGCGAGCACGAGGCGCGACACGGGCCCGACACCTGAAAGGGCGTCGGCGATCTCGTGGGGCTTGGCGAGGTCGAAACCGATACCGACGACCCCGTCACCGATCTCTGCAGCGATCGCTTCGGAGCGTTCCTGCTGGCTGCCGGTGATGATGACCGAGTTTCCCCGCTCGTGGTAGTGACGAGCGACCTCCCTGCCCAGCCCACCCGTCCCCCCGACTATGACAACAGATCCCTCGGCCATCGCGACCCGCTCCTTCGTAGCTCACGCCGAGGATAGACACACGCAGGTGCCGTGTGCAGTGCTGTTGATCGAGCAGCGTCCTTCCTGACAGCCCCCCGTTGCCCAGGGGCACGGGTCGTATGGTGCCCTTCGGACCAGTCATGTCACCCTGATGCGGGAAAAACTTCCCCACTGATGCGAGCGACCCCCGAACGAAGTGTGTAGTGTCACTGAACAATGGTGAGGGCAAACCCGACAGTGGCGATGATCGGCATCGGGCGGATGGGCGGAGCCATGGCCGCAACCATCAGCCGAGCCGGCTTCGACACGATCCTGTGGAACCGCGACCGATCGAAGGCCGAACGCATCGGTGCTGCCATTGGCGCGCCCGTGGCAGCAACGGCGGCCGAGGCGGTAACCAGGGCCAGCATCGTCGTCACGAGCCTCGCTGACGATGCCGCCGTCCTCGACACCTATCTCGCACCAGACGGGATCATCGCAGGCATCACACCGGGCACCGTGGTGCTCGAGACGAGCACCATCGACCCCGAGACCGTGCAGACGATCGGTGCAGCCGTCGACGCCGCAGGCGGAACCCATCTCGACTGCCCCGTGTCCGGAAGCGTCTCAACCGTCGAGGCAGGAGCCCTCACGATCATGGTCGGTGGCGACGACGAGGTGCTCGAGCAGGCGATGCCCGTCCTCGACGCACTGGCATCCAGGGTCATCCACGTCGGGGGCCGCGGGTCTGGCGCCGCCACGAAGCTCGCCGTCAACGGGCTTGTCCACGGATTGAACGTCGCGTTGTCGGAAGCCGTGGTCCTCGCAGAACGGGCAGGGGTCGACCGCGCCAAGGCATACGAAGTGTTCGCGACCGGCGCCGGCGGTGCACCGTTCGTGCAATACAAGCGGGAAGCGTATGAGCACCCCGATGAGGCGGCCGTGGCATTCAGCCTCGACCTCGTCGCGAAGGACCTCGAGTTGATCACGGGTCTCGGAGAACGTGTCGGCGCACCGATGCGCCAGGCGGCAACCAGTCTCGACATCGTCCACGACGCCGTCGACGCAGGATTCGGGAACCGGGACCTGAGTGCGATCGCGGTCTATCTCCGCGAGGGAGCCACCTGATGTCCCACCACATCGTCAAGACCTCTCCCCAGCTCACCTACGAGGTTCCAGCCGAGTTCCGCGGCCGCAGCGCCGGATACACCGGCGACTTCGTCGTGGACGAGGCTGGAGGGTCCGTACAGATGGGGTTCCGCATCGCACGGCTCGAACCAGGTGGACACGTCGACGCCCACATCCACTCCTTCGAGGAGTCCATCTACGTGATCGAAGGCACGCTGGCCCTCGACACGCCCGAGGGCAGCCACGAACTCTCGACCGGTGACTACGGTCTCGTCCCCGTCGGCATGACCCACGCGCTGCGCAACCACACGGACGCACCGGTCGAGTTCGCGGAGATGAAGGCACCTCTGCCCAGGGAACGCTTCGGATACGACACCCACTTCCCCGGACCCCTGACATCGACCAATCCCGCTGCCATCGACGTTCGCGACCCACGTAACCGGTACTTCGGGCACATCGACGCGGCCTCGATGGACCCCACCCTCCAGACCCAGGACCGGCTCGCGCTGAGTGCCAGCATGAGGACCGCGCTCCTCGTCTACAGCGGCATCAGCGTCAAGATGATGGTCGACTCGGATCTCGGGGCCGACCTCTCGACGATGTTCATGGTGCAGTACGAACAGGGCGGGTTTGCGGGTGCCCACGACCATCCCCTCGAGGAGGCGTATCTCATCCTCGAGGGTGAGGTCGAGGCGGTATTCGACGGTTCGCACTACGAGCTCGCACCGGGGGATGTCGCATGGGCGGGCGTCGGGTGCGTCCACGAGTTCCGCAACATCGGCGCCGGCAGGGTTCGGTGGCTCGAAACCCAGGCGCCACAGCCGCCGCCTCGGCACTCGTACCGATTTGCACGTGATTGGTCATATCTCGAGAACGCACTGGCCGACGAAGTTCGACCGGGCACGCAGTAGAGCGCGAGGAGTACACGATGGGCGAGTTTCCGGTGGCCACGAGTCCAGCCCCTGGGGTGATGGGCGTCGATTGGGAGAACAGGGTCGACTTCGAACGGCTCCGGCAGTACCGGCTCGAGCGTGTGAAGATGATGCTCGAGCAGTTCGACCTGGGCGCCGTGCTCCTCTTCGAGACCTCGAACATCCGCTACGCCACCGCCACCCAGATCGGGTACTGGGCGTTCAACAAGGGCGAACGGTGGGCACTCGTCACCAGGGAGGGCAGACCCAAGGTCTGGGACTTCGGATCCGCGGCGAAGGCACATCGCCTCCAGCTCCCCCACATGTACGACACGGAGAACTCCGTCGGTGGTAACACGGGGCTCCAGGGGGCGATAGGAGCCGAAACGGGGCTCCATGCGCGTGCGGTGCGTGAGATCAAGGGAGCGCTCGAGGACGCGGGCGTCGCCCACGAGAAGCTCGGCGTCGACCTCGCAGAGACGGCCGTGTTCCTGGCTCTCCAATCTGCGGGACTCGACGTCGTCGACGGCCAGCAGGCGATGATGCACGCCAGGGAGATCAAGAACCCCGACGAGATCCTCTTGCTGACCCAGGCCTGCGCCATGGTGGACGGCGTCTATCAGGACATCTACGAGATGCTCAAGCCCGGTATCCGGGAATCTGACGTCGTCGGCATGGCCCACAAGCGACTCTTCGAGATGGGCTCAGAGTTCGTCGAGGCGATCAACTCGATCGCCGGCGAGCGGTGCAGCCCGCACCCGCACGTGTTCAGCGACCGGCTGATCCGACCCGGTGACCAGGCGTACTTCGACATCATCCACGCCTTCAACGGGTACCGCACGTGCTACTACCGCACCTTCGCCGTTGGACGGGCAACCCAGTCCCAGCGCGACGCGTTCAAGCAGTCGCGAGAGTGGATGGATGCAGCCATCGACCTCGTCAAGCCGGGAGCGACGACGGATCAGATCGCCAAGGTGTGGCCACGGGCCGAAGAGTTCGGCTTTGCTGACGAGATGGACGCCTTCGGGCTCCAGTTCGGCCACGGTGTCGGGGTCGGGCTGCACGAGCGCCCCATCATCAGCAGGTTGAACTCCCTCGAGACCCCCGTCGAAATCAAGGAAGGGATGGTCTTCGCCCTCGAGACGTATGCGCCAGCCGACGACGGGCACTCTGCCGCACGAATCGAGGAGGAGGTCGTCGTGACCGCCGACGGGTGCAAGGTCATCACCCTGTTCCCGTGCGAGGACCTCATGGTGGCGAATGCCTACTGATCCCCGCTACGACTACGCGCTTCGCGAGCCCCGACTCCCCGATCCGGTGGACCGCACACTCGCGGACGCCGACATCGACATCGATGTCAGGCTGGGGATGTACCGGAAACTGCACGAGCTTCGCCAGTTCGGCAAACGCGCCCACGACCTATTCCTCCAGAACCTCGTGAAGGGCACCACCCACCTGTCGCTGGGGATGGAGGCGATCGCGACCGGCTTCGGCGCGGCCATGAAGCCGGGTGATTACACGTTCGCGACCTATCGGGGTCATGCACACTCGTTGGCGAGGGGCATGGACCTCGGTGCCGCCATGGCGGAGCTCCTCGGAAGGGACAACGGCATCCTCGGGGGAAAGGGCGGGTCGATGCACCTCACCGACGTGTCGAAGGGGATGATGGGGTCCTACGCGATCATCGGCGCGCACCTGTGCATCGCAAACGGCGCAGCGTGGTCAGCGCAGATGCGCGGGACCGACCAGGTCGCCGTCGCCTTCTTCGGTGATGGGACGACCAACATCGGAGCATTCCACGAGGCGCTCAACATGGCCAAGATCTGGGACCTCCCCGTCGTGTTCGTGTGCGAGAACAACCTCTACATGGAGTACACGCCGATCGACGTCATCACCGCGGTCGACCACCCCGCCGCGGGAAGGGCATCCGCGTACGACCTCGAACCGATCCTGATCGACGGCAACGACCCCGACGCCGTGTACCTGACGGCGACGAAGGCGATCGCACGGGCGCGCGCAGGAGAGGGACCGTCCCTGATCGAGGCTGTCACCTACCGCACGGGCGGCCACTCACGCGCCGACCCCGCGAAGTACCGGCCTGCCGATGAGGTCCAGGCGTGGGCGGGACGGGACCCAATACCCGTGTACCACGAGCGACTGTTGTCTATCGGGACGCCGGAGGCCGAGCTCTCCACGATCGAGCGCGAGGTGGCCGACGCCATCGACGCGGCGACCGACTTCGCAAAGGGAGGCAGGGAACCGGGGGCCGAGGCTCTGCTCACGGACGTCTGGGCGGATGGGGGGTCGCAGTGGCGGAACTGAGCTACCGCGACGCCGTCGCGTACGGGATCGCGCAGGAGATGCGCCGAGACCCGCACCTCGTCATGCTCGGCGAGGACATAGCCGCCGCAGGCGGCGTGTTCAAGACGACGGTCGGGCTCCTCGACGAGTTCGGACCCGACCGCGTACGCGACACCCCGATCTCGGAGCAGGCCATCATCGGCGCAGCCATGGGAGCGGCGATGACCGGCGTGCCCGTGATCGCCGAGATCATGTTCTCCGACTTCCTCGCCGTGTGCTGGGACATGATCGCCAACGAGATCGCCAAGAGCCGGTACATGACGAACGGTCAGGTGTCGTTCCCCCTCGTCATCAGGACGGCGAACGGCGGAGGCGCACGCTTCGGAGCCCAACACTCCCAGAGCGTCGAGAACTGGGCGATGATGATCCCCGGCCTCAAGGTCGTAGCGCCATCGAATGCCCTCGACGTCGTCGGGCTCATGGCTGCCGCCATCCGGGATCCCGACCCCGTCATCTTCTTCGAGCACAAGTCACTCATGGCGACGAAGACCGACGTTCCCGAAGGCGAGATCGTCGATGAGCTCGGAAAGGCGAGGATCGTGCGTGAAGGTTCCGACGTCACGATCGCCGCCCTCGCCCTCATGGTCCCCCGAGCCCTCGCTGCTGCCGACCGACTTGCCGAGGAGGGGATCTCGGCCGAGGTCATCGACCTCCGATCGCTCGTTCCCCTCGATACGCACACCCTTCTCGAGTCCGCCGCGAGGACCGGCAGGCTGTTCACCGTGGAGGAGAACCCCCGACTCTGCGGCTGGGGCGCCGAGATCGTGTCGATCGTCGGCGAGGAAGCGTTCTGGGATCTCGACGGTCCATGCGTGCGCATCACCACCCCGCACATCCCGCTGCCGTCGGCTGCCTCCCTCGAAGACCTCGCCCTGCCGTCGGTGGACCGCATCTACGAGACCGTCGCGAAGTCGGTTGACGCGAGGAGCGGGACATGAGCTCGAACTACCTCGTGAGCGGCGGCGTCGTCCTCACCCTCGGCACCCGCACACAGAACCACACGACGGCCGACGTGCTCATCGAGGATGGCATCATCACCGAGATCGGACCGGGGTTGCGAGCACGGACCGCCGAGACCATCGATGCGTCGCACGCGATCGTCATGCCGGGATTCGTCGACGGACACCGGCGTTGCCGACTCTCCCTCTTCAAGAACGAGGGCACCCTGTCACCCGATGGCGATCCGTCCCCCGACGTCGTCTACGCCGGCACGCTGGTGTCGTTGCTTGCGGCTGCCGAGGCGGGTATCACGAGCGTCGTCGACTGGTACGACGGGCCGTCCGGCAGCGACCACGTCGACGCCGCCCTGCGAGCCCACGCCGACGCCGGCATGAGGACCGTGTTCGTGATGGCTTCGAGCGACGACCCTGTCTCGACATGGCGCGACACCCTGGCCCGCCACGGGACCGTGCCGAGCCCCACGACCTCCCTCGCCGCCGGTATCCGGTCGATCGCCGGCGGAGCTGCCGACGATGCCATGGCGCTGTGGGATGCTGCCCGCAACGCCGGGTTGCGCCTCCATACCATCGCAGGACCGGCCGAGCGGGGCTCGCTCGCAGGTCTTGCCCGTGACGTCCTCGGTGGGGACGTCACGGTTGCACACTGCTCCGGCCTCTCCGATCCCGACCTCGATGCCCTCGCTGGATCGGGGTCCGGTGTGGTCCTGACCCCGACGAGCGACATGACGGACGGACCGGGCGCGCCACCGATTCAGGCGTTCCTCGATCGCGGCATCCGGCCGGGTCTCGGCGTTGACAACGACCTGCTGGGGCCCGGCGACATCCTCGCCCAGATGCGGGCCGCCATCTCCGTCCAGCATGCGACCTACTTCGACCTCAAACTCGCAGGCAAGGGCGGCTTACCCAACCTGCTCACGACACGGGACGTCATCAAGTACGGCACCATCGACGGCGCCCGCGCCATCGGACTCGGCGACGTCACGGGGTCGCTCGAAGTCGGCAAGGCCGCCGACCTCATCGTCCTGCGCACGGACAAGCCGAACATCCACCCGGTCAACGACCCCATCGGGGCCGTCGTGTGGGGCGTCGACACGTCGAACCTCGACGCGGTCCTCGTCGGCGGTCGACCGCTCATGCGCGACGGCCACCTCGAGGCGGACACCGGGCGAGTCCGCGAGCTCGTGGTGGACGCCCGCGAGCGGGTCGGCGCCACGGCTGGGCCGATCTCGCCGGATTTCCGAAGGAGCGACGTGTGACCACGACGCGCCAACCGTCGGCTGCCCTCACCTCACTCGTCGTGAGCTCACGCTTCGTGCCGGTGTACCTCGCGCTCGCCCTTCTCGTCGTGGTTGCGTGGATCTGGGCGCCCCAGACGTTGTCGTCGGTACCGCTTCGAGCGATCGCACCGTACGGCGCCGTCCTCGGCGTCGCCGCGCTCGGGCAGATGCTCGTCATCATGACCGGTGGCATCGACCTGTCGGTGCCGGGCACCATGAGCCTCGCCGCCGTGATCATGGTCGGTGTGGGTGCGGGGGCCGATGAGAACATCGGACGAGCGATCGTCATCGCCCTCGTCGCGAGCGCCGTGGTGGGGCTCGTCAATGGCATCCTCATCGGCGGTCTCAAGCTGAACCCGCTGATCGTCACGCTCGCCATCGGATCGATCGTGACCGCACTGGTGTTCAGGTACGCCAATACGTTCACCGTCCAGAATCCGGTGCCCGAAGGCCTGACCGACTGGACCACGAGCAGGATCTGGGGCCTGAGCGCTGTCTTCTGGCTCGGCATCCTGGTCACCGTGATCGTGAGCCTCGTGTTGCGCTACACGACAGCGGGACGTCGTTTCCAGGTCGTTGGCGCGAATCCGGTAGCAGCGAATGTGGTCGGGGTGAGGGTCACCACGAACCAGATCATGGCGTACCTGTTCGCTGCACTGCTGTACGCAGCAGCGGCGATCGCCCTTGCCGGCCTCCTGAGGCGCCCTGGTGCCTCCGTCGGGACGCAGTACCTCCTCGCTCCCATCGCCGCCGTCGTCATCGGCGGAGCCTCCCTGACCGGAGGGTTGGCAAGCGCATTCTCCACCTTCACAGCGGGGCTGTTCCTCACGGGCCTCAACCAGATGATGCTCACGATGGGCCTCCCCACCTCCCTGCAGTTCGTCGTGTTCGGCCTCGTCATCATCGCCGGCATGTTGGTCTCCGGAGATCGGATCACAAAGGGCGTGGAGCAACTGCTCCGGGAGCGAAGACGCCCGACCCGCTCGGAGGTGGAAGAAATCCTGACCCCAATGAACGAATGAGGCGAGAAAGGAGACTCGCAGAGACGGCGCATCGATGGGCGAGCGCCGGAAGACGACCCCTGACCCTACTGGAGGACGAAATGAGACACTGGAAGATCATTGCGTTGCTCGCTGTGTTCGCACTCGTGATCGCAGCATGTAGCAGCGACAGTGAAGAGACGACCACGACGGCGGGCGGCGGAGAGACGACCACGACGGCGGGCGGCGGAGAGACGACCACGACGGCGGGCGGCGGAGAGACGACCACGACGGCGGGCGGCGGCGACGGGCCGTTGGCCCAGTTCGGTGAGAGCACCGACGCGGACCCCGCCCTTGTCGCCAAGGCGCTCGGACCTGTCGATCCGTCAGACGAGACGAGCTGGAACATCATCCTGGCCTCGATCGCTCGCGTCCAGACGGAGGTCGATCAAGCGACGATCGACAAGGCGTTGGAGTGCCTGAACAACCAGCAGTGTGACACCGGCTCGGGTGGCGAGGTCGTGATGGGCTACGCCGATGGCGGTGGCGACACCGTGAATGTCTGGCGGGCGGTGAGCCACATGGAGGCGATCCTGCAGGCGTTGACGTATCCCGAGATCGGCACGATCATCTCGACGGAGGCGAATTTCGATCCTGACCCGAACGTCGCGGCGAACGACATCCGGTTCCTGATCAGCAGCGGCGTCGACTTCATCGTCGGATACCCGGATGCCGGGATCGCCATCGCCGACGCCATCAAGGAGGCGGACGACGCAGGTATTCCCTACGCATCGTTCTCCGCAGGGTGGGTCGGCCTCCCCGACCAGGATGGTGCCCTCATCCCCGGGGAGGACTACCTGACGGTCGTCGGTGAGGACCTGTGCGCGCTCGGTCAGAGCTTCGCGGAGGTCATCAACGCCAACGCTTCCGGCGAGGCGGCGGTACTCGGAGGAACGCCCGGCAATGCGTTGTCGTTGGGATGGCAGCGATGCATCTTCCCTGCCTTCAGCGATGCCATAACGGCCGTGAACCCGCCGCCGAACGATGACACGACGGTAGGCGACACCTTCTGGTTCGATCCGGCGATCCCCGGCGTCTTCCAGGGTCTCCTGACCACGAATCCCGAGATCCGTGGCTGGGCGTACGAGTACTCGGACGGCATGAACACGGGACTCACGGTGTACGAGGACCTCGGCATCCCCGTCGAGAACCTCACGGTCGCGCTGCGCACTGACGAGCAGACGCTGTTCTGTGACTGGGTGGAGCGCAATGAGCCGACGTACAACATCTGGTACTCAGCTGGCGGCAACTTCCAGTCGCGTGTCGGCGTGACCGCGGCGATGATCGCGTTGCAGGATCCGAGTGCGATCCCCGCAGAGATCGTCGTACCCCACGTCATGCGACAGGTGACGGCGGCCGACTGCAACCCGGACCGACCGAACCCGTTCGTGTCGGGGACGTCGCTCGTGCCAGACGCGGTTCTCGAGTTGATGTTCGCCGGCTGATCGATGAAGGCGTACCCGAAGGAGGGTCGATGACCGACGAGCTCGTCCTCGAGCTGGAGGGTGTGTCCCGCCAGTTCGGCGCGGTCCGTGCGCTGACCGATGTCAGCTTCGACTGCCGCGCCGGTGAGGTCCACGCACTCGTGGGCGAGAACGGCTCAGGGAAATCGACCCTCCTCGGGATCGCCAGTGGATTCGTGGATCCGGATCTCGGCACGATCCGGATCGGAGGCCAACGCCTGCGCCGGGACTCCCCGGCGCAGGCACGCAAGCTCGGGCTGGCGATGGCATACCAGGACACCTCCCTGGTGCTCGCCGAGCCCGTGAAGAACAACCTGTTCCTCGCCGCGCCACCCAGCAAGCGTCCGCCGTACCGGCAGCGCAAGAAGTGGGCTCGGAAGCTCCTCGCCGATTTCGAGCTGGACCTGGAGCTCTTCCCCGACGCGCCGGCAGGGTTTCTCACCCTCGCCGACCGGCAGCTCTTCGAGGTTGCAAAGGCGCTCGTCACGGACCCGAAAGTGCTGCTGCTCGATGAGCCGACCACGGCGCTCGGCCCTGACGAGGTGGAGGCGCTGCATCGGACGATCGGAGCATGCCGTGACCGGGGGATCGGTGTGGTGTATGTCAGCCACCGCCTTCCCGAGGTGCTCGAGATCGCCGATCGCATAACGGTGCTGCGGGATGGTCGGTACCAGGGAACGTTCGACGCCCACGCAACGACCGAGGAACGCCTCGTCGAGTTGATCGTCGGAAGGCCGTTCGAATCAGCATTCCCTGAACCCGCGCCCGCCGCCTACGAGCAGCGGGATGTCCTCATCGTCGACGGGCTCCAGGGTGAGGCATTCGGCCCGGTGAGCTTCACGCTCCACAGCGGCGAGGTGGTCGGCATCGCAGGCGCGGAGGGCAACGGCCAGGACCTGATGTTCGACACGCTCGCGGGGCGTACGCCACCGAAAGCGGGGCGGGTCGTGTGCGACGGCAAGGAGCTGAGCCTCGTGTCCACACATGAGGCTGTTGGCGCAGGAATCCAGCTGCTCCCTGGCGATCGCAAGCACGAAGCCCTCATGGGGGTCCTTGGTGTCAGGGCGAACGCGACCATCCAGTCGCTCCGCAGGTTCAGCGTCGCCGGGATCATCCGGCGAGGCGCCGAACGCAGGGGCGTCAGGGAGTTGGTCGACGAGTTGGAGATCCGAACGCCGTCGCTCGAGCAGCCCGTCGAGTTCCTGTCCGGCGGGAACGCGCAGAAGGTCTCGGTGTCACGGACGTTCCTACGGGAACCCGCCGTGATCCTCGCGTTCGAGCCCACCCAGGGCGTGGACGTCGGATCCAGGTTCGACATCTACCAGGCACTCAGGAACCGCACCAACACCGGGGCGGCGATGCTCGTGAAGTCGAGCGACCCGATCGAGCTCTCCGGCTTGTGCGACCGCGTCCTCGTGATGTCACGCGGCCAGATCGTCGAGGAGATACCGGGCGATGAGCTGTCCGAGCACCGCATCGTCGAGGCGATCGTCCGCGGTCCCGGCATGTCGAAGGCCGCACGTTCGCCACTCGGTGTCGCCATGCCGAAGGCGCCGTCGCCGACGGGCAACGGCGGCGGTCCCGGAAGCGGTGGCACGTGACCTCCCGCGTCGACTCCGCACGTCGCGCCGTCCGCAAGGTGATGCGCGACGCCCGTGACAAGAACAAGTGGCGCAAGGTCGTCAAGTTCCGCCTCTGGATGCCCGTTGCGCTCCAGATCCTGTTGATCGCGATCCTCTTCTGGTACGGAACCACGCGCTCGCCGGGCTTCGCCACGAGCGAGAACGTCACACGGATCCTCCTCCTGGCCGTGCCGCTGATCGTCGTCACGTCTGGCCAGATCAATGCACTCCTGGTCGGCTACCTCGACCTCTCCGTCGGGGCCATGATCAGCCTCGGTGTCGTCCTGGCTTCGTTCCTCATGGGATCCGACGCCTCGGGGTTCGAGATCGCGGTCGGCGCAGGGGCGATCCTGTTGAGCGGTGCTGCGCTCGGTGCCGTCAACGCGGGCCTCATCAGGGGGGTGAAGATTCCCTCGATCATCGCGACCCTGGCAACCCTCAGCATCGTCAACGGCATCGCACTCACGATGCGCCCGACAGCCCAGGGCGTCATCAACGGGGGGTTCGTCGACCTCTTGACGACGTCCGTAGGGCCTGTCCCGATCTCCTTCATCATCGTCATCATCCTGGTCGGTGCGGCCGACCTCTGGCTCCACGCGTCAGGCAGCGGCCTCGACCTCCGAGCGACGGGATTCGACGACCGCTCGGCCAAGCGAGGCGGCGTCCCCACGATCTGGGTGCGGGTGCGGGCCCTGCTCCTTTCCGGCATCCTCGCAGCGCTGGCCTCCTTCTTCGTGATCGCAGCGCAGTCCTCGGTCGGGAACGCCCAGATCGGCGCCCCCTACACCCTTCGATCGATCACGGCGGCCGTCCTCGGCGGGGCCGCGATCGCCGGTGGGCGCGCCACGTTCGTGGGTGGGGCGGTCGCGTCGATCCTGCTCGCGCTCATCCTGACGATCCTTCCGTACATCGGCTGGTCCAACGAGGACGCCGGCCTGATCATCGGGCTCCTCGTCCTCATCGGGATCATCATCTTCCAATTGGGCGACCTCAAGGAGTTGGTCAAGCGCAACTACAAGCGTGCGCGCCGGTTGATCGAGGGGAGCCGCCCGCCAAAGGCCGCGGAACTCCCCGTGCTCTACCCGGCTGGCTCCGGCTTCCGGGCCATGCCGACGGACCGAAAGCTCATCCGAGGGGGAACGATCCTGTCCCAGGATCCGACCGTCGGGAACCTCACCGTGGGGGACGTCCTGATCGACGGGGACACGATCCTCGAGATCGGGCCGATGCTCGCCGTGGACAACGCAGAGGTCATCGACGCAACAGGGATGATCGTCATGCCCGGTTTCGTCGACACGCACCGCCACATCTGGGAGGGCCTGCTTCGAAACATCGGTACGGACGTCCCGCTCGAAGGTCGCACGAGCTACATCTCGTTCGTGCTCCACAAGCTGGCGCCTGCCTTCCGCCCGGAGGACGCCTACGTGGGCAACCTGATCTCGTGCCTCGGAGCGATCGACGCGGGCGTGACGACCCTCCTCGACTGGTCCCACATCCAGGGATCTCCCGCCCACACGGACGCCGTCATCGAGGCCCTCGAGGACTCGGGCATTCGGGCCGTGTTCGCGTACGGGTTCCCGTGGTGGGGCAAGTGGGAGGAACGGCAGCCGAGCTGGTTCGTTCGTGCTGCGACAGAGCACTTCTCGACAAAGGACCAGATGCTCACGCTCGCGCTCGCCGCCCCAGGACCCGAGTTCACCGACTTCGAGGTCACCAGGGATCACTGGAAGCTCGCACGAGAGACCGATGCTCGGATCACCACCCATGTCGGTGTCGGGTCATACGGGCAGGACGGCAAGGTGCAGGAGTTCGGGGAAGCGGGACTCCTCGGACCGGACAGCACGTACATCCACTGCACCACGCTCAACGACACCGAGATCCAGATGATCGTCGACTCGGGGGGCACCGTCTCGTTGGCTTCACCCGTTGAGATGATGATGGGCCACGGCATGCCCCCGATCCAGAAGTTCCTCGACAGGGGCCTGCGCCCGAGCCTCAGCATCGACGTCGAAACGAATGTGCCGAGCGACATGTTCAACCAGATGCGGTCCGTGCTCGCCCTCCAGCGCAGCAATGCCGTGGCCGAGGGGAAGGAGCCGATCGGTCCTTCAGACGTTCTCGCCTACGCCACGATCGAAGGTGCACGAGCGAACGGACTCGACCACAAGACGGGCTCCCTCACGCCTGGCAAGCAGGCCGACGTCATCATGCTCAGGACCGACCGGATGAACGTGACGCCCCTCAACGACCCTGCGACGGCCGTCGTCGTCGGCATGGACACCGGCAACGTGGACACGGTCCTCATCGCTGGCCGCGTCATGAAGCGCGGCGGCCGTCTCCTCCACGTCGACTGGCGAGCCACGATGAAGGCAGCCGAAGAGGCCCGTGAGTACGTCATCGCCAAGTCGGGCTTCAAGCTCCCCAAGATCTGACCCGTAGCCCAGATCGAAGGTCGTGGCACCGCTGACCCGACGCCACCATGACGCCCATCGCTCACGAAGATGCGCTGCTAGCGTCGCTCCATGGCCCTCGACCTCGGAACCCCGGAGCACGGTTGCCTGCTCCTCGCAGACATCAGCGGATACACCGAGTACATGGGAAGCACAGAGCTCATGCACTCCCAGGACGTGATAGCCGACCTGCTCGAAACCATCGTGGCGGCGATCGAGCCGACCTTCCACCTGTCCAAGCTGGAAGGTGACGCAGCATTCGCCTACGCCAGCGTCGATGCCATCAACCCGTCGATGATGCTCGACACGGTCGAGACCGCGTATTTCGCCTTCCAGCATCGGCTGAGAGACATCCTGCACGCAACGACATGCCCGTGCGATGCGTGCATCCGCATTCCCGACCTCGATCTCAAGTTCTTCGTCCACGACGGGGAGTACGTCCTACGGCACATCGCCCGCTCCGAGGAGTTGACAGGCCCCGATGTGATCCTGCTCCACAGGCTGGCGAAGGGAAGCGCGTCCGAGAGGATCGGCACGCCCGCGTATGCCGTCTACACGAAGGCCACCCTCGATGCGATGGCGCTGGACCCTGCGATCCTCGGTTTCGTCGCCCACACCGAGCATTTCAATGACGTCGGCGACGTCGACACCTTCATTCAGGACCTGGCCACACGATGGAGGTTCGAGCAAGAACGCAATCGCGACTTTGTGACCAGGGCCGAAGCCGTGCACGAGGCGTCGTTCGACACCTCAGCGCCTCCCGCCGTCGTGTGGGATCACCTCACCGATCCCGCGAAGCGTCTCCTCTGGCAGAAGTCGGTGACCGAGGTGATCGCCATGACGGAAGGCCGGCGTGGTGTGGGGAGTCTGAACCACTGCATGCATGGACCAAGCGTGATCGTCGAGCACGTGGCGGACTGGCGACCCTTCTCCTACATGACCCTCCGCTACGACGTTGCGGGCGTGACGGACTGGCCGTGGACCTACCAGATCACACAATCCGACGATCTGACACATGTTTCGATGCGAATCTCGGATCCGGGGGATGACGCGTGGCAGACGCTCGGTGCCGACATGGCCGACGGCGTCGACATCAACGCGAGAAACCTCCGCGAGGTGCTCGAGCTTGCCGTCGTCGAAGCGACAGCCTCCGCCTCGGGCTGAACGACAGGAAGCGGACCGTCGGTCAGCGACCCATGTCGGCGAGGATGGTGTCGGCGATGTGGCGGGCATCCTCGTCGATCCCGTAGATGATCCCGGACTTGCGCGTGTGGAGCCATGGGAAGCCGAGGAAGGTGATGCCCCGGACAGGCGATACACCGCGCTCGTGGATCGGATGACCCGCCGGATCGAGGACGGGGAGATCGAGGAACTCGAACCCTGCCGCGAATCCGGTGCACCAGATGACCGTCGCGATCCCTGCAGCGTCGAGATCGACACTTGTGAGGCCACCTGCTGGGACCTCAGGGCCTGCAGGCTCGTCGTCGGGATCCGTCTCCGGCATCGGCGCATCGAGACCAAGGCCCTCGATGGCTGCGTCGACATTCGCCTTGAACTCCGCCGAGAACTCGTCGGCAAAGCGGATGTGGGAGGCAAGGGCATCGTCTGTCCGGACGACTCCGTCGGTGACATCGGTGAGCCTGCCCATCAGGTGGACACCCCTCCGCTGGAGCCCCTGGAGGCTGACCGTGTGCCCGCGACGACCGACACCCGAGATCTGCGGCTGGGCTGCGGACACCATCGCTGGATCGAGCAGGTCTGATGGCTGCTCCTCCCACATGCCGGCGAGCCGCATCCATGCCAGCGCGTCACGACCCCGGTAGCGACGCGGAACCCTCGCCACCCTGCTCGTCGCCAGATAGACGGTGCGACCGGCACCGACGAGGTCCTCGACGATCTGACATCCGGACTGGCCGCTGCCGATCACGAGGACGGCACCGTCGGGTAGTGCGCTGCCGTTCCGGTACTCGGAGGCATGCAGCTGTATCACGGTCTCGGGAAGCCGCTTGGCGATGGTCGGGACTTTCGGCGTGCGCTGGATGCCTGAGGCAACGACGACGTTGCGGGCGTGGATCACCTCGCGGATCCCTTCGGGCGTCGACGTCTCGATGTCGAATCCCCCGGGACTCCCTGACAGCGAGACCCGTTCGACGGTGACACCGAGCGTGATTGGGAGGTCATGGGTCCGGGCGTGGCGTTCGAATGAATCGACGAGTTCGTTACGTGTCAGGAAGCCGTCGGGGTCCTGGCCGTCGTAGGGCGAGCCCGGGAGACCGTTCATCCAGTTGGGGGTGTTGACCGCGAACGAGTCCCACCGACCCGAACGCCAGCTCTCACCGATCGCTCGACGCTCGAGGATCACGAAATCGAGTGCCTGTTCCTGCAGCAAGTATCCGATCCCCAGACCGGCCTGTCCTGCGCCAATCACGACGACGTCCAATTCACTCATCTGTACTCACTCGCCTGTCTGTCACGATCCGATTCAGACGTCCACCGTACACATGCCGCCCCATGCCCTGCCGGGGCGGGCACGCTCCCGGATCCCCGTGGCCCATCGATCCGCCGTAGGGTGTGCACCACAGCGAGCCCAGGAGGTCACCATGCGTATAGGTCGATCCATGACCGATGTCATCGGCGAGACCCCGGTCGTCCAGCTACACGCGGTCGTCCCACCGAATACGGCGGACGTGTTCGTCAAGCTCGAGTGGTTCAATCCCACGGGCTCCTACAAGGACCGGATGGCGCTCGCGATGGTCGAAGAGGCCGAGAAGAGGGGCGACCTTCGTCCCGGCATGACCGTCGTCGAATACACGGGCGGCAGCACCGGTTCCTCCCTCGCCTACGTGTGCGCAGCGAAGGGGTATCGGTTCAAGGTCGTTTCGTCGGACGCCTTTGCGTCGGAGAAGCTCAAGACGATGCTGGCCTTCGGGGCCGACCTCACGATCGTGCCGAGCGACGGTGGGAGGGTCACGCCTGACCTGACCCCACGGATGATCGAGAAGGCTGCCGAATACGCTGCGGAGCCCGACACCTACTGGACGAACCAGTTGCAGAACGCAGATTCGATCGTCGGCTACCGCAAGATCGGGGAGGAGCTCCTCGCCCAGATGGATCGTCCCATCGACGTCTTCTGCGCCGCGGTCGGCACCGCAGGCCTCACCATGGGTGTCTCATCAGCCCTCGCCGACGGCGGGGCGCCTGCCCGCATCGTCATCTTCGAACCTGCGTCGACGCCGTTCATCACGCAGGGCCGTGCCGGGGCGCACAAGGTGGAGGGCATCGGCATCGGCTTCACGCCACCCCTCCTCGACGCGGACCGGTACGACGAGGCCCGTGCCATCGACGAGACGGACGCACGCGTCATGGCGCGAAGGCTCGCAGCTGAGGAGGGCCTCCTGGCCGGCACGTCGAGCGGCCTCAACGTCCAGGGTGCCATCGAGATCGCAGAGGAACTGGGACCCGGACACACCGTGGTGACGGTCGCATGCGACACCGGACTCAAGTACCTCGCGGGTGACCTCTTCGCACCGTAACCGGGCGAAAAACGCCTCTCTCTCCCGAGCGCTCGCGAGGCGCCCAGCGCCCCGCTGTTTCGGTCAGCTGCTCGAGCGCCGCATCTGGATCTCCTTGTCGATCGCCACGAACAGCGGACCGACGAGGGACAGGGCGATCACGACGACCCACTGCGGCCCGGTGAGCGAAACGGTCGTCAGGAGGCGCTGGAACACACCGATCTCGACTGCTGCCACGGTGAGGAACCAGCCGAGCATCACCCATCCCATGTACGGGAAGAGCGGGGACGCCCAGAACGGCTGGCGCTCTCGACGCAGCATCAGGCCGTTGTTGACACCGGCGAGTGCGACGACGGCGAACGCCATCGTCATCGATACGGACCCCAGCGTCGTACTCGGCTCATCGGGGCCGTACGAGAGCAGGAGGAGCGCGGGTCCTGCGATCAGGAACCCCCCGATCACCCAGCGCACGGTCTGTGCCCTCGAGGCGATCTTCGTGCCGGGTTTGCGCGGAGGTCGTTCCATGACACTGGAGTCGGGCACGTCGACGATGAACCCGACCACCACCGTGGCGATGACGAAGAACTTCGCGAACAACAGCTGCATCGGGAAGAGGGCGACCCCCTCGTTGATGTTGATGATCGTGGCAAGCAGCATCAGCTGGAGGACCGAGGACAGCACCGTCAGCTGGAGCCTCACGTACGACGAGATGCGGCGATAGATGTCCCGCCCGAGGTCGACAGCGTGCACCAGCGTGGCGAAGTTGTCGTCGGTGAGGATCAGCTTCCCCGCCTGCTTCGTGACCTCGGACCCCGAGCCCATTGCCACCCCGATGTCGGCCTGCTTGAGGGCGGCGGCATCGTTGACGGCGTCCCCGGTCATCGCAACGACCTCGCCGGACTCTTGCATCAGCCTCGCCAGGCGGACCTTGTCCTCAGGTGCAACCCGCCCGAAGACGTGCAGCTCGGGAAGCCGCTCTATGACCGTGGCGTCGTCGAGCGCGGCGAGCTCGGTGCCGGTGATGACGCCGGGGCCGAGGCCGAGTTGGTCCGCGATCGCCCGTGCGGTGATCGTATGGTCGCCGGTGATCATCCGCACGTCGATACCTGCTGCGAGGGCCTGTTGGACGGCGTCCCTGGCCTCCGTTCGCAGCGGATCGATGATGCCAACGAGTGCAACGAGGCTGATGTCGGACACGGCAGCCATCGGATCGTTCCTGGCAGCGTCGAACTCATCGTCGGACAGGCCCTTGGCCGCGAACGCGAGGACGCGCAGCCCCTTCTCCGAAAGCTCGCGGTTCGCGGCGAGGAATGAGTCGCGCACCCCGCTCATCGGAACGAACTCGCCCTCCCATCGGGCCCACCCGCACCGGTCGATGACGACGTCGGGTGCACCCTTGACCGTCATGAAGTGCGGTGAGTCCAGGATGCCTCCCGCCATTCCCTTCGGGCGATCGTGGAACGTCGCCATGAACTTGTACTCGGAGTCGAATGGCACCTCGAAGCGCCGTGGCAGGTCGCGACGTGTCTCCTCCGCGTCGACGCCGACCTTGGCGGCAAGCACCACGAGGGCCGCCTCCGTGGGGTCACCGATGATCGACTCGTCGTCGGCGACGGTGGCGTCGCTGCACAGCGTGAGGCCCAGCGCCAGCCTCGTGAAGTCGGGATTCGTCGTCCCTGCGGAGCCGAGGATCGCGCCTGTCTTTGCGTATCCGCTGCCCTCGACCTTGTACCAGTCCCCGTCTACGAGCATCGACGTTGCGGTCATCGCGTTCATCGTGAGGGTCCCGGTCTTGTCCGAGTTGATCACCGTGGTGCCACCGAGTGTTTCGACGTCGGTCAGGGACTTCACCACGGCCTTGTGCTCTGCGAGGCGTTGAGCACCCGACGACAGCATCAGCTGGACGAATGTCGGGAGGCCCGTCGGGATCGCCGAGATGGCCGTCGAGATCGCGAGCAGGACGAGGGTCTCGGTGTCCTGGCCGCGAGCGATCCCCACGATCGCGATCACCGCGACTGCGCCCCATGCGAGGAATCCGAAGATCTTCGTGAGCCCATCGAGCTCGACCTGGAGGGGTGACTTCACCCGCTTCGTCGCCGCCACCATGTCGGCGATGTGGCCCATTTGCGTCTTGGCACCTGTCTCGACGACCACGACCGTCGTCGATCCCCTGGTGACCTGGGTGTTCTGGAACACGAGGTTGGTGCGGTCCCCGAGGGCCGTATCCGGGTCCGGCAGTGTCGTGGCGTCCTTGGCGATGGGGGCGCTCTCCCCCGTCAGGGACGCCTCCTGCACCTCGAGGGTCGCCGAGGACACGATGCGGGCATCGGCAGGCACGATGTCGCCTGCTTCGAGGAGGAGGATGTCGCCGGGGACGAGGCCGCTCGCATCGATCTCCTCGACGCGATCGGACCTCCTCACGCGGGCAGTGGCGACCTGGAGCTGTGCGAGCGCATCGACACTCGCCATCGCCTTTCGCTCCTGGTTCGTGCCCATGATCACGTTGAACAGGACGAGTGCCATCACGATGGCACCGGTCGAGACCTGCCCGATCGCGAAGCTGGAGATGCTGACGATGAGCAGCATGATGTTCATCGGGTTCGAGAGCTGTCCCTTTGCCATGTCCCACGTCGTGGGAGGTGGCTCGGCGGCGATCACATTGCGCCCGTACTCGGCGAGCCGGCGTTCGACCTCGTCCGGGGTCAGCCCGTGGTCGACGTCGGTTGCGAGCGCATCCACAGCTTCGCTCGCCGAGAGTGCGTGCCAGGGGGATTCAGCGGGTGTTCGATCGGTCATGGTCATGACGGGCGCCTCGGCTTCCTCTGGCACGGTGCGTGCACGGATCTCACCATGATTCTCGCACGGTCGCGAGGGCTGGGGAGCCGTCGGCCAGACGATCCGCCGACCTGCTGGAGCCCGGACGGCTCCTCGCGTTCAACGAGGCTCGGTTTGCTCGCGTTCAGCCGACGAACTCGGGAAGGCCGTCGATGTCGTCGCGGACCGAGGCGATGAACTCGCCGTCCTCGACGATGACGCGGTACGCGTACTCGGCCTCGCGCTCGGTGCATCCGAGAAGCACCTGGAGAAACTCGACCGGACCGGGGCGGTCCGCAGGGATGTCGCTGAGCCGTACGAGCCGATACTCCTCGCCGTCGACCTCCCAGCTCATCTCCGTCGTCGCGTATAGGTCATTCGTGTTCCCGACGGTCATGTTCGCCTCCCGCACTCGGCTTTCGACTTCTCAATGCATCGTGCATCCCGGGTGTGACAGATTCGCGCCACAAGGGGCGGACCATCGCCCGCAGTAGGCTTGCCGCGATGTTGACGACGGCTCCCCCAACGGGCACGGTCACCTTCCTGTTCACGGACATGGAGGGCTCGACGAGGTTGTGGGACGAGTTCCCGGCCGCCATGAACGAAGCCCTCACCCGCCACGACGAGATCCTCGCCGGTGTGGCGGAGGCACACGACGGATACGTGTTCTCCCGGGCCGGAGATGGGTGGGGTGTCGCGTTTGCGTCCTCGGTCGAGGCAGTTCGAGCGGCACTGGAGGCCCAGCGGCGGATTGCGGATGAGGAGTGGCCTCCTCCAATCGGTTCGATCAGGCTCCGGATGGGCCTCCATGCAGGGATAGCGAACCAGCGTGACGGGGATTTCTTCGGGACTGCCGTCAACCGGGCGGCGAGGGTGTCGGCCGCTGCCAACGGTGGACAGGTGTTTCTGACCGAGGCGGTGCGCGCCCTCATCGCTGACGATCCGTCCGCCGATTGGCAGCTTCACGACCTCGGTGAGCATCGTCTCCGCGATCTCACGAGGGCCGAGCATCTGTGGCAGATCGCAGCCGCGGACCTCGACTCTCCGATCGCCGATCTGGCGCCTGTTTCGAGGGCAGGGAACCTCCCCGGACCCGGAGCCACCATCGTGGGGCGGAACGCCGAGATGGATGCTGTGGTATCAGACCTCGCATCGTCACCCGTCGTCACCCTGGTCGGTGTCGGGGGAGTCGGCAAGACGACCCTTGCGCTCGAGGTGGCACGACGGTTGGGGACCGACGCACGCGACGGCGCCTGGTTCGTCGACCTCACCACGGTGGAGGATCCTGACGAGGTTCCGTCACGGGTCGCAGCAGCCCTCGGTGTCGCTCGCCGAGGGGACATCGGGGACCTCGAAGGTCTCGTCGACGCCCTTGCGACCGACGTGAGGATCATCGTGATCGACAACGCCGAGCACCTGATCGACCGCGTCGCGGAGGTCGTCGATCACATCGCCACTCGAGCACATTCGGTCAAGCTGATCATCACCAGCCGTGAGCCCCTCTCCATCGGCACCGAGGTCGTCCACCGGATACCACCGCTCGACCTGCGCAGTGGCTCCGGAGCATCCCCGGCAGCAACCCTGTTCATCGAAAGGGCCCTCGTCGCCGCCCCCGACCTCGACGAGTCATCGTTCCCGCTCGACGTCGTCGAGCGCATCTGCGATCGCCTCGACGGACTGCCGCTCGCCATCGAACTCGCCGCCGCCAACGCCGAGACGATGACACCACCCGAGATCCTTCATGCGCTCGAGTCGGATCGCCTGACCATGCGATCGGGATCCCGGTCGGTGTCCCAACGACACCGATCGCTCGACGACCTGATCGCATGGTCGTACGAGCGACTCGATCCCACCGGGCAGCGGGTGTTCGAGCGGCTGTCGATCTTCGTTGGCGGGTGCACGGCGGAGGCCGCCGAGGCCGTCTGTGGAGACGACACGATCGATGCCATCGCGGTGCGCAACGCCCTGCGGACCCTCGTGCGCAAGTCCATGGTCACCACGGACCGCAGCACGGGCTCCACACGGTTCACGATGCTCGAGACCCTCCGCGGGTATGCCAGGCACCGTTGCACGGAACTGGCCACCAACGCGGCGGCCGAGGAACGGCACGCTCGCTGGTATGCGTCCTTCTCCGAGGATGCGTTCGGTGGCCTCTCGAGCCCTGCAGAAGCGCAATGGCTGGCCGCAGCGATCCGGGAGCTGGAGAACCTGGAGCGGGCGGCGACCTGGGCTGCGACGAACGAGGAGTTCGACATCCTCGGGAGCGTTGCCGTATGCCTCCCGACGATTCTCGAGTCGAAGTCACCTCCGGGTGTCGAGGGATGGATAGACCTCGCCCTCTCGGTCCTGCCGGCGGACCATCCAGGCCGCTTCGACTACTGCTTCGCCGCTGGGTACTTGGCTGTCTTCCGTGGCGACCTCCACGGTTGGAAGACCGTCATCGACGTCGGGATCGCGGGGCTCGCTCACACGCCACGGGCCAAGGTGATGCGCGACGGCTTCCGGTTGATCGCTGCATTCTTCCTGGGCGAGATGGATGTCGTGATCGGAGATTCCGAGGAAGCGAGCGAGGCAGCGTACGCACTGGGTGAGCACAGGCTGGCCGTGTCGCTCGCCGCCGACCTGGGTCTCGCGCTCTTCTACACAGGCGAGACCGACCGAGCGTGGGAGGTGGCCGAGGCCCTGCGCACGAGGGCCGAGTCAAGCGGTATCGCCACGACCCTCGCCTGGTCGATGTACCTGCTCGGAGAGCTGACGTCGGCGTCCGATCCGACGATGGCTGTCGAGTACCTCGAGGAGTCCGTCGAGTACGGCGTCTCGATCGACAACCAATTCGTCGTTGGGATCTCACTGATCGCCCTCGCCTCGACGGCGGGACGCAACGACCAGACGGGCGTCGCCCTCGACGCGATCTACCGAAGCGTGAAGCTGTGGCACGGAGCTGGCAACCGCCCGCAATTCTGGACGGCGATTCGCAACCTCATCGAGATCCTCCACCGAATCGGCCACGATCGCGAGGCCCTCACCCTGCACCTCGCCAGCGAGGCAGCAGCGGATCAGGCACCGAAGCTGTTCGGTCCCTATGGGGACCTCTATCGGAGGATCGCCGCAGAGACCGCCGACGCCGTCGGCGACGCGGACCGGGCCGCCGCGGCGCATCGATCCCGCCGGATGGACTACCACGACACGGCGACGTACGCGCTCGCCGTCCTCACGGACATCATGACGTCACCCACGATGTCCTGAGACCTACCGGCCATCTGCGACAATCCGGTGCATGGCCAGGATGTATCCCGCCCGCCTGCCGGATTCGGCAGCCCCTTCCGAGAGGGTCGTGTTCCATGCCCTGGAGAAGCTGCCCGATCCGTGGCGAGTGTTCCACTCCGTTGCATGGCAGTCCGTGCGCAATGGCAAGCAGGGTGACGGGGAGGCCGACTTCGTGCTGGTCAATCCGAAGCATGGCTTGATCGTCCTCGAGGTCAAGGGCGGATCCATCGAGATGGTCGACGGCGAGTGGAGGACGTCGGGGAAGGTGGGGACACACCGCATCGACCCCATCGAGCAGGCAGTGTCGTCCAAGCACGCGCTCGTCACCTACCTTCGTGAGACGATCGAGGGCCTCCCGTGGATCGAGTCGGGGCATGCGGTCTGGTTCCCTGACATCAGGGTCAGCGGCGATCTGACGGCAGCGGCGCCCGACGAGCTCCTCCTCGATCGGGGGGATCTCTCGCGCCCGGTAGCGGCGATCAACGACGTCGTCAACCGGTGGGGCATCCACAAGGCGATCCCCGACGAGGCCCTCGACCAGATCACGTCGCGCCTCGCCCCCACGATCACCGTACGTCACACACTCGCCGACGACATCCAGGACGTGCACGCACGCCAGGTGGAGCTCACCGAGACCCAGCGCAGGGCGTTGGACGGCCTGAAGCGGGCGCGCCGGGTGCTCGTGTACGGAGGTGCCGGTACCGGCAAGACGGTCCTCGCTGCCGAACGGGCACGCCGCCTCGCGGCGGATGGATTCCGAGTCGTCCTCACCTGCTTCAACCGACCCCTCGGCGACGCCCTGCGGAAGGAGTTCGAGGGCATCGATCTCGTCACGGCCGGGTCGTTCCACAGGCTGGCCCACGAGTGGATCACTGCGGCAGGGATGGAGTTCCCTGACGAGCCGGACGCGACGTGGTGGGACGACCCTGCAGGGGAAGCGGTCCTCGAATCCTTCGCTGCGAACGGCTTCGAGGCCGATGCCATCATCGTCGACGAGGGTCAGGACTTCGACGACTCGTGGTTCATGGCCCTCGAAGGCGCCATGGCGGAGCCCGACAGCGCCCTGTTCCTCGTGTTCGCGGATCCGCACCAAGCCATCTACCGAGAAGGATGGGAGGCGCCGCCCGGAATGGTCGAGTACGAGCTGGACCTCAACTGCCGCAACACGAACCAGATCGCAGCGGTTGTCGCCCGCATCTACGGTGACGACCCTGCGCCTGGGGGAACCGACGGACCGGAACCGAGGTTCCTGCCCGTCGAATCACCCGAAGGCGTCGACAAGGCGCTTCGCGGTGAGCTCCACAGGCTCGTCAACGAGGGCAACGTCGGAACGCACGACGTGGTCGTGCTCACCCAGAACCGTGCAACGAGGGACCGCCTCATCGGAGTGACCCTCGCCGGCGTCCAGCTCGAAGCGATGGAGTCGCACTCGAACGGCGTCGCCGTCGAGACGATCCACCGCCACAAGGGCTTGGAGGCGGCGGCGGCGATCGTCATCCTCGAGCGCCTCGAGACGGACCGCGACCGCTCCCTCGCCTACATCGGCCTGTCGCGTCCGAGGGCACACCTCGCCGTCATCGGTCCCGCACCGGTGGGTGCGGCACTCGGCATGATCGGCTGAGTGCGGTCAGGGAACGCCCCATCCCTCGAGGACTCCTGAGAGGCGATCGAGCAGCGGCGCCTGTGCGGGATTGACCAGCGGGTGCGCGTCGGCCAGGGTGAACCACTCGCCCCTGTCCACCTCGGGGAACTCCTGGATGCGTCCCGAGCTCGGTGGCCACTCCATCGGAAAGGTGTTCGACACGAGTGATCGTGGGTCGATGTCGCCTTCGACAGCGAAAGCCACGACGCGCTTTCCACCCTTCTGTACCACCTCTCCGAGATCCGTGAACTCGCCGGCTGGTGGAGCGTGACCGATCTCCTCGCCGAACTCCCTCACCGCCGCCTCGAGTGCCGTCTCGGATTGGGGGTCGAACTCCCCCTTCGGGATCGACCACGCTCCGAGGGACCTGTTCCTCCAGAAGGGGCCACCGGGGTGCACCAGGAACACCTCGATCACACGATCCCGCACCCGGTACACCAGCAACCCCGCACTCACACCCGCCATCGCATCATTCTCGTCGTCTGTGGTGGCCCGACGCGCGGATGCGAGCCCTCGGGGACCAAGCGGATGGACGGATCGTCTCCAACCACGTGCTGCTTGACAGCCATTGTATTCGGAATATACTGAAAGTTCAGGAGACAGAGATGGTCGAACCAACCGCCGATCAGCGTTTTGCCGAGGAGATGGGGCAGATCTTCGATCGGTGGTCCCTACCCCGCATGGCGGGCAGGGTCTGGGGCATCCTGCTGGTGAGCGACGAACCCGCCCTCTCGGCGCAGGATCTCGTCACGCGTCTCCACGCGAGCGCAGGGTCGATCAGCGCAGCGACCCGCTACCTCCTCGATCACAGACTGATCGAGCGGGTTCGCCTCCCTGGCGAGCGCCGCGACTTCTTCCGGTTCGATCCGTCTGCTACCTATGCCATGTTCCAGCAGCGGATCGACGCAACCGCAGCCATGCACAGGGTCTTCGAGGTGGCTGAACCTCGTTTCGCAGACAGAACCGTCGCACAGGAGCGACTCAGTCAGCTCCATGACTTCTACGAATGGATGGAGATGCAGCTGAGAGCCCTCATGAAGGAATGGAGGCAGCAGCATGCCGCGACACCAGGTGATCCCCCAGGCGTCTGATCCCACGACGTCCACGAGGGGAGGTTTGTCGTTGCAGTCGGGGACGGTCCGCCATCCAACACCTGCGGATCACCGGGACCTGATCGTCCTCGAGGACGTCACCAGGCAATACGTCCTCGGCACCGTGACCGTCACTGCGCTCAGCCATATGGACCTCCACGTCGACGAGGGCGAGTTCGTGGTCGTCCTCGGTCCCTCCGGCAGCGGCAAGACGACCCTCATCAATCTGATCGGCGCCCTCGACACGCCATCCGCCGGCTCGATCAGGGTCGGGGAAGTCGACGTGACCAACGCCACCCGCAAGGAGCTGTTCGAATACCGACGACGCCTCGTCAGCTTCATCTTCCAGAGCTTCAACATCTTCCCCGGCCTCACGGCCCGCGAGAACGTCCAGTTCGGCATCGACGCGTCCGGCAGGAACGACGGTGCCAGCGCAGATGCGTTCCTTGAAATGGTCGGGCTCGGGGACCGGGCAGTCCACTTCCCGCACGAACTCTCCGGTGGGGAACAGCAGCGAGTCGCGATCGCGCGTGCCCTTGCGACGGGGAACCCGATCCTGCTCGCAGACGAACCGACAGGGGAGCTCGACTTCACGACGGGCGTCCAGATCCTCGAGCTGCTGCGAGAACAGGCCGGTCCGGACAAGGCGGTGGTCGTGGTCACCCACAATCGTGAGATTTCTCGCATCGCTGACCGTGTCGTCGAGTTGAGCAGTGGGCGCGTCGTCTCCGATGGCCCTCCTGTCGGAGGGCGAGCAGACGTCGCAGAGCTGCACTGGTAGGAGGCGAACATGCACAGCCTCACCCGGTGGATCACCTGGTCGTGGCGGGACCTGCGGGGTCACTGGCCGCGAGTCGTGGTCATCGCCCTCATCCTCGCCCTGGGGACCGGCGCCTACGCGGGTTTGTCCTCGAACGCCCGCTGGCGCCTCGCTTCGGCAGACCACAACTACGACCTCCTCAACATGTACGACCTCCGGGTGCGGCTCGCTTCGGGCAGCCAGGTCGAGGAGGGTGCGCTTTCGGCATCGGTGGCGTCCATGGAGCACCCCGAGTGGGTCACGGCAGCCGAGGAGCGACTCGTGATGGCAACGCAAGTCGACGCCTCGGTCGACGGTGAGACCACCCTCGTGCGAGGCGTTGTCATCGGTGTCGAGGTGGACGAGCCAGGTGCACCAACGATCAATGTCGTCTACCCCGGTGCGGGTCGTGCGCTCACGCCTGAGGACGACGGTTCACCCGTGGGTCTGATCGAACGCAACTTCGCTCTCTTCTACGACCTTCCGAGCACCACCACACTCCAGGTCGGTGGTGGCAAGGACCTCGCAATCATCGGCCACGCCATCACACCCGAGTACTTCATCGTCCAACCGGAGGGCGAGCTGTTCTTCTCGCAAGCCAACTATGCCGCCATCTTCACGTCGCTGAGCACCGCCCAATCAGTGACCGGCTCGATCGGCATGGTGAACGACATGGTCCTCACCCTCGCCGACGGAGTAGACCCCGACGCGGCAGCGGCCGAGCTGACGACGTCGCTTGCGACGACGCTCCCCCTCGTGGGCACCTCGATCATGCTCACCGAGGACGACCTCACACACACGATTGTGTACGAGGACGTCGAGAACGACCAGGTGTTCTTCAACATGCTCGCCGTGATCATCTTCATCGGCGCCGTCGCCGCGGCGTTCAATCTCACGAACCGGTTGGTCGAACAGCAACGCCGTGAGATCGGCATCGCCATGGCCCTCGGTCTTCCCCGCTGGAAGATCGCGCTTCGCCCGATGCTCGTCGGCATCCAGATCGCCGTGCTCGGCGTGGTGTTCGGTCTCGGCGTGGGTTGGCTGATCACCCAGGCCATGCGTGCTGCACTGGCGACACTCATCCCATTCGCCGAGTGGCTCACACCGTTCCAGACAGGGGTGTTCGTCACCGCCGCGCTCATCGGGTTCCTGATTCCCCTCGTTGCGACCGCGATCCCCGTGTGGCGTGCCGTGCATGTTGCACCCGTCGACGCGATCCGTACCGGACACCTGGCATCCAGAGGTGGAGGTCTCGCCCCTGTCATCCAGCGGATCCCACTTCCTGGGGACACGTTCGCGGCGATGCCGTTCCGCAATCTCGTGAGGGCGCCGAGACGGGCGGCGCTCACCATCGTCGGGATCGCCGCTGCGCTTTCGGCCCTCGTCATGATCGTTGGAGCCATCGACTCATTCGTCAACGCCATCGACCGCGGCGCAGAGGTCGCGACCGCAGGTGACCCCGACCGTGTGATCGTTGACCTCAGCACCCTGCTCCCCACCGACGATCCCACGTTGGATGCAATCACGCGAGTGGACGGCGTATCGGCCGCAACGCCGGCCCTCCAAGTAGCTGGCGCACTCGTCGGCTCGGACATCGAATTCTCCGTTGCACTGCGATTCGTCGACTTCGACAACGACATCTTCCTCCCCGTCGCTTCCGACGGTGAGCTCCCCGAGGCGGGGGAGGTGATGCTGTCGACGAAGGCGGCGGCGGACCTCGGCGTCGGCGTCGGTGACAGGGTCATCGTCCGCCATCCCCGGCGCCAGGGAGCACTTGCTTTCACCCTCGTCGAAGCGCCGTACGTGGTATCAGGGATCCACGACCACCCCTTCCGCATCCACACCTATCTCCCGAAGGTTGCCGCCTCCGACATGGGTTTGGCGGGACTCGCAAATGCGGTGGACATCTCGCCCGAGCCAGGCGTCGCTGTCGGCGACCTCCAGCGCGCCCTGTTCACTTCGCCGTTGGTGGTGTCCGTGCAGCGCGCCGACAGCCAGGCGACGGTGATCAGGGACTTCCTCGACACCTTCATCGTGGTGTTCCAGCTCTTCGAGGTCGTGGTGCTCATCCTGGCGGTGCTCATCGCCTTCAACGCGGCGGGCATCAGCGTGGAGGAGCGAAGGCGGGAGCACGCCACGATGTTCGCCTACGGGGTTCCCCTCTGGAAGGCGGTGCGGGTCACGATGGTCGAGAGCCTGGCCATCGGAGTCATATCAACCGCTCTTGGCATCGTCGGTGGCCTTGGCCTGCTGTGGTGGTTCCTCAACGTTCTGGCCACCCAATCGATGCCGGAGATCGGGTTCGACGTTGTCCTCTCACCCGGGTCGCTGCTCGTCACTTTCGTCATCGGCGTCCTCGCCGTTGGCCTCGCACCGCTGCTCACCGCACCGCGGAGGCTCCGTCGAATGGACGTCCCGTCGACCCTGCGAGTCATGGAGTGATCCCTCGACAGTCCTGAGACCGCTGGGAGGTGGGATGCGTTGAGCCTGCCCTCACGATCAGTCGATCACCAGTCGATCACGACGGCGTGGTACGACTCCTCGGAACAGCCAAACAGTGGTGTTCCGGATGCACGTGGTACGCGACGGACGCCGGGTCGTGTCGGTGTCGCGTTCAATTGATCGGGAGTATGTTTGGGGTGAGGCTTCGAGAGCGAGGAGGTTTGGCAGTGTCTCCCGCACGAGAGCGCTGGTATCGGGGTCTGTTCTGGACCGCAGCGGTGTACGACATCGTCCTCGGCGTCACGTTCCTGTTCTTCTACCGACCCGTGTTCGAATGGCTCGGTGTCGAGGACACCCTGCCCGAGCACACGAGCTACATCTCCCTCGTCGCTGCGTTCCTGTTCGTGATCGGCGTCGCGTACGTGCTGATCGCCGTAGGCGACCTCGTTCGCAACCGCGACCTGATCACCGTCGGGATCCTGTACAAGGTCGCCTACTTCTCGGTCGCGCTGTGGTACCTCATCGGAGGGGTGTATCCGCACATCATCTTCTTCGTGGTGTTCGGTGTCGCCGATGCCCTCTTCGCGATCGCGATGCTCGAGTGCCGCGTCCACATCGGTCGGTACGAGCGAATCTGGATGGATGGCCCCCTCGACGCGGCAGCCGGGTGACGTCCCTGTAACGGCTGTCGCACGGGGCTCGTCGCAACGCGATGGGGCACCATCCCTGTCACCCCGGTCAACGGTGAGACACGATCCTGAACCGTCGCGTCACGTGCCATCCTCGCAGGGGTAGTCGATCCCGGCACGGAGATTCCATACGATGTCTCGCGAGTACTCACCAGCGGAGTGGAACGTGCCCGCCATGGGGAGGGATCTCGGACCGCCGGCCGGTGACACGGCGAAGCTACAGAACCCCTGGCCCGGACAGTCCCCTCCGGACAGGATCAGCCGCCGTCCGTACGCGGACCGCAGAACGTCGATCGACGAACCGGGCCCGACTCCATCGACGGTCAGCAATGGGCTGTACCCGTCCACCCGCCAGCCGCGCACGGCATCGATACCCACCACTCGATCCTCGAAGGGCGTCTCGCAGCTCCCGCCCCAATCGGCGAAGACCACAGCGAGACCGAGCTCATCCCACCGTGCCGAACGCACGCCGACGGAACCCGGAGCGTGTGTATCGGGAGGCATGTCCATCGACTCCTCATCGGGACGACCGAGCATCTCGACCAGGCGGTCCATCGCCCCGCCGGCGTCGTCACCGAACACGACGTCGCCGAGTCCATCCTCGGAAAGCCGCGGGAGCGCTGCGGGAACCTCCTTCCAGAAGAACGCAGAGTTCGCAGGTCCGATTCGATCGATCGCGTCGTTCGGGTGGACGAGGACTACCTCGTCAGCGACATCGCCAGCTACGGACAACGTGGTCATGAGGATCAGCGAGCCGTCGGAGTCGACTCCTGAGACCCTGGCATCCGCCCCGACATCGAGCTCGATCGACCGACGCTCGGACCCGCGGAGGTCGAGTTCCGTGAGAACCGTGTGGGAGGTCGGGGGCTCGTTCGCCCCACTGCCTGAGACGACCATCACCACGGTGTGACCGTCAGGAGTCAGCACCGCCCGCATGGTGTCCACCGAGTTCTCCGCGTAGCACGGCGTCCCGTGCCCGCATCCAGGGTTGGGCCCAAACCGACAGCACGCTCCGGCGCACTGCTTGCCGATCCAGGCGTCCTCGCTGCCTCCGAAGAGCGTGGTCAAGTCGGTGACCCCAGCGCACGCTCCGGAATCCGCATACGCTTGCCATGTCCACGCCACGAGACCTGCTGCCACCTGGATGCGCGTATCGGACGACTCGTAGGCGCCGATGATGCCGAGCGTGACTTCCGCTCCCGAGTCGAGGTTGAGGACCACCAGGTAGGAGGTTTGGTCGTCTTCGTCCTCCACGACCATTCGTTCGTAGATCAGGTGCGGTTGCCCCTCGATCCACGCCACCTGGATCGGCGTGAGAGCGTTCCATCCTGATCCGTCCACCAACACGACCGGTTCCCTACCGGGTTGGACGATCCACTCGATGGGGACCGGCTCTGGCGGCCATCCGACCTCGAACTGGCCCCACTCCTGGAAGATCACGCCACCTCGGAGATCGGGGATCGCAACCCCGATGGGACGCCCACGCTCCACCACGACCTTCCCTTCGGGTCCGACGATGTCGATCCCGTCGTCGTGTGCGAGGAGGATCGGAACAGGGACGGTGGGGGTCGCCGCAGGGATCGTCGTGGTGTCCGGCAGCGTGGCGTCCGGCAGCGTGGTGTCCGGCAGGGTGGTGACGGGCATCGTCGTGGGCACGGATGGCTGGGACGTCGCCTCCGTGGGCCGTGTCGGTGTGACGTCCCCTCCCGAGCAGGCGGTGGTGAAGAGCGCCACGATGACGCAGATCCTGAGGAACCTGCGCATAGCCCACCTCCAACAGCGGAGTCGGCCCCAACTCGATCGTACTCCCGTCCGGCACCGCCGCCTACCCGCGACGACGCTGTCTCGGCATGGTTCCCGGACGATCCGGAGGGTCGGCCCCCACGACGAAGCCTGTCGGAGCCGAGTGGAGCCGCAGCGCGAGGATCAGGACGAGGCGAGGACCACGACGACCCCACTGACCACGAGGACGATGTGAACCGACAGCAGCATCAGGCGGGGCACCCCGTACGGGTCATCGAGCATGTAGGGAACAGGGAACCAGCGGTACCAGAGCCACATGCCCAGAGAACCTCCGACGAGGATCCCGAGGGTGACAAGGATCCATCCGATCGTCTCGCTGCCATCTGTCGACAGGACCATGCCGACGAGCCCGAGGGTTACGAGGGTCGCAGGAAGAACGAGGGCGTATCGCACCAGGGGACGCGACAGGCTTGCAGCGAGGACGAGCGGCATGATGACCCACCCGGCGACGAGCAATGCCACGGCTGCCCGCGGCCCACCGCTGCGGATGGCCACCGCGGCGATCACCCCGAGTGCTGTTGCGCTCACCACGACGAGGCGGCGAACCCTTCGTGCGAATAGCGGATTGTCGGTGAGTTCGACACCCAGCCTGCGGTCGGTCAGCCTCACGCTGTCATCGCCTCCCCTGCGCGTCGCTTGGCACCGCTGCGGACCTGTTCCTTGAAGCCTGCACGCCGGCTCGCAAGGTTGTCCGCCGAGTAGATGTACCTGCCGAGTTCGACGAGCCCCGACTCGAGTTCAGCGACGCTCATGCCCATCGGCTCGAAGTTGACGTCGAAGAGCGTGCACTTCTCCCATGCAGTCGGTTCGATGATCCGACCTTCGGCCATGAGGCGCTGGTACAGCGGAGTACCAGGGAACGGAGTGAGCACGGTGATCTGGACGTCGAAGGGGTTCGTCTCGTCGACGAACTCCTTGATCGAGTCGAACACCTCGGGACCGTCGCCGTCCAGTCCGAGCACGAAACACGCGTTGAGGGCGATGCCGGACTCCTGGACGGTCTGGATCACGCTCGTGTACTCGTCGAGCCGTCCCAGCTTCCAGTTCCGCTTGGTCTCGAGTCCGTCGAGCGCTGCGGGGTTGAGGCTCTCGAATCCAATCAGGATCTCGCGGCATCCTGCCTCACGCATCATGTCGAGGAGCGCAGGGTCATCGGCTATCGAGACATCGGTTTCCGTGAACCACGAGACGCCCTCGTTCCCGATCGCTTCGACGAGGGCGTGGGATCGACGTTTGGCGACGAAGGTGTTGTCATCGGAGAGCTCGACGAACGGGTTCGCCCAGATCTCCTTCATTGCCCGTATCTCCTCCCCGACCTTGTGGGGGGGCTTCAGCTTGTATCGCGGCGACAAGAGCACCGACGATGCGCAGAACTCGCACCGCCACGGGCACCCTCTCTGGGTCTGGACGGTCAGGCGGTTGTATCGATCGGGATCGAGGAGGTCGTAGCGAGGGATCGGCGCGTTCGCGAGGTCGTATGAACCATCCGAGCGGTAGATCCCCTCCAATTCCCCCGCGAGGGCGTCATCGAGGATCTGCCCCCACACCGGTTCACCCTCACCGACGACCACCGCGTCGCAGTGCGCCAGCGCCTCAACGGGCATGGAGGTGACGTGCAGGCCTCCCATGACCGTCGTCACGCCGTGGGCGCGGAACCGCTCGGAGAGGGCGTAGGCATCCTTCACCTGCGCCGAGTAGCTCGACAGCGCGGCGACGTCGCACCCGGGAAGGGGATCCAGATCGGCGATGTCGTCGACCTCGAAGTAGTCCACGTCGAACCGATCATCGGTGAGCGCAGCCAAGGTGAGGAGGCCGAGGCTTGGAAGCGAGGCGATCGTCCTCCCCCGCTCGACGAACCCCGGCAGGCTCAGGCCGAGGGCGGTCAGCTCCGGGTTGTAGGCCCGAACCCCTGACATCGCAATGAGGGCGATGCGCATGGCGCTTCCTTGCTTCCTCCTCCCAAGGTACTCCCTTCGGGTGCCCCCTGGCACCCGCATCCGTCACGAAGGAGTCGGTGCGCGCTCGCGCATCACGGGCGACCTATCCGGAACGGGCTCAGATCGAAGCGGGATCCTCCCTCCGTCGCGAGGTCGACGAGGATCTCACCGATCGTTGGGGCGAACTTGAAACCGTGACCCGAGCATGGGCTCGCAACGAGGACCCGATCGTCCGCTGGGTGCCGATCGAGGATGAAGTCCTCGTCCGGCGTATTGGTGTACATGCACACAGCGCTATCGATCACGGGCCCCCTGGCGGATGGAATGGTCGAGCTGAGGATGTCGAGCAGTTCGTCGGCCTCGTCGGGCCAGACGGTTCGATCGATCGAGTCGGGATCCGCGGCCGTCCCCTCGTGGTGGATCGCGATCTTGACGCCTCGTCCCTGGTCGGGGAACCCGTAGAAGGTTCTCCCCTGCTCCCACTCCCACAGGAAGACAGGGAAGCGTGAGGGTTGGAACGGCTCCCGCCCACCGGAGGGCTCCAGCCAGAACAGCACCTGCCGCTTCACCGTGAGGGGAAGGTCGAGTGCGGTGAGGTCGCCCGCCATCCAAGGTCCGGCGCTGAGGATGAGCCGATCTGCCCGGTACCGACCGGTCGCCGTGCCCACCTCCACACTCGATCCGGACTCCCAACCCTCGACCGGTGTGTCGTAGTGGAGCACGGCACCTCGGTGCTCGGCCACGCGGAGCGCTGCTTCGATGCCGACCTCAGGCGTGAGTGATCCGGCGCGTGGCTCGTAGAGACCCAGCGTGTCGTCGCCAACCTCGAATGCAGGGAAGCGATGCCTGATCTGTGCTCCGGTCAGCACCTCTGCCTCGAGCCCGAACGCCTCCATGCTGGCGACGGCGCCGGTTGCGACCGCCCCGTCGCGGGGACCGAGCATCAACCCACCGGTACGCAGGTAGATGCTGCGACCCGATTCCCGCTCGAGTTCCTCCCAGAGCCGGTACGCCTCTTGGACGAGTGGCACGTAGTAGCGCTGCTCGGAGTAGGCCTCTCGAATGATGCGACTGTGCCCCGTGGAGGATCCGTTCGCGTGCGGGGGTCTGAATCGGTCGAAACCGATCACCCGCATGCCCCGACGAGTCGCCTGCCACGCCGCCATGCTGCCCATCGCACCCAATCCGACGATCGCCAGGTCGTACGGGGCCAATGGTCCTCCTGTGCCACCTCGGTGCATCCGTTGCGGCATTATCGCGCCGCTCGCTGCTCTGCGTAGGACGCCGCTTCGTGGCCGGGTACATTGGAGTCGTGAGCATTGTGAAGGTGCCGTACTTCATGGGCGATCCCATGGATGGCTTCGAGGTTCCGCCGCCTCATCACACGCTCACGCCGGTCCTGCCCGATGGGACACCGCAAGAGCGCATGGCGGTGCTGTACGCCGACCTCGCGGAATCGATCGAGGCGATCGAACATCCCGTCGTCTACGCGGGTGATTGCGTGAGCATCATCGGGGTGCTCGCCGGCCTCGAGCGTCGCAACCTGTTCCCGACGCTCTTCTTCTTCGACGCCCACGGGGATTTCAACACCTGGGAGACATCACCGTCTGGATTCATCGGCGGCATGCCATTGGCGATGGTGACCGGTCGGGGCGAGCAGACAATCGTTCGAGGTGCCGGACTCACCCCCCTGCCCGACGATCGGGTGGTGCTCGTCGACGGACGAAGCCTCGATCCTGGTGAGGATGCGGCGATCGAGGCGTCGGGCATCCGTGTCGTATCCGTGGACAGCGTCGCGCACAGCATCCCTCCCGAGGGCCCGATCTACGTCCACGTCGATGCAGACGTGGTCGACCCCCAGCACATGCCAGCCATGAACTACCCGGCTCCTGAAGGTCCGTCGCTCGATGCCGTGCGAAGGGCGTTGATCCACCTCGCCGTCTCAGGCAGGGTCGTGGCGTTCTCCGTGTCCTCGTGGAACCCCGCCCTTCCCGGGGCCGCTGAGGCATACGAGGCAACCCTCCGACTCGCGGCGCCCTTCATCGCCGAGGTGTGACGATCGACGCGTCGGCCCGCTAGAGCGGAGGCACAGGCGGACCGATGGAACACGAACGTGTCGGCATCTGTTGGGTCCACCATGCGCAAGATGACCCATGACGAGGCGATCGCGTTCCTGTCCCAAGGCACCCGGACCGGCAAGCTGGCAACCGTCCGCTCGGACGGTCGACCGCATGTGACGCCCGTCTGGTTCGTCGTCGATGGCAGCGACATCGTCTTCAACACCTGGCACACGACCGCGAAGGCGAAGCATCTTCGCCGCGATCCGAGGGTTGCAATGGTCGTCGACCTCGATGGACCGCCATACGCCCACGTGACCGTCGAAGGATCGGCTTCCGTATCTGACGACCTCGAAGAGGTCCGACGGTTCGCGACGATGATCGGACGACGCTACATGGGCGCGGATCGGGCGGAGGAGTTCGGCGCACGCAACGGCGTGGAAGGCGAGCTCCTGGTGCGCGTGCACATGGATCGCCTCATCGGGCACGGCAACGTCAGCGGCTGACCCGGCGGCTGTTCCCTTGGCTGACCCGCGTCGGGTCACACCTCGATGTCGACGATCAGTGCGCCGTGGTCGGTGCCGGCGATCCGCACCACGTCGGTCGACACTGGCATGGCATCCACAATGAATGCGTGATCGATGCGAAGCCATCGCGGACCCCTGAGGAAATGCGACCAGGTCGCCTGTGTGGTGCCGGTGTGGCGTGCCGCGTCGGCACCGAGGGCGGCGAGCGCCTTGTACTCGTGCCACTGGGTCGTCGAGTTCATGTCCCCTACGATCACCCTGGCACCGACGCGTTCCCGATATCGTTCCGCGAGACCGCCGACCTGGCCCCGCCTCGCCGCCCGCGACGACGGACCATGGCCAATCGATCGGGTTCGTCAGATGCACGTTGACGACCTCGAGCTGCACGCCGAGTCCCGGCCACGACGCAGGCTCGAGCGTGGCCGACCATCCTGACCGTTTCGGTAGTTCCACGGGCTGCACGACGACAGGATGGCGGGTGGCTATCCCGAGTCCGAAGCCGTCGGTACGCGGATCGAGATGTCCATGGATGTGGGAGCCTGCGATCACCTCTACGAGGCGCGGGCCCAATTCCTGGACAGCGACGACGTCAGGTTGCGCGTCGGCGATCGCGCGTCGCAGCGCGTCGGGATGGGCTCGATCGACGAGGAGGTTCGCCGACATGATGCGGAGTCTGGCCATGGCGCCGTGAGGGTACCGCCGACAGGCCATTCGACCGTCCCCCCGGACGCACCACCCCAACTTGCTCGGCATGCAGATCCGGCCCCTCGGACCCGAAGACGCGGCGCTCGTCTCTGACGCAGCGGGCCTCTTCGACAATCCGCCGTCCGTCCCGTTCGCCCACACCTACCCGCCAAGGACAGTGTCGCGTCACCCGAGGAGCGCCGTCACTCACCGCTATGTGTCGAGTGGATCGTCCGGCAGCCTCTTCACCGTCGATGCCGACCGTAACGGCATGGTGGAGATCTCGAGCACGGCTCCCGTCACGTGGGCCGGAGTCCACGCTGCTTCGATCAGTCCCCTTCCGAGCGTTGCCCCTGCTGCCCGTCCCGAGGGCCTACGGATCCAATCCGCGGCGATGAACACGCCGAGGGACAGGGCCGCGATCACGATCATCACCACGACGACCACGATCCATCCCCAGGTCACGTCGATGCCGGGTAGCGACACGAAGTTCATGCCGAAGAAGCCCGTGATGAGGCTGAGCGGAAGCATGATGGCCGCATAGATCGTGAGGACCTTCGTCACGTCTGTGGCCTTGCGTGCCTCTGCGCCCCGGTATGCATCGAGCGTCTCAGCCAGGAACCCGCGCGCGATGATGAGCTCCGTCGCCGCTCGGTCGGCGACGTCGAACACGTCTGAGAACCTGCGCCTACCTTCCGCCGTGATGAGTGCGGACGAACTGAGCCTGAGGAGGTCGAAGACCTCACGCTGCGGATGGACGATGCGCCGCAAGGCGGACAGATCCGATCGGATCGCCGTGATCTCGCCGATCGTGCGGACGTCCGCTGTCAGTGCGAGCTCGATGAGGCCGTCCACCTTGTCATCGAACTGTTCGAGGACCGCCAGGAGACGTCGCGCTACGACGTCTGCGAGGTGGCCGAGGAGGACATCGACGGTGCCGGATGCGAGGGCTGCGTTGGCCTGGACCTCGTTCCACAGGGCGTCGATCGCCGGCGCGGCTTCATGGCGGATCGTGACCAACGTGTCACTCGTCAGGAAGCAGTCGATCTCATACGTCCGGACCTCACCGATCCGCAGGCCGTGCAGGACGATGAGCATGTGTGATCCGAAGTCGTCGACCTTCGGAAGGTCGGACTCGTCGACGGCATCTCGCAGTCCCAGGGGATCGAGCCGGAGCGAATCGAGGTAGGTCGCGACCTCCTCGCTCGAGGAATCCCCAACTTCGATGTCGATCCACGTCCAGGGCGGTGGTGGCGCGGAAACGATCCGATCGACCTCGTGCGCGGCGGATCCATCCTGTTGGCCTACGAGGATCCGTGCATTCACACCACCATCATGGCGGAGACCATGTCGTCGACCAACAACCGTCAGACCCACACGATTCAGTGACCGAGAGCCGTGCAACACTCACGCGTCGCACACATCCCATGCGATATCAGGACGGGGTTCGGTACGCCACCTCGGCCTCGGCTGCTCCTGCCCCATCGCGGTCCCTGGCGGTTCGAGGAACAGGGTCGGGACGACCCTGTTCCGAGAGCGCCGTCACGATGCGCAACGCAGTGAGGGCCAACGCAACCAGGCCGGCACCGATGTACATGCCAGCGACCCAGGGGTTGGCGGTGTCGGTACCCGCGGCAACGCCGTGCGCAAGGGCTGCGATGAACGATCCGAAGGAGAGGTAGTGGATGGCCCTCCACCGACTCTGGCCGATCCAGCGCTTGACGTAGAAGCTGATCGTCACGATCGCCATGGTCCAGAAGGCGGCGATTCCGAGGGCAACCGACAAGGGTTCCCACTCGCTCACTCCGGGGACCAGGATGTCGAACCAGGTGAAGTCAACGAACTCGTCGACTGAGAGTGTCACGAGGTGAACACCGGTCGCGACGACCGCAGCAAGGCTGAACGATTCGTGGATCCACTGGAGCCCTTTCGCCTTGACCGCTCGACCGAACACCTTGCCGGAGATCATCAAACCCCAGATGACCGATGCGGAGAGCAGGGCGAATGCGGCGAGGCCAGAGCCTCGGATCAGGTACCAGGTGAGGTTCATGACGCCACCCTCGCGGCGGTGGAGAAGACACTGGCGTCACTCCAGACGACGAGCGCGTAGCGGATCCAATCCTGGCGGTCTGCCCACCAGAGCCCGTCCGCCCCCATCAGGAGGATCACCTTCGCTGCGACCTCAGCCTCCACTGCGGTGTCGGCGACGACCGTCGCCGACAGGGTCGGCGTGTCCGCAGGCCGCATCGTCCGCGGATCGATGAGGTGGTGAACACGTGCCCCGTCGACGAGCCACGTCCTCTTCATCCGAGAGCTCGTCGCCAAGGCTCCGACGCCAACTTCGACCTCGGCTGCGACTTCGTCGAAGTGGTCGAGAACGTCGACCACGAGTGTCTCGTCGGTGGATCGGAGGTCGCCTCCAACCGAGACGACGTCAGCGATTCCGGCTTCGACGATGCGGTCCGCTGCCCAGCCCTTGGCGATACCCCCGAGGTCCAGCCTTGTGCCCGGCCCGAGCGACACGACTCCGTCGTCGATACGCCACTGCGGTGGGGAGGACGAAGCGGGAGCGCGCCGTCCCTCCACGATGTCCTCGAAGCTTCGGTCGTACCCCCAATCGCTCATGGCTTCCCCGACACCGACGTCGAAGAGACCGTTCGTCCTCCTCTTCATGATGGCGGCTGCCTCGAGGATCCCCCTCATGTCTGGGGACACCGACACGCCCGAGCCGGTAGCGGCGTTGATCCGAGACAACTCACTGTCGTCTCGGAACCTCGAGAAGGCTTGCTCGAACGACTCGATTCGATGACGAACTGCCTGGTGCGCCGAGGCGCTCGACGCGTGGACCTCCACCTTCGTCCCCATCGCGCCGAACCCGACGACGCTCATGATCCGGAGCTGCTCGTACGCGTCGGAGCGGAGGCCCGTGCTGGTTGGGTGACCGTGATCGTCCGCACGATGCGCTCGGGTTCAGGATGAGCCACGGGTGTGTACCGCAGCACGACGAGACCGCGCTCTGGCAGCGTCGGAAGGCTCCACTGGGCGGCCATCGGGACCGGATCGGGGGCGACGGCAGGCAGGGGCACAGAGTCGACGTTGTCGACCACCCCAGTGATGGATCCATGGCTCGCGACTGCGACGCCGACCGTGCCCCAGGCAACCGCAGCGGCGGACCAGGCTGCGATCGAAGCGATCCGCGGCGGGGAGAGGCGAGCCATCAGCTACCGCCATCCGATGGGATGACGAGGACCGACCCCGAACGGACCAGCGTCTCGACGATGCTCTCGGGCAGTTCGGCCCCGAGCTCGGACCTGCCGATGAACTCGGTGTAGCCGGATGACTCGAGCAGGGCCGAGACGTTGGGATCGAGTTCGTCGATCTCGACACTGCGGTCGGGAGCGGGATCGTGTGCCGCGATCGGGGCCGAATCACTCGCTTGTACGGCGACCGGCTCGTCGTTGAGGCTCGACATCACGGTGATCGCAAGCACGAGGACCGCAATCCCGCCGAAGGCGGGAACCCACCGCATCAGTCGTCGTCCTCGTGGTCGTCGTCATCGTCGTCCTCGTGGTCGTCGTCATCGTCGTCCTCGTGGTCGTCGTCGTCGTCGTGATCGTCGTCGTCGTGATCGTCGTCGTCGTAGTCGTGATCGTCGTCGTACTGGCCCGCAGGAGCCGCTACCGGCGGCTGTTGCTGGGTGACGGTCACGACATCGACGATGGGCGCAGGCACCGGCGGGCCGGCGATGGAGAAACCGGCCTCGTCGCAGATCTGTCGAAGCGCGTCCAACGCGGCAGCTTCGAGATCAGTGATGGAGCCGTCCCGCTCCCGCTCGATCAGCACCATGGCGTCGGACCCGCACGCCGAGGCCGTCACGTTCGCATCGACGGCAGCATCGGTCAGCACCACCGGATCAGCATCGCTCAACACGATCGGATCCACGGCCTGGTGCGCGGTCGTCTCAGGTTGGGACAGCGCCCCGACCAATGCAACGGCGGCAGCGGCCGTGATCGGAACGATCAACAGTCCTGCGATGATCGAACCGGTGAGCCTCTTGCCCGATCCGTCCCTACCTCGTCCTGGCATGTGCGTCCCTCCTCTGGGTATCTGCGACACACGATGCACGACGCTCCGATAACGGCGCGTTAAGCGACGGGCAAACCGGAGAAAAGACCTCGGTGCCAGTCCGAAAGAATCCTCACCCGGATCGAGGTGACCCTCCCGGCGTGGGAGCCTCGCGACGGATGCCAGGGAACCGGTCGAAGTCGTTGTCAAAGGACACCACGACGCATCGGTGCTCGATCGCGAGGGCTGCGAGGTGGGCGTCATTGATCAGGTTGCCGCCGGATCCGACGTGTTCGAGAAGACCGCGGAGCACCCGCGCGTGGTCAACCGTTGGCTCGATGACGACTGCCGGTGGTGCCGCCAGCCACGCATCGACACGGTCCATGGCCTGAGCCGATGTCAGGGGCCGGGGGAAGAGCCCGTCCCTGGTCGAGAGTCTGAGGAACGCGAGCAGAGCGATCCATGAGAACGCGACCGTCGTCCCACCCGAGAGTGAGGAGTCGAGCCAGGACCGAGAGGCCTCGTGATGCTCGGCATCCGTGTTGACGGCGTACAGGAGGACGTTTGCGTCGACGAGCCTCACGAACCGGACCGCATGCGGCGAATCAGGTCGTCGTCCTCGAGGGCGCCCGCCACTTGGAGGGCAGGATCGAGGTTCACCGTCGACGTTCCCAATGATGCGGTGGCGGTACGGAAGGCTTCCACGGATCCGGCCACCACCCCGTCGCGGATGGCGTCGTTCAGCGCCTCCTTGAAGGTGATGCCGCGCTCGAGCATGCGTCGACGCACGATCTGCTCGGTGTCGGAATCGAGTGTCACGGTGGTGCGCATGGGCGCATCATAGCATCACGCCTACTGATGCCTAGATGCCTAGATGCCTATGGCAGGCCCGGCCCCACCGGGCCGGACCACGTCTGGCGCTGTCCGCCTACTTCTGCTTGCGGCGCCGCCGTTCGGACTCGGTCGAATGCCGCTTCCGGGCCCTCGCGCGCAATCGTGGAGATGATCGGGAACTCGATGTGCTGGTCGGCTGCATCGAACCTCGGCGACCGGGATCCTCCCCGCCGTCTCGGTCATTCCCAACGGAAGAACCGAAGCGTGACTCCAGCGGTGCCGACCAGTATGGAGATGACGACGAGGAGTGACAGGCCGGGGTCGGTCGAGATCCAACCTCGTTGGACGATAGCGACGGCATGGGTGAGCGGGAGCACCTCCGAGATCGCGCCCATGGCATCCGAAAGGACTTCCGGCGGTGGTCCGGGTCCTCCGAGAAGGAGCATCACGAACCACAGCATGATGCCGAGCGCCTGCGCGGCGCGTGCCGTTGGAAGGATCGCTCCCAGCATCACCCCCAGTGCGCCGAACATGACGGCGCACAGGACGAAGGCACCGAGCACGAGCAGCATCGAGTCCGGCCCTGGGAATTCGTAGATCGGCACCGCTGCCGCGACGAGCACGATGCTGCTGACAGCGGCGATGACCACGCCCACACCAACCTGGGCACCGGCAAACGCCCACACCGGCACCCCCGATGCCTGAAAGCGACGCAGGACCCCGCGCTCACGCAACTCGGCGACATGGACAGGAACGCTGATCAACCCAATCGACGCGGTGACCAATGCGACGTACGCCGGCACGTAGTAGGTCATCGGTCCGACACCTCGGTAGAACCCGGCGTCGGCCTCGTTACCGAACACACCGCCGAGGATGAGGAGCATGATCAACGGCAGCGCAACGGAGAACACCACGGTCAACGGCTCCCGCAGGAACAGCTTCAACTCCACGACGATCAACTTGCCGAGGACCTTCACGCCGATCCACCCGCCGTGTAGCCGTCACCGTCGCGGTGACCAGTGAGGTGCAGGAAGACGTCCTCCAGCGAGCCTCCCTCGGCGCGAAGATCGAGTGGCTCGATTCCGTGCTCGACGAGGGAAGCCGCCACGAGCGCCAGCAGCGCTCCCGTGCCCTTCACCTCAACTGCTGTGCCTTGCCTGGCGATGGAGCCGACCCCGCGGACGGCTTGAAGGAATGCAAGATCTCCGCGGTCGGTCGAGAACGACACACGGATCTCGCCGGCGTGTTGGGCAGCGAGCTGCCGCGGCGTGCCGGTGGCGATCACCCGTCCGCCGTCGATGACCACCAGGCGGTCACACAGCCGCTCTGCCTCGTCCATGAAGTGGGTGACGAGCACGACTGTCGTCCCGAGGTCTCGCAGCCGCTCCACCAGGGACCACGAGACGCGACGCGACGCTGGGTCGAGCCCTGTCGTCATCTCGTCCAGGAACACGATCTCGGGATTGCTGACCAGAGCGAGCGCGATGAACAGCCTCTGTTGCTGGCCTCCGGAGAGGGTTCCGAACCTCGCATCGCGCTTGTCCGCGAGGCCCCACTCCTCTATCAGGCGCTGGCAGTCCGACTCCTGTGGGGTCAGCGCTGCGAAGAGGTCCAATGCCTCCCACACCTTCAGCCGATCGGGAAGCTGCGACTCCTGGAGCTGGACACCGATCCGTCGGCGAAGGGCCTCGGAGTCACGTCGAGGATCCATGCCGAGCACGTCGATCGTGCCACCGTCGGCACGACGCAGACCCTGCAGGCACTCGACCGTCGTCGTCTTGCCGGATCCGTTCGGCCCGATGATCCCGAAGATCTCCCCGGGCAGGACCTCGAAGGACACCTCACGCACGGCGTCGATGTCGCGGTAGCGCTTCGAGAGCCGCTCGACCGTGATGACTGCCGACACCGAAATCCCCGCTTCGCGCGTTCGATGAGATGCCGACCGTTCGGTCGAACAGTGCTCGATCGACGCTGGCGATCGCATGCACGTACGACGTCATCATCCCACGTTTCCACGATGAGGATCCTGGATACGGCCACGCGTGGGCGCCTCTCGGTGGATGCCGGAGAGCTTCCACTGATTCCCACGGTGCGCCGATGTCCGATCCATCCGAACCAGAGTGCGGGTCCGCGCTTTGTCCGCCTACTTCTGCTTGCGGCGCCGCCGTTCGGACTCGGTCAGATAGCGCTTCCTGACACGGATGGACTTCGGGGTGACCTCGACGAGCTCGTCATCGGAGATCCACTCGATCGCAACATCGAGGGTCAGGTCACGAGGCGGCTTCAGCTTGATCGCCTCGTCCGTCGAGTGCGTGCGGATGTTGGTGAGTTCCTTGCCCTTCGTCGGGTTCACCTGCATCTCTCCCGGTCTCGATGCCTCACCGATGATCATCCCCTCGTAGACGTCGACACCCGGTCCGATGAACAGCTCGCCACGCTTCTGCAGGTTGTCCAGTGCGAAGCCCGTCGACGTTCCGATCCGGTCGGCGACCATCGCGCCGCCCGCTCGGTGGGGTAGCTCGCCGGCCCACGGCATCCACCCCGCGTGGTTCTGATGCACGAGTGCGGTGCCGCGAGTCGCGGTCATGAGCAAGGAACGGAAGCCGAGCAGGCCGCGAGCGGGTGCCTCGACAGTGACGATCGTGCGCCCGCTGTCTCCTGGCCGCATGTCGGTCATCCTTCCCTTGCGGGGCGACACGGCCTGCGTAACGGTCCCCACGTACTCATCGGGGACATCCACGACGGCTCGCTCGAGCGGTTCCTGTGGCTTGCCATCGATCTCGCGGATGATCACTTCGGGCCTGCTCACCTGGAGCTCGAAACCCTCCCTCCGCATGTTCTCGATGAGCACGGCGAGTTGGAGCTCTCCACGCCCTGCCACCTCGATTATCTCTGGTGACGAGGTGTTCCCGATGCGGATCGAGACGTTCCCGAGCACTTCGCGTTCGAGCCGGTCGCGGATCTGACGGGACGTGAGGAACGAACCGTCCTTCCCGGCGAGCGGCGAGGTGTTGACCCCGAACGTCATGCGCAGGACGGGTTCGTCGACCTTGAGTCTGGGGAGGGGCTTGGGATCCTTCACATCGGCGAGGGTGTCGCCGATCTCGACCTCTGGGAAGCCAGCCACCACGAAGAGGTCACCGGCGGTTCGATCCGAGACGTCGACCCGCCCGAGACCCTCGAAGCCCATCAGCTGGGTGAGCCTCCGCTTGAGGGGCGGCTCCTCCTCGTTGGCATGACACAGCGCGACCTGTTCACCGCTACGAAGCGTCCCCTGGACGACGCGTCCGATCGCGAGCCTGCCCAAGTAGTCCGAAGCGTCGAGGTTCGTGACGATCGCCTGCAGGGGCGCATCGGAGTCACCGGATGCGCCGGGGATCGTGTTGACGATTGCGTCGAGGAGCGGACTGAGATCTGCGTCGTCGGGCGGTATCCCGAGACCGACGATCGCGCGCCCCTCGCGTGCAATCGTGGAGATGATCGGAAACTCGATGTGCTGGTCGGCTGCGTCGAGATCGAAAAAGAGCTGGTAGACCTCATCGACCACGGCGTCGATCCGGGCGTCCTTGCGGTCCACCTTGTTGACGACGACGACCGTGGGAAGGTGAAGGGCGAGCGCTTTCTGGAGGACGTAGCGGGTCTGGGGCATCGGTCCCTCTGCCGCATCCACGAGGAGCAGCACGCCATCGACGAGCGCGAGCGCCCGCTCGACCTCACCGCCGAAGTCTGCGTGGCCGGGCGTGTCGACGAGATTGATCCGCGTCCCGTTCCATTCAACCGATGCCGCTTTGGCGAGGATGGTGATCCCACGCTCGCGCTCCTGTGCGTCGGAATCCATCACCCGATCGACGAGCGCGTCGTGTTCGGCGAAGACGCCGGTCGCGCGCAACATGGCATCGACCAGGGTGGTTTTGCCGTGGTCGACGTGCGCGATCAACGCGACATTGCGGAAGGGGGCGTCGGACATCGAACCGTGAGCCTACGCCGACTCACGCGTTTGCATCCCCGGCGCGACTCGCGGACGCCACGGGCAGGCGCCAGCGCGCCATTGTGCGAGAGCCGCCGACCTACGAGGCAGGTCGCGACGAGGGTTCCCTCGACGGTTTCGAACGTCCAACAGGCCGTCCAGAGGTTCAGCGCGCGGGTGAGGGCGAGCAGAGGCGACGAACCGCCTCGACGAGGACCGAGGCGACCGTGGACGCCTCCGACAATCGGACGTGCTCGTCCGCGGCGTGCGCCGCTGCGACGTCACCTGGTCCGTACACGACCGCGGATGCGCCGCCCTCGTGGACCCACAGGGCCATGTCGCACCCATACGGCACGCCGACGGTGGCCGGCCGTACGCCGGTCACAGCTTGTGCAGCATCCCTCATCGTCCCGACGAGCGGATGGTCGATGGCGATGGAGGAGGATCCGAATGCTGCACCGGTCCGCTCGATCCTCGGCGGGTGGTCGACGAGCCAAGCGTCGTGGGCGATGGCAGCACGGAGGGTTCGCTCGAAGCGCGCTTCTGCCTCGGCGATCGTCTCGCCGATCGTGACTCCCACCCTGACCTCGGCCGTCACGCGATCCATCACGTTGGACGCCCACACGCCGCCACGCACGACGCCGACGGTGGTCGGATACGGCAGGTCGAGTCCGGCCATGGCGGGATGCTGTTCACCTGTGTTGATCTCGGCCTCGAGCTCGCGGAGCGCTCGATGGACCGTGATGAGGTGGTCCAGGGCGGACTCGCCACCGAGACGGGCGGCGGCATGCGCTGCGCGTCCCGGGATCTCGATCGTGTACGTGAGCGCACCGCCGTGGGCAACGACGACCTGTGGCCCGCTCGGCCCCGATGTGGGTTCGGTGACGATGACGTGGTCGCCTGTCCAACCACGCCTGATCGCCGAGAGCGTTCCCGTCCCCCCGTCCTCCTCGCCAGGGACAACGACGATTCGCACCTCCCCGGCGAACGTCCTGTCACCCTCCGCGATCTCGGTGAAAGCCTCGACGGCGGCGACCACACCGGCCTTCATGTCGGCTGCGCCCCTGCCAAAGAGGACACCATCATCGAACTCACCTGCTGGGTCGGTGGTCCATGCGGCCAGGTCGCCAACCGGGACGACGTCGACATGCCCCGTGAGGACGACCGTGGGACCAGGACGGTTGCCGACGATCCTGGCTCCGACTGCGGGTATGTCGTCTCGCTCGACCTCCCGTCCCGGGTAGGCGGGATCTGCCTCCAGATCCGACATCGCGTCGACCCAGACGTCGACCTCGTCGGCAATGGGGACGAGCCAGGACGTGACCAGGTCTATTGCTTCGTGTTCGTGACCCGTCGGCGAAGAGGTCGCGACGAGTTCGACCGTGCGGTCCCTGATCCGGTCAGCATCCACGCGTCTCCCTCCGGCCCGAATCAGCGTACCGCGCCGACCGTCGGTGGACACGGGTGAGGCGACGCTATGGCCAGATGCCTCGTTGCTCGGTTGCGGTTCGGCAACGTCCCACGGCTACGACGTGGGCAGCGACGCGCATCGTCGGATGCGCGACGTCATCGTCGTTCCCCGTCGCCGCCAGCCAATCTGCACGGTAGACGTCCATGCGATCGAGCAAGGCCGCCCTGGTCGTCACGACCGCGTCGGTCGCCTCACGCATCGTCGCCCTGAGCCGGTCCTGGATCTCGGACTCGCTCCATTGTTCGTGGGCGAGATTCTGGGTCCATTCGAAGTACGACACGACCACGCCGCCCGAGCAACTCAGGATGTCGGGGATGACCGGAATTCCGCGTTCGGCGAGGATGTCATCTGCTTCCGGTGTCGTCGGACCGTTCGCGGCCTCGATCACGACCTTCGCCTGCACGCGCCCGGCGTTGGCAGTCGTGATCTGGGTCTCGAGGGCCGCAGGGATCAGGACATCGCAGGGAACTTCCAACACCTCCTTGGGGCCGAGTTCCGTCGTGCCGGCTGTCCCGACGACGGTGCCCGTGACTTCCTTGTGGCGCTGCACTTCGGCCAGGTCGAGGCCATCGGGTGCGTGGACGCCCCCCTTCGAGTCACTGACCGCCACGACTCTGGCACCTGCGTTCGCAAAGATCCTCGCTGCGTGCCGTCCGGCGTTGCCGAAGCCCTGGATGGCGACGTCTGCGCCTCCGATGCTTGGGATGTCGAGGATCGCCCCGAGCTCGACCATGTGCTCGAGGACGTAGAACAGGCCCTGGGCGGTCGCGGAGTCACGACCGTGCGATCCGCCGAGGTCGAGCGGCTTCCCGGTGACCACCGGCAGGTTGTTCTGACCGGGATGCATCATCGAGTAGGTGTCGTAGATCCACGCCATCGTCTGGGCATCCGTGTACACGTCCGGTGCAGGAATGTCGGTGTGGGGACCGATGTCGTCGCCGAGGGCGGAGATGTAGCGGCGCGTCAGGCGACGCTTCTCGTCCACGGACAGTGTCTTGGGGTCACACCGGATGCCACCCTTGGCCCCGCCGAACGGGATACCGGCGAGCGCGCACTTCCACGTCATCAGTGTGGCGAGGGCGACGACGTCGTGCTCGTTGACATCGGGGTGGTAGCGCACGCCCCCCTTGCCCGGCCCTCGGACGTTGTCGTGGAGGACACGATATGCGGTGAAGGTCTCCACGTACCCGTCGTCCATCCTGACAGGGAGGGCCAGTTTGATGATGCGTTCGGGTTCGAAGAGCCACCCTGCCATCCCACGCCAACCGTTCAGCGGACGGATGAAAGGTCTGACACGGTCGAATTCGCGGCGGACCATGTCGGCGAAGTCGAGGTTCTCGGTCGGAGCAATCATGCAATTCCTTACCTAGCTCCTCATCATCCTACGCGCTGCGGACGGTCCGGGCCTTCGCATCAGGCCTTTGCATCAGGGCTGTCGCGCCGCCCAGTCACCGATCGCCTCGAGGAACACATCGCCGTAGGTGTCGAGCTTCTTCGCACCCACCCCGGTGATCGACAGGAACTCGGCCTCCGTGGTCGGCTGGAGTCTGGCCATCTCGGCGAGGGTGGCATCCGAGAACACGACGTACGCCGGCACGGAGCGTTCATCTGCGAGGCGGCGGCGCAACACCCGAAGCTCCTCGAACAGGTCGTTCGCATCCTCGGACATCACGATCTGCTCCGCACCCCGGGAGGGCTTCGGAGTCCGGCCCGTGTGGAGGTCCACGTCGAGGTCGGTGCACACGTCGCACGACGTCCCGCACCGGTCGATCGACTCTCCGAAGTACCGTGCGAGGCCCTGATGCCGGCATCTTCCCGTCTCGGAGTAGTCGTACATGAGGCGGATGTGACGCTGCCCGACCGAGTCGTCGGTCGGCACCATCCGCTCGAGCTGAACGACGTCCGCCCACGAGTAGAACAGGTAGCAGTCGGCATCGAGGCCGTCACGACCTGCCCTGCCGATCTCCTGGTAGTAGCCCTCAGGGGACTTCGGCATGTCGCGGTGGATCACGTACCGCACGTTCGACTTGTCGATGCCCATGCCGAATGCGACGGTGGCACAGACCACTTCGAGGTCATCGCGGATGAACGCGTCCTGGACCCTCGTGCGTTCCTCGGAATCCATGCCTGCGTGGTATGCGGCGGAGCGGATACCGAGGGACCGCAGATAGTCCGCCGTCGTCTCGGCTGACTTGCGGGACAATGTGTACACGATGCCGCTGTCGCCTCGATGATCGAGGCTGATCCTGCCGATGTAGTCACGAGCACGGATCGTCCGGCCGCCATGATCGCCCTTCTTCATGGCGCGCAACTTGAGGTTCTCGCGGAAGAAGCTCGTCTGGACGATCACCGGATCGGTCAGGTCGAGCTGCGACGCGATGTCGCGTCGCACCCGCTCGGTCGCGGTCGCGGTCAACGCGAGCACCGGCACGCCGAACCGGGACTTGAGGTGGATCAGCTGTCGGTAGGCGGGGCGGAAGTCATGGCCCCACTGGCTGATGCAGTGCGCCTCGTCGACGGCGATCAGCCGAACGTCGGCTGCATCGAGGACCGACCCGAGCTCGGCGCCGAGACCCTCCGGGGCCGCGTACACGAGCTCGTACTCCCCGGCCGCGAGGGCGTCGATTCGCCGCCTGCGCTCCTCGTACTCGATGCTCGAATTGATGAACGTCGCTGCGATCCCCAGCTCAGCCGCGGCATCCACCTGATCCTTCATCAGTGCGATGAGCGGGGAGATGACGAGGGTCGTGCCGCCGATGAGACGCGCTGCGAGCTGGTAGGTCAGCGACTTCCCTGACCCTGTCGGCATCACGGCGAGGCAATCGTTCGCCTCGAGTGCGGCTTCGATGACGCGACGCTGACCGGGCCTGAATTCCTCGTACCCGAACACGGATTGCAGGTGTCGTTGGACCGTCGCGTCGTCGACCCGGATCGGCTCGCGCAGAGGCTTCGAGGCCTGCGATGGGCTCGACGCCCGCTGCTCACCGGGATCGTGGCCGGCGTCATCGAGGATGTCCCAGTAGCCGTCGTCGATGTCCGGGGCGGGCTCTGGGGTCGGATTGGTCACGTCGACAGCATACGGGGCATGGCCGACGCGCCGACGTGTGCAAGGGCGTATGGTCACCAGATGCGCACGGAACAACCGTCACACGGTGATCCCTGGCCGGGCGAGTACACGTACTGTCCTCAGTGCCGCTCCGAATTGTCATGGACGCTCATCGGCGGGGCGTCTCGCATGCGGTGCGGGGTCTGCGGGTTCGTCCATTGGCGCAATCCCGGCGTCGGGGCCGCCGTTGTCGTCTTCGATGACGAAGGCAGGATCCTCCTCATCCGACGCGGGCCAGGAATGACCAGGGAGGGCTTCTGGGCGATCCCTGCCGGATTCGTGACGTATGGCGAGGAGATCAGGGAGGCGGCGGCACGAGAGCTCGAGGAGGAAACCGGCCTCGTCGCCGAGGTGGGCGACGTCGTGTGGATCGCGTCGAACTTCCACGATCCAGCCAAGCTCACGGTCGGGGTCTGGTTCGCCGGGACGGTCACCGGCGGCGCACTCGCCGCAGGTGACGACGCCGACCGGGCAGAGTTCTTCGCCCTCGACGACCTGCCGTCCTTGGCGTTCGACACCGATCGCGCCTACCTCCAATCACTCGGCGCCGCGATTGGCACGTGATCGAAGTAGCCATCCCGACGGACACGGGTCCTAGCATCGGCTGCCGAGCCGGAGGTAGATCGGTGAGCGAAGAACAAGGCGTCGGACGAAGGCTTCCGGCCGGCGTGTTCGACAGTGGGCTCGCCTCGCTCGCGACCTTTGCAATCGGAATCGTCGCCGTCAATCTCTTCGACGACGTCGATCGTGGCGTATACGCGGTCTTTTTCACAGCTTTCACCGCGGGAGCGCTGCTGGCAAACGAGCTCATCTTCACTCCGGCCGAAGTGGGCGCAGTCGAGCATTCGCTCGACGTTCGACTGTCCCTCGTTCCGCGGAGCCTGCTCCTGGGCCTCGCTCCATGCCTCATCGCGTCGGTGGCTGCATCGCTCGTCGCGACTGCGGTCACGTTGCGATACGGATCCGACGATCTGATCGTCGGCCTCGCCTTGACGAGTGCGGTCGCGGCACTGCTCTCACCGATGCAGGATCACGTTCGAAGGATGTTGCACATCGCCTCCCGATCATGGGTTGCGGCCTCCGTGTCCCTCGTCCAGCTGATCGTGGCCATCTGTGCATTGACCGCCGGGGTCGTCCTCGACGTTCCCGTCGCGTGGTTGCCCTTCGGAGCACTCAGCGTTGCGAACGCAGTGTCCCTATCCGTCGGTTTGGCCCTGGTATCGGCTCGGATCGCCGAGCGCGCGCCCACACAGCAGCACTTCCGTGAGCTCACGAGCAAAGGCGTGTGGTTCGCCCTGAGCGCCGGTGCACCGGCTTTCTCGGGGTTCGCGACTGCCGCCATCATCGTCTGGCTGGCGAGTCCCGAGGATCTCGGATATGCGGAATCGGCACGGGTGGTGGCCCAACCCATCTTCGTGATCGCCATCGGACTCAAGTCGGTTCTTCACCCGCGCTCAATTCGAGCAGCAATGGACGTGGACCGGCAGGGTGCTCAGCGCACGAATCGACTGTACGTAGGGCTGATGAGCCTCGTCACCGTCGCGTACATGTCGATCGTCGGCTGGGACTGGATGCTCAATCCGATGGCTGCTCTCGTGCCGTCCGCATATGTCCTCGGTGGGCTCGTAGCGCTGACGATCCTCGCGAACTCCCTGAACTCGGCGTGGCTCCTCCAGACGTCGGAACTCGCCGGCGCAGGACGGGAGCGATCACTCGCCGGTATCTCGTGGGCTGCGAGCACCGCATCCTCCGCCATCGCCCTCACAGCTGGCGTGACTGGAGCGTATGCTCGCAGCCTCGGATCGGCGGCTTCTGCGGTGGTTCGGTACGGCCTCCAGCGCCGCTCCCTCGCAAGCCACTACTCCCGTGCAGACTCCGCCGAGTAGCCCAATCCGTGATGGGGTTCTGGACACGAGCCACCGCCCGTCGTGGCCGGCGTCTACGGCTGTCTACGGGACTCGGGCTCGGTGAGTGCCAACTGGTATTCGGCTTCGAGCACCTCCACTGCCGTGTCGCTGGATCGATACTGCTCGAAGATCCGTTGCATGTCCGTGAGCCGCTCGATGAACGACGGATCGGTCAACAGCCGATCGAGATGATGCTCGATGTCCGAAGGCTCGTCGGAAGCCCGACGCCCGCGCAGGCCGAGCCCGTGAAACTGGACACGGGCGGCATTGCCAGCTCGATCCAGCGGCTCGTTCTCGGGCGGATACACGAGGAGCGGTACCGCGTTGACGATGCACTCGTGGACCGAGGAGCTTCCGCCGTGTGTGATCGCCGCATCGGCAACGCTCAGCACCTCGAGTTGTGGTGCCCAGTCGAGCAGGAGCACGTTCTCCGGCACGGGGCCGAGCGACGTCCGGGTTGCCTTGTGGCCGAGCCCGACAACGAGATTCCAGTCCCTGCGATGCCGGAAGACGTCGACGACCTTGCGGATGAAACGAACGTCGGTGACGAAGGAGCCCAACGAGCAGTACACGATCGGACCCGACACGCGATTCGCGCGGATCTCAGCTCGGTATCGGTTCCACTCGGATAGCTCATCGGTGAATGACTCCATCCGTCGGTCGGGGACCATCGGTCCGACATACCGCATGTTCGGATGCGGCACGCTCGGAAGCTCCATCTCACGCGCTGTGAACGAAAGGATCGGAACGTCCATGAACATGAGCGGAATCAACCACTGGTGACGATCCGCCCGCTGGTGGAGCGAGACTTCACGGGCCCGGGCAACTTCCTTCAGATCGGCATAGTGATACGTCGCGTAGGAGATCGGACGTAAGTGATCCCCGATCATGGCGCGTCCGAGCTTCCGACGAATCCGGCCGATCCATGCGTCGACCGTGACGCGCCGCCACGCACGACGAATGGAATTCCGGTCGCTCCCGGTGCCGCTCGGAATGAGGCCGGAGCTCATTGGCGGGATGTCCGGTTGTCGAAAGATCGAGAACCAGTTCATGTACAGAACCACGGGAAGGCCGAGATTGGTCGCCGCAATCGTCGCGTAGTGCATCTCGATGTCGATCACGAGGCAATCGGGCCCGATCTCGGAGAGGCATCGCTCGATCTCGACATCCCCGGCGGTTGCCTTCCGCAAGCGCAGCGATTCGAGCGTCCAGGGAATCATCCGGCGAATCGACGGCCGTCCGAGGCGCGGCGGATCCGCCGGTGTGCTCGAGAGCCTGTGGAAGCCGTGCCCGTGCAACGCGACTGCGTCACCCACGTCGGCGTGGGAGACGTACGTCACGCGATGCCCTGCGGCCCGGAGACGGTCTGCGAACTCCAGGCTCGTGTTGAGACGGCTCGTGAACTCGTGACAGATCATCGCGATGTGCATGGCGCTGTCCGTCACTCGAGGCCACCGAGAACGACCTTCACCATCCGGGTCGCCGAGACGCCGCTCCATCGCGTCGGTGCGGACATCACGGTCGCTTTCGCTGGTCGATGGGGTCACGGAAGATCATGCTGCCGGCGGTAGTCGATCGCTTCCTGATACACCGCCACCAACGATGCTGCCTCATCGGCGATGAAGTCGGCCTCGAAAACTGCTCGAGCGCGTCGACCGGTCGCGTCCACGGCTGCGTCGTCCTCGATCAACTCGAAGATGCGCGACCACTCGTCCTCGCTGCTCACGTCGAATACCCAATCCGAACCGGTTTCGCGGACGAAATCCGAGATGAGGGCGATCGATGACGATGCGGTTGGGAGCCCGCTCGCCATCGCCTCGATCACGACCAATCCGAAGGTCTCCTCACTCACGGCGGGAAACAGGAGGGTTCGAGCGTGCCGCATGCGATCGATGACCTCGTCGTTCGTGAGGCGACCCGGGAACGAAACTTCGGGGAACCGGATCTGAAGGTCGGACGCCGTGGGCCCATCGCCGATGACTACCAACCGGTGGTGAGAGCGACTCGTCGCCCACGCTGCACACATCTGCTCGACGCCCTTGTCATCATCGAGCCTCCCGACGTACAGAATCTCGTCCGAGAGCGACGGCCTCTCCTCCCGGGGCCCTGGATCAGGAAGACGATGCGGATGCACGACGAACCGATCCCGGGGGAAGCCCCACTCGATGAACATCTCCTTTGCCCGCGGTGTCATTGTGATGAAGCGATCGATTTCGTTCAGCCAGACTCCGCGCCGCTCGGCAGCCACCCCTGTGACCGCAGCTACGACGGAAAGGGTGAATGAAGATCGGTAGCAGCGGTACTTCACCGCCGAGGAGCGGCCATTGACGACACACTCCCGGCACGGGTGACCGTCGCGAAGTAGCTGCGCGTTCGAGCAAACCCAACGGTAATTGTGAAGCGTGTGCACGAGCGGAATCCCGAGCTTCGACACCTCGACGATGACTGCCGGTGAGAGGTGGAACCACGTGTTGTGAACATGCACGACATCCGGCGCCTCCGCGTCGATCACAGACGACAGACGTCTCGCCTCCCAGGGGTTCCACGGAGCGAAGACGAGCCCCTTGAACGTTTCCAGGGCACCGGCATCATTCGACACGGAGTACCGCACAACGTGGTGACCGGCCGCCTGCAGATCGTCCCGCTCGCGGTCGACGACAACGTCCTCGCCTCCCCGATGCCGGTACTCGTTGTGGACCTGAAGCACCTTCATCGGTCGGCCCTTTCCTCGTCAGGTTGCGGTGTCCCGGCCGGGATGACACCGCCGAGCTCGAGACCGAGAGGATACGCCTCGCGCCCAACCCCCACGGTTGACACCCGTCCGAGCGCGAGGTGAACCAGGCGCGCCACCCGCCCTCATGCCCCCGGAACCGAGACCAGATCCTCTGTTGCAGGGGGCTCCTCGGAGACCATCGGCACGAGCGCGTCCCGGCTGCGGTCAAACCAGTAGAGGCCGGCCGCAGCGACATACATGAGCGCGATGAACACCAACGAGCGGGGCCACAAGACAACCCTGTCGACGATCTGGTCGACACCCAGGTCGACGCCGATCGCCCGGTCGAGTGCCCACGCGGCAGCGATCGCCATGAGGGCCACAGAGCCGAAGTACATGGCAGGCAGGTAGACCCTGGTTCGGCGAGCGAGGAACAGTGCGGGGAAGATCGCGATGATGATCACTGCCTGTCCGATCTCGATGCCGAGGTTGAATCCCAGCAATGAGACGAACTGTCGGCTCTGTGTGAGCCCGAGGTCCGAAAGGAGTCCGGCAAATCCGAAACCGTGGAACAGTCCGAAGCCGAACGCGATGATCCACTCCTTGTTCATGAAGACCGGCCTGATGTTGTGCAGCGCGGCCAGAATGATTGACACCGCAATCACGGTTTCCACCATTGCCGACGGGAACTCCACGATGCCGAGACCGCCGAGGGTCAGGGTGATCGTATGTGCAATGGTGAACATCGTCACGATCTTGAGGACACGCCAGAGACTGGATCCGAAGCTCGAAGAAGGCTGCCAGCCAACAACCTCCCTGAACACCAGAACGGCAGGAAGGACGAGGGCCAGGATGAACAGGATGTGGTCCGTACCGATGCGGATGTGCTCGGTCCCGAGCGCGACCACTCCGGCGAACCCGCTCCAGAATGATGTGTTGCCGAGATCCACGGTCTGGACCGAAGACTGCGGAGTGAACCTGAGGAGTTCACTTGCCTCGTTGTTGAACGTGCCTGAGCCCCAATCCGTTCCGATGATGAGCAACGCATCGCGATTGGGCTTCTGGTGAATGATCCCGTCGTACGAGACCGTGAACGTCCTCGGTACGTCGACGAACTCGCGTGCAACGGCGAAGTTGACGATGATGTACGAGCCATCGCCCACTTCGAGAATCTCGAATTCGCCGAACTCGATCCCCCACTCCTCCCCTGACACCTCGAACATCCCAAAGTGCTCATCGCTGTAGCTGTGGATGGCTGCTTCGTTGGCCTCTGCGCCGGCGAGCGCGAAATCGGGATCGGTTGGGATGGTGAGGCCGAGGACTTCGTTCAGATCCTGAGTCGGATACTCGATCCTGCCCTCGACCGAAGAGTCATGGATGTCGAGGTATACGTAGCTCTGATTGGCATTGTGGGCTCCGGCAATACCGACCGATGAGAGCACCATCAGAGCGCTCAGGACCAACACGACTCTTGTGCGAACGACGAGGGAACGTCGACTCATGGTGCTCGATTCCTTCCATGTATCCAGCCCGTGGGCAGGAACAATACACGCCCTGAACACGATTGACTACGGAGAGTGATGCCCCCGCGTCTCGCCACGAGGGGCGGATTGGCCACCGGATGGCGATGGCAGGACGAGCCACGTCACGACGAGATCATCGGTCCGAATGCAGGTGACTTCGAAGCTCCGATCCGGTGGATAGTCAGTGTCGATCGGCACCACGAGCGCACCGACGAACCCCGATGGCGACCTCACGAGTGATGCGGCCTCGAATCCGAACAGCTCGCCCACGCGAGGAAAGAAGGCCTTGAAGATCGATTCCTTCGCCGAGAAAAGCTCGAGTACCGCAGCGTCGCGCTCTCTGACGTCAACAATGGCATCGAGCCAAGACCGCTCCTCGGGCCGAGGAACCTGATCGTACAACTCGGCAATGGGCCGGATCGCCTCCACGTCGATACCCACTCCGTCGGTCGACTCGGCCGGGGCCACGAGGGCAACTGCGACGCCCCAGGCGTGAGAGATCGATCCGACCACGCCCATGGGCCACACGGGTTCGCGCCGCAGACCGACGAGAATCGGATCGTCGTCCCAGCCCATCATGGCGAGCGCGTCATGCGCAGCCGCCCGGCCCACCGCGAAACGCTGCCCGACGAGCATCCACCGCGCCCGGGTGGAGCTGGGCCATCTCAGCTTCGCTGACCGCGATGGAGCCATCATCAACATGCCGAACACCCACGGCAGCCCACGGCGGAAGTGACGCCATCAGTGCTTCGCGCAGTCTTTGGGAGATGCTCAGCGTCGTCACGTCGCTACTTTCCGTTGACGGTTCGATGTTATTATGGTGGAATCCGCAGCGGGGCTTCGCTGCGTATGACGACTGGGCGTCACGCGTCGGCTGTACGACAAGAGGGTCGAATGGGAAATGGAAGGCACTGCCTCATCGTTGATGACGGCACCCGAGAACGAGCGACGACCAAGGTTTCGCGCCGTTCTCATGAAACGCGGACGGTGGTCTGTTGATGCCGGACCAAGCGCGCACGACAACGCTCCTCGGCCAGCAGGACGTCGCCGCAGTCATCGGCGCCGTCGGTCTCGACGCCCTCATGGATGAAGTGATCGAAGAACTCACGAATGCGATCATTTCGTTCGACGAGACCCGGACCCACGTACGGACCCGCGACGGGTTCCACTACAGCGAACCCGACGTCGGGCTCATCGAGTGGATGCCCGTCATGGAGTCGGCGGAGGCCGTCACCATCAAGATCGTCGGGTATCACCCGTCGAACCCGCGAGCGCGCCAGATGCCGACGATCCTTGCGACGATCAGTGTCTACGACGCGCGCTCGGGACATCTCACGGGCATCGTCGACGGCACATTCCTCACCGCCCTGCGGACAGGTGCTGCCTCGGCAATCGCAAGCAGGGTCCTCGCACGGCCCACCTCCCGGATCCTCGGGCTCGTAGGGTGCGGCGCGCAGGCCGTGACCCAATTGCATGCAATGATCCGGACCTTTCCGATCGATCAGGTGCTCATCCACGACACGGACGAAGCATCCATGGCCTCCTTTGCGTCGCGGACACGGACCTTCCTTCCCTCGGGTGTCGAGATCCGGCAGGTCCCCCTCGAGTTGCTCATGCAGACAGCCGACATCGTGTCAACGTCGACCTCGGTCGGTCTGGGCGAGGGCCCCCTCTTCGAGGACCTCCCGACGAAACCGTGGCTGCACATCAACGGCGTGGGATCCGACTTCGCAGGCAAGGTCGAGCTTCCCCCTGGACTGTTGCGCCGAGCGCTTGTATGCCCCGATGTCCTCGCGCAGGCAGTCATCGAGGGAGAGTGCCAGGTCCTCGCCGCAGAGGAGATCGGGCCGTCACTGGCGCACGTCGTCGCCCACCCGCAGTCCTACGAGTCCTGGCGCGAGGACCTCACCGTCTTCGACTCGACCGGATGGGCCCTCGAGGATCAGGTCGCGGTCCAGATACTGATGCGCCACGCCAACCGCCTCGGCATCGGGCAGCAGGTGGCCATCGAGGACATCGGCGCCGATCCCCTCGATCCGTACCACCTTGCACCCTCCGTCTCATGGAGCGCTCGGGTTTCCCAGGGGACGAACCGAGAGATCGCACACGGGGAACCATGACCACGAGTGGGCTCACCGATCGGCTCCGAGGCAGCCTCGAGCCCGGACCGCCGACTCGTGGGGACGAGCCTTCGATTGGGCGGGTCGCCACATGACACGCCGATCGCCGTCCATGACGTATCTGCTCCCACACCTCCTCGAACAGTCGGCGGAGAACGATCCCGATCACGTTGCGTTGCGGTACCGCGGCGAATCACTCACCTACCGCGAGCTCTCCGAGAGAGCCGCATCCCTCGCACATGCCCTGATCGCCGATGGAGTCCTGCCTGGCGACCGCATCGGAATACTCCTGAAGAAGGGCTTCGAGAGCGCCATTGCCATGTACGGCATCATGGCTGCAGGTGCAACGTACGTGCCCCTCGACGCGGCGTCTCCTGCGGCCCGAGTGGAGTTCGTCATCCGCGACTGCGGGATCACCCGGATCGTCAGCGACGGCACCAGGTTGGAGGTCCTCAACGAGCTGTCTGCCAGCGGCACCAGACTCACCGCCGTGTTCGGCATCGACGAGGGCGAGGAATGCCCGGCCCGCACCGTGTCGTGGAAGCAGGTCGCCACTCACCCCACCACCCCACCGTCGATCCGCACCACCGAGCAGGACCTTTGCTACGTGCTCTACACCTCGGGTTCGACGGGGACGCCCAAGGGCATCATGCACACGCATCGCAGCGCCCTGGCGTGGGCAGAGCTCACAGCCGCTGTGTACCGCATCTCGCCTGACGACATCCTGAGCAATTACGCACCCATCCACTTCGATCTGTCGACTCTCGACTACTTCGGGAGCGCCCGATCGGGAGCAACGACCGTGATCATCCCGGAGGAATACACACGCTTCCCGGCGAGCCTTGCGAGCCTCGTCGCCGACGAGCGGCTCACCATCTTGTACACCGTGCCTCTCGCACTGGTTCGCCTCGCCGTACCCGGCATCCTCGCGGGCAAGGATCTCCAGAATCTCCGCCTCGTACTCTTCGGGGGCGAGCCGATGCCGATCAAGCACCTCAGAACCATCATGGAGATGCTCCCCAAGGCCGAGTTCGTGAATGTGTACGGACCAACCGAGACCAACGGGTGCACCCACCATCCGGTCGTGAGCCTTCCCGATGACCCCTCCCAGGGACTCCCCATCGGCAAGCCATACCCGAATGTCGAGACCATGGTCGTGAACCCGGACGGAGACCCCGTTGCACATGGTGAAGCCGGCGAACTGCTCGTCCGAGCCCCCACCATGATGCGCGGTTACTGGGGACGCCCCGATCTCAACGAAACGGCCTTCGTGACGCGGAACGAGCACGGAGGCCTTCCTGACGTCTTCCACGCCACCGGCGACATCGTCTCGTTCCTCGACGACGGAAACCTCAAGTTCTTCGGGCGGAGGGACCGCCAGATCAAGGCGCGCGGAAATCGCATCGAGCTCGACGAGGTCGAAGCCGTTCTGCTCACGCATCCGTCGGTCCACGAGGCCGCGGTGTATCCCATGCTCGACGACGAGGACAGCATGCAGATCCACGCCGAGGTCATCCTCGTCGAGGGATCACATGCCGGGACCGAAGCACTCATCGACCACATGCGAAATGCACTGCCGACCTACGCAGTTCCGACAATGATCACGATTCGCACATCCTTCCCGCGAACCTCGACCGGCAAGATCGATCGACGGACCATGCAGGCGCTCGCGGCACAGGTGGACTCATGAACAAGGCTGACACGGAACGGGCGATCATCCGATTCGTCAACGAGCAACTCGTGGGAGGCGGGGGCGCAAGCGTCACCGCCGATGACGAGATCGTGCTGGACGGCACCATCGATTCACTTGGCGTCACGAGGCTCATCGAGTTCCTGGAACGGGAGTACGGCATCACGATCCCGGCACAGGACGTCACGATCGAGCACTTCCGCTCGATCTCGACGATGGCGACCTTCGTGGCAGAACGACGCGACCTGGAGCGCGGTCGATGACCTCGCACCCGGCGGCCCACGCCGACGCCCACCAATTGACACGCGCACAGCAGACGCTGTGGGTGAGCCAGGAGATGCATCCCGGCGCGCCGCTGTACAACATGGTGTTCGTGTGGCACATCGACGGGGGGATCGACGAGCGCGCCTTCGTCGAAGCGTTCGAGGCACTGGTCGACGAGGCGGAAGCACTCCGAACCGTAGTGATCAGCCACGATGGTGTCCCGACCCAGCGGGTCCTCGAGAAGATATGCGATCCGATCGAGATCGTCGACCTCACCGAGGATCCGGAGCCGGACGGTGCGACCCGCTGGGCGCAACTGCGAAGTGCCGTGCCGCTCGACATGAGCGCACGGACGTTCGATACGGCACTGATCCGACTGCCCGAGGCTCGATACGCCTGGTATCTCAACCAGCATCACGTCGTCACCGACGCCTGGAGTATGGCGATCCTGTTCCACCGAATGGAGGACCTGTACCTCGCGGCCGTCCAACGAGGGGCCGCGGAAGGCGAACGGTTGGCCGGATACGACGACTACCTGTCCCACGAGCGAGGAGTGCGCGAGGCGGCCGAGAGCCGTGGGTCGCTCAATGGCGTACTTGCTCCGCCGGCGCTCTACGGAGAGCGGACCAGTACCACGGCCACGGGGAACGACCGCATCGCTGTGGAACTCGACGCTCGACGCTCAGCGGCGCTCGCAGGCCTCTCGAGAACACCGGGCATCCAAGCACTGACCCCGGACCTCACGTACTTCCAGGTTTTCGCCACAGCCCTCTTCGCGTTCGTGCACAGGGTCAGCGGGCAGACCTCGATCACGATCGGTGCCCCAGTCCACAACCGCTCGACGGCCATCTTCCGCCGCACCCCGGGACTGCTCATGGAGGTGTATCCGCTCAGCATCAACGTCGACGAGGCCGACTCATTCGCCAGCTTGCACGCCAAGGTCGCCAACGCGACGGGCACCTTCATGCGGGCGGCACGACCCGGCGCCATCGACCCCGAAGTCGGGCGCCACATCAACACGGTCCTCAACTACATCCGTGCTGACTTCGGGTCGTTCGCCGGAACCCCCGTTCGCACCGAATGGCTCCACACCGGCCACATTGACGCGCATCACGATATCCGCTTGCAGGTTCACGACTTCGACCGATCCGGGCGCCTCACACTGGCCTTCGACCTGTCGACCGACACCTTCGACGACGAGCTGCGCACGAGCATCCCCGCGCACTTCCTCGCCCTCTTCGACGCCATGCTCGAGGGTTGGGACGCGCCGATCGGTGAGGCGCCACTCCTCGGCCCGGACGCACCGGATAGACCGATCGCGGCCAGGGAAGGCAACGACGTGGTTGTGTCTCAGGTGATCGACGTCGTCGCCGAGTTCGTCGCTCGCGCATCGCAGCACCCGGAATCCGTTGCCATCGAGGAGAAGTCACAGACGATCACATACGGAGAGCTCGATGCTCTGACCTCGGCAATCGCGGGCGGCCTCGAAGCCGGATCGGTCGTGGGAGTCGCGTTCACGAGATCCGCTCGTGCCGTCGCTTCAATGCTCGGCGTACTGCGGGCGGGCGCGGCGTACGTGCCCATCGATCCGACGTGGCCGCCCGAGCGGATCCGGTTCGCCGTCGATGACGCTGCTTGCTCGGTGCTGCTCACCGACAGCGCGATCGATGCCGATGTCCCCACGCGGACGTTCGATGAGGCATCCGCCTCTGCCGGGACCTCCGGGTCCGAGCTGACGATCTCGCAGGACTCCCTCGCCTACGTGCTCTACACGTCCGGATCAACCGGGGCGCCGAAGGGAGTGATGATCGATCGAGGAGCCCTGGGCCACTACGTGGGCTGGGCCCGTCAGTTCTACGGGCAGGGACAATCGCTCACCTTCCCGCTGTTCACCCCCCTCACGTTCGACCTCACCGTGACCTCGGTCTTCGTGCCTCTGGTCTCGGGCGGCAGCATTGTGGTGTACGACGATCCGGGCATTGGAGTCGACCTCTCCGTCATCGACGTGTTCGCGGACGACTCGGTGGACATCGTGAAGCTCACACCGTCGCATTTGGCCCTGCTGTCGTCGGACACGGACCGTTCGGAAGCCCGGATTCGCCAACTCATCGTGGGTGGTGAGGACCTCACGGTCGCAGCGGCTCGTCGCATCCACACATCTTTCGGCGGTTCGGTTGTCATTCACAACGAATACGGCCCTACCGAGGCGACCGTGGGATGCATCGTCCACACATATGACCCCGATACAGATCGCGCCGGAAGCGTCCCGATCGGACGTCCGATCGATCGGATGCTCGCTCTCGTTCTCGACGACGGACGGAACCCTGTGCCGGTGGGCGTACCCGGAGATCTGTGGGTGTCTGGCGCCGGGCTCGCACGAGGGTACGTCGGTCGACCTGAGCTGACGGAAGAACGGTTTCTCTCCGCATCGCGGCAGAAGGACGGCGATCGCATGTACGGTACGGGCGACCGAGCCCGCGTGCGCCGCGATGGAACGATCGAGTACCTCGGCCGCCTCGACGACCAGGTCAAGATTCGAGGTGTACGCGTCGAGCTCGGGGAGGTGGAGGCAGCCGTCGCATCGCATCCGGACATACGTGGCGCGGCCGCCCGGGTCTGGACGAGCGGCAGCACCGATCTGGTTTCCGAGGATGCGGTTCATTGCGTCAGGTGCGGACTCGCTTCGGATTATCCGGGCATCTCCTTCGATGCCGACCTCTTGTGCAGCGAGTGCACTGCGTACAGCACATACGTCGAGCGGGCCCAGGTGTATTTCAAGCCTGAGGCCGAGCTCGCCCGGATCCTCGCGTCGGCCGATCATGATGGCGAATACGACTGCCTCGCCCTGCTCAGTGGGGGAAAGGACAGCACCTACGTCCTATGCCGACTCGCCGACATGGGCCTCCGAGTCCTGGCGTTCACGCTCGACAACGGGTACATCTCCGATCAGGCCAAGGCGAACATCACCGCGTCGTGGACACGTTGGGGGTGGACCACATGTTTGCGACGACGCCTGCCATGAATGAGATCTTCGTGGACAGCCTGCAGCGGCACGCCAACGTCTGTCAGGGATGTTTCAAGACGATCTACACCCTGTCGATGCAAACAGCCCTCGAAGCGCGGATCCCGTTCATCGTCACCGGCCTCTCCCGTGGGCAGTTCTTCGAGACCCGCCTCACGTCTGAGCTCTTCACCGATCTCTCGGTGACCTCGGAGCAGATCGACGCCAATGTATTGGACGCCCGAAGGGCGTATCACCGCGTCGATGACGCCGTGCGACGCCATCTCGACACTTCGGTCTTCGACGACGACTCGGTGTTCGACCGGGTTCGATTCGTCGACTTCTACCGTTATGTCGACGTCGATCTCGACGAGTTGTACGCGTACCTGGATCATCGCGTGCCCTGGGTGCGGCCGACCGACACGGGGCGCTCCACGAACTGCCTCATCAACGACGTCGGGATCTTCTACCACCGCCGCAACCGCGGCTTCCACAACTACGCGCTCCCCTACAGCTGGGACGTTCGCCTCGGACACAAGACTCGAGATCAGGCGCTCGGAGAGCTCGACGACGACATCGACGTGGAGCAGGTCACGCGCATCCTGGCCGAGATCGGGTTCCCCGAGGACATGATGGACGTCAACACAGGCTCACGCCTCGTCTCCTACTACACGGCGCCCAACGACGTCCCGATACCCGAGCTGCGTGAACACGTTTCCGAAATCCTGCCCGCACAGTTGATTCCGGCGGAGTTCATTCGGCTGGACGAAATGCCCCTGACCTCGAATGGAAAGGTCGACCGCACGAACCTCCCCCAACCTGGAAGCAGCAGACCCGAGCTCGCATCCGTGTACATCGGCCCCCGCACCGACACGGAACATGCTCTTGCCGAGATATGGGCGTCGGTCCTCGGCGTGAATCGGGTCGGGGTTCGCGACAACCTCTTCGATCTCGGGGGGGACTCGATCATGGCCATCCAGATCGTTGCGAGGGCGAACCGGATCGGGCTGCCCATGACCGTGCACGATCTCCTCGGGGCCTTGACCATCGAGAGGGTTGCCACCACGATCAACACCTCGCCAATCGATCCCGCAGACCAAATGGTCGGAGTTTCACGGTCCATGACAGACGTCGACGGAGCCGAGCTCGAGAAGCTCGCACGCATCCTCGGACTCGGAACCACGGGAGGCGGCCCATGAGTCGGCCGATGATCGACAACGTCGTGGACGCCTATCCACTGACGCCCCTCCAACAGGGAATGCTGTACCACGTCATCACCGATGCCGACCCGGGCACCTACGTCAATCAGAGCACCTTCGCAGTAACCGGCGAGCTCGACGTCGGCGCATTCCAAGCGGCCTGGGACGACGTCATACGACGTCACGACTCACTCCGAACCGCCTTCGTCTGGGACGGCGTCGACCGTCCCCTCCAGGTCGTGCGTGACCGTGTTGCCCTCGCATGGGCGGTCACCGACCTGCGGGATTGCACTGACGCCGAGCGCGAGAACCTTCTCAAGCGGACGATGCAGGACGACGCGGACCTTGGCATCGACATCGCGGCTGCCCCGCTGATGCGCATGCGACTCGCGCGCATCGCCGAGAGCGAATGGCGATGGACCTGGACCTGCCATCACCTCATTGCGGACGCGTGGTCCGTCCAAGTCATCCTCTCGGAGCTGCGTGAGCTGTACGCCCGTCGAATCGGGGCCGCGCCGGCCAGGGACCTCCCCGATCCGCCACGATTCCGGGACTTCGTAGCCACTCGACTCGACGCCGACGACGATGGCGTCCAGGGTCACTGGCGATCCCGCCTCGCAGGCTTCACCGAACCCCACCGACTTCGAGTTCCGGGAACACCGGTCGAGGCGGAGGACGGTGCCTTCTCGAGTGCCACCATCACCGTCGATCGTTCCACAACGGCTGACATCTCGGCACTTGCACGCACCCACCGGGTGACCATGTCGTCCGTCGTCTCCGCGGCCTGGGCCGTCATCGTTTCACGGTGGGCGCGAACGGACGATGTCGTGTTCGGGATCACCTCCTCCGGACGTGATCCCTCCATTCCGAATGTTGCGCACGGCGTCGGCCTGTACATCAATACGGTCCCATGCAGGGTCACCGTCGACACATCTCGCACCGTGTCCCAGTGGCTGCCACTCGTGCACGCGTCGGTGATGGATACCGTTCGTCACGATCAGACGCCGCTCACATCGATCCAGCGGTGGAGCGACGTGACACCCGGCGAGTCTCTGTTCGAGAGCATCGTCGTGGTGGAGAACGTTCCCGAGGAACCCGATATCAGCGGCTCCATCGCGATACGGCCGATCAACTTCACCGAACACAGCAATTACCCCTTGGCTGTGCTCGCCACTCCGGGGGAGGAACTCGAGCTCCGGATCGTCCACGACACGAAGCTGCTGTCGGCCACGGCAGCGCACAATGTCATCCGTCAGCTTGCCTCGGTTGTGACAGCGATGGCGAGAGCACCTGCCACCGTGATCTCGCGTATCGCCGTGACGAATGCCGACGACGTCGAGTATCTCAGGGGGCTAGAGGCGGGGCCAAACCTCCCCGAGGATGCACGGACCGCCCACCGCGTGTTCGAGGACCAAGCTCGTGAGACCCCGTCTGGGCACGCCGTCATCGCCGACAACGCCTCGATCACCTATCAGGAGCTCGACGAAAGAGCCAACGGCGTCGCACATGCCCTCGCCGCTGAGGGCGTTGCAGCCGGAGATCTGGTGGGCGTTCACATCGCACGGTCCATCGACACCATCGTCGCAATGGTGGGTGTACTCAAGGCGGGCGCGGCATACGTGCCACTCGACCCGACGTATCCGACCGACCACGTGCTCGGGCTGATCGAAGATGCTCGCATCGATATCGTGCTCTCGACCTCGGAGGATGCCAGAAGACTCCCCACCGGAGTCCGGGCACTCGACATCGCATCGCTCTCAGTAGCGGCCGACACCGCCCCTGCCATCGAGGTGCAAAGCGGTGACGCAGCCTACGTCATCCACACGTCGGGATCGACGGGCCGTCCGAAGGGGGTGGTGATCACCCACGCCAACCTCGTCCGATCGACAGCTGCGCGCCCGGTTCACTACAGCGAACCGGTTGAGCGGTATCTCCTCTTGTCATCATTCTCCTTTGACAGCTCCGTTGCGGGTATCTACTGGTCGTTGTTCACCGGCGGAACACTCGTCCTGCCACCGGTGGGAGCCGAGCACGATGTCGACGCCATCGTGAGCCTCATTCGCAATCAGTCGATCACGCACCTGCTGTGTCTCCCGACGCTGTACAGACTGATCCTCGACGCGGCGTCACCGATCGACCTCGCGAGCCTCCGGGTGGCCATCGTCGCCGGGGAGGCATCGAATCCGGACCTCCTCGTCGAGCACCTCGAGCGAGTACAGGCTGCCGAACTGCACAACGAGTACGGCCCAACCGAAGCAACGGTGTGGTGCTCTGTCCATCGAGCGACTCGCGGCGACGCTGGGAACCCATTGCCGATGGGCAGACCGATCGCCGGGACCTCACTGCACCTTCTCGATCGCCATGGCAACCGAGTACCACAGGGCTTCGCCGGCGAGGTTTTCGTGTCCGGGCCGAACGTGAGCCCCGGCTATCTTCATCGTCCGGATCTCACCGCCGAGAGGTTCGTCGACCTCCCCGGAATCGGCCGCAGCTATCGCACCGGAGACCTTGCCGCCTTCAGGAAGGATGGGACGCTGGTGTTTCTCGGTCGCGCCGACCATCAGCTCAAGATCCGCGGTCACCGCATCGAGCCATCTGCGGTGGAATCGGCGATCACCGAGGACCCAGCCGTGGAACACTGCGTCGTCATCGGCGTGCCGGCCCGCCGAGACGGCCATCGACTCGTCGCCTACGTCACATCGAGAGTCCCCGACTTCGACCCCGACGATGTCCGGTCCCGCCTTCGCCACTCGCTCCCAAGCTTCCTGGTGCCGGATCGCATCGTCCGGCTGGACGCGCTCCCCATGCTTCCCAACGGAAAGGTGGACAGATCAGCACTCCCCGATCCCATGGAGGGCACGCCCACCGCCCACGGACCGGTGCCTCCCCGGACCGACACCGAGGCGAAGCTCGTCAGCATCTGGACGGATCTCCTCGGCCTCAACGGCATCGGGATTGCTGACGATTTCTTCGCACTCGGAGGCGATTCGATCGTCAGCATCCAGATGATCTCCCGAGCTCGGCAAGCGGGGATACCGATGGAGCCCGGCCTCATCTCGACGCATCCGACCATCGCCGAGCTGGCCGCCGCCGTCGGCGAGTCGGCAGCCGCGCTCGTCGACCAGGGTCCGGTGGTTGGCGATGTGCCCCTCGGGCCAGCCCAACAGTGGTTCCTCGCGGGGGGCTTCGACGATACCGATCAATGGAATCTGGCACTTTCCCTTACCGTCCCGAACGACGTCGATGAGCCCGCCCTGAAGCGTGCCCTCGAGGCGCTGATAGACAACCACGACATGCTTCGGGCCCGGGTGCGACGCGTGAACGGTAGCTGGGCGCAAACGATCGAGGCTCACGCTGTGTTCCCGTTTGAGGCCCTCACCATCCCGGCGGATCGCATCGACAAGGTCGTCGGGGAGGCACAAGCGGCACTCGATCTCGTATCGGGGCCGGTCGCACGAGCGATCCTCATCCGAACCGTCGATGACGCCACCGCGACGCTCGTACTGATCGCGCACCACCTCGTCGTCGACGTGGTCTCATGGACAATCCTCATCGACGACTTGGAGTCGGGGTATCGCCAAGCACGCGCCGGCGCGCCAATCGTCCTCGCCCCGCGCACGACGTCGTACGGGAAGTGGATCGAGCATCTGACCGCCGAAGATCGGGTGGGCGAACGAGCATTCTGGCTGGACCTCGTCGGGCGCGTGCCTGCCACGACGATGCGGACGATGACAGGCCGTGAAGCCGACGTCCGGCAGATCGAGGTGTCGCTCGATCGGGAATACACGGCCGCCTTCCTCGGTGCGGCGAATGCTGCATATTCGACGCGACCGGACGAGCTCCTGACGGCGGCCATCGGAGTCGCTTCGGCCGAATTGGGTGGGACCGACCGAACCTTGCTCTCGATCGAAGGACACGGCCGTCCGGCGGGTATCGACAGCATCGACCTCACTCGGACCGTCGGGTGGTTCACGGCCCAGTACCCGCTTCCCGTCGAGCGGCAGGGGAATGCCGAACTGATCAAGTCGGTCAAGGAGACCGCGCGTTCGATTCCGAACGGAGGCGTCGGATTCGGTGTACTGCGCGACATCATCAGAGATGACGAGATCCGGTCGCTGCCAACCCCCACCGTGAACCTCAACTATGTAGGGCGGGGGATCCCCTCGCCGGCGGACACCGTGTTCCGGTGGACGGGCACGGAGCCGCCGGAATCCCGCCATCGGGGCGCACGCCTACCCTTCGCCGTCGAAGTCCTGGCGTCGATCCGCTCCGGCGAACTCGCCCTGGAGTGCCGATTCGACTCGCGCTCGTTCGGGGCAGACCGGATACGTGAGTTCGCCGAGACGGCGAAGACGACGCTCGCGGACTTGATCGACCACTGCTTGGCGGAGGGGACTGGCGGCTACACACCGTCGGACTTCCCCGAGGCCGGCCTCGACCAATCCGAACTCGACGAACTGTTGGCTGAACTATGACGAACCTCGCATCCTCCAACGCCGGGACGAGTCCCCGCGAGCGATCGCGCCGCGAGAACGTGGAAGCGATCCTGCCGATGCTCCCCAACCAACGGGCATTGCTCCTGCTCTCGGACCTCGGCCACTTCGATGATCCCGGCTTCCTCCAGGTCCGTACCACCCTGCGTGGCCCCCTCGACCACGATCGATTCGTCTCGGCTTGGAATGCCGTCATCTCCATGCACCAGGGCCTGCGAACATCCGTGCACCGCCGCAGCGATGCGGATCCCATGCTGATCGTCTGGAAACGGGCCCCGATCGACATCACGTTCATCGACTGGAGTTCGGAGGATGAAGCGGTCCGTCTTCCCCGGATGAGCTCGTACCTCGATGCGGATCGCGATCGCGGGCTCGATCTCACGAGCACCCCTCCGATGCGACTGACCGTGGTCACCCTCGCGGAGGACGAGCACGAGATGGTGTGGACATGCCACCATCTCTTCGGGGACGGCTGGTCGGCGACGATCGCACTCGAAGACCTCGTCCAGTCATACAACTCCGATGTGGTGCCAGATACCCCGGGTCCTCGTGAGGCTCCTCGTGAGGGCCTGCGTTCATTCCATCGTTGGGCGGCCACGGCCACGGACGACACCACCCGCTCGTACTGGACGAATCGGATGTCCGGGTATCGCGGAGCGCCCGCACTGGTAGTCCATGACGCGATCGGCCAGGTCGTTGAGCGAGGTCGAGGAGCATCGCTGGTCACACCGGTCCCCGACAGTCTGGTCCACGACATCCGCACGGCGGCCACGGCCGCGTCGGTCACACCCAATGTCTTCGTCGAGGCCGCGTGGGCCACAGTCCTCGCTCGACTGTTGGGAACCCGGGATGTGGTCTTTGGGACCACCGTTGCGGGTCGCGCGGCACCGATCGCCGGCATCGAACGGACGATCGGTTACTTCTCGAATGCGGTGCCGATCCGAATCCGCATCGACCCGGACGAAACCGTCGAGGAGTGGGTCGTCCGCATCCGCTCTGAGCTGTTCTCGATGCAGGCGCACGAACACGCGTCGCTTGCAGAGGTGCACGAGTGGAGCGAGGTCCCTGGGTATCGGGGGCTCTTCGACTCGTTCCTGGTGTTCGAGAATCTGCCCGCCCAGGCGACGGCCCCGGATCATCCGGACGCCATCACCATGACCAGCTTTCGAAGCGGCCTGACCGCGGCATTCCCGTTGTCGATAGCCGTGACACTCGGCGAATCCTGGGAGATCCACGCTGACCTGGCCGTCGCGGCCGGAGACTCGGATGGTCTGGGAATCCTCCTCGAGGCCCTGATCGACGCGCTCGGATCCATGACTGCGCATCCGCACGCGCGAGTTGGCTCGCTGCTCGAGGCCGACGCGGACCGGATCGCCGATCTGCTCGTGCCAGACCCATCGGTTTCGACGGCGTCGACCGGGAACCAACCCGAGACAGTGATCCAGCGCAACCTCCACCGTGTGTGGCTGGAGGTGCTCGGACTCGAGTCCCTCGGCATCGACGATGACTGGTTCGATGTCGGGGGGACCTCGCTTGGTGCCGTCCGCCTGTTCAGGCGCATCGAGGACGAGCTCGGAATCCCGCTTCCACTCAGCACGCTGCTCACGCATCCAACGATCGCAGCGATAGCCGATCTGATCGAGTCACCGGCGCAACGAGACACGACTGATCGGTCGTTGATCGTTCCGCTCCAACCCGGGGGCTCACGGGTTCCGCTGTTCGCCATCCACGGCGGAGGAGGCGAAGTCCTGCACTACAAGGCCCTCGCCGATCGACTCGGTGCGGAACAGCCGATGTTCGGAATCGAACCCCTGGGTCTCGATCGTGTCACCCCGCCGCTCGAGACCGTTCCCGAGATGGCCGACCGATATCTCGCCGAAGTCCGGGCCATCCAGCCGCGGGGTCCGTACCGATTCGTCGGCTATTGCTTCGGCGGGAACGTGGCCCTCGAGATGGCCGCGAGACTCGAGGAAGATGGGGAGGAGGTCGACAGGCTGATCGTGATCGATTCCGGTCTTCCCCTGGAGGCGGCGCGGACGGCGACCACCGTTGGTCGGGCTCTCGCCGTCGTTCGGACCCGGGGACTCGTCAATGCGGTTCGCGCCGCGATTGCTCGGTTCCGCAACCGGGGGCGCTACTACTGGGATGGGTCGTTCGGTGGCGCCGAGGGCAGGGACCGCCTGAAGTATCACACGATTGCCCAAGCCTGCCGACGCGCATTCAGCTCATGGGAGCCTCGTGCGGTGAAGGCGCCGATCGTGCTCCTACGTTCAACGGAGTACCGGGCGGCCGAGGACAAGGACTGGCACCTCGGCTGGGATGCGTACACCACGGACTTCGAAGTCGAAGAGATCGAGGGGTCCAAACACGAGGCGATGTTCGAGGAACCGTTCGTGGATGAGATGGCCGAGCTCGTGACGAAGTGGATTCCGTGATGGCCATGGATCGGACCATCTTCGATCAAGATCATGACCTCTTCCGGTCCTCGGTTCGCTCCTTCATCGAGAAGGAGATCGCGCCCCACCACGCCGATTGGGTCGAGGCAGGCATCGTGCCACGCGAGATCTGGATGAGGGCGGGAGCGCAGGGTTACCTGTGCCCTGCGGCACCCGAGGAATTCGGAGGGTCGGGCGTCGACGACTTCCGGTACGACGCCATCCTCGGTGAGGAGCTCACCCGCCAGAACTGCACGGGGCCGGGCTTCGGAATCCACGGAACCATCGTCGCCCCCTACATCCTGAACTACGGAACCGATGAACAGAAACATCGTTGGGTTCCCGGCATGGTGAATGGTGACACGATCCTCGCAGTCGGCATGACCGAGGCAACAGCAGGGAGCGATCTGAGCTCGATCAGGACGTTGGCTCGCGATGACGGAGACCATTACGTGGTGACGGGGCAGAAGTCGTTCGTCAGCAACGGCACGCTTGCCGATGTGATCATCATCTCGTGCGTGACGGACCCCACCGCAAAGCAGTGGGGCGTGTCCTTACTCGCCATCGAGAAGGGAACCGGCGGTGTGTCGATCGGGCCACCTCTCGCCAAGATCGGGTGGCGCGCCCAGGACACCGTGGAGGTGTTCCTCGACGAGGTGCAGGTGCCGAAGACGAACCTCATCGGGAAGCCCGGCCAGGGGGTCTACCTGATGGGCAAGGAACTCGACAGGGAACGCATGCTCATCGCCGTCAATTCGATGGCATCGGCGCGGGCGGCCCTCGACTGGACCATCGACTACTCCAAGGAACGATCCGCATTCGGACGACCCATTGGGACGTTCCAGAACTCGCGCTTCCGGCTCGCGGAGATGGAGACGGAGGTGACGATCGGCCAGGTGTTCATCGACCGCTGCATCATGGACTGGAATGCGAAGACCCTTGGTTCAGCCGAGGTGGCGATGGCCAAGTGGTGGGCCACCGATCTTCAACAGCGTGTCGTCGACCAATGCCTCCAGCTCCACGGTGGATACGGTTACATGACCGAGTACCCGATCGCCCAGGCGTGGATGGATATGCGCTGGACGCCTATCGGCGGAGGCACCAACGAGATCATGAAGGAACTCATCGGCCGCACCATGGGTTTCTGACCGCGTCTGGTGGGTGTGGAGTCTGTCAGGCACGGGATACCTCCCAACGCTGGACGGATCAACTGCAGGGTTATACCGTTCGACCCGCAGAGGCGCGGTATGAGGACATGATGGAATCCAAGAACCTGGTCGAGAGGATCGTCCTCGTCGTCGCGTTCGCCATCGTCGGCTCGTTCGTCGCGTACTTTTTCGGCATCTTTGTGATGCTGTTGGCAGGAAGGTTCGGCTCCCAGGACGGGTGGGAGGACCTCGTCGCCATCGTCATGGCAATGCTGTCGTTCGCACCCGTCGGCGCGATCTTCGGTGCTGCGCTCGGCTATCGCCGTAACGGTGAGTGGCTCTGGACGACCATGCCATCCAAGCAGCGCAGGTTCACGGTCGGTGGCGCGCTCGCCCTCGCCGCCGCCGTCGGTGTTGCCGGCTCGGTGACCACGGACGCCATGTCCGCGGTGTTCCTCACCGTTTGGGCGCTCCCGATCGGGGCGGCGATCGGATTCATTGTCGGGCGACCTCCGAAGGTGGCCGTCGACGCGTTGGCGGCTGCACCCGGCACCGACCAGACCGACCCGTTCATCCCCTGAGCGTGAATACCTCGAGGTGCGGCTTCCGAAGATGTGTGGACCGGGATCAGGTCAAGATCTGGCCGGGATCGTTCGGGACGTCGACCGCATAGGCCTCGAGGATGTCGAGTGCCACGATGTCCAGCACAGCCGCGTTCGTCGATGCGAGAACCACTGGTGGCCCCGCGCCGTCCCGATGTGCACGCAGCCAATTCGGAGCGGTGACACACCACCGGTCACCGGGCACGAGGCCGGGGAACCGGAACTGCGGCATCGGAGTCACCAAGTCGTTCCCGATCGATCGCTGGTGATCGAGGAACTCGGAGGTCATCACGGCACAGATCGTGTGACTTCCCCGATCCGACTCGTTCGTACTGCACGATCCGTCGCGGAACCACCCCGTCATGGGATCCACGCTGCACGCCTCGAGGTCGCCTCCCAGCACGTTGCGGTCGGTCATTCGTCGGCACCTCCGGATGAGCGGGCAATGCACCCGATGATGGCATCGACTGCGGCGTTCGCCGACGCTTCGGTCCGCGGCGACATCCCGAACCCGATATCGAAGTCATGGGCGGGTATCGAGACCAGATAGGAGGCGTGCGGTAGGGACCCGATCGAAGGCACCATCGACAGCAACGTGCCGGGGTCCCCATGGTGCGTCATCACCCGTGACCCGGGACTCGGAATGACCTGTTCGACCGTGAGCTCGCTGGTGTCGATGGATGCATCGACGAACACGACGAGGGATCGGCCCGACACGGCGAGCGCCATCTCAGGGTTCAGTTGGGCGACCGAGTGCACCTCGACGTCCGGCAAGTCAAGGCGCTCGATCCGTTCGGCGACCCACCTGCCGGCACCATCGTCGCGGCGCATGTCGTTGCCGTACCCGATGACGAGGATGTCAGCCCCGGATGCGCTCACAGACCGTCTCCCCGTCGGCGTCGATCAGGCTGACGACGAGTGGCATCTGGCCGATCGCATGGGTGGAGCAGCTCAGGCAAGGATCGAAAGCCCGGATGCCTGCCTCGATGCGATTGAGGACCGGCTCCGGGATCTCTGGTCCGGAGATCCATTCCTTTGCGATCTCGTGCACGGTTGCGTTCATGGCGAGGTTGTTCTGCCCCGTGGCGATGATCATATTGACCTGCTCGAGGAGGCCGTTGCGGTCGACGTGGTACTCGTGGAAGAGGGTTCCGCGTGGTGCCTCGGATGACCCAACGGCGACCCGGTGGTTGATGCCAGCCGATGCGCGGACGATCGGGTCGAGCACGTCGTTGTCGGCGAGCAGCTCGCGCATGAGCTCCACTGCGGCGAGGATCTCGATGAGCCGCGCGTAGTGGTAGAAGAACGACGACGTTGCGATGCCACCCGCTCTCTCGCGGAACGCCTCGAGGGCGGTGTCCGCGGCCGGTGAGCCCATGGTGTGGCACACGTTCAGCCGGGCGAGGGGCCCGACGCGATACATGCCAGAACTCAGGTCGCCGGATGCGTCCACGGCCGGTTTGAAGTACGGGCTCTTGAGGTACGAATCCACGTTGGAGGACTCGCCAACGAGCGTGCGGTACTCAGCAACGGGAACCCGATCGGCGACGACGGTGCCGTCGGCGTCGACGACCTTGAGGTGCCCGTCGTAGTGCTCCCACCGTCCTGCTTCGTTGGCGAGCGCCATGAAGTAGCTCGGGAACCGTCCGAAGGCCCGAACCTCGCGATCGAACCCGTCCAGGATCCCGGTGAACAGCTCGAGCGCCATCGTGGCGGTCTCGAGCGACTCGCCGAGATGGCCCTGGAGCTCGGTACGGGTCTGGGAGCTCATCGGCTCGGCGATACCCCCTGGGACGATGCCGGGGGCGTGCACCTTTCGTCCGGCGATCGCCTCGATGACCGACTGCCCGAATCCGCGCAGCCGGATCCCGCGACGGGCGAGCTCCGGCTTGGCCTCCATCAACCCGAAGATGTTCCGGGTCGATGGATCGGCGTCGAAGCCGAGGAGGAGGTCAGGCGAACTGAGGTGGAAGAAGCTCAGGGCGTGCGATTGGATGATCTGTCCGAGGTTCGCGATCCTCCGGAGGCGCTCAGCATTGGCGGGGATCTGGACGCCCATCACCGCATCACCCGCCTTGGCGGAAGCGACGAGGTGGCTCACGGGACAGATGCCGCACGTGCGTGCGGTCAGCGACGGCATCTCCCACACGGGGCGACCGACGCAGAATGCCTCGAATCCCCTGAACTCGGTCACGTGGAAGCGGGTGTCGACCGGGAGACCGTCGGCGCCGAGCCTGATCGTGATCTTGGCGTGTCCCTCGATGCGAGAGACCGGGTCGATCACTACGAGGTCATGCATCGGCGCCTCCACACCTCATCCGAACCTGATGTCGTCGCCGCGCTCGGCGAGTGCCTCGCCTGCGAGCAGCGCCGCGACGGTCCTTTGGATGCGGTCAGCGGGAGGAGGACAGCCAGGGAGGAACACATCCACGTCGATCAGGTGGTGGAGCGGGAGGACCTTGGGGAGGAGTGCGGGCACGATGCCCTCCTCGCTCGGGATGACGGGGTTGCGGTCGACGGCGTCGACGTAGACGCGTCGCAGGATCTCGATCGGGTCTCCGAGGGGGTTTCGCATCGCGGTGACGTTGCCGTTCACTGCACAGTCCCCGAACGACACAACGGTCTTGGAGTTGGCCCTCACGACGAGGGCGAGTTCCCTGTTGTCCTCGTTTGCGATGGCACCTTCGACGAGTGTCACGTCAACATCCCCCGGGAACTCCTTGACGTCGGCGATCGGGCTGTAGACGAGACTGGCGAGCTTGGCGAATTCGAAGAGCCACTCGTCCATGTCGAGGAACGACATGTGACAGCCCGAGCAGCCTCCGAGCCACACCGTTGCGACCCGAGCCTTGCCCGACGGTGTCACTGCGACCGCTGCAACGCCCGGTTCGGTCATCGCAACTCCGCCGGGTCGATCCACTCGCCGTGCTGGCGCGCTGTGGCGAGCCTGATGACGATGTCCGCCTGGTGCACCATCTCCCCGACGGCCCTTCCCTGGTATGCCAGTGCGCCAGTCGGGCACACGGCAACGCACTTTCCGCACCACGTGCACGACGTGGCTTCGCCCCACGGCTTGCCCATCTCCGCGACGAGGACCGCATCGGCGCCTCGATAGGCGACATCCCACACGTGGGCACCCTCGATCTCGTGGCACACCCGAACGCACCGCGTGCACAGGATGCACCGGTTCGGGTCGAAGACGTACTTCGGATGCGACGCATCCACGGCCCGAGATGGCGCTTGGTAGTCGTACCGGACGTGGTCCATCCCAGTTTCGACGGCGGTGTCCTGGAGCTCGCAGTTCCCGTTGACAACGCACACGGCGCACACGTGGTTGCCCTCGGCGAAGAGGAGCTCGACGATGGACTTACGGTGCGCGCGGAGCGTTGGGGTGTCCGTGAGGATCTCCATGTCGGGCGCAACCGGAGTTGCACACGCTGGTCTGAGTCGGTGATCCTCTGCGATCTGGACGACACACACCCGGCAACCACCCCACACCGACAGGCCCTCGAGGTAACACAGCGACGGGATCTCCACCCCGAGGCGCCTCGACGCCTCCATGACGGTCTCGTCCGCGTAGGCCTCGTACTCCTCGCCGTTGAACGTGACGGACACCGTGGTGCGTCGTTCACGCATCGACGACCTCCAATCCGGTCTCCACGAGGAGGGCTTCATATTCGTCCCCGAAGTACTGGAGGGTGCTCAGGACGGGATTCGGTGCGGATTGGCCAAGGCCACAGAGGCTGGTGTCGCGCACCGTCGCGCACAGCTGCTCGAGGTGCCTCAGGTCCCTGCGAGTCCCCGTGCCGGAGGTGATCCTGTCCAGAAGGCCGTGGATCTGCACCGTCCCCGCCCGACACGGTGTGCACTTGCCACAGCTCTCGTCCATGCAGAACTCCATGAAGTACTTTGCGACGTCTGGCATCCTGACCGTGTCGTCCATGACGATGAGTCCCCCCGAACCCATGATCGATCCGAGTTCACGGAGGCTGTCGTAGTCAACGGGCGTGTCGAGGAACTCCTCTGGTATGCAACCCCCTGACGGACCACCCGTCTGGGCGGCCTTGAAGGTTCCCCCGTTGGGGATCCCTCCCCCGATGTCCTCGACGATCGTCCGAAGGGTGATCCCCATCGGTACCTCGATGAGCCCGATGTTCACGAGGTCCCCTGCAAGGGCGAACACCTTCGTCCCCGTACTCGTCGGAGTCCCTATCGATGCAAACCATTCCGCCCCTCGGTTGATGATGGCTGGGATGTTGGCCAGGGTCTCGACGTTGTTGATCATCGTTGGCTCGCCCCACAGCCCGGCTTCGGTGGGATATGGAGGGCGGAGGCGTGGCGTGCCACGTCGCCCCTCGATGGATGCCATCAGGGCGGTTTCCTCCCCGCAGACGAACGCACCCGCGCCGATGCGCACTTCGACCTCGAGATCGAAATCGGACTCGAGGATCCGCCGACCGAGGAGCCGGTTGCGGCGAGCGACCCGAATCGCCCTGTCGAGGCGCTCGACCGCCCGCGGATACTCGGCCCTCACGTAGATGTATGCCTTCGACGCCCCCGTTGCATATGCGGCGATCGCGATGCCCTCGATGACGCGATGGGGATCGTCCTCCATCACCGTGCGGTCCATGTATGCGCCGGGGTCTCCCTCGTCACCGTTGGCGACGACGTACTTCTGTTCGCCGATGGCCTTCGCGAGCAGCGACCACTTGCTCCCGGCGGGATATCCGGCACCTCCGCGCCCCCGGATTCCCGATGCGACGACCTCGGCAACGACGTCTTCCGGCGCCATCTCGGTCAGGACCTTCGCCAGGGCGCGGTAGCCGCCGTGCGCGACGTAGCCCTCGATCCGGTCGGGGTCGATGATGCCGCCATTTGCCAGGACGATTCGCTCCTGTGATGAGAAGAATGGGATCGATGTGTCGAGGACGTTCGTGTCGACGGGTCTGTGATCGCGGATGTGGCTTCGCACGATGTCGACGGCGACCTCCGCATTGACCGCCTGGTACATCGTGTCCTCGCCGCCACGGCGCAGGACCCGAACGAGCGGTCCCCTGCTGCACAGACCCATGCAGCCCGTCGGAATCACGACGGCGTCGAGCGCGAGGTCCGAGGTCTCGACGGTACGTTCGAGGGCCTGGACGGTCGCACCCGCCCCCGCCGACAGGCACGCCGTCGAGGCACACGCCTTGATGCGCCACGGATACCGGTTTCGTGCCTCGTGCTCACGCTGTGCCACTTCGTGGAGGTCGATCGGTGCTGCCATCAGCCGTCGACCCCCTCCGCGGCGACCACCGCTCGTGGCCCTGCAGCGAGGGCCGCGACCAATGCGGCGAGGACCGTGTCGGCATCGTCGCGCGCTCGTACCTCGCCGTCGATCAGGACGACGGGAGCGAGGCCACACGAACCGAGGCAGCGAGCGGTCTTGAGGGTCAGGGTCCCGTCCTCGGTCGTCGTTCCGGCAGAAACGCCGTACTCCATGGCAACCGCGTGGACGATGGAGTCGGCTCCCTTGACGAAGCATGCGGTGCCGGTGCACACGGTGCAGGTGTGGTCGCCCGGTGGGTCGAACGTGAACAGCTGGTAGAACGTGGCGACCCCGAAGACCATCGAGGGAGGGAGCCGGAGGGCCCTCGCGACGTAGGTCAGGATGCCCTCATCGAGGAACCCGAAGACGTCCTGGGCGATGTGGAGCGTCTCGATCAGTTGATCCTGGGCGTACCGCGTCCGCTTGAGGTGCTTGTCGACGACGTTGAACCGATCGTCGCCAGAAGGGTGCGGCTCGTCACGGCCCAGCCGGCCGCCTGCGGCCGGTCGGACGTCGGTGTCGGATGTCGTGGAGTCGGTCATCGTTCCCACATCGGCTATTTCCTTAGAATACCACTAAGGATCTGCTTTCTGGTGCGTGTCAGCCCGGCAGCTCCTTCGATCGCAACCCGACGGATCGTCCGGCTACCAAGGGACCGATACTCAGGCTGCGGCGGACCTGCAACGGATAGCCTCCCGCCGATGCATCTGCTCAGCCTGGATGGGATCTCGAAGGCATACCCGGAGAACCCGGTCCTCGACCGGGTCTCGCTCGGGATCTCGAGTGGTGATCACATCGGTGTGATCGGTCGGAACGGGTCAGGCAAGTCGACCCTGCTGCGCATCATCGCGGGCCTCGAGGACCACGACGGCGGATCGATCGTACGGTCGCGCGGCCTTCGGGTTGCGGTGCTCGATCAGGACCCTCGGTTCGAGGGGGACACGACGGTCGAGCACGTCCTCGGGAACCATCGACCCTCCATCGCCCTCGCAGATCGTCTCGGCCTCTCCGAACCCGATGCCACCTGCGCATCGCTTTCCGGTGGCCAACGGAAGCGCCTCGCCCTTGCGCAGACCCTCGCGACAGAGTGCGACATCCTGATCCTCGACGAACCGACGAACCATCTCGACGTCGACATCATCGACTGGCTCGAGGACCACCTCGCGTCGCGGTCCGAGGCGATCCTTCTCGTGACCCACGACCGATACCTGCTCGACCACGTGGCAACGAGAATCGTCGAGGTCCACGACGGTGCCTTGCACCCCCATCAGGGAACCTACGAGGAGTATCTCGAGGAGGTGGCGGCGAGGACCGAACGGGACGCGGCGAGCGAGCACAAGCGCCAGCAGCGGATTCGAACCGAGCTCGAATGGCTCCGCCGTTCGCCGAAGGCCCGCACCTCGAAGTCCAGGGCACGCATCCAGCGGGCCGAGGCCCTCATGGGACAGCAGCGACGGAGGACACGCGGTGACCTCGATATCGGATTGCCATCGAGGCGTATCGGATCGAAGGTGGTCAACCTCCACAACGTCGGCAAGCAGTACGACGGCAGATGGGTCCTTCGACACGTCGAGCACAAGCTCCAACCCGACGCTCGCATCGGGCTGGTCGGACCGAACGGAGCAGGCAAGACCACCCTGCTCAGCCTCATTGCGGGGCGGATCGAACCCGACGAGGGCTCCGTGGCGGTGGGGACGACGATCCACCACGGCTGGTACGGCCAGGATCCCCGTCCGATCCCGCCGGCCACCCGCGTGATCGATGCGGTCCGTGAGCACCTCGACGAGGTGCGCCTCTCGAGTGGGGTGAAGGTCTCGGGCGCCCAGATGCTGGAACGCTTCCAGTTCACGAGGGATCAGCAGCGTTCCACCGTAGGAGACCTGTCAGGCGGGGAGCGACGGAGGTTGGAGCTGCTCCTCAGCCTCATGGAGGCTCCGAACCTCCTGCTCCTGGACGAGCCGACGAACGACCTCGACATCGACACGCTCGAGGTGCTCGAGGAGTACCTCGATTCGTGGGACGGTGCTCTCGTGGTGGCGAGCCACGATCGCTACTTCCTCGACAGGGTGTGTGATGACATCTTCTCCATCGAACCCGACGGAACGGTGCGGCACCATCCTGGCGGCTGGTCGGCGTATCGGGCGCAAGCGGTACACCGATCCGCCACAGCTTCATCGTCGACCGTGAGCCGCAGGTCGCGGCAGCCCCAGGCGAAGCGCAAACTGTCGTACACGGACCAGCGCGATCTCGAGACACTGACGCAGGAGATCCCGAAGCTCGAAAGACGTCGTGCCGAACTGGCATCGACGCTCGATGACGCCGCAGGTGATTACCAGCGGACGGCCTCGCTCTCCAGCGAACTCGCGGAGGTGATCGCGGAACTCGACGCCTCCGAGACGAGATGGCTCGAGCTCATGGAGGAATCCGACCGCCTCTCGTCACAGTGAGGTCGCCGCACAGGTGCAAATCGTCCTGTAACGATCGCGGCAGGTGTCCGTCTGTATCGGTGGGCTCGGTGGAAGCTTGGAAGGCACCTCTCGCACAGGGACACATACATCCGCGGGATGAGAGGTTGAGATGAGACGACTGTTCATCGTGGCGCTTGCCGCGACACTCCTCGGATCGGCGATGGGCACTGCCTTCGCCGACGACGAGGTCACCGAAGGCGACGACACCGAGAGCGCCGTCGTTTCCGAGGCGCAGATGTGGAAGGCGCGAATGATCGCCGACTACTTCATCCCCGAGGAAGCCGACGAGGACACTGCCGAAACCCCGACCGGTGACGACCCCTTGGTTGGCGAGATCATCGTTGCGCGTACTGGGGAGCCCGCCGTGGGTTGGGGCGCCCTCTACAAGGTCATGCAGCTGTGGGTTGCCACAGGGGGCGAGGACGAAACCCTGACAGACTTCATCGGCATGCTGGAGGAGGACGGCGGATGGGCCTTCGGCAAGCGCTTCAAGGAACTCTCTGACGACCAGAGGACCAAGCTCGACGAGGCCGACCTCCCGAGGAACCTTGGCCAGGCGCAGAAGCAGGCCAAGGCTGAGGAACGTGCCCAGAACAAGGCCAACAAGAACGACGATTGACCCGTCCCACGTTGGCCCATCCGGACCCGCCACCGAGCTCGGTTGGCGGGTCCGGCGCGTATCGCCCAACACACCAGCCTGCGTGCCTACACACCGAGGCCGCGACCGATGATCTCCTTCATGACCTCGGTGGTGCCTCCGTAGATCGTCTGCACCCTGGCATCGAGATAAGCCCTGGCGATGGGGTACTCCAGCATGTAGCCGTAGCCACCGTGCATCTGGACGCCCATGTCGACAACGCGCTTGAGCATCTCGGTGGTCCACCACTTGGCCTCTGCCGCCTGCTCGATCGTGAGGCGGCCATGCGCGTGCTCGTCGAGGAGGCGATCTACGAACGCCTGGCCGATATCGACCTCCGTCTTGGCCTCCGCGAGCTTGAAGCGGTTGTGCTGGAAGCTCCCGATCGGGCGCCCGAAGGCCTGGCGCTCCTTGGCGTAGTCGATACGTCAGTTGGAGGGCGGCAGTGGCACCCGCTACGGCACCAACGGCGATCGAGAGGCGCTCCTGGGGCAGGTTGTTCACGAGCTGGAAGAACCCGGCTCCTTCTTCGCCGAGCCGGTTGTCGACGGGCACGGCGACGTCGTTGAAGAAGAGCTCGGCGGTGTCCTGGGCGTGGAGCCCCATCTTGTCGAGGTTCCGGCCCCGCTCGAACCCATCCATGCCGTCCTCCACGACGAGCAGGGTGAGGCCGGCGTGCGGGTCATCTGAAGTCCTCGTGACGACGATGACGAGGTCGGCGTTGATCCCATTCGTGATGAACGTCTTGGATCCGTTCACGATGTAGGTGTCGCCGTCGCGCCGTGCCGAGGTCGCGATGCCGGCGAGGTCCGAGCCCGTACCTGGCTCCGTCATCGCGATCGCCGTCATGAGCGTCCCGTCGACCATCCCGGGGAGCCATCGATTCTTCTGCTCGTGCGAGCTGTAGGAGAGGAAGTACGGGAGGCACACGTCGTTGTGGAGGGTCACGCACATGCCGGATGCTCCCCCGCCACCTCCCGTGAATACCTCACCGATGATGGCGTTGAACCGGAAGTCGTCGACGCCGCCGCCGCCGAACTCCTCGGGAACCGCCATCCCGAGGAGGCCGGCTCGACCGGCCTGGCGGAACATCGACTTGTCGACGATGCCGGCAGCCTCCCACCGTTCAGTGTGCGGCAGGATCTCCCGCTCCAGGAAGTGCTGCACGGACTCGCGGAACAGGTCGTGCTCGGTGCTGAACCCGATTCGCTGCATGTCGGTCGGTCTCCAGGATCGCGTCCGGCGAAGGTACCCCATCGCGCGGGGAACACCCGGCCGCATTGGTACGTGCGGCGCACGACTAGGTTCACTGACTTCGCGACATGGGAGCACCGTGACCGAACGAGACGCAATGAACATGCCAGACGGCAGGGACCTGCTGAGGGGCATGGGGTGGATCCCGTTGCCGTTCAGCTGCCTCGGTCTCACCCGCAAGACAGGGGTGACGTCGAACGCATCGTTGTGGTCGTGGCTCATCCTCATCCCGTGGTCGTCGGACGGTAAGCCGTGGATCGATGGCACCGAGATCGTGCCGGCCTCGACCAAGGATGACGCCGCCGAGCGTGAACTCATCATCGCCAAGATGCGCACGATCCTCGACGACCGCTACGGCGATGATGTCGCACGGAGCGCGGTCGACGACCTGATCTCCGAGATCCTCGAGGAGTCCTGACCCGTCCCGAATGCATCTCCCGACCGTGTGGGGCTCCCCCACGCTGAATCCGGGTGAAGGTTCGGTCGTGTGCTGCCGATACCTATCCGGGTGAGGTTCCCACCGCAAGAGCACTCGGCCAGCAAGGCACGCACCCTCGTTCGCCGGGTCCTCTTGCCTGTGTGCGTCCTCGGAGGGGCGCTGATGACCACGGCTGCGATCGCCGGGCCTGCGTATCCTCCTGCTGGTAACCCCGACGGTGTCGCCCCCGTGCCCGCCGAAGCCGCAGCGGTGGACACGTCGAATCCTGATCGCGTCATCGGCAATGGCACCGCAGCCTCGTGTACCTCCCAGGCCGTTGTCGAGGCGGTCGCCCTCGGCGGTGTCATCACCTTCGACTGTGGGCCGGGTTCCGTCACGATCGACATGGATGCCACGGCCAAGGTCGTCAACGATGCAAACCCGCGAGTGGTGCTCGACGGTGGCGGCAAGGTCACGCTGAACGGTCGCGACACGCATCGCATCCTCTATATGAACACCTGTGATCCGAATCAGGAGTGGACGACGTCGCACTGCCAGAACCAGGACCACCCCGAGCTGACCGTCCAGAACCTCACCTTCATCAACGGGAACTCCAAGGGCGAGCACGAGTACGACGGCGGCGGTGCGATCTGGGTACGCGGCGGTCGGTTCAAGATCGTCAACTCGAGGTTCTTCAACAACGTGTGCGCCGATGTGGGACCTGACGTCGGCGGCGGTGCCGTGCGGGTCTTCAGCCAGTTCGATGGACGGCCCGTGTACGTGGTCAACTCGACCTTCGGAGGTGCACCGGGACTCGGGAACGTCTGCTCGAACGGCGGGGCACTGTCGAGCATCGGTGTCTCGTGGACGATCATCAACAGCATCATCTCGGACAACGACACGACGGGATGGGGGGCGAACCCCGCCAAGCCCGGAACGCCGGGTGGAGGCAACGGCGGGGGCATCGCACTCGATGGCAACACCTACACGTTGCGGCTCCTCGACACCAGGATGGAACGAAACCACGCCCGAGCCGGTGGCGGCGCCGTCTTCTTCGTGTCGAACAATCGAACGGGTGAGCTGTACATCCACGACTCGTACATCGTCGCGAATCCGTCGGATGACTTCGAGACGAGGGCGTACCCGGGCTTCTTCATCATCGCGAGGAGCGGATTCCCCGTCGTGACGAACAGCGTCATCTCCAAGACGCACCCCATGACCTACACAGGAACACCCGGTGGCGACAGCTTCGGATTCGTCGATCCGTCCTCGGGTCGCTGGACCCTGACCGATGTCGAAGGCGACCAGCGGTCGTTCTACTACGGCAACCCCTCCGACCACCCGTTCCTCGGTGACTGGGACTGCAACGGCACGGACACCCCTGGCCTGTACCGTCGATCCGACGGGTACGTGTACCTGCGGAACTCGAACTCCCAAGGTGTCGCCGACATCACGTATTTCTTCGGTGACCCCGGCGACATCCCTCTTTCGGGAGACTTCAACGGTGACGGGTGTGACACCGTCGGGCTGTACCGACCATCCGAGGGAAGGTTCTACGTCATCGACGAGCTTGGCTCATCGGATGCAGGCCTCGGACCTGCCACGACGAGCTACCTCTTCGGTGACCTCGGCGACGTCCCATTCTCCGGCGACTTCGACGGCGACGGCACGGACACGTTCGGCCTGTACCGGACGGGGACAGGCAGGGTGTACTTTCGCAACGCCCACACCCAAGGCATCGCCCACAGCGACTTCATCTTCGGTGATCCCGGCGATCTGTTCATCTCCGGTGACTGGAACGCCAATGGGCAGTCGACGCCCGGTGTGTTCCGCCCGACGACACTCGCCCTCTACCTACGACACCACAACGTCGAGGGAAACGCAGACGCAGTCATCGGCGTTCCGGCAGCCAACGTCGTCCCCGTCGCAGGATTCGTCGGCGACCTGTGAACGCCTGAGCCGTATCCCACACGTGGCGGAGTATGGTCGGGGTATGACGCTCGATGTCATCGTCACCCGCGCTCGGGGCCGTGGAACGACGAAGCCACCCCTCGTCTTCGTTCACGGCGCATGGCATGGCGCATGGTGTTGGACAGAGCACTTCACGGAATGGTTCGCAGATCGCGGCTACACGTCGTACGCCGTCGATCTCCGTGGTCACGGCGCCTCTGGCGGGAACCTCAGATCGGCGCGCATCGCCCACTACGTGATGGACCTCCGATCTGTCGTCAACCACCTCGACGACGACCCGATCCTCGTCGGACACTCGATGGGGGGCTTCGTCGTCCAGCACTACATGAGCATCTACCCCGTACGCGCCAGCGTCCTCCTCGCACCGGTTCCCGTGACGGGTGTGATCGGTGCGACGATGCGGGTCGCAGCCAGGCATCCGTTGGCGTTCCTCAAGACGAACGCGACCCTCTCGCTCGGGCCGATCGTCGAGCATCCGCCACGCGCCCGATCCCTCCTGTTCGGCCAGAGCATCGATGAGGATGTCGCGCTGGGCTATGCGAAGCGGGTGCAGTCAGAGTCGTACCTTGCCTACCTCGAGATGATCGCGGATCTTCCGCAGCGGTCCAAGGTGATCAACCCAGTGCTCGTGATCGGCGGCACGGAGGATGCGCTGTTCTCGACGCCTGAGCTCCGACTGACGGCAGCGGCGTACGAGGCCGAACTCACGATGATCGAGGGATCAGGCCACAACGTGATGCTCGACGTACGGTGGGAGTCGGCTGCCGAACGAATCGATGAATGGCTCGGCGGCCTGCGCGCCGTCAATGGATGACGAATCAGGCCGGCCGCATGCGGACGTATTCGGGTTCCCACCGCTCGGCGTCGACCGCCGCAGCGACGTCTTCCACCGCATCCGCGACACCGTCGAGGATCGCCCTCTCGGCGACCGCGATTGCGACAGCACGCGCCACGGGGCGGAGCTGATCGATGTTCGGGAAGATCTGACCCTGCTCCACGAGTTCACGAGGGGTCGCCTCGGCCAATGCGATGGCCGCTGCGAGGAACATCTCCTCCGTCACCTCCCTGGCACGGACCGCGATGATGCCGAGGCCCATGCCGGGGAAGATGTATGCGTTGTTCGCCTGCCCGATGCGGTGGATGCGACCATCGATCTCGACGGGAGCGAACGGGCTCCCGGTCGCCACGAGGGCTCTCCCTTCCGTCCACGCCAGCGCGGCCGACGGCACGACCTCCGTGTGGCTCGTCGGGTTCGACAGCGGGAGGATGATGGGCCTCTCCACGTGGGCCGCCATCTCCGAGATCGCCTCCTTCGAGAAGAGGCCTGCCTGGCCCGTGACGCCGATCAGGATCGTCGGGTGGACATTGCGGATGACGTCGGTGAGCGACGGCGGATCGTCGACGTCATCCCATGACTGGACGACATCGCCCGGCGTCGCCATTTCGGCCTTCAGGCCACGCAGGCTCTGACCGGCGACGAGCAGGCCCCTGCTGTCGAGCACGAACACCTGCCTCTCCGCGGTGACGGGATCCGCCCCGTCCGCCACCATCGCACGGATGATCTGGCGAGCGATGCCATACCCGGCGGACCCCGCCCCCGCGATGACGATCCTCTGGTTCGTGTGGTTCTGCCCGAGGAAGCGCAGTGCCGTGATCAGACCCGCGACCACCATCGCAGCCGTCCCCTGGATGTCGTCGTTGAAGGACGTGATCCGCTTCCGGTGCGTCTCGAGGTGCCGGAAGCTCGTGCTGTTCGCGAAGTCCTCCCACTGGAGGAGGGCACCCGGATAGACCGTGCAGACGGCGTCGACGAACTCGTCGACGAGGGCTTCGTACTCCTCACCGCGAAGGCGGGGCTGGCGATACCCGACGTACAGCGGATCGTGGAGCAGCTCCGCGTTGTTGGTGCCGACGTCGAGGGATACGGCGATGCATCGTTCGGGATGGATCCCGGCTGCCGCCGTGTAGAGCGCGAGCTTTCCAATCGGGATCCCCATTCCCCCCGCTCCCTGATCACCGATGCCAAGGATGCGTTCGTTGTCCGTGACCACGATGACGGGCGGTGCCATCGCTGGCCTCGATCTCAGGATCTGGGAGATCTTCCCGCGATCGTCCGGTGTGATGTAGATGCCGCGTTGGCGCCGATAGATCCTGGACCAGTGGGAGCACGCGTATGCGACAGTCGGCGTGTAGACGATGGGAACCGTCTCGGGGAGGTGCTCGCTCACGAAGCGGTAGAACAGGGTCTCGTTCCTGTCCATCAACCCGTTGAGGAACACGTTCTTACCCATGTCCGTCGTCTTCAGGTCGAACTGACCCTTGACCCGTGCGACCTCCTCTTCCATATTCGCGACGCGTCGCGGGAGCAGTCCCCTCAGGCCGAGCGCGTCTCGTTCCTCGTCGGTGAACGCGAGGCCCTTGTTGAGGAACGGATCCCGAAGCACGTCCTCGCCACGAATGCGAACGGCTATGTACGGCGCACCCGTGGTCGCGTCGGTTCGCATCTCGAACGTCATAGCTACCTCCGTTGCGCCAGCGATCACTCACCTCCATCCTATGCGTCCAGTCGTGTCGTCACCCCTTGTGACTGCGCTTTCCGTCAGGTCATGCGTTCAGGTCGACAGAAGGACGACGCAGGAGCAACGCTCGGGGTTCCCTATCGTTTCGCCGTCCCCGAATCGTCGCCAGGAGGCCCCGTGACAGAACCGCTTCGCATCGCGATCTCGCCAGACGACCCGGCCTTCGACGTCGCGGAGTCCGACCCGTCGGTCTCACCGCGCGACGACTTCTACCGGTTCGTGAACGGCGGGTGGATCGATGCGAACCCCGTTCCCGCCGAGTACGGCGCATGGGGTGCGTTCCAGGAACTCCACGAGCGCAATCAGGGCATCCTCCGCGAGATCCTCGAGGATGTGGCTGCCCGCGACGGCATCGAGCCGGGGTCACCGGAGCCCGGGACACCCGAGCCTGGGTCACCTGAGCACTGGGTCGGCACGTACTACCGCTCCGGCATGGACACCGAACGGATCGAGGAGCTCGGCACGAGACCGCTCGATCCATGGCTCGCACGGATTTCCACCATCGCCTCCCTCGACGACCTCGCCGACGTGCTCGTGTCGATGCATGGGTCGGCGATCGATGCACTGTTCGACTTCGCCGTTATGCCCGACTTCGACGATGCGACGGCTCACCTGTTCTACCTGGGTCAGTCGGGGCTTGGACTCCCCGATCGGGACTACTACCTGCGTGACGATGAGACCTCCCTCAAGCTCCTCGAGGACTACCGGACGCACGTGGAGAACATGTTCAGGTTGCTCGGCGAGCCCGACCCGACAGCAGCGGCGGCTTCGGTACTCACCATCGAACGGTCGATCGCCGACCTGTCGTACACGAACGTGCAGATGCGAGACGTCGAACTCATCACAAACAAGTACCTCATCGAGGATGTCGACGCCCTCATGCCCCGATTCGGCCTTCGTCGGTACCTCGAGGCCATCGGAGCCGGATCCGAGGCCGCCGTCAACATCGACAACGAGGGCTTCTACCCGGGGATCGAACGACTCCTCGCCGAGACCCAGATCGCCGAGTGGAGGACGTACCTCGCATGGAACGTGGTTCGGTCATTCGCGTCGAGCCTCCCCGACGCGTTCGAGCGTGAGTCGTTCGACTTCTACGGAAGGAAACTCGGCGGGCAGCAGGAACAGAAGGCCCGCTGGAAGCGCATCCTCGCAGCCGGATCGGGCGACATCGGACAACTCATCGCACAGCTCTACGTGCGGGACAACTTCCCGCCACGGGCAAAGGAGCGCATGGAGCATCTCGTCGAGCGCCTCTTCGACGCGATGCGCGAAACGCTCGAGGAGATCACGTGGATGGGACCCGAGACGAAGCGTCAGGCCATCGAGAAACTGGACGGCTTCGGATCGAAGATCGGCTATCCCGACGAATGGCGCGACTACGGCTCGCTCGTGCTCACTGAGGGTGCGTGGCTGGAGAACCGCCTCGCCTGTAGGAGGTTCGAGGTCGCGCGGAACCTCGCCAAGCTCGGGGAGCCCGTCGATCCCCATGAATGGTCGATAGCTCCCCACGTCGTGAACGCCTACTACTCGCCGCTTCGCAATGAGATCGTGTTCCCCGCTGGCATCCTCCAACCGCCGTTCTTCAACCTGGACGCCGATCCAGCGGTCAACTATGGCGCAATCGGTGCGGTCATCGGGCACGAGATCACCCACGGATTCGACGATCAGGGATCGCGGTTCGACGCACGAGGGAACGTCCGCAACTGGTGGACGGCGGAGGACCGAGCGGAGTTCGACGCGCGAGCTGCGGTCATGGTCGACCAGTTCTCGGCCTACGAGATCGACGATGGCCTGTTCGTCAACGGCGAACTGACGCTCGGTGAGAACATCGCGGATCTCGGCGGTCTGAGGATCGCGCTGAGAGCCCTCGACGCGGAGCTCGGCGACGACACCGAGCCGATCGCAGGGCTGACGCCGCACCAGCGGTTCTTCATGTCGTGGGCACGGGTCTGGCGGCGGAACTACACGGACGAGTACCTGCGACTGATCGTCAACTCGGACCCCCACTCGCCTTCGAACCTTCGCTGCAACGGTCCCATGGGCAATCTCATTCCGTTCGCGGATGCGTTCGGCATCCCCCACGACGACCCGATGATGCGTCCCCCCTCATCCCGCGTCGACATCTGGTGAGTCGATCTGCCAGGTCAGGTCGGGCGTTCCATCAGGAACTGGATTCCGTCGATGCGGCCCGTCCTGAAGCCTGCCTCGCAGTACTCGAGGTAATAGCGCCACATCCTCCTGAAGCGCTCGTCGAACACCGGATCGTGCTTCGCGATCGAGGCCCATGCCGCCTCGAAACGTTCGGTCCAACGGTGGAGCGTCTCGGCGTAATCGGCCCCATGCGTGGTGGAGAGGACCCACTCCATCCCCGCGTCCACCGCCAGTCGCTTGAGGACTTCGAGTGTCGGGAGCGCCCCGCCGGGGAAGATGTACCGCTTGATGAAGTCCTCGCGGACGAGGAGGTTGTCGTAGTAGCGCGGATCGATTGTGATCGCCTGCATGACAGCCCTGCCTCCCGGCGGGATCGCGCGCGAGATCGCCTGGAACAGGGGTGCCCACTGTGTCTCATCGACGGACTCGATCATCTCGATCGACACGACCTTGTCGTACATGGCCCTCTCGTGTCGGAAGTCCTGCAACTTGACGTCCGTCCGGTCGGCGAGCCCCGCATCGGCGAGGCGCTTGCGAGCGAACGTTGCCATCTCCTCCGACAGCGTGAGGCCGGTGACATGGACGTCATGGTGCACGGATGCGTACTCCATGAATCCACCCCAACCGCAGCCGATCTCGAGGACCCGATCCCCTTCTTTGAGATCCAGCATCTCGCACAGCCTGGCGTACTTCGCCTCCTGGGCCGCCTCGAGGCCCTGCTCGGCTGATGTGAAGAGCGCGGACGAGTAGCTCATCGTCGAGTCCAGCCACGCCGCGTAGAAGTCGTTCCCGAGGTTGTAGTGGTCACCGATGTCGCCGATGGTGTGCGATCGGGCAAACGAGGGTCGTCGGTCCCAGAACGAACGAGCTGCTGCAGTGAGGCGGGGGCCGAAGCCCCGTGACTGCGCGACGTCGACGTTGGTCGAGGCGAGCTCGAGGAACCCGGCGAGGTCCGGCGTGTCCCATGCGCCATCGAGATACGCGGCGCCGAGGCCGAGCGCTCCACCGTCGACCAAGGCGCGCAAGAGGTGCGCCTCATCCCTGATCTCGATGCGCGCCGACTCCCCGCCCGACGGCGAGGCGAACACCTGCTCGGTGTCGTCTGACCATCGAACCTCGAGGGTTCCGATCGAGATGCGACCCATGATCTGCCTGAGAGCGATCCTCGATGCGGCGGAGGTGAGTGCAGCCATGTCGATTCCTGTACTGATCCATGCTCCTCGTAAGCGCCTGAATGGTACCGATGGGGCACGCAGGGCGTAACGTGGCTGCACCGGACCGAGGGAGGCGTGATGCAGGACCTCACCGTCAAGACACTGTCGAAGCTCCACTCGATCGCGTATCGCGTCACCGGTGGGATGATCGGTCGTCGCCTCGTCGGCAACGACATGCTCCTCCTCACGACGAAGGGCGCCAAGACCGGATCCGACCACACGGTGCCCCTGCTGTACCTGCGCGACGGCCATCGCCTCATCGTGGTCGCGTCCTACGGGGGCAGGAACCATCACCCACAGTGGTACCTCAACCTCGTCGCGAATCCACGAGCCACGGTACGGATCGGGCGATCCGTGGAACGGGTCGAAGCGTCGACGATGGGGCCGGACGACAGGGCACGGTGGTGGCCCAGGGTCGTGGAGGCGTTCGGCGACTACGCGACCTACCAGTCACGGACGGAGCGGGAGATTCCCCTCGTGTGGCTCGAAAGGACCGATCAGGCCCGTCGGTGAATAGGACCAAGGAGGGGCGGCATCGACCGCCCCTCCTTCACCCGGCTTCCCGTCATGTGTCCTTCAGTGCGTCCTCGTCCGGCCGTGCGATGAGGCTGACGACCCCACCGACTGCCGCAATCGCGCCTGCTGCGATGAGCAGGTACCAACCCCACCCGATCGAAACGGTGTAGGCCTCAGGGATCGCTCCCCCTGCCGCGGCCTGTGCGAACGCCGCTGTGAGGGTGTCGGCGTCATCCATCGCCCCGAGCGTCGCAAAGACGCCGACCGCGAGCATGACGACGCCCAGGACCGTAACCGACAGGGCGATCAAGCGCTTCATCGGCTCCTTCAACGGAGGGAAGAACGCCGCTGCGAGCACGCCGGCCATTGCGATGGCAAACACGACCGCCGCAGCAGCGGTGTCGTTGTACAGCGCGCTCCACGTGTTCTCGTCGAGGTTCGACGGGAACGCCGGGTTCGCCTGACTGAGCTGCCCGAGGGCAGCCTCTCCTGCGGAGCTGGCCTTCTTCAACATGAATCCGACCACACCGACGATGACGCCCACGACCGCAAGGATGCGTCCGTAATGCATATGGGTCTTCCTTTCCTCGCACGACGGATCGTAGGGAATCACAGCTGTGCGATTCAACTACCCAGCGATCACCCTCCACGCAAGCGGATCGCCGAATGTCCGGAGGCTGGCTTCAGATGCCGTGCACAGCGATCCAGCGCCTCATGCGAGCGCGCGCAGTGCGCTCTCCACCGCTCCGGCGACCTGGGCCACGGCTTGGAGGTACACCCGCTCGAAACCGAGGGCTTCGAACTCACCCAGCTTCTCTGCGTGGGCGTCCCACGTCCTGATGGGGATACGGTCGCCGAGGCGGAGGCGCATCTCGTCCGCGGTCAGCCCGCGTGGCCGCCCCATCTCGCCGAGGAACTCCTCGATCTCGCGGGCATCGTCACCACCCACCATCGGGTAGCACGTCGTGATGAAGATGGCATCCGGATCCCGATCGGCGGATTCGGCGGCTCTGCGCATCGTGTCGAGCCGCTCGTGGATACCGTCTGCCGTGTGGTGGTACAGGTTGTACTCGTCAGCGAAACGTCCGACGAGTGTCGGCGTCTTCACCGGTCCCCCTCCACCCACCATGATCCTGAGGTTCCGCCGGGTGTGGGGTTGGACGTCTATCGCCCTGCGCGACCAGATGGAGCCTTCGTAGCCCGCTGAGGGATCGTCGATGTAGGTCCGGAGGTATCCGAGGGCGTCCTCGAGCCACTCGAACCTCCGGGAGAGCGGCGGATACTCGAAGCCGAACACCTCGTGTTCTCCGTCGTGCCAACCCGTTCCGAGGCCGAACACGAACCGGCCGCCTGATATCTCGTCAACGGTCGTGAGTGTCTTGGCATACACCGCGGGATGTCGGAACGTGATGGGACTGACGAGCATCACCAGCTCGACGTCGGTCGTGTCACGAGCGAGGGCAGCGGTCTGGACGAGCGAGTCGTACGCCGGTGCCGTGTACTCCGCATCCGAGCTCCCGTACAGGTAGTGGTCGGCAAGGGCGACCGCAGCAATGCCCGCTGCCTCGCAGAGCTCGGCAACCCGCGATACGTGGCCGTATGACCCTGTGACCTGGACACCCAACTCCATGGGGCGAGCCTACGGTTCGATGGTGCCGTCGATGACGGCAGCCGCCTGGTCGAATCGCTCCACCCATCGGTGCCCGTGTGCGGGCGTTCCCGGTCTGTCGAGGTGGTGCACCAGGTGATGGCCGAGTTCATGGGCGACCGTCATCAACGTCGTGCGCCTGCCGAGCCTGATGGCTCCGTGCTCGGGAATCGCACGGTACGCCTCGCCCGGTTCGCGTCCACCACGCCTCGCGGCCTCGATCGCGAGCCATCGTGGCGCCTCGGTCAGGCCGGTGAAAGGCGACCGCCTGGCGTGGAATCGCAGCACGGGTGTCGGCGCTCCGACCTCGGCGCAGACGAGCTCGACGAGTCGCCGTGCCCCCCTGTCGTCGACGATGAGGTGATCGAGGCGGCGAAGGAGGTCGTAATCCGCAGATGCGGAACGGACCCTGTGGTCGTGCCTCCTCGGCGGAGCAGCGTCGAGGCGCGTGACGATGATCTGACTCATGGCGGACACGGTACGCCGCGTCCGTGACACAAACGAGTACTCCGCTCGGTGCCATGAGCGTTCAGCCCTGGTCGGGTGCGTCGATGGCGGCGACACCCTACGACGAAGGGTCCGGTACGGTCCACCGGACACAGTGAAACGCGGCCAGATCATGAGATCGCAGAGCAGGACGATGGGCGACATGACGGGAGAACCTCCGAACCGTCACGGCAGCGAAGCCGGGGAGACAGCATGACTGAGTCGCGCCGTGGCGTCTGGTACGGGGTCATCGCCTATGTCGTGTGGGGCCTCTCACCGCTGTTCTGGAACCTGTTCGATGGGGTCGGTACCGCCGACCTGTTGATCCATCGTGTCTTCTGGGCCCTGCCGATACTCGCCATCGCACTCACCCTCCGACGGGAGTGGCCGATCGTCACCGGGGCCTACCGGAATCGAAGGACGCTCGGCGTGACGGCGGTGGCTGCGGTGATGCTCCTCACGAACTGGGGTGTCTTCCTGTGGGCAGTCACCAACGGTCAGGTGGTGGAGGCTTCCCTCGGCTACTTCATCAACCCGCTGGTCTCCGTCGCCCTCGGTGTCGTATTCCTCGGTGAGCGGTTGAGACCTCTCCAATGGTGGGCGGTCGGCATCGCCGCGGCAGGGGTACTGGGCCTCGCGATCAGGGTCGGCTCCGTACCATGGATCTCGCTCGTCCTCGCGTCCTCGTTCGGCCTCTACGGGTTGTTGAAGAAGCGATCGGACACACCGCCGCCCCTCGTCTCCCTGTTCGGGGAGATCGGGGTGGTCGTGGTCCCCATGATCGCCATCCTCGCGTTCGTGCGCGATCCCGACGCTGTGGCGTTCGGTGATTCGCTCGAGGTGTCATTGTTCCTGATCGCAGCCGGTGTAATCACCGTGATCCCCCTCGTGCTCTTCGGGGCGGCGGCAAAGCGAATCCCCCTGTCGATGGTCGGCCTACTCCAGTACATCGCGCCAACGCTCCAGTTCGGCGTCGGCGTCCTGGTGCTCGACGAGATCCTCACACCAGCCAAGCTCGTCGGGTTCGCGTTCGTCTGGGCCGCTCTTGCGCTCTACACGTACGACAATGTCCGGAGCTCCCGTCCCGTGGTAGCGGCAGCGATCTGACACGCATCGTGTCCGGACACGGATCCGAACACGGGTCCGGGCACCGCGCATCCACCGAGGCGTGCGTGGGAAATCATGGCTCGGGTGGACGTCGCGCAGCTGGCGTCGTCGTGGTCAGGACGCTTCGTCTGCGAGGTCCTCGATCGCCTCTGTGACCTTGCTTCCGGCCTTCTTGGCCGTATCGGATGCCGCGTCCGCGGCCGTCTCGGCAGCTTCGACGGCAATGTCCGTGAGGTCCTCGACCGCCTCTTCGACATCCTCGACGAAGTGATCGGGGGCACCGGGGCGGCGGCCCCGAACGCCTGCGACGACGGCGTCCTGGATGCTCGAGAGCTGGTCCTCGGCCACCTTGCCCTCGAGCTTGGCTGCGAGGAAGTCTCGGATCTCGTCGTCACTCATCGATTCGAACTTCTTGCGGGACACCGCGGCGGCGACCGCGGCCGCGACGCCAGCGACGACGAGCAGGAGGAACAGGCCCTTGATCAGTTTCTTCATGATGTCACCTCTGGAACAACCGTAGCCGAACGTCGAGGTCACTCGACATCGGGGCCGTTGAGCTTCCTCGTCACGAGCCAATTGACGAAGTCGTACGCACTCTCGGCTCGCTCATCACCTACAACGTCGCGGTACCGGATGATCGCTGCGTCGAGTTCGGCGCGCGACCACGGTCCCCTGACCTCGCCGGAGTCTGCCAGTGCCGTTACGCACTCCTCGAGCGTGAACCGTCCTGCCGTCACCTCGCGTCCGACGACGACACCAGCAACGCCCTTGCCATCCACACGCATGCGAACGAGCCGCGCGAGATCGTCGAGATCCCGAACGCCGCCAGCAGCGATCACGGGTTCGTCGACGAGACCGAGTGCCATCTCGAGTGCCTCATAGTTCGGAGGCTCCACGAGTGCGTTCCTGCCGACCTCCGAGATGGTGAAGGCTGCGGCCCCGCCGCTCGAGAGGTTGATCAGGGTCTCCTCGAGGTACTCGCCCGTGCGTTCCGTCCACCCCTTGATGGAGATCTCGAGATCCGGATGCACGTCGAGTGCCACCACGATCCTGTGTGGGTGCTTGCGGTTGAGCTCCCAGAACAAGACCTGGTCGATGATCGCAAGGGTCCCGATCACGACCCTCCATGCCCCCATGTTGAGGACGCGCTCGACGTCGACCTGGGAGCGAACGCCGCCGCCGACCTGAACGGGCACGTTCACCGCCTTGATGATCGCTGCAATGAGATCGCGGTTCTTGTAGTCGCCATACGCGGCTGCATCGAGGTCGACGATGTGCAGCCTGTCAGCGCCCTTGGCAACCCACCCCTTCGCCCGGTTGACCGGATCGTCGTCGAGCGGTATCGCGTCGCTCACGTCGCCGTGCAGGAGACGGACGGCTCTTCCATCGAGGATGTTGACACGTGCATAGAGGTCCATGCCACACAACCTACCCGACCGCGGATCGCTGCGGTACGAGGATCTCGGCAACGAGGAAGGTGGCTCCTCCGAACGACCGTGAAGGAGCCACCTCCGAGGCAGACCTCGGGGTGGGGTGGAGAATGGGACTCCACCCCACCCTCTCCCGCAGCTCGGCACCGAACCCCTGAAAGGTGCCGTGTTCCGCTCGCGCTGCGAGGTGGGTATCAGCGAACGGTGGAGACGTGCTGGCGGCACACCCGCTCCCTGACTGCGGGAAACCCTACGGGGCGAGTGTGAACCGAGGGTGACCCGGAGACGACGCCGGGATGATTCCTCGGTCGGGGAGCACACAGCGAGCGGAGCTCGCATCATCGGGCCGTTGTCAGCGATAGCGCCAGACGATGCGACCCATCGACGGATCGTAGGCGGAGACGTCGACCTCGACCGAGTCGCCGGGGATGATGCGGATCATGCGACCCTTGCGCATCTTGCCCGAGGCGCGTGCGGTCACCTCGTGGCCCGTCTCGAGCTTCACCCGAAACGTTGCATTCGGGAGCGTCTCGACGACGACCCCCTTGGCCCTGAAGTAATCGTCCTTGCCTGCGATGAGCGTCTCCAATCGGTTCGGCGCGTCGCACCGGTGTCACGCGCCGCTCGGATACCCGCATCGTAGCGGTACCCACGCCGTCACGGCACTCGGGCGTCAGACCAGGAACGGATTCGGTACCACGCCGATGATTCGTCCCGAGCCATCGATGACCGGGATCGGAGAGCCGTCGAAGAAGGCTCGAACGTCCTCGACGGCACCCACGGGCTCTGCCGCATCGACCGATACGGGAGGGTGCATCACGTCGCGCATGGTCAGGTCGCCGTCGGCCCCGGTGAGCTCGTCGTTGCGCACCACGCCGACAAGGATGCCGTGGTCTGCGACCGCCACCACGGAGTGGCGGATCACCCTCCGTGCGTCGGCGACGGACATCTGCGAGCCCACGATCGATTCGTGGTCGTCCATGGCAACATGGAAGCAGCGCGCAGGCGCGGACCTCACGACCAGGACCCCCGACGGTGCAGAGACGGTCAACCGATGCCCTGGACCGTAGATCTGACGTTGGAACCACGATCCTCCCGGAGCGCCTACGACGAGCAGGGTCGTGGGATCGAGGTCCTCGACGAGCTTGACGGCGCCATCGCCGAGCACCGCGTTGGTCTCGACCGATGCAAACGGGCGGGTGAGCTCGTCAAGCCGGGCCAGTGTGGGGTCGTGTTCGTCATCGGATCGATACACGGATGAGGCGACGACGGGAACCGCCATGGTCGTTCCGAGGCGAGCGGCCACGGCGACGGCGAACGGGGAATGGGGTCCTTCACCTACGGCGACCGTGATCCGTTCGACAGACGCGACCTCGACGGACTGTGGCACGACGACAGGAACCAGGTCGAAGCTCGTGAGCTTGCGGGTCACGACGGCGTCGACACGCCCACTGATGCACGTCGCGCGGAGATCCCCCTCGATCCGCATGGCGCGTCCGCCGGCGAGAAGGTCTGCGACATCGGAGCAACCGACTCCCCGCGTCCATGCGACCCGCCGAAGGGCCTCGTTGCCCGACACGGGCCTGTCGCTCATGCCGAAGCCCGATCAGACATCAACGGGCGTCTCGAAGCCTGCGGGCTTCACGGCGAGCAATGGCGCATCAACAGCGCCGAGCAGCTGTTCGGCTGTGTTGCCCACGAACATTCCCCTGAGTCCTGTTCGAGCGATGGTCCCCATGACGACCACGCCCGGTGCGATGGCGTCCAGCACGGATGGGACGACGACCCCGGCCTCGCCACGTTCCAGGTGGACCTCGACATCCACGCCCTCATCCGGGAGGAAGGCCAACAGCTGGTCCAATCGATTGGTTGCACGGCGGTGCGCCTCTCCCGCCAACGCGTCCACCTGCTCCGACGGCAGACGTTGCCTGCCGCGACGCAGGAGGGACTCACCCTCGAGTCTCCACGCATGGATCACATGGAGGACCCCGCCCTTCAATGACGCCAACGAAGATCCGAGCTCGAGCAGGGTCACGTCGAGCGAATCCGGCTTCACCTCGCGATCGAGTGGACCAACCGCCACGGCGACATCGGGTCCGAGGGTGGCGTCCTCCCTCTCGACCCACACAGGGACGGGACACTTCCGCAGGAGATGCATGACCATGGAGGATCTGGCGAGGCCGAATCGGCGCGGCGAAGCGTCGGCTCCGACGACCACCAGATCGTGGTGGCCGCGAGCGACCTTCCGGATGACTTCGATGAACCCGACACCTGCGGAGACTTCGACCTCCACGGGGATGCCGACAATGGACGACGCAAGAGCCTCGAGCTCGTCACGGCGCGCTTGGACCACGAGGTCGCGCAGGTCGAAACCCGGTGCCTCCCCGATGAAGGGTGGCTCCGGGATGCTCACGTCGACGGTGTCGAACACGGTGATGCGGGCGTCGTTTCGCCTCGCGAGCTCAGCGGCGTGTTCCAGGAGCGGCGCAGGGTCGACACCATCGCTTGCGACGACCAGCAGGTTCTTGAAGCGATTCATGACGAACCCCCGGCATCGCTCAGGAGACGAGGATCCGGCACGAGGTCCATGAAGTCGATGTGGTACTCCATCGGATGGGATGAGCGGCTTCGGATGTGGACCTGGTAGTGGTTGCGTCGTCCAACGCGTTCGTGGGAGATGAAGCCCGCAGCCTCGAGCTCTGACACGATGCGATGGGCGGCACGCTCCGTGATACCGGATCGGGCTGCGATCTCTCGCATCCGGATCGTCGGCTGTGCAGCGATGCACATCAGCACGTGCGCGTGGTTCGTGAGCAGCGACCAGCCCCCCTGATGTCGATCCTGGACCATCCGTCCTCCTCGACCCTTCACACGATCCATGTATTCGTTTGCATGAAACTGATAGCAGTAGTCTACACCGATCCAGTGCAGCTGCAATAGCTGTCGATCGTGCCGATCGGGGAGTGCGGGCGCCCGACTGGTCCCGTACCGGCACGGCTCCAACGGATACCGACGTCGCTTACCATCGGACCCGGCACGCAAGGAAACGCCAAGACGAGGCTCCTGGCCCGATCGACGTTCGGGGACTCCCGACACGAATGGCCGTCGATCCCACAAGCACCCGCGATTCAGGCAGAACCACACCGGGCAATGACACTCACGATCTCGATCGCAGGCTACTTCGTCATCGCCGCGCTGGTTTGGGCTTCGGGTGGTCGATTCGGTCGTGGCAATACGGTGCTCGCAGCCCTTCCCTACGCGATCCAGCTCGCCGTCGTCGGGACGCTCTGGACATCGGCTACCGAGGTATACGTCGTCGATTGGGTCCCAGCGCTCGGTGTGGCGATCGGTATCCGCTCCGACACGCTGTCGCTGGTGCTCACGGCGATGGTGGCGGGCATCGGCCTCCTGATCGTCGTCTACACCGACCGGTACTTCGCGGACCATGCCCGCCGCGGGAGGTTCCTGGCCCTGATGTCCGTGTTCACGGCAGGCATGGCGGGGATCGTCGCCTCCGATGAGCTCTTCGGACTCTTCGTGTTCTGGGAGGTCACGACGGTTGCCTCGTACCTGCTCATCGGCTTCGACGACGAGCTCGCCACAGCGCGATCGGCAGCTCTCCAGGCGGTACTCGTCACCACTGCAGGCGGACTGGCAATGCTCGCCGGCTTCGTCGTCCTCGCCACCGAGGCAGGCACGACGAGCATCGCCGCACTCGTGGAGGATCCACCCACCGGAACGGCGGTCACGATCGCCCTGTGCCTGATCTTCCTCGGAGCCTTCACGAAGTCCGCACAGTTCCCGTTCCACTTCTGGCTGCCAGGGGCCATGGCTGCACCGACCCCCGCCTCTGCGTACCTTCACTCTGCAACGATGGTCAAGGCCGGAATCGTCCTCCTCCTGTTCCTCGCTCCGGGGTTCGCCGGGACGTCGCTCTGGCTGTGGATCGTGACGGGGACAGGACTGGCGACGATGGTGGTCGGCGCGGTTGCCGCCCTTCGACAACACGACCTCAAGCTCCTCCTCGCCTACGGCACCGTCAGCCAGCTCGGATTCATGACGGCGCTCATCGGCCTCGGATACACGGCTGCTGCCCTCGCCGTCCTGGTTGCGCACTCCCTGTTCAAGGCAGCCCTCTTCCTCGTGACAGGCGTCGTGGACAAGGTGGCCGGCACCAGGGACGTGCGAGGGTTGACCGGTGTCGGCGATCGCTTCCGCCTCCTCGGTGCGGTTGGTGCCATCGCGGCAGCGTCCATGGCGGGGGTACCGCCGCTACTCGGATTCGTGACGAAGGAAGCTGCATTCGATTCGCTCATCGCCGACGGTGCATGGGTCGCCCTGGCCACGATCTCGCTCGCCTCTGTCCTCACGGTCACGTACGCGGCGCAGTGGTGGTTCGGAGCGTTCGGAAGGAACCCGGCAATCGAGCCGCTCGACCTTCATCGTCCATACCCGCTGATGGTGGCTCCGCCTGCGATCCTCGCGGCAGCCACCGTCCTCCTCGGTCTGAGCCCGGATCGGCTGGGGGCAATCGTGTCGGAGGCAGCAGGGCAGACATTCAAACTCGTCCTGTGGCCGGGGCTCAAGCCGGCGCTCGCCCTCTCGACGATCGTCCTGATCGCCGGGGTCGGCGTGTTCGTGGTGATCAGGTCACGGGGGATCGACACCCTGCCGACGGCGGCGCGGCTCCGCGTTCCCACGGGTGCCGGAATCTATCAAGCGAGCCTGCGGGGCCTCAACACGACGGCCGACCTCGTGACGGGTGTCGTCCAAACCGGGTCGCTCCCCATCTACCTCGCGATCATCGTCACGTCGGTGCTTTTCATCCCTGCGGTTACGTGGATCCTCGCGGGCAGCGCGCCCCTCACCCTCCCGATTCTCAACGGGCCTGCGGAAGTCGTCCTCGGCGGCGTGGCGGTGGCCGGAGCCATCGCCGCGACGAGGGCGCAGCGGCGAATGGCCGCTGCCCTGCTCCTCGGGGTCGTCGGCTACGCCCTCGCAGGGATCTTCGTCGTGTTCTCTGCCCCCGACCTCGCGATGACCCAGCTCCTCATCGAGACCCTCACGGTGGCCCTGTTCGCCCTCGTCCTCGTCAAGCTCCCGCGCTTCTTCGGGCGGGACACGGGATCGCTCCCCCAGGCGACAAGGCTCGCCGTGTCCGCGTTCGCGGGCTTGGTCGTGACTGCGGGGGCGCTGATCACCACCACCGTGCAACCCGATCGATCGCTGACGCGCATCTACGTCGAGGAGGCTCCCGAGGCTGGTGGGAACAACGTCGTCAACATCATCCTCACCAACTTCCGCGCCCTCGACACACTCGGCGAGATCACCGTGCTCGCCGCCGCAGGAATCGGCATCTCCGCGTTGGTCCTCTCCGTCGCCAAACGCAGGGAGGGAGGTCCATCGTGAACATCCGCCCGTCACCCCTCCTCGCAACGGGTACCCGCACGATGGTTCCGACCCTCGTGCTGTTCTCGATATACCTCGTCGTCGTCGGTCATGACGTACCCGGCGGAGGGTTCTCAGGAGGACTCATCGCATCCGCTGGCCTGCTGTTGATCTTCCTTTCCTTCGGTGCACGCGGACTCCGGAAGTTCCTGCCGGTCGATCCCGAGAGGATCATCGGGTTGAGCCTCGGTACGGCAATCCTCGCAGGCATCGTCGGGCTCCTCGTCGAGGGGACCTTTCTCACGTATACGTACGGATCCATCACGGCCCCCGTCATCGGGGAGATCAAACTGTCGACGCTCCTGCTGTTCGATCTGGGTGTCTATGGTCTCGTCATCGGGCTCATCGCCACGGCGACGCTGCGCCTCGGGGCGGAGCAGCCATGACGTGGGTGATCGCCGTCACCGCTGGGGTCTTGTTCGCTGCGGGAACCTACCTGATCCTCCAGAAGCTCCTGACCCGCATCGTTGTCGGACTCGGCCTCATCGGCCACAGCGCGAACCTGATCATCCTCGGATCGGGTGATCCCGCAGGCGCCCCGCCCGTCATCGAGGAGGGTGTCAGGAGGCCCTATGCCGATCCGCTCGAACAGGCACTCGTGCTCACGGCGATCGTGATCACATTCGGGATCACTGCCTTCCTCCTCGCGCTCGCATACCGGACCTCGACCGAGCAGGGCTCCGACGAGGTCGAGGACGATATCGAGGACCTGCGGATCGCCAGGCGGGGTGATGCACCATGACGACGATGGCCACCCTGCCGATCATCATCCCCCTCGCCGCGGCAGCATTCACCCTGATCCTCTATCGCAGCCTGGCAGCGCAGCGCGCGATCGGACTGAGCGCCTCGTTGGCGTCGGCGCTCATCGCCGTATGGCTCGTGGTGGAGGTCGACACTGGGGGACCGATCGTCGTCGAGGTCGGAGGCTGGGCGCCACCGGTGGGCATCGCCCTCGTCGCCGATCGCCTCGCCGTCCTCCTCCTCGCGACGTCGACGATCGCCCTGCTCGCAGTCCTCGTCTACGCGGTCAGCCAGCGATCAACCGACGAGGAGTTCCACGGGTTCCATGCCGTGTACCAGATGCTCGCCGCCGGTGTCGCGCTGTCGCTGCTCACGGGAGACCTCTTCACGCTGTTCGTGGCGTTCGAGATCATGCTCACCTCGAGCTACGTGCTCCTCACCCATCGGGCGACAGGCGGCGAGACACGGGCGACGATCAGCTACGTGGTCATCGGGCTCGTGGCGTCCGTCCTCCTGCTCACCACCATCGGCTTGCTGTACTCGGTGACGGGCACGGTGAATATCGCTGACCTCATCGTGAAGCTCGATGAGGTCCCGTCGGGACTGCGAGCTGGGCTCGGATGGCTGCTCTTCATGGTGTTCGGTATCAAGGCTGCGATCTTCCCTCTGTTCTTCTGGTTGCCGGATTCCTACCCCCTCGCCCCCACGCCCGTCACCGCCCTCTTCGCTGGTCTGCTGACCAAGATCGGCGTGTACGCGATCGTGCGAACCCAGGTCCTCCTGTTCCCGAGCGACGGACCGGTGACCCTCATGCTCGTGATCGCCGGCCTGACCATGGTCGTCGGCGTCCTCGGAGCGATCGCACAGAAGGACATCAAGCGAATCCTCTCATTCCACATCGTCAGCCAGATCGGCTACATGATCATGGGACTCGGGTTCTTCACGATCGCCGGTGTGACGGCCACCATCGTGTTCATCGTGCACCAGATCATCGTGAAGGCGTCCCTGTTCCTCGTCGGGGGCCTCGTCGAGGAGTCCGAGGGCACAGGCGCCATCGACAAGGTCGACGGTGTCGCCGGCCGATCCCCGCTCATCGCGGTCCTCTTCCTCCCCGCCGCCCTCAGCCTGGCCGGGTTTCCCCCGTTCTCGGGGTTCGTCGGCAAGCTCGCCCTCGTCGAGGCGGGATTCGAATCGGGCGCATGGGTCATCGTGGGCGTCTCGCTGTTCGCGAGCGTCCTGACCCTGTTCTCCATGACCAAGATCTGGTCGGGGATCTTCTGGGGGAAGCCGAGGGACACCCGACCCGCTCGGTTCCCCCCGGGGATGGCGCTGGCTACGGGATCCCTTGTCGTCGTCGGCATCGTCATCGCCATCGGCGCACAGCCCCTGATCGACTACGCGGGACGCGCCGCAACGGATCTCATGACCGAGGGGGCGTACGGTGACATGGTGCTCGGGGTGCAACGATGACGATCGCCATCGCTGTCGCAGGTGCCCTCCTCGTCGTCGCTGCCGTACCCGCCGTGATCCGCGTCGCCATCGGCCCATCAATCGCCGACCGGATGGTCGCCCTCGACACGCTCGTGTTCATCGGTGTCGGGGGTTTGGGCCTGTTCATCGTCGGTACCGGCGACGTCACCTACGTCCCCGTACTCGTCATCGCCGTGGTGACCGCGTTCATCAGCACCATCGTGGTTGCGAGGTACATCGAGACGGAGAGACCCCGATGATCGTGGATGTCATCGCGGGAACCGTCGTCGTCGCAGGGGCGGCGCTGATGGCCCTCGGGTCCTTTGGCCTCCTCCGATTCCCCGACGTCTTCACGCGCATGCACGCCGCGACGAAGGCGGCAGCCGTCGGGGTGATCGGGACGACGATGGCTGCGACCCTCCAGGCAGGTGGCCTGAGTGGGACCTTCATCCTCCTCATCGTCGTCGCCCTCCTGTTCCTCTCCGGTCCACTCGGCATGAGCCTTCTGGCAAGGGCCGCCTACCACGACGTCGACACACCACGTTTCCGGAACACGCGCGAGCTCTCGGTCACCCTCCCGAGGGAAGAGGCAGCCGCGACGACACGGGGGCGTGGGGCGAGCCCGTTCCTGGCGGTGTGGCTCTTCCTCGTGTGGATCGCCGCGTTCGGATCGCTCGCTCCGAACGTGGTCGTCGGTGGCATCGTCGTCGCCGGGGGCCTCACCTGGGCCCTTCGGGCGCTCGCACCCCGGTGGCCGGGCGCGCTCGTGCATCCCATCGGTGCATTGCGATTCATCGTCCACTTCACCGGCAGGATGATCGTCTCGACATGGCAGGTCATCGTGTCGCTGTGGGTACCGACGGAGGAGCTCAGGCCGGCGATCCTCGAGGTGCCACTCCGAGTGCACACCCGCAACGAGGTGACCTTGCTCATGAACTGCATCTCATTCACGCCGGGCACCGTCTCGCTCGAGCTCCACGGCAGCCTCTTGTACGTCCACGTGCTCAACACCGACGATCCGAGCGAGGCCATGGCCGAGATCAAGGAGATGGAGTCGAGGATCATGGCGGCATTCAGCAACGTCGGCCGAGACGTCGGCCCTCTCGCCAGCCCGGACCTCGGGAACGGGCCATCAGGGTGAAGGCATCTCTCCAGAGCGTGACGGCTGCGGTTCCGTTGCGCAATCGGGTCATCCTGGCCGTCCTCACTGCCTCACTCGGCTGGGGGCTCGCCGGGGTCGGGACGAGGGCAGCGTATGAACTCGGCGCATCCACCCTGACCGTCCTCGCCTTCCGTACGGCTGTCGCCACGGCTGCACTCGTCGCGTTCACGACCGTGACACGGGTCTCCCCCACCCGGCTTGCATGGCGTCACGGCGCGCTCGTCGGCGCTCTTCGGATCGGGCTCGCGCCGTTGCTCTTCATGAGCTCGCTCAACTACATCTCTGCAGGAGTCGAGGGCCTTGTCATCACCCTGGTGCCCGCCACCACTGCCGTGATGGCGGCGGTTCTCATCAGCGAGCGGGTGACCAGACGTCAGGTCACCGGCCTCGTCATCGGCCTCGTCGGTACCACGCTCATCGCCCTCGCGGGTGAGAGCGGCCTCGGGGCGGAGGGCGACGTGGTCACCGGCTTCCTGTTCGCGGGTGCAGGTGTCATCGTCGGGTCACTGTCGGGCGTACTCCAGCGACGATTCGCTCCGCTCCACGACACCGCCGAGCTTGCGCTTCCCATGTTCATCTCGGGACTGGCGGTGGCGCTCGTCGTCGGTATCGCCACCGGATTCGAATTCACGGGCGGATCCGGTGCGAACCTCGTTGTGCTGCTCATCATCCTCGGATTGGGCTCGACACTCCTGCCGTTCGGCGCAACGCTCTACGCGTCGAAGCACGCATCGGCCATGATCGTGGCAATCACCGGCTACATCGCTCCACTCGTGGCGGTCGTCGGAGGTGTCATCATCCTCGATGAGGAACTGACGGGCGTGATCCTCGTCGGAGGTGCCCTCGCCTCGATAGGTGTTGCCCTCGTTGGCGGCGTCCGCCGAACGCCGACGTGACAGGCACCGGAAACGACCAAACCGGTGCCGTACCCTGCACCGTAGAAAGGCCATGGGCATGCCACCTTCGATCGACATCCGCTCGCGCATCGCCAACGCGACCGCTGGCCTCTTCGCACACGCCGAGTACCCACTCGCCCATTCTCTCGACTACCCGGACGATCCTGGGCTCTTCGGTCCCGGATCTGCGACGTGGGAGGTGATGGGGGACGTTGCCACCTTCGTCGGAGGGATCCGCGCGCTCCTCGTCCAGGCTGCCCATCCAGAGGTAGTCGCAGGGGTGGCGGACCACTCATCCTACGAGAACGACCCACTGGGGCGCCTGTCGCGGACGAGCGCATACGTCACCGCGACCGCATTCGGGTCCATTCCGGAGGTCGAGCAGGCGATCGACGTCGTTCGCGGCGCCCACCGTCCGGTTCGGGGCGTCTCGCACCGCGGAGCGAAGTACTCAGCCTCCGGATCGCCGTTCGCCGCGTGGGTCCACAACGCACTGATCGACTCGTTCCTGACCGCCCATCAGGTGTTCGGACCGCAACCCCTCCCGCCGGCGAGGGCCGATGCGTTCGTAGCCGAACAGGTCGTGCTCGGCGGCATGCTCCATGCCACCGACCTCCCCGACACGGCTGACGATCTCGCACGGTGGGTGGCTTCTCACCCTGAGGTCGCGTGGTCGCCCGGCATGGAGAGTGCCGTCTCATTCCTCCGCAAGCCGCCCCTACCCGTCGGCATCGCCGCGGGATACCGCGTCCTGTTCCACGCCGCGGCGGCGACGCTGCCACATCGGATCTCTTCGCTGCTCGGGGTGCGAACGGTTCCCGGGGCCATACCCGCAGGCAGGTCGATGATCGCGATGCTCCGGTGGTCGATGGGTTCGTCGCCGTCGTGGTGGCTGGCGCTCGAGCGCGTCGGCGCCGACACGCCGGTGGGCGTCACATTCCGCCGCCCACCCCCGGCGGTGGGGGCCACGGCGAGGTGGGATGCACGCCACGACTGAAGCCGACTGAGTCCCCTAGTCGGTCGCCGATCTCCACGCATCGCGGAGTGAGACCTTCGCTCCCGTGCGAAGGGCCGCACCCCGATAGACCCTCGCTCCGAATGCAACGAGGAATGCAATGGTGGCGACCACGATCGCGACAGCCAGCGCAACCTCCCACCACTCGGCACTTCCGACGTTGATCCGGAAGGGCATGACGATGGGCGACCAAAGTGGCACGAACGATGCGACGCGGACGAGCGGGCCCACTTCACCACCCGAGGTCGCAGTGAACGTGACGAGGAAGTACGCCGGCATGATCGCGAACGCAGGGATGTAGGCCACCGATTGCAGGTCCTCCTGACGCGAGATCGTCGCGCCGAGAGCCGCGTAGATGAAGCTGTACACGAGGTAGCCGAGCATGAACCAGAAGACGAGCCACAGCACGGCCGTGATACCAATCGTGGTGAGGTCCGGCACCCCGAGATCGGGGAGGGGAACCACGGTGAGCCCGACCACCACGGCGAGCGCGATGGCGGCGACCTGGACGAGGCCCAGCGCTCCGATGCCGATCACCTTCCCGATGAGCAGCGAGGTCGTCCTCACCCGTGCCAGGACGACCTCGACGACCCTGTTCTGCTTCTCCTCCACGATGCCCATCGCGACGAACTGACCGAAGAGCATGATGGTGGTGAGCAGTATGAGGGCGGCAGCGAACGAAGCGACGCCTCTGGCGATCTCGTCAGGGTCTTCCGTTTCGAGCTCCCTGACCGTGATGTCGATCGGCGTCAGGATCTGTGCGACCTCGTCACCGGTCAATCCGAGTTCGGCGGCGAGGTCGGCGCGAACTGCAGCATTCGCCGCCGCGGTGAAGACAGCCGTCACGGTGGGAGACGCCCCCCGGTTCGAGACGATGATCGAGCCATCGACGAGGACTGCGTCGACCTCCCCGGCCTCGACAGCAGCGACAGCCTCGTCGCCCGTGCCGAGATCCGCAACGGTCACGTCGAGTTCGAGCACCGAGGCCGCCTCTTCGATGTACTGAACCATGTCCGTCGGCGAGTCACCCGCGATGCCGAGCGGCGTCGTCCCCTCCTCGGTTCCGATCAGGGACAGCGCCACGATTCCGCCAACGATCACCACCGCGATGAACCCCATCGTCGTGAGGAAGACCTTGCTCCGCGCACGCTCGACGAACTCGCGCCGTGCGATGATCCCGATGTGCCTCCATGGGCTCACGTCGTCACCGCCTCGCGGAAGATGTCCGAGAGCGCGGGCGGTTCGTAGGAGAAACGAGTGATCGTCCCCGATTCCTGGGCGAGCCGGAGGACGTCCTCGACATCCACGGATGCATCGATGATGTGGTGCGCTCGGTTCCCCGTTCCCACCCTGCGAGCCGTCTCGATTGGCGGATCCCACAACGCACCGTCCACCCAGATCTCGACTCGTCGGTAGGCGGCGTCATGGCGAATCGTGTCGAGGGACCCCCGAACGACCACCGAGCCCTCGTGGATGATCACCACGTCCTCGCAGATGTACTCGACGAGGTCGAGCTGATGCGACGAGAACAGGATCGCTGCACCGCGCTCCGAGAAGGATTCGAGGACGGTTCCGAGCGACTCGACGCCGACGGGATCGAGCCCTGCGAACGGCTCATCGAGCACCAGGACGTCGGGGTTGTGCAGGATCGCGGCGGTCAGCTGGATTCGCTGCTGGTTGCCGTGCGACAGTTCCTCGAGTCGGGCGTCGGCCCGATCCGATAGATCGAACTCCGCCAGCCAGCGATCGACCTCAGACGCTGCCAGCCCTCCGGACATCCCTGACAGACGCCCGAAGTAGACGAGCTGGTCCTTGACCTTCATCCTCGGGTAGAGGCCGCGCTCCTCCGGCATGTATCCGAATCGCAGGCGCCGCTCGGGGGAGATCACCTCTCCGTCGACGGTGACACTTCCGCTGTCGGGCGTCACGAGTCCGAAGACCGTTCGCATCGTGGTCGTCTTGCCTGCCCCATTGCGGCCGAGAAAGCCCGTGATCCGGCCCGGGATGACATCGAACGTCACGTCGCGCATGGCATCGACCTCGCCGAAGCGCTTCGAGACTTCCTGCACGGACAACATCAGTACCACGGTAGCGACGAGGGTGAATGTGGGCGCCGAGCGGTCGCCACACCTCCTCGCGCTCTCGTCGGGCCTGCAAAGACTCAAGAAACCGTGACGGTGTGCCGATACTGAGCGAAGGTGGGAGGCCGGCGAGGCTACTTGTTCTCAACCGAGGCGATCCGATCCAAGCCTGTCACCCACCCTTCTTGAGCAGCGGCCCCTTCAGGGGCCGCTGTCGTCGCTTGGGTCGTCGTCGTCCCGGAGACTCTGGGCGTTCTTGCGTAACTGGGTTCCACCCATGCGCGGAACCCAGTTACGCAAGAACGGTTGGCGCGATCGTCCCCGGTCACCTCGACGCGGTCGATCCCTGCCAGTCGGCGTGCATGGACGTGTACACGCCACCGCGACCCACCAGGTCGTCATGGGTGCCGTCCTCGACGATGACGCCGTCATCGAACACAAGCACCCGATCCGCCGCCTCCGCAGTGGAGAGGCGATGGGCGATCGTGATCGATGTTCGGCCCGAGGTCAGGAAGTCGATCGCACGGCGGATCTGGACATCGAGAGCTGGATCGACAGCCGACGTCGCCTCGTCGAGCACGAGCACACTCGGATCGGCGATCCACGCCCGGGTGATCGCCACCAGCTGCCGTTCTCCCGCCGAGAGGTTCCCGCCTCGCTCGCCGACGATCGACCGCACCCCGTTGGGGAGGCCGTCGAGCCATCCGAGGAGCCCGAGGTCGGCGAATGCCGAGCGGACAGCCTCGTCCGGCACCCCCGGCTTGCCGTAGCGGACGTTGTCGGCGACCGTGCCGTCGAAGAGGAAACCCTCCTGGGGTACGTACGACAGCCTGCTCCGCAGCGAGGAGAACCGGATGCGGTCGATGGGTATGCCGCCAACGCACACGACGCCGGCATCAGGTGCGAGCAGCCGCGTCGCGAGCTTCGCGAATGTCGTCTTCCCTGAGCCGGTCTCACCAACGACCGCCACCCTGCTCCCCGGTTCGATCGACACCGAGACGTCCGACAGGATGTTCGGCCCGTCCGGGTAGGCGAAGGTCACGTGTTCGAAGGTAACCCCGAGATCCACGTCGGGAAGCTCCACGCCGTCGTCCGGATCGTCGATGCGAACCGGGGTATCGACGATCCCCAGGATCTTGCGAAGGCCGGCACCTGCCGACTGTGCCTGGTCGATCGTCTCGACGAGACGCTGGATCGGCTCGATGAGCAGGTTGACCAGGAACAGGAACGCGACGAGGGCTCCTGCCGTGATCCCCCAGCCTCCTCCGAGAACGACGCCCACGCCGATGACGACGGCGGTGAGGAGTCCTGCGAACAGCTCGGCACTCGAGAACAGCGAGGATGCCAGGATCGCGGTACGGACCTCGGCTGAGAACTGTCGGTTGAGCGTCTCATCGACGCGGTCCCTCACCTGGTCCTCCATGCCGTACGCCCTCACCGTCGCGAGGCCGGAGATCGCCTCGCCCGTCACGGCCAGCGAATCGCTCACACGTTCGCGGACGCGATCGTGTGCACGCCCGAGCACCCTCTGGAACACCACGATCAGTGCGGTGTAGATCAGCACGCCGATGAGGACGACGACGGTGAGCTGCCAGCTGTACAGGCCCATCACCAGGATCGCGAGTGTCACCTGCGAGACGCCGAGCACCATGCCCACCCCACCCCACTCCATGAACTGCTGGATCGTCTCGACATCAGACGTCACCCGCGCGACGAGGGCGCCCCGTCGTTCCGCCTGGAGTTCGAGGAGCGAGAGCCGATGCAGGTGTCCGAACGTCTTGATCCTCAGCTGTGCGAGCCCGGTCGCGGACGAAACGACGAGCCGCCGCAGAGAGAGCCATCGAGCGGCCATCGCCAGGAGCACGGCTACGAGCGCGACGAGGCCCCTCGAGAGCACGGCTCCGGTGTCGATCCGGTCGCTGCCGAGGATCTCGTTGTCGATGATCTGTTGCAGGACGACGGGCACGACGATCTGGAGCGCCGTCCCGACGACGGCGAGAACGAGGGTCAGCCAGAGCCCCTTGCCGAGCGCGGGGGCAACGGCGAAGGACCGACGCAGCGCAGTCGAGGTTCTCATGGTGTCGGCAGAATCGCTCATCCCGTCACTCCCTCGCGCCTTCGGTCCTCCATGTCGGCCTCGTACGCCGTGAGGAGCCTCTGATAGCCGGGCGTCGTGGCGAGGAGCTCCTCATGGGTCCCCTGGGCGACGACCCGACCTGACTCCAGGAACACGACCTCGTCGGCGAGCGCTATCGACGATCGGCGATAGGCGACGATGACGACCGTCGAGGGCAGCTCGGATCTGCGCAGGCCCCGCAGGATCTCGCTCTCGACGGATGGATCCACGGCGGACGTGGCGTCGTCGAGGACGAGGACGCGCGGTTTGCGCACGAGCGCCCTCGCGAGTGCGACACGCTGGCGTTGCCCTCCCGACAGTGATGTGCCCCGCTCACCGATGCGGGTGTCGTATCCGTAGTCGAGCTCGTCGATGAATCTGGCGACACCCGCAAGCTCCGCCGCGGCGAGGACGTCCTCGCGGGGTATCGAAGCACCGAGCGTGATGTTGCCCTCGATGGTGTCGTCGAACAGGAACGACTCCTGGGCGACGAACGCGACCTCACCCGCGAGCTCACTGCGCGCGAAGTCCCGAAGGTCCCTGCCGTCGAGCGTGATCGAACCGCTCGTGGGATCCCACAGACGAGCGAGGAGCCGCGCCAGCGTCGACTTGCCACTTGCGGTGGGTCCGACGATCGCGACCGTCTTGCCCCCGAGAATGTCGAGTTCGACGTGGTCGAGCACGATCTCGTCCATCGAGTACCCGAAGGTCACGTCCTCCGAGTCCACCGCTCCACCCGTTTCGTCATCGAGTGCGGTCGACTCGCCGTGCACGGTCAGCTCATCGGCGTCGAGCACGGCCTGGACCCTGCGCCACGCCGCCATGGAGTGGGCCATCTCCCATATGACGAACCCGAGCAGTGAGATGGGCATGGTCATCAGCGAGAGCAGGTAGGCAACCGTGACGAGGTCACCAGGCGAGACGGCGCCTTCCGAGAGCCGGAACGCGCCGAACACCAGCACGGCGATCGTGATGAGCGAAGGCATCGACTCGACGATCGCTCGATATGCCATCCACAGCGAGTTGACCTTGATGATCCGGTCCCTGAGACGATTCGCCGCCGTCGCGAATCGATCCGTCTCCTGGGAGGCGCGACCGAGTGCCTTCACCGTCAGCGCACCGTCGATCGACTCGTGGGCGATCTCGCTCACGACGCCGCGCTCCTCCTGGACCTCGACGAACGGTCCGAACGTTCGGAACGCGCCGTGGATGTCGATGGCGAGTGTGACGGCGAGGCCCACGAGGATGACGCCGCCAAGTACGAGGTCCGAGACCGATACGAGCACGATCGTGCCGATCAGGAGGAACAACGAGCCCGTGGCGTAGGGAAAAGGAGCGAGCACGAACGTTCCCTGATTCGTATCGACCTCGCTGACCGAGAGAAGGTCACCCGTCGAACGGCGATCGTGCCAGGCGAGGTCGAGGCGCATCTGGTGATCGATGAGGCGCTTGCGGGCATCGGCACGCGTGCCGAACTGCAACCACCCGGCCGCCGAACGGCGCAGGGTGATGCCGACGGACTTCCAGACAGCCACCCCGATGATGAGGGCCATGGCGGGCCACAGCTTGCCAGCGGTGCTCTCACCTCCCTGGAGGACGGGAATGATGAGCGAGTCGGTCACCCGGCCCACGACGATGGCCGATGCCACGATGGCCGACACGAACATGATCGCACCGGTGACCGCGAACGCGAACGACCAGGGCCGCCTCCTGACGAAACTCCAGGTGAGGGCCAATCCGCCTCCGAGGACACCCGAGAGCGGGGGTGGTGTGGCGCTGTTCTCGGTCACCTGTCGATGCTAGGTGCCGAGGCGGCGGAGGTGGCCATGCCACCCCATGACCCTGTTCTTGCGTAACTGGGTTCCACCCATGGGTGGAACCCAGTTACGCAAGAACGGAGAGTCCGGGGTCGCGGAGGCGGTATGCTGCCCGGCATGAACGCACTCATCCTCGCGGCGGAATCGACCTCACCCCCCGGCGATGACCTCCAGGTCGTCGCCCTGGCACTCGCCGGGATCGCGATGGTCGTCGCGGGCGTCGCAGCAGCCATCGTCACGCCGAGGGCCGAGCACCACGATCATTGACATCCCTCAGGGGATGAGGATCACCCTGTCGCCGATCTCGGCCCACTCGAACATCGCTTCTGCGTCGTCCCAGAGCTGACGGACGCAGCCCCCGGAGCGATGGGTTCCGAGTTGTGCGGGCGTCTGGAGGGGCGCCTCGTCCGGCCACACGGGAATGGAGTGGAAGCCGTATGGCCATTCGCCCCTCGCGAACCTGACCATGAACTCCATCGTGATCCCGTCGTACGGTGCGTAGGCGTAGCGGGACATCGAGTACACGTTGTAGCGCCCCACACCCGGAATGCCGCGCCTGCCCGAAACCTGGTGTGTCTTGGCGAGCTCGCCGGTGCCCTCGATCATCCACACACGCTGACCGCTCTCCGTCATGATGATGCGCCTGCCCGAACCAACTGCGGGGTACGGGAGGTCGGGCTTGATCGGCGACACCGTCCCGGTGCGCGCCGACGTACTCCGCGGATTCGGTGAACTGGGCCACCACCTGACCCCGATGCATCGACTCCGATGCGATCCTCGCCCGGAACGCCTCGATTGCGCCCGCGCCGGGCTCACGACCAAGGACGTCGCGATACAGCATCCACACGAGTCCGATGTCGGTGATGTCACCGTAGCGTCCCACGAATTCCCGCGAGTGGGTGAACGCCTCTGCGATCGTCACGAGGGGCAGGCCGTTCCAGTAGCGACCGGCCCAGTACTCGAGCTCGAACGGGCTCGGTTGGCGTTCGAAAAGTGCGCAGTAGAGCCGCACGATCGAATCCGAAACCTCCCGATCCTGGCGATCCGGACCCGTGAAGGCGAAGGCCCTGACGGCGGGGACGGAGAGATCTGCGCCCGCCAGCACACCAATGGACATCGTGTCGGACCCCGCCGCAGCCCAGAGGGCAGCCTCGTCAGGGAACCGGATGAGTTCGAGTGGGGAGTCCGCAGCGTCAGGATCGTCCCGGTTGAGGGCAGCATCCTCGCCAACAGCGTCGCCCGGCGTGAGGGATGCCCGCACGCCCGTCGCAGCCGTGTTGACGACACACGCTGTCGCGTCGACCTCCCCGGAGGAGCCCGTCGAGGCGGACACCGGCACGACGAGCATCGCCACCGCGGTGATGGTGGTCACGAAGACGGCGAGGCGGGAACGACCGGACATTCGGGGGCAAGGGTACCGCATGCCGTTCCATTCCCGTGCAACCCGCCCAGGACCACTCGGGACACGACGCACACCCTGAAGCGCGAACCCCGCAGTATGTGTCACCGCCATGGCGTAGGGTGGAAGCCGGCGCTGCGGCGCCGTGCCCACACGAGGAGGCAGCGATGGGGCTCGCTCATGGAATCCACGGCTGGTCGGACGTCGCCGTACCCGACATGGAGGCCGGTGCCGCGTTCTACACGGCATTGTTCGGCTGGGAGACACTCGACAGCGGACCGGACGCGTCCCTGCCGTACGCGATGTTCACGAAGGACGGAGCCGTCGTCGCCGGGATGGGACCGCTCGGGCCAGATCAGTCGGAGCCCCGCCAGCCACCTGCCTGGTCCTCGTACATCATCGTGGACGACATCCATGAGATCCAGGAGAGGGCCCTTGAGCTGGGTGCGACGCCGATCATCGAGCCGCACCAGATCATGGACGCAGGGTGGATGACGTTCATGATCGATCCGTCCGGCGCCGCGATCGGCTTCTGGCAGTCTGGCACGCACGACGGTGCCGAGGTGTTCAACGAACCCGACACCATCACGTGGAACGACCTCGCCACACGTGACGTCGAGTCCGCGAAGGCCTTCTACACGGGGCTGCTCGGCTGGGACACCGCTGCGATGCCGATGGGTGAAGGCACGTACTGGACGATCTCGAATGCTGGTCGTATGAACGGCGGAGTGTGGGACATGACAGCCTCCATAGGAGACGACGTCGCCCCCCACTGGCTCAGCTGGTTCCTTGTTTCGGACTGCAGGGCGAAAGCGGCACGGGTCACGGAACTCGGCGGGCGTGTGGTTCGGGAGCCCTCCGAGACGGGCATCGGCATCTCTGCCGTGGTTGCAGACCCGTTCGGGGCATTGTTCGGGATCATCGAGACGGATCAGGTGGACGGCCAGCCGCCCCGGTGAACCGTCCGGTGGCATGACTCGGAGGCCTCCGCTGGCGCGGCACGATCGGACACCCGACTACGGCGCGGGAACTGGCACACTGTCGAAATGACGCGACGCGCACGCACGCGATTCCGTGTCGCCGGATTGTTGGCGACGCTGGCGGTCGTGTTCCCGACACTCACCGCAGCGGCGTCCGCCGCAGACGTCGACACCGTGGGTTTGGTCGATCCCGACACGGGGATCTGGCGCCTGAGAACGGAATCGGGGTCCATCGCGACCTTCTTCTTCGGTGATCCCGGCGACGTCCCGTTCTCCGGAGACTGGAATTGCGACGGGATCGACACACCGGGCCTCTATCGCCAATCCGACGGATACGTCTACCTTCGGAACACGAATACGCAGGGGACCGCCGATGTCTCGTTCTTCTTCGGAAACCCCGGTGACCTCCCGCTTCCCGGTGACTTCGACGGCGACGGCTGTGACACGGTATCGATCTACCGACCGTCCGAGAGCAGGGTGTTCGTCATCAACGAGTTGGGAGACGGAGACGCCGGACTCGGGTCAGCAGACTTCGACTTCTTCTTCGGGAACCCCGGCGACACGCCATTCACGGGTGACTTCAACGACGACGGCACCGACACGGTTGGTCTGTACCGCGAGACGACCGGTCTGACATACATGCGCCTCTCCAACACACAGGGGAACGCAGACCTCGAGTTCTTCTTCGGAGACCCTTCCGATCGGTTCGTCGGTGGGGACTGGGACGGCAACGGAACCGACTCACCTGGCGTCTTTCGGCCGTCTGACTCGCGGTTCCACCTCAAGAACGCGAACACCCAGGGCAACGCGGACGTGACGTTCCCCTTCGGGAACGGATCGTGGCTGCCCATCGCCGGACGCTGGGGCGATGTCGCGGCCGTGCCTCCGCTGGCCCTCGAGCTGGTCGCGTCGGGTCTGTCACAGCCACTCTTCCTCGATGCCCCGACGGGGGACGAACGCCTCTTCGTCGTCGAGAAGGGCGGCCGCATCCGCATCATCGACAACGGTGTGGTCCTTCCGACACCGTTCCTCGAGATCGCAGGGGTGTCGACGGGTGGCGAGCGAGGATTGCTCGGTATGGCGTTCCACCCCGACTTCGGAGTCAACGGACGCTTCTTCGTTCACTACACGGACTCGTCAGGAACGAGCCGCGTGGTCGAGTATTTCGCAGCCGCGGGAGCGGACGTGGCGAACCCGAACCCCGTGAGGACCGTGCTCACCGTCACCCAACCCGCATCGAACCACAACGGCGGGATGATCGAGTTCGGGCCCGACGATCGACTCTTCGTCTCGCTCGGAGATGGCGGCGGCTCCCCTGGGACCCGCCCGACCGACACGGACGACCTACTCGGCTCCATACTGCGCCTCGACGTCGACGCGCCGGCACCGAACAACGGAGCGCCGGGGAACCCGTACCAGGGCACCCAGGGCGACGACCGGATCTGGGCGATCGGAGTGAGGAACCCATGGCGCACCGCCATCGATCAGGCCTCCGGGACGTTCATCGTCGCTGACGTCGGCCAGGAGCGTCGCGAAGAGGTGAACGTCGTGCCCCTCGATGTCGGGGGCCTCGACTACGGGTGGCCCTCAATGGAGGGATCGCTGTGCTACCCCGCAGGGTCCGCCTGCTCGTCGGCCGGCAAGGTGCTGCCTGTCGTCGAGTACCCGCGCGCCGAGGGCCGATCCATCACCGGTGGCTACGTGTACCGGGGCTCGGAGATGCCTGACCTGATCGGCCGGTACTTCTACGGAGATTTCGTCACAGGCTTCATTCGCAGCTTCGAGATCGTCGGCACGACCGCCGTCAACCACCTCGACCACACATGGGAACTCGGCACGGTCGGCGCCCTCAGCTCGTTCGGTACCGACGGTTCAGGCGAGGTGTACGTCCTGTCACTCGGTGGGAACGTGTACAGGATCACCCGATCCGGCTGAGGACGGCGCGTGCACACACCTCCGACAGCGAGATACCCGGTCGGGTGGTCAATCCCGTGATCGGCGGTCGAGCTCGCTCTCGAGGGCCTCGGTTGCGTACTGCATGAGGACCGGATCCCACGGCTTGTCCCCGACGGGCACGACCTGTTGCTCCTCCAGCAGCTCCAGGACACTGTCGCGAAGTGTGCGCGCCCACGCCCTGCCCTTGGCGCTCGTGATGAGGGTCATCGTTCCGTCCGCATTGACGCGAAGCACCCTGGCCTCGATCTGGGGATTCGTCCTCGACCCCTTCTCTCCATAGAGGAGGAGGACGGACCCCGCTGGCACGTCCTGGATGCCCCCCGTGGCGATGAATTCGCCTTCGAACGCCCATCCCGAAGCGAGGGAGCCATCCACGTTCGTGACGATCTTCGCCCAGTTCTTCCGACGTTCGTCACCGACGACAGGGACGTCGATGGGGATCAGCACGGATTCGTCCATGGGTGCAGGGTACCGGGTCAGGCTACGGGTTCGGCATGTGGCGGAGCAGGAGGACACGGTTCGTGCCCGTCGGGGCACTAGTCACTTCGCGCGATCGACAAGCCCTCTCGTGCGATCGCTGTGTCGCGCCGATGGGATGGTGGAGGACCATGGAAGACCGCCACACCACACCGCCCGCGTTCGTCGTCTTCGCCGTTGCAGGAGGCCTCCTGTTCATGCTCGGCGGCCTGATCACCGCGGCGTCCTCGGACGAGCGCGCCGTGTTGGCTGCCGGCGCGATCGCCTTCGCCCTCCTCGGCCTCTACGCGGTCGCAACCGCCATCCGTCACAATCGACTGGTGGCTGAGATGCAGGTCCTGTCGACGTCGCTCGAGGCTGCCGAGAGATCCGACCGAGCGATGCGCACCCGTGTGGCCGTCTCGCTGCGCGAGCCGATATCGACGATGGTGGGCTTCGCCGACACCCTGGTCGAACGTGACGACCTGTCGACCGATCAGCGCAGGGCGATCACGCGGGAGCTGTTGGCAAATGCTCGTGAGGTCGATCAAGCATTGATGGCCCTCGCGGCCGAGGGCTCGACTGGCATCGTTGGACGCGTCGAGGGTGTCGTACTCCTCGATCAGGAGTTGATGTCCATCGCGTCATCGATCATGGGGGACGTCGATTTCGAGACCTGGCTCGAACCGTCACGCGCATGGGGGGACTCGGCATTGGTCCGCCAGATCCTCCGAACGATCCTCTCCGGAACCCGGTCAAACGGCTGCAGGACGCTCGTGCTCAAGACGGACCGCCGAGGTGATCGAGTGGCGGCAACGATCTCCGGACGATGTGAACTTCTCCCCGCCGAGGGAATCGCTGCCCTCACAGGGAACGCACACGGCGGCGACCTCACCGACGACCACTACCTCATCCTGCGGGATGCCCAAGAAGCTGCGGCAAGCATGGGCGGAACGATCGGGTATGCAGAGGTCCTCGGTGTGTCCCACATCGTGGTGGAACTCCCCGCAGCGCCCGACGACGTGAACCTCAGGACCCCCAGACCGCGGGATCCCGGCGGACGACTCTCTGCCGGAGGTCGAGCGCGCAGCGTGGTGGCAACTCCCCTCGAGATGCGCGGGGACCCTTTCGGCGACGTGATCCGGTTCTCCCGAGAAGTCACGTCCTAGCCCCCGTACCCACGGCCGTCGAATCAGCGTTCTCCACGGTGTCCCCTTGTTCGATGGGGAGGAGCTGTCGTGGCTCTCGGGTTCCCTCGTGCCCTTCACCCGTGAGTGCGGCGGAGCTTGGTCGGTGTGCCGTCGGGGAGGTAGGGCTGTCGGAAATTGAACGCGGACGGACGCATCGCTGCGCCGCGAGAGACCCCACGCATGGTCGGACATCACCGTCAAGGTGGTCATCGAGCCGTGAGGGCAATCGGAAACGATTGCGCCCCTTGGGCGCCGCCAACGACCTGCCTCCACTCGAATCGACTGCCTCTCGCGGGCGACGCGAAAGGGTGCCGCTCTGCGCGCGCGTCTCTCCCCAAGGGAGCGACGGAACAGGTGCGAGTCCCACTCGCCGGTCAGAGGATGGGGCCGCTTCGGGCAGCAGAACGTCGTCAGCGTTCGAAGCTCTCCAGCCCGGCGATCCTCTGTTCGAGGGGGCCGTTGCGTCTCGTGACGAATCGCAGCGCGTGCAGGGCGAGGATGATGCCCCACAGACCTGCAACGTAGAAGAACCACCAGCCCCCGCCTCCGAGGGCGTCGACGAGGGCGAGGATCGACACGGTGATCGTGTAGGCGAGGAGGTGGCGGAGGAACCTCATTCTCCGCCGAACGGTCGTACGGGACTCCTTGATGGACCGACGATCCTGGCGTGACAGCCGCCGTACCGCCTCATCGACAGCGGCCGATGAGATGCCGATCTCATCCGCAATGCGATACAGATCGGCGCGCGACAGGCCAAGGCGACGGTCGTTGCCTGCAGACTCGATCGCACCTGCGAGGTCGAGGATGTCGGCAGTCTCGTCACTGTCGAACCACTGGCCGCTGTCGCGCATCCGCTCCATGTGAACAAGGTACCCGAAACGGGCGACACCGTCTGTCGGCACTCATGCCGCTGGTACCGTGTCCGGCGACCCGACCGATTGGTGAATCCCATGTGCTTCGACATCGATGCGTCTCCGCCCATTCCGGCCATCTCCGGAGGTTCGGTCATGCACACCGACCTCGAGCTCACCTCTGCGGACGGAACGCGGTTCGCCGCATTCGAGGCAACGGACGGAGGAACGGACGCGGTCGTCATCCTTCCAGACGTCCGAGGCCTGTTCCCGTTCTACGAAGAACTCGCGTTGCGCTTCGCCGAACACGGAATCGATGCGATCGCGATCGACTACTTCGGCCGAACTGCCGGTGCGAAGAAGCGCACGGAGGACTGGGAGTACATGCCGCATGTGAGGGAGACCACGCTCGACGGAATCCGTGAAGACGTTCGTGCCGCGGTGAACCACCTTCGCAGTGACGACGCCGATCGAAACGTGTTCATGGTCGGATTCTGTTTCGGAGGATCGAACAGCTGGTACATGGGAGCGAGCGACATCGGTCTGAGCGGGGTCATCGGCTTCTATGGTCATCCGGATCGAACCGATGTCCCCAAGGGTGCTCCCACCGTCATCTCCGCAGTACCCGAGATCTCGTGCCCGCTCCTTGCCCTCCAGGCGGGTAATGATCCCGGGATTCCCACCGAGGCCAACGACGCGTTCCGTGCCGCGATCGACGCTGCAGGCATCGAGGGAGAGGTCATCGAGTACCCGAACGCCCCCCATTCCTTCTTCGACCGGAAGCAGGCCGACTACTCGGTCGAATCCGCCGACGCGTGGCAGCGCATCCTCGCCTTCATCGCCGAACACGCGTGACGACAGGTCCCATCCCCCACGGCTGATCGAGTCGTCCTACTCTGCTCGCCATGCATGAAGACCTTCGTTCCGCCGTCCAATCCGATTTCGGGCGAGTTCGCTCAGAGCTCGACGCCCTCATTCGCATCCCTTCGGTCAGTGCCCCCGGATACGATCCGGCCCACGTCCAGCGATCGGCGCACCTCGTCGCCGAGCTGATGACCGCATCGGGTCTCGACGACGTGCGACTCCTCGAGCTCGAAGGGGCCCACCCTGCGGTGTTCGGCCAGAAGAGCGGGCCGAGTGGCGCGCCGACGCTCCTGTTGTACGCCCACCACGACGTGCAACCCCCGGGACCACGCGACCAGTGGGATCACGATCCGTTCGAGCCAACGGAAGTCGATGGTCGGCTGTACGGCCGCGGCACTGCTGACGACAAGTGCGGCATCGCATTGCACCTGGCGTCGATCCGGGCCTTTGGCGACGACATTCCGGTGACGGTCAAGGTGTTCATCGAGGGAGAGGAGGAAATCGGATCGAGGCACCTCGTCGAGTTCCTCGACACCTACGCGGACCTCCTCGCATGCGACGCGATCATCATCGGGGACGCGGGCAACTGGGCGCCGGGCGTTCCGGGACTCATCACCTCGCTCCGAGGTCTCGTCGACTGCACCGTCACCGCGAGGACCCTCACCTATGCGGTTCACAGCGGCAGCTTCGGCGGTGCCTACCCAGACGCCATAACCGGCCTCGCCAGGACCCTCGCGGCACTCCACAGCGATGACGGGTCCGTCGCCGTGGCAGGCCTCGTATCGGGCGAAGTCGAAGGTCCCGAGGTCACCACGGATGACCTGATCGACCAGACCCTGCCGGTCGAGGGTCTCCAGCTCATCGGGCGAGGCTCCATCGCGTCACGGCTCTGGCGACAGCCATCCGTGTCCGTCCTCGCCATAGAGGCAGTCCCCCTGGCCGAGGCGATCAACCAGATCGTCCCCGAGGCGAGGGCGAAGGTGTCGATGCGCATCGCGCCGGGCGATGACGCTCGAACCGCCCTCAACTCGCTGACCGAGCACCTGACCCGCTCGGCGCCCTGGGGCGTCGAGATCACCGTGTCGGAGGGGTCGACAGGTGAGGCCTTCGAGCTCGACACGTCCGGTCCGACCTATGACGCGTATCGGTCGGGAATGCTCGAGGGATACGGCACGAATGCCGTCGAGTTCGGCATGGGGGGATCCATACCCTTCGTCGCCGCGTTCTCCGACCGATATCCCGACGCCGAGGTGCTGCTCGTCGGCGTCTCGGATCCAACCAGCCGATACCACGGTCCGAACGAGAGCCTCGAGATCGCCGACCTGGAGTCGGCGATCGTGGCACAGGCCGTGGCTTTCAGGGACCTCGGGACATAAGCGTCGACCCGGGTACCGTTCCCGGATGCGGAGACCGACCACAGCACTGTTGATCATCGCGGTCATCGTCGTCTCCGTCGCCCTCGCGATCCGCTCGGACGACACCCCCGAGGGTCAGGGGTCGACCACCGTTCCGACACCGACCGTTGCACCGACCACGACCACGACGACGGCATCGCTGCCCTCGACGTCAGTCCCGATCGTCCCTCCCGGCGTCGCCGTATGCGAGCTCTACGGGGAAGTCGGCGTCTCGGGAGTGGTTGCCTCGACGGAGCTCGTCGAGGCGTCGGGACTCGCCATGAGCCGAACGGCCGAGGGCGTGCTGTGGGCTCACAACGACTCGAGAGGCGACCCAGCGCTCCATGCCTTCACCGCCGACGGTGAAGACCTCGGTGAGGTCGAGATCCCAGGGGCGTTCGCATTCGATTGGGAGGACATGGGCGCAGGTCCCGGGGCCGACGGAACGGGATCATTCCTCTACGTCGGTGATCTCGGCGACAACTTCGGGATCCGCGGCGGCATCGTCAACGTCTGGCAGGTTCCCGACGTCGACCCGACCACGGTCGACGGCGTCTTCCCGAGCGCAACGTCGATCGCCTTCCAGCTCGATGATGGCCCCTTCGATGCCGAGGCACTGTTCATCGACCCGATGGAACCTGCGATCTACATCGTCACGAAGTCGCGCACGGAGGCGTTCGTCTTCACGGGACCGCTCACGCCGTCTGAAACGCCGCACCAGATGACCCTCGTCACAACGCTCTTCCTCGATGCCGAGGTCACGGCCGCCGACATCACCGTCGACGGACAGCTGATCGCCATGCGGGGATATGAGACCGTATGGATGTGGTCCAGAGCGGATGGACAGTCGATTGCCGACGCCTTGGCGGCAGAACCCTGCACAGCACCGTCACCCGAGGAACGGCAGGGAGAGTCCATCGCCTTCGACCCGGAATGGGGCTACTTCACCGTGAGCGAGGGCATTGCGCCACCGATCCACCACGTGACGTTGGATCGCTGATCACCGCGTCAGGGGATGCTCACCGACGAGCGAACCTTGTGCCTCAAGCCCGTGGGAGGCTACTCAGGGGCAGAGAGGTCTATCGAGGCGGGGCGGACGTGCAGGATGCGAACGCTCAGAGCGTGGACCGGGCGACCCGAATCGTCGTCAGCGGGCGATGCGGGTTCGCTTGAACTCGTTGATCGTGGCCCAATCCAACATGTCGAGGACGCGTCGGAGGTCCTCGGGCCGGCTCCGCTCCATCAACCTCACGAACACGGCCTCGTCGCCGGCGATGAATGTAGGGACGCCGAAGACGGCGTGATCTTGCACGAGTGCCGTCTGCTCGGCTTCGAGAGACGCCATCGGCTCCCCCGACGCGACCGTCCGCCGAATCGCATCCGGGTCGAGGCCGACGCTCGACGCAATGCGCTCCAATACCGAGTCATCGTTCACATCGGCTCCGTCGTCATGTCGCGCCGCAAAGGCCGCACGATGGAAGGCGTGGAAGAAGTCGGGAAACCGGTCACGAACCGCCAACGACCACAGGATCGCGAGCACACCTGATCCTGTGGAGGTCGCCGATCCGTCCGCCCAGATCGGCGGGACCCCATCGGGAAGACTGTTCTGGTGGAGGGAGAACGGAGCGAAGGTCACGGCGTAATCGGCACCTGCCTCGAGTTCATCGAGGAGGGTCTCGTTCGCGTTGCGTGCGAACGGACACAGGTAGTCGTACGTGATCGTGAAGGCGGTCGTCATGGCAGGGAACGATATCGGCGCCTCGATCGGGTCCAGACGACGTTGGGGTTCTGTTCGAGAATTCTCCATAATTCCGTAGTCAGGGACTAGCTAATAGGTACCCGTAGGGGTATACTCGTCCTCGTAGGCACTCATGAAGACACGCACCAACCTCGGTCGCTCGTCGTCGGGTTTCCCGACTCGGAATCGGACGCCGCAGGGCGGAAAACGGATTCGAAACATGGGAAAGGACCCCTTGTGCAACGCGTACTGATCCTCGGAGCCGGCACGGCCGGCACCATGGCGGCGAACAAGCTTCGCAAGAAGCTCGATGACGATTACGAGATCACGATCGTCGACAGCGACGACAACCATTACTACCAGCCGGGCTTCCTGTTCATCCCGTTCGGCATGTACGGCGCGAATGACGTCGTGAAGCCGAAGCGGGACTTCATCCCCCGCGGGGTGCGGTACATCAGCGGAGCAATCACCGAACTGCTGCCAGAGGACAACCTCGTGCGCCTGGGCGATGGGACGACACTCGAGTACGACCACCTCATCATCGCCACGGGGACCCATCCGGAACCGAGCGAGACGCCAGGACTCGATTCCGAGGAGTACGGCAGAACCGTTCACGACTTCTACACGCTCGATGGCGCCGTCGCCCTGCGCGACGCCCTTGCCGGCTTCACGAGCGGTCGACTCGTCCTGAACCTCATCGAGATGCCGATCAAGTGCCCTGTTGCCCCGCTCGAGTTCGCATTCCTCGCAGAGGCCCACTTCACAGAGCGCGGCACGCGAGACGACATCGAGATCGTGTACGTCACCCCGATGGGCGGTGCCTTCACGAAACCGGTCGCAGCCCGTCACCTCGGCGACATGTTCGAGCGTCGCGGGATCTCGATCGAGCCGGACTTCTACCTCGAGAGCGTGGATTCCGTCGGCAGGAAGCTCGTCTCCTACGACGAACGCGAGGTCGCCTACGACCTCCTCGTCACGATCCCCCTCAACATGGGTGCGGCGTTCGTCGGGAAGGCAGGTCTCGGCGATGAGCTGAATCACGTCAAGGTCGACCACTTCACGTTCCAATCACCGGATCACCCGAACATCTTCGCCCTCGGCGATGCGGCGGCACTCCCGACCTCGAAAGCTGGGTCCGTCGCCCATTTCGCGATGGAGACGTTCGTACCGAACTTCCTCCAGTACCTCGAGGGCCATCCGATGACGAGCCGGTTCGACGGCCACGCGAACTGCTACATCGAATCCGGATACGGCAAGGCGCTGCTCATCGACTTCAACTACGACACCGAGCCCCTCCCCGGGAAGTATCCCCTCCCCGGTGTCGGACCGTTCTCGCTCCTCGAGGAGAGCGAGATGAACCATTGGGGCAAGCTGATGTTCAAGTGGATGTACTGGCACATGCTGCTCGCAGGGAAGGACATCCCGGTCCCTGCGCACATGACGCTCGCCGGCAAGGACAGGAGCGCGACGTGACCGACGTCGCAGCGATCGACCGTGCCTCCGAGCTGGAACGCAAGATCGACGCGCTGACCGCACAGGTCGGGTTCCTCACCGAGGAGGCCCTCGCCCAGCGGACGCGCAGGATTGCTCTCGAAGAGCTCCAGGCCGATCTCACACCCATCGCCATGACGGCGATCGAGCGGTCTGCCTACACGCTCGATGGTGTGGACATCGACCCTGGCGATCTGTTCCAGCTCGGGGCACGCGTCGCCGCGAATGCACGACTGCTCGAGACGATGCTCGTGCAGCTCGAGTCCCTCGCCGACCTCGCGACGGACATCTCGCCGATCGTGAGCCAGGGGGTCGACCTCGCGATCGCGAAGACGGCCGCTTTCGAGGAGCGCGGGTATTTCGAGTTCGCCGGTGCCGCGGTCGGGGTCGTCGACCGCGTCGTCACGAACTACTCGCGTGAGGACGTCGAGGCGCTCGGCGACAACATCGTCCAGATGCTCGAGATCATCAAGGATCTGACCCAACCCGAGATGCTCGCCGTCGCACAGCGACTCCTCGATGTGGTGCATCGCCAATCCGAGATGGCACAACGCGAGCCGGAGGAGCCCCCCGGACTCTTCGCCCTGATGGGCAAGCTCCGCGATCCCGAGATCCGCCGGGGCATGGGACGAGCCCTCGACACGTTCGCCGCGGTCTCGACCGCGCCCGATCGACCGAACGAAACACACACAACGACACCCGAGGAGGTGCACTGATGCCAACCACGACGATCGCCGACCGAGAGGTCCACGTCGACGAAGAGGGCTTCATGACCGAGTACGACGAGTGGGACGAGGCGCTTGCGCCGACCCTCGCAGCGAACATCGGAATCGACGCCCTGACCGAGGACCACTGGAAGGTCATCAACTTCCTGCGCTCCGACTTCGCCGACAAAGGGGAGACAGCGACGCTCCGCCGTGTCTCGACCGTGGGAGAGATCCCGACGAAGCAGCTCTTCGAGTTGTTCCCGAAGAAGCCCGCACGCAAGATGGCATACGTCTCGGGGCTTCCCAAGCCCGCTGGCTGCATCTAGAGAGGAAGCCCATGACAACCGTCGAAACGTCACCATCGATCATTCCCGACTTCGGGGATGAGTCAGAGGACCGCAAGATCGCGTTCGTGTGCTCGAAGGGCACCCTCGACATGGCCTATCCGGCGCTGATCATGGCGTCGGGTGCCCTGGAGCAGGGTGTGGAGACCCACATCTTCTTCACCTTCTGGGGCATGGACATGATCAACAAGAAGACGATGGGCAACCTCAAGTTCACTCCTGTCGGCAACACGGCAACACACATGCCCATGGCGCTCACGCCATTGCCCGGAATGACGACGATGGCCACCAGCAGGATGCGCAAGCAGATGGAGGCGCTCGACATACCGGACGTCCCATCCTTCCTCGAACACCTGTCGGACATGGGCTGCCACCTGTGGGCGTGCAAGATGTCCGTCGACATGTTCGACCTGACCGAGGCTGACATGATCGACCAGCTCGATGGCATCCTGAACGTCGCCGACTTCATCGAGATCATCGAGGGTGCCCAGACGATGTTCATCTGACCCTCGCTCGATCTCGCGGAGGTCACGTCGTTCTCCACGCGTTCACTACGCAGGGACGGAGGGTTCTGGACTCGCGACGTTCGACAGCGGACAATGATGCGGTCACCCTGGAGGAGGTCACCGTATGGCGGTCCGCGGTCGCGAGCTCGAAGAGCAGCTCGACGTGTGGGTTGCGAGCGCCATCATCTCGCCGGACCAGGCAGACGCGATCAGGGCGCACGAGGCGACAGAGGCTCCGTCCCACAGCGTTGCACGTGAAGTGCTCGCATACCTCGGCGCAGTGCTCGTCGGAGTAGCCGGGTTCATTCTCGTCGGGCAATCGTGGGAGAACATAGGTGAGGTCGCCCGCATCGTCGTGAGCCTCACGGCGGGTGCCGTCCTCGCTGGCACCGGATTCGTCCTCGGCCCCACGGACCAGCCGGCAACGCGGCGGGCCGGTCACGTGGCGCTGCTCCTCGCGGCAGCACCCATCGGGTTCGCCATCGGGATGACCACCGATCTGATCGTCTCGGACGAGGAGTTGTCCGTGCTCGCCGGGTTCTCCGGCGCGCTCGCCTTCAGCGTCGGGTGCTACGTGCGGTACCGATCCTGGGCCCAGCACACCGCGCTCTTCTTGTCCGCTCTCGGAACGACGATCGCCCTTGGCGCCCTCGTCGAGGGCGACGCTGGATCATGGGTGACCGGTTCTGGCGTCTTCGCCCTCGGCGTCGGATGGCTGATCGCGTCCGTGGGCGACCGGCTCGAGCCGAAGGTCCTCGGAGAGGTCTGGGGCATCATCGCACTCGGCATCGGCTCGGTCATCGTCGTCGCATCACTCGGATCGACCGATGCGGAGGGACTGTTCGCCATGGTCGCCTGGATCGCGGTGTCGATCGGCCTCGTCGGTACAGGGGTCGCACGCGACCAAGTCGTGCTGCTCGCCGGTGGTGTCCTCGGACTGCTCATCTATGTCCCGTGGCTCGTCACCGAGGTGCTCGGCGGAGGCATCGGCGCACCCGTCGCCCTGCTCGTCTCCGGTGCCCTCCTCATTGCGACCGCCCTCCATCTGTCGAGGCGGACGAACCGGCAGTGACGCTGCGGCGTCCTGCAGGGATCAGGAGGTCAGGTCGTCAGGAGGTCGAGTCGGCGAGCAGTGCTTCCAGGGCGACCTGGACCATGTCGCCGAAGGTGCGCTCCCGCTCATCGGATGTCGTCTCCTCTTGCGTGACGACGTGGTCGGACACCGTGAGCACCGTGAGCGCCCGAGCACCTTCCTCGTGGGCGATCGCATACAGTCCAGCCGCCTCCATCTCGACGGCGAGCACACCCATGCGCTGCCAGGTGGCAACGGCGGTTTCGACGGGGTTGTAGAAGCTGTCCGCCGAGTGGACATTCCCCGTGCGAACCTCGAGTCCGGCATCGCGTGCGGCATTCGCGGCGGCGATCAGCAGACCGAAGTCCGCTGTCGCTGCGAAGTCCCATCCTCCGTACCGAGCACGGTTGACACCCGAGTCCGTACAGGCACCGATCGCAAGGATCACATCACGCATGCGAACATCGGCCGAGATCCCACCACACGAACCGACTCGCACGAGGCGACGGACACCGTAGAACCGGATGAGCTCGGTGATGTAGATGGACGACGACGGGATCCCCATTCCCGTTCCCATGACGGAGACCGGCATGCCCTTGTAGGTCCCCGTGAAACCGAGCATGTTGCGAACGGCCGTGACCTGCGCTGCATCGTCGAGGAAGGTCTCAGCGATGAACCTGGCCCGCAGTGGATCCCCGGGAAGCAGTATGGCTTCGGCGATCTCGCCCTCGGCTGCGGAAATGTGGGCTGTCGGCACGGGGCTCCTTCGTCGATGACCTGACTCTACGGCTCCGTCGGTTCGTCGTCCGACGAGCGCCAGCGCCGTCCCCCTGGCGAGCCGTACAGGGAGACGAGCCTGGCGACCACGGTGACGAGGAAGATCTGGCCGATGATCGCTTCGGATGTCGCGAGCAGTCTCGCAGCCTTGGTGACCGGTACGAGGTCACCGTACCCCGTCGTCGTGATCGTGACGAGAGAGAAGTACATGTAGCTCGTCGACGGTTCGAGGCTTCCGAACGCCAGGCCTGACCCGAGTGTCTCTGTACCGAGCTGGAGATAGGTGAAGGCGAGCGCTACGAGGAGAAACACCGATATCGCCCCGAGGATCGTTCCGTTGCTGACTGTCGGATGGGTGAAGATGCGGCGCAGGACGAAGAGGGGGGCCAGGACTGACAGCAGGGTCCACAGCCACGAGGGTTTGCCGCTCACGCCGAAATCCGTGAAGGAGACGGCGTCCGTGAACGCAGCGGCGATGGCGACGCCAACGCTGAGGATCACCGCAAGTCGGAGAATGCTCAGTGGGCGCTTCGCGACACCCGAGGCACACGCTGCGAACACGAGGGTTGCACCCGTGATCACGGTGACGGCGATCCATGCGATGTCACCGCGCAGCGTTCTGTCCGAGGCGTAGGAATCGATGAGCAGGTTCAGGGCGACCGCTGCTGCGGCGAGCGCGAGGACGACGCCGAAGTTGTCGAGCCTTGGGTTGTCGTCGTCGAAGAGGCGATGGGTCCAGCTCATGCGCTCAGGTCCACGATCCGATAGGGGTTCCGTTCATTGCGGACACTGGCCGACGAGCGGCGTACCCGACGAGACATCCCGGTGAGGTCGCGGATCGGTGTCAACGCCGGAAGAACCATCCGGACCAGAAGCCGACGCCGACCATGGCGAGGCCGGTCTGGATCGCGAGCTTGATCCAGTCGATGCCCTCGGTGTCGCCCACACCGAGGCCTTGCGCGATGAGGCCGCCGACGAGCGCCGCTATGAAGCCAACAGTGATCGTTGCAGCGACCGACATGTTCTGCCGACCGGGCAGGATCAACCTCGCCAGCGAACCCACGATCGCACCGACGACGATCGCGCCGATGACCGTCCACATGAAAGCGATCATGACATCCTCCGTGGTAGCTCGTCGCCACGCAGCCTACGCGGTCGTGAACGGCGGTCAAACTACCGGACGGTCTGGATGTCCCTGTGTTCGACGGATCCGTCGGCGTGGAGCGCGAAGCGCCCCTCCGAGCGTGGGTGGACCGGATCGGGTTCGGCCCACGGCCACCCGCCGAACCCCGTCCGGCGGTAGTCGTCGAAGGCCTCCTGGAGCTGCTCCGGTGTGTTCATGACGAACGGTCCGAGCTGGAAGACAGGGGCCCCGATCGGCCGCCCCTGCAGGAGCAGGAACTCGACCCCACCGGGTCCTGCCTCGATGAACGGCGAATGGGTGGCCGAGAGCCTCGCACCCTGGCCGGATTCCACGTACTGACCGTCGACGTGCGCCCCGGAACCCGCGTAGAAGTGCAGCATCCTGTTGACCCCGTCCGGAGCGCCGGGCATCGTCCACGCGGCTCCCCCGTCCAACCTCACGAGCCAGATCGCCATGTCCGATCCGGGTTGCGAGGCCCACGAATCGGGCGGCGCCGCTGGGGCGTCGAAACCATCGAGGTGCCCTGCGATCACGTCCACGGACACGCCAGGTGCCGGGGTGACGGTGGGGATCTCCTCCGACCACAGCATCCGGAAGTACGCAGGCACCATCTTGGATTGGGGAGGGAGGTTCAGCCAGATCTGGAAGAGTTCGAGCGGGTTGTCATCGTCGGCCCTGATCAGGGGGAACATCTCGGAGTGTTGGATTCCCGAGCCCGTCGTCAACCATTGGGTGTCGCCGCCGCCATACCTCGCCGTTGCGCCGAGGGAATCTGAGTGGTCGACGTACCCGGTGCGTACGACGGTGACGGTTTCGAAGCCTCGGTGGGGGTGCTGGGGGAACCCCGGAACGACGGCGCCGTGGTACATGCTCCATCCGTCCATGCCAGAGAAGTCCGAACCGATCCGTCGACCGCTCAGGTCACGGAGCGGTCCCTGCGCCTCGTTTCCCTCCGGGTAGTGGTCGACGTGATGCATCGTGAAGATGAATGGGTCGAGGCCCTGCCACTGGAATCCCAGATCCACGATCTCGATGATGCCTTCATTGGTCATGGCTTGTCCCTTCGGATGCTCCAGAAGCATGTTCGGCGCCGGCTGGCGACGCGTATGGAATCTGGCAGAACCCGTGGTTGCAGTAGCCACGAGGGTTCTTGTGGAGGTACTGCTGGTGGTACTCCTCGGCGTAATAGAGCGGGCCTGCCTCGACGGCAGGAAGGATCTCGGTGGTGATCGATCCGTATCCGGCTTGGGCGAGCCCTGCGCCGTAGGCCGCCTTCGACGCTTCGACGGCATCACGCTGCCCTACCGTCGTCCAATACACGGCCGAGCGGTACTGGGTGCCCACGTCATTGCCCTGCCTGTTCGGCGTGGTCGGATCGTGCTGCTCCCAGAAGTGCTTCATGAGCACGTCGACCGCCACGATCTCCGGGTCGTACACGACGAGTACCACCTCTGTGTGGCCGGTGCGGCCTGTACACACTTCCTCGTACGTGGGATTCTCCGTCGTGCCGCCCTGGTACCCCGCCGCGGTCGTGATGACACCTGGTACCTGCCAGAAGATGCGCTCGACGCCCCAGAAACAGCCCATGCCGAACGAGATCGTCTCGGAACCGGCGGGGAACGGAGGCATCATCGAGGAGCCGTTCACCGCGTGGATGCCCGTGATCGCGATCGGTTGGGACCTTCCCGCGATGACCGATCCGGGTGCAGTGGGTTGGGTTGCTCTTCGTTTGAACATGAGGTCGAAACGTACCGTGCACACGGAGTGTTCCCGACGATTCCATCCGTCGCTCGGCGATTAGCGTATCGGGGTGGCCCTGAACCTCGAAAGCGTGCGATCTGCCCTGCAACGAAGGGGAACGACGTCCTTCCTCCTGGCGGCCGTCGTGCTCGGGGCCCTGGTCGGTCTTGCAACAGCGTTGCTCGCCGTCATGATCCAGGTGTTCGAGTCGTGGACCGATGCGTTCGGGACCTGGACCGCATGGGGCATATGGGCCTTCGTCGCGACGATCCCCATCGGTATGTCGGTGTCGTGGTGGCTGAACGAGAAGGTCGGCGACGGCATCTCGGGCGGCGGGGTCTCCGAAACGATGGTGGGCCTGAGCCTCCACGGTGGCTACCTGCCTACACGGCTGATCGCGCCGAAGCTGGTGGCGACAGCCGCGACGCTCGGCACCGGGGGATCGGGAGGCGCCGAGGGTCCCATCGCATACATCGGCGCGTCGATCGGGTCCACCCTCGCCCGCTACACGAACTTCGACCATGACCGGATCCGGAGCCTGGTAGCGGCGGGAGCAGGTGCTGGCATCGGGGCTTCGTTCAATGCCCCGATCGCGGGGATGCTCTTCGCACTCGAGGTCATCCTCCGTTCGTTCGCGATCCGCCATCTCAACGCCGTCGTGATCGCCTCGGTGGTGGCCGCGGTGACGGCTGAGCTGCTCATCGGCGAGGAACTCCTCCTGACTTCCCCTGCACAGCGCGTCGGCGACCCCGCCGAGTTGCTGCTGTACGCCCTGTTGGCGATCATCGCCGTCGGATTCGGGTTGGTCTTCCTCCGAGCCATCGACCTCGTGTCCACGGTGGGCCAGCCGCGGGCACTGCCCCGATGGACCCGACCGATCACCTACGGCCTCGCCGTCGGGCTCATCGGCGTCGTGTGGCCGGAGTCACTCGGTACGGGTCGAGAATTCCTCACCGGTCTCCTCTTCCTCCAAGACTCCGGCGCGTACCTGTGGTGGACGCTCGCGCTCATCGCCCTCGCGAAGATCGCGACCTCGGTGATCACACGCGCAGGAGGTGGATCCGCGGGTACGTTCATGCCGTCCCTCGTGATCGGCGGTTCCGTCGGAGCGTCCTTTGCGATCCTCATCCAGGAGGTGACCGGGTTCGAGCAGCTGGACACCGGCGCATTCGCCGTCGTCGGCATGGCTGCGGTGTTCGCGACGATCGCCCGAGCGCCGTTGACGTCGGTGATCATCGTGTTCGAACTGACGGGAAACTACGAGTTGATCCTGCCGCTGATGCTCGGAGCCGCCCTCGCCACGTTCTTCGGCGATCGCTTCCATCCCGAGACGGCGTACACCGTGGCACTCGCACGTCAGGGCATCCAGCTCCCGCGCAGCGAGGACATCGACCTCCTCGACACGGTCGACGTCCGAGAGGTGATGCAGGAGGTCGATGGCGTCCTCCACCCGTGGCAGACGCTCGCGGACGCGGCTGAGTTCTTCGATGTGACCGGCCATCATGGGGCTCCTGTCGTGAACGATCAGGGTGACCTCGTGGGGATCCTCACGATCACCGACATCGCCAAAGTCGGCGGCCCGAGCCGGGAACGCTCGATCGGGGAGACGATGTCAACCGAGCCGATCACGATCACCGCGGACGTGCCGGTGTCCATGGCCCTCTCACGGATGGCGTCGCTCGGTGTCGGACGCCTGCCCGTGCTCGGGGGCTCGAACCAACGCAAGGTGATCGGGATGTTCCGACGCGAGTCGGTGGTGAACGCGTACGAGCTCGGGCTGTCGATGGCCAAGGGACGCGAGCTTTACCGGGAACGTCAGAGGATCCGATCCCAACCAGGGGCGGACTTCTTCGTCGTGGAGGTCCAGGAGGGTTCGCCCGCGATGAACCGAACGGTTGCAGAGGTCAAGTGGCCCACCGATGCCGTCCTCGTCAGCATCCAGAGATCGACCGCCGTCCTCGTTCCCCACGGTGACACGGCGCTTCGCGTCGGGGACATCCTCACCGCATTCGGCTCACCGGAATCCCGCACCGACATCGAGGCAACCGTCAAAGCCCCCGAATGAGCGCCGATTTGCCACCGCAAGATCCCGCCTCCGCGATACCGTGGGCACCCGTGACCGAACCAATGTCGATCGTTCCCATCATCCTGTCCGGCGGCTCAGGGACACGGTTGTGGCCCGAATCGCGTGCCCTCCAGCCAAAGCAGCTGCTCGACCTCATTGGTTCGTCGCCGCTCATCCGCCAGACGGTCGAGCGGGTCTCGACGGTCCCTGGGATCCTGCCGCCCCTGATCGTCACGAATGCCTACCAGGCTGGCCCGATCGAGAGGATCCTCGCCAATGCCGGTGTGACCGCGACGCTCGTCCTGGAGCCCATCGGCCGGAACACCGCCCCAGCGGTCGCAATCGCAGCCCACACGGTGATCGACAAGTGGCCCGGAGCGCTGATCCTGGTACTTCCCTCGGACCACGCGATCGGGGCGCCTGGCGTGTTCGTCGATGCCGTGGCCCACGCTGCACGCTTGGCAGCCGGTGGCAGGCTCGTCACGTTCGGGATCTCACCGACTGCCCCCGAGACGGGATACGGGTACATCAGGGCGGGTGAACCCATCGACGATCGTTCATGGACGATCGCCGAGTTCAAGGAGAAGCCCGATCTCGCAACCGCTCGCGGCTACGTGGACTCTGGCATGTACTCGTGGAACTCCGGGATGTTCCTCATGGACGCCAAGCAGTACCTGAGCGAGCTCGAGGTGCACCGTCCCGACATCGCCCTCGCGAGCCTCACCGCGTACGCTGCCTCCACCGAAGAGGGGCCACGTATCGTCCTGGATCGTGAGACCTTCTCCTCGTGCCCTTCCGACAGCATCGACTACGCCGTCATGGAGTCCACCACCCACGGCGCGGTCGTACCCATCGAACCGCAATGGAGTGATGTCGGGTCGTGGTCGTCGCTGTGGTCGATCGCGCCGAAGGATGCGGACGGCAACGAGTTCGTCGGCGACGTGGCCGCATTCGGGACGACGAATTCCCTCGTGCGGTCGAGGGATCGACTCGTCGCTGTTGTCGGCCTCGACGGCATCATCGTCGTCGATACGCCCGATGCCCTCCTCGTGACGACGCTCGAGTCGTCCCAGGACGTCAAGGCGATCGTCGACGGTCTTGCCGGCGCGGATCGTCGGGAGGTCGTGACGAACGGAACCGAGTCACACGACTGGGGAACCAAGGTGCCGCTCGCCTCGGCACCCGGTATCGAGGTGACGGTCCTCCGCCTGGACGCCGACCGCAGGACTCCGACGGTTCCCGCTGACCAGCTCACCCACGTGCGGATTATCAATGGCGAGGGAACCGTGGTCGTCGATGGAGTGGCGACCATGCCTGCTCGGGGAGACCTCATCACGATCGAGCAGGGGTCATCGTGGTCCGTGGTCTCGGGAGACAAGCCACTTCTGATCATCGTTTGCACTGTCGATACAGTGGTGTCGATCGACGCGCTCGACGCGTTCGTGGAGAGGAGGTTCGAGTGGTGATCGTTGCAGTCGTTCTCGCTTTCGTCGTCCTCATCGTCGTGGGGTTCACGCTGTCGCGGGGCACCGCACAGCGGAAGAAGGAAGCAATCGCATCACTCGAGGCGGAACGGAACGCGCTCGCATCGGTCACGATCCTCGACCTCGTGATAGCCGAGGTCGAGGACCTCGATCTGCGATCCATCGACGGATCGGACGGTGTTGCCCCCGACGTCTTGCTTCGCGCATGGAACGACGCGAGTGATCGCACGAGACAGCTCGACCGTGACCGGCTGCGGTTCGTGGTGGCGTCAGGAGATGGGTCCGGAGAGCTTCAACCGGGTGATGTGCGCCTCGAGGGACGGGACGATGCGTCCCCGACCGACCACCCTGCCGGATCCGATGCCTGAACCCCTGCGAGCGAGGCGGACCATCGCGGTGTTCGGCGCCTCGATGTCCGCGCCGGGCGACGGCTACTACGAGGAAGGCCGGGAGTGTGGTCGCTTGCTCGCCGAGGCGGGGTTCGCCGTCGCGACGGGAGGCTACGGAGGGACCATGGAGGCCGTGTCCCAGGGCGCGACACAGGCCGGAGGAGAGGCAATCGGCGTCACCGTTCCCGGTGTATTCCCGAACCGGAAGGGACCCAACACCCACGTCACGACCGAGACGCGGTCGCGTTCGCTGGTCGCACGCATCGATGAGCTGACGAGATCCACCGATGGTTCGATCGTACTGTGGGGAAGCCTCGGCACGGCGACCGAACTCCTCGTCGCGTGGAACCTGGCGTTCGTCGCACCGTTCAGCGGACTTCGACCGAAACCGGTGATCGCCGTAGGTGAGCCATGGGTCTCCCTCGTCCCGTACCTCGTCGAGACACTCGGTACCGATGGGGACCTCGTGACGGTCGTCCACGACGTCGAGGACGCCGTGGCGCTGCTCATCGACCGGCTTGGCTGACCCGCGACCGTCGCTGCACAGACCACGAGAACACGGCGACAACGAGCATCGCGGCTCCCGTGAGCCCGACGAACAGAGCCCTCGCCACGAGGGATTGCACGAGGACGTCGTAGAGGTTGCGTGAGAGGACCCGGTAGGCGTCGCTGGTGGTGCTCGCGGCCGCCGCTTCTCGTCCCAGCACCACCATTGCTCCCACGCTGAGGGCTGCGACCACGAGGGCTCCACCGATCGCCGCGAACGCAACCACGCCGTCCCGTGCGTAGAGCATGATGAGGAGGACCATCGCAACGGCGACCACCACGGAGATCCACGCAGTCGCGATGAGGGCGTCGGCAGCACCGGATGCGTCCGGGATCTCATCGGCATCGAAGACGACGAACGTCGTGAACACGTCGGCCGGAATCAATGCGGAGAGCTCGGGGGACAAGGAGGTGACCGATCCGATGACCGCATCCTCGTAGAGCGCGAGGTCGATGACGATCGGCTGCCCCGTGCCACCGATGACGCTGGCGTGGACCTCGTTCGCTACGTCCTCCAGCGCGGGTTCGAACTCCTCGGTCGAGACGAGCGCCGAGAAGATGGCCTCCAGCACGTCTTCGAACAGGGCGATGGACGGGTAGCGATCGACGACCTTCGCTGCCATGACCTCACCGAGTGCCGCAGCGGAGCCTGGCCTTCCGAACGACACCAGGGCCGACTCGACGAATGCCTCCCGATCGACGACGCGTGACTCCGCCCACAACCCGTACATGGCGCTGAAGGAACTCGCTGCGAGGAGCAGCGCCGCAAGCCCGATGATCGTCCGGCGCACGCCCTCACCTTCGACAGCCCCCAATAGGCTACCGGACCACCCAGTCCCCACCGCCCCTCGCCCCCTCGCGCCCTCGCCCCCGGCCCCCTCGTCCCCCAGGTCTCCCTCGTCCCCCTCGTCCCCCTCGTCCCCCTCGTCCCCCTTTCAAGGGGGACGGCAGAGCGAAGCGACGATGCAGGGGGATTCCCCGGCATCCGGACCGTCGTGATGACCGGACGGAGCTGACGAGGGACAGGGGGACGGCAGAGCGAAGCGATGCAGGGGGATTCCTCGGCACCCGGACCTCGCAATCGTCGAGCCCAGCCGCGAGGGACAGGGGGACGGCAGAGCGAAGCGATGCAGGGGGATTCCTCGACACCCGGACCGCGCAATAACCGGACGGAACCAACGAGGGACAGGGGGACGGCAGAGCGAAGCGATGCAGGGGGATTCCCCGGCACCCGGACCTCGCAATCGTCGAGCCTGGCCGGTTCCCACTCACGTGCTCGCAGGCTCGCGCACCCCCCTGGCTCACTCCGTTCGCCCGTCCCCCCTAAAGGGAGGACGAAGCCGAATTCCAACTCGTCCCCCTCGTCCCCCTTTCAAGGGGGACGGCAGGAGCGCAGCGACGATGCAGGGGGATTCCTCGGCACCCGGACCTTGCAGTCATCGGACGGTGCCAACGAGGGACAGGGGGACGGCAGAGGAGCGCAGCGACGATGCAGGGGGATTCCTCGGCATCGGGACCTCGCAGTCGTCGAGCCCAGCCGCGAGGGAAAGGGGGACGGCAGAGCGAAGCGATGCAGGGGGATTCCTCGACACTCGGAGCCGTGAACGCAATGCGAACCTCGAGAGGGACGACGGCGGAGTGGGAAAACGAACAGAATGCGGGGGTTGAGCTTGCGGGGACGCTACGTATGGTTGTACCAGATGCGGTACTTCGCGATCCCCATCGTGGTGGTCGTCGCCGTGTGTGCGGTGGGGTGCACGACGGTGGGGAGCACCCCGGCGACAGCGCCCGACACGACCGCGGCGGTGGCGACCACATCGACGTCGCTACCGGAGTCCACGACCACGTCGACCATCGCATCGCCGACCACGACCCTCGACCGCGTCGCCGAGGTCACCGCCATCTTCGAGGACCTCGAGCGCCGCCGCCTCGATGCCATCTACTCCGGCGACATCGAGGCGTTCATGAGACGCTCTTCGCCGACACTCCCTATCTCGAGCGGAGCCTTGCCGTGTTCGACGTCGTCGAGCCGGGAGATCCCCCTGCCATTTCGGTCGAGGTCATCGAGATCTTGCGTGACGACGACGAGTGTCTCGCTGATTGACTACGTCACCAGTGCTTCGAAGGCGGAGGCGCTGCAGTCGCGACGGTTGTACTTCGAATCCGAATGCGTCGGATGATGCCTGGCGGATTCAGCTGAACGTCGGAGAGGGGGTTGGCTGTGCGACGGACCGCATCCGCTCTGGCGTAGTCGTGACCGTGCTGCTCTCGACCTTCGCCGTCGGAGCTGCCAAGCGCAGGGACAGTGTTGCGTCTCGAGTCCGATCTCGAGGGACACGCATGGTCTGCATCGTTGATGGCGAGATCGTGGATCCGGGGCGTCCGGGAGGGCCGGTGGGTGGGGACGATCCTGGGAGGCGGTACGTCTACACCGATGTGGATCCCGTCATCGGGGACTGCCACTACTGGTCGGATGTGCCGGGCGGCCTCGATGCGTGGGACCCGGCGAACGACCCGGCGGTCATCGCCGTCGTCACGACGTTGCCGTTGTGTCCAGTCGTGCCGGGCGTGGAGCCTGAGACTCGGGCGTGGGAGATCTTCAGGTCATGGGACCTCGATCCGCCGGATCCGTCGGTCACGCCCGAGGTCGCCGGCATCACGGGACTCGCCACCCAGGTGGCGGCGGTACCGGCCCCGACGATCGTGGCTGACGAAGTGCTCCCGGACGGCCGGCTGCTGGAGGTGCGAGCCCGCATCCTCAGCCTCGACGTCACGTGGGGAGATGGCACGACGTCGAGCCATGATCCGTCCGAGGCGACAGGCCATCCAGACGGCTCCGTCACCCACATCTACCGGCTGAAGACCTGCACAGAGCAGTACCGAGCCGAGCATCCGTCTGGCTCTCTGTGCCACCCATCGGCATCCGCGTACACGATCACGGTCGACAACGTGTGGGTGGGCGAGTACCGGGTGGGAGGGATATGGATCCCACTGGGAACGCTGTCACGATCGAACCACGCTCCTCTACCAGGTCGAAGAGGTACGCGGCATCCCTGCTCCCTGAGTGGCGGGCGAAGCCGCCCTTGACGAGTCCCAGAGGCCCGGGAGTCGCTGCACCCCAACCGCATGCCACGTGTGGTGTTTGAGACTTGGTGGGATCCACCGAGCCATCGTCGGTCGAAGGACCGGGAAGGGTCCATAATCAACTCGATGTCGTCGGTTCATCCAGCACGTCACTTGCTCAAGGCCAAGGATCTCGCGGACTCTCGCTATGCGGGTCCCCTCACCGTGAGAGACATGGCGAGGGAGGCAGGTTTGTCTTCCGCCTACTTCAGCCGTGAGTTCAAGAAGACGTTTGGCCAGGCACCGCACCAATATCTCATGACGAGACGTCTGGAACGTGCCGCGGCCCTGCTGCGCACGACGGACTGGTCGGTGGCCCGCATCTGCACGGAAGTGGGCCTGGAGGGTGTGGGATCGTTCACCACGAGCTTCGGACGGAACTACGGTAAGAGCCCAACTCGGTACCGGGACGACTTCCCCCCGGCTGCCGACTGGGCATTGGTCCCAGCGTGCATCGTGCATTCCTACGGCCGGCCCCAACACCGCACGTTTCGAGAAGACAGCTCGGCAGAGGATCCGTAGGTTCATCACTGGTCACGAGACAGGAGGTCGAATTGTGATCAAACTCGATAGCACCCAGCTGTGGGTCAACGACCAAGACGAGGCTCTTGCCTTCTGGACCGACAAGGTCGGGATGGAGGTTCGCTCCGACGTCACCGTCCCCGAGATGGGGAACTTCCGCTGGCTCACAGTGGGCCCTCCGGGCCAGCCCGGCGTTTCCATCGTGCTCATGCCCGTTCTGGGACCACCGCTCATGGACGACGCCACCGCAGATCAGCTGCGTGAGTTGATGGGCAAGGGGTTCGCTGGCACCATCTTCCTGACCACCGGGGACGTCCGGCGGTCATACGAAGAACTGAAGGCGCGCGGCGTCGAGTTCGTGGAAGCCCCCGAAGAGAGGCCCTATGGCATCGACTCGTCATTCCGCGACCCATCGGGGAACCAGATCCGGCTGACGCAGGTGAAGGAGTACGTTCCCAGCTGACGGGTCAGTACCCGTCGCCGATGCCAACGTCATTGGAGGCGTTCTCCTCGCTGACGTTGGCATCGGCGTCTACCACGAAGCACACTCCGATGGAGCCTTGACCGGTCGCTCTCCCGGGGTCGGCTGGCCGGGGTGAACGCCTCGCCGCCGACTCGACCCATCAGACCCTCAGAGCACCAGAATCACCAAGGGCGACGCCGATCCAGACGAGGTGAACCGCCTGAGAGCCACTGGGCGCATCGCCACACGCCTCGTGTAGCGTGGCGCCATGGCGTTCTACCTCGGCGGTCCCATCGCCCCCGACGGATCACGAATCACGGACGAACTCACCGAGTACGACCCCTCCGATCTGACGACCCACGGCGTCATCATCGGTATGACGGGGTCAGGCAAGACCGGTCTCGGTGTCATCTTCCTCGAAGAGGCGCTGCGATCGGGCATCCCTGCCCTGATCATCGACCCGAAGGGGGACATGACGAACCTGCTGCTCACGTTCCCTTCGCTCGCGCCCGAGGACTTCCGTCCGTGGATCGACGAGGGTGCCGCGGCAAGGGACGGACGCTCACCCGATGAAGAGGCGAGCGCGGAGGCGGAGAAGTGGAGAAGCGGACTCGCCTCATGGAACCTCTCAGGCACCGACATCGGCGATCTGAGAGAGCTCGTCGACATGACCATCTACACGCCGGGGAGCCGGGCGGGAGTCCCACTCAACGTCATCGGCGACCTCACCGCTCCGTCGCTGTCCTGGGACACCGAAGCCGAGACCCTCCGAGACGGCATCGGGGGCTATGTGTCCGGCCTGTTGGGTCTCATCGACGTCGATGCCGACCCGATGTCTTCACGCGAGCACATCCTGATCTCCAACCTGATCGAGCACAACTGGCGAGCGAACGTGGATCTGACACTCGAGGGACTCATCGGGCAGATCATCACACCTCCGATCCGCAAGCTCGGCGTCTTCGAGGTCGACACCTTCTTCCCGGAGAAGGACCGTACGGCCCTCGCGATGCGACTCAACGGCCTGCTCGCGTCTCCTTCGTTCCGGACGTGGATGGAGGGTGCCCCGCTCGACATCGAAGCCCTCCTGTGGGAGGAGGGAAGGCCGCGGGCCGCAGTCATCTACCTCGCGCACCTTTCGGACTCGGAACGCCAGTTCATCGTGACGGCACTCTTGTCGGGTCTGATCACGTGGATGCGGTCCCAGCCGGGGTCGAGCGAGCTTCGCGCCCTCGCCTACATGGACGAGGTGTTCGGCTTCGTTCCCCCGACCGCAGAGCCGCCGGCGAAGAAGCCGATCCTGACCTTGCTGAAACAGGCGCGTGCCTTCGGTGTGGGACTGATCCTCTCGACGCAGAACCCCGTGGACCTCGACTACAAGGCCATGTCGAACGCAGGGACATGGTGCATCGGCCGACTTCAGACCGAGAGGGACAAGGCCCGAGTCCTCGAGGCGGTATCGAACGCGTCAGGGGACATCGACGTCGCAGGGATCGATCGGCAGATCAGTGGGCTCGGCAAGCGTTCGTTCGTGCTCCACAACACGAGGAAGGCGTCGCCACAGCTGTTCACGACACGATGGGCGATGTCCTACCTCCGCGGGCCCATGACTCGCGAAGAGGTCACGTCGCTGACCGCGCCAGCAGACCGCCCACCCCCGCCGGTCGAGTCAACCCCGAAGGGACACGCCCCTGAGGTGCCAGCGACGTCCGGCTCGCCGCAGGTCGCGAGCGGGATCGAGGCGGTCGTCCTTCACCCCGCTGCGCCATGGGCGGCGGCCGTTGGGTACTCGGCGAACGGCGACCGGTACGAGGCTGGTATCGCTGTTTCCGTGTCGGTTCGGTTCGACGAGCCAAGGCTCGATCTCGACCACGTCGAGACCTGGGAGGCGGTCGTGCCGAATGCGACGAAGGAACCGGGCCCATCCGACCTCGTCGAGGTCGATCACGACGAGAGGGATTTCCTGCCCGTCGACGACGCGCTCCCGTTCGTTGCGCCAGAGGGCGCCATCTCGCAGACGTCGTACTTCGAGAGGCTCGAGCGGATGATCCGGACACACCTCGATCGAGCGGGCGAGCTGGAGGTGTTCAGGCATCGCAAGCTCGACATGGTGTCGCGCCCTGGCGAGGATCTGGATGCGTTCACCGAGCGGGTACGTGCTGGCGCATCAGATGCGGCGGACGCCGAGATGGCCGAGAAGCGGATGACCTTCGAGGCGCGCATCCGAAAGGCCACACGGGACTATGAGGAAGCGGTGCGAACGGCGGACTCGGCGTCGGCAGCCCTGGACGCTTCACGCGGTGAGGCCATTCTCGGTGCAGGCCTCGACCTGCTCATGGGTCGCAAGCCGCGACTGTCGGGTTCATCGGCGAGGACGACCGAGGACCGCCTGCGACGTGCCGAGGACAAGGTCGAGTCGAAGCGAGCCGCATACGAGGCGCTTGGCATCGACCTCGAGGACAGCCTGAGGACGATCGATGAGAAGTGGTCTGGCCTCGTCGATGACATCGAACCGGTCGTCGTCGGGCTCGAATCTGACGACATCGAGGTGACCGAGGTGCGGGTCGTGTGGATCCGCCGCTGAGCTCCGTCACGCATCGGTCTCGTGATCATCGCCACCCTGGGCCAACACAACAGGAGGACTGCCATGCCCACAGACCGCAGAATCGACTACGTGGAGTTCGCTGCCGCCGACCTCGACGCCGCAGAGGCGTTCTACTCGGGGACCTTCGGCTGGGCGTTCACGGACTACGGGCCCGAGTACCGTGCCTTCAACGATGGAGCCCTCGACGGTGGATTCAGGCGTGGGGGACCCAGCTCGCGCACGGCGAACGGCGGAGCCCTCGTGATCCTCTACGCCGATGACCTCGAGGCCACCAGGGCGCGGGTCGTCGAGCACGGAGGAACGATCCAGGAGGACATCTACGCCTTTCCCGGAGGCCGCAGGTTCCACTTCCTGGATTCCCACGGGAACGAGTTGGCGGTGTGGTCCGCGGCATAGGAGCCACAGCCGTGATCGGTCGACACGACCGGGTGGGTGGCCACCGTGCGCGAATCAGGCGTCGATGAGCGCCCAGAGAACGTCGCGGATGTCGACGATGCCGAGGAGTTCGCCGGCGTCGACCACAGGGAGATGCCGATATCCGGTCTCCAGCATCCACGCGGCGGCGTCAGAGACCGAGACCTCAGGGCCGATGGTGTCCGGCGCTTCTGTCATGATCTCGACGACGGGCGTGTCGGCGACGGAACCTGCCGCGAGCGCCCTGGCGAGGTCCCTGTCCGTGCAGATGCCAACGAGGCCGGAGCTGTCAACGACGGCGACAGCACCCACCTCACGGTCGATCATCACCCGAACCACGTCCGACGCTGCGGTCTCCGGCCCGACGATGTCAGCGCTCGCCCCGACCAAGGCCTGAACCCTCATCGCTCACCTCCACAGCCCACGCTACCCGCGTCCATCGGTGGTCGCGTCGACATCGTCCCACCGGGCAGACCGCTACGTCTAGATCAGATCCTGTTCGCGGATGCCGAAGCTCGGGTGGCGAAGCCTGCACAGCGCGAGCTTCTCGAGCTGCCGGATGCGCTCACGGGTGAGGTTGAACTCCTCGCCGATCTCCTCGAGCGTGCGCGGGATGCCGTCGTAGAAGCCGTAGCGCAGCGCCAGGATGCGGCCCTCCCTCGTCGGGAGACGTTCGATGGACTTCCGCAACGAGTTTGCGATGTCGAGCTCCTCGGTGACTCGCACCGGATCGACCGCGTCCTCGTCCTCGATGAAGTCCCCGAGCTGGGCGCCATCCTCACCGATGGGTTGTTCGAGCGACACGGTATCCGCGACGGCGAGCGCCAGCTCGACCTTGGACACCTCGACACCCGCCTCCTCGGCGATCTCGTCCGGCTTCGGGTCCCTGCCGAGCTCCGCCTTGAGGGAGGCCTGGGCCGCTCGCACCGCGGCGAGGGTGTCGTGGAGGTGTACGGGGATCCGAACGGTACGTGACTTGTCCGCGATGGCCCTGGTGATCGCCTGGCGGATCCACCACGTCGCATAGGTCGAGAACTTGAAACCCTTGCGCCAGTCGAATTTCTCCACGGCGCGGATGAGGCCGAGGTTGCCCTCCTGGATGAGGTCGAGGAAGTCGATGCCGGAGGTGTTGGCGTATCGGCGTGCGTTTGCCACGACGAGCCTGAGGTTCGCGGTGAGGAATGCGTCCTTCGCCTCGCTGCCACGCCTGACCTGGCGCTTGAGCTGGATCTCCTCGGCCTTGGTGGAGAAGGCTCCCGCTGCGAGGCGCTCTGCTGCCGTCTGGCCAGCTTCGATCTTCTGCGCGTAGTCGACCTCGTTCTCGGCCGTGAGCAGTTCGTACTCGCCGATCGAGGTCAGGTACTGCGAGACGAGGTCCGTCGTCAGCCGTCCACGATCATCGGTGAGCTTCGATCGGTCCCGATCCTTGATGGATCGATGAAGGGTGTCCCTGTCCATCCGCTCTTTTGCTTCTTCGCGTTCACGGGCCGCCATGTCCGTGATCGCCTTCCGCGGCTTGGACTCCGTCGTCATCCAGCTTCCTCCACCTTGTCGCCGGTCGATCGCCACATCGCGACGGAACGAGGCCTGTCAAGGGGTTCGGCTCGAACGCTGCGATGCGTGCCCCTCAATATCACACAGCCCGTCACGTTTGTGAACCCACTTTCTCCGCTGGAAAGGTATGCAGCGCTCGTCGCTACCCCCAGCACACGACTTCTGCTGTTCTGGCGTGGCTCTCGGCTCATGCATTCCATCCCCCACAGGAGACCGGGCGGAATCATCACGATTGACCTTCTCCGTCCCTCGACGATCGGGTTGAGCGCCCGCTCCGGCGTGCGGAAATGTGTGATGACAATGCACCGTGGATTCGCTACAATTACATAGTCAACAACTTAGGATCTAGCCATGCGACTGGAACTGACGAAGAAGACGGATCTCGCGTTCCAAGCCCTCGAGGCGATCGCCGCGTTCGGCGGCGACAGGGTCGGAGGCGCTGAGCTCGCGGAGCTGCTCGACGTATCCCCCCAGTACCTCCCCCACGTCATGGCACCCCTCACGAGGTCCGGCTGGGTCGCCTCCGTTTCCGGCCCCCACGGCGGCTATGTCCTGGCCTACAGCCTCGAGAACATCTCCCTCCTCGATCTCATCGAGGCCGTCGAGGGACCTCTCGACGAGACCCGCTGCCTCCACCTCGGCCCCATCCACCAGGGAGGGCACAGCTGCGCGCTCCACGGACCGTGGACCAAGGCTCGCGAAGCGCTCATCGCCGAACTCAGGGCCACCCGGCTCACCGACATGCTCAAGGTCGGCACCTGAGACACGAGGCCCGGTAGGCCGCAACACCCTGGTGATTCCGCGCCCGCACCATTCGTCGGGGTCCCAACTCCACCCTGCTGGATTTGCCACTGGCAATCGTGAGCACTCATTGCTACTATTACGGAGTCAGATAGTTAGGAACTCGGGATCACATGAGGCTCGAACTCGATCAACGCACCGAACTCGCTGCCCAGGCCCTCATGGTGTTGGATGTCGACGACCCCAGCTTCCAGCCGGGTACCCGTATCGCCGACCGACTCGACATCAGCCTCGACTACCTGACGAAGATCCTCGCCCCGCTCATACGTGAGGGGTGGATCGCTTCGGCACCGGGCCGGGGCGGGGGCTATCGGCTGACGAAGAGCCTCGACGATCTCTGCGTCCTCGATCTCATCGAAGCGGTCGAGGGGCGGGTCGACAGGAATCAGTGCATGCACGGGGACTCCCGGAACCCGCCCACAGATCTGTGCAGATTGCACGATCCGTGGGTACGGGCCCGGGAGTCCCTGTTACGAGAACTGGAAGAGACACCACTGGCAATAGCGCGTCTCTCCAGCCCACGAAGGGAGAGTAGGCAATGACAACGAAGTCGAAGACGCCATGGTGGAGGAGGCGATCGATCCTTGCAGCGATCGGTGCCCTGGCAGCGTTCGGCCTGATCCTCCAGGCCTGTACGTCCAGCTCCGGATCGGGGAGCGGCTCGGTCGACGACATCAACTCCCGAAGGGCTGAGGCCGGACTCCAGCCACTGTCGGCAGATCAATTCATGTCGGCGGGCCTGACGTACCTGCCGTCAGGCGAACACGACCCCTACGTCATGTTCTCGTCAGCGGGCCATGCGGGGCAGATGTATGTGATCGGCGTCCCATCGATGCGGTTGCTGAAGACGATCGGTGTGTTCACACCCGAACCGTGGCAGGGCTGGGGATACGGCAACGAAGGAACGATGGAGGTCCTCGAAGCGGGCGACGTCGACGGCAAGGAGATCCGCTGGGCCGACACGCACCATCCCGCCCTGTCCGAGACGGCCGGCGACTACGACGGCGAGTGGGTGTTCATCAACGACAAGGCGAATGCACGTATCGCCGTGATCGACCTGCGTGACTTCGAGACGAAGCAGATCGTGAAGAACCCGATCGCCATCAACGACCACGGCGGAACGATGGTGACACCCGACACGGAGTGGATCATCGAGGGCGGTCAGTACGCAACGCCGCACGGCTGGGAGTACGCACCGATCGAGTCGTACGAGTCCGACTACAAGGGCATGGTGACCCTCTGGAAGTTCGACAGGGACGCCGGACGGGTCGACGAGTCCCAATCATTCGCGCTCGAGCTCCCGCCGTACTGGCAGGACCTGTGCGATGCCGGAAAGCTCGCATCCGACGGCTGGATCTTCTGCAACTCCTTCAACACCGAAATGGCGACGGGCGCAGGAGAGGACGGAAGTGGGGAGAACTTCGAGGCAGGGGCTTCCGCCCGTGACAACGACTACCTCCACGTCATCAACCTGAACCGGGCAGTCGAGCTCGCCGGGGCCGGACAGACCTTCGACGTGAACGGGTTCCCGGTCATCGGCCTCCAAACCCTCATCGACGAGGGTGTCCTGTTCTTCGTGCCGGAGCCGAAGAGCCCCCACGGTGTCGACATCGCGCCCATGGGCGACTACATCGTGATCTCGGGGAAGCTCGATCCACACGTCACCATCTACTCGTTCGACAAGGTCCAGCAGGCGATCGCGGACCAGAACTGGGTTCCCGATCCGTACGGCGTCCCGGTGCTCGACTTCGACGCGGTGACGGAGGCACAGGTCGAGCTCGGACTCGGTCCGCTCCACACCCAGTTCGGAACCGACGGCTACGCGTACACGAGCCTCTTCCTCGACAGCGCCGTGGCGCGCTGGAGCCTCGGTGGTGAGAACTATCGCGGTGACGATGGGTGGAAGCTCGAGGGGACAGTGCCGGTCCATTACAACATCGGGCACCTCGCAGCGCCCGAGGGTGACACGGTCAGCCCAGATGGCCAGTACGTCGTTGCGCTCAACAAGTGGTCCATCGACCGCTTCTTCCCTCCGGGTCCCCTGCTTCCGCAGAACTTCCAGCTCATCGACACATCGATGGCCCCGGACGCGAAGCCCGACACGGCTGGGATGACGGTGATGTACGACATGCCGATCGGCATGGGCGAGCCGCACTATGCACAGATCATCAAGGCGGACAAGCTGAGCCCGATGACGGTGTACCCGGAGATCGGCTGGGATCCCGCGGTCATGGCCGTCGATCCGAACGCGCCCCAGGCGGGAACGGAGAGGATCGAGCGCAACGGCAACCAGGTGGAGATCTGGATGACTGCGGTGCGCAGCCACTACACGCCCGATCGCGTCGAGATCAACGAGGGTGACGAGGTGACCTGGCATGTCACGAACATCGACACCAGCTTCGATGCGACGCACGGGTTCTCGCTTCCCGCGTACAACATCAACCTGAGCCTCGAGCCGGGAGAGACAGCGACGATGCAATTCACTGCCGATCGGAGCGGGGTCTACCCGTTCTACTGCTCGGAGTTCTGCTCTGCGCTGCACCTCGAAATGGCTGGCTACTTCCTGATCAAGCCAAGCGAGTAACCGAGCAAGGAGCTCGACCGTGTCGGTCAGAAACCGGATTCTGGGGCCGCAGATCCCAGAGGATCTCACCCCCGAGGAGAAGCGTCGATACCAGCTACCCACGTGGCTGTTCGCCGGAGCTGCCCTGCTCCTGATCGTGTCGCTCCTCCTCCCCTACTGGGTGCTCAACCTCGCTGCGCCCCAGTTTCCGGACGGGCTCCGTGTCATGGCATATGTGAACAGGCTGGTCGGTGATGTCGTCGAGCTCGAGGGCCTGAATCACTACGTGGGTCTCGGATCGTTCGAGGACGGGGCTGTCTTCGAACGATCCGTGGCCGTGATCGCGATCGTCACGCTCGCAGGTCTCGTGGTGGCGGCCCTACGAATCCACTCAAGGTGGGTTGCCGTCCTGGTGTTCCCTGCGCTGGTGTTCCCCATCGTGTTCCTCGCGGACCTCCAGTACTGGTTGTGGCGCTTCGGCAACAACCTCGATCCACGGGCACCCTTCGCTGCGGCCGTCGGAGAGTTCACCCCACCGATCCTCGGGCCGGCCGAGATCGCGCAGTTCGACACCCTCGCCCTCCCGGGACCGGGCCTGATCCTGGCGTTCATCGCATCGGGTCTCATCGCAGCCGGCCTCGTCCTCCACAGGCGAGCCTGGAAGCCGCTCATCGAGCACACACAGGGGGACCAACCGTGACCGTGCGATGGCTCTTCGCACTCGTAACTCTGCTCGGCGTCCTTCCCGCATCACCTTCGGGGGCATCGACGGATCTCCAGGCGCTGATCGACGCAACTCCCCCCGGTGGGACCCTGACGCTCAGCCCTGGCACGTATGACGCCCCGGTGGCGATCACGAGCCCGCTCACCATCACCGGAAGCCACGACGCCATCGTCGACGCCCACGGTATCGGCTCGGTCATCACCATCGAGGCTCCCGACGTCACGATCGACGGGATCACCATCCGGGGCTCCGGGGACTCACTCGATCGAGAGAACTCCGGCATCACATCGATCGATGCCTCGAGGGTGACGATCACGAACACGATCCTCGACGACGTCTTGTTCGGAGTGTTCCTGCGCACGTCTCCGGACTCTGTCGTGGAGGGAAACACGATCGGAGCCAAGAACATCGACATCGCCAGACGCGGTGATGGGATCCGGCTGTGGGAGAGCCATCGCTCGGCGGTTCAATCGAACGACATCACCGGGGGGCGGGATCTCGTCTTCTGGTTCACCGACGGCATCGTCGTCAGCGGCAACACGGTGCGCGACGGCCGCTACGGACTCCACCTCATGTACTCGGACGACGCACTGGTGGAAGGCAACGACCTGAGCCACAACTCGGTCGGGGCGTTCCTCATGTACTCACGGCACGCCACGGTGCGCAACAACGTCTTCTCCGGCAACACGGGTCCGAGCGGCTACGGGATCGGCCTCAAGGAGATCGACGATGTCGTGATCGAGCAGAACCGATTGATCGCGAACCGGGTCGGCATCTACCTCGACAACTCGCCGACATCGGTCGCATCGGAGGGCCTCATCGCCCACAACCTCATCGCGTACAACCGCGTCGGGGTCCTCTTCCTCCCGAACGTGAAACGAAACACGGTCGTCGGGAACACATTCATCGACAACGCCGAACAGGTGGGTGTCACCGGATCGGGCTCGTTCGGCGGCAACGAGTGGAATGCCGGTGGAGCGGGCAACTACTGGAGCGACTATGCCGGGTACGACGCGGACGGTGACGGGGTCGGCGACGTCGTCTACATGGTCAATGACCTCTACGACACGATCACCGACCAGCACCCACAGCTCGCCTTCTTCGACGAGACTCCTGCGGCCAAGGCGATTGACATCGCCGCGCGGATGTTCCCGGTGTTCAGGCCGGCCCCGCTGGTCGAGGACGAGCAACCGTTGATCTCACGACCGGCGTTGGCGCCGGTCGGGCGAACGATGGATGAATCAGGCAACCTCGCAATGGGACTCACGGCGATCGCCATGATCGCGGCGGGCATGGCGATCGTCGGCGTGCCGGTCATCCGCTTCCGGAGGTCGCGAGGGCAGGTGACGGCGTGATCACCATCGACCACCTCACGAAGGCCTATGGACAGACGACGGTCGTCGACGACGTGTCGCTCACCGTTCCCGACGGTGCCGCATACGCCTTCTGGGGACCGAACGGGGCAGGCAAGACCACGGTGATCCGCTGCATCCTCGGCCTCGTGGCCTACCACGGCACGATCACGGTCGAGGGCATGGATGCCAGGAGCCGCGGCAAGGCCGTTCGGTCGATCATCGGCTACGTGCCACAGGAGCTGGCCTTCTACGACGATATGGGGGTCAGGGACCTCCTCGACTATTCGGCGGCACTCCGGGGACTCGGCCCTGACCGCGTCGAGGAGGTCGCACGTGCCGTCGATCTCGAGCACCACATGGACAAGAAGGTGTCTGAGCTCTCGGGTGGACTCAAGCAGCGACTCGGCATCGCGTCGGCGCTGCTCCCCGACCCTCCGATCCTGCTCCTCGATGAGCCCACGTCCAACCTCGATGCCCATGCACGGGACTCGGCGATCGAACTCCTCATCTCCCTCAGGAACGAGGGCCGAACGCTGCTGATCACCTCTCACCATGCCGACGAGGTCGGCATGCTCGTCGACTCGGTCGTCGCGATGGATCAGGGCCGCATCACCACGATCTGTCGACCAGAGGACCTGTCGGAGATGGTGGGACTCAAGGCCTGGATGCAGCTCATCCTCACGAACGGCTCGGCGGACAGCGCCCTCGAGGTCCTCGCCAGGTCCGGCTTCGTCGCGAAGCGCAACACAGGGGGCATTCTCGTTGAGGTCTCCGCGCAGCGAAAGGGCGCCGCGCTCGACGCACTCCATGGCGCAGGCATCCGGATCGACGACCTCGAGGTGTGGCGATGACGACCACAACGGTGCAGTCGGTGAGTGAGCGCCCGGAGGTGCGTCTCGTAGCGACGATCGCATCGAAGGAGGTCCGTGATGCGGCCACGAGCAGATGGTTCTGGATGTGGACGGCCGCCTTCACCGGTCTGGCTTCGTTCATGGCATCGGCCGCACTTCCCGGAGCACAGGTGTCCGGAGCGGGGACCTTCGGTCGCACTGCGGCCTCCCTCGTCGCCCTCACCCAGATCATCGTGCCGTTGATGGGCCTGACGCTCGGTGCCCACTCGATCGCGGGGCAGCGCGAGAGTGGTTCCCTCCGCTTCCTCCTCAGCCATCCGATCTCGCGTACCGAGGTGTTCATCGGCACGTTCCTCGGGCTCTCCGCTGCCCTCGCCGGGACCGTGCTCACCGGGTTCGGCGCAGCAGGCATCCTCACCGTTGCCAGGGGAGGGGGCACCGATGCAACGAGCTTCATCACGATCGCCATCCTGTCATGGCTCCTCGCGGTCTCCATGCTGGGCGTCGGAATGCTGATCTCGACCTTTGCCGCCCGAACCGCGACGGCCCTCGGAATCGCCATCTTCGTCTGGCTGGTCCTCGCCTTCATCGGCGATCTGGGATTCATGGGCACCTCCGCTGCGACGAGCATGCCGACGGAGGTCCTTCTCCTGTCAGCCGTGACGAACCCCGTCGAGGCGTTTCGCCTCGCATCGCTGACGGCTTTCGACGGTTCGCTCGACGTCCTCGGTCCCGCAGGGCAGTACGCCGTCGATCGCTTCGGTGACGGTCTCGGGAGCCTGCTGATCGCGTTCCTGGCCCTGTGGACCCTCGTCCCGGCGGCAGCGGCCTGGGTGAGATTCGCCACGAAAGGGGACGTATGAGCGACACCCCACGACCCTGGATCCGGAACAGGGTCTTCCACCTCGTTGCGACAGTCATCCTCCTCACGGCCGGCTGTGCGTCGGCAGCCGCCACCGATCCACCCTCCATCAACTACGGCCGCGACATCTGCGTCGAGTGCGGGATGATCATCCAGGACGCTCGATTCGCAGCGGCATACCGGCTCGGTGACGGCGAGGAGAAGGCGTTCGATGACGTCGGGGACATGATCGTCCATCTCCGAGAGACGGGCGACTCCGTGGATTCGGAGGAGATGTGGGTCCACGACTTCGAGACCGAGGAGTGGGTCTCTGTCGATCTGGCATTCTTCGTACCGACCCTGTCGGTCGCCAGCCCGATGGGTCACTCGATCCTCGCCTTCTCCGACGAGGGAAGGGCGTCGTCCTTCGCTGCCGATGTCGACGGTGAGGTGATCACGTGGGACGCGCTGAAGGCCCTCCCCATGAACAACGGCCTCATCGGCGATCACCACTCGAATGGATCTGCCGAGTCCCCACCCATGGGCGGGAGCCACGACGGTGATCACTGAAAGCCGCATCGAACGTGGGCGGACTTCCAAAGCTCACGACCCAGGAACACGAGATACAGTCGACAGAAGGAAGGAGCATCGGATGAGACGTACGAAAGTGGTGGTGGTGGTCGCCCTCCTCGCCCTGGTACTCGCCGCGTGCGGCGGTGGCGATGACGGCGGAGACGGAGGAACGACGACAGCCCCAGGGGCAGGGAGCGCAGGGGACCCCGTCGCAGGGGCGTCCGTGTACTCGGGGACCTGCTCCGCATGTCATGCCCCTGACCTGGCGGGAATCGACGGCCTCGGGAAGCCCCTCGCCCCGAGTGACTTCGTCTCGGCCAATTCGGAGGAGGAACTCGTCGCGTTCCTCAAGGTCGGTCGCCCCGCAAGCGACCCCCTGAACACCCAGGGTGTCGACATGCCACCGAAGGGCGGGAACCCGTCGCTGACCGACGACGATCTCGCGGACGTCGCCGCCTATCTGAAGGCCCAGCAGTAGACCACATCGCGAGGCGGCGACGGGTCGCACCCGACGATCCGTCGCCGCTCCGTGATCGATGGTCGCGCAACCCGACGTCGTGCCCTATATTGCAGACCACTTGGCTAAGGAAACGCAATGCGTCTGGAGATGACAAAGAAATCGGACCTTGCCCTCAAGTCGCTGCGCTGCATCGGTGACGCAGAGGGCGAGCTGGTTGCGGGCAAGTGGCTCGCGGACAAACTCGGCATCACGACGCACTACCTCCCCCAGGTCATCTCCCCACTCGTCAAGGCCGGCTGGGTCGCATCCACGCCGGGTCCACGGGGTGGTTACCGGCTGATCGTCGGCCTCGAAGGAATCAGCGTGCTCGAGGTGATCGAGGTCATCGAAGGCAGGATCGAGGACCAGGGTTGCGTCCAACGCGGGATTCCGTGCCCGATCAACGACCTGTGCGCGCTCCACGCGCCGTGGCAGACGGCGAGGGATGCCATGCTCGCCGAGCTTGCAAGTGCAACCGTCGAGGCGAACGTCCGCCCCTGCGCCGACATTTGAGACCGGCGCCAGGGGACGGCGAGGATCGAGAAGCACCGAATGAGGCGCAGGACGCTCGCAACGGTCATCACCCTGCTCGCGCTTGGCATCACCGCATGCGACGGAGGAGCCGGACGTACTGACGGAGGAGGACCGCCAACGACCGCGGGAGAGGTCCTCGCCGGTGATCCCGTGTCAGGGGCCGCCGTGTATGTGGGGAGCTGTGCTTCGTGCCATGCACGGGACCTGTCCGGAGTTGACGGCCTCGGCATGCCGCTGGCACCCAATGCGTTCGTGCAGTCCACCTCGGAGGAGGACCTCATCGCGTTCCTCCTCGTCGGCCGACGTGCGGACGACCCACTCAACAACCAGGGCATCGACATGCAGCCGAAGGGCGGCAACCCCTCCCTCACCGATCAGGACCTCGCAGACGTGTCGGCGTACCTGAAGGCCCATCAGGAGAACTGACCGAAAGCATCGTGTTCACCATCTCGGTTCGTATGCTCATGACCGATGGACACCACCTCCTCCCAACTCCCCGTCTGCGTCTACTGCGGAACCCCACGACCGGCCGACGAGAGCACCTGCCCCACATGTGGCAAGGGCTGGATCGACGTACGGGTCGGTGACGTCGCGGACCCGCCCGTCAACCCGCAGACTCCTCCCGCGGACCCCGATGACACGCCGGCCCCGATGGTGCCTCCACCGCCGCCACCCATCGCTCCTCCCGCGTCACCGTCGTCGATCGACGACACCGGGGAGTTCAGCTTCGACGACTGGACGCTTCCCCCCGACAGGCCCAAGAACAGGGGCATCTGGCTGATCCCGATCCTGCTGCTCATCGCGGTCGTCATCGTCTGGGTCCTCGTGTTCCTCGACAGCGACTCGACGCCAACAACCACACCCGTCCCAGAGAGCACCACCACGACAGCGCCAGAGACCACCACGACAACGGCTGCGCCGGAGACGACAACGACCACCACGGTGCCGGAGACGACGACGACAACCGTTGCGGCGTTTCCGCCGCCATCGGCGTGGCCCCCCTCCGGGGACCCCATCGACACCGCCGAGCTGACACTGCGCGCCGCGGGAATCGGCCCGATCGACTTCGGCTCCCCCATCGGGGACGTGGCGGGCGCGCTTGGGGCGACGCTCGGCGAGGCGAGCGGATCCGGGGACGACGACCTGTGTCCTCCTGCCGAGTCGTACTGGCTGCAATGGAGCGACCTACGGGTGATATTCGACGGTTTCGGCGATGATGCGGTGTTCGTGTCGTATCGATTCGAGGATGTGGGTGCAGGAGAGCCGCTCGGACTGTCGACGCTCTCCGGGCTCACCGTTGGAGACACGGTCGCGGACCTCGCGGAGATCTACTCCCAGTTCACGATCACATTCGAGCTCATCGACGGGGTCGACCACTTCCGGCTCCAGGACGGGGGCGAGCTCCTGCTGTGGGGACCGGTGTCCTCCACGGAACTCGATGGCATCGTCGAGGGGATCTACAGCCCCAGCCCGTGCGAGACTCCGTAGGCGTCGCGAGGTACATCCGGTACGACGTACCATTGTCTACGGATCACTGCGAGGGGTAAGCGTGATACCAGCCACCACCACGGAATCACGCGCATGATGCGACGCATCTTCTCACCAGCAAACGTACTCGGCGTCGCTTCGGCGCTGGCTGTGTTGTACGTGACGCTCCTCATACGCGACTCGAACACCGCCGTCGTCGCTGGAGCGCTGCTCGCAGGCGCCGTCGGAGCCGCGGTCTGGTACGTCATGACCGTTGCCCGCTCCCAACCAACACTCGGAGGCGCGCTCGAAGGCATTCCGTGTCTCGGCGCAGTGCCGCCGGACGGGTCCACCCCGGCTCCTGCCCTCACGGAATCCGAGGTACGAGACCGCTTCACCGCGATCCTCCGCGAGATCGAGGGCCACACGACGGGCCGGGTGCTCCTCGTGAGCTCCCCGGCGCCAGGCCAGGGCGCTTCGCGGGTCGCCCTCAGCCTTGCGATCGCCGCGTCCTCCGTGGGCCGGCGCGTGATGCTCGTGGACGCCGATGCGTCCCCCAATGGCACCGGACGGTACCTCTCATCGGGAAGGTCTCCCGGGCTGTCTGACGTCGCACGAGGGACGGCGACGCTCGCAGAGGCCACGCGGATGTGGGTGCTCGAGGACGGATCGAGCTTCCCCATGCTCCCCGCAGGCGACGAGTTGGCAGACTCGAGCGACCTGGCCGGAATCCTCGTCGCCGATGCCCTTGACGTCGTCTCCGAGCACGCCGACCTCATCATCATCGACGTTCCCCCGGTCATGTGGTCCTCGGCCACGGACGACCTGGGAGCCCATGCTGACGGCACCGTCCTGGTGCTCACGGACACAGCCGATCCAGCAGGTGTGGCCAGGGCGATCGAGGAACTGGGGGACGCAGGAGCCCCGGTGCTCGGCTTCATTCGCAACAGGTCCGATGGCACGTCGACCCTCGGCCACCGTCCCGTACGCGGAGCCCTCGCACGGGGAGCGGCGCTTGCGGGAATCCTCCTCCTCGCCTACAGCGCATACACAGGCGCCCAGTTGTTGTACTCGTGGAGCGGGGTCGAGAAGGAGGCGCTCGACACGGCAGCCGTCGCCGCGATGAGGGAGTCGACCGATCCCAGGGCACCTTCTGATCCGAACGACGACGTGGTTCTCGAGGACGGCGACGCGTCGACGCCGAGCACACCCCTGACCACGGCGCCGACCGAGTCGTACGAGACCCTCCTCATCATCGGCAACGACGAGATCGCAGGCGCCGCCGACGTCATCCTCTACCTCGTTCGGCCGACCAACGGAGCCGATCCCTTCATGGTCTCGCTCCCGAGGGACCTGTACGTCGAGAACCCCTGCACGGGTGGCAACAGTCGCATCAACACCCTGATCAAGGGATGCCCGTCGGAGGACATCAACGGACCGACCCTGCTCTCGTATCAGGTCGGAGAGATCACCGGCATCGAGGTCGACCACTTCGCCTGGTTCGATTTCGAGGGATTCACGAAGGTGATCGACGCCGTCGGCGGGGTCGAGGTGTGCGTCGACAACCCCGTTCGAGATGACAGGTCAGGACTCGACCTCCCCGCAGGGTGCACCGAGACGGACGGCGAGCAGGCCCTTGCGTGGGTTCGGTCCCGTCACACGGAGCAGCTCGTCAACGGCACGTGGCGGTCCGTGCCTGGAGCGAGCGACCTCCAGCGCAACCAACACCAGCAGGACGTGATCCTGCAACTCTTCGCGAGACTCAAGACGTTCGATTCACCGACACAGCTGACGACAAAGGCTCGGAGCCTCGCAGACAACTTCGTCCTCGATGATCAACTCAGCATCTCGAGTGCCGTCAACCTCGCGTGGGGTCTCCGTGGCATCGACATCGAGACCATCAGGAGGCTCGAGATCCCGGTTCGCCTCACGCGCACTACGTCCGGACAGTCGGTCCTCGTCGCAACCGCCTCATTCGACGAAGTCCTCGCAGAGGCCTACGGCGACGACCTGCCGTCGGCCGACACCACAGACAACGCGGCCCTGACGCCGTGAGCCATAGAATGGGCCGAACGCACGAGAGACGGGAACCCCGGTGAGCGACCCATACGATCCGCATCAGAACCCGCCAGGATGGACGGATCCATACGCAGATCTGACGAATCTCTCGGGGAACGAACCGCTGCCGCCGATGGAGCCTCCGACCACCCCACCGGCACAGCCTCCTGGATCGCCCCTCCTGACGGGCCTGATCATCGGGCTCCTCCTCGTCGCCTTGTCCGTTGCCGTCTTCCAGCTCCTCTCCCCCGAGGACTCCGGCGACGCCGCGGGCACGACAACGACGACGGTCGACGGCGAGACCACAACGACGACGGTCGACGGCGAGACCACAACGACGACGGTCGACGGCGAGACCACCACAACGGTTCCTCCTGCGGATCCGTTCGACGCGGTGCCGCCTGCAATCGAGGTCGATCGATTGAAACTGATCACGAACGGCCTCCGCGTCAACGACAACGAGATCCCCGACATCGTGTTCGGTCAGGACGCGCCAACGGCAATGGGGCGCCTCGTCGCTTCCTTCGGCGATCCGACCGAGGACACCGGCTGGCAGGTCTCGACCGGTCAGTACGGGGTGTGCGCAGGCGACCTCGAGCGAGTGCTGCTGTTCGGCCCATTCGCTGCGATCGTCACCAAACCGGGCGGCCAGGAGATCTTCAACGGCTATCGCCACGATCTCACATTTGGTGACCTCACGAACCCGGCAGCGGGCCTCGAGACCCTGAGTGGACTGACCGTCGGCGACAGCGTCGCGGATCTCCAATCCATCTATGCAGGGGAACTCGTGACGTTCTCCACCGATCCGCGCCTCGGCGAGATCTACGAGGTCCGGGGATCGACGTCGGGGTCGCTGCTCCTGTGGGGCCCGGTGGAAGGCCCGGACGACGCAGACCGGATCATCGGGATCTACGCACCAGACGTGTGCAGCCGCTGATCAACACTTGAACAACCCTGGCCGTCGTCACGCGGGTACAATCGTCGCCATGAAGCCAAGCTACGGAAGCGCATTCGGAATCGGCGCCATAGTCGGTCTCGTCGTTGCCGTTGCAGGGACGCTCTTCGTCGGTGCGACGGGAGGCATCTCGAAGCTGGCCGTGACAGGTGAGGCAGCGTCCGTCGAACCGGTCTTCGCGGTACCGGCATCCGCGTTGTGGATCGTCACGATCGTGATCGCAGCCGTCATCGGCGCACTCCTCGCGGTGGTCACCGCCGCGATCGCCAGGGTCATCGATCCGGAGGCGTCAAGCGTTGGCCTCTGGGTCATCGCACCGTTGGGCGCGATCGTCGGCGGCGTCGTCGCATTTGCCGTGTTCCCCCTCGGAGTCACCGGTCTCGGAACCCTCCAGGACGGGGTGGCGACCATCTCCGTCATGTCGATGGTGACCCTCGCAGCGGTCGCCGGCCTCGCGGGAGGCAGCGTGATCGTGTGGCAGTCGTACATCATGGCACGACCACCTATCGGAGCCCCCGATCCCGACCTGCTCCCTGCCGACGAGTTCGTCACCGGCTGAGCGCCCTTCGGTTGTCCTCACCCGTCCATGTGGACGATTCGCGTCGCCTCGAGCGCGCCGTTTGCCTTCATCGCATACGTGACGCGGAGCCTGTCCCGCTCGATGAGGTGGGTACGGAGGTGCACGACGGGTTCACCGTCACATGTCAGACCGGCACCGGGAACGAACAGGTGACTCGAACCTTCGTCATCGACGATGACGAAGGCGTCGACCGTGGTGTCGCTACCCCTGACCTGTGAGACGACGCCGGTGACGGAATCACCCGGGTCACCGTCGTCCTGACCACTCGCACACCCCGAGGACATCAGGACCGCCATGGCAACGACCACAACGACGAACCTACGCGCCGAGGATGGACTCGAGCTCGCCATCTCCGAGCACCCCCTCGATCCGGGCAATGACGACTCCCTCCTCGTCCATGACGAAGATCCACGGTTCGGACGGGAGTCCGAAGTCGACGACCGCCGGAGCGAGGTGATCGACGTCCGGCGCGAAGCCCTCCTCGTTGAAGCCTTGGTAGACCTCGACGTGTACCCAGTTGACGTCCGGATAGGACTCGCTGATCTCCTTCGCCTGGCGAATCATCGGTCCGCACGCGGCTGACGTGCAGAACGCGGGCGTCGCGAAGATGGCGACGGTGCGGTTTCCGTTGGTGAGGGCGTCGTCGAGCGACATCTGATAGAACGCTTCGTGGATGGGGAAGTCGGTACTGAGATCCTCGAGGGCGGTGTCGGCGACGGTCGGGGTCGCGACCAACGGTGCTGGCTCCCCAATGGCAACTGTGGCCGGCTCCTCGGCGACGAGCACGAGGAAGGGCTGTGTCTTCTCCCCTGTGGACACGTCGAAGTCGATCTCCCACTGCCCTGCACGATCGAAGGGAATGGCCGCCCGATAGAGCCCGATGCTGTCCTCGATGATCCACAGGAAGTCGGCGCCGACCTCATGGACGACGTCGGGCGCATCGAGGGCCTTCGCCCTCACCGTGACGATCTCGTCTGGCGAGCCGCGGCGGGTTCCGTCGATCTCGTTGACCGCGAACAGGAAGCGCTCATCCCCGACAGCCGGATCGATCGATGCCCTGATCGCAATCAGCTCCTCGCCCTCGTCGGACGAGCATCCCGAAGCGACGATGGCTGCAACGATCGCGACGAGCACCAACTTCCTCATGCCGGAACGATACGTCGACCCACGGTGAACCAAACCCGCCAGCGTGACCGAAGCCCAGTGACCGAAGAGGATCGCGGTCCAGTACTCGTCGGTGCGATCGTCACGCTCGTTGGCTCGACGATGCCTGCCGTCAGGTCCCCGGCTCCGCGTCGAACGAGTTCCATACCTCGCCGAGGGCATCGAAGAGTTCCCCGAGTGCCCACACGAGGACGATGGCCATGACGAGGAGGACGGCGAAGGTCAGCAGCCCGCGGATCCACCCGGTCCACGACGCCGTCGCACCACGCACCACCTCGACGACGTCGCCGATGAACCCGGGCGGTCGTATGCGGGACGGTCCGGCATCGGGTGGCGGTACGGGCTCGAATGCAGGACCCGTCGACTCGATGCGAGGGATGACGTCGATCGGTGTTGCGGATGGCGGCGTGTCCGGTTCGTGGAATTCGGCAACAGGATCCGACTCGGGTCGAAGCGAACGGAGTTCGTCCGGATCGAGGTCGAGCACCCTGGCGAGGTCGTCGATGATCCCGATGGCAGGGGGAACCTCGCCGCGTTCCCACCTCCGCACCGACGACGACGAGCGGCCAACGGCCGCGGCCAACTGTCCGAGGGACATGCCCTTGCCGAGACGGGCCTCACGAATCACCCGGCCGATCGCCAGCGCATCACTCATGGCGGTGAGACTATCGCCCCACCCCACGAGGCGCAGCTGCGCGACCTGTAGGATCGGAGTAGCAGCGAAAGGAACCTCGGTGGCGCACCAGATCTCAACCCTTGTCGACCTCATCACCCACAGCACGGTGACCTATGCGGACAACCCCTTGATCGGGCAGCGCAGCGGGACCGGTGACTGGAGTTGGACGACCTACTCCGAGTTCGGATCGGCCCTCGATCGGGCGCGTGGAGGCCTCGCCAAGCTCGGGGTGACCGCGGGCGACAGGGTCGCGATCATCTCGGACAATCGCCTCGAATGGGCAGTGGGTGCGTACGCGACGTACATGCTGGGCGCCGCGTGGGTCCCGATGTACGAAGCACAGACGCAGAAGGACTGGAAGTTCATCCTTCGCGACTGCGGGGCCAAGGTCCTCTTCGCCGCCACCGACGGTATCAGGGCACAGATCGAGGAGATCGCGGACGACCTTCCCGAACTCTCCACGATCGTCGTCATCGACGATCCGGCGGGCGGCAACGCGATCGACTACACGGAGCTGCTCGCAAGCGGGGCTGAGAACCCGGCCCCCGTGGCCGTGGTCGACGAGTCTGACCTCGCCGGCCTGATCTACACGTCCGGTACGACGGGAAACCCCAAAGGCGTCATGCTGTCGCACGGCAACTTCGCATCGAACATCAACGCCATCGCAGAGGTCTTCCCGCTCGAGGAGGAAGACCGCTCGGCTTCGTTCCTCCCGTGGGCGCACTCGTTCGGGCAGACGGTCGAGCTGCATGCCCTGACCTACTTCGGTGCGTCGACAGGGTTGACCTCGGCCAAGACCCTCACCCGTGACATGCCCGAGATCAAGCCGACGATCCTCGTGAGCGTGCCAACCGTCTTCAACAAGGTCTATGACGGCCTCCAGAAGATGATGGAAGCCGAGGGTGGCCTGAAGAAGACGATGTTCGACGCCGCCATCGCAAACGCCCGCAAACGGGAGCAGATGCGCAAGCGGGGCGCACGGAGCCGGTGGGTCGATCTCCAGAACGACCTCTTCGACAAGCTGGTGTTCACGAAGGTTCGCGACGCGTTCGGAGGTCGCCTGAAGTACGCGTTCTCCGGCGGCGCTGCGATCTCGACCGAGGTCGCCGAGTTCATCTCGGCTGTGGGCGTGACGGTGTACGAGGGCTACGGCCTCACGGAGACCAGCCCTGTGGTGACGGCCAACAACCGGAAGGCACGTCGCATCGGATCCGTCGGCCAAGCGATCCCCGGAGTGACCGTGGAGATCGACACGGATCGCACGGGTGACCCGACCGTCGGCGAGATCGTCGTCCACGGCCCGAATGTGATGATGGGGTACTACAACCTTCCGGAGGAGGATGCGGCGGTCTTCACCGAGAACCACGGATTCCGAACCGGCGACCTCGGGCACATCGACGAGGATGGGTTCCTGTTCATCCGGGGCCGCATCAAGGAGCAGTACAAGCTCGAGAACGGGAAGTATGTCGTCCCGTCCCCGATCGAGGAGCAGCTGCAGCTGTCTGGGTTCATCAGCCAGGTCATGGTCTACGGGGAACAGCGGCCGTTCAATGTTGCCGTCGTCGTCCCTGACTTCGAGTATCTCGAGAAGTGGGCGGCAGACAACGGACTCGACACTGCGGATCTCGATGCGCTGCTTCGGGATGCACGGGTCAGGGAGCTCTACAAGACGGAGATCAACCGGGCGCAATCAGGCATCAAGCAGTACGAGCGCGTGAGGAACTTCGTTCTCGACAACGAGGAGTTCACGCCGGAGAACGGTCTCCTCACACCGTCGCTGAAGATCAAGCGCCGTGCCGTGATGGCCAAGCTCGGGACCGAGATCGACAACCTCTACGAGAGCAAGGACCCCCTCCTCGGCCGCGACGAATGACACGGATCGGGCGTGGCTGACGTCCCGTGGGAGGGGACGTCAGCCACACGACGATCGGTCGAGTCGCGGAGGCGGACGGGAATCGAACCCGCCAGGGAACTCTCGCCCCCTCGTCGGTTTTGAAGACCGCGGTGCCCACCAGGCGCACGGACGCCTCCGACCGGGACGCTACCGCGCTCACGCCGTCTGGTGCCGGTCGATCGACAGTTGATGCGACAGGCACCCCGTCCATCATCGCTACACTCCGCCCACGCGTACCGCGATCATGAGGATGAACATGGCAGACCCAAGTCTGATGGTGTGGATCGATCAGGATCTCTGCACAGGTGACGGCATCTGTGAGGAGATCGCTCCCGACGTCTTCCAGGGTCGTGACGACGGCCTCTGGGTCGTGAAGGAGACCGCCTCCAACTGGGGCGCCGACATCGTCTTCGACGGCACCCAGGCACCGGACGGCGCTCGGGGTGTCGCTCGCGTGCCGGACTCGCAGATCGACATCGTCGTCGAGGCTGCCGAGGAATGCCCCGGCGAGTGCATCATGATCGAGCCGTTCGACGCGGACACGTTCGCAAAGCGCGGGGCCTGACGGAGTATCTGCTCTCCGGCTCTGCCTGGACCTACTGGGTGATGTAGCCCTCGAGCTGGTCGATCAGGAAACGCTGCTCCTCGATCACCGCACGCACGACGTCACCGATCGAGATGATGCCGCACACGCGGCCGTCCTCTACGACGGGTAGATGGCGGAACCGATTGTCCGTCATGATCTCCATGCACTCGGCGACCGACGTCGACCGTGAGACGGTGATCGGGTCTGAGGTCATGATCTCCCTGACGAGCGTCTCGCGGGATCCACGATCCACGAGGATCACCTTGCGCGCATAATCCCGCTCGGAGACGATGCCCACGATGGCCTCCGACTCGAGGACGACGAGCGCGCCGACGTTGCGGTGCGCCATGACTTCGAGCGCCTCGTAGACGGTCGTGCCGGGCCCCACGTGCCACACGTCGGTGCCCTTGTCGTCGATCAGGTGGGCTACGTTCTTCGCCATGGTGCAGCCCAACATACCAATCGCGCGACGCCCGTGCAGGAAGAATCTGCCTCGGTACGATGGTGGTGAGCGACGGGGAGGTTCGGGTGGGCGAGAGCGTCCGTGTTGATGACGACGAAGGCACCGTCGTGTCGATCGTCCTCGACCGAGCGGAGCGCCTGAACGCATTGACGCTCGCGATGCTGCAGGACATCCGGGAGGCGTGTCACCGAATCGCAGCGACGGAGGCACGCGTCGTGATCCTTCGGGGCGAGGGCTCGAGCTTCTCGGCCGGTATGGACCTCGACACCTTCCGGGAGGGACCGCTGCTGAGCGCCGATCCCGACCGGCGCTACGACGCGGCTGCACTGGGGAGATCCACAGCCGAAGCCATCGCAGCCCTACCGCAGGTGACGATCGCCGCACTCCATGGCCACGTGTACGGAGGGGGCGTCGTTCTCGCAGGTTCGTGCGACATCCTCATCGCGGAGGAGGACGCCATCTTCTCGATCCCGGAGATCGACGTCGGGATCCCCCTGGCGTGGGGAGGTATCGAGATGCTCGTGCGCTGCATCGGACCGACACGCACCAAGGAGCTCGTGATGACGGGACGGACGTTCACCGCCTCCGAGGCCTGCTCGTGGGGCCTCATCAACACGGTCGTACCCGCAGGACACGCCCTCGAGGAGGCATGCACGGTCGCCAACACGATCGCATCGAAGGCCCGGTTCGCCATCACCACCACGAAGCGCCATGTCGCGGAGGTTGCTCGGGGCGATCACAGTCGTGACGACGCTCTCGGCCTCGTCGCTGCCTTCGAGGACACCGAGGCAGCGACCAGAAGAAGGGAATACCTGGATCGCTTCACGCGCTGAGGCGATGCTGCTCGGTCCACTCCCGCGGGCCCGTCTCCCGTCCTACAATCGCTCATCGTGGCTGCACCTTCACCGAGGCTCATCCGGTTTGCATCGCTCGTGGTGTTGCTCCTGCTCGCCTTCCCCGCGGCTGCCCTCGGGGAGGGAGAGACCATCCGTGGTTCCCTCCAGGTCCGTGCGGAGGACGAGCAGACCCCCGTGGAGGGAGTGCGGCTGACCGTCCTCCTCGGTGGGGAGGAAGTGGGGACCGCGACCTCCGACGCGGATGGTGACTGGGAGATCCCCGTTCCGGGCCCCGGCCTCTACGACGTGGAACTCGATCAGTCGTCCCTGCCGGAGGGCGTGGGGCTCACCGATCCCGACCGCAGCATCCTCACCGACGTCGAGGTTGCAGAGGGCAGGGCGAAGACAGTGCTCTTCCCCCTCGGGGAGAGCACGATCTCGAGCATCTCGACGTACGAACGAATCGGAACCCTGTTCGTGGCTGGCCTGAAACTCGGCGCCGTGATCGCGCTCAGCGCGGTGGGGCTGTCCCTCGTGTATGCGGTCACAGGTCTCGTGAACTTCGCACACGGTGAGATGGTGACGCTCGGGGCCGTCCTCGCATACTTCTTCCACACATCGCCTGCTGGACCCGAATGGCCCTTGCTTGCAGCCGCCATCCCGGCGATCGCCCTCGGAGCGGCATTCGGGTGGGCGCAGGATCGCGGGCTCTGGCGTCCCCTCCGCAAGAGCGGAATGGGCCTGATCTCGATGATGGTCGTCTCGATCGGTCTGGCATTCGCCCTCCGCCATGCGATCCTGGTCGTCTTCAGCGGCCAGCGACGCCTGTACCGCGACTTCACCGGCCAGGGTCCTGTCGACATCCTCGGTATCCCTGTCGTGCCGAAGCACCTCGTCACGATCGTCGTGGCAGTCGTGGTACTGGGTGCCATCGGCCTGTTCCTCCAGAGGACCAAGATGGGAACGGCACTCCGAGCCGTCTCCGATGATGTCGACCTTTCCGAGTCCTCTGGCATCAACGTCGACCGAGTCGTGACACTGACATGGATCCTCGCCGGCGGGCTCGCCGCCCTCGGTGGCATCTTCTTCGGATCCAACGAGGCAATCCAGTGGGACATGGGTTTCCGGCTCCTGCTCCTCATCTTCGCGGCCGTCGTCCTCGGCGGGCTCGGAACGGCATACGGTGCAATGCTCGGAGGCTTCATCGTCGGTATCGCCGTGGAGATGAGCACGCTCATCTTCCCATCGGAGCTCAAGGCGGCGGTCGGCTTGATCCTCCTGATCCTCATGCTGCTCGTGCGCCCCCAGGGAATCCTCGGAAGCAAGGAGAGGATCGGCTGATGGACCTCCTCGGCATCCTCAGGGACGGCTTCCTCGCCATGATCGGCCCTGTCACGGCCGCGTACGCCATCTCGGCGATGAGCCTCAACCTGCAATTCGGGTACACGGGACTGCTCAACTTCGGCCAGGTCGCCTTCATGCTGGTCGGTGCCTACGGAACCGCGATCACCGTCGACCTCGGCGGATCCCTGTGGCTCGGGATCATCGTCGGGATCGCGGCTGCGGTGCTGCTCGGACTCCTGCTCGGCCTCCCGACGCTGCGCCTCCGCGCCGACTATCTCGCCATCACGACGATCGCGGCTGCCGAGGTCATCCGCTTGGTGGTTCGCTCATCGTGGGCGGAGCCCTTCACCAACGGTGTCTTCGGCATCCAGGGGTTCGCAAACGCATTCTTCGATCTGAGTCCATTCCCCGGTGGTGCGGTCTACGGGATCGGGTCTTGGCTCGTCACGGGCAGGCGGCTCTGGCTCATGATCGTGAGTTGGATCGTGGTGCTCCTCGTCATGCTGCTCATCCGCCGCCTGATCCTCAGCCCGTGGGGACGAGTCCTGCGAGCGATACGCGAGGACGAGGACGCGACGAGTTCCCTCGGGAAGGACGTGTTCGGATACAAACTGCAGTCCCTCATGCTCGGTGGGGCCATCGGCGCCATCTCCGGCGTGCTCCTCGCGATCGAGCAGCAGAACGTCACACCCGATGCGTACCTCCCGAACGTGACCTTCATCCTCTACGTCATCGTGATCCTCGGCGGCGCGGGGACGATCCTCGGACCGATCATCGGCGCACTCATCTTCCAGTTCGTGTTCTTCACGTTCGATGCGATCATGGCCTCCGCCCAAGCGGAGGTCGACTGGATCGGGACCCTGCTGACCCCCGCCGAAGCGGGACAGATCAAGCTCATCCTCGTCGGGGTCGGTCTCATCCTGCTGATGATCTACCGACCCCAGGGGATCATGGGCGACGAGAACGAGGTGTTGATCGATGGGCGATGAGAGGACCAGCCCCCTCGCCGGTGTTGCGGCAGAGCCTGGCGTCCCCAAGCCGGACGCCGTCCTCGCCGTCTCGGGCGTCCATCGGTCCTTCGGTGGCCTCCAAGCCGTCAACGTCGACCGTCTCGAGGTCCAACGGCACACCGTGACGTCCCTCATCGGCCCGAACGGCGCTGGCAAGACGACGCTGTTCAACCTCCTGAGCGGCTTCGACCGGGTCGATGGCGGCGAGTGGCACCTCAACGGAGGTCGACTCGTCGGGATCTCCGCGTATCAGGTCGCTCGGCGCGGGATGGTGCGCACCTTCCAGCTCACCCGGTCCCTCGCACGGCTGACCGTGATGGAGAACATGCTCGTCGCAGACCAGACGAACCCGGGCGAGAAGCTTCGTGGCGCCCTCATGGGGGGATGGCGCACGGCGGAGGCCGCGGCTGAGGCAAGGGCCATGGAGCTGCTCGCACGATTCAACCTCGACCACATGACGGACGAGTTCGCAGGTTCCCTGTCGGGCGGCCAGCGCAAGCTCCTCGAGGTCGCTCGTGCGTTGATGGTGGATCCAGAGGTGATCATGCTCGATGAGCCGATGGCTGGCGTCAATCCTGCACTGACCCAGACCCTCCTGCGGCACATCACGAGCCTCCGCGATGACGGCAAGACGGTGATCTTCATCGAGCACGACATGGACGTGGTGCAGGAGATCTCGGATTGGGTCGTCGTCATGGCGGAGGGGCGGGTGATCGCGGAGGGTCCGCCTGGCTCGATTGCACGAAACCGTGCGGTTATCGACGCGTACCTCGGATCGCACCACGGTGAGGCGGCCTCGTGACGACCGGCGAACTCCTCCTTGAAGCCCGATCCGTGTATGCCGGGTACCTCCCGGGTGTTGACATCCTCCGCGATCTCGATCTCGACCTGTTCGATGGCGAACTCGTCGGGATCATCGGACCGAACGGGGCAGGCAAGTCGACCTTCATCAAGGCAGTGTTCGGGCTCGTGGCCGTGCGCCAGGGCACGGTGAGGCTCAGCGGTGGCGACATCACGGCACTCGCGGCGCACGAGCTGGTCGCGCGCGGGGTCGGCTACGTACCACAGCGGGCGAATGTGTTCCCATCCCTCACCGTCGAGGAGAACCTGCGCATGGGCCTCTACCTCGCTCCGAAGCTGTGGGATCAGCGGATCGACTACGTGACAGAGCTGTTTCCCCTCCTTCGGGATCGATCATCCCAGAAGGCAGGGCTGCTCTCGGGTGGTGAGCGGCAGATGGTGGCCATGGGCCGCGCGTGCTGATGATGGATCCGACGCTCCTGCTTCTCGACGAGCCGTCCGCAGGGCTGTCCCCTGCCAACCAGGATCTCGTGTTCGAGCGCGTCAGGCGGATCGCCGATACGGGAGTGTCGATCCTCATGGTCGAACAGAACGCCAGGCGCTGCCTCCAGATCGCCGATCGCGCATATGTCCTCGATCAGGGGACGAACGCGTACGAAGGGACCGGCCACGAGCTGCTGCACGATCCCAACGTCATCGCCCTGTATCTCGGAACGCTCGGACGGGTGGAATAGAGGAGGGGCCCGGTGACCGGGCCCCTCCTCGTCTCATGGCTTCCGACTGACGTCAGAGGTTTCCGACGATCTGGTCGAAGGTCTGGGGTGCGCCTTCTGCGTCGTACTCGAACAGGTCGTACGTGCCGATACTCGGCTCTCCGTTGTCTCCGAAGTCCAGCGGACCGGAGGCACCGTCATAGTCGATGTCGACCCCTTGCTGGAGCAGCTCGAAGCATGCCGCAAAGGTGTTGCACTTCTCCCCGTCCCTGGTGACCGTGATCATGTTGTTCACGAACACCGTCGAATCGGCGGTCTGTGCCTCCTGGGCCGCGAGGACCGTCACGATGAGACAGTCGTAGAAGTGGGCCGAGAAGATCGTCGGCGTTCCCGGGGCGAATGCCTCGAGCCGTGCACCGAACGTCTGTTCACCGTTCGCAGGCGACGACGACGGTGCCGTACCGCGAAGGCCCTCGAGCAGCGCCGCGTTGCCACCGAGGGATTCGGCGGTCACGTTGTCCTTGAACCCGTCGGCGACGTAGATCTGTCCCTCGAAGCCAGCGCCACTCAGATCCTGGAGGATCTGGGCGCCCTCGTCGAAGGTGATCATCGCAACGGCCTCCGCACCCGAGTTCACGATCGAAGCAGTCAGGTCCGAGAAGGACGCGGCATTGAAGTCGTATCCCTCCTGGAGGGTGACCGTCGCACCGGCGGATGCGAGATACGCTGCAAGGCTCTCACCGAACCCGCGGCCGTACTCGTCCGCACGCCACACGACCGCGACCGAGGCCTGGCCATCGTTGATGATGAGGTCCCCGAGCGCGGGCGCCTGGATGTCATCCGACGGTGCCGTCCTCGTGTAGTACGGGTCGTAGGTCGATGCGCTGAGCGCAGCGCCGGTGTTGGATCCCGAGCACATCGGAAGTTGGCTCTCGTTGACCTTGTCGAACACACCGAGCGTCACACCGGTCGCTGCCGGGCCGACGATGGCCTGGAAGCTTCCCGTGAGGAACTCATCGATGTTCGTCGAGGCGATGTTCGGATCCGTCCCTGAGTCCGCATAGGTCACGGAAACAAGACCGGGCGACACCGCGTTGATCTCCTCGACACCCATCCTGACGGGCTGCTCGAGTGCCTCGATGATGGCTGCGAGGGCACCGGTCTGCGGCAGGATCGACCCGATATTCAGGGCGATCGGCGCAAACTCGGGTGCGGCCTCCGTCGTTGTCGTGGTCTCTGCTGCGGTCGTCGTGGTCTCTGCTGCGGTTGTCGTGGTCTCTGCTGCGGTTGTCGTGGTCGTCGTGTCCAGCGCTTCGTCGTCCCCACCGCTGTTCACGGCGATGATGACGACGACGATGATTGCCACGGCGGCAACGGCTATCCACGGCAACCATCTCTTGAGGTTGTCGTTCACTTTGCGCCTCCAGTAGTCGTTCCAGCGCAGCCGGGCTGCGTACGTGGAGAGTAGGCATCGAGCGTGCGCGACACAAGGTGTCGTCACCGCGTTCGGGCTACCTTTGGACGATGACAGAACGCCTCGACGGCCACGTCTCACGCCAGCGCCAGCGACTCACCGCATCGGTAACGGACCTCGGAGTTACGCGCCAGCGCGCCATGCTGATCGGGCTCGTCAGGTCGCGCGACGGACGGGCAGACGGTGAGGCGAGCCTCGCAGAACTCGAGCTCCTGACTGACACCGCAGGATCCGAACCTGTCGTGTCTGAGTTGGTCCGCCGCGAGCGGCCAGACGCTGCCACCTACATCGGCAAGGGCAAACTCGAGGAGCTCGTGGGGATATCCAAGGCCGAGGACATCGACGTCGTCGTGTTCGACAACGAGCTGAGCCCCGCGCAGCAGCGGAACCTGCAGGAGGCCTTCCAGTGCGATGTCGTCGACCGTGTCGCCCTCATCCTCGACATCTTCGCGCAGCACGCCCACACGAAGGAGGGAATGCTCCAAGTCGAGCTCGCCCAGTACCGGTACCGGCTCCCCCGCCTGCGCGGTCAGGGGACAGCGCTGTCCCGCCTCGGTGCAGGCATCGGCACCCGTGGACCGGGCGAGACCAAGCTCGAGACGGACCGTCGGCGCATCCTCGACCGCATCCGCAAAATCGAACGTGAACTGAAGGACTCCGAACGGTCACGAGCGACGAGGAGCAAGCGTCGCCGCGGTTCCGGCGAACCTGTCGTGGCGATCGTCGGGTACACCAACGCCGGCAAGTCGACGCTGTTCAACCAGCTGACAGATGCCGGGGTCCTCGTCGAAGACCGGCTCTTCGCGACACTCGACTCGACCGTCAGGAAATTGGACCTTCCGCACGGTCACACGGCACTCGTATCGGACACCGTCGGCTTCGTACGGGACCTCCCCCACGAGCTCGTGGAGGCGTTTCGCTCCACACTCGAGGAGGCGACGGACGCCGATCTCCTCCTCCACCTGGTCGACGCCTCCGACGAGGATCCCGACCACCAGATCCGAGCGGTCCGTTCGGTTCTGGACGAGATCGGAGCGGATTCCGTCAGGGAGGTCATCGCCTTCAACAAGGTCGATGCCATCGACTCGACGACCCTGACACGCCTACGGTCCCTCCATCCGGACGCCGCGTTCATCTCCGCGCTGACGGGTGAGGGAGTCGACGACTTGCTCGAACTCGTCGTCGATGCACTACGCGCCACGACGATCCAGCTCGACCTGATGATCCCGTATGAGCACGGGGACGTTCTCGCCGACGCCCATGAGTCCGGAGATGTCCTCGACCAACGACACGAGGACTCTGGCACGTCGATCTCGATCCGGCTTCCTCACGCGGCCGCCGCGCGATTTCGTCGATTCGTCGTCGAACCTCCAGGGACGCCCGACACATCCTGATTCCGGCGCTGGCACTGGCGCTGGCGACTCAGAGCAGCTGGGTCGCCAGCTCGGCGAGGGGGCTGCGTACGGTGCGCTCGAGGGTGACGTGGCCAAACATCGGGTTGCCCTTGAACTTCTCGATCAAGGCGGCGAGACCACCGAACGGCGAGACGTACGGGTTGTCGACCTGGCTGAGATCGCCGCAGAAGACGACCTTCGAGTCTGCGGCCATTCGGGTGAGGATGACCTTCAGCGTCGGAAGTTCGAGGTTCTGCGCCTCGTCCACGATCACCAGCTCTCCGGTGATCGACCTGCCACGTAGATAGGTCACGGCGGCCAACTCGAGCACATCGCGCTCGAACAGCTCATCGACCGCATCCCGCGGGTTCGATCCTGCCCCGCCGAACAGCGCGTAGAGGTTGTCGTGGACTGCGGCCATCCACGGTTCCAGCTTCTCGTTGAGGTCACCGGGGAGGAACCCGACCTCCTGGCGCCCCACCGCGATGAGCGGGCGGTACACCGACACCCTCCGATACCTGCCGAGCTCGAGTACCTGCTCGAGGGCTGCGGCGAGGGACAGGAAGGTCTTCCCCGTTCCAGCCATGCCCATGATGCTCACAGCCGTGATGTCGGGGTCCATCAGGAGGTCGGCAGCGAACGCCTGACGCAGGTTCTTTGTCTCGATCCCAAACATATGGCGCGAACCGGGAACCCTCACCGCGATGGGATCCGGGCCATCCTCTGCGACTCTTCCCAGTCCTGACGCCGAACCGGGGCCCTTCAGGATCACGAACTGGTTGATGACGCCATCGATCTCTGGCACGACGACCTTCCCCGAGTCGTACAGCTCCTCGATGACATCGGCATCGACCTCGACCTCGGCGACGCCGGACCACGACTCGTCCACCTGGACGACGTCACCGCGGTAATCCTCGACGTCAACGTCGAGCTGCGCACCCTTGATCCTGAGTGCTGCATCCTTGGTCACGAGGACCGACTCATGTCCCTCGTCACGGAGGTTGAGGCAGGTGGCGAGAATCCGATGGTCGGGGGTCGCAGGGTCGAGGACCTCTGGCAAGTGATCCGAGTGCACTCCATTGAGCTCGATCCTGACGGTTCCTCCTGCGGCAAGTCGGTGGGGCGTCCTCAATCCGCCGGAGCGGGAGGCTCCCATCTCCTCGAGGAGCCTGATGGCCGCTCGGGCGTTGGCTCCGACCTCGTCCATCCGAGTCTTCTGCCTGTCGAGCTCCTCGATGACCACCAAGGGAAGCACGACAGCGTGTTCGTCGAATCGGAGGATGGCCTGTGGGTCCGCGAGGAGGACACAGGTATCGAGTACGTACGTCTTCTGACCTGCCGGACCGGATCGGGATCGCTGAGGCACGGGTGCTACCTTGCTACCAGCGACGGTGAATTGCAAGCATGTGGTTCTGGCGTCACATCCACCACCCTTCCGCGTGACCCGCGGTGGCCATCCGCGTACGATGGATGCTACGCGTACCCCGGAGATTCGATGACGACACCGACCGCAACCTCGGAGAACCTCCGGATCACCGTCATAGGTGCCGGTTCATGGGGCACGGCGATCGCGTCGATGATTGCCCCACGGGTCGAAACCACGATCTGGGCCAGGCGCCGCGACGTCGCCGAAGAGATCGCAAGCGAGCACACGAACAGCTCGTACCTCCCCGGCCTCGCGCTCGCGCCCGAGCTTGGTGCAACGTCCGATCTCGGTGCGGCCGTCTCGAACGTCGATGCCCTTGTCGTTGGCGTCCCATCCCACGGTTTCCGGGAGGTCCTCGGTTCGGTCGCGGACGCGATCCCCCAGCAAACGCCCATCCTGTCGCTCAGCAAGGGCATCGAGGCCGACACGCTCATGCGCATGACGGAGGTCACCGCCGACATCCTGACGGGGCACGACAGGTCGGTCATCGGGGCACTCACGGGGCCGAACCTCGCACGGGAGATCGTCGCCGGTCAACCTGCGGCGACGGTCATCGCGATCGAGGACGAGGAAACCGCGAGGAAGCTCCAGGGTGTCTTCATGAACCCCCGCTTCCGGGTGTATACGAACCCTGATGTCATCGGGTCCGAGGTGGCAGGCGCGGTCAAGAACGTGATGGCGATCGCAGCCGGCATGGCAGCAGGACAGGGATTCGGCGACAACACGCTCGCCACACTCATCACGAGGGCGCTTGTCGAGATGACCCGCCTCGGCGTCGCCATGGGGGGAGACGTCAGGACCTTCTCCGGCCTGGCGGGACTCGGCGACCTCGTGGCGACCTGCAACTCGACCCAGAGCCGCAACCACCAGGTCGGTTTCGGCCTCGGCCAGGGACGGCCGCTCGAAGACATCGTCAACGAGATGAACATGGTCGCCGAAGGTGTGAAGTCGACGCGGGGAGTCCTCGCACTCGCCGACCGGTACGGCGTCGAGATGCCGATCGCGACCCAGGTGGGTCGGGTTCTCTACGACGGGATCGACACGACGACCGCTCTGCGCGAGCTGATGACACGTGCGGCGCGAAGCGAGTACGGCTGATCGCCGGAGGTCACGAGATCTTCGGGACGGTGAAGGCCTTCCTCGCCCTTTCGGTCTCGCGCCGGGTGATGCATCCTTCCAGGTGGTCGTTCACGAGGCCCATCGCCTGCATGAATGCGTAGATGGTCGTCGGTCCCACGAATCGCCACCCGCGGCCCTTGAGATCCTTCGAGATCGCCGTCGACGTCTCCGACGTGGCGACCAGCTCCCCGGGCGGGCCCTGACGGTCCGGCTCGTATGACCAGAAGTACGCACCGAGGGAACCGAACTCCTCACGAAGCTCGAGCGCACGTGCGGCGTTTCCGATCGTCGCCTCGATCTTGCCGCGGTGCCTCACGATGCCCGCATCCCCGAGGAGCCGGAGGACGTCTGCCTCATCGAAGGCAGCAACGGCCACGGGGTCAAACCCTGCGAAGGCGCGGCGGAAGTTTTCCCTCTTGCGCAGGATCGTCAGCCACGAGAGGCCGGACTGGAAGCCCTCGAGGCAGACCTTCTCGAAGAGCCGGACATCGTCACCCTGCGGGAACCCCCACTCGGTGTCGTGGTACTCCTCGTAGTCGGGGTCGCCGACTCCCCACCAACAGCGCGGCTGGCCGTCGGCGCCAGGGACGACGCTCGTCATCTCCATCGTCACGGCGACCCACCCGGGGCGGCGTCGTCGACCTGCTTTCGCTGGGCGGCTCGGCTATGACGCAGGACGACGTTCATGAGCTCCTCCACGTAGTCGGGATCGAGGCCATGGTCGAGGGCGTCGCTTCGGAACTTCTCGAGGAGCTGGGCCTCACGCTCATGTGAGTAGAGCGGCATCCCAGCTTCCACTTTGAGGGCTCCAATGGCGAGGGAGACCTCCTGTCGCTCGGCGATCAGGTCGAGCAGGCGGCCGTTGATCTCGTCGATCCGGGCACGGAGTGCGGAGATGCGGTCCTCTGGCATGGGGGGACGGTAGCGGGTCCCACCGAGGTCGTAGCAGAACCCTTCAGCTCAGTCGATCGTTGGCCGCCTCCGCGAGCATCGGGGCGAGAGGTTCGAACGAGGCGAAGCGGTCGTCGCTCGTATGGCCCGCGACGTACCTCGCGTAGATCTGTTCGATGATGACCGCGATCCGGAACAGGGCGAGGCCCTCGAAGTAGTCGATGCACGCCAGATCGGCACCCGACCTGGCTGCGTACCGATCCCTGACCTCGTTCTTCGGCATCACGTCGCCGATGGCGACGGCGTTCGACCCGAACACGAGATACGTCGGATCGTCGGGTTGTGCCCAGTACGCCAGGAGCGTTCCGAGGTCGACGAGTGGGTCTCCGAGGGTCGCCATGTCCCAGTCGAAGACGGCGACGAGCCTGCCGTCGTCGCCCACCATCGTGTTGTCCAGCTTGTAGTCGTTGTGGAGGATCGAAACCGACGACGAGGTCGGCACGTTTGATCGGAGCTTGTCGGCGACCACACCCATGGCGGGGACGTCCCTCGTTCGTGCAGCGTCCCAGCGCCGCGACCAGCCGTCTATCTGGCGCATGACGAATCCGTCGGGACGACCGAGGTCGCCGAGGTCGACGTCGGCGGGGTCGACGGCGTGCAGGTCGGCAAGGGCATCGACGAGTGACTCTGCGACGAGGCGGCGACCACCGTCGAGGGCATCGATCGATTCCGGCCATTCCCGCCGGATCACGACACCGTGGCGACGCTCCATGACAAAGAACGGCTTCCCCATGACGTGTGGGTCCTCGCAGTAGTGGAACGCCCGCGGCGCGAGCTCGTACCGTCGCCAGAGCCGTGAGAGGACCCTGTGTTCACGCTCCATGTCGTGGCCGGACCTCACAACCTCCCCGAGCGGTGCCCTTCGCAGTACGTACTCGGATCCGTCGAAAGCCACCGCCCGATAGGTGAGGTTGGCTGCGCCGCCGGGGAACTGGTCGAACGTCACATGTCCACTACCGAAGCGCTCGGGAAGGACGCGCCGAAGATGGTCGGCAACCCGCGCCTCGTCGAAGCGTTCCTCGGGGCGGATCGGTGCGGTATCGGACATGGAACGAGCCTAATGGGGGTCGATCAGCCCGGATTGGTCGGCGTCCGCGCTCGCGGTCTCGACATCGGTCGTGGAGAGCCATCGGCTGCACACCGCCGTCCTGTATAGTCCGCGCCTCCCGTAGACGGATCCGGATGAATCGCCTCGCCCTCGCACTCCTGCTCACCATCGCCCTTGTCACCGCGGCGTGCTCGTCGGGGACCCAGTCGCAACTCGTCAAGGACGGTCGCGACCTGTACACGAGCCTCGGATGCGTCGCCTGTCACGGAGGCAGAGGCGAGGGCGGCGTCGGGCCATCGCTCGGAAGGGCAGCGACCGTGTTCCCTACGTGCGCCGAACAGCTCGACTGGATCAAGACGGGCTCGGAACGATGGCTGGCAGAGCGGGGGCCAACCTACGGGCGAACCGACGAGATCGTCGACGGAGCGATGCCCTCGTTCTCGGAGCTGACCGACCTCGAGATCCGAACCGTCGCCGCGTACGAACGCATCGCTTTCTCGGGTCTCGAAGAGGCCGAAGTCCGTTCGGATTGCGACCTCTGACGCAGCGTGAAACCTGTCGCCGTGCCCGGCACGGCCAGACTCGTCTTGATAGCATCCTGCCCACGGGAAGGCACCGGCCGATCTGCACGGCCGTCGGAGGGAGGACTGCCATGGATGGCGCATCCACGGTGTGGCGTTCTGCTCGAGCGTTGTACATCACCGCACTCAGCTTGTTCCTGATCACCATCGTGATCGGCATACTCAACGGGATCGACCTCGTCGCATTCGGTGGCGGGGACGGTGCCGTCACCGTCGAGGGAGCAACAGGTCGTCAGCTCCTGCTGACACACCTGCACTCTGGGACGCTGGGATTCATCACCCTCAGCATCGTTGCTGGTGCGTTCATCATGTTCACCGAGGGCAGGGACGTCCCAGAGGCAGCGGCCCGGTCGACGCGCATGATCGCGTTGGCGATGTCGATCGCCGTGATCCTCTACATCATTGCATTCGCCTCGACGCAGGGCATCCTGCGCCCCGTTGCAGGAACGCTCGTGTTCATCGCCGTCGGATGGCTGTTCGTCTGGGTGATCGGGCGGATGAAGGGCGCGGCAATGACGATTCCGCAGCTCGGCGTGTTCCTCGCCTTCGTCTCGCTGGTGCTCGGAGCGATCTTCGGAATCCTCCTTGGCGTCTTCGTGGCCGAGGGCGAGATCCCCGGACTCTCCGACGAGATGGGATCGAGGATCGCCGAGGCCCATCCGGGGACGATGGTCATCGGCTACCTCGTCCTCGCAGCGTTCGCACTCATCGAGTGGCTGATCAGCACGGACAAGAGGCTCGTGCGGTCGGATCGTGCGGGCCTCGTGCAGGTGTTGTTCGTCTTCGCAGCGGGCATGGTGATCCTGGTCGGTGGCCTGGTCGACAGCGAGGACCTGCTGACCCTCAACGTCCCCCTCGAGGTCGTCGGAATCGTGATCTTCATCGTGAGGATGCGCAAGGAGCTCTCCCCCGCCAAATGGGCATCGTCGATGAGCGGCCTCTACGCACGGCTCGCCATCCCTTGGCTCGTCGGCTCGCTCGTCATCCTCGCTTACATCATCCGGGGCATCATCACGGAGGTATGGCTCGACTTCGAGGACATCCCGCGAGGCGTCATCCTCGCCTTCGACCACATCACGTTCCTCGGCGCCATCGCCATGGTGACGTTCGGGATCGTCTCGGCGCACGCAGGATTGGCGAGGCGGGTCGAACTGTGGCTGGTCGTCGGGATCAACACAGGGCTTGCGCTGTTCATCCTGGGGCTCCTGGCAGACCAGGCGATCCTGAAGCGAATTGGCACACCCGTCCTCGGTATCGCCCTGATCTCCGCCATCTACCTGTACATCAGGGCGCTCATGCGGATGCCCGACCGACCGTCGATCGCATCGTGACACGGTTCACAGGGTCAACTTCGCTCCGGCGATGAGGTCCGGCGGAGGGCTCAGGACGTGACGAGCGCGGCAACCGCGATGACGAGGCCGAAGGCCGCGGTGGCCCCGACTTCGATGGCGTGACGGACGGCGGAAATCGAGGGCGCCCGCATGCCGGGGCCGCGCTCGACCGTGATGACCATGGCCATACCGAGCAGCGTCGCGACGCTTCCCGCAACGATCCACCCGACAGACCCCTGGAGGGATGAATCGAGCACGACGCGGTCCACCATCATCGCGAGGAACAGGGCGGCGAGGTACACGTTCGTGTACCCGAAGTACTGCATCGCGCGGGAGCGGTCCGACCTGAGCGCACTCGCGTATCCGATCATTCCGATCGACATGCCGCAGGCGACGAGGGCGTAGATCCAGCCCATGTCTGCCATCGGTATCACCAGGAACGACATGCCAACCGTGACGACCGAGTACCAGAGGATCAGGTCGAATGTCGCCCGCTCACCGGCGATCACGGGCATCATCGGGATCCGTGCAGCGCGGTAGTCGTCCTCGTACTTGAGCGAGAGCGCCCAGAAGTGCGGTGGTGTCCAGAAGAAGACGATGGCGAACATGATCCAGGCTGCAAGGGAAAGGTCCGAGGTCACAGCGGCCCATCCGATGAGGGTGGGGACCGCGCCTGCGGCACCACCGATGACGATGTTCTGCGTCGTCGTCCGCTTGAGGGTCATGGTGTACACGAAGACGTAGAACAGGTAGGCGACGACGGACAGGATCGCCGCGAGGAGCGTCGTGCCGACAGCGAGCACGACGAATCCGAGGATGCCGAGCGCGACGCCGAAAGCCGCGGCGGCGCGCTTGTCGATGCGGTCCGTCGGCAGGGGGCGCCTCGACGTCCTCGCCATGATCCGGTCGATGTCGTCGTCATAGACCTGGTTGATGACATTCGCTCCACCTGCCGACAGCGCTCCGCCGACAAGGGCGAAGACGATGAGATCGGTACCGGGCCACCCACCTGCGGCAACCGCCATCGCAGGAACGGTCGTGATGAGCAGCAGCTCGATGATCCGCGGCTTGGTCATCTCGACGTATGCGCGCACCGTCGCTGAAGCGCCGGGAGCCCTGTCGTCGTTCATGCCGGAACCGTTGGGCGGCTGTCGACGCGCGCCGGATCGCCCATGAGTGAGGCCCCGAAGACCACGTAGACGATCCAGAGCAGATCCGCGACCATCAGATGCACGACCTGGAGGATGAGCGGCGTCAGGAAGAAGATGTTGGCGATCCCGATGAACATCTGGGAGAGGACGATCCAGGTGACGCCGGCAGCCGCCAGCCTCGTCGTCGATGACGCAGTTCGGGCACGGGCGGTGGCGATCCATGCAACCGCGAGGCCCCCGATGACGGCGACGATCGGATGGATGATCCGGAGCCTGCTGAGCATCGGTGCCGTCGGGCCGAACTTGTCGGCGAGGTCCCCTCCAACGGTGTCGGACGGGAAGATCGTGTCGGCAAGGGCGTTGAGGGCGCCCGTCGCTCCGAGCACGATCAACAGCATCGCTCCGCCGAGCACCCATCCGAGCTTGGACGCGTCCAGGGGCCGGCGCGGTTCGGGTCTTCCCGAACCCCACCACGCCGTCAGTGTCAGTGCGCCGAGGAGGAGGAAGGTGTTGGCCAAGTGCAGGGGGACGACGATGGTCCGCCCGAGCGAGACGTCGTCATCGACCCAACCGTAGAGGACGAGGGCTGCACCGAGCAGGGCCTCGACGATGAGGATGATGCCGGACACGACCGCCGCCCTGCGCACGATGTGCCCCTTGTCGAAGATGCGGAACGCGAGGATCACCACGAGGAGGACGCCGAGCCCTGCGAGGAACGAGGTCACACGATGGCTGAACTCGATGATGGTCTCGACGGTCGGGTTCGGGGGAATGAACTGATCGCCGCATTTCGGCCAGGACTCCCCGCATCCTGCCCCCGAGCCCGTGGCCCGCACGATGGCTCCCCCGAGAATCACCAGGACGCTGAATGCGAGGGTGGACCAGGCCGTGATCGAGAAGGCTCGGAGACGCTTCGGTGCGGGTTCCGCCATCGGGCAAGGGTACCTGCGGGTGGACTCATCGGGCCGCGAGGTGACCACACCGGACGGGATCGTAGAAGGTGGTCAGCCGCCACCGGTACCATCCCGACATGAAGAAGATCATCCTCCTCGTCCTCGCGGTCGCCATCGGTGCCATCATCTACAAGGTCCTGACGACTGAGGTTCCGATCGACGAATCCTGACGAGTGCTGGCCTTTCGCCGTCTCGGCGCCGGCCCGACCCTCGTCGCGCTCCACGGGTTCACCCACACCGGCGCCCAGTTCGACGAGCTCGCTGGCGGTATCGGGCGCACCGTCATCGCCCCCGACCTGCCGGGCCACGGTCACAGCGCGAGCGCTTCCCCGCCGGTCGGGTCCGTTGTCGCACAGGTCGCAGAGACCATCGTCGCCGTCCACACCGGTGCCGTGCCGATTCTCGGCTACAGCCAGGGCGGGCGAGTGGCTCTGCTCGTGGCCGACGCCCGCCCCGACCTCGTGGCCGGTCTTGCACTGGTCTCCGCGACCGCAGGGATCGCCGATCCGACAGAGCGTGAAGCCCGTGCGCAGGCCGATCGGCGTCTCGCCTCCCACATCCGCGCCGTGGGCATCGAGCGATTCCTCGCCGAGTGGACAGGATCCGGCATGACCTCGACGACGCATCTCGACCCGATTCGCCGCCAGGCGGATCTCAGAATCCGCATGGAGAACACCGCTGCCGGACTGGCCGCAGCAATCGAGGGATACGGGCAGGGGGCCCAGCCGTCCCTGTGGGACTCGTTGGCATCCATCACGGTGCCCGTCGTTCTGATCACGGGGAGCGAGGATCCGCTCTACACGGCTCATGCGGAGGCGATGGCGGCACGGCTTCCCGACGCACGGGTCGAGGTGATCGAAGGGGCCCGACACAACCCACTGCTCGACACGCCGCACCTCGTCGCTGTGGCGGTGTCAGGATTCCTCGAGCGGCTCGGCTGACCCCGAGGACCAGTCGTAGAACCCGAGCCCCGACTTCTTGCCGAGGCGACCGTCCGCGACCATCGCCCTGAGCAGGTCCGGTGGCTCGAATCGTGATCCGTAGACGGACGCCAGGTGCTCCGCGATACCGAGGCGAACATCGAGGCCGACGAGATCGCCCAGCATGAGCGGACCCATCGGGTGCCCATAACCGAGGCGCATCGCCGTGTCGATAGCGACGGGCGAGGCGACGCCGCTCTCGACCATCCGGATCGCCTCGAGCCCGACAAGGACACCGAGACGGCTGGTGGCGAAGCCCGGGGCATCGTTGATGACCGCGTGCTCCATGCCGAGACGCTCCACGGTGGCGACGATCCTCGCAAGGGTGTCGTCTGACGTCGCGCTCCCGCGAATCACTTCCACGAGGTGCATCGCCCACACCGGGTTGAAGAAGTGCATCCCTGCGAACGATGCCGGATCCGCAAGTGCGGAGGCGAGCCGGTCGATCGAGATGCTCGAGGTGTTCGAAGCCAGCGTGGTGGGGTTCGTTCGTTGTGCTGCTTCGAGGATGGACTGCTTCAGGTCAGCGTCCTCGATGACCGCTTCGATGATCAGGTCGAGACGATGGGGTAGGTCGTCGATCGACCCGTGGGCGTACAGCCGGCTGATCGCGGCATCTCCCTCGGTGGCCGTCAGCTTCGCCCTGTCGACAGCGACGCGCAAGGTTGCGGCGACACGTTCGGCCGCACCCGTAGCGGTCGCGAGGTCGACATCGACGAGATGCACGTCGTAGCCGTTCGCTGCGAACCGGTGGGCGATGCCGACACCCATCGTTCCACCCCCGATGACACCGACCCTCATCCGACCTCCCTCCCGGCACTGCTGGTCACCCCGGAGCCGACGTGGCTTCGATCCAGCGGACTCGAGGCCACGAATCCTGCCACAGCGTCGGCGATAGCACCCGGGTCTGCGAGGACCGCCTCATGGCCGAGGCCAGGCAACCTGACGACGCGAGCATTCGGCAGGAGTGAGGCGAGTTCCTCCTGGGTCCCGACACGGACCACCGTGTCACGTTCGGGGATGATGACAAGTGTCGGAATCGTGATCCGGCCGACCCTGTCACGCGAGTCGAACCTCCAGATCGCATATGCGGCCTCGTGGTACAGGTTCGCGTCGCGCGCGAGGAGGGAGTCCCACATCCACGCCTCGTCCGCGACCCCGATCAGGCCACGGTTCCTCAGCACCAGGAACGAGGCCCACACCGCCTCCGCCCGCGAGATCCTGGCAAGCGCCCTGGTCACACGGAAGAGGACGAAGCTGAGCGGCCGCAGTCGATGGATCGGCCGTGCCGCCGTCGCACCGAGGATGAGGACACTCGCAACCCCGGGGTGCCGCGAGCGCGAGCTCTTGGGCCACCATCCCTCCCATCGAGTAGCCGACGACGGGGACCGGGGTCTGCACACCGAGCTCCGCGATGATCGCCGCGACCTCGTCTGCCACATCCGCGATCTCGAATCTCCCGCGGATCCGATCGGACTTCCCGTGGTTGCGCAGATCCGGCACGATCACCCTGAACCGCCGTGCAAGGAGCGGCATGAGCTTGTGGAACACCATCTCGCCGTCGAAGTTCCACCCGTGGATCAGGAGGATGGGCGGCGCATCCGGATCTCCCAGCTCGCGGACGAAGAACTCGTGACGGCCGACGAACACGCTTCTGCCAGGCACCATCAGAGGACGCCTCTGCTCACCGTTCGTCCGAGGAACGGGATCCGGGCCGAACAGCCGCCATGCGAGCCAGGACACGCCGACGACGCCGACCGTCCGTCTGATCAGATGCGCCACACCCGAACGCTACCGCGCCGCTGACGTTCGCGATCCGGTGCCGCGTGGTCGCGGCGCCACTAGCGTCCCTTCCATGGACGACATCCGCCTCACGGCGTACTCGCACGGCGCCGGTTGAGCGTGCAAGCTCGGACCTGACGAGCTGACGCAGGTTCTGCGTCCCTTGCGCGATCACCCAGCCACGCACCACCCGGACCTTCTCGTGGGTTTCGCCGGGTCGGACGACGCCGGGGTCATTCGCATCGACGCCGAGCGGGCGCTGGTCCAGACGGTGGACTTCTTCACACCGATCGTGGACGACGCCTATGACTGGGGACGGATCGCCGCAGCGAATGCACTGTCGGACGTCTATGCGATGGGCGCTGACCCCTTGACCGCCCTGCAACTCGTGGGATGGCCGAGGGACGGGCTCCCGATGGACTTGCTTTCGTCCGTCATCCGCGGCGGTGCCGATGTGATGGCCGCCGCAGGATGTGTCATCGTGGGAGGCCATTCGATCGACGACAGGGAACCGAAGTACGGATTCGCCGTCACCGGCATCGCGCCACCCGGTGACATCACGACGAACGCGTCGGCGATCGCCGGGCAATCCCTCTACCTCACGAAACCGATCGGGACGGGGATCCTTTCGACCGCACTGAAGAACGGGCGCCTCGATCCTGCATCGGCCGCCGAGCTCGTCTCCGTCATGACGACCCTCAACGCCGCATCCGCCCGTGCAGTCCGACGGATCGGCGCACGAGCCGTCACGGATGTGACCGGATTCGGACTCATCGGCCACCTCGCGGAGATGGTCAGGGCCTCAGGGACGAGCGCAGTGGTTCAGGTCGAAGCCGTGCCGCTCCTCGACGGCGCTCGTGTCCTCGCCGGCGAAGGCATGATTCCCGGCGGAACGAGGCGGAACCTCGGGTCCGTCTCGGCAATGCTCGATCCGGGCAACTCCGAGGAGGTGGACCGCATCCTCCTTGCGGACGCCCAGACCTCCGGGGGGCTCCTGGTCGCCGTCGACGCGGCGCTGGACGCCGCCTTCGAGCAGGCGATCGAGGACGAGGGAGCGGTCGCGTGGCGCATCGGTTCCATCGTCGCAAGGACCTTCGCCCACGGGCCCTCCGGACAGATAGCGCTCGTCTGAGCCGAGACTCCCCTGACCATGCTCTCGTGACCCATGCGCTCCTGGCCTTGGGTGTCGGAGCCACCTCGGGGCACCCTTCCCGGCACGACGAGGGTGCGACAATTGCCCCTTCACGCGCCGGTTCGGATCGGTACCGTTTGTCTATTGGCCGGTTGCGGACATGTCCTGCCGGACCCTCTCGTCCCCCCTGGAGGTTCCGGCATTGCGACGGTGGGTCCCCACCCCGGTGGGGGCCCACCGCTCGCCCGAGGTCAGGTCCGAGCATCGACCGAGGCGATAGGCTGGCGACGAAATGAGGATCCGCATCCCACGCCCGCGCCAGTTCGGCTCCATGCTCCGGGATCTCGCTCGCCGCAACCCAGAAGAGGCTGAGGCCTACCTCGATACCCATCAGGACGCGTGGGAGGATCTCGCCGAGCGCAACCCCCACGACGCCGCTGACATCCTCGAAGCCATCGACGAGGAGGGCGCCGCCGACCTCCTGCGAGACCTCGACCTGGCAGACGCCGGCGACGTCCTCGACGAGATGCGCCCGGAGGCTGCCGCTGACGTCCTCCAGGAGATGCAGCCAGAACGGGCAGCCGAGCTGGTCTCCCAGATGGAACCCGATCAGGCGGCCGACGTGATCGGCGCACTCGACGCGGAGGATCGAACAGCGGTGCTGTTCCACCTCGATCGAGGTACGGCCGCCGAGGTCGAACGTCTCCTCATGTTCGCCGCGGACACCGCGGGCGGCATGATGACGACCGACATCGCAGCCCTCCCCGCGGGCCTGTCTGCGGGGGAAGCGATCGAGGCCCTCAGGCGACTCCATGACGAACTCGGCTCGAACCTCCTGTACGTGTACGTCGTCGACAGCGACGGACGGCTTCTCGGTGTCGTGTCGTTCCGCGATCTCGTGTTCGCACGACCCGGATCCGCCCTCGAGGAGGTCATGGAGCCCCACGTCGTCAAGGTGTCGACCGATACCGACCGCGAACAGGTGGCCGAGCTCGTCCAGCGCTATCGCCTCATCGCCATCCCGGTTGTCGATGGTGACGAGCGCCTCGTCGGAATGGTGAAGGTCGCTGAGGCCCTCGAGGCGATCCAGGCCGAAGCCGGTGAGGACATCGCCGTGATGGTCGGTGCAGGTGTCGAGGAAACGGTCTTCACGCCCGTGGGTCGGTCGGTGAGGCGCCGGATCCCGTGGATCACGTTCAACCTCGTCGTCGGCATCGTCGTCGCGGCGGTGATCTCGCAGTTCGAGGCAACGCTCACGACCTACGCGGTACTCGCCGCATACATGCCGCTCGTCGCCCTCCTGTCCGGCAACTCAGGGGCCCAATCCCTTGCCGTCATCATTCGCTCAATGGCGGTCGGCGACATCCCGCGAGGGCGCGCATGGCGCGCGATCAGGAGGGAGGTCGCCGTTGGGCTCATCGACGGGTTCATCATCGCGGTGATCGCAGCGTCCACCGCTGCCCTGACGCTGCACCTCTTCCAGGATTCCGGCGGCGAGGCGGTGGCGGCCGGTGAGCTCGCGGTGATCATCTTCGTCGCCGTGTGGGTCGCGTTCATCGTCGCCGGGCTCGTCGGAGCAGGGATACCCGTCGCCCTTCGCAGGGTCGGTCAGGATCCTGCAGTGGCATCGAACATCTTCCTCACCATGACGACCGACATGGTCGGGTTCGGAGGCTTCCTGATCATCTCGACGCTGCTCCTGAGCTGACGATCAGCTCCCGAGCACGGTCGATCCGCTCGACGCGAATGGGCCGAGGTATGTGATCCGGAACCCGTCATCGAGCCGTGCGAGGTAGTTCGCGCTCACGGCGTCCAGCTGCTCCTCGGATGCCTCGGGATCCGAGACGATGGCCGCCGCCGCCGCGCTCGTCCACCACGTGCAAGGTGGTGACGGGTGGGAAGAACTCCACGACCTCGAATATGACGTCGTACAGGTCGATGTCCGTGAGGCTGTCGTACGACGTCGGATCGAGGAGGACCGTGACATCATCACCGAGGCCGTCGGTCGGGGTTCGAGCGAATATGCGGTACACGGGAGCGGACAACTCGTTCACGGGCGGAAGCGTGGTGGTGGCGGCTGTCGTTTGCGTGGTGGCGGCGACAGTCGTGGAGGGAGGGAGTGTCGTGATCGGGTCGGTGGCGATCGTCGTCTCGGAGCCGCCGCTCGACGAGCATCCTGACGAGATGAGGGCGAGTGCGGCGATACCCACAGCGAAGGGCTGCCATCGAGTCATGTAGCGATGCTACCTCCGGCCGATCCGTCGAGACGATCTTGCCGCCAGGTCTCGTAGTCGATGCCGTCGAGATACGGGAGATTGTTCACGACGGGGAACAGGGCGCTGACGTGTTCGAAGGTCGACTCATCGTCGGACCTGGCGAGGAGGGCGAATGCGAGATCGAGCTGGGGACGCCATGCCCTGACACCGAGTGCCATGTCGACCCGCGCCTTCCAGTCCTCTGGTGCACCATCGGATTCCCGATCCTCCCAGAATGCGGCGATCCGTCGTCCGGCCGTCAGGCATCGCCTCACATGCCGTGCGAGTTCCTTGTCGATCGGGGTTTCGCTCGCGACCGTCTCCGACCAGTCGAGGAACGCCTGCTCGTTCCACCTCCCCGGCTCCATAGAGCATCCCCGGTAGAGGTCGTCGACAGCGGCGAGCAGCCCGCTCATCCGGTCTCACGCTCGACGAGTTCGCGGAACCCCTCGGCGAGGCGTTCCACCACGGGACCCCGACGGAACTCCGTGGATCCGACGGCGGTGACGGGGAGGACCTGGCGAACCGTCGACATCACGAACACCTCGTCCGCGCCGATCAGGTCGCTCCGAACGAAGCGGTCCTCGAGCACGGGTATGCCTTCTGCGGCCGCGACCTCGATCGCCGCCTCCCTGGTTATGGACGCGAGGATGTGGCTGTCGAGGGCCGGTGTGCAGAAAACACCGTCCGAGATCCATCCGATGGAGAACGTCGGACCCTCGAGGACGACGTCACCATCCCCCACCAGCGCAGCGTCGTCGAATCCATTGGACCGCGCCCTGATCGTGGCTGCGAGGTTCGGTCCGTAGGAGAGGGTCTTGGCGCCGGTGAGCTCGGACGACCTTCCGTCTGCGTGCCATGGGGCATCGAGGAGGTCGAGGCGGACCGAAGCCGGGATCTCTGGCAACGGTTCGAGGAATGCGACGACGACGTTGTCAGTACCGGGGTGCTTGGCATCGAGGCCACCCGTGACATAGATGCGCAGGACACCGTCGCCCGGGGCGGCGACCGTCGTGCACCATGCCGCGAGCAGCTCCCGCGGCGGCAACGGTATGAGCAGGTTCGCTGCGCTGCGCTCCAGCCGATCGAGATGGCCGGCGAGCCGGAACGGGACTCCGCGGTAGCACCGCATCGCCTCGAAGCATCCGTACCCGCGCTGGAACCCGATGTCGAACACGCTCACACGCGCGGCGTCTGGTTCGTATTCGACGCCGTTCATCAGCACCGGTCCGAGCACGCGGTCGGTCACGGGCGGAAGCCGTTGGTAAGGGGAAGCCGTCGATCGCGACCGAACGCCTTGACGGTGATCTTGACCCCTGGCGCAGCCTGCCTCCGCTTGTATTCGTTTCGATCGACCATCGTGGCGATCTCCCTCGCGATCGTTGCATCGATACCTGCTCGTGAGATCTCAGCCGCCGTCATGTCGAGCTCGATGTAGCGGAACAGGATGTCGTCGAGCACGTCGTACGGTGGAAGCGAGTCGACGTCGCGCTGGTCCGGACGGAGCTCGGCTGACGGCTCCTTCTCGATGATCGCAGGAGGGATCACCTCACCTCGCGTGTTCCGCCAGCGCGCGAGGTCGTACACCATCGTCTTGTAGACGTCCTTGAGCACGGAGAAGCCACCGTTCATGTCGCCGTAGAGCGTCGCGTATCCCACAGCCATCTCCGACTTGTTGCCCGTCGCGACGACCATGCCCCCGTGCTTGTTCGACACGGCCATGAGGACGGTTCCCCGAATTCGGGACTGGAGGTTCTCTTCGGCGACGTTCGGGGGAACGTCGCCGAAGACATCCTCGAGTGCGGTGAGGAAGTCGGCGAAGATCTCGTCGATCGGGATCGTGTCGATCCGGATGCCGAGGCGCTCGGCGAGGTCGATCGAGTCGTCCACGGAACCCTGCGACGAGTAGCGCGACGGCATCGTGATCCCCCTCACACCATCGGGTCCGAGCGCATCGACGGCGATGGCAGCCGTGAGTGCGGAATCGATACCGCCGCTGAGGCCGATGATGACCTCGGAGAACCCATTCTTGGTCACGTACCCGTGAAGGCCCGTACACAGGGCCAGGTACACCTCCTCGATGTCTTCGAGTTCCTCCGCGATTGCAGGGGCGTCGATCGCGATCCTGTGCGGTCGGGCGCTTCCGACATCGATGACAGGCAGCAGGGGCGCCGCGTGGCCCTCGAGGGGCACATCGACGATGAACATGTCCTCACGGAACTCGGGCGCCCTGGCGAGGATCTCGCCGTCGGGAGCGACGACCACCGAACCACCGTCGAAGACGAGCTCGTCCTGACCCCCGACAGCGTTCACATAGACGACTGCGCAGCCACCGGCAGTCGCGCGATCGCGCAGCATCGAGAGGCGCTCGGTCCGTTTGAAGAGGTGGTAGGGCGAACCGTTGATGTTCAGCAGGACCTCGGCACCGCCGACGGCCTGGCCTGTCGGCGGACCGTCCTCGTCCCAGATGTCCTCACAGATCGACACACCGCACAGGGCCGACCCGATCGCATGGAGTCGCATCGGCGTCCGACCCTCGACGAAGTACCTCGCCTCATCGAACACGCCGTAGTTCGGGAGCAGCACCTTGTGGTACACGTCCACGACGCGGCCGGACGAGACGATCGCCGCGGCGTTGGCAACGCGCCTCCCGAGGGAGTCGTCGTCCTTTCGGGCAGCATCGAGGCGATCGACGAACCCGACGATGACCGCGGTATCACCCGATGCTGCCGCTATCCGTTCGAGGGCGGCGAGGTTCTCGGCGACGAAGCCGTCCCGCAGGACGAGATCCTCTGGCGGGTAGCCCGAGATCGCCAGCTCCGGCAGGACGAGGACATCGGCGTCCCTGTCCTCAGCCCATGCCATGGCATCGAGGATCCGGGACTCGTTGGCAGCGATGTCGCCGACGATGAAGTCGAGCTGCGCGCCGGCAACCCGCAGGACGCGTGTCACAGACCCTCCGTCGTCTCGACGATGAGGTGGTCGACGACAGCACGCAGCGCCTCCTGTTTGGATGCGCCGTCTGCCACGGCGGCTGCGTATGCGCGCAGCTGGCGGTCCGAGCTCGTGCCTTCTGCCGTGATCTGGCGTATGCGCATCACCGAGTCGAGTGAACCGAGCGCGGCTGAGGCATCGCCGACGAGTTCGATGAGCTCCTCGGCGAGGTCGGCCATCGGGACGAGTTCGCCACGGCCGAAGTCGATCAGGGACTCCTCCACGCCGTATCGTTGCGCACGCCAACTGTTCTCGGCGATCAGCATCCTCGAGTAGACGCGCCATCTCTGGTTGTTGAGGCGGCGCTCGTACAGCATCGCGAGCAGCGCCTGGTACAGGGCCGCGATCGAGATCGCGTCCTCGTACCGGGTGCAGATGTCGGACGACCTCATCTCGAGCGTCGGGTACCGCGCCGAGGGACGGATGTCCCACCACAGCTTCGTGGAGTCCTCGATCACGCCGGTTGTCACGAGGACGTCGACGTGGCGCTGATAGTCCGACCAGTCGCTGAAATCGTCAGGGATCCCCGTGCGAGGCAGTGCACGGAACACCGCGGGACGGTAGCTCTTGAGGCCGGTGTCGTTGCCGTGCCAGAACGGGCTCGACCCGGACAGCGCCAGGATGTGGGGCAGGAAGTACGACACCTGGTTCATCAGGTCGATTCGCAGGTCCCTGTCCGCGATCTCCACGTGCACGTGCATGCCGCAGATGAGCAGCCTGCGAACCACACCCTGGAGGGCATCTGCGAGGAGGCGGTATCGCTCCTTGTCCGTGAACTGCTGGTCGCCCCAGATGGCGAACGGATGCGTCGAGGCAGAGATGATGGCCATGCCGTGCTCCTCGACGGTGTCAGAGACGAATCGGCGCATGACCGCGAGGTACTCGGCGAGCTCCGTCACGTTCGCGCAGACAGGAGTGCCGATCTCGATCTGGGAACGGAGGAACTCGGGACTCGTCATGCCGACGGGTGGCTTCTCGAGCCTGGCGAGGACCGCGTCCGGCAGGTCCGACACGAGGTCGCGGGTCGACCGGTCGACGACGAAGTACTCCTCTTCGACGCCGATCGTCAGGCTCGGGCGCTCGGGAATCATCGTCGACCTCCGCATGACAGGCTAGACCATCGCACCGGGCATCACGGAACGATGAGGAGGCCTTCCGATTCGAGCGCGAGCCGCAGCGTCCCTTCCTCACCGGGCCGTACCGACAAGGTGAGGACGCCGCCACCGCCGTACGGAGCGTGACGCATCTGGATGTCGCGGATGTCCACGCCGGATGCCTCGAACGCATGCCCGACCTTGGCGAGCTCGCCGGGGCGGTCAGCGAGTGCGACACGCACATGCGCGACGGGTGATCCCAGGGCGCGTCGGGTGTCGCGCGCCGTGGTCAACATGGTGAGGAGTGAGTCGTCCCTGCTCACGATCGCGGCTTCGATCACCGAGAGACGCTCGCGAAGCGCACCGATCGCGTGGAGGACCGCTTCGTCGTTCGTCTTGAGGATCTCGACCCACCCGAGTGGCTCGGATGCCCCGACCCTCGTCAGATCGCGGAAGCTGCCTGCCGCGAGATCGAGGGACGCATCGTCCGCCGCCGCCGTGGCGAGGAGGGCGCTTGCGACGACTTGGGGAAGGTGGCTGATCAGGGCGACGGCACGATCGTGCTGTCGAGCTTCCATCATGATGGCCCGTGCACCGAGGCCCTCGACGACCCCCAGAACGACCGCGGTCGCATCAGCAGGAGCACCGCCCACGACGACCCACGAGGCGCCGCTGAAGAGGGCAGGGCTGGCTGCCTCGGGCCCCGACGTCTCACGGCCAGCCATCGGGTGCGTGCCGACGAAGCGGGGCAGGTGACCGGAGACGGCCACGACAGCTTCCTTGACTCCGGCAACGTCCATGACCACAGCGTCCGTGGCAAGGGAAGCGACGATCTCGATCGTCGCCTTTGGTGGCGCTGCGACGACCACGAGGTCGACGCCGTCGATCGCAGAGGCGATCGAACCGTCGTGCGAGTCGATGAGGGCGAGCTGGATCGACCGAGTCGCGATGTCGGGATCGGCATCGTGCCCGACAACGTGCCACCCCATCGCCCGGAGTCCAGCGGCGATCGATCCGCCGATGAGGCCGACGCCGATGACCGCTGCTCTCCTCGTCGCCACAGGGCGCTCCTCGATGTTCCTGATGGGGTGGCCGCGCGGGAGGCTAGGTGCGACCGGACGGCAGGTTGTGTTTCCGGCGTCGGACCATCGATCCCTCCCTCCAAACGGGCATCACCGATGACGGCAGCGAATCCCTCCACCTCGTGCACGCCGCTGCCGACGAACGATGTGTAGATGGAGATCGTGGCTGGCATGCACCTCCTCTGGTGCTGCCAGCGCGCGATCGTCATCCAACGAGGACGCGAGCGCGGAGGAATCGATCATGGTCACGCTGCGCGGGGCACTGACGGCCGAACCCGCCGATGTTCGATCAGTGGCCGATGTTCGATCGGTGGGTGGCGCACGGGCCTGCGACGAAGCTGGGGTCCGCCGGCGCGAGCGGGAAGAGCCGCTCGGCGGCTCGGTCGATGGAGGTTGCTCCGTCGACATGGGAGAACCTCTGATCGGCGTCGCGGGATCGAACGTGACGCTCCGGGTGCTCTGCGCAGTCGTCACGTCGCTGATCGTCATCTCCGGGTGCGGTTCGCAGGGTGCATCCACCTCCACCACACAGGACACCACGACGACGACGACGACAGCGGCCGAACCGGCGGCATCGCCCCTGATCGGGTCATGGGAGCGCACCGGGGGCAACTACTCCGTCCTCCAGGGCATGATCGTGGAGGTCGACGAAACCGCATCCGAGGGCACGATCACCGAGGTCTCGAGGAACCCATTCCAATTCAGGGTCGGCGATGTGAAATGGGCCTCGATCACGCCGGTGTCCGGAGGTCGGTTTCGGATCTTCGACCTCAGTCGCGCGTCCGGCACAGGGACGGCCTCGAGGGTGACCGGCGTCATCACCGTGGTTGACGGCGGGGACACGCTCGAGATTCGCTTCTCCTCCACGGGGACGATCCAGATCTGGTCACGCATCTCCTAGGCATCACGGCCGTAAGATCGCCACGAGGCCCCACTGCAGCGTGACCCGGTGCGACCGTCCCGCAGTCCCACCCTGAGCTTGCCCACGGAGTTCCTCCTACTCTCGGTTGGATGAAGCGGGTCTTCGTCACCGGTGCCGCGAGCTGGACGGGTGGCCAGCTGGTCAGGGCGCTTGCCGCTCGACAGGACGTCGAGGTCTTCGCTGTCGACGATGTACAGCCGCGCGTGTCCTTCGACGCCGAGTTCAAATTGCTCGACCTCGACCGGCTCGCCCTCGCCCGGTACGTCCTCGAGATCGAGCCTGACGTGGTTGTCCACCTCCAGTCGGTCCATCGCAGGGCCGAGGAGGGCCGCACGACCGCAGCCGAGGACCGCATTGTCGGCGCATTGGCCCTTTTCGGTGCGATCGAGCGGGCCCAATCCGTCTCGTCCGTGATCATCAAGTCCGACACCGCCATCTACGGATCGAACCCCAGGAGTCCCTCGGTCGTTGCCGAATCGACTCGCCCGAAGGGTCGTTCGAGCCGTTTCCAGCGGGACCTCGCCGAGATGGAGCGTTTCGTCGCAGGGCTCTCCGACCGCCTTCCCGACGTCGTGATCACGACGCTCCGATTCGCGCCCATCCTCGGTCCTCGAATCGGGAACCCGATCAGCCGCTACCTCACGCTGCCCGTCGTTCCCACGCTGCTTGGTTTCGATCCGCGCCTCCAGTTCACCGATGAGCGCGATGCTGTTGCCGTCATCGAGCATGCGCTCGACAATCCGGTGTCAGGCACGTTCAACGTCGCCGGTGACGGGCAGATGTACCTGTCGCGTGTGCTTCGCCTCGGCAGGCGGGCTCCCCAGCCGCTTCCTGGCCGAGTCTTCGAAACGGCGCTTCGGACCCTCCGCAGAACCGGCCTCGTCGTCCCCGACCACCTCTCTGGCCTCCTGAAACACGGCCGTGTCGCAGACACGAGCCTGATGCGATCCGAGCTCGGCTTCGCTCCCCGCCACACATGTCGCATGACGGTGATGAACACGTATCACCCGGAGGTCTCCTCATGACAGCGGACTTCCGGTCGATGACCAAAGCCGAGCTCCTCCACCACGCCAGGACGATCGACGTGAAGGGAAGGTCTTCGATGACGAAGGCCGAGCTCGTCGCCGCCCTGGAAGACGCTGCAAGCGGCGAGACAGCGCCCGACCGGTCCGGGAACGACCCGATCGAAACCCCCGAGGGACTCGGATCCCTGTCGCTGCCGGGGATCTCGGCCGAGGACAGGGCCCAGGCCCGTCAGCGCCGCACGGCCCTGAACGAGCGCCTCCGCGAGTTCGTGGACTCGGAGACGCACTGCCCGTGGCGGAGCATCGAGGGCCACCCGTGCGGGCTCCCGGTGTCGACGGGTGGCTCGCGGTGCGGGCTCCATGGCGATGGCTCGATCGCCGATCGGGCATTCCCCCTGACCGGCATCCTCGGATTCAGCGCATGGCCAGCCCTCTGGCGCCACCTCATGCTCGCCACGTACGACGTGGACGCCTTCGGTCTGGACCCCGTCGTGGCCGAGATGGTGTGGCACGTGCTCAACGGCCTGTACTACGACTACTTCAGGGTGGACGTGGAAGGGATCGAGAACATCCCGCTCGATGGACCCGCCGTGCTTGTCGCGAATCACGGCGGCGCTGCGCTTCCGTACGACGCTGCGATGCTGTCGCTGGCCGTCATGAACGAGGCCGAGATCCCGCGACGCGTGCGTGTCATCGGGACGGAGATCTTCAACATGCTTCCCTTCGTGTCACACCTGTATCGGAAGGTCGGTGCAGCCCACGCGACCCGCGAGGACGCCGCCGAGATCCTCAGACGGGGCCACCTTCTCGGCGTGTTCCCCGAGGGCGAGCGCGGGTTCATGAAACCGGTGTGGGAGGCCTACCGCGTCGGGCGCCTCGGACGTGGCGGGTTCGTCGAGATCGCCCAGGACGCCGGCGCCGCGATCGTCCCAGTGGCGATCATCGGCTCCGAGGAGGTGCATCCCGCCGTGATGACCTCGAAGGTCCTCGCCCGCCTCGTGAGGCTCGTGTTCCCAGAACAGCGGGTCGAGGAGATCGCCATCGCGCTCAATCCGATCCCCCTCCCGATCCGGTGGCGGATCCGATTCCTCGAACCCGTGCCAGCCGATCGTCCCCTCGACGCGCTCGACCTCCTCCAACGATCCGAGGACATTCGCCGCTCGATCCAGGAGGCACTCGACGACATGCTCGCCTCACGGCGCACGTCGTTCTGACGTCAGAGGTGACGGCGCGCCAGGGCAGTGTTCCAGGACATCACCGCTGACTTGTGCTTGCAATTGCAAGCACAATGCTGTACGATGCAATCAGACATGAAGGCACCACAGCTTGGGGACGTCGGTTCGTTCATCCGCGAACAGCGGGAACGCAGCGCATTGTCGATCCGCAAACTCGCCGATCTGACGGGGGTCTCGAACCCCTATCTGAGCCAGATCGAACGTGGCGTTCGTAAGCCATCGGCGGAGATCCTCCGATCCATCGGAGAGGCCCTGTCCATCAGGACCGAGACCCTCTACGAGCGAGCAGGACTCCTCGACCGGGACGAACCTCCCGGAGTGGCCGAGGCCATCGAAGCCGACCCTGAGCTGACAGCGAACCAGAAGAGAGCCCTGATGGAGATCTACACGAGCTTCATCGCACACGACAAGGAGGAACAATGAACCTCGATACCTCGAAGGACACGGCGACGAAGGCCGTGAAGACGGTCACCGAGACCGTCGCCGAGACAACGACGACGGCAACCGCAAAGGCCAAGGAATACACCGAGGTCGCGGCCCACAAGTTCGTCGACTACTCGAACGCGGCCACCGGAACGGTCAAGGAGGCAACGGACACTGCGGCGTCTCGCGCAAGCGAATACGGCACGGCCGCCGTCGCCACGATCACCGAGACCGCCACCGAGATCATCGACCAGGGACGGGTTCTCGCACAGAAGGGCTTCGTCCGTGTGAAGGAGTTCCAGGTCGGGGACAAGAAGGTCGGCGATCGCGCCCAGGCAACGGTCGAGACGGTCACCGAGAAGGTCACCGAGAAGATCGATGTCGACCAGATCCAGGATCAGGTCGCAAAGCTACGCCACCAGATGGAGGGCGTCCTGAGCACATGGAAGGACACGTTCCGCCCGGCAGCGACGCCTGCCCCGGCACCGAAGCCAGCAGCACCGAAGGCGACGACCAAGACGCCCGCTGCCAAGAAGCCTGCGACGAAGGCGACCACCGCTCGCAAGCCTGCCGCCAAGAAGGCGACTCCCAAAGCGTCGACCACCAAGGCGACCACGGCTCGCAAGCCTGCCGCCAAGAAGGCGACTCCCAAGGCCTCGGCAACGAAGACGTCATAGTCGACTGCCGACCTCGAGGACGTGGGGCCCGCACTCGGTGCGGGCCCCAGTCGTTTCGAAACGCTCAGGACACCACCGTCGAGTCCAGGGCCACGGCCGCGTCCACCCAACCCTGGACCATCTCGATCGTTGGGAGGCGCTGCACGGAGCGCCGCTTGGTGTTGACCTGTGTCATCAGCGACATGAGATTCGCAGCGTTCCGGCGTCGGAGCGCCTTGACCGTGTCGACTCCTGCGGAGCTCAGGAGGTCCGCGTACTCAGAGCCGATTCCGTTGATTCGCATGAGATCGGCCTGATGCGCCCAGCGGAGCAGCTCGCTCGTGGCGATGCCCGTTCGTTCCGACAGCTCTGATCGCTGCGGGCGGGTACCAGCCTGCTGGAGCAGTGCCTCCGTCGTTCGGACGCGAGCCTTGCGAAGCTTTGTTGCATCCCGGTGATCGATCGCACGAATGGCCGCAATCGACGCCATCGGCTCCACTCCTTCTGACCAGCGCTCAGTGATGGTCGAGACTACTCATGTACGGAGGACCGTTGCATATCGGTTCATCGCCGAGGCGATGGAAGGTCCTCGACGCGTTCGATGACTCGCGGTGCCAGATGGTCGACGTGGATCTCCTCGACGGAGCGAGCGTGGGTGGCGACGACGTCGTGGACGTCGATCCACCCTTCCTGACCCAGGAACATGTCCCATGCGGATCGTGCGAGCACGACGGGCCAGCCACGGGTGTATCGGTACTTTGGAACCGTGACGTCCGCCTCGGTCGCCATCGCCCGCTCGATGAGCGCGCCCACGATCCCTGCGTCCACGCCGGGCTGGTCACCACGCGCGAGGATGCAGTGGGTCACCGACCGATCCCGGGACGTCATGTCGAGCACGGCACGGATCGGTGACGCCGAGCCCTCCTCCCATGAGGGGTCCACAACGACCGACACGTCGGACAGGCTCGACTCGCGTTCGACGTCGGCGTCGTCGGCTCCGAGCACCACGACGACCTCGTCGACCGGCCACGACAAAGCGTCGGCGACGACCAAATCGACCAGCTTCGTGCCACGCACGTCGGCGAGATACTTCGACGAAGGGAATCCCTCACCGCGATCGGCAGCGAGGATGGCGGCAACGATGGACATGGCGAGGAAGGCTACTCACCGCAGGTTGCGGATCGCCCTGACGAGCTCTCCTTGCACATGGGACAGGAACGCAACGGCTGCAAGGGCAGGATCGGTCGCGATGCGGTTCTCCCACGACGCGCCCTCTTCGAAGGCACCGGAGCGTGCAGCGAGGACGAGCCTCGCCTCGTTGATGACACGAACCAACCCGAGCGCCTCGTGGCGCGTCATCTCCCGAGCTCCGGCCGCGACGTCCTCGAGTACCCGGCCGTCGACACGCCGAGCGATCTCGCGTTCGCCCGACACGAGGCGATCGAACGCCGCGGATGCGCTGGGGTCGTGCGTGTATGCAGCGCGATGGAGCACGGCGAACGCCGGATCGGACCCGCCTTCCCCGACGGATGCCAGAAGTGCGGGAATGCCTGCGAGAAGGCCGCGCTCGCCGACTGAGAGCTCCACGACGATGCGGCCCGAGCGAACGGAGAACACGCCCGTCACTGCTCCATCGTGGCCCACAGCCCGTAGGCGTGGAGCCGCTGGACGTTGAGCTCGGCTTCGTCCCTCGTTCCGTTGAACACAACGGCCTTTCCCTCGTTGTGGACCTGGAGCATGAGGCGCCTGGCCTTGCGTTCGGAGAAGCCGAACAGCTCCTGGAATACGAAGACCACATAGTCCATGAGGTTCACGGGGTCATCCCAGACGATCACGACCCAAGGGAAATCCTTGTCCACGGTCGTGTCGGAACCTGGCCGGAGGACGGGAGCCTCTACGGTCGTCAATGGCGATCGGATGCGTCCTCGCGCTCGATGCCGCGAGTCCTGCGTTGTTCGTTGATCCACACCTCGAAGTCGTCCCTCGAGACACGCCACTCCCTCCCGAATTTCACGGCGGGAAGCTCACCTGATCGGAGGACCGACGTCACGACGAACGTGGAGACATCCATGTACTCGCAGATGTCCGCAACGCTCAGCCATGGTTTGTCGATGTCGACCCTGACGTCATCCATGCCCACCAGCGTAGGCTTCGGTCGTGGACGTTTCTACGGGTTCGCGAAACCCCTTGCGCACCCGCCGGGCCGATCGTATGGTCAGTTGGCTGGGATGACGGCCTCGTGGTCGAACGCATCTGGGTCGTATGCTTGTGACGAAGGTGCCAGGGCGGGCGGATGATCGGAAGGTTGAATAGATGATCAGCGCATCAGCCGCCGGCGCGCACCGCTTCGGACGCGTCAAGAAGAATGGCTACGACCCTGCCGAGGTCGACGCGGTGGTGTCGCGCCTCGTCGAGACGCTCCGGACGTACGAGGAGCGCACGGCGATGCTCGAGGAGCGTCTCGCCGAAGCTGACGCATCCGCCGATGCGATCAGGCGGACATTCATCGCAGCCGAGAAGACAAGGGACGAGATCCTCGACGGCGCCCGAGAGCATGCCTCGTCGATCACCGATACAGCTCGCCGCGAGGCCGAGGACGTCGTCAACACCGCTCGCGAAGAGGCCGCCGAGATGACAGAACGCGCCCAGCAGGAGGCCGCAGCCCTCGGCGAGGTGGCTGATCGCCTGGACCTCGAGATCGCCGAGACCAGAACCCGCCTGCTCGAATCGGCCGAGGCCACGGCGGACGAGATCCTTGCGGAGGCCGAGGCAGCCGCGGCCGAGCGCACCGCCACGTCCATGGCTTTCGCCCAAACGGAACTCGCCGAAGCCACCGCCGAGGGTGCAGAGCTCCGGCGCCGCTCGGAGCTCGCAGCCCGAGTGGCGGCGACGGCGGCAGCCTGGACACTTCGTGAGGCGTTGCTCGAGAGCGAACGAGTCATCGCTCGAGCCGACGAACGGGCCATCCTCGTGGTCGCCGACGCCGAGCGCGAGAGCGCAGCCCTCCTCAACCGTGCAGAGCAGCTCCGATCAGCCATAGCAACCCTCGAGGCGTCCGCGGCGAGCCTCGCCGAGATGACCGCTGCGAAGGCTTCGGTCATCGACCTCAGCGAGATCGAGGCGCTCGAGACCGTTGACGTCCAGGCTCCGACGGTGCAGGTTCCCCCAGTGAGCGCCGTCCACTCCGACTCCGAGACGGGGAACCGCCACGAGGAGCGGGAGGACGATCCCGTAGCCCTCGTGTTCGGCGAAGGACCCCGCCTCCTCACGGTTGCGGAGGCGACCGCGGAGCTCGACCTCACGGACGACCATGCGGAGCTCGACCTCACGGACGACCAGCCGACCGAGTCCACTGGCGACGACCGGCCTGCCCATCCGACCTACTACCAACGAACAACAGGTGTCCCGCTGTCCGAGCGAGTGAAGCTCGCGAGGAAGTCCAGCTGACGCGACTGCGAAGCGGGCGGAGATGACGCACCGGTGGGGTAACCCACCGGTGTTCGTCATTCTCTTCGATAGGACCGCCGGAGGGACCCTCCATGAACGCCGGATCGCACCCGAGTTGACCTTTCTGTAGCGGATTTCCCGCGCCTTCTGGGAGGACAGAATCGAGGCGCTCGATGCCCACCTGAGGGAGGAACCAACATGACCATCCATGGGCACATCGGCACGCTCACCAGCGACGATGAGGGTGACAGCGTGATCACGTTCGTTCGTTCGTTTCCCGTTCCGCCGGAACGAGTGTGGCGCGCGTTGGCGACCGCCGACGGCATCGAGGCATGGCTCGCCCCGTCGGCGACGATCGACCCGAGGCTCGGCGGGGATGTCGAGTTGACGTTCGATGGCGAGAACGTCGTCACGGGAACCATCACGACATGGGACCCCTACGTGACGCTCGCCCACACCTGGGTGATCAACGACGAAGCCCGATCGGAGCTTCGATACGAGCTCGCCCCCACCGACCGCGGAACGGACCTTCGCCTGACCCACAGAAAGCTCCCCGACGAGATGTGCGGTGGATACACGCCGGGCTGGCACGCCTATCTCGTTCGCCTCGAAGCGGTGCTCGCGGGAGATGAACCACCGGCGTGGATCGACGTCTTCGGTGAGGTTTCCGCACGCTACGGGTGACCCGACGGCGATGAGCCGGCAGCCGAAATCGCGCCATTCGGGGTTTTGCGGGAATTGATACGACTCGACTCAAGTTATACTGTCGGACGTGACTAATACCGTCTGCGTTGACCGCAGAGGTGGAAACAAGGGAGTATGACCATGGCTCGAGCGGTCGGTATCGACCTCGGAACGACGAATTCGGTGATCTCAGTCCTCGAGGGCGGAGACCCGAAGGTGATCGCGAATGCGGAGGGGCATCGTACGACGCCATCGGTCGTCGCATTCGCCAAGAACGGTGAGGTCCTCGTAGGCGATCAGGCGAAGCGCCAGGCGATCACGAACCCTGATCGCACGATCCGCTCCGTGAAGCGCCACATGGGCACCGACTGGACCACGGTCATCGATGGCAAGACGTACACGGCCCAGGAGATCTCGGCCCGCATCCTGCAGAAACTGAAGAAGGACGCAGAGGACTTCCTCGGAGAGCCGATCACCAAAGCCGTCATCACGGTGCCGGCATACTTCGGTGACGCCCAGCGTCAGGCGACCAAGGAGGCAGGCCAGATCGCGGGTCTCGACGTCGAGCGGATCGTCAACGAGCCGACCGCGGCGTCCCTCGCATACGGCCTCGACAAGAACAACGACGAGCTGATCCTCGTCTACGACCTCGGAGGCGGCACCTTCGACGTGTCGGTGCTCGAGATCGGCGAGGGCGTGTTCGAGGTGAAGTCGACTTCGGGTGACACGAACCTCGGAGGCGACGACTGGGACCAGAAGGTCATGGACTGGCTCGTGAACGAGTTCAAGGCCGAGAACGGCATCGACCTGTCCAAGGACGCGATGGCCCTCACGCGCCTCAAGGAGGCTGCAGAGAAGGCGAAGATCGAGCTGTCCTCCGTTCAGTCGACCGAGATCAACCTTCCATTCATCACGGCCAATGCCGACGGTCCCATCCATCTGCTGAAAACGCTCTCACGCGCCGAGTTCGAGCGGATGACGATGGATCTCGTCGAGCGCACCCGCGCCCCGTTCGAGCGTGCGATCAAGGACGCGGGCGTGAACGTCTCGGCCATCGATCACGTCATCCTCGTCGGCGGATCCACGAGGATCCCTTCGGTGCAGCGGCTCGTCGAGGAGCTCGCGGGCAAGGAGCCGAACCGGACTGTCAACCCTGACGAGGTCGTCGCCCTCGGCGCCGCCATCCAGGCGGGTGTACTCACCGGCGACGTCTCGGGCATCCTCCTCCTCGACGTCACACCCCTCACGCTCGGCGTCGAGACCGAGGGCGGCGTGTTCACGAAGATGATCGAACGCAACACGACCATCCCGACCCGCCGATCGGAGATCTTCACGACAGCGGCTGACAACCAGCCCGAGGTCGAGGTCCACGTGATGCAGGGCGAGCGCGCCATGGCAGCAGACAACATGAGCCTCGGGCGTTTCAAGCTCCAGGGCCTCCCGCCGGCTCGCCGAGGCGTTCCCCAGATCGAGGTGACGTTCGATATCGACGCCAACGGCATCGTGTCGGTCTCGGCCAAGGATCTCGGCACGGGCAAGTCCCAGCAGGTCACCATCACCGGTGGTACTGCACTCGACTCGAGCGAGATCGACCAGATGATCAAGGACGCCGAGGCGCACGCAGCCCAGGACGCTGAGCGAAAAGCAGCAGCCGAAGCCAGGAACGCCGCAGACCACGCGGTGCACACCGTCGGATCGCAGCTCGCAGAGCACGGGGACAAGCTCGAAGAGAGCGAGAAGGAACCGATTCAGTCGAAGCTCGACGAACTCAAGCGCATGCTCGAGGACATGAGCACGTCGACGGAGTCGCTGACGACCGCCACCACCGCCCTGCTCCAGAGCGCTCAAGTGATTGGACAGAAGATGTACGAAGCGGCACAAGCCGAGGCCGCCGCAGCTGAGGCTGAAGGTGGAGGTGGTTCCTCGGCAGGCGATGACGTCGTCGAAGCGGAGGTCGTCGACGAGGACGACGTGTCCTGAGTCCGGCAACGGACCATGACAGGAATCCACGAAACATGAGCGACATACACGACACCGGCTCCGTCCCCTCCCCCGCTGGCTCCCCTTCCCCCACCGGGGACGAGGAGACGACGGCCGAGGGCCTCGACATCGACGCCGTGGGCGCAGCGCTGTCGGCCGAAGAGGTACAGGCGATCGACCTGGCCGAGCACATGGGGTTGAGCCTTCCAGAGGATCCCCACGAGGCGACCGACATCCTGCTCCTCGAACTCGCCGAGGCGCGCCAGGAGGCAGGCGAACTCCTCGTCAACCTCCAACGGGTCGCCGCCGAGTTCGACAACTATCGGAAGCGAACCGAGCGCGATCAGGTCGAGAACGTCAAGCGGGCGAGCCAGCGCGTCATCGAGTCGGTGCTCCCGACCCTCGACAGCCTCGAGGCAGCACTGTCGATCGAAGCGACCACCGAGGCCGAAGCCCGAATGCTGGAAGGGATGCGAGGCACCGAGGCACTCCTGCTCGAGGCACTTCGGGCCGAGGGGTGCGAACGGATCGAGGCTCTCGGCGCGCCGTTCGATCCCGCACTGCACGAGGCCGTGCAGGTGAGTGACGGTGAGGGTGACCAGATCGTCGAACGGGAACTCAGAAGGGGATACGTGATGCGAGGCAGGGTCATCCGGCCCAGTCTCGTGATCGTCGGACATGCGTAAGGAATGGCTCGAGAAGGACTACTACGCCGCACTCGGCGTGAAGAAGGACGCCTCCGCGACGGAGATCAAGAAGGCGTACCGCAAGCTCGCTCGCCAGTTCCACCCGGACAACAATCCGGGTGACGCCTCCGCCGAGGCCAGGTTCAAGGAGATCAACGAGGCATACGACACGATCGGTGATGCCGAGACCAGGACCGAGTATGACCATGCTCGCGAGATGGGGTATTTCGTCGGCGGTCCCCAGGGTGGCCAGCAGTACGTTCGGGTCGAGGACCTCTTCGGAGGAGGAGTTCGAACCGGCTCGCCGGATGACATCTTCAGTGGATTCCAGGACCTCTTCGGCGGTGGCCGCCAGCGTGCCCCCCGCCCGACCAAGGGACAGGACGTGGCAGGAAGCATCTCCCTGTCGTTCCACGAAGCACTCTCCGGCACGACGCGGGAGTTCCAGGTCGGCGGCACGTCGGTCAAGGTCAGGATTCCCAAGGGTGTTGCGGACGGCACGAAGGTGCGCGTCGCGGGCAAGGGCGGTCCCGGCAGCAGCGGTGGCCCCCCGGGAGACCTGTACGTGACGGTCCACGTCGGGACACATCCGCTCTTCGCCCGCCAGGGCAAGAAGGACCTCGGGCTGACGGTTCCGATCACCTACACCGAGGCGGCACTGGGAGCTGTCGTCACCGTGCCGACGCTCGACGGTTCGACGAAGATCCGTGTTCCGGCCGGTACCCAGAGCGGTGCGAAGTTGAAGGTGAGCGGAAAAGGGGTCGAGACGCCGTCCGGCACGGGGGATCTGGTGGTGACGCTGGAGGTCGCCGTTCCGACCCGACCCTCGGACGACGAGCGGACGGCACTCGAGGCACTCCGCGCTGCGGAGAAGGACTGGAATCCCCGATCGGTGTTGGGAGTGTGACATGAGCGAACAGAGAGACGCGGTGTACATCATCTCGGTGGCTGCCGAGATCGTCGGTATGCACCCACAGACCCTGCGGGTCTATGAGCGAAAGGGACTCGTCGAGCCCTATCGCACACCAGGCGGAACCCGCCGCTACAGCCAGGCCGATGTGGAACGGCTCCAGCTCATCCAGGAACTCTCGAACGCGGGCGTCAATATCGAGGGCATCAGGCGGATCCTGCGCCTCCAGAAGGAGAATGATCGCCTGCGCAGCCAGGTCGACAGGCTCCGCAGGCTCCTCGAGGATGCCGAGGAGCGTCGCGGTGAGCGGACTCACACGATGCTCATCGAGATGGGCCGCACCACGAAGCGCCAGCTCCCGGCGATCCGCAGACCGGATCCCTTCACCGACCACACATGACCTCGTTCTTGCGTAACTGAGTTCCACACTGGGTGGAACTCAGTTACGCAAGAACGAGGGAGCGGAGTTCCGAGGCGATCATGGCGTCCGTGAGCAGGGCGTGGCGTTCGATGGCGAACTGGGGCCACGGCGCGTCGGTTGCGGTGAAGCGCCTCGGTGGAGCGATCAGGTCGTAGCCGCACCGCTCCGCGATCTCGGCAACGACCTCGGCACCGACGCCACCCGTACGCTGGGGTTCCTGGACGAACAGCAGGCGGCCGGTTCGCCTGACGGAGTCCGACACGGTCGTGACGTCCCACGGGTAGATGGTGCGGAGATCGATCACCTCGACGGCCACTCCCTCCTCCTCGAGCATCCCCGCCGCACGGAGCGCTACGGGCACCATCCCCCCGTAGGTCACGAGGGTTACGTCGTCCCCGGATCGACGAACCTTGGCCCTCCCGATCGGGAGTTCGTAGGGTGCATCAGGAACCTCGTCGCGTCCGGCGCGATACAGCACCTTCGGCTCGAGGAAGATGACAGGATCGGGGGACCGGATCGCTGCCGCGAGCAGGCCCTTCGCGTCGATCGGAGAGGCCGGAACGACGACGACCACGCCTGGCACGTGGGCGAAGTACGCCTCTGGGCTGTCGCAGTGATGCTCGTGGGCGCCGATGCCGGCGCCGTTCGGCATCCGCACGACCATCGGGAGCGATGTGTGCCCCCGGGATCGGAACCGTATCCGACCGAGGTGGCTGGCGATCTGGTCGAACGCGGGATAGGAGAACCCTTCGAACTGGATCTCCGCGATCGGCCTCATCCCCGCCATCGCCATGCCGATCGCCGTCCCGACGATGCCTGACTCGTTGATCGGTGTGTCGATCACCCGCCCGGATCCGAAGGCCTCCAGGAGGCCGACCGACACACGGAAGACTCCGCCTGCCACCCCGACGTCCTGACCGAGGAGGACTGTCGTGGGATCGGCGCCCATTTCCTGGTGCAGCGCAGCATTGATGGCCTCTGCCATGGTCAGCGAGGTGGTCGGACCGCCAGGGAGCTCGTCCAGTCCCACCTCGAACCGCTCCGGCGCCGGGAGCTCGGTTCGAGCCTCTCCTGCGGCGTCCTCGATCCGGTTGAGTTGCTCGAGGAGGGCGTCTGGGGTTTGCGAGAAGGTGTGCGCGATCACATCCGACCGCGACGGAAGGGGGATGGCGGTCACCCTGTCAAGCGAGGCATCGAACGCCGAGGCCGCCGCTGCGTGTGCTTCATCCTCACGATCGTCGTCCCACCACCCTTGCGACTCGAGGAAACGACGCATCCGGATGAGCGGGTCGTACGGGCGCCACAGTTCCTCTTCGTCCTTGGTTCGGTAGAGGCCGGGGTCGTCGGCGGTAGCGTGCGGCCCGAACCGGTAGCAGACAGCCTCGATCAGTGTCGGCCCGTCCCCCGCCGACCCTCGCTCGACGGCTCGACGCGTCGCGTCGTACACAGCGAGGGCATCGAACCCGTTCACGCGCTCTGCCGCGACGCCGTATCCGGGAGCCTTCGCAGCGAGGTTCGCAGCTGCCGTCTGCTGCTCGTACGGCACCGAGATCGCGTAGAAGTTGTTGGAGACGATGAACACGGTGGGCGTCTTCCACACGCCCGCGAAGTTGACACCCGAGTGGAAGTCGTTCTCGGATGTCCCACCGTCACCGATGTACGCAACCGTCACCACGTCGTGACCGGCGAGACGCTCGGCGTAGGCGTGCCCGACCGCGTGAGGGAGGTGGCTCCCGATCGGCACGGTCACCACCATCTGATGCATCGAAGGCGGGTCCCACGTCGCGTTCGGAAGGCCCCTCCAATACGACAGGATGGTGTCGTAGGGGACGCCCAACGCGATCTGCACTCCGTGCTCCCGATAGCCCGGATACACGAAATCGTCCGCTCGCAGTGCCTTGGCACTCCCGACCTGGATCGCCTCATGTCCCTCGGCGATCGCATACGTGCCGATTCTCCCCTGTCGCTGGGCAGCGGTTGCGCGTCGGTCGAACACCCTTGCGGCCACCATCGTCCGGTACAGGTCGGTTGCGAGCTCCTCCGTGATCCACTCCGGCATCGTCCCGTCGCCGGCGATCGAACCGTCCATCCCGACGATCTCGTGAAGGTCGGACCAATCGACGGAGGCAGGCTCACGCATCGCGACTCCCACCGGATCGGGTGGCATCACGCATCCAGGTCACCCATGGCTGCGAGGAATCGCGCATTCTCGTCAACGGTACCGACGGACACACGAACGCCTGCGCCGAGCACCCTGACGATGATGCCGAGCGAGAGAAGCCGGTCGCCGAGAGCTGCAGCCCCCGTGTCCGGCTCGAAGTACACGAAATTGGCCTGCGTCGGGGCCACCCGATAGCCAAGGGCGGTCAGGCCCTCGGCGAGCATCTCGCGGCCCTTCGCGTTGGCTTCGGCTCTCGCCACGACGAGGTCGTCATGTCGCAGGGCCTCGAGGGCCGCGACCTGGCCGAGCGTCGTGACCGAGAACGGCGCCTGCGTGGTTCGGAGGGTTGCGATCATCGCGGGATCACCGATGCCGTACCCGACCCTGAGGCCGGCGAGGCCGTACATCTTCGAGAACGTACGGGTCACGAGGACGTTCGGTGACTCGAGTGCACGGTGGATCATGGAGCGATACGTCGGATCGGTCACATACTCCGCGTACGCCTCGTCGATGATCACGACCGCGTTGGTCGGCACCTCCGAGATGAAACGTTCGACGTCGTCCGCGTTGCGAAAGCCGCCCGTCGGGTTGTTCGGATTGCAGACATAGACCATGGTCGTGTCGTCGCGCACTGCTGCGAGCATCGCATCCAGGTCGTGGTCGTAGCCCGCCGTGAGCGGCACCGTCACCGGATCCGCACCCGAGATCATGGTCCCGATCGCATACATCACGAAGGACGGGGATGCGTAGACGGCACTCGTACCCGGACCACCCACCGACAGGGCCGAGCATCGCAGGATCTCAGACGATCCTGCCCCTACCCAAACAGCCTCGGGCGGAACGCCGTGATGTTCGGCAATGGCGTGCCTGAGGACGTGGACACCGCTGTCGGGATACCGATTGAGCCCTTCGGATGCGGCGTTGATGGCCTCGAGCACCTCGGCAAAGGGAGGTTCCGGATGCTCGTTCGATGCGAGCTTGTCGATGGAGGTGATCCCGAGCTCGCGGACGACGTCCTCGATGGGTCTGCCCGGCACGTACCGGGGGATCGCGTCGATGTCCTGGCGGTATCTCGGCACTGGTCACTTCCTCGGGCGAACGGTCACAGGGTAATACGCGGCGCAGGCCCCGGCCGATTGACATCCCTACCCTTCCCGTATGCGGATGCTTCGGTCGAGACCCATCCGGACGGTCATCCTGACGATCGCCGGCTATGCGGCGGCATGGGTGTTGTCCGTCGTGTTCGCACCCCTGTGGCCTGAGTTCTGCGACGGAACCGTGGTAGGGGCGTCATGCGAGCAGGTCGCCGTCCAGACGATGATGGGATACCTGGTCGTGGTACTCGGGGTGTTGACGATGATCTTCGGCCCGATCGCAGGCTCGTTCATCGATCTCGCGATCAACGGTGCGTCCTGGGAGACCCCGAGAGGTACGGAGTCGGTGATCACCAACATCCCGCTCCTCGTCGGAGCGATCTACCTCGTGACGGGCGTACTCATCGCAGCAACGGCGTGAGCCCTCACGCGACGATGTCCTCGCCATCGGGCTGGCGGAACACGAACGCAACGACGAGATCCTCATCGTCGGGCCAACCGTCGAGTGTTCGGTGCGCCGTTCGATTCGCGAACGCCCGCGCTTCGGACCAGGTCATCATCGGCTGGTCAGGCACGACGAGGTCGAGGCCCTCGCGCGTGGTCACTGCGTCGTCCACGAGGTCGAGGCCGTCCATCTCCACAACGGCGAGGTCCAGCTCCTCGCACCTGTCGATGAACGCCATGGCGGTTGCCCGATCGAAGAACCCCTCTCCGTCGTCCGTGCGGAAGACCGCCCTCCCATCGAAGTCCGCAAGCAGTTCAACGGTCGCGGGATGCTCATCCCCCCACGACTGGGCAGCAACCGCCGCAGTCCGGAGCTGGTCCATCTCCGCGTCGAAGGCGTCCGGATCGACGATCCGCATCGCGGTGTCCAGCAGCATCTGGAGTTCGCGAACGTCGAGGTCGTGCACGTCACCATCCCCGTCGGGGTACACCTGAAGGATGGTCGCCTCGCCGTCCCAGAACACGAGGCCGACGAAGTCGTCCTCGCGCCACAGCTCGACGATCGGTCCGTCGAAGTCTTCTCGCTCTGTCTCGATGATCCGTATCGGCAGCATGTCGCAACGCTAGTGGGCGGCGGGGCACCTGTGCCTGCGTTTGGACATCCGGAATGCACGGGCGCATCGAACCGTTGCCGTCAACACCACAACCATCGAGGAGGACAGCATGGCAACTGCCACATGGAATGGAGCCGTCATTGCCGAGAGCGACGAGACGATCGTCGTCGAGGGAAACCACTACTTCCCTCGGGACGCTGTCCACTCCGAGTTCTTCCAGGCCTCAGAGGCCCACACCGTCTGCCCCTGGAAGGGGACGGCGAGCTATTTCGACGTCGTCGTCGATGGCGCCGTCAACGCCGGCGCCGCCTGGTACTACCCCAACCCGAAGCCCGCAGCGTCCGACATCAAGGACTACGTAGCCTTCTGGCGCGGAGTGAAGGTCACCTCCTGACCAGCTGACGCCGGACGCCTCTCGTCCCCCTTTCAAGGGGGGCGGCAGAGCGAAGCGATGCAGGGGGATTCCTCGAGGCCGGGACCCTGCAACGAACGGACGGAATCAACGAGGAAAAGGGGGGACGGCAGAGCGAAGCGATGCAGGGGGATTCCTCGGCACCCGGACCTCGCAACGAACGGACGAAGCCAACGAGGGAAACGGGGACGGCAGAGCGAAGCGACGCAGAGAGGGCCGCAGATCCCGACTCACGTGGGGCGTGGGAAACAACATCATCCCCTCTCTGCCCTGCCGGGCATCTCCCCCAACGGGGGAGAGACACGAACGACCACATCCTGCGACCAGCGAACGTCAGTGAGCACGGACGAAAGCGAGCGAAGCGACGCAGAGAGGGAGAGGGCCTTCCTTCCTGTCTCTCCCCGCGGGAGAGACGCGGAGCGCAGCGACGCAGAGAGGGCCGCAGGTCAACGACCCAACGCGAGACCCGTCGGAGCCCAAGGGCTCAGGGAGCCGATTCCCGGATCTCGGCCTGCACCGTGATGAGTCCGCTGTTTTCGAGGGTGAGCTGCACCGCGACGGTTTCCCCGACGGTGAGGGCCTTCTGGATGTCCATACACATGACGTGCATGCCGCCCGGCTCGAGCACGACCGTTTCACCAGCTGGGACCGGGATACCACCCGGTAGCTCTCGCATCGACATCGACCCATCGGTCATCGTCGTTTCGTGGAGCTGGACCATTCCGCAGGCCGGGGACTCCGCCGATATGACCCGGTCGTCCTCGGCACCACCAGTGATCGTCATGTAGAAGGCGGCATTCGACGAGGACGTCGGTGAGGGTCGTCCCCATGGGTCGTCGACGCTCAACGCGTCGTCACCCCCACCGCACGCCGCCACCGTGAGGGCGAGCAGCGCCACAATCGATGCTGTACGGAACGGTCGCATGGGCCTGACCCCTTCGTTCTTCGCCCCACACCACGGGGGCACTCGGGCGAACGGTATGGCACGATCCGCCGTACCGCCCGTCACATGACGAACGGGATCAGGCGCCATGGAACCGCTGATCGGTAGGCGCGATAGCCGGGCACGTGGCGGATGAGCAGCTCCTCCTCGTGGCCCGTCTTCGCCATGAAGAACACGGTGAATGCGAGCGACGACAGCATCGTGGCGGGGTTCGCGTAGGCGAGGCCGACGCCGAGGGTGAAGGCGATGATGCCCGAGTACATGGGGTGCCTGACGTATCGGTACGGCCCGCCTTCGATGAGCTGCTGGCCGTCCACCGGCTTGGGGAACGGCGTCAGATCTGAGCCGTGATGGAGGAATGCCCAGCTCGACAGTGCGGCGCCGCCGAGAGCGACGAGGATGCCGACGATCCGGGCGATCTGGATGCCGGGGACATCAGGTATCGGCCCCGTCCCGATCACGCTGGCGATGAACAGGCCGAACAGCACGACCTGTCCAGCGACCCAGATCCCACCACGACCATCGGTGTCCCCGCCCGAAGTCGGGTCGTCGTTTCTTGAGTCATCTCGACTCAAGTTTTCTGGCATATCTCACTCATTCGCAGTGTTGAGTCAGGAGTAGCATTACAGGGGGCACGATCGGCGACTCGGTCGTGCGACACGATAATCGGGGATCCATGGACATCAACACCTTCACGCAGCGGAGCCAACAGGCGATCCTTCACGCACGGGACGTTGCCAACGCACGCAACCACCAGTACGTGCAACCCGAGCACCTCCTCGACGCGTTGCTTGCCCAGACGGACGGCCTCGTGTATCCGATCCTCGCGTCGGTCGGCGCGCACGTCACGGCGGTCCGGCAACCTCTCGATGCCGCACTGGCCGCCATCCCGAGGGTCGTCGGCGGGTCGGAAGCCGCGTTCTCGCAGGAGACGCTCGACGTCCTCGACATGGCCACACGCGAACGCGTAGCGATGAAGGACGCATACACGTCGATCGAGCACATCCTGATCGCACTCGCGGAGTCCGGGTTCACCGCCGGGGGGATCCTCGGCGCAGCGGGTGTCACGAGGGCCACCATCCTCGAAGCACTCGCGTCCGTGCGCGGGAGCCAGAGCGTCACCAGCCAGAACCCGGAGGACACCTTCGCGCCGCTCGACAAGTACGGCAGGGACCTCACCGAGGAGGCTCGCAAGGGCAAGCTCGACCCCGTCATCGGGCGCGACGACGAGATCCGTCGCGTCGTCCAGGTGCTCTCCCGCCGTACGAAGAACAACCCCGTACTCATCGGCGAGCCGGGCACCGGCAAGACGGCGATCGCAGAGGGCCTCGCCCAGCGGATCGTCGACGGCGACGTCCCGGAGGGTCTCAAGAACCGACGCCTCGTGGCCCTCGACATCGGTTCGATGGTCGCAGGCGCCAAGTACCGCGGAGAGTTCGAGGAGCGACTCCAGGCCGTGCTCGGAGAGATCAAGGCCGCTGAGGGCCGGATCATCACCTTCATCGACGAGATGCACACGATCGTCGGTGCGGGTGCGGCCGAGGGGTCCATGGACGCGTCCAACATGCTCAAGCCGATGCTCGCCCGCGGTGAGCTCCGCATGGTCGGGGCGACGACCCTCGACGAGTACCGCAAGTACATCGAGAAGGACCCGGCGCTCGAGCGACGGTTCCAGCCTGTCCTCGTCGACGCTCCGAGCGTCGACGAGACCATCGGCATCCTCCGTGGCCTCAAGGAGCGCTACGAGGTGCACCACGGCGTGCGGATCACCGACGCCGCGCTCATCGGCGCAGCCGTGCTCTCGGACCGCTACGTCACCGGCCGCCACCTTCCCGACAAGGCGATCGACCTCATCGACGAGGCGGCCTCGAAGCTGCGCATCGAGATCGACTCGATGCCGGACGAGATCGATGAACTCGAACGAAGGCGCCGTCAGCTCGAGATCGAGCGCCAGGCCCTCGCCAAGGAGGAGGACCGTGCGTCAGACGAACGCCGCGAGGCGATCGTGGAAGAGCTCGCCGACATCGGTGAGGAGCTCGATGCGCTCAAAGCGCACTGGCAGCTCGAGAAGGATTCGATCGACGCCATCAGGGGGACGAAGGGCCAGATCGAGGAGTCTCGTGCAGAGGCCGAGCGCGCCGAGCGATCCGGGGATCTGGAGCGGGCGGCCGAACTCCGGTACGCCACCCTCCCCGGCCTCGATCAGCAGCTCCAGGAGGAACAGAACAGACTCGACTCGCTCCAGCAGGACTTGAAGATGCTCAAGGAAGAGGTCGACGAGGAGGACGTCGCTGAGGTGGTGAGCCGGTGGACCGGCGTTCCCGTGTCCAAGCTCATGGAGGGCGAGATGCACAAGCTCATCCACCTCGAGGACCACCTCCACGGCCGCGTCGTCGGACAGGACGAGGCGGTCACATCGATCGCGAATGCGATCCGTCGGTCCAGGGCAGGTCTCTCAGACCCCAATCGGCCGATCGGGTCGTTCCTGTTCCTCGGCCCGACGGGCGTCGGGAAGACGGAGCTCGCCAGGGCGCTGGCGCAGTTCCTGTTCGACGACGAGCGGGCGATGGTACGCATCGACATGTCCGAGTACATGGAGAAGCACTCCGTGAGCCGCCTCATCGGTGCTCCCCCCGGATACGTCGGGTACGACGAAGGCGGCCAGCTGACCGAGGCCGTGCGCCGCAGGCCATATTCGGTGATCCTGCTCGACGAGGTCGAGAAGGCCCACAGCGACGTGTTCAACGCCCTCCTCCAGGTCCTCGATGATGGACGGATGACCGACGGGCAGGGGCGAACCGTCGACTTCACGAACACTGTCCTCGTCATGACGTCGAACCTCGGGTCGGAGTTCATCGACCCCGACCTTCCCGAGGAGGTCATCGAGGAAAGGGTCATGGGTGCGGTACGGGGACACTTCCGCCCTGAGTTCCTCAACCGAGTCGACGACGTGGTCGTCTTCCACCGGCTCACCAGGGACGATCTTCGCCAGATCGTCGGGATCCAGTTCGAGATCCTCCGCCACCGGCTCTCGGATCGGAGGATCACCCTCGACCTGGCGGACGCCGGCATCGAGTGGCTGACCGACAACGGGTACGACCCCGTCTACGGGGCGCGCCCACTCAAGCGGCTCCTCCAGACGGCGGTGGCCGATCCCCTGGCGCTGAAGGTCCTCGATGGTGAGCTCCCCGAGGGCTCGCATGTCACCATCGGAGCCGACGAAAGCGGCCTCACCTTCACCGTTCTTGCGTAACTGGGTTCCATTCATGGGTGGAACCCAGTTACGCAAGAAGCGTCGTGGTCAGGAAAGCACGACCTCCACCATTGGGGTCGTATCCTCGGGCGCGATGCACAGGTTCAGCCTTCTCGTCGTTGCACTTGGGATCGCCGCTGCAGCGTGCACGTCCAGCAACGCCGGGGTGGTCGTGACTTCGACGGCCGAGCCAACGCCCGTCACGACGCTCGCACCTCTCGGGACAACCACGACAAGCGCACCAGGGACCGACTCGACGGCAACCACCACCACCACGATCGTCCTGCCGGACAACGACTGCGTCGTGGGAGTCGACCGATCCGTAGACGGGTACTCGCAGGGATGCAGCGTGCTCGACATCGAGATCCTGGCGCCCGAAGCCGTCGATGCCTCCGCAGTGACGGCCGCTGCGGAGCGTGTCTACGAGATGCTCGTCACCAGGCCGGATCTCCTTGCTGCCCTAGTCGACCAGGGGCTCGCTGGTCGGATCATCGACGAGGACCAGCGCATCACCGACCTCCCAGAGTTCGTCGACCTGTACGACCAGTACCCGGGATTCGACTGGGTGAGGCGTGGTCGCTCCTTCCCGGGAACGGACCTCATCCCGTACTTCGCCGGAGCCGAGGAGAATCTGTTGTGCTCGGAGGAGGACTTCTACGAGGGCGAGGACACCTTCGTGCGATCGTTCGCGCTGACGATGAAGCGGTTTGCCATCGACACGGTCGACCCCGCGACGTCGCTCGCGATCGACCAGGCGTACGGCCGTGCGATCGCGCAGGAGCTGTGGTCCAACACCTTGGCGGAGATCAACTCGGACGAGTACTGGATGGAAGGCGTCCAGAGCTACTTCGACGCGAACATCGAGGACACGGCGGAAGACCGCGAACCGAACTCGAGCCACAACGCCGTCAACACCAGGGATGAGCTCCGTGAGTACGACCCCGCCCTGTGGACGATCGCTGCCTCGGTGTTCGGCGAGGGCGACTGGCGACCAAGCTGCCCCTGACAGGAGCGGGGATCACGCTGCCGGCGGCTGCCCATTGACATAGTTGCCTTACCATGATATCAATGTCGTGTGAATATCATGGAAACCTAGATAACAGGTGATACAAGGTATGGGCCGAATGGATCATCGAAGCCAACTCCTCAAAGGAGTGCTCGACATGTGTCTCCTTGCGATAATCAGTGAGGAGCCGAGTTACGGATACGAGATGGCTGACAAGCTGAGCACGCGGGGATTGCACCTCATGAGTGAAGGCTCGATCTACCCGACACTCTCGCGGATGCAGCGGTCGTCGCTCATCGAAGGGTTCTTCGTCGAGGCGGACGGGTCCGGCCCACCCCGCAAGTACTACCGGATCGCACCGGAGGGCGAGCAGCGCCTCGCTGAGTGGAGGGATGAATGGTCCAGCCTGAGAGACGGCGTGGACGAGGTTTTGAAGGGAGTCACAACGTGACAGATCTGACCGTCGATCAGGTGATGGAGCGATGCCGTTCATACTGGCTCGGCGCAGGCGTCGCCCCGACTGCAACCGACGAGATGGCGGCCGAGCTTCGCTCTCACCTCGAGGACGCCGTCGCGGCGGGCAAGGGGATCGAGACGGTCACGGGAGCCGATATCGAGGGCTTCGCCGAGGAGTGGGCACTGGCCTTCCGCGGGCCGAAGCCAGCAGCGGCACCCATGCCCGTGACTCCCCCGTCGATGCCGACAACGGATGGAAGGGCACCGGGATGGGCCCTGTGGGCAGGGCTCCTGGTCATGGTCGCCCTCGTAGCGCTCGTCGCCGTGGTTGCGCCAGAGGATGACGGCACCGATCAGGGGACATGGATCGCCGTCTGGTTGATCGCCGCAGGTCTCCTTGCCGTCGGCGAGATGGTCACCGCGGGCTTCTTCCTCCTGCCCTTCGCAATCGGCGCCGCGGCAGCAGGTGTGCTGGCCATCGCCAACGTCACCGTCCCGCTCCAGGTCATCACCTTCGTCGTGGTTTCGGTGGCGTCACTGTGGATGCTCCAGCAGTTCGCCCGCAAGGACGTCCACGGCGAGCTCGTCGCAGTCGGCGCTGCTCGGTACGTGGGAGCAACGGCGATCGTCCGCGAGCCGGTGAGTCGGTTCACCACGGGTGCCGTGAAGATGGGAACAGAGGACTGGCGCGCAACCACCGACGGGGAGGGCGAGATCGCGGCCGGCACCATCGTCAGGGTCGTCGAGGTGCGCGGGGCACGCCTGGTCGTCGAGCCCAAGGACATCTAGGCCCAGGGACATCTAGGCCCAGGGACATCTAGGCCCAGGGACATCTAGGTCAGAACAGGTCGAAGGAGAAAGGGAACGCATGGAAGCCGCAGGGATCATCCTGGTCCTCATCGTCGTACTCATCATCTACGTGGGTCTGGCGATCAAGATCGTCCAACAGTACGAGCAGGGCCTCGTCGAGCGATTCGGTCGATACCGCAAGACGCTCGATCCGGGGTTCCACCTGATCGTGCCCTTCATCGAGAAGGTACGGAAGATCGACATGCGCGAGCAGGTCGTCGACGTACCTCCCCAGGAGGTCATCACCAAGGACAACGTCGTCGTGACCGTCGACGCCGTCGTGTACTTTCAGGCGACCGACCCCGTCAAGCTCGCGTACAACGTGGCGAACTTCATCCTCGCTGCGACCAAGCTCGCCCAGACCAACCTGAGGAACGTGGTCGGCGACATGGACCTCGACGACGCGCTGACGTCGCGCGAGAAGATCAACACGGAGCTCCGGTTGATCCTCGACGAGGCGACGGACGTCTGGGGCACCAGGGTCGTCCGTGTCGAGATCCAGAGGATCGATCCGCCCGCCGACGTGACCGACGCGATGCACCGCCAGATGAAGGCGGAGCGCGATCGCCGTGCCCTGGTGACGGAAGCCGAGGGTGACAAGCGCGCCGCGATCCTCCGATCGGAGGGTGTCAAGCAGTCCCGGATCCTCGACGCCGAGGGTCAGGCTCAGGCAATCCGTGAGGTCGCAGACGCCGAGCGGTACCAGAAGGAGACCGTCGCAGAGGGCGAGGGGCGAGCGATCGAGCGGGTGTTCTCGGCGATCCACACCGGTGACCCGACGCCGGATCTCATCGCCATCAGGTATCTCGAGGCGCTGCAGGGGATCGCCGACGGACAGGCCTCGAAGATCTACCTCCCGCTCGAGACCGCAGGGGTGCTCTCGAGCATCGGAGCGATCGGCGAATTGTTCAGCGACTCGCAGAGGGTCGCCGCAACCGAGATGAGGGACCGGCGCACCGGTCCGCAGTTCGGGGAGGCAACCGACTCGGGGATGTAACGGCACCACGTTGGATCGACAGAGGGGGAGCGCTCGTCCGCTCCCCCTCTCGCGTCAGGCTCAGGCGGCGGCCTCGCGGACCTGGCGCTTGATCCTTGCGAGGATCGCGCCCATGCCGCGCAGCCGCATCGGCGTGACGACCTCCTCGAGCCCCATTGCGTAGAAGAAGTCGTCGGGAACCCCGAGCACCGCATCGGCCGACTCCCCGTCGAGGCCGTCGAGCAGTATGCCGGCGAAGCCGCGCACCGTCGGGGCCTCCTGGGGCACCTCAAAGAAGAGGTGCACCGTTCCGTCCTCATCGACCTCCGTCGCCAGGAAGAACGGCGACTGGCATTCGTGCACCTGCTCGAGATCCTCCGCATCGATGTGCGGCGGTAGCGGCGGGAGACGACGCGAGTAGTCGAGCATCGCCTCGATCTTGAGGTTCTTGGGTGCACCCTGCATCAGGGTGACGATCTGGTCGAGTTTCGCCGGAAGGGGCATGACCACCGCTGCGAGTCGCTGAGATCCGTATTCTACCTATGTTGGTAGTGGTTACCATACGAAGGGTCCGGCACCCAGCCTCGAAAGGGATCCCATGACGTCAGGCGACCACTCCCCCAAGTTCTCCGAGTACGCCAACCCGGACATCCTCGTGTCGACCGACTGGCTCGCCGACCGCCTCGATGACCCGTCGATCGTCGTCGTCGAATCGGATGAGGACGTCCTCCTCTACGAGATCGGGCACATCCCGGGTGCGGTGAAGATCGATTGGCACGCAGATCTCAACGATCCCCTCGTACGCGACTACCTGAGCCCCGGGGCATTCGCCGCCCTGATGGAACGCCATGGGATCTCGAGGGATACAACCGTTGTGTTCTACGGGGACAACTTCAACTGGTGGGCGTCGTATGCGCTGTGGGTGTTCTCCCTGTTCGGCCACCCAGGGGTCCGCCTCCTCGATGGCGGCAGGCAGAAGTGGATCGCCGAGGGGAGGCCCCTGACCACGGAGGTACCGGAGCGGGCCAGCTCCGAGTACCCCGTTCCCGTCCGCGACGATGCCGCGATTCGCGCGTTCCTGTCCGACACCGTCGAGCACAGCGCCGATCACAAGCCCCTGATCGATGTTCGATCGCCCGAGGAATTCAGTGGTGAGCGCATGCACATGCCCGACTACCCGAACGAGGGAGCGCTTCGCGGCGGCCACGTCCCCGGCGCGGCGAACGTGCCATGGAAGCGGGCAGCGGCTGACGATGGGACGTTCCGGTCGCGCGCTGAGCTGGAGGCGATCTACGAGGGGGAAGTCGGCCTCTCCCGAGCCGATGATGTCATCGTCTACTGCCGCATCGGTGAGCGATCGAGCCACACCTGGTTCGTCCTCACGCACTTGCTCGGGTACCCAACGGTTCGCAACTACGACGGCTCCTGGACCGAGTACGGCAACGCAGTGAGGGTCCCCATCGAGAAGTAGGACCAGCCACCGTTCCCCTCGAATCGCGTAGGATCGGACGATGGCCGGACTCAAGACGCAGCCACACGATGGCGACGTGGATGCCTTCATCGAATCGGTGGAAGACAACCATCGGCGCCGGGATGCCGGCTCGATGATGGAGACGATGGCTTGGCTCTCGGGATCGGAGCCACGAATGTGGGGAACGTCCATCGTCGGGTTCGGCGAGTACCAGTACGAGACGGGAGCGCCCCTCTCGGTGACTCGAACCGCCTGACACATCCCTACACGAGCACACGGAGGCACGAACCCATGGCACACATCGGATACGTCGAGTTCAACAGCGGCGACCTCGAGGCATCGGCAGCCTTCTACAAGGAGGTGTTCGGGTGGGAAGCCCAGCCGTGGGGAGGCGACGACTACCTCGTCCACCGACATGGCGACGGTCCGGGACTCGATACCGGGTTCACGACATCCCAGGACGGTGAACCACTCACCGTCGTGACGATCGAGGTGGACGACCTACCGGGCGCGATGGCACGGGTCATCGTCGCGGGAGGCGAGATCGTGGTGCCGAGGTTCACGATCCCCGGTGTCGGCCACGCCTGCTACTTCACCGACACGACCGGCATGATCGTGGGACTCCACGAATCGGATCCGACCGCACGTGGTGACGCTTCCGATTCATGAGCCCGATGCCAGCACGCGGTCTATGCGTGGGGTCGTCACCGCGGACGGGCGATGGCGCAGGCAAGATTCGGGCCGGCCACCGCCCTAGCGACCCGCCCGCTGGATCACCTTGTACACCTCGACCGTGCCGATGACGGCTGCCGCCCCGAGGAGCGCAACGCCGAAGTGCACCGGATCGAGGGCGTCCGTGCCAAAGACGCGCTGGAGGAACGGTACGTACAGGATCGCCATGTGCGCCGAGACGCCCACGGCGACCGCTCCCACCATCGCCCTGTTCGAGAACAACCCGACACTGAAGACGGAACGCTTCTGGGAACGTACCTCGAGCGCCAACGCGAGCTGGCCGAAGATCAGCACCGTGAAGAGCACCGATTGCCACTGGCTGTCGCCGGAGTCCCACAGGAAATAGCCGGGAACCAGCGTCACCACGGAGAGCACAAGGCCGAAGATGGCGATGAAGCGAGCAGTGCCACCGCCGAAGATCGTCTCCGTCGCCGACCTCGGCTTCCGAAGCATCACGTCATCCTCTGCGGGCTCGACGCCGAGCGCAAGAGCGGGCAGACCGTCGGTCACGAGGTTCATCCACAGGATCTGGAGCGGGAGCAGGGGAAGGGGCATGCCGAACAGCGGTCCGAGGATCATCACGAGGATCTCCGACATGTTGCACGTGAGCAGGTACGCGATGAACTTGCGGATGTTGTCATAGATCACCCGCCCTTCCTCGACCGCGGCGACGATCGTGGCGTAATTGTCGTCGAGGAGGACCATGTCGGCGGCCTGCTTGGAGACATCGGTGCCGGTGATACCCATGGCGATCCCGATGTCAGCCCTCTTGAGGGCCGGTGCGTCGTTGACGCCGTCACCCGTCATGGCGACCAGCTCGCCGTCGGATTGGAGCGCGTCGATGAGGTCGAGCTTGTGTTCGGGGGAGACCCTCGCGAACACGGATACCGATTTGGCCGCCTGCCTCACCTCGTCAATGGACATCCCATCGAGTTCGGGGCCGTCGATCACCGGTCGAACTCGTCGTCACGCCGATCGACACGGCGATGTGGCTCGCCGTGAGGGGGTGGTCCCCAGTGATCATGACGGGTCGGATGCCTGCCGCCTTCGTCGCCGCAATCGCACCGGGAACCGCCTCTCGGGGCGGATCGATCAACCCGAACATCCCGACGAACACCAGGCCCTCCTCGGTGTCGGGTCCCGGATCCGGAGAATCCGTCGGCTTGACCGCCATACCGAGGACTCGCATGCCCTTGCCGGCGAGCTCGGCCTCTGCCGTGGCGATCCGCTCCCTCGCCTGCGCGTCGATCGGCAGGATCCGATCGTCGACCCACACCCGGTTGGCATGCTCGAGGAGTCCGGTGACTGCACCCTTCGTCAGGCCGACATACGTGGGCAGGCGATCCTGGGCCGCACGGAACAAGGCCTCGAGTTCAGAGGGAACGTCCCCGATCGATTCGGGCGTCCTGTGGATGGTCGTCATGCGCTTGCGCGTCGAGTCGAACGGGACCTCCCCCACCCTGGGCATGACGGCCTCGATGGTGGGCTTGAGGATCCCGATCTTGGCTCCGATGACGACGAGGGCACCCTCGGTTGGGTCGCCGATGGCGGTGAAGCCGTCGTTCTGGCGGAGGGTCGCGTCGTTGCACAGGACACCCGTGAGCAGAGCGAGCTGGATCGAGGGGAGAACGTCGCCCTCCGGAAGGTCGTCGTGCTCGAACTCGTGCTGCCGATTGGCAACGTCGAGGACGACGGCCGTCATCCGGTTCTCGGTGAGTGTCCCCGTCTTGTCGGTGCCGATGACGCTGACAGCACCGAGCGTCTCGACGGCGGGAAGACGGCGGATGAGTGCCTGACGCTTCAGCATGCGCTGAGCGCCCAGCGACAAGGCGATCGTGACGACGGCTGGCATCGCCTCGGGGATCGCCGCCACGGCGAGGCTCACGGATGTGAGGAGCAGAGTCTCGAGGTCGTCGCCCCGGGCCCAGCCGAGCAGGAAGAGCAATGCGACGAGACCCCCCGCGATGGCGGCCAGGACCTTCCCGAGGTGATCGAGGCGCTCCTGGAGCGGCGTCCGATCCTCCCCGACGCCCTGGATGAGGGAAGCGATCCTGCCGAGCTCCGTGGACATGCCGGTTGCCGTCACGACGAGCTCCGCCCGACCTCGGGTGACGATCGTCCCGCTGAACACCATCGTGATCCGGTCGGCGAGGGCTTGATTGCCGGTCAGTACCTCGGCTGCGTCCTTGGCAACGGGTTCGGACTCACCCGTCAGCGCCGCCTCCTCGACCTGGAGGTTGCTGGCCTCGATGAGCCGCCCGTCCGCTGGCACGACGTTCCCCGTTTCGAGCAGGACCCTGTCGCCAGGCACGAGATCCACCGACGAGACGTCCATCAACTCGCCTGAGCGTCGTACGCGAACCATGGGGACGGCCATCTGCTTGAGGGCCTCCATAGCGTCCTCCGCCCTGGCCTCTTGCACGTAGCCCATGACAGCGTTGAGGATGATGATCGCGACGATCGCCACCGCCTCGATCCAATCTCCGAGGATCGCGGAGATGACGACGGCCGCCGCGAGGACGTAGGTGAGGAACGCCCTGAACTGGGCGAAGAAGATCTCGGACTTGGATCGTCCGCCGTGCTCCTCGATCTCGTTCGGTCCGAAGATGGTCGAGCGCCTGCTCACCTCGTCGTCGGACAGCCCTTCAGGCGGCGAGTCGAGGTCTCGGACCGCGTCGCCAGCCGGAAGCGAGAACCAGTCGGCTCGTTCGAGGATCTCTCGTTCCATCGATGTCCGGTTCAGTAGGAGCCGAGTTCGGCCCAGCGATCGCCCTCGGCGAGGTCGATGATCGTCCACGCCATCGCCAATGCGCCATCCCTGATGGCGCGTTGGCCATCGTCCGTCACCGTGTGGGCGGCGAACTCCTTCTGATGGTTGACGGCAGGCAGGGAGTTGATACCGACCATCGGGTGGATCGATGGCACCACATACGAGACGTTGCCCATGTCGGTCGAACCGGCTCCGGTCTTCCCGATCTCGGCGGAGGTGGGCATGGGCCGACCGAGCGCCTCGGAGTTCGATCTGTACAGGTCGACCAGGAGCTTGTCGTTTCTCATGTCCTTGTAGCGATGCCCGGTCACGGTCACCTCGAACGTGCATCCGGTCGCGAGTGCGGCCGCTTCGAAGCATGAGACGATCTTGGGGTACAGGTCGTCGAGGCGCTCGTCCGTCGCGGCTCGCACGTACCACGACATCGACGTGTGGGCGGGAATGACATTCGGGGCGGACCCGCCATGGGTGATGACGCCGTGGACGCGGTCGGTATCGAGGAAGTGCTGCCGGAGGGTCGAGACGTTGACGTATGCCTGCACGGCTGCGTCGAGGGCGTTGACTCCGAGGTGCGGGGCGAACGAGGCGTGGGTCTCCTTGCCGAAGAACTCGACGTCGACGTGGGCAACGGCGATCGCGTTGAGGTCGACCGTGTCGAACGGGGCGGGATGGATCATCATCGACGCGGCGGCGTCAGTGAACGCCCCTGCGTCGATCAGGTCCACCTTGCCTCCGTACTTCTCCTCTGCGGGCGTGCCGAGCACGGTCACCCTGATGCCGAGGTCGTCTGCGAGGTCGACGAGGGCGAGCCCCGCTCCCATGCCGGCGGTGGCGATGATGTTGTGACCGCAGGCGTGGCCCACTTCGGGGAGGGCGTCCATCTCGGCGCAGATGATGACCTCCGGTCCGGACGATCCGATCCGTGCGGCGAAAGCCGTGTCGAGGCCGTATGCGGGATAGTCGACCTCGAAACCCCCACTCCTGAGCATCTCGACCATTCGCTGGGACGTCCCGTGCTCGTCGTACGCGGTCTCCGGGTTGTCGTACATCCACTGGGAGAGCTCCCTGAGGTCGTGTTCCTTCTCGCTGAACGCTTCCTCGGCCCGCTGCTTGGTCGTCACGTGCACCTCTCCCCTTGGAATAGCCAACCCTGTCGGCGGGTTCTTCGACTCGCCTCAGGCTACATGCGCGCAGTCCCCTCGCCTACTCGATGCAAGCGCGGCCAACGTCCATAGCATGGAGGCAGGAGGTGACCATGGGCCATCATCACGACGAGCTCCGATCGAATCACGAATCTGCGAAGGAGCTGCGCTCACTGATTCCAGAGGTGTACGAAGGCTTCTCCGCCATGCACAAGGCGACCTTCGCCGAGGGCGAGCTGTCGCCGAAGGTGAAGGAACTGATCGCGGTCGCGATCGCGGTGACGGACAGGTGCGACGGTTGCATCGCCGCGCATGCCAGGAACGCCGTACGCCACGGCGCGACCGACCAGGAGTTCGCCGAGATGCTCGGTGTGGCCATCGACATGAATGGCGGACCCGGCACGGTCTATGCCCCGAAGGCGTTTGAAGCGTTCAAGGAGTTCAAGGAACGCTACGGATGAACCTGATCGCGGCCATCCCGTCGCCTGCCCAGAACACGATCGAGATCGGCCCGTTGACCATCCACTTCTACGGGATCCTCATCGCGCTCGGCGTCATCACCGCCATCATCGTGTCCAGGCATCGCTACGCGCGCTTCGGTGGGAGCGCCGAACTCTTCGAGAAGGTCGCGATCTGGGCCGTCGTCATCGGCTTCCTCGGTGCCAGGGCTGCGTACGTCGTCACCCACACGGGCCGATTCACGGGCAGGCCATGGGCGATGCTGTACATCTGGGAGGGTGGGCTCGCCCTCTATGGGGGACTCCTGTTCGGGGCGCTCACGATCATCTACCTCGTCAACAAGCACCAAGGCGACCTCTTCGCGATCGGCGACGCGATCGCCGTCGGGCTCCCCCTGGCCCAGGCAATCGGACGCCTCGGCAACTACTTCAACCAGGAGCTGTTCGGAACGCCGAGCGACCTGCCGTGGGCGATCATCATCGATCCGGCTCGACGCCCTGACGGTTATGAGCAGTTCGAGACGTTCCATCCGACGTTCGCCTACGAGGCGCTGTGGAACGTGCTCGTCCTCGTGCCGACCATCCTCTGGCTGGAGCGGAGGGGCACGCTCGCGAAGGGTGCATCGTGGGGCGTGTATGTCGCGATGTACGCGTTCATCCGGTTCGTGATGGAGCTCATTCGCACGGACACGACATTCCGGTTCCTCGGACTGAGCCGCAACGGTTGGGTGTCGGTCGCTGCGTTCATCGGGGGCCTGATCTGGATCTGGTACACCCAGAAGCGAGCGGAGCGACGCACGCTCGTCGGGGAGCCAACGCTGCTCTCGCCACAGAAGGAGACCGTTCCGGCCTGACCCACCCTGCTACGGGAGGTCGATTGTGCACAACGGCAGGGGTCAGAGGATCTGGGACAGGAAGAGCTTCGTGCGATCGTGCTGCGGGTTCGTGAAGAAGTGCTCGGGCGTTCCCTCCTCGACGATCACGCCATAGTCGAAGAAGAGGACCCGGTCTGCGACCTCCCTGGCGAATCCCATCTCGTGCGTCACCACCAACATCGTCATGCCGGACTCTGCAAGCTCCTTCATGACGTCCAGCACCTCTTTGATCATTTCCGGATCGAGCGCTGACGTCGGCTCGTCGAAGAGCATGATCTTCGGCTTCATGGCAAGCGACCTCGCGATCGCGACGCGCTGCTGTTGACCGCCGGAAAGCTGACCGGGGTACTTGTCCGCCTGCTCGGGGATCCCGACACGTTCCAGCAGTTCCATCGCGTAGTCCTCGGCCTCAGCCTTCGGTTGCTTGCGAACCCATTGCGGTGCCAGGGTGATGTTGTCCTTCACCGTGAGGTGCGGGAACAGGTTGAACTGCTGGAACACCATCCCAACCTCGGAGCGGATCTTCTCGATGTTCTTGATGTCGTTCGTCAGCTCGATGCCGTCGACGATGATCGTGCCCTCCTGATGGGCCTCGAGCCGGTTGATGCATCGGATGTACGTCGACTTGCCGGATCCCGACGGCCCGATGACGACGACGACCTCGCGCTCGCGAACGGTCGCCGTGACACCCTTGAGCGCCTGGAAATCCCCGAACCATTTCTTGACGCCCTCGGTGATGACGATCGGGTCCCCAAGGACCACTCTGCCGTTTGTCTCTTGATTGTCCATCGATGCTCCCTTTGCGAACCGTGACTTATCGCTCACCGACGCCGAGACGCTTCTCGAGGCGGAGGCTGATGCGTGAGAACGTGAAGGTGAAGAGCCAGTAGACGAGTGCGGCGAAGATCAACGTCTCCTTGATGGAGCCGAGGAAGCTGAACGGCTGGCTCTGCGCAGGGATGATCTGGCGTGCGATGTGGAGGAAGTCGAAGAGGCCGACGATCGTGACCAGGGAGGTGTCCTTGAACAGGGCGATGACCTGGCCGACGAGGGCAGGGATCACGGCGCGCAATGCCTGGGGGAGGGTGATGAACACGATCATCTGCACGGTGGACATGCCGAGGGCGCGTGAGGCTTCACGCTGCCCCGTGGCGATCGATTGGAGGCCACCTCTCACGTTCTCGGCGAGGTAGGCGGCCGAGAAGAAGGTCATCGCGCCGATGGCCCTGATCACACCACCGAGTTCGACGCCGGTCGGGAGCGCGACAGGCAGCATCAGGAATGCCACGAGGAGCCATGTGATCAGTGGGACGCCTCGCACGAGCTCGATGTACGCGGTCGACAAGAGCCTGAAGACCGGCATCGTGGACGTCCGTCCCAACGCCAGGATGACGCCGAGCGGGAACGACAGGACGATCGATGTGAACGCGAGCACGATGGTGAGAGCCAGGCCACCGAGGAAGAAGCTGCCGGGCACGGTGATGCCAGAGTCCGTGGCCGTGATGAACACGAAGAGCGTGATCAACAGGGCAGTGATCACCCATGCGCCCGCGAGGCCCTTCCATCCTTCACCGCCGAAGGTCGGTCCTGCGAGCGTGAACAGTGCGAGGGCGAGCAGGAGGAACCGGAACAGGAAGGGCATCGGGACGAGGAAACTCGCGAACGCGACGATCAGCACGAGTGCTCCGACGACGCGGCCGATCTCGCCGATACCGGGCTTCGAGACGAACCACATCAACGCGGTACCGACGACGGAGAAGATGACGAAGGCGGGGAGGAACGTCGAGACGCCGGCCGCGCCGTCCCACTCAGGGTTGCGGAGCAGTATCAGGAGGAGGACCGGGAAGCTCATGAGCCACAGGACCGTCAGCGTCGACTTGACCGCTCGTGAACGTGCCGCACCGCCGATGAATCGGAACAGCCCGTAGACGATGATCCCGACGGCGGCGATGATCGTCCACGGGATCGTCGTCGTAGACGCGACAGGACGGAGAACCTTCACCTGCTGACCCTGGACGCCGGCGGCTTCTGCGCCGTTCGTGATGACCTCGCCGTCGACGACCTTGGCAGGAACCGGCACCTCGATGGTCCACAGGACGGCGACGATCGCCAGGATCAGCACAGCGACGAGGCCGAGGATCGGAATGATCGGCTGCTTCGCACGCACCCCGGTGAACGCACGCGCTGCATACCCGAGACCGATCAGGATCGCACCGAGGCCGAGCCATATCAGCCGACCGGTCGAGATCCACGCCCCCGTGTCGGACGTGAACGGCCCGACCACCCCTGCGAGGAGGAGCAGGCCACCGCCACCGGTAAGAACCCTGCCGACCTCGCGTGGCTCTGCCATGCCACCGATCCGCCACACGGCAAGCGAGGCAGCGAGCAACGCGACGAGGATGCCGATCGACCACCACACCCGCCAGAGGTCTTCCGCCGGATAGGCCTGGACCATGAGGAGCTTCATGTTGAAGGTGACCGCATCCCAGCGCCGGAGTGGATCGAACAGGAAGTTGAGCAGGCCCCGGATCGCGAACACGACGAGCGTGATACTGGCGATCGTCATCACCCCACTGGCGGGCGTCGAGAAGAGGTTGTCACGCAACCAGACCCTCGCACCCTTCGGTGGCGGTTCCGGAGCGAACTCCAGATCGACGGCGGTCATCGCATCTGTCACGTCATCGCTCCACCAGCTGCAGCTTGCGGTTGTAGTAGTTGACGATCGCGGACAGCACCAGGCTCATGGTGAGGAAGAATGCCATCCACACGAACACGACCGGGAGGGACTGACCCGTCTGGTTGATGATCGTCGTGCCGACCGCCACGATGTCGGCATAGGCGACCGCAAGGCCGAGGGACGTGTTCTTCGCGAGGTTGAGGTACTGGTTTCCCATCGGCGGAAGGATGATCCGGAAGGCCTGGGGAAGGATGATCTGGCGCAGGTACTGGCTTCGCTTGAGACCCATGGCCATCGCAGCCTCCGTCTGGCCCTTCGGCACGGCCAGGATGCCGCCTCGGACGATCTCGGCGATGAATGCTGCGGTGTACAGGGTCACTCCGGTCCAGATCGCGAAGAACGGAATGCTGAGCACCATTCCCTGCTCGCCGTACTGCGGTATGGCCGCACCGCCCCTCAGGATGACCTCGGCCTTCTCGAACACCAACGGACCGCCCGACCGGACGCCTTCGACGACTGTGTTGTAGTTGTCCGTGTTGAACTTGTCCGCGCTCCAGCCCATCAGGTTCCCGAGGGCGTCGATGATCAGCTGGGAAACCGAGAGGACGTCGCCACGGACCGTCGTGATCTCGTATGCGCCGATGACGAAGGCGAGGGCGGCGATCGCGACGCCCGAGAAGGCGACGAAGATGACCCTGAACCAGTCGTCGTCCGTCATCTTGCCGAATCCTGCAGGCGTGCGGCGGGACTCGAAGAAGTTGCGGATCCAAACGGCAGCGAGCGCGACTGCAGCTACGGCGATGACGATCGGCACGAGGATCGCCGGCAGGCTCGACACGAAGCGGTCGAGGGCGTCGAAGACGGGTTCGAGGAATCCGAAGACCGGCCAGGCGAACCAGCCGATGACGGCGAACGCGACGATGACGAGCGCCATGTAGCGGCCACTGTGTCCGGGTTCGCCGGTGTCCTCCTGATGCCTCTTGCGCATCGTTGCGACTCGACGGCCGACGAGGATCCCGACGACGACGAAGATCAGCCACGGCCAGAATCCACCGTCAGGGAAGACCCAGGCGAACGCGAAACCCCTGTTCGACGCCTTGAACCAGTACTCACCGACGTCGTCGGCCGTGAGCCCCGGAAGACCGATCGCCAGTGCCGACCAGAAGAAGATCTGGACGAGGAGGGGGACATTGCGAATCGCCTCGATGTAGGTCGTCGCGATCTTGTTGACGATCCAGTTCTTCGAGAGCCTGGCGATGCCGACGATCGTCCCGAGGATGGTTGCGACGATGATCCCCGATATGGCGACGCGTAGCGTGTTGACGATGCCGACGAGCAGTGCGCGTGCACCGCTGTCGGGGAGCGTGTCGATGCCCTCTCGCACCTGGACACCTGTCGGATCCGAGAGCCAGTTCCACCCGAACGAGATGTTCGACTTGTCGAAGTTGGCTGCCGCCTGGGAGGCGAGGGTCGCGAACAGGGCGATCACACCGAACAGCACGATGATCTGCGCTGCCCACTTGAGCACCGTGGCATTCCGCCAGAGCGGCGTTCTGTGCTGTTCGCGTACCTGTACCGTCATGTGCCTTCCACCACGACCATCGTCGCGGAACGCTGGTCGTGCAAAGGCACCCTAGACGGAATCGCCTGCGGTTTGCAGGAAAACCATGGACGACGGCGTGTCGGTTCCGACATGATGAAGGGGCCGCCCAGAGGGCGGCCCCTTCATCTTCGATTCCTCGCTTGGATCAGCGAGCTGGCGGTGCGTAGATGAGGCCACCGTCGAACCACTGCATGTTGTAGCTGCCCTCACGTGCGAGTCCGAGCGGTCCCGTCAGGTTCCGTTCGAAGATCTCGCCGTAGTTGCCGACCGCCTTGATGGCGTTCGCGAACGCGTCGGGCGACAGACCCATTGCCGTCTGGTACTCCTCCTCGCCACCGAAGAGGCGAGTCAGCTCAGGCGTGTCATCCATCATCGAGTCGACGGTCGCGGCGGTCACGCCTGCTTCGTCAGCGATGAAGGTCGCGAACACCGTCCACTGGACGATGTCGAACCACTGGTCGTCACCCTGACGGGTTGCCGGACCGAGGGGCTCCTTCGAGATCGGTGCCTCGGGGAAGATGACCCATGCTTCGGCGCCAGCCGTGCCCGCTGCCGCTTCCGCAGCGCGGTTGCCGTACAGGCCAGAGCCGTCCGTGGTGACGATGTCACACGTACCGGCCTTGAACTTCTCCATTGCCTCGGGGAAGGTCTCGACCGTCTCGAGCGTGATGCTCACGCCTGCGACCGCGGCGCCCTCAGTGACGTTCTTCTCCGTCGTGGTGCCTGCGTTGGTGCAGACGGTCGCGCCATCGATGGCCTCGAATCCGCTTCCTGAGGTCAGGCCGGGGAGTCGGGCGGGATCACCCATCAGCTGCTGACCGTCGTAGTACGTCGTGGCCGTGAACTGGATGCCGATGTCGGAATCACGGCTCTGGGTCCACGTCGTGTTGCGGATCAGCACATCGACCTCGTTGTTCTTCAACGCTTCGAAGCGCTCCGCCGCCGTGAGCGGCCGGAACTCGACCTTCGTGGCGTCGCCGAGGACCGCTGCAGCGACGGCGCGGCAGTAGTCGGCGTCGAAGCCGGTTGTGGTTCCGTCTGCCTGGGTCTCCGAGAAGCCGACAGCCGAACCCGACACGCCACAGATGAGCCTGTCACGTGCCTGTACCGCGGCGAGGGTGGAGCCCTCTTCCTGTCCCGGTGGCGTCGTTTCGCCTTCGACGGTTGTCGTCGTTGTGTCTTCGGTCTCACTCGTACCGCCGCATGCTGCGGCGAACAAGGCAAGAACTGCAAAGAGCACAGCAAGTTTCTTCAGCATGCTGTAACCCCTCCTCCGTTTTGCTTGTGTTGGGGACGAATCTGGGTCGCCCTGTGCCGATCGGTTGGCGATCGGGTACGACACGGTAGACACGTTGGACGGTCCCTGCCAAGCGGCTCGACCCCCGCCGGCCGAGAAGTTCATGAGTCGTTCACTCCACAGAAAGGCCCGATGTCGGTCGTTCGGGCATGCCGCCGGGGTGCGTTGGACCCCTACAATCGCTCCCGTACCCCGGCAGTGGAGGCCGAACAATGCCCGCGTCTGTGATCCTCGGTGCCCAATGGGGCGACGAGGGCAAGGGTAAGATCACCGACCTGTTCGCTCGGGAGGCGGACCTCGTCGTCCGGTACCAGGGTGGGAACAATGCGGGCCACACGATCGTGGTCGGTGACGAGAGGTTCGCACTCAGCCTCATCCCGTCAGGTGTCCTCTACCCGACGGTGACGCCCGTCATCGGCAACGGCTGCGTTGTAGATCCGAAGGTCTTGTTGCAGGAGATGGAGACGCTGCGTGGAAGGGGCATCGACCCGTCGCGTGTTCTCGTGTCTGGCAACGCCCACCTGATCATGCCATACCATCGCAAACTCGACGCCGTGATGGAGCGGTTCCTCGGAGACGCCATGATCGGGACGACCAAGCGCGGCATCGGACCCGCCTACATGGACAAGTACTCGCGCTTCGGCATCCGGGTCCAGGATCTCTTCGACCCGAAGATCTTCCGCACGAAGCTCGAGGTCGCCCTCAAGGACAAGAACAAGCAGCTCGTGAAGGTGTACAACCAGCTCCCTCTCGATGTCGGGGAGATCTTCGACGAGTACATGGCGTACGGTGACCAGCTCGCCGAACACATCACGGACACCTCATTCGTGGTGTGGAGCGCGCTCGAGGACGGCAGGAACGTCCTGTTCGAGGGCGCCCAGGGCACGCTCCTCGACATCGATCACGGGACGTATCCGTTCGTCACCTCCTCGAACCCCACAGCAGGAGGCGCCGCCGTGGGTATCGGCATCGGCCCGAAGCAGATCGACTCCGTGATCGGTGTCGTGAAGGCGTACATCTCACGAGTGGGGACGGGGCCGTTCCCGACCGAGCTCCACGACGAGACGGGCGACCGGCTCATCGAAATCGGGGGCGAGTACGGTGTCGTGACGGGTCGCCGGCGGAGGTGCGGGTGGCTCGACGCAGTTGCCCTCCGCTACGCGGTTCGCGTCAACGGGCTCACCGAGATCGCGCTCACCAAGCTCGACATCCTCTCGCATTTCGACGTGATCAAGATCGCCACGGCATACACGTCCGCAGGCGAGCGATACACCGAGTTCCCCCGACAGCAGCGGGTTCTGTACAACTGCGCACCCGAGTACGAGGAACACCAGGGATGGGGAGACGACATCTCGTCGGTCACGAGGTACGAGGACCTGCCGGAGCTCGCGAGGACCTACGTCGAAAGGATCGAGGAGATCGCGGGTGTCCCGATCCGCACCGTGTCCGTAGGGCCTTCACGGGCGGCAACGCTCTCGAGGACGTGACATGAGGGTCCTCATCCTCGGCTCAGGGGGTCGCGAGCATGCGATCGCCTGGAAGCTCGCCCAGAGCCCCCTCATCACGAACCTGGTGTCGTGTCCTGGGAACCCGGGATCCGGCGCGTTGGGCGATGTCTCGCCTGAGGTCGACCCGATGGATCCCGGCGCCGTCGTGACATTGGCGCGGGACGAGCGCATCGACCTGGTCGTCGTAGGTCCAGAGGGCCCCCTCGCTGCAGGGGTGGTCGATGCTTTGCGTGGGGCCGGCATCGCGGTGTTCGGGCCGACTCGGGAGGCCGCGATGCTCGAGTCATCGAAGGCATTCGCGAAGCGCGTCATGACAGAAGCAGGGGTTCCGACAGGCGCCTACGCCGAGTTCACGGATCGGGACTCCGCCATTGCGCACCTGAGGGGTTCGGATGGACCGTACGTGGTGAAGGCTGATGGGCTCGCCGCAGGCAAGGGCGTCCTCGTGACACACGATCTCGCGGAGGCCGAGGCGTGGGTCGACGCCTGTCTCGCGGAGCGGCGGTTCGGAGAAGCGGGCTCGACGATCGTGATCGAGGAGTACCTCGACGGTGCCGAGGTGTCCGTCTTCTTCATCTGCAGCGGCGGCACCGCCATCCCGCTCGAGCCTGCGAGGGACTACAAGCGTCTCCGCGACGGCGACCAGGGCCCGAACACGGGAGGCATGGGCTCCTACAGTCCGGTCCACACCCTTGACGATGGCCTCGTCGAATGGACGCGAGCCCAGGTCGTCGAACCGACGATCTCGGCGCTCGATGCGAGGGGCATCAGCTACACCGGTTTCCTGTACGTCGGGCTCATGCTCACCGACGATGGGCCGAGGGTTCTGGAGTTCAACTGCCGTCTCGGCGATCCCGAGACCCAGGTGCTGCTCCCACGACTGCGTACGGACCTCCTCGAGATCCTCCACGCCGGAGCGCATGGCGCACTGGGGACCGCCGACCTTGCATGGTCTGACACGTTCGCGGCAGGGGTGGTCCTCGCATCGCCCGGATATCCGGACGCCCCCGAGACAGGGCTCGCCATCATCGGTCTCGACCATGTCACGGAGGCCCTCGTCTTCCACGCCGGAACGTCCGTGGTCGACGGAAGGCTCGTCACGAGCGGGGGCCGCGTCCTCACCGTGGTCGGGCTCGGCGATACCCTCGCCGAGGCACGCGATGACGCGTATTCGGCGGCGAACCTCATCCAATTCCGCGGCAAGCACATCCGTTCCGACATTGCGGTCGGCTGAGAAGGGAGCAACGATGAAGGTAGCGATCCTCATGGGATCGGACAAGGACATGGACAAGATGCAGCCATGTGCCGACGTCCTCGACGACTTCGGCATCGCGCACGAGGTGCACGTCATGTCCGCCCATCGGACACCGGAGAAGGTCGCAGCGTTCGTGGCAGGCGCCCGCGAGGCGGGCTTCGGCGTCATCGTGTGCGGTGCCGGAAAGGCAGCCCACCTCGCTGGCGCAGCAGCGGCCCAGTCGACTCTTCCTGTCATCGGCGTGCCGATCGCCGCCGGCGGAATGGGCGGTGTCGACGCCCTGTACTCGACCGTCCAGATGCCAACCGGCATTCCGGTCGCGACGGTCGCGATCGACGGAGCGGCCAATGCGGGCTACCTCGCCGCCTCGATCCTGTCCCTGACGGATCCCAACCTCGTGGACCGGCTCGCGGAGTACCGGGAGACCTGGAAGACGTGATCGAGCGGTACTCGACGCCCGAGATGAACGACGTCTGGTCCGAGTCGCGCAAGCTCGCCGTCTGGCGCGACGTCGAGATCCTGGTCGTCGAGGCATGGGCGGACCTCGGGGTCGCGCCGGGGTCGGCGGCAGAGGCGGCTCGCAGGAGCCCCCAGATCGACCTGATCGCGTGGAAGGAGCGCGAGAAGGTCACGAACCACGACGTGGCAGCGTTCGTCGATCTCCTCGCAGAGTCGGTGGGCGAGGGTGGCGAGTGGATCCACTTCGGTTTGACGTCTTCCGATGTCCTCGACACGGCAACCGGTGTCCTGCTCGGTGAGGCGGGGAACCTGCTGCTCGACGCGGTATCAGACCTGTTCGACGTCGTGAAGGGCAGGGCGTTCGAGTTCAGGGACACACCGATGATCGGCCGCACCCACGGCATCTGGGCGGAGCCGACGTCGTTCGGCCTGAAGCTCGCAAACTGGGCGTTCGAGGTCCAGCGGGACCACGAACGCCTCACCGATGCCGTCACGGACGTCGCCGTCGGGAAGATCTCCGGTGCCGTGGGGACGTATGCGCACACTCCCCCATCCGTCGAGTCCTACGTGTGCGACAGGCTCGGGCTCAACATCGAGCCTGCATCCACGCAAGTCGTCGCCCGCGACAGGCATGCGCACTTCCTGTCGGTCATCGCACTCGTCGGAGCGACGCTCGAGCGGTTCGCAACCGAGATCCGGCACCTGCAGAGGTCGGAGGTCGGCGAGGTCCGCGAGGCCTTCGGATCCGGGCAGAAGGGGTCGTCGGCGATGCCCCACAAACGGAACCCGATTGCATCGGAGAACCTGACGGGTGCCGCCAGGCTCCTTCGCGGATACGCATCGGCGGGGCTCGAGGATGTGGCGCTGTGGCACGAGCGCGACATCTCCCACTCGTCGGTCGAACGTGTCGCCCTCCCCGATGCGACCACGCTGCTCCATTACGCGCTGAGGCGGATGACCCGACTCGTCGAGACGCTGGTGGTCGACACCGATCGCATGGCGGCGAATCTCGCTGAGACGCGAGGTCTCGTGTACAGCCAGGCGGTCCTGCTCGCCCTCGTCGACGGAGGCGCGACGCGTGACGAGGCGTATCGCATCGTCCAGCGCAACGCCATGGCCGCATGGGACGAGGGAGGCACGCTCGAGGCCCGTCTGGCCGCCGACCCGGAGTGCACGCTCGACCCCGACGCGCTGGCTGCGTGCTTCGACACCACCCGCTTCCTCCGCAACAGCTCGATCGTCTTCGACCGCCTCGAGTCCTCCGTTCTTGCGTAACTGAGTTCCGCCCATGGGTGGAACTCAGTTACGCAAGAACACGAGGTGGTTCCATCGACGCCTGGTTCGGTTCATGGTGGGGATGTGCTCACGGATGCGGAACGTCGTGCGGCCAGGAAGGCCGAGGCGCAGCTGGGACTGGTGACATTCGCTGATCTCCTCGAAGCGGGCATGAGCCGTGCAACCATCTCACGCCGAGTCGAGTCGGGCGATCTGACGAGACGCAGGCCGGGCGTCTACTCATTCGCCGGTACACCTCGTATGGACACACAGCGCATCGCCGAGGAGGTGCTGAGCGTCGGTGCAACGGCAGCCGCATCGCACGACACCGCTGCGTTCCTTTGGGGCCTCATCCCCCAGGAGCCCGACGTCATCCACGTCGTGGTCCGGCGGTGGCGGCGAGAGCACCGGGTGGCGGCTCGAGTGCACGAGTCGTTGGACTTCATCCCCCGAGACCGGGTTCTGAAGGACGGTGTGCCGATCACGGTGCCGAGCAGAACCATCGTGGACCTCGGCGCGACGAGCAAGTGGAAGGTCGAGGCGGCTCTGAGCCGGGGGATTCGAGCCGGGCTGTTCACGATCGAGGAGGTCGCTGCCTTCGTCGACCGGGTTGCCCGGAGGGGACGGCGGGGCGTCGGCGTGATCCGGCCCCTCATCGACTACCACCGTGTCGCCGGTGGGAGGACCGAGAGCCCACTCGAAGACCTGTTCCTTCGCCTTCTCGTCGAACGCGAGATCGAGCTACCCGAGTGCCAGTACCTCGTCCACGATCGGAACGGCTCGATCGTGTGTCGGGCCGACTTCGCGTACCCGAAGCAGCGGCTCATCATCGAACTCGACGGGCGCGAATACCACTCGGATTCGGACGGGTTCCAATCCGACCGAGACAAGCAGAACCGAACGCAGGCTCTCGGATGGACCACGCTGAGGTTCACCTGGTTCGACCTGACCAGTCGCCGCGACCACACCATCTCGACCGTCGTCCGCACCCTCCGCCTTCTTGCGTAACTGGGTTCCACGCATGGGTGGAACCCAGTTACGCAAGAACGAGTCGAGGGGCTGCTACTGGTTGCGCATGTGGTGGGCGAGGGACGTGAGACGTTCATCGAGGAACGATCGCAGTGGACCCTCGATTCGGGCGTCATCGAGGGCGCGGGCCATGCACGTGAGCCAGGTGAGGACCTCTTCCTCACCGATGGGAAACGGGAGGTGTCGGGCCCGCATGCGGGGGTGGCCCCGCGTTGGTGAGTACAGCGCCGGACCGCCCGTCCACTCGACGAGGTAGGCATAGAGCTTCTCGCGCGACACGCTGTCGTTGGCGGGAAGCATGGCGCGAAGCACGGGCGCCTCGGCGTCGATGATGTCATAGAAGCGATCGACGATGACGCGAACCGTCCCCTCACCGCCGAGCTCGTCGAACGGTGTGTCCGCGGAACCCCAGGGATGCACAGCGTCCATCGGGCGAGGGTAGGAATCGGGTTTCGGGGACCGCACCGGACACATCGGCACGTTCGGGACCCGCACTAGGATCGCCCCCGTGGCGGCACTTGAACACGTGGGATCGGGCAAGGTTCGCGAGATCTTCCGGATCGATCACGACCATCTCCTCATCGTCGCAAGCGATCGGATCTCAGCCTTCGATGTGGTGCTTGGCGAGGACATCCCCCACAAGGGCCAGGTGCTCACCGGGGTGTCGCTCCACTGGTTCGACATCCTCGACACCCCCCACCACCTCGTTTCGGCGGACACCGCCGCAATGGACTTCCTCTCGGCACGCCAGAAGGCCGCGTATGCGGGCAGGGCGATGCTCGTGAGGGCTGCCGAGGTCATCCCGATGGAGTGTGTGATCCGCGGCTACCTCTATGGATCATCGTGGAAGGAGTACGCATCCGGCGGCGGACCGACCACCGAGCACCTCCCATCCGGCCTGCAGATGGCGAGCAAGCTCCCCGAACCCATCTTCACGCCGGCTACGAAGGCGGAATCGGGGCACGATGAGAACCTCTCGGAGGCGGAAGCCAGAGCCTTCGTAGGCAACGACCTCTACGAGGAGCTACGGGCACGGTCGCTCGCCATCTACGTCGCGGGCGCCGAATACGCGGCGGCTCGGGGGATCATCCTCGCGGACACCAAGTTCGAGTTCGGAAGGGTCGGCGACGAGATCATCCTCATCGATGAGGTCCTGACACCCGACAGCTCTCGCTATTGGCCCTCCGATGTGTGGGTGGAAGGCGCTGCCATGCCGTCGTTCGACAAGCAACCCGTCCGTGACTGGCTCGAAGCCCAGGATGGCTGGGACAAGACACCGCCTGCGCCACAGCTTCCGGATGACGTCGTCCAGCAGACGTCCGACCGCTACATCAGCGCATACGAGCTGCTCACCGGGGAGCGTTTCTCGAGCTACCTCGAAGCGATGGGCGCCCGATGAGCCTGCGGTTCCGTGTCACGATCACACGCAAGCAGGGCCTTTCCGACCCTGAGGGCGCAACGACGCACAAAGCGCTCAACGACCTCGGATTCGACGAGGTCACCGCGGTGTCGTTCGGCCGCATCATCACCCTGACGATCGACACCGACGATGCCGTCGAAGCACACGAGCGCCTCAACAGCATGTGCTCGAAGCTGCTCGCCAACCCCGTCATGGAGCGATACGACATCGAGATGCTCACATGAGGATCGCCGTCGCGGTGTTCCCCGGCACCAACTGCGAGCACGACATCGTCCACGCCCTCAACCTCGCCGGTGCCGACGCCGATCTCGTGTGGCACCGTGAGACGGACCTGTCCGGTGCCGACGGCATCGTGCTCCCCGGCGGTTTCGCCCACGGTGACTACCTTCGGACCGGGGCGATCGCCCGGTTCTCCCCGATCATGACGACGGTCGAACAGCTCGCCGGCACGGGCACGCCCGTCATCGGGATCTGCAACGGGTTCCAGATCCTGTGCGAGGCCGGTCTCCTCCCTGGCGCCCTCGTCGCCAACCGGGACCTCAAGTTCGTCTGCAGGCCGATCCACGTGCGCGTCGAATCGACGGACAGCGTGCTCACGAGGGCGGCAACCGTCGGACAGGTGATCGAGATCCCGCTCAACTCGTACGAGGGCAACTACCTCGCAACCGACATCGACGCCATCGAGGGCGCCGGTGACGTGATCCTCAGGTACTCCGACGCCGACGGTGTGGTCTCGGACCTGGCCAACCCGAACGGATCCACGAACTCGATCGCGGGCATCACCAACGCGCGCCGCAACGTCGCCGGGCTCATGCCGCATCCCGAGCGAGCGTCGGAGGAGATCCTCGGGTCCGCCGACGGTATGACCCTCATCGAGAGTTTCGTGGCTTCGACAGAAGCCCTCCTCGTATGACGGTGGACACCCCGGCACACGTCCGCCTCGGCATGACGGACGACGAGTATCAGCACGTCATCGACATCCTCGGACGCGAGCCCATGGCGGCCGAGCTCGCCATGTACTCGGTGATGTGGTCAGAGCACTGCTCCTACAAGTCGTCCCGTGCGCACCTCGGACGCTTCTCATCCGGCCAGCCATGGGTCGTCGTCGGGCCTGGCGAGAATGCAGGCGTGGTGGATCTCGGCGACGGATGGCTCGCTGCACTGCGGATCGAGAGCCACAACCACCCAAGCTACGTCGAGCCGTATCAGGGCGCCGCCACGGGCGTCGGTGGCATCCTCCGCGACATCTTCACGATGGGCGCTCGACCGATCGCCGTGTGGGACCCTCTCCGGTTCGGCCCACTCGACGACCCCCGCAACCGGTACCTCCTCGAGGGCGTCGTTTCCGGCATTGCCGGATACGGGAACGCCGTGGGTGTCCCCACGCTCGGTGGCGAGGTCGAGTTCGCAGACCGGTTCTCCAAGAACCCCCTCGTCAACGTCATGGCGCTCGGGATCCTCAAGGAGGAACAGCTCGTACTCTCGGCGGCGTCGGGCGTCGGAAACCGCGCCATCCTCCTCGGGAACGCCACGGGCCGCGATGGAATCGGCGGTGCATCGATCCTCGCCTCTGCATCCTTCGAGGCAGGCGACGAGGAGAAGCGTCCGAACGTCCAGGTCGGGGACCCGTTCGAGGAGAAGAAGCTGATCGAGGCGTGCCTCGAGCTGTACGAAAGGGGCCTCGTCGTCGCCATCCAGGATCTGGGGGCAGCCGGCATCTCGTGCGCGACCTCCGAGGTCGCCGGCAACGGCGGCATGGGGATGGACGTGGACCTCGACAGGGTGCACCTCCGCGAGCACGACATGACCCCGGGCGAGATCCTCATGTCGGAGTCCCAGGAACGCATGCTCGCCATCGTCGCGCCCGAGAACGAGGCAGAAGTACTCGCCCTCGCCGACAAGTGGGAGATCGAGGCATCGACGATCGGCACCATCACCGAAGGGCCGCTGCTGAACGTGCATGCGAAGGGCGAACTCGTCGCCGAGGTGCCAGCGGCTTCATTGGCGGACGATGCCCCCATCTACCACCGACCCGCCGTCATGCCAGACGACGTCGAGGAACGATGGGCTCGCATCCCAGCCGTTCCGGCCAACCTCGACGCCGGCCGGACGCTGGCGAGGCTGCTCGACGATCCGGCGATCGGCGATCGGTCGTGGATCTGGCGACAGTACGACCACATGCTGTTCCTCAACACGATGATCGGGCCCGGACACGACGCTTCCCTCCTGCGCATCAAAGGAACGCAGAAGGGCATGGCGGTATCGACCGACGGTGACGCGCTCCGCACGTTCCTCGACCCGAGGCGAGGCGCCGCCAGGATCGTGTTCGAGTCGGCCCTCAACGTCGCCGTCACGGGCGCACGTCCCTACGCGCTGGTCGACAACCTCAACTTCGGGAACCCCGAGGTGCCCGGCGTGATGTGGCAGTTCATCGAGGCCGTCGAGGGCATGGCATGGGCGTGCGAGGAGCTCGATGTGCCCGTGGTCGGCGGGAACGTCTCGTTCTACAACCAGACAGACGGTGTGGACATCTATCCCGCACCTGTCGTCGGGATGCTCGGGTTCTGCGACCCGCGGCCGACGGATCCCCCTCGACTCGATCGGGCCGTCGATGGCATGGCGGTCTGGGTCGTCGGGCCGGAGCCGCGAGGCGACTTCGCAGCTTCGGCCTACGACCGCATCATCAACGGCGAACTGCGGGGTCGGCCGGCGGACGTCGACGGTGAGACGGCACGGCGCGTGGTCGCCGCCGCCGCCACCCTCGCCTTCTCCACCCCCGTCCTCCATGACGTCTCGACGGGCGGGCTTGCCGTCGCCCTCGCTGAGATCGCCATCGCCTCCGGCGTGGGAATCACCATCGACGACATCAGCGCCCCCCACCTGTTCGACGAGACCCCCCTTCGGTTCATCGCGGTCGGGCACGGCGATGACCTCGACACCGAGGTGGAGCATCGACGCATCGGCACCGTCGGGGGAACGGCGATCGACTTCGGACTCGCCGGATCTATCGAGCTCGGCGCCGCGAGGGACATCTGGGCGAACGCCCTGCCCCGCCGCATGACGTGACTCCCGTTCTTGCGTAACTGGGTTCCATCCTGGGTGGAACCCAGTTACGCAAGAACACAATCTCGGGCAGGATGGGGGGCGTGAGCGACCTGGTGATGCTCAGGGCGGTAGACCATGCCGCGATGCTGCGGCGGCGCGAGATCTCCGCCGTGGAGCTCCTCGATGCCCATCTCCTCCAGATCGAGCGACTCAATCCCCAGCTGAACGCCATCGTGACCCTCGTCCCCGAGATGGCTCGAGACATGGCAGAGAAGGCCGACCGGACCCTCGCCTCGGGAGGTGACATCCCGCTCCTCACCGGTCTGCCCGTGGTCCACAAGGACACCCACGAGACCAAGGGCATTCGCACCACGTTCGGATCACCGGTGTATCGATCGTACGTGCCCACACGCAACGCGCTGATCGTGGAACGCCAGCAGCGCGCCGGTGCGGTGACGCTGGGCAAGACCAACACACCGCAGCACGGTGCGGGGAGCCAGACGTTCAATGAGGTGTTCGGCGTCACGAGGAACCCGTGGAACCCCGACTACACACCCGGCGGATCGTCCGGCGGAGCGGCGGTCGCCGTCGCAACGGGAATGGCTGCCCTCGCGGACGGCTCGGACTACGGGGCCTCACTGCGCAACCCTGCGTCATTCACGAACACGGTCGGCTTCCGGCCATCACCGGGGCGGATCCCCTCATGGCCGTCCAAGGACGTGTGGGCCGACCACAGCGTCCACGGACCCGTCGCAAGGACCGTGGAGGATGTCGCCCTGTTCATGGCGGCAACCGCAGGGCCGGACCCCCGCATCCCGATCTCGATCGACCAGCCGGGATCGGTGTTCGCCACACCGCTTGCGGGCGATTGGACGGGGGTCCACCTCGCGTGGTCAGAGGATCTCGGCGAACTCGCGATCGACCCCGAGGTCACCCGTGTGCTCTCGACGGCACGGGGAACCCTGTCCGACATCGGGTTCGTCGTGACGGACGATGCGCCGAGCTTCCGCGGCGCCGACGAAGCATTCCAGGTGTTGCGCGGTTTCGTCTACGCCCGCGAGTTCGCCGAGGCGCTTCGACGGGACCCGGATGCCTACAAGGCGACCATCCACGAGAACACCGAGTACGGGTTGTCTCTCACGACGGAGCAGGTCGGCGCTGCCATCGAGACCAGGACGAGGGTCCGCAATCGCGTCGTGAAGTTCCTCGACGAGCACCGCTTCCTCGCCCTCCCGACGGCGGCGGTGCCCCCCTTCCCGGTTTCCGTTGAATTCCCGACCGAGGTCGCAGGAAAGCCGATGGCGAACTACACGTCGTGGTTCGCCAGCTGCTACCTGATCTCCCTGACAGGCCTGCCCGCGATCTCCGTGCCAGCAGGGTTCACGGACGACGGCCTCCCCATCGGTCTCCAGATCGTTGGACGGCCGCGTGCCGACGTCGACGTCCTGCGGGCCGCTTTCGCCTTCCAACAGGCGACGATGCTGTGGACGCGACATCCACCGATGTCGCAGCCGTGAGGTCGTCATCCGTCCGATCACCGGTCCGAGGAAGCAAACCGGGGACGTCGTTACCGTTGCGGTGCGATGAGCGACTCGATCACAACGACCTGCTACCGACATCCTGACCGCCCGACCAGGTTGTCGTGCACGACGTGCGGCCGTCCCATCTGCGTGGAATGCTCACGCGACGCATCGGTGGGACAGAAGTGCCCCGAGTGCGCCGAACCCGATGCGAGGGCTCGCGTCGTCCACGCCAGGCACACCGTCGGTCGGCCCTCCTACCAGACGTCGCCCGTGTCGTTCGCGATCATGGGCATCACGACTTTCATCTTCGCTCTCGGATTCCTCTCGCCGGAGTTGGACCGATGGCTCCTCGAGAACCTCGCGCTCATCAACTTCCTCGTGGCCGAGGGTGAGTGGTATCGGATCTTCACTGCCGCACTCCTCCACGGCGGACTGATGCACATCCTGTTCAACATGTACGCCCTGTACCTGTTCGGACCACGCCTCGAGTACCAGGTCGGGGGCCCCGCATTCGCAGCGCTGTACATCGCAACCGCGGGAACGGGCGGCGCGGCGTCGTACATCTTCGGATCACCCCTCCAGGTCTCGATCGGTGCATCCGGGGCGATCTTCGGACTGTTCGGTGCATGGATCTTCGTGGCATGGAAGATGCGCGGGACTCCGGGAGGGCGAGCCATGTTCAACCAACTGGGTGTCCTCCTGGCGATCAACCTTGCGCTGCCATTGCTCGTCGGGGGCATCGATTGGCGTGCCCACCTGGGAGGCCTCGCAGGGGGCCTCCTCATCGCATGGCTGTGGTCGGTGTTTGCCGTCGGGAAGCCGAACGCACGCACGATTCGCACCCTGATCGCCATGGCTGTCATCGCCGGTGCGATCGCCGTGACGATCGCACTCTGAGATGGCGCGGCGCACTGGCGGTACACTGCCCGCCGTGAGCGAGCAACCCCTCGGCGATCCAGTGGTCGACAGGCCGGGCGAGGCCTGTGGGGTCTTCGGGATCATCGGTCCCGGGATCGAAGCCGCCCGCCTGACCTACTTCGGCCTCTTCGCCCTCCAGCACCGGGGACAGGAGAGCGCAGGCATCGCGGTGAGCGACACCGACAACATCACCGTCTACAAGGACCTCGGGACTCGTCGCCCAGGTCTTCGACGAGTCCGTCCTCGCGGGACTGCCGGGCCACCTCGCCATCGGCCACACCCGCTACTCCACCACCGGATCCAACAGCTGGGAGAACAGCCAGCCCGTGTTCCGCCACCTCGGACGCAACGGCATCGCCCTCGCCCACAACGGGAACCTGACGAACACCGCAGAGCTCTCCGAACGCTTCGGACCCGTCGCAGCAACGACTGACTCCGAACTGATGACCGAGGCGATTGCGCACACGATGACCACGGAAGACCTCGACCTCCCCGAGGCGCTCGCCAAGGTGCTCCCCACATTCGACGGTGCCTTCACGCTCACCGTGATGGACACCAGCACCCTGGTCGGTGTCCGCGATCCGCACGGGTTCCGACCCCTGTGCCTCGGGTCGCTGGACGGAAGCTGGGTCATCGCCTCCGAGACGGCAGCGCTCGACATCCTCGGTGCCGAGCTTGTCCGTGAGATCGCCCCGGGCGAGATGGTGGTCATCGACGAGCACGGGCCACGGTTCATCGAACCCTTCGCGACGACCACGACCGACCTGTGCATCTTCGAATTCGTCTACTTCGCCCGACCTGATTCCACGCTGCTCGGCCGCAACGTCCACACCAAGCGCCAGCAGATGGGCCGACTGCTCGCGACCCAGGCACCGGTCGAGGCCGACGTCGTCGTACCCGTGCCAGAGTCGGGTATCCCCGCCGCCCAGGGATTCGCCGCGGTGAGCGGCATCCCGTATTCCGACGGGCTCGTCAAGAACCGATACGTTGGCCGAACGTTCATCGAACCCGCCCAATCGATGCGCGACCGCGGTGTCCGCATGAAGCTCAACCCGATGCCGAGCGTCGTATCGGGCAAGCGGGTCGTGCTCGTCGATGACTCGATCGTTCGAGGCTCCACGACACGCCAGCTCGTTGCGATGGTCCGCGAGGCCGGGGCAACCGAGATCCACCTGCGCATCTCCTCTCCGCCGTATCGATGGCCATGCTTCTACGGCATGGACACCGGTGACAGGGCGACCCTTCTCGCGGCAGGCAGGTCGATCGAGGAGATCGCGGAGCACCTCGAAGTCGACTCGATCGCCTACCTCGAGCTCGCGAACCTGATCGAGGCGACCCGATCCGATCCCGCCTCCTTCTGTACCGCGTGCCTCTCCGGTGACTACCCGACCGTCGTCCCCCTCAACGACAGCAAGTTCCTCCTGGAGCGGACGCCATGACCAGCTACCAGAGCGCGGGCGTCAACCTCGACGCAGCCGAAGAGCTCGTTGAACGGATCGGGTGGCGCGTCACCGCGACGTGGACCGAGGATGTCGTAGGCGGTTTCGGAGGGTTCGCCGCCGGCATCCAGATACCCGCAGGGTTCAGGGTTCCCGTGCTGATGATGTCGACGGACGGCGTCGGCACCAAGGCGGAGGTCGCCAGGCAGGCAGGCCTGATCGAGGGGCTCGGCTTCGACCTCGTCGCGATGGTCGCAGACGATCTCGCCGCTGCGGGGGCCCAGCCGATCGCGATGACCGACTACGTGGCCGTCGGCACCCTCGACGTCGACATGGTCGAGACCCTCATCGAATCGATCACGGACGCGTGCTCGGCAGCCGACATCGCACTCCTCGGAGGCGAGACCGCCGAACACCCCGGCATCATGGCCCCCGGCCAGTTCGACATCTCGGCCACCGCTCTCGGCATCGTGGAGATGGGCGAGGAGGTGAACCCCGAGAACGTCGGACCCGGCGACGTGATCATCGGGGTCGAAAGCCCGAACCTCCGCTCGAACGGCTTCTCCCTCGTCAGGGCGATCATGGCGAAGGGGCTGCCCCTCGACGCCGACTTCCCCGACACCTCGACGCCGACCGCACACGTCCTGCTCCAGCCGAGCATCGTGTACGCACCCGCGGTCGTGAACCTCAACGCACGGGTCGTTGCACACGGCCTCGCCCACATCACCGGCGGAGGCCTCCCCGGAAACGTGATCCGCGTCCTTCCCGAGGGTTCACGAGCGGTGATCGAACGCTCGAAGTGGGAGGTGCCCCACGTGTTCTCAGTCCTCCAGAGGGTTGGCGGCATCCCCCTCGGCGAGATGTTCCGCACCTTCAACATGGGAATCGGATTCACGGCGATCGTGGCGGAGGACGACGTCGACGCGACGATGCGCGCCTTCGAGACCTCGGAGCTCCCCGCCTCGGTCATCGGCCGCGTCGTCGAAGGGGACCGCGCCGTCGAGATCCGCTGACGCAAGGAACCCCAGAGCGCCGATGGACCGGGATCGACGATGCGTCGCATCTGGACCGAGCTGGGGATTGTTGCGCCCATGTGGGAGACTGGAAGCGACGGCCCCTTACCGATGAGTTCGCCGACTGGCAGCGAGCGAGGTGGACATGACGGAATCGGCTCCCTATCCCGTGGACTTCGTGGTCCCGGTCGACGACGAGTACCGCAGCAGGGGCCTTGCAGCGCTCGGCCTCCTCCTGTTCGCCAAGACCATCCTGCTCATTCCCCACGTGTTCCTCCTCACGCTCTATGCGTTCGTCGTCCAGGTCGTGGTGTGGATCGGCTACTGGTACATCCTCATTCAGGGCGGCAAGCCGTACTGGGTGGAGAACCTCGAGCTCATCTTCCTCGAGTGGTCGAGCAGGGTGTTCGCCTGGTTCACCTCGACGACCGACGTGTACCCGACCTTCGGGACGGATGAGAACCATCCGGCCCAAGTCCTCGTCGAGGAGGCGCCAGAGCCCCAGAACCGCTGGCTCGCCCTTGCGGGGATCCTGTTGATCCGATCGCTGATGGCAGTGCCGCACCTATTCATCCTCGTGTGGCTCACGATCGGGACGCTGTTCGCTGCGTGGTTCGGCTACGGCGCGATCCTCATCACGGGACGCCTTCCCCTGTCGCTGCACTGGTACTTCGTCGGATTCCACCGGTGGTGGGCACGAACGTGGGCGTGGATCGCCGCCCTCACCGACGTGTACCCACCGTTCACGCTCAAGCCCTGACCCGCCGTCGGTCAGCTCGCCGCTGTCGAGCGACGCGTCGGGCGGGTGAAGAGCCTGAAGATGCCGTAGGCGATGAGCACGACGATCGCGATCGGGATGGCGACCGCGGTCGCGATGATGATGAAGCCGACGGTTGCGAGCAGGACCTCGCCCGCCTGCTCGAACGCCTCGGCGATCGGGCCCGGATCCTTCGGATCGACCGGCAGAACCGTCGAATCGGGAACCTCCGTCAGGCCGACGGTCAACGTCGCGAAGTCGGTGCGCGAATCCAGGTACCGGAGTCGACCTTCGATCTGCTCGATGTTCAACAGCACATCCTGCATCCTCGTCTGGACCGTGACGAGCTCCTCGATCGTCGTCGCCTCCTCCATGAGGCGCAGGTAGAACGCTTCCTGCTCCCGCCAGTAGTCGAGGCGACCCTCGAGGTCCACGTACTCCTCGGTGACGTCCTGGGATGACAGCGACGCGGACACCCGTTCCCCGAGCTGCTCGACACGGGCGACGGCCTCGTCGAAGCGATCACTCGGGATACGGATCGTGTACCAGCCGACTGCGTACCGATCGTCCTCGAGCTGCTCCACACGCGACTCTCCCGATGCGACATAGCCACCGAGGTCTGCGGCGATCGCACGTACCTGACCCGCCGTCGTGCCGAACGAGCCTGGCTCGATCCGGAGCTCGACGGAGCCGTCCCTGATGACCTTCGCATCGAACCCGGACCCGACCTGCTCGAAGACGATCATTCCGTCATCGAGCACGACGTCGTATGCGGTGCCGCCCTGTCTGGTCGCCGGTTCCGGCCCTGTCGCTTCGTCGAATCCTTCCTCGTCCCCTGATGAGGCGATCGTGGTTTCCGTCATCATGGCCGAGTCGTTGGCCGAGCACGCCGCAGTGACGACCGATACCACTATGACGAAGAGGAGGATGCGGGCCCATCCCGTCCGTCGCGTTGCGTCCTGACGTCCCATGATTCCCTCCCATCGTCGTACCGGCCATGCCGGCTGACGGTTGGACGGGTACGGGCGTCGATCCGGTTCCCTGGCGGGCCGATTCGACGGAGTCGTTGATTACTGTCATGGCATGTCACGAACAGCAATCCCCCCGTCCGACGTCGTCTCCGTCGAGTTCGATCATCACGTCGCCACGGTGTGGCTCGACCGTCCCGACGCACACAATGCTTTCGCCCCCGCCTTCTGGACCGAATTCCCTCGGATCATCGAGACACTCTCCCACGACCCGGAGACCCGGGCCGTCGTGATCGCCGCACGAGGCCCGTCCTTCACCGCAGGCATCGACCTCAAGGCCTTCGGTCCCGTGTTCGCGAACGGTGGCGTCGATCCGGCGAATGAGAACCAGCCGACGTCTGATGTCGGACGTCGAGCAGCGCTCTACCGGACGATCAGGACGATGCAACACACGTTCACGGCCGTCGCGGCTTGTCGGAAGCCGGTCATCGCCGCCGTCCACAGCAACTGCATCGGCGCGGGCGTCGACCTCATCACGGCCTGTGACATCCGATACGCCTCACGCGACGCCGTGTTCTCCGTCCGTGAGACGAGGATCGCCATGGTCGCCGACGTCGGGACGCTCCAGCGACTGCCGCTCATCATCGACCCGGGAAGGCTCGCAGAGCTCGTCTACACCGGCAGGGACTTCGGAGCCGATGAGGCACTCGAGATCGGCCTCGTGAGCAGGGTTCTCGACGATCACGACGCCGTGGTCGAGGCCGCGGTCGCCCTCGCCCACGAGATCGCGGCGAACTCACCCCTCGCCGTCGAGGGAGCCAAGGCCGTCCTGCGTGCTGGGGAGGGAAGGACCGTCGCCGAGGGCCTCGACTACGTGGCGCTGTGGAACAGCGCCTTCCTCGGATCGAACGACTTCATGGAGGCCGCCATGGCCTTCCTCGAGAAACGCCCGCCCGAGTTCAGGGGCGAATGAAGCGACCCTGCACCTGATGAACCGCAACGGGTACCATCAGGCCATGGTTCGGACTCCTCGACGCCAGCGAAAACACCTCTTCGCAGCTCCGTGACGCCAGACCTCGCGCCGCGACCAATCGCCACCCGGACCGATCGGAGATACCATGACCGAACTCCAGAGAAGATTCCATGACATCATCGCCCCGGTGATCGCCTTCGACAACGAAGTCGAGATCGCCACGGGCAAGGGAAGTTGGGTGACCGCACCCGATGGCAAGCAATACCTCGACTTCGCGTGCGGTATCGCCACCTCGAACCTCGGCCACCGCCCGGATGCCGTGGTCGCAGCCGTGCAGGCCCAGATGGACAGCATCTGGCACGCAGGCGGTTCGTTCATGTACGAGTCGATCGTCGACGCCGCAGAGGCCATCATCGACGTCGCCCCGGACGGCATCCAGAAGGTGTTCTTCATGAATTCCGGCGCGGAGGCGGTCGAGGCGTCCATCAAGCTTGCGCGGAAGGTCTCCGGGAGGCAGGGCGTCATCACGTTCCGCGGCGGGTTCCACGGCAGGACCATGGGGTCAGTCACCTACACGACCTCGAAGGCGAAGTACCGCCAGGGCTACCACCCGCTCCTTCCCTCGACGTTCGTGGTTCCGTTCCCTCATCCATTCGGGTGGGGAATGTCCCAAGAGGACGCGAACGCCTACGCACTGCGGGAACTCGAGATGAAGTTCAAGTACGAGGTCACGCCGGGTGAGATCGCGGCGTTCCTCATCGAGCCGATGCAGGGCGAGGGCGGCTACTACCCCGCAAGCCGCGAGTTCTACGCGGCCATCCGCACCATCGCCGACGAGCATGGGATCCTGTTGATCGCGGACGAGGTCCAGACCGGATTCGGACGCACCGGTGACTGGTTCACGAGCCAGGTGTACGACGTGCGTCCCGACGTCCTCGTCATGGGGAAGGCCATCGCCAACGGCCTTCCCCTGTCGGCGGTGGCGGCCTCTGCGGACCTCCTCGATCGGTGGCCGCCCGGATCCCATGGAACGACGTTCGGTGGCAACCCGCTGTCGTGCGCCGCCTCCGCCGCGACCGTGGCGGAGCTGCGGTCAGTGGTACCCGGTGTGCCCGCACTATCGGCTCATGCCTTCGAGCGATGGCACGCCCTACGGGAGCAGCATCCCGCGATCGGTGATGTGCGTGGCCTGGGCCTGATGATCGGGATCGAGCTGGTGACACGGGACGGCAAACCCGACGCTGGTGCGTTCCGGGAGATCGCCCACCACGCCCACAAGTCTGGTCTGCTGATCCTCAACTGCGGACCCGATGGCAATGTCATCCGGTTCATCCCTCCCCTGAACGTGAGCGAGGATGATCTCGACCGGGGCATCGACATGCTCGCGGACGCGATCGCCGCACACGAGAAGGGCTGAGCCGGTCACCCTCGTCGAGCCACCGAACGGGGCGCTCCCTTCGGTGGCTGGATCAGGTACGAGAAAGGCCCCGGTGGGTGCCGGGGCCTTTCCTGTGACTCTGTCCGAGCGTCACTCCTCGCTGAGGACGCCTCGGAGACGCGGATAGCGCACGGGCCGGTGGGTGTGACAGAACTCGGCCCTGTTGTAGCGCGACAGCTGTGTGGAGCACTCGACGTGGGCACAGGTGCGCTCCTCGTCGTAGGTCTTCGGCCGTCGGGATCGACCCTTCGGGCGTGATGCCTTGAGAATGTCGGACATGGGTCTTGGGTGCCTTTCTCGGGTGCGTGTCAGTGCGGGTGCAGCCACGGCGATGTGACGCGCGATAGCGCAACCGCGAAATCTCGGTTCTTCATTGTATGCACATCATCCCGAAGGCGCAAAACGTCCGGTCGACGCGCTTTCCGAGCTCTTCGGTCCCGATCGCGACCGCGTGCCGGGGAGCGCAAGGGCCACACCGGCGAGCAGGATCGATCCGATTGCGAGCCAATCTCCGAACCGGACCCAGATCGTTTGACCCTGCGGACTGAACCGCAGGGTCCCATACAGGACGAGTTCCTCGAGCTGTTCGGTCGCGCGGCCTACCGTGCCGTCCGCACCGAGGAACGTCGACTTGCCGGTGATCGAGGCGTACGCCGTGTCGAGCCCGATCGCTGCGGTGTTCACCCTCACCATTGCGATCGCCTGGTCCGTCGCCGGCGACTTCCCGTACGACGAGGTGTTCGTCGTCACGACCATCACCTCGGCCCCTGCGAGAGCGCTCGCGCGCATCGAGCGAGCGAATGACCCCTCGAAGGAGATCACGGAGCCGACGGAGCCGAGCTCCGTCGGGAACACCACGGCATCGGTCCCCCTGATCATGTCCCTCGGCACCCGGTCGAGCTGAGGGACGAAGTCGAACAGTCCCCGCAGCGGTACGAACTCCCCGAAGGGCACGGGGTGCTGCTTGAGGTACTCGCCGACCTTGACCCCATCTGGCGAGTACATGATGTTCACGTTGTAGAACTCACCGTCGCCGGCGAGACGCGTTCCCGAGATCAGCATGTACGCGTCGAGACGCCTCGCCTGCTCGATGATCTCGGCACGCACCTGCTCGTTGCCCTCTGGCTCGTAGGGGGTCCCTGTGGAGTTCTCTGGCCACACGACGAAGTCGACCGTGCCCGCCGGGATCTGTCTCGTCAGCTCCATGTGGCGCTCGTAGATGCGCTGGTTCTCGTTCTGGCATCGAACCTGGGGACATGGCGATCCGCCCTGGACGATCACGGTGCGCCAGACCTGTCCACCCGGAGACGGCGCGAACAGGGCACCGCCCACGACGAGGAGCACGATGACGCTCCCTGCGTCGACGACCATCCTCCAGTCCCGGTGGTGTTCGATGAAGAGCGTCAACCCCGCGGCGAACGCGACCACCAATGCCGTCCAGCCGGACGGTCCGATCCACTGGACCGACCCGATCGCGCCAGGAATCCCGGCAGCCGGATACCCGATGTCCCCCCACGGGAACCCACCGAACGGGAACCGGCCCCGGACGAACTCGAGGGCGACCCAGCCCCCCGTTGCGATCATCCACCATCGCCAGGCCGGCCAGAGTCGGAACACCCACACGATGAAGGCGTAGGACGCTGAGAAGGCGCCCATCAGGATCGCAAGGGGGAACCACGCGACGAACCCGAGGACCATCAGCCAGTTGAGGAGGAGCCCGAAGAATGCAGCTCCCCAGCCGAAGCCGAGGGCGAGGGCATGGAACGGCCGCTCGACCGAGCGGAGGGCGAGAAAGAGAGGAACGGGCGCGACGAATGCCAGTGGAGCGAAGCCGATCGGCGGAAACGCGGCCCACATCAGCACGGAACTCGCTGCAACGAGCGCTATGGGCACCATGGGGCGGGAGGATAGGACCGCACCCACCTTCCCGCCGTGAGGGTGCGCCAAGGCGATAGCATCGCACCCATGGATGACCTCCACCTCGCCATCGAAGCAGCCAGGGCAGGCGGTGAGATCATCCGTCGATTCTTCGGGACACCACCCAATCCCGCCTACAAGGGGAAGTTCGATCCTGTCACGGCCGTGGACCGCGCGTCCGAGGAAGCGATCACCGATCTGATCCGCACGCACAGGCCGGACGACGAGATCCTCGCCGAAGAGGCGGGCGGGGAGTTGACGGGCGGTAGGCACTGGATCGTCGATCCGCTCGACGGCACTGTCAACTTCGTGCACGGGATCCCCCACGTCTCCGTATCGATCGCGCTCTACGACGGTGACCGTGCCATGGTGGCCGTCGTGTACGACCCGATCCGTGACGAGCTTTTCAGTGCAACCGATGGCGGCGGGACGCGCCTCAACGGCCACCACGTCGCGGTGTCGATGGAGAGCGAGCTCGAGCGATCGGTGATCGCAACCGGATTCCCGTACGACCACGATGAGCATGCTGACGAGCTCTCCGTCGTGGTCCGCGAGGTGCTGAGGCGGGTGAACGGCATCCGACGTTTCGGGTCCGCTGCCCTCGATTTCGCCTGGGTTGCGGCGGGTCGGTACGAGGGCTACTGGGAACTCGGCATCGCTCCGTGGGACGGTGCGGCAGGTTTGCTCCTCGTCCGGGAGGCCGGCGGAACCGTGACGGATCCATTTGGACGCGCATCGACACCGTTCATGGGCCTCGTCGTCGCCTCCAACACCGCTGTCCACGACGACCTGCGAACCGTGATCGAGAGTTGGATGCCCATGAGGTTGATCGATCCGTGAGGAGGCTGATCTCCGCCGAGGCTGTCATCACCTCGCGGGGTCGGGTCGGGAACGCGATCCTCACGGAATCGGGCGACGTTGTCGCGGTCGGCAATCGGGACGATCTCGTCGAGCCAGCGATCGTCGAGGAACGCTATCCGGGAGCCTTCATCCTTCCCGGTCTCCGGGACGCGCACCTCCATGCCGTTCCGTACGCGACGCTCCTCGGCGGGTGCTCGCTGAAGTCCGCCTCGTCGATCGATGACTTGATCGCAAGGCTCTCCGGATATGCGTCGTCGCGCCCGCGCACGGAGCCGATCGTCGCGACGAGGCTCGACGACGAGGGCCTCGAGGAGCGGCGCCTTCCAACGCGTGGCGACCTGGATCGGGCCGTACCTGACCGACCCGCTGTCATCTACCGGTATTGCGGTCATGTCGCCGTCGCGAACTCTGCGGCACTCGACGCCTCCGGGATCTCATCGGCGACGCCGGATCCGCCAGGAGGCTCACTCGATCGCGACGGGGACGGAGTGCCGACCGGGGTCCTCAGGGAGACGGCGGCAGGCCTGATCGCATCGGCTCTCGCACGCGGGTCCCGGCTACATCCCGACGAGCTCATCAACGGGCTCGAGCGGCTCGCCTCGCTCGGGCTGACGAGCATCGGCACCATGATCGGATACGGAGAGGCGCCGTCACACAAACTCGAGGAGGAAGTCGATCTCTGGTGCGAGGTGGGTCGACGCCTCCCGATCAGGGTGCACGGCATCCTCATCACCGATGACCCGGATCAACTGTCACGCGCAGCCGCGAAGCTGGCTCGAGCAGGTCCGCGCATGCGGTGGCTCGGTGTCAAGCGCTTCGCCGACGGAAGCCTCGGCGGCCACACCGCAGCCATGCACGCACCCTTTGCGGACGTCGACACCACAGGCACCTATCGGCTCACCGACGCTGACACCGCGATCTGCGAGGAGGCCATTCGGATGGGCGGCATGGTCGCGGTGCATGCGATCGGTGACAGGGCCGTCACCGGCGTCCTCGACCTCTTCGAAGGGCTCGTGGGACAGGGTGCGAGCCCACGCCGGCTCCGGATGGAGCACGCGTCGGTGATCGATCCCGACCAGGTGCACAGGCTGGCGAGCCTCGGTGCGATCGCGTGCGTCCAACCGGCGTTCCTCGCATCCGAATCCGCGTGGGTCGCCAGACGCGTCGGCCCCGACCGTGAATCGTGGCTGTACCCGTTCCGGACGATGCGAGCGTCCGGCATCCCACTCGCGGGTTCGTCGGACTGCCCGGTCGAGCCACCGCATCCCCTGTGGGGTATGGCGGCGGCAATCGACCGACACGGCATCTCCCCGGGCGAACGCCTCACACCCCTCGAAGCGCTCGACCTGTTCACCGACGGCGCCGCGCACGCCCTCGGCGAGCCTGCACCCTTGTCGGTCGGATCACCTGCGGACATCGCGGTCGTCGACGTCGACGTGGCGACGGCATCCCCCGGCGAGATCCGCGGCGCAACCGTGCTCGCGACCTACGTCGATGGGGAGTCGGTCAGCCTCGACGCACTCCTACCGGCATGGGTGGACTGATCGCCGCGATCCCTCCCGAGACGCCCTCGGCGCCGGGGTTCGGCATCCGGCGTCACCCGCACGCCGAAGCGGACGGCCAGTAGTCGCCGCGCTCGACAGCGGCGAAACACTCGGGGTCGACCTCGACGTCCACGGCGATGATCGACTCTCCTGTCTGGGTCGTTCCGACACCCGACACGGTCCCGGCCACCGGCACGTCCGTGGCACACGAGGGATCCGACGTCGGCCATGGGTCATCGAAGCTGACCGACCCAGAGCATCCGGGTGGGGCGAAGAACTGAACGGTCACCTCGTATGACGGGTCGCTCATGCGGAACCACAGGAAGGAGCGTCCCGGCGTCTCCACCTTCGAGATGACGCGGGCAACGGGTCCGCCGTCCGGCACCGTGTCACCGGGTGTTCCGACGTCGACCGGGGGAAGCACTTCGGTCTCGATCGAAGTACCTCGCAATGCCATGACAGCGAGAATGACGACGGCGACGACCGCGACGACCGCCAGGATGGGTTTCACCTCACTGTTCATGGTCGAACCGCCACCTTCTTGTGGGTAAGCGCTTTGCTGCGTGATCCGAGGCGTTCAGGGTGGATTCTGGCACGGAGCGGCCGGGGCCCCGGGATGTCACACCGCTCGCAGGTCCACCCAGCAGGTCGCGCAGTAGGCGCCCCACTCCCCGAACCGAGGATCGTCGGTGAGCGGCTGCCCGCAGTGTGCACACACGGCGCGGACGAAGTCGTCCGCGATGCGGATGTGCGGACCGTCCTGGGACAGGAGGTCGGAGAGGAGGATCGCGTTGGAGCGCCCGGTGTGCATGGTCCGGAAGGTACCGACGGACGATTCGTAGCGTTGCGGCGTTACGAGGGCCCCGGAGCGGGTCCGATGATCGCATCGAGGGAGTCGATGACCTCCTCGATGGTCGCATGGCGACCGAGTTCCTTCTTCGAGAAGACCAACTCGTCTCCTGCAGTGACCTCGAACACGCCACCGCGTGATGGGATCACCGTGACATCGTCGATGTAGTGCTCGTACTTGCCGAGGATTGCCTGCACCATGCTCACGGCACGGTCGGTATAGCCTCAGGCTGCGCAGTACTCGATGGACAACTTCATGTCAGGGATCCTAACGGGTGCGGTCGACCTCGATGCCCGTGCTCGCTGGCGCAGCGGTGATGTCAGTCGAGGACGGCGCCGGTCTCTGCTGAGCCGACGAGCTTCGCGTACTTGGCGAGCGCGCCGGTTGCGTACCGGGGAGCGATCGGTGCCCACAGCTCGCGCCGCTTCGCGAGGACATCGTCGTCGACGAGGAGGTCGAGCGTCCGGCTCGGCAGGTCGACCCTGATCCGGTCGCCTTCCTCGACGAGGCCGATCGGCCCTCCGTTCGCCGCCTCTGGTGCGACGTGACCGATGCACATGCCCGTTGTCCCGCCGGAGAATCGGCCATCCGTGATGAGGAGAACGCTCTTGCCGAGACCTGCACCCTTGATGGCTGCGGTGATTGCGAGCATCTCCCTCATCCCGGGACCGCCCTTGGGGCCCTCGTAGCGGATCACGACGACATCGTCGGGATGCAGGTCGTGGTTCCACAGTGCCTCGAGGGCGTGCTGCTCATCGTCGAATACACGGGCCCGCCCCTCGAACCGGTCGAGATCGATTCCCGCGATCTTCACCACGGCACCCTCCGGTGCGAGCGATCCCCGCAGGATCGCGATGCCTCCATGGTCCGCAAGCGGCTGATCGACGGGACGAACGACGTCCTGGCCCTCCGGTAGGACCACGTCGCTCAGGTTCTCCGCCATGGTGCGGCCGGTGACGGTCATGGTGTCTCCGTGGAGGAGGCCGGCGTCGAGCAGGGCGCGCAGCACGACGGGAACGCCACCGATCCTGTCCAGATCGACCATGTGGTACCGACCGAACGGCTTCATGTCGCCGATGTGGGGGGTGCGCCGCGAGATCCTGTCGAAGTCCTCGAGGGTGAGGTCGACCCTGGCCTCGTGGGCCATGGCCATGAGGTGCAGTACCGCGTTCGTGGACCCGCCGAGGGCCATGACCGTCGTGATCGCGTTCTCGAAGGCCTCCCTCGTCATGATGTCACGCGGTCGGACGTCGGCTTCGAGCAGCCGGACCACCGCCTCTCCTGACAGCCGTGCGTACTCCTCGAGCCTGGCGTCGACTGCCGGCACGGATGCAGAACCGGGAAGGGACATCCCGATCGCCTCCCCGACGGACGCCATGGTGTTGGCCGTGAACATGCCAGCGCACGATCCGGCTCCGGGACAGGCGTTCTGCTCTATCTCGAGGAGTTGGGCGTCCGTGATCGTTCCCTCGGAGTGTGCGCCGATGCCTTCGAAGACGTCGACGATCGAGATGTCCTTCCCGCCGACTCGGCCGGGGAGGCTCGAGCCGCCGTAGAGGAACACGGAGGGAAGGTTGTGCCTGGCGGCCGCCATCAGCATCCCGGGCAGTGACTTGTCACACCCCGCTATGGCGACCATGCCGTCGAAGCGCTCGGCATGCATGACCAGCTCGACCGAGTCGGCGATGACCTCGCGTGACACGAGGGACGCCCGCATGCCCTCGTGGCCCATCGAGATCCCGTCCGACACAGCGATCGTCGCGAACTCGAGTCCGACGGCCCCGCTGTTCCTGACCCCGACCTTGGCGATGCCTGCCAGCTTCGGACCGGTCACGTTGCACGGCGTCACCTCGTTGCCGGCCGAGACCACGCCGATCTGGGAGCGGGCGAAATCGTCCTCGCCGAGGCCGACCGCTCGTAGCATGGCCCTCGCACCAGCGCGGGCGGGGCCGATCGTGACGTCCTGGGAGTGAATCTTCTTCGCCATCGCCACAGCGTACCGTGGGTGCATCTGGTCCATTTTGCGACGGCCGCTATCGGGGTCCGATGCGTAACCTCACCGATCATGTCCTCAGTCACCGAGACCTTTCCTGAGATCCCGCGCGTGGAAGTCGCACCCCCGCCGCAGAAGCCGAAACGGCGCTGGAGCCTTGCACAGAAGTTCTTCCTCTTCCTGCTCGGATTCACAGCCGTCGCCGTGTTCGCCGGATACGGCTTCCTGCGATACACCGAGGGGAAGATCGACCGCATCGCTGCGGCCGATGTCGCCTCCCTCGCACCTGTCGTGGCCTCCGGCGATCCCATCAACTTCCTCCTCGTCGGCGTCGACGACCGGTCATCGATACCTGACGACTGGGAGGACACGTTCGGCAACTTCGCCGGTCGACGCACGGACGTGGTCATGCTGGCCCACGTCGTACCAGGTGGAAGCATCCAGATGCTGTCGATCCCGCGTGACTGGCGCACGGACATCCCGGGTCACGGGACGAACCGGATCAACGCGGCGTATGTCATCGGCGGGCCAGACCTGCTCATCCAATCCGTGCAGTCCGAGACGGGAATACCCGTCAACCACTACGTCGAAATCGACTTCGGCGGTGTCGGCAAGGTCGTGGACTCGCTCGGTGGCGTCACGCTCGACTTCGAGTATCCCGGACGGGATCTCACGTCTGGCTTCCGCGTCGAGGCAGGCCGACAGACACTCAACGGCGAACAGGCGGTCGCGTATGCGCGCTCGCGCAAGTACCAGGAACAGCGCAACGGGGAGTGGACGGCCGCGGGTGGCGGCGACATTGCACGAACCGGCCGCCAGCAGCAGATACTGATCGCGTTGTTCAACCAGGCGACATCGCCGTCGAGTGCGTTCAACCTGACGAGCTTCCTTCCAACGTTCGCAGACCAGATAACGGCGGACGAGGGCCTCACACTCGCGAGGATGGCCGATCTCGGGAGGACCGCCCTGTCGCTCGACGGCCGGGCCATCGATGCCGCGACGCTGCCGGTGAGGGCCACGAGCGGTAGCGACGGGCGATCATACGTCGTTCCGATCGAGACGACCCAGAGCTACATCGACGCCTTCATCGCCGGACTGCCGTTCCCGCGGGAGTAGCCCATCGAGTAGCGAGACACAACCGCGACGCGGTGGTGCCGAACGACCTCGAGACGCATCCTTCTCAAAGGGAACCAACGGCCTCGACGAGGGCGTCGATCTCCTCCTCCGTGTTGAACACATGGACCGACGCACGGACGAGGTCCACGAGACCGCGCTCGGTCATGTCCACAGGTGCCGAGTTCCTCGTGGACGTCGACACGTTGATGGAACGCACGGCGAGTGCGTCCCTGACGTCATCTGAGGACCAGCCGTCCACGGCGAACATGACGATGCCACCCTTCACGGTGCCCTTGTCGTGCATGGTCACACCGGGAACCTCCGAGATGGCCAACCGCATCGTTGCGGCGAGCGACTGGATCCGATTCCAGATCCGATCCATCCCGAGGTCGAGTGCGTACTGGGCCGCGGCGCCGAGGCCCACGACGTTCGCATAGTTCTTCTCCCACGTCTCGAACCGCCTGGCGTCGGGTCGCAGCTCATAGCGATCGGGCGTGATGAGCGTCGCGTTGTGCAGCTCCACGAACACCGGATCGAGGCGGTCCATGAAGTCGCCCCTCACGAAGAGGAACCCCTCGCCGCGTGGTCCGCGGAGGAACTTGCGGGAGGTCGAGCTCAGCATGTCACACCCGATCGCCCCCACGTCCACGGGAACGTGGCCGACCGACTGGCACGCATCGAGCAGGAAGGGGACGCCGTGTCGGCGAGCCACCTCCCCCACGGACTCGACGGGGTTGACGACCGCGGAGTGCGTCGGGATGTGGTTCAGGGTGATGAGCCTCGTGGACCCATCGATGGAAGCCTCGAGGGCGTCGACGTCGATGTCGCCCTCTGGGGTGTCCGGCACGACCTGTACGACGATGCCGCGTGTGTCACGCAGGTGCAGGTACGCGGCCCAGTTCGACACGTACTCGGTCGTCGTCGTGAGGATTCGGTCACCCTCGCCGAGACCGAGGCCGTAGAGGGCCATGTCCCAAGCCCTCGTTGCGCAGTCCGACAGTGCGATCTCGGCCGGGTCGGCCCCGATCAGCTCCGCGATTGACGAATACACCGCCTCGATCTCGTCCCCGAGCGCGTCCGCTGTCTCGTACCCGCCGTGGAAGATCTCGTAGTCGAGGTACCGCTGGATGGCGTCGATGACAGGGACGGGCATGAGGGACGATCCCGCATTGTTGAAGTGCGTGACCGTCGATGCCCCGGGTGTCGCTGCGCGGAGCGCCTCGACCTCGAAGGAGTCGAACGTCACGGAACGAGCCTTCCTTCCATGCCGCCAGCGACCACCACGACCTGACCTGTCTGGTGTGGCGAGAGCGCGTCGGATGCGAGGAACACGACCTGACGGGCGACGTCCTCGGGGGTCGCGAGGGACTTGCGGGCCATCGTCGCGGTGGCGCGGTCGAAGCGCGCAGGGTCGATGCCGGCTTCGGCCCTCTTGGGCGTCACCGTCCACCCGGGGGCAACCGCGTTGACCCTGACACCGTCACCGATGCGAGCCGCCTCGTTCTTGAGGGACAGCAGGAAGCCAGACGTCAGGGCGGACTTCGCGGCGGCGTAGTCCGCATGCCCCGCCTCACCGAAGATGCCTGCGGTCGAAGCCGTGAACACGAGTGATCCGTGGCCCGTCGTCGATGCATGGGCGAGGAAGGCGCGGGCGGTCAGGAACGCCGTCGTGAGGTTGCGGTCGACAACGTCCCTCCACCGTGCGAGGCCCATGTCCCAGACGGGGACATCGGTGGACGGGTACCAGCCAGCGTTCGCCACGCACACGTCGAGGCCACCGAGGGCGTCGATGGTCGACGAGAAGACGCCCGCCACCTCGCCCTCGTCGGTGAGATCCCCCTCGACGCACGACCCGCCGATCTCGCCTGCCAGTCGCTCTGCGGCCTTCCTGCTGGTGTGATGGTGGACGGCGACCGAGGCGCCTTCGGCGGCGAACGCCCGACAGATGGCGGCTCCGATTCCTCCGGCTCCCCCTGTCACCAACACCCGTGCACCGCCGAGACCCGTCTCCATGGAAGGAAGGCTAGGCGGAGCGATCCCACTGGGAGGACTCCTTCCCAGCGGCGAACGTCGCTGGACGGCGCACTACCGTTCCCTGGCCCGCGGACCGAGAGGACACCTTGGAACTACCCGACGATGTCAAACAGGCAGTGGACGAGCGGGTCTTCGTGCACCTTGCGACCGTCATGCCGGATGGTTCGCCGCAGGTGTCGGTGATCTGGATCGGTCGGAGGGGGGACACGCTGCTGTTCTCGACGGCCGAGGGACGGGTCAAGACGGACAACATCCGAAGGGACCAACGCGTTGCCCTGTCCTTCACAGCCGTCGACGACGAGTACCGCAACTACGTGCTTCGCGGAAGGGTCACACGTTTCGAGGCGGATGGCTGGTGGCTGATCGACGAACTCGCACGCAAGTACACAGACGCTGACGAGTACCGATGGAAGACACCGGGCCAGGTCCGTGTCAACGGCGAGATCGAAATCGACACGGTCGGGCTGAACCGCTGATGCACGTGTCGCCAGACGAGCTCGTCGACGTCCTCCGGCGAGACGGATTGCGGATCACCGAACCGAGGCGACTCGTGTGCGAGGTCGTCGCCACCCGCCATCACGAGCACCTGACGGCTGCCGCGATCTACGACATCGTCCAGACGGAGTCGGACGGGGACCTCGATCGAGCAACGGTGTACCGAACCCTCGACGCGCTCGAGTCTGCGGGCGTCATCAAACACGGACACATCGGCCATGGGCCGACCGTGTACCACCTCGCCGAGGAATCGTCCCATCAGCATGTCGTGTGTGACACGTGCGGAACGGTCCGGTCCATCGACGATGATTCGATCGCTCCCCTGATCGCAGCCATCGAGTCCGGCACGGGGTTCAGGATCGACGTCGAGCACTTCGCCCTGAGCGGGCGATGCGCGAGCTGTGTCGACGGGTCCACCTGAGGGCCCGGCGCCCCCGTCTTCCCATACTCAGCCACCCCGGACTGCCCTTCACGACCGCGTCTGCGCGAGGCTCTCCCCGGTGCCTTGTGCACCAGCTCTCTGGGCGCTGAGTGACAAATGGCGCCGACTGCCTGGGGCGCTGAGATGTCGAGGTGCTACCCTTGTTGCGACGGCTTCGCAACAGGAGGCCCATGCACATACCCGACGGGTTCATCAATGCAGGCGTGTCAGCCGCTGCAGGCGTCGGTGCCGCAGGCGGGTTTGCGTACGCTCTCCGCAAGCTTCGCACCTATCTGACCGAACGGCTCGTCCCCCTCGCCGCGCTCACGGCAGCCTTCGTATTCGCAGCCCAGATGGTGAACTTCCCGGTGCTTCCCGGGATGAGCGGGCACCTTATCGGCGGTGTCCTCGCAGCGGTCCTCGTCGGCCCAGCCGCCGGGTACGTCATCCTCGCGATCGTCCTGATCGTCCAGGCATTCCTGTTCGCCGACGGTGGCCTGTCAGCGCTGGGTCTGAACATCATCAACATGAGCCTCGTGGCATCCGTTGGCGGCTACTACGTCTACCGGGCGATCGTGAGGTTCACCTCGAGGACTCACAGGGCGGTTGCCGTGTCAGCCGGTGTCGCTGCCTTCATCTCGGTGCCGATGTCCGCCCTCGCATTCGCCGTGGAGTTCGCGATCGGCGGGACCGCAGACTCGGTATCGCTCGCCTCGGTGTTGTGGGCGATGCTCACGACCCACGCCCTGATCGGGATCGGTGAAGGGTTGATCACGTTCTTCGTGATACTCGCCGTCGTCCAGGCACGACCCGACCTCGTCTACGGGGCACCCGACTACATCGGCGAGCGCACGGAGGCGCTCGTATGAACAGGAACACCGTCCTGGTCATCGTCGCGGTCGTCGTGATTGCGTTGACGGGGATCGTGCTGAGCCAATTCGCCTCCTCCAAACCCGATGGGCTCGAGTATGTCGCAGGGGAACAGGGATTCGACGAGACCGCCCAGGACCACACCCTCGGGGACGCTCCCCTCGCCGACTACGGGGAGAACCTCGACCAGGACCCGTCGACCGCCACCGCGATCGCCGGCCTCGTCGGAGTGGCGGTGACAGCTCTGTTCGCCGTCGGGCTCTTCTGGCTCGCACGCAACAAGACACCGGAACCTTCATCGAAGCCGTGACCGACGTCGGGGCGTCCGATCGCCATGTCGGGTAGCCACGTCCACGCGCTGTACCTCCACGGGCATTCGCCCGTGCACCGTGCCGCACCCCAGATCAAGATCGCGACGGTCTTCGGGGCGTTGCTGGCCATCGTGTCGACCCCTCGGGAGGCGATCTGGGCATTCGGTGTCTACGCGGCCGTGATCGTCGCCATCGCGGCCACGGCAGGCCTGACACCGACGTTCGCCGCACGGAGAATGACGATCGAGATCCCGTTCCTCATCCTCGCCGCGCTGCTCCCCATCTTCGGATCCGGCCCGACCACGGAGCTGCTCGGCTTCGATCTGTCGACCGCTGGGCTGTGGGATGCGTGGAACATCGTCGCGAAGGCGACGCTCGGCCTCGCGATCGCGGTGATCCTCGGGGCGACCACGGAGGTCACCGAGATGCTCGCAGGGCTCGACGGCCTTCGGGTGCCCTCGATCGTGACCGCGATCGCTGGTTTCATGGTCCGGTACATCGACGTCATCACCGGGGATTGGTCGCGCATGAGGGTCGCGATGACATCCCGAGGGCACGATCCCCGTTGGTTCATGCAGGTGGGCCCGTACGCTCGCACCGTGGGTGTGATGTTCATCAGGACGCTCGAGCGTGGCGAGCGCGTCTACCTCTCGATGGCGTCGCGCGGCTACACGGGCACCATGCCCGCCTCCCTCCAACCAGCGACCCCGCGAATCCAGTGGCTCATCTCGGGATCGCTCGTCTCCGCTGCGTGGCTCGTCTGCGCCGTTGCCTGGATGGTGCCATGAGCGTTCCCGTCATTTCCGTCGAGGACCTGTCCTTCCGGTACCCGGACGGGACTCCAGCGCTCGACCACGTCGACCTCCACATCCACCGGGGTGAGCGGGTCGCCTTGCTCGGACCCAATGGTGCTGGCAAGACGACGCTCGTCCTTCACCTGAATGGGATCCACATGCCCCAAACGGGGACGGTGAGCGTTTCGGGCATCGCGATCGCACGGGATTCGGTCATGGAGGCACGCCGAAGGGTCGGGATCGTCTTCCAGGACCCCGACGACCAGCTCTTCATGCCTACCGTGGCGGCTGACGTCGCATTCGGTCCGCGAAACCTGGGCCTCGGCGATGAGGACGTCGCGGAACGGGTCCGCCGTGCCCTCGACGCCGTCGAGGTCACCGACCTCGCCGACCGGTCGCCCAACCATCTCTCGTTCGGCCAGAAGCGCCGCGCAGCGATCGCAGGCGTCCTCGCGATGGAACCCGACATCGTCGTGCTGGACGAGCCGACGGCAAACCTCGACCCTGCGGCGCGGACCGAGCTCACCCGCGTCCTCGCGGGCCTCGACGTCACACAGCTGATCGTGACCCACGACCTGCTCTACGCGCTCGAGGTGTGTGAGCGAAGCGTGATCATCGACCACGGTGCGATCGTGGCAGACGGACCGACCCGTGCGATCCTCGGCGACACAGCGCTGCTCTCGGCCCATCGCCTGGCGCTCCCGTTCGGGGTGACGATCTAGTCGCACCGTCACGTGGTGGCATCGACTTCCAGGAGGGCCACCAGTACCTGGTCACCGCCACGGACGGTGTTTCGAACTACTGCGGGTACAGCGGCCATCGACGCCCGAGATGGTGGCGAGGGTGATGACCGACACTCCAACCCTCAGCGTGGTTGCCCCAGAAGACTCTCTACCTCGGCTTGTGCCCGCTCAACCCTCAACTTCGCGGAGACGACTCGACGCGAGATCGCCGCGTGACGGTCCTCGGCGACGACGAGGGCTTCGGGATCATCCTCACGCGACAGGCGGTCGATCTCAGCCTGTGCGGTGTCAGCACTTCTTTCGAGCTTCCTGAGGCGGTCCGTCGCCTCATCCAACGCTTCTTCCGCATCGGCGATCTGCTCGGCGAGGCCACTCTCCGGGTCGGTGTTGAGGAGGATCGGAGCGCCCGCGTGCAGGGCTGCAGTCATGGGCAGTCGGGAAGCGAGCTCGACCATGTCTCCGCCCATCGGATCCTTGATCTCGCCCTGACGCAGGCGCATGGGGATCAGCACGAGGGCAGCATCCGAGCAGGCGCTCACGATGACGTCCCGTGTCGGATCGGTGATGGTCACGACGTCGGCATCGATGCGTGCTTGTTCCAACATGGCTCGCAGTTCGGGTGCGCGGTCTTCGTCCTCGGTCTGTCCCGAGATCAACCTGATGCTGGCTTTCCTCCACTGGTCATGGCGCGTGCACAGGTACGCGGCCATGAGTGCGAGGCGACCAGAGTCGTTGTCTTCCCACCACACGTCGATTCTTCTGTTCTCGGGACTGATCGCCTTGAGCCTTCCCCAGCGAAGCTCGTCGGTCGAGAGGCTCATGACACTGACGCCGAGCCTCGCCACGTTCATGACTGCGCCGACGTAGGACGCGAGTTGTTCTGGCCTCGGCGATTCGGGCCAACCGAACAGGACGAGGTTGGCCTTGATGCGGCCGAGCCCGAAGGACTGAACGATGACGGGCAGCGCATCGAGACCGTCAACCGCGAGCACGGCCCTCCCACTCACATCGAGGCCGAGCTCCTGGATCTCTTCTACGAGCTCGGCTTCCTGCGTGTCCGTCTCGATCCGCTTCCGGATCCCCTCACCGACCACGATCCGGAAGGCGGCCGTGAACCCGCTGTGACCCTCGATCCACTTCGCAAATGTGAGGAGCCTCGCTCTCCTGCCGGCATCTGCGGAAAACACCAGGATCTGTGGTCGCCAGTTCCTGGCGTGTTCGATCTCCTTGTCGAGTGCCCTGACGCTGTCGATGGCCCTGCGGAAGTGGTGCGAATGCCCTGCGTCTGCCCATCGCTCGGGTATGTCGCGACGCCCGAGGTACTGGTAGATGAGGAACAGCACCACGATCGATGCACCACCGGCAATGGGATTGATGGCGAGCATGGCGGCACCACACAGCAGCGCTCCGGCGAGGCTTGCCCACTTGCTGAAGAAGCGGAACCTCGGGCGGAACGATGGACTCCCGGCGCGAGCCTCGTAGAAGGTTGCGTAATTGATGAGCCCATACGAGATGAGGAAGAACATCGACACGACCGGAGCGATGACGTTCACACTCCCAAGGCCGATCGTCAGGAGTGCGATGCCGAAACTGAGCAGGACCGCCCTCCGTGGGTTGTTGGACGGGCCGTGACCCTTGGCGAATCCACTTATCAATGGGAATACTCGGTCTGACGCCATCGATTGGAAGATGCGGGGCGCTCCGAGCAAGGAGGCCATCGCCGACGAGAGCGTGGCTGCGACGACACCGATGCCGACCAGTACTCCGATGACCGCCAGATCCCGCATTGCAGTCCCGTCGTCATTGACGAGGATGGAGATCGGTACCCCGGCAGCCAGGAGCACGACAACGGAGACGTATACCACCGTCGACAAACCGACGGCCGTAAAGGTTCCGATGGGGAGACTCCGACTTGGATCCTTCAGATCGCCGGACATGCTGACCCCTTGGGTGAAACCTGTCACCGCAGGGAAGAAGATGGCGAATGCCGCCCAGAAACCGATGGCACCGGCCGCTGGAGCCCAAGAATCTCTGAGGCTCGCGGTGCTGAAGGATCCGAACGCTCCGACATAGAACGAGATCAGGGCGACCACGAGCAGGCCCATGATGACGAACTGGAGCTTCGAAGCGACATCTGCACCTGCCCAGGCGAAGACGAACAGCAGGAGGATCGCCGCGACGGCAATGAGCTGTGTCGCATAGGGAAAGTCGAGGACGAGCGTGGTGGTCGTTGCCTCGCCGAAGCCGATGGCGTAGAACGCGATCGAGATCGACTGTGCGAGGAACAGGACGATGCCGATCGCGCCGCCGAACTCGAGACCGAGCGTCCGCGAGATGAGGTAGTAGTCGCCACCGCCCCGCACGTCGATGTTGGTCGCGATCGCGGCGAGGGAGATGCTGGTGAGGACCGACACCGCCGTGGCCATGGCAATGATGATCAAGGCACCTGCGAGGCCAGCGTTGCCAACGACGTATCCCGTCCTCAGGAAGAGGATGATTCCGAGGATCGTCAGGATCGAAGGCGTGAACACGCCTGCAAGCGTTCCGAGGTTCGCCCCAGTGGGCCGCCCTGGTCGAGCGACGTCTTCTGTCGGCAGGGAGTCAGTATTCGCGGTTTTCGAGGACACGTCTGGTGCTCTTCCTGAGGTTGGTGCCGTCAGTGGTGGTGGCGCTCGGTCCGGGCGCCGCGGAACACAGATCCGTGAAGTGGCATGGTGGTGATCTCGTACACAGCACCGCCGACATGGACGGGTGCCCGTGCTGCTTCGATGAGACCACGACCGAGTGTCCAGCCAGCCTGGTGTCCTGACGGACGCTTGATCCATCCGGCCGAGATGAGGACTCCGAGCGACACCGTTGCGATGATGATCAAGGCGAAGTCACCAATATCCACCCTGATTCACGTGAGATGCACGGCAGTTTGGAGAAGTTCCTTCCGAAGCATCCGGTCACCAGCGAGAGCTGCAGCATGATCGCAGCGTAGATCATGAGGACCTCTCGTCACGTCGTTGCTCGTCGAGCCTCGGCGCCGCGATACGCATCCAGCGTCTCGGCCAGTATCCCTCGTGCATTGTCGAGCCCTTGCACGGCTCGCCTCACGACGTCGAAGACATCGGAGAGCCGCCGCCTCGCTGCTCGACGTCACACGGCTGATCGTGGCAGACGGGCCGACCCGTGCGATCCTCGGCGACACCGAGCTGCTCTCGGCCCATCGCCTGGCGGTCCCGTTCGGGGTGACGATCCAGTCGCACCGTCACTCGTCGAGCGCGTCGCTTGCATCACGCCCTCGTTGCAGGGACGCGGCCTCCCGACGTGCTGCCGCCCTTCGATCTCGTGCGCCTGCACGGTCCGCCGCCTGGTCCTGCTCGTCCACGAAGTGCAGGTACGCAGACCACCGCTCCTCGGTCAGGACCTCTGAGTCGATCGCACCGCGTACAGCGCATCCGGGTTCCTCCTTGTGCGCGCAATCCCGGAACCGACACTCGAGAGCGAGCTCCTCGAGGTCGGCGAACGCCGACTCGATTCCCTCCCCTTCAGCGGCGAGGCCGAGTGCGCGCACACCCGGGTTGTCGATGATCAGGCCACCTCCGGGGAGTCGATGGAGCTCGCGGTGGGTGGTCGTGTGCCTGCCCTTGGAATCACGCTCGCGCACGTCGCCCACCCAAGCGACCTCTTCGTCCATCAGGGCGTTCACCAGGGAGGACTTCCCCGCGCCGGACTCTCCGATGAAGGTCCCCGTCCGGCCGGCGAGCTCGGCGACGATCTCGGGAAGGCCCATCCCCGTCTCGACGGACGTCGTCATGACATCGACTCCGGGGATCCACGGTTCGATCGATTCCCTGATCGCCCCAACGTCGTCGACGAGGTCCGCCTTGGTGATCAACACCACCGGCGTCGCGCCGATATCACCTGCGAAGGCGACGAAGCGCATCACCTTTCGCTGACGCAGTGGCCTGTCGGCTCCGAAGAGCACGAACACGAGGTCGATGTTGGCGGCGATCGTCTGCGTGCCGTACTCCGCATTGTCCCGCTCGAGCACGTTGCTTCGCTCGAGCCTATGTGTGACGGTCTCGTTTGCCACGAGGACCCAGTCGCCCACCGCGAGCGACATGCGCTTCGGGAAGGTGACCTGGCCCACCTGGTACGGAGTCGCAACGAGCACCCTGACGGCGTCGTGGCGGACCACACGGGCGGGCTCACCGGGGGACCCCGCGGCGAGGCGCTTGGATTCCCAATCCTCGTTCCAGCCGAGTTCGTAGAGCTTCGGGTCGATCAACCGCTGCGTCCGTGGTCGTTCGGGGAAGCGTACATGCGGCTCATCCGGGGCTCACCCAAGCTCCGGGGCTCACCCAAGGCTCACCCAAGGCTCACCGGAGGGCCGCTCACCCGAGGGCCCTGTCGAGGTCGGACAGCAGGTCGTCGACGTGTTCGATCCCGACGCTGAGCCGGATGAGGTGCTTGGGCACCTCGAGATCGGTGCCCTCGACCGACAAGTGCGTCATCGCGGCGGGGACCTCGATGAGAGATTCAACGCCTCCGAGGCTCTCGGCGAGGAAGAACAACCTCGTTCGGGTGACGATCGCGTTCGCTGCTTCGGCACCTCCGAGCGGGGTGAACGACACCATGCCGCCGAATCCGTCCATCTGGCGAGACGCAACCGCATGCCCAGGATCGCCGGCGAGGCCGGGATACCAGACGGACTCGACACGCGGGTCGTCCGCAAGGAAGTTCGCAATGACGGTCGCATTCGAGGTGTGGCGCTCCATGCGCACAGCGAGCGTCTTGATCCCCCTGAGCACGAGGTAGCAGTCGAAGGGGCCAGGTACGGGTCCTGTGGCATTCTGCAGGAATCGAAGCCGTTCGTGGAGACCGGCGTCGTTCGTGACGATCGCCCCTCCGACCGTGTCGGAATGACCTCCGAGGTACTTCGTCGAGGAGTGGATGACCATGTCCGCGCCGAGGTCGAGCGGTCGCTGCAGGAACGGCGTCGCGAACGTGTTGTCGACGGCCACCATTGCCCCGACCGATCGTGCCGCGTCGACGACGGCGCCGATGTCGACGATCCTCAGGAGCGGATTGGTCGGTGTCTCGACCCAGATGAGCTTCGTTCGGGGCCTGATCGCCCCGGCGAGTGCATCGACATCCGTCATGTCGACGGCAGACCACTCGATGCCGTGACCCGAAAGGACCCTGGCGATCAGCCGGAACGTGCCCCCATACGCATCGTTCGGCAGCAGGATGTGGTCGCCCGGCTCGAGGAGGTAGCCGATGAGGGCGGTAGCGGCGAGCCCGGAGGCAGTTGCGACGCACCCGCCATCGTCGTCGGCACCGACCCCCTCGAGGGCTGCGATCTGGGTCTGGAGGGCGGTTCGCGTCGGGTTGTCCGTGCGCGAGTACTCGTAGCCCTTGTGGACGCCCGGCGCCTCCTGGACGTAGGTCGAGGTGGCGTAGATCGGCACCACGGCGGCACCGGTCGCTGGGTCAGGGTCCTGCCCCGCGTGGATTGCCAGGGTCTCGAACCGATCCTCGCTGTCCATGTTGGCGGTCTCCCTGTTCGTCGCTGCGCTCCCACCGTATCCCCTCCCCCGTTCTTGCGTAACTGGGTTTCACCCTGGGTGGAACCCAGTTACGCAAGAACGGGGGATCAGATGTCGAAACCGTTGTCGGTCATCCACTGGTCGTTGAAGATCTTCGACAGGTAGCTGCGTCCCGAGTCGGGGAGGATCACCACGACGAGCTTGCTGTGGTCCTCGTCGGCGACCCGTAGCGCACCGACGGCCGCCATGCCGCACGAACCGCCGACGAGGATCCCCTCCTCGACCGCCAGGCGCCTCGTCATCGCGAACGCCTCTGCATCGTCGACCATCTCGTACCGATCCGTCAACGAAGGGTCGTAGGTCGATGGCCAGAAGTCCTCACCGACGCCCTCGATGAGATACGTCGTGACGTCCTCGTCCGACGCGGCGGTGTAGATGGAGCCTTTCGGGTCCACACCGACGACGACGATCTCGGGGTTCCGCTCCTTCAGGTACCTCGCGGTGCCCGAGATCGTGCCCCCCGTGCCGACACCGGCTACGTAGACGTCGACGTGCCCTTCCGTCTGCTCCCAGATCTCGGGTCCCGTCGACCGGACGTGGGCCTCGGGATTTGCCGGATTCGAGTACTGGTCGGGCCGGTAGTGGCCGGGCCGCTCGGAGAGCTGCTGGGCAACTGAGTAGTACGACCGCGGATCCGACGGCTCGACGTCTGTCGGGCACAGCACGACCTGTGCGCCGTATGCCTTGAGGAGGTCCTGCTTCTCCTTGGACTGCTTGTCCTGCATGACACAGATGAGCTTGTAGCCCCGGATGGCGGCGACCATCGCGAGGCCGACGCCGGTGTTGCCTGATGTGGGCTCCACGATCGTGTCACCGGGACTGATCCAGCCGTTCGCCTCGGCCCGGTCGATCATGCCGAGCCCGATGCGATCCTTGATCGATCCTCCGGGGTTCATGTACTCGACCTTGGCGACGAGGTTGCCCGGTGGATGGATGCGCGAAAGGCGCACCAACGGGGTGCCACCGATCGCCTCGACGATGTTCTCACGGATGTCCATGGGGGGCAGGATACGCCAGAGGGCGAGCCGCATCGTGGGCGGCGCCGATACCCGCTCGGCCGACCCACGACCGATGCCGGAGATCCGCGGGCCGAGAGGCTGGGCCACATGCCACCGGTATCGTTGAAGGCATCATGTCTGATGTCCTCATCCGCGGGAAGGCGCTCGAGAAACGGTTCGGTGAGTTCGTCGCGGTCGACGGCATCGACTTCGAGGTGAACGCCGGTGAGTCCTTCGGTTTCCTCGGCCCGAATGGGGCGGGGAAGACATCGACGATGCGGATGATCGGCGCGGTCAGCCCGGTCAGCGGTGGCTCCCTCGAAGTCCTCGGGCTCGACCCGATGCGCGATGGGCCGCGCCTGCGCTCGAGGCTCGGAGTCGTCCCGCAAGAGAACAACCTCGACGAGGAGCTCACGGTCTACGACAACCTGATGATGTACGGCAGGTACTTCGACCTCGACCGTGCCACGATCCGGGATCGGATCGACGATCTCCTCGAGTTCGTACAGCTCGAGGAGAAGCGCCAGTCGAAGATCGCCGCCCTCTCCGGTGGCATGAAACGGCGCGTGATCATCGCTCGGGGACTCATCAACAACCCCGACCTCTTCATCCTCGACGAGCCCACGACCGGCCTCGACCCCCAGGCCCGCCACGTCCTGTGGGACCGCCTCTACCGGCTCAAGCAACAGGGCGTGACCCTGATCATCACAACGCACTACATGGACGAGGCCGAGCAGTTGTGCGACCGATTGGTCGTCATGGACAAGGGAGCGATCGTCGCCGAGGGCTCACCTCGGAGCCTCATCGAGACCTACACACCGAGGGACGTCGTAGAGCTGCGGTTCCCCGCCGGGGTGCTCGAGACGATCACCGACGTCATCCACGATCTCTCCGACCGAACCGAGATCCTTGCGGACAGGGCCCTCGTGTACACCGAGGACTCTGAACGCACGATTGGTCTCGTCAACGAGCGGGGCCTCGCGCCCGAGACCGTACTCGCCAGGCGCTCGACACTCGAGGACGTCTTCTTGCGGTTGACTGGCCGAACGCTGGTGGAATGATGGCGGTGCCACTTTCCCTGCGGGTTTTCGAGGCCGAAGCCCGGGTGTATCGCCGCACGTGGCGCGGCTCCGTGTTCTCGAGCTTCCTCAACCCGATCCTCTACCTCCTCGCCATGGGCGTCGGTCTCGGGTCGCTCGTCGACGCGAACCTCCCCGAGGGCCTCGAAGGCGTGACGTACCTCACGTACCTCGCACCGGGACTCCTGGTCGCGACCGCCATGCAGACCGGTGCGGGCGAAGGCGCGTGGAAGGTGATGGCGGGCATCAAGTGGCAGCAGACGTGGAAGGCACGCATCGCAACGCCGATCGGCATTCGTGGTGCCCTCTATGGCCACATGCTGTGGTCGTCGGCCCGTGTGCTCATGGTTTCCGTGATCTTCGCCGTCGTGATGTCGGCGTTCAGGGTCGCGCCCCTCCTCGAGTCCCTCGTCGCAGTCGCTCCCGCCCTCCTCGTCGGGATCGCCATGGCGTCGCTGACCACGGCGTTCACCGTCCACCTGGAGGAACCGACAGGGCTTCCCCTCTTCTTCCGGTTCGTCGTGATCCCGATGTTCCTCTTCTCCGGTGCGTTCTTCCCGATCAGCCAGCTCCCGGACTGGCTCGAACCCGTGGCACTGGTCACGCCGATGTACCACGGTGTCGAGATGGCGAGGGCCATCGTGGTCGGGGCCACGCCCGCCGTGGAGCCATGGGTGAGCGTCACCTACCTCGTTGTGTTGGTCGGCGCCGGCATCGCGATCGCCCTCACCCCAATGCGCAAGAAGCTGACGCCATGACATCGGGAACACTCACGACCAGGGTCATCCCCCCACTCCCAAGGCGCTGGAGGGGGAGGTACCTGCTCGAGCGCAACATCATGGCGACGAAGTCGTTCTGGCCCGTGCTCCTGTCTGGCGTCTTCGAGCCGGTCTTCTACCTCTTCGCCATCGGGGTGGGTATCGGCGAGCTCGCCGGCGACGTGTCCTACGGAGGGATTCCCGTCGACTACACGGCCTTCGTCGCTCCCGCGATGCTCGCTGCGTCCGCGATGAACGGCGCCGTGTTCGAATCGACGAACATCTTCTTCAAGCTCAAGTATGGGAAGACCTACGACGGTGTGCTCTCCACACCGGTCGAGCCACGTGATGTGGCGACAGGGGAGATCGGATGGACGCTCGCGAGGGGCGCGGCGTACTCGTTCGCATTCCTCGTGGTGATGGCGGTCATGGGACTGATCGAATCACCGTGGGGTGTGCTCGCGCTGCCCGCGACGATCCTCATCGGTTTTGCCTTCGGTGCGGTGGCGACCGCAGGAGTCACCTACATGCGTACCTGGCAGGACCTCGACCTCGTCACGCTGATCACCCTGCCGCTGTTCCTCTTCTCGGCGACGTTCTTCCCGATCGAGGTGTACCCGCCTGCCTTTCAGGTCATCACCTGGTTCTCCCCCCTCTACCAGAGCGTCGTCCTCGTTCGCGGTCTCACCCTGGGTGTCCTCGACTGGACGATGCTCGTCGCTCTCGCCTATCTCGTGGCAATGGGCCTCATCGGTTCGCTCATCACCTCCCGCCGCATCGGATCCCTCCTGCGCACCTGAGCCGAGACCTTCCTCCCTTCCCTCGTCGGCTCCGTCCGATCATCGTGAGGTCCAGGTGCCGAGGAATCCCCCTGCATCGCTTCGCTCTGCCGTCCCCCTGTCCCTCGTTGGCACCGTCCGATGACTGCAAGGTCAGGGTGCCGAGGAATCCCCCTGCATCGTCGCTGCGCTCCTCTGCCGTCCCCCTTGAAAGGGGGACGAGGGGGACGAGGGGGGACGAGGTCTGCTTACCGCCTGTCCTCCCTTCAGGGGGGACGGGCGAACGAAGTGAGCCAGGGGGGTCTGCGAGCTCGCGAGCACGTGAGTGGGATCCGGCCAAGGCGGGGTTCTTCGCACAGGAATCCCCATGGATCGTCGTTTCGCTCTGCCGTCCCCCCTTCCTCGACGGCTCCGTCCGATCATCGCGAGGTCCACATGCCGAGGAATCCCCCTGCATCGCTTCGCTCTGCCGTCCCCCTTGAAAGGGGGACGAGCGGACGAGGGGGACGAGCGGGACGAGCGGCGGGTTGTTGCCCCTACCCCCCTGGGGGTGGGGTATACTCGCCACCATGAAGGCTGAGCACAAGACGTCCGCTACGAACCGGCTGAAGACGGTTCGGGGTCACTTGGACGCGGTCATTCGTATGGTCGAAGAGGAGCAGTACTGCCCCGACATCATGAAACAGGTCTCGGCGCTGCAGGGTTCCCTCGAAGGAGTGAACCGGGTGCTGCTCCAGAACCACATCGAGACGTGCGTCGTCGAGCACGTCAAGGAGGGACGATCCACCCAGGTCGTTGACGAGCTCATGGAGACCCTCCGCTACACACCAACGAGAGGAACACGATGAACCAGGTCACGTTGAACGTCCCCGACATCTCCTGCGGACACTGCAAGTCCTCGATCGAGGGCGCTGTCGCACCGATGGATGGGGTCGCATCCGCCGAGGTCACGATCGACGCTCGCACCGTCGCCGTCACCTATGACGAGTCCGCCGTCGACCTCGACGCGATCATCACGGCGATCGAGGACCAGGGCTACGACGTCGCCCGCTGACATGCAGCGTTCTTGCGTAACTGGGTTCCACCCATGGGTGGAACCCAGTTACGCAAGAACACGGGAGAGGCCATGACCGACACCATTCGGTTCGATGTGGAAGGGATGACCTGCGCCTCGTGTGCAGTGCGGATCGAGCGCGTCCTGTCCAAGCAGGAGGGCGTCGAGTCCGCGGTCGTCAACTTCGCAGGGCAGGAGGCCCGAGCGACCGTTGCCGAGGGAACCGACGTTGAACGGCTCCGTGCCGCCGTCGCGAAGATCGGGTACGACATCGACGAGATCCACCCCGACGACGTTCGCATCTCGGTGACCGAGCGCTACAGCGCCGAGGCGAGATACCAACTGCGAAACGTGATCGGTGCGGCAGTCCTCACCGCTCCCGTGATGGTCCTCGCGATGGTTGGACCCTTCGAGCTGTGGAATCCATGGGTCCAGTTCATCCTCACGACGATCGTCGTGTTCGTGTTCGGCTGGCAGTTCCACGCAGCTGCTTGGAAGCAGATCACATCGCTGTCGCCCGCGATGGACACCCTGATCTCCGTCGGCTCCCTCGCGGCGTGGGGATACTCGACAGAGGTCCTGCTGGTGCAAGGCGCAGAGCACATCGTCGGCGCGGATCACATGGGCAGCGGGGGGGCATTCGTCTTCTTCGAGACAGCGGCGATGATCGTGACACTCATCCTGTTGGGCCGCTACTTCGAGGCACGGGCGAAGGGTCAGGCGTCGAACGCGATCGCCAAGCTCGCCGAACTCGGGGCGAAGCAGGCTCGGCTCGTCCGCGACGGCGTCGAAGTCATGGTCGATCCGCTCGAACTCGCTCCGGGCAACACGGTCGTCGTCCTTCCCGGTGAGAAGATCCCGGCCGACGGCGTCGTGACCGCAGGACGGTCCGGCGTCGACGAGTCGATGCTCACGGGAGAGAGCGTCGCTGTCGACAAGGAACCTGGCTCCCAGGTCTTTGCGGCGACGGTGAACCAGCAGGGTCGTCTCGAGATCGAAGTCGAGCACGTCGGCCCGAATACGGCACTCAGCCAGATCATGCGCCTCGTCGAGGATGCCCAGGCCACCAAGGCGCCGGTACAGAGGCTCGCCGACCGCGTCTCGGGGGTGTTCGTGCCGACCGTGATCGCGATCGCGATCGTCGTGCTCATCGCCTGGCTCATCATCGATGGCGACACGGCCGTGGCGGTGCGCAACGCTGTCGCCGTCCTCATCATCGCGTGTCCGTGTGCGCTCGGCCTCGCGACCCCCACGGCGATCATGGTGGGGTCCGGCAGGGGCGCCGAGATGGGCGTCCTCTTCAAGAACGCCGAGGTGTTCGAGCGCGCCCAGGACATCGACACGGTCGTGTTCGACAAGACCGGCACCCTCACGAGGGGGGCGATGACCCTCGTCGACGTCGAGACGGACACGGGCACCGACGAGTTCCTGAGGCTCGTCGCATCCCTCGAATCCGGGTCCGAGCATCCCATCGCGAGGGCAGTCGTCCTCGGTGCCGAGGAACGAGACATCACGCTCACGGGCGTGGAGGACTTCACGGCTATCGAGGGGAAGGGTGCGACCGGGACCGTCGACGGCAGGCTCGTCGCGGTCGGACGGGCGCCGATGTTCGCCGATCTCGCCTACGACGGGATCGATCGGTGGACTGCGAGCTTCGAGGAGATCGCCAACACGGGCAGGACGACCTTCCTCGCAGGCTGGGACGGGCAGGTTCGGGGAGTGCTGAGCGTTGCCGACACCGTGCGGGAGACCTCGGCAGCGGCCATCGAGCAGCTCCGCGCGAAGGGACTCACCACGGCGATGTTGACGGGTGACTCGCGACAGAGCGCGCACCGTATCGGTGAGGAGGTGGGGATCGACACCGTGGTCGCCGAGGTTCTCCCTGGCGAGAAGTCTGCCGCCGTTGCAGCAATGCAGGCCGAGGGCCGAGTCGTTGCCTTCGTGGGTGACGGCATCAACGACGCCCCCGCCTTGACCGTCGCCGACCTCGGCATGGCCGTCGGGTCGGGTACGGACGTGGCGATCGAGGCAGGGGACGTGGTGTTGATGTCCGCGGACCCGACCACGTCTGTCACCGCCATCGCGTTGGCCCGCCACACCTTCCGGGTCATTCGCCAGAACCTGTTCTGGGCATTCGCGTACAACACCGCTGCCATCCCGCTTGCCGCCCTCGGCTTCCTCAACCCGATGATCGCCGCAGCGGCGATGGCGTTCTCGTCGGTGTCGGTCGTCACGAACTCCCTGCGCCTGAGGCGCTTCGGGACCTGACGGTCTGCGAATCCGAGGTAATCCGAATCCGACGGCCCTTCGATCCTGACGGTTGCGCTCACGCGCGTACACTGGCGGCATGCAGGGAGACATCATCCTCGTCGGCGAAGAGCACAGGCGCGCCGCCGACATCATCATCACCAAGCTCCTCGACGAGATCAAGGCGTCACCGAGGCGATTCACCATGACCGTTGCCGGCGAGTCCGGGAGCGGGAAGTCCGAGACGGGCCAAGCGCTCGCTGAAGCGCTCGCCGAGCGCGGCGTCGGCGCCGTGGTGCTCCAACAGGACGACTACTACGTGCTCCCGCCGAAGTTCAACGACGCCGCACGGCGGGCCAACTTCGACTGGGTTGGCACGACGGAGGTTCGGATCGGCCTTCTCGATTCCCACCTTCAGGCTGCACAGGATGGCGAAGACTCGATCGTCAAGCCCCTCGTCATCTATGCGGACAACAGGATCGACGAGGAGACGATCTCGCTCGAAGGGATCGATGTCGTGATCGCCGAAGGCGTGTACACGTCGTTGTGTGATCACGTCGATCGGCGGATCTTCATCGACCGGAACAGGCTCGAGACGCTCCAGCACCGGATGACGAGGGGTCGCGAGGATTTCGACCCATTCATCGAGGACGTGCTCACGGAGGAACATGAGATCATCTCGCGTCACCGGTCACGAGCGGACGTCATCATCACACGCGACTACGACGTCGAATTCGTGACGGTGTGAGCGGGATCCCGATCCCGGGTCTCCCACGCTACGCATCAGGCGGGACCTCCTTCGTCGCGGGCCTTCGACCCCAGGACGCCATCGCCCTGCCCCTCAGGCAGGTTCTCGAGATCCTCAGGGATCGCCACGGGGATGCGGTCGACGTCGCCTTGTCCGACGACGCCGTCGACTTCGACACGCCGCTCGCCGACCTTCCGGCAGCCGTACGGTCCCCCCGACGTGGGGAGGCGGATTCGTCGTGGATCAAGCGGACGAACATGGTTGGCGTCAACGTGCGCACGGTCGGCGACTACGGAGACGTCGTGAAGTACGCCCTCACGCTGCCAGCCGCCATGGATTCGATCCACCTCCTGCCGATCTGGGAACCCGGCGTCGTCAAGAGCCTGTACGGCATCGCCGGTTGGCAACTCAACACCGAGTACTTCTCCGATGAGCTCTACGAGTACGCCCCGAACCTGGGGACCGTGGACAGGCAGCTGCGCGCCACCTCGAACCTGCTCCACGTGATGGGGAAGACGATCGGGATGGACGTCATCCCCCACACCGACCGGTTCTCCGAGCCTGCATTGGCATCACCTGACCACTTCGAGTGGATGCGAGTCCTCGACCGCCGTATCACGGACAAGTCCGCCGCCCTGGTCGACGCCGTCGAGGCCGAGATATTCACCTGGCTCCTCGAGCAGGGGCCTGCCGTCGCTGGCATCTCCGTGCCCAGGGATTGCGCGGAACTGTTCGCGATGGACGAGGACGATCGGATCGCGGTCCTGTTCGGAGATCCATCCGATCGGTTCGGGAGGATCGAGCGAAGGGTCGACCTGATCAAACGTCTCAAGGCGGCGGGGATGGAGCCCGTGCCCGCCACGATGGGCGTGCCGTTCCGTGGGATCGAGGTCGACCCCGACCCTGACCACACCGTCATCGACGGCTACGGGATGGAGTGGCCGGACTTCGTCATCACGCGGCCCGAGCTGATGTCGCGGGTGTTCTCACCACTTGCCCGGTACAAGCTGTACGAGCGCGTCGACGACAACGCCAACTGGGAGATCGACTTCGACCGACCGCGGACGCACGTGTGGAGCTACGTATGTTCTCGGTACGCCCGGGCCCAGCACGTCGGGAACTTCGACTTCATGCGTGGCGACATGTCACACGTCCAAATGCGTCCGTCCGGCGTACCCGACGTCGTGGACGACCACTACGACATCCTCGCCGCCGTGAAGGTCCACATCCAGCGCACGGCGACCCCATGGTTCGGCTACTTCGCCGAGACCTTCCTCCCCGCCAGGGACGTGTTCCAGTTCGGCGAGGAACTCGACCACCTCGAGGCCTCGCTTGCGGACGCAACGCTCGGTGACCTCCAGTCGACGGTCGTCGGCGATCACGAGTACCTGAGACGGTTCCGGCGGTACCTCGACGACCTCGCAACGCGTCGCACAGCACCGGCGTACGGGGTCATGACAGCTGACAAGGACGACCCGCGATTCGACGGCTTCTACCGGGCGGGCAACGAGGCACGCATGTTCACGGCCCTGTTCCTCCCCGACATGCCGAGCTACACGGCCCTCGGTTTCGAGATCCGTGACGTCCACGACGAACCCGTCGAGAACGAGCGGTACACGAAACTCTTCGTATTCCACGAGGAGGGCGACTCGAACGTCTACCCGTCCAAGGCCCGCTTCGGAGACGAGTTCATCTGGGGCGAGAACGACGCACTGTTCGCTCGTCTGACAGACCTGCGCGTGTTTGCGGAGGCGGTGCTCCCCGAGATCGAGCGATCAACCACCAGGTGGCTGATGCCTCCCGACGCCACCACCCTGAGGGGCATCGCCGCGTGGACGCAGGACCCGACAACCATGCCAGACCGCAAGAGTCGATTCGTGTTCGTCGTCAACTACGACCTCGATTCGGGTTCGGGCTACTTCGGACTCCCCGCCCTGCCGGACTCCTGCGTCCTGACGGAGGTGTTCTCGACCGCGGGCGACCACGAGCTGCGGCCCGAGCCTGTCCGGCACAACGGCTTCTTCCACCGGATCGAAAACATCGCGCCCGGCGAGGGGCGCGCATACCGGATCGACCACGCCGAACAGTGACAGGGACTCGTAAGTCCCCTATCGGACAGCGGATGGATCAGACGACCGGAGTGACGCCGATCTCTGCCATCAGGCCGCGGACCCGTTGCTCGATGTCGTCACGGATCGGGCGCACGTCCTCGACCGACCGCCCCGCGGGGTCCTCGAGTTCCCAGTCCACATAGCGCTTCCCCGGGAAGACGGGGCACGCGTCACCGCATCCCATCGTGACCACGACGTCGGCAGCACGGACGATCTCGTCTGACCATGGCTGGGGGAGTTCCTCGCTGATGTCGACCCCGACCTCGGCCATGGCGGCGACAGCGGCCTTGTTGACCGAAGCGGCGGGCTCCGAGCCCCCCGAGTAGACGTCGACCCCGTCCCCGGCGAGGTGTCGCATCCACCCTGCGGCCATCTGGGATCGACCCGCGTTGTGGACGCAGAGGAACAGGACGCTCGGGGCGAGGTCGGTCGCGTCGCCCTCGAGGCGAAGCAGTGCCCGAAGACGCTGGCGTGTGAACCGCTCGGCGAGGAGTGGTATCCACATCGTCGTCGTGGCCCTCGGTTCGAGCATCTCGATCGACTCAGCCATGAACCTTTCGATCGTCTCGGTGTTGAGACGGCCCTCGAAGTCGGAGGCCAGGCGAGCGGATGCCTGCTTGATCTGGAGCTGCTGTTCTGTCGTCAGCGTCGTGTGCCCGGTGGTCATGGTCGATCCTTCCTTGGTTGGGTACCCCGCAGGGGACTCGGCGATCACGGGTCAGCGAGCTCGAGGAGCCGGTCGATCCTGGTTGCGATGTCGTCGAACGCGGACCGGAACGAGTCGTCCGATCCGCTTGCGACAGGGTCCGGCACGGACCAGTGCAGGCGCGGCGCATCGAAGGGAATCGCCGATTCACCAGCGCGATCACACACGGAGATCACCATGGCCGGCGCCGTCGGGACCTCCGGATATCCGCGAGGGACCGCCCCACTGAGGTCGAGGCCGAAGTCCGATGCGATCCTGACGGCACTGGCGTTGACGGTTTCGGAAGGCTCCGTTCCCGCACTCAGGGACGCGGATCCGGTGCGCTGGCTCCACAGCGCCGCGGCGAACTGTGAACGAGCTGAGTTCGCCGTGCACACGAACAGCGGCGTGCCGCGGGTAAACGGCACCGCTGCCTCTACGAAGGCGCTCGCAACAGGTGCGAGCACTACGTAGCGGCGTCGACGGTCGCCCTCGGACGTCCTCCGCTCGATCACTCCAGCCTCCTCGAGCACATCGAGATGGTGTGCGAGCAGGTTGCTCGGCATGTTCGTGAGCGTGCGGAGTTCGCCGACGGTCAGGTCGGTGATGGCGAGGGCCTCGGCGATCTGGAGCCGGTGCTCATCGCCGAGCGCTGCATGGATGGCGGCACGTTCCTGACGGTTCACAACCGCCAGTCTAGTCTCTCAACAATTACTGAGTCAAATGCCGACGGTCAGTCCTGGTCGAGCTTGTCCACGGCGTCCTTGGCCGCCTCGACGCCCTTGTCGACCTTGTCCGCGTGCTCGTCGCCGACCTTGTCCTTGGCGAAGTCACCGGCCTTGTCCATCCCGTCCTTGACCGTGTCCTTGTGCTCTGCGGCGGCGTCGGCACCCTTGCCGAACAGGTTCTTGATGCTGTCCATGATTCCCATGGGGTCCTCCTCGTTGGGTCTGCTCTCCCTTCAGTCTTGCACAGCCCACTCGGCAAACGCACCCGTCCGAACCTCCGCCTCCCCACTCGGCCTCATCGTCGGTAGAGTCGCAGGGACGGATGGGAGGAAGGCGTGATCCGAGTACTGGAGGACCTTCCAGCGGGCGTCGTCGGTTTCGAGGCCATCGGCCACGTCGACGCGGGTGACTACAAATCGGTGTTGGAGCCGGCCATCGGCTCAGCACTCGCGGACCACGACACGATACGGCTCCTGTACGTGCTGGGCCCTGACTTCGACGGCTACAGCGGCGGAGCGATGTGGGAGGACACGAAGGCCGGCCTGGCGCACTGGTCGAAGTGGGACCGCATCGCGGTCGTCACGGATAACGGCGCGATCAAGGACGGGATCAAGTTCCTCGGTTGGATGGTTCCCGGAGAGGTCAAGCTCTTCGCCGCAGATTCCCTCGACGACGCGAAGGCCTGGCTGGCCGAGTAGGCCGTTCGCCGGTGCGAGCCCTGGCGCTCGCAGGCACGCAACCCCCTGCATCGTCGCTGCGCTCCTCTGCCGTCCCCCCAAGAGTCTCGAGGTCCTTCATGGGAACTGACCGTCTGAGACCTCGAGCCCCAGCTCGTAGGCAGAAGGCTGCCGATCACGAAGTGATCGGACTCCGAACCATGAAGGGAGGACCTTTCAAATCCGGCTCACACGCCGGAGGCCGCCCATTCGGACGGCTGGACGATGCGCTCGAGGGGATCCGCACCCTACGCCGTGGCGACCCCTCCCCAACGGGCCACCTCGGCGGAGAGGTCGAGGCGTTCGATCACAGCGCTGTGCTCGTGCTCTCCCCAGGCGTCGCGAGGGAGCATCCACATGACCTCGAACTCGTTTCCGTCGGGGTCTGCTCCATAGAGGCTCTTGGTCGCGCCATGGGATGATTCGCCGCCGAGCGCACCGGCAGCGAGGAGCGTTGCACGTGCAGCGACCAGATCATCGATGGTCGGAACCTGCCATGCGAGGTGGTACAGGCCCGTTGCATTCCGCGGCTTCGCCTCGGCCCTCGGCCCGAGTCCGAAGAGCCCGAGGTCATGGTGGTTGTCGGAGTCCGGCGCCCTGAGGAACGCTGCGTTCGCGCGGGGTTCCCGTGCAATGACCTCGAAGCCGAACACCTCGGTGTAGAACGACAAGGAACGCTCCAGGTCGCTCACGAACAGGACGGCGTGGTTCAGTCTGGCGATCTTCATGGGTACCTCCCTGGGCAATGGTACGCCCGGACACCCCCACCACACCGTTCTTGCGTAACTGGGTTCCACCCATGGGTGGAACCCAGTTACGCAAGAACGGGGAAGGGGAGGGAGCTGCTCAGGAGGATTCGGCGATGTAGATGAGGCCCTCGTTGCCCATCGACGTGATCGTCAGGGTGGCGCCATCGATCTCGGCTGTGAAGCCGTCACCGAGGACGTTCACCACGAGCCCGTCCTGGTCGGCGACGTCGGCTGTGCAGTCGCCCTCCATGGTGAGCTCGGGAAGGAAGATCTGGGCGTTGCGCTCGACCCAGGTGCCAGAGAACGTGCGACACCCGGTCGACCCGGTGACGGTGCCATCGGCTGCGAGGAGGAGTGTCGCCTCATCGCCGAGGGGTGTCGATGCCGCATCTCCCTCGATGACCGTGTCGAGGATCCAGACCGTGTCCACGAGGGCCTCGGTTGGAACCTCGGGAGCAGGGTCGAAGACGAGAGGTTCACCCGGGCCCTCGAGGTGAAGCTGTCCGTCGACGATGGACCACGACGAGACGGCACCAAGGGCGGCGGTGAACGCCGCCTCGGACTCCATCACGCCGTCGTCCATGCACGCCATCATCGTCTGGAAGATCTCCGACAGGACGATGGAGTCATCGGATCGCGTGATCGTCCCTCCGTATCCGTTGCATGCCGCGGTGCCACCGAACTGGTCACCGTCGACGCTGAACGTGATCGGGTATCCGTCGACGACCGGGGAACCGGACACGAGGACCCAGGTCGCACCGTCGAGGGCGTCACCCGACACTTCGGGTGCAGGATCGAAGACGAGCGACTCGCCGGGGACGTCGAGGCGCAGTTGCCCATCGGCGATCGACCAGTGTGTGGCCGCACCGAGGGCTGCGAGGTACGCCGACTCGGACTCCATCACACCGGCGTCCATGCACGCCATCTCCGTCTGGAAGATCGCCGACAGGACGATGGAGTCTTCCGATTGCGTGATGGTCCCGCCGTAGCGGTTGCACGCAGCGGTGCCGGAGAACTGCTCGCCGTCAACGCTGAAGGTGATGGGATAGCCGTCGACCATCGGGACACCGGATACGAGGATCCAGTCGCCGTTCGGGATCGACGAGGGCGATGTGGTCGTGGAGGTGAGCGTGGTCGTGGTTTCGTCTCCACCGACGGGCGCACCTCCCGGGTCACCACACGCAGCGGCAAAGGTCAACAGGGCAATGGCGAGGATGGGAGCTTTCCAGTTCATGCGGATTCGACGCTCGGCGATCCGGATCCGGTTCCCACCCGACGGGCTCCACGAAGGTCTTCGGAGCCGAATCCGGGACAGCGCCGACAGCGCCCGAGCTGGGGATCCGGCTGGGGTCACTCGCTGACGTAGAACTCCGTCAACTCACTGCAGCGGCCCGTGTCGTCGAGGACAAGGAGGAAGCAGTTGTGGTACATCCGCTCCGGTTCGGCCGGTGTGGCGAAGTACCTGCTGTACCCGGTTGCCACGGCGCGGTCCCCATCGACGGCGAACACGCGGTACTCGGCGTCCCAGGTTCCCGGAATATCTGGCTGCTCGAGCCAAGAGCTGACGACGCCGTCCCTGCCCCCTTCGATCGGCTCGTCGAACGGGTGGTACCGATACTCGACGTCCTCGGTGAAGAGGGCCTCCACGTGTTCCGGTTCGTTCGTGCGCCATGCATCGATATACCGGTCGAGCCATCCTTGTGCGGCGGTGCGGTCCATGTGTCCTCCTTCGACACCCATTCTGGTCGCTCGATCCGTGCGATACTCAGCGACCCGGCGACCCGAGGAGGACACGTGATCGAAGACACCGACTGCCCTCGGTGCGGCGGCGCGCTCGAACTCGGTCACATCGCCGGCCAGCTCGTCTATCTCAACTGGATCGCGGACGGCGAACCCGTCGGGATCACCACCCTCGGCAAGGAGCACCTCGCCACGGGCTCACTCGTTCGCCCCCCGATGCTGGCCTCTGGACTGTGCAGGGACTGCGGACTGGGAGTCTTCGAGCTCGAGCCACGCAAACCGCCCGGCTGATCATCCACCGGGTGGCTCGTCTGCCCAGACCTCTGCTTCGCGATCGAGGACGATCCAACCCCGAACCTCTTCCCGGCCGTGGTCACCGACGGTGTCGACGATGACCGAAATCGGGGCTGGCGAGAGCTCTACGCGAGCCGTTGGCGCTTGAGTATGGAGCACCAGGTACCGACCGTCGAAGTCAGCGAGGGTCGCAGGGAACGGCGTCGAACCCGTCCAGACGTTGGTTCCCGTTCCAAGGTCGATCACGCTGAGCGCCACGGCGGTTCCGGCGACGGTCGCCATCCACTCCTCGTCTCCGACTTCGTCGAGGTCGGGAAACGGCCACTTCGCAACGGGTGCGTGGAGGACGGCGAGCAGCGAACCGTCCGGCGAGAGCCGCGCTCCCAGCCCGGCAGGGTCACACACGTAGGCCTCGTCCTCGAGGTGGCACATGCTCGGGAACGGGTTGTGCGGATCGTCTATCGGTCCCCGTTCGTCGATCGACCACAGGACCACGGCGGTGTCCGTCCCACACGAGCCGACTGCGATCCACTGGATGCCGACGAGCAGGTGCCCCCCGGCGTTCGACGGTACGCCGCCGCCGTCCTGCCCTGCAGATCCGAACGATCCCTCGACGACGACACGTTCCCCCGACACCAGGTCGACGAGCTCGACACGGTCGATGCCGTAACCGTCGTCGCCAGATGGTGCCTCGAGGATGGCGAGGCTCGCCCTGCCATCGAAGAGGATCGGGAGGGCCCAGTGGGATGAAACGAGCTGGGGATCCGTCGACCCGGCCATGAGCCGATACACACCGGGACGGTCGACCTGCCACCCGTAGCGGAACACGACACCGCCCAGGTAGTCCGCCGCCGCCCAGCTCACGGGCTCGGGCGCGAGGAGGCTCTCGACGTCATCCGCGACGAGCCACAAACCGTCATCACCGAACCGGAACCAGGACGGAGCACCGTCTGACGGCGTCGGATCGGAGGTTCCGGGAGCGTCGGTCGTCGGAGACATCGACGTCGTCGATGTGGGCGCCGCCGTTCCGGGGACCACCGTCGTGGTCGTCACCGCCACCGTCGTCGTGGTTCGGGCCTCGTCGGGTGTCACCGATTCGCCATCGAGCGACGGTGCGCCACACGATGCGCCCACCAAGGCCACGCACCAGCACACGAGCAGCATCCTCGTACCCATCGCACGTTCCTTCCGAACGCACCGCCGCGCAGCTGATCGGCAACGGCCCTGACCTGGCCGATCGCGATTCTCCCACCATCGTATGCCCTCACCACTGGTCCGTCCATGGCGTGGGCAGACCGGCGAGCCAACGAGGTGCTGGCACCAGCGGTCCCGCAAACGGAGAGCTACGGGTACGGTTCGGGCATGCCGAACCGCCTTTCCCTTGCGACCTCGCCGTACCTCCGCCAGCACGAGGACAACCCCGTCGACTGGTACGAATGGGGCGACGAGGCGTTTGCGGAGGCCAAGCGCCGTGACTCCCCGGTGATCCTGTCCGTCGGGTACGCGACGTGCCACTGGTGCCACGTGATGGCGCACGAGTCGTTCGAGGACCCCGAGACGGCCGCGTTCATGAACGAGCACTTCGTCAGCATCAAGGTCGATCGGGAGGAGCGGCCAGACATCGACCGCATCTACATGGACGCCGTCACGGCGATGACCGGTCGGGGCGGCTGGCCGATGACCGTCTTCCTCACGCCCGAAGCGAAGCCGATCTACGCCGGCACGTACTACCCGAAGCGGTCCATGGGCGGTCACCCGTCGTTCATGGACGTCATGAGCGGCGTACGGGGCGCCTGGGATGCAAATCGGGCAGCCGCGGTCGGCCAGGCCGACAGGATCGCCCAGGCCATCGCCGCCCGACGCCCGACAATCGAAGGACTCCCCGATCTCGACCAGTTGGATCGGTCGATCACGGCGATCGAGGGCACCTTCGACCGTGTGAACGGAGGCTTCGGTACCGCGCCGAAGTTCCCGCAGGCCCCGACCCTCGAGCTGCTCATGCGAACTGCGGCGTTGCGTCCCGGCACGGATGCCGCCGCACGGAGCCTCACCATGCTCACGACGATGCTCAGGGCGATGGCACGAGGCGGGATCTACGACCACCTGTTCGGAGGCTTCGCCAGGTACTCGGTCGACAGCCAGTGGCTCGTCCCCCACTTCGAGAAGATGCTGTACGACAACGCACTGCTCGCCAGGGTGTACCTGCGCACATGGCAGCTGACGGGCATCGATGAGTTCCGGACGGTCGCGATCGAAGGTCCTGGATTACCTGGACACGACGATGGTCGACGCCGGCGGGGCCATCCACTCCGCGGAGGACGCGGACTCCGAAGGTGTCGAGGGCAGGTTCGCGGTGTGGAGGTGGGACGAACTGGGCGCTGTGCTCGGTACCGACCGCGACCTCGCCGCAGCGATCTACGGAGCAACGCCCGAGGGCAACTTCGAGGGTGCGAACAACCTCCACCGATTCGCCGATCTCGACGCCGTCGCCGCCGCAAACGGCATGACGCGCGAGGAGGTCGTCGATCGGAAGCGGTCGATCGACGCCAGGCTCCGGGCTGTGCGAGCCATGCGCGTCGCTCCCCAGCGCGACGACAAGATCGTGACGGCATGGAACGGATTCGCAATCCGGGCGTTCGCAGAGGCGGGCGCGATCCTGTCGGAGAGGCGGTACCTGGACAGGGCCGTGGCGATCGCCGAGTTCCTCGTCGGTCCAGCCTCGCCCGGGGGCGAGCTTGCCCGTTCCTGGAGGGATAGACCGGGCCACGCTGCGTTCGCCGACGATCACGCCGCACTCGCCATCGGCCTCTACACGCTGTACCAGGTGACAGGCGACGAGCGCTGGTTCCGCCACGCCGAGCGCAGCGTTGCGGTCCTGCGCGACCGATTCGGTGCCGAGGAGGGTGGGTTCCACTCGACGGCCCACGACAGCGACCTCATCGCACGCCCCCTCGACACCCAGGACAATCCGACACCATCGGACAACGCCCTCGCCTTGGAGGCGCTGATCCTCCACGGCGCCTACACCGCCGATGCCGATGCGTTCGATGAGGCCGAGTCGACCATGCGAGCGATCGCCGCAACCGCTGTTCCCCACCCCGGCTTCGGCGGATACGGGCTCGCCGTCTGGCTCACCCACCTCGTAGGTGTGCGTGAGGTGGCGATCGTCGGTGACGACACGAAGGCCCTCCAGGAGACCGTATGGAACTCCTTCCGGCCTGACGTCGTCGTGGCGGTCGGGGATGGGTCAGGGTCCGAGGTCCCGCTCCTCGCCGATCGTCCCGGAGCCGGCACCGGCCTCGCCTACGTGTGTGAGGGCCATGTGTGCGACCTCCCCGTCGACACACCATCGGCACTCACCGCGCTGCTTTCACGGTGAGACCGCACGGCCGGGAACCGACCGTGCGAGTCGCGAAAACACGAAACACTCCGGTCATCTACGCGCGAGCGTGGGTACCCTCGCGGACATGGACGTGATCAGGCGCCTGCACAACCCGCAGTTGCGGAACCCTGTCGGCGTGGTTGCGTTCGGCGGTTGGAACGACGCGTGCGATGTCGCCTCGACGTCGGCCGAGTTCATCCTCGACGCCCACAAGCGAACCGAGATCTTCGCCGAGCTCGAAGCGGATCCGTTCTACGACTTCCAACAGCAGCGTCCGACCATCTCCATCCACGACGGGGTGAGCAAGCCCATCCAATGGCCCGGCGTCTCGATCACCGCCGTGTACCGGCCAGCGGACGACCGTGACCTCGTCGTCGTGACGGGCCAGGAGCCGAATTTCCTCTGGAAGACCTTCTCCCGCAGCCTCGTCGAGGTGCTCGACTCCGTCGGGGTCGAAGAGGTCATCCTCGCCGGTGCCTATGTCGGCGCCGTCGGCCACAGGGACCCCGTCGTGCTCACCGGTGTCGGGACCGATCTCGTGAGTGTCATCCACAGCGGGCTCGAGTCTTCGAACTATCGGGGCCCGACCGGCATCGTCGGTGCGGTCCAGGGAGCGTGCAAGGAGGCGGGTATCCGCTCGATCAGCATGTGGGCGCCGACACCGCCGTACCTCGCGGGCAACCCGTTCCCCCGTGCGGTTCTGGCCATCGTGGAGAAGATCGCCGACATCACGAACCTGCACATCGACACGTCCGACCTGATCGCGGTCGACGCCGAGTACTCCGCGAAGGTCGATGAGGCCATCGAGAACTCGGGTTCCGAGCTCGAGGAGTACCTCGAGGAGATGGAGTCCTACGACGAGCCGTTCCTCGGTCCGCTCCTTGGACGGGTCGAGTCGAGCGACGAGCCACAGCTCCAACGCCTCGACCCCGACCGCACCGACGCGTTGGTGGACGAGATCGTCAAGTTCCTCGAGGGCGACGCTTCTTGACCACGTTCGAGGTCGTCAACTGGATCCACTTGCTCGCGGCCGCAGTGTGGACGGGCGGCCTCATCGTCCTCGGATTCCTCGTTGCCGCCGTCCGGAGGCACACCGATGACCGGGAGCTGCTGAGGGTCCTGGCGCGACGGTTCGGCGTCGTGTCGTGGACGGCGTTCGCCGTCGCCATCGTCTCCGGGGTGTGGATGTACACCGAGTACGGCCTTCCGTGGTCCCAATTCGAGCTCAAGGGAACCCTGATCGTCGTCGCTGGCGGCCTCGCCCTCATCCACCAGTTCACGGCGAAGCGGACGCCGCCCGCCGTCCGGGGCATCATCCAGCTGGCCATCATGGTCGCGAGCATCGGCATCTTCGGGGCGGCTGTCGCCCTGATCTGACACCCCTGCACTTGTCGGGATGTGTGCCGAGCGTCGTAGCTGCGCCAGGTGACCCTCCCCCACAACGGCGAATGCCTCCCCTGAGGGAGGCATTCGGTGAGGCGTGCTACTTCTTGCGCTTGTGCCTGTTGGCCTTGAGCCGCTTGCGGTATTTGTGCTTGCTCATCTTCTTGCGGCGCTTCTTGATCAGCGAACCCATGGATTGAAAACCTCTGTGTCGAGAACTGAGTCGTCGGTGCCGTCGCACTCGTTGCCGGGCCGACCTGTCGAGGATAGGCGATTCGCAGCGTTGACGTTCGTGGCCGACGGGCCGAGGCGGCCTACACTTGCGCAATGCTCCCGATCATCGGAATCACCGGCAGGCCCCAACAGGTCCCATCCGCCGGGGTCTACGTCCGTGCGTACCTCACGACGCACACCTATTCCGACTCCGTTCGCAACGGCGGCGGCATCCCGATCGTCCTCATCCCGATCCCGGGCGACCAGATCGACCACGTCCTCGACCACATCGACGGCCTGCTCCTCACCGGAGGCGGGGACGTCAACCCTGCCGCCTACGGTGCCGAACCGCACGAGACGCTGTACGGCGTCGACGACGAACGGGACGCGTTCGAGTTCGAGCTCGTCCGGCGCGCCTACGCGAGGAAGCTCCCCACGATGGCCGTGTGCCGCGGGCTCCAGGTCGTCAATGTCGCACTGGGCGGCAGCCTCGTGCAGGACCTGCCATCGCATCAGGGTGCCGAGGGACACGATGTGACCGGTGAGGGTGCCTACGAGCCGCATTCCGAGGCGATGATCGATCCGGGCTGCCGCATCGCAGCGGCGATCGGCGAGGGCCTCCACCACATCAACTCGATCCACCACCAGGCCGTCGACCGACTCGGGAACGATCTGAGGGTCGTTGGAGCAGCGCCGGACGGGACGATCGAGGCGATCGAACACGCCGACACGTCATGGCCGCTGATCGCTGTGCAGTGGCACCCCGAGTTCCTCGGCATGCGTGACCACGAGGACTCCCGGGGCCTCTTCGAGGCGTTCGTGGAAGCCGCAGCGAAGTACCGCGCGGACTCGTGACCGAAGGTCCGTTGGCGATCCTGTTCGTCTGTTCAGGGAACATCTGCCGGTCCCCGTATGCCGAGGCCGCTGCGAGGGCATCCCTCGACCCCGACCGCTTCGCCGTCTCGAGCGCCGGCACCGTTGCGATGGCAGGGGACTCCGCCACCTCCCCCATGCGCCAGGTTGCGTCAGAGCGCGGACTCGACCTCAGGAGCCACCGCGCAACACCGCTGTCGGAATCACCGGCCCCCGATTTCGTCTTCGGCATGGAACAGGAGCATCTCGTCGCCGCCCGCCGAGCCTTCCCCGACCTCCCTCCCGACCGGATCCGCCTCCTCGCCCACCCCTCGGGCGTCCCCGACCCCTACGGCCGTGACCTCGTCACCTACCGCGCCACCGCCACGATGATCGACGAGGCAATCGCCACCCTTCCGCTCGTCCTCCCTTCAGGGGGGACGGGCGAACGAAGTGAGCCAGGGGGGCCTGCGAGCCCGCGAGCAAGCGAGTAGGAACCGGCTGTTCGGACAGCAATCCCCCTGCATCGTCGCTTCGCTCCTCTGCCGTCCCCCTATCCCCCGCCAGCTCCGTCCCAAACTGAGAAGTCGAGATGCCGAGGAATCCCCCTGCATCGTCGCTTCGCTCCTCTGCCGTCCCCCTATCCCCCGCCAGCTCCGTCCCAAACTGAGAAGTCGAGATGCCGAGGAATCCCCCTGCATCGTCGCTTCGCTCCTCTGCCGTCCCCCTTGAAAGGGGGACGAAGGGGACGAAGGGGACGAAAGCGACGAGCGGGACGAGGCGACGAGGGGCGGGCCTTCCGGGCTAGATGAGGCCTTCGGTGTCGACTTCGAGGGCGAGGACTTCGCCGTCGGATCCGAGGACGCCCGCCATGGCTCCGATGACACGGCCGCGGGTCGCTGCGGTTGCGAAGGCGAGGGCGGACGGACCTGCACCCGACCAGCAGGTGTGGAGGGCTCCTGCATGGTGGGCGGCAGCCATCAACTCGTGGGTCACGGGCGACAGCTCTCGCCTCGGTGCCTCGTGGAGCTCGTCACCAATGGCCTGGGACAGTACCTCGGGGTTCCCGTCCTGGAGACCCTGGAGCAGGAAGGCGAAGCGGGCGAGCGACCTCACCACGATGGCCCTGTCGACCTCCGCTGACAGCACCTCTCGTGCCTTCGACGTCCGAAGGTGCGTGTTGGGGATCGCGACGACGGGCTTGAGCGACTCATGCAGGACGAGCCGCTGGATTCCGTCGGACGTCGCGACCACGAGACCACCGAACACTGCGGCGGCCGCGTTGTCCGCGTGCCCTTCGAGGGAATCGACGATGGTGAACACCTTCGGTCTCCCACCATCGTCGCCGACGGCTTTCATCGATGCTGCTGCGGCGGCCGCCGTGACTGCGGAGGATGACCCGAGCCCGCGCGAGCGCGGGATCTCGTTGTCCACGGTCAGGTGCATGGGTCGACCAACAGCAATATCGACTGCCTGGGCGATCATGTCGTCCGGTGCCAGCCGCCTCGTAGATCCCCCCTCGGAGATCATCATGGTCTTTGACGGTTCTGCCGTGACCTTGCACCGCAGGCTCAGGGCGAGGGCGATCACGTCGAAGCCGGGGCCGAGGTTGCCCGACGATGCAGGAGCGGATGCCGATCCGATCACTCGGACACCGTCCCCCGTGAGCACGGGCCCTCCGCGATGCATCTCGGACGGGCGAATCCGCTCCGGGAGGAAGCAGCACTGCGTTCGGTATCGGATATCACGGCGGCGATTCTATGACGGGGTGCCGCCGGGACGGATTCGAATCCGAATGGTTCGTAGAATCTCCTGGTTGAAGGAGAGAAATGGCGTCAGTGATCGAGACTTCCGGATTGACCAAGTTCTACGGCTCGAACCCGGGCATCGTTGACCTCGATCTCGCCGTGGCCGAGGGGGAGGTCTTCGGGTTCCTCGGGCCGAACGGAGCCGGCAAGTCGACGACGATCAGAACGCTGCTGAACTTCCTCTTCCCGACGAACGGTTCGGGGACCGTGCTCGGGATGGACATCGTCAAGGACTCCCTCGCCATCCGGCGACGCACCGGGTACCTGCCAGGCGACCTGTCCATGTACGACACGATGACGGCGCGGGAGTTCCTGACCTACTTCGCGAACCTACGAAAGGTCAAGGCCGGTGCGCGGATGATCGAACTCGCCGACCGCTTCGATCTCGACCTCGACCGCAGGATCAAGGAGTACTCGACAGGCAACCGCCAGAAGGTCGGCCTCGTCAACGCGTTCATGCACGATCCGGAGCTGTTGATCCTCGACGAGCCAACCGCCGGGCTCGATCCGCTGCTCCAGCAGGAGTTCCAGGAGCTGATCCGCGAGGTCCGAGAGGAGGGCAGGACGGTGTTCCTGTCCTCGCACATCCTGCCCGAGGTCGATCGGGTTGCCGACCGTGTCGGCATCGTGCGTGAGGCTCGACTCATCGAGGTCGACACCCTGGAGCGGTTCAAGGCGAAGGCGCATCGATCCGTCACGATCCAGTTCTCGGCGCCTGTCGAGCTGTCAGCCTTCGACAGACTCGAGAACGTCACGTCCGCCGAGTCACGCAACAACGGGTCCGTGGTCATGATGACGGTGCGAGGAGACATCGACGCCGTCGTCAAGGAGGCCGCCAGGTACGACGTCGTCTCCATCTCGACCCGTGCGGGAGAGCTCGAGGAGGTTTTCCTGTCGTACTACGCAGGGACCGAGCGTGCTTCGTAGCGTCTTCACCAAGGACCTCTGGGACCGACGCCGGTCAGCGATCTGGTGGATCGGGGGCGTTGCACTGCTGAATGTGTGGATCGCCTCCGTGTACCCGGTGATCCGTGACTCGGACGCGATGAAGGACTTCATCAACGACTTCCCGCCCGAACTGCTTGCGCTCTTCGGCATCGATCCCGACACGTTCCTGACAGGCGCGGGTTTCCTCCAGTCCGAGATGTTCTCGTTCATCATTCCCATCATCGTGATCACGTTCGGTGTCCTCGCCGGTACGGCTGCCACGGCCCGTGAGGAGAAGGACGGCACCATGGACGTCCTCCTGTCGGTTCCCATCACCCGGCCATCGATCGTCCTCCAGAAGGCGGCATCGATGACCCTCGTCTCTGCCGGGATCATGGCCGCCACCGTGTTGTCCCTGATGGCCATGAACGTGGCTGTCGACCTCAAGCTGTCGATCGTCAACCTCATCGCTGTCTGCGTCGGTGTGTGGCTGCTCGGACTCGTGTTCGGTGGCGTGGCGATGATGATCGGGGCGTATACGGGGTCGCCGGGGGCGACGTCTGGTGCGGCGGCATCCCTTGCGATCCTGTCGTGGTTCGTGACGGCCTTCTCGAACCTCTACGGCTGGCTCGAGCGTCCCTCGAAGGTGAGCCCCTTCAGCTGGTACCTCGACGGCGATCCATTGCTCAACGGATTCTCCTCGGGGCACCTGTGGCTCCTCGCTGGCGCCCTCGCATCGACCGCGGCCGCAACCGTGCTGTTCACGCGTCGCAACATCGCCGTGGAGCGCGTCGTTCTCCCAAACATCCCGTTGCGTGGGCGGGGCGGCAAGGTCATCTCGCCGCGCTCCCGATGGCTGCTGGACTCCGTCTTCGGAAAGACGCTGTGGGACAGGAGGCGCTCGGTGTGGGTGTGGGCGATCGGGCTGTCGTCACTATCGCTGCTCACGTTCGCCGCGTGGCCCGCCCTCGCGCAGGATTCTGAGGCACTCATGGAACTCCTCGAGGCGTTTCCGAAGGAGGTGCTGGCGATGATGGGCCTCACCGATGCATCGGCAATCGCAACACCGGAGGGGTTCGTGTCCACACGCACCTACGGCGCCGTCGGACCCGTGGTCATCATCGTGTTCGCCATCTCGGCGATGTCATCCCTCGTGGCCAAGGAGGAGGCCTCAGGCGTCCTCGACCTCGTGATGTCCTCGTCCCAGCAACGGCGGACCCTACTTCGCGAGAAGGCCCTCGCCGTGTTCACGTTGGTCGGGGTCATCGGCGTGTTCCTCTTCGCCGTCGCGCTCGTCGGGAACGCCGCGTGGGGCCTCGGGATCAGCTTCTCTGGCATCCTCGCAGCGAATGTCGGGCTCGCCCTGTTCGGGTTGTGCTTCTGGGGAATAGCGGTCGCCCTGTGGTCCCTCCTGCGGAACCCGGCAGCCGCCGTGGGGGCGACGGCTGCGTTCGCCATCGTCGCATTCTTCCTCAATGGGCTCGGTGTCATCGTCGACGCCCTCGCACCTACCCGGTGGCTCTCACCGTTCTACTGGTACCTCGGCGACACGGTCCCCCTCGCCAAGGGCTTCACCTGGGGGTACGCCGCCCTCGCCGTCGTCGCGGTCGCCGGCACCGTCATCGCCATCGCCCGCTTCGAACACCGCGACCTCGCGGTGTAGACGCTGGCGCCGGGGCGAGCGACGCTCGCACCACATCCGTCTCTTCCCGCGGGAGAGACGCGGAGCGAAGCGACGCAGATCCTTCCTGTCTCTCCCCGCGGGAGAGACGCGGAGCGAAGCGAGGCAGAGAGGGCCGCAGAACACCGACCCACGCCCGACGTGGGAACCAACTCATCCCCTCTCTGCCCTGCCGGGCATCTCCCCCAACGGGGGAGAAACGCGAACGAGCAGACCTTGCGACCAGCGAGCGGCGACCAGCGAGCGTGGAGCCGGGGTCTACCCCGTCGGCCAGGTCTCGGCGATCTCCGGCGCCACCGGATGCGCGACACTGCCGCGAGGCACGATCCGCGAGGACGAGACCCGCGAAGACGAGCACGAAGCCGACGGCGATACCCGGTTGGAGCTCCTCGTCCAGGAGCAGGAGACCCCCGATGAGGGCGATGAACGGGACGAGGTACCCGGTCAGCGACACGTTGGTGGCAGAGACGTGCTGCAGGATCCAGAAGTAGATGAGGAACGGCATGAACGTCGACGCGACGGCCATGCCGATCATGAGCCACCAGCCGGTGGAGCTGGCGTCCGTCGGCGCCCCCTCGATGGCGAGCATCGCGACGGTGAGTCCCACTGCGGAGAATCCGAACTGCAGCCCGGTCATCGTCGTTGCGTCGTACGTTCCGGCGTGGCGCTTGGCGAAGGAAGCAGCGAACCCGATGGATGCGACGGCGGTGAGCGCGAGCCCGACGGCGACGACAGGGCGTCCACCCTCGGGAAGGCCGGAGTCACCCGACAGGAGCAGGAACGCGACACCGGAGAACGCGACGAGCAATCCGACGGTCTTCGCAACGGTCAGGGGCTCGTCCTCGAGCATGTAGTTGGCGTACACCGCAGTCGACAGCGGGATGAGCGCTGCGAGGAGCCCGACGAATCCCACGGACGCCTCGTCGTATGCATACGTGAAGAGGACGTACGGGATCGTGAGGTTCGTCACGGCCTGGACGAATCCGTATCGCAGCACGGTGACACTGGGGAAGGCCGGCCTTCTGACAAGGAGGAGCACGCCGACGAGAAGCGAAGCGATGAGGACCCGGATGGCGACCATCGTCCACGGCCCGACTCCTTCATCGAAGGCGACCCTCGTCATGATCCCGCCGAACGCCCATCCAATGGACGCGACAACGAGGGAGAACCAGTAGATCGGGCGCATCACAACGAGGCTACCGCCACCACCGTTTCACGAGATCGCCAGGCGAAGCGGGCGAAGCTCGCACCAGTCGGTTGTCGGTCACGCGGGATGGTGCCTCAGGGACAGCACCGTGTACAACCGGACCGTGTGCCATCCAGCAGCCGATCCACCAGGTGCATCCGTTGACGAGACACCCAGCCCAGGATCCCGTGATGATCCACGCGCCCTGATCCAGTGAACTGGTCTTGATGAGCGCGTCTTGTGGGAGAAGATTCACTCGTGCAGTGACCCGGAGGCCCCGGAGGTCCTGGCCGGTGACCGCTTCTCAGTGGCCCGTGGCGATCGCGACAGGCCCTTCCACCGTGAAGGACTCGTGGAACCAACCACCCTCACCCTCCTCCATCTGTTGGAGCGTCGTATCCAGGATGGTCCACGCAGCGCCGCGGTCGTCGGCCCACCAGCTGTTCTCGTCGAGCTTGCGGGGCGCGATGACGATGAACCGGCCGTCGAAGTCCGCAATGCGGGTACGCGCGTCGATCCATGCCGAGAACACGGGAAAGCCTTGCTCGAGGTCGATGACGGCGAGCCTGGCCGGCAGCGTGTCGAGCCGTGCCGCCCAGAGGTCTCGGTGGGGGTCGCTGAACCATGGATCGTCGGTGGGCACGGCGAGCCAGTAGTCGGGTCGGTACCAGGTTGCGAGGAGCCTCCCGTCGGGTGAGATCATCGCGTGGACATCGCACATCCAGTAATCGCCCGGCGGAGGCCCGGAGTCGACTCCATGACAGGGATCGAACAGCACGTCGGTTGGCTCGCCCTCGGGATCGATGATCTCGGAGTCCGTCACCGTCACGGTGAGGGGATCCGACTTGAAGAAGTGGCTCACCACCGCCTTCCCCCCGCCTGAGGAAGTCATCGAGCTCCACGCATCTCCTTCGTCTACGGGGACGCAGGCGACCAGTGAATCGTCCCCTGACAGAAGGTCACGGCGAACGATCGCCATCTCGAAGTCCTCGCAGGCACTCTTGCTCGCCTCGGACCTTCCGACCAGCACGGGGCGGCCATCGGGCGTCGCATCCGGAACACCGACCATGTCGACCCGGACGGGCTCGGCCGCATCTGCGGGCAGCCACCACGTCCAGTCCGGCTCATCGTCACGGGAGAAGACGAGTCCCCCGGCGCGGTCACTCGCAGCCCATCGGATGGAGCCATTGGCGAGCGGCTTCTCGTCCCCGTCCAGGATGAGGATGACGCCATCGACGCCGTATCGCAGCAGGGCGGGTGCCGTGGGAGGCAACGTCGACGTCGGCACCGGGGTTGTCGTGGGAGGCAACGTCGACGTCGGCACCGGGGATGTCGTGGGAGCCACACTCGTGGTCGTCGTGCCCAAGGTCGTGGTCGTCACGGCAGTCGTTGACGTCGCACCTGTGTCGACCGTCTCGGCTGGTGCGCCATCGGTCTCTCCGACACAGGCAACCAGGAGCAGCACCATCGCAAGCGAAGCCGTCCCCCACCGCCGTGCCTGCGCCACGCCCGGCGCCCGACGACCCATCACGCGGATCACCTCAGCAGTCCACGGGCTCGGTGCTCCGATCCCACCCCAAGTATGACAGCCAGCACCACCAGGTGAGAGGCCGAGAACACGCACATCCTTCGATCACCGAGCGAAGCGATCAACAGACACGCGGAGTGAGCGGAACTCGCACAATTACCGGGGCAAGCCCCCGCCGATCCTGTGAAATCGTGTGCAACACTTGAAGTGTCTCACGTGTGTAACGGGGTATGACAGACGAGGAGATCTACCTCAAGTATCGAGATGAACTGATTCGATACGCGACGGCCCTGGTCGGTCCGTCAGACGCCGAGGATGTTCTGTCATCGGTCGTTACTCGCCTCTACCGGTCCAAGCGCTCGCTCGGCGCACTCGAGTTCCCTCGTCCGTACCTGATGAAGGCCGTGCTCCACGAGGCACTGAATCGGCGGAGGCACTGGGGTGACCAGCCGCTTGGCGAGATCGCCGTCGAGCCCGTTCGAAGCGAACCCGAGGTGCTGCAGGCCGTGATGTCGCTCCCAACCCGGCAACGCGCGGCGACGTACCTGACGTTCTGGTGCGGGATGAACAGCACCGAGGTCGGGGACGTGATGGGGTGCCGCCCCGCCACAGCCCGCCGCTACGTCCACCTCGCCACCCGCAAACTCGCAGGAGTGCTGAACGATGGAACCTGATACCAGCGTCGTCATGGCCACACGAGCCGCGTTCGAGGACCTGCTCGACGAAGGCCCGCTCGCACCCGATTGGGAGCGAGCTTCCGGTCAGATCGTTCCCATGGCCGATGGTGATCTGCGACCTCGATATTCCTTCCGGGGTGTCCATCCCCTCGCTGTGACCATGGCAGTCGTCGTCGTCCTCGTTGGAGCAGCTGCGATCTTCCTCAGCGACCGGTGGGAGGCCTCCGACCCGGGTGACACCCCGGCGGTTGGACGCGAGGAATCCTCCGAGCAAGACGAGATCGTTGTGCCCGGGAGCCAGGAGAACGTCTGCGACCTGTTCACCGAGGAAGAGGTGACCGGGATGGTGCAGGATGCGTATGTGGCTGTCGGGATCACCGGTGGCGAATCATCGATGCTCCTCATTGACGACACACTCGACGAGGGAACGCGCGGATACGGAGATTCCTGTGACTGGCTCGCTGCCGCGACATCGTGGGTCATCCTCGAACGCATCCAGGACGACAGCCATGATGCCATTTGGGAGACCGGAGAGTTCTACCAGATCCGGGATGGTCGCACATTCGAACCCGACGAAGCGATGCTGGCCGGCGTCGAGGTGGCGAATGTCCTCGTTCGACCCGGCTACGACGGCAGGCTATGGGTGAGCATCGACCTGCAGATCGTCGAGAATGCTCCCGAGTGGTGGCGCTTCTCCATGGTGACGGAGTGGAACGACCTGGCTCACTACACCTCATTCGTAACCCGAGAACACCGCCTCATCGCCCGCGACCTCGCGTTCAACGTCGCAAGCCAGATGTTCGAATCGATCCGCCAGGACTCGTAGAAAGGTGTCCTCATGCGTCGCCTCCTACTCCTCCTTCTCCCCCTTGTGGTGGTCATTGCGGTTTCGTGCGGCAGTGACAGCACCGAGACGACCGCGACCGACGCAACGACGACAACCCGTACGACCGTCGAGGTGACGGGCAGCACCGGACTCTGCGACCTGTTCACCGAGGAAGAGGTGACCGGGATGGTGCAGGATGCGTATGTGGCTGTCGGGATCTCCGGTGGCGAGTCATCGATGCTCCTCCTTGATGACACACTCGCCGAGGGCACACGCGGACAAGGTGATTCCTGTGACTGGCTCGCTGTCGCGACATCGTGGGTCATCCTCGAACGCATCCAGGACGACCGCCACGATGCCATTTGGGAGACCGGAGGGTTCTACCAGACGCGGGATGACCGCACCTTCGAAGCCGACGAAGCGATGCCGGCCGGCGTGGAGGTGGCGAATGTCCTCGTGCGTCCCAGTTACGGCGGCATGCTGTGGACGAGCATCGATCTGCAGGTAGTCGAGGATGCTCCCCAATGGTGGCGCTTCTCCATGGTGACGGACTGGACCGACCTGGCTCACTACACCTCATTCGTAACCCGAGAACACCGCCTCATCGCCCGCGACCTCGCGTTCAACGTCGCAAGCCAGATGTTCGAATCGATCCGCCAGGACTCGTAGGAAGGTGTCCTCATGCGTCGCCTCCTACTCCTCCTTCTCCCCCTTGTGGTGGTCATTGCGGCTTCGTGCGGCAGTGACAGCACCGAGACGACCGCGACCGACGCAACGACGACAACCAGTACGACCGTCGAGGTGACCGGCAGCACCGGACTCTGCGACCTCCCGGGCGACGTCCTCACGTGCGAAGTCGAGACGTCGGACGACCGGGTCTCCGGAACCGCAGAGATCGACGTGAGCTGCGAACTCACCGAGACCGGTGACACGACCATCGGTGACTGCTCTGGCCCTGCGACCTACACGAACGAAGGCGGCACCTGGGAAGGGACCTGTGAGGGCACCACCACATGGAGTACTTCAGAGCCCGCCCATGTGCACATCTTCGATTGCACCTACCGTGGCACCGGCGAATACACGGGTCTCGTCTACCGAGAACACCTCGAAGGCACGGACTACCCCTGGACGATCACCGGGACGATCGAGCCGGTCCAGTAGTCACCTGCAAACCCGCGGGCGCAGCAGCACCGAAGGATGAGCAACAGCTCATACGTTCTGTCGTTCTGTGCTCAGCCGGGCATCTTCCGGACGAGGGAGACCGGATGGACGTGGGCAGCGATACCTCGCCCGCGTCCAAGGTCATGGCAAGGCGGGGCAGACGACTCCGTCGGTGTCGTGCTCCAGTACTGGCACCACACCGTGACTGGCAACGTACTGGTCAAACCACGTCTGCGCCTCGACCTGGGACAAGAAGTCCTCGCAGGTTCGGGTTGATCCGTCCTCAGGGGCGACGGCGCCGGACGTCGTCTCCGGCACGGTCGTCTGCTGGTCCACGTCGGGTGGCTCCTCTCCGACCGGGTCGAACACGTCGGCCGTTGCGGAGTCCTCGTCTGCGGAAGTGCATTCGCCGAAGCAGCCAACGCTTGCGGCCGACGCTCCCACCGAGACGCGGTCAACGTGCCATGCACCAGAACCGGTGATCGAGACCAGCGAGGTCAGGAGCCGACCGAGGAACGGGATCCGGGCACGTTGAATTCCGACGACGTCGACGCTCAGCCCATCCCAGTCATCGGCGACATCGTTCGCATCACCCATTGTGGTGAACGTGCCGTCGTCGCTGACCGACACGATGCGATGCGTGACCACCGTCCCGCCTACGTCGAGGGTGACGACCATACCCGCCTCGAGTGCGGCTGGTGGCCGCGTGAGGACGATTGCGTCACCGGCCTCGATGGCGGGGAACATCGATCCGCCCTCGATCGCGACAATGCGATACCACCGGTTGTCAACCAGTCCGTAGGCCACGAAGAGGACGAGGACGACCGCCAGCACGACGAGTGCATCAACGACGCGGATCGCCAACGGCTGGACCCGCCTTCGTCCCGCCGCCCGCTCGTCGCGGACCTCACGGAGGGCCCGCTGGAACACGGGATCTGATTCGTAGCTCATCGAATCACCATGCGCCGGCGCTCACTCCCATCCCGTCTCGCGGGAGGGAGTGAGTCCAGCCTTCCTTGATGAGTCAGTCGGATGTACTCACTCCGCCCAACCCGGGTTCTCCGGCTGCGTCGCGTCGATCACGATGTCGAAGGTCGCGTTTCCACCCTGCAGGTCGTTGCCCGCCGTCGGATCGAGGTAGAAGGCGAACCGATAACAGTGTGTCTCGTTGACGGCGAGATAGTCGCCCGTGTAGTAGTCGTTGTCCATGCTCGTGAAGGTGAGGCCGCTCAGTGGTCCGTCGTAGATGGTGCCCTTCACGAACCCGAGGTCGTAACCGACACACGCCCCGTACTCGACCTGGACCTTCAGCGCGGCCCAGAATCCGGCTGTGCTCGCGGTCTTGGATGCCGTGTACCGGTACTTCACGTCGAGTGTCGACGCCGGTGTCGGCTTGTTCTGGACGCTGATCATGACCTTGTCCGACAGCGCGCCAGGGGCCAGGTTCTCCACTGACAGCTCAACACCCGTGGGGTCGTAGTAGGTCACAGGACCGCCTGGAGGTCCGACCTCGGCGCGGATGTCGAGGGTCGCCCCCGTGGCGCTGATCGGTACGGTGGATCCGTCCGTGAACCATGCTGCGGACCCGATGACGCCGAAAGCGGCGACGGCCAGAAGGCCCAGGGCCAACAGCAAATAGAGTGCTTTGCGCACGATGCCTCACCTTTCTGCTCGTGCGGCTCGAGATGCCTCACGTGGTGCAACGCACTCGGCAGGAGTTCCCGTCGTGCCAGCGCAAAGCCCTGAAGTCGCTGAAACGTCTGTGCCCGATGGGTCATGGATCCCGTGGGCCGATGACCTGTGACCCACGATCCACCCTGCAACCTCTCCAGCGTATTCCCCTGAACCCACGTCAGGGGATAGATCCGTAGTTCTTGACTCCGTAATCATCTGCCAAAGGACGAGCACGAACAAGAACACGAGAAGTTGCCCGTCGGGGTGTTCCGTGGAGGAAGGGGCGGCGCCGTGGCCTGCTCGAATTGAGGTGGGCTTCAGGGCACATGCCCCTGATCGGCTGGACCTGACCGGAGGACGTCCGTGGGATCAGCTCTCCAGGTCGGGGTCCCACTCGTAGACGGGGGCGTCCTCGTCGACGTAGTCGGGGATCCGCTCGCCATCGGGCGTCATGACCTCGGAGAGGCCGTCGGAGAACGTCGTCCTTCCCGAGAACAGGTCGCTGCCGTGGCTGATCGCCGCCCTTCCGTACTTGCGCCGCAACACGTCGACGGAGTCGTCGAGTGCCCGGTACTCGATCTCCCGGGGGCTGCCACCGGTCGGGACCGCGTCGTCCACGCCCATCGACAGCTGCATGGGTTCGCCTACGGCGAGGCCCGAGGTCGAGATTCCGATGAGGGACGTCTCGACGCCGGGGAACTCGTCGACCACCTTGCCGAGCAACAGGCACGCCACCTCGAAGACTGCGCCCGTCGACGCCGTCGGCGTCGGCATGGTGGCCGCCCTCGTGACCGCAGACAGGTCCCCGAAGCGGACCCGCACGGTGACGGTGCGTGCGGTGCGATTCTTCGCCCTGAGCCGTTCGCAGACACGGTCGGTCAGGCGTTGCAGGATCGGAGTGAGCTCCTCGAACGTGCGGACCTTGGAACGGATCGCACTCTGGGCACCGACAGACTTCGCCCTCCGCTCACGGGACACCGGACGGGGGTCGAGGTTGTTGGCCAGGGCATGGAGGTGCCCTGCGGCCCCCGGACCAAGGCGGGCTCGAAGCGTGTCGAGGGGCGTCGTCGCCAGCTCCCCGATGGTCATGATCCCGAGCTCGGCGAGTCGCCTCTCGGTGACCGGTCCGACTCCCCACAGGTACGACACGGCCAGCGGATGCAGGAACTCGATCTCGAGCCCCGGCTGGACGACGATGAGGCCGTCGGGTTTCGCGACCTGCGAGGCGATCTTGGAGAGGAACTTGCGCGTCGACGCACCGACCGACACGGTCAGTCCGGTCTCCGCACTCACCCTCGCCCTGATCGCCTCGGCGATGTCCCTCGGCGAACCGAACAGGTGCTCGGAACCGGTGACGTCGAGGAACGCCTCATCGATGGAGATGCCTTCCACCTTCGGGGTGAACGACTCGAAGATGCCGAAGACCGTGCGCGAGTACTCCGTGTAGGCGCCGAACGTGCCATCGACCTCGAGGAGCTGTGGGCACCGTGCCCGTGCGTCGACCATCCGCATCCCGCCACGCACGCCGAACGCCCGGGCCTCGTAGGTGCACGACAACACGACTCCGGAGCCGACGGCGACCGGCTTTCCCCTCAGGCTCGGGTCCTCGAGCACGGCGACGGCGGCGTAGAAGGCGTCAAGATCCGCATGCAGGATCCCCGGGGTTTCCATCGCCCCATGGTGTCACACCACTGTGACACGTCGTGCACTGATGACCGTTCTTGCGTAACTGAGTTCCACCCATGGGTGGAACTCAGTTACGCAAGAACGGGAGAGAGGGGGTGCGAAGCGTCCCGCATGGCATCACCGGTCCGACTCAGTGTCCGCGACGAAGTCGGGCGATCAGGACTTCTCGACATTCCTGCGCAGCCAAGCGTCGATCGCCCTCCACTCGAGGTCACCTGCCACCATCAGGCCGATGATGATCTGGTGATGCTCGGTGGAGTCACCACCAAGCTCGAGGCCGTTCATTCGTAGGTGCACATCGGCTGCAGCAACAGCTGTTCGCTTGATCCCGTCGAGGAACGGGTGGTTCTGAATCAGGCTCTCGAGGAGTGCGGCTGCCTCGCCGATTGCGTCGTCGTAGTAGCCCGTCTGCGGCCTGAAGACAACTGACTCGAGAGCACCGAGGTCGCGAACACCATCGGTGCCTCCGAACTTGTCGATCACGAGGGTATGGATGGCGAGGACTTCGACGACCGTGAGGTACTCCGTCACTACTTCGCGAGTTCCTCGTAGAGCTTGCGATGCCGGGCGATGGAAGCCTTCGCATGGGCGATGACCTCGGGTCGGGGCACGGCGCCCTTCTTCCGTTCCACCCACTCGACCAGAGCCTCGTCGAGAACGGTCTGGAATTGCCTGCCCTCTTCGGCCGCCAGCCTCCGGACCTCGTCGAGAAGCTCAGGTCGTGCCTGGGATGAGAATTCCTGCAGTGTCATGGTCGAATCATGATCCATCATGATGAGGCTTGACTCCGAGCATCGCAGTCCGATCAGCCTTCGTCACCAGAGTCACGACGTACTCACGAAATGCCTTCCCCCAGCACGAACCGCCAGCAACAGGCGGGACCATGGGTACCGTCCCCGTTCCCGAGTCCGGCGCCCCGGCACGTTCACTACGCGAGGACGGTCGTGCCGTCGAACATGCGGTCCGGACGGAGCTCGACAAGCGCTGTGTCGTCCTGAGGTGTCGCGGCCCCGGTCACGAGCCGGGCGAGGCAGCGCCCGATGCCGGGGCCGAGCATGAAGCCCTGCCCGCACATGCCGGCTGCCACCAGGTGCCCCTCGGGTCCGCACCAGCCGACCAGCGGGGACCCGTCGGGGGTCATCGGGTACAGGCCGCGCCATGTCCGGCGGATCTTCAGGTGGCTGAGGCGTGGCAACAGCCCGACGATGCGGGCGGAGGCCTCGGGGAGGAAGTCGGACCGCACACGCCTGTCGACGCCGGGTTCGGGGGGTTGGGGAGCGATCGAGAAGAGCACCTGGCCGGTGGCGCTCTGGTAGAGGTACACGTTCTTCGATCTCGGCCCAGGTCGGAGATCCACGACCATCGGATCGAGGAACCGATCCACAGCCTCCGTGACACCGGCCTCGTGGCCCTCGGGCGTGACGGCCAGGTCGACGCCGACCATGCGGGCAACGGCCGGGGCGTCGGCTCCAGCGGCGTTCACCACCAGCGGCACCGCGTACTCACCTACCGGGGTCACGACACCTGCCACCCTGTCTCCGCTGAGGTGGATCGCCGTCACCGGCTCGCCGAAGTGGAACCGTGCCCCTGCTCGCTCCGCCCAGACCCTGAACGCCTGCACGGCCCGAAGCGGTGACGCCGAGCCGTCACCGGGCGAGAACGTCCCGCCCAGGAGGCCGTCATTGTTGATCCCTGGGGCCAGCTCCGCAACCCGGTCGGGTCCGACCCAGTCGATGTCGAGTCCGGCGTCGCGCTGGGTGCCGACCACGGCCCGCAGGGCCGCGGCATCGTCATCCCGGTACGCGACGAACAGGTACCCGCCCCTGCGCCACTCGATGTCATCGCCGCGCTCCTCCCGCCACCCCGCGAACACGTCGATGGACTCGAGGCACAGCGCCGCCTTGGCGGGCTCGGAATGTGTCGCCCTGATGCCCCCGATGGCCGCCCGGTTGTCCCCGCGGCCGGGGGACGGACCGGGGTCGAACACGCCTACGGACATCCCCGCCTCGGCGAGGGACAAGGCGATCGGAGTCCCCACCGATCCTGACCCGATGACAACGGCGTCGTAGCCCCTGTTCACCGATATGTCCCCCGCGCTCACCGGGTGTCCTCCATCGAGCCCCTGGCGAAGATCCCCATCGGGACCTCCACGAACAGGGGACGGTGGGTCGGTGCGGTGACGGTCGGCGCCTCGATGCCCTCGTCCCGATAGATCTTCGCGATGTGTTCGGGACAGTTCTTCCCACAGCAGGCCCCCATGCAGACCCGCAGGGTGGACTTGAGCTCGTTGACGTCCCGGATCCCCGACCGCACGGCGGCCCGCACCGCACCGGCGGTGACGTGCTCGCAGCGGCACACGATCACGTCGTCGGGTGTCTCACCCACAGGGACGGGTTCGACGGGCGCCAGGTCGGCGGGGTCCTGGACGCGGATCCCGGCAACGAGCGGCGCCGTCTCGGCGGTGGCGCGGATTCGTACGAGCAGGGTGTGGTCGAGGCGGCGACGGTCCTTGACGTCGATGACCTCGAAGTGGCCGAGCGGGATGCCGTCACCGTCGGTGGCGAGGACGGTCGACCCCGGACTCACGTGGCTGGCGTCGAGTTCGAACGGCACGGTCACGAGCGGACGAGCCGGGTCTGCGCGCCTATCCACCAGCGTGATCGCCAACCCCGGACACACCGCAACGCACTTCGCGCACCCGGTGCAGCCTTCACCGTTGAACCGTGGAAGACCCCGGATCGGGTCACCGTCCATCTCGATCGCCTGCTGGCGGCACGCGTCGACGCACGGGTTGCAGGGAATCTCCTGGGTGCATCGCAGCACCGGGAACAGGTCGGATCCGTGGGTGGGGATTCGGTCGACCACCGGACCCGGCCGAGCCTCGAGGGTGCGCAGGAGATCCTCCCACTCGTCGGGAACCGGTTCGACGTCCCGCCCGAGGCCCGCGACCATCCGCCGGGCCGCGATCCGTCCGCCGACAGCGGCAGCGGACGCCTCGGACACCATGGCGGCGTCACCGGCCGTCCACACCGAAAGGCCGCACTCCCTCGCTTCGATGGCGAGCTCGTCGAGCGGGGCGAGGCCCGCGGCGACCAACACGGCGTCCACGGAGAACGTCCGGGCGGTCGACAGGATCGGATCCCCCCGCTCGTCGACGGCCGCGATGGTGGCGGCCTCGACCCGTTCGACGCCGTGGGCGGCGACGATCGTGTGCGACAGGTGGACCGGCACCCCGAGGCGCGCCAGCTTGTCGGCGTGCACGCGGTAGCCGCCCACCTCGGGCATCAACTCCACGAGGGCCACGACCTCGATACCTGCCTGGAGCGCGTGATAGGCGGCGATCAACCCGACGTTGCCGCCACCGACAAGCAGCAGGCGCCGGCACGGGACCACGCCATCGCGGTTGAGGAGGGTCTGGAACGCCCCCGCCCCGAACACGCCAGGAAGCGTGTGACCGGGGAACGGAAGCTGGCGTTCCCTCGCGCCGGTTGCGACCAGGACGGCATCGGGTTCGATGAGCCAGTATCCGCCATGTCGCACCACCCCGATCCGGCGGTCGGCGAAGACACCGACGGCGGTCGCCTCGGTCCAGACCTCAACGTCGGGATACTGCGCGAGCCGGTCTGTCATCTCGGAGGCGATGTCGAAGCCCCGACGGCCCGCCGATGTGTCCTCCACCGATCCGAAGAAGCGATGCGTCTGGACGACCAGCTTCCCACCGAGGGTTGCCTTGTCGTCGATGAGGAGCGTCCCGATCCCCGCCTCCGCGAGTTCCGTCGCGGCAGCGAGCCCGGCCGGACCGGCACCGATGACGAGGGCTTCGACCTTCCTGACCTCAGTGGGTCCGAGCTGTGGTGCCACCACGTCGAGGGGCAGGGGCGGTACCTCGTCGGCGGGCATCACCCGCATGCCGTGCCGCACCGGTGTCATGCACGCCTTCACCGCGACGCCGTCCGCTACGACCGTGCACGACCCGCACTGGCCGTTTGCACAGAACAGGCCGAGCGGGCTGCCGTCCCTCGGGTGGTGTCCGAACACGGAGACCCCTGCAGCGATGAGGGCCGAGGAGATGACCTCACCAGGCAGCGCGACGAGTTCGCGGTGCTGCCAGCGAAACCCGATCGCGGTAGGCGCCGGGATGTCGAGGATCGGGTGTTCGGTGAGCCGGTGGGCACCGGCGGTCGGCTCTCGGGCCGTTTCGTGTGGGCTGGAATCCATCCCGTCCTCAGGACCTGCCCTCAGGTTAGGCGACCGCCCAGCCACCGGCCGCAATCGGCCCTTCCCAACGGGGGAGACACCCGAACATGCAGATCCTGTAACCAGCGAGAGCGGGCAACCGCTTCCGAATTGACCCATCTCCCCGTCGGTGTCACAGTTGAAGGATGAAGCAGCATGAGACGTCACTCACAACCAGGCAGCGAACCGTCGTCGCCGCGTTCGCATGGATCCTCGTCGGTCCGATGGTTGTCGGGTTCGGGTTCATGGCGTGGTGGTTCGGTGTCGGCCTGTTCCTCATCGCCGCGTGGACGACGTGGGACTACATCCGAAAGGGAGATATGGCGGGCCACATCGGGGAGGGCATGTCGAAGTCGGGTCTCGCCGCCAAGGGGTTCGAGGAGTCCTTCGGCCGACCAGGCGACGACTGATCGCACCTGACCGTTCTTGCGTAACTGGGTTCCACCCATGGGTGGAACCCAGTTACGCAAGAACGGGAGAGAGGGGGTGCGAAGAGCGTCAGCCGGTTATGGCGGTGGCGACCTCGAGGCCGATGGCCGTGTGGCCCTCGGGGTTGGGGTGCGGCCAGCCGGCCCACTTCTGGACGCCGACGGGCGCCTCGGTGAGGTCGATCCACCGTGCGCGGTCATCCATGCCTGCGAGGATCGTGTCGTGGAGGCGTCCGAGGGCGAGGTCCATCTCCTCGGCGCACTCGAAGCCGATCGGCGACCACAGCGGGGCGATGCGGGTGCCTGCGAGCTCGTAGTAGCTCGTCCAGTAGAGGGATGCGTTGGATCGGGTTGCGATCTCGTCGACGATCCGGGCGGTCGTGTCGGTGATGGCCTGGCTCCGCCCATCGAGGTTCCAATCGTTCGCCACAGCCGCCTGGCAGGCACGCTTGTCACCGCTGTCGGTGAGAGACAGTGCCGTGTTCCGCGTCAGGCGGGTCACCACGTCGACCCAGTTCGTCGAGTTGATACCGGCGGTCACGACCACGGTGTTCCACGTCGCGGGGTCCGAGTACGCGACGATCTGGTCCACTTGGCTCGGGTAGGCCGTCGAGCACGAGTCAGACCCGCCGTCGAGGACGTCCCCGACGCCCGCGCCGGGCCATGCGATGTTGACGTACCGTGGCGCCCATGCCTGCGGGAGGCGAGCGGCCACCGCCTGCACGACGGTGGAGCCGTACGAGTATCCCTCGTCCCTGCACGTCGAGCCCTGGGAGAACCACTGCTTCTGGTATCCGGAGGCGACGGAATCACCGGCGACGATGACAAGCGGAGGGGCAGGCGTGACGCCGGACCAGGCGGTGTTCCAGTCCGATGCCCTCCCGTGGCGGTCCACGGCACGCACCTCGAGCACATAGGCGGTGTTGGGGAGGATGGTTTCGTACGACACCCTCGGGTTGACGACGTTGGCGGTGTGGATGGCCCCGAAGGTGGCATGGTTCCACCGGTACTCGTATCGGCGGATGCCGAGGTCGGTCTCCACGTTGAACACGAGATCGGCCTCGAGGAGGCGGTTGTGGGGTCCCGGGTTCATCAGCTCGACCGATCGGATGACCGGACGCCTCTCACCATCCGGCAGGATCTCGGAGGGGATCCAGACGGCGGCTCCTGCAGGCATCGCGGACGCGACGAGGCCGGCAACGACGGCGGTCAGGACGAGGATGCGGCGCATGGAAGGAACCCTATCGGCGGGACTCGGTTACGCCTTCGACGTTCCCGGTCCTGCGACCGGTTCCCGACAGCACCAGCGGTGCCGAACCAACCGCTTGAGTGCGAGCCGACATCGGCCGAAGGAAACAGGAATCGGTAGTGACAGGCTGCACCGGTGGTGCGTTCATATACTCGCCGGGTGTGGCCTCGACGAAGGATGACCATGCGATCACGACTGGCCCGCACCCTCTCCGCGGCCACCGCAGCGGTGGTGGTCGCCGCCGTGCTGGTCTACTCGCCGACACTCGGCACCACCCCAACCGCCGAGGCCGCAGGGTCCCGTGACCTCGCCGCGATCGCGGCGTCGCTCCAGCCCTTCATCCCAAAGCCCCTCGTGGCGGCGTCCGTGCCTGCGGGCGCCCACGGCGTCGGACTCGTCGACCCCGACCAGGGCGTGTGGCACCTGCGCACCCGAGACGGTGACCCTGCCTCGTTCTTCTTCGGGAACCCCGGCGACTACCCGTTCATGGGCGACTGGAACTGCGACGGCATCGACACGCCCGGCCTGTACCGCCAGTCCGACGGGTACGTGTATCTGCGCAACGCGAACACGCAGGGCCCCGCTGACGTGAAGTTCTTCTTCGGGAACCCCGGCGACTTCCCCCTCCCCGGTGACTTCAACGGGGACGGCTGCCACACCGTGTCGTTGTATCGCCCATCAGAGCAGCGCATCTATGTGATCAACGAGCTGGGTTCCGACGACCTCGGCCTCGGCGAAGCCGACTACTCGTACATCTTCGGGAACCCCGGCGACAAGCCGTTCACCGGTGACTTCAACGGCGACGGGATCTCGACCGTGGGCTTGCACCGCGAGTCGACAGGATTCATGTACTTCCGCAACACGAACACGCAGGGCATCGCGCACTACGAGTTCTACTTCGGCGACCCCGGGGACCGCCTGATCTCAGGCGACTGGACCGGTGCCGGTGAGGACTTCCCTGCCGTGTATCGCCCGTCGAACCGCACCGTATACATGCGGTACTCGAACACCCAGGGCAACGCCAACGAGTGGTACCAGTGGGGCGAGTCGACGTACATCCCGGTCGCCGGACGGTTCGGGACGCTCAACAGCGGCGTCACCGTCAACGTCACCGGCGCACCGGCGCAGCTCAAGTACGCGGTCGAGTCGTTCTACCAGGACCAGCAGGCCGCACCGCACATCCCCGAAGGCCTCCGAACGAACCTCCTCGGCCTGTACGACTACCCGAAGGTGAAGTCCATCACCGGGTCGGCGACGACGTCGACCGCCTACGGGAAGGGCGTCGCCGTCGTGCAGTCCAACGGTGACACGCTCCTCGCCATCACGGACAACGGGTGGGAGTGGAAGGTCGTCGGGGCCAAGCCCGCGGGCCTCGGCCGCACCCTTTGGTACGGCGGGAACGCACGGCACGTCGCGATCATCGGGACGGACTGGCAGCAGTCGGGCAGCAACTGGCCCACCAACCGGAACCGGACGAACGCCGACTCGGTGCACCTCTACGCCGTGAACCCGGTGGCGGGCGCTGGGGCGATCCTCGGGATCCCACGATCGACGTACATCGAATCGCCGTTCGGCCACACCAGGGTTGCCAAGACCACCGTCGACGGCGGGCCAGCGAACACCGTCACATCACTCATCATGGAGACGGGGCTCCCGATCGAGGGCTACCTCCTCACCGGGATGGGGAGCTTCCTCCCCGGTGCACCCAAGGGCTTCTCCGACCTCGTCGACGCATTCGGGGGTTTCCCCTTCCTCGTCCCCTACGAGCCCGCAGGAGGCAACCCGGCGATGGGCGACACCTTCCTCGACGGCACCGAGGCGATCGCCTGGGCCAGGGAACGAATGAACTCGCCCTACGGGGGCGTCAACCGGACACTCAACCAGGGCATGATGATGAAGTCGGCAGTGGCCACGGTCAAGCCGCTCGGCATGGCACAGATCCCGAACCTGTTGTCGATCATGGACGACTTCGTCGGCACCGACCTGTCGATCGGGGAGCTCCTGACCCTCGCGGCGACGATCTTCACCGTGAACCCCGGTCCGATGCCCACGGCCACCCCGCAGGACTTCGTGGCTTCCGGCATGTTCTCAGGCGCCAGTCTCACGGCTGCGAGCATCGCCCCGTACAGCCAGAACGAGGGCACCCTTCCGAACAAGGTGATCAACGGCTGCTTGTACACTCCAGACGGCGTGACGTTCGGCTACGACCTCCAGTCGCGGAATTCCGCATACGACGCGGCCGTCGAGGCAGCATTCGAGGCAGTGTGGGCAGACGTTCTCGACGGTGTCCTGAGCACCGATCCATGGCTTTGTGGCTAGGAACCCTGATGCCGACATCGACAGAGGCGGCCTAGCCTTGGGATCTCTCATCGGGAGTTGCACGTGCGTAGGACCGTGATCGTCATCCTCATCGCCCTCGCGGTATCGGCATGCACTCGTGCGACCACCGATGAATCGGCGGGTGACGAAACCCCGATCGCCGCGCCCAGTGACACAGTCGTGATGTCGACCACCACGACCACGGCACCGACGACGACCACCACGACCACGGCACCGACGACGACATCGACGACCACCACCACGAACGCCACATCCACAACCCGCGCCCCGGCGGCGACAGCGACGACGACCACCATCCCCGAGGGCAACGTGGCCCCGACCGTTGAGATCCTCGCCCCGGCTGCGCTGTCGACGCACATCGCCGCCTACGACGCCGACCGTAAGGACTTCGGCGCCTACGTCACCCTCTCGGTGAGGGCGTCGGACCCCAACGGGGACGCCGTCCAGATTCGCTGGTCAGCCCCCGGCTGGGGTTCCTTCGGGACCGGCACCTCCATCGTCGCCTGGATCTCCACCCGTGGTTCCGATGCGAGCCAACCCAATATCACCGCCACCGCCACCGACCAATGGGGCGTAGCGACCTCCACCTCCGTCCAGGTCATCGTCTGGATCCCCTCCGACGCATAGCCCCACAGCTGCCGGGGAATCCCCCTGCATCGTCGCTGCGCTCCTCTGCCGTCCCCCTATCCCTCGACCGTTCCGTCCGTTCGTTGCACGGTCCGGATGCCGAGGAATCCCCCTGCATCGCTTCGCTCTGCCGTCCCCCTATCTCTCGACCGTTCCGTCCGTTCGTTGCACGGTCCGGATGCCGAGGAATCCCCCTGCATCGCTTCGCTCTGCCGTCCCCCTTGAAAGGGGGACGAGGGGGCGACGGGGACGAGACGCATCGTCCTCCCTTTAGGGGGGACGGGCGAACGCAGTGAGCCAGGGGGGCATGCGAGCCCGCGAGCACGAGAGTGGGAACCGGCCAGGCCGTGATTCTTCACACAGGAATCCCCCTGCATCGCTTCGCTCTGCCGTCCCCCTTTCCCTCGTCAGCTCCGTCCGAAATGCGGGGTCCAGGTGCCGAGGAATCCCCCTGCATCGCTTCGCTCTGCCGTCCCCCTTGAAAGGGGGACGAGGGGGCGACGGGGACGAGAAGCATCGTCCTCCCTTCAGGGGGGACGGGCGAACGCAGTGAGCCAGGGGGGGGTAGCGAGCCTTTCGAGCACGCGAGTGGGATACGGCCGGAACGTGAGCCCTCGCGCGGCGATCGCCTGCATTGCTTCGCTCTGCCATTCCCCTTTCCCTCGTCGGCTCCGTCCGAAATGCGGGGTCCAGGTGTCGAGGAATCCCCCTGCATCGCTTCGCTCTGCCGTCCCCCTTTCCCTCGTCGGCTCCGTCCGAAATGCGGGGTCGAGGTGCCGAGGAATCCCCCTGCATCGCTTCGCTCTGCCGTCCCCCTTGAAAGGGGGACGAAGGGGGCGGTGGGATGAGGGGAACGCGGGAGGGACAAGAGGGGCAGTTCTTTGGGGTGGACACTGGTGGCGAGCGGCGAGACTCTGGAAGGTGCCAGAGGAAAGGGTGGACTGTGGGCCTCCTCTCAGGCCCGTGCCGAGACGTCGAATCACCTGCGATGGATCCGGGCACCCATTCGGCAGCCACGCCCTCCGCATTGTCGATTCAGGTACGGGGGAGGTGATGGGCCAGGAAATGCTGGCGTCTCGCTGCGTCCGTGATTGACGCGGTGTGCGGCGTCAGGGCTTTGGGAGGTTGAGGAACCAGGAGTGAACAAATGAAGACACGATTGGGGCGAATCGTCCTGATCGTCGCGGGCATGGTTCTGTTCGCGGCCTCGGCGGCCATAGCGAACGATCAGACCGTGGAGGTCGGCGTATTCCCACTGGACGAACTTTCGATCCAGGTTCAGGAGAACATTCAGCTCGCCGTCGAAGTGGGCCAGACAAGCGAGATGCAGTACTTCGACATGCAGGTCAGGAACACGTCTGAGGCGGACTGGGCGATCTCGGTGACGAGCACGGACCTCGAGGGTTACGTCCCGGAGAATTGCGACGAATCCGGCTGTGATGGGCCGCCAAACGGCAAGACGATAGCTGCATCGGCCCTGCACCTGTGGGGTGCCGACACCCTGGGGTGGGAGGGCGAACTGCCTGATGACGTGATTGCATACGACGGAGTCCTCGACACGGCGACGCCGTTGGTGATCATGGAAGGCGTCGGAAGCCTGTCGGCGACTTCGGGTTCGTGGACGAGGCGCACTTGCAGCTCACCGTTCCCAACGATGACACGCTGCCAGGGGCGTATCGCGCAACGGTGACCTACACGATCGATCCTCAGACACCGTGATCGACGAGCGGTCACGTTCGGGGCGGTCCCACCAAGGGCCGCCCCGACACCGCTCAGCCATCCTCATCGCGATCGCACTCGTCATCGTGGGGATGGCTGCGTCCGCAAGCGCCCAGACGGCTCCCGACTACGGTGCTGAGACCGGAGCGAATCGCGGGCACGCCTCGATCGGCCCTTGGCTTCTTCCACTCCCTCGAAGCGGGGACGACGATCGAGGACGGGATCGAGGTGCTCAACCACGCGAGTGTGTCGGAGGTCTTCGACGTGTACGCCGTGGACATGGTGCCGTCCAGCAACGGCGGACTCGCCCCGGCCCCGCGCTCGGTCGCCCCTCGGGGTCCAGCGACCTGGATCACACTCAGATCCGGCGCTGCTGAACTCGAGCCAGACACGAGCGAATTGATCAGATTCGAGGTGACCGTACCGACCGGCACCCCACCGGGCGAGTACAAGGCGGCGCTCGTCGTCGAGCCGCGTTCGTCGGCTGACAGCGGCACCGTCGTATCGAAGACACGCATCGCCCTTCCCATCACCACCACCGTTCTCGGGGCAGTCAACCTCGACATCGCCCTCGGCGACCTGGTCTTCCGGCACGACGACGGCTCCATCAGTTTCGAGTTGCCCATCACCAACACGGGGGATGTCACCTTCACCGCATCGGGAGACATCGACATCACCGGCTGGCTCCATTCCACGCCCGCCACGATCGCACTCGTCCCCGAGGATCTGACGTTGGCGCCCGGTGAGGCTGCGACCGCCAGGGCGGTGTGGGAGGACCCCCCACTGATCGGGAGATACGACGCCGTCGGAACGATCATGGCCGTGGTCGGTGACCGCGTGCCCGTCCCGTTCACGAGCGCTCCCACACGCGTGTGGTTGATTCCGTGGTCCATCATCTTCGCAACGGCAGCGGCGCTTGCGGTCATCGCCTTGGTCATCCGTGCGCAGCGCCCACGATGGATCGAGTGGAGGGCCCGCCACCGCGACGAGCGGGCCGTCCTCGACGAGTACCGCAGGCAGCGACGCCTTGGCGGAGCGTGACGCCGCCGAGGAACAGAGGCCGTGACCATCCGCTCATCAGCGTGGGAATGTCGGGTCGTGGCGTAGAGTATGGGCCACGACTCGACGGGGTGGGTTGCCATCGACAACGAACCGAGCCTCTTCGCCGCCCTCTGGCGCTTCAAGTTCCTGATCGCAGGTGCTGCGATCCTCGGTGCCGTCGCCGCGTACGGGCTGTCGTCCCAACAGGCTGAGGTCTACGAGGCGGACGGTCTCGTACTCCTCACGGATCCACGTACGAACGGGACCACCGCCACCGAACTGTCCATCTTCTGGAACCCCACCCGCTACCTCGAGAACCAGGTCACGGTGATGACCTCACCCAACGTCACCAACCGGGCAGCAGAGATCCTCGGCGATCCGTACACGGGCGAGGACGTCGCGGACGCCATCACCGTGCGGTCCGAGAACAACATCGACGCGCTCACCGTGACCGCTTCCTCGAACGACCCTGAGGCCCCGATCCCGATCACGAACGCCGTGGTGCAGGCATACGGCCAGGTCGTGTCCGAGGAAGTGCTCCTGAACGCCGAGGACACGGTCGCCGGCCTCCAGGAGTCACGCGCTGCTCTGGCCGAGCGCCTCGAGGCACTCGACGACCAGGTAGCAGAGAACCCTGACAGCAGCGTGCTGCAGGCCGAGCTCCAGTCGACGAGGGCAGCCCTGGTGGACGTGGATGAGCGCATCAACTCGATCACCACGAATGCCCTGCTGTACGGGTCTGGGATCCAGCTCTACGTCGCACCACAGCCCCCGGCGATCCAGGTGGCGCCCCGCCCGGCTCGCAACGCGGCGATCGCCTTCGTCCTCGCATCCCTCGCCGCTGGCGCGTTCGCATGGTGGAGAGCCGAGCAGGACCAGCGCGCCGACAACAAGGACGTCCCGGCACGCATCCTCGACGCCCCGATGCTCGCATCGGTCCCCGACTACGGGCTCGCCAAGGCATGGGCACCCGCACCCACCATCACGAACCCCGACTCCTCGGCGGCCGAGGCATACCACTTCGCCCTCTCGTCGCTGTCGTTCGTCCTCGACCAGAAGGGCCACCGCACCGTGGTCATCACGTCGGCGGGCCCTGGTGACGGCAAGACCGTCACCGCCCTCAACCTCGCCATCGCGGCCATGAAGGACGGGCGCCGGCCGCTCCTCATCGACGCTGACGAGCGGATGCAGGGCCTCACCCGACTCGCCGGGGTCACCGACCACCCATCGCCGAACGGGCGCATCGGCCACGGCTATGAGTGGCCCATCACGACGGAGGAGACCATCGACTTCATCGCGGCGGGTCGCGGCCTTGGTGCGGACATCTCCGGGTACTTCCGTTCCGTCGAGTTCCGCGAGGCGTTCCGCACGATCACCGATACGCGCCAGCTCGTCCTCATCGACGCGCCTCCCGTCATGTCGGCCTCGGAGACCGCCGACCTGGCGTCCCAGGCCGACGGCGTTGTCCTCGTGGTCGATCGAGGCACTCCGCTGCGCCACCTCGAGGACGCGAGGGAGCGCATCGCCCTCTCCGGGACACCGATCATCGGCTACATCTTCAACCGTGCCGACATCGGCGGGTCCAACTACTACCCCTACGGCTACGCCGCCAAGGCGGCCACGAAGGTCGACGATCTCGTCTGATCTGTTCGACCATCCTTGGTCGCGAAAACCATCTCCACTCGGCGCCAGCGCGGGAACGTATGGTCTGCGAGAAGAAGGAGGTGTGATGGACTTCCAGATGGTCGCATCATTGCCCGCGTCCGACATCGACAGGGCACGTTCGTGGTACCAGGAGAAGCTCGGCGTCCAACCGACCGCACAGGAGGACGAAGGCGTCCTCATGTATGTGAACGGGGACAACGCATTCATGGTCTACGAATCGCAGTTCGCCGGGACCAACAAGGCAACAGCGGCCGGAGTCGCCGTGAAGGACTTCGATGCAGCCATCGCGACCCTGCGGTCGTCAGGCGTGACGTTCGAGGACTACGACTTCGGAGACGGCATGGCGACCGTCGATGGCGTGATGACCGACCCGACCGGCCGACGGACCGCATGGTTCAAGGACTCGGAAGGCAACATCCTCGGCCTGGCCGAGGACCCAATCCCCTGAACCATGGGGAGCGAGTTCCGCTCGCTCCATCCAGTCAGCGTGCCAGCTGCCTTGCGTAGAGCCGTGCGTAGAGGCCGTCGGATGCGATGAGGTCGGTGTGGGTGCCCTGCTCCACGATGCGGCCCCGGTCGATCGCGACGAGGCGGTCTGCGCGCATGACGGTTGAGAGGCGGTGCGCAATCACGATCGTGGTCCTCCCCGCCATCAGACGCTCGAGGGCCTCCTGGACGAGCGCCTCTGACTCGGCGTCGAGTGAGCTGGTCGCCTCGTCAAGGATCAGGATGCGCGGGTCGGCGAGCAACGCCCTGGCGATGGCGATCCGCTGACGCTGACCACCCGACAGCTTCACACCCCGCTCACCCACGATGGACTCATACCCGTCGGGGAACTCGACGATGAACCGGTGGGCGTTCGCAGCCTTCGCCGCTGTGACGAGGTCGTCGTCGGATGCGGAAGGGTCGGCGATCCGGAGATTCTCGGCGATGGTGCCGGAGAACAGCTGCACCTCCTGGGGGACCGCTGCCATCCGGGACCGCAGGACATCCACGGGATAGGACCGCACATCGAGCCCGTCGACCTCGACGGACCCGGCGTCGACGTCGTAGAAGCGGGGCACGAGCTGGACGATCGTCGACTTCCCCGCACCCGACGGCCCGACGAGGGCGAGGACCTCCCCCGGTTCGACGTCGAGGTCGATGTCGTGGAGGACCGTCGCCTCCCTGCCCTCGTAGGCGAACTCGACACCTCGGAACCTCACGGATCCGCTCGGAGCCGGGAGTAGCGCCGCATCGATGGTGGTCTCGGGGAGCTCGGGCTCTGCTCCGAGCAGCTCGAAGATGCGCCTCGACGACCCGAGCGCCTCCTGGATCTCCCCGTAGAGGCCGGTGAAAGAACCGAGCGCTCCTGCGATGGTGAGCGTGTACAGCATGAACGAGATCAGCTCGCCGGGTGTCAGGGAACCGTCCGCGACGAGCCGCCCGCCGATCCACAGCACGAGCGAAAGCGTGGCGAACCCCACGAACGTCACGAGCGGGACGAACAGCGCCCGCATCCTGGCCCTCCGTCTTGCCACCGCGTACGAGGCGACCACCTCGGTGTCGTAGTCGGCCGCGAGGCGGTCCTCCGCGTTGAACCACTTGACGACCCGCACCGACGAGATGCTCTCCTCCGCCAGGGCGTTCGCCGACGCCAGCTGGTCGTGGTACTCGGTGGAGAGCAGCCGCAACCGACGACCGAACAAGGCCGCAGCAAGGACGATCACCGGCAGGAACGTGAGGATGCTCAGGGACAGGACAGGGCTGATCACCACCGCGAGGGCCACTCCTCCGACGAGGGTGATGGCCTGGGACAGGGTCCGCCCGAGGGCATCCGACACGATGCTCTGGACGACCACGACGTCCGATGTCAGCCGGGATGTCAGATCCCCGGTGTGGCGCTCGTCGAAGAACGGGACGGGCAGCCGGACGACCCTGTCGAAGACGGTCCGGCGGAGGTCGGCGACCACTCCCTCGCCCACGACGGCCAGGTTGTACGTCCTCGCATAGTTGAAGACGGCCTGGATGGCGAAGATGGCGAGCAGACCGATCGCATAGAGGTTCAACTGGGACGGGTCGGTGTTCTCGGGATCGACGAACGCCGTGTCGACGAGGGTGCCGATCACGAGCGGAAAGATCAACCCGAGCAACGATGCAACGACGACCGCGGCGGTTCCGATGATCAACCGGACCCGGTACGGGCGTGCGAACCCGTACAACCGCCGTATCTGGCGGGCCTGGGTTCCGAGGGAGGCGCGTTCAGCCACGGGACGATGGTAGGACCGACCGGGCCCCCCGTCCGCTCCGGAAGGGGCATCCGGGGCCTCGCCCCGTGCCTGGTGACCGATTGCAGCGATCAGGATTTCCGGTCATCCGGTGGATCGGTGTGCTCCGTATTCCAGATGACATCCCCCGCAGTGGCGATCCCTCCCCCGCCACTGCACTCGCACACGAGGAGGGCGCCTGTTCCCGTGGGCGCCCTTCTCGTGTGCTACCTCGTTGTCGCACGGCCCGGGCGCAGATGGAGGCAGCGAGCGAAGCTCGCACCACTCCGTCTCTCCCCGGGGAGAGACGGAGCGAAGCGACGCAGACCCCTTCCTGTCTCTCCCCGCGGGAGAGACGCGGAGCGAAGCGACGCAGAGAGGGCCGTAGGGCGAAGACTCACGCCCGACGTGGGAAACAACGTCATCACCTCTCTGCCCTGCCGGGCATCTCCCCCAACGGGGGAGAAACGCGAACAACCGCAGACTGCGACCAGTGAGCACAGCTCGCATGATTCTCCTCGTTCCCACGTGAGGGGATGTTCGCTACGCTCGACAATGGAAGACCTCACCTCGCCCGATTGGTTCCCGATGGCTGACCGCGCAATCCTCATCACGGGTGGAACCGGCTACCTGGGCCGCCGCATCGTGCGTCGTGCATCCGTGATGAATCGCATCTACGTCGGTTCGAACCGTGCGGCCGTGCAGGCGCCTGCAGGCGAGATCGTGTTCTGCGACATCGGGGACCGCACGAGCGTCCTGTCGTGTGTCCAGTACGTGCAGCCGTCGGTCATCGTCCACGCCGCCGCGGTCAACCCGGGCCAGGGGGACTACGAGGCCATGTGGCGGGTCAACGCGGACGGCGCCCGCCACATTGCCGCTGCCGCAACGAGGGTCGGTGCACGGCTCATCGCCATCTCCTCCGACGTCGTCCACGACGGGAAGTCAGCACCGTACGGCGATGACGTCCCACCGAGCCCGATCAACATCTATGGTCGAACGAAGGCCGCAGCCGAGGAATCCATCCTCGACATCGACCCTTCCGCCGTCATCGTGCGGACATCGCTCATGTACGGCCTCGACACGATGGACCGCGGCACGGCAGGGTTCGCCGACCGCCTGGTGCGCAACGAACCCCTCCAGCTGTTCACCGACGTCATCCGCAACCCGATCTGGGTCGAGACGCTCGCCCAGGCCATCGTCCGCCTCGCCGACACCGACGTGTCGGGATTGCTGAACATCGCAGGACGCCAGGCCGTCACCCGTGAGGACTACGCCCGCAAGCTCTTCGCCCACTGGAACATCGACGACCGCGGCCTCATCGAGCCTGTGCGTGCCGCCGACATCTCCGACACGATCCCCCTCGACCTCCGCCTCGACAGCACTCGGGCCGAACACCTCCTCGGCATGCCCTTCCCCGGCATCGACGAGGTCCTCGCCGGCAACCGCCGCCCGAGGTAGCAGCGCCCAGCCGTCGGCGTGTCTCGGATAGCAATCCCCCTGCATCGTCGCTGCGCTCCTCTGCCGTCCCCCTTGGCGCCGTCGATCGAGGTCCGTCGAATCGCATCGCTTGCTCGCCGTCCCTTGAAAGGGGGACGAGGGGAACGAGACGAGATTCGTCCTCCCTTTAGAAGCCGGAGTCCGATCACTCCGTGATCGGCAGCCTTCTGCCTGCGAGCTGGGGATCGAGGCAACGAGACGGTTTGCTCACGTGGGAGACATCGAGACTCCTGGGGGGACGGGCGAACGCAGTGAGCCAGGGGGGTCCGCGAGCCAGCGAGCACGCAAGTAGGAACCGGCCGAGCCGTGCGTCCTCGCACAGGAATCCCCCTGCATCGTCGCTGCGCTCCTCTGCCGTCCCCTCCTTCTCGGCTCGGTGCCGGTCGTTGCAAGGTCCGGGTGTCGAGGAATCCCCCTGCATCGTCGCTGCGCTCCTCTGCCGTCCCCCTTCCTTCTCGGCTCGGTCTGGTCGTCGCAAGGTCCGGGTGTCGAGGAATCCCCCTGCATCGTCGCTGCGCTCCTCTGCCGTCCCCCTTGAAAGGGGGACGAGACGGGGACGAGGGCGCGGGATCTGGCTCTCTCTCGGGGCGGGGGTGGGCACTACCCTCATTGCATGGCTGCACCCCACCCGTTGCTGGTGCCGTTGATCAACGGTGATCCGATTCCCGACGACGCCGTCGTGACCATCGACGTGGTGCGCTCGGCCGAGGAGCATGGGGTTGCGGCGTTCCTGGATCCGATCGTGACCGAGCGTGGGCTCGCCACGTCCCCGCCGCAGGTCAAGCAGCTCCTGGCGATGAACGTCCTCGAGACGACGCACGAGAACCAGAACGCGATGATCGCGATCGACCAGCTCCTCGACGCTGCGGCGACACTGGGCATCGAGGTGGCGATCTTCAAGGGCGTGGCGGTCGGGTCCCGCTTCCACCCGAACCCTGAGCTTCGCCGCACCATCGACGTCGACGCCTTCGTCGACCCCGCGCACGTCGACCGCATGGGTGACCTCGCAATCGCCCTCGGCGCGACCGAGCACTTCGGTGCCGCGATCGATGCGATGGTCGCAGAGGGGCGGGTCTTCGAGGTGCCGCTGCCCACGAACGGAACGGTCGTGGACCTGCATCGCGACCCGATGAACATGATCCTCCCGTCCGTGCGGGAGCAGGACCGCTGGGACCGCACCGTCACGGTGGCGCTTCCGAACGGCGGCAAGGTCCGCACGCTCGACCTGGAGGACTCGGTCATCCAGGCGCTGCTGCACCTGTTCCGCGACAACTTCGCCGACCTGCTCCACTGCTGGGACGTGCGCCTCATGTTCGATGCCGGCCCCGACTGGGACGAAGTCGAACGGCGCACCGCCGTCGACGGGTGGAGGGACATCGTCCGATACGCAGCATGGTTCGTCGCAGACACGTTCGGCATGGCCTCACCGCTGCCGACGTCGATCGCTCGATGGCGCAGGGCGGTCATCGAGGCCGTATGGCCACGGGATCTCCTCCTCCAGGGAGCCCGCAGCGTCACCCGGAGCGACCGGCGCCAGTCCGCGCTCAGCCTTCTCACCGCCCGTAGATCCACCGCCCTCGCCGCCGCCTACGCCAGGAGAGTGTTCCCTCCACGGTCCGTCATCGAGCTGCGGTCGGGAAGCACCGGCCTGTCGTACCCTGTCGCCCTCGCGGACTGGCGGATGAGCCAGAGGCGCACCCTGACGGCATGGAAGGCGGAGGCAGGCGGATGAAGCGCCGATGAAACGCTCTGATGCCGCGATGGCGCGCACCGTCGACGACGAGGTCGTGATCCTCGACGTTCCGTCCGGGAGGTACTTCGGCCTCAACGACGTCGGGGCGCTCATCTGGGACCTCCTCGACGGCGACCACGACCGGGATGCCATCGTCGAGGCGATCACCGCGGAATTCGACGTCGACCGCCCGACTGCTGCGGCAGACCTCGACAGCCTCCTTGCCGAGCTCACCGAAGCCGGCCTCGTCGTGGACGCATCGTGACCGGCGCCGACCACGCCCCAATCGAGCTGCGCAGCACGTACGGGCGCCTCCTCACGGCGTGGGCCGGTGTCCGGCTCACCAGGCTCGCCCTACGCACGGTCGGGTTCGCCCGAACGATCCGGCTGCTCTCGCGAGCGCCGCGCATCTTCTCTGCGGTCGTCGCCCCGAACCCGCTGTGGATGGTCGAGATCGGTGAGGCGAGCAAAGGGCCGTTACGGGGCGACCTGCCTCGACCGGTCGGTGGCGCTGTGGTTCGTGCTGCGCCAGCACAGCCTCGAGGGCACGGTGCGCATCGGCGTCGCCCGTGACGGTGACAGCCTCGACGCACATGCCTGGGTCGAGTACCGGGGCTCCGTCCTCAACGACTCCCCCGATGTTGCGGAGCGCTTCGCCGTCTTCGACGAGGACCCCGTGGACCTGGTGTTCCGCTGATGCCTGCCGCCACGATCGGCGGCGTCCGGTTTCGCAATGGACCGGGCCCTCGTCTCTGTCGATGACTCCGGGTTCTCGGATCTCGACCTCACCGCAACCTGGTTCACCGGTGACCCGCCATCGGGCACCCGCCTCTCCGCCCCGATGGATCTCGCCCTGTGGCTCGACCGGTCCGCCCGCGCCGTGCACCTCCCGGTGATCGACGACCACGTCGAGATGCGGGGATGGCAGCTCCGCCAGGTCGCCCCCACCGTCGCCGCATGCTTCGAACGCCTCACCCTCCACGCATCAGCGGTCGGGATCGACGACCGGATCGTCGCGTTCGTCGGCGAATCCGGGGTCGGCAAGTCGACCCTGGCGTGGGCGCTCGTGAAGGCGGGCGCAGATCCGGTCAGCGACGACCTGCTCCCGATCCGCTTCGACGCCACCACCGCCCACGTGCCGACGCCGTTCGGTCCCGCATCCATCGCGGCAGTGTGCTTCCTGTCCCGCCACCGCGACACCCTCACAATCGGTTCTGCGGGCGGTGCCGCAGCCCTGCGCAGCCATGTCCACAACGGGTTCGGCGAGCACAGCGAACCAGACGTGTGGAAGTTCCAGTTCGACGCGTATCACCGCCTCGTCGAGGGCTGCGCGCATGTCGACCTCGTGATCCCCGACGACAGGGACAAGGTCGCCTCCGTCGCCGACCACATCATCGACGTGACCCGCAACGGGGGACTCGCCTCCTGATGGGCGGGTTCGCCGTGACCGTCGACTGGGCGGCAGAACCACCCGCCGAACCCATCGATGTGCCCTTCGATGCAATGGTGTCCGCGATGGCCCACCGCGGCCCGGCAGGGATCCACACGAGGGGCGACGGCGTCGCCCTCCTCGCCGAGGCACGCCTTCCCAGGGATGGCCAACCCGGTTGGGACATCGCCACCCTCGGTCCGCTGACCCTCGTCGGGGACCTGCGGCTGTGGAACACCGAGGCGCTCCACGAAGCCACAGGCTCCACCACCGACGACCCACGCATGCTCGTCCTCCACGGGTACAGGGCACTCGGCCCAGACGTCATGGACCTCGTCGACGGCGACTTCGCCTTCGCCATCTGGGACACCGACACCCGAACCCTGTTCGCCGCACGGGACCGCTTCGGCGTCAAGCCGCTGTGGATCCAGCGCACCGCCACCGGGGTGCGCCTCGCATCCGAGGTGAACCAGCTCGTCGCCGCATCGGACCCACGACCCTCACCCGACGACCTGGCCGTTGCACGGTTCCTCACCGACGACCTCCGGTACGACGACCGATCCTTCCGCAGCGGCATCGTCCGCCTCATGCCAGCCCACACGCTCACCGCATCGGAGGCCGCCTTCGCGACCTCGCCGTACTGGGATCCCTCGGGGATCCCGCAGCGGACATGCGACGACGTCCCGAGCGCGTTCCGCACCCACCTCACCGATGCCGTGGCACGACGCCTCGCCGGGTCCAAGCGCTGCGTCAGCCACCTCAGCGGCGGCCTCGACAGTTCCTCGATATCGGCTGCCGCGCGACCTCCTCACCGACGCCGGCGACCGTCGATGCGGACTCGTTCATCACCGTGTCGGCGATCGTTCCCGGCCACGACACGGACGAGTCCGTCTGGATCGACGAGATCGTCGCCGGTCAGCCGTTCCACCACAGAGAGTTCACCCCGAGGATCGGCACGATCGACGACTACGGGGCAGACATGGCCGTCACCGGCACCCCGATCGCCCACCACATGCGGGATCTCGCCGCCGCCACAGCGGACATCGCCCACGAGGAGGGCGCGGACCTGGTCCTCACCGGCAACGGCGGCGACGACGTCACCAACGACCGGTGGATCCTCCCCGAACTCGTCCGCTCCGGGCGTGGGCGTGCCTGGGTGAGAGGGCTGCGGTCGATGGCGGAGGACTCCCGCAGCTCCGCGGCCCTGTGGGGTATCTCGTCGCTCGGGTCGAACCTGCCCTCGTCGGTGAAGCGCCGGCTCCGCGATCGACCACCGAACCGACAGACCGCCTCCTCGCATCCCGGACTCGAGGAGCTGCTCGACACCGAGCGACCACCCGACACCGGACGAGCCCTCCATCCCGTGGCGAGGGATCTCCTCAACGGTCGGGGTCTCGCCCTCCGGGAGTTCCAGGAGGCCATGTTCGCCGCTCGGGGCCTCGAGGTGTCCCACCCGTACCTCGATCGGGACCTCGTCGAGTTCGTCGCCTCCATCCCGCCCGCCCAACGCCCCATCCGCCTCGGCAACAAGGCCCTCATCCGCACGGCGTTCGCTGGCCACCTCCCAGACAGCGTCCTGTCCCGCACCACCAAGACGGTCGCCAACACGTGGGTCACACGAGGTCATCGCCACCCAAGGCCCCGTGTTCACCGCCCGCTTCCCCACCGTCCCCGCCAACGCCGCTGACTTCATCGATCCCGCCGCCTACCGCAACGCCATCGCCTCGGAAGACCCCGGTCCCGACCTCTGGCAGGCATGGTCCATCATGCTTTGGCTCGAGACCCCCTGATCCCGGGCTCCTCGGACGCCGGCACCGTCCTCCCTTCAGGGGGGACGGGCGAACGAAGTGAGCCAGGGGGGTCTGCGAGCCTGCGAGCACGGAAGTGGGAACCGGCCGAGGCGTGGATCTTCGGACAGGTATCCCCCTGCATCGCTTCGCTCTGCCGTCCCCCTTGAAAGGGGGACGAGCGAGGCCGACCTTCGTCCTCCCTTTAGGGGGGACGGGCGAACGAAGTGAGCCAGGGGGGTCTGCGAGCCTGCGAGCACGGAAGTGGGACCGGCCGAGGCGGGACTCGGACAGGTATCCCCCTGCATCGCTTCGCTCTGCCGTCCCCCTTGAAAGGGGGACGAGCGAGGCCGACCTTCGTCCTCCCTTTAGGGGGGACGGGCGAACGAAGTGAGCCAGGGGGTTGGCGAGCCTGCGGGCCGGGCGAGCTGTCTAGTCGCTTGCCTCGGCGGCCGGGTCGATGCCAAGCTGCCGGAACATGGCCAGCTGGTTCAGGTACTGCCACTCTTCTGCGATCCGGTTGCCTTCGAATCGAACAAAGATGGCTTCGGACAGCTCGAACTTCCGGTTGGTCGGGGGGATACCCATGAGGTCGCCGGTGTGCGTTCCCGAAAAGGAGATGCGACAGGCGAACAGGTCCCCGTCACCGACGATCTCATGGACCGATGAATGAAGGTCGGAGAAGGCACGAAGCATCACGTGGGCATACTGCTTGAACTCCGTCGCCCCGTTGATCTGGGCACCCGAGGCGAGGTGACCAACGAAGTCCGCCGTGAGGACTTCGTCGTACAGGTTGTCGCTCTCCCCGAGGGACGAGTGGAAGCGCCGGATCACTGCCCTCTTCTCGTCTGCGGACATCGCCCCGCTCTCTCGACCTGAGCCTGACCATACAGAGACTCCGGGCTCCCCGCTCGGTCGCCGGCGACGGCAGGACCGCTGCACGGTCGACGTCCCTGCAACCAGCTGCCGGGGGACAGTGTCGGGGCCGATGTCTTTGCCGTCTCGCCGAGAAGGGCTTCGTGGGGACAGCAGAGCGAAGCGATGCAGGGGGATTCCTGTCCGAAAACCCACCGTCCGACCGGTTCGGCCACGTCCGAGCATCGGGCCGTGGGGTCAAGATCCATGGACTTTCTGCCGATGTCGGTACCTTGTGCACAGCATGAAGGCGTACTCACGGCCGGTTCTCGTCGAACTGGGCTCGATGGCGCACGTCACCCGCAAGTCCGGGCGACGGCGCGACACCGAGACGTTGGACCGCGCACCACAGCACCGGCCACCGGTGTGTGACTTCATGCCGTGGCTGCCGCCGTGTAATCGATGACGCATCGATCCGACCTCCCAGCCGTTCGGCACGATCGCGAGTCGTCTTCCGCCATGAGGGGCTACACACGGCCGGTACTCCACGAGTACGGGACGATGGCAGGTGTGACGCGCAAGAGCGGGAACCGCTTCGACTTCGAGACGTTCGAGTGGACCCAGGACGGTGAGCGCCCGCCGTGGCTCTGCGACCTGTTCCCGTGGCTCTGCGACTGACACCCACCACGATGTCGGTGATCTGGCAGCCCTCGAAACGCTGATGTCGCCCCGCCGTGGATGGAGCAGCGTTCCTATCGTGGACCCATGACCGCTTGGCTCTCGCAGTGCCCGGATCGCTGCACGGTCCGGCAGGGCCTCCAGCCGGGCGCTCAGGGCCGCATGGGCTGTGCACGGCGGGTTCTGGCTCGGTCTCCTCGACTCCGACGCCCGGGACCAGGCGACGAGCGCCTTCTACGAGACGTGGGACGCCACCCCCGGTGACGTCACCCCCGACGGCCTCGCCGGGTGGGAGGCGGCAGCCGTCGGGCGCTGGTTCCCGGACCGAGGCCGCATCCTCGTCCCAGCAGCAGGCGCCGGTCGTGAGGTGCTTCCCCTCGTGACGATGGGTTACGAGGTCGTCGGCTTCGACCCGTCCGAGCGCCTCGTCGACCTCGGGAACCAGCTCCTCACCGCCACGTGGTGCCCCGGCGCCCTAGTGCACGCCCCACCCGACACGGTCCCCGATGGGATCAGCGGGCCGTTCGATGCGGTCCTGTTCGGCTGGGGTGGCATCAGCCACGTCCAGGGAAGGAACCGCCGAGTCGGGTTCCTGACCGCCGTCCGCGAGGTCACGGCAGAGGGTGCCCCGATGCTGATCTCGTTCCTCGCCCGCTCCGACGCATCCCGCACCTTCGGCCTGGTCCGCACCGTCGCCACCGGTATCGCCACGCTGCGGCGCTCCGACGCCCCCGTAGAGCTCGGCGATGTCGTCTCTGGCAGCTTCGACCACCACTTCACCTTCGACGAGATGACGGACGAGCTCGCCGCCGCCGGGTTCACCGTTGCAGAACGGGTCGGCTCCCCCTGTCCCCACATCCTGGCCACCGCATCGACCCTGGAGCCACCTGATGGGCGGGTTCGCCGTCGTCATCGATTGGGAACGCCCCGTCGACGCGGGTGCGGTCCACCCGATGATGGCGCTCGTCCCGCATCGTGCCACGGGTGGGGTACGGATCCACACCACAGCGAATGCCGTTCTCGCCGAAGGCCGCACGTCCACACAGGTCGACGGCGCACGGAGATCACATCACTCGGGCCGCTCAGCATCGTCGGGGACATCCGTCTCCACGACCACGGACGCAGCTCCGTGCCTTCGCCGGCGGGGATGCAGCGACTGCCGGACTCGACGACCGGCACACTCATCCTGACAGCCTTCCGCCGCCGTGGCATGGCATTCCTCGACGCCATCGACGGCGACTACGCGTTCGTGGTCTGGGACGACGAACGGCGACGAGTCCTCGCCGTGCGGGACCGCTTCGCCGTCAAGCCCATCTTCTTCGAGGAGACCCAGACCGGATTCCGTTTCGCCTCCGAGGTGAAGCAGCTCGCCGCAACCTCGTCGAGACCGATCAGCCCTGAGACCTCATCGTCGCGGAGTTCGTCGACGGCCGCTTCACGGCTGCCCAGAACACCTTCTTCACCGGCATCCATCGCGTCGGGCCTTCGTACGTGATCGAGGCCGCTTCCGGCGTGATGCGTCGGGTCCGGATATTGGGATCTGTCGCCGGCTCACACCAGGCACGATCCGGCAGACTCCCTGCCTCGGTCCGAGAGCATCTCACCGATGCGGTTGACCGGAGGCGCCTTGCGACGTCAGCCTCCGCGTTCGCCACCTGTCCGGTGGGTTCGATTCGTCATCGATCGTCCTGCAGCGGCGGCCCTCGCTCGAGGTGGCGACCCGGTGGATCTCACCACCATCTCAGCCGTGTTCGACCTGCCATCGATCGACGAGTCGGGCTGGATCAATGACATCGTCGCATGCCGCCCTTTCCCGAGTCGAGTTCATCACCGACGGTCGGGGACATCAGGCACTTCGATGAGGACATGTGGATCGCGGACGGACCGCTGATCAAGTCATCGGGACATGAACCATTGTCCCACGACCAAGTCGCCGAGCTCGGGCCGGCCCAGGTCCTCACCGGCAGGGGTGGAGACGACGTCCTTATCAAGGGTCATCTCTGACATGATCCGCTCCGGCAACCTGGCGGCTGCGGCTGGCGCACTCTCGGGCGAGGCGACTGCGGACCGGCCACTCCATGGGATCACCCTGCCCCCATTCGTCAGGCCGCGAGGGCGAATCGTGAAGTCGGGTGGGCGATGGCTGTCGGCACGGCTTCGGTCGCAGCCGACAGCGTCCCTCGCAGGCCCTCGGGTGACCTGGCGGCGGACCAGCGAGTCACGTGCCGGATGCTGAGCCCACGTCGATCGGTGCTCCGACACCAGGCCAACATCGCTCGGCGCTTCATGCCGCGGCTGGCGTCTGGATCAACGAGTTCCAGGCCAGATCTACGCCTCCCACGCAGTGGACGTGAGCCATCCCTATCTCGACCGTCGGCTCGCCGAGTTCGTCGTGTCGATCCAGCCGATCGTCTCCCGCTACGATGGTCGATCGAAGACCCTGGTACGCCAGGCGTTCTCCGACGACCTTCCACCATCGGTACTGGAGCGACGGACGAAGGTACGTACGCGACCGAGTACCTCGAGAGGGTCTTCGGTGACCAGCGAGCCGCGTATCGGGGCCGCTTCCCGGCCGTGGCTCCATCGGCGATGGGTTACGTCGACCCGACCGCGTACAAGGCGATGATCGACCGAATTGATCGTGGCGAGACGAGTCCCGTGGACCACGAGGCGCTGACGAGAACCGTGGCAGCTCATGGCATGGCTCGACCTTCTTGGCACGTACCGGCTGGCGACGGAGTATCGTTCTCCTGATGCCGAGCATGCCGACACCGCGGACGCCGTTGTAACATGGCGCAATGAAGCGCTACACAGCCCCCACCCTTCGCCGCCTCGGGCCGAATGACGCGCGTCACTCGCAAGTCGGCTGGACCGCCGAAGGACACATCGACGGTCTGGCCCGACCGCAACCCCTGATCGTCGGCAGATCGTCGCGGAGCGATCTTCACTGAGCCTCGCCATTGGTTCATCGGCCTTCGAGTCGAGCCTCAAGACACCTACGGTGTCCAGTCGAACGGCGACGCGTGACGCAGCGTGGTGGCGAGCCCGATTCATATACTGCCTCGCGATGCGGGCGTTCATGTTCACCGACATCGAGGCGAGTACTCGGTTGTGGGAGGAGCGGCCCGAGGAGATGGGCCCAGCCCTCGAACGCCACTACGCGATCCTCACCGAATGCGTCGGTTCCGCCGCAGGGACCGTCGTCAAGACCATGGGTGACGGGATGGTCGCCGTGTTCGACACGCCCGCCGCTGCGGTGACCGCGGCCCTCGCGGCACAGCGCAGCCTGGCGTCCGCAGACCTCGGGGCGCCGCTTCGGGTCCGGATCGGCATCCACGCGGGCGAGGCTGAGGCCCACGAGGGGGACTACTTCGGACCTGTGATGAACAGGACGGCCCGCATCATGGCGGCAGGCCACGGAGGGCAGGTCCTCGTGTCCGGCACCGTGGCCGAGGTCGCCCCAGGCGAACTCCCGGCAGGGTCGTCGATGCGGGACCTCGGGACGCACCGGCTCAAGGACCTCACCCTCCCCGAGCACCTCTACCAGCTCGTCCACCCCGACATCGCAGACCGGTTCCCGCCGCTTCGGACCCTCGAGGCGAACCCGAACAACCTGCCCGTCCAGACGACGGAGTTCCTGGGGCGGCGCAGCGAGATCATGGCGATCCGGTCCATGCTGGAGTCCCCGGCGACGAGGCTCGTCACGATCCTCGGCCCAGGAGGGGCTGGCAAGACCCGCCTCGGCCTCCAGGTCGCCGCCGAGTCGATCGACCGGTACCGCGACGGTGTCGTGTTCGTCGACCTCGCACCCGAACGTGACCCCGACGCTGCGTTCGAGGCCGTCGTGCGCGTCCTCGACGTGCCAACCACGGCGAGCTCCGGACCATCTGGCGCTCCTCGAGTCGCACCTGCGGGACAAGGAGATGCTCCTCCTCCTCGACAACTTCGAGCAGGTCACCGCGGCCGCCGCCGGGGTGGCCCAGCTGCTGACCCGGTGCCCGGGCGTGAAGGTGCTCGTCACGAGCCGCGAGACCCTGCGGGTGCGTGCCGAGCACGTGTACCCGGTGCCGCCGCTGGCGCTGCCGGACCCGAGGGATCCCGTTGCGGCCATCGCAGAGGCCGAATCGGTCCAGCTGTTCATGGAGCGTGCACGGGCCGTGCGGCCGGACCTCGTCCTCGACGACGACACCGCCCCTGCGGTGGCGAACATCTGCCTGCGCCTCGACGGCCTGCCACTGGCGATCGAGCTCGCAGCGGCAAGGCTCAACCTGTTCGGCCCCGCCGCACTCCTCGAGCGGCTCCGCGAGCGCCTCGACATCCTCGGTTCGGGTGGCCGTGACCTCCCCGACCGGCAACGCACCCTGTGGGGGGCGATCGGGTGGTCCCACGAGCTCCTCGACGAGTCAGAGTGCACGGTGTTCGAGATGATGTCGGTGTTCTCGTCGACCCGGCTCGAATCGATCGAAGCCATCGCCGATGCCGTCGTGCCGTCGATCGACCTCTTCGACGTGCTCGCCTCGCTGGTCGACAAGAGCCTCCTGCGCAGCGAGGACACCCCGACGGGCCGTCGGTTCTCGATGCTGCTGATGATCAAGGAGTTCGCCGCAGAGCGCCTCGCACAGGACCCCGAACGCGAGGAGGCGGTCCGTCGCGCCCACGGCGAGCACTTCAGGGACTATGCGATCGAGCTGTCGGACCGCCTCACCGGAGCGCACCGAAGCGCGGTGCTCGACGACCTCGCCGTCGACATCGGGAACCTGCGGACCGCGTGGCGCTACTGGGTGGACCGTGGCGACGCCGAACAGCTCCTCACGATGATCGGCGGGCTGTGGGCGCTCCACGACGCCAAGGGGTGGTACCACGCCGCCATCGAGCTCGCCACCGAGGCGCTCGGCGTCCTCGCCGTCTGCCGAACCGTCACCGGAGCACCGGGCCGAGGAGCTCACCCTGCGCACCAGCCTCGCCCGTGCCCTGATGGCCGTGAAGGGGTACGGCGTCGAGGTGGAGCAGGCCTACAAGGACGTGCTCGACATGGCACGCGACTCCGGTGCCGCCCAGCAGTACCCGGTGCTGCGGTCCCTCTCCACGTACTACATCAACACCGGCGACTGGCTCAACACCATTGCCATGGGTGAGCAGATCCTCGCGATGGCGGACGCCGAGGGCGACGATGCGATGCGCATCGAGGGCCACTTCGTCACCGGGTGTGGCCGAGCGTTCTCCGGTGACCTCGAAGCCGGGCTCGGCCACCTCGACAGGGTGATCGACTCGTTCGATCCCGCCGTCCTCGGAGCCAGCCGTTTCCGCCTCGGACCCCAGTCCGGCGTCTCCGCGAGGGTCGCGAGCGGCATGCTCCTGTGGCAGATCGGACACCTCGACCAGGCCGTCGAACGGCTCCGAGGTTCACTCGACCGTCGCCGAGGAGCTCCAGCACCCCTACAGCGTCGCCTACGCCCTCTACCACAACGGGTACCTCGAGCTCGGACGGCGACGGTTCGCCGAGTGCCGCCAGTTCGCGGAGAGGCTGGCGCAGGTGGCCGCCGACAACGACTACCCGGTGTGGGGGACGCTGGCGACCGTCCTCGACGGCGTGTCGCTCACCATGCTCGGGGACACCGAAGAGGGCATGCGCCGCACCGAGGCGGGGATCGAGCTGTACCAGGGCCTCACCACGCCACCGGTCTTCTGGCCCTTGTTGCTGCACCTGCGTGGCATGGCGCACGGAATGGCCGGCGATCCCCGGCGCGGCGTCGAGCTGTTGGAGGAGGCGATCGCCGTCGTTGGGCGACCGGGCGGCTTCGCACCACCCGAGTTCCACATCTCGATGGGTGACCTCCTGAGCCGCCTTCCGGAACCGGACGTTCGACGGCGCCGCCGCCCAGTACGAGACCGCGGCGCAGGCGTCCGCCTTCATGGGCCTGCATCTGCTCGAGCTCCAGGCGCTGACCCGCATCGTTGCTCTGAACCGTGAGATGGGCGTGTCACCGGACGGCGCCGATGCGTTGGGGGCGGCGTACGACTGGTTCACCGAGGGCCTCGACGAACTCGACCTCGTCGAGGCCAGGTCGGTCCTCGGCCTCGAACGGGACCGCACCGAGGTGTGAGACCGGGTGCGAGGCACGAGCCCGGCCTCAACCCTCCAACAGCGATGCGAACGGCACCGTTGCACGCAGCGCGAACGATCCGTCAGGGAGCGTCGCCGGTTCCGTCGGTACGGTGACCGTCCGGATGGACGATGCGGACATCGACCGAAGGTCCCATGCGAGGCCGACCGCGTCGGCGATCCCCAGGGTGTCGGAGAGCACGATCGTGTCGCCGAGCTGTTCGGCCAAACCGGCGAGCTGGTTGGGTGACCGGATGCCCTTCAACTCGTCGAAGAGGGCGAACAGGAGTTCCTGCTGACGCTCCACCCTCATCGCATCCCCAACGTCGTCCACGAACCGCCACTGCCCATCCACGAACTCCTGGGTGAGCCGTGACCGGATCCACGCCAATGCATGCTCACCGTCGACGGTGGAGCACCCCGCAGGCAGCAGGTCGTTTGCACCTTCCCTGAGTGCGTACTGCGAGCACAGCTCCACCCCACCGACCTCATCGACGATCTCGACGAGGGCGTCGAACTTGACGAGGGCGAAGTGGTCGATGTCGATGCCCGTGTAGTCCTCGACGGTGAGTGCCACGTGCTCGGCATCCGAGATGCCCCCGTCGCACGGCGACAGGGTCCGATCGAGCTTCGTTCGGGATCCGGTGCACGGATCGACGACGACGAGATCCCGCGGGATGGACACGATGAGCGGTCCCGACCCGTCGTCCGGCATGAGGTACAGCAGGACGGCGTCTGCGTAGCTCTCCTCCTGGTGCTCGGGCGGCTTCTCGTCGGACCCGATGACGAGCACCGCGTCGTACCCCACGGCGGGCGGAGCGACCGTCGTGGTCGTCGATCCGGCATCCGCAGGGACCGTGGTGAGTGCCGTGCGCGCCTCGTCGAGATCGAACGGCACCCGCTCGACGGAGTTCCACGCCATGTAGGCACGGACACCCTGCCACCCCATGAACAGCACAACGAGACCGACGACGCCGCCGAGCCCGATCAGGATCTTCGCCCGCCGTGTCAGCGGTCGCTGTATCGCCATGACGGCAGGATACGGGCAACCCTCCGTACAGGAGGCGAGGGTGGTTCGATTCAAGGAGTCCGGCGTCTGCACCGATACAGTCCTGCGGAGCCAGCTCTGTCGTAGCATCGGCCCGTGCGCCAGACCACCACAGCGCCGAAGCGCACCTTCTCGGGTGTAGGGGAGACACAGTGACGGATCAAGACGACCACGCCGAACAGCCTGCCACCGTCGCAACCACTGTCGATCCTGCTGGTGAACCAGTACTACGCCCCTGCCGACGCACCCACGGCGGACCTCCTCGCCGATGTGGGTTCCGCACTCGCAGCTGAGGGCAACGACGTGCGAGTCATCGCATCGCGACGCGGCTACCGGGACGCATCGGTCAGGTACCCCCGCCGCGAGCAGATCGACGGCGTCCACGTCCGACGGGTCGGCGGGACCGGGCTTCACCCAGCAGCGGCGCTGGGGACGCCTCATCAACTACTTCGCGTTCTTCGCCTCGGCAGGCAAGCAGCTGCTCATCACCCGCAGGGCTGACGTCGTGGTGTGCCTTTCGACACCGCCGTTGCTCGCAGCGATCGTCCAGACGATCACGAAGCTGCGGGGCGCCAGGTTCATCTACTGGGTCATGGACGTGCACCCGGAGCTTGCGTTCAGGCTCGGGCACCTGAAGAAGTCCTCGATCACCGGCCGCATCCTCGAGTGGTCCGGGAGGCGCACCCTCGAACGGTCCGACGTCGTGATCGCCCTCGGCAAGGACATGGCGAGGAGGATCCAGCCGTACTCGAACGGCAGCACCCGGGTCGTCCCGAACTGGGCGGACGGGGACCGCATCACGCCACGGCCGGTCGAGAACCACCCGCTTCGCACCGAGTGGGGCTGGGACGGGAAGTTCGTGATCGCCTATTCGGGCAACATGGGCCTCGTCCACGAGTTCGACACCATCATCGACGCCGCCACCAAGCTCGAAGGCGACGACCGGTACCTGTTCTGCTTCATCGGCGGCGGCCCGAGGGAGCACGAGGTCCGCACCGAGGTGGAACGCCGCGGCCTGTCCAACGTCGAGTTCCGGCCGTGGGTCCACGACGACCAGCTCCCGGATTCCCTCACCGCCGCGGACGTCCACCTCGTCACGCTCCGTGAGGACCTCGCTGGCCTCAGCGTCCCGTCAAAGACGTACTCGATCCTCGCCGCGGGCCGACCAGTCGCATTCGTCGGACCGCTCGACTGCGACATCGCCGATCTGGTGGCGTCCACACATTGCGGGGTGCATGTCCAGAACGGGGATGTCGTTGGCCTCACCGACGCCCTCCGCGCATACGACGAGAACCGCCACCTCCGATCGGCCCACTCCAGCTCGGCACGATCCGCCTACGAGGCGTCGTTCACGCCCGGCAGGGGCCTCGCGTCCATCATGGCGCTCCTACGGAGCTGACTCGGAGAGCACCTCCGCGACGACCTGACGCACCGAGCGCGATGAACTCGGGCGAGTAGTCGGCACGATTCCCGTACCACGGATCGCTGGGCTTCCCGAAGGTCGCCGGGTTCTCGTCCAGGACGACGGAGGCCAGCGTCACCCCGGACACCCAGTTGCCCCGGGGGTTGAGGTGGACCTCGTCACCGAAGAGGTCCTCGACACGCGAAATCCCGGGCACCTTTCCCTCGGCGAGCTCGCCGTCCAGTCGGTACAGCACCTCGGCCGAGGGAACCAGGACGACGCGGTTCGGCAGCAGGCGGTCCAGCTCTCCAACGAGCGCATCGAAGTAGGCACGTGCATGGGTGGTGGGTGTGTCGTCGCCCATCTCCAGATCCTGATCCCACGTCTCGGTGAACCCATCGGCAGGGGGCCAGCCCGTGAACACGAGGACCGTGGTGTCGGGGTCGAGTCCAGCGGCGAGGTCTTCGATCACGGCGAGATCAGTTGAGAATGTGGATCCAGCTCCCGGATAGGGCTGGAATCCGACGAAGTCCCAATCAGGACCCGCCAGGGCCGCCTGGAAGTCACCGATCTCCGGGTCGGGGTCCACGCAGGTGTCCGCAGGGTTCTCGTACGTCCCGACGAGGCTCGAGCCGCAGCGGATGTGTCATCCGAAGGACTCAGCGACATGGCCCGCCTGAGTCACGAGCACATACCACGCCCGGAACCCAGAGGCCTGCTCGCCGAGTGTCTGATGGGTGAGGCTGTTTCCCACGAAGTACGCACTGATCGAGGGGATTGGGAGCCTGGGTGGTGGTTGTGGTGGTCAGCCGCGTCGTGCTCGTGGTCTCCTGATTGGCCACGGTCGAGGACGACAGGGTGGTCGTGGGCCCAGTGGTCCCACAGGCAGCCAGGGCGAGCGTTGCGGTCGCCGCCATGGCGCTCCACTTGGCCTTCGTGCTCACGCTGGGTTCCCCGTCACGAGGTTTCCTCGCGGATGTGCCGTCCGCGGACAGGGACACAGGGATTTCCCGAGCACACTTGCCCCGCGGGAAGTGATCCCGACCACGACCGATCCGGCCGTGACCACGGTGTCGACCCCCACCGTCACCCCCGGGCCGACGAACGACTGCGCTCCGATCCAAGCCCCGTCCTCGATCGTGATGGGCGCGCCCATGTAGTCGAACGTGGGTGACCTGTAGTCGTGGTTCCCAGCACACAGGAAGGATCGCTGGGAGATGCAGACGTTCGAACCGATCGTGATCGGCTCGAGGCTCAGCAGGAACACCTCCTCGCCGATCCATGAGTGATCCCCGACCGTGAGCTTCCACGGCATGTGGACGTTGACGCGGGGAGCGACAACGACACCCTTCCCAACCTCCGCCCCGAACTTGCGAAGGAGTGCAACCTTCAACGACGAAGGCCACGGGATAGCCGTGAGGAAGAACACCACCTTCACGAGATACCACAGCACCTCCATGCTTCGTGAAGCACCACGGTCCGCCGACGGATGAAAGGCATCGAGCCGGATACGGGAACGATCGGTCATTCGGGTGGCAACCTCACGAGACAACACGGTGTCGTAGCGCAGCGAGCGTACCATCGGCACGTGGTAGAGCCCTTGACCGCCAGAACGCTCCGCATCCATCACGTCGTGTCGGATATCCACCGCAAGGATGCGGGCACGTCATACGTTGTTGTCCGGCTCGCCGAGGCGCTCACCAGCCTTGGTTCGAGCGTGCACCTTCACACGCTCGAGCCTCGTCCGGAGCATGAGCCGGACGTCGCCACCATGTACTATCCAAGATCGCGAGTGATCCCTCGTTTAGGCCTCTCAGAAGCCATGCGAACTGGCCTGCGTTCGGCAGCCCGGAGTGCAGACATCATGCACGTCCACGGACTCTGGACGATGCCGACCGTCTATCCCAGCTGGGCGACGACACGCACCCCCTGTGCCGTCGTGATGTCACCGCACGGCATGCTCGAACCGTGGGCCCGCAATTGGCACAGCATCCGAAAGGATGCATTCTCCTTCGCACTTCAGAGACGCGCACTCGATCGTGTCGATCTCTTCCACGCAACAGCAGACAGTGAGGCGGACTCGATTCGGGACGCCGGATTCACGGCTCCCATTGCCGTCGTTCCCATCGGCGTCGATATCCCCAATCTCAGCCACGATCGACCCACATCGGAACAGCGAAGAGCCCTGTACCTCGGCAGGCTCCATCCGAAGAAGAACGTAGAAGCGCTCATCGAGGCGTGGACAGCCGTGTCATCCCGTCATCCTGAGTGGACACTCACCATCGCAGGCCCTGGAGAACCGTCGTACGAAGCAGAACTCCATCGACTCGTCGCGGCGTCGAGTCGCATCGAGATGACCGGACCTGCCTACGGGGCGGCAAAGGTGGAGCTGTTGAGCACTGCGGATCTCTTCGTGCTTCCGAGCCACAGCGAGAACTTCGGCATTGTGGTCGCAGAGGCACTGAGCTACGGCGTTCCCGTCATCGCCACCGTCGGCACGCCGTGGCAGGGTCTGGTCGCCGAGGGCTGCGGGTGGTGGACAGAGCCGACCGCGGAGGCACTCTCCGCAGCTCTCGACGAATCCATGAACCTCGATCATGAAACCCTCGACGCCATGGGTCTGCGTGGACGCAGGTGGGTCGAGAGGGAATTCAGTTGGACCGTGATTGCAGGCATGATGACCGATGCCTACCGATGGACCCAGCGTGGCGGAACCGTCCCAGACTTCGTTCGCCACAACTGACTCGAGAGAGTCTGGAGTCCTGATGTCCCTCATTCGCGCACTTCCGCACCTCACTCGGACGGGCTCGCGGCCGCGCACCCTTGCCAAGAATGCGGCGATTGCGAGAAGGAGGAGAAGTCGAGTGCCCCCCCGTGATGCAAAGATTCCGAAGCCGCCCCATAGAAGGTCGGGGATACTCGACGACGTCGACGCAACCGCGACCAGGAGAACGAGACGCCTCCGCTCATCGTCGATACGACGAATTCGAGGTACGAGGGAGTCGGACTTCAGGGAGATCCACGCAATCAGGAGCGGATACGCGACGAACCCGACATATCGGAAGTTGACGAAGCCCTCCCCCCACAGACCGATCGCAATCGAGAAGGTTCGTCTACGCGTACCGCGGCTCCAATACTTCCACGATGGTCTTCCCGAGCTGATCCGGCTTCTCCGGCCAGAACGCCCTTGGAACGACTGCCAAGATGATGTGTTGCGCCGTCATCCCGTACTCCAGTGGCACAATCTACAGTGCGGCGGCGATCGAAGTTCAATCAACCGTGCAGCCTCGGTCACAGGGGCATAGACCGACCCGACGCCCACACCGGCGTCGATCACGCCTCCGACGTCGGCATCGAGGATCTGAGTCGAGCGAAGGTCTCCGCCCCCGCCACGCACTTGACCGACGAGTCCCACAAGGACGAGCGCGGAACAACTCCCATCGTCAGGAGGAGCTTCGGCCATCGCGCAGGACGCACGAAGCCGACGCAGATCAGAGCTGCGAGACCAAGCTCCGCGACAACGATCCGACCGAAGCCAGAAAAGGCCGTCACCAGATAGACAGCACCAGCCAGCGCCACGAAGGGCACATACGATGTCAGAGCGACGGGCTGGGAGCGGCTGGCAGCGAGGGCCGCCGCGAGGGTCACGCACAGCACACCTATGTATGCAGACGCTGAGCCGATCGGGCCGAGGTCACGGACCGGGATCGCCAGGACCGCGATGGCGAGCATTCCCAAACCGAGTGACCGCAACCACTGGATATCACCCCACGACACATCACCGATCCCCCACGGACTGCCGCGGCTGCTCAGCGGTGCCCCGTCCATGCGGACGGCAAGGATCGCACCAGCCACACTGACGGCGAGCAGCATCAGGGCGACCTCCGCCACACCACCCGACGGTCGCGAGCCCGTGGCAAGCGCCAGGAGTCCGGCCACTCCACCGAGAAGTCCGAGCGAGTAGAAGAAGACGGCGCTTGGAACCAGGTTGTGGCCTCCCAGGCGGAAGAACATCGCGAAGCAGACGACAGCTACCGCCGTGAACGCAAGAACCGTTGGCGTACCGTCGTTGAACAGCCACACAACGGTGACACCTGCCAGCCCCCCGATGAGGAGTGCGAGCCCAACCGCCGAAGGCATCGGGATGGTCGTGTGCTCGACTGCGCGCATCTCACCCTCTCCCGTACACCAAGGAACCCGCTCCAAGATGGACCCGGCGCCCAGCACATGCTGCGCATCAAGCGTTCACATCGGTAGCCCGCCGCGAGGTTGAGCGTACTATCGAACCGAAGAGCCGATACCGCCAATCCGCAATCAGGGAGGATTTCAGCTCGGCAATCTCTCATCCCGCGGCCGCCAGCCCAGAAGGCAGGTCATTCCCAATCCAATTCGGCACCGACTGGTCGGGCACACTCGCGTGAACTCGCGCACCTGTCGTGATCATGGAGGCCTCGTGGGCGGTCAACATCATATGGAGAGATCAGTAGCTGAGAGACCGATACGGTACGGGGATGCAGAAGCAGGCTCCTCGTCAGGTAGTCTCCGAGATCTTCCTCATATCGCGAGTGTCGGCACCGTACCGGCGATACCTCGTTCGCTACCTCAGTGAGCAGCTGGGCATCCCGGTGCATGAGATCTGTCTCGGGGCTGCCTACACGAAGCCCCAAGGAACCGCGTGGAGCACGGGTCCAGGCGCCAACGCGACGCCAGGCCGGATCAAGGCACTTCGCCACCATTGGCAGGCCGCGGGCGCTGCCGTCGATCGCATCAACCGAGCTGAGATGCCCAGGCGTGATCGTGCACGGCTACAACGATCCCGCGTTCCTCCGAGTGATGGCAGCATGCAAGAGGCGAGGAATACCGGTGTTCCTCCGTGGAGATTCGAACATCCTCGACGATCGGGACAAGCCCCGGCGCCGCCTTGCTGCGAAGCGCATGTACCTGCGCATCGTGCGGATGCTCGTGGACGGCGTGATGACCATGGGCACACTGGGAGATGCGTACTACAAGCACTACGGCTGGGAGTCCCGATGCGCTGTTCCCGGTTCCCTACTCCATCGACTTCGCATCGCTTCGCGTTCCTCCGAGATGAGTCAGTACTCCGGGACTTCCGGCTCGAGTCAGGCATTCCGGAGGACCGTCGCCTGATCCTCTACAGCGGACGTCTCGAGCGCGTCAAGCGGGTCGATCTGCTCATCAACGCCTTCGTCGACCTGGCCGCGGAGATGCCCGCATGGGACCTCGTGCTCGCTGGCTCAGGATCGCTCGAGGACGACCTGAGAAGCCTCGTACCTGCTGACCTCGAGTCTCGAGTCCACTGGCTCGGCTGGTGCGACCAGGACAGACTCAAGGTCGTCTACCACGCCTCGGAGATCTTGGTCCTACCCAGCGAGTACGAGCCATGGGCGGTCGTGATCAACGAAGCGATCGCCGCAGGCCTGATCCCTGTCGCCTCCGACGCCGTCGGCGCTGCAGCGGACCTCATCGAGGACGGTGTCAGCGGCTACGTGTTCGCGTCCGGTGACCTCACCGACCTCAAACGAGCGATTCTGTCGGGCCGTCGCCGCGGACGACACCGTCCGGGACAGCGCTGCCGAGCGCTACGAACGTGTTCTGGAGGGACCGCAACCCCGCGGAGGGCGTTGCACGCGCCTTCGAGTCGATCGGATACGCGATCGCTCGATAACTCTCACCTCGTTCACAGCACCGTGAGTCCATTGTGAAGAACCTAGGATTCGGCAAATGCCCGATCTGCCTTCGATGACCGTCGTCACACCTTCCCTCAACCAAGCACAGTACTTGGAACAGACCATACGGTCCGTTCTTGATCAGGGCTACCCCGCTCTCGAGTACATCATCATGGACGGAGGCAGCACGGATGGCTCCGTCGAGATCATCGAGCGCTTCTCTGGTCAACTGGCCTACTGGACTTCAGCAGCGGACGACGGCCAGGGTGCTGCGATCATCGAAGGTTGGCGGCGCGGTACCGGTGAGTACATTACGTGGATCAACTCGGACGATATCCTCCTTCCTGGATCTCTCGAAACAGTCGCCAACGCAGCTCGGGCGCGACCAGACATCGTCGTTGGCAGTGACGTAGGCATCAACTCAGCACGGCAGCATCATGTACGACAGGCCCAAGTGGCGTGGACCCCGTTGGATGTACTGCCAAGGTCTTCTCCACCTCGGCCAGCCCGGAACCTTCTATCTCCGCTCAATGGTCGAAGAAGTCGGCTACTTCGATCCTGAACTCCACTACTCAATGGAGTATGACCTCCACCTCCGGCTATTCAGGGCCGGCGCGAGTCTCCTATACACGGAGCAGCGTCTCGGAGCTCTGCGTCATCACCCAGACACGAAGACCAATACTGGTAAGGATGCATTCACCGAGGAGCAACGCACTGTATTCAGCAGCGCTGTGCGAGGCCCATTCAGCAACGCCACGCTCAGAGAGAACACGATTCGGGCATTGCGGTACCCTTACGTTGGTAGATACCTCCTCCCTCGCAATTGGAGGTACTTAAGACGTTCAGCGGAATAGCAGCGAACCTCGACTCGGCTGTGCTTGCCATCGTCGACCCCTGCCTGCTGCATCCAACGTCGCCATGGTCAGCCCCGTGTCCCGTAACGTCGTGGCTACGGTTGCCCAAGGATCGGTCTCCGTCATATAGCGCCGAGGACTAGATTGCGTCCTGCATCGAGCCTCACAGAGCCCAGAATCGTGGACGTGCAGAACGCGGATCGTAGCCATACATGACTGGTTCCCTGGACAACGGAGCGAAGAATCAAGGACAGAAACCCCCACGAGGTCGATCGCGCTACCGAGGAGATCTGGGCTGCAGAGCTATCGACACTCGGCTTCGTTGATGCCACGCTGCTTGCGGAAAGCAAGCACGACCCGTTCCGGAGGACCTATCTGGTTGCTGGCAGGGTTGCCAAGGTCGTGCTCGACCGGCGTGAGATCTCAAGCAGCCTCCGAACAGCCTCCTTGTCTCAGGAGTACGAGATCCTCACGAAGCTCGACGGTGTTCGGGAGGTCCCGAAGGCAATCGAGGTGGAGAGCGGGAATGGGGTGACGACTCTGTACATCGAGCACCGCCCCGGCCGAACTGTCGAGCAAGTGACCGTTGGCAGATGGCGATCCCTGTGGCTGATCCTGAAACTTGCCCGGATCGTCGCTCGCTTCAGCCGCAAGGGCGTGGTGCACAATGACCTGCGAGCTTTCGAACGTGATCCTCGACGATGGAGAGCTCGCAGTTGTCGACTTCGACCAAGCTTACGTCCTACCCGTCGTGGCGGGCACTCCTGGCGAACTTCTCGCTGAGCCGGGGGCGAGTGCGTTCGTCCAAGTCGGTACCCGGTTTTGCCCGTGAGCTACTGATACGGGAGAGCCACCAGCTCGGCAAGGTCGATCAAGCCATCACGACCCTCGCCCGACGCTCGCTCGTCGCTCTGCGGGTCGTCAGATCCCGGCTACTCCGCACTGCGCATCGGCCCGATCCACGCCTCCTCGTGTCCCCGGAGCTTCGCAAGATCGCAGCGGCGTGGACCTCGCGTCGAGATCACCAGCCAGTTCGCCAGGTGCAGAAGTCGCCTGACTACTCAATCGATCTCGAAGGTGTCGTCTTTCCTGGTGAGCGTCCATGGGAGGCTCGATGGAGCTACCTCGAGAGCGCAGCGGATTATCGGAATCGGCGCGTTCTCGAACTCGGCTGCAACCTCGGCCTCCTTTCGACGTGGGCGCTCACGCACGGTGGGGCGTCCGCAGCGCTAGGAGTGGACCACGACCCAGACATCGTGCGAGCCGCAGGCCTTGTAGCAGAGGCATTCGGAGTACGGCCAGAGTTTCGTGTTGTGGATTTCGACCACGATTCGGATCTGGGAGACACCGCTGCTCGAATTCGAAGCCGACGTGGTCACCGTGCTGAACGTAGACCACTGGCTAGAGGATCCTGAGCGATTCCTTCGCTTCCTCGCCCAAGCCCGCGAGATCCTCTTCGAGGGGCAGACGGAGGCCGTGGAGAGTACATCAAGCTCTCGCGCCTCGGCTTCACAACGATCTCGTTGGTCACGTATAGCGAGCGTGGTCGACCCGTATTTCATGGCCTTCGATAACGACGGCATCACCGCACGAGGAGCATCGGATGGGTACGCAAGGACTGTCCGGGATCTACGCCGCTCCCTCACGCTCGGCCCAGGTGCCGCACTGCTTTCGATTGCGCTCTACGCCATCCTCTACCCGCTGATTGTCTCTGGCTTTGGCTACGAGGTACTCGGTCTGTGGGGTCTCCTGACAGCGGTCTCGTTGGCTTTGCTGGCTGCCGACGCAGGGTTCAGCCTGCAAGTTCAGCGCGACACCACCCGCAACCTGTCCCCTTCAGCTCACAGAGGCATACGCAGCGACATCGCTGCATCACGCGGCCTGTACCTGAGCTTGGCAGCAGCGGCAGGCCTGATCCTCACATTCGTTGCGCCCAGTCTGGGTGACAGAGTGGACGGCGTGTACTCGAGCACGGGCCTCGTCCGCATCGGCCGCCATCCTCACAGGCGCGGCCGTCGTTCAACTTTTCGGAGCACTAGACCGAGCAGTCCTAGTGGGCTCGAAGATGCGCCATATACATATGTCGTAGACCTGACACGACCGGTGGTCACGTTCGCTTTCGCACTCGCCGGAATTCGTATTGGAGCGCCCCTCGAAGGCCTCGGCGCAGTGGCCACGCTCGCGAGCTCGTCAACTGTTGCACTCGGCTACCGATACCGCATCTGGCGGAGACATGCTGGCTGGCTCACCGTCAAGCCTGCTCGGCACTCGACGTTCAACCTGCCCCGAGCAATCGGCTTCGCGTTTCGGGGTCGAGGCTTCATGCAGCTACCATCGGCATGGTGATTCGAGAACCCGTGGTTCGGTTCGTGGCTGCGGCATCTGTTGGCCTTGTCGCCGTCGCGGCGCTCGAAGTGTCGTTCCGCGTCACGAACGCCGCTCGCAGCCTTGCAATCGCTGGTTCAGGGCCCATGCTCAGCATGTTCGCTGGATTCGCTCGAGGAGAGAATGCCGGGCTGTCAAGGAGGTTCACCGCAGACGCTCTCGCGGCAGTAGTCTTTCGGGGCGGCCTACCCCTCGCATGGGTCATCGCATTCTCGCCCGTGATCCCAGTCTGGCTCGGAACCGACAACCGTGATGTCGTGGTGGTTGCGCAGGTGATCGCACTGTGGGGAGCACTGACCCTCGTCAACGTGCCCTTCTGGTACGAGCTACTTGCACGCCACAACGAGACCTACGCAGCCGCAACGGTATGGATACATGCACTGCTGCTCCTGCTCCTCGTCCCAGCAAGCGGCTTCCTCCAGGTTTCCGCTATTGGAATTGCGTGGTACTGGCTGACCTCGAGTCTTCTAACCCAAGGCGCAATCATGTGGAGGTCCCACCGCCGGTTCGACTCCCTCAGACCCGCACTGCGCACACGTGCGGTTCATTGGTCAATGGGGTTGGCGATGGGTGCGCTGATACTCGCTCTCACCGCACTGCCTGCCTGCTCAATCCCGTGAGCGTGAGGAAGATCCCCTATAGCTGCAGTCGTGTGGATCGTCGTGAGTGCTGGCTACATCCTGATGGGTGTCCGCCATGCGGCGGCACCAGCGCTCGATGATTCCGCCGTCGCCTGATCGCTCTTCTGGAGTGCTGCTTGTGCCCCCTGACCGAGGTTCCGGCGATCCAGCTGTTCGCCGGGCGTGAGTCGGTGATCTGCGGACCTCTCTAGGTCGCTCCGCTTCGGGTCTCTCTCCGGCGCGGAGAAATCGAATGGTGCGAGCGGGACGTCGCCACTACGTGTTGAGGGCTAAACCTCTAGGAGCCGCGGATCATCGTCAGGAGCATCCGTGGCGGGCTCGTCCGCCGACGACGGTGTGGGGTTCGTGTGCCTCGAGCCAGGAGCCATCCATCGGTGGTCAGCCGGTGTCGCTCCCCCGAGGCCGAGACGGTGATCGATCCCGACACGACCTGGATGACGACGGGCAGCGCCGCCGTGTGCTCCGTCAGCTCCTCACCAGCGTCGAAGGCGAAGAGAACCACGCGGCACAGGTCCATCCTTGACCAGCACCTTCGAGACGGTCGCACCGGACTGGATCTCGATCTCGTCGGTGAGCGCAGGGATGACGTTCATGGGCACCCTCCATGGGTCTTCGGATTCGTCCACCTCCACGCTACCCGCCGTACACGCCGGTGTCTCCGGTGTGAGCCCCGGCATCGCTTCGTTGCGTCCCCCCTTCCCTCGTCAGCTCCGTCCGTCTTGCGAGGCCGAGATGCGAGGATCCTCTCTGCGTCGCTTCGCTCTGCCGTCTCTCCCGCGGGGAGAGACAAGAACGGACCTGCGTCGCTTCGCTCCGGTCTCTCGCGAGGCGGGTGTCGAGGAATCCGCCCTGCATCGCTTCGCTCTGCCGTCCCCCTTTCCCTCGTCAGCTCCATCCGGAAAGGGCAAGATCGAGGTGCCGAGGAATCCCCCTGCATCGCTTCGCTCTGCCGTCCCCCTTGAAAGGGGGACGAGGGGCGAGGGGACGAGGGGCGTGGGGACGGTAGCGGTAGATGTCGTCTACTGAGTCGTCGATCGTCGCGTACTTCGAGGCGACGACCGAGCGCTTCACCTTGAGGGTCGGGGTGAGTTCTCCTCCCTCGATGGAGAGGTCCGCGGGAAGGATCCTGAAGGTCTTGATCGCCTCGGCCTTCGACACGGCCTTGTTGGCGTCGTCGACGGCCTTCTGCACCATGGCGACGACGTCGTCGTCCTTCCGAAGGGCGTCCAGGTCGAGGCCCTCCTTGTCGTTGGCCGCAGCCCAAGCGGGGAGTGCCTCCTCGTCGAGGGTGACGAGGGCCGCGATGAACGGCTTCGCATCACCGACGACCATCACCTGCGACACGAGCGGATGGCTGCGCATCCGGTCCTCGAGGACCGCAGGAGCGACGTTCTTGCCGGCCGCGGTCACGATCAGTTCCTTCTTGCGCCCCGTGATGGTGAGGAACCCCTCCTCATCGAGGGCGCCGACGTCGCCGGAGTGGAACCAGCCGTCGGAGTCGATCGCGTCCGAGGTCGCCTGGTCGTTGCGCCAGTAGCCGGCGAAGATGTGGGGGCCCTTGATGAGGACCTCACCGTCGTCGGCGATGCCGATCGACGTGCCCTGGATCGGTCGCCCGACCGTGCCGACACGGATCGCCGTCGGCTTGTTCGCCGTTGCGGCGGCGGACGTCTCCGTGAGGCCGTAGCCCTCGAGCGCGACGATGCCGATGCCCCGGAAGAAGTGACCGAGCCGGGCCCCGAGCGGGGCACCACCCGAGATGGCGTAGCGGACCTCGCCACCGAACACGTCACGGAGCTTGTGGTACACCAGCTTGTCGAACACGCCGTGGAGGAGCTTGGTCGACAGGCCCGTCTTGCCACGGTCGATGCCCTGGCTGTAGGCGATCGCAACGCCGGCTGCCCTGTCGAAGATGGAGCCCTTGCCGTCTGCGTCGGCCTTCGCCTTGGCACCGTTGTAGATCTTCTCGAACACCCTCGGAACGGAGAACACCCAGGTCGGCTTGACCATCGGGAGCTCCTCCAACAGGTTCGGGATGCCCGACGAATACGCGACGTGGACACCGTTCGTGACACACGCCGCCTGTGCGAGCCTGGCGAAGATGTGGGCGAGCGGGAGGAAGAACAGGGTCCGGTTGTCGTCCGAGAACAGCTCAGCCATCTGGTCGTCGACCTGCATGGTCTCCCAGATGAAGTTGCCGTGGGTGAGCATGCACCCCTTCGGCATCCCTGTCGTGCCCGACGTGTACACCAGGGTGGCGAGGTCGCTGTGGGCGATTGAATCGATGCGATGCTTGAGCTCGGCACGGGACTCGTCGGTCGCCATCGCCGAGATCGTGGCGAGCGCTCCGTCCTCGATGACGTGGACGTGACGGCATTCCGGCAGGTCGTCCTTGACCTCGACGTACGACGCGACGGTGCTGTCGTTCTCGGAGATGAGGACCACCGCACCGGAGTCCTGGATGATCCACCGAACCTGGTCCGCAGACGACGTCTCGTAGATCGTCGTCGTAGCCGCACCCGCCGCCCAGATCGCGTAGTCGAAGTAGGTGAACTCGATGCGTGTCGCGGAGTGGAGCGCAACACGATCCCCCTTGTTCACGCCGAGCGAGATCAGGCCGGCCGCGAGCTCCTTCACCGTGTCCCACATCTCGCGCGTCGAAACGTTCGTGAACGCATCGCCGTTGCGGAACGACAGCGCGGCATGGTTCGGAGCGGCGTCCGCCCTGACCATGAGCTGCTGGACGACGTTGGCGTTCGGCGGGACGCTCACGGCGCCAGGTGTGGTGTAGGTATGCATCTGTGGGGGCCTCCTCAGGGTTCACCGCGATGGTAGATGGAGCCGCGACTCCCTGTACAGGGAAACCTGACTAGTCAAACGAAACATCGGCAAATCCTGCTCGCCTCCACCCGGCGGGGCGCCGATGATCCACACATGGAAGCCACCACCAACCACTCCATGCCTCCGCGAGGAGATCGCGCGGTCGACCGCCTGCAGCTGGTGCCACCGCGACGCACTGGTCGTCGACACCTCGGGGGCCACCCTGTGCGCCCGGCACGCGATGACCTTCATCACCTCCCGAAGAGGGACACAGGCCGGCGGATCGCCACCACAGGCGGTCACGTCAAGGTGACTCGCGGCCCAAACCGGCTCAACTCAGGGGGAATGCCGTGAACGGCGAGGCGACCTGGAACATCGAGATCCGCCACACGTGTGCGAAGTGCGAGCGGCTCGCCGTGGTGTACGACGATGACGACACCCCGCTCTGCGCCCGGCACGCAACGATCTTCATGACCGCCGCAAAGGCTCGCGCCGACGCCCCCGATGCGGAGCAAGCCAAGACGTCCTGACGTGCGCCGCCGCGCTTCCGGCTCACCTGTCGCCTCGACGTCGCGTCAGGAGTTGTCGAGGTACCAGCGGTAGGTGTCTGCGATGCCATCCCGCAGCCCCGTCGTGGCAATCCACCCGAGATCCGCCATGGCCGATACGTCGAGCAGCTTGCGAAGCGTCCCGTCCGGCATCGCAGGGTCGAACACGGCCTCACCCTCCCATCCGACGACCTCGCCGATCAAATCGACGAGTTCGGCGATTGAGATGTCCTTGCCCGTACCGACGTTGAGATGGGACTCACCGTCGTAATGGGTGGTCGCGTGAATGACAGCATCCGCGAGGTCGTCGACGTGCAGGAATTCGCGCCGTGGCCTCCCTGAACCCCACACGGGCACCGAGGACGCACCGGCGAGCTTGGCCTCGTGCACCTTCCTCAGCAATGCGGGGAGCACGTGCGAGGTCTCGAGGTCGAAGTTGTCGTTCGGACCGTACAGGTTGGTCGGCATCAGCGAGATCGCGCTCATGCCGTACTGCCTCCGATACATCTTCCCCAGCTCGAGCGCAGCGATCTTGGCGATCGCATAGCCCTCGTTCGTCTCCTCGAGCGGACCCGTCAGGAGCGAGTCCTCGCGCATCGGCTGGGGAGCCTCCCTGGGATAGATGCACGATGAGCCGAGCATCACCACGCGGGACACACCGGTCACACGCGCTGCCTCGACGACGTTGGCGGCGATCATGAGGTTGTCGTAGAGGAACTGTCCCTGTGCGGATCGATTGGCGTGGATGCCACCGACCCTCGCAGCTGCGACGATGATGAGATCAGGGCGGGTGTCGGCGACGAAGCGCTCGGTCGCATCCTGGCGTCGCAGGTCGACCTCGCTGCTCGACGCCGTGATCAGGTCACCGATCGGTTCTGAGGCCAGCCTGCGGACCACGGCAGACCCGACCATGCCGGTGTGTCCGGCAACCCACACGGTGGCATCGCGGAGATCGAACACGGTGTCGGTCATCTGAATCCCCTCGCATGGCCTGGCACCAGCCGCCCGCCGGGTGCCTCCGCGTGCATCTGGCCTCGTCGGACGGTGAGTGTAACCTCGACCGACGAGGCCATCGACCCATACCGATGGTCCCCCGATAGCGAGCCGCAGATGCGCGCCTTTCGCCACGCGATCGGCTGTCGAAGGCGTCTGCGGGACCAGCACGGTAGGAATGCCACGCATGATCGACGTAGTCATGACCGTCCATAACGTGGAGCGCTACATCAGAGATGCGCTTCGGAGCGTGCTCACCCAGACATGGGGAGACTTCGTGGTCACGGTCGTCGACGATGCAAGCACCGACGGGACCGCGGACATCCTTCGTCGCTTCGATGACCCCCGGCTTCGCGTCCTCCGTTCCGAAGCGAACCTCGGACCCGCTGGTAGCGCGGCTCTGGCTATCGAGGCCGGAGAGCGCCCCTGGATCGCGCGAATGGATGGCGACGACATCGCACATCCGCATCGCCTCGAACGGCAGATGCGCGCCGCGCACACGAATCCGGAGGTCATCGGCTGGGGTGCGTCCGTTCGCTACATCAACGAACGCGGCAGACCGGTCGGTCTCCGCCACGCGGGACCCGAATCAGTCGCCGAGTTCTCCGAGTGGATCCGTCGCGGGATCCCGATCATGCTCATGCATCCGACGTTCCTGGTCCGGCGCGAGGCACTCGCGGCGGTCGGGGGGTACGACACCTCGCTCACGGTGTCCGCGGACCTCGAACTCTGGTCGCGACTCGTGGAGATCGGTCCCCTCCTGTCAACGCGAGACGTCCTCCTCGACTACCGCCTCCATCGACGAAGTGTCTCGCAGATCGCTCCCCGTGAGCAGCAACGAATCGAGGCATATGTCTCTGACCGATACCGTCGCCGCGCTCGCGGTCTGCCAGCGATCACTCTCGAGCAGTTCACCCTCACGGCCGAGGACTTCGATCGATCCTTCACATATTCGCGCCACTACCGCGACGCATGGCTTGCCTACGCGAATCGCGACTGGCTCGCCGCGATGTGGGGCCTCGGTCGTGCGACGCTGGCGGACCCGCGCCATGCACTCGCCCGAGCGGTGCGACAGGTGACGGGCACGACACGTCCCCGTACGATCGATCAGGCACAGCGACAATGGCCGAAACGCCATTGACCCGGCACCCCGAGAGGCTCCGAGACGCCGACCTACGCCGTAGACGTGGCCTCCGCCTCGACGGAGGGTTGGTCTGGGCCGAGGAGGGAACCCGTCGGGTTGGCCATGGAGCCGATCGACATCGTCATCTCGGCCCGAAGCGGTGCCCGGTTGTAGATGTATCCCATCGTCGGGGTGGCGATCAAGCGCAACCGGTTCTGCAGTTCAGACGCCGTGAGCTGATCCGAACCGTGGGAAATGACGACAATGCACCGATCTGACAGTCGTGTGACCGGCGTCGAATACGCGACACGCAGAAGCGGAGGCGTGTCGACGAGGACGACATCGTACTCTGCCGCGGCTGCAGCGAAGAGATCACCGGCACGCGGCGACATGAAGTAGTCCGCTGCCGACACGTCACCGGTTCCGCGCGAGGACGTCGATGGGCGCCGAGCCCTCGAACTGAACGGTGACAACTGCCCTCTTCAGAGTCGTTGATCGACCTGAGACGTTGGTCATTCCCTGCAGGTTCGCGGAGTTCTCGAGCAAGAGACTCGACACGCCCTGTCCACCGAAGTCGGCGTCGATGACGAGTACCCGACTCCCCGCCCGAGCCAAGGCAAAGGCAGTGTTCGCGGTGACAACCGACTTGCCGTCCATGACATCGGCGGATGTGATCGCCACGACCTTGAAGGCGGGTTCCTCGCCTGGACGGGACCGATCCTTCTGCTCGATGGAGAGGCCAGCAGCGGCAAAGCGGAACGCCTCCGCCGCAGCTGACCGTGGCGCGTCGACGACGGGCAGGGGCGTTCGGAGCTTCTCGGACGAGAAGTGCGGAATGTCCGCGAGGAGGGGAACCCCGAGGAGCAATTGCGCTTCCATCCGATCCTCGAACCTCCGGTGTCGACGGGCAAGGGAGTACGCGATGACGCCGGAGAGGATCAATCCCAGAAGGACTCCGAGCACGACGAAGAGGGTGGATCCCGCCGGTGCTGCCGTCTCAGCGGGAGAGACGAACGCAACGCCACTGCCCGCAAGTTCAGCATCGATGGCGAGTGCATCGCGCCGCGACTGGAGCTCGGCGAGCCGTTGACCCGCGACAGCCTCCGCGTCGAGGAGCGCCACGAGGGCAAGGTTGTCGGTGTCGTCACCGATCGCCGCCCGAAGCGAGTCGACACGCAACCGCAGCTCGTTCAGCAGGGCGGAATTCCGCGCGATCTCTTCAGGAGTGGCCTCCAGATCGGGAGCTTCGATCGCGAGCAGCGCCGATACTGCCAGGTCGAGATTGGCTACGATCACCTGACGATCGGGATCCGCCGCCAGCACCGTCTGGATGTCCTGACGGATCCTCGCCAACTCGGCGCTACGACCGGCAATCGAGGTGTCGATCGTTGACAGCGTGTTCGCGAACACCCCCTGGGCCGCCTGACGCTGCACCACCTGATAGGACGCGAGCACCGAGTTCACTACCGCGATGGCCTCGGTCGGCGTCGGAGCGGTGAACGAGACCCTGATCACGTCGCTGTTCGCCGCGGTGGTAACCACGAGGCCATCGATGATCTCAGACGCCGACACTTCGATTGGCGGATCGAGTGCGGCAAGGGTTTCGGAGGCTGCCCTCGCGACGACACGAGACTCGAGGATCGCAGCCTGATCGCGCACGTAGCGTTCGGGTGAGCTCTGGGCGACCGTCCCGCCGAAGAGATTCGTTGCCCCTGGATCCTGCACGGACAGTGCGCCCTCGGCTGTCCATTCCTCCTGGGTGCTGGCGTACCACCATCCGAGAGCCCCAAACGCGATGACGAACAGCGCCACGAGGATGCGGTGTCGCCACATCGCGCCGAGAACGCTCGTCTCAACCTGGGAATCCACGGGCTCAATCTCCTCCGAGACTCAGAACAGCTTCGGTGAGCGTAGCCGCACGCGTGAGATACGGCCTTGGTATCGGTGTCGCGCCGCTACGCATCGTGGTTACCTCGCTCCTCCCTGTTCATGTCCGCTCCAGCGGATGAAGCGACAGTGAGATCTCGGCGCTCGATGCCGGTTCGGACTCTGCCGAAGGCAGGCGGCGTCCAATGAGGTAGAGCACCACGCCCACGCCTGACCAAAGGGGAATCGCTACTTGTGGGCCCTCGAGTGTGGGATCGAAGATGGCGTTCACGAGGATCATGGTCGCGACAGCAGTCATCCACGCCAGGAGCGCAGCATCGGACACGGCGCCACCCGCTATGGCGCGACGCCGTGCTGTCAGGGCAGAGGTGTACCAGGACACCCAGAACGCGATCCAGAGGCCAGCACCAACCAGGCCCATCCGAGCAAGGACACCGAGATGCGAGTTGTGTGGATTCCGGAGCGGAATGTCTGGATTCGTCGTCACCTCGTAGCGCTCACCGAGATCGGGGCCAGGGCCGAATCCGCTCACAGGGTGGAGCTTCGTGACATCGTCGACCACTCGCTCCCAGAGGTTGAGCCGCCACTCGACCGTCCCCTGTTCAAAGCCGTCCTCGTTGCCGACCTCGGTCACGCTGGATAGGTTGCCGAGCAATTGACGAGCCGAAATGACGCGGCCGTTCTCGAAGATGTCAACCTCGAGGTCGGTGATCAAGGCAAGGGTCAGCGTCGACAGCACCACTGCTGAAACGGTCAAGACCACGGTTCCCCGAGATCTTCCGATGAGGACGAGAACGAGGATGAGACCGACAGCACCAGACACGAGACCACCGCGATTGACGATCCCCGCGAGCAGTACCGTCAGGATCCCGGTCGTCGTGAGGATCAGTCGCATGCGCTCAGACATCGATCGTTCGTCCTCCACCATCCAGATGTACCCGACAAACGCCATCGAGACCACGGCAGCGTTGCCAGGGCGACGTGCGAACACCGAGATCAGGGAATCCGGCACGTAGATGGGCAGCTGGCCGAAGAGCGTGTTGAGAAGGATGGAGATCGGCATCCACACGATCACATAGGGGGCGATTCGGCTCAGGAATCGCCTGACGCCATCGACGGATACATAGCCTTTTGCCAGGATGAAGAGCACCACGAAAGAGAACGACGCGTAGTACCACTGTGCAGAGTCTCGGAGCGCGTCGATTCCGTAGCTCGGCCCCTGGAGGACCAGGAAGACGGCTCCCCACGCCATCCAGGTCAACAGGATCAGTGCAGGTCGGTTCCTCCGAAGGACAGCACCAAACCCCGCGATCGGGGAGACGAGCAGTAGGCCGAGTGCCGCGAACATCACGAACTCTCCGAGAAACAGTGGCGTACCGGGGATGTGCAACCATGCGAACGCCCGGTCGAACGCCAGATAGCCCACGATCACCGCGGCGAGGAACCCGACCGAGGCTCGAACGATGAGCCTGTCACCTGTCCCATCCTCGAGGAGGTCACGCGAAGAAGCCCCGTCGCCCGAGGGGGTCGTCGCCCAGATCTCACGAGCGACGATGACGGCCGCACCGATGAATGCGAGGGTCGCGACTCCGATTCCGATCATCGGAGTCTCGCTCGATCGGTCTCTCCCGTCGGAGGGCCATCTCGCAGTCCCACATCGACCACTGCCAGCGTTCGACGGTCGCCCCGACACCGTGAAAAACAGGCGTCAGTGGCTAGGTGCGTGTTCGATAGGCTTGGCAACATCATGGCAGAGAGTATCAAGGACAACGGGGATGGTCAGTCGAGATCTCGCCGATCCTTGAGGATCGTTGCCACAGTTGCTGTCGTTGTCGTTGTGACCGGCGCACTGGTCGCATGGAACGCGCTCAGTGGTCAGGACACCCCTCAGGCAGCCGCAGTCGTCGGAACCGACACCAACCCCGAGCTGGTCGAGCCCTCGCCGCCGACGACCACCACCTCGACCACCCCGCCGGCGACGATTGAGTGGGTGGATCCAGATGCCATCGATCTCGTGGAAGCCTCGTTGGAGCCGGAAGGACCTGTTCGCGTCCGAGGTCGCTTGGGCGTTGTCATCGAGGGCGTCCACATAGCCAACCCGACCGGACCGTGCATCGTCGTCGAGAACTCAACAAGCGTGACCATTCGCGACTCCAGAATCGGTCCCTGCGACGGCGATGCCATATCCCTGTCATCTTCAGCTGCAATCACGGTCGAGAACGTTGCCGTCGAGGATGCGACCAGAGGCATTGCTGTCAAGAACAGTCGCGACGTGGTCATCATTGAATCCTCCGTCATGAACACCAACAGCGGTATCTACGTGCTCAACTCCACGGGCGTGGCAGTCGAGCGCAACCGATTCATCGACGCCGGGCGCAACTTCGTGCAGTTCGACAAGGTCACGGGGCCCGGTAATAGCGTTGTCGACAACATCGGCCGAAACGCCCTTGGAGCCTCCAACGCGGAGGACTTCATCAACATCTACCAGAGCACCGGAACGGCCGACAGCCCGATCGTCGTTGCAGGAAACAGGTTGCGAGACGGCGGACCTTCGCCATCCGGATCCGGCATCATGGTCGGCGACGCAGGCGGAGGACACATCGCCGTGACCGACAACCTCCTCATCAATCCCGGTCAGGCCGGAATCGGCGTGGCTTCGGGTCACGACATCATCGTCTCCGGCAACGTCGTGTATTCGGATCCTGTGGAGTGGTCCAACGTGGGTATCTACGTGTGGAACCAGTACGGATCGGAATGCGAGAGGATCACCGTTGCTGGGAACAACGTGCAGTGGCTTCACGCAACCACCGGCGTGAACGCCGCATGGGATGCCAACACCTGCGGAGAGGTCGCAGGGTGGGAGTCCAACTCGTGGGGCGACAACCCCAGAATCGAAGCCACGTGGTGGAGCTAGCACGCCACTTGGAAGCTCGCTGCGCGGGGTGGTTTCTTCGCCGTGATCATCGCACGGATCAAGGCGCCCTATAGACGCGACGCGTCAGTGCGACGAGACCTACGCCTCTGACCACCCCTCGCGCCGCGTGGCTCAGTGGGAGGGCGAAGGCACCGGTTACACCTGCCGTCGCAGCGAAAGCGATCCCGAAGGGCAGTGAGACCATCGCGAGTCCGGCGATCGCCTTCTCGCGATGCGCCGCGTTCATCTCATTGGAGGACAGCGCCTGCCACGCGAACACACCAGCGACAGCAACGGTAGCCGCCACAAGCCAGTCCACCTCGTAGGCCAGGGGCACGATGATCAACATCGGATTGAGGACCCACTCGAACCCGACAACCAAGAAATATGCGCCTGACGCCACCAGGGTGATCACGGTGAACATCCAACGTGGTCGAGCAGCGCGCGCGGCGTCACCGACCGCAGCTGCCGCCATCGCAGGGGGCCCGAGAACCGACACCAGACCAGTGGTCAGCACAGCGATGGGTTGCGCGACGATTCGTGCGGCCTCGGCGAATCCGAGGACGGATGGTCCTGCCAGCAAGGAGATGATGGCTGCGGTGGCGAGGTTGGCGACCTGAGGCGCGCCCGCGCCGATAAGGAACCAGCGCCCTGTTCGCAAGAGATCCTTGCCGGTTGGTGGATTGGGGGGCGAGGGTCTGCTGCGCATACCACACATGATCGCTCCGACGATCGTCGAGATGACATTCGCCAATGCGAGGGCGCCAAACGGCAGCCATGCCAGGGGGACATCCAACACCCAACCCGCAACGAGAGCCACGGAGACTGCCACGAACTGAACGATGGAGACACCAACCGCTCGCCACGACAACTCTGCCATGTGCAGCATCCGGCGAATGTGGTCCTGGAGCGGCGACAGCAGAATCGTCAGCCCGACAGTCACGGATAGCGCTACGAGCACATCCACTGTGGTTTCGCGGTACGTGACGAGGATCGCTGAACCGACGGCCAACGCAAGGCCGGCGAAGCTGGGGCCAGGAGCCCGTCGAGCACTGACGTGCAGGAAACCGAGGCGCTCGCTGACGTCCTCCTGCACTGCCCGGACCTCAATGGGGAAGTACGTGAGTTGGTGGGGAAGGATCGCACCGAACACGAAGGCTGCGAAGAACACCGCATACACGCCCAGGGCAGATGTGTCCAGAATGTTCACCGCTGCCAAGCCCACGAGGAACGTCGCGAAAGATGCAATTCCAGCATCGATCGTTCCGGCAGAGAGCCTGACAACCGTATGGCGCCGCGTCATCCGTTCTGCCTCCGTTGGACAGCAGTACGGTCATCGGAACCGGACACGATTGCACCTTCACTCATCTCGTGTGCCGACGCATCGGCTGGCTTGCACACTTGCACAAGGCCTCATCGTCGCTGCCTTCGACCCCGCACAGCGGGACCTATGCTTCTGACGATGGAGGCCACCACAACGGGAGGCGACGCGGGGGAGTCCACTCACGCCTCGGATTTGATCACCGTAGCGATACCAACGCGCAATCGTGCACAGCTGGTACGGCGAGCGATTGAAAGCGCCCTCGCACAGACCCACACGAACATCGAGGTGTTCGTCCTTGATGACTCGTCCACGGACGACACGCCAACCGTGGTGTCATCGTATGCCGACGCGGGCGTCGTACACATCCGCAATGAACCTGCCCTCGGAATGGCCGGGAATTGGAACAGTGCATTCCAGATCGGGAGCGGCGAAGCCGTTGCCATCCTCCACGATGACGACTATTGGAGTCCCCGATTCCTCGAGCGCGTTTCGGCCATGTACTTCAAGAACCGACCGAGGCCGGGCTTCATCTACTCCCAGTGGGTGCCGACCGACCTCGATGGCAACGTCCTGAGAGGACCGATCCTCTCGGTCCCGCCGACAGACACCGTGATGACCTCCACGGAGGCACTCGAACGACTCATCCGCAGCAACGAGCCCGGGTGGCCCTGTCTGCTCTGGGATCGAAAGGCCGTCACCGAAGTGGGCGGCTTTGTCCCCGACTTCCCGTATCACCTCGACTGGCAGCTGTGGCTCCGGTTAGCGGCGAAGTACCCCGTTGGGTTCGTTGCGGAGACTCTCGGCACCTGGGTTCAGCAGGAGGATCAATTCAGCGCGGAGTTCGAAGGAATCTCGATCGGAGAAGATCGATTCCACATGCTGAGGTCGACAATTCCAGATCTGCCGCTTCCGCCTGAGCGTCGGGCCGAGCTTCTTGGAACGGCGATGCGATACTTGGCGGAGACCCAACTGGTCGACGCGTGGGACTTCGCCCTCAAGGGACGCCACAAATTGGCGAGGCAGAACGCCAGGTTCGCGTTTCAGATCGATCCGATGATCGCCGCTCGATCACCTCACCTCGTCGCGGCCGCGTATACTGGATCTGTACTGCCTGCTCCGGTCCTCGGTTTGTTGAACCAACTGAGACCACGCCTTCGGCGTGTCTTTCGTAGTTCGTGATCGCCGTCGCAAATGGAGCCTTCGGTGTCTGTCACTTGATGCCGAAGCCGTGACTACGTAGCGAAGACATGATCACCGACGCAAACACGATCGAGCCGGGAACGAGGCTCACCGCAGACCTGTGTGTTATCGGAGCCGGGCCGTCAGGCATAACGATCGCCCGCACCGCTGCCCAGAAGGGGTTGGACGTCGTGCTCGTCGAGGCAGGGGGCGAACCGTATGATCGCGCCGATCGGCGGATGTGGCCCCATGCCTTCGCGGATCACCTTCGAGGGGATCAAGCCCTGACCCGGGGAGGATCGAGTGGAGAGCCGTACTTTCCCTTGCGGCTATCTCGCGCCAGGGGATTCGGCGGGAGCACGAACGCACTCAAGGATCACGGTCTCCGTGCTCGGCCCCTCGACGAACTCGACTTCGAGCCTCGCCTTGCTGTTTCCTGGCCGTTCGGGTACGAAGAATTCGGCCGATTCCTGCCATCTGCCATGGATGCGTGTGGGATGGACGGTCTGCGTCATCCTGATGTGTGGGACACCCAATCGGTCCTGGGCGACGATGAAGGCTTGAGAAAGGTCACGTTCCTGGACGGGCCCCGTGACGTGTTCACGACACGCGCATTCGAGGAGGCCGTCACAAGCGAGTGGCTTTGCCTCACCCATGCCGTCGCGGTGGATCTGGCGTTGCAGGCGAACCATTTCGAGAGTGTGACCGTGCGAACGCGAAAGGGCAACGAGTTCACGGTGGCCGCTGACCGGTGTGTCGTGGCTACAGGAGGCATCGACAATGCTCGCTTGCTCCTTACTTCTCCCGACGTCCTCAGGCAGATGGGTGACTCGGCCGCCAACGTGGGCCGCTACTTCATGGAACATCCACACTATGCGGCCGGCTACCTGCTTCCCTCATCTCCTGATGCCGCCGAGTACCTGAGCGCCGCTCTCGAGGCGCATCCACACGAGGAGACCCAGATCTGTCTCGGCGATGACATCGTTCGGGAGAATCACCTGCTTCGCGCCACCTTCGAAGTGAAGCCGATCTATGGAGAAGGTGCCGATCCCGGTGTTCGAGCCCTCGGGTCACTTGCAAGGATGCTCCCCTTTGGGCCCTACAAGGGGCCCGGTAGATGGCACCAGGTGTCCTCCGCCGTGCGCTCCACCAGGGCCGTGGCTGCGACTGCGCGGGCGCACCGTTCCCCAGACCGGATCAAGGACGCGTTCGCGCTCGTCGCGATGGGCGAACAACCGCCGATAGCGGACTCGCGCATCACCCTGGGTAGCCGACTGGACAGCGTCGGAATGCCCTTGCCGGTCCTTCACTGGAAGGTGGACGAAAGCGAATTCCCTTCGATGAGAAGGACCCTCTCGATCCTCGGTCAGATCGTGGAGTCACAGGGGATCGGAGTGGTCCGTTCGATCTGGGATCAAGGCTTGTCGAGGCCACCCGTGATCAACGGAGGGTGGCACCACATGGGTACAACCCGGATGGCTGATGACCCGGCGTCCGGGGTCGTCGATATGAATTCTGACGTCCATGGTGTCGAGGGTCTCTCGATTGCCGGCTCGTCAGTCTTCCCGACGGGTGGAGTCGTGAATCCGACCCTTTCGCTCGTCGCCCTCGCATTCAGGCTCGCTGAACACGTCAGCCTGTCGCATTGAACTTGCGCAACCAGGTATGCGTCACGGTCAGGTTCCAGAGGGCCCAGCCGAGATCTGCACGACCGGTCATATGGGACTGAACGAGCTTATCGACGCCCTTCGACTCGAAGAGACCCGCCGAATCGACTGAGCGAGCGTCGAGGACTTCGTACAGCCAGGGCTTCAGTGGACCCCGCAACCATTGGTTGATCGGGACGCTCTGAGGGAGCTTCGGCGCGTAGGCAATATCGTCCGGCAAGAGGCTGGCGGCGTAGCGTCGCAGCGATGGCTTGTCCTTGGGCTCGAACCCACACATAAGCGTTCCGCGCCAAAGCTCGCCGCGTCCAAACGGTGACCGGATGGTCAAGTCGTGCGCTCGACCGGCGTGGAAGTTCCAACTCTGCAGGTGCTCTGCCGTGAAGTACCGATAATGCAGGACAGCCATCTTCTGCCATGTTGAGAGATGCCCAAGCATCGCCAGGTCGGACGCCTGAAGAGCCTCACGCGCGGCCCGATGACCATCCAGCGTTTGGTGATCTGGGTAGAGGAGGGCGCGCAGCTCGGGCGGTAGGAGGTGTTCGCCGGAGTTCTCGTCCATCAACGTGCGGGCCGACCACACGCCCCGGCTCAGAGCACGCAGCTTGCCTTCCAGCGGCATCGGTCTCCCCGCGAAGCGCGGTGACCAGGACCTGATGATCGCTTCACCGAGGCGATCGACCGATACCACGCCGCCGCGCGCCATCGATGAGAGCCTCAGGTACCGCAGGGCATTGTACTGCTGGCCATCCAGCGGCTCCGTCACGGCTCCCGACAGGAGATCGTGCACTCCGGTGTCGCGCACGCCAGCCAGCATGACCGAGTGCAACCCATACGAGAACGGATCTCCGAACTCGTCGAGAAGCGGGTCGAGGCGAGCAGGAATGTCCTTGGCATCGACCTCGATCGTGAAGTGCTCTGACCCCACATGATCGGCGACTCGCCTGGCCTGGATGGCTTCATTGTGCACGGCCGAAGCGATGCCGTAATCGAAGGTGAACGAGGGCGGAGCGACACCGGTCTGTCGGGCCGCGACGGCCAGGACAACGGCGGAGTCGACTCCGCTCGACAGGAGAACACCGGTTCTCTCAGGATCCTGAATCACGCTGCCTACCGCATCTGGGAGCCTCCTCTCGTAGAGCGACTCCAGGGTCTCGCCGTTGCTTGCGGTGAAGGATTCATCGACTGCATATCGCAACGTCTGGGACTCACCATTACTCCACCGAATGAGTTCTTCGGCACCGAGCTTCCTGTGTGTACGCGAGAATGTCCACGGCGAGGGCGTGAAGCCGGACGAGATGAAGAAGTCGATCGCGTCCCGATCGATATCAGACCTGGGAGCGACCCTCCGAAGGGACGAAAGGGACGACGACCACCAGAGCGATTCGCCCTCCACTGCGAAGAACACAGGACCGAGACCCATCGGGTCTCGAGACACCGTGAGGACTCCGGTGGAAGCATCGAACAAGGAGATCATGACTGGTTCATCGATCTGGCCGAGGGCGGAGTTCACCGACCGGCCGCCCTCCGACGCGGCAAGCAACGATTCCGCTGCGATAGACGGATCACCAATGCGTGATGTGTCACCGTCTATCACGCAGAATGATCCGTGATCGTTCTGCACCATCGAGGGAACCCACCGGCTTCCGCCACGCGGGACAGCCAAGATGATGCCCACATTCGACGAATCGTGGATAACGAGCGATCCGTTCGCCGACTCTTCGCTCAGCTTTCGCGTGAATGCCTCGAGGACATCCCCACTGATCGACGCAACGCCAATCACTCCCGCCACTGTCTACCTCCCCACCACTCAACCACCGATGCCACCACGCTTCGGCCCTACCGCGGCCCAGTCACACCGACACCGTACCGAACCGCTTGGGGTATCACCGGACGATATCATCGAGCCAGCATCGATGCCCGGGCCCACGAAGGCAGCGGGGAGAGCCGTCCGACACGAACCCCATCAGGAAGTGACGCATCGTCATGACCCAACCGAGACTCCTCATGTTCGCCGCGGAACTCCCCTGGCCGCTCGACGTGGGCCAGAAGATGGTCACGTACAACGATTTGACGCGCCTCTCCGAAGTATTCGACATCGATGTGGTCGCCTACGTGGATCGCAGGGCTGATCCCCAAGCATTGCTCGACCCGCTGTCGAAGCGCCTCCCGACTGTGCGCTTCCACCCCGTCAGCCACGACGTACACACCGGTGGTGGCCTCACGGCGAAGGCCCCCCAAATCACCAGGGCCCTGATCAGCGGGCGACCGTATCCCGTCGTCAAGTTCACCAACCGCGCCTATCTCGAGACTGCGTCCCGCCTCGCGTCGGATGTGCGCCCGGACCTGCTCTACCTGGACCATGTCCACGGCGCGGAGACCGCTGTGGCCCTTGGCGACTCGATGCCCGCCACGCCTCTCGTCTATCGAGCCCACGATGCCCTATACGAAACCCTCGAGTCCTTTGCGAACCAGTTGGGTGCCCTCGCGAGACCGATTGGTGCTCTCCACTCCCGGCAGAGCCGCTCCTACGAACGGAAGCTGTGGAAGAGGGCTGCCGTGGTTGCCTCTGTGACCCGCAGGCTCGAGCGAATGATCCTCGACCAGGAGCCGGAAATCGCCGACCGGGTCATGTATTGGCCCGTACCCGTGCCGCTGCTGCCCGAGCGACCCGGGCCCCCGACAGCCAGCAGGAGTGTGCTGTATGTGGGCACCGTGACATACCCACCCAATCTGGAAGGTCTCCGGTGGTTCATCGATCGATGTTGGGACCACATCCGAGCGGAGGAACCCGACGCAACGTTCGACGTCATCGGGCGGGGTTCCGAGACCCTCGACGACGCAGATCGCGGGATCCATGGACACGGCTATGTCGACGACGTAGAGGCCTTCTACGACAACGCACGGGCCATCATCGTGCCTCTGTTCTCGGGATCGGGAATCCGGATCAAGATCCTCGATGCGTTCAACCGATCTCGACCGGTGGTCTCCACGAAGGCTGGCTATGCAGGCCTAGAGGTCGCCGACCGCCAGGAACTCCTCGTCGCCGAGGACCCGACCTCATTCGCGAGCGCCGTCGTCGAACTTCTCGCCGACCCGTCTGTCGGAGACGGCCTCGCCTCTGCAGGCCGCCGCTTCCTGATGGATCATCATGATCCCCGCGCCTCCGAGTCCGCAGTGCAGCGACTCCTTGATCTCGTCAAGGACTCCTAGAAGCTCCTCCGGAAGCGACCCGCTTACGACCGGTGCCCCCGGGTAGAGACCTCGGGGGCACCGGAGCTGTCGAACGCAGCCGACTTACCTAGAACGAACCGGGTCCCAGGGGTGCGCCCCATTCGTTGTTGGACACCGTGACACCGGAGCAGTTCCCTCCATCCCAGAAGTGATTCGCCCTACCTCCGGATGCGTACCAGTTCACTGCGTTCCCTGAGATGGTGATGTTCGAGCATGCGGTACCTGCCTGATTCCAGACGTAGATCCCAACATTCGACCACGGTTGAGCATCTGAGAACACGACGTTGTTGCGAACTGTGATGCCGGTGCCCGATGCGACGCCTATGCCGACCTGGCCCGGATTCACCATTCGGTTGCCCTCGATCAGCTGATACGACCCACCCTGGTCGCCAGCCATGATCCCTGAGCCGGTCTTTGACGGTCCGCCGCTCCTCAGCCGGTTGTTGACAACCCGGATCGGGGAGGCTGATGTCCCATTCGACTTGTACAGCGAGATGAAATCCTCGGCCGAAGAACCGCCGATCTCGTTCTCACCGATGTTCCCCGAGATCGAAGAGTTCGCACCGTTGACCTTGTCGAACTGGACGAAGTTCCTACCCGTGAAGCGGAATGAGTTGCCATCCACCCGTACCGAGTTTGACTGATGCACGAGCACACCACGTTGGCTGTTACGGATCTCGTTGCCCGTCACCGCGACGTTCCCGACATCCGTCAGGTAGATCCCGTTCCCACCGCACGGCCCAATTCGGCTGTTGCGGATGGTGACGTTCTGGGCACCCTTCACCTGGATGCAGTCCCCGTTGGGGTTGCTGATCTCGAGGTTCTCGATGACCACGTTCGACGCCGCCGTGACGATCGGACCGCTCTTCCTCAGCGAACCCGACACGACGGAGAAGCTTGCCGGCGGCTCGGCAGTCGGAGGTGGTGTGCCAGATCCTGCTCCAGGATCCGGTGGGAGGTCACCGCTGCCACCGATTGGTCGGTCGACGCGCGCTACCGGGAGCACGGTCAGACCCGATCCAACGTAGACCGATCCAGCGGCAACGCCCGACCGGTTCATGTTCGTGTAGTAGATGCGCCCGGATTGACTTCGGTAGACAGCGACAGTGTCCCTGCCATCATCATTCCAATCCCCCGCGAGCATCGTGTCACCGGGATCGCCGAACATGAAACCCGAACCTGTGGCTCCGAGGAATGCCCGAGCCTGCGAAGGGCGGTAGACACCAACCGTGTCGACACCGTCGCCGTCGAAGTCGCCCACGACCGGTTGATCACCGAAATCCCCCACGTAGAACTCGCGATCTGCGGGTCCTGCTCTGAGCTCGTTCGTGATGAAGACCTTCGCAATCGAGGGTCGATACACGCCGACCGTGTCGCATCCGTCACCGTCGAAGTCCCCAACGAGAGGGACATCACCGAAGTCTCCGAAATAGAAGCGGACATCCTCGGAGCCGGACCCGGAGCCGTTTCGCAGGAGGAACTCGGCCGAGGCTGGACGAAAGACACCGGGGGAGTCTGTCCCATCGCAGTTCCAGTCACCATAGAGGGCAACATCCGACGGGCTTCCGAAGGAGAACCAGGTGACACCTGAGTCACCGTCGAGGTCGTCGAGGACGCCGAAGCGGGCGGATCGATCAACGAGGACCACTGTGTCGGGTACGGCCTCGCCATCCGCGGCGGAGGCACCCGAAAGGGGCACGATGAGGGCGAGCGCGCACAGCAGCGCGGCAAGGGATACCAATACGGTTCGTGACGTGGAACGACCAGGGAGGCTTGCAGAAGAATGGGTGGGAACGCGCATGGCGAACTCCTTTCGTTCGTCAAATGCGCCTATCGACGCTCTGGGGCTGACCCTTGAGTGATAAGGACCAGTCATGTCGGGGCCGCTGGGAATAGTCACCGATGGTACGAGTGACGGGTACTACCCACAGCCGAGGCCGCCCAAGGTGCGGCGCTGAATGCTTCAGGCGCTCCTCAACACGTGCGCCATCCAACGGAGCGGCGCCGATCGGCGATGCACCCGATAACCCCGGTATTGCGGGATATGCCACGAGCGAAGCGCCCTGATCTGGGGCATCCGAGCAGGCGTCGTCTTGCTTCGGACACGCCGGCATGATCGCGAAACAATCGGCTGTCCGTCATCACCTCGAGCGCGAGCGATGGGGGTGGCACTCGAGGTGCCACCCCCATCTTTCGGTCGGCTTCGGTCAGCCGGTTCCGGTCAGTCCAGGCCGAAGACCCCGGCAACTGGCATCCAGCTGCTCGAGCCCCACGTGAACTGGCTGTCCGCGATGCCCTGGGTATTCGTGTGACGGAAGTACCACACGGTGTTGGACGGCCTGAAGACCGCCGGCGTGTCGACCCCGTCGACGATGCCCCAGTCACCGGCGATCAGGCGATCGTCGGGATCACCGAAGTAGAACTCGTTGTCCGCGATGCCCTGTGTGTGGCTGTTGCGGAAGTAGACGAGTCCCGTCGACTCGCGGTGGAGGCCGAGCGTGTCGACGCCGTCCCCATCGAAGTCACCGGTGAAGGGCTTGTCACCCGGATTACCGAAGTAGTACGTGATGTCCGGCGCCGGCGCCGAGCCACCATCAGCCGGGAGGCTGTTCCAGATGAACGCCTGTCCGGTCGACGGCCTGTACAGGCCGATCGTCGCGCAGCCGTCGCCGTTGAAGTCACCGGCGATCGCGAGATCGCCTGCATCCCCTATGGAGAAGGTGCGGTTGGCTGCTCCGGCGCTGTTCGCGTCCCTGAGCGACGCAACACCGTTGCGATACACACCGACGGTGTCGATGCCGTCGCAGTTCCAGTCACCCATCAGTGGCATGTCACCGGCGTCACCGAACGAGAACGATGTCTCGACACCCGCCGAGTTCCGGAGAACCCACAGGGCAACGTTCGGCTCGAAGGCTCCAACCGTGTGGTTCGGCCAATCGGTCAGCGTCGTGACCATTGCGGACAACGGAACGGAAGCGAACCCGTCGTCGTCCGTGGCGGTCACGGCGAAGTCGTACATCACGCCGTCATCGAGCCCGTCCACCGAATAGGTGTTCGAGTCGCCTCCGAGCGTGACGACCTTGTCGCCGTCCTGCCACACCTCGTAGGACACCACGACACCGTCGGCGTCGACCGCGTCAGGCCACGTGAGTGTCACCCCGTCCTTCGAGACGTCCGACGCCTCGAGGACGGCATCCATCGGCCACAGCGGCGCAGTCGTGGTGGCCACGTCGACGATCCCGAACTGGCCGGGTACGGCGTTGTTGGCGTAGAGCCACAACATGGCATGGCTGCCCATACCGGACGTGTCGACGACGCCGATGTCCTCGACCGAGACCGTGTCGCCGGCCGCGACGTCCTGGGACAGACCAGCGGTGCCATCGACGACCTCGGCAAGGTCGACGCTTCCGAGCTGGAGCCCTGCGAGCAGCTCCGTCTGGAGGTCGAACACAGCCACGGCGTAGCCGAAGGTGGTGTCACCATCCTCGAGGAAGCCGAAAGGACCGTAGGCATCCACCGTCAGCGTCTGCACGTGGTCGTTGTTGTCGGCGAGAGCGAACCACTCGAGATCGAAGGACCCCGAGCCCAGGTTCAGGAGCGCCGTCACAACCTGCCCCGTCGGGTCGCTGCCCGTTAGGAGACCGAGGTCCGCCGCCACGAGGATGTAGTCGTCCACGCCGTCCTCATCGACGTCGAGGAAGATGTCCGTCTCGAGGGATGACAGTGTGTTCCACGGGGCGGTGTGGGCGATCCCGAACTCCACGACGTCGACGCCGTAATCGTTCGTGCGCACGCCCACTGCTCCGACGGCTCCACCGATCTCGTCGCCTTCACCAGCGAGGGTGAAGCCCTCCGCCCAGCCGTCAGCCGGCCCGGCGTTGGTCAGGTCGACGCCACCGAGGGTTCCGGCGCCCGAAACCACCGAGGCGGGATCGACGGCAGCCGTGTACGCCATGTTGAGCGTGTCATCGGAGTCGCCCTGATTGATCAGTGTGATCCTGCCGTCCGTTTCGAGTTGGCTGAAGAAGCCGTCGTCTGGAGGCATTGCTCCCGGGTCGAGCGTGATCGTGAGATCGAACGTCGCCGAACCCGAACCCGGGACGGTGACGCTGGCAGGCGCCGAGACACTGACACCCGGCACTGTTGTGATCGGGCTGATGTCGATGTCATACGTGACCGCCGGGTTCTCCATCCGGTACACCCTCACCGTCTCGGTGTAGGACGCAGCGGCGGCCGGGTTCAGCCGTCCGAAGGCCACACCCCCGGGCATCGTGTACGCGTCGAGGTCCACCGCACGGTCGAGCTGTGCGATACCTGCGCCCTGGAGCGTGATGCGCGCCTCGTCCGGCGTGCCCACGTTCGTCGGTGCGATGTACGCGGGAGTGGCCGAGTTCTGCAACAGGGACTTGACGACCGCCGGATCGAGGTCCTTGTACACGTCGCGCAGGATGGCAGCCATACCCGCTACGTGCGGTGCGGCCATCGACGTCCCGCTGAACGAAACTCCCTTGTTGCCCGTGCCGGAGCTCGCCGACACGATCGAGAAGCCGGGCGCCGCCAGATCGGGCTTGAACCCCGAACCGAAGTGCGCAGGTCCGCTCGACGTGAAGTCCGCGAGGGAGTCCGCAAGCTCTGGCTTGGGAATCACCACGGACGAATCCAGCGTGACGTTGACCGTCTCGCCGCCGGTGATGGCGTCGTAGATGTCTGCGCCGTCGTCGAGTGTGATGAACACTGCCGGGATGGTCGGGCTGTCGACCGATCCGGCCATGACGATCGGTGGGCCCGCCGAGTTGTTGAACACGACGAGTCCGGTTGCACCCGCAGCCTGCGCGTTGAGGAACTTGTCCACGAAGGCACACGATCCACGCTGCACGAAGGCGATGTCGCCCGCTACGTCACCGGCGTTGGTGAACGGCGTGCAGCCGTTCAGCGGCTCGGCGATGACGAGGTCATCCGTCAGCGGGCCGACGTCCGAGAGGGGCGCCGAGAAGGCAGCCTCGTTCGACTCGATCAACCCCGCCAACCCTGCAGGCGCATTGATTTCCGTCGCGCCCACCGCGACGCCTCCGTCGATCGATGCAGCCACCGAGATCGCGTCCTCAGCGACCCCCGGAGATCCGGTGACGTATGCCGCCGGACCCTCGTTGCCGGCCGATGCGACCACAACCACACCGTTGGCAACGGCGTTGTTGCTCGAGATTGCGCTCGGGTCGAGCGGGCTACCCAAAGGTGAGCCGAGGCTCATGTTGATGACGTCGACCGCATCGCTGATGGATCCGTCGCCGTTCGGGTCGAGTGCCCACTCGATGGCATCGGAGGTGACGTCCGTGGAGCCGTCACATCCGAACACCTTCAGGGCATAGAGGTCTGCGCCAGGGGCAACGCCCGGTCCGATGTCGAACGTGTTGCCGAAGGTCGATCCGTTGTATGGACCGGGGAACGTTGAACCGTTGTCCAGTACGCCGAAGCCTGCTGCCGTGCCCGCGACATGGGTGCCGTGGCCGTTGCAGTCGAGCGGGTCCGCGTCCGGGGCTGGGATCGGTGAACCGACTTCGTCGCTGGCGTCGTAGTCGTCGCCGACGAAGTCGTACCCGCCAACCACCTTGGCGGTCGGGAACGAACCCGGCTCGATGATCGTCGGATCGTCGGCCTCGAAGTCGGCTGGATCGCCTGACCCGTCGAAGTTCGCGTGGTAGTAGTCGATGCCGGTGTCGATGATGGCGACCGATACGCCGACTCCGGTCTCACCGGACGAGACCCACGCCGCATCGGCTCCGATCCACGGAACGCTCGTCGCGTTGGTCCGCGTGTGGATTGCCACGGCGCCCACCGAGGTCACGCCTGCTGTCGCACGAATGGAAGGGATGTCACGAACGGTGACCATGGCACGGAAGCCGTTTGCACCGACCTGGAGGGCCGACCGTTCGGAGACGATGTATGGCGCCAAAGCGACGCGGAGCCTCGCCTGCTCGGCGAGCACGGCATTTCGCTGGATTCTCTGGCGAATGTCGGTCGGCGATGAACCAGTGGCTTCCATCTGGGTCGCCGCAAACTCGGCAACCGACGGAACACTCAACTGGATGAAGACCTGGATCACCTCGTCGAGGGATGGCGCAGGCTTGTTGGCGACATCGAGTGCGGCTCTGTCGAGCGATCTGTCTGGTGCGTCAAGGGTCGCAGCAAGGATGCTCGACGTCGGCGTGGTAGCCGCCAGAGCGGGAGCCATCGTCGCGAACAACGCGATGACTCCGATCAGAACCAGGTATCTACGTGACACAGTGTCTCCTCCCGGACCGCTTCGGTCCTACTACCGGTACCCCGCACGTTGCGTTGGCCGCGTTCGCTTGGAACATCGCGCCCGAAAGCACGCAGACGGCCCACCCCACAACCCTACTCACTGCATTCGACGCGTGACAAGTCGCAGAAGACCGGGTTCTCCCTGCGGGTTCGCAGGACTTCCGTCTCTTCTCCCCGCGGGAGAGACGCGGAGCGCAGCGACGCAGAGAGGGCCGCAGATCACCGCCTCACACCGGACGTGGGAAACAACCCATCCCCTCTCTGCCCTGCCGGGCATCTCCCCCCAACGGGGGAGAAACGCGAACGGCGTGGGATACACCTCTCAGCGCATCAGAAACAGGGAGCGAGCGGAGCTCGCACATCTTCGTCTCTCCCCGCGGGAGAGACGCGGAGCGCAGCGACGCAGAGAGGGCCGCAGATCACCGACTCACGCCAGACGTGAGCCAGGCCGGATGACCATCAGGTCGCCGTTCAGAAGCCGAGCCAGTAGGTGACGTCCTCGGCGTAGAGCCGGTGTTCGGGGCACGTGGTCTGTGGTGACGTGGCGAGGAGGTCGCCGTATTCGGCCCGCTCCGTGGACGTTGCGTCCGCGAGGTCGACCTCGAGCATCGCTGCCGCCGCCTGCGGAGCGGGGACGCCACCGGCAACCATGAGGTCGAGGGTTCGACACATGCCTTCTGCGTCGATCGACAGGGTCGACTCCGGGATGGTCGTGCTCGGCGTGGTCGTCGTGGTGTCCGACGTGGACGAGCAACCGACGACGAGCAGTGCCAGGGCGATGATCGTCATGAGGGTGGTGCGCATACCGCGACGGTAGCGTCCCCGCCCACTCGACACATCGTGTGGATGAGCCCTCATGTCAGGGAACGAGGCGCACCTCGTCGCGCCGGACGGTACCGCCGATCGTGGTTGCCGACGGGTTCCACGCGAGGTGGATCGTCGACGGATGGCCGATCTCGTCCCCCTGATACACCGTGACTGCGCCCGATGGCTCGCCGCGCAGGGACAGGACGCGTGCGAGGGCGACTGCGGCCGAACCCGTCGCAGGGTCCTCGGGGACCGCCGTGCCGGGAGCGAAGAACCGTGCCTTCACCTCATCACCACGCCGGGCGTACGCGAGGAAGCCGAACCGACCCGTGAGGGCATCCATGTCGGGGTCGAGTCCTGAGACAATGTCGAAGTCTCCGTACTCGGCCGTGAGGTACTCCTTCGGGAGGGCGAGCCGCATCGTCGAGACAGGTTCGGGCATGCCCGCCGCGGTGGCCACCGATGCGACGTCGTCGGGTTCGACGACGGCGATGTCGATGTCACACCGGACGGTGACGACGTCACCGTCGACGAGGTACTCGACGGGTCCGACACCGGTCCGTATTCGACCGGACGCCATCGGACCGAGCGCCGAGAGCACCCACGATGCACCGACGAGCGGGTGGCCCGCGAAGGGAAGCTCGTCGGCAGGGGTGAAGATGCGGACGCTCGGGTCGTCGCCAGCGTCGGTCCAGTCGATGAACACGGTCTCGGAGAACCCGAGGTCCGTTGCGATCGCCTGCATGCCCTCGGACGAGAGACCGACGACGTCGTTGACGACACCGAGGTGGTTCCCCCCGTCGTCACCCCTGGTGAACACCCGCAGTACATGGCACGGTCTGGACATCGCACCATCGTAGGCGATCCGCGATGCGTCTCCGCGGCGGAGGTCTAGACGGGGAGAAGCTCCCTGGTGTCGTCGTCCACCGGCTCGGATCGCACTTCGACGTCGGCGATGCGGCGACGCGCCGTTCTGCGCCAGGCGATCGTCCCGCCCCACACGCCGACAAGGGCGGCGAGGCCGGCTGCGATGAGGAACACGTGGCCGTTCGAACCGAGGACCACGGACCCGCCGCCGAGGACGGGCGAGCGGCCACGTGCCGGGTCGAGTGCCCATGCACCCACTCGGAAGAGGATGGCGTAGGTCACCGCCGAGATCAGAACTCGGGTCGAGAGGGTCCGCACCATGACATACCTGCGATCGGACAGGCCGACGGCGAGGGCTCCTGTCAGGAGGAGGGCGCCGGCCGAGACCGCAACGACCCATGTGAGGAAACTGCGAGCCTCCTGGACAGCGGAGGCCACGCTTGCCGCCTCACCGGTGTCGAGCGGGATGATCGGCGCCTCGTCGAGCGCGGACTCGATCCGCTGGGCCTCGACGGGGATCTCACGTTCTGCGGCTTCCTCCACGACGACGGGGACGAGTGGCGCCAAGGCGGCGCCGACGTTGACCACGGTGTCGTCCCCGGGCTCGGCGAACAGGCTGGCCACGAACTGGGCGACGAGCGCGTCAACGGCTCGATCGAACTCGGGCCTCTCTGCGATCCCTGACGCGACCGCACTTGCGGTTTCCGCATCGGTACTCATCGCGACCTCGAGTCCGGACTCGAGCCACGCATAGACCCGCTCGGTCGCCAGTTCGGAGTCGACGACGGTCCGGGCCGCATCCTGGACCGTGCCGGTGTCGACAGTCACGGTGCGTCCCCACATGCCGATGAGGAGCAACGTCGTGGCGAATCCGAACGCCCACAGCACCACATGCAGCGAGACGCGCCGAGCGCGTCGCTGCCACGTATCCGGCGGTGTTTCGTCGAGGTAGTTCACGGCCACCGAAGGCTACGAGCCGAACCCAATTACGAACCTTCTCTTCGTCCCCCTCGTCCCCCTCCCCTCGTCCCCTCGTCCCCCTTTCAAGGGGGACGGCAGAGGAGCGAAGCGACGATGCAGGGGGATTCCTCGACACCCGGACCTCGCAGCGAACGCGGACGAAGCCAACGAGGGAAAGGGGGACGGCAGAGCGAAGCGCGATGCAGGGGGATACGTGTGCGAAGACTCACGCTCGGCCGCTTCCCACTCGCGTGCTCGCAGGCTCGCGCGCCCCCCTGGCTCACTCCGTTCGCCCGTCCCCCCAGAAGTCTCGATGTCTCCTACGTGAGCCGACCGTCTTGAGCCTCCAACCCAAGCTCGGAGGCAAAGGACTGCCGATCACGCAGTGATCGGACTCCGTTCCTAAAGGGAGGACGAACCGCGTCTCGTCCCCTCGTCCCCCTCGTCCCCCTTTCAAGGGGGACGGCAGAGCGAAGCGATGCAGGGGGATTCCTCGACACCCGGACCTCGCAACGAACGGACGAAGCCAACGAGGGAAGGGGGACGGCAGAGCGAACGATGCAGGGGGATACGTGTGCGAAGACTCACGCTCGGCCGCTTCCCACTCGCGTGCTCGCAGGCTCGCGCGCCCCCCTGGCTCACTCCGTTCGCCCGTCCCCCCTAAAGGGAGGACGAACCGCGTCTCGTCCCCTCGTCCCCCTCGTCCCCCTTTCAAGGGGGACGGCAGAGCGAAGCGACTGCAGGGGGATCCTCGACACCGGGCCTCACGGCGACCGAACGAAGCTCGCAGGCAAAGGGGACGGCAGAGCGAAGCGATGCAGGGGGATTCCTCGACAACGGGACTCGCAACGAAAGAAGCAGAGGAGGGAGAGGAGGACGGTCTACGGCGTTTCGGCGATCCGAGCCATCAGGGCCAGCGTGGCTTCGATGATCTGGGCTTGGGCTTCGGAGCGGGTGATCCCGGGTTGGCCGTCGCCGGGTTGGGGGCCGTAGTCACCGAAATCCGAGTGGATACCACCTTCGATCGGCACGAGGACCGCGGTCGGCGGCAGGTCCGACGCAGACGCCCGGATCCGCTCCGGTTCGGCGAGGCCGTCGTTCGTGCCGTAGATCGACGACACGGCGAGGCCGGAACGGTCGGAGATGTCGGACGACGGATATGAGGCGTACAGGACGAGGCCGACGATCTCGCCGTAGCTGTCCTCGCTCGTCGACGCCACGACACCTCCGAGGGAGTGGCCACCGACGGCCCACCGACCGATCGCGGTGTCGTCATCGACCCAGTTGCCCGCGTAGCTCGTCGAGAAGAACGCAATGCCGAGCGGGGGTTTCACGATCACGACGCGGTAACCCGCCTCGACGACGGGCGTGAGGATGTTCGCGTACGCCCGTGCGTCGACCCGTGCTCCTGGATAGAAGACGAGGCCGGCCAAAGGGTCCGAGCCGATGGGCTCCATGAGGATCCGGGACCAATCCTGCGTGACCGAAACGGTGGCGGAGCCCTCCATGGCGTCGAGGGCGACGTCCGTGGCGCCAAAGGGCTTCAGCCAGAAGGCGACGATCGTGAACGCGATGAACACGACGGCCCCGAGGATCGAGAGCCACCGGCGGTACGGCCGGTCCGGGCGCAGGATCGTCCAGACGACGGTTGACGCGCCCGCCACGATGAGGCCGACGTAGAACACGAGGTAGGAGGGGTGACCGGCAGCGATCGGACCCCAGTTCGTGACGAGCAACCACAGGGCCACGACCGCCGCTGCGCCGCCTCCGATGTCAGCAGGCCGCCTCGAGATCTTCTCCATCTGGCGATTCTCCCATCCGTGGGCGTCCACGGATCCGTCGGTCGATGTTTCAACCGGTGCGCATCGAGCGTCGGAGGCGGAACCCGGAGAGTGTCAGCAACACCGCCGCGTACACGGCGAGCACCCCGAGCTCGGGGAGGATGTCGACGATCGTGCCGTCCTGGCGCACGAGGACCGCGAACGCGTCGAGGGCCCAGGCATGCGGGGTGAGATGCGCGACCCGCTGCATCGTGTCGGAGAAGAACTCGCTGGGAATCATGCATCCACCGAGCGCCGCGAGGCCGATTCCGACGAGGACGGCCACTCCGCCCGCCTGCTGGTCGTTGCTGAAGAGCGTGCCCATGAGCATCGCCGCGCCGGCGGCAACGGCGCCGAAGAGGATCATCACGGCGGCGGCGCCGAGCGGATCACCCCAGTTGACCTGGAACAGGACGAGCGTGGCGAACAGGATGTAGAGGCCCTGGACCATCACGACGCCGAACCGTCCGAGGCCTTCCCCGGTGACCACGGTGCCCGCAGGGGTGGGAGTCGACAGCATGCGACTGGCCACGCCCAGCCGGCGCGTCTCGATGATGGCAGCGGACCCGGTGAGGCCGGTGAGGAACATGAACAGGACGAGCTGTGACGAGGCGCCGAGATCGAACTGCCCGAGGGACGACGGGAAGATCGCCTCACCGACCGTCTCGACGCTCACCACGACCCCGGTGACGGTCGCCTCGAGGGCATCGGCGAGCGCGAGGGCGTCATCGAAAGGCGCATCGGCCTCGGACGAGGCAAATCGGGCGGCTCGGATCACGGTGGCCTGATCTGTCACCTCCGAGGCCACGATCGTCTGGAACACCGCGGCATCGGGCCGCGCGAGGAACCCGACTTCTGTGGTACCCCCGCCACGCAGGGCCTCGTCGTACCCGACAGGGATGACGACGGCCGCCTGGACCGATCCACGCTCGACCGCAGCGACGGCATCGTCGGAGCTCCCGTATCGAACGACGTCGATGTCGTCGCGGTCCTCGAACGACGTCGCCAGGGACTCACCGAGCTCCCCCGCACCCCGTTCGACGACGACCCCGAGGCTCGGGGTGAACGAGCCGCCGAACTGGGCGCCGAGGATGACGATGATCCCGATCGGGAGGATGAAGACGAAGAAGATGTTGGAACGGTCCCTGATGAGGCGGATGATGGCCACCTTCGCGATCGTCAGGGCCTTCACGTTGCGAGCCCCTTTCGGGAGAACCGGGCCATCGCGACCGCCCACGTGACGACCGTGAACACCGCGAGGCCCGCCATCGACGGCACGATCATCGACAGGCCACCGCCGCCTGCGAGGTCCGACAGGCCCAGTAGGAACCACCTGTGGGGGCTCAGATACGACAGGTAGGTGAGGATCCCGCTCCCGAGGTCCGACGGGAAGAACACCCCACCGATCATGCCGAGGCCCACGGCGATGATCGCCATGAGGTTTCCCGCCTGCTCGGGGGTTTTCGCGAAGGCCGCGACGACCATCATGATCCCGGTTGCAGAGGCCACACCCATCACGATGAGGAGGGCGACGCCGACCGGGTTCCCCCAGGACGCACCGATGAGAATCGACGACGCCACGACGAGCAGCGTCATCGACACGAGCCCGAGGACGAAGCTCACGATGGCCTTGCCGACGACGATGCTGATCATCCGGATCGGTGCTGCGAGGAGGCGCCTGATCGTCCCCTGTTGGGTCTCCTCGAGGAGGCCGTTGACGCCGAACGACACCGTGAAGAACAGGAAGAACACCGACATCGAGGCGGCGAAGAACGTCGCGAGGTCGAGTTGGCGGACCGCCGTCTCGACGGCACCCACGGTGATCGCCTGCGGGAGCCCGGTACCCACCCGCTCGGCGAGCTCGGCGACCAGCTCGGGGGATGGCGACCCGCCCGACGCGACGATCGCCGTCGCCACGGCGAGCTGGGAGGTGCGCACCTCCGAGGCGAAGCCCTCGGCGATGGCGCGAGCGATCTCGGCGGAATTGGGGTTGTCGGGGCTCGCGATGATCGTCACCGTCGCCTCCCCTCCCGCGACGACGGCATCAGAGAACCCGGGCGGGATGACGATGGACGCGGCGACGTCGTTCCCCTCAGCGAGCTCCGTGGCCTCCGCGACCGATGCGGGGCGCTGCGAGACCTCGACGATCCCCTCGGTGTCGAGCTGGTCGAGGACACCGACGAACGCCGACGAGACGGTGCCGTTGTCCTGGTCGGTGACCGCGAACACAGGGACGAACGCACCCTCGTCGACGTTCCCGAGGATCGCATTGAAGATGAAAGCGAGGCCCAGTGGGGCGACGATGCCGAGGATGAACGCAGAGCGGTCCCGCACGCGGAGCCGGAGGTCCTTCGCAGCGATGAGCCGTGCCGCTCCCATCAGTCGCGCAGGGCCTTCCCGGTCAGGTGGAGGAACACCGACTCGAGGTCCGGTTCGGTGATCTCGACCGAGGTGATGTGCGCACCGGCGCCCGCTGCTGCACCGAGGATCGCAGGGAGGGCGCCGCTGCCGTCGGACGACACGACGTCGATGCCCCCCTCGGTGGGGGTCACGGCCTGGACCACGTCGAGACGGCCGATCGCGTCGACCGCTCCGTCGAGGGTCCCGGAGGCTCCCAGGCGGATCATGTCCCGACCCCCGACGAGGGCAGTGAGCTCGCGCCGGGTTCCCTCGGCCTGGATGCGGCCCTCATCGATGATCCCGACGCGGTCGCACAGCCGCTCTGCCTCCTCCATGTAATGGGTCGTGTAGAGGACCGCCATGCCTTCGACGGCGAGATTCTCCACGCTCGACAGGATGGCGTTGCGTGACTGGGGGTCTACGCCCACCGTTGGCTCGTCGAGGATGAGCAGCCGAGGCCGGTGCAGCAGGCCGATGCCGATGTTGAGGCGTCGCTGCATGCCGCCGGAGTACTCCTTGGCGCGGTCCTTTGCCCTGTCGGCGAGTCCGATGACCTCGAGCACCTCGTCCACTCGGGATGCCAGTTCGCCTCCACCCAACCCGTAGAGCCGACCGAAGAACAAGAGGTTCTCCCGCCCCGTGAGGTCCGGGTAGATCGCGAGGTCCTGGGGCACGAGCCCGATGAGGGTCTTCGTGGCGATGCTCGTCGTCGTCATCGTCTCGCCGGCGATGCTCACGGATCCCGCATCGGCCTCCAAGAGTCCGGCGATCATCGAGATCGAGGTGGTCTTGCCGGCGCCGTTGGGCCCGAGGAGCCCGTATGTCTCGCTCTGGCGAATGGAGAACCCGACATCGTCGACGGCGAGGAGATCGCCGAACGCCTTCCGCAGCCCTTCGACCTCGAGTACCGATGAACCCATGCCCCTCCCCCTTGGTTCCGGCCACCCATCCTACGCGCCAGGGACGATCCACACCTCACGAGTTGACCAGCGCCTCGCCAGAAGGAGAGGAGCGACCGCAGGCTGTGCATGTTCGCGCTTCTCCCCCTTCTTGGGGAGATTCCCGGCACGGCAGAGAGGGGACGAGTTATTCCAACGCTGTCCGTGTTTCTCCCCCGTTGGGGGAGATGCCCGGCAGGGCAGAGAGGGGATGAGTTGCTCTCCCACACCGCTTCGCGCTGTCTCCCCCGTTGGGGGAGATGCCCGGCAGGGCAGAGAGGGGATGATGTTGTTTCCCACGCCCACCGTGAGTCGGTGACCTACGGCCCTCTCTGCGTCGCTTCGCTCCGCGTCTCTCCCGCGGGGAGAGACGGAGTAGGTGCGAGCTTCGCTCGCTCTCTGCCTTGTACCGTTGTGGGGTGCTCACGGTGCTGCAGGCCTCGACCGACATCCAGGACATCTTCGCCCTCGACCTTCTGATCAAGCAGCTTGCGCTCGCGCTCGGACTCGCCATGGTGCTCGGGAACGGGTACGCCATCTACAAGAACCGCAAGGGCGACAAACCCAAGGACGAGGAGGGGGAATTCCGCCCCGGACGGGCGTATTGGCTCCTCGGCGTCGGGACACTGATCGCGATCTGGGGAGCCGTCAGCCTCCTCGCCTGAGGACGGCGGACACGCTGCGTGGCGATTTGACACAAATTCCGCTTACACGGTCGCCGTCGGCGGTGTAAGGTGACGGGCAGGCTTAAGACCGATACTGCATCGGCACCCAACATAGAGGCACGAAGGAAGGCAATCCCATGGCACACGTGACAACGCCGCGCTGGCTGTCGCCAGTATCCAGGCGCATTGTCGTCGTCATCATCGCCGTCGCAGCGGCGCTGATGCTCCTGACATCCCTGCTCGTATCGAACGCCACCGCGGTGACAACTGTGGAGATCAGGGAGGACATCGAAGGCGATGCGTGCCAGTACCTCGGCTATGGCATCGACGCGACGGAGTTCGTGATCCCCGTCAAGCGGAGGTCGCTATCAGCGCGACCTTCAATCTCGACGGCGGCGTGAGCGTCTCACTCGACTCCCCGCCGAACCGGAAGTTCGTCGACTACACGATTACGGGCGCAACCGTGAACGGTGCCGTTCTGTTCAACCGTGTCGACCAGGACCAGGGCACGTGGTACGACTACGACCCAGCTGTCAGCGGAGGACGTCTCGAGCCACCGCCTCGCGACTCCGGGAACGACAAGAAGGTCGTACTGTGTCTCGTAGTGGCGCCAGCCATCTCGATCAACGCGACGACGAACGGCGCGGATGGTTTGTTCATCCCTGTTGGTGACCCTATCACGTGGAGCTACCTCGTGACGAACACCGGCAACGTCCCCCTCACAAACGTGGGGGTGACCGACGCCGCGGTGAGTGCCGTCGCGACCGACGAGATCTCGTGTAGCGCGACAACGCTCGCCGCCGGCGCGAGCACCACCTGCACCGCGAGCGGGACGGCCGTCGAGAGCGCCATCGACGTCCCCTTCACCAACACGGGAACCGTAACGGCTGCATACGGCGCAGTACCGGTCACGGCTTCCGACGGGTCCAGCTACTTCGGGTCAGCCCCGAGCATCAACGTGGACGCGACGACGAACGGCGAGGATGGCCCCTACATCCCGGTCGATGACGCCGTCACGTGGAGCTACCTCGTGACGAACACCGGCAACGTCACACTCACGAACGTGGGCGTCACCGATTCCGCGGTGAGTGCCGTCGCGACCGTCGACATCTCGTGTAGCGCCACGACGCTCGCCGCTGGCGCGAGTACCACCTGCACCGCGAGCGGCACGGCCGCCGAAAGCGCCATCGGCGTTTTCTTCACCAACTCGGGTACCGCTTCGGGAACGCCGCCGGTCGGCGCCGCTGTCACGGACTCTGACGGATCGAGCTACTTCGGGTATGTCGCCTCGCTCACGATCACGGCGACGCTCAACGGCGTGGCGGTCCCGGTCGCTGAGGGTGATCCCAACCCGGTCGTGTCCGAGCAGTTACGAGTGGGTCTTCACCCTCACGAACACCGGCAACGTCGGCGTCGACGGTGTCGTCGTGGACGAGAACGGCACCGAGGTCATCTGCGATGAAGGCGCCCTCGGCACCGTGCCTCCGGGCGAGGTAGGGAACCCGCAACCTGCACGTTCACGCAGGACGCACCTGGCGACCTCGAGGATCCCGAAGTCACGACGACCTTCACCGTGACCGGAGACGATCCGAACGGCAACCGAGACGTCCGACACGACCGAGTCGATCACGTACTTCGTCGGTCTCGACTGCGGGGACGACACGGTCGCTGGTGGACCGGATCTCGGCGGACAACCCGCTCGCCGGGTTCTTCGTCGGACCGCTCAAGGTCGACACGGAGTGCGCCGTACCGGTCTTCATCGACACCACGAACACAACCAATGAACAGGAGGGCGAGCAGACCGTCTTCATCGGCCCGCCGGATGGGTACGACTGGACCGGCGTGACGGGCCTACTGACCGTCGAGTGGGATGTGGAGGATCCTGCCTGGCCGGTGTGCGGCCGACGTTCCAGGACACCGGAAGCGCCGGTGATCGAGATCCCGATCCGTGCTGGCCCAGTCAACGTGTCGATCGACGAACCGGCGGGTGGGGACTTCTTCTACACCCTGAACGACCAATCCCGCGGAGCCGAATGGCACCTACCCGCTGGCGACCGGCGGCGGCGACATCTGCCTCGTCGCCTTCACACGACCAAGACGATCCAACTTCGGCGACGACGGTCAAGACCGTCACGGTCGAGGTGTTCTACATCTACAACGATCCGCTCCTGATCAGGCCGAAGTGACCGACGAAGTCGGCGCCTAACCCAGGTCGATACCGGGGATGCTCCGCACGCCGAGCGTGCGGAGCATCTCCCGCGCTCGGGCACGATCGGCTTCGGTGACCCTCCCAGGGTCGATCCGGTCGAGGGTGAGGATCAGCAGCGCCTCCTCGTAGACATCACCCCGTTCGGCAGCCGTCGCGCGCCCCTCCTCGAACAGCTCGATCGAGCGCCCAACATCTCCGGTTGCGCTGAGAACCGATCCACGGATCCTCGCGAGCAGTGGCGCGTAGTAGTCCGTGTACTCCGCTGGCGCCTCTGCACGCGCTGCGTCGATGATCGCCAGGCCATCGATCGGCGAGCCCGCGCGGCAGGTGGCATCACCGAGATGAAGCGATGCCTCGAGGACATAGGCATCCAGTCCGAGTTCGCGGAACTCATCGATTGCCGCCTTCAGAGACCGCTCCGAACGGTGGAGGTCGCCCTCGAGCGCGTACATGCGCCCGAACAGGACGTCCACGAACGCGAGGCCCTCACCGAAGCCCGACGCCGCATAGGTCCGCCGGGCCGTCGTGAGCGGCTCCTCCGCTTCGGCGTACCGGCCCTGGTTCACGAGCACCTCTCCGATGTTCGCCGCCGTGTGCGCTGCGTCGACGGCGTTCCCGAGGCGGGTGAGCGTGGCCCGACCCTCTTCGTAGAGCCGCAATGCCTCGTTCCAGTTGCCTCGCCAATACTCGTAGGCGCCGAGATTGGGAGCGATCCGTGCCTCGTCCTCCGACATGCCCATGCGTCGGTAGATCTCGAGGGACTTCTGCGAATGCACGGCACCCGCGAGGTCGCCTGTCATGACGAGGGCGTAATCGAGGACGCTGTAGCCCCGAGCCAACCCGATTTCGTCCTCAATGGCCTCGGCGGCCGCGATCGCCACGGTCGCAGCTCGCAACGCGTCGGTGGGTCGCTGCTGGGCCTGTCGGATGATCGCGGCCTGGCCGAGCGCCTGGACCCGCAGACGATCGAGGCGGGCTTCTTCGGCGACCTTCCGCGCCCTCGTCGTCTCCGCGAGAGCTGCCGAGTAGCGGCCCGCCCGTTCTTTCGCGCGAGCTCGCCTCAGGAGCACGCGGGCGAGCTGATCGGGATCATCGCGGGTGAGCTCCGAGGCTCGTCGGTATGCCTGGAGCGACGCATCGAACTCACCAAGGCGCTCGCGAACATCGCCCAGCTTCACCCACACGTCGCGTCGCTCGTTCTCCGTCGCGACGTCGACCCCACGACCTGCCTCGATCGCCCTCATGAACTGGACCGCCGCCTCCGAGTTCGCGAACCGCTCCATGTTGCGGTCGCCTGCGATGCGGCAGTACTCCCAGGCACGTTCGGCGTCGCCTGCGAGGAAGAAATGGAGTCCGAGGATGTCTGCAACGGCGTCGGTCTTCCCGGCACTTGCGTCGAAGACGATCTGGCCGGCACGCGAATGCAGCTCCCTGCGACGCCGGAACGACAACGCCTCGTATGCCGTGTCGCGCACCATGGCGTGCCGGAACTGGAGACGATGCGGCCCGTCCTCCTCGAGGAACTGGCTGAGGCGTTCCCGGGTCGCCTCGTCGAGCGTGACCCCCTGTGAGGCAAGGAGGGACCTCGCGTCGGCGACGCGGAAACTGCGACCGAGCACCGAGAGATAGAGCAGCACCCTGCGCGACAAAGGCTCCAGATTGTCGATCTGGCTCCCGACGACGCCATCGAGTGACGTGGGGAGCGATCCGACGTCACCGGTGTCCCGTGCCACCTTGACCAACTCCACGGTGAAGAGCGGATTGCCGCCGGAGCGTTCCGCGACGGCCCTGACGACGTCGGGAAGGAGCGGTGCGGCCTCGGATGCCGCATGGACGAGTTCAACCGTCTCTGCCTCGTCCAACGGTTCGAGGGTGAGCGTCGTGACTGCGTCCTGCTGGATCCGGTTCCGGCATGTCTGGATCACCAACCATGGATTGCGGTGTGCCTCGATGGCGAGGCGTGCGATGAGTGCTTCACTCGCAGCATCCGCCCAGTGCATGTCCTCCCCGACCAGGATGAGGGGATCGGGGTGGACGGCAGCGAGGGCCTGGACGAAGACGTCGATCGTCCGGTCCTGACGGAAGCGGGGATCGATGGCTGCGGACTCGGAAGTATCAGGAACGTCGACCTGCGTGATGTCGCCCAGAAGGGGGGCCATCGGCAGCAGCTCCGGCGCCATGCGTTCGAAGGTTGCCAGGAGCGCCTTCGCCATCTCGTCGTTCGACGCCCGTTCGATGCCGAGCAATGCTCGAACCGGGTCACGGAATGGCCGGTACGGGTTGGCTGCCCCGTAGGGCTCCGCACGCAGCTCGATGACGGGAACCTCGGATGCCGAGACCGCCTCCTCGACCGTTCTCGTCTTGCCGATACCCGTAGGTCCGGTGACCGCAAAGGCGCCGCCCCTCCCTTCCGCGAGGTCCGCGACGGCCTGTCGGAGAAGACCCATCTCGTGTGTCCGGCCGACGAACGGCACGGTGGTCGCCTCACGTGCCGTCCTCGTGCCCGTCTCCTCACCGAGCGCGAGCGCCCGCACCGGCTGGGTCTTCCCCTTCACGAAGAAGGGCTCGACGGGCTCGGAAGCGAACAGGGTCGTCGAACCGTCCACGACCTGGGGCGCTGCGTACACGGTTCCCACAGGAGCGGCGGCCATGAGCCTCGCCGCGAGGTTCACGGTGTCACCCATGATCGTGTAGGTGGCGCGCAGCTCCGACCCGACCTCACCGGAGAACACATGACCCCGGTTGACGCCGATCTTGACGGCGAGGGGTGTCGGGATGTCTGCGATCCGCCTCGCTGCCCTCAGAGCCTTCCCGTCCTCATCCATGGACGTCGTCGGGACACCAGCGACCAGGATGATCTTGAACGCATTCGCATCGACGTCCGTAGCGAGGAATGTCACCTCCTGGGCGTCGGCGATGCGGGTCACATTCTCCACGAGGTCGCCGATCTCGCGAGCCGTCGCTTCGGCACCGACCGAGGCGATGTGGTCGTCGATGCCGACCACCTTGGTGAACACGACGGTCGCCAACCGGTGCTCGGAATCGGTCGCACCTGTTGTAAGGACCGGACGCAGCGCGGTGGAGAGGTAGTCGGCGGATGCGAAGTCCGGTCGATCGGACCCCGGCGGCGGACCGCTCGGTGGCAGTCGTGGGCTCCGCCACCGGAGCAACCACCCATTCCCCTTTCGATTGGTGGCCGAACCCGACGGCAGGAGGCTGCGGGTGTGATCGCTCACCACGATCTCACCGGCAACGGCCGTTCCCTCCATTTCATTCACCTGTGAAGCCGTCGGTCCGGCGACGATCAGCTCACGATGGGTCCCTGCAGGCAGGAACAGGTGGACGGGGCCGGAGTGCAGGCCGACCGACATGCGGAGCATCACCCTCCCCACGGAGGTCGGGATGTCGACAGCCCTGCGGAGTGCTGCGCGCATCTCGACGGCTGCGCTCGCCGCCTGTGCTGCGTGGTCGGGACCCTCGAAGAGGAGCAGGAGGGCGTCCCCGCCGTATTTGAGGAGGGTGCCGCCACGGTCCCAGGCCAGGCGCAGCATCTCACCGAAGACGCGGTTGAGGACCTCTGTCAGCTCCTCAGCGCCCACGCGGCCGCGAGCTGCGAGCTTCTCGGAGAGCGCCGTGAACCCGGAGATGTCGGCGAAACACAGCGTCCCGTCGAGAGTTGCCCAACCATCCCCGCCAGTCCCCACGCGGGCGAGCACGTTCGCAGGGACATATCGATCGATGTCAGACGACGTCGCCACTCATCCTCCGTACCAAGCCGTGGACGCGACACTACCGGTCGCCGGATCAGAGAGTCGTGTGCAGTAACCGAGACAGTGAGAACAGGTCAGGCGTTCACAGCGAATTCAGTCAGTGAGTCCTTGGCGGACTCGTAGCCGGCCTCGATGATCGCCTCCCACGCCGTGAAGTCCATGACGGCGAACCGCCCGACGTCCGGCCGTAGGACGAGGTCCGCGTCTCCGGCACCGGGCTGGCCGCTGACAGTCGACGATGCGATCAGTGTCTCGAGGAGTCGGGGGACCTGCATGCGGTCCCGGCCGGGGACGACTCGTTGCCATGCCACCCTCCAACCAGAGAGATCGCCGTCGGTTGGTAGATCGGCGATCGGCAGGGAGCTCGGCGCCCTGAGGTCGATGGCGATGATCGTTCGCGGGTCGAAGACGCGTCGCATCGTCGCCGTTGGGACATTGTCGAGGACCCCACCGTCGACGAGGACATGGCCCTGTGGCGAGGCCATCGGCGGGAAGACGCCGGGGATCGAGACGCTTGCACGCACGGCCGACCATACGGGTCCATCTGTGTGCTCGTGGACGACTCCGTCCGTGAGATCGGTGCTCACGCAGTAGAAATCCGTCCAAAGGTCGCGGATGTCCGTGTCGCCGTAGGCCTCACGCATCCCGGAGGTGAGGCGACGGCCACGGCCCGCCGACACGAGGGGAAGCGTCGTGTCGACGAGCTTGCCGCGCTCGAAGGTGACGTAGCGCACGAGTTCCACGATGCGGTCCCAGTCCCAGCCCATGGCGAACGACGCACCGATCGACGCCCCCATGCTCGCACCTCCGACATGGTCGATCGGGATGCCCGCATCGCGGATCGCCTTGATGACGCCGAGGTGGGCGAAACCCCGAGCGCCTCCCCCACCGAACACGACGCCGACGCTGCGGTCGAGGACGATCCTCGTGACGCGCTCCACATCGTCGCGAGATCCCGAACGGATGTGGTGGTGCCTGGACGGCGACCGCAGGTCGAGAATCGCGTCGGTTCCGGCCGGGCTCGCCCCACCAGGATGGACGAGGACGAGGTGATGGCTCGCGCCTCCGGCCGACGACTCACCGGAGGACGGGCTCTCGTACGGTGCGTACTCGCCGAGGCCGTCGACCGCTCCGACCGACAGCATCACGTCGCACTGACGCCTGCACAGACTCGTCCACTCGGTGTCTGACGGGTCGCCGATCAGCACCAGGAGGTCGTTGTCATCCTCGAGTCGGTGGAGGTACTCGGCGACCCTCGCCCTCGGCGGGTCGTCGCCGAGACGATCCCTCGCGTCCTGCGCGGTGACGACGGCGATCGTGGCGTCACCGGCGGCGCGGCAGGAAGGCCTCGGCGAACTCGAGGTGAAGCGGTGTCGACCCTGCGGGCACCACGGCGACCACGTTCGTGGCGGAGTCAGGCCGATCACCGTGGATCGACCGGTTCAGGCGGCTCATGACCGTTCGGGTCACATCGAGGAGGACATCGGGGTGGGCGACCACCAGGGAGCGGAACTCGCCGGCCGGGATGCGCATCAGTGCGGAATCCCGCCGTGCGATGACGGTCGCCGAACGCGGCTCGTTCGTGAGCAGGGCCATCTCGCCGACGACGTCGCCAGGGCCGAGCGTGCCCACGGTCTCGGAGGCACCCTCCGGGGTGGTGATGTTGACGTCGAGGTGCCCGGCAACCACGACGAACGCCTCGTCGCCGCTCTCCCCCTCGTTCACGACCGAATCGCCCGCAGGAACAAGCACGACCTCTGCTGTTTGGGCGATCGAGGTGAGCATCGCCTCGTCGAGACGTCGGAAGACGGACGTCGATCCGAGATGCCGGACGATGTCGGCGATCGACCACCCCGGGTTTCCTTCTACCACGGCTCCTCCTTGCCGCACCGTGCCGTGACGCTAGTCGCGGCCTCTTCTGCTGTGCTGAGTGAAGTCGGATCACTTCCCATCCGAAGGTCGCCGACTCAGAGGGGACTCGGGGAATCGGCCGACTCCCTGTTGATGCGTTCACGCTCTGCAGCAGCTGCCTCGATCGCTGCGCGCGCCTCCGGAACCGTTGCCATCAATTGATCGAACTGGCGCCCATCGAGAACGAGGAGGGTCGTTATCCCGCGCGCCCTGACGCTGGCGTTGCGCCGCTGCCGGCCGAGCAGCGCCATTTCGCCGAAGAAGTCGCCGTCCTCCAGCCAGGCGATGACCTCCTCGGCTGGATCTCCGACATCGCGCACGACCTCCACGACACCTCGGGCGATCACGTAGAAGGAATCGCCGAGCCCTCCCTGTTGGAAGACGAACTCACCGTCATCCAAGAGCCGCGTCTCGAAGGCACTCGCCAGATCCTCGAGGACGCGGAAGATCGAGGTCGGCGAAGAGCGGGATCCTGCTGAGCCGTTCGGGTCTGACTCTGGCCGAGAGCCCGTTCGCGCTGACATCGAACCCGTGCTGTTTCGTCCACATCGTGCTGAAGGGACCTCCCGACCCGAGCAGCCCCTCGAAGGTTCCTGTCTCGACCACGACGCCACCGTCGAGAACGACGATGAGGTCGGCGGTCTTCACAGATTCGAGACGGTGCGTGACGCTGATGACGGTCCTGCCCTCCCGGAGACGCTCGATGGCGCCGATCAGGTCGGCCTCGGCTTCGGGGTCGAGACCGGAGGCCACCTCGTCGAGGAGGAGAAGCTTCGGATCGCGCGCCAAGGCACGTGCGATGCCGACACGCTGCGTCTCCCCGGTCGACAGGACGGTGCCGCCACCGTCGAGCCTCGTCTGTGCCCCGTCGGGCAGTGTTCTGATCACCGATGCGAGACCCGAATCGACGATCGCTCGCTCGACGCTTTCGGGTGAACACTTCTCGTCGTCGAGGGTCACGTTGGCCTCGATCGTTCCGTCGAACAGGTAGGTGTCCTGGAATGCGACACCGACCATCCGGCGCATCCGGTCGCCGTCGACCGTCGCGAGGTCACGTCCATCGACGAGCACGGCGCCTTCCTCGAGGTCGTACAGGTCGAGAAGGACGCTCAGCATGCTGCTCTTGCCCGATCCATTCGGGCCGACGATCGCCACGTAGCTGCGGGCGGGGATCTCCACCGTGACCCCTTTGAGCTGGGGTTCGCGATCCTGACGGTATCGGAAGACGACGTTCGAGAAGGTGATGGCCAAGTCCATGTCGGGTGGTGGGGAGCCGTCATGACCCTCCTCGGGTACAGGCACCGCGAGGAGGGCATCGATCCTCCTGATACCTGCCTCGGATTGCTTGATGCTGGGTAGGACCTCGATGCCGAACACTGCCGACTCCCAGGCGAACTCGGTGAGGATCGCCGCGAACGCAGCGAATGCCCCGGGTTCCAACGAACCCGAGATCGCGAAGGCGGCTCCGACGCCGATGATCGCCAGGCGTGCGAAGTCGACGGCGTACTCCGAGATCACCATCTCCACTCCGATCCTGCCCTCGGCCTTCTCCGAGGCGCCCCTCAGCGTCTCGACCCGCAGAGAGAAGCGGCGGATCGAGCGTTCGCGCAACGAATAGGCGCGGATGATCTTTTGGGCACGAAGGTTCCCTGACACCTCCTCGAGGACGTCGGCGACGCGTTGCTTCTCTTCGTCCAATGCAGCCTCGGATGCCGGAGCGAACCGGTACACGAGGTACACGATGATCGGGAGCACGACCACGGAGAGGGCGGCAAGGCGGACGTCCAGGAGGAACATGACCGGGAGGTACAGCGCCATGGCCGTCAGGGACCGGAGACCGATGAGCGGGTTCTTGATGACTCCCTTCGACAGTTCCGCTAGGTCGGTGGAGAAGTGGGAGATGAGGTTTCCCGTCGTCGACCGGTCGTGGAACCGGAGGGGCAACCACTGGAGGTGCACGAATACCGAGGTGCGCACATCAGCGAGGATTCGCGACGTCGCCTTCGCCGAGAGCCGTGCAGCCGCGAATCCAGCGAGTACCGACACGGTGAACCCGGCGAGCAGAACCCCCACGACGACTTCCACCGTCACACCCGGATCCGGTTCGATCACCAGATCGATCACGAACCCGATGGCGAGTGCGAACACCAGCGTGAACACGGCGCGCATCATCATGGTCACGACGAGTCCGAAGCCGAGCACCTTGTGTGGCTTCCAGAACTCGAGTATCCGTCCGAACGTCTTGAGCACGCTCCCCCGTCTTCCAGCGTGAGGGCAATCTACGGGATGCATCGTCTCCGCACACGGCCACGGGGGAGATTGTTGTGTCCCACACCACTCGCGCCTCTCCCCGCCGGAGACACGGGGAGCGAAGCGACGCAGGACCTTCCCTTTCTCTCCCCGCGGGAGAGACGCGGAGCGAAGCGACGCAGAGAGGGCCGCAGAACACCGACCCACGCCCGACGTGGGAAACAACCTCATCCCCTCTCTGCCCTGCCGGGCATCTCCCCCAACGGGGGAGAAACACGAACACGCACATCCTGCAACCCGCGAGCGAAGCTCGCACAGAGAAGAAGGAGCGAGCGGAGCTCGCACCACATCCGTCTCTCCCCGCGGGAGAGACGCGGAGCGCAGCGACGCAGAGAGGGCCGCAGATCACCGACCCACGCCCAACGTGGGAAACAACACCATCCCCTCTCTGCCCTGCCGGGCATCTCCCCCAACAGGGGAGAAACACGAACAGCGTGCGGACGCCGATTGGCTGCTTTGCTACATTCTCGCCATGCGAATAGGACTCATTGCACAGCTCCATGGACGGCCCGGCGCCGACCTGAACCCGTCGTGGCGGTCGATCGCGGAACTCGCAACAACCGCCGAAGCCGTCGGTTTCGACATGTTCGTGTTCGAGGACGTCCTCATGTACCGCTACGACGACCACACGGACGGGTGTTGGGAGTCCATGACGATCGCAGGTGCGATCGGGGCTTCGACGGAACGCATCCACTTCGGCCAATCAGTGGTGAATGCTCCGTATCGGTCACCGGCGATGACCGCGTCCATGGCCGAGACGCTCGCGAACATCTCCGACGGTCGGTACGTCCTCGGGATCGGCGCAGGAAACAGCCCCCGTTCGGACTACGAGGGCTTCGGTTTCCCAACCGACAGCCGCTATTCGCGATTCGCCGAGGCGATCGAGATCATCCACACCCTCCTGCGAACCGGTTCGGTCGATTTCGAGGGAGAGTTCTTCACCGCCCGCGACGCCGAGCTCGTGCTCCGAGGACCCTCACCGACGGGTCCCCCGATCAACATTGCTGCCGGAGGCCCTCGGATGCTGGGCCTCGTCGCCCGCTACGCCGATGCCTGGAACTGGTGGACCTGGGATGAGACAGTCCCGGAGGCCATTGAGCGGCTCACCCCAATCGTCGAGGACCTCGAACGCGGCATGCGAGCAGGTCGGTCGGGACCCGTCGAGTCTCGAACGCACACTCGACGTGTACTCGGTCACGCCCCCCGGGATGGACCCCGGAACTTCGATGGCGAAGCCCTTCGGTGGAACCGCCGACGAGATCGCCACCCAGATCCTCGCCCTCGGACAGCTCGGCATCGCCGAGGTGCGATGCGACCTGACCGACAAGTCGCCGGCCGCCGTCGAGGCTATGGCACCGATCGTGGAAGCGGTTCATGCGGCCTGATCGGGGGCACGCGGTACACTTCGACGCCTCGCGGGTGTAGTTCAATGGCAGAACATCAGCTTCCCAAGCTGAATACGGGGGTTCGATTCCCCTCACCCGCTCCATCCATTCATTCCAGCCCTGCGGAGATCACTTCACCACTTCCGCCCGAGCCAAACGCCGTCTTCGAAGTCTTCATTCGACGCCTCGCGCCTCGAGACCGTTGCAGTTGGGCAACCGGGACGTCAACCTCCACAGCCATGCAGCTCTCCGTATCGGAGGCATTCGTCGGGTGTGAATACCCTGGTCGCTCTGCTGTTGGCCAGATCGATGAGGTAGTCGATGTCCAGGAAGAACCTACGCAGGATGCGGCCGGCGTCCGGCTCGTCCTCGTCGGCGCGCAGCTCCTGATCCTTGGCGCCCTGGTAGCGGCTCTCGCGACGATCGGAGTCACGGCGGATCACCCACCGGAGCCGCAGGCAACACGGTCACCGACCGGTGACCGGTGACGATCATCGGAGCCATCCCGGACAGGCAGGAACCGGGATCCGAGACGATGGGGTCGGTAGTACACGACCCATTCAGTCGTGTTGACCAGAGAGGATCGGCCTGGTCCGACCCCCACGAAGACGGGGGCGCACGGCAGAGATGCCTCGAGCTAGGCTCAGCCGATGCGAGTTGGGTTGAACACGCACCTCTTCGGTCGGAATGTCCAAGGTGGGTCAGCACCGAGTTGGGGGTCGCTGAGGGACCGTGCCGTTGCTGCCGAGGAGGTTGGGTTCGACTCGTTCGTGTTCGAGGATTCACTGTCCTATCACTGGAAAGATGGCACGGTTGATGGAGTCTGGGAGTCAGTGTCGATCGCAGGGGCGATAGCCGCCGTCACGAACCGGATCGATATTGGGCAGTCGGTGTTCAACGCACCGCTTCGTTCCCCGGCAATGACCGCAGCGATTGCCGACACGCTCGACGAGATCTCAGGTGGCCGGTTCGTATTCGGTATCGGGGCTGGCAACTCGCCGGACGCCGACTACGCAGCGTTTGGTCATCCATCGGAGCATCGATACTCACGGTTCGCAGAGGCGATTCACATCATTCATTCGCTGCTCAAGACTGGCTCAGTTGACTTCCAAGGCGAGTTCTACACCGCCGAGAAGTGCGAGCTGGTGCTCCGCGGGCCACGGCCGCAGGGACCTCCAATCAACATCGTGGGTCGGGGTCCCAGGATGCTTCGATTGATTGCGAAATACGCGGATGCGTGGAACTGGTGGGCATGGGACGAAACCGTGGAGCACATCACCGAACGCTTGACCCCTGTGGTTGAAGAGCTCGACCGAGCCTGCGACGAGCAGGGAAGGGACCCATCGAGCATCGTCCGAACGCTGGACGTGTTCACAGTCGTACCGGAAGGATTCAGCACCGACGGCATGACTGTCTACCACCAGCCAATGACAAGGCCGATATCCGGAACGTCATCTCAGATAGCCGACTACATCCTCCGACTCGGCCAAGCCGGGTTCTCCGAGGTCCGATGCGACGTCTACCCCCAAACGACGGAAGCCGTCGAGGCACTCGCACCGGTCGTCGAACACATCCACGCTGGATAGACCATCGCAGTCCGCAACGCAATCGTGCCGAGATGTGTGGGTTGAGGGTTGGGGGTGGGTGAGCGCGGTGATACATTGGAATTGCCTGCGGAGAGGAGGCAACGTATGTCACCTTCCACTGATCGGCCGAGTTCTGGTGCCGTCATGCAGCTTGTTGGCGCCGCCATGATCGTTGTCGCCCTGATGTGGCTCCTGGCTGCCGATGACCCGTTCCCGATGTGGCTCATCATCGCCGGTGGCGGGTTGATGTTCCTCGGCGTCGGTGAGGCTCAGCGCCGGGGCGACTGAACAGTCCCATCCAGCCGATATGTGCGGTCGAATGCCATCCGGTCGGAATCTCTGCGTCCACGTTCGCGTCCTGTACGGTGGCCGCAGTCGATCAAGGGAGCAGGTGTGGCTGTAGGTGTACGAATGGGGGCCGACTGTTTCAGCCAGGGCACATCGTGGGAGGACTACGTCGCCTCCATGGTCCGTGCAGAGGAGCTCGGCTATGACTCGTTGTGGACTCCTGATCATGTGCTTCCCACGATCCCCGGCGGGAACGGTGACGGGGACATCCTCGAGGCGATGATGTGCTTGGCAGCCGTTGCACAGGCGACGTCCCGTGCGACGTTGGGTCTGCTGGTGAGTCCGATCACACTGCGCAACCCTGCGATGCTGACGAAGATGATCACCACCCTGGATCACATCAGCAACGGGCGAGCGATCTTCGGTATCGGAGCAGGCTGGGCCGAGGAGGAGCACCGACAGTACGGGGTGGAGTTCGGTGACGGATTCGGTGAACGACTCCGGTGGCTGCAAGAGGCGCTCCCCGTGATGCGAGGCATGCTCGACGGGACCCGGCCCTCAGCGAACGGACCTCGCTACTCGATGATGGAAACGGTGAACAACCCTCCGCCAGTACAAGACCGTCTCCCGATCATGGTCGCCGGGTCGGGTCCGAAGGTCACCCTTCGACTGGTCGCCGAGCACGGGGACATGTGCAACATGATTGGCCCTCCCGACTTCATCGCTGAAAGGGAGCAGATACTCGTCGCCCACTGCGAAGCCGTTGGCCGTGACCCTTCAGGGATCGAACGCACGATCGCGTTTCGCCAACCGGTCATCCGCGACACCGAGGATGATGCCAGGGAAGCCGCAGCACAGATCAGCGCACATCACGCAATCGAACCACCCTTCCTCGACATGGCGGGAACAGCCGACAGGCTCGTCGAGAAGCTCCTGCCATACCTCGACCTCGGATACCGACATCTCATCTTCCAGTTCCTCGCCCCCTTCGACCGCGAGACCATGGATCGCTTGATCTCCGAGGTGAAACCCCAACTCGAGTCGGCCTAGGAACCGAGGCGCACGATCTCCAACGTCCAACGAACCCATCCAAGGCTGTGGCACACATACGTGCCGATACGTGCGGCCCAGGAGGGACCGTTTTTGGGTTGCTGTGCGTGCATCAATCGAGGGCAGGATGTCAACGGTTAGAGGACTGGTTTGGTCGTGTCGGAGGTCAATAGTCAAGAGACCCCGCGGTGTTGGCTTTCGACGGCTTCACCGCTCCAGCAGCGATCGTCTGTATCAGGCACTGGTTGTGACGATTGGGGATCGGGACCGTGCGATCGAATCGATCGATGAAGCGATGGCTCGGGCCGCTGAGCGCTGGGCAAGAGCGGGCCACATCTGGAAGCCTTCAAGCGCAGACGGGAGTCCTTCGAGCACGGTGACTGGCCCTCGCACGTCGCGTGGTGGGTCGACGATGACGAGCTACCGACCTGGGAGGACGCATATGCCCGACAGCGAAGGCTGCACGAGGAAGGCCCTGGTCCGTCCGCTTTCAACTTCCGACAGCCCTACCTCCACGACGGCACACCGACCAAGCTCCACCGCACTCACGGGTGATGCCCGCCGCAGGCAGGTGACGCGGTGCACGACAGCCATGTCGACCTGCGCGGCGGTCGCGGCGGGATGCGCCCGAGAGGCGAAGCCACGGCTGCCGCTGAGGCGGCGTTCACCGATCGGCTTCGAGGGGTGATTCGTCGCTTGCGAGAAGACGGGTGAGCGCCTCGGTCCGTTCGGTCATGCCCAAGCCTCGGGTAGCGGGCCACTGGTCGATCTCGTCGTTCGCGAACTCGATCCATCGTTCGATGGTCTTGAACATCTCGATCTGGAGCGTGGCGAACAGGACCGAGAGGTGGGTGCGTTCCGGGAAGGGGTGTCCCCCATCGAGGTAGGACGCCATGAGCTCGACGATGGCTTCGTGGTGTTCACCGATGTCGGCCTCGAGCTCACCCAGCGCACGACGGACGTCCTCGATCGTTCCATGGTCTGCGAACAGCAGCCTCAACAGGGCCTCGATCTCGAACCGCGGTGGCTGCGTCCTCGTGGTCGACCACTCGGCGAGGGCACGGCGACCCTCGTCGGTGATCTCGTAGACATTGCTGCGGCGCCTTCCGGTCTCCTCGGTACGGGTGGTCGCGTATCCGAGCGCGACGAGCTTCTTGGGTTCCGAGTACAGAAGGCGCTCCGACTTCGGCCACGCGTAGCGCAGGCTCCGCTGGGCCTGTTGGGTGAGTTCGTAGGCGGTCCATGGCCGCAGGTCGAGGAGCGCGAGGACCGCATACGTCGACGTCGTCATGGTCGGTGGCATGCACTTGACTTTACTGCAGCTTTCAGGATATGGTCTACTGCAAGTTGCAGTACCGTTGGTCAGAGTCCCCTCGAGCCGATGCCTGCAGGACCGACAAGGAGTTGGTGAAAATGAAGAGCAACGTCAACGACCTGCCGATCGCAAACGATGCGCTTGGAGAGATGATCCGCGGTCAGGACTGGGGTGGCATGACCAGCGCGTACATGCAATATCCGACAGGCCTCGACTTCAGCCCCCTGCTCGAGGGCCTGGAGCATGACCTCTGCCAGTGCCCGCACTGGGGATTCGTGATCGAAGGCCGCATCCGCGTCAAGTACGAGGACGGCAGTGAGCAGGTCGTCGGAGCGAACGAGATCTACTACTGGCCTCCCGGCCACACCGTGGTCGTCGAAGATGCGGTCAGAATGGTCGAGTTCAGCCCCCACGACGAGATGTCGCAGGTGGTCGCCCACGTCGTCAACAAGCTCTAGGCGCGTACGCGCCTCGAGTACGAGAGAACTCGAGAGGCACGAGGGCTTCATCCCCATAGAACAGGAGGACACCGTGGAGATTGCTCGACACATCACGGCCGTGGGTACGGAGGCGAAGCTGTTCGCCGAGGCAGCTCGGCGAGGCGGGCTGGAGGTGGACATCCCTTCCTGCCCTGGCTGGACCATGCGCGACCTGGTTCGCCACCTGAGCGAGATCCACCTCTGGGCGGCTGCCCGCGTGGCACGGCGCACCTCGAAGCTCTTCCTCGACGACAGTGCCGCTGAACTCCTCGAGTCCTGGCCGGACCTTGCCGTCTTCTGGCCAGACGACGACGACCTGATCGACTGGTACCTCGAGACGAACGCCAACCTCGTGCGGGCGCTCGAGGCAGCGTCACCGACCGACGAAATGCCGACGTTCCTTCCAGCACCGTCGCCCCTCGCGATGTGGGCACGACGCCAGGCCCACGAGACCGCCGTGCATCGTTTCGACGCCGAGGACGCCACGGGCACAGGATCCGGCTTCGACCCCGAATTCGCGGCCGACGGGATCGATGAGATGGTGAGAGGATTCGCGCCGCGTGCCAGCGAGTTCCCCATCGAGACGACTCGCACCATGGTCGTGCATGCGGCCGACACCGGCGACGATTGGCGCCTCACGCTCGCACCCGATGGCATCACCACGGTGCGCGGCAATGGATCCGCCGACGTCACGCTGACGGGGGCCGCGTCGGACCTCTACCTGTCGTTGTGGAACCGAGGCGACGACTCGAGGCTCACGATCGAAGGCGACCGCGACCTCCTGACCCTGTGGCACGAAAGCAAACGGGTCCGCTGGTCATAGATTTCGACCTGACAGAGGTTGGCCACATCGAGGGCTCTCACGAACGGACTCGCGATGACCGAACACGAGCAGCGGCGCCCGGTCCGCCATCGGCTTGCGATCCTGCGCCACGCCGAAGGGGTGACCGGCAACACCTCGATGACGCACCGCACCGACGCGATCATCCCGCAATGCTTCTCCACGTAGGAGAACGGACACGACAGATACGGCGGCCCGCGTGGTAGCTCACCGAACGGGCCCCGCCGTCGGACGCCGGCTAGCGAGGTCACGCTCAGCGCTTCCGCCAGAGCCGGGAGGGGCGAGTACCACCGGGCTGTGATCCGTCGGCGTCAGGCACCCCACCTCCGTTGCGCCGCAGGGGGTTCCGACGCTGGCGGAACGGTCGCATGACGAATCAGGGCGGTCCTTGTGCTCCCTGCGGATCGCTTGGTCCACCCGACCCAATCCACGGATCAATCCCAAGTACTACGCACCATCCCGCCATGCCCCGGAACCAACCGGATCTACAGATGTATGTGGCGAACTACGGCCGTGGCACGAGCCCGACGTCGCCTTCGAGGATCGTCGCCGTTTCACCCGGTTCGTCCTCGATGCTCCATTCCTCGTAGAACGCCCTGGCACCATCTCTCGTCTCCCACTTCGCCAGAGCAACGAACTCGGACCCGTCACTCGCGTACCAGGCACGATGGAACCGGCACCCATGCCGCTCCGCGCTCATCTGCATCTCCGTTCCGATCCCCGTGACGCGGCGTTCGTAGAGGTCCTGAGCGGTGCGCCCATCGGATGTAGGGCAAGGCACACGAAACAGCACCCACATGCGATCTCCTTTCAGACGGAACCTGCAACCTACCTCACGGGCGTGTGGCTCCGCGGTTGGCCCGCCATGACGCACACCGCCACATTGCGACCGCAGGACCACCCAAGTCCACGTTCACGAACGCAAGGAGGTTGAGGACCCCCGCGCGTCCGGGTTGAAAGGCGGGCCTACGGGGCGTCCAAACCGAAGGCTCCTGATACCGGGAGCCACGACGGCTGTCCGAAGAACAGGTCGCTGTCGGCGTTGCCCTGATTGTTCGTGTGGCGGAAGTAGAACGTGGTGTCGCTGGGTCGGAACAAACCGGGAGTTGCGACCCGGTCGACGACACCCCAGTCACCTGCCACGAACCTGTCCCCGGGGTCTCCGAAGAAGAACTCGTTGTCGGCGATCCCTGTGTCGAGCGTGTTCCGGTAGTACACGAACCCGGTCGATTCCCTGTGCAGTCCGACTTCGTCGATGCCGTCTCCATCGAAGTCGCCGACGAACGGCTTGTCTCCGGGATTGCCGAAGACGAAGGAGAAGTCAGCCGGGCCGAGTCCTCCGTTGTTCGCACCGAGCTCGTTGACGATGTAGAAGCGCTGCTCCGACGGTCGGTAGATGGAAAGGGTGTCAAAGCAGTCACCATCGAAGTCCCCGGCGAGCGGGATGTCAGACGGGTTGCCGAAGAAGAACCTGATGTCGGCAATCCCCTGCGTGTTCGAGTTGCGAAGGTAGGCGAACGCGTCCGAGGTTCGGAACAACCCCGGCGTATCGACTCCGTCGCAATCCCAGTCACCCATCACGGGCACGTCCCCCGGGTTGCCGAAGAAGAATGAGGTCAGTGCGCCGGCCTCGTTGAGAAGCTGCCACTCCCCCGTTGCCGGGTTCACCAAGCCGACGGTGTCCGCCACCGGGTCGGGTGACTCCACGTTCACCTCGTAGTCGCCACCCGCCTGACCAAACGTGTCATCGAAGACGACCAGGAAGTACGACGTTCCGGCAAGGAAGTCGTACGTGATTTGGATGGGGTCTGCTCCATTGTCGGCAGCCACACAGTTCTCCAACGGATTCGACGGATCGAAACTGCCCTCGTACAAATAGGCAGACGCGAAGCCGTCGGGTGTGCTGGTCATGGAGAATGAATGGGTACCAGGGAGGGGTCGGATGAAGTCGATCACCTGATAGTGGACGGGAAAGACCGCTTCGGCGACACATACCGGCGTGTTGATGGTCACCACCGGCATCGTCGGATCATCGCCCGTGATCGTGCCCGTGAAGGTGTCGGATGCAGCACTCGACGTTCCGATGCTCATCACCAGAGCCGAGCTCACCATCGCCAGAACGAGTAACAGACGGGTACTTCTTCGCACTACGGGCCCCCTCGCGGTGTGTATGTCAACGACGATAGCAGTGGAGACAAGTGCGCGATGGGGAGCCAATGCGGCATTTCCACTCCTTCGACACCGCCCCAGCCAGGGACGCGCTGACCTTGGAGGACGATCCACCTCGGGGCACCGATCCCCCGCAGCTACTCGATCGCCGATCTCGGGAGGGACGCTGCGTCGTGGGCGACCTGTTCGAGCTCGGGGAACGTTGCGGCGCAGCGATTCGCCAGATCCACGAGGTCATCCACCCTCTCTGGTGATGTGAACTCGTATAGCTCGAAAGTCGGGCCAGCTGTCAATCCGTCGCCGATCGATTGAGAAGCGAGGAATCGGCCGAGCGGTCTCAGGAGCCTCACCATCACGTGATACAGGGCTCCGACGAGTGCCGGCTGGTCGGCCGTGTCGCTGAAGATCTCGTCGAGGGTGAGGAGGAGGTGACGGTATGACGCATTGAAGAGGTCGATGGCATCGTGGAGTTGTTCGGGCAGGGAATCCCGCTTCGGATTGACCACACACGGACGGACCGCACCCAGAGGAATCCCACCCTCCACGAGGAGCTTGTACTTGTGGTAGTGCGTCAGCTCCTGATGGGACTCATCCGCCCACCGGTCGAGGCTCACCCCCTCGCCCTGGTGGATCATCGTCTCGATCGCGACGCAGGCCGACTCGAGGTCGTCGATCCCGATGAGCCCACCACTGTCGTCAGCGTCGAACGCCACCGGGGCGTAGAACGCTGGCTCCGCCATCTGCCGGTTCAGCTGCGGGGTGCCGAAGATGGGGCCACTGGCGGAGAGCTTGTGGAAGGCCACCTCGATGGCGTGATAGAACTGCCCGAGCGTCGTGTATTCATCGGCCTCTGGATGTGCGCCGTGGTCCTCCGGCCGCTCGATCGTCATGTAGGTGTCGCGGATCAGATCAATCGAGACCGGCGCAAGGTTCAGCATCAGCGGGGGGCGGTGATGCTTGAGAGGTGCCGGATACTCCGGAAGTATCGCGGGGAGATCGAAACGAGGCTCCGATCCGACGGCGAGGAGCAGGTTCGAGACGAGCACGACGTGCAGCATCTCCTCGGCGACCACACTTCGAATGAGCTGTGCACATTCCGAGTCCTGATCGACGATCGAATAGAGACCGAACAGGTACAGGGGGACCGTCGACATCTCCACCTCGACAGCGAGTGCAAGGTGTTCACGCAGGTCCTCGACGGTCTCGATCGGCATACAGCGGAATCTACGCCATTGCGAACCTCCGCGCAGACCAGGAGTCACCAACCGGTCTCGGAATCCGGGGCTGCGGAAGTGGGGCGAGTCAAGCGGCGGTGTCCCACCAGTCGAGTACCCGTAGGGCGCGGAGGGTGTTCCAGCGGCTCGGCGTCCCGACTTCCCCTTCGAGGGCGAAGTGGACGCGACCAGGGTGGATGCGGTCGAGCAGCCATCGGCCATCGGGCTGGCGCTTCGATCGCACGATCTCCACCGCCTCCGCCATGCGGGAATCCGGGTCAGCCCCCGAGTGCCTGAAGTAGTCGAGTGCTCGCAGCACGTCGTATCGCCAGTAATAGGGGAACGCGAAATCGAGGTAGGCAGGATCTGCGACCTCGCCAGTGCTCAGTCGACGGAACAGGCTGCGTTCGAGCAGGTACTCCTCGCCTCTGTGCCTGGCCTCGCGAACCTCGGTGGACCCGCCGGTCGCCCGCTCGAACTCGAGGAGCCCGTCGAGCACGCAGATGGTGGTGTCGAAGGAGGACCGCACCGATCCGTTCTCGACCTCGCAGTTCCAGCCACCGTCGTCCAGTCCCTCGTCGAGGATCCGCTCGACGATCGGTGCGACATCGACACCGAAGTACGCACCCGTCTCGATCGTCCGGCCGTTGATGCACGGCTCGACCTCGCCGTCGAAGTAGCGCTGCCCGTCGTGCTCCCAGCGCCCGTTCTCCGCGACGAGCGCAATGGCCCTTCGGGCGGACTTCGACGCCGGGTCGAGGCCAAGGATCTGGAGCGTCTGGAGTGTGTGCATCGTCGCGGTCCAGGGTTGGCCAGGTTCGCCGCCCTCGTAGGAGGCCGGGAAGCAGGCGCCGCCTTCCCAGAGGCCGTCGGGATCCTCGAGCGCGATCAGGCGCGCACCCCACCCTTCGTACTCGACCCGTTCCCGTTCGGTCGCAACCTCGTCAGGGGAAGCGTCCCCGAGGTCTCGCATCACCTGCCAGCGGATGGCAGGGTCGCCGTCGAGCAGCCAATCGATCACGTTCATCGCCGCATGGTACGTGGAGCGCTCGAGGTTCGATGGTTCGAGTGACCGCGCGAGCGTCAGCCAGCAGGATCCTGTTCGGGTTCGGGTGGGATCGCAGCCACGGTGCGAAGCGCCCGGTACAGCGGAGACTCCTCGAGGGCTCTCGTGGGTACTGGGAGCTCCAACTGCACCATGCCCTCGCCGGCGTCAGATCTCGTTGCACCTATCGCCGTGAGTGACTCGAGCACTTGACGGTTGTCCATCGAGACGAAGGCGCGGAATCGCTCGATCCCATTCGCATGCGCTGCCTCGGACAGGGCTTGGAGCAGGATCCGGCCCAGCCCCTGGCGTTGGCGCTCGTCGACGACGGCGAGGGCCGCCTCGGCGACGGTCGGATCGTCTGAGGCGCGGATGTAGCGGGCGATGCCGACACCGGGCGGATCGGCCGAGTCGAGGGTCTCGGCGGCCCATGCAAAGTGGTCGTTGTAGTCGATCTCCGTGAGGTAGGTCAGGTCCTTTTCGCTGAGTGTCGGCTTGGCCTGGAGGAAGCGGAGGTATCGCGACTGTGCCGAGAGGTTCTTCCAACCCTCTGCGAGCCGATCCCTGTCCTTGGGCGCGATCGGCCGAACTCGTACCGGCGTGCCGTCGTTGAGCACCGCTGTGAAAGCAAGGTGCTCGACGAACTCATTGACACCGCCCTGGGGATGGTCCGATTCCATACCGGCAGTCTTGCCGGAAGAGCCCCGTAGGGGCAATCGCGACGAACGTGCCCACAGGAGGTGACGAGGTCGCACGCCGGACGTAGTGTCTGGTCCCCAGGAGGTCCATCGTGTTTCCCGAGGTGCAGGATCGCTCGAGTCGAAGGCTCCCGGCGTGGCTGGACCGGGCGTTGTCGATCGCCGTCGTGCCCACCGACAACCAGGATGTGCGTCGGACGAAGCGGCTCCTCACTGGTGTCCTGTGGGCATCGATCCCCACAACGGCACTGTCGATGGTGCAGTTCACCGTCGTGGAGGGCGAACCGCTGATGGCGCTCATCATCACCCTGCCAGGAGTCGCCGCCATCGTGACCCTGACCGTTGCGGCGCGATGGCCCGCGAGCTACCCCGAAATCGCACACCTGCCGATCGGAGCGACCCTCCTCGCTGCCGCGATCGTCGTCGCACTGGGAGGCGGGTTCCTCGGATCGGCGGGGAACGCGATGTGGGGCCTCGTGGCCGTCATCGGCGCTGCTGCCGTCTTCGGTGATGGCAGGGCTACGGCGTGGCTGTGGGTTTTCCTTCTGTCGATGGTCGCCACGAGCTGGTTGGGACAGCGCATAGAGCCGCTCATCGAGTTCGACAACGCATATCGGGCCGCGCTGTTCAACTTCATACTCGTGTCGCTGTTCGTCTTCTTCCTCATGAAGTACTACGTGCGGCAGCGTGCCGCGCTCCTCGATCAATCCGACCGACTCTTGCGCAACATCCTCCCGAGCCGGGTCACAGAACGGCTCAAAGTGGAGGAAGGGATCATCGCCGACGACTTCGCAGCAGTGTCCGTGCTCTTTGCGGATGTCGTCGGCTTCACCCCCATGACGAGCGACATGACATCGGCCGAGGTCGTCGGCATGCTCGACGAGGTGTTCTCGGAAATCGACCGTCTCGTCGACGCGCGCGGCCTCGAGAAGATCAAGACCATCGGCGACGAGTACATGGTCGCTGCCGGTGTGCCGGATCCCAGGGATGACCACGCGGAGGTGCTCTGTGACCTCGCTCTCGCACTCAGGGACCTGGCCCATACGAGGACGTTCGCCGGGCGGCGGATCAGCTTTCGCACCGGTATCAACTCGGGCTCCGTCGTGGCGGGGATCATCGGGGTGAAGAAGTTCAGCTACGACCTGTGGGGGGACACCGTGAATGTGGCGAGCAGGATGGAGACCTCGAGCATGCCCGGCGAGATCCAGATCACGACGGCGACCCGCAACCTCGTGGCCGATGCTTTCGTGTGCGAGCGCAAGGGCCTGATGGACGTCAAGGGCAAGGGCGAGATGGAGGTGTGGACCCTCGTCGGCCGGCGATGATCCCTGCATGTGCCCTGACTGTGCGTCCACCCGCATCCAGCCGAACTCACAGGCGGGTAGCGTGACTGGGTGAGCCATCTCGCCGTGTACTGGAAGCTCCTCCGGCTCAACCCGGACTTCCGACGGCTGTACCTCGCTCGGCTGGTGTCCTTCGCCGGGGACTGGTTCCTCGTGGTTCCCCTGCTGGGGCTGGTCTACGAGACGACGAACTCGGCCCTTGCCGCGAGCGCGGTTCTGACCGCCCTCTCCCTTCCCGCAGCGCTCCTGGCGCCTGCCACGGGTCTGGTCTCGGATCGATTCGACCGCAAGGTCGTCCTCGTGGTGACCGACATCCTTCGGGCCCTGCTGGCCCTCGCCCTTCTCCTGACCGACGCGGTCGGATCCGTGTGGTACCCGCTGACGATCGTGTTCCTGGAAGGCGCTGGCGCAGCGTTTTTCTACCCTGCCTCCGCAGGCGCCCTACCGAACGTCGTGAGCGAGAAGGACCTTCCCGCGGCGAACGCCCTGATGTCGTCCGCGTGGGGGACCATGGCTGCCCTCGGAGCGGCGGCGGGGGGCGTTTTCGCGACGCTCGTCTCTCGCGATGCAGCCTTCGTGCTGAACGCAGCGTCCTTCCTGCTCTCTGCCGTCCTCATCGCCCGTGTCACAACGAGCCTCCAGGACACTCGGGCCGCCTCGCACCCGGATGACCGCAGGTCGAATTCGCGCGCCTTTCGCTACATCTTCAGCCATCGGCGTGTGCGAGCGCTCCTGACCTCCAAGGGTGTCCACTCGCTCACATCGGGCGGCGCGGTTTCCCTCTTCGCCTTGATGTCGATCACGCTATTCGAGACCGGTGATGCAGGGACAGGCGCCCTGTTCGGGGCGAGGGGGCTCGGCAACATGGTCGGTCCGATCCTCGCCCTCGCGATCCTCGGCCCTGCCGCGAACCGCATCCTCGGATCGATCGGTTGGATGATGGTCGTCTGGGGAGTCGCCTACATCTTCGTGGGGATCGCACCAACGCTCCTGCTGGCGTCCGTCGCGGTCCTCGTCGCCCACATGGGCGGGGGCTCCCAATTCACCTTCTCCACGTACGGCCTCCAGGACCTGATGCCAGACGACGTTCGGGGCCGAGTCTTCGCACTCGACTTCGGAATCGACATGCTCGCGGTCTCCATATCGGCGCTCATCGTCGGTGCGCTCGCACAAACGATCGCGATCAGGCCGCTGTTCGTCGGGTTGGGCATCGTCGCCGTCGTCTTCGGATCCGTCTGGACGGCCGTCACTCGCTCGTATTGGGCAGACCTCGACACTCCGATCGCGCGATGACTCAGGTGGCGATCACTCAGGTCGGTTCAAAGGCCAGGGCGAGGACCTCGTCGATGGTGTCGACGAGGTGGAACGTCATCTCCTCGCGGCAGCTGTCCGGCACGTCGTCGAGGTCGGCCTCGTTCCTCGCCGGGAGGATCACCTCCGTGAGCCCTGCCCGCTGAGCAGCGAGCACCTTCTGCTTGACCCCTCCGATCGGAAGCACCCTTCCCTGCAGGGTCACCTCACCCGTCATGCCAAGCGTGCCCTTGACGTTGCGGCCCGTCAGGAGTGACACCATGGCAGTTGTCATCGTGATTCCTGCGGATGGCCCGTCCTTGGGAACGGCACCCGCAGGCACGTGGAGGTGGAACTTCCTCGAGAGCAGCGCGGGATCGATGCCCAACTGGGCTTCGTGGGACTCCACATACGAAAGCGCGATCCGTGCCGACTCCTTCATGACGTCGCCAAGCTGGCCGGTGAGGGTGAGACCGGGTTCCCCGTCCATGGCGGTCGCCTCGATGAACAGCACGTCGCCGCCGGCACCGGTCACCGCGAGGCCCGTCGCCACACCCGGGACCGCGGTGCGGTCCTTCGCCTCGTCGCGCCAGACCTTCGGCTTGCCGAGGAACTCCTTGAGGTCGGGTTCGTCGACCTCGACCAGGGAGGGGGCGTCGTCCCCCACGGCGATCCGCGTCGCCACCTTGCGCGCCATCTTGCCGAGTTCCCGTTCGAGTGACCGTACGCCGGCTTCGCGCGTGTATCGATCGATCACGGCGGCGAGGGCTTCCTCCGTCACCTCGATCTCCTCGGGTTCGAGGCCGGCTCCGCGGATCTGGCGTGGCAGGAGGTGGTCACGGGCGATGGCGACCTTCTCGAGGTCGGTGTATCCGTCGAGGCGGATGACCTCGGTACGGTCGAGCAGCGGAGCGGGGATCGTCTCGAGGACGTTCGCCGTTGCGATGAACAGCACGTCCGACAGGTCGATGTCCAGCTCCAGGTAGTGATCCCTGAATGTGTGGTTCTGGGCAGGATCGAGCACCTCGAGCAGGGCTGAGGACGGATCACCGCGCCAGTCGGAGCCAACCTTGTCCATCTCGTCGAGGAGGAACACGGGGTTCATGGTCCCCGCATCGATGAGGGCACGGACGACCCGGCCGGGGCGGGCACCGACGTAGGTGCGGCGGTGCCCGCGGATCTCAGCCTCGTCGCGAATCCCGCCGAGTGCGACACGAACGAACTTGCGCCCGAGGGCCCTCGCGACGGACTCGCCGAGTGACGTCTTGCCAACACCGGGAGGACCGACGAGCAGGAGGATCGCACCCTCCCTGAGGTTGCCTGCGTCCTCGAGGCCCCGATCCTTGCGGAGTTTGCGAACCGCGAGGTGCTCGACGATGCGCTCCTTCACGTCGACGAGGCCCGTGTGATCCGCATCGAGCACGGCCCACGCCTCCTGAAGGTCGAGGCGATCGTCGGATGTCGCACCCCATGGGACCTCGAACATCGTGTCGAGCCACGTCCTGATCCACGAGTGCTCCGGCGACTGCTCGGACATCCTCTCCAGTCGGTCGATTTCGCGATCGACGGCTTCCCTGGCAGCGTCGGGGAGGTCGACGTCGGCGAGCTTCTGCCGATACTCCGAGACGACGTTGTCGTCCTCTCCGAGCTCCTTCTTGATCGCCTCGAGCTGTTGCCTGAGGAGGTAGTCGCGCTGGGACTTGTCGATCCGCTCGGTCGCGCTGTCGCGCACCTTCTTGCGGAGTGTGAGGTCGGCGAGCACCTCCCCCATCCAGGTCATCAGCTTCCCGAGGCGTTCCCGCACGTCGACCGCCTCGAGGAGCTCGACCTTCTGCTCGAGTGAGAGGTCGGGTGAGTAGACGGCGAGGTCGGCGAGTTGGCTGGGATCCTCGATCCCGAGGATTCGCTCCGCAACAGCACCCATCCCGCGCTGGTCGAGGACCTCCCTGACGACGGCCCGATACTCGCTGGCGAGTTCCTCGAGCGCATCGTCGATGACGTCGGCCTCTGGGTATTGCTCGGCGTCGACCCACAACGCCCCGTTGTCACCGGTCCGGCCGACACCGACACGTGCCCTCGCGATCCCCTCGACCACGACCGATGCCTCGTCGTCGTTCTGGATGCGGGCGACGGTTCCGACGGCTGCGTAGTTGCCGCCGACCCTTGGCACGAGCAGGACGAGTCCCTCGGACTCGCGCGATGCGGCCACCGCCTTTGCGCCTTCCTCGGTCTCGATTCGGAGCGTCACCGCCATGTGAGGGAAGACCACGCCGTTGCGCAGGGGGAGTACGGGGAGCGTCAGTTCTCGGGTATCAGCCATGGGTGTCGTCCTTCACGATGGGACCATCTCCAACAGGCGACAATGATCGGGTATTCCGCATCGACGCCGGAACCTGAGGCTATACGGCTCAGATTCTTGCCGCGACGGTGGCTCAGTTCATACCCAGCGGGGCATGAGATGTCCCGGCGTGGGGCTGCAGCAGTCGATCAGGGCAGGACTGCCTCGGCGACACGCTCCAGGCCGGCCCGAACCGTCTCAGTCGGTGCCGACGCGTGGCACACCCGCAGATACCCTGGCTCGACGATGCGGCACGCCGATCCGGGCGTGAGGTTGACCCCCGCTCGATCGAGGATGCGGCGCCATAGGCGATCCTCGGCATCCCAGGTGGGTTCATCGAGGTGACGCCGGAAGTCCGCGAGCAGGAAGATGCCGGAGTCGCCCTGGATAGACGGAATGCCATGCCCCTCGAGTGTCGACCTGGCGACTGCATACGACGACTTCAACCGCTGATGCAGCATCGCGAGGTACCTCGCACTCCAGTCCGCGTCGTCCAGCATCGACGCCATGAGGTGCTGAGTGTCGCCGGAGACCGCGGAGAAGTAGAGGTGCTGCATCAGCACATCGTGCACGGTCGCGTTCGATGTGACGGCGACGCCGCCGCGAAGGCCGCTCGAGGCGAAGTCCTTGGAGAACGCCCAGACGAAATGGACGTCATCGGGGACGCCGCCGAGCAGCGACGCGGCGGACCGGAAGGACTCGTCACCATGGATCGACAAGCCGTAGACCTCGTTCATGATGATCGGCATGCCGTGTCTGCGCGCCCACTCGATGGAGAGCGTCACCTCGCCATCCGTCAATGTCCTCCCGAGCGGGTTCGAAGGATTCGTGAGCAACAACGCACCTATCGGGACCGCCGACGCTCCGGCCGCCGAGGTCAGGGCGTCCTCGGTGATGCGGAAGTCGTCCTCGGGCAGTGTGTGCGCCGGAACCGCGCTGAGACCCGCACGGGCTTCGATGTCGTTCCAGTAGCCGGCGTAGCTCGGAGTGGGGATGAGAACGCCCCCTCCCGGGTCCACGAGCGCCCACGCGAGAGCTTCGATCACCGATCCCGCGCCGGCCATCACAACGACCGAATCCGCATCGACGTCGCACCGAAAGAGCCTGTCGCCGAGGAACCTCGCTAGCGCCGCTCGGAGCGCGACGGAACCTCGCATGTCCTCGTAGGCGAACGCCGACGGCCCCACGTTGCGCACGGCGTTGGCCTTCTCCGAGACGATGTCCCACATGAGACCGTTCTCGGCGACCGCCAGGCTCAAGTAGTCGGGGTCGCGCGGCGGCGCCGAGCGCTGGATGTGCTCGACGATGTAGGGAGCGATGGTGGACTCCGTGACCATGCGCCGGGCCCGCTTGGAAACGGTGCCGGGGTCGCGTGACTCAGCCATGGGGTCACCATAGACGTGGGGCATGCGCGCGGAAGGCCGCCGCGGCAGCCGTTTAGCATCGCGACATGCCTGAGTCACCTGCCACCAGCCAAGCCGCCGAAGGTTTCGACGTCGACTACTCCGACCTGACAGCGCTCTTCATCAACTGCACGCTCAAGCGGACACCGGAGGTGTCCCACACGAGGGGTCTGATCGATATCTCAGAGGCCATCATGGCCGAGAACGGGGTCGCCACCGAGGTCATCCGTGCGGTTGACCACGACATCGCTCCGGGCGTCTGGCCCGACATGACCGAGCACGGCTTGGACAGCGACGCATGGCCGGGGCTCTATGAGAAGGTGCAGCGTGCCGACATCCTCGTGCTGGGCTCGGCCATCTGGCTTGGTGACAAGACTTCGGTGTGCACGAGGGTGATCGAACGGCTGTACGGGAACTCGCACCTCCTCAACGAACAAGGCCAGTACGCCTACTACGGCAAGGTCGGAGGGTGCCTCATCACGGGGAACGAAGACGGGGCCAAACACTGTGCGATGAACATCCTCTACTCGCTCCAGCACCTCGGCTACACCATCCCACCCCAGGCAGACGCCGCATGGATCGGGGAGGCGGGGCCAGGGCCCTCATACCTCGACGAGGGCTCGGGGGGACCAGAGAACGACTTCACGAATCGGAACACGACCTTCATGACCTGGAACCTGATGCACCTCGCAAGGATGCTCAAGGACGCAGGAGGCATCCCGGCTCACGGCAACCAGCGCTCGCTCTGGGACGCAGGGTGCCGCTTTGATTTTCCGAATCCCGACTATCGCTGAGGACCGGGACGACGACCTCAGTCCCACTCGATCGGGAAGACCTGATGCTTGTCCGAGAACCCTTTGAGGGCGATGATCCTCGGTTCACCCACTCGCATGCCGGCGAGGGACCCGGCGAGGTCCCTCGTGGTGGACGACACCATGATGCCGCCGGGATCCGCGGCCATTGCGACGCGTGCTGCCTTGTTGACCGTGAGGCCGAGCAGATCGTCGGTCGTTCGGATGACTTCTCCTGTGTGGATGCCGATGCGGATGTCGAACCGCTCGTCGGAACACGCCCGTTGGAGATCGACGGCCGCCCGCATGGCGGAGCGAGCCGAGTCGAACGCAAGCATCGAACCGTCGCCCAGGAGCTTGACGACAGTCCCGCCGTGCGACGTCGTGATCCGTCGGATGCTCGATTCGTGGGCGGCCACGAGCGCTGCCCATGCCACGTCACCTACCGATTCGGCGAGGATCGTCGAATCGACGATGTCGGTGAACACGAGCGTCATCGTGCCTTCGGATCCCGCAGCGTCCGTCAGGTCCGCGCGGTCACCGAGGACGGACGCCACCAGGACGTCGAGTGAGGTCGTGAGCGAGACACCGAAGACCTGCTGGTTCGGAACCGGTATCGAGTTGTGCCACTGGACGACCCTCCACGATCCTGCTTCGAGCCTGAACACGGCTGAGTGACGCATCGGCGTCGCCGACTCGGGTGTGACGATCGTCGAATGCACCGTCACCCACCCGAACGTGCCGTCCTCGAACGCCTCGGCCTCGTGTACATCGAGCCTGAAATCGGGGCTCTCGGCCATCTGGCGCTGATAGATCGCAAGGAACTCCGCCGGACTCTTCCAGCGCTCCCCGGCGTCGAAGCCGAACACCCGGAGGCTCACGTCCGATGAGAACATGTTCGACATGGTCTCGAGATCATTCGTCGGCCACGTCGCGAGGATCCGCCGGGTGACTGCCTCGATCTCGGGAGAAGGCGTGGGGGACATGCGAGGACAATAGCCAGCGGCGTCAGAGCCGCGAGGCCGTGGATCCCTACCGCCCTTGACTACGGTCGCCATCGAGTCGAGACTGCGTCGATGCCCCCTGACGAGATCGACACGTACCTGGCGAACCTGGACGAACCAGCCAGGAGCACGCTCCAGGACCTTCGCCGAGTGATCCTCGACATCGTTCCCGACGCAGAGCAGGGCATGTCGTATGGGGTTCCTGCATTCAGGCTGAACGGGAAGGCAGTCGCCGGCTTCGCTGCGTACAAGGGCCACCTGAGCTACCTCCCTCACAGCGGAACCGTGCTCGAGACGCTGGCAGCCGAGGTGTCCGAGTACACCACGTCGAAGGGCGCGCTCCGGTTCCCGATCGACACCCCTCTCGATCGACATCTCGTCGCACGGCTGATCACAGCGCGACGGGACGAGATCTCAGGTAGCTGAAGGTCGCGTCCGCCATTCTCCCGATCGGTCTCCCTGCAGCCCTGCATGTCGAATGGACGTTGAAGTAGACGGTCAGCAGATCTGCTGTGCATGTCGAAGACCCGTACGGTTTGAAGCACAACTCGCCACGGTATTCACCGAGCGGCTTGCCTGCGATCGACACTGAGCAGCTCGCGCCACTTTTCAAGCCGGTACTGGAGTCGTAGAGGGTCTGACAACTCGATGGGAACATCTGCGATCCGGCGGGGTCGTACCAGGAGAACGCCCACTGTGAAATGTATTGCCATCCGCCCTCGCACCCGTACAAGCCCCATCGAAGGCAGTTTCTGTAGTCCGATGGCAGCGGCGGATAGTGCATAACGATGTTGGCGTACGATTCTGCTGCCTGCGAATAGGTGCAGGTCCCGGTGGGGTTGCTGCATCCGGCGAGGTTCCAGCCGTCACCGGACTGGGGATGCTCCGCGCCAGTCACCGGTGATGTCGTGGTTGGCGTCGTGTCTCCCGGATTGCCAGGGGGAGCAGGGTCGCCGCCTGGGAGACTCCCGAAGTCACCCGCAACGGCAGCCATGTCAGCGTTGCCATACGGCATGTCGACGTCGGCATTCCCCTGCGAGTTGCTGAATCGCAGGTAGAACCGACCCTGGGATGGGCGGAAGATGCCGACCGTGTCGGGACCTGGTTCCAGGTTCTGGACCCACCGGCCCGAGATGATCTGATCGCCGGGATCACCGAAGAAGAAGTCATTGTCGGCGACACCCGTGGTGAGCGTGTTCCGGTAGTACACAAAGCCCGTTGACTCCCGATGCAAACCGACGGTGTCCACACCGTCATTGTTGAAGTCCGCCGTGAACGGCTTGTCCCCCTGATTCCCGAAATAAAAGTCGAACGCTGCGGCTCCGAGCCCTCCGTCGTTGGCGCCGAGCTTGTTGATCACGAAGATGCGAGCCTCGGCTGGGCGATAGATCGACACGGAGTCGCACCCGTCACCGTCAAAGTCGCCGGCCAGCGGGATGTCACCGGGATCGCCAAAGAAGAACCGGATGTCGGCCGGTCCCTGCGTGTTCGAGTTCCGCAGGTACACGTACCCGTCCGACTGCCGGTAGAGCCCAGGGGTGTCGACCCCATCACAATCCCAGTCACCCATGATCGGGTAGTCGCCAGGGTTACCGAAGAAGAAGCTCGTGGTTGACCCGTCATCGCCGCGCAGGTACCAGATCCCTGTTGTCTGATCGGCCAGACCAACGCTGTCGCCGTTGTCCGCGGCCAAGGCCGGGACGAAAGCCATGACAGCTGCCAGCAAGGACAGGGCAAGAATGAGGGGGAGGCGTTCTGTGTATCGCATGCAAACTCCCTTCCGGTGGTGTTGCCGCGTCGTCCTTCCAGCGTACGCCTAGATGCATAGTTCGTCACTCCGCAATCTCGTGAAGAGGCTGCAGTGATTGTGAGGCCGCCGTCGATCAGGTCAGCGTCGCGACACCCGGCAGTCGATCCGCTTGCACGATGTCAGACGGGGCATCTAACCTACAACCATATGGTTGTAGATACTCTGGACGACCAGCAGACCGATCAGCTGTTCCATGCGCTCGCCGACTCGACGCGGCGGGACATCGTCAGGCGGACGATGCACGGCGAGCACTCCGTCTCGGCCCTCGCCGGGTACTACCCGATGAGCTTCGCCGCCGTCCAGAAACACGTAGCCGTGCTCGAACGCGCCGACCTCGTCACGAAACACAGGCGAGGACGGGAGCAGATCGTCCGCTGCAACATCGAGACCATCCGAACGGCCAACCACCTCCTCGAGCAACTCGAAGAGCTGTGGAGAAGCCGCATGGACCGCTTCGGCGAAGCCCTCGCCGACCCAACGGGAGGAGACGACACATGACCGTTGCCAGCGTCCACAAGGACACCCAGGCACTGACCATGAGCATCACGGCCAACTACGACGCACCCATCGACCGCGTCTGGCAGCTCTGGGAGAACCCACGCAAGCTCGAGAAGTGGTGGGGTCCGCCAGAGTATCCCGCCACGTTCGTCGACCACGACCTCACCGCCGGCGGAACCGTCACCTACTTCATGACCGGTCCCGAGGGCGATCAGCCGAGGGGCTGGTGGCGCGTGCTCGCCGTGGAACCACCGCGCCTCCTCGAGGTCGAAGATGGATTCGCCGACGAGGCAGGCAACCCGAACACGGAAATGCCCTCGATGACCTTTCGGGTCGACCTCAGCGAACAACCCGGTGGCGGCACGCGGATGATCATCAAGACCACGTTTCCGTCGCTCGAGGCAATGGAGCAGATCCTCGAGATGGGAGCGGAGGAGGGCATGATCGCTGCCATGGGTCAGATCGACGACATCCTGTCGTCCGAGGCCGCAGCGACATAGCCGGCATCGGAGCGACCCAAAGATCCACCGGCACGGCGCTTCCTGGGTGAGTAGCGTTGCTGCTTCACCCCGCCGTGTGGCGCGGGGATGTTCCAGGGAGGAACACTCGATGATCATGTCGATTGCACACGCCCCAGTCGGTGAGGCCACCTACGCAAACGTCTTCGGTGCCTGGTCCGACCTGGTGGTCGGGGAACGCCCGGACGGCCTCGTGGACTGCTATCTGCTCGAGACCGACGGCCACGTCCAGATCGCGGCCATCTGGTCGAGCCGTGAACACCACGATCGGGCCATCCACGAGGAGTCCAATCATCCCGGATACTCCGTGTTCGAGGCATCCGGGATCGACTGCACCCACACCGTGTTCAACGTCGTCGGACGAGTGAAGTAGCTTCCGCACCAAGCTGAGGTCGCCGTTGGCCGAACCAGACGGTGCGGATGTGGCGAAGCACCGGGACGCATCGCCGCCCGGGCGGTAGCGTTGACGGCGTGGGAGGCATCCGCATCGGCGTTCTCGGACAGCTCGACGTCGTGGTCGACGATCGAACCGTCACCGTCTCTTCACGCGCCCAGCGACTCCTCCTGCTGAGGCTGGCCATCGACGCTGGGCGCGCCGTGTCCGTCGATGCGCTCGCCGACGCGATCTGGGACGAGGACCTTCCGAAGGACCCGACGAACGCCACCCGCTATCACGTGTGGCAGTTGCGCAAGACAATCGGGGAGGCGGTCATCGAGACGACCTCCGGCGGATATCGCCTCGACCCCACCGAGAACACGCTCGATGCCCGAGAATTCGACGAGCTGGTCGAAGGCGGCATGGGAACGAGTGACGCGGGTTCGCGGCTCGTCGCGCTCGAAACAGCATTGGCGATGTGGCGCGGTCAGCCATACCTCGAGGCGGCGAATTCCGAGTTCGCGCAGCCCGAGATACGACGCCTGACCGAGCTGTACCGAGTTGCACGGGAGATGCGGGCGCGCGCCCTCGTCGACCTCGACCGAACGGAGGAGGCGGTTCCGGTGCTCGAGGGGCTCCTGGAGGCGTATCCGCACAGTGAGGGCAGCTGGTCCGCCCTCATGACCGCCCTGTACCGATCGGGCCGGCAGGCGGACGCCCTCCGCGCATACCAACGTGCCCGCTCGGTCCTCGGCGACGACCTCGGCATCGAGCCGACCGCCGAGCTCCGCGACCTCGAGGGCCGGGTCCTCCTCCAGGACGAGGGTCTCCGCCATACGGAGAGACCGACGACGAACCTCCCGCTCTCCCTCACGTCCTTTGTGGGGAGGAGGGAGGAGATCCGAGCGATCGCGGACCTCCTCACCGGTAACCGGCTGATCTCGATCGTGGGGGTCGGCGGAGCAGGCAAGACCCGGCTTGCGCTCGAGACGGCTCGCACGCTCACCGCACAGTTCGCCGACGGCATCTGGTTGGCTGACCTCACCACGCTGCGGGCGGGGGACGAGCCCTTCGAACTGCTGGCAGAACTGTTCGGTCTCTCGGCGCGGGGGCAGGGCGACTCGGACAGGACCGAGGTCCTCGCCTTCCTCAACCGGCGCTCGGTGCTGCTCATCCTCGACAACTGCGAGCACATCCTCGACGAGGCATCAGGCGTCGCCCTCGGAATACTCGAGCGAAGCCCCGGCGTCCGGATCCTGGCGACCTCCCGTGCTCCCCTGCACGTCGCGGGTGAGGTCGTCTTCGCCATTCCGGTCCTTGCCTCCCCTCCCGATGGCGCCGACTGGGGCGACATCATCACGACCGACAGTGCGTCGCTCTTCCTCGCCCGAGCGGCCAATGCCGGGGCGACAATCGACCACACCTTCGAGAACGCCGAGGCGCTCGTCCGAATCTGCCGGGCTGTCGAAGGAATGCCACTTGGTCTCGAACTCGCAGCTGCCCGGGCAAGGACCATCGGCGTCATCGACCTCGCAACGGAGCTCGAGCGACACCTGGGCTCGTATGGGGAACTTCGTGGGACGAGCGAGCGCCATCGGACGATGACGGCGCTCATCCAGTGGGGCTTCGACCTCCTCGACGAGGATGCGCAGGTCGTGTTCGGAAGGCTCGGGGTCTTCGCCGGCGGATTCACACCCGAGGCCGCGGCGTATCTGGCGGCCACTCCCGGTGTGCCAGACAGCCGAATCGGCGAGATTCTCGACCTCCTCGTCGAACGGTCCATGGTGGAACGGTCAGGCGGTCGATCGTCACGGCACCGGCTGCTGGAGCCCTTCCGCCTCTTCGCCCTCGAGATCCTCGAAGCCAGAGGCGACCTCGAGGTCGTCACCTCCCTCCACGCTGCGGCCTACTTCGACATGATCGTCGGAGCCAACGACTACACCAGGGGAGCGAGACGCAACGAGATCTACGGCGCGCACACCGTCGAAGCCGCCAACATCCGATCGGCGCTCGAGCACTTCGAGAACGCCGGTGACCACCGCAAGCTGTGCACGATGGTTGCGGCGTTGAGCCGCTATTGGATCACCACACTGCGAGTCGAGGAGCAGCATCGGTGGGGTCGTGCCTGTCTGCCCCATCTCGACGACCTGGACGACACCGTGGCAGCCGGGTACATCCATGCCATGATCGCGCACTCGTCCGATTCCGCGACCTCGTCGATCGACAGGTCGGCCCACATGCGCAAAGCACTCGACCTTGCGACGGCGGCGGGGGACGAGCTCGCCTATGCCGACTTCATCGTCCTCTTCCTCGGCCAGACGGACGCGCTGGCATTCGGCGAGCTGCTCCTCCCTGGCGAGGACGAGACCCTCGCGGAGAGAGCCATCGACATCTTCCGGCGCCACGACGACCGATGGGGGCTCGTCGACGCCCTCCTCGCCCTCTGCGTCGCCAAGCTGTGGTTCCACGCTCGCGAACCACGCGACGTCATCGCAATCGCCGAGGAGGCAAGGCGTGTCGCCATGGACAACGCCGACCCCGATGGTGTCGTCCGTGCACTTCTCAACGAAGCTGCAGCCCGCACCGCCGACCCTGTCCTCCGCGAGCAGGATGACAAGACGATCCAGCTCTTCGAGGAGATGATCGCCAGGGCCGAGCTGACCATCACACCGGAGCCCCTGGGTGATGCCCTCAACAACTACGCGTGGTTCCTCTTCGGTCGGGGCGAGGTCGATTCAGCGCTCGACCTCGAGCAGCGCCTCGCCGCGCTCGCCGATGACGTGGGGATGCCGTACCTGTCCGTCGTCGGCCACACGTCGATCACGATCTTCCTCGAGGAGTTCGACCTCGACGGTGCGCGCCAATCACTCCTCACGGCGTTCGACAGGGCGCAGGCGCGAGGGGTCGACCGCCAGACGGTGTGGGTCGTCGAGACGGCCGCACGCGTCCTCGATCGACTCGGCTCGCACGAGCTCGCAGCGAAACTCGTCGGTGCTGCAGACGAACACCGCCTCGGCGACCGCAACGCACGGCCGAACTGGGACCAGGAGTATCACGCCGAGACCGTGGCCCGCATCCGGAAGGCCGTCGGTGCCCGGTATGAGAGCTTGCACGGCGAGGGCGGGAACTGGTCGATATCGGAGGCCACCGACCGCGCCGTCGCGGCTCTGTCGTCCTCCTGATCGGTACATCTGGCGACATCTGGTCGGGGCTGATCGACGACAGATGTAGGCCAGATGCCTGCACCGGATGGTGCGGGCATGAAGACCTTCATCGCCTCAGTGACCATCCTCATCGCCCTGAGCATCGGGGGCGGCGCCGCGAGCGACCATGTCGCTCCCCCGGCGGCGCAAGAGGACGAAGTCGCCACCGTTGAGCCGACCGTCGCGTGGGCGCTCGAACGGTTCGAGCGTGCCGGCCTCGCCCTTCCCGACCTCACCGTCGAGTTCTCAGACACGAGGGCGGCGTGCGGCGGCAACACCGCGGTAGCGGTTCATGGTCTTGACATCCCCGGAATCGTCGTGTGCGCCTCCGAGGAGGCGACCACATCGGTCGTGCATCGCACCCTCCTGCATGAGATGGCGCACATCTGGGCGAAGGAGAATCTCGACGCCTCGACCCGTGAGTCCTTCCTGGTGCTGCGGGGCCTGCGGTCCTGGGATGACGCGGACCGGTGGCAGGATCGAGGGTCCGAGCAGGCAGCCGAGATCATCACATGGGCTCTGATGGACCGCGAGCTGCTGATGGCGACCCTCACGGACCACTCGGCGGAGAGTCTCGCATCAGGCTACGAGATGCTCACGGGTGATCCCGTCCCGCCACGGTGACTGCATGCACGCCCCGTGCGCACCTGGGGTGAGGGACCGGGCCTGACCCGGTCCCCCGTCGTGGGTGGGACTATCCGTTGATCGCCGGGATCACGTGGTGCCCGTAGGCCTCGAGGGTCTCTTCACGCTGGTCGTGCATGAGGTAGATGCCGAACTGATCGACGCCCATGTCCTTGAGCAGCGTCAGCTTCTCGATGTGGTCCTCGACGGGACCGATCACGCAGAAGCGGTCAACGATGTCGTCTGGGACGAATTCGGTGTTCGGATTCCCTGCTCTCCCGTGGTGTGCGTAGTCGTATGCCTCGCGCTCTGCGATGTAGTCCGAGAGGGCGACCGGCACCATGGCCTCGTCGCTTCCGTACCGGTTGACCAGATCCACGACGTGGTTGCCCACCATGCCACCGAACCACCTGAGCTGCTCGCGCTGGTGCGCCAGGTCATCCCCTACGTACGCCGGAGCGACGACGCAGATCTTGATGTCATCAGCCTGCCTGCCAGCCTCGACGGCCGCGTCGTGGACCGCCTTCATGGTCCACTCGAGGATCTGGGGATCCGCGAGCTGCAGGATGAAGCCGTCCGCGTACCGACCCACGGTGGCGAGCGCTCGTGGGCCATACCCCGCCCCCCACATCGGCAGGTCCCAGCCCTCATCCACCCAGGGGATCTTGATCTCGAGCCCGTTGTAGACCACCGACTCACCGGCGACGAGGCCCTTGATGATCGCCATCGACTCGACCATGTTCGTGAGGGTCCTCGGCTCCAGGCCGATGTACCTGAGCGCGGAGTCCCCTCGCCCCATGCCGCAGATCGTCCGATCACCGAACATCTCGTTGAGGGTGGCGAAGAGCGACGCGAGGACGGTGGCATCCCTGGTTCCTGGATTCGTCACCATCGGACCGACGACCATGCGCTCGGTGTTCGCGAGGATCTGGCTGAAGATGACGAAGGGCTCCTGCCACAGCACGTGTGAATCGAACGCCCACGTGTACGTGAAGCCGTGACCCTCCGCCGCCACGGCGAGCTCGATCACCTTCTGTGAGGGTGGATCCGTCTGGAGAACGATGCCGAAATCCATCAGATCAGGTACTGACTCGTCGACCGGGGCAGGTACTCCCCGTCACCGGGGGACCCGCGGTACTCGCCGTCTGAGATGAGAACCCTTCCCCGCGAGATCACGACATCGATCGAGCCTGAGATCTCCTTGCCCTCGTAGCAGCTGTAGTCGACGTCCATGTGGTTGTGCTCGACCGACATCGTCCGTGTGGCGAGCGGGTCGAGGATGATGATGTCTGCGTCTGATCCGATGGCGATCGTTCCCTTCTTCGGGTAGAGCCCGAACATCTTCGCAGGTGTCGTGGCGGTCACCTCGACGAATCGGTTCAGGTTGAGGTACCCCTCGGCCACAGCACCGTCGTAGAGAAGCTGCATGCGCTCCTCGACACCCGGAAGGCCGTTCGGGATCTTCGTGAAGTCGCCCTCACCGAGGCGCTTCTGGGTCCCGAGGGTCGGGTGGTCGTTCATGCAGAAGGGGCAGTGGTCCGTCGAGACGACCTGGAGGTCGTTGGTCGCAAGCCCTTGCCACATGGCCGCCTGGTGCCCCTCGTCCCAGTTGCGGACAGGGGTCGAGCACACGTACTTGGCACCTTCGAATCCGGGCTCCCTCAGGTTGTTCCATCCGAGGTACAGGTACTGCGGGCAGGTCTCACCGAAGACGTTGAGTCCGCGGTCGCGGGCCGCTGCGACCTCCGCGACGGCCTCCTTGGCCGACATGTGCACGACATACAGCGGCGCCCCGGCGAGCTCTGCGTAGGCAATGGCACGGTGCGTCGCCTCGGCCTCGGTCACGGGGGGCCTCGTGATGGAATGGTGGATCGGGTCCGTCTCACCCCGGGCGAGGGCCTGGGCCCTCAGGACGTCGATGACGATGCCGTTCTCGGCATGCATCATGATCATCGCGCCGTTCTGTGAGGCCTTCTGCATCGCCATGAAGATCTGGCCGTCGTTCGAGTACAACACCCCCGGGTACGCCATGAAGAGCTTGAAGCTCGTGACGCCGTCGCCCATGAGTGTGTCCATCTCGGCGAGCGTCTGTTCGTTGACGTCGGACACGATCATGTGGAAGCCGTAGTCGATCGCGGCGTTGCCATCGACCTTCGCCATCCACTGGTCGTACCCCGAGACCATCGACTCGCCGATCGTCTGGACGGCGAAGTCGATGATCGTCGTCGTACCGCCCCACGCGGCTGCCCTGGTTCCCGACTCGAAGTTGTCCGACGCATACGTCCCGCCGAATGGGAGCTCCATGTGCGTGTGCACGTCCACACCACCGGGCATCACGTACTTGCCCGTGGCGTCGATGACTGTCTCCGCGCTGACCTCGAGGGCCGCGCGTGCGAGGGCCGCGGCGAGTCCGTCACCGCCCCGGGCGTAGAGGGCGACGACCTTGCCGGCGTCGATCAGGACGTCAGCCTCCATGATCTCGGTCGCCGTGACGACGGTGCCGCCTTCGATGAGCATCCTTGACATGTGCGCCTTACCTCCTGGGCCTAGGGGTCGAGTTCGAGCCGTTGGTCAATCGACCACCTCGTGGACCGCGTCCGAGAGCATCCGAAAGCCGTCCGCCGCCTCCTCGGATGTGATCGACAGGGGCGGTGCGATTCGCAGCACGTTTCCGTGGAGTCCGCCGGAGCCGATCAGGAGACCCCGCCGCCTGGCCGCCTCCATCACCTGTTTCGTCGTCGCCACGTCCGGATCGGTCGTTCGGGGGACGACGAACTCGACGCCGAGCATGAGACCCTTGCCCCTGACGTCACCGATGTTGGGAACCTCCTCGGCGAGACGATCCAGATCCATGCGCAGCTGCCCACCCACCTTGCGCGCGTTCGTCTGCAAGTCGTTCCTGATCAGATAGTCGAGGTTCGCGAGCGCGGCCGTCGTGGCGAGCGGGTTCCCTCCGAACGTCGAGATCGAGTTCGCGGGGATCGCGTCGATGATGTCCGCCCTGCCAACGACACCTGCGATCGCGACACCGTTCCCGAGTCCCTTCGCGAACGTGATCAGGTCCGGCGTCACGTCGTGGGCCTGGTATCCCCAGAAGTGCTCACCCGTGCGTCCCCATCCCGTCTGGACCTCATCGGAGATGAAGAGGATCCCCTGTTCGTCGAGCACCTCCTCGAGGCCGCCGTACAACCCATCCGGTGGCGTGGCGAAGCCTCCGACGCCCTGGATCGGCTCGGCGATCAGGCACGCAACCTGCCCCGACACTGCCACCCGCAGCAGATCTCGCAGGTCGTCCTTGCATGCCTCGATGTAGGCCGCATCGTCGAGGTCCTTGAACGGGCTCCGATACCGATACCCGGACTGCACGTACACCGTGTGGAACGGCGTGAGCTGTGTCGCGCTCCACGCCCTGTTCCCGGTGACGGCGACGGCAGAATGCGACTTTCCGTGGTAGCTATTGCGCATCGCCAGGACCTGGTTCGACTTCCGGTACTGGGTGGACATCATCAATGCGGCATCGTTCGCCTCGGTGCCCGAGTTCGTGAAGAACACCTTGGCGTCTGGGATTCCCGACAGGTCGGCGATGCGCTCCGCCAGCTCGATCTGGGACTCGATCAGGTACAGGGTGGATGTGTGCAGCATCCTGCCTGCCTGTTCCCGGATCGCCTCGACCACCTCGGGGATCCTGTACCCGGACATGGTGGTCAGGATGCCCCCGAACATGTCGAGGTATCGGTTGCCCTCGGCGTCGATGACGTGGCGTCCCTCGCCATCGACGATCGAGATCGGCTCGTCGTAGTACAGCGCGATCCACGACGGGAGGACCGCCCGATGCCGCTTCAGGAGTTCTTCGTGTCGTCCCATGTCAGGGTGCGACGAGGTCGTCGTACGCGTCTGGTCTGCGGTCCCGGTAGAACGCCCACTGCTTTCGCACCTCGTCGATCATGTCGAGATCGAGGTCCCTGATCACGAGCTCCTCGTCGGTGTCCGATGCCGGGTCTCCCACGAACTGGCCCCTCGGATCGACGAAGTAGGACGACCCGTAGAAGTCGTTGTCACCGTATGGCTCGGTGCCGACCCTGTTGATGGCCCCGATGAAGTACTCGTTGGCGACCGCTGCGGCGGGTTGCTCGAGGTTCCACAGGTACATCGACAGCCCCCTGCTCGTGGCAGATGGATTGAAGACGATCTTGGCGCCATTGAGGCCGAGCGCCCTCCATCCCTCGGGGAAGTGGCGGTCGTAACAGATGTACACGCCGATCCGTCCGACCGCGGTGTCGAACACCGGGTAGCCGCCGTTCCCCGGCCGGAAGTAGAACTTCTCCCAGAAGCCCTTCACGTGCGGGATGTGCTGCTTGCGGTACTTCCCGAGGTACGACCCGTCGGCATCGATGACGGCTGCGGTGTTGTAGAAGACGCCGTCGTCCTCCTTCTCGAAGATGGGTACGACGAGGACCATGCCCGTCTCACGGGCGAGTGCCTGCATCCTCGTCGTCGTCGGACCGCCGGGGATCGCCTCGGCGTAATCGAAGTGCTCGTTCTCCTGGACCTGGCAGAAGTACGGTCCGTAGAAGAGCTCCTGGAAGCACATCACCTTGGCACCCTGCTCGGCCGCAGTGCGCGCGTACGCCTCGTTCCGCTCGATCATCGACTCCTTGTCACCCGTCCATTCGGTCTGGACGATGGCGGCTCTCACGATGTTGGCCACGATGACTCTCCTCTTGTCGACGTAGACAGGTATGTGAGCGGATCGGCGCACACATGTCCAATAAACCTAGCTCCGCACCTTCCCGTCCGTCGGGTTGATCGGGCAGATTCGATGAGATCAACAGTTCAATGAATGTTGACCCAGCCGCCGACCGAGGGTACGCTTCGCTCGTGAAGGCTTCAAGCATTCTTGAACAGACAGATCTCGCGACCAGGGCCGAGGTACTCAAGGCGATAGCAGACCCCACTCGGATCGAGATCCTCGAGATGCTCTCACCCCAGATCCGGTGCAACTGCCACTTCCAGGAGGAGCTGGATCTCGCCCCGAACCTGCTGTCGTACCACCTGAAGGTGCTTCGTGAGGCAGGGCTGATCGCCGGTACCAAGCGGGGGCGATGGGTCGACTATGCACTGACGGACAATGCCCGCGACGTGATCGCCGCCGCGCTCCCCGAAGGCCTCCGTCCGTGACAGCATCCGAGGGGGTGCAAACCGAAGAAGCCGTGATCGGACGGCTCTCCACGCTCGACCGATACCTCCCGGTCTGGATCGGGCTCGCCATGGTCGGGGGATTGGCACTCGGGAGGCTGATCCCCGACCTCAACGACTGGCTCGACGCCGTCAAGATCGGCAGTGTTTCCCTGCCGATCGCGATCGGGCTCCTCCTGATGATGTACCCCGTGCTCGCAAAGGTGCGCTACTCGAAGATCGGTGACGTGGCGACGGACCGCACCCTCATCAGCGTTTCCCTCGTACTCAACTGGATCATCGGACCCGCCCTCATGTTCGCATTGGCATGGCTGCTCCTGCCCGACCTGCCCGAGTACCGGACCGGGCTCATCATCATCGGGCTCGCACGGTGCATCGCCATGGTCCTCATCTGGAACGACCTCGCCTGCGGCGACCGGGAGGCGGCTGCCGTGCTCGTCGCGATCAACTCGGTCTTCCAGATCGTCGCGTACGCCCTCCTCGGATACTTCTATCTCGAGATGCTCCCGGGTTGGCTGGGGCTCGACACGGCGACCCTCGACGTCTCGATGTGGGAGATCGCGAAGATCGTCCTCGTCTTTCTCGGCATCCCGCTCGTTGCGGGGTTTCTCACCCGCCAGTGGGGTGAGCGAACCAGGGGTGTCGAGTGGTATGAGACGACCTTCATCCCCAGGATCGCCCCGTGGGCCTTGTACGGCCTGCTCTTCACCGTTGTGATCCTCTTCGCCCTCCAGGGTGAGTCCATCACGTCCCAACCCCTCGACGTGGTGCGCATCGCCCTGCCACTGCTCGCGTACTTCCTCCTCATGTGGGTGATCTCGTTCGCAATCGGACTGCGCCTCCGAATGACCTATCCGAAGAACACGACGGTTGCTTTCACGTCGGCAAGCAACAACTTCGAACTCGCCATCGCCGTGTCCATCGGCGTGTTCGGCGTCACGTCCGGTGAAGCACTCGCTGGAGTCGTTGGACCGCTGATCGAGGTCCCCGTCCTCGTGGGACTCGTCTACGTCGCGCTCTGGGCCCGCCGCCGCTTCTACGCATCGGAACTCGACACGCCCTCCTGAGCACCAACTGTGCGAGCTTCGCTCAGCGAACGCGGAACCGCCTCGTTCGCGTTTCTCCCCCCTTTTTGGGGAGATGCCGGCGGGCAGAGAGGGAGCGAGGGCAGAGAGGGGATGAGTTGTTTCCCACGCTGGGCGTGAGTCTTTGATCTACGGCCCTCTCTGCGTCGCTTCGCTCCGCGTCTCTCCCGCGGGGAGAGACAGGAAGAACGGTGCGAGTCTTCGCTCGCCGATCGCAGCTATGTGCCTGTTCGTGTCTCTCCCCCCTTGGGGGAGATGCCCGGCAGGGCAGAGAGGGGATGAGTTGTTTCCCACGCTGGGCGTGAGTCGGTGATCTACGGCCCTCTCTGCGTCGCTTCGCTCCGCGTCTCTCCCGCGGGGAGAGACAGGAAGGGACCTGCATCGCTTCGCTCGGCGTGAGTAGTGGCCGCACGGTGTTGACACGCAGCCTCAGCTGAGAAGCAGCTCGTCGAGGCGTTCGTATCCCTCGCGGATCCCTTCTGACATGCCGCTCACAAGGGGCCGGCGTCCCGACCTTCGAAGGAGTCGGCCAGAGAGGTGGCGGTCAGCGTGATACACGGGGTCTTTGTCAACCAGTGGGGTGAATACTCAAGTGGGGACCGCCGGTAGCCTCGCCGCCGTGAGCCAGATGCAGAACCTCCAAGGGGCCTTCGCCGCCATCGATGCCTGCGATGTCGCACTCGAGAAGCTGCACAAGATGTGCTGCGAACCCGCTCGCAGTCCACAGATGATCACAGCGGCAACGACACTCGCAGCGGCTCGTGGACAGCTCGAGGCCGTTCGGAGCGGCCAGAGCGAGGCTGACGAACTCCTCGAGACTCTCGCGGACCTCGGGAGCCAGATCGGGCGGCTCCAGGTCGGATGCTGCACATCGCAGCGGTTGCCCCTGTATGAGGAAGTCCTCGGAGGACTGACGACCGTCCAGCTGACCGTGAACCGAGCGCGCGGCGCCGGTCACTGAGCGATGCGCACGGCCCGATGCTGCGGCGTCACGCGAGCGATGCCCGCCGCATGGCCATGGCATTGACAGCCACGACGATGGTGGACACCGACATCAGGATCGCACCAACGGCAGGCGACATGACGATTCCGGCCGAGATGCCGACACCCAGCGGCCAGCGGAATCGCGACGACGTTGTACCCGGTCGCCCACACCAGGTTCTGAATCATCTTCGACCGTGTCAGCCTTGACAACCGCAGTGCCCTGGCGACGCCAAGGGGATCGTCATCGACCAGCACGAGATCCGCCGACTCCAGTGCAACGTTGGTCCCAGCGCCGATCGCGACACCGAGATCGGCCTCGAGCAGAGCGGGCGCGTCGTTGATCCCGTCACCGACGAAAGCCACGCGACCCTCCTCATGGAGGTCACGAATGATCCTGGCCTTCTCATCGGGTCGCACCCTCGCGAAGTACCGGTCGATGCCAAGCTCGGACGCAACCGTACGGGCCACGGCTTCTGCATCGCCAGTGACCATGACGGGCGTGATGTCCATCTCCATCAGCTCCGCTATGGCTTCCCGAGATCGGGTCCCGCACCTTGTCTGCGAGGGTGATCACGGCAACCACCTTCCCTTCCCGCCCGAGTGCGACCGGTGTGTCTCCCCGACGATCTGGCTTGCGCAAGGACGTCGCGGAGACGCTCGTCGAGACCCTCGAGGGTCTGCGTCGATCCACTCGGGCTTTCCCAGGGACCATTCGGTGCCATCGATCGTGCCTGTGATCCCCTCACCGGCAACCGCCCTGACGTCCGAGGCCGTCACTTCCCTGACCGCCGAGTTCGGCCGCACCCTCGGTGATGGCCGCCGCGATCGGATGCTCCGAGTTCCGCTCGAGGGCTCCGGCGATCCTGAGCGCTTCGTCGTCATCTGCCACTGATGCCACAGCTGAGATCCCGAAGGTTCCCTCGGTGAGGGTCCCCGTCTTGTCGAAAGCGACGAACCGGATGTCCCTGCCGCGTTCGAAGGCCTCCCTGTTCCGCACGAGAACCCCGCTTCTGCGCGGCCATTCTCGTCGCGTTCGCCGTCACGAGCGGGATCGCCAGACCAGGGCGTGCGGGCAGGCGATGACAAGGACAGTGACCATCCGGGTTACCGCGAACGTCGGGTCGTCGTCGATCACAAGCCAGACAAGCAACGTCGGTACGGCGACGCCGATCGCGATCACCGTGAGCCAGAACGCAGCGCGGTCCGCAAGCGCCTGGTATCGGCTCCTCGACGTCTGTGCATCATCGACGAGACGCATGATCTGGGACGAGCGCGGTGTCGTCGCCGACGCGGCTCACCTCGACCGTTACGACCCCTTCTCCGTTGATCGACCCACCCACCATCTCGGCCCCGGGTTCTTTCCCAACCGGCTTCGACTCACCTGTCAGGAAGGCCTCGTTCACCGAGGTGCGGCCCTCGATGACCGTGCTGTCGATCGGTACTTGCTCGCCCGGTCGCACGACAACCCGGTCACCGACCTCGAGGCTGGCGACCGCCACCTCGTCGGTCGAACCGTCAGGGCGAAGGAGGTGCGCGGTGTCCGGGACGAGGGTGGAGAGCTCGTGGAGCGCGGATGATGCGGACCGAACCGAGCGCATCTCCATCCAATGTCCGAGCAGCATGATGTCGATGAGCGTCGCCAGTTCCCAGTAGAACGGATCGCCGGGAAAGCCCAGGGTGACGGCGACCGAGTACCCGTATGCAACGGTTATCGCGATCGCGATCAGGGTCATCATCCCCGGCGTTCGGTCCCGCAGTTCGCGGAGCGAACCCTTCAGGAACGGACCGCCACCGTAGAAGTACAGGATCGTGGAGAGGATGGGTGTGACGAGCTCCGAGCCCGTGAAGGAGATCGACTCGAAACCGAACCAATCCTGCATCGCCTCCGAGAAGTAGAGGATCGGGATCGTGAGGAGCACACTGATGAGCAGCCGGTCCCGGAACATCTCCGGGGAGTGCCCCTCATGCTTGTCGTGGCGCCCCGATCGGTCCTCGCCCGTGCCCTGATCCTCGATCTGATGATCGTGCATGTCGTGTGTCACGGAGATCCCTCCGACCGGAACCGGGTCGTGGCCGTAACATCGGGCGCCATGGGCGCCAGGAGGTCAACGTGACTCGGAGAAGCGCAACCTGGATCGCGATCGGGGGACTCATCCTGGTGATGGTCATCGCCGTCGTCGTATTCGGACCCGATCCGATGGATTCCGACGCCGGAACCGGAATCGCAGTCCAGGATCCGGACCTCGTAGCCGAGGGAGAGACGGTGTACCAGGCGGCGTGCGCGGCATGTCACGGTACTGACCTGCGGGGAACCGACCTTGGTCCGTCGCATCTGTCGATCGTCTATGAGCCGAACCACCACGGCGACGCAGCATTCGTCCTTGCTGCCGTCAGGGGCGTGACCGCACACCACTGGGACTTCGGTGACATGGCACCGGTCCCTGGTCTCGACGAGGACGACCTCGCCGCCGTCGTCGCCTACGTCCGCGAGAAGCAGCGCATCCACGGATTCGAGCCATACCCGCCCTGATGACCGACACACGTACTCCGCGGTCGAGCCGCCAACGTCGATGTCCAGGATCGAGGCGACGGGGTCGAGCCTGGTCGGCCTGCCCGCAGCCGTGACGCTGGCACACTCGAGCACCAGCACCCCACCGGAGTCGACGTGATGACGGCCGTACGTGTTCACGGCGAGCATGGCATCAGATCGTACCTGCTCGATCCGGTCGTATCAGCGCTGAACGTCTTCGTCGACGGTACGGACCACCACCTCCCGACGCTGCGGAGCGTCTGTGGTCAGCCGATGCTCGCCACGAACCGCCGAAACATCGCTGATGCCCCGTTTGTGATCGGTGCAGCATGGCCGAAGCACGCGATCGCGAAGTCGTGCTCCGCCAACCGATTCAGGCTCTCATCAAACTGGGGCGTTGCGCGGTTCGGCCATCCGCGCCTGACCTCCCCGCCCCTCGACCTCATCGCCGCGTCACCGACGAACAAGACCCCGCCGCTGCGATCCAGCAGGAAGCTGACATGCCCCGGTGTGTGCCCCGGAGTCCCGATGACGGTGATGTCCTCGGGAAGGCCGCCGATCGGCCCGGGTTCGACGCGATGGTCGACGCCGACCGGGGTGGCACGCGGCATCAGTCGAAACACGGGCCGGATGAAGGGAACCTTGTCGACAAAGGGCGGGAGTGTCATGGGGACCTCACCCTCGACGGCTGGCGCATCCCCCGTCGAGGCGTAGACCTCCGCCTGCGATCCGTCACGTAGGTGTGCGAGACCACCCACGTGGTCGACATGGGCATGGGTGATCAGAATCGCTCTGACGTCGAGGATCGTTCGGCCGATTCCGTCGAGACCCTTCTCGATGGCGCGATGAAACCGTGGGAGGCCTGCATCGATGAGGACCACTCCATCGTCGCCGTCGACGATGAACGAGTTGACGCCCCTGGACACCTGATACACGCCAACCACGATTCGCTCCATCGGACCACCGTACCGCACCCCCTCCGTTGATATGCGCTCGCGATCGAAGATGCGACTCCGCCGGCATTCGTAGTATCGGACGATGCGCACCGAGTACCGCCCCACAGCGATCGCCGTGGGCGCGCTCGTCGTGTTCTTCGGCCTCTTCATCGTCGGTGGCCTGACGGGTTGGTGGGCGCCCGCAGCGAACGAACAGGCTGTCGGTGAGATCTCCCGCTGGTGCGAGCGCGTCAGCGGGGGCATCATTCGCGAGCCCGTCAACACCCTCGGCAACCTCGGGTTCGTCGTGTCGGGACTCGCAATGTTCGTTGCTCTCGCCCGCGACAGCTCACTCGGTGTCGCGCGACGCAACCGCTTCATCGGAAACCAGCCGGTTGCCCTGCTGTATGCGTCGGCAACGGTGTTTCTCGGCCCGGGTTCGATGGTGATGCATGGCAGCCACACGTTCTTCGGCGCATGGATCGACAACGTGTCGATGGTGGCGTACATCCTCGTGCCGTGGGTCTTGAACCTCGCGGCGCTCGGTAGGTGGCGTGATCGGACGTTCTTCGCTGTCTACGCCTCGGTGCTCGCGGCCTATGCCGTCGCGTACTGGGCATGGGGTCACGACCTGGGGATCGGGCTCGACCTGTTCGGCTTGTCCATTGCGTTGTGGATCATCTCGGAGGTCCTCTACCGCTTCTGGTCGTTACCTATGCGATACCTCTCGGGATTGGTCGGGTTCGTGGTCGCACTCGCTTTCGGCATCACACCGCTCGTGATGTTCGACGAAGCCGGCCAGTACTGGTGGGTGGTGCTGTTCTGGCTGCCAGCGCTGCTCGCCACGCACCCATCGACATCACGACGCACGTACACGCCGTGGTTCTGGGCAGGTCTTGCGTCGTTCCTGCTGGCCTACGCCATCTGGACGACGGGTACCGGGGAGCACACGTGGTGCCGCCCGGACTCCCTCCTGCAGGCCCACGCCGCTTGGCATCTCCTCACGGCGCTGGCGACGTGGTTCTTCTTCCTGTTCCTGCGAACGGAGCACGGGAAGCACCCTACCCACCCTCGTTCGGCCGTCTCCTCGGGTTCCACGGCTTCGTGATCAGGCGGGCAGACCTCTGGTACGTGAGCCACGACCACCCCCAGCCGATCATGACGACCACGCGGCTCCGGAACCCGATCAGGTAGGCGATGTGGATCGACCACCAGAGCGTCCATGCGATGAAGCCCGAGAACTCGAACCTCCCGAGGCGTGCGACGGCGGAGCTGCGTCCGACCTGGGCGAGGGAACCCTTGTCCTTGTAGGTGAATGAGCCCCTTGGCCGACCGGCCAGATCGGCCCGGATAGCCCCTGCGACGAACCGTCCCTGCTGCACCGCTGCAGGAGCTACGCCGGGAACGACCGCGTCTCCCTGGCGGACGTGCGCGAGGTCGCCGATCACGAACACGTTGCGATCGGGACCGATCGAAAGGTCGGGCTCCACGTACACCCTGCCCGAGCGATCGAGGTCAACACCGAGTCCACCACCGAGCGACGAGGCCTCGACACCGGCCGCCCAGAGGACGCACGAGCTGTCGATCCGTCCAGTACTGGTATCGACGCCGGAATCGTCGATGCCCGTCACCATCGTCGAGGTCCTCACATCGACATTGAGCTGTTCGAGCTGGCGATGCGCCTTCGCCGAGAGCCTCCTCGAATAGGTGCCGAGGATGCGATCGGCGCCCTCGACGAGGATCACCCTCGCCGAGGACGGATCGATCGATCGGAAGTCCTTGGCCATGGTCCTGGTGGCGATCCCTGCAATCGCACCGGCGAGCTCCACACCCGTCGGTCCCCCACCGATGACGACGAAGGTCAGCAGGCGTCTTCGCTCATTGGGGTCGTGGGAGCGCTCCGCCTCCTCGAAGCGGAGGAGGACGCGCCGACGAATCTCGGTCGCATCCTCGATGGTCTTGAGACCGGGAGCGTGCTGTTCCCACTCGTCATGGCCGAAGTACGAGTGGGACGCGCCGGTGGCAAGGACCAGGTATTCGAATTCGATGGGATCGGGCCCGGTCACCTGCACCGTTTGCCGTTCCAGGTCGACGGCCGTGACGTCACCGAGGAGGACCTGAGCATTCGACTGCTTGCGAACGATCGACCTGATGGGAAACGCAATGTCACCTGGGCTCAGACCGGCGGTCGCAACCTCGTACAGCAGCGGTTGGAACACGTGGTGATTTCGGCGATCGATAAGCGTCACGGAGACATCGGCGCCTGCCAAACCCTTGGCTGCCTCGAGACCTCCGAACCCGCCACCCACGATGACGACTCTGACAAGGGATTGCTCGGGCACCATCAGATGGTACGCAACGAGGGCTCAGGTCATCACGGAGGCTGTACCGATCACCGAACGGTGCTCGGAAAGATGGCTCCGTCCAGCTTGGAGGCCGCATCTGCGAGCCTCATGTCGTTCAGGTACTCCATCTTGTGATAACCCTCGAGATGCTCGATGGCCTTCGCGCGGGCCTCCTCGAGGGACTCCTCGGTGACCTCGTGGCTGCATCCGGGAACGATGCGATTGCACACGTAGGTGAACATGGGCATCTCCTTCCGGGTCTCCGGTGTCGACGCACATTACAGGACAGATCCTCCGACGTCACGAAGCGGTCACGTGACGATCACCAGCGGGCAGTTGCGGGTCGGGTGCTCCACGACGGTCATCTCCTGGCCGTAGACCGCCTCGAGGAGGTCAGAACGCAGGACCTCCCTCGGGGTCCCCGTGGAGGCGATTCGCGCATCGGCCATCACGACCACCCGGTCCGCGTAGTACGCGGCTGCGTTGAGATCGTGCAGCACCGCGATCACACAGCTCCCTTCGTCGGCGATGCGGCGTACCTGTGCCAGCACCCTCTCCTGGTGCGCGACGTCGAGCGCCGTGGTCGGTTCGTCGAGTAGGACCACGGGGGCGTCCTGCGCGAGGATGCGCGCGATCACCACCCTCGTCTGCTCACCACCACTCAGCGTCGCGAAGATGCGTCGTGCGAGGTGATCTGTCTCGGTCCGCTCCATCGCTCCCTTGATCGCACGAGCGTCTGCCTCCCTGGAGGCTTCGGGGTCGCTTCGATGGGGGTACCTGCCCATCTCGACGACGGCCACCGCCGTGAACGGGATGTCGCTCCGTCCCCCATGGCGCATGACCGCGCGCACGTGTGCGAGTTCCCCTGGAGTAGACGCAACCGTGTCGAGCCCGTCGACGAGGACCCTTCCCTGCTGCGGTTCGAGGTCGCCAGCGAGGATCCTGAGCAGCGTCGACTTGCCAGCACCGTTCGGACCGCACAGGGCGATCAGCTCACCCCGCCTTCCTTCGAGATCGACACCGTCGACGAGGACGGCGCCATCGACCGCATAGGTGACGCCCACGGCGGTGAGGATCGCTTCAGACATCGCGCCTCCTCGCGATGAGCCACAGGAAGACCGGTCCCCCGATCGCAGCTGTGATGAGTCCGACCGGGATCTCGACCGGCTCGAGCAGCGAGCGGGACGCCAGGTCGGCGAGGACGACGAAGGCACCTCCGCTGACCATCGATGCGGGCAGCAGGTGCCGATGACCCTGTCCGACGATCGGTCGCATGAGGAATGGGATGAGGAGGCCGACGAATGACACGACTCCGACCGCTCCCACCGTCGCTCCGACGGCGGCCCCGCAGCCAATGAGGGTCATCGTGGTGACGAGCTCCGTGTCGACCCCGAGATGCCGCGCCTCGCTGTCGCCGAGAGCGAGGACATCCAGGCTGCGGGTGGCGGTCAGCAGCCCGATGGTCGCAACGATGAGAAACGGGACAGCCGTCCAGAGTGTGCGCCAGGTGGCGCCCGAGAGGCTCCCGAGCAGCCAGAACTCGATGGGCGGGACCGAGGCGCGGTCCGATCCGAAGACGATGAACCCGACCCATGCAGAGAGGGCTGCGCCAAGGGCCACGCCCGAGAGGATCACCCTGGAGGGGTCGATCGACGCACGCCTCGCGAGGCCACGGAGGGCGAACGCGGTGACGACGCCGGCGAGGACACCGCCAGCGATCGCGCCGCGAACACCACCCGCCGAGGCGCCCAGCGCCGCACCGATCGCCGCCCCCGGTCCGATCCCGAGGAGCTGGGGATCGGCGAGGTCGTTCCTGAGAAGACCCTGCAGCACCGCTCCCACCAGACCGAGGCTCGCGCCGACGGCGAAACCGACGAGCACCCTCGGCACGCGGATGCCCCACACGACGGCCTCGGCTCTGCTCGTCTCATCGGTGAGTCCCAGCTTTCCGGAGAGCACGGCGACGACCTCGCCCATGGAGACGTCGACTGCACCCAGCACGAGCGATGCGAAAGCTGCGAGCAGCGCCACGAGCGCAATGGATGGCCAGAACCATCGCCGTCGGGCCCGGTAGGGGTCGGCTGATCTCAGCCAGGTGTCGTCACTCACCCGGCGATGATGGCATAGAGATCGGTGACGAACTCGGCGAGCGCCTGGCCTGCTCGCGGACCGAGGTTGAAGAAGTACGCCTCCTCGTAGGTGAGGAAGGCGCCGTTGCGACCGGCCGGGGTCTCGGCGACGCCGGGAATCTCGAGGAGTGCCTCGAGGCCGCCGAGGCTCTCGATCCCAGACTGCGGAAGCACGATCACGTCGGGCGCCGCCGCGATGAGGGCCTCGGGTGTGACCGTGATGGGCCCGGTACCGAGTTCGGCGCCCGCATCGATAGCCCCGGCCCCCTCGATCATGGCGTTCGTCGGAAGGTCGTCACCGAAGACGAAGAGCAGCGAAGGCCCCCTGATGTAGAGGAAGACGACCCTGGGCATCGACCCTGCTTCGTCCGCGGCCTCCTGTGCGGCGACGATCTCGGACATGACGTCGTCGGAGAGGGCACGGCCCTCATCCTCGACACCGAGGATTCGTGCGACGGTGTCGATCTTCGTCCCGACTCCGTCGAGTGTCGTCTCGTATGGGAGGATCACGACCGGGATGCCGGCACTTCGCAGCTGCTCGATCGTCCCGGCAGGTTCGATCGTCTCGTCGCCGATGACGAGGGTTGGCTCGTACCTGAGGACCGCCTCGGCGTTGAGCGCCTGGCCGAAGCCGACGTTGCCGCCGTCTGCTTTCAACTGCTCTGCGTCGGGGGGATACGTCGTCGTGATGTCCACGGCGACGACCTGGTCGCCGAGACCGAGTGCGAAGATGACCTCCGTGATGTCCCCGGTGAGCGACACGATGCGGGACGTGTCACCGATCTCGGTGGTGACGCCATCAGCTCCCGTGAACGTGCCATCGAACGGCTTCGTGGTGGAGGTTGCGGGGGTCGAGACGATCGTCGCGTCCGTACCGGAACCTGCAGGTGTGGCCGTTCCGCCCGTGCCCGAACACGCAATCGCGCCCAACGCGCACATCGTCGTGAGGGCGACACCTGCGAAGCGCCTCACAGTCCCTGCCCCTTCATTCATGAGCGTTCCTACGCGTTCCCCAGCCTCATGGGCACCCGACCCTGGCTGAGGCCATGATCTCGCAGAAGAACTCGCGCGTGACCTGCCACCCGGCGTCCGTGCGGACAGCGTCGCCCTCGAGGTCGGAGTACGCAGGATTGCCGCCAAACAGGAACGCGTAGATCACCCGCGCCTCATCACCGTCGACGCCGACCTCGTCCGCACGAAGCTGGATCCCCCCGAGTGCCTCACCTGCTGCCTCGTAGGCGACGACGGTGTCCTCGAGGCCGGCCAGATCGGTGACGAACGGGCTCTTCTCCTCGAAGGTCGTGGTGCTGTCGAAGACGACCAGGTAGGCCTCGACGATCGCGTCCACGTCCTCGTCCTCGCCAGGGACGACGGGAGCAGTCGGGATCCCTGCGGACGTGGTCGTCGTGGTCTCCGCGATGGTGGTCGTGGTCTCCGCGCCCGTTGTAGTCGTCTCGGAATCCGCTCCGGATCCGTCGTCACTGCCACAGGCACTCGCCACAAGGGCGACGAGCAACACGGCCATCGCAAGGGTCGATCTCATGAGGTTTCTCCTCGGTCATGGGTCGAATCGTCCACGAACGTACAGGTGATCCGAGGCGACAGCATGTCGGAAATCCCGACACGTTGTCGGCGTTGCCGCATCCCCACGGCCTGGGCGAAACCGTCACCATCGGGACCGGGTTCAGTTGTCGCTCGCCGTGTCGGTCTCGAGGCGCTCGAGGAAGGCCCTGCCCCTTGGTGACACCTCGTATCCCGGGGAGTGGCTGATCGTGAGGCCGAGTCCCTTCAACTTGCGGACATCGTCCTTGAACGTGTTCTTCGCGAGTCCGAGTACGTCGGCGAGGTCCTGTGCCCGCACGTGCGGGTTGTCGTCGACGAGCCTGAGGACCTGCATCGTCCATGGTCCCCTCTTGGAGACCCTATCGAGCCTGTCGAGGCGGGATTGAATGGCAGCGACGTCCGCCTCCGACAGATCGCCGTCCTCGCGTAGTGCCACCCGGGGGTCGGCAGCGACGGATCCCAGTTCGATGCGGTAGACGTCGCCCTGCTCCTTGGACCGAAGGAATGCGAGGAGTTCCCCGAGCTCCATGCCTGCCCTTCGCGCATCGTCCTCCGTGATCGTCGAGATAGGAACGATGTCGACCTTGTCGATGCGCAGCAGTCCGGCTCGGGTTCGGAGCGAGCCCCCTGTCCTGACCGTTGGACGGGTCCATCTCCGGAACGCGAGATCGACGTCACCTGCGACGATGCGATCGAGGATCGAGCGCTTCAACAGCATGGGCGTCAAGGCTATCGATGCGGAGGGGCTCGTACTTGTCGGTTGCCGGAGTCGCATCTCGACCTCGCCACGCAACGAACGCGCATGGCACGTGGCGCCGACAGCGACGATCATTGGGAAGAAGACGACCGGGGTGGACGGATGCCTGCAAACCTCACGCCCGCGTACAAGGCAGCCGAGGCGCGCTATCGGCACGCCTCAGATCCCGAGGATCGGCTCGAGGCGCTCCGTGCGATGCTGCGCGCCATCCCGAAGCACAAGGGAACGGAGCACCTCCAAGCGGACATCAAGGCCAGGATCAAGGAACTCTCCGACGACCTGGCCGGACCGAGGAAGGGAGGAGCGAGGACGGGCCCTGCCACCGTCGTCCGGCCGGAGGGAGCTGGTCAGATCGCCCTGCTCGGCCCACCGAACACCGGCAAGTCCTCGCTCCACGCGAGAGTCACGGGATCGCACACCGAGGTGGGCGAGTACCCCTTCACGACGCAGTACCCGATACCGGGAATGATGCCCGTCCACGATGTGGCGATCCAGCTGGTCGACCTTCCGCCGATCGCCGTGGAGCACCCCGTACCGTGGATCAGCAACGCCCTGCGTCCGGCCGACGGGTGCCTCCTCGTGGTCGACCTGAGCGAACCCGACTGTGTCGAACGCGTCCTCGCACTGCACGATCTCCTGGCCGAGCGTCGCATCGAACTGGTAGCGGCGTGGCCGCTCGGCGGTCGCGAGACCACGAGTGGGCGCGACGTCTTCACCACGTTCCTCCCGACACTGCTCGTGGCGAGCAAGGCGGATCGCCTTCCCGACCCGACGGAGGAGCTCGCCGCCCTGGAGGAGCTCACGGGCGTCACATACCCCTACATGGCCATCTCCGCGAGTACGGGGCAGGGCCTCGACGACCTCGGCGTGTGGCTGTTCGACCATCTCGGGGTTGTCCGCGTGTACACGAAGATCCCAGGCAAGGACCCCGACATGGACCGCCCCTACACGGTCAAGCTCGGATCCACGGTGGGGGACGTAGCGACGCTCGTCCACCGCGAGATCGCAGCAGAACTGTCGTACGCCAGGTTGTGGAGCGACGACGGGTTCGACGTCCGACAGGTCGGCAGGGACCACATCGTCGCCGACGGCGACATCGTCGAACTCCACGTCTGAAGCACCCGTCCCGCGCCCCCTCGTCCCCCTCGTCCCCCTCGTCCCCCTCGTCCCCCTCGTCCCCTTCGTCCCCCTTTCAAGGGGGACGGCAGAGCGAAGCGATGCAGGGGGATTCCTGACCGAAGACCCACAACTCGGTCGGTTCCCACTCCCGTGCTCGCAGGGCTCGCGGACCCCCCTGGCTCACTCCGTTCGCCCGTCCCCCCTAAAGGGAGGACGATGGACGCGTTGTTCCTCGTCCCCCTTTCAAGGGGGACGGCAGAGGAGCGCAGCGACGATGCAGGGGGATTCCTCGACACCCGGACCTCGCAACGACCGAACCGAGCCAACGAGGGAAAGGGAGGTCGATCAGCTCAGGAGGAACTCGAGGGCGGGCCGAAGGCGCCCGGCCCATGCGGACTCCTCGTGGATCGCTCCCTCCTCGAGAACGGCGAGGAGGTCATCGCCGTATCCGGCCGCCTCGAACCACGACCTGAGCCTGTGGAACGCATCCACGTAGGCCTCCGACATCACAGGGTCCTCGGGCATTTCGGCGAGACCCGTGTCGATGTACACCCTTCCCGGTCGAGTTTCGACCGTTTCGAGGTAGCCCCAGATGTCGGGGGTCCACCAGGCGGCGGTGCTCATCGCACCGACGCGCCCGAACTGGTCCGGATACTCGAGGAAGAGGTACAGGGAGATCACACCTCCCAGCGAGCTGCCCATGACACATGTTCGGTCCCGAGCGTGTGCGATCGGCAGTGTCTCCTCACAGAACGGCTTGCCGACGTCCACAAGCCACTTGGCGTACTCGCCCCCGAGGACCCTTCGTTCGTACGGATTGGGCCATGGGCAGTACTCGACGTGGCGACGATCCCCTGCGTTCGGGATTCCGACGACGACGGCCGTTGATCCCATCGCCGTAAGCGTCTCGTCGACCTTCATCTCACTCGAGTAGCTGGTCTCCTCGTCGAAGAGGTTCTGGCCGTCGTGCATGTACACGATGGTCGAACCTCCCGCAGGGACCGGGCCTTCGGGCAGCCATGCGAGCAACTCGATCGTCCGTCCGAGCACAGGGGCCTCAAGCGGATCACTCACGAGCAACCGCCCCACGACGGTGCTCCGCGGGCCGTGATCGTACGGCCTCCATCCAGCGGGAATCGACTCCACCCCTCCAACAGTAGGCGCCAAACACACCCGAAAGATCTATCCCCGGTTTAGCCGTGGAGAGAAGACCCGCTAATCCGATGTGACGGACCATTGCACCGAACCTTGAAGGAGGGACACATGATCAAGCGAGCAATACTCCCCGCAATCCTGGTCGTGGGAATGCTCACGACCGTAGGCGTGGCCGTTGCAGCCATCGGCACGAACGACGACTCCGGTTCGTCAACGACACTCGCGACGGACTCGAACGACTCCACGGCGATGGACGCCCAAGGAGGCGACGACGGATCGACATCCACGACGACGCGTGGCAGCGACGACAGACGACGACCGCACGACGTCGACGACCCTGCGAGGCGGCGATGACTCAGACGATTCGACCACAGTGGCGAGCGGCCCGATCGTGATCGACGCGGCACCCGCGGGCTCGATCACCGTCTCCCTGTCCGATGGACGCCTCACCCTCGTGAGCACCGACATCACATCCGCCTGGGCCAAGACCAGGCAGGAGATCGAATCTGACCAGATCAAGCTCAAGTACGACAACGGCAGCACCGAACTCGAGATCGAGGTCGAACTCGAGGATGGACGAGTCGAGTGGCACGTAACCTTCGAACCCCATCGCAGCGCGACATCCACCACGTCGACGACGTCGACGACCCTGCCAGACGGCGATGACTCGGACGATTCGGGTACAACGGCGAGCGGCCCGATCGTGATCGACGCGGCACCCGCGGGCTCGATCACGGTCTCCCTGTCCGATGGACGCCTCACCCTCGTGAGCACCGACATCACATCCGCCTGGGCCAAGACCAGGCAGGAGATCGAATCTGACCAAATCAAGCTCAAGTACGACAACGGCAGCACCGAACTCGAGATCGAGGTCGAACTCGAGGACGGACGAGTCACGTGGCACGTCACCTTCGAACCCCACGACTCATAGCCCGCAGGGCCGCACGGTATGGCGAGGGACGGTGACCCCGTCCCTCGTCCGCGTACAATCCGGCCTCGTGACCACACCCACGGGAACCGGTGCCCTCAGTGGGCTCGTCGTCGCCGACCTTTCACGCGTCCTCGCGGGTCCCTATGCGGCGATGACCCTCGGAGACCTCGGCGCAACCGTCATCAAGGTCGAACATCCCGGAGCCGGTGACGACACGAGGGCATGGGGTCCACCCTGGGCCGGCGAGTCGAGCACCTACTTCCAGGCCTTGAATCGCAACAAACGGAGCATCGCGCTCGACTTCAACGTCCCGGAGGACCTCGAGATCGCCACGAGGATCCTTCGCCACTCCGACGTCGTCATCGAGAACTTCCGCCCCGGCAGCCTCGAGCGCTTCGGGCTCGACGCGGACCGTTCATTGGCTGCCAATCCCCGCCTCATCTACTGCTCGATCACCGGTTTCGGTGACACCGAGGATGCCCGCCATCTGGCCGGGTACGACCTTCTCGTCCAAGCATCGAGCGGCCTGATGAGCATCACAGGATGGCCGGACGGTCCGCCCACCAAGATCGGAGTCGCGCTCGTCGACCACATCTGCTCCCTCCAGGCGGTCGTCGGCGTGCTTGCCGCGCTGCGTTCCCGGGACCGAACGGGCGTCGGTCAACGGGTCAAGGTCTCCCTCATGGGTGCGGCGCTGGCCGCACTGCTCAACCAGGGGTCGGCGTACCTCGGTGCGGGTGTGGTTCCGGGCAGGCTCGGGAACCGGCATCCCTCGATCGCCCCGTACCAGACATTCCGTGCCTCAGACGGGTACTTCGTACTCGCCTGTGGCAACGATGCACAATTCGCCTCCGTCTGCACAGTCGCCGGGACGCCTGAAGCGGCGACCGATCCGCGATTCACCACCAACGCCGAACGCGTGCGAAACGTCGACGAGCTGGAGGGCCTGCTCGAGCCTCGATTCGCCAGACGAACGACCGACGAGATCGTCACGGCCCTTACATCGGTCGGCGTGCCCGCAGGACCGATCCTCGACGTCGCCCAGGCATTCGCCTTCGCGACCGCTATCGGGATGGGTCCGATCGATGAGTTGGAGACCCCGGGTGGGGAGGTGTTCCGATCCGTCACCTCACCGATCGGCCTGGGAGACTCGCCGGCACGCACGGCGTCTGCGCCACCGCGCCTCGACGAACATGGAAATGAGGTTCGGGCGTGGCTCGACGAGTTGGACCGGAACCGACCGGGGATGTGACGGCTGTCAGGAGCCGTCGACGACCCTCATCGCGTGATAGTCGGCTGCCTCGATCTCGCTGCCGGAGTCATCCCGAACCGTGGTCCTCCGAACCGCCCAACCGGAGCCATCCCGCGCGACGGGCACCGTGCCGTCGACCGTCCTGATCGTCGCCTTGGCCTCCACGGTCCGCAGCGCACCGTCGATCTGCACGACTGCGGCGTCACCGAGGGTCTCGCCCGTATGGTGCAATGCGTCCCACTCCGCAACGATGTTCGGTTCGGTCATGATGAGCCCCCTTCCGGAGTGCCATGCCAGGTGCAGATCCAAGTGTCGTGATGTGTCTACTGCGGGACCTCTCGATGAAGATCATGTGAACCCGTTCCCGGGAGCGGAAGAACCGAGTTCGACCTCATCCCACGACGATCCGCGGCACCATGAGATCGACGAGCGCTCCACCAGACGGAGAGCTCCCGATAGTGAGGGTGCCGCCGACGGACTCAGCGAGCCGCAGGGCAATGTCGAGGCCGAGCCCCGTGGAGCTCCCTCCGCTTGCCCCACGACCGGTCACATCGACACCCGCCGGGAACCCCTGACCTTCATCGGACACGATCACATTCGCAGCCGCGTCTGCCACGAGGACGGTGAGTGCGAAGCCTGTGCCGATCGGTGTGTGGGAGAACACGTTCCCGATGAGCGCGTCGATGCCGGCTGCGAGGTCGCTTGCAGGAATCGCGACGATCACGGCCCGGTGGGGGATGTCCACCGACATGGTTCGCCGTTCGTCGACGGCGAGAGGCTCCCAGAATCTCGCCCGCTCCGACGCAACGGCGGTCAGGTTCGCGTAGGCCGTCGTCGCTCGGCGATCCGAGCGCCTTGCCTCATCGATGATGTGATCGATCACCCTGTGCAGTTCATCAAGCTGCGCGAGGATCATCGATCGCCTGTCATCGTCCGGAAGGGCCTCCGCAGCGAGCCGGGCAGCGGTGAGGGGTGTCCGAAGGCGGTGAGCGAGATCTGCGACGTCCTCGCGCTCTGATTGGAGCAGGTCCTCCATCTGGATCGCCAACCGGTTGAACGCCCTCCCGACTTCCTCGATCTCGGATGGCCCGTCGGGTTCCACTCGGACATCGAGGTCCCCCTCACCCAACCTCGACGCCGCAGCCGACAACTCCTCGACGGGCCTGACCACCGAGCGGCCGAGCCGATCGGCTACTCCCACGGCGATCAGGACCAGCACGACACCCAGTGTCCCGAGGATCGCCCACGTCCGCATGACCCCATCGGTCATCGCCTCGGACGGGGCCACCGCACGAACCACGTACGTTCCCTCGGCGGTCAACACGGGAACGTACACGGCCTCACCGCCGGAGATGGCCTGGCGGAATGTCGCACCCTCGATGGCCGGGGAGATGTCCTCACCCTCGACGAGCGGATCCCCGACGACGCTGCCGTCCGGTTGGATGACGGTGATCGACCTTCCACCGTGGCTCTCGGGAGCCACGAGATCCTCCAGGGTCACTTCGCCCCCCGCTTCGGGTATGACGACGATCAGCCTGGCGACGGCCGATGCGTCACGTTCCGCGGCAGCGACCGCCCTGTCGGCTGCGAGGTCACGTGTCAGGATCGCGAGGGGGAACAGAAACGCGATCGCGACCATGGATGTCACGGCCACCGCTACCGCGATGAGCCGACCCCTCATGCGGTCGGATCGACGAGGCGCACTCCAGCGCCTCGCCTCGTGTGGATGTATCGAGGCTCCGCGGCAGTCTCGCCGAGCTTGCGCCGGAGCCACGACAGGTGGACATCGACGGTCTTGTCCGCTCCGCCATAGGGTTGCCGCCACACCTCTGCCATCAGCTCGCGTTTGGAGACGAGCACACCCGGCCTCGCAGCGAGGTAGGCGAGTACCTCGAACTCCTTGAGCGTGACGTCCAGCCTGATCCCATCGAGACTCGCCTCCTTCGCGGCGAGATCCACGACGAGGCCGCCGACCACGATGGTCTCGGCCGCCTGTGCCGGTGTGCCCCTCCTGAGAACGGCATTGATCCGCGCCTCGATATGAGCTGCTGAGAAGGGCTTCGTGACGTAATCGTCCGCGCCAGCGTTGAGGATCGTGACGATCGTGCGTTCATCATCCTGGGCTGTTGCGACGATGATCGGCGTATCTGCCAATCCGCGCATCATCTTCAGCACGTCACCACCGGCGATGTCCGGCAGACCGAGATCGAGGAGGACGGCATCCCAGGGCCTCGCGGTGAACGCCTCCACACCGGCGAGGCCCGTTGATGCCGCGTCCACATCGAACCCGGCTCGAGCAAGGTGCGACACCAGCGATTGCCTGATGGCGGGGTCGTCCTCGATGATGAGCACGGAAGGCATGACGCAACGTTACCGAGGCGCTTCCCGATCGCCTTCGCACCTGGGAGCATTTGGTGCTCCCTTATCGGACGCTTATCCCAGTACCGGGCACGGTCCCCCATACTGGCGTCATGAGGAACAAGTACGCCATGTTCGGAGCCTGGCTCGCCGCGACGGTGCTCGCCGTCATCGTCGCGTCCGCAGCAGTCGGTGCGGTCCGCAGTGGTGTGACGGACCAGCCGTCTGCATCAGCACCGTTCTTCGGTGCAGCCGACACCGTCACGACGTCGACCACCACAGAGCCCCCGACGTCGACCACGACGAGGCCCCCCGAGGCGGTCGGCTCAACGACGACCACCGTTGACACTGGAAGCACCCCGACCGAACCCACGGGGTCGTCGGCGACAACCCCCACCACGACGATTCCCGAAGCCCAGACCACGACAACGACGTCAGGGTCCTTCACGAAGACCTACACGCTTGTCGGAGGTCGGGTCACGATCTCAGCGAGCGATCCCTCCGTCACCTTCATCAGTGCGATCCCGAATGCGGGATTCTCGGTCGATCTCGAGTCATCCGGGCCAAACGAGGTCAAGGTCGAGTTCGACTCGGAGGACCACGAATCGGAGTTCACCGCGAAGTGGCATGAGGGTGAACTCCTGGTCGACATCGACGAGTCCGACTGATCCGCGGGCCGCGCACGCGGATCAGGGTGTCGTAGGCTGCAGCCCATGTACAGGCTTCGATGGTGGATCGCCGGCGTCATCGCCCGTTTCTACACACTCGGCATCTTCACGAAGGTGGAGATCATCGGTGATGTCGACACCTCGAGGCCCACCCTGTTCGTTGCCAACCACTTCGGAGGACTCGTCGATGCGATCGTCGTCGTGAGGGCCCTCGGTGGGCTCCCCCACATCGTCGCCAAGTCGACCCTGTTCGAGCGGCTGCCTCTCCGGCTTGTCCTCCGGATGATGGGCGTCGTGCCGGTGTACCGTCGTGCGGACACCGCTGACCAATCGAAGAATCGAGGATCGTTCGACGAGGTCGCAGCCGTCCTGGCGAAGGGCAGGTCCGTCCTGATCTTCCCGGAGGGAACCGTCACGGACACCCAGGAACTCCAGACGATCCGGACAGGAGCCGCCCGCATGGCCCTGACGGCCATCGCAGGGGGCACCGACGACCTCCAGATCGTGCCCGTCGGGATCACCTACGAGGACAAGGTGTCGTCCCGATCGCGCGTCCTCGTCGAGATCGGCGAGCCACTCACCCGACCCACCGTCACGGACCTCGCAGCGGGGGGCGAGATCGACCCCGGGAACCGCCATCTGGTCACCGCGATCACCGAGGAGATCCGTTCACGACTCGCCGCCGTCGCGCCCGATTACGGATCGTTGATACGAGAGCGAACCATGATGCTTGCGGCTTCGATCCACCTCCGGACGGCCATGACCACGGCGTTCGTCGAGCCGACCATGGCGGCGCTGCGCGGGGTGGCGCAGCGTCTCGGGAACGCGACCCGCGGCGACGACCGCGCGCTCCCGGCGACGGCCGACTACCAACTCGCGCTGGCCGCGTGCGGGCTCGAGGACCACCAGATCCAGCCCCAGGCGACAGCGGGGCGCCTCGCCAGGCTGTCCGTTCGCAAGGCGGTCATCGTCATCCTCATCTCCCCCCTCGCACTCTTCGGCCTCGTCGCCAACATCATCCCCATCCTCATCGTGATCGCGGTCGGAGCGCTCATCAAGGAACCGGTGAGCAAGGGCACGGCACGGGTTCTCGCAGGCATCGTGCTGTTCCCTGTCGCGTGGGGAATCCTCATCGCTCGCAACGACTTCGACCACGTCTGGCTCACCGTCGTGCTGTTGTTCGCCAGCGTCATACTGCTCGTCATCGCGGTCGGGCAGGTCCTCGACCTCTTCGAGGCCGCAACCGGATGGTGGGCGGTCCGCAACCACCTCGGCATGCTGCCGGAGTTGCGTGACCTGCGCTCGGACGCGGAGGCCGAACTCTCCTCGATGGTCGCCGAGCCCGGCTGAATCACAGCTGTCGGAGCCTGTGAATCCTCCGTTCGCGCAACCACGTTCCGGCGATAGCCTGCGGCGCCGGAGGTAGCGCCGTGGAACTCGGACTGACGACATTTGCAGAGACGATCACGGCCGGAGGGACCGGTGCCGTCGAGCACCACGGCGAGCGTCTCCGCCAGGTGGTCGAAGAGGCGGTCCTGGCGGAGGAGGTCGGCCTCGACATCTATGCGATCGGTGAACACCACCGCCCCGACTTCGCCGCCTCCGCACCCGCAGTGATCCTCGCCGCGATTGCGAGCAGGACCAGCCGGATCCGGCTTTCCCCTGCCGTCACCGTCCTGTCCTCGGACGATCCGGTGAGGGTGTACCAGCAGTTCGCCACACTCGACCTCCTCTCCGAGGGGAGGGCTGAGCTCCTCGTGGGACGCGGCTCTTTCATCGAGTCGTTCCCGCTCTTCGGGTACTCCCTCGACGACTACGAGGATCTGTTCGCTGAGAAGCTCGACCTGCTGCTGGCAATACGTGACAGCGAGCGTGTCACCTGGAGCGGACGATTCCGTGCCCCCCTCGAGGATCAGGGTGTGTACCCGCGCTCACACCAGGATCCGCTTCCTGTCTGGGTCGGTGTCGGCGGGACACCCCAATCCGTCGTCAGGGCAGGGATACGCGGGCTTCCGGTCGCGTTGGCGATCATCGGCGGATCACCTGACCGGTTCGCCGTGCTCGCCGACCTGCATCGACGCGCGCTGCGAGAGGGAGGCCACGATCCCGGATCGGTGCCCCTCGCGGTGCACGCCCACGGCCACATCGCGCCGACGGCTGACCAGGCCGTCGAGGAGTTCTACCCGTCGTATGCGGCGGCGATGACACGCATAGGGCGCGAGCGTGGATGGGGACCGATGACCCGGCCGCAGTTCGACGCGATGCGTAGCCCGGAGGGATCCCTCCTCGTCGGCACGCCCGAGGACGTCGCAGCGAAGATCCGTCGATGGCAGGAGATCCTCGGAATCGAGCGCTTCATGCTGCACGTCAGCGTCGGAACGATGGAGCACGAGCACGTGATGCGCTCGATCGAGCTCCTCGGAACGCAGGTCGCTCCCCTCGTCAACGCATCGATCCTCCAGGACTGAGGATCCGTTCTTGCGTAACTGGGTTCCACGCAAGGTGGAACCCAGTTACGCAAGAACGGGGATGGGGGAAGAACATCCGGTCGGGGTGGCCGCTTCGTAGTCACCGCGTGGGACAAGCCGCTCCCATGCGAATGAAAGGAAGCATCCATGAGGAGAACCCTCTTGACGCTTGCAGCTCTGTTCGTCATGTTCGCCGTGCTGACACCAGCCGCGAACGCAGACGACGCCATGCCACCCGGAGATCAGGTTGCAGCGGTGGATCAGAGCCAAGGGCTTTGGTATCTGAGGAACGATGATGGCTCTGCCACGTCGTTCTACTTCGGGGATCCGGGCGACATCCCGATCTTCGGTGACTGGAACGGCAACAGCGAGAAGACCCCTGGCGTCTACCGCCAGAGCGATGGTCGCATCTACCTGCGCAATTCGAACACGCAGGGGATCGCCGACCTGTTCTTCTTCTTCGGCAACCCGGACGACGTTCCGATCGCCGGTGACTGGGACGGTGACGGCGTCGACACGATTTCTGTGTTCCGACCCGCAACCAACCAGTTCTTCATCATCAACGAGCTCGGTGCCAACGGCGGCGGTCTCGGAGCAGCCGACTACAGCTTCACCTTCGGAAACGAAGGGGACGTTCCCCTTTCAGGCGACTGGGACGGTGACGGAGTCGACGGCATCGCGATGTACCGCCCATCAACGGGTGAGTTCTTCTGGCGCAACGCGCTGTCGACGGGCCCTGCTGACGGCTCCCGCTACTTCGGCGACATCGGCGACAACCCGATCGCAGGCGACTGGGACGGGGACGGCGACGACGAGTTCGGCGCACAGCGCGGTGCCACGTGGTACCTCGAAGGTGTTGCCGGCTCGTTCGAGTTCGGCGAGGCGGGATGGTTCCCGGTTGCCGGATTCTTCATGTCGCAGATCAACACCGGCCGCTTGAACATCTACGAGACCGCCCGTGCCGCTGGTGGATTCACCACCCTGTTGGCCGCGGTCGACGCAGCGGGCCTCGACGGTGCGCTGAAGGGCCCCGGACCGCTCACGGTGTTCGCACCGACCGACGACGCCTTCGCGGCTCTGCCCGATGGCACGGTCGAAGCGCTCCTTGCGGACATCCCCCTGTTGACCCGGATCCTGCAGTACCACGTTGCTTCAGGTGAGGTCGACTCAGGCGCAGTCGTCGGTCTCGACGGCTCCTACGCACAGACGATCGGCGGAGAGCTGGTCTGGGTCACGGTCGAGGGCGGCAAGGTCATCCTCAACACCGACTCGGACAAGGCCGAGGTCATCGTCGTGGACATCCAGGCATCGAACGGCATCATCCATGTGATCGACACCGTGCTCGTACCGAAGGACATCCCGACGGTCGCCGCCGAGGCAGGTCTCACGACGCTGCTCGCGGCGCTCGAAGCCGGTGGACTCGACGAGGCAGTTGCAGGACCGAACGGCCCGTTCACGGTGTTCGCACCCACGAACGACGCCTTCGCGGCACTCGGTGACACGCTCACCGATCTGCTCAAGCCCGAGAATCTCGCTGACCTGCAGCGCATCCTGACGTTCCACGTCGCAGAGTGGCGTGGCAACCGCAGCGGACGTCATCGGACTCGACGGCTCGTACATCGAGACCATCGGTGGCGAGATCGTCTGGATCGAGGTCGTCGGCGGCAAGGTCATCCTCAACGGTGAGGCAGAGGTGCTCATCACCGACGTCAAGACCTCCAACGGAATCGTGCATGTCATCGACACCGTCATGGTGCCCAAGGACATCCCGACGGTCGCCGCCGAGGCAGGTCTCACGACGCTGCTCGCGGCGCTCGAAGCCGGTGGACTCGACGAGGCAGTTGCAGGACCGAACGGTCCGTTCACGGTGTTCGCACCCACGAACGACGCCTTCGCGGCACTCGGTGACACGCTCACCGACCTGCTCAAGCCCGAGAACCTCGCTGACCTGCAGCGCATCCTCACCTACCACGTCGCAAGCGGTGTGGCTACGGCCGAGGACGTCATCGGACTCGACGGTTGGTACATCGAGACCCTCGGTGGCGAGATCGTTTGGATCGAGGTTGTGGGTGGCAAGGTCATCCTCAACGGTGTGGCTGAGGTGCTCGTCACCGACGTCAAGACCTCGAACGGAATCGTGCATGTCATCGACACCGTCATGGTGCCGAAGGACATCGTCGAGACCGCGGTCGAGGCCGGATTCAGCACGCTCGCCTTCGCACTCACTGAGGCGGGCCTTGTGGACGCCGTCTCGGCGCCGAATGGGCCGTTCACGGTGTTCGCACCGACGAACGCAGCGTTCGACGCCGTGGACGATGACCTCCTGGCTGCGGTTCTCGCTGATCCGACCGGTCTGTTGACCTCGGTGCTCACGTACCACGTGATCAGCGGTGCGGTGCTGTCGGGCGACGTCGTCGCCCTGGCTCCTGGTGAGACCCCGGCGACGCTCCAGGGTCAGACGATCGCCGTTGCGGAAGATCTGACGCTGAACGCTCCCGGCGATGCCACGCTCGGCATCAACGGTGCGACGCTCGGACCGCTCGATATCAAGACGTCGAACGGCGTGATCCACGTCATCGACAGGGTCCTGGTGCCTGCCCTGTAGGCCCGGTTCCTCATACGACGCGACGAAGGGCGCCGACCACACGGTCGGCGCCCTTCACGCGTTCGCACCGGGGCGCCCACGCCGGCGGAGTACCACGGATGCCGGCCTTGCTGGCATCTTCGAGGTCGACCGGTCCACGCACAGGTCCGCGGTGCATGGCATCATGTGGACGAGCAGTCCCGGGAGGAAGCCATGACGGAGCACGAGTCGACCACGCCGGCCCCCCACAACCCCAAGGATGTGCCATCGGAAGACCGCGGGTGGGCCGCAGCTGCCCATCTCCTACCCTTTTTCGGCGTTTCGTTCATTGGACCCCTCATCGTCTGGCTCATCAAGCGCGACGAGTCCCCCTACGTGGAAGCTCACGCTCGCGAGGCGCTCAACTTCCAGATCTCGTGATCATCTACGGAATCGTCTCACTCATCCTGATCATCGTGCTCATCGGGCTCCTCTTGCTGATCGCCCTGGGCCTCTTCGCCCTCATCGTGATGATCATCGCCGGGGTGAAGGCAGCGACGGGGGAGCAGTACCGGTATCCGCTGACGATCCGGTTCATCGGCGAGCCGACTCCCACGGTCGGCTGATCGCAGACCCGTGATGCTGGCGCCTTGATACCCCCCGGGGGTATCATGGCTGCATGGATCTCCCACACGACGACCGGGATCAGATCATCAAGCGGCTCAGCAGGGTCGAAGGTCAGCTGCGCGGTCTCCAGGCGATGATCGCCGAGGGCCGTGACTGCAACGACACCCTGACGCAGTTCGCAGCGGCGCACCGAGCCCTGTCCAAGGCAGGATTCAGGTACTTCGCCGCCACGATGGAGCAGTGCAGGCTCCATCCCGAGGACGCCGACTCCCGCGGCTATACGGCCGATCGCATGGAAGAGATGTTCCTCCGCCTCAGCTGACCGAACGCCGGAGTCGATGACGATCGAAGGCGCTGCGACGCTCCGCTACGCGACGGCGACCAACGGTTCCCTGTACTTCACGAGGTCGTCATCGACGACGGTCACGTCGATTCCGGCGGCCTCCGCGAACCCTGCTGCGATGGTTGCGCGGTAGCCACTCTGGCAATGGATTGCCGTCCTGCCCACCGCATATCGGCCGGGGTCCGAAGCGAACTCGGCGAGGTGGACGGCCACCGCTCCCGCGACGATCCCGCCCCGGTGCTCGACGGGGTCCCTGACGTCGACGACCGTTGCGTACTCATCGGGATCGAACCGCTCGAAGGTGGTCACCGGGGTCGTGGCCAGGGGACCATCGATCATCGAGCCCATGCCGGCGGGGTCGATTCTGCCGACGACGTCGTCCCACCCGATCCGCTGGAGGTGGACACGGACCTCCTCGACGTCCGATCGGGACCCGACGAGCACCACGGGAGCTCCCCACGGAAGCGTCCATCCCATGTAGACGGCATCGTCATTCGACTTCGCTATCGACAGCGAGCCGGGGAGGTGTCCAGCGGCGTACTGGTCGAACGGCCTCACGTCCACGACGATGACACCCTCGATCTCCTCGAGCCGGGAGACGGTTGCGAGCTCGGCCGCGGGAGGGGCGCCCATGGGTTCGAGGTTGGCGGGCGCCATGTGGCGGTAGTACGAGGGAAACGCCTTGTACCCCATCACCTGTCCCATCGCGAAGGCATCCACGGTCGGGGCGATGAGGGCGGGATTCCGGCTCTTCTCGATTCCGACCGTGCTCGTCGTATCGGCGACGTCCGATGCCGAGCAGAAGGATCCTGTGCCGTGCGTGGGTGCGACCATGGACGGATCGGGGAGCTCATCGGCGATCCGATGGGCAGACCGGTACTGATGCCGGAGGAGCGCCTCTGTGTGTTCCGGTCCGAGCAGGTCGGAACGGCCGACGGCGCCCACGAGGAGGGACCCTCCGGTGAAGATCGCGACGGGTCCGTCCGGTGACTCCAGCACGTAGGACGTGTGATTGAAGGTGTGACCCGGCGTGTGCATCGCCCGCAGGACCCAGGGGCCGACGGCGATCGTATCGCCGTCTGCGAGCGGTGTGTGGTCATACGGGGCTCCCGTATCGGTGGGAAGGACATACTGCGCTCCGTGATGGTCGGCGAGCCGCTTTCCTCCGCTCACGTAGTCGTTGTGGATGTGGGTCTCGAACACGGCAACGAGATCCGCGTCGATTCCGTCGAGGACGTCGGTGAACCGATCGAGGTCGCGCTGGATGTCGATGGCCGCGGCATGGCCGTCGACCACGATCAGGTACGAGTGGTCACCGAGGCTCGCCGTCGAGATCTGGGCGACGTATGCCGCAGTGTCAGCCGTGGAGAGATCGATTCGCATCGGAAGAGCCTTTGATTTCGATTGGGGCGACGCCACGGTAGCATACCCCCCCGGGTATCCTAGATCGCACTGGAGTCACGATGTTCACCACCACACCCAACGCCATCCGCCATGTCCCCGCCCGCCAATGGGAGTCATGGAGGGACGATAACGACGCCCTCGTGATCGATGTCCGTGAGCCCATGGAGTGGGCAACGGGCACGCTCGAAGGCTCGGAGCGGATCTCCCTGATGTCCCTCCCCGAGGCGATGTCCGGCGTCGATCGCGACAAGGCGATCCTCCTCGTGTGTGCAACGGGATCGCGCAGCACCACCGCGGCCGCGTGGCTGGCATCCATGGGGTTCACGAATGTCGCGTCCCTCGGCGGTGGGGTCGTCGCCCTGGGGATGGGTTGATGTTCGGCTTCTCGCGCAAGGCCGTCGACGTCCGAACTGCGCTTGCCATGGCCGAGAGCGACGGGTACACGATCGTCGACGTCCGTACGAAGGCGGAGCGCAAGGAGGGACACCCACCCGGCTCCATCCACATCAGCCTCGAGTCACTCCAGCAGCGAAGCAGAGCGTTGGAGGGGAAGAAGGTTCTCGCCATCTGCAGGAGCGGCAACCGCTCGAACACGGCCGCGAGGTATCTCAACGCCAACGGGATCGAGACATTGAACGTGAAGGGTGGCATGCTGGCGTGGAATCGCGCGGGCCTCCCCGTGAAGAAGGGCTCTTGAACATGAACCGGAGAAATCGCGTCCTGTTGATTGCACTCGCGGCGGCGATCGCCATCGCTGGATGCTCCGCATCGGACGCAACGCTCGAGACCGTCTCACCCGAGGCGGCCGCCGAGGTCATCGCGAACACCCCTGACGTCGTCGTGCTCGACATCCGGACTCCTGAGGAGTACGCAGAAGGGTTCATCGAAGGCGCAGCGAACGTCGACTTCTACCGGAGCGACTTTGCCGCTCAGCTCGACATGCTCGACAAGGACGCGCCGTACGTCGTGTACTGCCGCTCGGACAACCGGTCGGGCCAGGCAATGGAGGTCTTCGCTGATCTCGGGTTCACGAATGTGACCGAAATCGACGGCGGAATCGTCAACTGGTACGAGAGCGGCCTGCCGATCGCCTTCGGTTGATGGGTAGGGAGCGAGGCGCAGGGCACGGAGGTGCCCCGTACCCCGACGGCTACGCTTCGAGGATGGCCGGAGGCACCGAGGGAGCGGACTACACGCGCAGGCTCGAGGCCGCTGAGACGACCCGATGGAAGCGCCTCCTCAACGTGCGTGCACCGTACCGCTGGAACCTCCGTCGACTCCGGCTCGGGAGGACGCTCGACATCGGTTGTGGTATCGGACGCAACCTGGTGGACCTCGATCAGGGCAGCGTGGGCGTCGACCACAATGCCCAGTCCGTGGAGGCGGCACGGCGCCGTGGCTGTGAGGCCATGACGCCAGACGAGTTCGCCGCATCGGACCCCGGAATATTCGACAGCCTGCTCTTCGCGCACGTGCTGGAGCACATGCCGAAACACGATGCGCAGGAGCTCGTCGATCGATACCTCACGTACCTCGTTCCCAGCGGGCGCGTGGCGATCATCGTGCCGCAGGAAGCCGGCTTCCGTTCCGACCCGACCCACGTCGACTTCATCGGCGAATCGGAGATCCAGGCAATCGCCGATTCCCTCGGATTGTCCGTCGTCCGGTCCTACTCGTTCCCCTTCCCGAGGGTGCTCGGGCGGTGGTTCCGATACAACGAGACCGTCGTGATCGCCGACCGCACCCCGATGAGGGGATCCTGAATCATGATGTCCCCACGATCGCCGCGATCGGGCAGGGGCCAACACCTGTCATGCACCGACCTCGAGGATTACGTCGGTGCCCGAACCACACACCAGGGAGAACCCATGGAACACTCGACATACGGAATGAGCGTCGCCACGCCCCTCGACATGGACGAGGCAGATGCCGCCGTCCGCTCTGCCCTCGCGGAAGAGGGCTTCGGCGTCCTCACGGAGATCGACGTCGCCGCGACCCTCAAGGCGAAGATCGACGTGGACCGGTCGCCGTATCGCATCCTCGGTGCGTGCAACCCCGTGCTGGCCCATCAGGCGCTCGAGCATGACGAACAGATCGGCCTCCTCCTGCCGTGCAACGTGACCTTGTCTGCGACCGAGGAAGGCACGGCAGTGTCGATCGTCGACCCCACGGTGATGCTCGGTATCGCGGGTGAGTCAGCCGAGATGGCTCGGCTCGCCAAGGAAGCGCGGACCCGACTCGAACGCGCCCTCGCCACACTCCCCACCGTTTCGTAGCCGGGTCTAGCATCGGTCGTCCATGATCTTCTCCGACCGCACCATCAAGCAAGCAGTGGCTGAAGGTCGCATATCGATCGATCCCTTCGACGAGGCGATGGTCCAGCCATCGAGTGTGGATGTGCGTTGCGATCCGAGCTTCCGCGTCTTCGAGAACCACAGGTACGCGCTGATCGACCCGAAGGCACCACAGGCAGACCTCACGACGGGCGTCACGGCAACCGAGAGTGAACCATTCATCCTGCACCCAGGGGAGTTCGTCCTCGGCTCAACGCTCGAAGTGATTGGTCTCACCGATGACGTCGTTGCCAGGCTGGAGGGAAAGTCGAGTCTCGGGCGGCTCGGACTCCTCATCCATTCGACCGCCGGGTTCATCGATCCCGGGTTCGTCGGTCAGGTGACCCTGGAGCTCTCCAATGTCGCAAACCTGCCGATCGCCATCTACCCGGGGATGAAGATCGGCCAGATCAGCTTCTACCAGATGACCACACCAGCCGACGTGCCATATGGCTCGCCACAGCTCGGTTCGAAGTACCAGGGTCAGAGGGGTCCGACGGCCTCCGCGATGCACCGCGACTTCGAAGGGTCCAGCTGAGCCACGCCGGGGTCGCCAGCCCAAGCGATCGGATCAACGCGAAGGAGCGTTGTCCATAGCTCGGGGCAGGGCATCGACGGTCGCCGGACACCCCGCACAGATCACGTCGGCGGGAATCGAGACTCCCCGCCTGAGGTATCCGAGCGCATAGGGCTGGCACGAGGCGACCGACGTCACCTGACCAACCGTCTCACCATCGAGAACGAGGTCATCGCCCACCCCGACCGCCGCACACGGGTGGAATCGCACGTGGACGAGTCGGCGTGGTGGCACTGCATCGCGGTAGTGGACTCTGGCGACGAACTCCTGGCCGGTGTAGCAGCCCTTCGTGAACGAGACGGTCTCACCGACAAGCCCGGTCATTGCCGGGGTCGTTCCCTCGGAGATGTCGCTGCCCATGCGGGGCCATCCGGCCCAGATCCTCAAGGACTCGAAGGAGTCGGCATCGACCATGGGGATGTCCTCGGGGTCCGGCAGGTCGGGTCCGACGACGTCGAGGCCCTCGACGTCACCCCAGTCGACCCGTGCGACCACGGGAGCATCAGCGGTGACCGCTGCGGCTCCGGGACCACGGTACGCGATCGCGTCCCACGTCTCCTGCTCGAACGAGACATCCATGCGGAAGAGGAATCCGTCGATCCGCTCCCGGATGCGATCGCCCCACCCCTCATCCGTGTCGAGGATGAACGAGGAGTCACCGGTTCGGCTGATCCGCAGCAGTGCAACGATCTCGCTCTTCGGTTCGAGCAGGAACGACCACGCGGAGTCACCGATCGACAGGGCCATGACGTCCTGGGTGAGCTGGGACTGGAGATGGTCGCGGGCGTCGTCGCCCTCAACGAGCACGACATCACGTGCGAACCGCGCCGCCTTGAGCATCTCCATGGCTCCAAGGCTAGGGACACGGAGCCGACCGGACGACGAACCCGCTACGTGGTCGTGAAATCCGTGCCGTCGGTCAGCCAGAGGTTCAGCTCCTCCCTATCGGGAAGGTGCAGGGTTCCCGACCGCACGAAGTAGGCGACATCGACGTAGTCGATCGCAGCAGGGTCGTGCGTCGCCATCAGTACCGTCGTGCCGCGGCCCGCAATGTCCTTGAGCATCTGGAGGATTCCCGCACCGGTCGTCGTGTCGAGCTCACCGGTCGGCTCGTCTGCGAGGAGGTACTTCGGTTCGTGGACGAGGGCTCGAGCGATCGACACCCGCTGCTGCTCCCCGCCGGACATCTCGTCAGGACGGTGGTCGATCCGCCGAAGCAGGTCGACGGAGTCGAGCGCTGCCTCGACCCTTCGCTTGGCGTCTGTGCCGCGAGCACCACCGAGGCGGAGGGACACATCGACGTTCTCTCGCGCCGACGCAAGCGTCAGCAGGCTCGCGGACTGGAAGACGAAGCCGAGCTTGGTCCGTCGCAGACGCGCCGCACCGGCCTCCGAGAGCTGGTCCGCTCGTTCGCCGTCGATCCACACCTCACCCTCGTCTGGGCGCTGCAACAGCCCGAGCATGTGGAGTTGGGACGTCTTCCCCGACCCGGATGGTCCGAACAGGGCTACGAACGTCCCTGGGGCAACCTCGAGATCGACGTTGAGCGCACCGACCGCCCCGTTGGGATACCGCTTCGTCACGTGGCGCAGTTCAAGACTCATCGTGACCACCCTCCGGCTCCAGGAGGAGCCCCTCTGGCACGACCTTCACCCTCACGCGGTCATCGATGCCGGCCTCGATCATCAGGTCCCGCGGCAGCTGCACCATGCCTCGATTGTCGACCGCCACGAGTTCGGAGGCACCGCGCCTCGATTGGGTGGCGATACGCCCGTCGGCGATACGAACGACACGGTCCGTCCGTCTCGCTATCGCAACATCGTGGGTGACGACGAGGACGGACAGGCCACCGTCGTGTGAAAGCTGGCGGAGCAACTCGAAGATCTCGAGCGAAGTCTCCGTGTCGAGCTCGCCGGTGAGCTCGTCCGCAAGGAGGAGCTTCGGACCAGGTGCGAGCGCAACGCACAGGGCGAGGCGCTGCTGCTCGCCGCCTGACAGGGTGTGGATCGGGGCGTGGGCCTTTCCACGGAGGCCGACGGCCTCGAGCAGGGCCATCGCCCTGTCCTTTCTCTTGCGCCCGGAGATGCCCCCGAGGAGCATCGGGAGTTCCACGTTCTGGGCGGCCTTGAGGTACGGGAGGAGGTTCCGCGTGAAGTCCTGCCACACGAACCCGACATCGCGTCTGTAGTAGCGGGCAAGGTCACGGGCACTGATGTCGGTCAGATCGCGATCAACCACGGTGGCTCGTCCTGCCGATGGCTTCTCGAACCCGGCGAGGATCGTCAGGAGCGTCGACTTTCCCGCACCGGACGCACCGACGACGGAGATGAACTCGCCCTGTTCCATGGACAGGTCGAGGCCCTGGAGGGCGACCACCTCGAGATTGCCCTGCTTGTGGATCTTGATGAGATTGTGGCATTCGATGATCTTGGGCATCAGCGGTCCACCTCCCTCAGGACCTCGCTCATCCTGCGCACGGAGACGCGCCTCGTCGCCCACAGGACCGACGCTATGAGGAGGGTCGCGACGATCGCGATGTAGCCGGCGAGCTGCAGTCTCGGCACGGAGAGCAGGATGGTCGGCACGATGTCTTGTGCCGTCTCACCGAGCTGGAAGAACGGGAGCATGATCACAACGAGGAGGATGCCCCCGAGCACGCCGATCAGCGCGCCTATTCCGATGACGACGAGCTGCTCGAGCGCGAACGTGACGCCGACGCTGGTCCGCTCGAAGCCGAGGGCCCGAAGGACGCCCATCTCCCTCGCCCGCCGCGACACGGCGAGCAGGACATATCCGCTTACGCCGGCCAGTGCGAGCACGACACCGGTCGCTGCCCCGACGAAGAGGATCGCGACCAGACCGACCTGGACGGGCCGGCTCGAGAACGCCGCCTCTGCACCTCCGATGGTCCAGACCGCGTCCGGTTCATCGGCCATCTGGGCACCAACCACGCGGATGACGGCGTCCGGCTCATCGGTGGACACCCATAACTCCTCAGGCCCTTCGACACGTGCGATCGCCCCTGACAACGACCACGAGCCCGCCCCGTTCGCCCAGGCGTTGTACGCATCGAGATCGATGACCATGACCCCATCGAGCCGAGGATCCGACGCGGTCGGAACCTGCTCGACGTAACCGACCATCTCGCCCGCGATGATCTCGGTTCCGATCGAGTAACTCGACACAGACCCCGGCGTGAGACCCGCTATCGCAGCCGCGTCCCGATCGAGGAGCACCTTGAGGTCGTCGGGAGTCCGCCACATCTGTGGGATGTCCGTCGTCGAGCGCGTCTGGAGCGGAGGTAGGGACCAATGCGCCACCACGCCGGTTCGCCACAACGGATCGGCCTGGATCTCGGCTTGGGTCGGCTGAGCAGTTCCCGGGGGAAGCTCCACGTACCTGGCAATAGCAGCTTCCGACGCATCCGCTTCGGGATCGACGAGGAGCTGGTTGATCGCCTTCATCTCCGTCGTGTCGAGGATGACCGATCCCGAAGGTCCGACAGCGGTGAGATCGGTGAGGAGCAGGGAGCCGCCATCTATCACGACCCCGCTGTCGGCATTCGCCAGTTCCACCCACATGGCCGTCATCGACAGCGGAGGGCGCGGAGGCTGGAAGTACGTGGTGTTCCTCGCCGTTGCGAGGTCGATGGTCACGTTCGTCCATGCATTGTCGACGAAGTCGCCGTCGGCGGCCATCGTCCATACGCGGGTGTCGGCATCGATCACCCTGATGAGCAGTCGGTGGGCCGTCTCTTCCGTACGCTCGCTCGACGACCCTTCAGCGAGCGTGGGGGGAAACACGACACCTTCGACCTCGATCGCCGTCGCGTCGTCGGGAATCTCGACGCCGACATCGGGGGGACCGTCGGGTCGCAGGAGCGAGAAGACCTCGGCTGGCGTCTCGGCCCCGAAGTCGCTCCGCCAGGTCACGACGCTCGCGAAGTCGTCCGGACGTACCGCGAGGGTCTCGGCACGCCGTCCCGCCTGGCGCGGGGCGCCGTCCGTCCTCAGCACGGGAGTACCGAGGGACCCTTCGGGGGCGATGGCATACCCTGCGTCCTGGCCGACGACCCTGACGTCAGCCCCTGCAGCGAATGCCGCCCTGTCCGCATAGGACTGCTCGAGCGTCGCCGCGTAGGTAAGGGCGAACGCGCCGAGACCCGTCGTGACCCACACGAGCAGCGCAAGGCGCCCGTAGGGCACCGGATTCCGCCCGAGGTGCCAGCCGGTCAGGGCGACGGAAAGGTTGCGAGGCTTCGTGAACAGCCAGCCGACCAGCTTGAGGACGTAGGGGAACACCCTCAGCAGGATCAGCGCGCCTGTGAACAGCAGGAGCGCGGGGAAGATGACGGCGAGGGGGTCGAGTGTCGCCTCCTCACCCGACTGGTTGATGAATCCCCGCAGCCTCAGCTGGATGAGGAGGACGAGTGACAGCGCGATCGCGAACAGATCGATGTTGTACTTCTGCCAGATGGACTTCGTGCCAGGCCGGGCGGCGAGGGAGCGCAGCGCGAGGACACCTCGACGAGCGTACGGCAGAATCGTGACGCCCATCGCCACGAATGTCATCACACCGCCCGCGACCATGAATGGAACGATCGACCGGATCTGGGAAACCTCGAGCGCTCCTCCCCCCGTCAATGTGGTGAGGGGTGGAATCCTGCCCGTCAGGCCCACGAGGAACCTCGCCACAATGGGCGCGAGAAGGGCGGCGGTCGCGGCGATGACGAAGGACTGTCCGAGATGGATGCCCGTCGTCTGCCATGCGGACGCACCGCGGGATTTCAGGAGCGCGATCTCCGGGCCCTCCCGTTCGACGGTGAGCGCGGAGGTATAGACAAGGAAGTAGACGGCGCCACCAACGACGAGGGCGAGCATCGCGAGGATGGGGCCGCCCACGATCACCGATCGGGTCGTGAATTCGGTGAGGAGGGAGGTGATGAAGGTCGTTGCCGGGATCGTTCCACCGCTTTCACGGGCCAACTGGGCTCGGAACTGCACGAGCCTGCCCTGGAGGTCGTTGACGTCCTGCAACTCGACCGTCGCCTTGTCGAGCGGCATGCGCCAGCGCTGGGTTGCGGTGATCTGGGGAAGGCCCCGATCGGTCCTCAGCCAAGGATCCACCGTGGCACTCGTCGGTGTGCGTGCCAGCCATTGGTCGAACACCGTCGCATCCCAATAGACCATGCGGTCCGGATCGTCGACTCCCCACACGGCTGCCGTCCTGGATACGGGGGTCACGATCGCAGCGACCTCGACGTACTCGAAGACCTCGGGGAGCCCGGAGAACGGCTTGATGAAGAACGCGTCCCCGACTTCCGCGCCGGTCAGCTCGGCCACCCGACGACCGATCATGATCTCGATGGGCTCGTATGCACCGGGGTCGACCGATCCATCGTCGGTGAACGCGCCATCGACCACCTCGAGGATCTCTGGCAGATCCGGAGAGGTGAAGAGTCGTACCTGGAGTGCCTCCTGCGGTGGAGTGGGGTACGGTGGCCGACCGAGCTCACCAGGATCTGTGACTCCACCCGTGTCGACGTCCTCGAGATCCTCGAACTCGTCACACGCGCTCGGGAGGCTTTCCGTTGGTGCGATCACCGACGCCAGGACGGCGCAGTACTGCAATCGCCACGTGTCGGCGAGGGCGATGAAGTCGATGGCAGCGTCGGGCCCTGACGGGATGACGGCGAACTCGCGGGTCTGCGTCCGCTCCTCCACGACCGGGTACCACGGCTGGAGCCACGTCTGTTGGGCGTCGTCGACGATGGTGCGGTTGGACTCGGCCGTTGTCGCGTCGTATGCGTTGAAGGTCGAGAATGCGCTGACGTCCGTCTCCTCCTGGAGCGCATTGTCTATCGAGAACTTCAGGTCGACGGCCTGGATGGACGCCTCATACAGCGGCACGACCACGAGCAGGGCGATCACCAGGGTCGCCCCGAGCAGGGAACCCACGAGGATCCCCTTCTTCGACCAGACGCGGCGTGCCACGAGTCCGAGATACGTAGCAATTCTCATATGTCGAGTCCCTGTGCCTCCGGAACCGCAATCACCCTAGGCATTTCCGCCGTTCTGTGCGCGCCCATGGGGCACCGTTCTGGCGCCCGAGCGTCAACCGCGCAGACCGGGAAGGGTGAGCCGTTCGGCGTGATGGCACGCCACGCTCCGATCACCGGTCGACGAGAGCGCAGGCGTGGTGTCCGAGCACACGTCGGTTGCGTGCGCGCACCGATCGACGAAGACGCATCGCGAATGGTCGATGTCAACCAGCCGGGGTGCCTCGCCAGGGATGCTGCGAAGGCGGCCAGGTGTGACACCGGGAATCGATCCGAGGAGACCTGACGTGTATGGGTGGTGTGGGTGGTGGTAGATACCGGTCGCGGAGTCCTCCTCGACGATCTCTCCCCCATACATGACCGCCACCCTGTCGGCGAGCGACGCGACGGCGGCGAGATCGTGGGTGACGATCACCATGGCCATGCTCCGCTTGGCCTGCATGTCCCTCATGAGGTCCATGATCGATGCCGCGACCGACGGATCGAGGCCGTTGAGCGGCTCGTCTGCGATCAGCACCTTCGGTGCCTTCGTCAGGGCGGCTGCGAGCATCGCGCGCTGGGCCATGCCCCTTGACATCTCGTGGCTGTACGCGTTGAACAGGCGCCGCGACTTCGGAAGGCGAACCTCGCCGAGGGCATCGAACACCCTCGCCTCGATCTCCTCCGGGGTGAGCTGGGAGTGGTAGGCGAGCGCCTCCCCCGATTGGTCCCCGATCACCATGGTCGGTGTCCAGGCGCCGATCGGATTCTGGAACACGAAGCCGACCTCCGTGCCGATCAAGCGTGCGAACTCATCGTCTCCGTAGTCGGCGATCACCGTTCCCGATAATCGTTCATTCTTGCGTTCCTTGCGGGATCGTTTCCGTTCAGGATCCGGGAGGGCACCGCCTGGTCTGAAGGCATGACCTCGGTAGCGGACCTCTCCTCCGATGACCCGAGCTCCCGGGGCGAGCAGCCCGAAGCCACCCATGAGGGCGAGTGACTTGCCGCTCGCCGACTCACCGATGAGGGCCAGAACCTCACCCTCTCCGACCGAGAAGGACACACCAGGAAGCACTTCGACCCACCCCGCTGCCAGCTGCTCACCGCCCTCGGTGACGGGTCCCGGGACATCCCCCATTGCGCGATCCGCGTCGAAGACCGCAACTCGCAGGTCGTTCACCTCAAAGAGTGACGGGGGCACTGATCACCCTCTCCTCGTTCGATGCATACCCGGCAACGGCTCCGCCTGCGACGACGAGGGCAACTCCCGCCCACGTCAACAGGCCGGGAACCTCGGCGAGGAACAGTGCTGCCCACACTACCGCAGATGCCGGTTCGAGGTACATGATGACACTCACGGCCGCGAGCGGGAGGGCCTGCATCGCATCCCAGTAGACATACCCGGCAAGACCGGTGAAGAGGGCACCCAGGACGAGGAAGCTCACCCAGTACCCGGGATACTCCGTCACGGCGCTCACGGTCGCCGGTGCGAGGAGGACCGAGGCAACCGTCAACTCGCCGATCGCCATCGTCAGACCACCAAGACGCTTGGCGACCGGCTTTCCGACCAGAAGCAGGGCGGCGAGGAGCGCCGCAGACGCGACGGCCATGACCACCCCGCGTGTCGTGACGGCGCCCTCGTCGGGTGTGGCCCACGGCTGGATGACGAGCAGGGTGCCCACCATCGCCACGGAGAGCGCCAACCACAAGCGGCCCGACACCGACTCACCGAGCAGCGGTCCTGCCAGGATCGACGCGACGATCGGGCCGACATACAGGATGGCGAGGGCAACGGCCACGGATGCATGCTTGATCGATTCGAAGAACGTGACCCAGTGGAGGGCGAGCAACGTACCGGACAGGGCGAGGCGCCAGAGTCGGCCGCTCGGCCAAACGAGCCTGCGGGTCGCTGCGGCAGCTGCGATCAGGGCGAAGGCTCCGAACGTCACTCGAACGCCCACGAGACCGGTCGACGGGACATCGTTTCGGACGAACAGTGGTATCGCACCCCAGGACACTGCGAGGACGGCGAGTGAGACGGCTGCGACGACGGGCGACCGAGCGAACATCCCGCGAGGCTAGGCCGGTGGATGGGCGATGAGTCGTGGGCGAACCCTCAATCGGGGAAGATCGCGTCGAGCGTCCGTGCCCAGGTGTATGTGATGGACGCGTCGATCACCTGTCCGCGCTCGAGGGACTCCATGGTCCATTCGGCGCACCGGGCGATCGCCCACATGGCCATCCTGGCAGGGTCGAGTCCAAGCAAGCCGGCCAAGGTCGAGATGTCGCGCTGGATCACGGCGGGTTCAGGGGGTTCACGGACGGCGCCACGATCTTGGAGGAGCATGGGGACCGGGTCGAAGGCGGGATCACCCACGGTCGGCTTCGGATCGACCACGAGCCATGGCTCCCTTCGAGCCGCCAGGACGTTGCCCGGATGGAAGTCCTGGTGGAGCAGCACACGGTCACCCGCGAAGGTGTGGGGAAGGGCCTGGAGCAGATCGACCCCTCGCTCGATCGGGGAGGTGACCCAGGGTGCGGGGATCGTCACGAGGCGCCTCATCGTCGCGCCTGCCCATGCGGTCGTGAGCCCTGCCAGCGATCCGAAGACGCCTCCGGCGTCGGGACGCCACAACCTGCGCATGAGGTCCGCCCCCACCTCGTACCTTCCGACGCGATCATCGAGTGTCCACAGCGAATAGCCGGGCTCACACAGCTCCAGCAGCATCTCGAAGGTGTCTGGCTGCGATTCGTGGAGGAGCACGGCCCCGTCACCGTCGTACCGGACGAGGGCATCGGCCTCCCCGATCGCTTCGGGATGCGGGAATGTGCACTTGTAGACGACAGCGAGTCCGTTCGCGGTCGTCGCCGGCGCCACCCACGAGGTCGCACCACCGGGATCGAAGGGATCCGCGATCGAGATGCCCCAGCGTGTCTCGGCAGACGACACGATCGACGGGAGGCGCCCCACCCACTCTGCGGCGCTGCCACCGGGCACACGCGAGAGACCGTCGACGAGGTTGGCGGGGATGATCACGCGGACGCCCCTGGGCACCCGCAATGGATCGGTCCGACCGGTGCCGTGGACGAGGTCGTCACATCGGGGCTTCGGCGCGTCCCATGTCGGCGAAGAGCGTGAACTCGGGGAGGAAGGTCATGTCGACCTTTCCAACGCCTCCCTGGCGATGCTTGGCGATGACGACCTCGGCGACGCCTTTGGATTCGATCTTCTCCGGGTAGTAGTACTCGTCCCGGTAGATGAACATGACGACGTCGGCGTCCTGTTCGACGGCTCCCGATTCACGGAGGTCACCGAGGCGTGGACGCTTGTCTTCACGAGCCTCGACCGCCCGGTTGAGCTGCGAGAGGGCGATGACGGGGACGTGGAGCTCGCGGGCGAGGTTCTTCAGTGAGCGGGAGATCATCGCGATCTCCTGCTGGCGGTTCTCCTGACCGGATCCGTTCATGAGCTGGAGGTAGTCGATCACCACGAGGTCGAGGCCCGGACGGCGTCGCAGCCTGCGGCACTTCGCACGGATCTCGGTGACGGTCATGCCTGGGGAATCGTCGACGTAGATGTTCTGCTTGTAGAGGGCGCTCGCTGCGTTCGACAGCTTGGTGAAGTCCGCTTCGTTCAGCTTGCCCGTCCTGAGCCGCTGCGAATCGATCCGTCCCTTGGCGCACAACATCCGGGTGACAAGTTCCTCGCGACTCATCTCCATGGAGAAGATCGCGACCGTGTTGCCCTGGAGCGCGACGTTCTGGGCCATGTTCAGGGCCAGGGATGTCTTCCCCATGCCGGGCCGGGCTGCGACGACGATCAGGTTCGTCGGGTGCAGCCCCGCGAGCTTCCTGTCGAGGTCGCGGAACCCAGTCGACACGCCGGTGATCTCGCTGCCGTTGCGTTGGAGCGTCTCTGCCTGTTCGATGGCAGGGCCGAGCAGATCGTCGATGACCTGCAAGCCGTCCCCTACCTGTTTCTCCGCAACGGCGAACACGGCTTGTTCCGCCCTGTCCACGACATCCGCGATGGGTTCTGAGGTGATCGAGGCGATCACGCCGATGTCGCCTCCCACCTTCATGAGGCGTCGGCGCAGCGCGTGCTCCTCGACGATGCCTGCGTAGTACTCGACGTTGCTCGTCGATGGGACCGAGTCGATGAGGTTCGTGAGGAACGCGATACCTCCCATACGGTCGAGCGATCCATCGCGACGCAGGCCCTCGGCGACGGTCACGGCGTCGATCGGCTCGTTCGCGTCGAAGAGTGTCTGGATGACGTCGAAGATCTTCTGATGGGCCGGCTTGTAGAAGTCCTCGGCATGGAGCAGCTCGAGTGCAGCGTTGGCGGCGTCCCCCGACAGGAGCACCGCACCGAGCACGGACTCCTCGGCATCGAGACTGTGCGGTGGGACCCGCGGCGAACGGTTCGTCTGTGTTTCGATGACAGCGGTCACCGGTCCTCCTCGGTTGGCCTGGGGTGCACCACCACGATCATGCACCGGCTGTGTGACACGAATCGGGGTTCGGCGTCGCCGTGGCGAGCATACGGTCGGATCCGGTGCGTCCGACCTGTCTCGAGGCACCCGTTTTTCGCGCCCGAGGATGTTTGTCGCGATCCGGATCCGAACCCCGCAGCAGCGGGCTGACGGGGCACACACGAGAGGCGGGTGCCCGCGATGGGCGCCCGCCTCCGTCATATTGGTGTGATCGGCCCTATGCCGGGATGACGTCCAATACCACCGACACCGACACCTCGGGGTGCGGCGTGAGACGGATCTCGTGAAGGCCGATCTCCTTGATCGGCTGTGCGATGTCGACGATCTTGCGATCGATGTCGATCCCCGTGAACTTCACGATGGCTGCAGCGACATCCGCCGCACCGATCGATCCGAACAGATTCCCCGAATCGCCCGCCCTGGCCGCCACCACGACCCTGGTACCTGCAAGGGATTCGGCAAGCTGCTGGGCTGACTCGAGCGCACGACGCTCGGATTCCTCGCGAGCAACCCTCATGGAGTCCGCCTGCTTGAGCGCTCCTGCCGACGCCTTGACTGCCAGCTTCTTCGGGACGAGGTAGTTCCTGGCGTAGCCGTCGGAGACGTCGACGACGTCTCCCTTGGCGCCCAGGGTCTCGACGGGCTGGGTGAGGATGACCTTCATCGTCAGATCCTCGTGGACGTGTACGGGAGGAGCGCCATCTCGCGAGCGTTCTTGATCGCGGTGGCGACCTCGCGCTGGCGCCTCGGGCTCAGACCCGTCATCCGCCGCGACCGGATCTTCCCGCGATCCGACATGAACTTGCGGAGCAGGGCGATGTCCTTGTAGTCGACGACCTCGTCGTCCTTGAACGTGTAGAGGACGCGCTTCCTCTTTCGGGGGTCGACGTCGGGTCGACGCCGTCTCTGGCGTGACGAATTCGGTTTCTGGGCCATGATGTCCTCCTTGGAAATGTGTGCGGTCTAGAACGGGGCTTCGTCGGGGCCGAAGTCGTCTCTGGCGACGGGTGCGGGCGCCGACGAACCACCTCCGTAGCTGTCGTTGCCGTCACCGGAACGAGGGGTACGGGTCACGTTCGCGGTCGCCCATCGAAGGGATGGGCCGATCTCCTGGATGTCGACCTCGACGACGGATCGCTTCTCGCCCTCGTTGGTCTCCCAGTTCCGCTGCTTGAGGCGACCGGTGATCATCACCCTCGTCCCCTTGGTGAGGGATTCGGCGACGTTCTCGGCGTAGTCGCGCCACACCGTTCCACCGAAGAAGCCGGATTCCTCCTGCCAGTTGCCGTCTCGGTCCTGGTATCGCCGGCTCACCGCGATGCGGATGCGGGCCATGGCGACACCGGATGCGGTGAACCGCAGCTCGGGATCTTCGACCAGGTTGCCTACGAGGGTCACGCTGTTACTCATTGCATCTCTCTCCTGTCGACCTACCCCACCAGTGTGAGGGGTCCGTGTGACACGTTCTAGACCTTTGCCGTCGTCCGTACGATCTTGTGGCGGACCACCGCATCGAAGAGTGACAGCGAGCGGTCGAGGACCTGCTGGAGTTCCACGGACCCGTCGAACGTGATGACGGAGTAGTAGCCCTCGTTCATGTGGTCGATCTCATAGGCGAAGCGGCGCTTCCCCCAGAAGTCGGTTCCCGTGACCTTGCCCTCCCTGTCCGTGATCGCCTTCTCGATCTGGGCGACTTCCTTACGGACGTCGGGCTCGGCCATGTCGTATCGATGGATGACCATCAGCTCATATGAGCGCATCTGAAGTTTCCTCCTTCGGACATCCGCCGGAGCGGAAGGCCCCCACGTGTGGCGGGAGCAGGATGGCGTGCCGTGGGCACGGCGACTCCTCTGGGCGAGTCGACTGGATCCCGGGAGTGTACAGGCCCCAGCCAGCTTCCTCCCTCGGCAATCCCGATGATCGTACACACGTGCATCACTTCGGCAGACAGGGTCGCCGGATGCTCGCGGGGCAACTGTCGGACTCGCGTGCGACGTTCTGGGAGGCCGCCAAGCTGGTTCGCGAGTCACCCAGGTGAGATCGGGAGAGACGATGACAGACGGGAAGCACCGGATCTACACGATGAGCGTGGGCAACATCTACCCCCACTACCTGGCGAAGGCGGAGCGGAAGGAACGTACCAAGGAAGAGGCCGACGAGATCCTCCGTTGGCTGACGGGGTACGAGCAGCCCACCCTGGAGGCCCACCTCGACGGTGGCACCGATTTCGAGACCTTCTTCGCACAGGCTCCAGCCCTCAACCCTGCCCGCCGCTCAACCACGGGCTTGATCTGCGGCGTGCGGGTCGAGAACATCGAGGAGCCCGTATTGCAGGAGATCCGGTACGCGGACAAACTGATCGATGATCTGGCCAGGGGCAAGGCGATGAAGAAGATCCTCCGCGAGGGTTGATCCAGGGAGCGGTCCTCGCCGGCCGATCGACAACCCGTACGGTCGGGACCGCCGTCAGGATTGGTCGCCCTTCCAGGCCTTCTTGCGTTCCTTCATCTCGGCGCGGTCCGCATCGGAGGCAGACCTCGGAGATGTTCGGCCAGTCGGGAAGGGCCTCGTCCCAGCCATCTGGGGTGATCCCGAACTGGCGAGCGAGAACCGCTGCGTAGACCTTCGCCTTGTACTCACCGAATCCGGGGATCAGCTGGATCCGATCGAGGAGCTCGCCTCCGGACGACACGCCATCCCACAGCCTCGTGACATCACCCTCGTACGTCTCGACGAGGTAGGCAGCGACGGCCTGAACCCGTTTTGCCATGTTGGCGGGGAAGCGGTGCAGCGCGGGCTGCTGCCTGAACACCGCCTCGAGCCGGTCGGGATCGAGGCTCGCGATCGTCTGTGCGTCGAGCGTGGTACCGAGGCGTTGTTGGAGCACGGCGGGCCCTGCGAAGGCCTTCTCGACGGGGACCTGCTGGTACAGGGTCATGCCCACGATGAGGGCGAAGTGGTTGTCGGCAAGCAGCTCGTTGGCTTCTGGTGCGTCGGTGAAGTGGATCTCTGCCATGACAAGGACGGTAGCAACGCGGAATGGGCCTGCCGACAGGGCGTCGCGTCCGGCGGGTCCTCAATCCGAATAGATGATCCTGGTGGACTCGTCGACCCAGTCGAGCGCACCGGGGCGTGCCTCGATCGCGTAGCGGTAATCGGGGTCGCCCTCGGGTGAATAGGTGGGGCAGGGGTCGTCGGTGCAGGGGACCATCGATGCGCGTCCTGCATACGACCCGTCCTCGAGGAACCAGACGATGTCGAGCGGAATGACGGTGTCCTTCATCCAGAACCCGCCGTTCGCCTGGTGGCGCCAATAGAAGAGCATCCCGTCGAGGTCGCCGAGGTCGGTCACACCCATGAGGCCGCTCGCCCGGAGCGCCGGGGTATCGGCGATGGCGAGCAGCAGCGTCCGGTCGCCAACGACGACGACGTCGATATCGCTGTCGGCGAGCTCCTCGGGTACGTCGAGGGTCTCGCTCGTGGTTGCGGGCGCCGCAACGGTGGTCGGCACCGAGGTATCTGGCACGTCGGCGGCCGCCGAACACGCTGCGACGGTCAACGCGATGGCGAGCAGCAGCGACGTCCTCATCGGAGGGAACCTATCGACGGCTCCCGGGTATCGATGCGGGAGGGATCCGCGGAATCCCCGTCAGCGGATCGAGTCGTAGGGGATACTTGTGGTGAGGATGCATCTCCCGAGGAGGTAGCCAATGGATGCCAAGTGGGCTGAGCTGTCCGATGACATCGGTCCTGAGAAGATCGTGTACATGCGAGATGCGGCGGTTGGTCTCGAGGCGATCCTGGTGGTCGACAACACCGCTGCGGGCCCGGCCATCGGTGGGATCCGCATGGCCGAGGACATCTCGGTCGACGAGGTGTTCAGGCTCGCCAGGGCGATGACGTTCAAGAACGCCGCAGCGGGCCTCCGCCATGGCGGCGCCAAGAGCGGGGTCATCGCGGATCCAGGAATGCCCGATGACCGCAAGGAACGGCTCGTCCGCGCCCTGGCGAACGCCATGCGTGACATCACCGACTACATCCCAGGACCCGACATGGGCCTGACCGAGGCCAACATGGCCCAGATCCACGATGAGATCGGGCGGGTCGTCGGGCTGCCACCGACGATGGGAGGCATCCCCCTCGACACGCTCGGAGCGACCGGGTTCGGCGTCGCGATCGCCACCGAGGTGGCGGAGGAGATGGGCGCCGTCACGCTCGACGGGGCGAGGGTCGTCGTCCAGGGCTTCGGCGCAGTGGGGATCCACGCGGCGCGGTTCCTGGCGGAACGGGGAGCCGTGATCGTCGGTGTGTCCGACAGCAAGGGCGCCATGGTCGATCCCGACGGGTTCGACCTTGAGAAGCTGACAGCGTTCAAGGCGGAGGGGAACCATGTCGGGCGCTTCCCCGACGGCGAGCCCGTGGGTAGCGCCGACCTCGTCGGTCTCGACTGCGACATTTGGGTGCCCGCCGCACGCCCGGACGTATTCACGGCAGCCAACGCCGGCGATGTGAAGGCAAGGGTCATCGCCCAGGGTGCGAACATCCCTGCAACCGCGGAGGCGGAAGCGATCTTCCACGAGCGCGGGGTTCTCGTCCTGCCCGACTTCATCGCAAACGCAGGCGGCGTCATCTGCGGCGCCGTCGAGTATGCGGGGGGCACGGCGCGGCAGGCGTTCGACGTGATAGAGGAGAAGATTCGCGCGAATACCCGCGAGGTCCTCGAGCAGTCGGTAGCGGAGGGAATCACGCCGCGCGCTGCTGCGACGCTCATGGCGCGTGCCAGGGTCGTCGAGATGAACGGGTACCGGCGTCGGTTCTGAAGCATCGCGTCCGGGACACCGAGGACCGGCCCGGCCGGGAGCACGCGTGGCGACTGCGGGAGTAGGGTCGTTCCATGGCGTCGAAGGTCGTGGCATACGTGGCGGTGAGCCTCGATGGGTACATCGCTCACGATGACGGAAGCGTCGGATTCCTCGAGCGTTTCGGAACGGACGAGTACGACTTCCACGGCTTCCTCGACACCATCGGCGCCGTGGTCCTTGGGGCGACCACGTACGAGCAGATCCTCGGCTGGGGATGGCCGTACGGCGATCTCCCCGGTGTCGTGCTCACGTCTCGGGACCTCCCGACGGCCGAGGGTGCGAGGATCGAGTTCTCCCGGTCCGGGACCGCCGAAGCGATCCGGTCACTCGCCGCGTCGACGGACAAACGCGTCTGGGTGGTCGGGGGCGGTGTCGTGATCACCGATGGCGTCAACGGCGGAGCGATCGACACGCTCGAGCTCTACGTGATGCCGACGGTGCTCGGATCCGGTGTGCCGCTGTTCACGGGTGCGATCGATCCGCCGCTCGACCTCGTGGATTCGGCCTCGTTCAGCAACGGAGTCGTCAAACTCGAGTACCGCGTCCGTTCCGACACCGCGAACTGAGGAGATGCGCTCGCTCAGGATTCGACGGTGATCGTCCCTGTCATTGCCGGGTGGATCGCACAGAAGTAGTCGAACGAGCCGGTCTCCGTGAAGGTCTGCGAGAACGACCCTCCGCCAGCCAGGGACCCAGAGTCCCATTCCCCGTCGACGGCGGTCGTCGTATGCGATGTCCCCGAGGCACGGTTCTGCCATTCGACCGTCGTCCCCACGGCGACGACGAGGTCACCGGGGGTGAAGCTGAAGTTCTCGATGCCCACCCGGGTCTCGACCGGTGACGTGGAACCTGTCGATGGGTCGCCGGTCGTGGTCGTCGGGTCGCTCTCCGAGGAGCAGCTCATCACCATGAGCGCAATGCCGATGGCGAGGACCGCGAGGTGCCACGATCCGGACGTTCGGTGCCGACGCTCGCCATGGTCGCTCGACGCGGATCGTGACATCGTCATGGTCATGCCTCCATTGCCTCGTCAGCGAGGAAGTCGCTGGACGTCATCGACAGGTTCTCCAGGATCTCTGCGGACTCGCGAGACATGTGGTAGGTCTCTGCCGCCGACGGGAACGCCCCGGACCGGACGTCCTCGAAGAACGCCTCGAGCGCTGCGACGGCGTCATCGGCGAGGTGCGCGTACGCTCGCACGAACTTGGGGACGTACTCGCCAGCTCCGAGACCGGTGACGTCGTGGAAGACGAGCACCTGCCCGTCGCAGTGGATGCCTGCCCCGATCCCGATGGTCGGTACGGGGATCTCCCTGGTGACGATCTCCGCAACGACGTCAGGTACGCCTTCGAGCACGATCGCGAACACGCCGGCATCGGCGAGGGCGCTCGCATCCGAGATGAGCTCGTAGGCCGCCTGGGCTTCCTTGCCCTGGACCCGGTAACCGCCCATCGCGTGGAGCGACTGCGGCGTGAGGCCGAGATGACCCATGACGGGGATCTCGGCATCGAGGACCGCCTGGATCATCGAGAGTCGCTTGCGCCCACCCTCGAGCTTGACGGCGCTCGCTCCGCCCTCCCGCACCAGCCTGCCCGCGTTCTCCACCGTGTCATGGGTGCTCGTGTGATACGACAGCCATGGCATGTCGCCAACGACGAGGGCCCTCGGCTTGGTGCGAGCGACGGCAGCCGTGTGGTGGACCATCACGTCGACGGACACCGCGAGGGTGTCATCGTGGCCGAGTACGACATTGGCGACCGAATCCCCCACGAGGATCATGTCGGCTCCGGCGCGGTCGGCTATTCGGGCCGTCGGGGCGTCGTAGGCAGTGACCATCGTGAGCTTCGCTCCGCCCTTGCGTGCACGCACCTGGGGAGCTGTGACCTTGTCAGCCATTGTTCGGTTCCCTTCTCCCCACCACTCCGGGTTGGGGGATGTACACCGTGATCCATCCGTCGTCAGCGTCGTGAGCCTCAGCCGCCGCGAGGGTCGCCCGTGCTCCGCAGGACGCAAGCGTACACGGCCACCACGGGCCGCGACGCGGGAATCTCGCAAGCCGACCCGATGGCCCTGTCACGCAGTAGCTTGTGGGAATGGCGCGCAAGGACATCACGATGACCCCAGACGAGGTGCTCACGTTCCTCGCCGAGGGAGCCAAGACCCTCCAGGTGGCGACGATCGGACGGGATGGGTCCCCCCACCTCGCCCCCATGTGGTTCGTCCTCGACGACGGGCGGATCGTCTTCCGCTCGTTCACGAAGTCGCAGAAGATCGTCAACCTGCGCCGTGACCCTCGCGTGACCCTCCTCGTCGAGGAGGGGACCTCCTACGAGACCCTGAAAGGGGTCATGATCAAGGGCACGGCACGGCTCATCGACGATCCCGACTACGTCCTCGAGATCTACGGACGACTCGGTGCCCGCTATCCCTTCGTCGGTGACACCCCCGTTCGGCTCACGGGTGAGGCGCTCGAGCAGGCCTTCGGCCGCTTCGCCGAAAAGAACACGGCGGTGGTCGTCGAGCCGACCTCCACGACCTCGTGGGACCACACCAAGCTCGGCGGCAGCTACTGATGCGGGTCCGCCGTCCCGCGTGAATGGCCCCCGCACGGGCAGGGGCCATTCTGGTTGTCGGAAGGAACCGGTGGTCAGGCGTCCGTGCGGGTTGTGTTGCGGATGGCCGATGCCAGGAGGCCGATGCCGAGGACCAGGACGGCGGCCGGGAGGATCCACACACCGATGTTCCAGTCAAACTGGTCGTTCCACACCGCTCCTGCCGCCATCGCCATGAGCAGGGCACCGAACACGAACGAGATCGGGTCGAATGCGTGCCGCTTCATCAGTTGCTCCTTTCGAGGAGGGCGTCGGAGGTGTCACGAGACAGGATCATGGAGCGGATCGTGATCGCCCCTGCACCGACCTCGAGGTCGAGCTCGAACGCCGAGGCGTTGTCGCCGAAGCTCGTCGCGAGATCGACGCCGAATCCCTGCGAGGACGGGAACGGTCCTTGCACGACACCCATCCCCACGCTGGCATCCAGGGTGAAGCCTGCGTCTTCAGGCAGCCGGACGATGATCTCACCGAACCCGACCGAGGCTTCGAGCCGTCCGAGCTCCGCGAGATCCTCGACACTCAGCGCCGTGAGGTCGATGGTCATCTGGCCGAAACCCTGCTCATACGGACTGGCGACATCGGCGACGGTCAGAGGTTCGTAGGTGAAGTCCCCAGCCGAGTAGTCGATCGACGACGGCAGAAGTGCAGCGATCCACAATGCGGGGAGCAACAGCACACCGACGATGATGAGCCACAGTGCCTTCCCGATGAACGCCCCCACGATCAGGCCGAGTCCGATCACGGCGACCGCTGCGCCCAGGTAGTGAACCGGATCCACGTCCACCCTCGCGAATGCGACGTCGAGCAGCGCCATCGTCGCGACGACGATCAGCCCGACGGCGAGGGTGAGCCTTCCGAGCATCGAGCGCTCACGTGGAGGCGGCGGCTCCCACGGCTCGGCTGGACCTGGGTCGGGCTCGCCGTAGGCCGGTGGGGCGGGCGGTGGGGTCGGTGGGAGCTCGTCCCCTTCGCCCCCATACCCATCGCCGCCGTGTGCAACGTCCCCGTGCGCAGCATCCGGGTATCCGGCGGTGGATGCGATGGCCGCCGTCGTCGCCTCTGTCATGTCGTCACCTCCGTTGGTGGTAGGGGGACCGGGTCGATCCGGTCGTTTGGATGTCAGATCCCCTCGATAGAGCAGGAGGCCCACGACGAAGAGGATGGCCGCCACCACGAGCGTGCCCGAGATGTCGGCGAACTGCGTGAGGACGATCACCGCGGCGGCGCCGACCAGCACCAGTCCGAAGATCGTCCCTGCGTCGGATGTGTCAACGTGGCCGAGCCAGTTGCTGATGATCGGGTCCTCTTGGCCCTCGTCTGGGATGACCAGCCATGCAGCGAGGTACACGACGAGTCCGAAGCCGCCGAAGAAGGCCAGGATCAAGAAGGCGAATCGGAACCACCACGGGTTGATCCCCAGGTGTGTCCCGAGCCCTCCGGCGACGCCGGTGAGCACGCGATCCTTGCGGGACCGTTGCAGCCTGGTGGGCCGGCTTGTGCGAGTGCGGGTTGTGTCTGTCATATCGACATCATCCGCCAGAGTCGCGCTTTGCACCATCGGGAACGATCCCCTCGGTTCCTGATACCTCAGGGATGGCTCAGGGTCGTCCCGGGTTGTCCCGAGGGACGCGCTGTGACACCATTTCGAGATACCGACGACCAGGAACCCGTGACCGACACCCAGTCCCAGTCCGCGCAGCACGACTCCGCACGCCGACCGTTCACGTGGCCGTTCCGACGGTCAGGGAACGATCGGATGATCGCGGGGGTCTGTGGCGGCATCGCCGAAAGCCTTGGTGTCCACACCATCTACGTCCGAGCGGGGTTCGCGTGCGTCGCCCTCGCCGGCGGCGTGGGCCTCGTGGCCTACGCCCTGGCTGCCCTGATCGTGCCGAACGAGAACGTCCCATCCTCGACGGCGGGGACCGACCCGACCGAGCGTCGTGCCACGAGGACGCAGATGATCGGGCTCGGGTCGATGTTTCTCGCCGTGATGCTGTTCCTCCAAACCGTCGGGATCTGGTTCGGGACGGTTGTGTGGCCGGCGACGCTCGTCATCTTCGGCCTCGCCATCGCCATCGACACATCGGGTGTCAACTACGAGAGATCGCTCGAGGGCATCACAGGCACATCCGGTGGGCGGCGGTCGTGGTGGCTCGTCGTGGGGGGCCTCGTCATGATGATCGCAGGACTTGTCGTCGTGCTGTCCTCGCTCGAGAACCTCCAGGCCTTCGGCGTCCTCACCCTCGCGCTCATCGCCGCCGTTGCCGGGTTCATGATCGTCGCCGGCCCATGGCTGTGGTCGCTCGTCGAGGACCTTCGCACCGAACGTCGAGCGAGGATCAGGTCGGAGGAGAAGGCGGAGATGGCGGCGCACCTCCACGACTCGGTTCTCCAGACACTCGCCCTCATCCAACGTACCGACGACCCGAAGCGGATGGTCACGCTCGCCCGATCCCAGGAGCGGGAACTGCGATCGTGGCTGTTCGACGAGGGATCCGCAGACACCAGGACCCTCCGCGGCGCGCTTGCGGACGCGGCGAACCGGGTGGAGGAGGCCCATGACGTCCCCGTATCGATCGTCGTCGTCGGCGAGAGCGAGCTCCCGAGGGAACTCCAGCATGCGCTGGTCGGTGCCACCACCGAGGCGATGATGAACGCAGCGAAACACTCTGGCGCAGACCGCGTATCGGTGTTCGCCGAGGCGAACAATGGCACCGTCGATGTGTTCATCACGGACCAGGGGTCCGGCTTCGACCCTGCTGCGGTCGGCGGGGACCGCAGGGGTCTCGTCGAATCGATCAGGGGGAGGATGCAGCGCCACGGCGGATCTGCGACGATCGACTCGGAGATCGGTGTCGGTACGGAGATCCATCTCTCCATGTCCGGAGGCAACCCAGTGAATGGGGAGACCACATGACCAGCGTGTACCTCGTCGACGATCACCGCATCTTCCTGACAGGCGTCCGGGCGGAGCTCGAGGACGGTTTCGACGTCCTCGGGTCGTCCTACGACGTCGATCATGCAGTGGACGAGATCAGGAAGATGAAGCCGGACGTCGTCCTCGTCGACGTCCACATGCCCGGAGGTGGCGGGGTGACCGTGGTGTCCACCATCCACCAGGTGAACCCGGACATCCGGTTCCTCGCCCTGTCCGTGTCGGACGCTCCGGAGGACGTGATCGCGATGATCAGGGCCGGTGCCAGGGGTTACGTGACCAAGTCGATCTCGCCGGTCGAGCTCACCGAGGCGATCACGAGGGTGGCAGAAGGTGAAGCCGTGTTCTCACCGTCGCTCGCCGGTTTCGTTCTCGAGGCGTTCTCACGGTCCGTTCCAGTCGCGGAGGACCCGGAGCTCGATGCGCTCACGCCGCGCGAGCAGGAGGTCCTCCGCCAGATCGCGAGGGGCTACGCCTACAAGCAGATCGCCCGCAGGCTCGACATCTCGGTCAAGACGGTCGAGACCCACGTGTCGTCCGTGTTGCGCAAGCTCCAGCTCTCGAACCGCCACGAGTTGGCGAAGTGGGCGAGCGACCGCAGGATCGTCTAGGACGCAGACGCCCGAGTACCCCGGCACCGGCCGGTTCCTCGTTCAGGCGAGCGTTGCGACCAGAACCGCCTTGATCGTGTGAAGCCGATTCTCGGCCTGATCGAACACGATGGACCGGCTCGACTCGAAGACCTCGTTGGTCACCTCGAGGCCGTCCGGCATGTTCGTGGCCTCCATCATCTCCTTGCCGACGACCGTATTCGTGTCGTGGAACGCCGGGAGACAGTGCATGAACGCTGCGTCCGGATTCCCGGTGCGTTCGAACAGGGCCGTGTTGACCTGGTAGTCCCTGAAGGTCGCAACGCGGTCGTTCCACACGTCCTTTGGCTCGCCCATGGACACCCACACGTCTGTATGGATGAAGTCGACGCCCTCGACGGCATCGAGGTCGTCCGTGATCGTGATCGTCGCCCCCGAGGCCTCGGCGAGACCCTTGGCGATCTCGACGACATCGTCTGGCGGGAACATCTGCTTCGGTCCGATCATCCGCACGTCCGAACCAAGGAGCGCTCCCGTGACGAGCAGGGATCGGCCCATGTTGAACCGAAGGTCACCCGTGAATGCAAAGGCCAGCTCGTCGTAGGACTTGCCGGACGCCTCGTGCATGGTGAGGAAGTCGGCCAGCATCTGGGTGGGGTGCCACTCCTCCGTCAGGCCGTTGTACACGGGGACGCCCGCGTGGGCAGCGAGTTCCTCGACGGTCGCCTGTGCCGTGCCCCGGTACTCGATGGCGTCGTACATACGGCCGAGAACCCTGGCCGTGTCGGCCGCCGACTCCTTGTGACCCATCTGGGACGATGAGGGGTCGAGGTATGTCACGTGTGCCCCCTGATCGTATGCGGCGACCTCGAAGGCGGCGCGGGTCCGCGTCGACGTCTTCTCGAACACGAGCGCGATGTTCCGACCGGTCAGCTCCCGCTCCTCCGTTCCTGCATACTTCGCCGCCTTGAGGTCGCCTGCGAGGTCGAGGAGGTACGTGAACTCCGCTGGGGTGAAGTCGATCTCCTTCACGAAACTGCGGTTCTTCAGTTGGTACATGGCGCTCCAATCTTCGAGGGGGATTCGGGATTCACATTCGAGAGGGCGGTTCTTGCCGCGTGAACAGTGGCGTCAGGAGCGAACCTCCTCACGGCATCTTGCCATTCTCGCCGATCGACGATGCCGTGGGTCGCTCGACGGCCCGATCCTCCGCACGAGAGCGCGCGGGTAGCATGACGGGAGGAGGATGACATGAGTCAGATGGATGAGGCCTGGAGCGATGTCGGCGAGCGATTCAAGAGGCTCGGATCGATGTACAAGGAGCACTACAAGGCCCACGAGGATGACCCGGACCGGGAAACCGTCACCGACGAAGAGGTTGCCGAGGCCCTCCGACAGCTTGGTGCGAGCATCCGGACCGCATTCGAGGCCGCAGGAGACACCATTGCAGATCCGGCCCTCAAGGAAGAGGCCCGCGGGACCGCCAGCTCCTTCTTCAGCGCACTGGGGACGACCTTCAACGAGTTCTCCGCACAGATCGCCGCCAAACGGGAACAGCGGCAGGATTCACCTGCGGCAACGGCGCCGGACACGGTCGACACCTCCGAGGATCCCGAACCCCTCGAGGACACCACCGACCAGGACCTGTGACGTCTGAGCCCGGCCTTGCCGTAGCTCACGTCTTCTCAGGGAGCGTGAGCTACCGCAGGAGCGGGGTGGCGGGTTTTCAGTCGAGGCCGAAGTTCCCCGCTACGGGAACATGGGCGCTGGTCGCATCGGGCCATGGGAACCACGTGTCTGCGTTGCCCTCGGTGAGCGAGTAGCGGAAGTACACGATCCCGTTCGAGGGCCGGAACACCGCAGGCGTGTCACGACCGGGGATCGTTCCCCAATCACCGGACACGAAACGGTCCCCGCCGTCACCGAAGAAGATCGACCCGTCCGCCACCCCCGTGTCGAGGGTGTCCCTCCAATAGAAGAAGCCGGTCGAGTCGCGATGCAGGCCAATCCCGTCGACACCGTCACCGTCCCAGTCCCCGGCCACGGGCCTGTCATCGGGGTTCCCGAACATGAAGCTGTAGTCAGCCGCACCCAGACCGGTGTCCTGGGACCCGAGCTCGTTGATGATGTAGAACACCTGCTCGGACGGCCGATAGATCGACACCGTGTCACACCCGTCACCGTCCCAGTCCCCCGCCAACGGCATGTCACCGGGATTCCCGAAGAAGAACTTGATATCCGCAACACCCTGGCTGTTCGAATTCCGCAGATACGCGTACCCGTCGGACTGGCGATACAGCCCCGGCGTGTCGACACCGTCACAATCCCAATCTCCCATGAACGGCACATCACCGGGATTCCCGTAGTAGAACGTGGACATCTCGCCCTGCCAGCCCTTCAGCGACCAGCGACCCTGTCCGGGATCCACGAGACCCACCGGCGGAAACACCGGCTGCCAATCGTGGTCGAGCACGATGCTGTCCTCGGGCAGACCGACTGGGTCGAGCACCGTGTAGGCCGAACCATCACGATTCACGGTCACGACGTCATACGCAGTGTTGAGAGCGATCCTGGAACTGTTCGATGACCAACTCGGACCGCTACCCGGCCCGAGGACAACGAGCTTGGATCCGTCGACATCGATGACGAAGGAATCCGAGTCGCCGCTCCAGGCGATGCTCCTGCCATCGGGCGACCACGTCGGGTACAGCACCTTGTCGCTTCCGTCCGTGAGCTCTCGACGATCCGAGCCGTCGGCGTCGACGACAACGAGGACTGAGGACACTTGGTCGCCGGGCACTCCAGATGCGAAGGCGAGGGACTTTCCATCCGGTGACCATACGGGGGAATGTTCGTCGTCGACGTACTTCGTAGGGCTGCCGGACGGTGCCAGGGAGTTGGTGATGCGAGCGGCGTTCGACCCGTCCGCGTCAGCCACGAAGATGGCGCCGGATCGCAGAAAACGTGGCCGGGGCGGCCAGGTACCACTCGACAGGATCGTGGTCGTCCGTTCGACGTACGCGATGCGAGAGCCGTCCGGCGAGAACGTCGGTGACTCGAGGTCGATTAGCATCTCGTCGATCTGAGGCTCGGGTGACACGACCGACTCGATGGTCCCGGTGGCCACATCAACGGTGTAGATACCGAGGTCAGGTCCACCGACGAAGATGATCTTCGCGCCGTCCGGCGACCACGAGGGCGCCCACGTGTACGGAACACCGTCGAAGCCACCGTCGCCGAATTCGTCCGGCGGGAGCCGCCGGGCATCGCCATCCAGGGTGGTGATGTACATACCACCATCCCCTTCCTCGACGTACCCGTTCGAGGTGAAGGCCAGACGGAGACCATCCGGTGACCACAGGACGACGCTTCCTCCCGAGTTCCAGGGATCGATGAGCTGGACCAGTCCCGTTCCGTTGCTCTCCATCAAATAGATGTCTCCACGGTCATCCAAGATGGCGATCCTCCCGTCAGGGTGCGGTCCCGATCCGGACGCCACGTACGCCACCAGGCCGTCGTCGGGAGGGAGCGCAGACACCGGTCCGGACGTGACGGGAACCAGGAACACGATTCCCGCAAGTGCAGCACCCAGCACCAGCACACGGGATCTTCTGACCATCATCGATGGCACCTTTCTGAGACGACCGACCCTGTCTCGAGAGGCGCCGACAGAAGCCGGAGCGGAGGCCACGAACACGGCGAAGAGCCGCACCGGCCATGCATGGACATTGTCGCGCCGATCGATCCGGCTGTCTGTCCCGTTCTTGGCAGACTCACGACCTCCCCTGGCGTCAGTTCCGCGCTAAGGGGGAAGTGGCTGCTGGTACTGTCGGTCGGGAGCGGAAGGAGGTGAGATGGGAAAACGATACGAACGGTTGACGACGCCGATGGTGCGTGACGGTGGCGAACTTCGGACGGCCTCTTGGCCTGAGGCACTGGAGCGGGCAGCGGCCGGCTTCGCAGCGGCCGACGGTGCGGCGACGGGCATGTTCTCGTGCTCGAAGGCGACCAACGAGATGAACTACGTCGCACAGAAGTTCGCACGCACGGTGCTCCACACCAACAACGTCGACAGCTGCAACCGCACCTGACACGCTCCTTCCGTCGTCGGTCTGGCGACAGTGTTCGGAGCGGGCGGCGGTACGTCGTCGTATGAGGAGATCGAGACCACGGATTGCATCGTCCTGTGGGGCTCGAACGCGCGGTCTGCCCACCCCATCTTCTTCCACCACCTCATGAAGGGTGTGCGCAACGGCGCATCGATGTTCGTCGTCGACCCACGCCGGACAGACTCCGCCGAGTGGGCAGACGTCTGGCTCGGCATCGACGTGGGCTCCGACATCGCCCTCGCGAACGCGGTCGCCCGCGAGATCATCCATGCGGGCTTCGCCGACACCGACTTCATCGAGCGTGCAACGCAGGGTTTCGACGAGTTCGCGGCGTCCGTCGAGCCGTACACGCTCGAGCTCGCCGAAGCGATCACCGGGGTTCCACGCACCGCAATCCGATCCCTCGCCCACACCTACGCGGCGGCCCCGACCGCCCAGCTGTGCTGGACACTCGGGATCACCGAACACCACAACGCCACCGACAACGTCCTGGCGCTCATCAACCTCGCCCTCCTCACCGGGCATGTCGGCCGGTACGGATCGGGCCTCGTCCCCATCCGGGGCCAGAACAACGTCCAGGGGGGTGGAGACATGGGTGCCCTCCCGAACAAGTTGCCCGGATTCCAGGACGTCCAGGACCCCGAGGCAAGGCGTCGGTTCGAGCAGGCGTGGAACACCGAGATCCCGACAAGCCCCGGTTGGCACGTCACCGAGATGTTCGACGCGATGGAGCGCGGGGACATCCGCGCCATGTACATCATCGGGGAGAACCCCGCGCAATCCGAGGCAGACACCGGCCGGGCCGTCGAGCTCCTCGAAGGCCTCGACCACCTCGTCGTGCAGGACATCTTCCTCACGCGAACCGCTCAGCTCGCGGACGTCGTCTTCCCCGCAGCAGCCGGTTGGGCCGAATCCGAGGGGACTGTCACGTCGTCCGAGCGCAGGGTCCAGAGGGTCCGCAAGGCACTCGATCCACCCGGTGATGCACGGGACGACCTCGACATCCTGTACGACCTCGCACGAACCCTCGGCCACGACTGGGGCGAGCCGGAGGCCGGGACCGTGTGGGACGAGGTGCGCACCCTCTCCCCGATGCACGCCGGCATGTCCTACGACCGCCTCGACGAGCTCGGAGGCATCCAGTGGCCATGTCCCGACGACGACCACCCGGGGACCCAGTTCCTCCACGGATGGCTCTGGGACGAACCGATGGTCAGGGAGCCCGTGCCGTTCTCACCCGTGGAGTGGGCGCCACCGATCGATCCCCTCGACGACGACTACCCCATCCGGTTGACGACCGGTCGCCGTCTCGACGGGTACAACACGGGCGTGCAGTCGGGTGGATTCCGGTCGCCCATCCGACACGGTGCCGTCATCGACATGACACCGGAACAGGCAGAGGACCTCGGCGTATCCGATGGCACCATGGTTCGTGTCACGTCGCGCCGCGGTTCGATCGAGGTCCCCGTCCGTCTCACCAAGGGACTCCGGCGGGGTCTCGTGTTCATGGCGATCCATTCACCCGACGACGTCGACGTCAACACGCTCACGCTCGATGCGTGGGATCCGAAATCGGGAACGGCAGAATTCAAGGCGACAGCAGTGCGGATCGAACCGGCATCGATGAGCTGAGGCGAGCATCGACTATCAGACAACCTCCGACGCCCCGAGTGCCAGCGAGCGACTCGCCGTGGAATCCGTACTCGGCCAACCCGGCTCCGTGTGGGACGGCGGGGAGCGCTCCGACATGGACGACCACGTCGCGTACGGGGGCTTCGGCCACGCATCGGACCGGCGTCACCTCCTCCTTCCGGCGCTGCACGCCGTCCAGTCCGCCATCGGGTGGGTGAGCCACGGAGCCATCAACTACATCGCTGAGCGACTGCCGGTCTCCCCGGCCGAGGCATTCGGCGTCGCGGACTTCTATGACCTGATCGCGACCAGCCAGCGTCCTGCCCGCGTCGCGTGGGTGTGTGACGACATCGCATGCAAAGCACGCGGGGTCGACGCCACGCTCGATTCGCTCGCCGCCAGGCTCGGACCTGCGGGCGAAGCCCACGGGGACGTCATGTGGAGGCGGTCACCGTGCCTCGGCCAATGCGAGAAGGGTTCGGCAGCCTTCGTCCAGATTGCGGGCGGAACCGACGTGTCCCTCGCTCCGGCATCGACGGAGACCATCATCGAGATCCTGCGGGCCGAGGTACCACGATCGGTGGTCGAGCCGACCGAGCCGACACTCGGGACCGCCCTCCTGTCCCGCCGATCGGGGTCGATCCACGACCACATCGTCGGGGAGGGTTTCGTCGGTCTGCGGACAGCACTGCGAATCGGGAGCCAGGCAGTGATCGACGAGATCGAGGCGAGCGGACTGCGAGGGCGTGGCGGAGCCTCCTTCCCGGCGGCGCTCAAGTGGCGCGCCGTCGCCGAATCGGGCGAGCCGCGCTACGTCGTGTGCAACGCCGATGAGTCAGAGCCGGGGACGTTCAAGGATCGAGTCCTCATGGAAGCCGACCCATTCGGCCTCATCGAGGCGCTGACGATCGCCGCCTTCGCGGTCGGGGCGACCCAGCGGATACATCTACATCCGTGGCGAGTATCCGATCGCCCATCGGCGCCTCGCCGAAGCCATCGACGAGACCCGTCGTGCCGGCTTCCTCGGCGGGGACATAGCTGGGTCCGAGTTCTCCTTCGACATCGAGCTGCGAAGCGGCGCTGGTGCGTACATCTGCGGGGAGGAGACGGCCCTCTTCAACTCGATCGAGGGGTTCCGGGGTGAGCCTCGGCAGAAGCCTCCGTTCCCCACCGAGGCGGGGCTGTTCGGACGACCCACCCTCGTCAACAACGTCGAGACGCTGATGAACGTCCTTGCGATCCTCGACGAGGGTGGTGCCGCGTACTCGCAGACAGGAACCGCCGAGTCGACGGGTCCGAAGCTCTTCTGCGTGTCCGGCAACGTGGTGTCGCCGGGGGTGTACGAGGTCCCGTTCGGTGCGACGACCCGTGACCTCATCTCGCTCGCCGGCGGCATCGAGGGATCACTGCGTGCCGTCCTCGTCGGAGGCGCAGCCGGCACGTTCATCGCCGGAGGGCAGCTCGACGTCCCATTGACATTCGAGGCGACCAGGGAAGCAGGCATCTCGCTCGGGTCAGGCGTCGTGATGGTGTTCAACACCGATGCCGACATGACCTCGATCGCCGGGAGGATCGCCCACTTCTTCGCCGAGGAGTCGTGCGGGCTGTGCATCCCGTGCCGCGTCGGGACGGTCCGACAAGAAGAGTCCATCGGTCGGATCGGAGCCGGATCGAGCGACGTGCGTCGCGAGCTCGCCCTCCTGTCGGAGCTCGACGGGGTCCTCCGCGACGCCTCGATCTGCGGCCTCGGCCAGTTCGCGACCGTGGCGATCCAATCAGCCATCGACCTTCGCCTGATCGGACATCCGGAATGACGGCCCAGCCACTCTCGGATCCGAGGACCGCTGTGGAGATAACGATCGACGGAGTCGCTACGCGGGTCCCGGAGGGTTCCACGGTGCTCGAGGCGTGTCGCACCGTCGGGGCCGACGTCCCATCGCTCTGCTACCTCGAGACGCTCGAGCCGATCAACTCGTGCCGCGTGTGCGTCGTCGAGGTGGCAGGCTCACGGACCCTCGTTCCGTCCTGTTCGCGTGCGGTGTCCGAGGGCATGGACGTGTCGACGGACTCACCGCGCGTACAGCAGGCCCGCAGGACGGTGTACGAGCTCCTCGCATCCGCAGTGGACCTATCGCTCGCGGAACCCGAGACGAAGCGCCAGATGGAGCGGTACGGGGTCGACCCGTCGAAGTACGAAGGCGGATGGCGACGCACCGACGCCGTGAAGATCGAGGACGACCTCTACGTCAGGGACTACGACAAATGCATCATGTGCTACCGGTGCGTTGCCGCGTGCGGCCCCGACGCCCAGAACACGTTCGCCATCGACGTCGCCGGACGGGGGCTGACCTCGACCATCTCTACGGAGTACGACATCGCACTGCCCGATTCTGCCTGCGTCTACTGCGGTAACTGTGTCGGGGTGTGCCCTACGGGTGCGCTCATGTTCACGAGCGAGTACCGCATGCGTCAGGCAGGCACCTGGGACGAATCGGCCCAGACGGTGACGACGACGATCTGCAGCTTCTGCGGCATCGGGTGCAATCTCGACCTCCACGTCCAGGACAACCGCATCGTCAAGGTGACGTCGCCCCTCGACCATCCCGTCACCGAGGGGCACCTCTGCATCAAGGGCCGATTCGGCTACGCCTACATCCAACCGGAGGAAAGCGAGTGATGCCGCCCGACCGCTTCCCACTTCGTGTTCGCAGGCTCACGCGCCCCCCTGGCTCGCTCCGCTCGCCCGTCCCTCCCAAGGGGAGGACCTCCTTGGGTGGAGTGGCGTGATTCGCCGCGTCACTCGGTTCTCCCCGAAGGCAAAGGAGGACTTCGACGATGTGCTCGTCGAGGAGGCGCCCGTCGAGTTCAGGCTCGGTGGCGTACCCCTTGCGGTCCTCATGCGGACGCCTGGCCACGACCGCTATCTCGGCCTCGGGTTCGCGATCACCGAAGGCATCGTCATCGGGCCCCACGAAGTCGACGACGTGCAGGCGACGGGCTCGGACGGTGGGGACCGGTACGACGTGATCCTGGCCGACGGAGTGGTCGTCGATCCCGAGCAATTCCGACGGAACCTCTTCACGTCGTCGTCGTGTGGCGTGTGCGGCAAGGCCTCGATCGACGCGGTCCGTGTCGCCGCCCGCCATGTACCCGACGGGCCGATGGTCGAGCGGTCCGTGATCTCGGCCCTCCCCGACCTCATGCGTTCGAGTCAGCACGCGTTCGAGACGACGGGGAGCATCCATGCCGCTGCCGCGTTCGACGCGGACGGTGCCCTCCTCGGCATCTTCGAGGATGTCGGCCGTCACAACGCCGTCGACAAGCTCGTCGGATCGCTCGCCAGCGCCGGGTGGCCGCTTCGAACCCATGGTGATGATGGTCTCGGGACGCATCAGCTTCGAAATGGTCCAGAAGGCTGCCGTTGCCGGGATCCCGGTGATCTGCGGCGTCTCGGGAGCGTCATCGCTCGCGGTGGACCTCGGCGATGAACTCGGTATGACCGTCGTCGGCTTCGTCCGCGGCGACGGGTTCAACGTCTACACAGGTGCGGAACGGATCCTCTGAACTGCCGGCCGCCACCTACGACCGGCCCGTCAGTGTCGAGTCCACGAGCCTGAGGTCGGCGGGTGTGTTGATGTTCATGAGCGAGCCCGGATCGACGTCGACGAGGGTGAGGTGCGGTGCGTCCATGACCATGCCCATCACCGATCGATCGCCCGACATCCGATGTGCCCGCACGAGTCCGACCAGATCCGCCGAGTACGCGCCGAGCAGCGGCTGGACGCGACCATTGCCACGAGCCACGCGAACCTGACCGGCCAGCAGCGGTGCGATCAGTCGGTCGATCACTGCCTGCGTCACGAGGGGAAGGTCGACGGCGAGGACCAGGACGTCTCGTCCGCCTCCATATCCCAGCGCAGCCTCGATCCCCGCAAGGGGCCCGGCCGAATAGGCAACGTCGGGAACCAGGACGGCCCCCCGGGGCGCATCCTGCCCTCCGCAGACGATGACTTCGTCGACGCGCGACACCAGGACACCCACGGCACGCTCGAGGAGGGTCTCGTCGCCGACTCGCAGTGAGGCCTTTGGCCGTCCCATCCGGGTACTCGACCCGCCGGCCAGAACAGCACCGATCATGGGCATCGTCATGACACCCATTGTGGCGCGCTCTGCTCGGCTGGGCTTCCGGGGGCTGCCGTACCGGGGTCAGGCCGCCGGATTCGGTTAGCGTGGCCCCATGAAGACCGACCTCGAAATCGCCCGATCCGTCAGCCTCCGCCCGATCACCGACGTAGCCGACGACATGGGCATCCCGGCAGAGTTCGTCGAGCAACGCGGCACGGGCCTGGCGAAGATCAAGCTCGGCGCGCTCGACGCCATGGGATCGCCCAGAGCCAAGTACGTCCTCGTCACCGCTGTCAACCCCACGCCGTTCGGGGAGGGCAAGACGACCGTGTCCGTCGGCCTCGCCCAGGGCTTCAAGCTGCTCGACAAGCAGGCCGTCCTGACGCTACGCCAGCCGTCGCTCGGTCCCACCTTCGGTATCAAGGGCGGCGCCGCCGGTGGCGGCTACTCACAGGTCGTCCCGATGGAGGAGATGAACCTCCACCTCACAGGCGACTTCCACGCGGTGACCTCGGCAAACAACATGCTCGCCGCGCTGATCGACAACCACATCTACCAGGGCAATCAGCGGTCGATCAACATCAAGCGCGTCACGTGGCGCAGGGTCATGGATGTGAATGATCGGTCGCTTCGCAACATCGTGATCGGCCTCGGGACGACACTCGACGGGATCCCGCGCGAGTCGGGTTTCGACATCACGGCGGCATCCGAGCTGATGGCGGTCCTCGGCCTCTCGACCAGCCTGCAGGATCTCCGCGAACGTCTCGGACGGATCGTCGTCGGGTACGACCGACATGGCGAGCCCGTGACGGCCGAGGACATCAAGGGAGCCGGGGCGATGGCGGTGCTGCTCAAGGACGCCCTCAACCCGAACCTCATGCAGACCCTCGAGGGCACGCCAGCACTCATCCACACAGGGCCGTTCGCCAACATCGCCCACGGGAACTCGTCGATCGTGGCCGACAGGGTCGGAATCCGCAGCGGCGAGTACCTGATCACCGAGGCGGGCTTCGGATCCGACGTCGGCGCCGAGAAGTTCTTCAACCTCAAGTGCAGGGCGTCGGGCCTCGAACCCGACGTCGCGGTCATCGTCGCGACCGTTCGGGCGCTGAAGCTCAACTCGGGGAAGTACGAGGTCCGTGCGGGCAAGCCCCTCCCACCCGAGATGATCGCAGAGAACCCCGACGACGTGATGGCAGGGGCAGACAACCTCAGGCGACACATCGGGAATATCCGCCAGCACGGCGTGACGCCGGTCGTTGCCGTGAACGCCTTCCCAACCGACCACGGATCGGAGCACTCCGCCATCGGTGCGGTCGCCGAGCAGGCAGGTGTGAAGTGGGCCGTGGCCGATCCCTTCGCCCGGGGGGCTGCAGGCATGGTCGATCTCGCAGAGGCCGTTGCGGAAGCGGCGGAGGACGGCTCCCGGTTCACCCCGTTGTACCCGTCCGACATGAGCCTCCACGACAAGATCGAGACGATCGCGACGAAGGTCTACGGGGCGGCGGGCGTCGAGTACGACATAAAGGCACGGCGCCAGCTCGAGTCGTACGAGTCACACGGCTACGGCCACCTCCCGATCTGCATGGCGAAGACGCAGTACTCGTTCAGCCACGATCCGTCGAAGCTCGGTGCTCCTTCCGGTTGGATCCTGCCCGTACGTGAGGTGGAGCTCGTCGCCGGTGCCGGGTTCGTGCTCCCGCTGACCGGATCGATCAACCGGATGCCAGGCCTCGGCCTGCACCCAGCCGCCCACACCATCGACATCGACGAGAACGGCGAGGTCGTCGGCCTCAGCTGACGACGGTCACACCCTGACCGGGACGTCGCGATGGCACCACGCTGGTTCTTCGCCTGAGACGATGCAGCTCGGGCACTCGATTATCCACCTTCGAGGTGCACGGCGTAGCGGCCTGCGTGTATCGAGTCGATCAGGACTCGGCCTTCGTCGTCCGGTGCCGGTGCCAGGGCCAGGCCCCCTCGACCTCGAGCACGAGCGACCAGCTGAGGAATGTTCGGATCAGGACGAGCAGGCCGAGCACCAAGGCGCTTTCGATCGTGCCCTCGAGTGTCACGGTCTTGATCACGTCTGCAGCGATGAGCAGGTCCAAGCCGATGAGCAACCCGCGTGCGATGTAGCGCTTGAAGGTCTCGAATGCCTGGTCCGCATCCACGCGGAACCAATCGAGCAGGCCGGCCACGACCGACACGAGAACGCCGATGCAGATCACGGCGATCGCCAGAACCTCGATGACCTCGGCGACGTCGCGCGCGAAATCGAAAGTGAATCCGGCTTCCACCGCAATCGTGATCACCGGCGGATGCTACTCGCTGGCACCGTCCCGTCATCACGAGAATCGGGCGCCGAGGAATCCCCCCGCATCGTCGCTTCGCTCCTCTGCCGTCCCCCTTGCCTCGCTGGCACCGTCCCCTCATCACGAGAATCGGGTGCCGAGGAATCCCCCCGCATCGTCGCTTCGCTCCTCTGCCGTCCCCCTTGCCTCGCTGGCACCGTCCCCTCATCACGAGAATCAGGTGCCGAGGAATCCCCCCGCATCGTCGCTTCGCTCCTCTGCCGTCCCCCTTGCCCTCGCTGGCACCGTCCCCTCATCACGAGAATCGGGTGCCGAGGAATCCCCCCGCATCGTCGCTTCGCTCCTCTGCTGTCCCCCTTGAAAGGGGGACGAGGGGACGAGGGGACGAGGGGACGAGGTTGACGACGGGGGCTCGGTATATCGAATCGATATAGACAAATGTATCGAAACGATATACACTGCCGTCATCATGCTCGACTTCGCCATCCTCGGATTGCTCATGGAAGGTCCGCGACACGGATACGAGCTCAAGCACGCCCTCGGCGAGCTCGGGTTCTGGAAGGTGTCGTTCGGGTCCCTCTATCCCGCGCTGCGACGCCTCGAGAAGCGCGGCGCTATCGAGGCCATCGGGGGAACTGGTCGCAGGAAGGCATACGCGATCACCGATGCGGGCCGCGACGCCTTCGACACGCTCCTCCAGGCGGACCCCGACGCATCCGAAACGGACAGGGCGTTCCAGGTCAGGCTCGCCTTCTTGGGCCACCTCCCCTCCGAACGTCGGGTGAAGATCCTCGAGGAGCGCCGCACGCGGCTGTCCACACAGCTTCGGAGCGCTCGGGACACGCTCGTCGAGGCACGCACTGCACGCAAGAACACCGACCGGTACCGCCTGGCGCTCATGGAGCATGCCCTGCGGTCCACGGAAGCCGACATCGCCTGGCTCGATGGCCTCGTCGCCACCGAGCGCAGGGTTGCCACATCGAACTAGCCATCGAACCAGGACGGCAGGAGGAACCCATGTCCACCATTCGTGTAGCCATCGCAGGGCTCGGTAACTGCGCGAACTCCCTGATCCAGGGTGTCGAGTACTACAGGAACGCCGACAGTGACCTCAAGGTCCCTGGCCTGATGCACGTCGATCTCGGCGGATATCACATCGGCGACGTCGAGTTCGTCGCCGTGTTCGACGTCGACGCGTCGAAGGTCGGCCAGGACGTCGCGAAGGCGATGTGGGCCGGCCAGAACAACACGATCCAGTTCGCGGACGTGCCTGACCTCGGCTTCGAGGTTCTTCGTGGGCCAACCCTCGACGGCCTCGGCCAGTACTACGTCGACCAGGTCGACGAATCACCCGAGGATCCCGTTGACGTAGCGCAGGCCCTGCGCGACGCGCAGGCCGACGTGCTCGTTTCGTACCTCCCGGTGGGCTCGGAGGATGCCACCCGCTTCTATGCGCAAGCAGCGCTCGACGCCGGCGTCGCGTTCGTCAACGCGATCCCCGTGTTCATCGCTTCGGACCCCGTGTGGGCGCAGAAGTTCGTGGATGCGGGGCTCCCGATCATCGGTGACGACATCAAGTCACAGGTCGGTGCGACGATCACGCACCGCCAGCTCGCCCGCCTCTTCGAGGACCGCGGCGTGAGGATCGACAACACGTACCAGCTCAACTTCGGCGGGAACATGGACTTCATGAACATGCTCGAGCGCAGCAGGCTCCAGTCCAAGAAGATCTCGAAGACGCAGTCTGTCACGTCCCAGATCGATCAGGGCATCAGCACCGATTCCGTCCACATCGGCCCGTCGGACCACGTGCCGTGGCTCACGGATCGCAAGTGGGCGTACATCCGCATGGAGGGAACCTCCTTCGGCGATGTCCCCCTGAACGTCGAGCTCAAGCTCGAGGTGTGGGACTCCCCGAACTCCGCCGGTGTGATCATCGACGCTGTCCGGTGTGCCAAGCTCGCACTCGATCGTGGCATGTCGGGACCGCTTCTGGCACCGTCGTCGTACTTCATGAAGTCGCCAGCCGTGCAGTACCACGACAGTGTCGCCCACGACAACGTCGAGGCGTTCATCGCAGGGAGCGATCCCACGGCGAGCGACCTCGAGGCGTTCCTCACCAGCTAGGCGACACATCCTGGTTCGATGGTCCTGGTTCGATCATGAAGGGGCGGCCCGATGGCCGCCCCTTCTGCATGGTCGACGTGGCTCCTCAGAACGGCCAGATCACGGGCACGAGCCCGATGGCGACCGCCATGAAGAGGAGGAGCATCGGGAGGCCGAGCTTCCAGTAGTGCCTGAACTCGTATCCGCCGGGTTCCACTCACCATGAGGTTCGCCGGCGTCGCGACCGGAGTCAGGAACAATGCCGCCGCAGCCACCGCGACGGCCATCAGCACGGGTCGCACGGACACTCCGAGTTCGGCGGACACGGTCATGGCGATCGGGATGACGATGAGCGCGGTTGCGGTGTTCGAGATCAGCTGGTCGAACACGGCTGTGATGACGAAACGGCCGAGCAGGAGGGCGTACGGGCTCGAGTCGCCGACGGGTGTCGGGAGCTCAGGTGACCCCGAGAGTCGGCGCTACCGCGTCGAACACGGCTCGAGCGTAGGTTGCGAGCCTGGCGGCACCTTCGGGGTCGGCCTGGACGGCGGCATAGGGAAGGATCGTTCCCTTCCACCCCTCCGTGTGCCACCTCGCGCCCTCGGGCAAGCGGACATCGGTGAGGGCGTCGTCGAACGGCCAAGGATTCGAGTAGAAGTAGGGCTCGTCGCCCTCGGGATAGAAGCCGAGGTTCAGCTGTGACGGCGACGCGTGCCCGCCGTAGTCCTCGGTGCGCGTCCCGTACCATTCGAATGCCAGGTCGAAGTGGTGCGGCCACACCTGGATCGGGCCTACACGGTCTCCCAGCGTCACGCGATGTCGCTCGAAGATGGCAGTCACGTCCACGAACGCATCGAGGTACGCAGCGGCCGCGGCCGGGTCGTACGTTCGAGCTTCGTCGCTCTCGAACCGCTCACGTTCATAGTTGTCGGGAAGCCCGAACTCGGTCGCGACCGAGATCACGGCCACACCCATCTCGGTGGCCGTTCGCCCATCCCGAAGGTCGAAGGTGCGCACAGCGCCATCGCTCGAGCGCATCACGATCTCGTTGCGCCTGAGATCCATCACGATCGCCAGCGCCCCGCCACCCGGGATCGGGATCAGGTCGGTCACCAATCCCTCCGGCCGTACCTCGAGGCTGATGTGCCACCACTTCGGATGGGCGATGCCGTGCGATCTCGAAATGGCGCTGATCGCCTTTGCATAGGCGTGCAACGTTGCACGCGTCGGCTCGAAATCGGGACGCAGGGCCGGAAGACCGGTGCCGTTCATCAGGGCTTCTCCTCTTCCATCGCGGGTGCCGATGTCAACCCACGGTGGCGTTGGACCATTCCGACGCGACCTATCGAGCAGGCGACTCCGTGCGGGTCGTCAGATGGCGAACGGATGAACGGCGGCGCCGACCGTCCCTGCGCGATGGGCTTCCGGGTAGCCGACAAGGACCGCCGTGACGAGGGACAACTGAGGACTCCAGCAGCCTCCGGACGCGATGCACGTTGCCTGGTTGGACGAGGTGCGCCGCCTCCCGAGCGACGATCGTGGGCGCGTCATGTCGATCGTCGCCGCCATCGGGGCGGATCCCGGACCGCTCCTGGCCTCGGACAGCCCATCACCGGGTGAGGCACGGAAGCTGGCACTCGCACTCGGCCTCGGCACCAGGATCTGGTTGCTCGTCCTCGATGAGCCGACGAACCACCTCGACCTGCCATCGATCATGCGCCTGGAGGAGTCGCTGGCGGCGTACCAGGGTGCCCTGATCCTGATCACACACGACGACACGCTCGCATCAGCGTCCACCGACACGATTTTGGGAGGTCACCCCGGCCGGTGTCGTCTGAGGCACTGCTCCGTCAGCCGAGGGTGATGCGCCTGCCGTTGAGCGGCTGGACGGGACGGCTGTCCTCGCCGTAGCGCGCCATGAAGGTCGCGACAGCGTGTGATCCGACGGATCCGCGGTCTTCCATCACGATCCAGGACACGTTCTCGTCACACGGCGGCGTGGTGCGAGAACCGTCGTACCGGTACGTCCTCGAACCGACAGGGATCAGGGGTTCGAGGTCATGGATCCCGTGCGGCTCCGTCGTCCCTCCCTCGACTGCGGGGATCGCTGTGACCAGCGCATCGATGGGATGGTCCCCCTCGGCCGCATCCCACAACACGGCCACCACGGCGAGGGACCCGTCCGCACCCATATGGACGAAGTGTGACTCGAGATCGGCCCGCGTGCCACCGATCGGGTGCTCGGCAGGCGTGTGGAAATGTGCCTCGACGAGGTCGTACGGCGACCCGTCGTATCTCATCCCGCTGCCGGGTGAGGGCTTGATCTGGAGGGTCCAATGGATGTCGACGAAGCTCAGCGGACCGGCGTGGTACGAGAGCGCCAGATCGGCCGGAGGACCCACGATGGCCGCCCCGAGGTCGACGGGCGACTGGCGCCTGCCGGTTGCGCACCTCGCATATGCAGGATCGATGTCCGCCCAATGATCGGGCCCGCGATCGCCGGAGAAGGTCCAATCGGGTCGGTCGATGATCACTGGTCTCCCCTCAGAGCCTGGCGCGCAACCACGCGATGTCGGCAGCTTGGTCCCCCGGGGTCTCCACGATAACTGGTGCACCTGCGGCTCGCACGACGGCGAGGATCAGGTCCTCGGGGATCATCCCCTTCCCGAGGTTTTCGTGGCGGTCCCGGTTCGAACCGGCTTCGTCTTTGGAGTCGTTGCAGTGGACGAGCGCGATGCCCCCGACGAGGCCCGTGATGAGGTCGACCGCACCTCCGAGGTCTGCACCCGACGCCCACGTGTGGCAGGTGTCGAGGCACACACCGACATCGAAGTGCCCGATCTCGTCCCACAGCGGCCCGTAATGGGCGAGGTCCTGCATGACGGAGTGCCCGGCACCTGCCGTGTTCTCAACGAGGATCGGGACAGCGACGTCGAAGGATTCGAGCGCCTTGCGCCAGCGCTCGAACCCAATCGCGACGTCCTCGTCCTCGCCGACACTCCCGCCGTGGACGATCACGCCTCGGGCGCCGATCGACGCTGCCGCCTCGACCGTCTGGGCGAGTGTCTTCCTCGACGGGATCCGTACGCGATTGTTCGGCGACGCGAGGTTCATGAGATATGGCGCATGCACGTAGATCTCGATGTCAGATGCGGCGAGTTCGGCAGCATCCTCCCGCGGCTTCGGAGCCTTCCACTGCTGGGGATTTGACAGGAAGATCTGGACGGCATCGGCCTTCCGAGCCGCGGCCGCCTCCAGCGGTTTGTCGGGACTCACGTGTGCACCGATGATCACGATCCACCATCCTCACGGGACTCTCCACCGACCGTACCCGAATCGTCGGCACCTGGATCGTGTTCGTCCGGTCCTGCAGCGGTCGGTTCTGATGGTTCGGCGGCGTCGCGGATCGCCGCCGTCGAGATTCCTGCCGTGGCAGCCACGGACCCTGGGCTCACATCGACGTCACCGTGGCCACTCGTCGCTTCCCACTCAACCGATGGCGGCCCCATCTGCATGATCTCCTCGACCCGTCGATGATGCCCCAGCGCACCCTGTGCCGACAGGGCAACGTCGGTCACGGGTGTCGTCCAATCATGGGCATCAACGTGCAGGCTGTTACCAGCCCATTCCGCGCCAATGGGATCGTCGGGGAGCGCCGAGCGGTCGATGACCTCGACGAGGAGGTGCTCGCGACGCGACCCGTCGTACGGATCGACCGCAACATCGCTCGAGACGGACACAACGTTCCCCCACTCGATTCGCACGTCGCGTTCGTGCGGTCCGACAGCGAGCACCAGTGCAGATTGTGTGACCTCGGCCTCCGGACGCCTCCGGACCAACTCGGCGATCGAGCTCCCGACGAGGAGCGTCCCCATGCCGACCAGCGCCGCACCCCACACGATGTCGCCACGCTGTTGGGCCCTGCCTCGCGTCGTGAGGACGTCATTCGCCAGCTCCGGGGGGGTGGAGAGCCAGTGCCCGAACATGACGTCGATCGCACCGAGGATCAGGAGGATCCCGACGATCCCAAAGGCGAACACCCGAGCCGGGGACCGGTATGCCCTCACCTCAATCCTCCACACCGAGGTCGGATGGCACAACCAGCGCCGTGTACGACACGCCGATGCGCTCCATCATCGAGGCCGTTGCCCCATCGGAGCGGTCAACGAGGGAAACGGCACATACGACGACGACGCCTTCGGTGCGCAGCGCCTCGATTGCCTCACGAAGGGCTGCCCCCGTCGAGGTCGTGTCCTCGAGGACCACGACACGATCACCCGATCCGACGGGGCCCACGAGCCTTCCACCGACACCGTGGCCCTTCGACTCCTTCCGTATCGAGAACGCGCGCATCGTCCTGCCGCTCTCGGCCGCGACCATCGCCGTAGCGATCGCGATCGGATCCGCACCCATCGTCATGCCACCGACCGCCACCACATCGGCCGGGATCACCTCGAGAACCGCAGCGCCGACGGCGCAGGCTCCATCACCGGAGAAGGTCGTCTGGCGTGCGTCGATGTACCAGTCCGACGTCGCCCCGGAACGCAGGATGAAGGGTCCGTCGGTACGGACCGCATGGGACCTGAGGTGGTCGATGAGCGCCGTTCGCGGGCTCGGGGAAGAATCCAAGAAAACCTCTCAAGTCGATGCGGTGACCGGTCGATACGGTAGTCAGACAGGATGCCTTCCTAACCTCCCGTCTAAGCCCGAACCAGAAGGCCGCCGAAAGGCGGCCTTCGGTTCGTCCGGGACCCCCATGCGCTCCGATCACGCATCGACGTCGCACACCCGCCTACGAGGGACGAGTTTCCTGTCTGGCTACCCTGAAGAGCATGGATATCGTCTTCATCAGGCACGGTCAACCCCAATGGGCTGTCAATGGCCTCTCCCAGACCGATCCCTTCCTCACCGACCTCGGCCACGAACAAGCACGCCTGGCGGCGAAGCGACTGGCCAACGACACCAAGCGACCCACGAGCGAAGTGATCGCCTCCCCCGCCCTTCGTGCCCAACAGACGGCAGCGCCGATCGGTGAGGAGACGGGTCTCGACATCGAGACCATCGAGGACCTGGTCGAGGTGAGGATGCCCGATTGGGAAGGGGTGACCGAGGAAAAGGTCATCGAGACCTTCCGTACGTCCAAAGACAGGCCGCCGGAGGAGTGGTGGGACGGCCTGCCGGGCGGTGAGTCGTTCCGGACCTTCCACAACCGGGTCACGACGGCTCTCGACGACCTCCTCGCACAGCGCGGAGTCACCCGCGATCCGCGGGATCCGCAGCTGTGGAAGGTGGATCGTGACCTCGGCCGAATCGTCATCGTCGCCCACGGGGGTACCAACTCCGTGTGCCTCACCCACCTCCTCGGTGTTCCACCTGCCCCGTGGGAGTGGGAGCGCCTCGTGCTGTTCCACGCATCGATCGCCAGGATCAAGATGATCCCACTCGCCGGCGCACACGTCCCGAGCTTGCGGTCGTTCAACGACCAGGACCACATCCCGTTCGAGCTGCGGTCCCGCTAGCCGGGCACCGGTTCCTCGGCGCGGTTCCTCGGATCAGGGGAGCAGCCAGGAGAGCACCGCGGTATCGCTCCGTACGCCCGCGGACTCCGGACGACTCACTTCCCGTATCGTCGCTCCCTGCGGGTGAAGTCGCGCAACGCACGAAGGAAGTCGACCCTGCGGAATGCCGGCCAGTACACGTCGACGAACGAGTACTCGGCGTACGCGGCCTGCCAGAGGAGGAAACCCGACAGCCGCGCCTCGCCGGAGGTTCGCAGGACCATGTCAGGATCCGGTAGATCCGAGGCGTACATCCGGGACGACAAGGTCTCCTTGTCGATGTGCGCCGCCATCTCGCTCGCCCCGACACCGTCGGTTGCGAGGTCGGACACGAGATCGCGAACGGCATCCACGATCTCCTGCCGACCTCCGTACGCGAGGGCGATCGTCACCCTCCTCGAGCCGGTCGAGCACCGCTCCTCGAGGCGCTTCGCCGCCTCGACGAGGTTCGAAGGCAAGAGATCGAGGCTTCCGATGAACCTGACACGGACGTCGTGTCCCGCCGAGGACTCGGGGATCCGGTCGAATAGCTCGATCAACACCTCGTAGTAGGGAAGCAGTTCGCTCTCGGGCCTCGCGAGGTTCTCTGTCGAGAGCAGCCAGCACGTCACCGCATTGATCTCGAGGTCGGCAGTCCATCTGAGGAGGTCCTCGAACTTCGCCATTCCGACTCGATATGACGCCTGGTAGTCGGGGAGCCGCTGATGGTGCGCGTATCGCCGATGACCGTCGTGGATGACACCGATGTGGCGCGGAAGCGCCTCTGTGGGGAGATTGCGGACGAGTCGGTCCTCATAGATCCGATAGAGCGGCTTGAGCAACGATTCCTTGACTGTCACGCTTGTCTCCGTCGGGTTCCGCCCCAGCGTCCCGGCCAAGACTAGGAGCGCGATCCGTTCGGTTGGAAGACTTCTCGCGACGGATCCGACCGACCGATACCGCGAATCCGTGCGGTCGGGGTACGCTCATTCGGATGGACGCACCCCGGTGGACACTCGGCAGGATGCAGAACCCGGTTCGTGGGTTCCTGCACGGCGCGGCTGCGATCGCCGCCATCGCGGGGACGGTCTACCTCGCGATCGTTTCCCCGACGACGAGTGTCCGGATCGGATCGATCGTCTTCGGGCTCGCGATGGTCGCCCTGTACACGACGAGCTCGCTGTACCACGGTGTCCCGTGGGGTGATGCGTGGAAGAAGCGGATGCAGCGGCTCGACCACACGATGATCCTCGTGCTCATCGCAGGCACGTATACGCCTGTGACGATCGTCGCCCTCGACGGGTGGCTGCAGTGGGCGGTCCTCGGAGTTGCATGGGGGGCCGTCGCGATCGGTGCACTCCAGCACTCATTCTTCCCAAGGGACGGCCAGGCGTTCTCCATGGCACTCGGCATCACCATGGGATGGCTCGGAATCGTGATCGGCTGGAAGTTCGTCGAGTCCCTCGGATGGACCGCTGCGATGCTCGGCCTCATCGGCGGACTGATCTACACGACCGGGGTGGTGGTGATCGCCACCAACCGGCCCCGCCTGTGGCCTCGCGTCTTCTCGTACCACGAGCTCTTCCACGTGATGGTCGTGACCGCAACCTCCATCCACTTCGTGATGGTGTCGAGGTACGTCCTGCCGCTCGCGGCCTGAGGTACGACGGACGCGTCGGGAACCCGCGGACCTAGGTTTGCGAGCCGTCCGGCAGGCTCGGACCCGGCACGCGGATCAAGAGCAGCCGTGCCTCCTCGTATCCGCCGTTGTGGAATCCGTAGGTCTCACCCTTGTCCACGTGGAGTACATCGCCCTGGCCGAGGCGAAAGGATTCGTTCCCGACCGTGAACTCGACGTCCCCGCGAAAACAGACATAGATGCGGTGATCCTTGGCGTTCTCCCGCTCGGGCCGCTCGACGCCTATGGGGAGGACGACCTCGGCGAACGAGGCGAGGGTGAAGGCCTCCGGGGTGAGCTCGCGAAGCTCGATGTCCCCGAAGGAGAAGGGTGTCTGATCCGCATATCTCCTGAGTTCCATCCCCCCAGACTACCCGCCGCCCATCATCGTCCGGCTGGCTGTGACGCGTTGTGGCATGCCACGAATTCCTGTCGTACCCGGGTGATACGTTGTGGGCATGGAAACGAAGACTCTCATCCCAACCCAGAATGTGATCCTCTCCGAAGCACTCGATGACCGGGCGATCGAGGCCCTCTTCAACGACGCTGGCTTGCGTGTCGAGGTCGTCGACGACTGCCGTGACACGTCATGCCCTGTGTGTTTCGGGGCAGCGCACCTGCGAGCGGCCTGATCCGAACGGCACCTCCGTGCACTGAGCCCTCTCAGGGACAACAGCTCAAGACACGGCACGCAATCCGGCTCCAGATTGCGGCGATTGCAAGAACGGCAATCGCTGCAAGGGCCACCCTGACCGCTGGCCGGCGAAGAACGGCTTCACTCATCGCCTCTCCTTCTCAGTCCTCAGACACATCGTCTGACCAACGAGCCCGGGCGTCAACCGGAGCTCACATGTCCGCACCTCACAACAGGAGCAACCCCCACGTGGACAGGATGCCGGCCAGCGCAGGAAGCGGCCAGAGGTGATCGAGGTCGGAGACCGCGAGTGGCGTTCGATTGGGCGTGGGAGACTTTGCCTCAGGCACCGCATTCTGTATCTACGAGGAGATCGGATTGTCGTGGCCGTGCTGGCGGTCACCGAGGATGTGTTCTGAACCTCGGTCGCACGAGCGGCCATATCGGCTCAGCGTCATGCTTGTGGGGTGCCGGAAATGCGAACTGGGTGTGAGGCACACGGTGCAACGCTGCGACAGATGCCGGCCAGAGCACGCCGGATTCGGTCGCCTGAACTACGCCACGGGCACGAGTAACCCATTCGTCGTCGACGACAACCGCATCTGCCGCCCGATCCGACGATCCCCAAATGGGACTGCTCAGCAGCACTCGCTGAAGGACCCGGAGAATTCAACGATGACGGATCCGGGTCAGGGCTGCTTACCGCCATCATCGACGATCCGACCAACAACCGAACTCTGTTGATCTACGGATACGGCCCAGGATTCGATGGAGCGAGGTACTACGACGTCAACGACATCTGGGCGATAGACCACGAAGACACCCACTGGACCCATCTGCTACCAGCCACAGGCCAAGTGACATTCGAGAACGATTGAACGGCACTGTTCACGCTTAGTCGTGGAAGGGACTTACGCCGCCTCCCATCCGGTGGCGGCAGAACTAGGAGGTGCGCCGATGTTGCGCCAACTATCCCCTCGTTGGTTGATCCTGCTCACGGTGGTTGTGTTGCTCTTGCCTTCGTGCAGCGATAGTGCTGACGACGGTGCCGATACGACGCTTGCCGCAACGACCACGACCGCTGTAGCGACCACGACCTCGTCGGCTACGACGACTCAGCCACCAACAACGACGATAACCGTTGCCGCCAGGACCGCTGTGGACGAGAGATTGGTCTACCAGTCTGACGATGAGGGCGACTGGACACTTGATGTCTTCTATCCCACGGGGGAGGGACCCTGGCCCCTGGTCGTTGTGATTCCACCTCAGATGGGCGTCGAGTACGTTGGCGAGGCGTTGGCAGAGCGCGGTGTGGTAGCTGTCGTTGCCGACGCGTGGACGATCAAGGGATGGACGGATCCTGCGCCGCATCTTTATGGGGAGATGGATCGAGCCGCGTGTGTCGTGGGTTGGGCGCAGGCACACGCCGCCGACTACAACGCCAACCCGGAAGCAACCACCGTTGACGGCTATTCCGGTGGCGCGATGGCAGCCGCGTGGGTCGGACTCGGCCTTGCAGACGACGCCAAGTGTGAACACATCCTCGATTGTGCGCACTGTGGTCAACCCGATCGGCGACACATAGACACAGCCGCCGAATGGCGCGATGAAGCCTACCCCTGTCGTGGACGACCTCACATCGCTCGGCCGACGACGGACCGAGGAAGCGTCTACTCTGGTGTACCAAACAGCGAGCGCCAGATGCGACCAACTCACGTTTGGCTGGGAGAGACCGTTCACGTTCTCGATGACGACAAGCGTTCGGCGATGGTCAGATGGTGTCATCCAGTTGAGGGTTTGTCGAGGTCGGGTGTTGAGGCTGTGGGCGGCGTCGGCGAGCTGTTTGTTGGGTGAGCAGGGACAGGCCGGTGCCTTTCGGAAGTACCGACGGAGCAGTCCGCCCCGGGAACATGGCGGGACACTCGCCAAGACCCTCGGGGGCGGGGCTACGGCCTCGTTTGTACTGATCCCAAGAGCCAGTCGTTCAGGATGTTGCGCTCGCCTCGAGGCCTCGAACAGTGGCTTCCGGTTGTCCTCGCGGGCCGACCTTCACGAGCGGCATGCTGTCACCCGTCGCTGGCTGAGACCGAGCAGTCATGCATCCTCCGCCAGGGCGCTATCGGACACATCGACCTGAGTCACCAGTACCTCCCTCAGGCTTGGCGCGATGGATGCCACGAGAGCCGACGGAAATCCACCCCACCCCCATGTCGGCAGGTATGGCGCCGATGCTTTCACGTGCGACCACACGTACACCCTTGGTCACAGGGAATCGAGGCGCTCCAGCAACGAGGGGATCTGGGCGTCGACGGATGCAAAGGAACCGCCGCCGGGCGTGATGCGGGCCCTCACCGACGCCACGGGGTCGATCAACTCGACGTCGGAAGCGGTGAATCGATCGTCGAATCCGGCGAGCTCCTCGCCGTCGAGATCGTCGAACGTCCGACCCTCCGCGACCAGGGTCGACACGACGCGCCCGACGACGTGGTGGGCCTCGCGAAACGGAACGCCTCGCCCGACGAGGGCCTCGGCGAGATCGAGCGCCGTGACCCAGGATTCTGGTGGGGGCGGGTCGAAGCGGGCACTCGCGATCAATCCGGTCAGCGCGTCGAGCGCTCCGGCCAACGTGTCGTCTGCATGGAACACCGAGCGCTTGTCCTCCTGGAGGTCCCGGTTGTAGGTCAGGGGCAGACCCTTCTGGAGTGCCATGATGGCCGTCAGGTCACCGACGACCGAGGCCGTTCTCCCGCGTGCGAGTTCGGCGATGTCCGGGTTCTTCTTCTGCGGCATCGCCGAGGAACCCGTCGTGTACGCATCCGAGAAGGTCACCCACCGGAACTCGGATGAGGCCCACAGAACCAGCTCCTCGGAGAGGCGCGAGAGGTTGACCATGGCCTGGGCCGCACACCACACGAACTCGGCGGCCTGATCCCGCGACGCAACGGCATCCATGGAGTTGTCGAAGACGGCACCCATGCCCAGATGACGTTGCACGGCGACCGGATCGAGCGGGAGGGATGAACCACCCGCGGCCCCCGCCCCGAGAGGAGATTGATCGATTCGGACGCGGGCGGAGCGGAGTCGTTCGATATCCCTCAGGAACATCCATCCGTACGCGAGCAGGTGATGCGCGAACGGCACGGCCTGGGCCTGCTGGAGGTGGGTGTAGCTCGGGACGACGGCGTCCCCGGCAGCCCTGGCCCGGCCGATGAGGGCATCGATGAGGCCCCTCACCTGGGCGACCCGTTGGTCGATCGCTTCCCGCAGGTACAGCCTCAGGTCGAGAGCCACCTGATCATTTCGTGATCGGCCGGTGTGGAGCTTGCCAGCGATCCCGCCCACGAGCTCACCCAGCCGCCGTTCCACCGCTGCGTGCACGTCCTCGTCCGTTTCGAGCCACGCGAACCCGCCAGAGGATGCCTCGGAAGCGATCACGGTCAGCCCATCGATGAGGATCTTCGACTCCTCGCTGGTCACGAGGCCGACCTCGCCGAGCATCGAGACGTGGGCGATCGAGCCCTTCACATCGTGGGCCAGAAGGCGTCGATCCCCGATGTCGACCGTGAAACGCCACAACGAATCCGACGGCCGTTCGTCGAACCGTCCGCCGGACCACAGGGTCACAGCGAGCCTCGGATCGAGTCGGTTCGTGTCACTGCGTCACTCACCGGCACCGAGCCTCTTCTCGGCGAACGTCCGGAGGCGAAGGGACTGGAGGCGGATGAAGCCCTCGGCGTCGGCCTGGCGATACACGTCATCGGCCTCGAACGTGACCGTCGCCTCGTCGTACAGGCCGTGCGTGTCGGATCGCCGTCCTTCGACCGCCGCCTGTCCCTTGAACAGCTTGATCCGTGCCTCGCCGGTGACCGGTTTCTGGAGGTCATCCATGAAGTGTTGCAGCGCCTCGCGCTCGGGAGCGAACCAGAACCCGTTGTAGACCATCTCGGCGTACCGGTTCGACAGTTCGTCCCGGAGGTGCGCCACCTCGCGATCGAGGGTGAGGGACTCAACGGCGCGGTGCGCGTGGTAGATGATCGTGCCACCAGGTGTCTCGTAGACACCGCGACTCTTCATGCCAACGAACCGGTTCTCGACGATGTCGACGCGTCCGACGCCATGGCGTCCGCCGATCCCGTTCAGGGTGGAGAGGAGCTCGACGGGAGGGAGCCTGACGCCGTCGACAGATACGGGATCGCCCTCCTCGAACCCGACCGTGACGTACTCGGCGTCATCGGGGGCCTCCTCGGGATCGACCGTCATCTTGAACATGCCCCTCGGGGGGCCTGCCCACGGATCCTCGAGCACGCCACCCTCGTAGGAGACGTGGAGGAGGTTGGCGTCCATCGAGTAGGGCTTCTCGGGCGTGACGGGAACGGGTATTCCGTGCTTCTGTGCGTAGGCCACACAGTCGGCCCGTCCCTTGAGATCCCACTCGCGCCAGGGGGCGATGACCTTGATGTCCGGTTTGAGCGCGTATGCCGACAACTCGAAGCGCACCTGGTCGTTTCCCTTGCCGGTCGCCCCGTGGGCGATGGCGTCGGCTCCCGTGGCGATGGCGGCACGCACGAGACCCTTCGCGATCACCGGCCGTGCCAGCGAGGTCCCGAGCAGGTAGTAGCCCTCGTACAGGGCCGATGCCCGGAACGCCGGGAACACATAGTCCCTCACGAACTCCTCGGTGAGGTCCTCACAGATCGCCTCGATCGCTCCGGTTTCGAGGGCCTTGACCCGCGCCTCCTCCACCTCATCACCCTGTCCGACATCTGCGGTGTATGCGACGACCTCGGCCCCGTACTCCTCCTGGATCCATCGAAGGATCACCGATGTGTCGAGACCTCCGCTGTAGGCGAGGACGACCTTCTTCACGTCCCTGACCATGTCCTACTCCGTTCCCTCGAGGCGTCGAATGATCGCCGTGGCATCCTCATCGTCTCCGGCGATCACGAGGATGGTGTCGTCCCCTGCGATCGAACCCAACACGCCATCAACGGCCGCGCCATCGATCCTGCTCGCAACGAACTGGGCCGCGCCGGGAGGAACTTTGAGGACCAGGAGCTTCCCCGACACCGCGATCGACGAGACGAACTCATCCATTGCCTCGTGGAGGGCGGAGCGGTCCTCATCGCTTGCCGACTCGTTCACGAGCCTGTACACCGCCCGACCATCCATCCTCACCCTCGTCGCTCCGATGGCGTCGAGGTCTCGTGACACGGTCGCCTGGGTGACATCGAATCCAGCCGATGCGAGCGCCTCCCTGATCTCCTCCTGGCTGGTGACGTCCCGAGCGGAGATGACACTGCGCACATGTCGCCTGCGCGCCTCGGTGTCCGCCCTCACGGTGCCTGCTCCCTCGTCACCATGGTCCCGACGCCCTCCTTGGTGAAGACCTCGAGAAGGACCGCATGCTGGACACGGCCGTCGAGGATGTGCGCCTGCTCGACGCCCTTCTCCACCGCATCCACGCACGAACGGAGCTTCGGGAGCATCCCAGCTGACACCGAGCCTGAATCGAGCAGTTCCCGCAGGTCCCGCGTCGTGATCGCCGACACGAGGGAGTTCTCGTCCCCCAGATCCCGGTACAGGCCCTCCACGTCCGTGAGGTACACGAGCTTGGAGGCGCCGAGCGCGACCGCAAGCTCTGCCGACGCTGTGTCGGCGTTGAGGTTGTAGGTCTTCCCGTCCTGTCCGCGTGCGATCGGGGCGACAACGGGCACGTAACCCCGTTCCTGGAGGCCGAGGACGAGGTCGGGGTTCACGGCGGTGACCCGCCCGACGAACCCGAGCCTCTCGTCGAGGGGCTCGGCGAGGAAGAGGTTGGCATCGAGCCCTGACACACCGGTGGCGACCGCTCCGTGGTTGTTCACGAGGCGGACGATGTCGGGGTTGATCTCCCCGACGAGGGTCGACTGGACCACGCGTATCGTCTCCTCGTCGGTGATCCGCAAGCCCTCGACCCACTGCGGCTCGATACCCCGCTGTCCCATCGCCCTCGAGATCTGGGGACCGCCGCCGTGGACGATGACGACCCTGATCCCCACGTAGTGGAGCATCGCGACGTCGTCGGCGAACGACTCCCGCAGCTCGTCGTCCACCATCGCCGATCCGCCATACTTGACGACGACCGTGGTTCCGCGGAAGCGGCGGATGAACGGCAGCGCCTCCGAGAAGATCGCCGCCTTGCCCATCGTCGAGGCGATCCTCGGCTTCGCCGCGGACGGCGTCGTATGTCCCGTCATGATCGCTCCCCGTTGAAGACGACGTACTCGGGCGTCAGGTCGGTTGTGACGACGGAGGCACGCGCAGGTCCATCACCCATGCTGATGTCGATGACGAGGTCACCCTCCTCGCAGCGAGCGAGCAGGGCTGCCTCGTCGTACTCGGAGCCGACGCCGTTGCGAAATACCGGTACCCCCTGGTACCGGATCTCGATGGCATCCAAGTCGAGAGGCTCCTCCGACGTCCCGAGGGCGCCGACGATCCTCCCCCAGTTCACATCACCTCCGTAGAACGACGCACGAACCAGCGCCGAGTCGGCAACGATCCTCCCGAGGTATCGAGCGGTCGCGTCGTCCCGAGATCCGTGAACCTCGATGAACACCACACGCGAGGCTCCCTCGGCGTCGCGTGCCATCTGCTCTGCCAGGTCACGACACACGACAAGCAGCGCCGATTCCAGCTCTTCTGCGGATGGCGCTATCCCCGACCTGCCAGAGGCCATCGCGATGACCGTGTCGTTCGTCGACTCGCATCCGTCGATGTTCAGTGCGTTGAACGTGCGATCCACGGCGCCCGACAACGCTCGCTTCAGATCATCCGTCCGGACGACCGCATCCGTGGTCACGAAGGCGAGCATCGTGGCCATGTCCGGGCGCACCATGCCCGCGCCCTTCGCCATGCCGCCGACGACCCAGCTGCCGCCGGAATGGACAGCGGTCTTCGGGACGGAGTCCGTCGTCATGATCGCTTCTGCAGCTTCGGCACCCGACACGGCGTCTGATCTGGCGATCGAGATGGCGTTGGTGATTCCCGCCGTGACGGCCTCCATCGGCAACTGGGTGCCGATGGTTCCCGTCGAGCACACCAGGTACTCGCCGGCTCGACCGCCCGCCTCAGCTGCGACGGTGGCGGCCATCGACTCCGCGTTCGCGAGTCCTTGGGTGCCGGTCGCGGCGTTTGCGCAGCCCGAGTTGATCACGACGCCCCGCATGAGCGAGGTGGCTGACAGGTGCTTGCGGTCGACAATGACCGGTGCACCTGCTGCCTGGTTCGTGGTGAACACACCAGCCGTCACCGCGGGAGCATCGGCGAGGATCACGGCGACATCCAGACCGGACTTCTTCACGCCTGCGCTGACGCCTGCAGCCATGAAACCCTCCGCGGCAACAACACTCACGGCATCCAACCCGTCAGGGGAAGGCCCTCGGATTCATCGAATCCGAACATCAGGTTCGCGCACTGGACGGCCTGGCCCGCCGCCCCCTTGACCAGGTTGTCGATGGCCGTGATGATCACCGCCGTGCCGGAACGTCCGTCGAGGGCGACGGACACGAGGGCGTTGTTCGACCCGACCACCCAGCGGGTCTCCGGTGAGCCTTCGAGTCTCCGGACGAAGGGTGAACCTGCGAATCCGGCATCGATGGAACCGGTGAGGTCTCCGAGTGTCACTCCCTGTTGCGTCCTGGCATAGATCGTGGAGAGGATCCCCCGCTGCATCGGGACGAGGTGGGGTGTGAACAGCACCTGGTGACGATCGTCGGTGAGCCTGTCGAGCGCACTCTCGATCTCGGGCTGATGTCGATGCTCGAGCACCTTGTACGCCTTCACGGACTCGTCGACTTCGCCGAACTGGAGGGCCTGGGAGAGCCCTCGCCCAGCGCCAGAGACACCTGACATGGCGTCCACGATGATGCCCGAACCCTCGATCAGCCCGTCGAGCACGAGCGTTCCGAGGCCGAGGAGTGCCGACGTCGGGTAGCAGCCGGGCACGGCAACGGTGGTGGCATCCGCGATCGTGTCTCCGAAGAGCTCCGGCAGGCCGTACGCCCATGCGCCGAGCTCGTCCGGATACGGGTGGGGCGCACCGTAGGCCTCCCGGTACCTGGCATCGCCGTCGAGCCGGAAGTCGCTTCCGAGGTCGATGACCTTTGCGCCGCTCGACCGCAGCGCCATCGCCGGTTCTGCCGATTCACCATGAGGCAGTGCGAGGAAGACGACCTCGGCTCCGGTTGCACGATCAGGATCGAGCGATCCGAGGACCCTCTCGCCTCCGGAGAGGTTGGGATGGACTTCAGCGAGCCGCGTCCCCGCTCGCGAGTGGGCTCCGAGGTATGCGAGCTCGATCGAGGGATGCGCGTCGATAAGGCGTATCAGTTCGCCCCCGGCATAGCCGGAGGCGCCGAGGATCGCTGCGGAGACCATCCCATGATCATACGCATATGCACATCTCTATGCACAAACGTATCCACTCGAACCACCGAAGAGCCCGTGGCAGGCGGTGACCCTTCGTGACATGATTGAGGTGGAGTCGGTGGACCATGTGCTACTCGCCAGAAGCTGACCTGGTTGCTGGTCTCATCATCGGAGGCATCGGTGCCGATGCCGTGCTCCATGCCGACGATCGACCGTCGATGGTCCTCGCCTCCGTGCCGTTGGTGCTCGCCGCGCACCAGCTGATCGAAGCGTTCGCATGGTGGGGGTTGCTCGATCGTGTGCCTGCTGATGCCGGCGAGGTCGCGGTGACCCTGTACCTCGTCATCGCCCTCGGCGTCGTACCGGTACTCGTTCCGACGGCCGTTGCACTGACCGAACCATCCGGCCTCAGGCGGTCGTGGATGCACGGCTTCGTTGCACTCGGGGTAGCGGTTTCGTTCATCCTGCTCTTCTCGATGGCTACGAACCCGTACGGTGCATCGATCGGTGGACGATTCATCGCCTACGAGATCTCCATCCCGGCAGGCGGCACCGTCACCTTCTTCTACGTCGTAGCGGTCTGCACTCCGCTGCTCTTCTCCTCGCACAAGCGCCTCGCCATCCTCGGGGCCCTCAACGTGCCCGTCGTCGCCGTCCTATCGCTGCTGATCGGAGCCGGACTGATCTCGCTCTGGTGCATGTGGGCCGCCGTCACGAGCCTCGTCGTCGCCCGCCACGTTCGCGAGACGAGCCGTTCGCGTACGGCCCAACCCGTGCACGACGCCCACCCCGGCGGCCTCACCACAAAACAAGCCTGACCGCCCCCGGCGCCCCCCGCGCCCCCTTCGTCCCCCTCGTCCCCCTCGTCCCCCTCGTCCCCCTCGTCCCCCTCGTCCCCCTCGTCCCCCTTTCAAGGGGGACGGCAGAGCGAAGCGATGCAGGGGGATTCCTCGACTGCTGGACCTTGCAGTCATCGGACGGAGCCGACAAGGGAAAGGGGGACGGCAGAGGAGCGAAGCGACGATGCAGGGGGATTCCTGTCCGAAGACCCACGGTTCGGTCGCATCCCGCTCTCGTGCTCGCAGGCTCGCGCACCCCCGGCTCACTCCGCTCGCCCGTCCCCCTAAAGGGAGGAGGCGGCAGAGGAGCGAAGCGACGATGCAGGGGGATTCTGTCCGAAGACCCACGGTTCGGTCGCATCCCACTCTCGTGCTCGCAGGCTCGCGCACCCCCTGGCTCACTCCGCTCGCCCGTCCCCCCAGAAGTCTCGATGTCTCCCAGGTGAGCCGACCGTCTGAGGCCTCGAAGTCCAGCTCGCAGGCAGCAGGCTGCCGATCACGGAGTGATCGGGTTCCGATCCTCAAAGGGAGGACAAATGCCTTGTCGCGTCTCGTCCCCCTTTCAAGGGGGACGGCAGAGCGAAGCGATGCAGGGGGATTCCACGGCACCTGGACCTCGCGACGGCCGGACGGAGCCGACGAGGGAAAGGGGGACGGCAGGGAGCGAAGCGATGCAGGGGGATTCCTGTCCGAAGACCCACGGTTCGGTCGCATCCCACTCTCGTGCTCGCAGGCTCGCGCGCCCCCCTGGCTCACTCCGCTCGCCCGTCCCCCCAGAAGTCTCGATGTCTCCCAGGTGAGCCGACCGTCTGAGGCCTCGAAGTCCAGCTCGCAGGCAGCAGGCTGCCGATCACGGAGTGATCGGGTTCCGATCCTCAAAGGGAGGACGAGAAGAGGAGGCCTTCCACTCGTCGAGCATCGCGTACGCCTCCTCCGCGGTGTACGGCCCTTCCTCGATCCGGCGTTCGAGGAGCATGTCCATGATCTCGCCGACGGTTCGTGAAGGTTCGAGACCGAGGTGGCGCATCACGTCGTTGCCATCGATCGGAGGGCGAAGGCTCGCGAGCTCCTCCCGCTCCGCCAGGTCGGCGATGCGAACCTCGAGGTCGGCGATCCGGTTCTCGATCGCACGGGCACGTTTCTGGTTCTGTGTCGTCACGTCGGCGCGCACCAATGCGTTGAGGTCCTCGAGCAGGGGGCCGGCGTCGCGCACGTAACGTCGAACCGCCGAGTCCGTCCATCCCATCTTGAACGTGTGGGGACGCATGTGGAGGAAGACGAGGTCGGCCGTCTCGTCGATCGTGGCCTTCGGGTACTTCATGGCTTGCATCCGCTTGCGGGTCATGCGGGCTCCGACGACCTCATGATGGTGGAAGGTCACGCCGCCATCCACGAACTCGCGCGTTGCCGGCTTGCCGATGTCATGGAACAACGCGGCGAGACGCAGCCGGAGGTTCTCGCTGTCCGTCTTGGCGACGACGGCGATCGTGTGGGCGAGGACATCCTTGTGCCTGTGGACCGGATCCTGCTCGAGCGCGAGCGCGGGGATCTCGGGGATGAACATCTCCGCGAGGCCACTGTCGACGAGCTCGGCGAGCGCCTCCGCCACGTTGTCGCCCGTCATGAGCCTGTCGAACTCGGCGCGAATGCGCTCCGCAGACACGATCGAGAGCCGATCGTGCATGCGGGCGACGGCAGCCGCTGCTGCCTCATCGGCCCGGAATCCGAGTGTCGAGACGAAGCGGAACAGGCGGAGCATTCGGAGTGGATCGTCGCCGAACGAGATCTCGGGATCCATCGGGGTGCGCAGGAGCCGGGACCCGAGGTCGGCGAGCCCTCCGTGGGGGTCGATCATCTCGGGCTGGGTGCCTGCCTCGACGGGTACGAGCATCGCCATGGCGTTGACCGTGAAGTCCCTCCTCGAGAGGTCCTCCTCGAGTGACGAGCTGAACGTGACGTGCGGCTTCCTCGAGTCGTCGCGGTACATCTCGGAGCGGAAGGTCGTGATCTCGTGGGTGATGTGGTTTCGGACCAGACCGATGGTTCCGAAAGCCTTCCCTGCGAGGTAGGTCGAATGCGCCCATGGCTCACCGATGCGTTCGATCTCGTCCGGTCGCGCGGACGTCGTGAAGTCGAGGTCGCTGCCCGCTCGCGAGAGGAGGGCATCCCTGACGGAGCCGCCGACGAGGTACAGCTGATGACCTGCCTCCTCGAAGCGGCGGGAGAGGTCGATCACGGCGTCGGTGAGGACGGGTCGCAGCCGCTCAGGAATCATGGAGCGCTTCCTCTCGGGCGCGGTTCGCGAGTGCATCCACATACTCGTTCCAGCGATACCCGACATGGGCGCGGATCCATACGAGATCCAGATCCGGTCGCTCCCTGAACGCCCGATGGGCGCGCTTGACGAGATCGAGGTTCTCCACCGGTCCGCCCTTGCGCTTCCATCCGTTGCGCTCCCAACCGGCAGCCCATTCGTTGATCGTCCGCACGGCGAGGTTCGAGTCCGAGTAGACGGTGGTCTGTGTGCCCGGAGGTACCAGGTCCACGGCGTTGATCAACGCCTCGAGCTCCATCCGGTTGTTGGTCGTCTCGCCGCCGTACCCGTGGGCCTCAGCCACGATCTCGTCGTCGACCACATACACGGCTGCCCAACCGCCGGGTCCAGGGTTCGGGACCGAACTGCCATCGGTGAAGACGCCGGTCGTCGGATCCCCCTGGATCTCCTTGGGCGCGCGAGTTCCACCGCGCGACACCTTTGCACCGTCGCGGCATGTGCGGCATTGCGCAGGCGCCCAACCGGGGTAGCGATCGACGACCGACTGGGGCAGACTGAACGAGTCGCCGCAGTCGCGACACGTGTACTCGGGCATGGCGCGAGGGTAGGCGACGCCCCGGTTCGAGGCGACCTCGCCGTATCAGGCGAGAGAGGACGGAGGCGGCGTCGACGACATGACACCCGTTGCGATCTTGAAGTCCCTCGGTGACGTCACGTGCATGAGTGCATCCGAGAACGACACCTCACCCGCTTCGTACCTCGCCGTGATCGCCTGATCGAACGTCTGCATTCCGTAGAAGGCACCCTCGGCGATGGTCTCGTACAGCTTGGGAAGCTTGTCGGGATCGATCAGTCGTTCCTTGATCACCTCGACGCCGAGCATGAGTTCGACCGCGGGTACGCGGCCCTGGCCCTCGATCCTCGGCAACAGTCTCTGGGAGATGATTCCGCGCAGCGATGTCGCAAGCATCTGACGGATACGGCGCTGGTGGTAGGGAGGGAACGTGTCGAGGATGCGGTGGACGGTCTCGACCGCATCGATCGTGTACATCGTCGAGATGACGAGGTGGCCTGTCTCGGCCGCGATCAACGCAGCTTCGAGCGTCTCCTGGTTGCGGATCTCGCCGACGTAGATCACGTTCGGGTCCTGACGAAGCACCGCTCGCATTCCTGCTTCGAACGACTCCGTGTCAACGCCCACCTCGCGCTGGCTGACGATGGAGCGCTTGTCCTTGTGGGTCACCTCGATCGGGTCTTCGATGGTGATGATGTTCGTACGCCGGTTCGTGTTGATGTAGTCGATGATGGCCGCACACGTGGTCGTCTTCCCTGAACCGGTTGGCCCGGTGACCAGGATGAGGCCGTCGTGCTCATCGCAGACCTTCGCAACGGTCTCGGGCAGCCCGAGCTCCGAGAAGGTCTGACTGGACGGCGCAACAGCGCGAACGACGATGTTCACAGAACCGCGCTGGCGGTACGCGTTCACACGGAATCGACCGAGACCGGGCCTGCCGTACGCGAAGTCGTAGTCGGTTCGGCCCTCCGATGCGGCGAGCCGTTCGGGAACCAGCTCGGCGAGGAGCTCCGCCGTGTTCTCGGCCGTGAGCACCGGCAGCTCGGCCAGGTGCAGGACGCCGTCGATCCGATACGCCGGAGGAGAGCCCACCTTGAGGTGGAGATCCGATCCCCCGGTCGTGATCAGCTTCGACAGAAGCTCATCGAGCTTTGGCAACTCGTCCATCGGCGGTTTCCTCCCACGCGTGTACAGCCACGTGGGGTATCGGCGTGTCGAGGGCCGCCCTTAAACGACTTCCCAGTACTGCGACAGTGTCTCGATGGCGAGTTCCACGACGCGGGCGGCCGATCCGGAGATCACGCTGGGAAGCGGCGGTGTAGGGACCAGTCCGAGGGTGCCAGCGACAGTCGCCGACGCAGATGCCGCTATTGCCTGGAGGTCGTATCCACCCTCGAGGAAGGCGATAGTCCTCGACGGCCGCACGACGGAAGCGAGCGCCGTGGCCATCGTTGCGTAGTCATTCGTCTCGAGCAGCAGGCCGCCGAGCGGGTCCGACCGGTGGGCGTCGTACCCCGCGCTGACCAGGAGCCAGTCCGGCCCGAACTCCGCCACGACCGGGACCACGATGCGTGAGAAGGCGGCGAGATACGACGTCGAGGTCGTACCCGATGGCACTGCGACGTTGACCGTGGTCCCCTCCCCCGGTCCGCCGCCAATCTCCGTAACCCACCCCGTCCCCGGATAGAACGGGAACTCGTGGAGCGACACATACAGGACATCAGGATCCCTGTAGAAGGTCCGCTGCGTCCCGTTCCCGTGATGGACGTCCCAGTCGACGATCGCAACCCGCTCCCCGAGGCTCCTGAGATACGCACCGGTCACGGCGACGTTGTTGAAGAAGCAGAACCCCATCGCCTGGGCGCGCTCCGCGTGGTGCCCAGGGGGACGCACCGCAACGTACGCCGTGTCTGCCATGCCCCCCATCAGCGCGTCGACCGCTGCGGGACCGGCGCCTGCAGCATGACGCGCCGCATCCCAGGAGGCAGGGACGGCATACGTGTCAGGATCGAGGTAGCCGCCACCGGACTGGCAGAAGCGACGGAACTCGTCGACGTACCGGTCGTCGTGGACGAGGGCGAGGAGTGACGGATCGACGGGGGGAGCTTCGAGTTCGACGACGGTCGTTGGCACAGCCCTCAGACCCGCCATCACGGATTCGATGCGGGCCACCCGCTCGGGATGACCTTGAGGAGTCCGATGGTGGCGACTCAGTTCGTGGGATACGAGAAGGAAGGACACGCCCTGATTCTCGCATGGACCGGGCCTGCACCAACCGCGGTTACGCTACCCACAGCGGTAGGAACGATGGAGATGCCGATGGCGCTTGCTGACACGCCGCAACGTGTGGTGCAACGGGGAACCTGGCCGGGTTCGATCTCGCTTCGCAAGGGTTGGGCGAGGGCTGAGGCGCGCCCATGGAACGACGCCATCAACGACGCGACGCTGCGCCTCGTGCGTGGTGGATCCGGTTTCATCGAGGCATGCACTTCCCAGCTCTATCAGATCGGCGCACCTGCCGTCCTGTCATCGCCTCTCGCTCCCTCGGCGAGGCGTCCGTGGGAACAGGCAGGGTTCTCCGACCACCTCGACCTCGCCCTCATGCGCCTCTCGCTCGACGGCGCCCTGCCGGGTCCCCAGCACCTCGTCGTCCGCTGGGACGACTACGACCTCACCGAGATGCTGCGCATCGATCGGGCGGCGTTCCCGGAGTTCTGGCGTTTCGATCGCGCCGGCCTCGAAGAGTCCACCCACGCCACAACGTCGGCGAGCGTGTATGTGATCAGGGACGGTGAGTCCGGGATCACGGGGTACGCCGTCGTCGGCTACGGCAACGCCATCTCGTACCTCCAGCGGGTAGCGGTCGATCCACGGTGGCAGGGAACCGGCATGGGCCGCAGCCTCGTGCGCGCCACGGCGCGTAGCGCCAAGCGCCACGGATCGAAGGCGCTGCTTCTCAACACGCAGTTCGACAACAGGCCTGCGCTCAACCTGTACGAGTCTGAGGGCTTCGTCACACTCCCCGAGACCCTTGCGGTGCTCAAGGCGAGCTGAACGGCATGCCCCCTCGACTTCCCGAGCGGTACCGCCTCAACATCCGCCTCGGAAGCGACGGCGACATCGAGGAATGGCTCGCACAGGACGAGGCGCTCGACCGCCCGGTCCTCATCAGGTACCTCGCGCCGGAGTCGACACCGGATCGTCACCGAGAGTTCCTCGACGGTGTTCGCTCCGCGGCGACCGTCACCGAGGGTCACGTCCAGAAGGTCTTCGCTGCAGCAGAGACGACCGCTTCGGCCTACTCGGTGTCTGAGTGGGACGGCGGGGTCACGATCGCCGACCGCCTACGGGTCGGCGAGGGGTTGCCGGTGGGCGAGTTCCTTCCAAATGCCGCTGGACTGTGCCTTGCCCTTGCAAGGTTCCACGATGCAGGTGGAGTCCACGGAGCCCTCGATGCTTCTGCCGTGCACTTCTCGGCCGCACATCCAGCGAAGCTCGCCAGCTTCGGACGTCACCGCAGATGGACCGACCAGGAACACGACACCATCGCGCTTGCAGACGTGCTGCGGGCTGCCATCACGGGAACAGCCGACGGCTCCGTGTTTCCCTCGCAGGTGATCGACGGTCTCCCCCAATCCGTCGACGTGGCGCTGCGGGCCGGGGTAGCAGGGGAGCTCGACGCTCGCGGTCTCGCATCGTCGCTCCGTGCGGTTGCATACACACCGCACGATGAGCGCACGACCGTTCGCCCATGGCGAGCGCTTGCCGTGTTCGGTGCGATCGTGACGATGATCGCCCTCATCGCAGCGGTCGGGCTCGCCGCCGACTTCGACCCAGACTCGCCGTTCCTGTATCCGATCTCGGCCGGTTCACAATCGCCGACGACGACGACACCGGTGAACGTCGAGGGCCCTGATGACTCGACCACGCTCACGGCAACGGTGCAGATCTACGACCCGCTCGGCGACGGAACCGAGAACGACGACAGTGCTCAGAACGTACTCGACAGGAATGCTGCCACGGCGTGGTTCACCGAGACGTACTCCCGCCCCCTCAGCGAAGTCAAGGAGGGCGTCGGTCTCGTGTTCGACCCTGAGGGAACCCCCGTGGCGGTGGTCGTGTCCGGTACCCCGGGAACGGTGTACCTCATCGGATGGGCGAGGTCCCTGCCTCCCGATCCCGAGGATTGGGAACACGTCGCACGGGGAACCCTGCAGGCCTCCGGGAACCGGATCCCGTTGCCAGCGCGCGTGGACGGAGTCTGGCGGCTGTGGCTCACCGGACTCCAGGAGCTGTCGGACGGCACCTACCAGAGCCGCATCTCGGAGGTCCTCTTCGTCGGAGGGTGAAACCCCAACGTCACCTGATGTCGCACGGGCCTACTCTCTTGGCGGCCATGACCGAACGCGCAGATCTCGATGTCGAGCTCATCGACCGGTACCTCACCGGCGACGTGTCCGCGTTCAACGAGCTCATGGATGCACACGAGGACAGGGTCTTCTCGATCTGCATGCGGATGATGGGCGAACGGGAGGCCGCACTCGACGCCACACAGGACACGTTCCTCACGGTGTTCCGGAAGGCTGACAGGTTCAAGGCACAGGCGGCGTTCTCCACCTGGCTCTACCGGGTGGCCGTCAACACCTGTTACGACCACCTGCGTCGCCGAACCCGAACCCAGACCCAGCCGCTGCCAGACTCCCATGACCCTCCGGACACAACCACGGGCGACCTGTACGACGCCATCGAGGTCCGCCCCGACATCGACGCCGCGCTCCGATCTCTCTCCGAGGACTTCCGATCAGCCGTCGTCCTCGTCGATCTCGAGGGCATGTCGCTAGACCAGGCTGCCGATACCCTCGGCGTGCCCACGGGAACCGTCAAGAGCAGGCTCTTCAGGGCGCGGCGACAGCTGGCCCAAAGTCTCGGGAACCTCGCACCCGGTGGGGAGCATCAAAGCATGGACAACGGAGACCCATGAACGAGCAGGAACGCGATCTGATCCTCGGCCTCACGGCCGGAAGCCTGTCCCCATCGGAGGCAGCAGCGGCGCGCGCCAAGATCGATGCGGATCCGAACCTCTCGGCGGAACTCGCCATCCAGACCCAGATTCGTGACAGCCTCGGATCGCTTCCCGGCATATCGATGACCGCCGCTGAGCGATCCGAGCTCCGCTCACACGTTCAGAGTGCGCTCAGCCTCGACGAACCCGCGGCGACTTCCGAGCCTTCCGGACGACCAGCTGGACGATCTGCCGGACGACGCGTGTCATGGTGGCAGCCACTCCTTGGCGTCGCGGCCGCGGCCGCCGTGGTGACGGCGATCGTGGTGCTGCCGGGCGGTCTCGGAGGAACGGACTCACAGGACATGGCGCTCGAGACCGAAACCACCGTAGCGACCGCCGACAGCCGCGACGCGGGCGTCGAGGCTCTGCCGGAAGTGGGAACCCTCGGAAGTGAGGAGTCGGCCGATCCCGCGCCTGTCGCCGAGGTGCAGTCCTTCACCGATGCGGACGGTTCAGACCTGTTGGCTCTCACAGAGGGGGCGGCGACACCGAAGGACATCGACGAACTCCTCGAGGCCGTTTCGGCGACGCGCTCGACCGTGGACGTGGACGTGGTCGAGGCGTGCCTCGAGGCGATCGGGAGGAGCCTTCCCAGCGGGGACAAGACACTGCTCGGTGTGGGCGACCTCGACGGCGCAGAGGTTGCGTACTTCGCTGTCATCGACGAGAACGGTGTGAGCTCGGTACTCACGATCGACCTTTCCACCTGCACCGTCGTCGCCATCGACGATTAGCACGGCGACGGGCACCAACCCGGCACCCCCGCATGTGACTAACCTCGTGTGGGCCATGGCAGAACCAACCGCACCACTCTCGGTTCGTGTCGCAGACCTTCTCGAACAGGTCGCCACGAGGATCCGGGAGCTGTCCGTCGACAAGGCATCGATGGCGCTCACATGGATCGCCGTGGGTTTGATCCTCATGGTCGGCGCCATCATGGCGATCATCTGGCTGCTGGTTGGAATATTCCGCATCCTCGGAACGCTGATGGGCCAGGAAACTGCATACGCCGTGGTCGGATTGGTGCTGATCGTGATCGGAGCCTTCATCTGGTCGCGGCGCTATCCGCAGGACCGCGCTTCACAGGAGTGACGAGAATGGCAGACAAGGTCCTCATCATCGGCTCGGGGCCTGCTGGCCTGACGGCAGCCATCTACGCCGCGCGAGCCGGACTCGATCCACTCATGATCGAGGGCATGGAGCGCGGCGGCCAGCTCATGATCACCACCGATGTGGAGAACTATCCGGGATTCCCTGACGGGATCATGGGACCCGAGCTCATGGAGCAGATGCGCAAGCAGGCCGAGCGCTTCGGAACCCGCATCGTGAGTTCGAATGTCACCGATGTCGACTTCTCGCAGCGGCCCTTCGCCGTCCGCGTGGGTTCTGATGCGTACTCCGCAGAAACGGTGATCATCTCGACCGGAGCATCCGCCCGATGGCTCGACGTCCCCGGCGAGGGAAAGCTTCGTGGATACGGGGTGTCGGCCTGCGCCACCTGTGACGGCTTCTTCTTCCGGGAGAAGGAGCTGGTGGTGGTCGGTGGTGGCGATTCTGCGATGGAGGAGTCACTGTTCCTCACGAAGTTCGCTACCAAGGTCACCGTGGTTCATCGTCGCGAGGAATTCCGGGCCTCGACCATCATGGCGAACCGCGTGCTCGACCACCCCAAGATCGAGGTGATGTGGAACACCGTCGTCGACGAGATCCTCGGGGACAAGGTGGTCGACGGCGTCCGCATCAGGAATGTCGAAACGGACGAGGTCGCCACGCTGCCGACCGACGGTGTCTTCGTCGCGATCGGGCACGACCCGAACACCTCTGTCTTCGCGGGCCATCTCGATCTGGACAGTGACGGCTATATCGTCACGAACCCCGGTACCACCATCACCTCTGTGGAAGGCGTCTTCGCGGCAGGCGATGTCACCGACAAGGTGTATCGCCAGGCAGTCACGGCCGCGGGTATGGGGTGTCAGGCCGCCCTGGACGCCGAACGGTTCCTCGACAATCACGAATAGGAATCCATCCGCCTCGGTCGGGGTTCCGAATACACGACGACGACAGGAGACGACTTCCATGGGACAGAACACGGTCAAGGTCACTGACAGCGACTTCGGAACCGCCATCGCCTCTGATACGCCGACGCTCGTCGACTTCTGGGCCGAGTGGTGCGGTCCATGCAAGATGATGGACGGGCCACTCGACGAGCTGGCCGGGGAGAACAGCGGCAAGCTGACCGTCGCGAAACTCAACGTCGACGAAAACCCGGCCACCATGGGTGCGTATCACGTCATGAGCATCCCGACCCTCATCGTGTTCCAGAACGGTGAGGAGAAGAGGCGCTTCGTCGGTGCACGGAGCAAGGGCCAACTCCAGGCAGAACTCGCGGAGTACCTCGCCTGAGGGGCTGAATCTGCGAGCATGAGCTGGTGAGGCTCTATCACACAGGCGATCGAGGTGAGCCGGTTCTGGACATCCAGAGCCGGCTTTCCGCGCTCGGCTACGAGCTCGGGGATGACCGGGAGGGCGTCTACGGAGAGGCGACCTCGGCGGCCGTCGCACTGTTCCAGGACGAACGCGGACTGCCTGTCGACGGGGTGGTCGGTCCCGACACGTGGAGGGCGCTCGTCGATGCGGGCTACCGATTGGGTGACAGGCTCCTCTACCACCGAATTCCGATGATGCGAGGCGACGACGTCGCCGAACTGCAAGCGCGCTTGAACTCTCTCGGCTTCGACACGGGGAAGGTCGACGGAGTGTTCGGACCCGATACGCTCGCCGGCCTGCTCGACTTCCAGCACAACCGCGGGTTGGCGGAGGACGGCCTCGCCGGATCCTTCGTCGCGAACGAGCTCCGGCTCGTCGGATTCGCCACCCGCAAGCACGGACGCGAATCCGTCAGGGAGCGAGAGTGGCTCACGCACCTCCCCCCATCGATCGCAGGCCAGCGAATCTACCTCGACGCCGAGTGCAGGACCCCGGAGGAGGCAGCGACGACATGGTCGACCGCCGTCGAAGCGAGGCATGCACTTGCACACCTGAGCGGTCTTCCAGTTCTTTCCAGATCAGTTGACACGTCTCCACCCGCTCGTCTTCGTGCCCAGCGAGCGAACCGCATGAACGTGGACATGGTCGTCGGCTTCCTCTCACCACAGGATGGTGAGGAGGGCGTCTACTACTTCGCATCCGAGCATTCGCGCTCGGAGGCAGGCATGGTCATTGCGGGGGTCGTCGCCGATCGGCTCGGCCTCGAGCCGGCGGGACGCACGATGCCGATGCTCAAGGAGACCCGGTCACCATCCGTGCTCGTCGCCATGCGCTCGATGCGAAGGCGTGCAGGCAGGGTCGTTGCCCACGCGGTTGCGGCGGTGTACGAGCTCGCCGCTCGTCAGGACTCCGAACCGAACAGGTGACGGTAGATGCGTTCGAGATCATCGGGTGAGGAGTACTTGATCGTGATCCGTCCCCCCTTGCCCCGATAGTCGATCGTCACCTTGGTTCCGAGCTTCTCCCGAAGCCGATCCTCGAGTTCGATGATGGGGGCCGGCCGCACGGCACGCGAGCGCACCGACGATGTCCGGCCCTGGGTCGCCCTCAGTCGCACGGCTTCCTCGACGCGCCGGACGGGCCATCCCTCCGCGACCGCGCGTTGGGCGATGTGCGCCGCGTATGCGTCGTCATCGCAGCCGAGGAGCGCCCTGGCGTGGCCAGCCGAGAGTTCTCCACTCGCAACCAGCTTCTGTATCGGAGCCGTCAAACCGAGGAGGCGTACGGTGTTCGTCACGGCCGACCGGCTCCGCCCAACGCGAACCGCGATCTCCTCGTGCGTCATTCCATATTCTTCCAGCAGCTCCTTGAAGGCGGCTGCCTCCTCGAGCGGGTTCAGGTCCTCACGCTGGAGGTTCTCGACGAGGGCCTCCGTCAGGTTCGTTCGACCATCTGTCTCCTCCCTGATCACGGCAGGAACGGTCGCATGCCCGAGCTGACGCAGGGCCCGAAGCCGACGCTCACCTGCCACCAGGACGTACCCGTCCTCGGCCGCCCGCACGACGATCGGCTGCAGCAAACCGACGGCGTCGATCGACGCGGCGAGGGTGTCGATCGAATCCGGATCGAAGTGGGTTCTCGGCTGGTCCGGGTTCGCCCTGATACCGTCGACCGAGATGGTGGCGTATCCCCCGGTCGGGTGATCCTGGGGGATGAGCGCGTCGAGGCCCCTTCCCAGTCCTGTCTTACGTGCGGCCATGTCTCCTCCTGAACTCCTGGGCGAGTGCCCTGTACGCAATCGCTCCACGTGACATCGGGTCGTAGGCCTCGATGGGCTCGCCATAGGAAGGGGCTTCCGAGAGTCGGACCGTTCTCGGTATGACCGTCCTGTAGGCCGTCTCTCCGAAATGGTCGCGAACCTGCTTGACGACCTCCGAGGCGAGCGTGGTGCGTCCATCGAACATCGTCAGCACGACACCTTCGACCTCCAGCTGAGGGTTAAGGCTCTGTTGGACGAGGCCGATGTTCCGCGTGAGTTGACTTACGCCCTCCAGGGCGTAGTACTCGCATTGGATCGGGATGAGTACCTCATCGGCTGCGGCGAGCCCGTTGATCGTGAGAAGCCCGAGAGACGGCGGACAGTCGATCAGGACGACGTCGTAGTCGTCGAGAACCGCCTCCAGGGCACGCTTGAGCCTCTGTTCGCGTGAGAAGACGGACACCAACTCGATTTCTGCGCCGGCGAGCTCGATCGTCGCTGGGACCACATGCAGGTCGCGGACCGAGGTAGGTTCGAGCACGTCACTGATCGGGGTGCCGTCGACCATCACATCGTACGTCGACGACGAGATCGCCGACCGGTCGATTCCGAGTCCGGAGCTGGTGTTTCCCTGGGGATCGAGATCCACGATCAGGACTCGCTCGCCCTGGAAGGCGAGTGCGGCACCGAGATTGATCGCAGTCGTCGACTTCCCGACACCGCCCTTCTGATTGGCGATGGCGACGACCTTTCCGTGTGACATGGGGGAGGCTCCGATGAGTTCAGGTACGGGTACGTTGCATCCTAAGGAGCCACGACGGTGAGTCAAGCACTCCGTCGCCCTCGCGACTCAGATGATACGTCACACCGGGCGGCGCAAGGGGTACTTCTGGTGGCTCATCCCTGCGAGAGAGGCCGATGACCCCGACGGCGTCCGGGGATCCGAGCGTCATGAACGCCGCCGTCGCGTGCGTGACGGGCAGCGATGCGCGAAAGACGACACCTTCGAACTGATCCAGGATTCGCTCCGCCTCTGCGGTTCTCACCGCCACATTCTCCAGACCGAGCATCCGGACCACCCGCCTGGAGAGGTCGGATCGTTTCGATGAGCGGTCTACCAATGTGACCTGGCATGCCGGGAGTGCAATGGCGAGTGGGATCCCGGGGAGCCCCACACCGGAGCCGACATCCACGATTCCGTCGATGTCACGTCGGAGGGCAACGAGGTACATGAGCGAGTCCAAGATGTGCCGGTCGACGATCCGCGCCACCTCGCTCGGACCGATCGCACCGGCGGTCACGGCCTCGGTACACAGCCACTTCGTGAATCCTTCCAGAACCGCCTGTTGGTGGTCAGAAAGGGGCATCTCGAGCCGAGCCGACAGGAGATCGAGGACACCTCGGTCGAGGCGTGTCACTCCCTCCGAGGGCTGCGAGATGGTTTCACGTGAAACATCGTCGCCGCTGACGTGTTCCACGTGGAACCCTCTCTCTCACTCTCCGTCGTAGGCAATCACGACGGCTCTCCGGGGCTCATCACCCTCGGAGTACGAACGGACACCATCGATTTCGGCCACGGCATCGTGGAGCACCTTGCGATCGGCCGCGTTCATCGCCTCGAGCATCACTTCGCTCTTGTCCTCGATGACCTGGGCGGCGAGCTTCGCCGCATAGATCTGGAGCGCCTCGCGACGTCGTTCCCCGTAGCCGGCGATGTCGATGCGCATACGTGGAGCGCCATAGGTCTTGCGTTGCACGACCGTTCGTGTCAGCTCGAGGACTGAGTGCATGACGGAGCCCTTCGGTCCGACCAACGCCTCTGTCTGGGCTCCGGCAACGTCGAGGTACAACACGTCGTCCTCGATACGGGTCGATACGGTACCTTCCAGACCGAAGGCATCGACGAGGCCCTCGACGAAGGCCTTGGCGACCTCGGCCTGTTCCTCGATCGGCGCCTGGTCTGGCCTGTCATCCCTCGGAGGTCGATCGTTCGCGTTGTTCGTGCTGTTCATCGTGGCCTCCTGGCGCTTCGATCCGCCGGAGCGGCCTCTGTTCTGCGTGTTGGAACCACCATTCCTGGCGGGCTTGCTCGCTTCCGATCGTGATTGCTGAGCCTGACTCGGAGGAGCCGTATCGGAGGGTGACCCGTTTCGGCCACGCCCCCTGCTCCGACGGCGTTTGCGGGGGCCCCTCGTCACCTTCACGATGGCTTCCTGGCCACCCATTCCGAGGAAGCCGGCCTTCGGCTCCTGGATGACCTCGACTGTCACATCGTCACGGGAGGCGACTCCCAGCTCTCCGATCGCTACCTCGACGGCGAGATCGATCGTCTTTCCCTGTACTTCGACCCATTCCATGACGGGTTACTTCCTTCTCCGGCGGTTGCGCTTCTTGCTGGCATGCTGTGATGGACCCGAGCTCGTTGGCTCGTCGGACGGATCGTCCGTCTCGGCATGCTCCTTCCCTTTGTCGTCTCCATCGCCGCCGGCAGCCGCCGTCCGCAGGATGATCGCCTGCTGACCGACGCGGAAGATGTTCGACGTTGCGAAGTAGAGACCGAGACCTGCGACGAAACTCCACGAGATGAACCCGAAGACGACCGGCATGATGCGCATCGCTCTCTGCATCGTCTGTGCCTGCGCATTCGGCTCCTCCGTCGCTCCTGGCTTGCGCCGCGTCGTCTGGACCTGCTGGTAGAACCCAGCAACGACGATCGCTGCGATGAGGAGGATGTACGGGAGCGACCCGAGGATGTTCCCGAAGTCGACCGCCGCCGAGGGCCGTACGAGCATGTTCATGCCGAGGAAGATCACATGGGAGAACTGGTCTCCCATGATGTCGACTCCGGGTTGAAGGGTCGCGGTCGAGCGCGCCGTCGGCGTTCGTGGTGTAGAGGGCGGCGTTTGCGTTGTCGATGACCGTGCGGAGGTCGGACCCTGCGGGGATGCCGCTTCCCTGCCACAGGACGCGATAGAGGGCGAACCAGATCGGCATCTGGACGAGGAGGGGCAGACACCCGGCCGCCGGATTTACGCCCCGCTCCTGATACAACGCCATGAGCTGCTTGTTGAGCTCCTCGCGGTCCCCCTTGTACTCCTTCTGGAGCCTCTTGACCTCGGGTTGGATGTCCTGCATTGCCTTCATGGACTTGGTCTGCTTGTAGGTCAAGGGGAAGAGCAACACACCGACGAGGAGCGTCAGGAAGATAATGGCAATTCCGTACTCGGGGATGATGTCGTAGAAGAACGACAGGGTTGAACCGAGGAGGTTGACGAGCAGGGTCCACGGGTTCATGACCGGCCTCCTTCTGGTGCGTCGGCGATCGTCCGGGAGCCCGGTACCGGATCGAGTCCGCCTTCATGCCAGGGATGGCACCGTCCGATGCGCCGGATGCCGAGCCACGAGCCACGAGCGGCTCCGTGGATCTCGACCGCCTCGAGGGTGTATTGGGAACAGGTCGGGTAATAGCGGCAATTACGTCCAAAGAAGGGCGACAGCATCTTCTGGTACGCACGGATCGCTGCGATCGCGAGGTTCTGGGGGAGGGAGCGGTGGGTGGCGAGCACGTCGGTCACGATCAGTCCTTCTCCTCGGCTCCACGTCCGGCGATCGAGGACGTCATCCATTCGACGAGGTCCTCGAAGGGTACGTCAGCCACTGACGGAGATGCCACGACGACGTACGCGCGCCCGGCTCTGAACGGTACATGGCGCGCCGCCTCGCGCATCCGGCGCTTCGCACGGTTTCGCCGCACGGCCGTGCCGACCTTCCTGCCAGCGACGAAACCGACTTCGGCACGAGGGGCTTGCCCGGTCGATTCGATCACGACGAGTCCTCCTCGGACGGACCGCACTCCCGTGCGGTAGACCTCGGCGAAGCGGGATGCAGGTCGCAATGACACGAAGCCCCGCCCGTCAGGCCGAGAGACGATGGCGACCCTTGGCACGGCGGCGCTGGATGAGGGAGCGCCCCGATCGCGTCCGCATTCGACCACGGAACCCATGCTTGCGCTTCCGACGTCGGTTGTTTGGCTGGTACGTGCGCTTCATGAGGTAGATCCCTGGTCGAGAGGCTTGGGGGATCCGTGCAAGTCACGGAACGGCGACAGTGTAGGTGCGCCATGATCCAAACAGCCATTGCGCTGCCATTGCAGGGGAATGCGCGAAAAGTACCGCGGACTCGCGAAACACAGAACAGCACCCGATTCGGTGAATCCTCCCGGTCCCCGGCGTCTCGCGCGCCCGGCTGGACGGCTCCAGAACCCTTGCCCCACAACGATTTCTGCCAATCGAGTCGCTCGACCACGCACCGCGTACCGACGGATTTGCCACTCTTGATGAGTGTCGGGAACGGCCCCTATGCTCGCCAACGCTCTCGGGGCGGATTTCCGCTCCTTTCCCCGGAGCGTGGCCATCGATCGCACGACAGCGATGGGTGGCACACCTTCTCCACAGCTTGTGGATAGGTGTGTGGACAGTGTAAGGGCTGGGCGAAGGCCTGAATGGGAGACATTGCACGTGGGACTCACACAGGCGCCACACGGCGCCGTCGACTCACATATCGATCTATTCCATGCCCGGATGCGTGACATCCTCGGCGTGGCGAAGTGGGAGACCTGGATCAAGCCACTCACCCTGTCCGTGGACGACGACACCGTCACCCTCGAGGCGCCGAACAGGTTCAACGCGACCTGGGTCTCGGACAACTACATCCACCAGCTCCGCGAGATCGCTGGATCCGTGTGGCCTCAGCCCATCGAGGTGCGTATCAGTGTCTCGAGCGTCGAGCCGACGACGGTCGAGACCGACGCCGAGGCACGACCGTTCCAGCCGACACTCGAGGAGTCCGTCGGACCAGACCGTTTCACGAGCTCAGCCGACACCTCGAACCTCGTCGCCCGCTACAACTTCGAGAACTTCGTCGTCGGCCCCTCCAATCGCTTCGCCCACGCCGCTGCCCAGGCTGTCGCCGAGCAACCGGGTCGCCAATACAACCCACTGTTCATCTATGCCGGTGCGGGCCTCGGGAAGACCCACCTGCTCCATGCGGTCGGACAGCACCGGATCGAACTCGAACCTGCGGCGACCGTGCGGTACGTGACCTCCGAATCCTTCTTCAACGACTTCATCAATTCGATCAGGCGCAAGCGGATGGATGACTTCAAATCGCGGTATCGGAAGGTGGATCTCCTCCTCCTCGACGACGTGCAGTTCTTCGAGGGCAAGGAACAGATCCTCGAGGAGTTCTTCCACACGTTCAATTCTCTCTACGAGGCGGGAAACCAGCTCGTCATCTCCTCCGACAGGCCGCCCAGGGAACTCCGCTCCCTCGAGGACCGGCTCCGGAGCCGCTTCGAATGGGGCCTCACCACCGACATCCAGAGTCCCGATGTCGAGACCCGCCTCGCAATCCTGCGCAAGAACGCCGCAGGAAGCCAGGTCCCCGTTCCCTCGGAGGTGCTGGAGTTCATCGCTTCGAACGTCTTCGACAACATCAGGGAGCTCGAGGGAGCCCTCACCAGGGTGACGGCATTCGCCCTCCTCACGGGACAGCGGGTGACCCTCGACCTGGCCTCCACCGTGTTGCGTGACGTCGTCCAACTCCAGAAGTCTGCGCCCCTGACGGCAGAGGGGATCATCACGACGGTCTCCCAGTACTACGAGATACCCGTGTCCGACCTCACGAGCAGTTCCCGTCGACAGCCCCTCGCACGTCAGCGCCAGATCGCGATGTACGTGTGCCGTGAGCACACGGGGCTCTCCCTTCCCAGGATCGGGGCAGCATTCGGGGGGAGGGACCACACCACGGTCATGCATGCGGTCGACAAGATCAAGGCCCTCCTCCTCGAGGACAAGGCCATCTATGACCAGGTCACTGCCATCACCCAGCAGCTGGGGACAACACGATGATGTCCCCACCCTCTGCTCTGGCGGATGTCCGCGCGGTGGACAACCCGGAATCGTTCCACACACGTCGGGGAGCTGTGATCCGTTCGGTCACCGGGTCCATCGACACATGTGCACAATCCACAGGGCCTACTACTACATCTACTCTTTAGATCCATAGATCAGTAACAACAGCAGGGGAAGAACAACGTGCGCATCCGAGCAGAACGAGACGAACTCGCAGACGTCCTGGCACGCGCGGGCCGGGCCGTCGGGACACGGTCCCCTCTACCCATCCTCCAGGGAGTCCTGTGCGAGGTGGCCGGTGGCAGGTTGACCGTGACGGGAACGGACAACGAGATCACCGTGAGGACATTCCTCGACGTGGAGGTGTCCGAGGAGGGGAAGACCGTCATCCCCGCCAAGCTCGCCGCTGAAGCCGTTCGCAAGCTGCCACCAGGAGCCGTCAGTCTCAGCTCCGATGAGACCCAGGTCGAGATCACCGGCAACGGTCCCCGCTTCAACCTCCGAGCGATGTCCGTCGACGACTATCCGAAGGTCACCGATGCGGACGCCACCGGTGCCGTCGAGGTGGACGGTTCCGCCCTCACGCACGCCCTGGCGCAGGTCGGGGTCGCTGCATCCGGTGACGACGCCCGCCCGACACTCACCGGCGTGCTCTTCGAGGCGAACGAGGGGTCCCTGCGACTCGTTGCCACAGACTCGTACCGGCTCGCCGTCCGCGACGTTCCCGGTGTCTCGGCCGAAGGGGTCAAACTCGTCCCGTACAGGGCACTCAGGGAACTCTCGAGGACGGTCGGCTCCGGCCCGATGAAGGTCGCCCTCGGAGATCGCGAGGCCGCGTTCATCTCCGCCCAGGGACGCCTGACGGTCAGGGTCATCGACGCCACCTTCCCGAACTACCGACAGCTCCTCCCGGAGGGACACACGAACCGACTGACCGTGTCGAAGGCTGCGCTGCTCGAAGCGGTTGGTCGTTCGGCGCTGGTTGCGGAGGACCACATCCCCGTGAGGCTCGCGATGCACGACGGCGGGGTCGAGCTGAGCGTCATCCGCCAGGAGGTCGGTGAGGCGACAGAGCTCCTCGAGGGTGAATACACGGGTCAGGAGATGACGATCGCCTTCAACACGCGATACCTCACCGACGGGGTCGCCGCCGTTGACGATGAGAAGGTCGTCATCGAAACGTCGGATCCCCTCAAGCCCGGCCTCCTCCACGGTGCCGAGTCGACCGACTTCCGCTACCTCCTCATGCCCGTACGCCTCTGAGGCGGCGCCGTGTACCTGTCGTGGCTGATCCTGCGCGACATGCGGTGCTACGACGAGCTGGACTTCCGGCCCGAACCGGGCGTCAACGTCCTGGTGGGGGACAACGGCGTCGGCAAGACATCCGTCCTCGAGGCGATCGCCTACGTGGGGACACTGAAGTCCTTCCGCGGGGTTCCGGAGGCTGCGCTGGTGCGGGAGGGGGCCCCCGCCGCGATCGTGAGGGCGGGCATCGGTGGTGCTGCGACCGAGACCACCGTCGAGATCGAGACACCGCTCGAGGGTCGCAGGTCCGTCCTCGTGAACGGGAAGAGACCGGCTCGGATACGGGACCTCCTCGCCACCGTTCCGGTGGTTGCCTTCCTGCCGGACGACCTCGACGTGATCAAGCGCGGACCGGCGATCCGCAGGGAGTACCTCGACGATCTCGCGGCGAGTCTGTGGCCCCAGGCGAGCGCTGACCTTTCCGAGTACGACAGGATCCTGCGCCAGCGCAACACCCTGCTCCGTCAGGAGGGGAGACGGACCGACCCCGTGAGCCTGGACGTGTGGGACGAGCGCCTCTCCGCAGCCGGGGCCGCCGTGATGACCCATCGACGCACGGTGGCCCGCCATCTCCAGCCCCACCTGGTCGACGCGTACTCCGTTGTCGGGGGCTCCGGCGACCTGAGGTGGGCATATCGGTCCACCTGGGGCTCAGAGGATGTGCAATCTCCCTCGGAGCTCTCAGAGGCCCTCAACGAGGCGCTGGCATCGCGCAGGCATCGCGACATGGACGTGCGAACGACGACGGTCGGGCCACACCGGGACGAGCCGGGACTGTCGCTCGACGGACGCGCCACTCGCACACACGCGTCACAGGGGGAGCAGAGGACGGTCGCCCTCGCCCTCAGGATCGGAGCACATCGGCTGATCGAGGAGATACGCGACACACCACCGATCCTCCTCCTCGACGATGTGTTCTCGGAGCTCGATCACGATCGGGCCTCGCGCGTCCTCGCCCTCATCCCTTCAGGACAGGTTTTTGTCACAACGGCGAGAGAGGATGAGGTACCGATCAGTGGTCGGCGATGGCGGGTCCGGGACGGAGAGGTCGTGTGATGCGTGCGAAGTACCTCGGAGAGGGGAATCGACGTGATCCGAAGGAGATCAGCGACGTCATCGGTTCGATCATCGAACACGCCAACGTCGATGTGGACGTCCGGCAGGGTGACCTCGTTGCGGAATGGCCTGCATTCGCTCCCGGTGATTGGCCGACGTCCGTGCCCATCGGCGTGCGAGACGGATCGCTCCTCGTCCACGTCGCCGACGGCGCTTCGGCGTCGCTACTGCAGTACCAGATGACCGAGTTGCTCGAGGCGATCCGCACCCGCTACGGGGACGGTCTCGTGACCGGCGTCAGGATCCGGGTGAACAGGACCGCATCGCCGGATTTTCCAAGCCAGTAAAGGGTTTTGTCGGCCCGGACCGCTATACTTACATCACTGTCATCAACCCGCGAATCCCCACATTCGTTGGAGTCAAGGAGACCCGTGAGCAACGCGAAACGTGCGTCTGACGCGTCGTACGAAGCCGATTCGATCCAGATCCTCGAAGGCCTCGAGGCCGTTCGCCGGCGTCCGGCCATGTACATCGGCTCGACCGGCCCGAAGGGGCTTCACCACCTGATCTGGGAGGTCGTCGACAACTCGGTCGACGAGGCCATGGCCGGCTACTGCACGCGGATCGATGTGACGCTGCTCGCCGATGGTGGCGTGAGGGTCCGCGACAACGGGCGCGGCATCCCGGTCACCAAGCACGCGAAGTCGGGCGAGGCGGCCGTGACGACCGTGCTCACCACGCTCCATGCGGGAGGGAAGTTCGATACCGGCGCATACCAGGTGTCCGGCGGGCTCCACGGGGTCGGCGTCTCCGTCGTCAACGCCCTTTCGGTCCGTACCGAGGTCGAGGTCGTTCGCGACGGGAACCTCTGGCACCAGGAGTTCAGCTACGGGGCGCCCGTCGGCAAGCTGCGCAAGGTCAAGCCGATGAAGCGGTCGGGAACCCAGGTCACGTTCTGGGCCGATCCGGAGATCTTCGAGGAGACGACGGCCTATTCGACCAAGACCGTCGCCAATCGACTCCGGGAGATGGCGTTCCTGAACAAGGGCCTCGAGATCCGCTTCAGGGACGAGCGCGAGGAAGAACTCATCGAGGAGACGTTCAAGTACTCGGGAGGGATCGTCGACTTCGTCAAGCACCTCAACGCGAAGCGCGAGCCCATCCACGGCAAGATCGCATACTTCGAGCACGAGAGCGACGAAGGAGAGATCGCCGTCGCCATGCAATGGACGAGCGGCTACAACGAGACGATCCTGTCGTTTGCCAACAACATCAACACGCACGAGGGCGGAACCCACGAGGAGGGCTTCCGCACTGCCCTGACGAGGGCCATCAACGATTTCGCCCGCTCACGGAACGTGCTGAAAGAGAAGGACACCAACCTCCAGGGTGAGGATGTGCGCGAGGGGCTCACTGCCGTCATCTCCGCGAAGGTGCGTCACCCCCAGTTCGAGGGACAGACGAAGACCAAGCTCGGGAACACGGAGATCCGCTCCTACGTCCAGAGGGCGCTCAACCAGGCGCTTCCCGAGTGGCTGGAGAAGAACCCAGGTGACGCCCGCAAGATCGTCGACAAGTCCACCCAGGCGGCCAGGGCGCGCGCCGCTGCACGCCAGGCGCGCGACCTCACGAGACGAAAGAGCCTCCTCGAGTCTGCCGGCCTCCCAGGGAAGCTCTCGGATTGTTCGACGAAGGATCCCGAGCGTTCCGAGCTGTTCATCGTCGAGGGGGACTCCGCCGGGGGTTCGGCCAAGCAGGCGAGGAACTCCGAGTTCCAGGCGATCCTCCCCATTCGAGGGAAGATCATCAACGTCGAGAAGAACCGTCTCGCCCGTGTCCTCCAGAACAACGAGATCCAGTCCCTGATCACGGCGATCGGCACTGGCATCGGCGACGAGATGGACATCACCAAGGCGCGGTACCACAAGGTCGTGATCCTCACCGATGCGGACGTGGATGGTGCCCACATCCGGACGCTGCTGCTGACCTTCTTCTTCCGTCACATGCCCCAGGTCATCGAGCACGGCTATGTGTTCATCGCACAGCCACCGCTGTACTCCGCCAAGATCGGGACCAAGACGACCTGGATCCAGAACGACGACGACCTGGAGCGTTTCAAGCGCGACAACGAGGGTCGCAAGATCAACATCCAGCGCTTCAAGGGCCTCGGCGAGATGAACGCCGACGAGCTCTGGGACACGACGATGGATCCTGCGCAGCGTTCGCTTCTCCGCGTCGAGCTCGAGGAGCAGTTCTCCGCAGAGGAGACGTTCTCGACACTGATGGGGAACGACGTCGAGGCCCGTCGCAAGTTCATCCAACAGAACGCGAGAGACGTCCGCTTCCTGGACGCATAGGACGGTCGAACGAGCATGCCAAACGGCGACACCACTTCCGAGCACAGCCAGCCGATCAACATCGAGACGGAGATGCGCGACTCGTTCCTCGAGTATGCGATGTCGGTCATCGTCTCGCGTGCGCTCCCCGATGTCAGGGACGGGCTCAAGCCCGTTCATCGGCGTGTCCTGTACTCGATGTGGGACTCCGGCATCCGGCCGGGCACCCCGTATCGCAAGGCCTCTCGTGTCGTCGGCGACGTCGTCGGCTGGTTCCACCCCCACGCACCCGAGGCCGTGTACGACGCCATGGTCAGGCTCGGGCAGGACTTCGCCTCGCGATACCCGCTCATCGACCCGCAGGGGAACTTCGGGACGGTTGACGATCCACCGGCCGCCATGCGGTACGTCGAGGCGAGGCTCTCCAAGCTCGCCGCACACATGCTCGAGGGCATCGACGAGGACACCGTCGACTTCAAGGACAACTACTCGGGCGAGCGCGAGGAGCCGGAGGTCCTGCCGGGCAGGTTCCCGAACCTGCTGGTGAACGGTTCCACCGGAATCGCCGTGGGCATGGCCACGAACATGGCACCGCACAACCTCGGTGAGGTGTGCGATGCCGTCCTCCATGCCCTCGACAACCCCCATGCGACCGTCGAGGACCTGATGCAGTTCGTCAAGGGTCCCGACTTCCCGACAGGCGCGTACATCGTCGGCAACAAGGGGGTCGTCGACGCCCTCGCCACGGGTCGTGGCTCGATCCGGATCCGCGCCGTCACCGACATCGTGGAGCTGCGAAAGGGACGGATGGCGATCGTCGTCTCGGAGATCCCGTATCAGGTGTCACGAGACAGGATCATGGAGCGGATCGCCGACCTCGTTCGAGCGAAGACCCTCACCGGGATCGCCGACCTCCGCGATGAGTCCGACCGGCACGGAACACGCCTCGTCATCGAGCTCAGGAAGGATGCGAACCCCCAGGTCATCCTCAACCAGCTGTTCAAGGCGACCCAGCTCGAGGACACGTTCTCGGTCAACAACGTCGCCCTCGTGGATGGAGTTCCGCGCACCCTCAACCTCGCCCAGATGGTGCACCACTACGTCGATCACCAGCTCGAGGTCATCGAGCGCCGGTCGCGCTTCCGGCTCGCACGTGCCGAGGCGAGGGCGCACATCGTGCGCGGCCTGCTCATCGCCCTCGACAACATCGACAGGGTCGTCCAGATCATCCGTTCGTCCGAGAACGTCGATGCGGCGCGCACCGCCCTCATGGAGGAATTCAGCCTTTCGGAGATCCAGGCGAACCACATCCTCGACATGCCACTGCGTCGCCTCACAGCCCTCGAGACGAACAAGCTCCGCGAGGAGCTCGAGGAGCTCGAAGCCACGATCGCCCACCTCGAGGACCTGCTTGCGCACGAGGAGAAGCGGCGAGCCCTGATCGCCACCGAGCTCGGCGAGGTGCGAGAGAAGTTCGGTGACGCCCGCCGATCCCAGATCATCCCGGATGCAGGCGACATGTCGCTCGAGGACCTCATCGCCGACGAGGAGATTGTCGTTTCGATGTCCGCGGCCGGCTACGTCAAGTCGGTCATCGCCGCTGCGTACAAGACTCAGGGGCGCGGCGGGCGCGGGGTGCGTGGAGCGGGCCTGCGCGACGATGATGTCATCACGCACCTCCTCCACACCTCCGCACACGCCTACCTCCTCTTCTTCACGAATCGCGGAAAGGTGTATCGCATCCGGGCGCACGAGATCCCCCGGAAGGACCGCACGGCCAAGGGTGTGATGGTCCAGTCCGTCATGCCCCTCGATGCGGACGAGTTCGTTCAGGCAATCATCGACACCAGGGACTACGAAACGAGCCGGTTCCTCGTGATGTTCACGAGGAACGGCCAGGTGAAGAAGTCAAGGTTCTCCGACTACGACTCGCGAAACCAGGTCCTCGTGGCGATCAACCTCACCGACGACGACGAGGTCGTCGCCGTGCGCCAGACGAACGGTTCGTCCGATCTGTTGATGTTCACCCGCGACGGCCAGGGGATCCGATTCGCGGAGGACGAGGTGCGCGCAACGGGAAGGGCGTCCCAGGGCGTGATCGGCATCAAGCTCAGGGAGGGCGACGCTGTCGTTGGTGCCGCCATTGCGGAGGAAGGCGACGACGTGCTCCTCCTCACGACCGGCGGATACGGAAAGCGGACCAAGATCGCGGACTTCCCCGTCAAGCATCGCGCTGGGCTGGGGGTGAAGGCGATCAAGGTCGTGTCCACCAGGGGATCCCTCGCAACGGCACGGGCGGTCGTCGAGTCGGACGAGGTCGTCATCACGTCCTCCGATGGAATCGTGATTCGCCAGATCGTGAAGAACATCAACCGCTATGGCCGCAACTCGATGGGCGTCAAGATCATGAATCTGGCGAAGGGTGCGACGTTGTCGGCCGTGGCGGTCGCGGCGCAGAACGGCGCACAGGCCGAGGATCCGGACGACCAGCCGTCCTGACGCGGCGCGATCCTGTCGGAAGCCGTGCGGCAGCGGCGTATGGGTCATTCGCTCCTCGGAACACCGGGCAAGGCCGACAATCCGCGATAGCAGGGAGTGAAGGGTCCTCGCCGATACACTGATCGTGCCAGGGAGGGTCCATCATGGCTGTGCGCCGCGTACGACGCATCATTCGGAAAATCGACCCGTGGACCGTCCTCAAGGTCACGCTCGTGCTCAACACGGTGTGGGGCCTCGTTTGGACGCTCGGCGTGTGGGTCGCGTGGTCCATCGCTGTGCAGAGGGGCATACCCGACGCCTTCGTCGACACCTTCAGCCGTCTGACGATCGCCTTCACGCCTGACGGCGACCTGTACTTCCGGGTGGTCGTGATGCTCGCGATCGTCGGCGTCATCCTCGCCACCGGCCTCATGACCCTCGCAGCTGTGCTCTACAACCTGATCTCCGATGTCGTGGGCGGCATCGAGATCGTCATGTTGGAGGAGACCGCCGATTCCCAGGCACAGTCGCTGCCGCGACCCGTCATGCACGTCACCCCGACGAACGGAATGGCGTCGCAATCGCTCACCAGCGAGGACACCGTCGAATCGGCCTGATACCACTTCCACCTGCCCCCGTTCTTGCGTAACTGGGTTCCACCCATGGGTGGAACCCAGTTACGCAAGAACAGGAGAGGGTCGACTCAGGGGCGCGGGATGGTCCGCTCGATGACGATGCGGCCCGAGGGACCAGGTGGACCGATCTCGACGGGCAGGGAGTACCGCACCTGGTCGATGAGACACAGGCTCGGGTTCACCGCCTCGCAGTAGATCAGGGTCACGTCGAAGCGCAGCGTTCCGCGTCCCTCCACGAGGTCGATGGGGATCGCAACCGGAAGGGCCGTCCCCGTGATGTCAGCGGCGTCACCATCGGGGAACGAGCCGAGGGAGGCTCCTGCCGAGATGAGCACCGATGAGGGTGCGTCCTCGTTGACCTTGTAGCCGTCAGGCAGCTCGTACTCGAGCACGAGAGACGCCTCGCCGGCCGCCACGGTCACCGGGTCGAGTGTCACCAGCTCGCCACGGTACGTCGAAGGAGGGTCGAACTCCTCGATTCCCTTCAGGACGAGTGTCGATGTGGAGCCTGATCCGAGGTCGATGATCCGTATGGAGTGGTTGTTCGTGTCGGCCACGTACAGGACGCCGTCGGCGACCGAGAGGCCCCCCGGCTCGTTGAAGAGGGGAGCGCCGCCGTCCGCGAAACCACCACCGTCGCCCAACCAGGACGTGACGACTCCGGTCGCGATGTCGACCCTCTTGATCTTCGAGTTGTACGTGTCTGCAACGTAGAGCGTGCCACCGTCGAGCGCCGTGCCGAGGGGATGCTGGAGCCTTGCGTCGTTCCCCGCGCCATCGACGTCACCGAAGTCGAAGAGTCCCGAATCGGCTCCGACGACGAGCGCGGTCTCCTCGGACCGCAGGTCGGCGACCCTGATCGCCGAGGACTCCGAATCGGCGAAGTACAGGAGCCCCTCATCGGAGAGTGTGAGACTCGACGGTTGTGCGAGCTCCGCCGTGGCGAACGGCCCGTTGAGGGTTCCCTCCCTCGCACTTCCAACGTACGGCCCCACGGTGTCGAACGCCAGCTCTGCCCGCCACAGCTGATGTGTCCCCGCGTTCGCGATGTACAGCGAGCCGTTCGACCAGGCGACCGCCCACGGGCTGGACAGGGACGTTCCCAGGAGCGGTCCCGATGTCGGCGGCCACCCCTGCTCTCCTGTTCCCACAACGGTCGTCACCTCGCCGGTCCCGAGGTCGATCCTCCTGATCAGATGGTTTCCGGTGTCCGCCACGAACAGTCCGCCGTCGCCAACAGCCAGCCCGTGTGGGTTGTTGAATGACGCCTCGAGGGAAGGGCCGTCGTCCGAACCCCGGCTTCCCGATCCGTACGCCGCCAGGACGTCACCGGTCACGGGGTCCGCCTCGATGATCCGGTGATGACCCGTGTCGGAGATCCACAGCCGTCCCTCGTGGGCGAGGACCTTGCCCGGATAGTCGAGTGGTCGTCTCGGGGCACCGTCGGCTTCGGGTGCGAGTTCGATCGGATCTCGGTTGATCGCCTGCTGCGCGTCGAACTCGGCGACCAGACCAGCGATCACCGGTTCCACGGCCTCATACACGCCCTCGCCCGCACGGATGCCGACGGCGCGCCCTGCCGGGTCGATGAGGGCGACGGTCGGCCATGCATTGGCCCCCCATGAGTTCCAGACATCGAAGTCCTTGTCGTTGACCACGGGATGCTCGATGTCGTAGCGCTGGACGATGTCACGCAGGTTCGTCGTCTGTCCCTCGTTCGGGAACTTGGCGGAGTGGACACCGACAACGACCAGCTCGTTCGGGTACTCGGACTCGAGTCGCTCGAGATCCGGCAGGATGTGGATGCAGTTGATGCAGCCGTATGTCCAGAAATCCAGGAGTACCACCTTGCCACGCAGGTCCGTCAGCGTGAGCGGACCCGGCGTGTTGATCCACTCGAGACCCGTCGGGAACTCCGGAGCATCGACCGTTCCCGCGAAGGACTCACCGGCGTAGGACGTCGAGGTGGTGTCGGCGGGCTCGGTGAACGCGGGATCGGTGGACGCAGGTGTGCCCTCAGACGCAGGGGTGCATGCCGCGACGGCGAACGCGACGAAGGTGAGGAGGAGGATCGATCTCATGGTGTCTCAGGGATGAGAACGCCAGGTCGCGAAGTCGAGTTCCACCCTGCGGAGCATGTTCAGGAGATGTTCACCGGCCTCCGCAGCGCTCCTCGTCCCCGGCGCATACGCTCCGTCCGCAGCGACGAGCGTCGTGGCGGCGAGAACCAGAGCCTCGAGATGCGCTGCGTTGTCGGCGACCCCAACCACGCGGACTGCGTCATCGGATCCGACGCGCACCACGGCGCCCGCCCATTCGTCGTCGCGCGTCGCGACGAGCTGTCCGTCGGCCCTCCGCTTCGCACGCATGGCACCGACGGGCTCGGGAAACACGACGTCCTCACCCCGGGTGCGAGGCTTTCCCGGCTCCGTCCAGGCAACGGTCACGGGTTCGCCGGGAGCAGGGCTTGCGGTCGGGTGTGCCAGCAGCGCCGCGATCAGTGCAGATCCGACATTGGCACCGGTGACGATCGGGACGGGTGCGGAGCCCGGAGCGATGTCGGCGTCGTCAGCCCACAAGACGATCGGAATGCCGGCAACCGCGCAGCGAGCGATCAGGTCGTGATTGGCCGTGAGCCTGTCGGTGACGACGATGTCGAAACCGTCGACGTCGGATGCGATACCCGTCCGCGGGGTCCGCCTGGTGCCAGGTGCGTTCCATACCCCGACGAAGTCGACGTCGCGCTCGGCGAGGAGTACATTCGCCGTCCGCTTGCCGACCTCGCTCGTCGATTCGAGGAGAACCCTCACGCTCCATCGACCTCGTCTGCGAGATCCCAGGAACCCGGAGGCGTCGTTGGTGCATCGGGTTCGAGGCGCTTCACCACGACCGCGGCGAGCGCAACGGAAACGGCGATGGCGACAGTGGTGACGAGCAGTTTCTTCATGGCTTCGACGATAGCAACCAGACCCAAGGCGATCGGCGGATGGCCGGTCCACAAGTGCACGGCTATGATCCGTGTCGCGCCCGGGATGAAGGTCCCGGTACCGCACGTGAGCGAAGTCCGGTGAGATCCCGGCGCTGTCCCGCAACTGTGATCCCCCAATGGGGTAAGCCAGGTCGCCTCTCGTACGGTGAGTGTCCGACCCCCGGAGGAGTGGGTTGGAGCTGTGACCGGCCGGTCTCCTCCAGGGAGAGGAGATCCCATGAAGCGTCTGTACATCCTGTTCACCGTCCTCGCGCTCGCTGCGGGCGCCTGCGGCAACGACGCATCACCCGATGACGTGCCACCTTCCACGCTCACGACGACGTCCTCGTCGCCGGTCTCGACCACCGCCCCCCAGGCGGAATCGACGACCACAACGGCTTCGGACCCTGCATTCCCGATCACGATCGAGGCACCCAACGGTCCCGTCACCATCGATGCCCGCCCGACGCGAATCGTCTCGATATCGCCCACAGCCACGGAGGTCCTCTTCGCCATCGGAGCGGGTCCCGAGGTGGTTGCGGTCGACAGCCTCTCCAACCATCCGTCGGAAGCGCCAGTGACGGACCTCTCCGCGTTCTCGCCGAGTGTCGAGGCGATCGCCACGTTCGAACCGGATCTCGTCTTCCTGTCGTTCGATCCGAACGGCGACGTCATACCCGGTCTCGAAGCGCTCGGGATCCCCGTCATCCTCCACCCGACGGCGACGGATCTCGCCGATGCGTACCTCCAGTGGGAACAGACCGGCGCGGCGACGGGTAGGTCCGATGAGGCCCTCGCTCTCGTTGCGACGACCCGGCAACGGATCGACGAGTCGCTCTCTGCGGTCCCCGAGGGCGCCGCCGATCTGACGTACTACTACGAACTCGACCCGACGTACTTCTCGTCCACCTCGACCACCTTCGTGGGTGAGCTGCTGTCGGGAACCATGATGACGAACATCGCGGATCCGGCGGATGTCGACGGGTTCGGGTTTCCGCAGCTCGCCGCCGAGTTCATCGTGGGATCCGATCCGGACGTGATCCTCCTCGCCGACACGAAGTGCTGCGGACAGACCGCGATCACGGTCGCCGAGCGGCCGGGATGGAACACCGTGGCGGCAGTACGAACGGGTGCGATCGTCGAGCTCGATGACGACATCGCCTCGCGGTGGGGGCCCCGGATCGTCGTCCTCGTCGAGGATGTGGTGGCCGCGATCCTGACCCTCGAGTCGGTGGATGCGTGAACGCGGGTCGACCCACCGCCACACACCTCCGTTGGTGGTGGGTCGTCGGGGGCGTCGGTGTGCTCGTCGTGAGCGTCATTGTCGCGGTGATGGTCGGACCGTACGCCCTTTCTCCTGGCGCGATCGTCCGCTCAACGCTGGATCGCCTTCCCTTCGTGACCCTGGACAGCGGCCTTTCTGAGCAAGGTGAGGCCATCCTGTGGCAGATCCGCATGCCGCGGGTCGTCCTCGGCGTCCTCGTGGGCTCGATGCTGTCTGTCGCCGGAACGGCGTACCAGGGCGTGTTCCGAAACCCCCTGGCGGATCCGTATCTGCTCGGTGCAGGTGCGGGCGCCGGCCTGGGTGCGACCCTGGCAATCGCCTTCCTTCCGGCTTCGAGTGAGTGGATCGTCGACCCGCTCCCACTCGCTGCCTTCGTCGGTGCGCTCGCAGGCGTGTTCATGGCGTACGTGCTCGGGTACAGCGTCCGATCCGGCCGGACCGCCGTGACGTTGATCCTCGCCGGGGTAGCCGTCGCTGCGTTCCTCACCGCCGTCCAGACCTTCATCCAGCAGAGACAGTCCGAGACCCTCCGCGAGGTCTACGGCTGGATCCTCGGAAGCCTTGCCACCGCCGGGTGGTCGGAGGTCACCCTCGTCCTGCCATACGTCGTCGTGGCGCTCGGCGTGGTCCTCGGGGGTCGAAGGCTCATGGACATCCTCGCCGTCGGAGACGTCGAAGCCTCGTCGCTCGGTGTCGATCCGACGCGGATCCGGCTCGTGCTCGTGCTCTTCGCCACGCTGGGGACGGCTGCGGTCGTCGCCGTGTCAGGGCTCATCGGGTTCGTCGGCATCATCGTCCCCCACACGGTGCGCCTCCTCACGAACGCGTCGTATCGCATCATCGTGCCCCTGTCCATGGTCCTCGGTGGCGCGTTCCTCGTCCTCGCCGATGTGCTCGCGAGGACCGTGCAGGCGCCGTTCGAGGTCCCGATCGGTGTGATCACCGCCTTCTTCGGTGCGCCGTTCTTCGCCGTCGTCCTTCGCACGAGCAAGGGAGTCGTGTCGTGACGCCGATCGTGCAACTGGACCGCGTGTCCGTGGTCTATGGAGACCGAGCCGCCGTCGACGACGTGACCCTGGACGTCACCTCCGGCGAATGGCTCACGATCGTGGGGCCGAACGGTGCGGGAAAGTCCTCCCTGCTCAGGACCGTCGTCGGTGAGCATCCGACGTCGGGAGCGGTACGGATCGATGGGCACCCGATCACCAGTCTCAGGGGACGCCAGCGTGCCCGTCTCGTCGCCTACGTGCCGCAGAACCCGACGTTCCCACCGGGGATGTCGGTGTTCGACTATGCGCTGTTGGGCCGCACCCCCCACATGGGCGCACTGGCCGCGGAGTCGGGTGATGACATCTCCGAGGTGTGGGCGGCGCTCGACGCTCTCGATCTCGTCGAGTTCGCGGGTCGGGATGTCGGGACGTTGTCTGGTGGGGAGACCCAGAGGGTCGCCATGGCACGTGTACTTGCACAGGACGCCCCCGTCCTCGTACTCGACGAAGCGACGGCGTCTCTCGACGTGGCACGTCAGCACCAGGTGCTCGAACTCGTCGACGCCGTGCGATCCGATCGCCGCATCGCCGTGCTCACAGCGATGCACGACCTCACTGCCGCCGCCCAGTTCTCGGATCGTGTCGCGATCCTCGATCAGGGACGGATCCGGATGATCGGCCAGCCACGGGCGGTGCTCACCGAGGACCTCCTGCGCGACGTCTACGAGCCGTCGGTGAGGGTGATCGACGTCGACGGCAGCACCGTCATCGTGTCGATGAGGGACAGGGAACATCGCTGAACTCCGCTGCGGCCTGATGACGGCAGCTGGGCACGACGGGGTTCTCCGACCCATCTCGTGCTCACCGCGTCCCCGGTACCCTTCTTCGTGCGTGACTGCGAGGTGATGCTTCATGGAGTCGATGCGCGCCGGTGTGATCCTCTTGTGCCTCACCGCGCTCGGGATCACGGCCGGCTTCGTCGCCGCTGCCCTCGGCAACGAGACCGCACGCGATGCCGCATGGATCGCCACCATCCTCGTTGCGCTGGTACCCGTGACGTTGGGTATCGCCAAGGACCTCCTCGCCGGCCATGCCGGCGTCGATGTCGTTGCGATCCTTGCCATGGGTGGCGCCCTCCTCCTCGGAGAGTTTCTCGCGGGAGCGGTGATAGGTCTGATGATGGCGACGGGCATCGCCCTGGAGGCATACGCAGGGTCACGCGCAAGGAGGGAGCTCTCGTCGCTCCTGGAACGAGCACCCCGGAGCGCGAACCGTTACGACGGATCGACGCTCGAGTCGGTGCCGGTCGAGGAGGTCAGTGTCGGTGATCGGCTGCTGATCAAATCCGGAGAGGTGCTGCCCGTCGACGGAGTGGTTGCGAGTGCAAGTGCGGTGCTCGACGCCTCCGCGCTCACCGGTGAGTCGCGCCTCGTCACGCACGAGCAGGGGGATCGCGTCGACAGCGGGTCGATCAATGCCGGAAGCGCATTCGATCTGCACGTCGTCGCAACAGCTGAGGAATCGACGTTTGCGGGCATCGTCAGGCTCGTCGAGGCAGCGCAGAAATCCAAGTCACCGTTCGTCCGCATGGCTGACCGATATGCGGCGATCTTCGTTCCGATCGCCGTGGGCCTCTCCCTTCTCGCATGGGGTGTGTCGGGCGATCCCGTTCGCGGTCTCGCCGTCCTCGTCGTCGCGACACCGTGTCCCCTCCTTCTCGCCGCTCCAATCGCCGTCGTGGGAGGCATTTCCCGCTCGGCGAAGCGGGGCATCGTTGTCAAGGGAGGGGCGTCGCTCGAGCAGCTCGCGTCAGCAGAGGTGATGCTGCTCGACAAGACGGGGACCCTGACCATGGGCGTGCCCGACCTCAGCGAGATCACGGTCTTCGGCGACGGTGTCGATCGCTTGGACGTGCTTCGGTACGCGGCATCGCTCGACCAGGTGTCGTCGCATGTCCTTGCGCATGCGATTGTCTCCGCGGGACGGCAGGCCGGGGTCCACCTTTCGTTTCCCGACGATGCCCAGGAGGTACCCGGGTCCGGGCTGCGGGGGCGCGTCGAAGGTGTCGAGATCCACCTCGGCTCCCTCGAATGGGCACTCGGTGACTCCGAGGCGAGTGACGATGTCAGGGCCTTCGTTCGACGGATGGCCACCAACGTCGGGACGACCGTCTACCTGTCGATCGATGGCGCCCTCTCGGGTGCCCTCGTGCTCGATGACCCGATCCGGCCGGATACACCCCGGACGATCCGTGAGCTCAAGCGTGCGGGTATCAGAGAGGTCGTGATGGTCACCGGCGACAACAGCTTCATCGCTGAGGCCGTGGGAGCTGCGATCGGCGTCGACTCGGTGCTGGCTGAACGGACTCCCGCCGAGAAGGTCGAGGCCGTCCGCGATGCGGGGATGGACAGCGTGACACTGATGGTCGGGGACGGAATCAACGATGCACCTGCGCTCGCCGTCGCCGACGTCGGTGTCGCAATGGGTGCGCGGGGCGCGACCTCGTCATCCGAGGCGGCGGATGTCGTCTTGATCGTCGATCGGCTCGACCGCCTCGTGGAGGCGATCCACATCGCACGCCGGAGCCATCGCATCGCCGTCCAGAGCGTGCTGGTGGGCATGGGGCTGTCATTCATTGCGATGCTGTTGGCAGCGTTCGGCCTCCTCCCGCCCGTTGCTGGTGCGATCACACAGGAGGCGATCGACGCCGTTGCGATCCTCCTGGCGCTCCGTGCGTTGACCGGCCCCGTCACCTTGCGTTCCCAGCCGAAGCTGGAACCGGAGATGAGCCGAAGGCTGCGAGCCGAACACGACCAGCTCATGCCGAGGCTCGCCGACCTGCGAACCCTGGCGGATTCCCTGGACACGTTGTCCCGCCAGGACGCAATCCTGGAGCTCGAAAGCACGGCCACGTTCCTGTCGGAGGAGTTGGTGCCGCACGAGCGCGCCGACGATGCCGAGATCTATCCCCATATCAGCAACATGATCGGAGGTGAGGATCCCCTGGCGGCCATGAGCCGTACCCATCGGGAGATCTTCCACCTCGTCCGACTCTTCGGCTCGCAGGTTGCCGACCTGCCAGCGGAGGGACCTTCGGCGGGCGATCTTCGGGACCTTCGACGGATCCTGTACGGCCTGCACGCCATCGTCGTTCTGCACTTCGCCCAGGAAGAGGAGCTCTATTCGTCCCTCGACGAGAACTACCTGGACTCAGCCGCCGTCGATGCGGTCGCGGTCCCAGGTTGACGCATCGACGCCGGGCTCAGCCGACGACAGCATCGAACGCGGACCCGACCCCGAAGGCCACGACCCCGCCGACGAATCCGAGGGCGAGGTTCTCGGCACCCGAGATGTAGGGGTTCTTCCGAGTGTGGACAGTCTTCGCAACCCCGACGGCGAACAGACCGATGCCGGTGAGGACGGCCGCCACGACGAGAGCGGTAGACGGGCTGTCGAAGAGGGCGAAGGGGAGGACCGGGGGAACAGCCCCGCCGAGGAACAGGAGCCCTGACGTCAACGCTGCCGCGTAAGGGGATCGACGCTCCTCGTCCACGATCCCGAACTCGAGCGCCTTGTGCATGTTCAGCATGACAGCGTCATCACCGTCGATGATGTCAACGACCGTGTCGAGGTCCTCTCCCGACATGCCGTGCTCGGCGAGCATCTCGCGCAGCTGCTGGCGCTCGTGATCACGATGCTCCACGTGGTGATGTGCCTCCAGCGCGAGCTCGGCATCGAAGACCTCCTCCTGGGACTTCGTCGCCAGGTACTCGCCGATCGCCATCGAGATCATCCCGGCGAGGGCACCTGCCACACCCGTCAGGAGGACATCTTTCGAACTCAATCCACCGCCGACGACACCGGAGACCAGGAGGAACGTCGAGACGAGACCGTCGTTGACCCCGAGGATGATGTCACGCATGTACTGGCGGGATCCACCGATGTGTGGTTCGTAAACGTGCCCGTCACCGGTGTCCGTCGTCGCATCGACCATCATCGGAGTCTACGCCCAGGCGTCCGCGCTCCCGTTGCCCGGGTCGGTCGACCACGGCCATGTCGTCACGGCGTCTCGGCTGCCAACACGGGCTCGAGGATGAACACCTTGATGTCACGGGGGGCGATGGTCCGGTACGTCTCGTACGCCGGCCATGCCGCGTCGAAGCGGGGCCACAGGCGCGAGGTCTCGTCCGCGTCGGCCCGGCGTCCGATCACTCGCCTCGTCACGCCGTCGATCTCGAGCTCTGCCCTCGGCTCCGACTCGAGGTTGTATGACCACTCCGGATGGTCATCCTGTCCAAAGTTCGTTGCCGCCACGGCGAGGGCATCACCGTCGTGTGGCACGTAGAGGAGGGGCACGGTGCGAGGTTCACCGGAGCGCCTCCCGCGTGTGGTGAGGTAACACAGCGGCGCCTCGAGTCCGAACCGCGACGGGGCGAACCTCGTGTTCCTCAGGGCCATGTCGAGCGGCGTGAGCACCTTCGAGAGGAGCCAGCGCATCGCCGTCGTCCTGCCGAGCCTTCGCACGGTCCTTTGGTACAGGTTCACGCAGCGATCGTACCGGCCTGAACCCCATGGATGCTCTACCGTGTGGACATGCAGGGCGATGAACCGACGACCGGCGAGCTCCCTATTCTCGACATCCATCCCGAGTCCTTCGTTTCGGGCGTGGATGCACGGCCCATCGGTGCGTACCCACCCTCCCCACCATGGAGCGAACGCGCGAAGCTCCTGGTCATCGCGATGGGGTTCGTGCTCGCTCTGATCGGCCTGTACCTCATCCGCGGTGCGATTCCGATAGCCGCCCTCGCAGGCCTGATCGCGTTCCTCGTCGCACCACTGATCCGTTTGGCGCATCGTCGCCTGCATCTCCCCAGCTGGCTGGCACTGACGGTCGCCTACATCCTCGTCTTCGTCGGCACCCTCGGGTTCAGTTACCTGCTCGTCAACTCGATCGTCGCATCGATCTCCGACCTGGACCCGATCGGATGGGTCGACGACACCCGCGAGTGGCTCATGGAAGAGGCTGACGACGACGGCCGGATCGTGGTGCTCGGCATCACGTTCGACATGTCGGGGATCATCGACTCCCTCGGTTCGCCAGAGGGTGATGACGGGTCCGGCGGATTCGTCATCGACGCCGAGGCCGCCCTCCAGTATCTCGGCACAGGCCTCGCAGGCGTGCGAACGATCGCCGGGATCCTGACCGCGATCGTCACCACGGCGCTCGTGACGGCATTGGTTGCGATCTACCTGAATGCCGACAGCCGGCGGATGCATGCCGGGGTCGTCCGGAGCATCCCGCCCGGATACGAACGCGACGGCCTGATGATGATGGAGGCCCAGAAGAGCGTGTGGCGGGGCTACCTCTACGGTCAGCTGGTGAACTCGCTCATCACCGGGTTCCTGGTGTTCGTGGTTCTGTGGGCGGTCGGCCTTCCCGGCGCGTTCCTCTTCGGCGCCATCATGGTCGTCCTCAACATGATCCCCACCTTCGGTCCCATCCTCGCTGCGATACCCGGCATCCTCGCTGCGCTCCTGTCCGGATCCACGAGATGGCCCGACCTCGAGTCGTACTGGTTCGCCCTCATCATCGCCGGGATCTATCTCGTCGTCGTCCAGGCCCAGGCGAACATCATCGCGCCACGGGTCATGGGGATCGCGGTGCGCCTGCGGCCGGCCGTCGTCCTCATCGGGCTCATTGTCGGCTTCCAGATCGGTGGGCTGCTCGGATCGCTGCTGGTCGTGCCGATCATCGCGTCCATCCGCGACGTGCTCGTGTACTTCTGGGACAAGCTGAACGATCGGGATCCGTTCCCCGACGCGTCACCCGACCCGGCGACATCCGAGGCATGACCGAGCGGATCGAGACGGACGTGGTCATCGTCGGTGCGGGCCTGGGTGGGCTCTCCGCCGCACGACACCTCCAGGAGTCGGGCCATCAGGTCGTCGTGGTCGAGGGCCACACGAAGCCCGGTGGATACGCACACTTCTTCCGCAAGGAAGAGTTCCGCTTCGAGGTCGCGCTCCATGCCCTCGACGGCCTCGATCACGGGGGATGGGCGCGCTCGATGTTCGAGACCCTCGGCATCTTGGACCGTGTCGAGTTCAATCGCCTCGAGCCCTTCTACACCGCTCGGTTTCCAGACTTCGAGGTCGCTGTGCCAGCCGACGTTCCGGGGTATGTCGCAGCCCTCTCCGAGGTTCTCCCTGATGAACGCGATGGTGTGCGGGATCTCTTCGACGCGATCGGGCGCGTGGGGCACGACGTAGCTCGATACGCACGCGACCGATCCGCTGGCACGAGGGTCCCTCTCCACGAGATGCCGACGGTGTACCAGGACATGTCCGCCGCCTTCGGGAGCTCATGGCAGGAATTCGTGGATCCGTACCTGCACTCGGCGGAGGCAAAGGCGCTCGTGTCGACCCTGTGGGGGTATCTCGGACTGCCCCCATCGAAGGTCTCGGCTGGGCAGTTCGCCCTCACCCTCCTCTCGTACCACACGGGCGGTGCGTGGTACCCCACGGGCGGGTCTGGGACGATGACGTGGGCGATCACCGAGGTGATCGAGGAGAACGGTGGTCAGGTCCACCTTCGCAACATCGTGACGTCGATCGAACCGTCGGCCACCGGCGTGACCGTCGTCACGGACAAGGGCCTCACGATCATGGCGAGTGCCGTCGTCTCGAACGCGAGCCCCACGGCGACGCTGGGGCTCCTCCCTCCCGGGATGGTCGATCCGGCGTGGTCCCGCGGCTTCGAGAGCGACGTTCCTGCCCTGTCGAGCCTCGTCGTGCACCTCGGCGTGAACCGCGACCTCGCGGCGGAAGGCTGGAACCACCACGAGTTCTTCGACATGGTCGGCTACGACCTCGAAGCCGAGTACGACGCCATCCTCGGTGGGCGGTTCGAGGAGGCATCCATGATCATCTCGAACTACACGATCGTCGATCCGACGTGTGCCCCTGAGGGCAGCTCGGTGCTCGCCCTCACGACACTCGCTCCGTGGGACCACGCCGACATCTGGGGAACCGGTGGCAACCTCGAGAACTACCGCGTCAACCCGGACTACCTGCGCGTCAAGGAGGAGGCCGGCGACATCCTGATCGACCGAGCGAACCGCCTGATTCCCGGCCTGCGCGACGCCATCGTCACGAGCCATGTCGGAACACCCCTCACGAACGCCCGCTACGTGCGGCAACCCCACGGCAGCCTCTACGGTCGTGAGCAGTCCGTGGCGAACATGATGGACCGCCGTTCGCCGAGGACGCCGATCCCGAACGTATTCCTCACCGGTGCGTGGATCGGCGGAGGCGGCATGACGGCGGCCGTGTCGTCGGGGCGCTCTGCGGCCAAGGCCGTCTCCCGACACCTGGCAGGGACCGCACACACCGCGTGACCGCCTGCCGGGAGCGGCGCAAGCCGGTCAGTCGTCTCGGTGGGCGTCCGCCTGATCGGCGATCGACTGGACGATCTCGGCGTTGGCCAAGGTGGTCACGTCGCCGAGTGCCCGATGATCGGTGATGTCACGTAGGAGCCGCCGCATGATCTTCCCCGACCTGGTCTTGGGAAGATCGGGTGTGAAGACGATGGTTCGCGGCCGTGCAATGGACCCGATCCTCGTCGCGACATGGTTCCGGATCTCGTCGTTCAGCTCGTCGGTCTCCTCGTAGCCGGTTCGCAGGGTGACGAACGCGGCGATCGCCTGACCCGTCATGTCGTCCGTCGCACCGACCACGGCCGCCTCTGCGACCGCGGGGTGTGAGACGAGTGCTGACTCGACCTCCATGGTCGAGATCCGGTGGCCGGAGACGTTCATCACGTCGTCGACGCGCCCGAGCACCCACAGGTATCCGTCCTCGTCGATCCTGGCACCGTCACCGGGGAAGTAGCGACCGGGGTACCTGGTCCAGTACGTGTCGACGTATCGCTTGTCGTCGCCGTAGATCGATCGGAGCATGGATGGCCACGGCTGGGTGATGGTGAGGTAACCGCCACCTCCCGGTGGAACCGGGTTGCCGTCCGCGTCCACGACCTCGGCCGAGATGCCGGGCATCGGCTTGGTCGCCGATCCAGGTTTCGTGTGGGTGACCCCGGGGAGCGGTGAGATCATGATGGACCCCGTCTCGGTCTGCCACCACGTGTCGACGATGGGGCACGTGCCGCCCCCAATCGTCTCGCGGTACCACATCCACGCCTCGGGGTTGATCGGCTCCCCGACCGTTCCGAGGAGCCGGAGCGTCGAAAGGTCGTGACGTTCCGGATACTCCTTTCCCCACTTCATGAATGCCCGGATGGCCGTCGGGGCCGTGTACAGGATCGTGACGCCGTACTCGGCGATGATCTGCCAGAGGCGGTCCTTGTCGGGGTAGTCGGGCGTTCCCTCGTACATGACGCTCGTCGTGTGGTTCGCGAGGGGCCCGTAGACGATGTAGCTGTGGCCCGTCACCCACCCGATGTCCGCAGCGCACCAGTACACGTCAGTTTCCGGCTTGATATCGAACACCATCGAGTGCGTCGTAGCGGCGCCGACCAGATAGCCACCGGTCGTGTGCATGATGCCCTTCGGCTTGGCGGTGGTACCGGAGGTGTAGAGGAGGTACAGCAGGTCCTCGGCGTTCATGACCTCTGCTTCACAGACAGTCGGCTGGTCGGCAACGAGGTCATGCCACCAGACGTCGCGACCATCGACCATCGTGACATCGGTCTCCGTCCTGCGGAGGACGACGCAGTTCTCGATGGTGCTCGTCGTCGCCATTGCAAGGTCGCAGTTCTCCTTGAGGGGAACGACCGAGCCCCGCCTCCAGGCGCCATCGCAAGTGATGAGGACCCTCGCGCCCGCGTCGTCGACCCGATCCACGATCGAATCGGCACTGAAGCCTCCGAAAATGACAGAGTGGGGGGCACCGATCCGAGCGCATGCGAGCATCGCGACCGCGAGCTCTGGCACCATCCCCATGTAGATGGCGACCCTATCCCCTTTCTCGACGCCGAGCTCCCTGAGACCGTTTGCGAAGCGGTTCACCTCGTCCGAGAGCTCTCGGTACGTGATCGTGCGCGTGTCGCCCGGTTCTCCGATCCAGTGGTAGGCCACCTTGTCACCACCCGTGGCGAGGTGCCGATCGAGGCAGTTGTGCGACACGTTCAGTTCACCGTCGGTGAACCAGGTGTAGAACGGGGGGCGTGCATCGTCCAGGCCGACGGTCGGCGGCGTGAACCAGTCGAGGCGCTCCAGCGCCTGGTCCATCCAGAACCCGACCATGTCGGCGTCGGCCGCCTGGTAGAGGTCCGCCGATGCGTTGGCCTGGCGTGTGAAACCAGGGTCGGGCGGGAACACCCGATCCTCGTGCAGTAGGTTCTCGATCCGTGAGTCCGTCATGTCGTCCCTCCCTCGCGCACGAGGATTCTCGCGGATTCCGGCGCCTCGCGTGGGAGCCGCTCGTCAGCGCGGCGCTTCGGCGGGGGGTCGACCTGCGAGCGGGCCACGCCTGAGTCGCCGGAGGTGGCTGGCGTGGTCAGGAAAGCGAATCGTGTTGTTCCGTTTGACCACGATGTACCCGAAGACCGCAACGACCTCGATGGCAACGCACCAGAACACCGGAGCGGGCACCCGGGCGATGACCCGGTCGCCTGCGATCGTCGATGCCGTGGTAGTCGCGATGGCGATGCCGAGGATGGCGAGCAGGACGCGGCCATCGACGAGGTCGTTCCAGGTGCGACCAGTGAGCAGGCGGGTGCTTGCGTAGTTGAGGACCATCATCGCCGGAAAGAACACGCCGATGTAGAAGATGCCGCGTGCCCTGATCGGCACTCCTGCACCGTCCCAGCCGACCATGACTGCGTCGATCACGACGACCAGGGCCAATGAGAGCACCAGGCCCGCCAGCCACATGGCCCAGATCGGTGGGAGCCATCCTGGCCTCCGTGATCCGGGTCGCCTCGCGAGTTCCGCTGCGAGCTCGAATGGTCGCCCGAACTCCTCGACGGGGTCCGCACCGGTCTCGGCGAGATGACTGTCGACCTCGGCGACGAACTCGCCGGCGCGAGCTCCGTCGACACCCTCGTTCTGGAGGGCCCGGGTGAGCTGCGACAGGTAGGTCCACGACTGTTGGTTCACCTTCGCTCCTCATCAAGGTTCGACAGGATCGACTCGGCAACAGCGGTGAAGTCGGACCAGGCTCTCCTCGCCTCCGCGAGTTCGGACTCGCCGAGGGGGGTGATTCGGTAGTACTTGCGGTCCGGTCCATGATCATTGACCCGCCACCACGTTGCGACCAGGCCGTCACGCTCCAACCGGTTGAGGAGCGGATAGAGCGTGCCGCCCTTGATTTCACCGAGCCCTTCCGCTGCCAGCCCTATCGCGAGCTCGTACCCGTACGCCTCACCGTCGCGCAGACGAGCCAACACACAGAGGTCGAGAACTCCCTTCAGCCATTGGGACCGGCGGTGATCGGTAACGGACGATGATGGCTTCGGCTTCACTATGTAGATATCCTACATATAGGTAAGTAGTTTGTCTACGTAGCTTCGTTGCTACCCCTCGATCCTTGCCTGCTTTCCGCGACACAGCTCCGGGGCGTCGGGTAGATTCGCGTTGGAAGGAGTTACCTGATGTGTTGTCTGTTCGCCTCGCTCGTGATCCTCGGTCCACGGTTTGCGATCCTCGTGTGGTGGATCATCGATCAGGTTCGGTGGAACCTTGCCTTCGACAGCTTCTTCGTGCCGTTCGTGGGATGGCTGCTCGTGCCGTGGACGACGATGATGTACGTCGTCGTGTTCCCCGGCGGTGTCACCGGATTCGACTGGATCATCCTCGGCTTCGGCATCCTCGCCGACATCATGTCATGGTCGAGCGGCGGCTACAGCGGCCGTCGGTACCAGACCACGACGTATCAGGTGTCCTGAACGAGCGTGCGGGTGCAGGACAGTCGTGTCGGTGTGACCGCCATCGACGATCTACTCGCCGCCTGTAGGAGTCGCCTCGACCGGGTTGCGCCGGAGGACCTCCATCGGGCGCTCGAGAGCGGGGCGGTCCTCGTTGACATCCGTGATTCCGCTCAGCGCGCCGACCAAGGTGCCCTCCCCGGCGCCCACGAGATCGATCTGACTGTCCTCGAGTGGCGGCTAGCACCATCGAGCACCACGAGGCTGCTCGACGTGGAACCCGACCAGCAAGTCATCCTGGTGTGCCGCCAGGGATTCAGCTCGTCGCTCGCCGCCGTGCGCCTTCAGGAGCTCGGCTTGGCAGGGGCGACAGATCTGGTCGGCGGGTTCGAGGCGTGGAGGGCGCATGTCGAGGGTCGGTGAGGCCTGGGATGAGGTCGGGGCCGGTGTCCTCCGGCGCAGGTACGCCTGGCTCGACCAGAACATCGTCCTGATCATCACCGATGACGGGCTGGTCGTCGTCGACAGTCGATCGAACCACGTGGACGCCGACGAGTTGCTCGGGGATATCGCCCTCGTGTCCCGGGCTCCCATCCGCTACTTGGTGAACACCCACTTCCACTGGGATCACACGTTCGGCAACGCACGCTTCCCCGCGGCGCAGGTCCTTGGCCACACACGGTGTCGAGAGGTGATGATCACCAACGGTGAACGCACGTTGAGCCGAGCTTGCCAGCGCGGAATGGATTCCGCTCGACAAGAGAGCGTTCTTCAGCGACGTGACCATCAAACCGCCGACGGTGACCTTCCGTGATGCGCTCGATCTGCATCTCGGCGGTCGGGACATCCGCCTGTGGCACCCCGGTCTGGGACACACCGACTCCGACATCGTGGTCCTCGTCGATGATGTCGTCGTGGCCGGTGACCTGGTCGAGGAGGGTGCTCCGCCGTCGTTCGGCGATTCCTTCCCTCGTGCGTGGGTGGAGACACTCGGCCTACTCGCAGGGACCATCTCTGGCACCGTCGTCCCCGGGCACGGGGACATCGTCGACAAGGCGTTCGTGCTGACCCAGCGTGATGAGATCGCAGCGGCGATCGCTCACCTCGACGGCGGCGACGAACCATCTCCGTACCCTGATGCCGTTGACGATGTCATCGCGGCTCGTCTGGCGGTTTCGATCCCCTGACGACCCGACGGACGGCCCACGTAAGGGCGCCGCAGTGGCGCCTTCGACCTACAGGTCGCCGCCGTGGCCGTACTCTCGCAGGATGTCCTCGCGTGACTCGTCGATCTCGTAGGACTTCTGCTGCATCTTGCTCGTCGGCCTCGACATGAGGTACAGGACCGACATCAATATCGGGATGAAGACGATGCCGAACGTCCAGCCGATCTTCCCGACGACCGTGTAGGGGCCGCGCCAGAGATCGATGAGCGCCCAGACCCCGAGCACGAGGCCGATGACGGCCGTGACAAGGAGGAAGATCTCGGTCGAACTCATTCGGTCACCGTCCTTGGTGAGTCGGTGTGATCCTGCGTGTCGCGCAACACTACCAACCGTGAGCCGCCCTGCCGAACTCGGCACGCCCTGACACAGGTTCCGTAGTGCGGCCCCCGCACGCTCTGTGTGGGAATCGTGACCGCGGGTAGGTCCGTGGCGGTACCGGTGCCTACCTCTCGGGTGACGATCAGGCACGCGGCGACGAGGGTGGGTCGCGGTGCCCGGGTAGACGGTGAGGGTCTTGGGTGGGCCCACCTGGATTTGAACCTAGAGCGCCGACTGGTGTCCCCGCGGGTAGGGCCGCTGGCGGTACCGGTGCCTACCTCTCGGGTGACGATCGGGCACGCGGCGACGAGGGCGGGTCGCGGTGCCCGGGTAGACGGTGAAGGTCTGAAGTGGGCCCACCTGGATTTGAGCCCAGAGTGCCTGTCGTGTCCCCGCGGGTAGGTCCGTGGCGGTACCGGTGCCAACCTCGTCGGTGACGTTCTTGACGACGCAAGCGAGGGTGGGTCGCGGTCCCCCGATAGCTGGTGAGGGTCTTGGGTGGGCCCACCTGGATTTGAACCTAGAGTGCCTGTCGTGTCCCCGCGGGTAGGGCCATGGCGGTACCGGTGCCTACCTCTCGGGTGACGATCAGGCACGCGGCGACGAGGGCGGGTCGCGGTGTCCGGGTAGACGGTGAACGTCTGAAGTGGGCCCACCTGGATTTGAACCAGGGACCTCATCCTTATCAGGGATGCGCTCTAACCGAGCTGAGCTATGGGCCCGTGCGGACGCGGATGGTACCAATCCACCAATGCAATGGCTCTGCGGGTCGGGGCCTTCGGTTCGTGGACACACGAGAGCGTCCGGCTACGATCCCCACGAGTCGTCGGGAGGTCGTATGTACAAGTGGATCCTGCTCGCACATGCCATCGGGGGAGCGACCCTGTTCGGGTCCCACGTGTACCTCGAGAGCCTGATGGCGGGAGCCACGAAGGCACCCACGCCGATCTACATGACGACCATGATCCGCATCTCGAAGTCTGCGGGCAGGGTCATGGGACCGGCATCGGTGATCACGCTCGTGTTCGGAATCTGGCTCGTCATCGAGACGACCTACGGTTTCGAGGACATCTTCGTCGGCATCGGGCTCCTCGCCGTGGTCGCCGCGTTTGCGATCAGCATGTTCCTGCTCGATCCCCGTCTCAAGGAGATCGAAGCAATCGTCGAGGAGAGCGGCGTCGAGGACGAGAACGCCGTGGCGAAGATGAAGTCCGTCGTCGGCCTCATCCACGTCCTGACCGTCATCGTGGCGATCGCCTTCATCGCCATGATCATCAAGCCCGGCATTCTCTGAACCTGAATCCGCAGTCGGCCTCTACACTTGACCGTTCCGAGGGGACGTAGCTCAGTTGGCAGAGCACCTGGTTTGCAACCAGGGGGTCGTCGGTTCGAATCCGATCGTCTCCACAGCCGTGATGAGGAGCCACCGATGCGTGAGGCCGTGATCGTCGACGCCGTGAGAACACCACTCGGAAGGCGCAATGGCGCACTGTCGGACCGGCACCCCGCCGACCTCGCCGCCGAGACGCTCAAGGCGCTCGCCGAGCGGACGTCGCTCGATCCGTCCGTCGTCGACGACGTGATCATGGGGTGTGTGTCCCAAGTGGGGGAGCAGACCTACAACATCGCCCGCAACGCCGTTCTCGGCGCGGGATGGCCCGAGACCGTGCCCGGTGTGACGATCGACCGCCAGTGCGGATCCTCCCAGCAGGCAGTCCACTTCGCAGCGCAGGGAGTCATGGCGGGCTCGTACGACGTCGTCGTCGCGGCTGGCGTCGAGTCGATGTCGCGGGTACCGATGGGCTCGTCTGCAGGAAACTCGAACCCGTTCGGCGAATTGATGCGGTCCCGCTACCAGGACAGCCTCGTCCCCCAGGGTCTGTCCGCCGAGATGATCGCCGAGCAATGGAACCTGTCGCGCGAGGACCTCGACCGGATCGGCTACGACTCCCAGATGCGAGCCATACGAGCGACCGAGGAGGGCCGCTTCGACAACGAGATCGTGCCCATCGAGGTCAAGGCCGATGGTGTCACGACCACGGTCAGCGTCGACGAGGGCCTTCGGCATTCCACCACCCTCGAGGGTCTCGCGAACCTCAAACCCGCATTCAAGGAGGATGGCGTCGTCACGGCGGGGAACTCCTCACAGATCACCGACGGCTCCGCCGCCATCCTCATCATGTCACGCGAGAAGGCCGATTCGCTCGGCATGAAGCCTCGCGCGAGATTCGTGGGGTTCTCGCTCGCCGGCACGGATCCGATCACGATGCTCACCGGCCCGATCCCGGCTACGCGCAAGGTGCTCGAACGCTCTGGAATGTCGATCGGGGACATCGACTTGTTCGAGGTCAACGAGGCGTTCGCGGCGGTCATCGGCGCCTGGCTGCACGAAACCGGTGTCGACTGGGACAAGGTCAACCCGAACGGCGGGGCCATCGCACTGGGCCATCCCCTCGGAGCGAGCGGGGCACGCCTCATGACGACCCTCGTGAATGAGCTCGAACGTTCGGGCGGCCGCTACGGCCTCCAGACGATGTGCGAGGGTGGGGGGCTCGCGAACGGCACGATCATCGAGTCGCTCGCGTGACCATCTTCATCGCGTTCGTCATCGCGGGTCTCGTCCTCGTACTGACGGTCTGGAGCATCCGGTTCATCGCGTCAGGCCCTCCGCCCGATCCCGAGCTTGACGATGTCCACGAAGTCGACGTCCCGTTCTTGTGCACCGTGTGCGGCCTGAGCCTGACCATCACACAGGCCCACGACGGCGACATCGAGCCGCCGCGCCACTGCCGTGAGGACATGATCAGGGCGTAGCGGACCGGCATCCACCAACACGCGGGAAGACGACCCTCAGCGGTAGTTCATCGTCATCGCGAACCCGACCCCGATCGCCGCGAGACCCGCGATGAGGTAGGTGTTCGACGTACCACCTGGAAGGAACCCGATGTAGTTCGAGAGGATCACGATGAGCCCGAGGCCCATGAGGCCGAACATCGTGACGACGTACCACAGCGGGGATGGGCCCTTCGTGTCGACGGCTGTCGGCTTGTGCGACGGCGGCGTCGGACGCTTGTTCGCCTGTTTCCGGCCCTTTGACTTCGGCATGGACGGAAGGCTAGCGGAGTCGGCCGCGTGACGTTTCGGGGGATCCAATCCGCATACTGGCTGTAGCCTCCGACGTCATGAGCAGGACCGTCGCCGAGGTGGCATCGAACCCCGAATCCGTGGCGAGACCTCGCGGACGGGTCGTGAGAACGGTTCGCATCCTGGGTTGGACGTGTCTCGGCCTTGGCCTGTTCCTCCTCGGGTTCGTGGCACACCAGTTGTTCTTCACGACGTGGCTCGCCCAGCAGAACAACACGGAGCGATCAGCTGAGGCCGTTGCTTGGTTCACCTCGGCCGACATCGAAACGGTTGACTACGTCCCCGGATCGGGGGACCCAGGAACCGATGATCCGGGATCAAGTACTGCAGACCCTGTCCCCTTGCTCGTGGAGCCCGCACCACCCGAAGGTGAGGCCTTCGCCATCATCCGGATCCCGACGATCGAGCGACTCTCCGATGGGTGGGCGGTCGTCGAGGGCGTCACGAGGGCGGACCTCAGGAACGGCGCAGGGCACATGCCGTCGACAGCGCTCCCAGGTCAACCCGGCAATGCCGTCATCTCCGGCCACCGGACGACGTACGGGGCACCGTTCCACGAACTCGACGAGCTCAGGCCAGGTGACCGCATCGAGGTCGAAACCGCCATCGGGGTGCATGCATACGCCGTGAGGGAGACCGTCATCGTGCGCCCAACCGAGTTCTGGGTGGTCCAGGACCGTCCCGGAGCGTGGCTCACCCTCACGACGTGCCATCCCAAGTTCAGTTCACGCCAGCGCATGATCGTGTTCGCGGAACTCGTCGAAGGTCCGAATGCCGAGGCGCTCGGAGTGTCATGAAGAAGGCATTCCTCGCACTCCCCGGTCCGATGCCGATCAAGGCCGTCCTGGCGATCATCATCGTCGTCGTGTTCATCACCGTCCTGTTCTCGGTCTACGACTGGATGGGTGCGAACCTGCTCGACTCCGGAGGGGGGGTCGGATGAAGGTCCTCATCCTCGACAACTACGACTCGTTCACCTACAACCTCGCGCAGTACATCGGCGAGCTCGGTGCCGAACCCATCGTCATCCGCAATGACGTTGTCGACGCAGACGGTGCGCGGGCGCTCGCGCCCGACCGGTTGGTGATCTCCCCGGGTCCTGGAAGGCCAGAGGATGCGGGTCACTCGATCGACTACATACTGAGGCTCGGCCCCGACATTCCGACGCTCGGCGTGTGCCTCGGCCTCCAGGCGGTGGTGGTGGCGTTCGGCGGCACCGTGGACCTCGCTCCAGAACCCAGGCACGGGAAAACGTCCGACATCACCCACGACGGTCGCGGCGTGTTCGCCGGCCTGCCGAATCCCTTCGTGGCGACCCGCTACCACTCCCTTGCCGCAATCGGGGTCCCCGACGTCATCGAGGTGACCGCCCATTCCGAGGACGGCGTCGTCCAGGGTGTGCGGCACAGGCACCTTCCGATCGAAGCGGTGCAGTTCCACCCGGAATCGGTGTTGACCACGCAGGGCAAAGCGCTGTTGGCAAACTTCATCGGTCAGCGGTCATCCGTCGGCTGAGAGCAGTCCCTCGTCCCTCAGGTCCTCGATGACGGAGGCGATCTCGGTGTGGTCCCTGCCGAGTGCGCGCCCGGCCTCCCACGTGCTGGCACCTATTGTGGCCGCCCTCACGATCGCCCCGCGCAGCTGTCGGCGGGAACCATTGAACGCAGGTTGTGCTGCTGGAGCCTCGTACACCGAGGGATCGAGGCACCACGGTTCGACGGGGCATTCGTCACACTTCGGGTCCTTTGGCCGGCAGATCGACGATCCGAGGTCCATGACGGCCTGGTTCCAATCACCGGCGGGTTCGCCGAGGACGAGGGCGGCAGCATGGTCGAGTGCCCGTCCGGCAAGGGGCTCACCCATCCAGCGGCCCAGCACGCGCCTGAGGTTGGTGTCGACGGCGGCCACCTGTTCGCCGAACGCCATCGAGGCGATCGCAGCGGCGGTGTACGGGCCGACGCCTGGCAGATCCCGGAGCCCCTCGACCGTGGTCGGCCATCCGTCGCTCGCGATCATGGCAGCTGCATCCCTGAGGCGGAGCGCCCGGCTGTTGTATCCGAGACCTGACCACTCGGCGAGCAGTTCGGTTGTCGGCGCAGATGCAAGGGAGGCCGGGTCGGGGAACCGATCGATGAATCGCTCGAACCTGTCGATCACCCTCGTCACCTGGGTCTGTTGGAGCATCGCCTCCGAAACGAGGGTCAGATAGGGATCGTCGACGTCGCGCCATGGAAGGTCACGCTTGGCGTGGCCGTACCACCCCTGAAGTGCCTCATTGCGCGCGGAGATCTCCTCCACGCCGATCATGGGAGGTCGCAGACTTCCACGGCGATACCCGTGCCCTGGTCGACCTCGGTTCCTGCCACGGGGTTCTGGGAAACGATCACCCCGTCCGTCGCGCACGATGTGGTCGTACCCGACTGGGTCACGGTTCCGAGACCCAGGCTCGTCGCCTCGGTCTGTGCCTGGGCGAGGGTCATGCCAACGAAGTTGGGGACGAGGGGGCGGTAGGTGTACACGGAGATCTCGATGAAGCTGCCCTCTTCGGCGGTGGATCCCGCCGGCGGGATCTGGGTGGCGACCGTGCCGTCGAGGTTCTGGGTGTTGGTCGTTCGTGTCTCGACGATGTCGACGTTCAGGCCGACGTTCGCCGCAGTCGTCTGCGCGTTCTCAGGGGTGAGGCCGACGAGGTTCGGCACCGTCACCTGTCGTGGAACCCCGAGCCGCACCACGACCTCGGAACCCACCTCGAGCTCGACGCCCGGACCGGGTGACTGCTCGGCGACGTTGCCGATCAACCCGGAGTCGACCGCGACCTCGACCGTGTCGTTGCTCACGACGAGCAGCAGCCCGAGCGCATTGAGCTGGCTCTCTGCTTGTGACCGGGACAGGCCGACGAGATTCGGAGCAGCGACTGGTTCCGGTCCGGACGAGACGATGACGGTGATCGTGGCGTCCCGCGGCACGATCTGACCGGCAGCTGGGTTCGTCTCGATGACGAATCCCGCGAGCACGTCGGGTGAGGGTGCCTCCTCGGTTCTGACACTCTCGAAACCCTCACGCTGTAGCTGGATCACAGCCGTTTCCGCGGTCCTCCCCGAAACGTCAGGCACCTCGATCGAGAACGGGCCAGAGGACACGACCAGGTTCACGGCCGTCGCTGGTGGCGCGGTCGCTCCCGCCTCGGGGCTCTGCCGGATCACGATGTTCTCGTCGATGTCCTCGGTGAGCTCATAGGTGATGGAACCGACGTCGAAGCCATCGGCTTCGATCCTCGCCCTCGCGACATCGACGTTCTCACCGACGACGTTCGGAACACCGAACTCCTCTGCCCCTATGGAGACGACCACCGTGACGAAGCTCTCTGCAGGGACGAAGCTCCCGGCCGACGGATCGGTCCTGATGACAACCCCGGCAGGGACGACGTCGCTCTGCTCGTCCTCCGTGCGAACCTTGAGGTCGAGCTCCTGGAGCGCCTCGAACGCGTCCTGGGCCTGCATCCCAGCGAGTTCGGGGACCTCGACCTCGGTCGTTGTCGGGTCTCCTCCAGTAAGCAATCGGACGAGCAGGGCGACACCGATCAGCAGCACCACGATGAGGGCTCCGACGGCCGCCCAGTATCCGGTCTGGGAGCGCTCCTCGACGGGCGCGTCGAACGTCTGGGTTCCGACAACGGGTGGCGGGTACCCAGGCGCGGGAGCGGTAGAGGACGTGAGCAGTGCGGTTGGCGCCGCAGCTACGACCGCGGACGCGGCGATCGGTTCACTTCCCGCCAGGTACCGGAGCAGGTCTGATCGCAGCTCATCGGCGGATTGGTATCGGTCGCTCGGGTTCTTCCTGATGGCGTGTTCGGCGATCGCCGCGAGCTCCCTCGGCGCATCCGGATTGACCTGGTCGGGGGAGACCGCCATCTCGGACACATGCTGGTAGGCAACGGCCACGGGGCTTTCACCCGTGAACGGCGGCTTGCCCGCGAGCATCTCATAGAGGACGATGCCGAGGGCGTACACGTCCGATCGCTCGTCCGCCGGAAGGCCCTGGGCCTGTTCAGGGGAGAAGTACGTCGCCGTGCCGATCACGGCACCGGTGCGAGTGAGCTCCTCGGAGTCGTCGAGGGCACGTGCGATCCCGAAGTCGGTCACCTTGACCGCGCCCTCGGGCGTGATCATGATGTTGCCGGGCTTGACGTCGCGGTGATAGACCCCATGTTGGTGGGCGATGCTCAGCGCGGCGGCCGCTTCGGCCGTGATCTCGGCGGCGCGCTGCGGAAGGATCGCGCCACCCGCTCGCAGGAACTCCCTGAGGGTCCGGCCCTTGATGAGCTCCATGACCATGAAGTAGGTGCCCTCATCCTGGCCCCAGTCGTAGATGGCGACGATGTTGGGATGGGAGAGGTTCGCGGCCGCCTGGGCTTCGCGTCGGAAGCGGGCGACGAACGCCTCGTCCGAAGCGAAGTTCGCGTGCAGGACCTTCACGGCGACCGATCGGTTCAACAGGACATCTTCAGCCGCGTAGACGTCAGCCATCCCGCCACGTGCGAGGTGCTTGACGATGCGGTACCGGTCGGAGAGAAGTCGTTCTTCCACGATCGCTGAGGGTACTTCCCGAGGCCCGTAACAATCGTCCAAGCTGGCGATCCGGAGCTTTGTCAGCCGACCCCGACACCGAAGAACTGGGCGAGGACGCGCTGTGCGATGGGAGCAGCGACGATGCCGCCGGTTGCCGATTCCCCGAAGTCGCCGCCTGACTCGACGATGACGGCGATTGCGATCGAACGCTCGCCGGGTGCTGGTGCAACGGGTCCGAACCCGATGTACCACGCGTGGGGGGCGCTGCCCGTGATCTCCGCGGTCCCCGTCTTGCCCGCCGTACGTACGCCCGGCACTGCAGCCCTCTGGCCTGTTCCCGAGATGACGACCTGCTCCATGAGATCGCTGAGCACGGACGCTGCGGCCGGACTCATCGACCTACCCCAGATGGACGGCTCTGTGGTCGACTCGACGAGGCCGTCGGAGGTGAAGACCTCCGACACGATGAAGGGATTCTGCAGGGTGCCGCCGTTTGCGACGGATCCTGCCGCCATCGCCATCAGCAGGGGTGTCGCCTGCACGTCCCTCTGACCGATCGCATTCTGCGCCGTCGCGGCTGGGTCGGTCTCAAGCTGTGCACCGTCGGGGAACGCGGACGTCAGGAGGGGCAGCTCGAATGGGATTTCACTGCTGAACCCGAACAGGCGGGCAGTGCCGGCGAGTGTGGATCCTCCGACGTCCATGCCGAGTTGCCCGAAGACCGTGTTGCATGACCGGATGAATGCCCGCTCGAGTGTGACACTCCGCCCGTCTGCGCAGACCTCGCCGTTGGCGTTGCTGATGGTCGAGGTGCTCCCGGGCAGTTCGAGCTCGACGGGGTCGTCGAAGGTCGTCGCTGGGGTCGCCGTACCGGAGTCCAGCCCGGACGATGTCGTGATGACCTTGAACGCCGATCCCGGCGGATAGGTCTCATCGATCGCCCGGTTCCTCAGGGGATCGTCGGGGTCGTCCTCGAGTGTCGACCCCGCCAGGCCCGCGTCGGGACCGATGAGGCTGTTCGGGTCGAAGCTCGGCACTGACACCATGGCGAGGATCGCTCCGGTCATGGGGTCGATCGCGACCACCGACCCCTTCTGTCCTCCAAGGGCCTCGGCTGCCACCTGCTGGAGGGAGTGGTCGATCGTGAGCCGGACGCCTCTTGGCCGCGTGTCACCCCCGAGGAGGCCGTTGAGCACCCCGGAGATGGTCGCCGCGCGGTTCGAGACGAGATCCGAGGTTCGTGTGCGCTCGATGCCACGAGAGCCGTACAGCACGGACGTATATCCGACCGTGTGCGCGTAGAGCTCCCCCTCCGGATAGGACCGCACGTATAGGAGTGGATCGTCCGGTGCGGGCTCGGAAACGGCGACGACCACGTCGTCGGCTGTGACGATCGGTCCCCTCTCGCGGCCCGTCAGCGACGCGACGAGGCGGGGATTGCGGGGGTCGTCGCGGAACTCGGGACCCTTGATCGCTTGAACCCAGATCGTTGCGGCGATCAGCACGAAGAAGGACCCGATCAGGACGTAGGCAGCGGAGCGAAGTGAGTGGTTCACGTCCGCTCCTCGTGCGACACCCGCAGCAGCAGCGCGACGATGACCACGTTGGCAACGAGCGACGATCCGCCGTACGACATGAACGGGAGGGTGAGTCCCGTGATCGGCAGGATCCGCAGGATCCCCGCCAGGATGATGAACGCCTGGAGTGCCAGGACGGCGGAGAGCCCGCCCGCCAGGTACTTGCGGAACCGATCCTTCGAACGAAGCGCGATACCGAAACCTGCGGTGACCAGGAGTGCGAAGCCCGAGAGCACCGCCAGGGAACCGGCAAGGCCCATTTCCTCGGCGATCGCAGCGAAGATGAAGTCGGTTGCGGCAGCGGGGATCAGGTCTGGTCGTCCAAGGCCGAGGCCCGAGCCCGTCAGGCTCCCCGAGCCCATTGCGAACAGGCTCTGCACCGTCTGGTAGCCCGCACCCGTCGCGTCGCCGAATGGGTCGATCCATGCCTCGATCCTGCGCTGGACGTGGGAGAAGGTCGAGTACGCGACGGCGCCTCCGACCAAAGCGAGAACGGCCCCGGTCACGACGTAGAACGACCGCTCCGTCGCTATGTAGAGCATCGTCACGAACAAGGCGAACAGCAGCAATGAGGCACCGAGGTCGCGTTGGTAGATGAGGATGATGAACGCTGCTGCGGCAGCGATGATCACGGGGAAGAGGTTGCGGGGCTCGGGTATCGACAGCGGTCCGACCTTGCGATTGACGGCGGCCATGGCCTCTGCTCGTTCCGCCAGGTACGACGCGAGGAACACGACGATGAGGACCTTCGCGATCTCGCCCGGTTGGAAGCTGAACACCCGATCGATACCGGGGATCTCGAGACGCACCCAGAGGCGGGAGCCGTTGACGGTGGCACCACCGATCGGGAACCGGTCGGGGAGGAGCGGAAGCAACAAGAGCGCGACGCCCAGAGCGAGCATGACGTAGCGGAACCGACGCAGCACGGCGACACCCTTGTCCCGCAGGAGCCACAGGACACCGGCGCCGGCGCCTGCCGCGACGAGCAGGGACCACCGTTGGAGCGCTCCGAGGCGTGCGTCGATGCGGTAGACCTCGATGAATCCGATTGCGGTCAGAAAGGCCGCCGTCGGAACGACAAGCGTCGATGATCCGCTCGCCCAAACGCGAGTGGCGAGGTGGAGTCCGCCGAAGGCCAGGAGGAACACGATGAAGGTGATCGCAGTCTGCGCGTCGAGCCAGTTCCCCCTCGTGAACTCGACGATCGCCACGCCTGTGGCTGCGAGCACCGCTGCTGCGACGATGAGGCCGGCCTCGGCCGACCTGGTCATGCCCTGACGTCGATGAGCACGACTGTGGTGTTGTCGAGACCGCCCGCCGTGTTCGCTTGCTCGATGAGTGCCCAGACCGTCGGATCCACACCTTCCCCGGCCGCGAGCAGTTCCTGGATCGCGAAATCGGACACCATCGTGTTCAGGCCATCTGAGCACAACAGGATCCTGTCTCCGTCCTCGAGACCGATCGAGAAGGTGTCGACGGCGATCGGGCCGAGGCCCAGAACGCGCGTGATGAGGTGCCGATGCGGATGGTTCTCGGCCTCCTTCGGTGTGATGCGTCCGAGCTCCATGAGCTCGTTGACCAGCGTGTGATCGGTGGTCAGGGTTCGCAGCACACCGTCGCGCAGCAGGTATGCGCGGGAGTCGCCGACATGCGCGAAATCCGCGGTGCCGTCCTCGCGCAAAACGACCAGCGTCATCGTCGTACCCATGCCTGCCAGCGAGGGGTCATTCCGTGTGGCCTCGATCACCGACCGGTTCGCCGCGAGAACGCGGTCCTCCGGTGAGATCGGGTCCTCGTCGGGAGCGGTAGACGCGGCCTCGACCGCCAACCTCGACGCCACTTCACCGGCAACTGCACCGCCCATGCCATCAGCGACCATCAACACGGCAGGTCCGCTCGAATTACCGGACGCGACGGGATGGAGGGAGTCCTCGTTCCCGGTGCGCACCCGGCCCACATGGGTTCCGGTTCCCCAGACGTAGTTCATCGCACCTCGAGCGTCGTCTTGCCGATCTGCACCGTGTCGCCGCGTGACACAGTCGTAGGACTCGTGACTCTACGTCCGTTGACGTACGTTCCGTTCGTGGATCCGAGGTCGTGGACGACCACGGTATCGCCCTGGAGACCCACCCGTGCGTGGAACTCTGAGGCGTACGGATCGTCGATCGGTATGTCGCATTCGGGAGACCGACCGACGACGTGGCCCTGTGCGCGCAGCCGGACCCGCAGTGCCTCGCTGGACCCCGTGAGTACGACGAGCTCGGCGCCGATCCCCTCGACCTGGGCCCCCGGATTCGAACCGATGTGCGACCGCACGGCGCGCGCCACCTGCCACAAGAAGATGAACAGCATGGCGAGGAACAGCAGCTTGATGATGTTGAGGAACAGAACCGGCATCTCAGGCGACCGACCGATACGTGAACGACAGGTCCCCGAACGTGACGAGCGACCCCGGTGGTACATCGACGGGACGCGCCGAGATCCTGTCGCCGTTGACCCTCGTCCCGTTGGAGGAACCGAGATCGGCGATCCTCACGTCTCCGCGAACGCGCGTCATGATCGCGTGGTGGCGCGACACTTGATAGTTCGCGAACCGCACGTCACAGTCGAGGGCGCGCCCGATGAGTGTCCTGTTGATCGCGAGCGGAACGACCGCGGATCCATCGACCGCGATCAGCTGGCCCCAGGCCGGAAGCCTTCCCGGGAGTGAGTCTCCTGCGCATTGGAGGATCCCCCGTGGCACCGCCTGACTCGTAGCGAGGTGCACTTCGATCGGACCGACGATCCGCCATCCGGCGTCGTCCGCTGCGGCCGTGCCCACCGCTGCGAGCTCTACCTCGAGTGCGGCGAGGTCGATCGTGGGGTCGAGATCGGCAGGGTGGATCGCGACCGTCAGGTCATTCGGGATCTGGGTACCCGCTGAGGTCTCGAAGGAGAGGAAGTCGAGCTGGCGAACGAGGCGACTCGCCATCGTCACGGGGTGCATGTGCCCACGGAAGACGGACGCGCTCACACCATCGACGAGGTTCTCGAGTCGCTGTTCGAGCCCACGGGCGATGTTCATGGGTCGCAGTGTACGGAACGGCCTGCGATGCGACCGGCCCGGTGGCGATTGGCTGGCCGGTACGCACACCAACCCCTGTTGCCAATCCGACATCGGTGGTAGCCTCCTGAACCTCGCGCGAGTGGCGGAATTGGCAGACGCGCAGGATTCAGGTTCCTGTGAGGTAATACTCGTGAGGGTTCAAGTCCCTCCTCGCGCACGATGGCGTACCGGTCCTACCAGCCGGACCGTCGCACGAAGCGACGACGATGGCTGTTGATCGCCCTAACCGTCGTCGCCGTGGTCTCCGCAATCGCGTTCCTGGTCTCCCGTCAAACGGAGCAGCGCGGAACGGCGGAGTTCTTCGCGGCGGCAGGCGAGGTTTCGCTCCTGCACGGTGAGTCCGCGGATCTGCTCACGGACACCCTCACGCAGATCGGGCCCGACCTCTCGCGCCCTGAGGTGATTCGGCGCCTCGACGACATCGTGGCGATCACCGAGGAGGCAGAGGCCCTGCTCGATCTCGTGGTCCCGGCACCCGTCGCGCGACCCTACGGAAGCCTCGCCGCAGCGTCGACCGCGTGGGCCGACGGTGTGCTCGAAGTGCGTCGCGTCATCCTTGGGATCATGGACGGCGAGATTCCCGTCGGGGCTGAGTCGGAGCTCCGTTCAGCTCTCGAACTCCTCAGGGTCGGGGACCTCGGATACAGCCAGTTCCTCGACGAGATCGACGCCCTTTCGCCGGACATCGACGCTCCCCCCTTCGACTCCGTCGTCTACATCGTGCCAGACCCGACAAACCCCTTGCTCTACGACGCCCAGAACCTCACGCTTCGCATCCTGTCGTCGTACAACCTGTCCGCACGCGTCGACATCGGCGTCGTCGGCATGGTGGAACCCGCGCCGACGGGCGAGCGTGGTGGCATCCCCGTCGTCCCGTTCTCCGAGTCGATCGCGATCAATGCCGTCGTCTCCAATGCGGGGAACGAGGCTGTCCCTTCGGTCGCGGTGAGGCTCGACTTGCTCGACGTCGACACCGGCGAGGTGGTTACCTTGGAGGAGGCCAGTGCCGAACTCTCCTCCGGTGGCTCGACGACCGTCTCGTTCGGCGATCTCGCGATCACGCCGGGTGGTTTGTACCAGGCGACGGTGTCCGTCACAATCGAGGGTGACAACCGCCCCGACAACGATGCGTGGTCGATGACGTTCATCTGGAATGCCGAATCATGACACTGATCCTCATCGTCGTCGCGTTCCTCGTCGCGATCCTCGGTATCTGGCAGGCCATCCAGCTCCAGGCGATACGGCGAAAGGTCGATGCCGTCCCGACGGATTCGAACACGGTGGCGATGCTCCGATCGGTCGACGATCGAGCCGTGCGCAACAGAGCCGACGTGGACGACATGATTCGAAGGCTCGCGCTGCTCGAGGAGCGTGCGCCCCGTGCATTGAGCCGATTCGCCGTGGTCGAATTCGATGCCTTCGGAAACATCACGGGCAACCAGTCTCGCAGTATCGCCCTCCTCAACGACAGAGGCGATGGGCTCGTCATCACCCTGCTCACCTACCGCGACGACTCCGTCTTCTACACGAAGGAGGTTCGTGCCGGGCGGGGTGTCCAGGAGCTATCGCCCGAAGAGCAGGCCTCCGTCGATCGGGCGCTCAGTCGTTAACCTCACGTCCACATGATCGACATCACAATCCTCAGGGAGCATCCCGACGAGCTCGCCGCATCCCTTGCGCGACGCGGGATGTCGGTTGACCTCGCCGAACTCGCCAACCTCGACGAGCAACGCAGGTCCGTTCGATCGGAGGCCGAGCACCTCAGGGCAAGGCAGAACGACCTCGGAAAGTCGATTCCGACCCTCGAAGGTGACGCGAAGGCTGCGGCGATCGCTGAGGCCTCCTCGATCGCGGCCGCGTACAAGGATCTCCTCGCCCGTGCGGATACGCTCGACGAGGCGTTCAATGAGCGATGGATCACGCTGCCGAACATGACCGACCCGACGGCTGCTGACGGGTTGAGCGAGGACGATGCGGTGGAGGTGTCGCGGTTCTCCGAGCCGCCGGTCTTCGGCTTCCCTGTCCTCGACCATCTCGACCTCGGCACCGCGCTGGGGGTTCTCGACACGGAACGGGCTGCGAAGGTCTCCGGTTCTCGGTTCGGTTTCATCCTCGGGAAGCTCGCCATGGTCGAGTTCTCGCTCATCCGGTACGCGATGGACAATCTCGTCGGGCACGGCTTCACGCCCGTCGTGCCTCCCGTGCTCGTCCGCGAACATGCGCTGTACGGGACGGGGTTCTTCCCAGGCACTGCGGAGCAGGTGTATTCGGTTCCCGAAGACGACCTGTTCCTCGTCGGTACGTCGGAGGTCCCGATCGCCGCATTCCACGGTGACGAGATCCTCGATGCGGACCTCCTCCCGATCCGGTACGCCGGGTACTCGACATGCTTCCGGCGCGAGGCAGGGACCTATGGCAAGGACACGACAGGCATCTTCCGGGTTCACCAATTCGACAAGGTCGAGATGTTCTCCTTCGTCGAGCCCGAGCGGTCAGGGGACGAGCACGACTTCCTGCTTGCACGGGAGGAGGAGATCATCCGGGGGCTCGACATCCCGTATCGGGTCGTCAACGTGGCTGCGGGTGACCTGGGCGACTCTGCGGCGAAGAAGTACGACATCGAGGCCTGGTTCCCTGCCCAGGAGCGGTACCGCGAGATCACCTCGACCTCCAACACCACGGACTATCAGTCGAGGCGATTGCGGATCCGATATCGGTCGGACGGAGGCAACCGCTTCGTCCACACGCTCAACGGCACGGCGATTGCGGTGGGCCGGATCCTGATCGCCCTCATGGAGAACAACCAGCACGCAGACGGTTCCATCTCGATCCCGCCGGGTCTTGCGGCGTATACGGGGTTCGAGACCATCGGCCCCCCATGAGCAACGGTGCGGTCTTCAAGGACATCGCCGATTCCTACGACCGGCTCAATTCCGTGCTGTCCCTCGGCCAGGATCAGAAGTGGCGGAACTCGGTGGTTTCGAGGCTCCCCTCCGGACGGCTCCTCGACCTCGGGGCTGGGACAGGCGCGGCGAACGAGATCTTCGGCGACCGTGAAGTCGTCGCCCTCGACCCGGCGCCGGAGATGCTCGCCCTCAACCAAGTACCACGGAGGATCGTGGCCGTGGGTGAGGAGCTTCCCTTCGGTGACGCCACCTTCGATGCCGTCTTCTCCGCGTACGTGTTCCGCAACCTCGACAGTGTCGATGCGACGATGGGCGAGATCGCGAGGATCCTGCGCCCAGGGGGAATGGCGGGCATCGTCGACCTCGGTCGCCCAGAGGGTCGCATCAGGTCCAGGATCCACCGCGCCGGTACGGCCGCTGTGCTTCCACTCGCCGGCATGAGCATCGGTGCGAGGGACGAGTACGTGTACCTCCACCACACGCTGGACAAGCATCCCGGACCGGAGATCCTGCTCGCCGATGCACCCTTGACGCTCCTCGAGACGTGGCGACTCGGGCCGCTCGGGTTCGTGTGGGCGGCGCTGTTGCGCAAGGAAGAGTGACACGCAGGGAAGGGGTGACCGTGCACCCCGCCTCCGGGCGAGGGGATGGCGGCGCTTGCTGGGCGATCCACTCCGGTCGGGCTGTCCTCCGACACCCGGAACCGGCCCGCTTAGGGCTGCTTCCTTCCGGATCTGACCCGGTTCACGGCGCTCCGCCGCCGGGGGACCCGACCATCAACATCGATCGTCCAGTGCTGGCCCGTCACCACCCCATCCTCGGGCGGGGAATTCAGCTCCGCATGAAGAGGGTTTCGGAACGAGGGCACCCCTAGCACCCCACCTAGCACGGCTTGTGGGATGGTAGCGGCGATCAACCGGTGCGGTCAGCGCAGGCGGGAGACGACGAGGTCCATGGCACCCGCGTCGTAGTAGGCCACGATCGGTGTGCCGGTGAAGTCGATAGCAAGCGAAACCTCGGTGCCGGGTCCGGGGGTGGCGATCGTGGCCATACTGACCGACGCGCACATCCTGTCGAGGCATTGGGCAACCTTGACCGCTCCGGCAGCGTCGGTGTAGGCCATGATGGGCAAGCCGTCGGCGGTCAGGTCGAGATCGACGAATCGCCCAGCCCCCGGCGAGCTGTCGATCAGTGTCGTCGTCGGCGTCGAGCAGGTCGCATCGTTGCATGTGACGAGTCTCGAGGCCGGGACCGAGAGCCCATGAGACCGCCAGCGTTGCGATGTCGCCGTGGTCGAGCACGATCGATGTGTGTGCTGCCATGCGAGCCGAGCCGCCGTCGCGTTCGTACTGCTCCGCCGTCGCCACCTCCTCGTGGACGGTCGAGCTTGAGGACAGGTTCCAACACTGTTCGGCCCAACAGATGCCCAGACGCAGTGGAAACACCGGACCGATCGGGTCACCGGGCACCGCGATCCTGGCAAGCCCGTCCCCGCCTACGTCGAGCGCCGGTCGGGAGTGTTCGTTCAACCCGTCAACCTGGGTTCGCTGCCAGCCGAGATACGTTGGTGGGTACTGTTGGGGCGCACCCGGTGGCTTGCTCGGCCACGGCAGCCAAACGACGAGCGACGTCGTGTGGTCTCCGCTCGCGACGATCGTGCCGACGCCCTTGCTCGAACGGGCGATCTCCGAGTACTTCCCGAAGGCACCGTCGCCATACACCGTGGTGACCTCAGCCGTCGAGCAATCGGCTGCCATGCATTCCGCGATCCCAAGCGCCTGAGTCGCCGGATCGAAGAACGTGATCTGCGGGGAGTGGCCACGTTCGAACGCGATCGACGTCGACTCGAACATCGTGCCGTGGACGGCGGTCCTGGATGCCTGGGCGCACTCTGCGTCAGTGCAGGATGCGGCACGCAGCACGTGCCATGAGGCCCCCATGGCTTGGCCGTACGAGATCAGCGGTCCCTCGTACCCGATTGCGATGTCATTGAACCGTCCGACATCCCCTGTCGAGTCGACGACGGTGGACGACCAGGTCCGCTCCGTGAGTGGGCGGTCGGGGAGTCCGAATGTGCCAGCGACGGGAACCCACGCCCCCCAACCCCAGGTCTGCGTCGCGTCGGCCTTGCCCTGCGTGTTCGTCTGCCGCAGGTAGAAGGTCGTGTCCGAAGGGCGATACATGCCCACGGTGTCGATGCCGTCGCTGTTCCAATCGCCCGCGACGAAGAGGTCGTTCGGGTTGCCGAAGTAGAACTCGTGATCAGCGATCCCTTGTGAGTTGCTGTCGCGGAAGTAGACGAGGCCCGTCGACGATCGGTGCAATCCGATCGTGTCGATTCCGTCCCCGTCGAAGTCACCGACGAACGGTTGGTCGAAGGGATCTCCGAAGTAGAAGGCGAAGTCGGCTTCACCCAGTCCTGCATCGTCTGCGCCGAGCTCGTTGATCACGTACACACGACCCTCGGTGCGTCGCCATATCGATACGGTGTCACAGCCGTCGCCGTCGAAGTCGCCGGCAAGGGGCATGTCACCTGGATCGCCGAAGAAGAATCGAACGTCAGCCGCTCCTTGGGAGTTCGAGTTTCGCAGGTAGACGTAGCCATCTGCCTGGCGGTACAGGCCTGGCGTGTCGATACCGTCGCAATCCCAGTCCCCCATCATCGGGACGTCGTTCGGGTTCCCGTAGTAGAAGGAGGTCGTCCACCCGTCAGGCCCGCGCAGATGCCACTCACCGGTTGCCGTATCCACCAATCCTGTCGTCGTGGCGCCCGCAGGAGCGGCGAGCACACCCTCCGACCCGGCAGTACCGACCAAGATCGAGGCAATCAGCAGGAAGGAAACGGTGACCAACCATGGGCGCATGCCCATTCCTCTGTCGCTGATCCCAGCATCCTCCTTCTCCCGCCGGGGTTCAAGGCCCATCTCACCCCTTCGTCCCCCTTCGTCCCCCTTTCAAGGGGGACGGCAGAGCGAAGCGATGCAGGGGGATTCCTCGGCATCCGGACCTCGATCGCCGAAACCAGTCGCGAGGGGAAGGGGGACGGCAGAGGAGCGAGGCGACGATGCAGGGGGATCACCCGACGAAGAATCACGCCGCGGCCGCATTCGACTCACGTGCTCGCGGGCTCGCGTGCCCCCCTGGCTCACTTCGTTCGCCCGTCCCCCCTGAAGGGAGGACGACCGCGGAGGGGGAGGGATTCGAACCCAAGTCTCCTCAAAGGAGCAAGATGGCGTCTCGTTCCCCCTCGTCCCCCTTTCAAGGGGGACGGCAGAGCGAAGCGATGCAGGGGGATTCCTCTGCATCTGGGTCCTGAGATGGCGGACGGAGCCAACGCGGGAAGGGGGACGGCAGAGGAGCGAAGCGACGATGCAGGGGGATACCTGTTCGTAGACCCCCGTCTGGCCGGTTCCCACTCACGTGCTCGCAGGCTCGCGTGCCCCCCTGGCTCACTTCGTTCGCCCGTCCCCCCTGAAGGGAGGACGACCGCGGAGGGGGAGGGATTCGAACCCAAGAGTCCTGCCGCAGGAGCACGCTCGGTCAGTCGATCAACAAATGGGTGTCTACCTCACGGTCGAGGCGGTTGGACGCGTTGATCCTTCCCTGTGACGCGGACTCTGTTGAGTCGACGCCCACACTTGCGGAGGGGGAGGGATTCGAACCCAAGAGTCCTGCCGCAGGAGCACGCTCGGTCAGTTGATCAACAAATGGGTGCCTATCTCACGGTCGAGGCGGTTGGACGCGTTGATCCTTCCCTGTGACGCGGACTCTGTTGAGTCGACGCCCACACTTGCGGAGGGGGAGGGATTCGAACCCAAGAGTCCTGCCGCAGGAGCACGCTCGGTCAGTTGATCAACAAATGGGTGCCTACCTCACGGTCGAGGCGGTTGGACGCGTTGATCCTTCCCTGTGACGCGGACTCTGTTGAGTCGACGCCCACACTTGCGGAGGGGGAGGGATTCGAACCCTCGGGACCCCGAAAGGCCCACCGGTTTTCGAGACCGGCACATTCGTCCGCTCTGTCACCCCTCCGGAACACGGGGATTGTACCGATGGCCGTGGCGAGACCACCTCGGGATTCTCCACCGAGGAGTCGGTGGCCGTCGGTGTCGTGACAACGCCCGAGTCGGGTAGCGTTGGCACCACATCCCTCGACTGACGGAGACCTCCATGCCCATCGCGACACCGGATCAGTACAACGCCATGCTCGACGCAGCGAAGGCGGGAAGGTTCGCATACCCGGCGATCAACATCTCGTCCTCGGAGACCCTCAACGCAGCGTTGCGCGGGTTCGCCGAAGCGTCCTCGGATGGCATCATCCAGGTGAGCCATGGCGGCGGCTCCTTCGCTTCCGGGTCGTACGTCAAGTCGATGGCCCTCGGCGCTCAGGCGCTTGCTGAGATGGCGCACCTCCTCGCCGACGAGTATCCGGTTCTCATCGCCCTCCACACCGACCACTGCCAGGCAGACAAGGTCGACACGTTCATCCGTCCCCTTCTCGACGTGACCAGGGAGCGCAGGGCGGCGGGTCTCATGCCCCTCTACCAGAGCCACATGTTCGATGGATCGGCGATCGACCTCGACGCGAACCTCACGATCAGCGAGCAGCTCCTGGAAGAGATGCGTCAGCTCGACGTGATCCTCGAGGTCGAGGTCGGTGTCGTCGGTGGCGAGGAGGACGGCGTATCGGCGGAGGGCTCGCCTTCGGAGAAGCTCTACACGACGAACGAGGACCTGTTGCTCACCGCCCAACGCCTCGGGCTCGGCCAGAACGGCAGGTACATGCTCGCTGCGACGTTCGGCAATGTCCACGGCGTCTACAAGCCGGGCAACGTGAAGCTGCGCCCGGACGTCCTGCGTGATGGCCAAGCCGCCGTCGCCGCTGCGTATGGTGCTGACGCCTCCTTCGATTACGTGTTCCACGGCGGATCCGGCTCCGAGATTCAGGACATCCACGATGCCATCGACTATGGCGTCATCAAGATGAACATCGATACCGACAACCAGTACACCTTCACCCGTCCGATCGCCGATCACATGTTCACCAATTACGAGGGTGTCCTGAAGGTCGATGGCGAGGTCGGTGACAAGAAGTCGTACGACCCGCGCTCGTACCTCGGCAAGGCTGAGGCATCGATGGCCGGCGGGGTTACGGACGCGTGCGCCACGCTCCGCTCTGCCGGACGGAGCCTCCTCTCGTAGAGGCGACGGGACACATTCGGGACGTACTCGACTCGGCGCGCGGCACGATCACCGCCGACCGGTGAAGAACTCCGTGAGGATGGACTGACACTCGTCGGCGAGGACTCCGGCCTCGAGGTCGATGAAGTGGTTCAACCGTTCGTCCTGCGGGATGTTGAAGAGCGACCACGCCGCGCCCGCCTTGAGATCTGCCGCTCCATAGACGATCCGCTCGAGGCGTGCCCACACGCCCGCCATCGCGCACATTGCGCACGGTTCGAGCGTCACAACGAGCGTGTGTCCGTCGAGGCGCCATGTTCCCAGATCGCGACTCCGGGCAGCAATCACCAGCATCTCGGCGTGGGCGGTCGCATCGCCGAGCTCCTCACGCCGGTTATGTGCCCTCGCGACGATCGAACCGGTGTTGTCGACCAGCACGGCGCCGACCGGGACGTCACCGTGTTCGGTGGCGCTGCGCGCTTCGTCGAGCGCGATCCGCATCGCTTCGGTCCAGGCCACTACCCGGCCTCCTCTTTCTACAATGGTCAGCCTACGGAGGGATCGCATAGTCTGGCCTAGTGCGCACGCCTGGAAAGCGTGTATGCGGAAACGCATCGAGGGTTCAAATCCCTCTCCCTCCGCCATCGTCCTCCCTTTAGGGGGGACGGGCGAACGAAGTGAGCCAGGGGGGTATGCGAGCCCGCGAGCACGCAAGTGGGAACAGGCCAAGTCGCAAGTCCCCGGCAGCGATCCCCCTGCATCGTCGCTTCGCTCTGCCGTCCCCCTGTCCCTCGTTGGCACCGTTCGTTGATTGCGAGGTCGCGAGGTGCTGTGGAATCCCCCTGCATCGCTTCGCTCTGCCGTTCGCCTGTCCCTCGTTGGCACCGTCGGATGATTGCGAGGTCGAGGTGTCGTGGAATCCCCCTGCATCGTCGCTGCGCTCCTCTGCCGTCCCCCTTGAAAGGGGGACGAGAATGCAAAGGGTCATCGTCCTCCCTGAGAAGCTCGATCACCGCGTGAACGGTCCCCCTGCATCGTCGCTGCGCTTCTCTGCCGTCCCCCTTTCCGTCGTCGGTTTCGTCCGTTCGTTGTGAGGTCTGGGTGCCGGGGAATCCCCCTGCATCGTCGCTGCGCTCCTCTGCCGTCCCCCTTGAAAGGGGGACGAGGGGGACGACGGGGACGACGGGGACGACGGGGACGACGGGGACGACGGTTTGGGATCGGCGGGTGTCGTAGAATGGTTGGGTCGGTTCGGCGTCGGCCGGATCGCGGGTCCGAACGGTCGAATGGCCGTCTTCAAACATGAAAGGGAGCAGCATGCCCCTCCTGAGTCTGTTCTGGTCGATGTTGTGGTTCTTCTTGTTCATCATCTGGATCTGGCTGGTGATCACGATCTTCATCGACGTCTTCCGCAGCGATGATCTGGGTGGCTTCGCAAAGGCCATGTGGGTCCTGTTCCTCGTATTCCTGCCGTATCTCGGCGTACTCGTCTATGTGATCGCGCGGGGAAGCTCGATGCAGGAGCGTGCGATGAAGCAGGCAGCCGATTACGAGAAGGCGCAACGTGCCTACATCCAGGAAGTCGCCTCATCGAGCCCTGCGGAGGAGCTCACCAAGCTCAAGGATCTCCGCGATCAGGGTGTCTTGACCGATGCCGAGTTCGAAGCTCAGAAGTCGAAGATCCTCGCCTGAGAACGGCCGATCCGAATGTTGAAGCGGAGGGCGCCCTTTGGGCGCCCTCCGTTGTTGTACAGGATCCCTTCGATCCCGAACAGTGGTTGTCGATGCGTATCCTCTGGGCACCGGAGGGATGACTGAGCGGACGAAAGTACTGGTCTTGAAAACCAGCGAAGCGCAAGCTTCCGTGGGTTCGAATCCCACTCCCTCCGCCATGGCGAATCACCACATCGCATCTCGATGCTCACATCGAGAGACCGCCTGATGGCTCGACCGGTTCGCGTCGGCATTCAGCTCCCCGAGGTCGAGCGTGTCGTGACGTGGTCCGAGATCAGGGACATGGGGTTGGCTGCCCAGGACGAGGGATTCGACTCGATCTGGGTCGGGGACCACCTGCTGTATCGCAGCGGGGACGACGTCACGGGGCCGTGGGAGGCATGGTCCGTCCTGGCCGCCCTCGCCGAGGCCACCGAGAGGATCTCGCTGGGTCCGCTCGTCGCAGCGACGGCCTTCCACAACCCGGCGATGCTCGCAAAGAAGGCCGCCACCGTCGACGAGATCTCGGGCGGCAGGCTCGTTCTCGGTATCGGTGCGGGCTGGAATCGTGCCGAGTTCGACGCATTCGGATTCCCTTTCGACCATCGGGCATCCCGGTTCGAAGAGGCACTCGCGATCATCCATGGGCTACTGCGCGGCGACACTGTCACCTTCGAGGGCGAGTTCTACCGCGTCGAGGACTGCCTCCTCGTCCCGCCGCCGAGGCCCGGGGGCCCACCGATCATGATCGGCTCACAGGGCCCGCGAGTCCTGAGGGCAGCCCTTCCCTACTCGAGCGGGTGGAACGGGTGGTATGCGTGGTTCGGCAACGACGTCGAACGGGCGCGAGAGCTGCTGGCGGTCGTCGACGACGCTTGCCATGACGTCGGCCGCGACCCCGGGAGCGTGTGGCGGTCGGTCACCGTGCTCGTGGAGGCGCCGGGGTCGGTCGGGAACACAGAGCGCGCGAAGCGATGGGACGACCCACCCGCAGTCTCGGGAGCCCCGGGCGACATCGCCGATGTGCTCCGTCGTTACGCCGCTATCGGCATCGACGAGGTGCAGCTCGTCGTCGATCCGATCACCACCGGCTCCGTACGCTGGCTCGGAGCCATCCTCGCGTCGCTCGACCGCTGATCACGTCTCTCGCCTGCTGGCTGCCCAGGCGCCAGCCACCACGAGTACCACACCCACGGCGGCGAGCGGAGCAATCGTCTCATGCCTGAACACGACGCCGAGCACTATGGCAACGACCGGGACGAAGTAGATCGCGATCGCTCCGCGCGGACCGCCAACCCGGCCGACGAGCGTCGCCATGAACACGAATGCCAGAGCCGTGCCGAGGATCCCGAGCGGAATCATCGCCAGGGCTGCGGTCCATGACCAGGACGAACCCGGAACCTCGAGGAGCCCGTAGGGGATCACGATCACGAGCGCCGCGAGCTGTGCTCGGAACAGGACGGGAAGGGCGCCGTACTTCTGCTGGAGGGGGACGGCGACGTTGGTCGCAAGGCCGTAGAGCACGATCGCACAGATGACGAGGAACGCTCCGAGCGCGGTCGACGACGAGTCCACGATCTCAGGCACCGATATCGCCACCACGCCGACGAACCCGATGGCAATGCCGATGATCTGCCTCCACCCCGGGAGCCTCCTCAGCATGACGGTCGCGAAGATCGCAGACGTGATGGGAACCGCTCCGTTGAGCATTCCGGCCACGGATGAATCGATCCACTGCTGTGCGATCGGGAAGATGCTCAGCGGTATCCCGATCCAGATCACGCCGAGCACGAGGGCTCGCGAGCGGTCCTCCCTCGCGATGGGAGCGCGTGCCTTCGGCACGAGCGCGAGGGTCAGTGCTCCGAGTCCCACCCTCGCGAGGGTGACGACGCCAGGCCTGAACGACTCGAGACCGATCGCCATGAACAGGAACGACGAGCCCCAGATCATGGCGACCGCGGTGAGGAGCCCCCACTCGGTTGCTCCGAACGCCTCGCGGTTGGTCCCGGTGGCGGTCGACGGGAGCCGGGCGGGTTGAAGGGACCCGCCGGTCACGGCACCATCACCCAGGGGCAACGGTTCGTGCCCGGTAGTCGACGTACTGGTCCATCAATCCCAGGCATGCGAGCGGCAGCAGGCCTCCGCTCATGAGGCCGAGTGCTGGTATTACGAACAGCATCATGAGTGAGTACACGGCGACGAGGAGGACGGCCACGGACCTCGACTTCCAGCTGTCCGTGTCGGGCGCCTTGAGGGTCAGAACGCCGCCGATCCCAAAGGCCACGCTCAGCCCGAAGACGGGATTGAACAACACGAGGGGCAGGGCAATGAGCAGCCACAGTCCCATCGCCTTGAGCACCGCCGTCGGCGCATTCCGCCGACCCGACATGAACGCGACGGTGACGAACACCGCAGGGACGAGGGCGAAGCCGACAGCGAACGCAGGTCCAGCGGCTTCCGGCGTCTCGGATCGTGATGCGACGATGGCAAGGAGAAGCGAGCCGTAGCTGATCGCCATCACGATCGTGCCAAGTCCGATCGCGATCCACGACTTCCGACGATCCCGTGCCCTGTCGGGGTCTGTCACGGCGCGCCAGCCGAGGACGTCATCACGCAACGACGCAGGGCATGACGGCTCAGCCCTTGACCGAACCTGCCGTGAGGCCGCGTACGAAGTACCGCTGGAGGGACAGGAACACCACGAGCGGCAATGCCATCGTGATGAAGGCGCCGGCGGTCAGCAGGTGCCATGCCTGCCCTCGGGATCCGTTCAGGTTGTTCAATGCCAGTGTGATCACCCTGACGTCAGGGGCTCCGCCCAGGAACACCAGCGCGATCAGGAGGTCGTTCCACACCCACAGGAACTGGAAGATCGCGAACGATGCGAGAACCGGGACCGACAGCGGCACCACCAGCTTCGTGAATCGGTCGAAGTGGGAGGCGCCATCGATGTCGGCAGATTCCATCATCGAGGACGGCAGCGACCCGATGTAGTTCCTCAACAGGTAGATCGCCAACGGAAGCCCGAACCCGGTATGGGCGAGCCACATCGCAGGGAACGTCCCGTTCAGGTTGATCGTCGTGTACAGCCTCAGCAGGGGAATGAGCGCCATCTGGAGCGGGATCACGAGAAGGGCGACCACGACCACGAACAGCCATTGCCTGCCGGGGAAGTCCATCCAGGCGAAACCGTAGGCGGCGAATGCGGCGATCGTGATCGGCATGACCGTTGCCGGAATCGTGACGGCAAGGCTGTTGAGGAACGCGTTCCCGAAGCCCTCTGACTGGAGCACCGTCGTGTAGTTGGAGAACGTCCACTCGTTCGACCCGAAGTCAGTGAACACCGTCCACCAACCCGTCGACTCGACAAGGGCGGGTGGCCGGAAAGAGCTGACCAGGATGCCGAGCGTGGGGATGATCCAGATGATCACAATGGCGAGGATGACCAGTTTGACCGGCCAGCGATCGAACACGCGGCTCCAGAAACCCGCCCGCTCCGGTGTGTAGTCGGCCATCACCGCGTCCGGCCTTGTGGTGGTCGTTGTCATCGTTGGGCCTCCTGTGCCTGGAAGCGGCGTACGTTCAGCCACATCAGCGGGACGATCGCTACGAGCAGGACGACAGCGAGTGCTGCGCCTTTGCCGTCGTTGCCGAAGGTGAAGAACTCCGTCACCATCCGTTCGGCGACGACCGACGTGCCATACAACCCGGAGGTCATCACGAACACGATGTCGAAGACCTTCCACACCGTGATGACGACCGTGGTGAGGACCACCACCAACGTGGACGAGATCGACGGGATGATGATCCGCCAGAACACCTGGAACTCGTTGGCACCGTCGATGCGCCCTGCCTCGATGATCTCCTCCGGAACCGACTTGATGCCTGCCGACAGGATGACCATGGCAAAGCCAACCTGGAGCCAAACCAGGATCACCATGAGGAAGAAGTTGTTCCACGGCTCCAACAGCAGCCATGGCTGGGGATCGTTGCCGAGGGTGGTCCATATGCCGTTGAGCACACCGATCTGGTCGCCGAACCCCTCCGGCCGGAAGCTGTAGACGAAACGCCACACGATGGAGGCACCAACGAACGAGATCGCCATCGGCATGAAGATGAACGACTTCGAAACGGCCTCGCCCTTGCTGCCGAGCTTGTCGGCAAGGACCGCGAATACGAGACCGATGATCACTGCTGCGGCCGGTACGAAGATCACCCACATGACCGAGTTGCGCAGTGCGGTGATGGTCCCGGAGTCCGTGAAGATCTCGATGTAGTTGTCGAGGCCCACGAAGCCTTGACCATCGGCGTCCTGGAAGCTCAGCTTGAATGTCACGATTGTCGGGTAGACGAGGAACACCGAGAGCAGCACCAGCGCAGGACCCACGAACACGAACGGGCGCACGTAGACCTGGTACTTCTCAGGAAGTCGATTGACCACCCAGTCCATCCCGTAGAACAGTGCGAAGACGCCGAGGACCCCGATGATGAGCGCCATGATGACGACGACGAGGCGATTGGCATCCCTGTCCAGGAGGACGGTACCGGCGAAGTACAGGACTCCGAAGGCGACCACCGGCACGACCAGCGACACGCCGATCCGTAGCAGCTGCGTCAGGAAGGTTGGTCCGGGTTCCTCGTCCTTCGGAAGGTTGGGTTGCGGTTCGACGACACCCAAGGCCTGCTCATCGATGTCCGGCATAGTCCTCCGTCCCGTTCACTCGCGATGACTCTAGCGGACGCGAGAGGGGCGGCCCAATCCGGGCCGCCCCTCTCGTCGTGTCGATTTTTCGAGCGCCTACGACATCGGCCAGCTGGTCTCGACGGCGTTGAGCACGTCATCGGTCGACGTGCCACGCGTCCAATCGACCATGCCGCTCCAGAAGGAGCCCTGACCCACTGCCGGAGGCATGAGGTCGGAGGCATCGAACACGAAGCCGTTGCCCGCAAGTGCTGCAGCGACCGCGCCGGCCTGCAGCTTCACGGTATCCGTGACGTAGCAGTCGTTCGGCGTGTCAGCGTTCGCGGAGATTCGCTCGATGCCGGGGACTCCGGCTCCGGAGGCCTGGACGCACTGCAGGGGAACCTGCGAGTACGCCAGGAGTGCAGCGGCCACCTCGGGACGGTTGTTGAAGACCATTCCGAGCTCACCGCCACCCATCGCAGCAGCCGGGAGGCTGGTGTCGATGGCCGGGAAGTTGAAGAACGCAGCATCCACTCCAAGCTCGACTCCTTCTGGGAAGAAGTTCGAGATGAACGATGCCTGGCGATGCATCAAGCAGCTCGGCGGATCATTGAACATCGGGTCCGGTGCGTCGCGGAAGTCGATGGCGGCAACGCCTTCGGGTCCGCCGAGCACGAAGCCCTCACCGAACATGACCTCGGCGAAGGTGTCGAACGCGGTCTTGACGGCGGGATCGTTGAATGGGATCTCGTGATTCACCCACTGGTTGTAGACCTCCGCACCAGCGGTACGGATCATGATGTCCTCGATCCAGTCCGTTCCCGGCCAACCGGTTGCAGCGTCGCTACCGAAGCCGATGCACCACGGTGTCGAACCGTCGGCGACCATCTGGCTCGACAACGCTACGAGCTCATCCCAGGTTGCCGGGATCGCGTAGCCAGCAGCGTCGAACGCAGGCTTGTTGTACCAGACGATGCTCTTGTAGTTCGCATTCGTCGGAATCGAGTAGTACTTGCCGTCGGCACACTTGCCGAGGTCCATGAAGTACTGGCCGTGCGCAGCGATGAGCGCGTCGACGTCCATACCCATGTCCTCGAGTGCGACGATCTCGCCGGCATCGGCGAACGTGCAGATCGAACCCGGCTGCGGCGTGATCGCGATGTCGGGCGGGTTACCGCCGTCGACGCGGATACGCAACTGAGCCTCGAAGTCGTCAGAGCCCTCATAGGTGACCGTGCCACCCGTGGCCTCGTTGTAGACATCGAAGGTCGCCTGGATCGACGCTCCCTCGTCACCGGTCGGTGCCGCGAACACGGACACCTGCGTGCCCGATACGTCGACGTCGGTGTACTCGTTTCCGGTTCCTTCTCCGCCGTCTCCGGCGGTGGTTGTCGTCGTGTCATCGCTGTCGCTGCCACAAGCAGCAACGATCATGGCGAACACGACAAGCAGCAGCAGCCACTTCGTTCTTTTCATCTTTCCTCCATCAGAAGAGGGTTGTCCGACCCCGGGAAGTGCCCAGGACCATGGCCCAAGCCTAATACCTTATTCCGGAGGTGTGCGACCGGCGTCGACCCAACAGCGCTTCGGTCCGCTCGTGACGGGACCGACCGTCACCTTTCCGATCCATCAAGGTTGGAACGCGATCGGAGCGGGCTTGGATGATGCCAACGAGAAGTCAGCCAGCGCCTGATAACCTCACCGCATCCGGAGAGGTGGCCGAGTGGTCGAAGGCGCTCGCCTGCTAAGCGAGTAGGGGGTGTAAGCCTCCTCGAGGGTTCAAATCCCTCCCTCTCCGCAAACGTCCTCCCTTCAGGGGGGACGGGCGAACGCAGTGAGCCAGGGGGGTCTGCGAGCCTGCGAGCACGTGAGTGGGATGCGGCCGCGGCGTGATTCTTCGTCCGGTGATCCCCCTGCATCGCTTCGCTCTGCCGTCCCCCTGTCCCTCGGATGGTTTAGGCAATTGCGAGGTCGTGATGTCGAGGAATCCCCCTGCATCGTCGCTGCGCTCCTCTGCCGTCCCCCTTGAAAGGGGGACGAAGGGGACGAGAGGGTCCAGCACTCGTCCTCCCTTCAGGAGTCGAGTCCGATCACGTTGTGATCGGCAGTCTTTTGCCTGCGAGCTGGGGTCCGAGGTCTCAGACGGTCGGCTCACTTTGGAGACATCGAGACTCTTGGGGGGACGGGCGAACGAAGTGAGCCAGGGGGGTCTGCGAGCCTGCGAGCACGTGAGTGGGATGCGGCCGCGGCGTGATTCTTCGTCCGGTGATCCCCCTGCATCGCTTCGCTCTGCCGTCCCCCTGTCCCTCGTGGGCTCCGTCCTTTGGTTGCGAGGTTCGGGTGTCGAGGAATCCCCCTGCATCGCTTCGCTCTGCCGTCCCCTCGTCCCTCGTGGGCTCCGTCAGATGGCTGCGAGGTTCGGGTGTCGAGGAATCCCCCTGCATCGCTTCGCTCTGCCGTCCCCCTTGAAAGGGGGACGAGATTTGCTCACCGCTTGTCCTCCCTTTAGGGGGGACGGGCGAACGAAGTGAGCCAGGGGGGTCTGCGAGTCTGCGAGCACGTGAGTGGGATGCGGCCGGGCCGCGTGTGTTCGTCCGGGAATCCCCCTGCATCGTCGCTGCGCTCCTCTGCCGTCCCCCTTGAAAGGGGGACGAAGGGGACGAGGGGTCTTGAATGGGGGACGTGGGGTTGGTAGTTGTCGGTCATGGCATCGAGGCGACTTGTCCGATTCGCACGAGAGCACCGGGCCGACCCGACGAAGGCTGAGGCGGTGCTGTGGTATGCCCTTCGTGGACGCGAGTTCGGCGTGCGGTTCCGTCGTCAGGACCCCATAGGGCCGTTCATCGCCGACTTCTCGTGCCGTCAGCTGCGGATGAACATCGAAGTTGATGGCATCACCCACGACGATCCAGTGAGGGATCATCGCCGGGACGAGTGGTTCCGCAAGCGTGGATGGATCGTCCTGCGCTTCTCCGATGAGGAAGTCCTCGAACACCTCGACGAGACGCTCATGGAGATCTGGTCTGTCGTCCAAGACCGGATGACGACGCTCGGGTCCCATCGTCCTCCCTTTAGGGGGGACGGGCGAACGGAATGAGCCAGGGGGGTCTGCGAGCCTGCGAGCACGTGAGTGGGATGCGGCCGGGCCGTGATGTCTTCGTCCGGGAATCCCCCTGCATCGCTTCGCTCTGCCGTCCCCCTGTCCCTCGTTGGCACCGTCCGATGACTGCGAGGTCCGGGTGCCGTGGAATCCCCCTGCATCGCTTCGCTCTGCCGTCCCCCCGTCCCTCGTGGTCTCCGTCCTTTGGCTGCGAGGTCCGGGTGCCGTGGAATCCCCCTGCATCGCTTCGCTCTGCCGTCCCCCCGTCCCTCGTGGGCTCCGTCCGTTGGTTGCGAGGTTCGGTTGTCGAGGAATCCCCCTGCATCGTCGCCGCGCTCCTCTGCCGTCCCCCTTGAAAGGGGGACGATGGGACGAGGGGACGAAGGGACGAAGGGACGAAGGGGCGAGGGGTTGACAAGTATCTGAGTCGGGTTGTATAAAGTTATGTGTAGAGGATCAACGCATCCGGTGGGGTGCCGGATCGACGACGACCAACAAGGAGGAGACGTGACACGTTTCGTAGATCCCTTCGATGAGATGGACCGCATGATGTCGGCGATGGGCTCGACGTGGCGCGGTGGGCGCATGCCGCTCGACGCATTTGAGAAGGACGGCGTCTACACGCTTCGGTTCGACCTTCCTGGCGTCGCCTCGGACGACCTCGACATCACCGTCGAGAACAAGGTGTTGACTGTCCGGGCACAGCGGACCTTCGAGGACACCGTCGGGGCGAATTGGATGCTCCGCGAGCGTCCTACGGGCATTCACAGCCGCTCAGTTCGGCTCGGGGAGAGGCTCGATGCAGGTGAGGTGTCGGCGTCCTACGACAACGGCGTCCTGACGATCGTCATCCCGATCAAGGAAGAGGCCAAGCCGCAGAAGATCAGTGTCGAGGTGAGCTCGACTCCGGAGGCAATCGAGGCAAGCTCCTCGTAGTCGACAGCAGCGCAGCCTTAGGAGGGGGCGTCCGTGAGGGATGCCCCCTCCTTCGCGTCACCCCCCACCGCAATCGCTTCATCCACATGGGTCGCCAACTTCGTAGTTGTGGTGTCCGCATACACGCGGGCCACTCAGAAAGGGAAACACATGAAGAAGCGATTCTCACTCATCGCTCTCATCGCAGTATTCGCACTCGTCGTTGCTGCGTGTTCGAGCGACTCGGAAGAGACCACCACGACCACCGAAGCCATGGAAGAGACCACATCGGTCCTCGACCTCGCTGTTGAAGCTGGTCAGTTCTCGACACTCGTAGCTGCCATCGAAGCTGCCGGCCTTGCCGACACGCTCGAGGGCGAAGGTCCGTTCACGGTTCTCGCTCCGACCGATGCGGCGTTCGAGGCGGCGTTCGAGGCTCTCGGCATCACGGCTGAGGAGCTCCTCGCCGATACCGAGACACTGACGCAGATCCTCCTGTACCACGTGCTCGGACAGGAAGCTGACAGCCAGCTCGTCGCGACGCTCGATGGTCAGAGCGTGGAAACGGTCCAGGGCGAGGAGATCAATATCTCCGTCGACAGCGGCACGATCTCGATCAACGAGGCGCAGGTCGTCTCCGCCGACCTGATGGCCGACAACGGCATCGTCCACGTGATCAACGCGGTCCTCCTCCCCCCGACGATCGCTGAGGCTCTCGGCGTCGCGGCTCCTGAGGAGACCACCACGACGACCGCTCCTGAGGAGACCACCACGACGACCATGGCCGAGCCGACGATCGCAGACATCGTCGTCGAGCTGGCCTCGGCAGATCCTGCCGAGTTCACGATCCTGCTCGCCGCCGTGAAGGCTGCCGATCCTGCCGTGCTCGCCGCACTGAGCGATCCCGCCCAGGAGCTGACGGTGTTCGCACCGACCGACGCTGCGTTCGCAGCTGCCCTCGAGGCGCTCGGGCTGTCCGCAGAGGAGCTCCTTGCGAGCCCCGACCTGACGAACATCCTGCTGTACCACGTGGCACCTGGCGTGTTCCTCGCAGCTGACGTCGTCGCTTCTGCGCCGATCGATGCGCTGCCGACCCTGCTCGAGGGCTCGACGCTCGCGGTCGCCGTCGTGGACGGCTCCGTCGTCATCAACGAGTCGGCGACCGTCGTCCAGGCGGATGTCGTTGCGAGCAATGGCGTGATCCACGTCATCGACGCAGTCCTCCTCCCGTAGCAATCACCGTGGTCAGGCAGGCTCGCCTGCCACATGGTCCGACAGAGGGTCCGATACTCCGGTATCGGACCCTCTCGCGTGGCCGGTGACACTCGGATTCAGAACCTGCGTACGACGTCGAGATCGCCGCGTGTCAAATAGAATCCGGAGCACACGAGAACGGAGATCGACGTGGCCGAACACACATGGCTCAAGTGGGGGGCGCTGGCCCTTGGTGCAGTCGGAGCAATGCTCCTCATCGGGGTCGCGCTGGCTTCGGGCGACGAGCTCGAGGGGAGAACCTGGGTGGCAACCGAGCTCGTAGTGGACGGAAGTGCCGTTGCCCCGATCGAGGGGACCGTCATCACCGCGAACTTCGAGGACGGGGGAGTCTCGGGGATCGCCAGCTGCAACAACTACTTCGGCTCGTACACGGTCGACGGCGACTCCCTGACCTTCGGACCCCTCGGTTCCACGCTCATGGCGTGTGAAGGCCCGATCCAGGACCAGGAGACCGCGTACCTGACGCTCCTCTCCCAGGTCGATGCGTACGCTGTCGATGGCGACACGCTGACACTCCGATCCGGCGGTGCCGACATCATCACCTTCGTAGAGGCGGATGCGTCGAACTAGGACCATCCGTCGACTCACACCACAGCGGGACCGGCCCCATTGCGGACTAGGTTGAGCTGGGTGGAAGGGATGACGACATGACCGCGGTTCGTTGGGGGATTCTCAGCACGGCGGACATCGGGCTGACCAAGGTCATACCGGCGATCCAGAGGGCGCGCAATTGCGAGGTTGTCGCGATTGCGTCGCGCAACCTCGACCGGGCGCAGCGCGCGGCCGATCAGCTCGGCATCCCGATTGCGTGCGGCAGCTACGAGGAGCTCCTCGAGCGGTCCGACATCGACGCCGTCTACATACCGCTGCCGAACGACATGCACGCCGCGTGGACGCTGAGGGCCGCATCCGCCGGCAAGCACATCCTGTGTGAGAAGCCCCTGGCGATGTCGATGGACCAGGCGACCGAGATGGTCCTCGGGTGCGAGGCGGCAGGCGTCAAGCTCCAGGAGGCGTTCATGTACCGCCACCATCCGACGTGGGTGGAGGCTCTGCACCTCGTGGGGGACGGGATCATTGGGGACGTCCAGGCCGTGCAGAGCTGGTTCAGCTACTTCAATGACGATCCGACGGATATTCGCAACCGGGTCGAGAACGGTGGCGGCGCGATGATGGACATCGGGTGCTATCCGGTCAACCTGTCCCGGCTCGTCCTCGATGGTGAGCCCACGGCCGTTCGATCTGTGGTTCGCAGGGATCCGACGATGGGAATCGACATCGCCACCTCCGCGATCCTCGAGTTCCCGGGAGGGGAGCAGGCGACTTTCACGTGCACGATCCGCTCGGCGCCGGACCAGCGCGTGTCGATCGTCGGCACGCTCGGTCGGATCGACATCGAGATCCCGTTCAACATCCCGCCAACCGGAACGACGCGGATCTTCGTCACCCTGCTTGGCGAGGAGGAGCGGGTCATCGAGTTCCCGCCGGCCGACCAGTACACGATCCAGGCCGAGCTCTTCGCCGCCTCGATCCTGGATGATCGACCCGTGCCCGTTCCACCGACGGACGCCATTGCGAACATGGCCGTCATCGAGAAGGTGCTCGCGGGCGATTGATCACGAACCTACCGACCGAGGAGGTCGACTGATGAGGGACCTGAACGGAAACGTCGTTGCGATCACCGGTGCGAGTGCCGGTATCGGAGCTGCCACTGCCCGTGCACTGGCGGCCGAGGGGGCTGCGGTCGTCCTCGGGGCGCGGCGGGTCGATCGGCTGACGGAGCTAGCGGACGAGCTCGGTTCCGGCGTCACCGTCGTCGAGATGGACGTCCGCGTTCCCGAAGACTCGCGACGACTCATCCACACCGCCCTCGACGAGCGGGGACGTCTCGACGCACTCGTCGCGAACGCCGGTATCGGGGCATACGGCGGGATCATGGACCTCACCGACGAGAAGCTCGCTGACATGATGGACACCAACGTCGCTGGCACCGTGTGGCCGATCCGCGCAGCCGTCCCGCACTTCATCAGTGAGGGAGCAGGCGACATCGTGATCGTGGCATCCGTGGCGGGTCTGCGAGGTGCGGGCGATGAAGCGGTCTACGCCGCAACGAAGTTCGCCCAGGTCGGCCTCGCCGGTGGTCTCGATAGGGAGCTCCGCGACAAGGGGATCCGGGTGAGCACACTCGCCCCCGGGGGCACGGCGACCGAGTTCGCAATGGGTGCGGGACGGACGCCGGACATGCCGGGACTCGAAGCGATGATGCGTCCCGAGGACGTCGCCGCAGCCGTCGTCACGGTTCTCAGGCAGCCGAGGTCGATGCGGACGCTCCTGTGGTCGATGCGCAGCATCCACGAACAGGACTGAACGAGACATCGACCGGGCCTCGGCGGGAGCTTCGCGCGCGGTCAGTGGAGCTCGCTGATGTCGCTGTCGGTGACCTCGCTTGGCTGCTTGCCCATGATGATCATGGCGAGCACCTGATCCTTCGTCACCTCGCTCTTGTTCACGACGCCCACGAGGTTGCCGGTGTGCATGACGGCGATCCGATCGGCGAGGTCGAACACGTCGTGGATGTCGTGGCTGATGAGGAAGATCCCGATGCCTTCGGACTTGAGCTGTCTGATGAGCTCGCCGACCTGGGCAGTCTCGGCGGGACCGAGGGCGGCGGTCGGCTCGTCCATGATGATGATCCTGGCATTGAAGTAGACGGCCTTGGCGATCGCGATCGATTGCCGCTGCCCGCCGGAAAGGGACTGCACCGGAACGCCGAAGTTGAGGAACTTCGGATTGAGACGCGCCATGACCTTGCGGGTGGCATCCTCCATGGCCATGTCGTCGAGCGTGCCCCAGCGGGAACGGAGCTCCCTGCCGAGGAACATGTTCGAAGGTGCGTCCTGGTTCTCGGCCAGTGCGAGCGTTTGATAGATGGTCTCGATGCCGAGGGCTTTCGCGTCGCGGGGGTTGGCGATCGACGCTGGTTGTCCATCGATCAGGATTTCGCCCGAATCGCCTGGATGCGCGCCAGAAAGGCACCGAATGAGGGTCGTCTTTCCTGCACCGTTGCCGCCGACGATGGCGACGACCTCACCCGAGTAGAGGTCGATGGAGCAGTCCTCGACGGCGTGAACACCACCGAACGCCACATTCATATGTCTCATCTCGACCAGCGGGGTCCGGGTCTCGACCGTCGTCATCGCGCCACCCTCCTTCGGTAGTAGCCGTCAAGTGCCACGGCTGCGACGAGCACGATGCCGACCACGATGTCCTGCAGGGGTGCATCGACGCCAATGAGGACCATGCCGGACACCAGCGACTGCATCACGAGTGCTCCGAGGACCGCACCGGGGATGGTGCCGACGCCACCGCTCAGGGACGTACCGCCGATGACGGCGGCGGCGATGACGTACAACTCGGCGAGCTGGCCGAGTCCGCTCGTTGCCGCGTTGAGCCGGGCGATCTGGACGGCGGCAGCGATTCCGACGAGGAGCCCCATGAGGGCGAATGTCTTCACGACGATCCACCGGGTCTTGATGCCCGCAAGGGTCGCCGCCTCGGGGTTCCCTCCGATCGCATAGACGTAGCGGCCGAAGCGGGTGCGGGTCGCGATGAAGTTCATCGCCAACGCGACGATGATCGTGATCAGGACCGGAGTTGCCAGGCCGAGCGGGATCGTGAGCCCTTCGGGGGGCCACACGATGCCGTTGTCTGCAGCGTACTTCCGGGCCAATGCCTCAGGCATCGGATAGGAGTTGATGACCGCTGTTGCCCCCAGGATCACGCCGATCGCGATGGCGCCGATGGTGATCTCCGCCCACATCGGTCGGGGTGCGAAGCCCACCCGAATTCGCTGCCTGCGGCGGTTCCACATCAGCACGACGACCCCGACACATCCGGCGACGCCGAGGATCCATGTCCACGTGCCTCCGATGGAGCCGCGTGCCCCCCCGCCGAGGATCTGGAACGTCGCGTCCATGGGAGCGATCGTCTGTCCACTGGCCATCCACCAGGCAACTCCGCGCCATACGAGCAGGCCGCCGAGGGTCACGATGAACGAAGGTACCCCGATGTAGGCGACGATCGTGCCCTGGAACATCCCGATGAGCGTTCCGAGCAGCAAACCGGCAACGATGGCGATGATCCAGATCGCAGGGCTACCGATGTCGAAGACGTCGGGCAGATACCTCACCTGCAGCAGCGCCATCGCCATGCCAACGGCGGCCAGCATCGAGCCGACCGACAGGTCGATGTTGCGAGACACGATGACGAGCACCATGCCCGTCGCCATGATCGCCACCACCGAGGTCTGGACGGACAGATTCCAGAGGTTGCGGGATGTGAGAAAGGCACCGTCGGATGCGATGTTCGAACCGATCCAGATGACGAGCAACGCGGCGACCATGCCGAGGAGGCGTGTGTCGATCTCGGCTGATCGGAAGAGGGAACCGATCGTCGTTCGTGGTGACGGCGGAGCCGCCGCTCCTGCGCCTTCCGGCGGCGGAGCTGCGGGTGAGCCCGTTTCTGTGCGTGGGGTCCCGTTGGTATCCGTCATTGGCCCACAATAGATCGGTTGTCCGTCTCAATGAAGTAGAGGAGCCGCAGATCGGTTGGCCGTCTCAATGAAGTAGAGGAGCCGCACCCACCGAGGTGGGTGCGGCTCCTCCCGCTACTCAGGGTCGATGTTGTCCTAGGGACAGACCGACACACTCCCGGCCGGGACGTCCTTGCAGAGGTCGTCCGTCGTGATCCATCCCTCATCGAGAACAACGTTGAGGTTGTCCTGCGTGATCGGGATCGGGGTCAGGATGATCGACCACACGTCAACACCGCCGGGTGTCGTGAACACGCCTGCCGCGGTGCCCGCCGCAGGTGCCGAGTCACCGAGGTTGCCCGGAGCCGTCACAGCGTCGAGGCTGGTGCCGCTCGCGAGCGCCACAGCGACCTCACCGGCCGTCTGGCCGAGCGCGAAGGCGTTCTTCCAGACGTCCACCGCCTGCGTGCCGAGTGCGACACGGTTCAGAGCGTCGAAATCGCCGTCCTGTCCCGACACCGGCACGGAGCCTGCGAGACCCTGTGCGGCCAGGGCGGCGACAACGCCGCCGGCCATGCCGTCGTTGGAGGCAACGACCGCGTCGACCTCGTTGTTGTTCGTCGTCAGGAACTGCTCCATGTTGGTCTGGGCGACCTCAGGTGCCCAGTTGTCCGTGTAGGACTCACCGACATTGACGATCGGGCAAGGTGCGACGAGATCCTCACAACCGGTCGCCTCGAGCAGCACCTCCTGCTGACCTCCACGAAGGAAATCGGCATTGGCGTCTGCGGCGTTGCCCTTGATGAAGACGTAGTTGCCTTCGGGCACCAGGTCGTAGATCGCTCGGGCCTGCATGCGCCCCACCTCGACGTTGTCAAAGGTGATGTAGAACGCATTCGGGTCTTCGATCAGCCGGTCGTAGGCGATGACAGGGATCCCCTGATCAGTCGCACTCTGGACAGCCGGCAGGATCGCCGTGCCGTCCTGAGCGAGGATGATCAGCGCATCGGCGCCCTGGGAGATCAGGTTCTCGACGTCGGCGAGCTGCTGCTCAGCAGACGAGCCTGCGTCCGTCGAGATGTACCTGGCACCTGCAGCCTCGAGCGCCGCCTTGATGGCGGGCTCGTCTGCTCGCGCCCAGCGAGGCTCGTTGAAGTTGTTCCACGAAACGCCGATGACGAGCTCATCGTCGCCGCCGCCGCCTTCACCGGCAGTGGTCGTCGTGTCGCCAGAGTCATCGCTGCATGCAGCGACAATCATGGCGAATGCAGCCAGGAGCACAAAGAACTTTGTGCTTCGCTTCATTTCGTCCTCCGATTGTCTATTAGGACCGCTGATCGCGATCCAGGAGCAGGTAGATGGAAACATCCCCCGCTCCACCTCTTCATGGTACGCCGGACGCGGATGCCACGCCACTCAACGAAGGAATCCTTGCGACGAGGATCGCTATCGTTTCGCGAGATCAGGAGGCATCAGATCATCCCCCACCGGCCACGAGCAACTGCGTTGCGAGTGTCCGTCGTTGCCATGGCCGTCGTCTTGGGACTGGCTGCATGCACAGAGGCCGGACCGACATGCACCCCGAGCCCCGGGCATCCCGAATGGTCGGCCGCCCGCCAATGGAACGAGGTGCTGCTCGACGGCATCCGTCGCGACCTCCCTGCACCGACGGTGCACGCAAGAAACCTGTTCCACGTGTCGGCTGCGATGTGGGATGCGTGGGCCGCATACGACTCTGATGCGCGCGGTGTCTTCTCCACCGAGAAGATCGATACGGGGGGGACCGACGATGCACGGGACGAGGCGATCAGCTACGCCGCATACCGCGTACTCGAGGCACGGTACATCGACTCGATCGGGGCAACCGAAACGATCCCGGAGTTCGATGCCCTCATGGAGTCGCTTTGCCTCGACATCGGCGTCACGACGACCGAGGGAGACACGCCCGCGGCTGTCGGGAACCGGATCGCCGAGACGATCCTCTCCGTTGGCAGGGAGGACGGATCGAACGAGGCGGAGGGTTACGCCTCAGAGTCGTACGAGCCTGTCAACGCTCCCCTCATCGTGCGAGCGTCCGGAACGGAGATGGTGGACCCGAATCGCTGGCAGCCCTTGCAGATAGAAGGGATGATGTCCCAGAACGGCATCGTCCTGGCAAACGGAGTCCAGGAGGCGATCGATCCCCATTGGGGTCACGTGGTGAGCTTCGCCCTTCCACAGGCCGGCGAGACCGGCGTGCCGATCGATCCCGGACCTCCACCAGCGCTCGGCGATCCCTCGTCTGATCAGGAGTTCAAGGAGTCAGCTGTCGATGTGATTCGCTACAGCGGCATGCTCGACCCCGAAGCCGACGAGATGATCGATGCCTCGCCAGCATCGATCGGCGCGAACCCGGTCGGCACGAATGATGGCGTCGGCCATCCGCTGAACCCGATCACGGGCGAACCGTACGAACCCTACGTCATCAGCCACGGCGATTTCGGCCGAGTGGTTGCGGAGTTCTGGGCGGATGGCCCCAGATCGGAGACACCGCCTGGACACTGGAACACGCTCGCGAACCAGGTCTCGGACGAGCTGGCTGACGAGCTTCTGATCGCAGGCGCAGGAGAACCAGTGGATCGTCTGGAGTGGGACGTGAAGATGTACCTCGCGCTCAACGGAGCCAACCACGACGCGGCCATTGCAGCATGGGGGCTCAAGGGTCACTACGACTCCGCCAGGCCAATCTCGATGATTCGGTGGATGGGCGGTCTCGGCCAGTCGAGCGATCCGCGCGGACCGGCCTACCACCCCGACGGCCTGCCACTCGCCGAGGGCATCGTGGAGGTCGTGACGGAGGACACCACGGCACTAGGCGAACGGCATGAACACCTCGCGGGCCACGAGGGGGAGGTGGCGATCTACGCATACCGAGGTGGACCCGAGGACCGCGAGACGGACATCGGTGGTGTGGGCTGGATCCTCGCGGTCGATTGGGTCCCGTATCAGGCACCGACCTTCGTGACGCCATCGTTCCCCGGATACGTGTCCGGTCACAGCACGTTCAGTCGCGCCTCGGCCGAGGTCCTCACAGCGATCACGGGCGACGCCTACTTCCCCGGCGGCATGGGAACGCACGTGTACGAGAGCGGTGAGCTGGACTTCGAGCACGGTCCCGAAGAGGCCGTCACCCTCCAGTGGGCGACCTACCGGGATGCAGCGGATCAAGCCGGGATATCCCGCATGTATGGCGGCATCCACGTGCGCGCTGACGACTTTGAGGGTCGCAAGCTGGGTGAACGGATCGGTCGCGACGCATGGTTGAAGGCGCTGGAGTACTTCGATCCCGCAGAATCGGGTTGACGAAGTGAGGGTCGGTTTCGCTGGACGTGTCGCAGCTGGGATCGTCCTGGTCGGGTTGTTGCTCACCGCACTGATCGTCCTCGCCATGGCGCAGAGAGCCCCGGCATCGCCGACGGATGCCCTGGATGCGCCGCGCATGATCGAGGAGACGGCGAGCTCCGGTGTCACGCACTCGTACGAGGGAGACTGGCGGTACTTCGAAGGCGGCGGAGTCGCGGCGTTCGACTGCGATGACGACGGGATGCTCGACCTCCACCTCGCTGGCGGTGATGCCCCTGCAGCGTTCTACCGGAACGTGGGAGCCGTCGGGGGAGAACTCCGCTTCGAGCAGGTCCACATCCCCGAACTCGAGATGACGGGGGTGACAGGGTCGTATCCCTTCGACGTCGACTCTGACGGGATCGTGGACCTCGCCGTGCTCCGGATCGGGGAGAACGTGATCCTCCGCGGCGGTGGGGACTGCACGTTCCGACGTGCCAATGAGATGTGGGGCATCGACGGCGGATCGGCGTGGACCGTGGGCTTCAGTGCGACATGGGAGTCCGGAAACGAGTTGCCGACGCTGGCGTTCGGGAACTACCTGAAGTCGACGGATCCCGCCGAGCTCCAGGACGGCACGGACCTGTGCGCGTCGAACGTCGTCCTTCGCCCCGACGGCACGACGTACGGTCCACCGATGACCCTCGATCCGGGGTTGTGCTCGTTGTCCCTCCTGTTCAGCGATTGGAGTCGAAGCGGTGTCGCCGACCTGCGGGTCACGAACGACCGGCAGTACTACCGGACCGGGGAGGAGCAGCTGTGGGCGCTGCCTCCGGGATCCGACCCCGTCGCATACACGAGGGACGACGGATGGAATCACCTCCAGGTCTGGGGAATGGGGATCGCCTCGCACGACATCACGGGTGACGGGTACCCGGAGGTGTACCTCACGAGCCAGACCGACAACAAGCTCCAGTCGCTCACGGACGGTCCCGAGCGCCCTTCCTACTCGGACATCGCGATCCGACGTGGCGTGACCGCGCACGCTCCGTACGTCGGTGACGATCCGCGGCCGTCGACTGCGTGGCACGCGCAATTCGAGGACGTCAACAACGACGGCTTCGTGGACCTGTTCGTCGCAAAGGGCAACGTCGATGCGATGCCAACGTTCACGGACGAGGACCCGAACAACTTGTTCCTCGGTCAACCCGATGGGACCTTCGTCGAGGGTGCGGTGGATGCGGGCATCGTGCATTTCGACCGGACACGTGGTGCAGCCGTCGTCGACCTCAACCGCGACGGCCTGCTCGACCTCGTCGAGGTGAACCGGACGGCGCCCGTTCGACTCTGGCGCAACCTGGGGAAGGGAGCAGGCACCGAATCCGTCGCGATGGGAAACTGGTTGGCAGTCCGGGTCGACGGCGAGGGTCCCAATCCGCGAGGTGTCGGGGCATGGATCGACGCCACGGTGGGGGATCACACCATGTCGAGGGAGGTGACCGTCGGAGGAGGTCACGCCAGCGGCCAGTGGGACTGGATCCACTTCGGACTCGGCCCTGCGTCGTCCGTGGACCTCACGGTCACGTGGCCCGACGGGACGAGTTCCTCATGGGACGCCGTGGAGGCCAACCGGTACGTCACCCTGATGCGGGGGAGCGCCACTGCCGACGAGAGGGAGGAACCGAACGCGATGGGAGACCACGAATGAACGTCCGCCTCGATCGCATCGACCTCCCGGACTTTGGCTCCGACAGCGTCAGGCCAACCCTCCCGCCCGATATCCACTCCCATCGGTTCCGACGCTTCGTCGACCGGTTTGAGGAGCTCGGCTTCGATTCGGCGATCGTCTACGCCGACAGGGAGCACAGCGCGAACATGTCGTATCTCACGGGCTTCGACCCTCGCTTCGAGGAGGCGCTGCTCATCGTCGCGGGCGATGGCAGCCCCTTGCTCGTCACCGGCAACGAATGCGTCGGCATGGCGGAGGCGGCTCCACTCGAGATGCGGGTCGAGCTCCACCAGGACTTCAGCCTCCCGGGGCAGCCCCGCGACCGTTCGAGGCCCCTTCGGGATGTCTTCGCCTCGGAGGGCCTCGGATCACGAGTGGCGATGATCGGTTGGAAGGAGTTCACCGACCGCTCGATGATCGATGTCCCCTCATGGGTCGTGGAGGCAGTGCGTGAAGCGATGGGTGGGTCCGGCGTCCTCGAGAATGCGAACCACATCCTCACGGCAGCCGACCGCGGGCTCCGGGTCATCAACGAGGTCGAGCAGCTCGCCGCGTTCGAGCATGCCTCGTGCACGACCTCCTCTGGGGTTCGCAACTTGCTGCGGAACCTCGAACCTGGCATGACCGAGGCAGAGGCTGTCTCGTTCCTCGGTTGGGACGGCAGTCCCCTCTCGTGCCACCTCATGCTCACCGCAGGCGACCGCGCATCCCTGGGGCTCCTGAGTCCGGGGGACCGCAGGATCGAGCGAGGGGATCGGTTCACGACCGCCTTCGGGATCTGGGGCGCGCTGACGTGCAGGGCCGGATTCGTGGTACGGGACGCCGGTGAGCTCCCGCCTGCGATCGACGACTACGTCGAACGGCTCGTCGCCCCCTACTTCACGGCGATCGTCGAGTGGTACGAGGCCCTGCACATCGGTCAGACCGGCGGTGCGCTCTTCGACATCATCGACAGGCACCTCGGCGACCCCTTCTTCGGGATCTTCCTGAATCCCGGTCACCAGATCCACCTCGACGAGTGGGTCAACTCGCCGATCTCTCGAGACAGTGACATCACCCTGGCTTCGGGGATGGCGTTCCAGGTCGATGTGATCCCTGCAACCGGCAGCGAGTACTTCACGACGAACATCGAGGACGGGATCGCCCTCGCCGACGGCGATCTGCGGGCGACGATCGCGAAGCGCTATCCGGCGATGTGGTCGAGGATCGAGGAGCGCCGCACCTTCATGGCCGATGTGCTCGGCATCGATCTGCACCCCGACGTGATGCCGTTCTCGAACATCCCTGCGGTCCTTTCACCGTTCCTGCTGGCTCCCGACCTCGCCATGGTCACGAACCGATAGAGGCGTCCACGCACCCATCGCCGTCGGGCGTTGGTCAGACGGTTCGCCAGATGGTCCGGTTGACGAGGTTCTCGAGCGCCTCCTGTCGACCCGACACGGGAACCGGATCGATGTCCCCCGAAGCGACGAGGGCCTCCAACGCGGCAAGGCCTGTGTCGCCAGACAGGATCCGGGTACCGAGATCACCGGACCATCCCGCATAGCGCGCATCGCGCTCACCTTCGAGCTCGCCGTCCTCCATGAGCGCGGCCGCGACGAGGAGCGACTGGGCCAGGGTGTCCATGGCACCGATGTGCGCGTGGAAGAGGTCGCTTCGATCCATCGACTGGCGTCGTAGCTTCGTGTCGAAGTTGAAGCCACCATCGGTGAATCCCCCTCCTCGGAGGATCTCGTACATGGCGAGGCTCATCTCCTCGACGGAGTTCGGGAACTGGTCCGTGTCCCACCCGTTCTGGGGGTCTCCACGGTTCGCATCGATGCTGCCGAAGATGCCGTTGTCGACGGCGTATGCGACCTCGTGGTGGAAGCTGTGGCCCGCGAGCGTCGCGTGGTTCACCTCGATGTTGACGAACAGCTCGCCGAGCAGGTCGTAGCGCTCGAGGAAGCCGTGCACCGTCGCACTGTCGTAGTCGTACTGGTGCTTCGTCGGCTCCTGCGGTTTCGGCTCGATGAGAAGCGTTCCCTCGAATCCGATCGACTTCTTGTAGTCGACCACCATGTGGAGGAACCGGGCGAACTGCTCGGATTCCTGCCGCATTCGGGTGTTGAGCAGCGTCTCGTAGCCCTCACGACCGCCCCACAGGACGTAGCTCGTGCCGCCGAGCCTGTGGGTGGCGTCGATGGCGTTCTTCACCTGGGCCGCGGCGTACGCGAACACCTCAGGGTCGGGGTTGGTCGCGGCTCCCGCAGCGAACCGGGGATGGCTGAACGCGTTGGTCGTTCCCCACAACAGCTTCACCCCGGTCTCGGCCATCTTCGACTCCGCATAGCCGACCATCGCATCGAGGTTCGAAACGGTCTGCGCAAACGTCTCCCCGGCAGGAGCGATGTCGACGTCGTGGAAGCACCAGAAGGGGATCCCGAGTTTGGAGAAGAACTCGAATGCAGCGTCCATCTTCATCCGGGCTGCGGCCATCGGCTCCATCGTCCCGTCGAGCCAGGGACGATCCAGCGTGCCAGACCCGAACACATCGCTCCCCGGCCAGTTGAACGAGTGCCAATAGCACACCGCCATCCGGAGGTGGTCGGCCATCGACTTCCCGAGCACCACTCGTTCCGGGTTGTAGTACCTGAAGGCGAAAGGACTGTCCGTGCCCGGACCTTCGAACCTCACCCTGTCGACATCACCGAAGAACTCTGACACCGCGGACCCCTCTCACTGTGCTGGACGCCGGGCTCGCCACCAACGCTAGTGCAGGACTGCGATGAGGCCGATGGGAGCCGCGGTTCGTTCACGTGCTCTGGCGCATGTAGCGTCCGGTTGTACGGATGTCGGGCCCCGGATCGGTTGGTGATATGACGTACGCCCTCGGAATCGATGTCTCGACGACCGCCACGAAGGCGCTGCTCATCGACGGCGGAGGGACCGTCGTCGGTGTGGGGCGGTCGGAGTACTCCTTCGACACGCCGCATCCCCTGTGGTCGGAGCAGTCGCCGGACCTGTGGTGGGCGGGCACGGTCGACGCCATTCGGGCCGTCCTCGCGACGACCGGGGTGCCCGGCCACGCCGTCGGCGCCGTTGGCATGACCGGTCAGATGCACGGGCTGGTGATGCTCGACGGATCCGGCACGGTGTTGCGTCCGGCGATCCTGTGGAACGACCAGCGCACGCAGGCCGAGTGCGATGAGATCCGCGACCGTGTCGGTCGCGAGAGGCTTCTGGCGACTACGGGAAACGATGCCCTCACAGGGTTCACCGCACCGAAGATCCTCTGGGTCAAGAACAACGAACCCGAGGTGTTCGAGCGCACGGAGCACGTGCTGCTTCCGAAGGACTACGTTCGTTTCCGCCTCACCGACGACTATGCCGTCGACCGGGCAGGTGGATCGGGCACGATCCTCTTCGACCTTGCAAGGAGGGATTGGTCTGACGAGGTGATCACGGCGCTCGACCTTCCGAGACGCTGGTTCCCCCCCTCATTCGAAGGACCGTCCATCACCGGCGTTGTGTCAGCCGCTGCGGCCGGAGCGACAGGGTTGGCGGAGGGGACACCCGTCGTCGCGGGAGGCGGGGACCAGGCGGCGAATGCCGTCGGCGTCGGTGCCGTGCGCCCCGGCGTTGGTGCGATGAGTATTGGCACGAGCGGTGTCGTGTTCGTCCCGACGGATCACGCCGCCATCGAACCCGAGGGCCGCCTCCACGCCTTCTGCCACGCCGTCCCCGGAATGTGGCACCTCATGGGTGTGATGCTGTCGGCGGCAGGCAGTTACGAGTGGTTCCGGAGTTCCCTCGCTCCGTCGAGCTCGTTCGCCGATCTCGATCGACGGGCAGCCGCAGTCGGCGCAGCCTCGAATGGCCTGATGTTCCTGCCGTACCTCTCAGGGGAACGGACACCCCACCCCGATCCGCTCGCCCGCGGTGCCTTCGTCGGGCTCACCGTCCGTCATGACCTCGGCCACATGGCACGAGCCGTGCTCGAAGGCGTCGCATTCGGGCTGAGGGACTCGATCGAGCTGGTCAGGCAGTCCGCGACGCCCGATGAGATCCGTGCATCCGGGGGCGGCGCACAGTCGCGTCTGTGGCTCCAGATCATCGCAGACACCCTCGGGCTGCCGGTGCGTGTCGTGGGAACCCCCGAGGCCGCGGCGCACGGCGCCGCCCTGCTTGCGGCAGTGGGCACTGGTGCGTTCGCATCCGTTCGGGAGGCGACGGATGCTGCCGTCATGGTTGGTGAACCCATCGAACCCGGACCAGCCGCGCGGACGTACGCCGATGCCTACGACACCTACCGCGCCCTGTATCCGGCCCTTCGCGATTCGTTCGTGCGCCTGTCCGAGCTCGACACCTGATCGCGACCCGGCCCGCCCGGGATCGCTCAGTCCAGGCCGTGCGCCTCGTCGGGAACCGCCTCCGTGTGGATCACCCTGTCACGGTGGGCGTGCCTCCCGGGGAGATGGGAGTGCGCGGGATCGTCGATGAAGAGCGTGCCGCCGTTGCCGACATGGAGCAGTGAGGGCCCGTACGCGGACACCAGGTTCGCCTCGGTCAGCACTCCGTCAGGCGGACCCGATGCGATGACGCCACCCGAGAGAAGGAGCACGTGGTCGGCGAACTGCGCCTCGGACAGGTCGTGGGTCGTCATCACGACCGTGCATCCTCGCGAGGTCTCGTCGTGGATCACCTCATCGATCGCATGGGCAGTCGTCAGGTCGATGCCGGTCAAGGGTTCATCGAGCAGGAGGACGCTGTGGTCCTGTGCAAGACCCTGGGCGACGTACACCCTCTGCCTCTGTCCTCCGGACAGTTCATCAAGGTGTCGATGCGCGATGTCGGAGATTCCCATCCTCGCCATCGCTTCGTCGACGATGGCCCTGTCACCCGCGCCCAACCACCTGAACCAGCCGGTCGTCGGGTACCTACCCATCGCCACGACTTCGCGCACGGTGATCGGGAGGGCGTAGTTCACCTTCGTGCTCTGGAGCACGTAGGACACGTCATCCCTGCCGCAGCGTGTGTGAACCTCGATCAGGCCCGATCGAATGGGAAGAAGACCCGCAACGGCGTTGAGGAGGGTCGACTTCCCCGAACCGTTGGGACCGATGACAGCCGTCACCCCGCCTGACGGGATCGCGAACGACGACTTCTCGATCGCAACTGACGCTCCGTACGCCACGACGAGATCCGATGCGCTGATCGCCGGACCGTTCACGAGCACCTCGCGCATATGCCCTCGATCTCGAGGGCATGGTTGGTCGCGGTGAACGCTACCCCCGATGCGATGTCGTCGACGAGCTCGTGGACCTGTGCCTCGTACTTCGGAGGCACGTCGATGTCCTCGACCCTGCCGCATTCAGTGCACACGAGATGGTGGTGGTGGCCCGTGAGCCACTCCGACAGCTCGTAGCGCGCCAGCCCCTTGGTCGCGAGGTGGGGAACGACGACGCCGGCCTCCTCGAGGATCGACAGCGTGCGATACAGCGACGACACGGGAACGGACTCGCCGAGCTGACCACTCAGCTCCGCGGCGGATCGAGGTCCGTCGGAGTCGGAGAGGGCGTTGACGACAGCCTTGCGACCCTTGGTGTACCTGGTATCGCGGTCCCTGAGCCGTTGGTCGACCTGTCGGTGGAGCGCCGACGTTGCCATATCCACATCCTCTGAGTATGATTCTCAAAACCACTAGTAACTATTCTCATTATACGAAAGGTTTGGGAACAGTGCGCAACACGGCACCGAGAACATGGAGGACTCGACGGACCATCCTCGCCGTGGTCTCCGTCCTGGCCCTCGGAGGAGCGGCATGCGGTACCACCGAGCAGGTCGACGACCCATCCGATCCGGGCCAGATCGGGTCAGACGTGACCATCGTCGCCACGACCACCATCTGGGGTGACGTGGCTCGCAATGTCGTCGGCGATGACGGCGATGTCGAGGTGCTCATGCCGATCGGAGCCGATCCCCACGACTTTCAAGCTTCATCGAGCCAGGTAGCGGATCTCTACGCGGCAGACCTCGTGGTTGCGAACGGACTCGGCCTCGAGGAAGGACTCCTGGACATCCTCGAGGCGGCCGAGGCTGACGGCGTCAACGTCCTCGAGGTCGCGCCCTTCCTCGACCCGATCGGATTCGGTGCCCACGACAACCACGATGAGGGGGAACACGATGGCGACGAGCATGAGGCGTGTGACCCGACGATGGGTGATGCCCACGATGAGAACGGCGAGGAAGGGGTCCACGACCAAGACGAGGAAGGGGACCACGACCACGAGGCAGGATCCTGTGACCCCCACGTCTGGATGGATCCGCTCCGCGTGGCGGAGGGTGCTCGGTTGATCGCAGCCGCCCTCGCCGAGATCGAACCCGAAGTCGACTGGATGGCACGAGCCGATACCTACGCATCGAGCCTGACCGAAGCGGACGAGATGATCGTGGCGACCCTCTCTGGTTTGGAGGAGGACGACCGGGTCATGGTGACGAACCACGATGCGCTCGGCTACTTCGCCGATCGATACGGTTTCGAGGTGGTGGGTGTCGTCATCCCCGGCGGATCGACGCTCGGGGATCCGAGCTCGCGTGAGATCGCCGATCTGGTGGAGACCATGAGATCCGAGGGTGTCACGGCGATCTTCGTCGAGACCACGCAACCGAGCGTGCTGGCTGAAGCGGTCTCGGCCGAGCTCGGTGGAGACGTCGATGCCGTGGAGCTCTACACGGGATCCCTCGGTGAACTTGGCTCTGGCGCCGACACCGTCATCGGCATGCTCACGACCAACGCCGAACGCATCGCCCAGGCCCTCTCCTGAGGCTGACTGGGGCTAGGGTTCCGCCCATGGCGTGGTTCATAGAGCCCTTTGAGCTGGCGTTCCAGCTGCGTGCCCTCGTCGGGGGCTCCCTCGCCGCGATCGCCCTCGCACTCGTGGGAACCTGGGTCGTGATCCGCGGGATGTCGTTCCTCGGTGACGCCTTGGTCCACGGCGTCATTCCCGGCATCGCCCTGGCGATCCTGTTCGACTTCAACGTCCTGCTCGGAGCCCTCGGCGCGGCCGCGGTGATGCTCATCGGCATCAACCTCGTCCACCGGCAGACCACGTTCTCGGAGGACACGAGCATCGGGCTCCTCTTCGTCGGAATGCTCGGCCTCGGCGTCATCCTCGTGTCGAAGACCACGTCGTACACGGGAAACCTCACCTCGATCCTCTTCGGGGATGCGCTCGGTGTCACCGATGACGACATCGTCATGCTCGCCATCCTGGCCGGTGTGGTGCTCGTGGCGTCCCTCGTCCTCTATCGGCCCTTCCTCGTCCTGTCGTTCAACGAGCAGAAGTCACAGCTCCTCGGCTTTCGTCCCCGAGTGACACACGCGGCGCTCCTCGTCCTCATCTCCGTCGCGATCGTCGGGTCGTTCCAGACCGTCGGGACGCTCCTCGTCTTCGGCATGCTCGTGGGTCCCCCCGCCTCGGCTGCACTGATCGTGCGCAGGGTCCCATCGATCATCGCTGTCGCCGCATTGATCGGCGTGGCGTCGGTGTACGTCGGCCTCGTCGTCAGCTACCACGCGAACACGTCGGCGTCGGCGACGATCGCCGTCACTCCGATCGTGGTGTTCTTCATCGCCCTCACCATCAGGTCGCTGTCGAACAGGCTGCGGTCCCCGCAGGTCGGAGTGGCCGCGTGATTCGGTAAGGTCCACAACGGAGGATCGGGGAGCAGACGGTCGTCGACCGCCCTGGACTCGACCCCCATCGACGAGTGAGGAAGCGGATTCGATGGACACGATCACACATTGGATCGACAACACCCCGACGCCCGGAACATCCCAGCGGTTCGGGCCCGTGTACAACCCCGCGATCGGGATCGCCACCGCGCAGGTCCCCCTCGCCTCGGTATCAGAGGTCGACCGTGCCGTCGCCTCGGCGCGAGATGCCTTCCCCGGATGGCGTGACACACCCCTGGCGAAGCGCCAACGCATCCTGTTCACGTACCGCGAGCTCCTCGTGCGGCGCGCGAACGAGCTTGCCGAGACCATCACACGGGAACACGGCAAGACGCTCGACGACGCCGCAGGCGAGGTCCAACGCGGCCTGGAGGTCGTCGAGTACGCCTGTGCCCTGCCCGAGCTGCTGAAGGGTTCGTACTCAGAGCAGATCTCCACCGGCGTCGACATGTACAACCTGAACCAGCCGCTCGGCGTCACCGCAGGCATCACCCCGTTCAACTTCCCCGCGATGGTCCCGATGTGGATGTTCCCCATGGCGATCGCGTGCGGGAACACCTTCGTGCTCAAGCCTTCCGAGAAGGACCCTTCCGCGTCAATGCTCGCTGCGGAAATGTTCGCCGAGGCAGGTCTCCCTCCAGGGGTGCTGAACGTCGTCCACGGCGACAAGGTGGCCGTCGACCGTCTGCTCGAGCATCCAGACATCGCAGCGATCTCGTTCGTCGGCTCGACGCCCATCGCCCAGTACGTGCACGAACAGGCGTCGAGGAACCACAAGAGGGTCCAGGCACTCGGCGGTGCGAAGAATCACATGATCGTGCTGCCGGACGCCGACATGGATCTCGCCGCCGACTCCGCGGTGAGCGCGGGCTACGGCTCCGCCGGCGAGCGCTGCATGGCGATCTCGGTCGTCGTGACCGTCGGTGACGCCGCGGACAGGCTCGTCCCACGGATCGTCGAGCGAGCACGCTCGCTCAAGGTGGGACCGGGCACGGACCCCGAGTCGGAGATGGGACCGCTCGTCACAGCTGCGCACCGCGATCGCGTCGCCGGGTACATCGACGAGGGCGCGGCAGCGGGCGCCGAGCTCACCCTCGACGGACGTTCGCTCGATGGCGAAGAGATCGGCGATGGGTTCTTCCTCGGTGCGACCCTGTTCGACCATGTGAAGCCCGACATGTCGATCTATCGCGACGAGATCTTTGGCCCCGTCCTGTCCGTCGTGCGGGTCGACAGCTATCAAGAGGCGATCGACCTCATCAACGCGAATCCCTGGGGCAACGGAACCGCTGTCTTCACGAACGACGGAGGCGCGGCGAGGAAGTTCCAGAACGAGATCCAGGTCGGCATGGTCGGCATCAACGTCCCCATCCCCGTGCCGTTCTCGTTCTACAGCTTCGGTGGCTGGAAGGACTCGATGTTCGGGGATCACGACATCTATGGACCGCATGCGGTTTCCTTCTACACCCGATCCAAGACCGTGATCACCCGATGGCCAGACCCGATCCATCGGGGTGTCGACCTCGGCTTTCCCACAGCTGAGTGAGATGTCTCCACCGGATCGCAGTGAACCCCTAGCACCGGGTCGTCATCCGAGCGGCGAGATGGTGAGCAGTCCAGCCATCGCGGCCGTCATCTGGGACGTCGACGGCACGCTCGCGGACACGATCCCTGTGTGTGTCGAGGCGCTCGCGACCGCGATCTCGAGTCACGGTGGCCCCGATCTGTCGGCCGCGGAGATCATCGGGAGGTTCGGCCCGACCGAGGAGGGACTCCTTCGAAACGAACTCGGCGATCGATGGGTCGACGCCATGGAGACGTTTCTCCACGAGTACGAGCGAGGGCACGACGGCGCGGCGCTGGTGTTCACCGAGGTGCGGGATCTCATCCTCGCTCTGGCGGAGGCGGGAGTTCCGATGGCGGTCGTGACGGGTAAGGGTCCAAGGAGTGCTGCGATAACACTCGACCTCATCGGCCTGGGAGACGCGTTCGAGTATGTTGCTGCCGGTTCGATGGATGGCCCGATCAAGTCGACGGAGATACGTCGGATCGTCGGTGTGTGGGGCCTCGATCCCGCACGTGTCGCCTACGTTGGGGACGCGCCGTCAGATGTGACGGAGGCACGCGCTGCGGGCGTGATCGCCGTCGGTGCGGCGTGGAAATCCGGTGCGGACCCCTCGATCCTCGAGGCCCACGATCCACACGCCATCCTGCTGTCGGAGTCGGATCTGGTGTCGTGGCTCTCGAAGGCCCTCGCCGCAGATCAGGGCTGATCCGCTTCCGGCACAGACTGGGCGGCAGGTCGGGTTAGAGCCCCTTGGCCCACTCCTTGACCATGCGGTCGAGGGTCGGGAGGGTCACGAGACCGGATCCGAGCACGACATCGTGGAAGCCCCTGATGTCGAATCGGTCCCCGAGTGCGGCTTCCGCCTCGGCGCGCATCCGCTGGATCTCGATGCGGCCGATCATATACGACAGGGCCTGTCCGGGAAACGACAGGTATCGGTCGATCTCCTGGACGATCGCGTGCTTCGACATCGGCGAGTTGTCCGCCACGTAGTCGATGGCGCGCTGGCGGCTCCAACCAAGGGCGTGCATGCCGGTGTCCACGACCAGGCGGCAGGCACGCATCGAGTCGGCCGACAGCATGCCGATCCGGTCGAGTTCGGTCGAATAGAGGCCCATCTCATCGGCGAGGCGCTCCGTGTACAGCCCCCACCCCTCGGCGTATGCGCTGATGTTGCCGTGGCGCTGGAATGCCGGTATGTGGTCGCCGAGCTCCTGGGCGATCGCGATCTGGAGATGATGACCGGGGATCCCCTCATGGAAGGCCGTCGACTGGACCTCGAAGGTCGCCCACGACGACGGGTCCTTCGTGTTCATGAAGAATGTGCCCTCGCGTGATCCGTCCTCAGCAGGCGGGAAGTAGAACGCAACAGGTCCGTGGTGGGTCTCCTCGACGAGGCAGTCGGACTTCGGCAGGCGCCCGAACCAGTTCGGCATCTCCGCCTCTGCCGCGGCGAACGCCTCCTCGGACTGCCTCACGACATCCTCACCCGTCGTGTGGTGGAGGGCGGGATCGTCGCGCAGCGCCGTGAAGATGTCTTCGAGCGATGTCGTCCCCAGGACGGGCCCTGCGATCTCGAGGTACTCGGTGGCGAGACGTGCGATCTGCTGGAGGCCGATCTCGTGGATCTCCTCTGCCTGGAGGGGCAGGGTCGTGAAACGCTCGATCAGGCGGGCGTACACCAGGTCGCCCTCGGGTAGGTAGTGCAGGCCAGCCTCATCGTCGCTTCGGGCGATGGGACCGACGTGGTCCCTGACGACGTTTCGGTACCGCTCGAATGCGGGACGGATCTCGTCCATGACGATCCGCGATGCCCGGTCCCGCCAGGTCGCGATGTCGGCCTCGGAGTACTCGGCTGGCATCTGGGCACGCAGGAACGTGTCCTCCTCGATCGGCGTCGCGAGGATCGCGTCGATCTGTTCCACTGTCCTCGTAACGGCGAAATCGGCATTCACCCTGCCCGCTGAGATCCCCTCTCGCAGGCGGTCGGAAGAGTCGTCGATCATCCGTGCGATGGCCGAATACTTGGCAAGCATCTTGTCGGCGTGCTCGGCTGTCTCGACCGACATCTGGGGTATCACCACCTGGAAGGCCGCTTGTGGCCCGAAGATCGGATCGACGCCGAACTCGGCCTGCCGCATCTCGAGGACCGCGGCAGAGGTCTCCGTCTCGAAGATGAGGGTGTCGCGGGTGATGCGGTCCGAGGGATCGAGGGCATCGGCATTGAACGCTCGGGCCCTCGCCGAGAACCCCCGCAGTGCTGCGATCTGGGCATCCTCACCGCGCCGGGTCACGTCGTCTGCTCGGTCCATGTACCGGTACTCACCGAGCATGTGCGCTTCCATCGGATGCGTCTCGAGCTCGAACTCCCAATACTCGTCCGCCAGTCGTCGCAACTCGGCGTTCATCTCGTCTCCTCGTGCCTCGGGTCACCCGCATCGTATTGGCTCTCGCGTGGCTGAAGGCACGACGCGAGGCCGAGGCGGAAGTGAAGCCACCTCCATCCCACACGGGTATCGTGCTCCCTCCATGGATGATGCAACAGAGACAGCGCAACCTTCGGACATTCCGCGCATCCGGACGCTCCGGAGTCTCGAGTCGGAACTCGTCCACAACCTGGAACGCTGTATCCCACCCGTCGACCAGCACCGCAGGGAACTCGAGCGAGTGCGCTCGGAGCTTGCGTCATTGGCGCCGTCACCGGACCCATCCGAAGGGTGACAGGGTGGGCGCCGCACGTGGTTGCGGTTCCGACACCGAGCAGGCGAACAGCGGGTAGCGTGTCGGGATGGCAAGACGAACATACGAAGACGGGACGATCCGTGTCCTGTGGAACTCGGAGATCTGCATCCACTTCGCGGCGTGCCTGCGGCTCGGCGATGGCGTCTTCGACACGGGTCGACGGCCGTGGGTCGACCTCGGTCTCGCAGACACGCAGACAGTGGTGAGGGCCATCGAAGCATGTCCATCGGGCGCCCTGCGCTATGAGCGGCTCGACGGTCAGCCCGGAGAGCAGCCGGACGTGCCGACGACGGTCGTTCCATGGCCGAATGGACCGCTCATGGTCCGCGGCGACATCGAGGTCAACGACCGGCAGGGCGGTACGTTCGTCGCAGGTCCGCGAGCTGCACTGTGCCGGTGCGGTGCGAGCAAGAACCAGCCGTTCTGCGACGTCAGCCACCGCGCCATCGGTTTCCGCGACTCGCCACGCGCCGTCGGCTCCCGCGAGGATGCACAACGGCCGAGCGACATCAGCGCCGACCCGCTCGGATCCTGACCTTCCCGCAGATCGTGCAGATGTGTGAGGCGGGTCCTGACGAGGCTGCCGTGCCGTGGTCGTACGTGTGTTGGTGCTCCTGACCCCGGAGGGCTTCGTTCACCGGAACGCGATCGAGGTTGAAGAGGCCCCGCCGCCGGGCAGAGTCCACCGTGCGAAGCCATCTCGAGGTCTCAGCAACCTCCTTGTCCGCCCTCGGTGGCGGTGCCTCCTTGCGCTTCGTGGCGGGTGCATTCTGCGGCTTCGGCGAACGCACCACGGGTGATCGGATCTTCCCTGTGCCCTCTGGTGTCTTCGGCTTCCTCACGGCACCGGCCGCGGAGGAGTCCCTGGTTACGATCGTGTGTGAAGCAAGGCTGGCTGGGTCATCCGGTGTGAACACCAACCTGTCACCTTCGGCCTCGAAGGCGAACCGCCTCGAGGTGATCGGCGTGATCGTCACCTCGGCGAGGAGCCAGGAGCCGAGCTCCGTGTCCTTCGTGCGCATCGTCACCGAGAAGTTATCCACAGCCACGGTCACGGCGAGGGGTTCGGCTTGTGAGGGCACCTCGATGGAACCCGTGACCACGATCGGGCCGCTGGTGAGTTGACGGTCGTCAGTCCGTGAGCGCTTCATCCGCGGAATGCGCATAGGAGAACCCCCTCGTGGACATCTCCCCGATTGTGCTTCGGCATCCGAGCCGGTGCGGTTCAATCATTCCGCGACTTCGTCAGGGATCCGGATGTCCCCCCGTGGCGCGCTGTGCGCCCGGGAGGATCAGCCCCGGCGCAGCGCGTCCCGGATCTCGGTGAGCAGGACGATGTCCTCGGACGGTTCCTCGATGGCCTCCTCCTCGTCCCGCTCCGCCCTCGCCCTCACGGCGTTGTAGGGCTTGACGACGAAGAAGAACAGGGCGAGCGCAACCACGAGGAACGTGAACACGGCGTTGAGGAAGCTGCCATAGAGGATCCTGGAGTCATTGATCGTGATCGACAGCGATCCGAAATCGGGCTCGCCGAAGATGGCAGCTATCAACGGAGTGATGATGTCCGCAACCAGCGACCCGATCACGGCGGCGAACGCGACCCCGAGAACGAACCCCACCGCGATGTCGAGGAGGTTTCCCTTGAGGGCGAACTCCCGGAATTCCTGGATCATGGTGCTCCTATCGTCTGATGGCTCCAACGCTACCTCGGTGCCACGACGGTGCGAAGCCCCGCGCAGGCTCTTGCATATGAGGAAGTCCGGGCGTCGGGCGAGCCATCGCCAGGCGCGCAGACCTCGGCGTGCTCTCAACGGAGACGCTGGCCGACCGTGTGGACGCTCCGCAGAGTTGAGTCGACGGCGCGCGCGGAGGCGTTGGGTGATCAACGGGACGGGCTACGGTCCCGGTCAGTTCGGGGTATCCTCTCGGCTACAAGCGCCCGTAGCTCAATTTGGACAGAGCGTCTGACTACGGATCAGAAGGTTGGGGGTTCGAGTCCCTCCGGGCGTGCCACTCCTCCAAGGGTTTTCGGCCCTCCCTTGACACCTGTCAAGTCCTTGGTACGACTGCGTTTGCTTGACAACTGTCAAGTCGCCGCGACCCGTGATCGGCGCATCTGGCTCAACCGTGGGTTTCGCGCTCTCATGCCCCTCCAGCGGTTCCGTGCCCCTCACGTGCCCCTCCAGACCTACTCGCAGAGCTCGGCCTCGACCTCGGGCCAGCGTTCGATGTCAGGGGCGCAAACGGGATTCCGATACGCAACCGAACTGCATCGACTGTCCCCGACACGGACTCGTACGTGATCGCCCTCTCTCGTTCAGACACATCAGTGCGTGACGTGACACCAGAGGACCGGTGCCTGACCCGCACATATTGCCGGTGGTTTCAGGGGGTCATTGCAACGCTTCGGCGAGTTTGTCTGATGGTGTCATCCAGTTGAGGGTTTGTCGAGGGCGGGTGTTGAGGCTGTGGGCGGCGTCGTCGAGCTGATCTTGGGTGACCAGGGATAGGTCGGTGCCTTTGGGGAAGTACTGGCGGAGGAGTCCGTTGGTGTTCTCGTTTGATCCTCGTTGCCACGGCGAGCGTGGATCACAGAAGTAGATCTGGATTCCGGTGTCGATCGTGAACTTGGCATGTTGGGACATCTCTTTGCCCTGATCCCACGTCACCGTCTGGACGAACTGTTGCGGGAGCCGTTCGATTGTTGCTTGGAGTGCAACCCTGACACCTTCAGCGGTGTTGCCGTGGGGTGCTTTGAACAGCATCACGAACCGTGATTGGCGTTCGACCAGCGTCCCGATCGCGGATTTGCCCTTACCCATGATCAGGTCGCCTTCCCATTGCCCTGGCACGGCACGGTCCTCGATCTCAGCTGGCCGTTCTGAGATCATCACCATGTCCCGGATCCTGCCCTTGTGGGAGGCTGCCCGGCCCTGGGGGCGGCGGATGGCGCGCCCGGTACGCAGACACCGCCACAGCTCCTTGCGTAGAGCGCCCCTGCCCTGAACGAACAGCGACTGATAGATCGTCTCGTGTGACACCCGCATCTCCTCATCGTCAGCGTATGCCACCGCCAGCCACCGAGAGATCTGGACCGGTGACCACCACAACTCGAGCTTGGCTTCGACCACGACCCGCAACCGGGGACACGTCTCGAGCTTCATCGGTTTGGGCCGTCTCGCCCGATGCCTCGAAGCGGTGTGGGCCACGGTCGCCCGATACCGCTTCTTGCCACCGTTGTTCGTGACCTCGCGAGACACCGTCGAGGGTGACCGACCGATCCGACACGCGATACCGCGAAGCGACACACCCTCAGCCAACCCTCGGGAGATCTCCTCACGCTCAACCAACGACAGCCGCACCGGACTCCACTCGCCAGGAGCCACCGGGCGTTTCCAGCCGGCGTCCACCACATGAGTCCGCACCGTTGACGGAGCCCGACCCAGCAAACGACTTATCGCCCGGAACGACTCCCCAGCCTCATACCGATCCCACAGTTCCTCCCGCTCAGCATCCGACATCCGCTCCACAACACACCTCCATCGAGACAACTCTCGTCGAGGGTGTTGCAACGATCACCTGAAACCAAGCCGGTTATGGGCGTTCTGTCCGCTGAGCATCGGACGGTTCAGCCACGTTCGGGCTCCATCTGGCCCAAGGGGGATTGTGGTGACCCGTGAGTGTTAGGGGTGTGGTCTCTGACAATGAGAACGGGACAAGCCACAATCAGCCAAAGGAATAGGGCGAGACCGCCAATCCCTAGACCAGTCGGGATCAGCGCCACGGTGGCCGCGACGAGTATGACCCCTACCCAGGCCATCGGCTTGGGGAGCAATCCCACGACGAACGAGCTGACGCTCATCGTGGCAGCGACACCGAGGGCCCCAATCATGAACAGGTCGCTGATGTGTTCCTTGAGCATCGACAACGGAAGCACCGCATCCGCAAGCACGTTCGGATCGATCGGTGCGCTCGTCGCCATGCGATATGACGCATGAACGAAAGCGCCGATCGTCATGACAATCCCAAAGGCATAGACCACAAGAGCCAACAGTTCACCTTTCGAGCCTTCCCGGGCGAGGCGCATCCGCAGTGAGGCAACAAACCCGACCAAGGCAAGCGCTCCGACAATGCCGACCGTGCTTCCAGCGACGATTCTCGTCCGGTTGTCAGTGAGCTCAGCTGCCAGCTCGCGAACGGGACTGTCAGGCCCATTCCAGCCACCAGGGTCGACCACAAAGAACCCAGCGAAGACCAACACCAATCCCGCCAGACCCATCCACCACCCAATCAGATCAAGTTCATCCGAACGATCGGTAGACATGTTCCAGGTCTCCTCTTTCAAGTTCGCCGCCGATGCCGCTACTCATACATGAGAACAGACGAACCAGACGGACGAACCGGTGACACCAGCCAGGCAGGTACATAACGGCACTTATGCGTGGGCGGATTGCTTAGGGTTGCGCCATGGTGCAGGAGAGCCGTCGCACGGTCTGGTCGAGGGTCTACGCAATCTCGACCTGGACGCTGATTGGCTACTTCTCATTGATGGCGGTAGCTCACCTGGTCCTGACCGTGCTCTTCTATCTCGGAATATGGGACACCGGAGTCGGGTACGTCTTGGACTTCGACGTTCCCGCTTGGATGATCACGATCCTCGATGGTGCCGCGGCGTACATGCTGTGGGTCGGATATCGCAGGGGACTCGGCAACCCATGGCTCGGTTTGAGTCTCACGGTGGCTGCGTCGGTGATCATGATTGGAAGGGCGTTGTGGTTCGTGATCATCCCGCTCATGATCGTGGTGACCATCGCTGGATCAATCCTCCGAGTCACGGCCAAGAACTCCGACAGGACCCACGCATAACGGCGCACATGCGCCCCGCCGAGCATGCATACTGCCGGCTGTGCGCTGAGCGGCGCGGATCAAGGGATCGGCGTAGGTTGGCCTTAGCTCGACGCGATGATCTCGCGCTTTTCGGACCAGAGTGCATAACCCATCCATACGAAGCTCGCACCAAAGATCACATCGCCGATGGTGACGATGAGATGCGATAGTGAGGCATTCGCCGGCACGCTCTCCGAAATGAAGAACATCACTGACCCGACAATGAGCATTACGCCAGACCCACGGGGGAACACTCCTGCGCGCGTAGTTGCTATGCCAAACAGGATATAGCCCAAGATGTAACCCAGAACGAGCACGATCACTGCATAGGTTGGCGGTGTCACGGCTTGATCAAACAAAGCGGGCGCCTCGACGGCTACGAGGTGTACGACAGTGGAGGCCGCCGCAAATATGCCGCTTACCAGCACTGTGCCAACGAATGCCAGAACGAAACCGACCAGCCCGAGCCAGCCTGCTTCTTCCACTTGGCGCGCATACAGTCCCACCAGGCCGAAAAGCATCAAGATTGCCGCAACCCAATAGACCTGATGCGCTAGCGCCCATCTCGGGCTGAGGTAGGCGTCAAGGTCTTCGCCGACAGGATGAAGGAGTGCGCCCAGGGCGTAGAGGACGCCTGCCAAGATGTTTACCAGTCCACTCCAACGGATTAGTTTCGCCGTTGACACTCCATTTGCCTTCCGTTGGGACACGGCGAAGCGAAGCCGCTCTCCAAACCCTACGCATCAATCTCAACGTGTCCATGGCCGAACATATCGGCACATATGCGAGCATCGCCCGGTTGGGGTTTCCTAGTGTGGGCGGATGCAGCCACTGCGCACGGATACCTCAAGGCAAGCTCTGCGATCTACAGGTATGTGGTTCGTGGGGGGGAGGAATTCTCGTCGTCGCCCGCGCCATCATGGAGATGGCAGATCCGGTCTATTGGAACCCATCGTCCCTGCTCGACTACTCAGCAGCGGTGTTGACCACAGTTGGCTGGGTTGTGACCGGTGTGGCCCTCGTTCTGTGGTGGCGGACGACACCGATTCTGCGTGGTTCATTGTTCCTTCTGGTCGCTGGGGTCGCGACGGCAGTGTCGGGGATTGGGAACCTTCTTGAGGACGTTCTCGACATTGAGTTCGGAGAAGTGTTGTTCACGTACGGCGGCATGATCGGGGCCGTCGCCATTCTCCTCGCAGCAGTGTCGATGCTGACGGTTCGACACCGGTTGCTGTTGATACCGTCGCGTGATGGCTGTTGAGGTGTCGGGTCCATCGGGATTCAACCAGGACGCGCATACCTTGTCGGTCGAATTCCGTCGGTCTAGAACGATCAACATCGCGGCGCTGTTGGCTCTCGGGTTGAACCTATCGGTCAGCACCATCTTCTTCGTGTTCATCGACTCGTCAGGGTCGTGGCTCCTGCGCGCGGCGAACGTGTTGCTGATCTGTGGATACGTCGGCACCATTGCGCTGAACGCAACACGCAGGTCCGACGCAGCGATGTGGCTCTTGGCCGCCACCAGCTTGCTCAACATCGTGATCTCTTCACTGGTTATGGGTCTTGGTCTGGGGTCGTTCTGCTGGTTCGTCATAGTTCCCCTGCTGGGGGTTTTGGTTGGCCGACAGGGTGACACCGTGTTTGTGCCTGTGGTCACCTTTGGGGCACTCGGGGGCCTTGTGGCAGTCGTGCTTGCCGATCCTGCAGTCCCAGACCGGGTAGATGGCACTGGGTGGGAGTCGCTCTTGTTGATTATGAATGTGGCCAGTGTCTTGCTGTTCGCCACTGTCGTCGCCATGTACTACACCAAACGAGTTGCCGAGGCCCAGGCAGACCTTGCTTCCGAACATGCACGATCCGAGGCGCTTCTTCTCAACATCTTGCCAAGGGAGACAGCCAATCGGCTGAAGTCGGGCGAACGGTTGATTGCCGACGGTGCTGACGATGTGGCCGTTCTGTTCGCCGACCTTGTCGGCTCAACCCCACTTGCGGACCTGCTATCTCCAAACGAGCTGGTTCGGCTGCTCAACAAAGTCTTCTCGGCGTTTGACGACCTAGCCGACGCACACGCCCTTGAGAAGATCAAGACGGTCGGCGACGCGTACATCGTCGTTGGCGGGCTCCCCAATCCCAGTCCCGAGGCACTCGTCAATGCTGCTGAAATGGCTCTTGCAATGCGCGCCCACATCCACGAATACAACGTTCCCGGATTTGGCCGCCTTGAGCTACGACTCGGACTTCATATAGGTCCAGTGGTGGCAGGGGTAATCGGCAAGCGCAAGTTCAGCTACGACCTCTGGGGCGACACAGTCAATGTCGCGGCACGGATGGAATCGTCCGGTCCACCGGGCGAGATCCAGGTCACCAAAGCGGTCCGAGACACTCTTGCACAGCAGTACGAATTCTCAGACCACGGAACCATCGAGGTCAAAGGCAAGGGATCTATGGAGACGTTCCTACTCAAGCGGCGAACCGCGGTCAGCGACGTCGCTCCCTCACAGTGAGTGCCCCCACCCATATCGGCACATATGGGTGGTCTCAGAGTGCTGGCTCTGTGCGGGACCGTTGACCACCACTGCGATTAGGTGGTGGTTGGGATTCAGACGGGTGCGGTTCTCGCCTTGACGAGGTCGAAGGTACTGAGTGTGCCTTTGCCTTTGACTTCGATGCTGCCTAGCGATTCGAAGTCGTAGTCGTTCTTCAGGCGGTCGTAGACCTCCTGACTGACCTGTATTGCGCCCGTCTTGGCTGTTGATTCCATACGGGAGGCCGTGTTGACCGTGTCGCCCCACAGGTCATAGCTGAACTTGCGTTTCCCGATGACACCGGCGACCACTGGGCCCGTGTGGATGCCGAATCTCATTCGCACCTGTCCAGCATTCGGGAAGCGATGGTTGGTGAGCTCGCCACGCATTCGCAACGCAGCATCAGCCGCTGCGGCTGCGTCGTCTGCGCTGGTCGGAGTCAGTCCTGCAACAGCGAAGTAGCTGTCTCCTACCGTTTTGATCTTCTCAAGACCGTGGGCGGCCACGATCTCGTCGAAGGCTGAGAACAGGCGGTCGAGCGTGATTACCAGGTCGTCAGCCGACAGAGCTTCGGCAATTGCGGTTGAACCCACGACGTCAGCGAATAGGACGGTGACCTCGGCCTTCCGGTCAGCGATCGGGTACTCACCCGCCTTGAGCCTGACCGCAATGTCCGTCGGAAGGATGTTGAGCAACAGTCGCTCCGACTGATCATTGGCCTCGACCAACTCCTCCTCTGCCGTGTCGGCAAGGCGTCGTTGGTACCAAACGACCGAAACAACGAAGACGACCACCCCGGCGAAGCTCACCACGATGAGCAGATCGGCTACCCAGCTCTCGGCCACAGAGGGTGCTGCTGGTGGGTCTATGACTACCAGCAGCGTGAAGACGATGACGGTCAGGATCACCACGGACCAGCGCAACACCCTCCCCCCGACATCGGTTACCAGAACAGCGAAGACAGCGACGGCGACCAAGAAGACAGCTGTGCCAGTTCCGAATCCGACAGTGATGTTGACGGCCGAAATGACCAGGATGCCGGTTCCGAGCAACAGGCCTGCTGCGCTCTCACGATGCCCTGCTTGATTGAGAACCGGAACGAACCCATAGCCAGCGACGTAGACCGCCGATAACACGGCATAGGCCCAGACCGGGAAGTCCTCAGGCCTCGCCGGGAAGAACACCACAGCAAACACCGCTGTGGATACAAACGCAAAGACTGCCACCGTGTTGATGGTCCTGATCCGGCGCTGCTCAGACCGGGACTGCCCATCAGCAATTCCGAACTCGGTAAACCGGCCAAGCGTTGCGCTCACCGAGCGAGACTACCCCACGACATGTCTCCGGCCCGCCCATATCGGCGGTGGTTTCAGGGGGTCATTGCAACGCTTCGGCGAGTTTGTCTGATGGTGTCATCCAGTTGAGGGTTTGTCGAGGGCGGGTGTTGAGGCTGTGGGCGGCGTCGTCGAGCTGATCTTGGGTGACCAGGGATAGGTCGGTGCCTTTGGGGAAGTACTGGCGGAGGAGTCCGTTGGTGTTCTCGTTTGATCCTCGTTGCCACGGCGAGCGTGGATCACAGAAGTAGATCTGGATTCCGGTGTCGATCGTGAACTTGGCATGTTGGGACATCTCTTTGCCCTGATCCCACGTCACCGTCTGGACGAGCTGTTGCGGGAGCCGTTCGATTGTTGCTTGGAGTGCAACCCTGACACCTTCAGCGGTGTTGCCGTGGGGTGCTTTGAACAGCATCACGAACCGTGATTGGCGTTCGACCAGCGTCCCGATCGCGGATTTGCCCTTACCCATGATCAGGTCGCCTTCCCATTGCCCTGGCACGGCACGGTCCTCGATCTCAGCTGGCCGTTCTGAGATCATCACCATGTCCCGGATCCTGCCCTTGTGGGAGGCTGCCCGGCCCTGGGGGCGGCGGATGGCGCGCCCGGTACGCAGACACCGCCACAGCTCCTTGCGTAGAGCGCCCCTGCCCTGAACGAACAGCGACTGATAGATCGTCTTGTGTGACACCCGCATCTCCTCATCGTCAGCGTATGCCACCGCCAGCCACCGAGAGATCTGGACCGGTGACCACCACAACTCGAGCTTGGCTTCGACCACGACCCGCAACCGGGGACACGTCTCGAGCTTCATCGGTTTGGGCCGTCTCGCCCGATGCCTCGAAGCGGTGTGGGCCACGGTCGCCCGATACCGCTTCTTGCCACCGTTGTTCGTGACCTCGCGAGACACCGTCGAGGGTGACCGACCGATCCGACACGCGATACCGCGAAGCGACACACCCTCAGCCAACCCTCGGGAGATCTCCTCACGCTCAACCAACAACAGCCGCACCGGACTCCACTCGCCAGGAGCCACCGGGCGTTTCCAGCCGGCGTCCACCACATGAGTCCGCACCGTTGACGGAGCCCGACCCAGCGAACGACTTATCGCCCGGAACGACTCCCCAGCCTCATACCGATCCCACAGTTCCTCCCGCTCAGCATCCGACATCCGCTCCACAACACACCTCCATCGAGACAACTCTCGTCGAGGGTGTTGCAACGATCACCTGAAACCAAGGCACATATGCGTGCAGCAGTGTTGCCAACTGTGTGCTCGTGTCGTCGGTGGCAGGAGGGTGACGGCGGTTCTCCCTTCGTGTGTCGGGACGTTGGTGCGTGCGAGGATTGCATCTCGCGTGAGTCGATTCGGTCGTGTTGTTCGACGGACGCGGTCTCGCAGAGTCTTGTGGTAAATCTTCGACCGTTGTGGCTCTTATTAGTGAGACAGTGAGGTCCACAATGCTCGATATCACGACATCATTCGAGGACTTCTGCACGGACGTGCAGCCGCGATTGCGTCACGCCTTCGCAGCCCGATATGGGTACGCGGATGGAGCGGATGCAACAGCAGAGGCCTTGGCATTCGCGTGGGAGCATTGGGACGAGATTCGGATGATGCCGAATGCCGCTGGGTATCTCTATCGCGTCGGCCGATCGAGGACTCGGCGAATTCGTCGGGCCACCCCAGTTCTCGTCGAGGTCCCGTATGACGGTCTTCCTGACGTGGAGCCGGGCCTCCCCGGAGCGCTGGCCTCACTGAGCGAGCATCAACGGGTGGCGGTGACCCTTGTCGTTGGATTCGGGTGGAAGCTCCGAGAGGTCGCCGAACTCCTCGAGGTTTCGGTATCAACGGTGCAGAACCATGTCGATCGTGGCATGGCGAAGCTGCGAACCAGGATCGGAGGGGCATCGTGAAGACGATCGAGGACCAGATCCGCAGCTACGCAGAGTATGCAGACGATCGCCTTCCATGGGTCGATCCGATCGACGTCATGGCCACGAGCGCGGTTCGCACCGTCCCTTCGACTTCGGTCCGCATTCACGAGCGACCAAAAGTGTGGGTTGCGTTTGTCGCTGCGGCCCTCGTTGCCTTCATCGTCGGGGGTCTCGCGCTTCTCTCGGCCCATACCGCTGGCGAGCCTCCTTCGGACACGATTGTCACGACCACAATGCCTTCCTCGGTGGAGGCCATGTTGCCTGTCTCGATCTCGGATCCGAACCCGTCGCCTGCCTTGATCACCTCACATCCACTCCCCGAGGGCGCGATCGTCGCCTTCACGGTGGACAAGCAGTTCGGGTCGAAGCTGATCGTGACCGACGGCGAGGAGTTCCGTGCTGTCACAACCGGTAGAGGCGTCGGTCGTCCAACCCTGAGCCAGGATGGAAGGCTTCTGGCCTACACGGGAGTTCCGTATGGCGGAGATACCTTCACGGTCGTGGATCTCACGACTGGTGTCACCCTTTACGAGGAGACGGTCATGGTCGATGGCGCCAGCGGCCACACGGGCGATCTGCAGTGGAGCGCTGACGGGCGGCGACTCGCCCAGGTTGTTCAGGACGAGGCGACGTATATCGTCAGGGAGGTTCGCGTCTGGGAACATGACCGAGACAGTTTGACCCTGATCGCCGTGCTCAACGCGCTACCTGGCGGATTCATCGGCATGACTCCGGACGGATCAGAGATCGTTTCCGAGTCAGACGGCTTCATGGCCCGCTACGACATCGACAATGAGTCGTGGTCCATGACGGAAATCGCGGCCAGACCGGAGGGGGGTCTCGGAGGCGAGGCAGATCCGTTGAACTGGTTGGGTTCCACGTCGTACCGATGGTCGCTTGATGGCACATCGCTGGCTTGGCTCGGCTTGGGGACAGACAACGTCGAGCTCATTGCCCGGCTAGATCTCTCAACGGCCGAGTGGCAAACCCCGACGATCCTCGAAAGAGTTGGTTTGCCGCTGCTGGGCTGGTACCAGGGTGAACCGATCGTTCACCGATTCGTGTCCGGCGACCGATCCGAGATCGTCTCCGTAGCCGCGAACGGTGAACTCAGGACCGTCACGACGCTCGATGGTATTGAAGCGATTGGCGTTGCCCAGGGCCGGACACCTTGACACATCACGGTCACCATCCATCCCGAGGAGCTGAGCACATGCGGAAGTACGTCACCCTGTGATTGTGTTTCTCGTGGGATCGAACAGAACGCTTCTACGTCAAGGGACGTGACCGGCGAGTACCACCGATCTCATCGCCTCGGGGCTGACTCCCCAGCCGCACATATCGGCACATATGGGGTCACGCATACTGACGGACATGGGCTGCTTGACGAGGTCGATGTGGCTGGCGGTATCGTCCGCTAGTGATCCTCAGCGCCGAGTGGGATACGTGGGTCGTCATCGCTGATCCGGCGAATCGCAGCGTGGGTCCACCCGCTCCCGCGAGGCGATGCGAAGCTAGTTGGCCGGCCTTGACCCTCGCTGGCCTTGCAGACCTCGAACACGTCCCCGCTGAACCGGTAGACCGCGAGCTCGCGCCCCGTCTGCGTGTGTGCCCCGGCGAGCTCCTGCACGTTGGTGAACCCGTCCGGATCGACGGTGAACTCGACGTGGCGGCCAGCACCGATGCGTTCGCCGTCCCTGAGCACCGTGAAGTTCCCCGCAGCGTCGATGTGTTCGAAAATGCCAGTGACGTCTGTGTGCTCTCCATCTCTGATGTGGAAGACAACCTCCCACCAACCCACGAAGAAGTCGGGCTGCCTCGCTGGAGTGTCGGGTTCGGAGTTGTGTGGGATCTCCGCCACGAGCGATTGTCCCACGCTCAACCCAGTGGCGCATATCGGCACATGTGAGTGCACGCGTCTTGTCAGAGATGTGGTGCGCCGAGTGAAGGTCCTTCGCGGCGCCAAGACGCGGAGGCGATGGCCCGCACCCGTCGCCTGTTGGCTAGGGTGCCGGTCGGCTCAAGAAGGAGATCCATTGCCCGAGATTCCCGAGACCCACCACGACCTCTTGCATGCTCCGTACGCCACCTTGGCCACGGTTGGTGCCAGCGGTCGACCGCCGTTGTCGACGGTGTGGTTCCTCGCGTCTGCCGACGGCACCGTGCAGTTGTCGGTCAACGCCACACGGCAGAAGGCAAAAGAACATGGTCGCCAACCCTAAGGTCGCGATGCATATTCAGGATCCACTGGATTGGGCGCGCTATCTCGAGTTGCGTGGTGATGCCACAGTCGAACCAGACGACGACTAGGTCTTTGCTGATCAACTTGGTGCCAAATACGGCAACGACTTGCGCGACAGGGACTGTCCGGGTGAACGCCGCACAGTCGTCACGGTCAACCTGACCCGAGTGCGGGCGGTCAACATGCGCCAGTCCGGTGCCGTCGGGTCAAGGGTGAAGCACTAACGGCCATCGACAGCAGCAGTGGGCATCGGGCCTCTCCGAGGTCGAACATGTCGGCACATATGTGCTCTCCGCGAGTCGTGCCTGTTGCCGGTCATGTCGCGGCGGAGATCTTCCGTCATGCAAAAGGGGAGCACGCAGGTCTCCTGAGACGACTGAGCCGCCAAGCCAGCACTCTCTCGAGCTTTGGCACATTCGTGTTCCCGACGACGCACTGCCGATTGCAGGACGCGCGCGTCAATGAGTGGCCTGCAGGGGCGATCAGCCAGGGAACTTCGCGAGGATCGCCGCCGTCGCGTCGACGACGATGTTGGGTTGATCCTCTTGGATCATGTGGGAACTCTCCACCGAGATCCTTTGAACGGTTGTTCCGAGCGCGTAGGCGTCTTGGCCGGCGAGCCAACCTGCATCCCATGACTTCCTGGGTCCGTCGGGAAGACCGGACCAGTCCTCGGGAGTGCCGGTAGCAGTCAGTATCACCACCGGTGTACTTCCAACGGTGGTTGCCAGGAGTTGCAGCGCTTCACGTACCTGTTGTTCGCTCGTTTTGACGTCGAGGTCCTCGTCGTTGGACGTTGGATCGTCTTCGTAATCCATGACCTTGGCGAGGACGTCCTCCACGTCGTTTGCCTCTGTCCCGCTCATCGCGGTGAGGGCGGCGATCCAGTCCTGGCTGACATCCGGCCCACGGGGGTCAACGAACACCATGCCGGCAACCATGCCAGGATGCAGCGTTGCGTAGATAACCGTCGTCCACGGACCGAGCGAGTGGCTGACGAAGATGTACGGTCCCGGCACACCGGCGGTCGAGAGCAGCGCAGTGAGATCTTCAGCCTGGTCACGCGCCGTGTGGGGTGTCCGCGCCGGAGGGTCGCTCTGCCCGACACCCGCGCGGTCATAGACGCACGCCAGTGTCGAACCCGAAAGCGTCCGCTGGACGTCCCGCCACGAACTCGCGGAACCGCCGAGTCCGCTTTCGAACACAACAGCTGGAACGTCTGGATGTGCCACACCTTGGCAATTCAAGAACAGTCGACGCCCTCCAATGTCCACCTTGCCGAAGAAGGTCGGCTCCGACGTTGAGAGAGTTGTCGAGGCCTCGGTGGACGATGTCGCTGCGGTCGTTGTCGTGGTTTGAGCCGTCGTGGAGGCCGAGGCAACCGTGGTTATCCCGCCATCAGTCGTAGTTGTGGTGGAGGCAGTTGACGATCCGTCCGTAGATGAACAGCCGGACGCGATGAGTGCCATGCCGGAGACCGCGAGCGCGGCGAACCGGAGCATCCCGTGAGTGGGGGTTGACATGAGCCGATTGTCCTTAGGGGGTTGAAGTCGACATGACTCCGAATCGCGTCAATCTACTCCCGGCAACTCGCTCATGTCGACCACTTTCACCCCACCGCTAGCTACGTCGGCGCTCATTGATTTCGGTCTCTATCGCGCACATATCGGCACATATGCGGAGATGCCGTCGCCGGTCTAGGAGTCAGGGTCGTGGCGGGTCAGTCCAAAGGTGAGGCCATTGCGTCGTTGGCCGCATGGGTCCTCGATTAGGTCGATATCGGCAGTGATCTCGTCCGGGAACTGGACCGTGTAGCTGCCTGTCTCATCAGGGCAGTAGTTCGAGTCCGCAACGCCGGTCATCACGAGGGTGAGCCCGTCAAAGGTGTAGGTGCCTGAATCGAACGGGTCGTCACCCAGATCGACGTACAGGGCGTATGACCCGTCTTCTTCGAAGGTAAGGACGTCTCCGCCTCGCACGTCCCACGAACCGAGAAGTTCTTCGGGATCGGCAGGAACGAGGGTTGTCGTCGTGGTACTCGTTGAAGTGGAGGATGTGGTCGAAGAGGGTGCGACGGTTGTAGTCGGGGCCTGAGTCGTTGTCGTGCTGCTGGTCGTGCTCTCGGTCGGCGGTTCGTTGCCCGTGTCGTCCGATGAGGAGCATGCGGCAACGAAGAGGACACTGGCCAGCGCAGCCGCTGCCCACTTCGCCCCGACCCTGGATCGATGGTTGATACGCATGGGTGACAACCCTAGACGGCGGCGGACACCACGACGCAAAGGGCACACATATCGGCCTTGGCTTCAAGTGATCGTTCCGTTTCCTCGCCATGTTGCACTTCGAGCGTCGGCGGTAGAATCGGCCGATGATCAGAATTGTGATCCTTGGTTTGATCGCTGCTGCGGTCTTCACTGTTGGGAGCTGTGCATCTGATCAGCCCGTGACTTCATTTGACTTCGAGGCTGGTTCACAAGGGTGGATCGCAGGCTTCGCCGACTACCCGGAAGATGGTGATCCGGCTTTGTTCGAACTCGATTCTTCGTGGGAGCCGCTGCCGAGCGATCTCGAGGGGAATGCTCTCTTCATCCAAGGCCATAATCGCAGTGACGACTTGTTCATGTATTGGAAGGCCCCGATCCATGGCCTCGAACCTGACACGACCTACTCCGTCGAAATCGTTGTCGAGCTCGCCACGGCCGTTCCGGGGGGTCTTATGGGAATCGGGGGATCCCCGGGCGAGAGCGTATGGATCAAGACGGGAGCGTCCACCATCGAGCCGATGGCGGAGACTGACAATCAGGGCTGGCTGCGCATGAATGTGGACATCGGCAGCCAATCGGAGAGTGGCGATGACGCCGTCGTGGTCGGAACCATCGCAAATCCCAACCTCGAACCGGGGACGGTCGATGGCTCTCAGTATGCCCTCATGACCCTCGATGGATCGGGCCTTGGACTCACCGGACGCACCGATGACAGCGGCACGCTCTGGGTGTTCGTTGGGTCTGACTCCGGATTCGAGGGGCTGACAGCCCTCTATTACGCGAGCATCGATATCCACGTCGACATCGAGCCGTAACCGGTGCCCCAGAATGGGAGAGCTTGCGGCGCCTTGGCCTTCAGTTGGCCATGGTGAGCGCGGAATCGCTGTGGCTTCTATGTCCAAACGAGGATGGCCTTGCCGCAGTCGCCCGATCGCTCTGCACGATCCCGGTGCTTGTCGTGGGCGATTCAGACGAGATCCACGTTACGAGTTGGGTGCCGGCGCGGCGACGGTGAGTCAACTCTGCTCCCCACGACCCCGTCCCCTCAACCCCGACCTTGTCGAGCTCCCCGTGGGACACGAGCCAACCAAGAAGGGCGGGCTTCGTAACCGGTGTCGTCTGCGGGGAACGACTCAGTCCCCACCACCCCACCGTTGTGATCGATCGCTGCCACAACGTGCTGGTCGGCGTGGGTATCCACACCACCAGTGATCATCCGTTCCATCGACATGACCGCCCCTTCCAGCTTGAAGGTCGAAGGGGTGGAACACGACCTTGGAACGGCGGAACGAGGATCCGACAGAGCTGCGCTATCAGCTCAACAGGAATCCCACCGCCCGACCAGGGCGTGCAACACCGACCACAATCATCCCACCCAGCCGGATATGGGTGGCTGCTAGTTTGCGTCGATGATCGGCGAGTCAGAGCGGACGAGCTACTACACAAACATGAGGTCGGCTGGGATCTGGTTCCTTCTGGGTGGTGCGCTTGCTCTGGTGAGGGCAGTTGTCGAGCTAGCCGACCCTGTGTACTGGGACCCGCTCTCAGTCCTTGACTACGCCGCTGCGCTGTTGACGACCATGGCTTGGGTGGCAACCGGCGTGGGGTTCATCCTGTGGTGGCGCACAACACCAATCCGGCGAGGCGCAGGGCTTCTTCTTGTCGCAGGAATCGGCACCGCAGTTTCGGGTATCGGGAATCTCCTCGAAGACGTCTTTGATCTGGAGTTCGGGGAGCTGCTCTTCACCTACGGCGGAATGATCGGAGCAATTGCCGTGTTCGCTGCGGCCGTCCTGATGCTCACAGTTCGGGACCCATTGAGATGGACAGCCGTCCTTCTCCTGACGTTCATTGCGGGAGGCATCTTCCCAGACAACGGCGGTCAGTTCGTCTCCGGTGCCAGCCTCGTCGGGCTGGGTATATGGCTACTTGTCTACCGATCAAGCGCAGACCAGTGATAACCATCTTGGCCACGCATATCGGCACATAAGAGTGCACGCGTTTGCCAGAACAGGCGAGAGTGGCGCTCTGCTGGTGCGCCGAGTGAAGGTCCTGGTGGTCGGGGCGCCAAAGACGCGGAGGCGATGGCCCGCATCCGTCGGCTTGCTAGGGTGCCGGTCGGGCGAGGAAGGAGACTCTATGCCCGAGATCCCCGAGACCCACCACGACCTCCTGGATGCTCCTTACGCCACGCTGGCCACCGTTGGCGCCAGCGGTCGACCGCAGTTGTCGACGGTGTGGTTCCTCGCGTCCGCCAACGGCACCGTGCGGTTGTCGGTCAACGCCACACGACAGAAAGCAAAGAACATGGTCGCCAACCCGAAGGTCGCCATGCATATCCAGGATCCAGGCGATTGGGCCCGCTATCTCGAGTTGCGCGGTGATGCCACGGTGGAACCAGACGACGACTACGTCTTCGCCGACCAACTCGGTGCCAAGTACGGCAACGACTTGCGCGACAGGGACCGTCCAGGTGAACGCCGCACAGTCGTGACAGTCAACTTGACCAGAGTACGGGCGGTCAACATGCGTCAGCCCGGAGCCGTCGGGTCAAAGCTGAAGCACTGACGGCCATCGAAGGTGCTGCAACGATCACCTGATCCAAGGGCAATATGCACGATTCGTAGTGAGCGCATACGTGCCGCTACGTGTGCCTCCCATCGAACGGCTGGGCATAGCGATCTGGAGCGCTGGGTGCCCGATGGCAGCTGCCAGCCGCCCGACGCTTAGCAGCACACGGAGGGGTCGTTGGCGTCGTCGGTCGTCGACTGGAAGACCAGAGTGACGTCTGAACCGTCCGGATGCATCTTGTAGATCGCAAAGAACTCCGACGTGGGCGAAAAGACATAGCGGGTGAAGTAGATCCAGTCACCGTCAGGCGACCACGACGGATGGAAGTCCGCTTCGGTCTCGCCGTTCGTCAGTTGCTGTAACCCGCTGCCATCCGCGTTCACCACGAAGATGTGTGACTCGCCGCCGCGATAGCGGGTGGAGCCAAAGGCGTCGTAGAAGACGATCTGCGAGCCGTCCGGGGACCACCACGGGTGGCCCGGTCTGAAGGGTTGGCCCGCGCTTGTCTCCTCTGGCGTTATCTGGCGTTCATTGCGCCCGTCGGCGTCGACGACCCACAGTGAGCTCAGCTCGTCGCGCCATCTTACGAACACGATGTGAGCTCCGTCCCGGGAGTATTGAGGCGACGAGTCTTCCCCGGACTCGCCGTAGGGATTCGTCGTCAATCTCGTCATGGTGCCGTCGGCAACGGACACGATGTGTAGGCCGTCGGCGTCAACCACGAGGGTTTCGCCATCGGGCGCCCAGGCGGGATACCCCTCGAAGCCTTCGCCGGTCGTGACCTGGCGCAACCCTGTGCCGTCGGCGTTGACGATGAAGATGTGGCTGTTGCCCGCATGGTCGCTGCCGAATGCGATCTTCGAACCGTCTCGCGACCAGTCGGGGTCGTCGACAGCGAAGTCCGTCACGGCGACCAGGTCGCTGCCGTCAGGAGCAGCGGTGTGGAGAATCCCACCTCCCAGCACGAAGACGATGCGTCCTGGCAGGGCGGGCGTGGGTGTCGCGATTGTCGTGGTGGGAGCAGGAGCGGTGGTCGTGGTCGATCCGATCGCGACCGTCGACGGGGAACTGCTCACAGTCGAAGGATCTGTCGTCGACAGAGCGGTGGGGTCGTCTTGTGACGCACACCCCGCGATCAGCAACATGATCGTGGCGGCCGTCCACCATCTCCATGCGTACCCTCGGCCCGCGCTGTACGGATGTGCCGTGATGTCAGCAGTCTCCTTGTGAACCTCATGCAGCAGCATCCGTCCGCCTTCCCCGTTTGTTCCTGTCGGATATCTATGTGTCCGGCTCGGCGACGCGATTGACAGAATCTCGCGAAGTTGCGTCCCGGCCGCGCCCCCGCTCGCCGACCTCGGACGAAGATCGCGCCAAGGAGCCGGCCGTCGGGCTGGCTGGCGTGTCGGTCGACTGCAGAAGGAGATTCCGTACTCGAGACAATCGAGGCCCACCACGACCCGCTGGATGCTCGTGGACCCTGGCGTCTCAGTCGCCGAGCGACTCCTCGACGCGGTTGAAGAATTCATGGGTAAGGGCTACGAAAAGGGATCGTTGCTCCGAACTCACCGCATGGCCAGCGCGGTCAAGAATCGCGAAAGTTGACCGTGGGAACAGTTCGAGGATGTTCCAGATGTCCCGGTAACCCGTGACGTTGTCCTGACGCCCGGCCACGATGAGGGAAGGTGCAGTCATCGGTGCCGCCTCAGCGAGGTCAAAGGAGTAGTTGATTCGCTCACCGAGCTGAGCCAGGAAGACCTGGTCGGCAGCGATGAATCCAGGCTTGATGGAGTTCCGAAAGAACTCGAGGTTCTCAGCAGATTGGATCACCGCAACCTGTGTCCAGAACTCCTCATCCGGTCGGAGTCCCGCCACCAAGTTGGCATCTTCGACAAGGATCGTCTGCTCTGGGACCTGTCGTTCCGCTCGCGACTTGATCATCGGTTCGGAGAGCATCAGTCCAGCGAGACGTGAGCCCCAGCGATAGTTGTACCCGAGAGCGGTGTACGCGCCATACGACGACCCGATCATCACGCACGACCCGCCTCCGGCGACCATATTCACGAACTCACCGACGACGTCGAGTATCGCGTCCTGATTGGCGAGCTCGGGTGTCCCGGGCGTCGTACCCATCCCGGGTAGGTCGGGGTAGATCCTTCGCCAGCCTGACCGGTTGGCGAAGATCGGCTCAAAGGTGTCGATCATCTGCTTCCGGGTCGATGGCAGACCGTGCAGTAGGACGACGGGTCGCCCTTCACCGATCACGTCGTAGCCGACGTGTGCACCTCCAGCCGAAACCTTCAGCTGATGCCTCCCTCGATCGCATGGTTCTTTCACGGTCATCGTGCCGAAGGTTGGCAACCTACACGTATCGGTGTTCAAGAGGGCGGAAAGGGCATCCGAGGGTCACGCGCCCGCTCATGGCAGCCTTGGTTTCAGGTGATCCTCTGAGCGAACGGGGGGCTACCTGGGTCTTCTGAGCTACGTCGGGTCCTATCTGGGAGGAGCGGTTTGGCGGAAGTTGAACGCTCTCGGCGTCGGGCTCTCGCACCGACCGAAACGGCTGCCGATCGTCACGCCATCCGTGCGTGGGCCTCAAGGTGGTGTTCGTGGGGGTCGAGGCGGAATCGGACGTAGAAGATCAGCATGAAGATGACCAGGCCCATCACGGGCCATCCGACCAGCGTCCGATCCACGAGGAACTCGGAGCCCGAGACGTTGCTCAGGTGCCAGGCCTCCCAGGTCGTCAGACCCATCTCAGCGACCGCCCACACGAGCGTGATCTGGGCAGCGACCCGTCGGTATACGGGGTGGTCCATCGACAGGTGCTGATACCGCACGACCAGGGGAATGAGGTAGCCGGCGAGCGGGTGTCTCGTGAAGGCGGTGACACCGACGGCGGTGGCGATGAGGGCGCTCGTGGCTACGCCGAACCCGAAGAACACGTTCTCGGACCCTGTCAGGACTCCGGCGATCCCACGCACGATGACGTATCCGAGGGATACGGGGAGAAGCCACCCGATCGCTTGCCCACGGGCGCGTCGGATGACAATGAGGCCAGCCGACAGGATCGTGGCGGCCACCATGCCGGCAACCAGGCCGAACCAGTTGTTGGCGACGAGGAACGCCACGCTCGGCGCCAGGGACGCGACGATGCCCGACGGACCACGTCGCTGCTGCTCGATCATGTCGGGAATCCGGTGCGTCATCCTCGTCCCTGCGTTGCATCGGTCAACGAACGGGCCTCCACGACTATTCCGCGGCTGACACCGATCAGAGCACGTCGGCGACGATGGCGGCCACCTCATGGTTCTCTGTCGGGACGAGGTGGCCCGCACCCTGGACGACGACGAGGTCCGCTCGTGGAACCGGCCCACGAGGTCCTTCAGGTAGGGGCCGCGGTGGGTCTCGAGTTCCCCCGGGCCGGGCGGGCCACAGGAAAGCTCGTCGTCCTCCCATGACGGGGGCGACCCACTGATCAGCTCCCGTTCCTCTCGTCGATCGAACGCCGCGTGGACAGCCGAGGATCTCCCCGCACCGAAGCATCGGCCCCCGCGTCGATCGACGACTTCTTGGACTTGCCGATCAAGAGGTACCCGCACCGCGGGCTCCTCGTCCGCGCCTTCGAACTCGTGGCCACCGTGACGGCCTATGACGGGCTCTACCCCGCACTCTCGGAGGTAGTCCAGAGTCCCCTCCTGACCGGCGACACCGTCCTCCACGGTCGTCCAGCCGATGTTCACCGGTTGCTAGGAAGGGCTACTGCTTGAGGATCAGCACCGCCCCGCCGGCTCCGACGATGATGATGGCGCCGATGATCATCGCCCAGATGATCGGTGCGAACGACACGTCCTGGATCGTCTCGTAATTGTCGAGGTTCGTGGCGAAGATCCCCACGAAGCCGTCGAAACGCTCGAGCGAACCAGGCATCGTCTGCATCGCTGCGGCCGTCGCCGGGAAGTTCTCGCCCATGAATGCACCGAGCTCTTCGGGCGCCATGCCCATCTGAGCCGCGAGGTCGGGGAGCATCTCAGCCTGCATCTGCTGTCCCATCGCGGACACGACGCCCAGAGCGGCCGACGCACCGTCGACGAGCTCCTGGGTGTAGATCGGCTGGAGGTTCTCGTTGAGTTGATCAGCGTCCGCCGCCTTCTGTGGCAGGCTGAGCACGAAGCTGGCGATGACGATGCTGGCACCAAGCACCACAGCAAGGATTGGCCACAGCCGCCCTTGGAGAAACATGAGCCCACCGACCACGATGGCAAGCAGCCCCGACACCGTGATGATCCATGGCACCGTCGTTGCGGGCAGGTCATCCGTCGGGATCGCATCGGCGGAGGCGAACAGCGCGCCCTGGCTGTCGAGGGTGTCGATCAGGCCGTTGAACGTCTCCGTGATCTCGGGCAGCGCTGACATCCCTGTTGCCACGTCCGGGTAGTTCGCGGAGACCATTGCCCCGAAGTCCTCGACGCTGATCCCCATGGCACCGGCCATGCCGGGCGCGACGACGGTCTGGAACTCCTGCCCTGCTGCCTGGAGACCAGCGATATCTGCTCGCGCGGTCTCGAGTGATTCCTCTGAGAGCACCGGGCGGAAGTCGTCGATCATCTCCTCGAACGCGGGCCCCACCTCGAACAAGTTGTTGATGAGGGTCATCGCGACGAAGCCGACCCCGACGAGGATGACCACCAGCGCTGCGATCATGCGGACGGGACCAGCCTTGCCCTCATTGACGGCCTTGGAAGGCCTCGTCGTGACAGCGGTCATGGGTTCTCCTCGCTCCTTCTTCGACATGCCGGGCTGAGATGCCCGGTCACGATGTCGTGTGTTACTTAGATACAAACTATGTAACTAAGAAACTCTACCCGAAGGTGAGAGCTGTCGTGAGTGTCTGTCCTGCTATCCCCAGTCGCGGTCTTCGCGGCTGGGCCCAACGGCCAGCGAAGGCGGCTCCATAGCCAGCACTATCAGACCAACTCGCCGAGCGCTGCTATGACCCCTGAACCCACCTGCCGATATGGGCGGGGTGTTGGTGGTGCTACACCGAGGTGGGGTCGATGGTGATGCCGTTGTCCGTGACTGTGCCGACGACCGTGATTGACTCAGGCGACCATTGCGTCCCACCGTCCTCGATGAGTGGGTAGGCAACGGTGGTTTCAGGATTGGTGATCGTCATGCTCGCGCCCCCGCATTGCGGCGGGTACGACTCGGCGAGCGACTCGCACAGCTGACCGGTATCTCCAGCTCGCACGATGAAGCCTTCGACAGCGATCCGCTCCGATCCCTGATATGCAAGGGCCTCGGTGACCGACAGTGGATCGATCACCATCCCGCTTGGCACGGATCCATCTGCGTCCGTGGAGGGTGCGAGGGGGTCGTTGCCACCCTCTACGAGGTCGTCGTCGACGAGCGTGTCCTGACAATCGGGGGCGTCCTCGGCGCATGCGCCCAGCAAAGTCGGCAGTTCATCAACCCTGGGCCCACTGCTCTGATCGCCCACGGCACACGCCGACACCGTCAACGCACCAAAGATCATCACAACGACGGCAGATCGGTTCCACATCACTCCATCTCCCTCCGGTTGTGGGACGCTCGGTTCTTGGACGCCAGCTCGATGCTCCAGGGTTCCCACACGGTCGAGAACGACGCCGACGCAACTCGCAATGGGTGAGCGCGGTCCAATCTGGGCGATCCATTCACACAGGCATCCGGTCGCCAGCTTCCTCCTCATCAGGAGCCGCCCCTCCCGAGCGCTCAGCAGGGAGTCATCGATGCGGTCATCCGATGGTGGGCATCGTGTCGCGGCGAGGTCGGTAGGGTGCCCCGATGTCTTCCCGATCACCCATACGTCGTTCGTGGAATTGGCTGATGGAGTTGGGGAGCTACCCGGGCGAGACGGACGCTCACGCTGGTAGGCGGCGGATCGTCATCGGCTACATCGTCATCGGGTTCTTCCCGCGAATGCTCGCCAGCACAGACACGCTGACGTCGGGTCAGACCTGGATCGCGGTCGGTGACTTCTTGGCGGGGGCGTTGCCCGTGGTAGCGCTCGTGGTCCTGGCTCGGTGGCCACACACCTACGTCATCGTCGTCAACTTCCTGCTCGCAATGATCCTCGTCGAGAACATCGTCCCGACCGTCCTGTACGGTGGCCTCGTCGAAGCCGGGCCGTACATGTCGTGGGGGCTCCTTGCCATCGTGGGTGCCCTGATCGCGCTCGGTCGACGAGCTGCGTACGTGTGGTTCGCCGTGTACTTCGTGGTGCTGTTCGGGACCGTGGCCCTCACCGAGTCCATCGAGCCGGTCTACGAGCACGAGGTGTCAGCAGTCGACATGGCTTTGCACATGATCGGGTTGACCACCTTCGTCCTCCTTGCGATGGCGTACTTCGTGAGACAACGCGACCGGTTCCAGCACGAATCCGACGACCTGCTCCGGAACATCCTCCCGGATGACGTCGCCGCCAGGCTCAAGTCCGGTGCCGGGCTGATCGCCGACGACTACGAAGGCGTATCCGTGTTGTTCGCCGATGTCGTCGACTTCACACCGATGTCCGCTGGCATGGAGCCTGCCGAGTTGGTGGCACTTCTCAATTCGATCTTCTCGACGTTCGACAGCTTCGTCGAGGAGCTCGGTCTCGAGAAGATCAAGACGGTGGGTGACGAGTACATGGTCGCATCCGGTTTGCCGCGCCCTCGGCCGGACCACGCAACGGCGATCGCCGAACTGTCGCTCCGGATCCGTGACCATGTGGCGACCCACGACTTCGAGGGCCGTCGGATCTCACTGCGGATCGGGATCAACTCGGGACCCGTCGTCGCGGGGATCGTGGGCACCCACAAGTTCGCCTACGACCTGTGGGGCGATGCCGTCAACGTCGCCAGCCGCATGGAGTCGGAGGGGATCCCCGGGGCGATCCAGGTCACCGATGCGACCTACCAGCTGATCCGGAACGATTTCGTGTGTGAGCCGAGAGGGTCTGTCCAGGTCAAGGGCCGTGGAGAGATGGAGACCTACGTCGTCGTGTCGCGCGTGGCTCCAGTGTCCACGGGCGAGGCGTCCGTGGGCTGAGGCGCGTCAGAACTCGGTGTCTGTGAACACCAGGTGCCTGCTGTAATCCTCGAGGATTCCGTACTCGCCTCGGAACTCGTAGCCAAGGAAGTCCTCGAACAGGAAGAACCGTGGCGGGGAGTAGGTCAGCGTCATGAAGAGGATCGCCATCACGACCATGATGACCTTGCCGTACATGTCGAACCGTCGAGGTTGCTGCGGTGCGGTGATGACACGGTACGCGACCAGGTTGCCCAGGAGAACGCCGACCGCTCCGGTGCCGATCGCCCCCCAGAGTGTGCCTTCGCCGTACATCGGCAAGACGATCCCGAGGTAGAAGTAGAACGAGACGATCACGCCGATGGGCGTCACGAGCAGTGCCAGCCCCTTGCCCCACCAGTAGTTGTTGGCGTAGTCCTTCACGAAGGCGTGTTGAATGAGGGCGTAGACGAGACCGGGCCAGAAGAACAGCTTCAGATGCTCCCAGGTGCTCTCGTTCACCGACCCGAAGAGCGCCGCGAACCAGTTGAAGTCGGAGAGCTCGTAGGCGAAATGCAGCGCCGACCCGGCAAGCATGATCCACACGAACGCCCCCACCTCCCAGAGCGCGATCGTGCGCTTCTGAGCAGTGCCGAGCGCACCTCGTCGTACATCCTTCGTGGGGGCCGCCGCGGTCACATCACGCCCAGGAGTATCAAGAGGCCCGTGGCCGAGAAGGCGACGCCGAGGCCGCGAAGGACGGAGGTACCCGAGGCGTACCGCTTCGCCACCTCGCCTATGACGACACCGAGGATGTGGATGAGTGCCGTGCCGACGAGGAACCCGAGGGCGTACATGGCCGGCCGTGCAACGTCCGGGATCTCGATGCCATGGGCATAGCCGTGGAAGAAGCCGAAGAACAGCACGGCACCGGCGATGACAGCCGTTGGCACCCGCCCTTCTCCGGCGATCGCTGCTCCGATGAGTACGACCGACAGGGCGATCCCCACCTCGATGACGGTTGTGCTGAGCGATCCCTCGAACCGACCGAGAAGGGCTCCAACGGCCATCGCAGCGACAAACATGCCGGGCACGGTCCAGATCGCTCGACCGCCGATCATCGACGAGACGATGCCGACGCCGACCATCGCCAGGAAGTGATCGAGTCCGAGCACCGGGTGCGTCAACCCGCCGAGGAACGAGCCGAACCGGATGACCTGGTTCTCGTGCGCCAGCGCAGCTCCGGGAAGCAGGAGAACGAAGCCAATCGCAAGGGCCGTGGCAGTTGCGGCGCGCGACGTCGCGGTCCTGCCGTTGCCGAGCCAGCGAGATGCCATCGTCTCGCCGATGGTCTGTCGTTCGTGGAGTTCTACGTGCACAGGGTCGGCCTCCGGCGACATCCTAGGCGACCCGACTCCCGGGCGTGGCTGGGCAGATTCGCCGCGTGGCGGTGGTGACACGAGGCTTCGCGCGCTCGAGGACGGCCGTCGACGCGACGGGATCACGCCGATGGCCGTGGAACGGGCATGACGGCTCGCCTGGGCGGTTCCCACTGCTGGTGGGTGCCACCTCGTGCCCCTGATCAGCCCCCGAAGCCCGGCCCGAAGCCGGTGAAGGCGACCTGGCACTCCTCGACTGCAGCGGCGACCTCGGGATCGTCGATGTCGAGAGCCTCGAAGGGATTCTGGAGCTCGCCACCCGAGAACATGGTGGCGAGGTCAGGGTCGTCGAAGTCGACGCCGTTGTCACGCATGCACTGTGCGAACTCCACCATTGCATCCTGCATCTCGTTGATGTCGAAGGCTGAACCACCGGGAGCGAAAGCCGCGCCCTCGAGCTCGCTGATACAGGCGTTCACTGCCGCCTCAGCTGTGTCGTTGTCGACATCACCGAAGGGGCTGGAGCCTCCGCCGGTTCCGAAACTCACGGAGCCATCGGCACCGAGCTTCGGATCCGGGAAGGTCTCCACACCGTTCTCCCGCATGCAGGCGGCGAATGCGAGAAGTGCCTCTTCGTCATCAACCGAACCGGAGGCGTCGGAGACGGTTTGCTCGAGCTGTGAGTCTGCGTTCTCGAGCGTCGCAACCCCGTCGTCGTTGGATCCACCGCACGCGGTGGCAGCCAGTGCAACGCCGATCACGAGGATGAGTCGTCTCATTGCTGGAGCCCTTCTCCATGGATCGTATCGTGTGGACGCTCCAAGCGGCCGCCTCGGATCCCGATCCGGCCTGCTTTCCAAATACCCGGTCGCCACGCACGGAGGTCGGGCATAAGCTGTGCGTCGTGGAGGTACTCACGCGAACGCAGGAGAGGGTCGCATTCGGGATACCCCACCGATGAGCGGGATGCTGGTCGAGATCATGACGGCGCCACTCGACGGGCGTCTCCGGGGCAAGTCGCTCGGCCTGCGATGGCTCGCAGACCACGGATATCGCATCCCTGCGACGTGGATCCTCGTCGAGCCACCGCGTGACGGAGCCGAAACGGCCGGTCTGCTGCGTTCGATCATCCGGCCGGAACGCTCATACGCCATCCGGTCGTCGGCGAACGTCGAGGACGGCCGTGGAGTGTCGTACGCCGGCCAGTTCACTTCGGTGCTCGGGGTACGGGGCCTCGAATCGGTATGCGATGCCGTTGCCGACGTCCTGGCATCGACGGACAGCGAGGGCGTGACGGCCTACCGCGAGCACCAGCACGACGTCCGGGCGTTGACGATGTCGGTGATCATCCAGGAGATGGTCGAGCCCGTCGTGTCAGGCGTGGCGTTCTCGAAGAACCCGATAACCGGCCTGAGCGAGACCGTGATCGAGGCGGTCGAGGGGAGCGGAGAGCGCTTCCAGACCCAAGGGGTGACACCCGCACGATGGGTCCACCGCTGGGGCGACATCGTGGAGCGCCCCGACGCGGCAATCCTCGACGACGACCGAATCATGGGAATCGTGGGAGAGGTCGCGGACATCGCCGAGGCGATGTCCGTTCCTGTGGACACCGAGTGGGTCTACGACGGCACCGACGTGTGGTGGGTCCAGGTGCGGGCCATCGGCGGTCTCGACGAAGTGACCGTCTACTCGCGCCGGATCGCCAAAGAAGTCCTGCCCGGGCTCATCAAGCCACTCGTATGGTCGATCAACGTTCCGATGGTCAACACGGCATGGCTGGATCTTCTGGAGGCCGCGGTCGGGGATCTCGGCCTCCAGCCGGAGGACTTGGCGCGTTCGTTCGGATATCGGGCCTACTTCAACATGACCGCGATCGGAGGTGTCTTCGAAGCCCTTGGCATGCCCCGCGAATCGCTCGAGCTGCTGCTCGGCCTTCCGTCGGGATCGAAGCAACCGTCGTTCAAGCCGGGGCCGGGGGTGATGCGGAAGCTACCACGCATGGCCGTTCTGGGTGGGCGGATCGCGAGGTATGGCCGCACCGTGGACCGCGAACTGCCGATCCTCGATTCGCTCTATCGGTATTTCGCAGACAAGGATCTCGAGACCCTTCCCACCGGCCAGCTGATCGCGGACATCGAGCTGCTGCGCCACGTCGGTGTGGATGCCGCCCGATTGAACGTCATCACCCCCCTCCTCGCCAACGTCTACGCCTCGGTGCTCCGGTCGCAGCTGACCGCTCATGGCATCGACGGTTCCGAGGTCTCCGTTGGCGTCGATGGCGGTGCGGCATTCGACCCGAATCCGTTTCTCGATGAGCTTGGCGAGAGACTTGCCGGAGTCGACAGCACCCGTGGGGAGACCGGAGAGGTGCGATACCGCGATCTCAGCCCGGCCCAGCGGGACGAGGTTGATCGATTCCTCACCCGGTTCGGTCACTTCAGCGATTCCGGCAACGACTTCTCCGTCCCAACATGGAAGGACACCCCCGACACGGTGGTGCGCATGGCCCTCGGTCGCGGCCGTCAGACGGCCCGAGCAGATCGCCTGACGTTGCAGGACGTCGAGTCCCGGATCTCGCAGTGGAAGCGACCGCTGATCCACAGCTCGGACGCCGCGCCGCCTCATTCGGCGATCGGCGCGACGCGGTGTCCTCGACATACACCTTCGGGTACGGGCTATTCCGCGACTACTTCCTCGAGCTCGGCAAGCGCCTCGCAGAGACCGGAGCGCTCCGCGAACGCGACGACATCATGTACCTGACCGTCGATGAGGTGTACGCGACCCTCGATGATGGTCGGGACCGATCCGACGTGGTGTGGAAGCGGCGCTGCGAGATGGAGGACGCTGTCGAATACGACATGCCGGATCTCGTCTACGGCGACGACTTCGTACCGAGCCGCGGCGTTGCGCCTGAGCGAGGCGTGTGGACCGGGACGCCGACTGCACGAGGGCATCACCGCGGTGCTGCCCGGATCGTGCGTGGCATCGACGACCTCGACAAGGTCTCGGCAGGCGACGTGCTCGTCATCCCGTTCAGCGACGTCGGATGGACACCGCTGTTCGCTCAGGCAGGTGCCGTCGTCGCGGAGTCGGGGGGCATGCTGTCCCACAGCTCGATCGTTGCTCGCGAGTACGGCCTGCCTTGCGTCGTGTCGGTGGAAGGCGCCATGCGAATCCCCGACGGCGCAACGATCACCGTCGACGGCTATCGCGGGACGATCACGCGCGAGGATCAGGCGTGAAGGCCCTGAAGCTGTTGGGTTTCGGCCTCATCGGCTATCTCTGTGGATCCGTCTCGTTCGGGCGCGTCATCGGCAGGATCGTTGCGCCGGAGCTCGACATGACCGACACGACCCTCGCCATGCCGGGAGGGGCGGAGATCGAATATCGGGGGGTGAGCGCCACCAGTGTCGCCGTCAAGACGAGTCCTGTGTGGGGAGTCGTGACGGCGGTGCTCGATACCGGGAAGGCCTACGTACCCACGTTGCTGACGATGCGGCGATGGCCCGGTGAACCGTTCCACGCGGCAGTCGCGGTCGGCGCGATCGTCGGCCACAACTACCCCCTCTACCACGGGTTCGATGGAGGGAGGGGACAGACCCCCTTCTACGGCGGCATGCTCGCCATGGATCCGATCGGCGTACCGGTCACCAACACTGTCGGCGTGGTCCTCGGGGTCGGCGTGTTCCGCGAGATGCTCGCCTCCTACACCCTCGGCATGTGGCTCGCCATCCCGTGGTTCATCTGGCGTCGCCGCACTCCGGAGACGATCTTCGCGGTGGCGGGCAACCTCCTGTTCAGCATCCGCGTGATCCCAGAGATCAGGGACTACATCGAGCTGCGTCGGTCAGGGAAGATCGTGTCCGTCGGGACCTGGCGTGACTTCTTCTCGTCGTACCCGGCGCTCGATCCGTACCGTGATCACGTCCCCGAATCGCCGGAGAGAGCTGGGTCGGAAGTCGTGGAGTCACCTCGCCAACCCTCGTAGAACTCGAAACCTCACCCTCGAGATTCGACTCCGTGCCAGAGCTGGACGCCGTGACCGTGGTCCGCAGTCGCCGCAGCCGGCCACAGCCTCAACACCCGAGAGCAGTGGTCTCGGGTGTGCCGCGGCGTTGATGACCGCGTCGGTGTGTGAGACGATGTCTGGGCCATAGGGCCGTGGCTGTCCAGACCATCCGCGCACCGAAGTTCGCGCCGGGGATCGAGCCGTCCTTCGTACGGAGTTCCAGCGATGCGTCGATTGATAGCAGCTCGATGAGCCACGACAGGTATCTGCTGGCGAGGCATGCTCGGCGTCGACCCTCCGGATCATGATCTCGATGGCGGTGGTAAGTGTGTGGCCGTGGGTTCGGAGCTGCGAGAATGGCGACATGAAGCTTTACCTAGCGGGGCCGATGTTCACCCCTGCAGAACGAACGTTCCTGGACGGACTCGCTGACCGCCTCGGGGCGGCGGGCTACCAGTGTTTCGTACCCCATCGCCAGGACATCGAGCCCCTCGATGCAGCCACGGTGTTCGCCGAGGACTCCGCAGGATTGCGTGACTCCAACGCAATGGTGGCGTGGCTCGATGGCCCCATCGTCGACGACGGGACCGCGTGTGAGATCGGGATCTTCTCCGAATTGGTGCGTGCGGCCCCTGAGCGTTACCGCGGCATCGTCGGTCTCGCGACCGACTGGAGGGCGTGGCGCCGACGGGATCGAGGCATGAGTGATGGCGGTGTCAACCTCTTCGTCGGCGGTGCCATCCTCGAGTACGGTCGCTTCGCCTGGAGCATCGAAGACGTTGAAGAGACCCTGAGCGAGTGGCGCTGACCCCATCCGACCCGGCAACCCGTCAAGGCGACGGTTCATCCGGCGCAGGTTGCCTCGGCGGTGAAGTCGGCAAGCGATCCGTCGGGCTGGTGCACAAGCTGACCGCTCGCGGTGACCGTGTCGCCGTTCTTGTCCAGGCTCGAGATCGACCCGACCGGGTCGGCAGTGAACCCGACCGCGGAGTACCAGAGTTGCTGGCCGGACTCGTCGTAGAGGACGATCTGGAGCACGTCTTCGCCGTCGGGCGAGTTCTCGGCCAGGGCATAGGTGAACGCAACCTGGCGTGTCGGGTCATCGATCATGAATCCCTGCGCTCCGATCACGCCGTCGCCGGAATCGAGCCCACAGCGTCCCGGTGGGTCGAACGAGAACTCGAAGAGGGTCCCGTCGACCTCGACGTACCCGTCTCGCGCCGACGAGCCTGATTCGCCCGAACCGGCATCGCCGGTCCCTTGGGTTGCGTCGGGTTCCGACCCGTCCTCACCCGCGTCGTCACCGCCGCCGCACGCGGCAAGCACGAGCGCCACCGCGATCACCATGGCGCGGATCGAGATCTTCCCTTGCATTCGTCACCTCACACGTTGTTGTTGCCAGCGTGGTCCTCGAGAACCCGCAGCCCGATCGGCTGGGGCTTCGTGCCCATCGTCGAACTGTCGACAACCCTATTCGCCTCCTCGTTCCCCGTGCAGGAGATCAGTTCGAAGCCCCCGTTTGCAGAGGGAGCTCGGCCCGATGTCCTCGATCTTCTCGGCTCGCCTCGGCATAGTTTGCCGCCATGCCTCCATGGAACGCGATCGATGAGGCCGAACCGGAGTTCGCCGGAAGGGTGAGGCGGCTGTTCGATGCTGGCCGCCACAAGACCATCGCGACCCTTCGGGCCGATGGCTCGCCACGGATCTCGGGGATCGAGTGCCAGTTCGTCGACGGGGAGCTGAGATTCGGTTCCATGGCCAACGCCCGCAAGGGGACCGACCTGATGCGGGATCCCCGGTTCGCGCTGCACGGACCCGCGTTCCACCCCGAAGTGGGCAAGGAGCGCGAATGGACCGGTGAGGCGAAGATCGCGGGACGAGCGATCACCGCCGGACCGGTGACCCCGGACGACTCGGGTGAACCACACGGGGAGATGTTCGTTGCCGACATCGCCGAAGTCGTCATCACGGGGCTCAACCGGGAGGGAACCAGGCTCGTCGTCGAGTCATGGACGCCACAGCGAGGCCTCTACGGGATCGAGCGCGACTAGGAACCATCTCGGCCGAGCGCTCTCAGCCCGTCGTTCCCCGCCACGATCGCGATTCGGTCGGGCTCGTGCCATCATGGCGTCCGTGTCAGCGATCAAGGCGCACCTCCAGCGGTATCTCCAGAGCGGCAGGGATGCCGTCGTCTGGAAACTCGACGGCCTCGGCGAGTACGACATTCGGCGTCCGCTCGTTCCGACGGGAACCAACCTCCTCGGACTGATCAAGCACCTCGCCAGCGTCGAATTCGGGTATTTCGGAACCACGTTCGATCGGCCCTTCGACGAGTCCCTGCCATGGTGGGACGACGATGCGGAGCCGAATGCCGACATGTGGGCGACGCCTGACGAATCACGCTCCGACATCGTCGATCTGTATCGGAGGGCATGGGCACACTCAGACGCCACCATCGACGCACTGGATCTGGACGCCGTCGGGAGCGTTCCCTGGTGGCACGCAGATCGACGCCAGGTGACCTTGCACCAGATCCTGATCCACGTGATCGCCGAGACCCACCGACACGCCGGACACGCCGACATCGTCAGGGAGCTGATCGACGGTGCGGTGGGTCTCCGGCCAGGCGTGTCGAACCTGCCGGATGAGGATCCCGAGTGGTGGGACCAGTACCGGCAGCGACTCGAGGATGCCGCACGACGCGCCGAGGCCTGACCAACCCGAGCATGATCCCGCTCAGCTGACTTCGGTCGTCTCAGTTCTCGGCGCCCGGCGTGACGTAGGTCTCCTGTTGGCGTTCGGTCAGGTTCACGGTCAGGACGACCTGCCTGTCGAGGATCTCCTCGAGCCTTTGGCCAAGCTCCTCGACGGGCGGCGGCTGATCCTGTCCTGTCAACTCCACCACCACGTCCTGTCGGTCGACGCTCAGGTCGACGACCTCAAGCCGAAGGCCCTGGAGCCAGGTGTCGATCTCGTCTGACGCGAGTTCGGCGGCTCGTGCGTCGCGCACGGCGGTTGCCAGGCTGTTGTACAGGGGGACCGCCAGGAGCCCAACCGGGATGAGGGTGAGCGTCACCGCGAGCGCCACCTGCCAGCTGAGACGACTGATCCGCACCGTGGGGATGAAGCCGGTCGCCAGGAACACCACAGAGGCCGCAAGCACGATGGCGGTGAGGTTGGTCACGTAGAGCAACGCGGCACCGACGGCGAGGTCGCTCCGGCCGATGTCGAGTGCCGTACCCACGACTGCCAGCGGAGGCACCAACGCGACGGCAACCGCCACTCCCGGAAGGGCGCTTCCGACCTCGTCCCTGACCATGGCATATCCCCCCGCTGTGCCTGCGGCAAGGGCGACAGCGAGGTCGAACAGGGTCGGGCGGGTGCGAGCGAGGAGCTCGTTGGGTAGCACCCCGACCTGGACGTCCGGCATCATCGTGGCAACCACCCAGGCGAGAAGCATGCTCCCGAGGCTCGCAACTACGACGAAGCCGACACTCCTCGCAACACGCTTCGGCCAGATCATCGTGGCTGCCGCGGCGACGGAGAGCACCGGCGTCATCAGCGGGGACAGGAGCATCGCACCGATGACGATGGCCGGGGAGTCGGCGGCTATACCGATGACAGCTATCACGACCGATGCCACCTGGAGAACGGTGAACCGGTAGAGCCATGGCCGTCGCGCCTCTCCCTCGTAGAAGAGCTGGCCGAGGATGCGGTCCCGTTCCTCCGGCTCGACCCGGCGTTTCTCCCACCAGGAGCGCGCGTTTCGATGGTTGCGTTCCTCCGCCCGTTCGTCCTCGTCGAGGTCGACGGTCTCCTCGTCGCGTTCGAGCTCCGGGATGTCTTCGTTCTCAGGCGACATGACCGAACACTATCCGGCGCCTGGCTGGTGGACATCCAGACAGGCAGCAGGTTGGTGCAACGGACGATGCGAGTGCGGCGACGGCATCCATGAGCGTGAAGGGCGCGGCACGAGATTGCGTCGCTGCGGCTCATGGCCACGTGGTATCAATGTATGAATACCGGTCGGAGGAGGCTTACGAAATGGGGATCGGGAAGCTGCGATGCCATGTCATCGATGTCGGTGATCTGGAAGCGGCCGAGAACTTCTGGTCCGAGGTCACTGGTCTACCAGTCATCGGCTCCGGGTGGACAGGTCGCTTCTCGTACCTCGGTCAGCCAGAGCCGTGGAAGCACGAGATCATCCTGCAGCTCGTTGACACGGCGAAGGGGCCCGCACCGAATCGCTCTCATGTCGACATCGGGGTCAGCGACATCGATGCTGCGGTCACCCGGATCCTCGCCATCGGTGGCGTGGTGAAGAAGGAGCCGAGCATCTATCCCAGACCGGGATCATTCGAGGGTGTGCCACCTGTCATCGATTGGGCAGTGATGCAGGACCCCTTCGGGAACGAGTTCTGCCTGGTGAGTGACCTCACCCGTGAGGAGGCAGCTGCGGTGATCGATGCATCGGCAAGCGCGTCCGGGGCAACAGATCAGGACTGGCGGGTCGCAGCCGGGAGGCACAAGCCGGGCTGACGAACCCGAGGCGTCACTTTCCGCTCCGTTCGTGCTGCGCCGGTCGGACGAGTAGCCGATCGATGGATGTCTGGACGAATCCTGCGCCGAGGTAGAGGTTGCGGGCGGCGTCCGTTTCGAAGCCGACCTTGAGGCGCGTTGCGCCTGCGCGTGCGAGCCGATCAAGGCCGTGTGTGAGCAACATTCGAGCGAGTCCACGTCGTTGGTAGCCGTCCTCGACGCGCATCGGTTCGAGGAGGCCGACCTTCGTCGTCTTGTCGAACCAGAACAGCGCGTAGCCGGCGACCCTGCCATCCGGATCCTCGACCGCCAGGTCGAGTTTCGGGTCGTACACGGAACACTGTCCAAGCCGCGTCTCGACCTGTCCACCGTTGCGAGCGATCATCGGGTGTGAACGATCCGCTCGCATCGTGCGATCCACGATCGTGAACCCATCGACCTGCGTTACCGCCGGGCGCTGGTCTGCGTCCATCCATCCCGTGCCCGACAGGTCGCTCGTCATCACGAATCCACTCCGAAGAGCGAGGTCCGCAAGCGGCGATTCGTCCCACACGAGCACTTGGAGTGCGTGATTCGGATGCCCAGCGGTGGCCTCCAGCGTGGCGGCCCATACCTCGTCCTCGCCGACGATGGACGGAACGGCGAAGACGTCAGCCTGCCATGTGTCGTTCCAGTCCGTCAGTCCTGCAGCCGCGACGGGACCCACTTCGTCGAACCAGACCGGGAGCGCCAACTCGTCGGTGGCCCTCGGGCGGCGCCACCACCACTGCAGGTCGGCTGCCTCCCACATGCCGTAGACGGGATCTGCCAGACGCGCGCGCTGCAAGACCGAGGTCGTAGCGTTGAGCCGTTCAAGACCCCGCAGCAGCTCACTTCGTACGACCACAGCGGAAGGGTAGGCGTTGGGCCGCCCAGCGGACCGTCGAATCCGATCGGTGCGCGGCGTCTCTCTGGTTGAAGCATCTCCAAGGAGGACTGATGCAGTACATGATTCGAGCGACTGCGATGGCTGCAGCACTCACCCTGTTGGTGGCGGTTCCCGCCATGGCACAAGGAGGACCGAACGATGAGGTCCTTCCGGGGGCACAGGTGCGCGAGCGCGCGATGGAACAGAGCCAGGAGCAGCTCGGCACAGCGGTTCAGCGGGGAGATCAGGTCCAGGTGATGTACCGGACCCAGACCCGTACGAGGGCACACGTCCAGAACTGCGACGGCACGCCTGCCGAGGAATGCACCGGCGACCAATTGCGTGAACGACTCCAGGACCGCGATCAGACCCGCGACTGCACCGAGTGCGAAGGCGAGGCCCGTCGCATGGAGCGGCAGATGTGGCATCGTCTGTCCTGCAGTGTCCAGTCACCCATTTGATCCGACGTCCGATCCGATGTCGGCGAGGCGGCACACCCAGTGAGCCTCGTCGACATCGATGATGAGCTGGTAGACGGGATTCGGGACCGCTCTGAAGAGGCGTTCACCACCGTCTACCGGCTCATCGCGTCCGACCTCCTCTCGTTCGCATACGGGATGCTGCACGATCGGGGCGCGGCCGAGGACGCCGTGCAGCAGGCGTTCCTGGAGCTGGCCCGTGCCGCGCCGACCATCAAGGGAGACGGTCGCTCGCTGCGGGCGTGGCTGTACCGAAGCGTCAGGTTCTCCTGTCTCGACGAGGTGCGTCGCCGGCGGCGCCACCCCGAGGATCCGACGCAGCACCTCCCCGAAGGACCAGGGGAGGACGACTTCCCGCTGCCCGACCCTGCCCTGGCTGAGGCACTCCTCGATCTGAGCGACCGGCAGCGGACGATCGTCGTCCTCCGGCATGTCGTGGGTGCTTCTGTCGACGACATCGCCCGCATTCTCGGCAGCAACCGAACGGCGGTGTATGCGGCCTCCGCACGTGCCGAGCGCCATCTCCGAAAGCGGCTCGAGGCCGTCGAATCCGTCGGTGGCGCGGCGTCTCCCTTTGAGAAGGACGAACGATGACACAGCTGAGCAAACGCATGGCCGACCTGCGCGTGGAGATGTCGGAGACCACCGAGGCGATGCATCTCGCCGCCATCCAGCGCGAACTCCTCCTTCCCCCGCGCCCAGCACCTCTTCCGCGACGGTCGCGCAAGCGTCTCGCCGTCGTCCTCATCTCGGCGACCGTGTTGCTCATCCCCGCGGCAGCGATCGCCTCCGAGGACTCCGTCCCCGGCGATCTCCTCTATCCGGTCAAGCGTTCGGCGGAGTGGGGCTGGTCGCTCGTGGACTCTGAGGTCGCCGCTCGCCACCGCGTCGAAGAACTCGAGACCGTGCTCGAGCGCGGCGACGGACCCGACGTGGTGCGTGCTCGCCTGAGTGATGCCGAAGCGGTGGTCGTCGACGCGTCACCAGTCCTCATCCGGAGATTGGAGCAGGCCCGCGAGCAGGTGCGCGCCCGATACGGGGCATCGGAGCAAGGGCGCGGAGGCACCGAGGGCCGTGGTCAGGACAGCGGACTCGAAGGATCGCCGCCGGACACGGCTCCCACGAGCGACGATGCCGAGAGTCCTCCGGGATACGGATCGGGTTCCGAGGTCGATCGTCCGGACGACAGCCTCGAGACCGATGCGACCGTGAGCACGGGCATCGGTGAGGGCGGTAACCCCGACCAGGAGCGGGACCGCCTTCGGGGACAGGGCTGACGGGCCGCGTTGCGGGCCGGTTCGATTGTTGCGGGCCGTCTCGGCTCCTAGGCTCATCATCGCCATGGCGATCGAGCTCAACCACACCATCGTCTACTCGCTCGACAAGCACGAAGCGGCGACGTTCTTCGCGGACATCTTCGGCCTTCCGGCACCTGTTCCGTTCGGGCCGTTCCTCGGTGTCGAATTGGCGAATGAGGTGACCCTCGACTTCTATGACGCGGAGGCCGAAGGAGCCCCGCAGCACTACGCGTTCCTCGTCAGCGAGGACGAGTTCGATGACATCTTCGGTCGTATCGAGGCTCGCGGCCTCGCCTTCTGGGCCGACCCCGCCCACCGCATGGAGGGTGAGATAAACACCCGCGACGGGGGACGTGGTGTCTACTTCGACGATCCGAGCGGGCACAACCTCGAGATCATCACACGGCCCTACGGGGGCTTTCGATAGCTCCAGATGCCCGATTACGTGATCCTCGCCGACCCCGAGGACAATCGGTCCTGCGGCATCGACGTAAGCCCACCGACAGCCTGAGCTGCAGGCTCGACCTCCACGACCCTGTACTCGAGACCCCGACGACGATCAACCCATACACTGGACGACGGTGAACACGCACGAACCGCCTCCTACCGGGACCGCAGCCTCCACCTCTCCAGAGGATCCATCGATCGATGATGATCCGGGCTCAGCGGGCCTGGTCGAGATAGACGGCACGACCTACTACGCCGTGCCCGATGTCGACCGAATGGCGCCGTTCCTCATGTCGGTCGTCAGCGACGGTGACCGTTGGATGTTCATCTCGAGCACCGGAGGGGTCACCGCAGGGCGCCGAGACGTCGCCGGTGCCCTGTTCCCGTACGAGACCGACGACCGCCTCCACAACCTCGCCGGTGTCAACGGAGCGGTCACGGCCACTCGGGTAGCCGGGGGCGACGCCGACTCCATCTGGCGCCCCACCATCGGTCGCTGCAGCGCTCATCGAAGCCGCACCCTGTACAAATCGGTGGCTGGCGACGCGGTGATCTTCGAAGAGACCGACGAGGACACCGGTCTGGCGTTCCGGTATCGGTGGTCGAGCAGCGATCGATTCGGTTTCGTGAGGACTGCAACGCTGACGAACCGTGGCGATGCGTCGGTCTCGGTCGATCTGATCGATGGCCTTCGCAACGTCCTTCCGTACGGGCTCGATCCATCGATCTACCTCCCGCTGGGGAACCTGTCCAACGCGTACAAGCGCAGCGAGCTCATCGAGCCCGATCTCAGGCTCGCCGTCTACACGCTCGAATCGCTCCTGACGGACAGGCCGGAGCCGGCGGAGGCGTTGCGGGCGACCGCCGTCTGGTCAGTCGGCCTCGAGGACGTGGCCGTGTCGCTCGATCCCAACGCGGTCAGGGCGTTCGACATGGGCGTCGGCGACGTCGGTCGCCGCCTCGTCACGGGGCTTCCCGGGGCGTACTTCCTCACGGGAACCCTGGATCTCGATCCAGGGCAGAGTCGGACATGGCACATAGTTGCCGACGTCGCGCTCGACCACGGAGCACTCGCCGAGCGAAGACGAGACCTGCGGTCGCTCGCGGACCCCCAGGTTGACATCGCTGAATCGGAGCGGAGGGCGTCTCGATCGCTGGTGGAGATCATGGCGCGCGCCGACGCCCTGCAGTGCACCGGCGACGAGATCGCAACGGCGCACCACTTTTCGAATGTCACCTACAACGTGATGCGCGGCGGAGTTCCCCTCGATGGCTATCGCGTCGACATGCGTGCCTTCACCGAGCACCTCGAAGGCCGGAACGCGCAGGTGGCGGCGCGCCACGGGGAGATGCTGGCAACGCTCGACGGCACGATCGAACGCAGCGACCTGATGCGGAGACTCTCCGAGACCGACGACATCGACCTCGTCAGGCTCGGGCACGAGTATCTGCCGTTCTCATTCTCGAGGCGCCACGGCGATCCGAGCCGGCCGTGGAACACGTTCTCGATCCGCGTGACCGACGCAGATGGCCACCCAGTCACTTCGTACGAGGGGAACTGGCGGGACATTTTCCAGAACTGGGAAGCCACGTGCATGAGCTTCCCCCAGTACCTCCCCGACATCGTCTCGGTGTTCGTGGATGCGTCCACCCCCGACGGATTCAACCCGTACCGCATCACGAGCGAGGGCATCGACTGGGAGGTGCTCGATCCTGACGACCCCTGGAGCAACATCGGGTACTGGGGCGACCATCAGATCGTCTACCTGCTCCGCCTTCTCGAGCTGACGGAGCGGTATCTCCCCGGTGCGATCGGAGAGCTTCTCGGTGTGGCTCGGTTCACCTACGCCGATGTGCCGTATCGCATCGTTCCGTACGACAGGCTGGTCCTCGACCCGAAATCCACCATCGAGTTCGACGAGGATGCCGCACAGCGCACAGGGGAGCGGGTCAGGTCGGTTGGCGCCGACGGCAAACTCGTGTGGCGGGACGGATCCATCCACCACGTCACCCTCGTGGAGAAGCTGCTGGTTCCTGCGCTCGCGAAGCTCTCCAACTTCGTTCCGGGCGGAGGCATCTGGATGAACACGCAGCGACCCGAATGGAACGATGCGAACAACGCGCTCGTCGGCAACGGCTTGTCGATGGTGACCCTGTACCAACTGCGCCGCTACCTCGACCATGTGCGGCACCTCCTCGGCGAGTCAGAGGCGAGCGCCGTGGCACTGTCGAGTGAGGTGGCTGCATGGCTCTCCGCTGTGGAGGATGCGCTCCGATCCGCGCCGCTCGACGTGGATCCAGCGTGGTCCGACCGTGCCCGCAAGGAGGTCATGGATGCGCTCGGTGGCGCGTTCTCCGACTACCGGCAGGGCTACTACCGGGACGGGTTCTCCGGGACGACCCTTGTCTCGCTTTCGGACCTGGAGGAGCTCTGCCAGGTAGCGATGGCGCACCTCGACGCGACGATCATGGCGAACAGGCGTCCCGACGGCCTGTTCCACTCCTACAACATGGTCCGATTCGCCGACGACGGTGGGTCGGCGACCGTCGAGCACCTCACCGAGATGCTCGAGGGACAGGTGGCGGTCATCGAGAGCGGAGTGCTCGACCCGGATGACTGTGCAGACGTCGTGGATGCGCTGTTCGGGAGTGCCATGTATCGGGCCGATCAGGACAGCTTCATGCTGTACCCGGCACGCCAGCTCCCTTCCTTCCTCGACAAGAACGTGGTCCCTCGCGCTGTCGTCAACGGGAACCCGCTGCTGGCGGCGCTCGACGCTGCAGCCGAGGAGTCGATCATCGCCACAGACGTCGACGGCCGGGTGCGCTTCACCGTGGACGCCACGACGAGGGACGATCTCGCCGACCGGCTCGACCGCCTCGCCTCCATCGAGTCCTGGCGTGATCTCGTGAGAGAGCACCGAGCCGCGACGATCCGCGCCTACGAGGAAACCTTCGGCCATCCGTCGTACACGGGTCGCTCCGGTTCGATGTACGGATACGAGGGCATCGGCTCGATCTACTGGCACATGGTCGCGAAGCTCGTCGTCGCGCTCCAGGACGCGGTGTTCCGGGCGATCTCATCGGAAGCACCGCCCGACGTGGTCGGCCGCCTCGTCGACGGCTACTGGCGGGTGCGGTCCGGCCTGGGATCCAGCAAGGCCCCGAGCGAGCACGGCGCGATCCCGATCGACCCGTACTCACACACGCCCGCACATGCAGGAGCACAGCAGCCCGGCATGACGGGGCTGGTGAAGGAGGAGATCCTCGTTCGCCTTGCCGAGGTCGGCATCGTCATCGACCGGGGAGAGATCACGTTCGACCCGACATTCGTGCGACGCAGCGAGCTTCTCGATCGGCGCGAAGAGTGGTCCTCGCTCACCACGTCCCTCGAGTGGTCCGCGACCAACCTCGGCCCCGGATCGCTCGGATCGACCGTCTGTCAGGTGCCGATCGTCGTCACCGGAGCCCCGGAGGCCAGCGTCGAGGCCGAGTTCACCGACGGAACGACGAGACGATGGGACGGTCGTTCGCTCGGCACGGAGGCGAGTTCGATGATCTTCTCCCGGTCGGGCGAGGTAGTCCGCGTTCACGCTCACCTCCCCTTACCGGTCGACTAGCCAGGGTCGCTGGGCCGAACACTGGACAGACACCGGCAGGGTGCGCACCGTCCGGGGAACCGTGCAGCGGTGTCCGGACGTCGAATCCGACAACGCTCGGAAGGAGCACACCGTGGGTCGCTTGGTACCGATCGGGGCACTGCTGGCGTTCGCGATCGTTGCGTCAGGGTGCGCATCACCCGACGGCACGCCGGCGAGTCAGTCGACCACGACGACCTCGAACGTCGGAGGAGACGTCGAGCCCGTCCAACGGGCCTCGGAGGTCTACCCACACGACCGCGGCGACGTCCGTGGCACTCTGGTCCAGGAGCCGAACGGTTGTTGGACGGTCGATACCGGTGCGGGTGCCCTGGTAGCGATCCTTCCCGTCGGCACGATCGTCGATCACGCAGCCGGGTCCGTCACCACCCCGGATGGCTCCATCCTGCCCACCGGATCAGGGATCGAAGGCGTCGGTGGTGTCACGGCCGTCAACGACCTCCCGGGCGCACCAGATGGATTCTGGACCAACTACGTGACCTTCTGCGATCCAGTTGCCCTCGATGTGCTCGTCCTCGACGAGTTCACCCCGATCGACCCCGGCGCGGCGTCGACCGACGAGGAGCTGGTGGAGTTGCTCACCAACGCGACCTTCACCGTGTCATGGCCGTGTGGCCTCGGTTTCACCCTGTCGGACGAGGAACAGGAGGTGGCGATCTACCTCTACCCCTCGATCCCCGAGCCACCGGCGGCAACGCCGGTGGTGTTACCCGACGCTGCGTGGACCGGAACCGTGGTCTTCGGGGAGAACCTCCTCGTCAACCACTGCGATGACGTCGTCGAGCCCGACGAACCCGTGCGGGTCGAGGCGGCCGCATGGCCCATCGTCGGTGGGGAGATCGACTTCGAGGCTCCCGAGGAACTCTGCGGTGCGGCGGGTTCGGTCGAGGCGACGTTGCGCGGCCTGGTCGTCGCCGGACCTCTCGGGTCGATCACCCTGCCCGACCTCGACGTCGTGAACACCGCCTACGGCTGCTTTGCGGGCTGACGCCGCACCATTGGTCGAGGCCGGAGCCTGCAGTCACTCCCCAGGACGACCCGTTCGTGTCGAGCTACGCTCACGGCATTCCGGGAGTGGCCCGGACACGGGAAGGAGCTCAGATGTCGCGATCGCTTGATGGCTGGATCGAGGGTTATCGGTCGGCATGGGAGACCCGTGACGCGGATGCCGTGGTCGGATTGTTCAGCCCTGAGGCGACCTATCGATCCAACATCTTCGAGGAGCCGCATCGGGGGCGAGATGGCATCAGGGCGTACTGGACCTCGGTGACCGAGGCGCAGAGCGACGTCGGCGTCCGGATGGGCGCGCCGTATGTCGACGGTCGGCGGGTAACCGTCGAGTTCTGGACGAACATGAGGGTCGCAGGTGATGAGGTCACCCTGCCCGGCTGCCTCCTCCTCGAGTTCGACGACGCATGGATGTGCACCCGCCTCCACGAGTACTGGCACTTCGAACCCGGCCACCACGAGCCGCCCCCGGAGTGGGGTGCCTGAGTCTCCATCCGACAGCATGGTTTGCGGACGTTCGACGGCTATACGGTGTCTCGGAGGCGGTCGAGGCCGTCGAGGATCAGGTCGAGCCCGAACGTGAACTCGGTCTCGTCGTCGCACCACCCGAGGGAGTCCTCCGCCGGGTCATGGACGATCACCTCCAACATGCCTGCGATGTTGGGGTAAACGGATGCCATCTCCTGGATCATCGCCGTCGTCATGTCGTCGCTCGCTCCGTCGTCGTCGGGAACGAACAGCTCCTGCGTGAACCCCAGGGCACGGCTGCCAAGGGCATGCATCGCGTGATGCGCGAGATCGAAGGTGAACCCTCCGGCGACGAACACACCGAGGAGCCCATCGAAGTACCCGATCAGTGGTGGATGCATCTCGGTCCGCGACTCGATCACGCCCGGCGCCCACGGGTGGAGGAGCAGGACACTGCGGGCGACCAGGATCCGCTCTCGCATCGCCCGCTTCCAGTCGTCTGGGTCCGCCGGGGGTTCGATGTCGGCGGTACGATGGCCGATCTCGACGACGAGCCTCTCGACGACGCCGTCGAGCAGATCTTCCTTGTTCGCCACGTGGTTGTAGAGGGACATCGCCTCGACCCCGAGATCCTGGCCGAGCCTGCGCATCGTGAGCGCCTCGATGCCCTCGCGGTCTGCGAGGTCGATCGCTGCTTCGAGCACGCGCGAGCGACTGAGGGGGATGCGGATCTCGGTCGTCTCGGTCGATGCAGTCATGTGGTTCGATCCGATTCTAGGTGTACACCGTATGTGCCTGTTGACGAACTTACGCCGTACGTATAGTGTAGGACAAGAAACTTACGCTGTATACCCTGACTCACGAAAGGCACGATCTCCATGATGTATGGGCTGGCCGACAGGCAGACGAATGGGCAATCAGATCCGTCGCAAGGGCTGGTGCGCTGATGCCGATGCCGAGGTGGTGGGGGCAGATCAACAAGCGCGTGTTCAACCCCATGACGCTCAAGCGGGGGAAGTCACCTGTGTTCGTCCACGTTGGGCGATCCTCTGGCCGCACGTACCGGACTCCCCTCGATGCCTACCCCGTCGACGGCGGCTACCTGTTCATCCTGGTGTACGGGTCCGAGAGCGACTGGGTCAGGAACGCCTTCGCCTCCGGTGGCGCCACCCTCGAGATTCAGGGTGAGACCTTCGAGCTGACGTCCCCGCGGGTGATGACAAAGGAAGCAGCCGTGCCGTTACTGCCGTCGGCCTCGAAACCTCCTCCGGACTTCCTCCGAGTCGACGAGTACCTCCGCATGGATTTGGCAACGGGATGAGTCTCGCTGGCGCGCGGTACCTCCGGTAGGTTTGGCGTGTGACCACTCCCTTCGTACCGACCGACTTCGACGTGCCGGCCTCGTTCGAGGGCGACGGTTTCCGTCTCGAGCCGCTCGGCCCCGAGCACAACGAGCGCGACCACGAGGCATGGATGTCGAGCGTCGATCACATCCGCGCCACTCCCGGCTTCGAGGATTGGGACTGGCCGGAGCCGATGAGCCTGTCGGCGAACCTCGCAGACCTCGAACGCCATGCGTTGGACTTCACCGAGCGCTCCGGGTTCACGTACTCGGTCGTCGATGGCGACGAGGTCATCGGATGTGTCTATATCTATCCGACGGGCACGGGTTCCGGAGGTGCCACCGTCCGTTCATGGGTGCGGGAGAGCAGGGCCAACATGGACGCCGTTGTCTGGCACGACGTCTCGGCATGGATCGCCGAGCACTGGCCTTTCCCGACCATCACATACGCGCCACGCGCTCGACCGGATACGGACGAAACCACCTGAGCCCCCTTGACGTACTTACAGCGTATGTGTAGGCTGCTGAGCAGCGACTTACGCTGTAAATCAAATGGGGACTGTCTCCTACCCCACGAAAGGACTCCACCATGACGAGCAACGAGGCGACGAACCATTCCGGGAGCGAGCCCGCGCGACCCGGCATTCCGGACCGTCGGTCAGCGATGCACGCGATCGTCCAGGATCGATACGGCGGTCCCGAGGTCCTCGAGCTGGCAGAGGTCCCCGTCCCCGAACCAGGGGAGGATCAGGTCCTCATCGAGGTCCGCGCCGCATCCGTGAACCCGTACGACTGGCACCTCATGAGGGCGATTCCGCACTTCGTGCGTCTGTCGAATGGGTTCAACCGCCCAAGGAATCGGATACCGGGAGCTGATTATGCCGGCGTGGTCGCGGCGGTCGGCTCGGGCGTGTCGGATCTCGCTGTCGGGGACGAGGTCTTCGGCGGTACCGGCAGCGGCACGCTTGCGGACTTCGTCGTCGTCGCGCGACGCAATGCCGTCCACAAGCCAACCAACATCACCTTCGAGCAGGCGGCTGCCGTGCCGATGGGCGGCATCACCGCGCTCCAGGCGCTCAGGGACAGCGGCAGGGTCGAGGCTGGCCACACAGTCCTCATCAACGGGGCTGCGGGAGGCGTCGGGACCTTCGCTGTCCAGATCGCCAAGGCAATGGGGGCCCAGGTCACAGCCGTGTGCAGCACGCGCAACGTCGAGATGGTCCGCTCCATCGGTGCGGACAACGTCATCGACTACACAGAGGTCGACTTCACGAAGACCGGACAGCGATACGACGTGATCATCGACATCATCGGCAACCACTCCATCACCGCCGTCCGCCGCGTGCTCGAGCCCAAGGGCCGTCTCGTCGGAGTAGGACAAGCCGATATGGGGGACTGGATCGGTCCGATCGCGTTCCTCGGCGGTCTCGCCCTCTCCTCGATCGGGCGCTCCAGGAAATCGTCCGCGATGGTGGCGAAGAACACCCAGGAGGACTTCCTCGTCCTTGCGCAGATGCTCGAAGAGGGATCCATCGTTCCCGTGATCGATCGCACGTACCCGCTTGCGGAGGCGCCTGACGCGATTCGCTACCTCGAGGAGGGCCACGCCCGAGGGAAGGTCATCATCCTGCCGTGATCCGAACGCGCCGGGAGGTCATGGCTCGATCCGGGTGACCGTGGGGACCCGGTCGATGTCGCGATCGAAGGAGGCGACACTCTCGACGCCGGTCGACTCGATCGCCGGGTGGTCCTGAGGACTTCGTCCCACGGTGTGCCTCGGCGAGCCGTCGGGACGTCAACGACCCCTGCGAGGTCGAGGAGGTTCGGGGTCCTCGCGAGGACGGCGCGATTCTCCTCGACGCGGAAGGTCACCTCGGCTCTGACGATGAAGCCACCGCGTCAAGTTCGGCGAGGAGTAGGTCTCGTTCGGCATCCGGCAGGAACGACGCCTCGATCGAGTTCCGTGCGAGCTTGACGAGGTCGTCCGTCGTCAGGCCGAGGCCCTCGGCCACGGCTACGTAGTTGTCGAGGACGTATCCGCCGAAGTACGCAGGGTCGTCCGAGTTGACCGTGACCCGCACGCCGAGGTCGAGGAGCCTCTTGAGGCTGTGGTCCCCTATGCGTCCCACCACCTTGAGCTTCACGTTCGAAAGCGGGCACATCGTCAGGGGCACCTCGTCGGCGATCAGCCGGGCCATGAGGTCGGGATCCTCCTCTGACCGCACACCATGGTCGATGCGCTCGACACCGAGCGCATCGAGCGCGCCTTTCACGTACTCGGGTGGACCCTCCTCGCCCGCGTGGGCGACGGCGTGGAGACCGGCTTCGCGGGCGGCCCGAAACACGTCGGTGAACAGCTCCGGTGGGTAACCGACCTCCGAGGAGTCGAGCCCGACTGCCAGGAGGCGATCCCTGAATGGCTCGGATGCATCCCACGCGGCGAGCGCGTCTTCGGGAGGCAGGTGTCGCAGGAAGCACATGATGAGCCCGACAGAGATGTCCCAGCGTTCGCGGGCCTCGTCGATCGCCTTCGAGAAACCGGCCATGAAGATCGGGAAGCCGATGCCGCGCGCGGTGTGGGTCTGAGGGTCGAAGAAGATCTCCGCCCTTTTCACGCCATCGTGATGGGCTCGCTCGAGGTACGCAAGGAGAAGGTCGTGGAAGTCCTCCTCGGTGACAAGGACGGCCGCGCCGAGGTAGTAGATGTCGAGGAACGACTGCAGGTCGGTGAACTCGTACGCCGACCTGAGATCATCGACCGAGGCGTACGGCAGGTCCATGCCGTTGCGTTCCGCGAGTTCGAACAGCATCTCCGGTTCGAGGGTCCCCTCGATGTGGATGTGGAGCTCAGCCTTCGGTAGCCCCCTGATGAATGACGCCAGGTCCATCCCTCCATTCAACCAGATGTGCGATCGGCACCGCGACGGCGTGGGCTCCGGGGCGTACCATGGTGGTGACCGCCTTGGAGGATCCGATGGAGGAATCGATCGCACCGAACGCCCACCGATCGAAGCAGGTGACCAAATGACCTCTGTGACCCCCGGTCTCGTCTGTGCACACCACCACCTGTACTCCGAACTCGCCCGCGGCATGCCAGCGCCACCGAAGGTGGCGACCAACTTCCAGGAGATCCTCGAGCAGGTGTGGTGGCGCCTCGATGCGGCGCTCGACCTCGAGATGCTCGAATGGTCCGCCAAGCTCGGTGCACTCGAAGCGCTCGAGGCAGGGACGACGGCGATCGTCGACCACAACGAGACCCCGAATGCCATCGAGGGATCGCTCTCGGTGATCGCCGACGCATGTGCCGAAGTCGGCGTCCGCGTCGTGGGCGCGTACGGGGTCACCGATCGCCACGGTCCGGACGGTGCTTGGCGCGGCCTCGAGGAGAACCGGCGCTTCCTCGCGGGCGGAGGACGCGGTCTCGTCGGAGTCCACGCGGCATTCACCTGCACCGACGAGACACTCGAGGCCGCCGCTGCTCTCGCGGAGGAGTTCGATGTCGGCGTCCACATCCACGTCGCAGAGGGTCCGGGTGATGTGGGCGCTCCAGAACGGCTCGCCGGCATGACGAACGGCCTATGGCTCCTCAGCCACGGCGTCCACCTCGCCGATGACCACGGGCTCGAGGGAACGATCCTCCACAACCCCCGCTCCAACCTGAACAACGGCGTCGGCTACGCCGACCCGGCACGATTCGCGAATCCGGTCGCACTCGGAACCGACGGTATCGGTGCGAACATGATCGAAGAGTTCCGCCTTGCGTACGTGATGCAGCGCTCGGTGGACGTCACGGTCGGACCCGACCCGGCGTGGTCGTGGCTGGAGAACGGATGGGCCCTCGTCCCCGAGGCACGCGACGACGAGGTGACGTGGTCGTACGAGCCGATGGACCCATGGCACATCGCCTTCACGGCGGGAATCCATCCCCTCGAGGTGAAGGTCGCCGGCGAGGTGGTCTACGCGGACGGAGCACCCACCAGGGTCGATGCGACCGAGATCAGGGCAAAGGCGAAGGAGCAGGCAATCCGTCTGCACGCACGGCTGTAACCGGAGAGAGGGCACGATGTCGGACCGATTCGCACCTATCACGATGGAGCAGCTCGCGGACTGGGTCTTCACCGAGCTCGAGCACAAGGACTCGATCTTCGGCATCCCCCGCGCTGCATTCTTCACGCCGAGCGAAGCCGATCGATTCCGGACCATCAACTACGGGAAAGTGCTCGAGACACCATTCGGTGTCGCTGCAGGACCGCACACCCAGATGGCACAGAACATCATCGTCTCCTGGCTCGTCGGGGCGCGCTTCATCGAACTGAAGACGGTCCAGACACTCGACGAGCTCGACGTCAACAAGCCATGCATCGACCTCGAGGACGAGGGGTACAACGTCGAGTGGTCCCAGGAGCTGAAGATCCACCAATCCTTCGACGAGTACCTCCGTGCGTGGGTGCTCATCCACGCGCTCCACCGGAGGCTCGGGTTCGGCGGCGACGCACCGGGGATGATCTTCAACATGAGCGTCGGATACGACCTCGCCGGGATCCTCCAGCCGAACGTCCAGTGGTATCTCGACGTCATGAGAGACGCGTCGGGGTACCTCGAACCGTATGTCGACATCGTCGCGCAGCGGTATCCCGAGATGCGCGGGATCACCATCCCCTCGCAGATCTCCGACACCATCACCCTGTCGACGATGCACGGCTGCCCGCCAGAGGAGATCGAGCAGATCTCGACCTACCTCCTGGAGAAGCGCGGCCTCCACACGTCCGTCAAGTGCAATCCCACCCTGCTGGGTGCCGACCGGGTTCGGGCGATCGTGAACGACGAACTCGGGTTCTCCGATGTGGTGATCCCCGACTCGGCATTCGGGCACGACCTCAAGTGGATCGACGCCGTTCCGATGATCCACAACCTGCGCAGGGTCGCACGCCACGAGGGCCTCACGTTCGGCCTGAAGCTCTCGAACACCCTCGAGGTCGAGAACCACCGACCCGTCTTCCCAGACGACGAGATGATGTACCTCTCGGGCCGTGCGCTCCACGCGGTCACCACGAACCTCGCGCTCCGCCTCTCGGAGGAATTCCGTGGTGACATGCTGCTGTCGTTCGCAGGCGGTGCCGATGCGTTCAACGTCTCGAACCTCCTCACGGCGGGGATGGCGACCATCACCGTGTGCTCCGATCTCCTCAAGACCGGCGGGTACCTCCGGATGCCCCAATACATCGAAGAGCTCGACCTCACGCTCGACAAGGTGGAAGCCGCGAACCTCGCGGACCTCGTCGGCCGCACCGCGGTGGACGGCCCCCACTTCGGGACCTTCTCCCGGACGCTGACGACGGCGGTCCTGGAGGACACCGACGTCGCGCTGTCCGATGAACAGGCAGACGCGCTCGCAGCCCACCTCGCCCTCGGGTACGACGATCCAACCCCAGAAGTCGTGCGACGATGGGCGCTCGACAACGGATTCGGCGCCCAGGATGCCGACACGCTCGCGACCGTCGTCCTGCGTACGCTCGCACGTTTGAACCTCGCGGCGTACGCACACGAGGTCAGGGAGGACTGGCGCTACCGCAAGGACTCCTTCCGCACCCACCGATCCAAGACGGATCGCAAGCTCGGCTTGTTCGACTGCATCGAGGCGCCATGCGTCGACGAGTGCCCGGTCGACCAGGACGTTCCGGCCTACATGAGGGCCGTGCGCGAGGGCCGCATCGAGGACGCGATCGAGATCACCCGCTCCGACAACCCTGTCGCAGCGATCCTCGGCAGGGTGTGCGACCACCTCTGCGAGACCACGTGCATCCGCACCCACCTCGACCAGCCCCTGGCGATCCGCGATATCAAGCGGTACATCATGTCCCACGAGACCGAGCCGCTGCTGCCGGTGCCCAGGCTCGCCACGCGTCCCGCGGTCGCCATCATCGGTGCGGGCCCAGCCGGCATCTCCGCTGCTCGTGACCTTGCCTCCGCAGGTGTCTCCGTGACCATCTTCGAGGCTCACCCGTATCCCGGTGGAATGGTGGGTGGCGCCATTCCCGAGTACCGGCTTCCCCAGCACGAGATCGACAAGGACATGGCGATCCTCGAGGGGCTCGGGGTCGAGGTCCGCTACAACAAGACCGCAGGAATCGACTTCTCGCTCGAGGACCTGCTCACCGAGGGCTTCGCTCACGTATTCGTCGCCGTCGGAGCACAGCTTCCGAAGTATCTCGGCTTCGAGGGAGAGGATGCAGAGGGTGTCCTCGATGCGCTGCGATTCCTTCGAAGCGTGCGCGAGCACGACCCGATCCCCATTGGATCGCGTGTCGGCGTCATCGGTGCGGGGGACACCGCCATGGACTGCGCTCGATCGGCCCTTCGTGTCGGTGCCGAGGAGGTGAGCATCATCTATCGGCGCACCATCGACCAGATGCCGGCGGATCCCGAGGAGGTCCACGCATGCCTCGAGGAGGGAGTCAGGATCGTCGAGGGTGCCAACCCCGCCGCGCTCCACGTCGAGGACGGACGGCTCGCGGGTCTGATCGCGAGCCGCACCGAGTATCGGGGGGACCGCGATGACTCCGGGCGGAAGATCCCGTACGACGTGCCGGATTCGGAGTTCGAGATTCCCCTCGACACCCTGATCCTCGCGATCAGCCAGCACTCCCTCGTCGACTTTTTCGGCGGGACTCCACCGAACCTGACACCAAGGGGGTACATCGAGGTGGATCCCGTGACGTTCGAGTCGTCGATCCCCGGTGTATACGCAGGTGGCGACGTCGCTGCCCACGGGCCGTCGTCGATCGTCAAGGCCGCCGCCGACGGCAAGGCTGCCGCGACAGCGATCCTGGCTGCGGTTTCACGAGCACCGGAGGAATCCGAGCCAGCGATGCCGCGAACCGACGACATGGCGGGCCTCGTGATGCGCAGGGCGCGTCGCGAGTACCGCGTGCCGACGAGGTTCACGCCATTGACCCTGCGCCACACCTTCGATGAGACGGCCCTCGTATTCACCGAGGAGGAGGCGCGGGCGGAGGCGAGCCGCTGTGTCGACTGTGACACCATCTGCAGCCTGTGTGTCGGCGTGTGCCCGAACCTGGCACTCATGACCTACACGACCGAAATGTTGGCGCTCGACCTCCCGACGTTCACAGTGACTGGCGGAGCGCTCGTCGAGACGGGAGCGCGATCCTTCCGTGTCGACCAGCCGTACCAGATCGCCGTGCTCACGGACTTCTGCAACGAGTGCGGCAACTGCGTCACTGCATGTCCCACCTCGGGGAAGCCGTACGAGGACAAGCCCCGGCTGTACCTCGACAGGTCCGAGTTCGATGCCCAGTCGGACAACGCGTTCATGATGCGACGCGACAGCGACGTGCCGACGATGCTCGGCCGCTTCCACGGTGAGACCCACGAACTCTCGATGAACGGAGCCATCGAGTACAGCTCCCCGCGTGTCATGGCATCGTTCGACGGATCCCTCCATCTCGTCTCGGCCGCACCGGGAGTGGCAGCCAGGGAGGGTGACGACCCATCACTCGAACCTGCGGCGGTGATGTACGCGGTGTGGAAGGGCCTCTCCGACTCCATGCCGGAGGTCCCCGTCGCAGCTGATGGCGGCACCCGGATCGTCCCGCCTGTCCTGGCGTCTCCCTGAAGGGAGGACGTGCATGCGAACGCTCATCAGCAACGGAACCGTGGTCACGGCGGGCATGGTCTCTGACGCCGACGTCGTGGTCGACGGCGAGCACGTTGGGGGGATCGTCGGTCCGGGAACGGCAGGCGACGGATTCGACCTCGTGATCGACGCGACGGGCCGATACGTGATACCCGGCGGCGTCGACATGCACACACACATGGAGCTTCCCGTGTCCGGGACCACCTCGTCGGACACCTACGCGACGGGAACGATGGCTGCGGCGATCGGTGGAACAACCACCATCGTCGACTATGCGGGCCAGACCCGCGGCTCGACGCTTCGTGAAGGGCTTGCCGAGTGGAGGGCGCGTGCCGAAGGGCAATCGTGCGTCGACTACGGGTTCCACATGATGGTGACGGATGTACATCCCGGCACCCTCGCCGAGCTGCCCGAGATGATGCACGAGGGCGTCACCACCTTCAAGCTGTTCACGGCATACCCCGGCGTCAACCTGTCCGATGACCGCCAGATACTCGAGGCGATGCAGGCAGCGTCCGCCGTCGGCGCAACCATCATGATGCATGCAGAGAACGGGATCGCGATCGATGCCCTCCGGGATCAGGCCGTCGCACGCGGCGATGTCGATCCCATCCACCACCTCCTCACGCGCCCGGCGTCGATGGAGGCCGAGGCCGTGCACCGCGTGGCAGCGCTCGCCGAGATCGCAGCATGCCCGTTGGTCATCGTCCACATCTCATCCCAGGACGCATTCGCGGAGGCTGTCGCTGCCAGGGACCGGGGGCTCCCCGTCTTCACCGAGACCTGTCCCCAGTACCTGTGGCTCGCCCTCGAGGACGTCCCCGAGGGCTTCGACGGCGCAAGGTTCGTGTGCTCGCCCCCCCTTCGTCGGCGGTCAGAGGGACATCAACGTGCCCTGTGGTCGGGAATCGCCAACGGCAGGATGGATGCCGTCGCGACCGACCACTGCCCGTTCACGTGGACGCAGAAGGAAGCAGGGCGAGGCGACTTCCGGAGGATCCCGAATGGGCTCGGGGTCGTGGAACATCGGATGGACCTCGTCCATCAGGGGGTCGTCGAGGGATGGATCCCGCTGACCCGATGGATCGAGGTCACCTCGGAGATCCCGGCGAAGCTGTCGGGCCTCTATCCGAAGAAGGGCACGATCGCGCCGGGGTCGGACGCGGACATCGTCATCTACGACCCGACGGGTTCCCACACGCTCGGTGCCGATTCGCACCACATGAACATCGACTACTCAGTCTTCGAAGGTCGCGAGGTCGGTGGGCGTGTCGAGACGGTGATACTGCGCGGTGAGGTCATCGTCGACCATGGAACCTTTGTGGGGGAACCCGGGCGCGGTCGGTACCTGGCGCGCGGGACCAACGCACTCCTCCCGGACTGACCACCTCCGGCACGACGTCACGGGAGCATGACGACGCGTTCGACCCTCGGATCGGATGCGAGGAACGCGCCGAGCGTGTCGGCATCGTCTCGTGTCGCCGGTGTCACCATCGTCGTTGCCATCACGACGCGGGCGCCCATCGGAAGGCCCTTCATGCCTCCTTCGGGATGGAGGAGCACCGTCGCCGCACCCTCGACCGTGAGCAGCTGGTCGGGATGGGTTCCGATCAGTTGCGCAACCAGCATCGGGCGGTGTGCGACCTCGGCGATCGGATGGCCCAAAGCGGCGATCGATGCGACGACGATCACGGTCGTTGATGCACTTGGGATCACCGGCTCGTGGGCCGCAGGTGCCTTGAAGGCCATCCGCCGGGCGCCGTCGGCCTCGACCAGGACGTGGTCGGCCCGCGTCTCCATGAACAACCGATCGGCTGCCGATGCCGACAGGCCGATGACCTTGTCGGGGGTGAGCACGGATGCGACGAACAGGGGTGACCCCGGATGGAGTGCGGCGTCGACCACCGCAGGATCGTCCGACCAGCATGTCGGCTGGGTGACCTGATCCGGCGCCATCTTCGTCGTTGTGGTCACGATCACGCGCAGGACGGAGAGCTCGCGGGCGAGCGTGGCCAGGATGGTCGACTTGCCTCCTGCGCCGACCAGTGCGACGAGCTCGTGCGGTCCGAGGCCGAGCCGGCCATGCAGCGGCAACGTCATCGGGACTGCGAGTTCATCCAGACGAGGACCGCCTCGAGCGCACCGCCACCGACCGAGATGGCCTTGTCCGAGACCTCTGTGATCGCGTCAGGGTCGATCCTCGGGTCGACGTCCCCGATCTTGAGGCCCGCGGTCACGGGTCCTGGGACGATGAGGCCGCGCACCATGCCGCCGATCGAAGTGAGCACGGCCACTCCGTCGACCGATCCGAGCTGCTGGCCAGCCTCGACCACATCACCGAACGACACGTCCCATGTCAGGTTCCCGGCACCCGGAGCCCTGACCACGCGCCCGGCCGAGGCCCCCCCGATCTCACCGGGGACTCCCGAATTCGGAGCTGCAGGTCCGTCCCAGATGACGCGTCCGAGCCTGTGGCCCCGCATCGTCTCGATCACGGCGTGGCAGTGGACGCCGGCGACGAATCCGGGGCCGAGCCCGATCACGAGTGGCGCCATGTCGACGGTCGTGTCGAGGGGTACCTTGGCGAGCCGTGCATCGACCAGGACCGACACCGGCCCCGGGAACTCCGGAAGGCCATCCGACACGAGGACGGGAACGACGCCCCTGAGGGTGGCTTCGACGGCCTCGGCCACCGTAGCCACCAGCGTCCCTTCGATGCCCTCGATCGTGACCCTTCCATCCGATACCGCGCTCGAGAAAGCGACCGTGCGTCGCACCGTCAGGGGCCTGGCGAGCTCGAGCACGATGACGGGAAACCCCACCCTCCGCAGACGCCAGATCACGCCGGAGCCAATATCACCCCCGCCGCGGACGACGACCAAGTGGTCCGCAGCGGACGTCACGAGCCCCTTCCGGCATTCGAGGCGATGATCTCCGACATGATCGACACGGCGATCTCCTCGACGGTCTCAGCCCCGATGTCGAGTCCGATCGGGTTCCGGATGCGCTCGAGCGCAGTGCCGGGCACACCGGCACCGTCGATGGCGGCGCGTGTGACTTCCCACCGGCGGCCGCTTCCCATGACACCGATGTAGCGCGCAGGGGTGTCGACGAGGAGCGGCACGATCCTGGCATCGAGCTCATGACTCCTCGTGACGACAACGATCGAGGTCTCCGCCGTTATCGGATGGGCGGCGAGGGCGTCGTCGACGGAACCGGCGAACCGGACGTCGGCGCTCGGCACGGCCGCATCGGTGACCTCGCCCTCGCGCTCGTCCACGATGATCGTGCGATAGCCAAGCCAGTGCGCGAGGTCCACGACGGCCTTCCCGACGTGGCCTGCTCCGATGACGAACACGGTGTGTGGGGTCATGTATGGCTCCAGGTAGACGGTCATTGTGCCACCGCATACGCCCGGATCCCCGAGTCCGGGGTCGTGAAGGGTGTAATCGCGGAGATCGGCTTCACCCCGTTCGAGGGCGGCGAGCGCGTCCGATCTGATCGCTGCCTCGACCTCACCGCCGCCGATCGTCCCGACGGACGACCCGTCGGCACGCACGACCATCTTCGTCCCCGTGTGGCGCGGAACCGAACCCGTGGTCGCAACGATCGTGGCGAGGACGACGGGATGGCCACCGCCGACGGCGGAGGACAGCTCTGACAGGATCCGATCGGCGCCGGTCGCGGTCACGATGCCCGCAGCGCCCGCCACACACGTTCGGGGGTGAAGGGGATGTCGTTGATCCGGACACCGGTCGCGTCGGCGATCGCATTCCGCAACGCCGGGGCGACACCGTCCTTCGGGATCTCGGCGATGGCCTTGGCCCCGAACGGCCCGCTCGCCTCCAGGGTTTGCACGAGGATCGCCTCGAGCCTGGGCATCTCGTCGGCGCGATAGATCTTGTACGGTCCGAACGCCGCGTTGACCATGCGCCCATCCTCGTCGTACGCCATCTCCTCGCAATGTCCGTAGCCGAGGGCCTGCACCATGCCACCCTCGACCTGCCCGGAGGCGGTGACCGGGTTGATGGGAACACCGCAATCGACGGCCATGACGAGCTGGAGGACCGTCACCTGACCGGTCTCGATGTCGACTTCCACCTCTGCGAACTGGGCCGCGTACGGAGGCGGAGACTCTGGGGACACGTAGGAGGCCGTCGCCATGATCTGGTGCTGGTCCCGTTGGTGAAGGCTCGAGAGAGCGATCTCCGCGAGGGTCACCGTTGCTCCGTCGTCCGTCCATGCCGCACCGTCGTGGAGGTCGATCGTGGCCGGCTCAGCCGAGAGGAGCATTGCGGCTCGATCGATGATCTGGGCGCGAACCTGCTCGGCAGCACGCTTGACCGCGGTACCAGAGATGTAGGTCGTCGATGATGCATAGGCACCGGTGTCGAACGGCGTCATGTCCGTGTCGGACGAGTAGACGAGGATGTCGCTCGTCCCGACGCCGACCACCTCAGCGGCGATCTGGGCCAGCACGGTGTCCGAACCGGTCCCGAGGTCGGTTGCCCCGACGAGGAGGTTGAACGAACCGTCGTCGTTGATCTTGAGGCTCGCTCCCCCCATGTCGAGGCCTGGGATGGCGGTTCCGTGCATCGCCATCGCAAACCCGAGGCCACGCCGGATGTGTGGTCTGTCCGGTGGCGTCCTCCATGTCGGGTCGGCTCGGCGCTCCCATCCCACGGCGCGCTTGCCTTGCAGGACCGCCTCCTCGAGGCCGCTCGAGGTGATGATCGGCATGACACCTGCTTCGAGGTCGCCTTCGCCGAGCTGGGGGGCGATGTCGATCGGATCCCCAACCTTCGTCCAGTTGAGGCGTCGGAACTCGATCGCGTCCATGCCGATCTCGGCGGCGATGTCCTCCATGTGGGCCTCGAGGGCGAACAGCGCCTGGGGAGCGCCGTATCCCCGGTATGCGCCGGGAACGGGGATGTTGGTGTACGCGACCTTGCAGTCGAACGCCTTCACGGGGGAGTTGTATGAGCTCAAGCCGCGCAAGCCGGACACCATCTGGACGGTCAGGCCGTGCGTACCGTAGGGCCCCGTGTTCGCGACGATCCGCATCTGCTGGGCGGTCAGCAGCCCTTCGGAATCGATCCCTGTCGTGTAGGTGATCGTCTGGGGATGGCGCGTGCGGGAGGACATGAACTCCTCCTCCCGTGTCAGCTCGAGGCGGACCCTCCTGCCGGTCGCCATCGTGAGGTGGCCGACGATGTCCTCGATGAGCATCTCCTGTTTGGCGCCGAACCCGCCGCCGATCCTCGGCTTGATGATGCGAATCTGCTTGACCGGGAGGCCGAGCAGCGGCGCAACCATCCGCCTCACGTGGAACGGGACCTGCGTCGATGTCGTGATGACGAGGCGCTCGTCGCTGTCCCACTCCGAGATCGCGATGTGCGGTTCGATCGGTGTCTGCTGCACCTGGTGGACCCTGAAGGTCTGTTCGAACACGCGCGCCGCTGCGGCGAGTCCCGCGTCGATGTCCCCGGTCGCCGCCTCGATGTGATGGACGATGTTGCGGGACGCGTCGTGCGCGCCCTCCATGTCTGGCTCGTCATGGATGACCGGTGCACCCTCGAGGATCGCCTCGTTCTCGTCGAAGACGGCGGGGAGGACCTCGTAGGTGACCTCGATCAGCTCGATGGCAGCCCTGGCGATCTCCTCGGAATCCGCTGCGACGGCGGCGACGCGGTCACCGACGTACCTGACCTTGTCGTCGAAGCTGACCTGGTCGTATGGGAGCGGATTGGGGTAGCTCTGACCCCCGGAGGCGTACCGGACCCTCGGGACGTTGCCGTGGTGCAGTACGGCGTGCACGCCGGGCAGCTCCCGTGCGGCCGAGTCGTCGATCGACACGATCCGTGCATGGGCGTGCGGGCTGTACAGCACCTTCGCGAACAGGGTTCCCGACAGATCCGTGTCGTCCGTGAATGCGGGGTTGCCCTTGACGAGCTTGATCGCGTCCGTCTTGGCCTCAGCGTGCCCGACGACCCGCGTCACTGGGACGTCTTCGCTGAGCACGACCCTCGGAGCGATGTCCGAGAGGCCGTCCCTGTCGTGGTGCGGGCTGCCATCGTCGTCGAGGAGTGCATCGAGGTGGACGATCGAGATGTCATCGGGGTCCTCCCCGAGCATGGTCGCGGCCGCACGCAGGACGGCGTGGACCGGCCGGAGATAGCCGGACTCGCGATCGAGGATGCCAGCGAGGGCGTTCCGAACGTCGGCCTCGGTCGGGTTCGGGTTCCGTTCGAGGAGCGCCTTGGTCGCCAGGATCATCGCGGGCGCCGAGTATCCGGACTGCATGGCACCCGTGTCGATGAACGCCTGCTGGATCGGATGCATCTCGCCGGGACCCGCCAGGCCCTCGACCGTCTCGATGGATCGTCCGTCTGCCTGGACCGCGAGCATCACGTCGGCGGAGACGAATCGGCCGTCGACCAGGACGCCGGCTGCTCCGGTCTCTCCGGTATCGGACCCGTACCGGACGCTCACGAAACCCGCACGACGCAGGACCACGCGGAGCGATTCGTGTGCCTCACACTCGAGGCTGCGTGCCACACCATTGATGGTGACCTCGATCGTCGTGCTCATCTTTCGCCCCCCACAGCGTGGAGGACCCGGCGCCCGAGCACGGCTGCGAGGTGTGACCGGTACGCGGACGAACCGCGGAAGTCTCCTGGCGGTTCGAGGTCGGGGATGTGATCGGGGTCGACGACGACAGGACGGGCGGCAACACCGGCCATGGCGAGGCGCACGTGGCCGTCGATCGCGCGGTGTGCGACGGCCAACACGATCGGTGTGTCCATCGGTGTGCGGCCGGTTCGTTCGGCGGCGGCGCGTCCGCCGACGGGCACGACGACCTCGGTGATGATCCCCGCCTCGATCAATCCCGGCTCGTCGAGGATCTGTTCGAGCGCGAACTCGGTGACGATGCCCACCCGCGCCACGGTGACGGTGGCGCCGAACGCGAGGAGTCCGGTCAGCACCTGGCTCTCGGGATCGGCGGACCCGATCGTGCCACCGATCGTGGCTGCGTTCGCCAGGATCGTCGGCACCTCCCGATGGGCAAGGTCTGCGAGGACGTCGGGCACGGCGGCCGCCTCGGCGATCGCCGAAAGGGTCGTAGTGGCACCAATGCGCAGGAACCCGGACGTGATGTCGATACCCGACATCGGGAGGTCCTGGAGGTCGACGGCCAGCGTGGGTGATCGGTGTCGAGTCAGCGACGCGACGGTCCCACCTGCGATGATCATCGCGTGGGGCCGTGCCACGAGATCGAGGGCCTCATCGAGCGTCGACGGTCGACGGTACTCCGTGATCACGCGGTCCTCTCTCCTCCTGTGCCCAATGGTACATTGTCGGGACATGGCCTCCCTCCTCGTCCGGCACGCGCAGGTTCTCGCCACGATGGACGACGACGGCACCGAACTCGTCGACGGCGGGCTGTTCGCCGAAGACGGCTTCATCCGGCAGGTAGGCACGACGGACCAGCTCCCGGATGAGGCGGACGAGGTCGTCGACCTTCAGGGCCACATCGTGCTTCCCGGCCTCGTCAACACCCACCACCACTTCTATCAAACGCTGACGCGGGCATTCCCCGCCGCCCAGGACGTGGGCCTCTTCGACTGGCTCCGCGCGCTGTACCCGGTGTGGGCGCGCCTGACGCCGGACGACGTCGTGACCTCCACACGGCTCGCCCTCTGCGAGCTCGCCCTGTCCGGGTGCACGACGACATCGGACCACCAGTACCTGTTCCCGAACGGCTCGCGCCTCGACGACCAGATCGAGGGTGCCGAGCCCGTCGGACTCCGGTTCCACGCCGCACGCGGGTCCATGAGCCTCGGAGAGAGCAACGGCGGCCTCCCGCCCGACTCGGTCGTGGAGGTCGCCGACGCCATCCTCGCCGATACGCAGAGGGTCATCGAGGCCCACCACGACCCGAGTTCCGGGTCGATGACACGCATCGTCGTGGCACCGTGTTCACCCTTCTCGGTCACGCCTGAGATCATGCGCGAGTCAGCCGCGCTCGCCCGCGAGTACGGGGTCCACCTCCACACCCATGTCGCGGAGACCCTCGACGAGGAGCAGTTCTGCATCGAGACGCATGGCATGCGGCCCGTCGAGCTCATGGAGGACCTCGGGTGGGTGGGGCACGACGTCTGGTTCGCCCACGGCATCCACATCAATGACGCCGAGGTGGGTCGACTCGCTGGTTCCGGCACGGGAGTCGCCCATTGTCCGTCATCGAACATGCGCCTCGCCTCGGGCATCGCGCCGGTTCGCCGATATCTGGCAGCAGGTGTTCGGCTCGGCCTCGGCGTTGACGGATCGGCGAGCAACGATGCCAGCCACATGATTGCCGAGGTCCGCCAGGCGATGCTGCTGTCGAGGCTGGCTGCCTCGCCGACGCTCGAAGGCGGACGGCTCCTCACGGCGAGGGAGGCCCTCAGGCTTGCGACACGCGGGTCCGCGAGCGTCCTCGGACGCGACGACGTCGGATCCCTGGAGGTAGGCAAGGGTGCTGACTTCATCGCGATCTCGCTCGATCGCGCCGAGTACGCGGGAGCGTTGCACGACCCGGTCGCGGCCGTCGTGTTCGCATCACCGACGCGCGTCGACCACAGTTGGGTCCACGGCCGAGCCGTCGTACGTGACGGTGAGGTGGTCGGCGTCGACGTACCGCGACTCGTGAGCCACCACAACCGTGCTGCCGCCCGGATCGCAGCAGGGTGAGTGTGCGGGTCACTGCCGCCGAAGGTCCGGTCGACGACTAGCGTCGCGCCTATGGAGTTCATCGCAGCCCGCGACCTCGACGGGGCGCTCACAGCGAGGGCGGAGATACCCGATGCGCAGCTCCTTGCGGGTGGCACCGACCTCATGGTCGAGGTGAACCTTGCCCACCACCGCCCGTCGAGCGTGGTGTCCCTGCGTCGGGTACGCGAGCTGAGGGAGGTCACTCCCCTGCGGATCGGTGCCGGGGCGACATGGGCCGACCTCGAGCGATCCGGTCACAGGGCCCTCGCCCAGGCCGCTCGAACCATCGGCTCCCCCCAGATCCGGGCAGTTGGCACCATAGGGGGCAATGTCGCGACCGCAAGCCCTGCCGGTGACGGCCTCCCGTGGATTGCAGCGGCGGACGCGGGCATCATCGTGCGTTCCCTTGCACGCGGGGAGCGCATCGTCCCGTGGCGGGACTTCTTCGTCGGCGTGAAACGCACATCCCTCGAGCCCGATGAGGTGATCACCGGAGTCGACCTTCCCGGGAGCATCCCCAAGATCCAGGAGTTCGCCAAGGTCGGGAGTCGAAACGCGATGGTGATCGCGACCGTGAGTTGCGTCGTGATGCGGGGAGACGACGGATTCCGAGTCGCCCTCGGCTCGGTTGCACCGACGCCGATCCGTGCGTCGAGGGCGGAGGAGATGATCAACGCGGAATCGTCGCTCTCCGAGGCGGTCCTCGCTGAGTTCGCAAGGCTGGTCGCGGAGGAGGTCCGGCCGATCACCGACCATCGATCGACCGAGTCCTATCGGAGGCACGCTTCGGGCGTCCTTGCCCGCAGGCTCGTCCAACGGAGCCTGGCATGGACGTGAGGATCATCGTCAACGGCACCGAGCGCGTGGTGGGCATCGCCGGCCCCGACAGCCTGCTCACGATCCTCCGAAGGGATTTCGAGCTGCTCGGCACGAAGGATGCGTGCGAACAGGGTGAGTGCGGGTCATGCAGCGTCGTCATGGATGCCGACGTCGTGTGCTCGTGCCTCGTGATGGCTGCCGACGCCGAGGGGTCGATCGTGACCACCGTCGAGGGCCTCGCCGAAGAGGGGGAGCTCAGCCCCGTGCAGGAGGCATTGCTTGCCGCAGGTGCCGTGCAGTGCGGTTTCTGCACACCGGGGTTCGTGGTTGCGGCGACACACCTGCTCGAGGGCAACCCCCATCCGACGGAGCTCGAGATCAGGGAGGCCCTCTCGGGGAACATCTGCCGGTGCACGGGATATGGAGCCATCATGCGTGCCCTCGAACAGCTGGCGGGGGACGGCACATGACGGCGCGCACCCAACCCGGGGTTCGGGGTGGCATCGGCACGAGCGTTCGACGCCCCGACGGTGAGCCGAAGGTCTCAGGGAACTTCGCGTACGCCTCTGACCTCTCGGCGGACGGCATGCTGTGGGGAGCAACGCTCCGCAGCCCGTACGCCCACGCCCGCCTCGTATCACTCGACACCTCGGCGGCCTTCGCGATGGAGGGAGTGCTCGCGGTCCTCACCCAGGACGACGTCCCTGGCAAACCGAAGTTCGGCCAGGAGGAACAGGACCAACCCGTCCTGTGTGACGGTGTTGCCCGCTATTGGGGCGAACCCGTCGCGATCGTTGCCGCCGTGGACGACGAGACCGCGCTGCGTGCCGTCTCGGCGATGATCGCCGAGTGGGAGCCCCTCGAGCCGCTCGTCGATCCCGAGAAGGCCGTCGCCGTCGGCTCGGTGTTTCGGGACATGGCGATTCGTCGTGGTGACGAGACAGCCGAGGGTGGCGTCGTGGTCGAGGGGTTCTACGAGACCGCCACGCAGGACCAGGCACCCCTCGGGCCCGAGGCGGGCCTCGCGATACCCGACGGTCATGGTGGGCTCGACCTGCATGTCACGAGCCAGTGGATCCACGTCGACCATCGCCAGATCGTCGAATGCCTCGCGATGGAACCGGATCAGGTTCGGTGCCACCCCGTCGGCATCGGAGGCGCATTCGGGGCACGCGAGGACATTTCCGTGCACATCCACGTCGCCATGTTGTCACTCGTGACAGGACGCCCTGTCAGGATGGTGTATGACAGGTCCGAGTCGTTCGCAGGGCACGTCAAGCGCCATCCCTCGATGATGTGGTTCCGACACGAGGCGGACACATCGGGTCGGCTCGTGAAGGTCACTGCGCGGGTCATCCTCGATGGCGGGGCGTATGCGCACACCAGCAGGGCGGTCATCGCGAACAGCGCCTTCTTCATGGTCGGGCCGTATCGGTGTGACAACGTCTTCGTGGATGCCGCGGTCACGAGGACGAACAACCCCCCTGCGGGAGCGATGCGCGGGTTCGGCGCGGTCCAGTCATGCTTCGGGTACGAGATGCAGATGGACAAGCTCGCCGACGCACTCGGTATGGACCCGCTCGCGGTGCGTCGCGTGAACGCCCTTGGACCCGGCGACGCCATGTCGACATCGGGCCAGATCATCGAGGGGTCCCTGCCGACGATCGCCGTGATCGATGCCTTGGAGGCGATCCCCCTTCCTGAGGCGGGGGGCGGCTCGGATCCGCTCCTGCTTCCCGGTGGGGCTGGCCTCACCACACCGGCTTCGGCGGTCGTGCGCGGTGTCGGATACGCAGTCGGCCTGAAGAACCTCGCCTTCTCCGAGGCGTTCGACGATTTCTCAGAGGCACGTGTCGTGATGACGCCCGCAGGTGTCGAGGTCCACACCGCGGCGATCGAGGTCGGTCAAGGGCTCGTCACGGTGTGCCAGCAGATCGCAAGGACGGTCCTCGGCACAGAGCGTGTCGCCATCATCTGGGATGACACCTCCCAGATCGGTTCCGCCGGTTCGACATCGGCGTCCCGACAGACCCAGATGACGGGCGGCGCTGTTCATGCGGCATCCGTGGGCCTGCGCGACCTCATCCTGTCACGCCACGGTGGCGACGAACTCCGTGGCGACGGCGTCTATCGCGCAGGCGTGCGCATCGCGACGATCGACGAGGTCTGCGACGCCGGACCTGTCGAGCATCATGTGCAGTTCCGCCACCCTCCGACCTCCATGCCTGACGAGAACGGCCAGGGAGACGTCCATGCGGGGTTCGTGGTCGCCGCCCACAGGGCCGTGGTCGACGTGGATCCCGAACTCGGCCTCGTTCGGATCGTGCGCGTCGACACCGCACAAGACGTCGGGAGGGCACTGAACCCCCAGGCGATCACCGGCCAGCTCGAGGGTGGCATCATGATGGGAGCCGGATTCGCCGTGATGGAGCGCCTCGTCATCGATGGTGGCGTCATCCGCAACCCGTCGTTCACCGACTACCTCATCCCGACCTTCATGGATGCTCCCGATGTGGAGACCCGCGTCATCGAGGAGGGCGACCACTGGGGCCCGTTCGGCGCAAAGGGGATCGGCGAGTCTCCGACGATCAGCTCGACGCCCGCGATCGTGTCGGCCATTCGGGCTGCAACCGGGAAGGACCTGACGAGGGTGCCGGTCCTGCCGGAGGACATCGTCGGTGTCTGAGCTGCAGGGATCCACGATGGTGACGGGGATCGTCCTGGCGGCGGGTGCATCCGAGAGGATGGGTGAACCCAAGCTCGTGCTCCCCTACGCGGGCACCACCATCCTGAAGGCGACGCTCGGAGCGGTCCTCGCCAGTCGCGTCGACGGCGTCGTGGTCGTCACGGGGGCCGATGCCGATGTCGTCGAGGCGACGCTCGAGTACCCGTCGATCGTGGTCGTGCGCAACCCGGACCACCGACGGGGCAACATGTCCTCGCTGATCACGGCGACTGATCTCGATACCGACGCGGGCGCGTTCATCCTCGTAGCAGGGGACGTCCCGACCATCACCTCGGCATCAATCGATGCGCTGGTTGACGTCTGGATCGACGCCAGGCCGTGGGCCGCCGTGACCGCGTATCGAGACCGGATCTCTCACCCGTTCCTCCTGTCGCGTGCCGCCGTGGGAGAAGCCGCGTCGGTGACAGGGGAGAAGGTTCTGTGGCGAGTCCTCGTCGAAGAAGCCGATCCGAGGGTCCTCCGTGTGGAAGCCGACACCACGGCACCCAAGGACGTCAACACGCCGCAGGACTATCGGGAGCTCCCTGGTTGGTGAGGTGTGAGCGCGGGGTTCCGAGATCTCAGATCGGCTCCAATCTCGGTCCCCGGCGCCCCGTGAGGCCTGTTCAGCATCGTGGTCGTCCGCCCGTGTACGGGGCCCTGCACGTCGGGCACGGTGCAAGTAGGGTGGCTCGTGATCCCGAGAGAAAGGAAGGGAGACATGGAGTACGTGCTCCGTTACGACGCCCAGCCGAACAAGAGTACGGAGTTCCGCAAATGGCTCCGGGACAACGAGTCGGCCATTCGAGAGCACCAGCCCGATGGCTGGACCTACAAGGGGACCTACTTCACCGTTCGCGGGTTCGGCGCCTACAGCAACGAGACGCGCTGGGAACTCGAGGACTATGCGGCCCTCGGTTCCGGGTTCGGCGACGACGACATGGTCCGGCTCACACAGGAGTGGTTCGACTTCATCGATCAGCAGCGCCCGTTCCAGGCGTCGTTGTACAAGGACGCCTCAGCGGTTGACATCCTGCCGGGGTCGTGAGACCACGCGTCGAAGTTCACTACGGGCATCGGGTCCGCGACCCCAGGTGCGAGCGCCAACCTACATCGTGAGGGCCATGACGGCCTTCTGGGCGTGCAGGCGATTCTCCGCCTGGTCGAAGACCCGGCTCCACCTCCCGTCGATGACGGCGTCTGCGACCTCGACATTGCGGTCGGCGGGGAGCGGATGCATGTAGATGGCGTCCTCGTCTGCCATCTCCATCCTGGCGGGATCGACGATCCAGTCGGTGTAGTTCGCCGAGATCCTCGCTGATTCCTCGTGGTCCGAGGTGGTGAGCATGGAGCCCCACGCCTTTGCGTACACGACGTCCGCGCCTCGCATCCCGGCCTCGAAGTCATCGATGATCTCGAACGAGCCGTGGGCCTTCTTTGCGTTCTCTTCCGCCTGCGCGACGATCTCGGGCATCAGCTTGAACTCGGGCGGATGCGTCAGCCTCACGTTGGCCCCATACCGGGTCATCAGGAGGATGACGCTCTGGGGGACACTGATGGGCTTCTGATAGCTCGCCGCGTAGGCGTAGCTCATGTTGATCGTGAGCCCCCGCGGGTCGCCCTTCTGCTCGATGATCGTGAGGAGATCGGCGAGCGCCTGATGCGGGTGGTACCAATCACACTGCATGTTCAGGACGGGGACGCGGCTCGCCTCCGCCACCGCACGGATGTAGGCGTTTCCGATTCCCCAGTCGACGTTCCGGATGGCGATGCCGTCGTCGTATCGACCGAGGATCTCCCCGATCTCCTTCCAGGTGTCGCCGTGGCCGATCTGGGTGCTCGTCGAGTCGAGGAACATCGCGTGGCCACCGAGCTGCGCCATCCCCGCCTCGAAGCTCGCCCTGGTGCGGGTGCTCGAGAAGAAGAACAGCATTGCGAGGACCTTGTCCCGAAGGAGGGCGTGCGGTTCCCCGAGGGCCCTGCGGCGCTTGAGATCCATCGCCACGTCGAGGACCGTGTCGAGTTCGTCCTTCGTCCACTCCTGGGTGGTGATCATGTCGCGTCCGCGCAAATGGGTCTGCATCAGGTACTCCTCGGCGTCTGTTCGATGGTGTTCACGTTCGTGTTCTCCGGCGGATGAGGCGGAATCGGAGGAGATCGTCGCGGAAGTACGACGTCGCCCTCACGATCGGCTCGTTGTTCTGGTCGAATCCGATCTCGTCGAATGAGAGGGAAGGTGTCCCAGGGGTGACCCCGAGCTTCGCAGCGATGTCGCCGTTGACGGCGACCGGGACGATGTCGGAGAGGTAGTAGCCGAGGGCTCGATTGCAGTGCCGTTCGAGGAACTCGTACACCGGGGTGACCTCGTCGTCCGTGTACTCGGTGTCCGTCAGGAGGTGGCTGGGGATCCGATTGATGGTCAGGATGACGGGATCCTCGTCCTCCAGGAAGAGCTTCTCGATCGTGAGGACGGTATCACCATCGTCGAGCCCGAGCGCCTCGGCGGTCATCGGGTCGGCAACCTCGGTGGTCTCTGAGAGCACGCGCACGAACGGCACGTAGCCGTGGTCCTCGAGAACCTGCTCGTACGACCAGATCTCCTCGAGCCTCGACTTGATCTGGAGGCCCTGCTCGTTGACGAACGTTCCCGAGCCCTGCCGGCGATAGATCGTCCCCTCGTTCTCGAGTCGGCTGAGGGCGTCACGCACGGTCGTTCGGCTGACACCGAGATCGTTCGCCAACTCGGTCTCGGGGGGGATCCGCCCATCCTCGAAGGCGTCGTCTGCGATGCGCTGCTTGATGTGGGCCTTCACCTGATCGGTGAGGGAGGGGTTCCGGGTGATCATCGAGACACGTTCTTGTAGCGTCGGGTCATCAGGTTGTACTATAGTATGACCAATAGCCTCTCGGCAATCCCACCCCAGTCCCAGGAGGACACCATGCGCAGCTTCGCCGGACGCGACATTCTCTCGCTCAAGGAGTTCGAGAGGGCCGAATTCTTCCACCTCTTCGAGATCGCGGACTATCTCGAGCCCATCGCGAGGGAGCGGCGCAACACCGATCTGTTGGAGGACAAGACCCTCGTCACCGCCTTCTACCAGCCATCCACCAGGACCCGCCTCGCCCACGAGGCCGCCATGCACCGCCTCGGCGGCCATGTGACCGGGTTCTCTGATGCGAAGATGACCCGTGCCGGTGACTTCTACCAGGAGTCGATCAAGGACACGGTCCACATGCTCGAGTACTACGGCGACGTCCTGGTGATGCGCCACTTCCAGCAGGGTGCGCCCCACGAGGCGGCGAAGTGGGCATCGATCCCCGTCATCAACGCGGGCGACGGTTGGGGCGAGCACCCGACCCAGGTGCTCACCGACCTGTACACGGTCATGAGGGAGAAGGGCACGATCGACGGGTTGACCTTCGTCGCCATCGGGGACCATCGCATGCGAACCATGCACTCCCTCGGGTACGCGCTGAGCCAGTTCGATGCCGAGATGATCATCCTGTCGCCAGAGGACATGGCACCCCTGCCCGAGTTCCTCGCAGAGCTCGACGACAAGGGCACGAGCTATCGCATCGTCGACCACATCGACGAGGTCATCGGTGAGGCCGATGTCATCTACATGGAGCCCGTCGTCCAGCCCGACTACACCAAGTCGGTCGACGAGAAGCCGGACGAGTACGGGCGCACCCCAGCCAACTACCAGATCACGCAGGACGTCATGAGGCGCGCCAAGGGCGACTCGATCGTCCTGCACTCCCTGCCGAGGATGGACGAGCTGTTGCCAGATGTGGACGACCTCAAGCACGCCCGCTATTGGCAGGAGGCCTACTACGGAGTCGTGATGCGCATGGCGCTCCTGTCCTCCGTGCTCGGAGCGATGGAGTAGTGCCGAGGCTCGTCATTGCGATCGGCGGGAACTCCCTGATCCCCGACGGGGATCACATGACGGTGCAGGACCAGTACCTCGCCGCAGCCGAAACCGACGATCACATCGCGTCCCTTGTCCAGGATGGGTGGGAGGTCGCCATCTCGCACGGCAACGGGCCCCAGGTCGGATTCATCCTCCGTCGGTCCGAGCTCGCGAGCAACGAACTCCACGAGGTCCCACTCGACTACTGCGGTGCTGACACCCAGGGCGCCATCGGCTACATGCTCCAGCAGAACCTGGTCAACGACTTCCGCCAGCGGGGCCTCGACGTGAGCGTCGCGACCATCGTCACCCAGGTCGAGGTCGATGCTGCGGACCCCGCGTTCGCGAACCCGTCGAAGCCGATCGGCTCGTTCATGGACGAGGCGCAGGCCATGCGGCGTCGTGATCTCGAGGGATGGGACGTCAGAGAGGACGCAGGCCGGGGATGGCGCCGTGTGGTTGCATCGCCCCATCCGAAGAGGATCGTCGAGATCGAGGTGATCAAGCGCCTGCTCGATGCCGGGGTCGTCACGATCGCCGTGGGGGGCGGAGGCATCCCCGTCGTCGCCGACGAGAACGGAGACCTCTCGGGGATCGCCGCCGTGATCGACAAGGACCTCGCGTCGGCGCTCCTCGCAACCGAGGTCGGTGCGGATCTCCTCCTGATCTCCACGGCAGTCGAGCAGGTCGCCCTGCACTACGGGAAGCCCGAACAGCGGTGGGTGGATCGCCTCACGCTCGACGAGGTGAAGGCCTACCTCGACGAGGGTGGTCACTTCGCGGAAGGGTCGATGGCGCCAAAGATGCGGGCCGTCGTCCAGTTCCTCGAAGCAGGGGGGACCGAGGCGCTGATAACGAACCCGGTGAACCTCGAACGTGCGATGGCGGGGGAGACGGGCACCAGGATCGTCCGATGACGACCCCGGCATCGATGGCCAATGTCATCGGGCTCACCTGTGTCATCTGCGGCACGGTTCATCCGCCCGATTTCGAAGGGTACGTCTGCCCCGATCACGGCAGCGAGGGCATCCTCGACGTCGGGTACGACTACGAGCGGATCGCGGGCAGCTTCACCCGCGAGAGTCTCGCCGCGAATCCCGACCGAACCATGTGGCGGTACCGACCGCTCATGCCGGTCGACCCGGCTGCGGCCGTTCCTCCGCTGACCGTCGGGGGAACTCCGATGTACGACGCGGCTCGGCTCGCCGACGTGCTCGGCATCGGCCGGGTCTGGGTCAAGGATGAGGGTCGCAACCCGACGGCCTCGCTCAAGGACAGGGCATCGGCGATGGCCGTCGTCAAGGCCCGTGAGCGGGGTGCGGACATCATCACGACGGCTTCGACGGGGAACGCCGCCGCCGCACTCTCGGGGATCTCCGCGAGCGTGGGCCTGCCGAACGTCATCTTCGTCCCCGCGTCCGCTCCGGAGGCGAAGGTGGCACAGCTGCTCGCATACGGGTCCACCGTCGCACTCGTGAACGGCACCTACCGGGACGCCTTCGACCTCTGCATGCAGGCGGCTGCGAAGTTCGGCTGGTACAACCGCAACACGGGATTCAACCCCTTCATGACCGAGGGCAAGAAGACGGCGGGCCTCGAGATCCTCGAGGATCTCGATTGGCGGCCACCCGACGCGATCTTCGTGAGCGTGGGCGACGGGTCCATCATCGGCGGCATTCACAAGGCCATGAAGGATGCGCTCGCCCTTGGATGGATCGACCACACGCCACGCATCTACGGCGTCCAGTCGGCGGGCAGCGACTACCTCGTCCAGGCGTTCGAGTCCGGGGAGGACGTCCTGACGAAGCCGCCGATCTCCGCCCACACCGTCGCTGATTCGATCAGTGCCGACCTTCCCCGTGATCGTATCAAGGCCATGGCCGCGGTCACGGAGACGGGCGGCGCCTACGTGCGGGTCTCCGACGACGAGATCCTCGCAGCGATCCCCCTCCTCGCCAGGGGCTCGGGCGTGTTCGCCGAGCCTGCGGGCGCCGCCGCCCACGCTGGCCTCATCGCGGCACGCGACCGCGGACTCGTCGAACCGGACGACGACGTCGTGGTCCTCGCCACCGGGAGCGGGCTCAAGGACGTCGCCTCGGTCATGAAGGCCGTCGCGGCGTTCGGAACGGAACCGATGCGCGTCGATCCGGACCTCGGCGCGCTCGAGGCTGCACTCAACGACCGAAAGGACCGTCGTCCATGATCGACCTCACCGTCAACGAGCAGGTGCTGGCGTCCGCCGTCGCCCAGGCGAGGGACCGCCGATTCAAGATCCCGACCTTCGCACAGATGCGCGATCCTCGACTGATCCCAGCGGACGTCACCGAACGCCTTCGGACGATCGGCCTGTGGGACCTCGACCCCCTCAACCTCTACCGGATCACGTGGCACAACGAGCCGACCCCGTCCGGTGGTGGCTTCGGTGGCGTCAACTACCTCGAGATCCCCTCGGAGATCAGCGGCGTCGATGCACGCATCGTCATGTTGGAGGGCAAGTGGTTTCCGACGGGCGCCCACAAGGTCGGCGCGGCGTTCGGCTGCCTCGCACCGAGGCTCGTGACGGGCCAGTTCGACCCTGCGACCCAGAAGGCGGTGTGGCCCTCGACGGGCAACTACTGCCGCGGCGGCGCCTACGACTCGCACCTGCTCGGTTGTGAGTCGGTCGCCATCCTCCCCGAGGGCATGAGCGCAGAGCGCTTCCGATGGCTCGAGAGCGTGGCAGGCGAGATCATCAAGACGCCCGGGAGCGAGTCGAACGTCAAGGAGATCTTCGACAAGTGCAATGAGCTGCGGGCCTCGGGCGAGGATCTCGTCATCTTCAACCAGTTCGACGAGTTCGGGAACTACCTCTGGCACTATGCGGTCACGGGACCTGCGATGGTCGAGGTCCTGGACGAGGTGATGGGGCCGAACGACCGGTTCGCCGGGGTGACCCTCGCCACCGGATCGGCGGGCACGATCGGTTCGGGCGACTACCTCAAGCAGGTCTACCCGACCTCCAGGATCGCTGCGGGTGAGGCCACGGAGTGCCCGACGATGCTCTTCAACGGGTTCGGTGAGCATCGGATCGAGGGGATCGGGGACAAGCACATCCCGTGGATCCACGATGTGCGCAACACCGACATGGTGATCGGGATCGACGACGAGGCATCGATCAGCCTCATTCGCCTGTTCAACGAGCCTGCGGGCCTGGAGTACCTTGCGGATCAGGGCGTGGCGTCCGAGTTCCTCGAGAAGCTCCCGCTGCTCGGGATCTCCTGTGTCGCGAACATGTTGATGGCGGTCAAGTTCGCGAAGTACTACGAGCTCGGCTCGCACGACGTCGTGATGACCGTCGCCACCGATTCGATGGAGATGTACGGGTCACGCCTCATCGAGCTCAACGAGGAGCGTGGCGAGTTCACGTCCCTCGACGCGGCGGGTGCGTACCACCAGTACCTGATGGGGCAGAGCATCGCCCACGTGCAGGAGCTCGGCTACTACGACCGCAAGCGGATCCACAACCTGAAGTACTACACGTGGGTGGAGCAGCAGGGCAAGACATACGAGGAGATCCAGGCCCAGTGGTACGACCCCGACTACTGGACGGGCATCCAGGCCATGGTGGACCCGATCGATGCCATGATCGAGGCGTTCAACGAGCGGGTCGACGCACCGTCTGCGTGATCCCGAGCTTCGAGCCGGCATCACCAAACTTGCCACCGGTTTGTCAGCTACTGCTAAAGTAGCGGAATGTCCGTTGAACTGTATGACCCCGTTGCCAACCCGTACGCACCCGGCGCAGGCACACCACCTCCCGCCCTGGTCGGAAGGGACCGTGTCATCGAGGATGCCGAGGTCGCCCTCCGGCGCCTGACATCGGCTCGCACGAGCCAGCACCTCCTCGTGACGGGTCTGCGCGGCGTCGGAAAGACCGTCCTTCTCGGCAAGCTCGCCTCTGTCGCCGAGCGCCTCGGCTATCGGGTCATCAGGGTCGAGGCGCTCGGAGGCGAGGACACCGTCCGCAGCGTCCTGCGCCAGGCGCGCCGGATCGTGGAGGAGGCGGGTGGAGCCAGGGTCGGTCGGGCCCTGCGGTCGATCGAGTCCGTATCGCTGACCGTCGTCGGGACAGGCGTTGCCGTTGGCCGTCACGTGGGGCACCCCGATCGCGACGCCTTGGCCGACGTCGTCACCGACGTCGCCGCCGTTGCCGCCGACCGCGGCCTCGGGCTCATGCTGGCACTCGACGAGGCACAGATGCTCGATTCGCACGACCTGCGCAGGCTCCTCGCAGGCGTCCACCGATGCGGGCAGGACGGCCTTCCGCTGTACTGCCTCCTCGCGGGGCTCCCGAACCTCGTCGGCGATGTTGCTAGGGCCGCGACGTACGCAGAGCGGATGTTCACCGTTGCCGACCTCGGCCCCCTCACGCCGAGCCAGGTCGTCGAGGCGATCGTCGATCCCGCCGACGAGATCGGCGTCGCATGGTCCGATGCGGCGACCGAGAAGATCGTCGATCACTCGGACGGTTTCCCGTTCTTCGTCCAGACATGGGCGTACCACACGTGGAACGCCGCAACCGATGCACCCATCTCGGCGGCCGACGTGGATCGTGCCGCCCCCAATGCCGAGCATGCACTGGACTCGTCGTTCTTTGCAGCACGGATAGCCCGCATCCCGTCGTCTGAGGTCGCGTACGTCCAGGCCCTCGCCTCGCTCGGATCGGGGCCGCACCGATCAGGCGAGGTCGCGGCAGCTGCGGGCAGGTCCACCCCGCAGGTCGCCGCGTTCCGGGATCGATTGATCGGCGAAGGGGTCATCTACTCGCCGCGCTACGGCTGGGTCGAGTTCGCGATCCCCCACTTCGACCGATACGTTCGACGCGCCCTTCCTCCCATCGATGGCTGAACGCATCGCTTCGCCGATGATCCCTATCGTGGGAGTGCAGCTTTGGGAAGGACCTCCGTGCAGCAACTGATCGCCTGCGTGCCGAACTTCAGTGAGGGCCGAGACCGAGCGGTCATCGACGCGATATCGGCCGCGATCACATCCGCCGGTGACGTGAGGATGCTCGATGTCGATCCCGGCCATGCGACCAACAGGACCGTCGTGACGTTCGTCGGCCCACCCGAGGCCGTCGTCGACGCTGCCGTGAGGGCAGCCTCCAAGGCGGTCGAGACGATCGACATGCGGATCCACGCCGGTGAACACCCGCGGTTCGGGGCGATGGACGTGTGCCCGCTCGTACCGGTTGCGGGCATCTCGATGGACGAGACCGTCGCACACGCCCACGAGCTTGCCAGACGCCTCGGTGAGGAGGTGGGCCTGACCGTGTTCTGCTACGAGCATGCTGCACTCACCCCCGAGCGGAGGAATCTCGCCACCGTGCGCGCCGGAGAGTACGAGGCCCTGGCTGCCCGCCTCGATGACGCGCAGTGGGCACCGGACTTCGGCCCTGCGACGTTCAACGCGCGCTCCGGTGCGACGGCGGTCGGGGCACGGGGATTCCTGGTCGCCTACAACGTCAACCTCAACACCACATCGACGCGGATAGCGAACGCCATCGCGTTCGATGTCCGCGAGCGGGGTAGGCCGAAGCGCATCGGCGATCCGCTCACAGGGGAAATCGAGCTCGATGCGAATGGTGAGCAGGTGTGGATCCCGGGATCCCTCGAGCACGTCAAGGCCATCGGCTGGTTCATCGAGGAGTACGGCATTGCCCAGATCTCGATGAATCTCACGGACATCGGAGCCACACCCGTCCACGTTGCGTTCGATGAGGTCTGCGCACGCGCCGAGGCGCGTGGAGTGCGCGTGACCGGTTCCGAGCTCGTGGGGCTGATCCCGCTCGATGCGATCCTCGAGGCTGGTCGCTACTTCCTCCGAAAGCAGCATCGATCCACGGGCGTCTCGGACACCGAGCTGATCAAGATCGCCCGGAGGTCGCTCGGGCTCGATGACCTTGGCCCGTTCGATCCGATGCAGAAGATCATCGAGTACGCGATCGACGACCGCACAGATCGGCTCGTCGACTCATCTGTGCGGAGGTTCATCGAGGTGACGTCCTCGGAATCCGCCGCACCGGGCGGCGGATCGGTGGCTGCGACCGTCGGCGCGCTCGGCGCCGCCCTGGGGGTCATGGTGGCGAACCTGTCATCCCACAAACGGGGCTGGGATGATCGCTGGGAGGAGTTCTCCGACTGGGCAGACAGGGGAAAGACCTGTCAGGACGAGCTGGTGTCACTCATCGACGCAGACACGGAGGCGTTCAATCGCGTCATGGCTGCGATCGGCATGCCGAAGGGGAGCGACAGCGACATCGCCGCCAGGGATGCAGCGATCCAGGCTGCCACACTGGGCGCGACCGAAGTGCCCCTCCGCATCATGGAGGTCAGCCTCGCTGCGATGGATGTGATCCACGCGATGGCCGCTATCGGCAACCCGGCGTCCGTCTCTGACGCCGGTGTCGCCGCCCTGTGTGCGCGCACGGCAGTCTCTGGTGCGTTCCTCAACGTCCGCATCAACGCCCAAGGACTCACCGACAGCGAGGTCGCCGCCGACTGTCTCGATCGAGGCCGTGACCTCCAGCGGAGAGCCGCCGAGCGGGAGGCCGAGATCCTCGAGGTGGTCGAAGGGCGCCTGTGAGATCCGGAGGTCGCGCTGGCGGGGATCGTGCTGCCGGGTCCTGTTGTCGATCCCGGAGGCAGCCCCGGGTAGCCGCGAGTATTTCGCGTGCTTGCGCGATCGGGAGTGTGTAGGTTCCCAGTGCGCGAGATGGCCGACGAAAGGACAACCATGATCGACTTCGTCCCTCACTTCACGGTGGAAGAGGCAAGGGTGCACGGCGCTTCCATCGGGATCGATTGGGACCGGGCCGCCTTCTCCGACGATGAGTTCCGTCGTGCCATGTGCATCGAGTACGAATGCGCACTCGAGGATCCTGACACGTCGCTGACGCCGCATGAAACGGCTCGCGTCGTCGTGAAGAACCTGTTCGAGTTCCCCGACTTCTATACGAGGGAGGACAAGCTCGAGGCGGCCTACGACGAGTACTGGTCGGAGCGCACGGACTGATCCGAACCACCCGAGCGCCGACGCGCCACATGCGTGGTGTGCCGGCGGCGGTGCAAGATGAATTGGCAGGTTGACGTCACATGGAGGGCACGGGAACCGGGGCCACCGCTTCGCTCACGATCCTGTTCACCGACATCGAAGGCTCGACCGCGCTGTGGGTGGACCACCCCGACGTGGCGGGAATCGCTGTCGGGAAACACGACGAGATCGTGTCCGGTGCAATCACCGAACGGGGCGGACGGATCATCAAGACGACGGGAGACGGGTTCCTCGCGTCGTTCACCTCGGCTCGAGCGGGAGCTGAGGCGGCGATCACCGCACAGCTGCGCCTGGGATCCCGCAGCAGCGAGCTCATGCATGCCGCACACGTCCGGATGGCGCTCCACCTCGGCAGTGTCGAGGAACGCGGCGGAGACATCTTCGGGCTGTCGATCCACCGCTGTGAGCGGATCATGTCGGCTGCCAGCGCAGGTCAGGTCCTCGTGTCGAGTTCCGCGGCAGGTGTCCTTCGTCACGATCTGCCCGCCGGTGCGGACCTGATCGATCTCGGCGATCAGAGGCTGCGCGGCATTCCCGGCGTCGAACGCGTGTACCAGCTCTCCCACGAGGGGCTTCGTCGCGACTTCCCCGCGCTGACCACCGTTGCGAGTGCGCCTTCGAACCTCCCCGCCGAGTTGACCTCCTTCATCGGGAGGGAGAGGGAATTGGCCGAGATCCTCGCCCTGATGGACGATCACAGGCTCGTCACCCTCACGGGGGAAGGGGGTGCTGGCAAGACCCGCCTCTCCGTGCAGATCGGGGCGTCACGTGCACATGACTTCACCGGTGGGGTGTGGTTCATCGGCCTCGAGTCCCTTCGAAACCCTGAGCTGGTCCCCGAGCGCTTCGCCTCCACCCTCGGCCTCGAAGAGAGGCCGGATCGGTCGTATGAGGACCTGTTGGCGGATCACCTGAGCGACAAGGTTGCACTGCTGATCGCGGACAACTGTGAGCACGTGGTCGCGTCAGTTGCACAGCTCGCGGGCACGTTGCTGAGGCGGCTGCCCGACGTCCGGATCCTCGCGACCAGTCGGCAGCGACTCGGCGTACCGGGCGAGATCGGCTACCGCGTACCGTCGATGTCCATGCCCGATGTCGACGCCGACGTCGCGAGTATCGGCAGGTTCGAGGCAGTCCAACTGTTCGTCGATCACGCGGGCCTCGCACGACCGGGTTTCGCCCTTTCGCCGGCCAATGCACCGGCGGTCGGGCGCATCGTGCGCCAGCTCGATGGCATCCCGCTCGCCCTCGAGCTCGCGGCGGCGAAGGCTGCAGCATTCACACCTGATCAGATCGCCGACCACCTCGATGACCGATTCCGGCTGCTGTCCCGCCCATCGACCACTGAACGCCCCCGCCATCAGACGCTCGGAGCCGCGATCGATTGGAGTTACGACCTCCTGCCGCAAGGCGAGCGTCAGCTCTTCGCGAGCCTCTCGGTCTTCCGAGGCGGATTCGGCCTCGCGGCCGCCGGGGAGGTCTGCGGAGTACGCGACGGCGTCGACGATGTCATGCCGATGGTCGCTGAGCTCGTCGACAAATCCCTGCTGGTCGCCGACGTCGACATCGGGCGATACCGACTGCTCGAGACCATGCGGCGGTACGCCGCCGACCGTCTCGCCGAGTTCGGCGAGACGGAGGCGGTCGTCGAGCGCCACGCCGAGTACTTCATCGCCTTCGCCGAGGAGGCGAGCTCGGGTCTCGACGGCCCCGACCAGGCGAAATGGCTGGCAGCTCTCGAAACGGAACGCGACAACCTCAGGGCCGCGCTCGAATGGTCGATCGACCGTGGGCCGCTGGCACTACGGCTGTCAGCTGCGATCTGGAGGTTCTGGTTGCTCCGGGGGAGACCTGCGGAAGGTCGTGACTGGCTCGAGAGATCCCTCGGCTCGGCGTCGGGGGCCGACGACCGGACTCGTGTCAGGGCCCTCCTCGGCATGGGAGCACTCGCGTCACATCAAGGGGATCGAGACACAGCACAGGGCTACCTCGATGAGGCAGGAAGCCTCGCCGCAGAGATCGGGGACTCGAAGGCCGCAGCGGCAGCGGCAGCGGCGCTTGCGGTCATCCAGCACAAGGATGGCAACCTTCCGGCGGCCGCCGAACTCTTCCGAACCTCGCTCGAGCGGGCGCGAGCGGCATCGGACCACATTCAGGCGAGCCGAGCCCTCACGAACCTGGCGCTCGTCCTCGCCGACATGGGAGAACAGGATGAGGCGGCGGAGTGCGCTCGGCGATCGCTGGAGATCAGCAGGTCCCTCGGAATCCCGGACCTCATCGCCGATGCGATGCTCACGACGGCAGAGATCCTCATCAACCGCGGTGACACGGTGGAGGCGCGGCATCTGGTCGAAGAAGCCCTTCGCCAGAGCAGGGAGACAGGGGTCGAGGACATCACGGCGTGGGCCCTTGCCTACCTGGGAAAGCTCTCCTTGCAGACGGCCGACCTCACGGCCTCGCGGACGTTGTTGGGCGAGGCGGTTGCGATGTTCCGTGCAATGGAGTCCCCCATGGGCGCGGAATGGGCACTGCGTCACCTCGCGATCGCTGAGCTCCGGAGTGGCGAGATCCGCGGAGCGATGGACACCGCAAGCGAGGCGCTTCGGCTTGCCGCCGAATTCGTCAGACCCGATGCCCCCCATGTCCTGCAGGTGGCAGGTCAGGTCGCCATCGCCGCGGGCAACCCGGGGGACGGCGCCGTCCTCCTCGCAGCAGCCCGGCGGGCCGGATCGCAGATGGAGCTACTTTCACCACCGTTCGAAGAAGCCGAGATGGACGCCGCCTGGGCTGCTGCCGCCTCGTTGCTTCCCGCCGAAACCCTCGAGGATGCCGGTGGTCGGGGTGCGAGTCTGGAGTTCGACGAGGTCGTCGAGCTCGCCCTCTCGGTTCTCTCCCCACGGCCCGACATCACCGGGGGCGGCTGAGGTCACTCCGGCTATTCATACTCCTTGTCGGCCACGAGGTAGACCGTCTCCTCACCACCTGAGACCGTCGCCATGAATCGGGTGATCCTCGGATTCAGGCCGCGGTGATGGTTGTGGATGGTCGTGACCACGCGCCACGTTTCGTCGACACCATCGATGGCGAGTCCGGGGACGACCCTGCGTTGTATGACGTCTGATGCCGCGCTCGGTGGGAGGTTGGACGCCGCATAGGCATCCTCGGGCTCTCGTCCTGTGAGGCTTCGGAGCGGGTGCATGATGAAGCTCATCAGGTCCACCGCGCTCTTGAGGGATGGTCGTATCGAACTCCGCCCAGTACACCTCGAGGCGGCGATCCCTGCTGTTCGCGAGTTGCACGGCCTGGGAGTCGGGCAGGTCGATCGATTGCCATTCGGGCATTGCCTTCTCCTTTCGGGACCATCCGGACGCTACTCGCTTGGTCCTGGCCGTGCAGCCCTCCTCCCGGTGACGGCGAAGCGGCCGTCACATCGTGATCACGATCTTTCCGAGAACCCTGCCCTCACCGATGCGGCGCATGGCTTCCGCTGTATCGGCGAGGGGGTAGATGCGGTCGATGACGGGTGCGATATCGCCAGAGGCGCATAGCTGCCCGAGATGATCGAGATCCTCCGCATTCGGGTGATGGAGGAGAAGCCGTGTCCTTCCACCGGACCTCGGAAGAAGGAAGCCGACCGTCACGGTCTGGAGGATCGTCGACATCGATCCTCCCACGATGACGGCCACGCCCCCTGGAGTGAGTGAACGGCGATAGGCCGAGATGGACCGCCGAGCCACCACGTCGAGGATGAGGTCGTACCGAATCCCCGTCCTCGTGAAGTCCCGCTCCCGGAAGTCGATGACGTGGTCGGCTCCCAGCGATGTCAACACGTCGAGCTTGTCGGCGCGGTCCACGCAGGTGACCTCTGCACCAGCGAGCTTCGCGAGCTGTACCCCGAACGTCCCGACACCGCCTCCCGCCCCGTTGATGAGGATGCGCTGTCCTGATCTCATCCCTCCGGTGTCCCGCAGTCCCTGGAGCGCCAGCACGCATGCCTGGGGAATCGCCGCAGCCTGTTCGAAGCCAAGCCCGAGCGGCATATGGCAGAGAGGCGCCTCGGGAACCGCTACGAACTCCGCGAATCCTCCAAACCCGTGGCCCGAGATATCCCCGAACACCGGATCCCCTGGACGGAACCTCCGAACCTCGGTTCCCACTGCCTCGACGGTGCCCGCGATGTCACACCCGAGGACCTCGCGCCTCGGACGCCGCAACCCGCTACCTCGACTCCACAGCGGCTTTCCCGTGAGGAGATCCCAGTCCCATGAGTTGACGGACGCTGCATGGACCTTGACGAGGACCGAATCGTCCTGGAGGGTCGGCTTGGCGACGTTTCGGACACTCAGCACGTCCGGGGAACCGTATTCGTGGTAGACGACCGCTCTCAACCTGTGCCCGATCCCTTTCGCCGCCGTCACGACGCTAGTGGACCCACAGAGCGCCTCCGATCCGATCGGGTTGGAAACGGTGGACAACCCTAGATACTGAGTTCCAGACTAAGGAAATTTTGATACGATGAAGTGCAAGCGCCGCGTTGTGTTTGGGGGTTTCCGCCATGGACTTCCGTCCTATCCACAAGACCGGCTCCTTCGCGATCGATCCCAATCTCACGAGGTACGCGGACACCCGCGCCTCGTTCGACTGGGAACAGGTCGGCAAGTACCTCGACGGGTTGCCAGAGGGTCGTATCAACATCGCCTATGAGGCGGTCGATCGCCATGGCCGTGGACCCCTCGCCGGTCACCTCGCCCTCCGATGGATCGGGAAGAGCGGGGATGTCATCGATTTCACCTATGCCGACCTGATGCGGGAGACTTCCCGGTTCGCCTCGGCCCTCCGCGGGCTTGGGGTTGCCAGGGGAGACAAGGTCTTCGCCCTCGCGGGTCGCATACCCGAGCTGTACATCGCAGCCCTCGGAACGCTGAAGAACGGGAGCGTGTTTGCGCCCCTGTTCTCGGCATTCGGGCCCGATCCGATCCAGACGCGCATGGAGATGGGCCGCGGCACCGTGCTCGTCACGACGGCCCGCCTCTATCACACCAAGGTGGCTGCGATCCGGGATCGACTCCCCGATCTCGAGCACGTGATCGTCATCGACGAGCCAGGGGCACCCGGGATACCGGGAACGGTGTCGTTCCGCGAGCTCATGGACAGCGGGGATCCCTCCATGCCGTCGGAGCCCATGGATCCGGAGGACATGGCGCTGCTCCATTTCACGAGTGGTACGACGGGAACGCCGAAGGGCGCGATCCACGTGCACGGGGCTGTGCTCCACCACTGGATGTCGGCGCATTACGCGTTGGACCTGCACGCAGGCGACGTCTTCTGGTGCACGGCAGATCCAGGGTGGGTGACGGGCACCTCCTACGGGATCATCGCCCCGTTCGTCCACGGGGTCACGAACATCGTCGACGAGGGGGACCTCGACGCCGACCGTTGGTACTCGATCATCGCGCAGAACCGGGTGACCGTCTGGTACACGGCGCCAACAGCGATACGGATGCTGACCAAGGCAGGCTCGGGGATCGCCCGCGAGTACGACATGTCCTCGCTCCGGTTCGTCGCCAGTGTCGGGGAACCCCTCAACCCGGAGGGGGTCGTGTGGGGTATCGAGGCCTTCGGCATGCCCATCCACGACAACTGGTGGCAGACCGAGACCGGCGGCATCATGATCGCGAACTACCGCGCAGAGACGATCAAGCCCGGATCGATGGGCAGGCCGCTTCCCGGCATCACCGCAGGCATCCTGGCCCTCGACGATCGGGGTGCCGTCATCGTGGGTTCCGACGGCCACGTCGTCGAGGTCACGGAACCGCATGTCGAGGGGGAGCTGGCGCTTCGGACGCCGTGGCCGTCGATGTTCCGCGGATACCTCGACATGGAGGAACGGTACGCGGCGAGCTTCGTCGACGGCTGGTATCGCACCGGGGACAGGGCAGCCGTTGATGGCGACGGGTACTTCTGGTTCATCGGGCGCGGCGACGATGTCATCAAGTCGTCGGGGCACCTGATCGGTCCCTTCGAGGTCGAGTCGGTCCTCGTCGCGCACGAAGCAGTCGCCGAGGCGGCCGTGATCGGCGTTCCCGACCCCGTCGCAGGCGAGATCGTGAAGGCCTTCGTGTCGCTGCATCCCGGGTACGAATGGTCGGAGGAACTCGAGCGAGACCTCCGCGGCTGGAGCCGCACGCATCTCGGAGCTTCGGTCGCGCCACGAGTCATCGAGCACCAGCAGGACCTACCGCACACGAGATCGGGGAAGATCATGCGACGCCTTCTCAAGGCCCGCGAACTCGGCCTACCCACAGGTGACCTATCGAGTCTCGAGGGGGAGGAGGCGTGATGGAAGATCGCGAGTCCCTCCACGGCCTTCTGAGGACGATGCTCCTCATCCGTCGGTTCGAGGAGAAGTGCGCAGAGCTCTACCAGGCCGAGAAGATACGCGGGTTCCTCCACCTGTACATAGGTGAGGAAGCCGTTGCCACAGGGATCATCTCCGCGCTGGGTCCCGAGGACGGTGTGGTCGCCACCTATCGCGAGCATGGCCACGCCCTCGCACTCGGTGTCGATCCCGGCCGGATCATGGCCGAGATGTACGGCAACGTCGAGGGAGTGAGTCGTGGACGCGGTGGTTCGATGCATCTCTTCGACGACGACGCCAACCTGTTCGGCGGAAATGCCATTGTCGGTGGCGGCCTTCCATTGGCCGTCGGCCTCGCGCTCGCCGACTCGATGCAGGACCGCCGGAGGGTCACCGCCGTGTTCTTCGGCGAGGGGGCGGCTGCCGAGGGAGAGTTCCACGAGGCGATGAACCTCGCCGCACTGTGGCATCTCCCTGTGCTCTTCTGCTGCGAGAACAACCTCTATGCGATGGGCACGGCACTCGATCGGTCGCAGACCCAGACGCGTCTGACGCTGAGGGCTGCGTCGTACGAGATGCCTGCCTGGGATGTAGACGGCATGGATGTCCTCGCCGTCGCCGAGGCAGCGAAGCTGGCGGTCGAGTCGATCCGCGGTGGGGGAGGTCCACACTTCCTCGAACTGCGCACGTACCGCTTCCGTGCCCATTCGATGTTCGATCCCGAGCTCTACCGCGACCGAAGCGAGGTCGAGGAGTGGAAGGGGCATGATCCCATCGACTCGTTCCGCAACCTGCTCGAGACCGGCGGGAACCTGACGGCGAGCGAATGGGAGGAGATGGAAGCCGGTGTCGCCGACGTCGTCGACGCCGCAGTCGCATTCGCCGATGCGGGAACACTCGAGTCGGTGGATGAGCTGACACGATTCGTGATGTCGGAGGAGGTGACGGTATGACGATCACCGACACCGATCGCTCGACGAGGACGATCACGTACCGCGAGGCGCTGCGCGAGGCGATCGCCGAGGCGATGCGCCTGGACGACAGGGTATTCCTCATGGGCGAGGACGTTGGACGCTACGGGGGGAGTTTCGCCGTCTCGAAGGGACTCCTCGCAGAGTTCGGCGAGGACCGCATCAGGGACACGCCGCTGTCCGAGTCGGGCTTCGTTGGAGCAGGCATCGGCGCTGCCCTCGGCGGAATGCGACCGATCGTCGAGGTGATGACGGTCAACTTCTCGCTGCTCGCACTCGATCAGATCGTCAACACCGCAGCCCTGTTGCTCCACATGTCGGGCGGGCAGTTCAATGTGCCGATCGTCATCAGGATGGCGACGGGGGCGGGACGCCAGCTCGCGGCTCAGCATTCGCACTCGTTCGAGGCGTGGTATGCACACGTTCCCGGCCTCAAGGTCATTGCCCCCGCAACCGTCGAGGACGCCCGATGGATGCTGCAGACGGCAATCGACGACCCCGACCCCGTGATCATGTTCGAGCACGCAGGGCTCTACAACATGACAGGGGAGCTACCCGTCGAAGGCGGACCTCTCGACATCACGTCGGCGGCGATCCGACGACCCGGGGACGACGTGTCCATCGTCACCCATGGCGGAAGCCTGTGGAAGGTCCTCGAGGCGGCAGACGCACTCGCCAGGGAGGGGATCTCCGCCGAGGTGATCGACCTTCGCTCGCTCCGGCCGCTGGATGCCGGCGCGGTCATCGGGAGCGTGTCGCGCACGCACCGATTGGTCGTGGTGGATGAGGGGTGGAAGACGGTTGGCCTCTCAGCCGAGATCGTCGCGATGGTCGCAGAGGATGCCTTGTGGGAACTCGACGCCCCGATCGCCAGGGTCTGTGGTGTCGAGGTTCCGATCCCGTATGCAAAGCACCTCGAAGCAGCCTCGATCCCACAGGTCGACGGGATCGTCAGTGCCGCGCACCGGGTCGTGGGACGATGAAGGACTTCGTGCTTCCGTCGCTCGGTGCCGACATGGACGAGGGCATGCTCGAGGCATGGCTCGTGGCACCGGGTGACACGGTGGCTCGCGGCCAGGTCATCGCGGAGGTCGAGACGGACAAGGGCATCATCGAGGTCGAGGTCTGGGAGGACGCGGTCATCGAGGAGTTGCTCGTTGAGCCAAGCGGGACACGTCTCCGGGTCGGAACGCCGATCGCCCGTCTGAGATCGCCCGCCGAGACGGCGGACACCAAAGGCAACGGTTCCGCCGGGACGACGACGGGCGGGATGGAGCTCCATGCACAGGAGCCTCCACCAGCAGAGGTCATAGGCGCGAGTCGACCGGAGGGCGAGCCGACGTCCCACACCATGCCGCCGATCCGGCATCTCGCCCACCAGCTCGGCGTCGACCTCGCACATGTCGCATCGAGCAGTCCGGACGGCGCGGTGACGCGCGATGACGTCCGCAGGGCGGCGACCGAATTCGTGCCGACAGTCCAATCCGAGATCACGAGGAGTCACCGTCCGCGCCTTTCCCCCAGGGCGAGGATGCTCGCCATCGACCGTGGAATCGATCCGGGAGTGATCACGGCCTCCCGCTCGGATGGGCTGGTCGTCGCAGACGACATCGAGGAATCACGTGCCGTGGTTCCCGAGCCGAGCCCTTCCGATCCGCTCGAGAAGGTCAAGGCGATGCGGCGAGCCATCGCGAGGTCGATGGAGCGGTCCAAGCGAGAGATCCCCCACTACTACCTCGGTCACCGCGTCGACATGGCGGCATCGATGGCATGGGTGGCTCTGGCCAACGAGGATCGCCCCGTCACGCGCAGGATCCTGCCAGCGGCCCTGCTGATCAAGGCGACGGCGTTGGCACTCGGCGAGTACCCAGACCTCAACGGCCACTGGATCGACGGATCATTCGTCCCGAGCACGGCCGTCCACCTCGGGGTTGCGGTATCCCTTCGCGGAGGCGGGCTCGTCGCACCAGCCATCCACGATGCGAACACGCTCGATCTGGATCACTTGATGTCGGCACTCGCCGATCTCGTGGGTCGCGCCAGGGCAGGCAAGCTCAAGGGATCGGAGATGACGGACCCCACGTCAACGGTGACCAACCTCGGTGACCGCGGTGTCGCCTCCGTGTTCCCCGTGATCATTCCGCCGCAGGTGTCCATCGTCGGGTTCGGAAGGGTCACGGATGAGCCCGTCGCGGTGGACGGATCCGTGGTCGTCCATCCCGTCATGCAGGCATCACTCGCCGGGGACCACAGGGTCACCGACGGCCACACCGGCGGTCTGCTCCTCCTCGCAATCGATCGACTACTCCAGGAGCCAGAGAAACTATGACGACTGATGAAGCGCGAACGGTGATCTTCGACGTCCTCGCAGGAATCGCACCCGAGATCGACCCTGCCTCCGTCGATGACGGCGTCGACCTGTCCGAGCAGCTCGACCTCGATTCGATGGACTTCCTGAACTGGCTCATCGGCATCAGCGAGGTGACCGCCGTCGACATCCCACAGCGCGACGCCTCCGAGTTCCTCACGATCGACGGTGCCGCGAACTACCTGGTGAAGCACGCCGCCGTGTGAGGACGGCATGATCAGGCTTCGGGACCTTCTCCAAGCGTGAGCTGAATCGGACCCATTCGCAGTGGACGGTGGCGCCCATTCGGCGGACAATGAGAGTATGGACACATCCGTCCAGCGTCGATCGACGGGGCTGACGATCGGTGCCACCGTGGGGCTCGTCGGGGATCCGCGGCTGATCTCCCGTGGGCTGTCATGGCCAATGCATGGCCCGGAGGAGTGAACATGCTCGGATTTCTACCGCTGTTGGTCCTCGGGGGAATCGTCTACCTCATCGTGAAGGCCGTAGGGGCACGACGTGACGGTGGGCCCGAGAATTCCGGGATCCTGATCCGTCGGATGTTCCAGTACGCCGCGATGCTGGTCGCCCTGGGGCTGTCCGTGTTCGGGATCACGGGTGTGGCCGAGGTGATCATCGACGACCTGGGAGGGTGGACGCGAGACACCGACCTGCTCGCCAGGTCAGTCGCCTTCCTCATCGTGGGCCTCCCCGTCCTGGTGGGTCTCGCCCTGTTCACGCGTAGCCGCCTTCGCTCCGACCCAGCGGAGGGCAGGTCGTTCGGCTGGGCCTTCTACCTCACTGTTGCCCTCATCGGATCACTCATCGGCGTGGTGAGCGAGGCCTCCCGGCTGCTGAGTCACGCGCTCACCGGAGACGGGCTCCTGGGGATCGCCCTGGTGGGCCTGGTCGCCTGGGGCGCCGTCTGGGCCGGGCACCGGCTCATCGCAGATCGCCACGGCGATGCCTCGCGAATGTGGGGCGAGAGGATCCTCGGCTCGTTCGTCGGCCTCTCCGTCGGCCTGGCCTCGGGTGCGATCGCCCTTGCCATGGTCTCGACACGCATCTACGACTCGGCTGTCGACCTCACCGTCGGCGGCCGGACCTGGGACGATCTCGCTCCGAGCCTCTCCACCTTCCTTGTCGCGGTCGGGGTTTGGGTGTGGTATTGGCTCGCCGGTGCCCGTCGGGACGAGCGCAGGACCCTGTGGACGGCATATGTATTGCTGGCTGGCGTCCTGAGCGGTGTGGTGATGACCGTCGCAGGGACGGCAACAGCAGTCTTCTTCGGCTTCGAGTGGCTGTTCAGGAGTCCTGACCAGAGCGCCGCCTCCTACTTCGAAGGCGTGCCGAGTGCGCTCGCTGTCGTGGTCGTCGGTGCCGTCAGCTGGATTCATCACCGCCTCGTCCTCGGCAATCGAGCGATGAGCGATCGCTCCGAGATCGACAGGGTGTATGACCACATCCTCTCGGCGGTCGGCCTCTCGGTGGCTGCCGGCGGGATCGCAACCCTCATCGCGTACGGGATCCGAGCAGTCGCCGGTGTCGAGCTCACGGGCCCTGACGGGACGGTCGTCGCGATCGCGTCGACCCTGCTCCTCGTCGGCGTGCCCCTCTGGTGGCGCCACTGGGCCCGCCTCCAGAAGGAGTGGCGAAGCGATCCGTCGACCTTCTCGCAGTCGCCGAGCCGGCGAATCTACCTGCCGGTCGTGGTCGGGCTGAGCGGCCTCGCCGCGATGATCTCGCTCACCGTGTCCGTGTACGCCCTGGTCGAGGGTCTCCTCGATGGAAGCGCCGGCGCGACGATCCTCGACGACGTGTCGATACCACTGGCGATCGTGGCTGCGGCAGCGGCCGTGGCGTGGTACCACACCCGGGCGCTCCTCGCGGACCGTGGCGTGGTGAAGGATGTCGAGCACCACGCGCTCCGTGAGGTGCTTCTCGTCTCCGAGAACGGCGAAGCGCTGGCTTCGGCCATCAGCGACGCCCACTTCCGGGTCCGGCGCCTCCATGCGGCAGGTCCGCCTACGTTCACCGGGTCGATCGAAGAGGTCATCGACGCGCTCGAAGCCGAGACGCACGAGCGCGTCATGCTGGTGGCCGACGGTGAGCGGTACGAGGTGGTTCCGCTCAGCTGACCCCGTTGGCGTCGTGATGGTGGACGGTCGGAGCGGCCCGAGCCGACTCGAATGCCGCTCGGCCGAGTTCGGCGAGTTCGATGTCCTCGTGCTCGGGCAACCCCGACACGCCTACGGCACCGACCACCGTCCCGGATACCGTGAGGGGAACGCCTCCTCCCCACGACACGTACCGCAGCTCTCCGAAGTTCGTCATCGGGAACCCTTGATCCCTCGAGGCTGCTCCCACCTCCGCCGAGGCGACCTGCTCGCGAGCGGCGGTGTAGGCCTTGTTCACGGCGATCGTGATCGATGGGAGCCGGCATCCGTCCGTTCGGAGGAATGCCATCAGCTCCCCGTGGTCGTCGCACACGGCGACGGCGGCTCCGGCGCCACGCCGATCGAGCTCCGTACGCACCGCGGCGATGACGGTGACGGCCACGTCATGGGTCAGGGTCGGCCTCGGGTTCATCGGTCACCTCCAATGGCGCGAGGGTAGGGCAGTCACCTGACCCGAGGGAGTGTGCTCGTCTCGCCGGACGATCGCTGTCTTGACAGGGCTCATCGCCCAGCCTCCGATCGAGGACGTAGAATCGGCCCCCTACAACGAGAGGGAGAAGTATGCGAAAGGCATCCTGGATCGCTGCGATCGTCATCGGGGTGATCCTCATCATCGGTGGCGCCGGGACGTGGGTTGTTGTCAGCCAGACGCTCGGTGATCAGAGAATCACGGTCTCGGAAGACGCGAGTTGCCTCGCTGGCAACGACGTCAACGGACCTCTGAGCGCCTATTGCGAGGCGAAGGTGATCGAGAAGCACGCCCTCGAGGCTACGGGCGGCAAGACATACGCGGAACTGGATCGCGAGGATCCCTTGCGCGCGGTCGCACAGAGCGCAGCCTTCCTGCAGGCATCACTGTTCACGTCCGTCGTCGCGTTCGGGGTCGCAGGGATGGCGATACTTGTCGGCATCCTGTTCGTCCTCATCGGGTTCGGGATCCGCGACGTCGACGCTCGAACGAGCGGCGGTGAACAGACGACCTGATCGCGCAGCGTTCACGCGGCCCCGGCCGGCGGCTCACCCCGCCGCCGGGGCCGCGCGATAGCGGGATGCCAACGATCGACGAGACGTGCCCGACAGGATCGCGAGTCGGGCGGACAGAGACCACGTGTGAGCACGGACATCGAGAGGCGAACCCGCTTCGAGGCCGTTGCAGGTGAGGTGTATGAACCCCTGCAGCGATACCTGCGTCGGCGCGCGCCCGTCGAGGATGCCGAGGAGGCGTTCGGCGATGCGCTCCTGACGATCTGGCGTCGAATCGATGACGTTCCCCCGGACGCCGTTCTCCCATGGTGCTACGGCGTTGCCAAACGGGCACTCGCGAACAGGCGAAGGGCGACGGGCCGAAGGCTGCACCTCGTGGACAAGCTGGCAGCCGAACCGCCTCCACCGCCTGCCGGCGATCCCTCCGACAGGCTCGAGTTCGCCGACCTCCAAGAGGCACTCCAACGTCTCGGAGAGTCCGATAGGGAGGTGCTCGAGCTGTGGGCGTGGGAGGAACTCGAGCCCCGCGAGATCGCCGCGGTCCTCGAGACGACACCGAATGCGATCAGCCTTCGCCTCCAGCGTGCCAAGCAGAGGCTCTCCCGCGAAATGGAGCGACAGAGTGCGGCGTCATCCGGACACAACCGTGATGAAACCGCCAAGGAGCATCGGCAATGACAGATGAACTGAGATCCGCACTCAAACGGATCGATCCGATGCGAGATGGCCTGAACACCGAACCCGTGTCGAGCGACTCGGCCCGGGATCGCCTGGAGGCGATCATGTCAACACCCATCCACGAAGAAACGAAGGAGCCGGCCACCGCCGCACCGAGCGGCGGTCGGCGCGACCTGAGGGGAGTCTGGTTCGCTGCGGCGGCAGCCTTCGTCCTCGTCGCCGCGACCACAGGCGGCCTCCTCGCCATGCGCGGAGGCCCTGAACCCGCCGCCGACGTCACCCTCGCCCTCTCAGCGGGAGCAGAAGACACAATGGCCAGCTGCATGGCGGTGAGCCCCGAGCTCCTGAGGGACGTGCCGGTCGCCTTCGCAGGGACCGTGACCGCCATCGAGGGGGAGATCGTGACGCTCGACGTGGACCAGTGGTTCACCGACGGTGACGCCACGGTCGTCACCGTGACCGCCCCTGCCGGCCTCGAGGCCCTGATCGGCAGTGTCCCGTTCGTGGTCGGCGAGCAGTTCCTCATCTCCGCATACGACGGAACCGTGAACTACTGCGGGTTCTCCGGCCCACGCACACCCGAGCTCCTCGCCGTATACGAGGCGGCGTTCCCGGGCTGAGCAGGGAGTCCTTCGCGTCACCCAAACGCAACGAGGAGGCCCGACATCGACCGGGCCTCCTCGTTGCGCGCAAAGAACAATCAAGAGATGTGGCGGCCCTGTCGATTCCCTCCGCATGGGACTCACCTTCCTCACCGGGTACATCCTCGGCCAGCACGGCCGCCAGTCGGCGCGCCTCGCGTCGTCGGTCGCCGCGTCCGGTGGTGTGTCGAAGACCGAGTTGCTCGACATCCACGACCGCGTCGACCGCCTGATCCTCGTCATCGACGCCATCTGGTCACTGCTCGAGGAGAGCGGCCTCACCGACGACCAACTGCGGGAACGGATCGAGCAGATCGACGCCGCCGACGGTGTGCCCGATGGGCGACGGACGGTTCGGGCGTCGGAGTGCCGGAGGTGCGGGGCAATGGTTCCCGGAGATGCCCCGGCATGCCAGTTCTGTGGCACACCCCGACTCGAGGGCGAGGAGCCGCACCCCATCGCAGGGATCTGACACACGTGCGACGCGCGCCGCGGTTCAAACCGAGGGCCATCGCCGATCAGATCCGCAGTTCGCGGAGGTCCCGGCGCTATCGTCGGCGCCGATCGGTCCCGGGCCGGACTGGTCGAAGCGGGCGCCCAGGAGGCACACGTGGGCACCGATGCCGCACAGAAGCGAGAGCATGCGATTCGCCTCGTCCAGGCAAGGATGGATCTGGCGATCGACGGCGGGCTGATTCGGCTCCGAGTCCGGGACCAGTCGGCGTCCGGTCGGACGATCACGGTTCGAGGGCGCGAGCTCCTCAACTTCGGATCGTGCGCATACCTCGGCTTGAACACCGATGACCGCCTGAAGGCCGGCGCGAAGGCGGCGGTGGATCGCTTCGGCCCTGTCTTCTCGTCGTCGGCCGCGTATACGTCCGTCGACCTCTACACGGACCTCGAGGACCGCCTGCACAAGATCTTCGGTGGGCGAATCCTGATTCCGACCACCACGACGCTCGGCCATCTCTCCGTGCTCCCGGTTCTGGTCGGCCCCGGTGACCTGGTCCTCCAGGACCATCAGGTCCATGCGTCGGTGCAGATCACCTCCCACGTCCTGTCCGGTCTCGGAGCCAGGGTCGTCGGGGTGCCACACAACGACGTGGATGCCCTGCGCTCGATACTCGAGCGCTCCGCCGGTGAGTACCGAAACGTCTGGTACCTCGCAGACGGGGTCTACTCGATGTTCGGTGACACCGCGCCCGTCACGGCGATCGTCGACCTCCTCCACGAGTTCCAGAACCTCCACGTCTACTTCGATGACGCCCATGGGGTGGGCTGGCGCGGCGTCAACGGCATCGGGCACGTGCTGAGCGAGACCCCCCTCCATGAGCGCATGATCGTCATCGGCTCCCTGGCGAAGTCGTGGGGCGCGGGCGGCGCCGTCCTCGTGTTCCCGAGCGATTGGATGGCCGATCGCGTGCTCCTCGCAGGTGCGACGTTCACCTTCTCCGGTCCCCTCCACCCGGCGGAGCTGGGTGCAGCGGTCGCCGCCGCGGACATCCACCTGTCCCCCGAGAGGGACGAACGAGAAGCAGACCTCCTCGAGAAGATCGACTACGTCCGCGAACGCGCTGCGCGAGATGGGCTACCGATGCTCTCCCTCGAGCAGACCCCACTCTGGTTCATCAGGATCGGGACACCCGAGGGTGCGATCGAACTGGCGCGCCGGATGATGCGTGACGGGTACTACGTCAACGTCTCGGGGTTCCCTGCGGTTCCTATGGGTATGGATGGCATCCGCTTCACCACGACGACGTTCCAGACCATCCATGACCTCGCCGCCTTCATGGACGCGCTCGCGAACAACATCGAGGGTCTCATCGTGCCGCTCGAGTGGTACATCGAGCTGTGATCATCTGACTTCACCTCGACCACCCGGGCGCCGATAACCCAAGGATGGCCCTATTCCCACGCGTCGCGTCGTCTCTCGAGCGATCCGACATACGCCTCGGACCCGCCTCCTACGGCGTGCTCGCGTTCATCGCGGCGTGCGCCGTTGTGACTGTGGTCGGGAGCGATGACGCCGCCGACGTAGCGGGTGCGCTCGGGGTCCTCGTAGGGGCGGCGCTGTCCGGTGTGCTGTTCATCACCCGATCGCGCGGAATCTCCGGCCGCGAGAGGATCGGTTGGTCCCTCATCGGCTCCGGGATGATCATGGCTGCGATCGGGGTCCTCACGGTCGGCGTGGTGTTCATGGTCAACGGTGACGCTCCAGCCTTCGGCTGGACCGACATCTTCTTCCTCTCCACCTACGCACTCGTCGTCGCCGGCTTCGCAACGCTGCCCCACACGCAGGGATCGGCGATGCAGCGCTGGAGGATGCTGCTCGATGGCATGATCGGGGCAGTCTCCGTCGCAGCTCTGATGTGGGTGTTCGTCCTGTCGAACCTCATGGTCGACCTCGCGGACGCCTCGATCGCGACCAGGGTCATCGGGGCCTTCTACCCATTCCTGGACCTGCTCGCGATCACCGTGGCGATGTCCGTCCTGCTCCGGAGGTCGGCGCATCGGTTCGACATACGGCTCACGATCTTCTCGGTCGGAATCCTTGCCCAGGTCCTCGGCGACATCGCGTTCCTCGCGTCAGGGCACGCGAACTCGTTCGCCGATGCCCAGCCCCTCTACATCATCAACCTCGTGGCGGTCGCAGCGTTCTTCATTGCTGCATCGCTCGTGGGAACCCCGACCGGAGGGCGCGAGTACGCGGACAGGAACCAACCCCTGTGGACCCAGGTCGCTCCATACGTGCCTGCGGTTGGCATGCTCGTCGTCTTCCTGGTGCACACGGTCGTCGGCGGCGAGGCGGATGTCGAACCGGTGCTTCTCGGAGCGACGATCGTGGTCGGTCTGCTCGTGATCGCCCGCCAGGGCGTGGCGATCCTCGAGAGTCGCGCACAGATCGAGCAGCAGCGAAATGACCTGGTCTCGACGATCTCCCACGAGCTCCGAACCCCCCTGACAGCGATCGTCGGGTTCGTGGAGCTCCTCGAGGAGGACGACGACGAGATGTCGGTCGCCGAACGCAGATCGATGCTCGACGTCGTCCACCAACAGGCGGACTACATGGCCCGTATCGTGTCGGATCTGATCATGCTGGCGCGCGGCGCGGAGAACACCGTCGATCTGAGGGTTGGCGCAGCCTCGATGAGCGGAATCATCTCGTCGTCGATCCAGGCATCGGGGCTCCCGAGCGCGACGGTACGGGTCGAATGCCCGCCCGACGTGATCGGCTACGTCGATGCTGCCCGCATCCAGCAGGTGCTGGTCAACCTCCTGACGAACGCCGCTCGATACGGCGGTCCGGTGCGCCTCGTGCGGGTCATGGTCAAGGGCTCCGACCTCGTCCTCGAGGTGCACGACGACGGTCCCGGCATCCCTCGGCGACACGAGCTGAGGGTATGGGAACGCTTCGAGCGGGGCCCGAACCGCCTCAACGCCGCCGTGCCCGGATCAGGTATCGGTCTGGCCGTCGTCCAGGCGATCGCTCAGGCCCACGGCGGCACTGCCCGCTACCAACGGTCGACGGATCTCGGAGGTGCGTGCATCATCGTCATGCTCCCCGGGCGTGCCGGCGTCGACGCGAAGGACGCGAAGGGAACCAGGAGCCCCGTCGGCTCGAACCACACCGGATGATCCCTGCGACCGGTGAAGGTCCCGCCGGTGCGTCAATCCTCCCGTGGGCCGGGACGCCGGTACTCGGGATGCTGGTCCATGAACCGGTCGAGGTTGCGTCCGGCGGTCTGCCTCACTTTGGCGTGTGCGGGTCCCGTCCAGCCGGTTAGCCAGCCGGTCGTGCCGAGGGCCATCCGCATCCACCGCCACATGTCGAAGGTGTCGACCTGACGTGCGATCAGCCCGTCCCTGAACGTGAATGAGGTGTCGATCCTGTTGTGCACGAGCCGACCGGTCGGGGTGAACGTGTACACCGGCTCCCAGTGCGCAGACCCGCCGATCTCGTCCGCCGTGACGTCCGAGAACGTCACCACGAGGTCTCGTCCCTGCTCGCAGAGCATGTGCCACATGGCGGCGATCTCGGCCCCGCGGAGATCGGGGAACACGGGATCGGAGAAGTGTGCATCCGGTTGGTAGCAGGCGGCCATCGCCTCATGGTCGCGAGCCGCAAAGGCCGTGTAGAGGGCACCGATCGTGGCCGAGTGATTCACGATGGATCCATCATCGGGTCATCCATCCCCCATCGTTCGGAGGCACTCCGCGTGGCCGCACTTGCACGGCTCCCCGACCTCTCCGATACCCATCCGACACGTCGGTCCGCAGAAATCGCCCTCCGATGCCACCGAACAGGTGCATGGTGCAAACGAGCACGTGACGTCGCCCAACACTCCCTCGGTCATCGCCTCTGCCATTGGAGGTCTCCTCTCCCTCGCCTACCACGGTATCAGCCGGGCCGGTTCGACATCGTGCGTCGACGGGATGTCAGCAGATCCGTGGCAGCTGTTCTCCGCTGATCATGTCGACGACCCTGTTGCCTCCGATGCTGCTCGTGAGGAAGACGCGGCCCGGATGGTCCTCTACGACCTCCCCGATCACGGCAGCCGAGCGACCGAGTGGATGTCCTTGCATGGCGGCGAGCACGTCGTCGGCGGAGCCCGGGTCGACGATCACGATGCACTTGCCCTCGTTCGCGACGTAGAGCGGGTCGAAGCCCAGGATCTCGCACGCGGCGCGTACCTGGTCGTTGATCGGAAGCGCGGACTCGCGTAGGCGGATGCCGAGGCCCGCGGACTTCGCGATCTCGTTGGTGGCGCTCGCAACCCCACCTCGGGTCGGATCGCGCAGGACGTGCACGGCCGATCCGCCCACGTCGAGGATGACATCGACGAGGCCGTTGAGTGAAGCCGAGTCAGACTCGAGCGCTGTGTCGAACTCGAGACCCTCGCGCACGGACATGATCGCGATGCCGTGGTCGGCGATCGTGCCCGAGACGATCACCACGTCAGAGGCTCGCATGCGATTCGGTCGGATATCGATCCCGTCCCGAACCATGCCGAACCCCGTGGTGTTGATGAAGATGCCGTCACCCTTGCCCCTGTCCACCACCTTGGTGTCCCCCGTTGCCACGGCGACACCTGCCTCGTCGGCTGCTCGTCTCATGGACGACACGATGCGCCACAGGTCCTCCATCGGAAGGCCCTCCTCGATCACCATGCCCACGGTGATTGCGATCGGCGTCGCGCCGCACATCGCGATGTCGTTCACGGTTCCGTGCACGGCGAGCGACCCGATGTCGCCTCCGGGGAAGAACAGGGGACTGATGACGAAGGAGTCCGTTGACACCGCCATCCGACCGGCCGTCACATCGATCACGGCTCCGTCGTGGAGCGGATCGAGCCAGTCATTCGCGAACGTGGCGGCAAACATGTTCTCGATGAGCATCTGGGAGAGGCTGCCCCCTCCCCCGTGTGCGAGGAGGACGTTCGGATAGTCCGTGATCGGAATGGGGCACGCACCGAGGCCCGCAATGTCGATGATGTCGCCCGTCATCAGACCCTCCCGTATTGGAAGTAGGCGGCGCATGCGCCCTCCGACGAGACCATCGGTGCCCCGAGGGGGTGTTCGGGTGTACAGGCCGTGCCGAAGGCTTCGCAGTCGTGGGGCTTGCGGAGGCCCCGCATGATCTCGCCAGCGATGCATATCTCGTTCTCGGGCGGTGCGATCGCCTCGACGTCGAACCTGACGACGGCGTCGAACGCTTCGTACTCGGGACGGAGGCTCAGTCCGCTCATCGGGATGGTCCCAATCCCCCTCCACGGACGGTCGACCGTCTCGAAGACCTCCTGCAGGAGGGCCTGTGCGGGAGCATTTCCCTCGAGCGTCACGGCGCGTGTGTACTGGTTCTCGACCCCGTACCTGCCCTCCTCGAGGGCGCGGACCGCCATGTAGGTCCCCTGGAGCAGATCGAGGGGTTCGAAGCCTGTCACCACGACGGGTGTCCGATGGCGCTCGGCGATCGGACCGTACTCCCAGTAGCCCATGACCGCGCACACGTGCCCGGCAGCTAGGAACGACTGGACGCGATTGTCGGACGCACCGAGGATCGCCTCCATCGCGGGCGGCACGAGGACGTGGGAGCTGAGGATCGAGAAGTTCTCGAGGCCCAGCATGCTCGCCTGGCGGACCGCCATCGCGTTCGCTGGCGCGGTCGTCTCGAATCCGACGGCGAAGAACACGACCTCCCGGTCGGGGTTCGCCTGGGCGAGGCGAACGGCATCGAGCGGCGAGTACACCATCCGCACGTCTCCGCCACGCGCCTTGATCGTGAGCAGATCGGTATCGGATCCCGGCACCCGCATCATGTCCCCGAAGCTCGTGAAGATGACCTCCGGCCGCTGCGCAATGGCGAGCGCCCTTTCGATCATCTCGAGCGGCGTGACGCAGACAGGGCAACCCGGTCCGTGAACGAGCTCGATCTCGTCCGGCAGCATCTCATCGATGCCGAACTTGATGAACGTGTGGGTCTGACCCCCGCAGATCTCCATGATCGTCCACGGTCTCGTGACGATCGCTGCGATCGCATCCAGGTACCGGCGAGCCTCGGTCTCGTCCCGATACTCGTCGACGTACTTCACGGACCCTCCGGTTGGGCGATCTCGAGCTCGGCGAGATCGTCCATCGCCTCGAGGTACTCGAACACCTGCCTCGCTTCGTCCTCGTCGACCTTCGAGATGGCGAATCCGACGTGGACGACGACGTAATCGCCGACGACGGCGTCGGGCACGCAGGACAGGCACACGTCCTTGCCGATACCGCTGAAGCTGACCTTGCCCATGAGCAGACCCGTGGTGTCGTGCTCCCAGATCTTCGTGATCTGGCCGGGAACTCCCAGGCACATGTGGTCTCCTCCGTGGCGTGTCGCCCAGTCTATTGCCGGTGGGGTGGTCGGCCAGCGCCGATCCACGCCGCTGCCACGGCCACCTGACCGAGGCTGATGCCCCCATCGTTCGGGGGGACCCTGTGGTGCATCAGGACGTCGAACCCACAACTGCGCAGCTTCGTCGCCGTGGACTCGGTCAGGAGGCGGTTCTGGAAGCAGCCTCCGGTGAGTGCGACGACGGGATGGCCGACGAGCTCGGCGACCCCCGTGATGGCGTGGGCGAGCGTGGCGTGGAACCGCCCTGCGATGCGTGGGGAACCTGTACCGGAAGCGAGCTCGTCGACGATCGCGAGGATGGTCGGACCCCAGTCGACGATCGCTCCTGCTTCGGTGGGGATGATCGACATCGGATACGGGTCGCGCTCGTCGGGATCTGCAGCATGTTCCAGGGCCATTGCGGCCTCCCCTTCGAACGAACTGGACTCCATCAGGCCCACGATGGCTGCGACAGCATCAAAGAGGCGACCCGCGCTGGTGGTGACCGGTGCCTGGAAGCCGGTCTCGAGCATCCTGGCGATGACGCGCAGCTGCGCAGGGTCGAACGAACCCACACCGGGTGTGTCGACAGCGAGCGGGATGCCGAGCTCGACCAGGACGGCTGCAGCGGATCGACGGGGCTCCCTCACGGCGGCGTCGCCTCCGGGGAGGCGGAACGGCCTGAGGTGTGCGACCCGCTCGAACCCGTAGGCGTCACCGAGGAGGAACTCTCCACCCCAGATGGTGCCGTCTGTGCCGTATCCGGTCCCGTCCCACGTGACGCCCAGCGCAGGGCCAGGGTGGCCGTTGTCAGCCAGGCACGATGCGAGATGTGCATGGTGGTGCTGCACTGCGATGGTCTTCACCGGCCCGAATGGACGGTCCGATAGGGCGTGGATCGTGGAGCGATAGTCGGGGTGGAGGTCGTGTGCGACGGCCTCCGGCCGGACGTCGTACATGCGGACGATGTCGTCGATCACCCTCACGAAGGCAGAATTGGCCTCCTCGGTCCCGAGATCGCCGATGTGCTGGCTGACGAACACGTTCCGACCCACCGACACGGCGATCGTGTTCTTGAGGTGCGCGCCCATGGCAACGATGGGGGGAACATCAGACCCGAGGGCGACCGGCATCGGCGCGTATCCGCGTGCGCGCCTGAGGATCCGGCTGCGTCCGTCGATCGTCCATACGACGGAGTCATCGACATGCCGCTCGATGGGGCGGTCGTGGATGAGGAAGCCATCAGCGAAGGAGCCAAGTCGTTCGAGGGCCTCCACGTCGTCCGTCGCGATGGGTTCGTCGCTTCGGTTCCCCGAGGTGGCGACGAGCGGTCCTCCGAAGCCTTCGATCAGCACGTGGTGGAGAGGTGTCGTCGGCAACATCACACCCAATGTTGGATTGCCAGGAGCAACCTCGGCGACGACGGTGCACCGCGGTGCCCGGTGTGCGAGCACGATCGGGCCCTGTGGCGATGTGAGGGCCGTGCGGTCCTCGGAGTCGAGGAGGACGATGCCCTCTGCCTCCGCGAGGGTGCCCACCATCACGGCGAACGGTTTCGTGGGACGTTGCTTCGCCAGCCGCAATCGAGCGACCGCAGCAGCGTTGGAGGCATCCACGATCAACTGGTACCCGCCGATCCCCTTGATGGCGATTGCCGCGCCGTCGCGCAGCTTCACAACCGCGTGCTCGAGTGCAGCGCGACCGGTGGCGACGATCGTCGAGCCGTCGATCGTCCACGAGAGGGCCGGGCCGCACACAGGGCACGCGTTCGGCTGGGCGTGGAACCGGCGGTCGGCAGGATCCTCATACTCGCCCCTGCACTCGTCACACATGACGAAACCGGCCATCGTCGTGTTCGGACGGTCGTACGGCAGGGCCCTGATGATCGAGAATCGCGGACCGCAGTTGGTGCAGTTCGTGAACGGATATCCCCATCGACGGTCGGCTTCGTCGAACACCTCGTTGCGGCACTCCCCACAGGTTGCGAGGTCGGGGAGGATGATCGCTGTCCTCGCTCCACCCGTGTCGCTGTGCCGGATCTCGAACGAGGAGAATCCGGCCGCGTCCGCGAACGCGACGTCGATCGTGTCGATGGATGCAACGGCGGGAAGCTCACCCTCCAACCGTTCGACGAAGTGTTCGAGGGTGGGCAGGTCGCCGTCGACCTCGATGAAGACCCCCCTGGCGTCGTTGAGCACCCACCCACGGAGATCCAGTTCCGTGGCGAGGCGATACACGAACGGGCGGAACCCGACTCCCTGGACCGCCCCGTGGATCTCGATGATCGCCCTGCGTACCGCCACACGGTGATGGTAGGAGGCGCACGTGACCCTCCCCCTCGACGGGGGCGAGCACACCGGATCCACATCCGCACCGAGCTTCCGGAGAATCATCCGGCAGATGCGGCGTCATGTAGTCCCAATCACTGGTACGCTCATGACTGGCTGCTCCGGCGGCGACTCTCTCCTTCCCTCGTTCACAAGCCTGGTACGTAGCTGAGTTCATACCGGAACGCCGCTCAGGAGGGGAGCACGATGCTCCCCGCAAAGAAGGGTCAATCCCACATGAACATCTTCGTCGGCAACCTGCCGTTCACCGCAACCGAGGGCGACCTCCGGGCGATCTTCGCCGACTACGGTGATCTCGATTCCGTAGCTGTCATCACCGATCGCGACACCGGCCGCTCCCGCGGGTTCGGCTTCGTCGAGATCGCTGACGACGCCAAGGCGCAGAAGGCCATCGATGACCTCGATGGCCACGAGCTCAACGGTCGTCGTATCGCCGTCAACCAGGCGAAGCCTCGCCGATAACGATGACCACCGACCGACCCGAAGGGCGCGATTACAGCGAGGACGGACCCACGGACGATTCCATGGAGCCGTGCCCGACGTGCGCCATGAAGGTTCGTCGGTCAGAGATGCAGGTCCACCTCGCCCACGCCCACAACGTGGGACCGTCCAAGGGCGGAAAGGGCAAAGGGCCACGAGGTCGAGATCGTCGATCCGAACGATCCGACTGAGTCGAGTCACAAACCGGATACCCGAGATCGCCGCTGTCACACGACAGCGGCGATCTTCGCGAGTGCCATGTTCGGGTAGCGTGTCTTCATGTTCGATCCCACATCCGTTCGCAACCGTTTCCCCGCTCTCGAACGCCTCGTCCATGGGCGTCCGGCCGTCTACCTCGACGGACCCGGTGGCACACAGGTCCCCGACTCGGTCATCGAGGCGATGGCGGGCTTCATGCGTCGGGGAGGGAGCAATCTGCACGGCCCATTCGTCACGTCATTCGAAACCGATGAGGCCCTCGAGGGTGCCAGGTCCGCTGTGGCTGACCTCTTCGGTGCTTCACCCGCCGAGGTCGCATTCGGTCAGAACATGACATCGCTCACCTATGCCGTGTCGCGTGCGATCGCTCGCACGTGGGATCGAGGTGACAACATCGTTCTCACGAGGCTCGACCATGACGCCAACGTGACCCCCTGGGTCCAGGCCGCGGAAGACGCGGGCGTCGACGTTCGGTTCGTCGATTTCTCCCCGGATCTCGGTTGCACGCTCGACCTCGCGAGCCTGGATGCGGCCCTCGATGGGCGAACCCGCATCGTTGCGTTCAGTGCTGCGTCCAATGCCGTCGGCACGATCACCCCCATGTCGGACATCATCGAACGGGCACACTCCGTGGGAGCACTCACCTACGTTGATGCCGTGCACTTCGCTCCACACGGACGCATCGATGTGCGGGCGAGCGGAACGGATTTCCTCGTGGCGTCCGCATACAAGTGGTTCGGGCCGCACACCGGATGCCTCTACGGCAGGAGGGAGCTGCTCGAGGCCATCCAGCCGTACAAACTCCGTCCGTCGCCTGAGACACCACCGGATCGGTGGGAGACCGGCACACAGGCGTTCGAATCGCTTGTCGGCGTGACCGCTGCTGTCGACTACCTGGCATCGCTCGGATCGGGGGCGACAAGGACCGAGCGCATCGACGACGCGTACCGAGCCATCCTCGAGCATGAGACGGCACTCTCGGAGCGCTTCCTCGCAGGACTCGCCGAGATGGATCACGTTCGGCTGTTCGGCGTGCAGGAGTCACACGGAAGGACACCGACGTTCGCGATCGACGTCGCTGGACGGGTGCCCGCAGACGTAGCGACGACCCTTGGATCGCAGGGCTTCTTCGTGTGGTCCGGGGACTACTACGCCGTCGAGGTCATGGCCCGGCTCGACCGCGCCGAACACGGTCTCGTGCGGATCGGCTTCGTGCACTACACGACGTCCGACGAGGTGGATCGAACCCTCGACGCACTCGACCGGCTTTCGTGACCGCCTGCGTGACGGTCTGCGTGACGAATCGGGTGCGTCGAGGAATCAGCTTCAGATCGCCAGTGTCCCAGCGAAGATCTGCCATGCGAGCGCCGACTTGGCAACGAGGCTCAGCAACACGTACGCGGACTCGCCGAACAGGTAGTTCCGCCACGGCCCGATCCTCCGGTACTGGAGCACCATGTTGACCGCGAAGGCGTTGAAGAACACGAACAGCGACACGAAGATCCCGATCACGAATCCCGGCGGGGAAGCGTCCATGCCCGGTGACAGGAGATACACGGCGATGGCAATCCAGGGGATCGCGCCTGCGATGACCCCGAACCAGTAGGAGAGCCACTTCGGCCGCCCCGGCGACTCATACACCTCCATCACCCATCCGAACAGGATCATGGCGGCATTGACCCCCGCGAGGGCGATGAGCGCCGCGATGTCGGAGATGCCCGTGAGCATCGCAATCAGGACGATCATGAGGGAGGAGCTGAACGAGTACTCCACCCATCGGAAGATGTTGCGGTCGTAGGTGAGGCCCGTGCGGTAGCGGCCGAACGTCCCCGGTGCCGAGACGATGAAGTGCGCCAACGCCGACATGAACAGGAAGGCCGCAACGGCCCACGCGATCCGCACCTCGAAGAGCTCCTCGAAGACCTGATCGGACGCGCCGGGAGGTCCGTCGAGGAACGCTCCTGTCACCGGGAGTGCGAACTCGTTCGCGAGGAACAGGATGAGGAACCCCTGGATGAGATGGAGCCCACCCATCGCGAGGTTGTAGCCACGGAGGCGTGTCCAGCGTGACTCTGGTGTCTCGGCGACCTGGGCGTCGATCGGCTTGAGTGATGCGGGGGAGGTGGTCATGTGCTGATGGAATCTCCTTGTGAGAGGGTCTCGATCGACCCGTTACCCGTTGTGTGGACTAACCGTCCGTGAGCTGGATCTCGAGCATCGTGGCGACACTTCGTAGCTCGTCGGTGAGGATACGCGCCGCCTCGATGGAGTCTCCTGACTCGAGGATTCGCTGCTGGTCGAGCTCCTGGATGGGTGCGATCCTCGCCATTTCGTACAGTGCGACCAGCGGATCGTCCGACAATTCAGGGCGGGGGTCGCCGACATCCGCCCCAAGCTCGCTGGCGAGTGCAAGGACCTTCGTGAGCTCCCTTCGACACTCCTCGATCGGCGATCCGAGCATATCGGTGTTCTCCGGCATCGGCATGCGTTCGATGCGAGCACGCGGATACGGGTCGTCCACAAGCCAGTCCACCACTCGGATCCGCTCCGTGCCGACCACAACGAGCATCACGCTTCCATCGTCGAGAGGTGCCGACGCCACCGTCCTCACGACCGAGCCGATGCCGAAGTACTCGCCGCCACCCGCCTCCGCGACACCACGCTCGATGAGAACGATACCGAACTCTCCGTCGCCACTCTGGAGGTCGGCGAGGAGGTCGAGGTATCGCGGTTCGAACAACCGGAGCGGAATGACACTTCCCGGGTAGGCCACGAGGCCGAGCGGGAACATGGGCAGGGTCTCCATCGATCTCCTCCTCTCCAATTCTACGGTGCGCACGCGACGCCGGGATGGCGCGTCGGAGCGCCGGCTCGGCGTTCCTATGGTTCCGAGATGACGCGCCTGTCGACCCTTGGAGCGATCCTCGCCCTTGTCGCCACGGCGTGTGTCACCGGGTCGACCAACACCACGAGCGTCGACGCCATGACGACATCGACGACTGTCGTGACGGCTCCACCGTGGGACGACCGGATCCTCGTTTCTTCGGTCGACGGTGGCATTCGCGTTCATGATGCCACCGGCAACGAGGAGGTGAGGCTGGACGCGTCCGGCGGAACGAGGTATCGGCAGCCCGTGTGGGCGGCGGACGGCTCGGTCCTCGCTGCCCGATCCGGCGTCGGCGGTGGTGTCGGCCTCGTGTCCGTCGATTCCACCGATGCATCGATCCTGTGGGAGGCAGAAATGGACACCCCGCCGTTCTACTACCTCCCCGCACCCAGCGGTTCTGCGTGGGCGACGACATCGCTTCGCAACGATCCGTCCGGCGAAGGACTCGTCGTCGAGCTCGTGGACAGGCGCGGCGTCGTCACACCGATCGGGACGACTTCTCCGTTCTACTCGGCGTGGTCGCCAGACGGCGGCCAGCTCGCCGTCCATGGTGGCGGCCGGACGATCGATATCCGAACAGAGGGCGGCACCGAGACGATCGCCGATCCGAGCGGCGTGTTCCAGGCGCCTGCGTGGACCGTGGACGGCCTCGTGACGCTTCGAACGACGGCGATCGGCCAGGTGCTCTCCGTGTGGGACGGTGAGACATTCACCGACGTGGCCTCCGTGTCGGGTCCCGTCAGGTTCACGGCGGGGAGCAACCGAGTGGCCCTCCAGGCCGTCGGGTCAGACGGAGGGGGTGGTGTGCAAGCGGGACTCCGATCCCAGCAGATACCCGAGATCCCGGCTGGACGCCTCGTGGTGGTCGATCTCGATTCGGGAGCCATCGATACCGTCATCACAGAGCTCACACCCTTCTTCCAGTGGGATCCGAGCGGCCACCGGCTCCTGTTCACCACGTTCACATCTCCCGGCACGCTCACCTTCCGCGTGCATGTCTGGGAGGATGGTTCCACGGTCGAACTCGGTTCATTCGACGCACAGCCGACCTGGTTCCGCGATCTCGTCCCCTTCTTCGACCAGTACGACCAGTCGATCTCGCTGTGGTCGAATGGTGGGGATTCGATTGCGCTTCCCGAGGTCGTCGACGGTCGGCAGGTGGTGTCCATCCGGCCCATCGACGGGTCCGCCCCGGTGTTCATCGATGACGCGACCTGGGCCACATGGAGGCGTTCGGACCGCCCGTGAGCCGGTGCATGGGGGTTCGCGCCGTCCCGGCGCGATAATCGGTTCGTGCAAGTTCCGTCAGGCATTCTCTACGGCGGCAGGTCGGGCGCCCCGATCGCCCTCATCGCGTCGACGTCCGCTGTCACGCTCATGTTCAGCGCGACGCCGTTCCTCATCGCCCCCATCGCAGAGAGATACGGTGTCTCGGAGGGTTTCGCCGGGGCGATCTCGATCGCCCAGGTCGGTGCGTTCGCTGCGGCGAGCTTCATCCTTCCGCGGCTCGTTCGCCCGAGTGGGCGCATCCTCCGCCTCTCGGCGTTCGTGCTCTTCCTGGCGAATGTCGCGAGCACGGTCCCTGGCGTGTATGCGGTGCTCCTGGCACTGCGCGTCGTGGCGGGTGTTGCGGCGGGCGCCATGACATGGCTCGCATGGACCCATGCGATGAAGCGCTCAGAGTCGATGGCTCCGATCGCGGCGACGGGACCGGTTGTCGCCCTCCTCGCCGCACCTGTGATGGCCATCCTCGGTGACATGGGGGACACCCCCGTCTATGTGGCCCTTTCGATCGCTTCCATTCCCGCCTTCGTGCTGATCGCTCCTGTCACCGGTAAGCGCCGGACGCGGGGTGTGATCTCGTCCTCCCGATCGAATCGGGTCCTCCTCGGATCGCTCTTCGCACTCACGTTCTTCGGCTCCGCCCTCTTCATCAACCTGGCGCTCGTCGGCAGGGACATCCATGGCCTCGGGCCCCTCGCGACCTCGATCGGGTTCAGCCTCAACGCGGGCGGCGGCTTCCTCGGAGCGCGATTGTCCGGTCGCCATCGGCACCCGGGGTGGTTCCTCGCGTCGATCGGGCCCGCCGCGCTCATCACCGTCATCGGCCCGGTCTTCCTCTACTACGGGGGCATGTTCTGGTGGGGCTTCGCGTTCTGGATGGGCGTTCCCGGAGTCCTCCAGATGCTCGTCGACAGGTCGCTGGAGCCCGCCGAGAGGGCAGGTGACGGCCAGGGCGTGCTCGCCCTCGGCCGGGCGATGGGACCGGCTCTGGGAGGCGCGTTCGTTGACAACGGCGCCCTCAGCGCCCTCGCCGTGACCTCGGCGGTCGGCCTGGTCGCGTCGGGGATGTCTGTTATCGGGGTCAAGGAGGGGCGGGACCGGCTCCCACCGACGGACACCAGGACGATCGACCAGCAATGAGGCAGGAACCGCGAGCAGGCCGTGTCGCAGGCCCGTCACTCGTACACTGTTCCCGGTGACGGACATACTGACACTCGCGCTGGCCTTCGGCGTGGTGAGCCTTGCTGCGTATCAGGTCGGCATCTGGTTCTCGCGGATCGGGCTACCGAAGATCACGGCGTATCTCGCAGTCGGTGCGATCGTCGGCACGTTCGGCCTCGAGCTCATCCCCACGAGTGGGGCGGATGACCTCCGCTTCATCGACGAGCTCTCGTTGGGAGTGATCGCCTTCGTGGCGGGGAGCGAGCTCTACCTCCCGCAGATCCGCAGCAGGCTGCGGACCATCTCCTTCATGGCCCTCGGCATCATCGTCGCGGGGCTGATCCTCATCGGATCCGCGATCTTCTGGATCACCGGTCTCGTCGACCTCGGAGGGACGTTCAGCGCCGAGGAACGCATCACGGTCGCCATCATCGGCTGCGTCGTCCTCCTCGCCCTCTCGCCGCCCTCGACGATCGCCGTCATCAAGGAAGTGCGGTCGAGGGGCCCATTCACGGCGTCCGTTCTCTCGGTCACCGTCGTGATGGACGTCGTGGTGATCGTGCTGTTCGCCGTCGCCAGCGGCCTCGCCGTCTCGATCCTGACCGACGCCGGGTTGAGCATCGGCGCACTCGGCGTCATCGCCCTCGATATCGCCATCGCCATAGGCTTTGGGTATCGCGGTCGGCCGCGGCATCGGATGGATGCTTGCGACGAGATGGCACAAGCTGGTGAAGATCTCGATCATCCTCGGCCTCGGCCTCGGCATCTTCGCCTTCGCAGGGGCACTCGGGACATGGACGGAGGACCACTTCGCCTTCAAGATCTACGTGGAGCCGCTCCTCATGGCCATGGTGGCCGGCTTCGTCGTCACCAACGGAACGAGCCAGCGCGACCAGTTCGAAGCACTTCTCCACGACATCGGTCCGCTCGTGTACGTCGCATTCTTCACCTTGACGGGGCTGTCGTTGAAGCTCGACGTCCTCGTCGACCTGCTCCCGGTCGCCCTTGCCCTGTTCACGGTGCGAATCGTCGCGATCGCGATCGGTTCGGCGTTGGGTGCGGGCCTCGCACGTGCGGATCGCCTCCTCGTGACGTCGTCGTGGGCGGCGCTCATCACGCAGGCGGGCATCGCCCTCGGTCTCGCCCGCGAGGCATCCGTCCAGTTCCCCGAACTGGGGAGCTCGTTCTCCACGCTGATCATCTCCGTCGTCGTGCTGAACGAGATCGTCGGTCCACTCTTCCTCAAGGGCGCACTCCGCAGGGCAGGCGAGGTCGATGGTGGTCCCGACGAACAGCGAGAGGCCTTCATCTTCGGGATCGAACGATCGTCGATGAGCCTCGCCCAGAACCTCGAGGGCGCAGGGTGGAAGGTCAGGCTCGCCGATCGTGACCTCGAACAGGTCACCCGTGCGTTGGAGGAGGGGATCACCGCCTTCCACCTCCCGGATCTCTCGCCGCAATCGCTTGGCTCGGTCCTCGGCGCAGAGGTGGATGCAATCGTCGTCATGAGTGGGTCGGACGCCGACGATCTCGTCGTCTGTCGGGAGGCGATGCAGGGCCACGGTGTCCAGCGTGCGGTTGCGAGGGTGGACGACATGAGCCATGCGGCCGACTTCCGTGATCTCGGCGCGCTGGTCGTCGACCACTCATCTGCGATGGTCAACCTGCTCGAGCAGGCCGTGCGTGCTCCCCAGTCTGCAGAGCTCGTCCTCCACGCAGACCCCAATCGCGAGGCGGTACAGATCACGGTCACGAGCCGCGACGTGATCGGGCGCGAGATCCGGCAGCTGCGGCTTCCCACGGACGTCCTCGTCGTTGCGATCTCGAGGGCGAATCAAACGATCGTCCCGAACGGGTTCACCAAGCTGCGGCGCTACGACGAGCTGAGCCTCGTCGGATCCCCCGAGAGCCTCGCAGAAGCGACGCTCCAGATCGGTTTCTGAGGCCTCAGACAGGGTCCCTCGATACGGGGCATGTCATGCAATGCCCGCCTCCGCGACCCTTGCCGAGCTCCGAGCCCTCGATCTCGATCACCGTCACCCCCGCTTGGCGCAGCTTTGCGTTGGTGTACTCGTTCCGGTTGTACGCGATCACGACGCCGGGCTCGAGGGCGACGACGTTGTTGCCGTCGTCCCATTGCTCGCGAGCCTGTTCGAAGGAGTCGCCCCCTGTGGGGATCACGCGAAGTGACTCCAGGCCCATGGCCTGCTGCACGACCTCCAGCCAGTGACCCTCCTCGATGATCACTTCCACTCCCGCTTCCGCCGGGTAGTAACTGATCGGTCGAATCGTGTCGACGACCGGCGTGTAGACGGTCACGAGGTCACGGTCACAGAAGGTGAACACGGTGTCGAGGTGCATGCTCGCTCGATCGTTCGGCATCTTCGCAGCGATCACGCGCGTCGCCGCACCGTGATCGAACAACGCCTTGGCGACCTGGCTCACTGCCTGGTACGTGGTGCGCTGGCCCATCCCGATGAGGACGATGCCATCCCCCACCGGCATCACATCGCCCCCCTCCAGGGTGGCGCTGCCGTGATCCGTCTCGGACGGGTAGCCCCACCAGAACGTGAACTCGCCGTCACGAAACCGAGGGTGGAATCGATAGATGGCAGCCAGGTGCAGCGTTTCCTTGCGGCGCGCCGGCGAGAACTTGGGGTTGATGGTCACCCCCCGGTAGATCCAGCTGCTCGAGTCGCGGGTGAACAACTGGTTCGGGAGGGGCGGCAGCACGAACTGATGATCCCCGTACGCGCGTGACGCCCATGACCGGAAATCGGGGGGAAGCTCTCCGACCGTCACTCCTCCGATCAGGTTCCGAACCAGTGTCTCGGAATCGAGTTCGTCCATCCACGATCGCATCTCGGTGACTCCGTTGACGCCGACCTCATCGGCGACGAGCTTGCGATCGAGGATGTATGCCCGACCGTCCGGCGTCCGGACGACGTCCTCGAGGAGTTCGTGCACATAGAGGACGTCGACGCCGTACCCGTCGCGCATGACGTCTGTGAACGCGTCGTGCTCCTGGGCGGCCCTCGTCGCCCATGGGACGTCGTCGAACAGGAGATCCCTGGCGTTCGAAGGCGTCAGGCGGCGCATTTCGAGACCCGGTCGGTGCACGATGACCGTGCGCAGTGTCCCCACCTCAGAATGCACGCCGAGCGCCATGTTCGATCCTTCCCGGCGATCACACGATGGAGCGAGTGTACCGGCCCGGACCCGAGGTGCCGGTTTCCGGCCCCCCACCGTTCGCTTCGCCCCGCACATCCGATGCGGCTGTGGGCAAGTACCATCGAGAAGCCAACGGACGAACGGAAGAGGGCACCATGGCTGGCGCGAAGAACTGGAAGGACGGAGCAGCCCGCGCGGGCATCTCGTTCGCCAATCGATTCAATCCGGTGGTCGGCGATCCGTCGAGCCCGCTCAAGACCGCCTCCTTGTTCGACTCGTTCGGCCCTTCATTGATGCCGCGTGCCTCGATGCACCAGGGACTCGCCGCGGCCGTGTCCATCCTCGCTGCCGAAGCCGTCGGCAAGGGTGTCGATTCCCTCGTCCGCAAGGTCGTTCCTTCGAGTTCGCCCTACGTGGCACGCATCGGCGCCAGGGCGGCCGCCACGGGTATCGGCTTCGCGCTCACGAAGATCCCCCAGACCGATGACGAGCGTACGGCGGTTGCGTCTGTGCGCACGGTGGGGCGCCTCGCAATGGCCGGCGCTGTCGGCGGGATGGTGTACGAGAGTGGCGTGGAGATCCAGCGGAGGCTCCCCGCCGCAGGTCCCTTGCGTCCCACCCTGGTCGGGCTCGGCGGTTTCGCCGGTGCACTGTTGTACTCCCAGAGCCTTCTCAAGACGCGGATCGGCATCATCCAGCGTTGGTCCGAGGAGGACAAACCCGCGAGCCTCCCCGGATCCATCGGGATCGGGTTCGTCGCCGCAAACGCTGGTCGGTGGATCGGCAGGGGATACGTCGCCAGTCGATCGGCGACCATGGACTACTTCGGGGACGATCCGGCCCGCCGAACGATCGGTCGCCTCGTGAACGCGGCGATCTGGGTGGCGCGGTCGCCGCCCTCTACACGGGCGGAGTCGGCTACATCGCCCGATCCAACGAGAAGGTCGAACACGCCTACGGCGAACCCCCACAGAGCGAGTTCGTGTCGGGAGGCCCGAACAGCATCTCGCCCTTCGACGAGCTCGGGCTCCAGGGCCGACGCTTCGTCACCGACGTCGTGACCCCGGAGTTGATCGAGAGGACGCTCGGTGAACCGGCCGTGGCCCACCCGATCCGTGCATACATCGGTTACAACAGCGAGCCCATCTACTCGACGGGTCGGTCCGAGATGGCGCTCGAGGAGCTCGACCGACTCGGCGCGTTCGACCGCAAGTACCTGCTGCTCTTCTCGCCGACGGGTACGGGGTGGGTCGACCAGACCATGATCGAGTCCGCCGAGATCCTCGCACGCGGTGACATCGCCACGTGTTGCATCCAGTACGGACGCTCACCGAGCTTCCTTGCCGTTCAGAAGGTCGCGCTCGGACGCCAGCAGTTCCGTCAGCTGCTGTGGGGTGTCACCCAGAGGATGGCCGAACGAGCTGAGCAGGATCGACCGACCGTACTCGTCTTTGGAGAGAGCCTCGGGGCATGGTCGTCTTCGGACGTCGTCATGGACCGGGGCATCGAGGGCTTCGACCACTACGGGATCGACAGGGCCCTGTGGTTCGGCCTGCCCGGGCTGGCCAAGTGGTCCAAGACGGGCATGCGCGAGGGGTCGAGCGACCTCGTTCCTCCGGGAACGGTCCGCGCGTTCGATCGATATGAACAGCTCGCCTCCCTCACCGACGAAGAGCGTGAGCGGCTTCGTGCGGTCATCCTCGACCACGACAACGACCCGATCGCGCAGATCTCCTTCCGTCTTGCGGTGAAGCAGCCTCGGTGGCTCGACCCCGACGCACCCCGCGGTCGCAACGTCCCAGAGACGATGCAGTGGGTCCCCATCCTCACCTTCGTCCAGGTTGCGGTGGATGCCATGAACGCGATGCGTGTGATCCCTGGCGAGTTCAAGTCGTTCGGCCATGACTATCGCGGGGACACCGCCCGGTTCGTGCATGCTGCGTACCACTTTGATCCCGTCTCCGACGAGCAGATGAACCATGTGGAGCAGGTGCTCACGCAGCTCGAGCTCGAGCGTGGAGAGCGGATCAAGGCATCCAAGGACCAGGCACAGGCGGGGAAGCCAGGCAGGACCCGTGGCCCGAAGTACCTTCGTGACCGTGGCCCATCCGACGATCACACCGATCTCATGGTGGCGACGCCGGGGGATGCGACGAGCGACTACCAGTGAGCGCAGCACCCGCACCCTTGCGATAATGGCCGGGATGGAACGCACCCCTCCCGACGACTCCCTTCGCCGGCTCGCATCGGCCGCGGGTGTCGTGATCGACTGGGTGGATGCGTGGGGCAAGCCCCAGGTCGTGCCTGACGAGAACCTGATCGGAGTCCTCGAGGCCCTCACGGGCCGTGACCTCGACTCACGCATGGCCATCGACCACGCCACGTCTGCGATCCTTGCCGACCGAGCCGTCGTCGAGCCTGTGATCGTCGCCTGGGACGGCCGTATGCCGTCCGTGGCGGTCTCGGTACCGGTTCGGGAGGCGGTTCTCTCCCTCGAGGACGGATCCGAGCGAGTGCTCGAGGTCGATGGGTTGAAGATCAGTGCCACGAGCGGCGTTCCGATCGGGTACCACCTCCTCGTCCTCGACGGCGGCGCCCACACGTCGCACGTCTTCTCGGCTCCGTGGCGTGCCCACGGTGCGCCAGAGGGCGCCCTCGGCTTGATCAGTCCGACCTACTCGCTTCGACGCGACGGACATGACGTGGGCGTCGGGACCCTCGCCGACTTCGGAGCCCTTGCGGACTTGTGCAACGCGCACGGCATCGCCGTCGTCGGTACGCTTCCGCTCCTCGCTGCGTTCCCCGATCAGCCGTCGCCCTACGCGCCTGCATCGCGTCGGGCGTGGAACGAGATCTTCGTCGACACGGCCACCGTCCCGGGAGGTCCCCTCGAACCTGTCGTGAGGAGCGGCGATCCGGAGTGGGTGGATTACGAGGTCGCTGGAGCGGCGGTGCGTGCGGAGATCGCCCGGTACTCCGAGCACGTGTCATCCACGCCAAAGCTTCGCGCCATGGTCGACGACTATCTCGCGCGAGAGCCCGAGATGCGTTCGTATGCGCGGTTCCGCGCCATGGCCGACGCCCATGGGCGCAATTGGCGTGCGTGGCCCGGCTCCGTCGATGCCGATCCGGGCCGTGTCGCGTATCACGAGACGGCCCAGTGGCTCATGGATCGACAGCTCCGGGAGCTCTCATCGACGATGTCAGGCAGGGGCCAGTATCTGTATCTCGACCTCCCCATCGGGTGCCATCCCGACGGGTACGACATCTGGGACCATCCCGAGCTGTTCGCGCCCGCGTCCCTCGGTGCACCACCCGACACGCTCTTCGTCGGGGGCCAGGACTGGGGACTTCCCGCGTCCATACCGAAGCGGTCGAGGGAGGAGGGGCACGCAAACTTCCGCAAGGCCATCCACAGGCAACTCACCGTTGCCGGCCTGTTGCGCATCGACCACGTGATGGGAATCCACAGGGCGTGGTGGGTCCCACACGGTGCGGGCGCGACCAACGGTGCCTATGTCATGCAACCGACCGATGAGATGTTCGCGATCATCTGCATCGAGTCCGCCCGCGCCGAGTCCGGTGTCGTCGGCGAGAACCTGGGCACGGTGCCTCCGGAGATCCGCACCGCACTCGACGACCACCGGCTCCTCGGCATGGCGATGGCGACGGACGGCACCTCGATCCCACGCGAGAACGACCTCGTCGCCCTCTCGAGCCACGACACGCCAGCCTTCTCCGCATGGTGGAAGGCGAACGACGTCGAGGACCTGCACGACCTCGGTGTGTTCGACGATGAGCGCGCCGAAGCCGAACGCGAGATCCGTCGCGACGCCGTGAGCGAGCTGAGTGATCTGTTCGGGACCGTCGGAACGGACGCAACCAGGGACGCGCTCATCGAGTGGATGGCATCGACGCCCGCTGCGGTCGCGTTGGTCAATCTCGACGACCTCCTCATGGAGGAACGGCGCCAGAACATCCCCGGCACGGACTGGGAGCGCCCAAACTGGCGGCTTCGACACAGCGTCTCGATCGACGAGATGGCCTCTGATCCGCAGTTCACCTCCCGTCTCGATCGGTTTGTGGCCCGTCGCAATCCGAAGGGGTCGTGAAGGACCGTCTCGAACCGTCGTCCGGATACAATCGAGGGGCTTTCGCACCCAAGGACATCACCGTGAATGGAATGACCACGCGCTCGGAACTCGAAACCCTCCTCATCGGTGTGGCATCCAACTACTCATGGACATGGGACCGCCACACGAGGGCCCTCTTCGAGCGTTTCCCCGAAGCCACCGCTCGCCTGCATCCGAAGCAACGGGTACGAGCGTTCACCGATTCCGACTACGACACCTACCTCGGTGATGAACAGTTCATCGCCGACGCCCGTGCCGCTGCCGAGCGCGTCCCCACTCCCTCTGGCTCTGCGGATGCCGTCATCGCCTACTTCTCACCGGAGTTCGGCGTGTCGGAGACGCTGCCGCAGTACTCAGGCGGATTGGGCGTCCTGGCAGGCGACCACCTGAAGGCCGCGAGCGACCTCGAACTGCCACTCGTCGCCGTGGGGCTCTTCTACCGGGACGGGTTCTTCCACCAATCGATATCGGCCGAGCGACAGCGCGAGCACTACGAGCGCACCGATCCACAGTCGCTCGGCCTCGAGCAGATGCCCGTCATCGTCGACATCACCATGGACGACAGGATCGTCAAGGCGAGGGTGTGGAGAGCGGACGTCGGTAGGACCAAGCTGTACCTCCTCGACACGGACCTCCCGCTCAACGACGAGGAGGGACGGCACGTTTCGGATCGCCTGTACAGCGGTGACCGCGAGCACCGCATCCGCCAGGAGCTCCTCATGGGCGTGGGCGGCGTCAGGGCACTTCGCCAACTCGGATACGATCCCGCCGTCTTCCACCTCAACGAGGGGCATGCAGGGTTCCTCGCACTCGAGCTCCTCGGGGAGGAGGTCGACAAGGGGATGTCGCTCGCGGAAGCCGTCGATGCAGTACGGCCCCGAATCGTCTTCACCACCCACACCCCGGTGCCAGCCGGTATCGACCGGTTCTCGCACGACCTGATGGAGCGGTATCTCGGCGTCTGGACCCAACGATACGGCGTCTCCATGGAAGACCTCCTCGCCCTGGCCCACATGCCGGGTGAGCCCGACTCATTCAACATGGCAGCGTTCTGCCTCCGGATCTCGAGCACGGCAAACGGCGTCTCAGCGCTCCACGGCGAGGTGTCCCGCCACATGTTCGCAGACGTGCCTGGAGGTTCTGACATCACGTCCGTCACCAACGGGGTCCATGCGCGAACGTGGGTGGCGAGCGACCTCCAGGCGGAGTTCGACGATGCACTCGGACTGCAGTGGGGTCGAGGGGTCCAGCCGTCATGGGACGGCGTCGAACGCATCGACGACGAGACCATCCGCTCCATCCGCTCAGCGGGTCGCGCCCGGCTCATCGACCTGGTCGATCGGCGCGTCGGACATCGGCATCGCCTCGATCCCTCCATCCTGACCATCGGCTTCGCACGGCGGTTTGCGACCTACAAGCGCGCCGACCTCCTCCTGCGCGACCTGGACGCACTGACGTCCCTGCTCGCCGATGACGAGCGGCCCGTCCAGTTCGTGTTCGCCGGGAAGGCACACCCTGCAGATGATCCGGGGAAGGAGGTGCTGCATCGCGTCGTGCAGTTCGCGCAATCGGACGCGGCCCGCGGTCGGTTCGTCTTCGTTCCCGACTATCAGATGGCCGTCGCGCGCACGATGTATGCGGGCTGTGACGTGTGGCTCAACAACCCCATCCGCCCCAACGAGGCCTGCGGCACGAGTGGCGAGAAGGCCGCCCTCAACGGCGCACTCAACTTCTCGATCCTCGATGGCTGGTGGGCGGAGTGCTTCGACGGCGAGAATGGCTGGGCGATCGAGTCCTCCGACGCCGAGGGGCGGGATGTGCGCGACGACGAGGAGTCGGCGACACTCCACAGGGTGCTTGCCGGCGAGATCGTCCCGCTCTTCTATGAGGGGGATACGGCGCCCAGCCCCGCGTGGATCGCCAAGGTGCGCCACAACTGGAAGTCGCTCGGCCCGTTCGTGACGGCAGCCAGGATGGTCGCCGAGTACGATGAGCGCATCTACCGGCCAGACGGGGCCCGGTGAGCGCACCCATCTGGCCGGGACAGGCGTACCCGCACGGCGCCACCTTTGACGGTTCCGGGACGAACTTCGCCGTCTTCGCCGAGAATGCCGAACGGGTGGAACTGTGCCTGTTCGACGAGGACGGCTTCGAGACCCGACTGCGACTCCCCGAGAGCACGGCATTCGTGCACCACGGCTACGTCCAGGGCGTCATGCCAGGCCAGCGATATGGCTTTCGCGTCCACGGACCGTGGTCACCAGCGGACGGCATGCTCTTCAATCCCGACAAGCTCCTCCTCGATCCGTACGCAAAGGCGATCGAAGGGTCCGTCGACTGGCGTGACGCTACGGTCCTCGGATACCGGTCGGGCCATCCCGATCGAATGGACGAACGCGACAGCGCCTCGTCGGTGCCCCGTTCGATCGTCGTGGACGACCGGTTCGATTGGACGGGCGACGTCCACCTCGCGAGACCCCTCTTCGAGTCCATCATCTACGAGACACACGTGAAGGGGATATCCGCGACGCATCAGGGAGTCCCACCCGAGCTGCGGGGAACCTACGCAGGCCTTGCCAGCGACCCGATCGTCGAGCACCTCGTCGAGCTCGGGATCACCGCCGTCGAGCTGCTTCCTGTCCATCACTTCGTCCCAGAGCACCATCTCGTCAAGCGTGGCCTCACGAATTACTGGGGGTACAGCTCGATCGGGTACTTCGCTCCGCACGGCCCGTACTCGGCATCGGGCGACAGGGGCCACCAGGTGAGAGAGTTCAAGTCGATGGTCAGGACCCTGCACCGCGCGGGCATCGAGGTCATCCTCGACGTCGTCTACAACCACACGGGTGAGGGTGGGCCGCTCGGGCCGACCCTCTCGTATCGCGGGCTCGACAACGCCTCGTTCTACCGGCTCGACCCTGACGATCGACGGCGCTACATCGACTACACAGGTACGGGCAACTCGCTCAACGTCCGCCATCCCCAGGTCCTCACGATGATCATGGACAGCCTGAGGTACTGGGTTACCGAGATGCACGTCGACGGCTTCCGGTTCGACCTTGCGGCCGCACTTGCACGCGATCTCCACGAGGTCGACAAGCTCGCGTCCTTCTTCGACCTGATCCACCAGGATCCCATCGTGAATCGCGTCAAGCTGATCGCAGAGCCCTGGGATCTCGGGGAGGGCGGATACCAGGTCGGCAACTTCCCGATCCTGTGGAGTGAATGGAACGGCAAGTACCGCGACGGCGTGCGGGACTACTGGAAGGGGAGCGACTGGACCCTCGCCGACTTCGCGTCGCGGTTCACGGGTAGCTCCGACCTCTACGGCTTCGCGGGTAGGCGTCCCCATGCCTCGATCAACTTCGTGACGGCCCACGACGGTTTCACGCTCGCCGACCTCGTTTCGTACAACCAGAAGCACAACGACGCGAACGGCGAGGGCGGTCGTGACGGTGAGAGCCACAATCGATCGTGGAACTCAGGGGTCGAGGGTCCGACAGACGATCCCGAGGTGAACGGGATCCGCGCGAGGCGGGCACGGTCGATCCTGACCACGTTGCTGTTGTCCCAGGGTGTTCCCATGATCCTCGGAGGCGACGAGATCGGGAGGACACAGGGTGGAAACAACAACGCCTACTGCCAGGACAACGCGACCTCGTGGTACGACTGGGCCGACGTGGACGCAGGCATGCTCGAGTATGCGCGGGAACTCATCCGCATCCGCAGGGCGCATCCTGTGTTCCGCAGGCGACGGTGGTTCGAGGGTCGAAGCGTGCGCGGATCGGATCACAACGACATCGCTTGGTACAAGCCAGACGGGCACTCGATGTCGGCAGACGATTGGCAGCGCGGATACGCGAAGTCCCTCGCCGTGTACCTCAACGGCAAGGCGATCCCAACCCTCGATGCGCAGGGCATGCCCGTCATCGACGACAGCTTCCTCGTTCTCTTCAACGCACACGACGAGCCTGTGCGTTTCGTGATGCCCCCCGAGCTTGTCGATCTCGAATGGGAGATCGTGCTGTATTCGGCCACGGGGCTCGCGCCTGAGCTGCCCGTCGGGGCGAGGGAGACCGGCGAGGTCGCAAGCTGGTCCGTCGTCCTGCTCAGGAAGAGGAACGGCGACCGCCCGTGAGGATCGTGTTCGCGACCGCGGAGCTCGCTCCCCTCGTGTCCGTTGGGGGACTCGCGGAGGCGGCAGGCGGACTCGTTGCAGCGCTGCGCGACCGGGGTGTCACCGTCGAACTCGTGGTACCTGACTACTCAGGTGTCGCGTTGGAGGGCGAGGAGGCGGTTCCCCTCGACGTCCCGGGCTGGGCTGCACCCGCCACAGCGCGCCGGGGTGTGGTCGACGGCATCGGTGAGATCACCCTGATCGACGTTCCCGGCATCGCGAAGCCACACCCGTACACGGACGCATCGGGTGCCGGCTGGCCGGACAACGCGGACCGGTTCTTCGCGTTCTCTGCTGCCGTCGCCTCGCTCACCCGTTCGATCAGACCGGACGTCCTCCACTGCAACGACTGGCACACGGCCGCCGCATTCGGCCTGCTCGATATGCCGATCCCGAAGGTCCTGACGATCCACACCCTCGGTTACCAGGGGTGGACCTCGGGGGGCTGGCTCGGCAGGATCACCGTCAGACCGGATCTCTTCGAGGCGTACGGCGGCACGAACCCCCTGGCGGGGGCGATCCAACTCGCGGACAGGGTCATCGCCGTCAGCCCGACCTACGCCGCCGACATCCTGACTCCCGAGGGTGGATTCGGCCTGCACACGCAACTGGGGGAGCTCGGTGACAGACTGGTCGGGATCCGGAACGGCATCGACACGGGCCGTTGGAACCCTGCAACGGATCCCCACATCGCATCCCGGTACGACGTCGGCGACATGTCGGGGAAGGTCGCCTGTCGTGAGGACCTCGCCGCGGAACTCGGGTGGACACAGGCGAAGGACCCTATCGTCGCGATGATCACCCGCCTCGTGGACCAGAAGGGCGTCGACATCGCCCTCGAGAGCGCCCGCTTCGCAGGGAACGTCCCATTCCGTCTCGCGCTGTTGGGGTCCGGGGAGGCATGGATGGCGGAGTGGGCGACCCGCCTGGTCGACCAGGATCCTGACCACGTCTGGTTCCATGACGGATTCGACAGGGCGCTCTCGCACCGGCTGTTCGCCGGTGCGGATCTCGTCATGATGCCGAGTCGCTTCGAGCCGTGTGGCCTCGCCCAGATGCAGGCGATGCAGTACGGGGCGATTCCCGTCGTCACACCCGTGGGCGGACTCCTCGACACGGTCGTCGATGCAGACGACGACCGCCTCCATGGGAACGGCTTCATCGCACAGACGGTCGACACGGCGGGCATGATCGACGCCTTGCACCGTGCGGTGCGCGCGTGGAAGCAGCCGCAGTCGGCGCGGCTCGATCCAGCGTCGGGGGATGCTGGGCGATTGGTCATGGGAAGGCCCCGCGACCGAGCACATCGATCTGTACGGGGAACTGGCAGGCCGGCCCGCTCAGTTGTAACTGATCTCCTGGCCCTTCGCGATTGCGACGACCCCGCCTTTGGAGACGGCGAACTCCGATGCGTCACGCTCGTGGTCGACGCCGATCTGGCGGTTGCGCGGAACGACGACGTTCTTGTCGATGATCGCGTTCCGCACGACCGCTCCTGGCCCGATGACGACATCCTCGAACAGGATCGAGTTCTCGATGGTCGCACCGGGCTCGATGCGGACGTTCGGCGAGATGATCGAATGGTCGACGGTTGCGCCGGTGATGATCGAACCGGGGGCGATCATCGCGTTCGCGACGCGCGCCGAGCCGAGCTCGCCGTGCGCGACGATCTTGGCAGGGGGAAGCGTCCTCCCCACGGAGGTGTGGACCGGCCATTCCGTGTTGTAGAGGTTGAAGATCGGTTCCGGATCGACGAGGTCCATGTTCGACGCGTAGTACGAATCGAGTGTCCCGACGTCGCGCCAGTAGTGGCGATCTCGTGGCGTCTCACCGGGAACGATGTTCTCGGTGAAGTCGTACACCGATGCCTGGCCTGACGCCACGAGCGCGGGGATGACGTCACCTCCGATGTCTCGACCCGACTTGGACGATGCCGCATCGGCCTGGACGATGTCGACGAGCACCTCGGTCGTGAAGACGTAGTTCCCCATCGAGGCGAGCACCTCTCCAGGGGAATCCGGAAGGCCCTCAGCCGTCTCGGGCTTCTCGAGGAAGGCCGTGATGCGCGACGATCCTGCTCCCTTCTCGATGACTCCGAACTGGGAGGACTCCTCCTTGGGTACCCGGATACCCGCGACCGTGACACCTGCGCCACTGTCGATGTGGTGCTGGAGCATCTGGTTCGGATCCATTCGGTAGATGTGGTCCGCGCCGAACACGAAGATGTATCGGGGTTTCTCGTCGTCGATCAGGTTCATGTTCTGGAAGATCGCGTCGGCAGATCCCGCGAACCACTGGGGACCGCGGCGCATCTGCGCGGGAACGGTCGTGACGTACGAGCCCATGATCGTCGAGAGTCGCCAGGTCCGTGAGATGTGGACGTCGAGGCTGTGGCTCTTGTACTGGGTGAGTACGACGATCCTGCGGAAGCCACCGTTGACGAGATTCGACAACGCGAAGTCGATGAGTCGGTACTGGCCACCATGGGGGACCGCGGGTTTGGCCCGAACGGCGGTGAGGGGCATCAGCCTCTTCCCCATGCCACCCGCGAGGACGATCGACAGGATCCGGGCATCATATGGCAGACGGTTCATGCCCACATCCTCGCACAATTCGGTGTACCGCGATCCGTGCCCTCGTGGAGGCCCACGCTAACGATTACATTGGGCTCGTGAACTCCAAACCCGCCCCATTGTCCGACGCCGACCGCTGGTCATTCAACGAAGGGACGCATACGCGCCTGTACGAGGTGCTCGGCACCCACATGGACGGCGACGGAACGACCTTCCGCGTATGGGCTCCGTCGGCATCTCGCGTCGAGGTCATCGGCGACTTCACAGGATGGTCAGAAGGCGTCGACCTGCACCCCGACGCCTCTGGGGTGTGGTCCGGTTCGATCGAAGGGGTCGGGCGCGGTTCGGTGTACAAGTACCGGGTAACCGGTCCCGACGGCGGAGCGCCCGTGGACAAGGCCGATCCGTTCGCCGCATGGGCGGAGGAGCCGCCACGGACCGGTTCGGTTGTGTGGGACCGCTCCTTTCCCTGGTCCGATGACGAATGGATGGGCAGGCGCGGAGCGGCAAACGCACTCGACGCACCGATGGCGATCTACGAGGTCCACCTCGGTTCGTGGAGATATGAGCCCGGCGGTTACCGCGCCCTCGCCGACCAGCTCGCCGACTACGCGGCAGAGATGGCGTTCACCCACGTCGAGCTGCTCCCCGTCATGGAGCATCCCTTCTACGGGTCGTGGGGGTACCAGACCACGGGGTACTTCGCACCGACCGCGAGGTACGGCGAGCCCCAGGATCTCATGTACCTCGTCGATCATCTGCATCGCAACGGTGTCGGTGTCATCCTCGATTGGGTTCCCTCGCACTTCCCTTCAGATGCCCACGGGCTTGCGATGTTCGATGGGACACACCTCTACGAGCACGCCGACCCCCAGCAGGGCTACCACCCGGATTGGGACAGCCTCATCTTCAACTACGGGCGTCACGAGGTCCGCAGCTTCCTCCTCTCGAGTGCGACGATGTGGCTCGATCGCTATCACGCCGATGGAATCAGGGTCGATGCCGTGGCGTCGATGCTCTATAGGGACTACTCCCGTCAGCCGGGGGAGTGGGTACCGAACGTGTTCGGTGGTCGCGAGAACCTCGAGGCGATCTCATTGCTCCAGCAGCTCAACACCTCGGTGTTCGGACAGTTCCCTGACGTCCAGATGTTCGCTGAGGAGTCGACGGCCTTCCCAGGCGTCACGGCGCCGGTCGATCTCGGCGGTGTCGGGTTCGGTGAGAAGTGGGACATGGGGTGGATGAACGACACGCTCCGATACGTGGAGCGGGATCCGATCCATCGGAAGCACCATCACCACGAGCTCACATTCCGAATGGTCTACGCATACAACGAGAACTTCACGCTTCCCCTGTCCCACGACGAGGTCGTCCACGGGAAGGGCTCACTCCTGTCCAAGCACCCCGGTGACCGTTGGCAGCAGTTCGCAGGGTTGCGGGCACTCCTCGGCTACCAGTGGTCACAGCCGGGTAAGGCATTGCTGTTCATGGGAAGCGAGTTCGGGGTCAACGACGAGTGGAACCATGAACAGGAGCTCGACTGGTCGCTGCTGGCGCTTCCCGAGCATCGCGGTGTTCAGCTGTGGGTCGCCGACCTCAATCGGTTCCTCGCGCAGACGCCAGCCATGGCGGAACTCGACAATGAACCTGCCGGATTCCGGTGGGTCGTAGGGGACGACGCGGCGAACAGCGTCTACGCGTACCTCCGCCTGGCACGGGACGGTTCCCCTGTCCTGTTCGTCGCGAACTTCACTCCGGTCGTGCGTGAGGGATACCGCATGGGTGTGCCGGTACCTGGTGAGTGGCGAGAGGTGCTCAACAGCGACGATCCCCGGTACGGCGGAAGCGGTGTCGTCAACGGATCCGTGCCCGCCGAGCCCATCTCGACGCACGGTTACGACCAGTCGATCCAGATCCGGGTCCCACCGCTGGCCGCGGCCTTCTACGTTCCGGTCGACTGAGTCACCAGCCGAGAGGGGAATCGTCAGGCCACGTTGGAGGCGACCTTGGCGCCCCACCGTTCTGCCCGCTCGAGCTCCCCGTCCGTCAGCGGACCCGTGGCTCCTTCCACCCAGAAGCTCTCCGGATCCATGACCTGATGAGCCCGCTTCTTGCGCAGGCGCTTCGCCGCGCCCGCCGCAGCGGATCCGGGGAGGTGGGGTTTGGCGATACGCGTGTCGAAGGTCGCGAACGACGTGCCCTTGGGGACCGACACGGCTTCGATCCACTCCCTGATGCCGGGACCGGTCGAGACGAAGTCGCCGGTGAACCCCTCGGCGTACTTGCCCTCCCTCGCGTCCTCCCTGGTGCCCTGCCTGGTCATCCCGAACGCGTGCGTTGGTCCACCCACGACGAGGAGCCCGATGTCGTCAGCGACGGTCGACGGGGCGTCTCCCACCTCGACCGTTTCCGTCTCGAGGACGCTCCCGGCTCCCGCAGCGATGGAGCGGGCGACCTCCATCGTGTTCCCGTACATGGACTCGTACACCACCAGACACCGCATGATCCCTCCATCGGTACTTCTGAGATTGTCCGCCCATGGGGCGAGCACGTCAATCCCGTGCGGGAGATCGCTCGGGCTCACCGCCAGTCGAGGATCACCTTTGCGCACTCTCCCGAGCGCATGACGTCGAAGGCCATCTCGTATTCGGATGCGGGGAAGTGGTGGGTGATGACAGGGGAGACGTCCAGGCCCGTCTGGAGCATCGCGAGCATCTTGTACCACGTCTCGAACATCCTCCTGCCGTAGATTCCCTGGAGTGTCAGGCCCTTGAAGACGATGTCGTTCCAGTCGATGGGCGCCTGCTTCGGCGGAATGCCGAGCAGGGCGATCCCCCCACCGTTGTTCATGTGCGTGATCATGTCGTGGAGGGCGCTTGGGTTGCCTGACATCTCGAGGCCGACGTCGAAGCCCTCCCGCATGCCGAGATCATCCATCGCATCCGAGAGTGAGTCGTTGAGCGCATGGAGCTCCCTGTCGGCTCCCATCGCCGCCGCAAGGCGGAGGCGGTACTCGTTCACGTCCGTGACGACGACGTAGCGGGCCCCGACGTGGCGGGCGACCGCGGCAGCCATCATGCCGATGGGGCCCGCCCCCGTGATGAGGACGTCCTCGCCCACGAGATCGAAGTGGAGCGCCGTGTGAACTGCGTTCCCGAGGGGGTCGAGGATGCTCGCGATGTCGTCTGGCACGTCGTCTGGTACCGGCTGCACGTTCGTTCCGGGAATGGCGACGTACTCCGCGAACGCCCCGGGCCGATTGACTCCGACACCGACCGTGTGAATGCACAGGTGCCGCCTCCCCGCCTGGCAATTGCGGCATCGCCCGCACACGATGTGTCCCTCGCCCGACACCCGCTGGCCGACCGATAGGCCCTGGACCTCGGGACCGATCTCCGTGACGGTTCCCACGTACTCGTGCCCGATCGTCATCGGAGTCGGGATCGTCGATGCCGCCCATTCGTCCCATGCGACGATGTGCAGGTCCGTGCCGCAGATCGATGTCTTCGCTACGCGGATGAGGACGTCGTTCGGTCCCACATCGGGTATCGGGACTTCCTCCATCCAGATCCCCGCCTCCGGCTTCGCCTTGACCAGGGCGCGCATCACGGGATCACACCCAGGTCCCGTGCGACATCGCGGAAGGCGTCGATCGCCTTGTCGATGTGGTCCGGTGTGTGGGCCGCGGACATCTGCGTTCTGATGCGAGCCCTGCCCTGTGGGACGACGGGAAAGGAGAACCCGATGACGTAGACACCCAGCTCGAGCAGGCGATCCGCCATCTCGGAGGCAACCCTCGCGTCACCGAGCATGACGGGGATGATCGGATGATCGGCGCCTGCGAGGGTGAACCCGCACAGCTCCATGCCGGATCGGAAGCGAGAGGCGTTCGCCCTGAGCCGCTCGCGTCGGCCGGTCGAGCGCTCGAGGATGTCGAGCGCTTTGACCGTGGTGGCGGCGATCATTGGGGCGAGGCTGTTCGAGAACAGGTATGGGCGTGATCGCTGGCGGAGGATCTCGATGAGCTCACGCGGTCCGGAGGTGTATCCGCCTGAGGCACCGCCGAGTGCCTTTCCGAGCGTTCCCGTGACGATGTCGACCCTGTCGGAGACACCCCAGTGATCGGGGGTCCCTGCGCCATGCTCGCCGATGAAGCCGACGGCATGGGAGTCGTCAACCATGACGATCGCGTCGTACTCGTCTGCGAGGTCGCAGATCGCCGGGAGGTTGGCGATGACCCCGTCCATCGAGAACACACCGTCGGTTGCGATCATCCGGTATCGGGCGTCGGCAGCCTCTCGGAGCCTCGCTTCGAGGTCAGCCATGTCGTTGTTGGCGTAGCGATACCTGGATGCCTTGCACAGTCGGATGCCGTCGATGATCGAGGCGTGGTTGAGGGCGTCCGAGATCACCGCGTCACGGTCATCGAGGACGGTCTCGAACAGGCCACCGTTGGCGTCCCAGCACGACGAGTAGAGGATGGTCGACTCGGTCCCCAGGAACTCCGAGATCCGCTCCTCGAGCGCCGTGTGGACGGTTTGCGTGCCGCAGATGAATCGCACGGATGCCATGCCGTAGCCGTATTCGGCGAGAGCCCTGGTCGCCGCGTCCACCAGCTCCGGATCATTCGCGAGGCCCAGGTAGTTGTTCGCGCAGAAGTTGATCACCTCGGACCCGTCGGCAAGGGTGATCACCGCGTCCTGCGGGGACGCGATCACCCTCTCCGATTTGTAGAGGCCTTCCCGCTCGAGATCTGCTGTCTCGGCAGCGAGATGGTCGAGAAATCCGATCGTCATGGCACCTCCACTGCCGAGTCTATGCCAGCCCGAGTTCCGGGACCGGTGCTAGCTTGCGGACGTCGGAATCGGAGGCACGAGCTACATGACGGACGACACGGGTCGCGCAACACCGCCCGCGAAACCGGCGTTCGGCAAGCAGCAGGTGATCGCAGGGATCATCACCCTGATCATCCTCGTGCTCGTCTTCGGCGTCGTGTTGCCGCAGCTCGGCGATTATGGGGCCGCTTGGGAAGCGATTTCGGGCATGGAGGCCTGGCAGCTCGGAATGGTCGCGCTCGCGACCGCTGCAATGATCGCGATCTACGTGCTGCCTTACACCGCCGCACTCTCGACGATCAGCTACTGGAAGGCATTCAAGGTTCGACAGACGTCGTTCATGATCTCCAATGTCGTGCCCGCAGGTGGCGCCTTCGGGCTCGCCGTCCAGTTCGGCATGCTCCAGAGCTACGGCATCGCCGCGGCTCCGTCGACGGCCACCATCGGGATCACCGGCACATGGAACTCGTTCGTGACGCTGTCGCTGCCGGTCCTCGCGCTGGTGGGGCTCGCCATCAGTGGCCAGGCGAGCCTCGAGGCCGGGGCCATCACGGCCGTGGCGACGCTCGCGGTGATCGTCTCGGTCATCCTGTTCGCTCTCATCCTGAGGAACGAGGAGACGGCGCACCGCATCGGCGGATGGGCGGACTCGTTCATCGTGTGGGTCGGCGGGGTCATCAAGCGCGAGATCACCGTCGATGCGACGACGGCAATCGTGAGTTTCCGGGCATCGATCGTCGACGTCGTCCTCGACAGGTGGCTGCTGATCACGCTCGCGAATGTCGGTCAGCAGCTCGCACAGTTCTCGATCCTGTATATGGCCATCGTGGCTCTCCAGGGCGGATGGAGCGGTCCGATCACCTTCTTCGAAGCACTTGCAGCATTCGCGTTCGGTCGTCTCGCGACCTTCATCCCTGTGCCACCAGGCGGCCTCGGAACCACGGATGCGATCATCACGAGCATCCTCGTGACGTTCGGCCTCGACAACGACAGCGCCCTCGCGTCGACGATGATCTGGCGTGCTGCGACGTACTTCCCACAAGTCATGATCGGCGCTGTGACGCTGCTGCTGTGGCGCAGGGACCAACGACGGGCGGGTGCGAGGGCCACGGCCTCCTGACACCGGATTGCGGAGCTGTCGTATCATGGACCTGTGAAGGACCGTTTCCTCATCTCCGAGGTGTCAACGGTCGGGCCCGGTACCGCCGAGTTCGTGATCGAGGCTCCTCGCGTCGCCGCTCACGCCCATCCCGGCCAGTTCGTGATCGTTCGGCCCACGGTCGGGAGCGAACGAATTCCGCTCACGATCTGTGACTTCGACCCGGACGGCGGCACGATCACCCTGGTGGTCCAGTCGGTCGGCCGAACCACGGCAGAGATGCAGCACCTGGGAGCGGGGGATCACCTCGCGGACGTCCTCGGGCCCCTCGGCACTCCCACCGAGGTCGAACGGTTCGGGACGTGCGTCGTCGTTGCCGGCGGCGTCGGCGTGGCGATCGCCCTGCCCGTTGCGCGAGCCCTCAGGGCCGCAGGAAACCGCGTCGTGGGCATCCTCGGTGCGAGGTCGGCCGCGCACGTGATCCTCCGGGGTGCCTTCGAGCAGGCATGCGACGAGCTGACGATCACCACGGAGGACGGTTCGGTCGGGATCCAGGGTTTCGTGACGAATGCTCTGGTGTCGATCCTCGACGATCGATCCATCGATCGTGTGTTCGCCGTCGGTCCCATTCCGATGATGCGTGCCGTCGCCGCGTTGACCCGCGATCGTGCGGTGCCGACGATCGCGAGCCTCAACCCGATCATGGTCGATGGGACCGGCATGTGCGGCGGGTGCAGGGTCAGGGTCGGTGGGGACACCCGATTCGCGTGCGTCGATGGCCCCGAGTTCGACGCCCACCAGGTCGACTTCGATTCGCTCGAGCATCGCAACACCGCCTACCGAGCGTTCGAGTCGTGTCAGCTCGAGATGGTGACCGCCCCAGATGGCTGAGTTGACCAAGCGTGAGCGGATGCAGATGGATCGCACGGGGATGCCGATCCGTGATCCCGGCGCGAGGGTCGGTGACTTCGACGAGGTCACGCTCGGGTATACGAGTGCGATGGCCGTCCTCGAGGCCTCGCGATGCCTGAACTGCACCCATCCGGTGTGTGTGGAAGGCTGCCCCGTGGGTGTTCGGATCGGTGATTTCGTGCGACTCGTTGCCGAGGGTGATGTCGAGGGAGCTGCGGCGGTCATCCACGACGACAACGTGCTCCCGTCCGTGTGCGGCAGGGTGTGTCCGCAGGAGATCCAGTGCGAGGGTGCGTGCGTCCTTGCCAAGAAGGGGAGACCGATCGCGATCGGATACCTCGAGCGCTACGTTGCGGATGAGGAGCGCAAGCGCATGCTGGTTCGGGCGCCACAAGCGATGGAGCGCAGCGGTAAGCGCGTCGCCGTCGTCGGCTCGGGCCCCGCGGGCCTCGCCTGTGCAGGCGACTTGATCCGGATGGGTCACGATGTCACCGTGTTCGAGGCCCTTCACGAGTTCGGGGGCGTCCTCGCCTATGGGATACCGGCATTCCGGCTTCCCAAGGACATCGTGAGGGCCGAGGTGGAGGGCCTGGCGGCGTCGGGGGTGGTGTTCGAGTCCGACGTGCTCGTCGGTTCGGCGCCGACGGTGGAGGAACTGATGTCCGAGGGCGGCTTCGATGCCGTGTTCGTCGGCACAGGGGCAGGACTGCCCCGATTCCCCGGAATCGCCGGCGAGGACCTGATCGGTGTGTACTCCGCGAACGAGTTCCTGACCAGGGTGAACCTGATGCATGCGAACGATCCCGACGGCCGCACGCCCGTCTACGACCTCGAGGGTCGTCCCGTGGTCGTGATCGGTGGAGGGAACACCGCTGTCGATGCCGCCAGGACCGCGCGTCGGTTGGGGGGAGAACCCGTGACGATGCTCTACCGTCGCACCGCGGCAGAAATGCCCGCACGGGCGGAGGAGATCGAGCATGCTCGTGAGGAGGGCGTCGCGATGCAGTTCCTCGTCGGTCCCATCGAGTTCGGCGGCCACGACGGCTGGCTCTCGTCCGTGACGGTCCAGCGCATGCGACTCGGCGATCCCGATGACAGTGGAAGGGCACGCCCAGAACCGATACCGGGCGCCATCGAGGAGATCGCGGCCGATGTCGCCATCATCGCCATCGGGAATGCCCCCAACCCGATCCTCATGACGGCAACGCCCGACCTGGCGACGACGACACGCGGTACGGTGTCAGCAGATCCCGTGACCGGCGCTACGTCGATTCCCGGGGTATTCGCCGGTGGCGATATCACCACGGGCGGCGCGACGGTCATCCTCGCCCTCGGAGCCGGACGTCGCGCCGCGGCGTCGATCGACCGGTGGCTCTCGGGGACGCCAGAATCGGGTCAGGCACCGGGCCGAGCCAGCCCAGGGGCATCGGGATCCTCGGAGTGACTCTCGTAGTCGAACGTGTACACGACCTCGTTGTGTCGCGCGTAGTTCGACACGAATGACGTGATCAGCGCCGCGACGGGAAGGGCGACGAACGCGCCGATCGGCCCCGCGATCGCCCCACCGAAGAGGGCACCACCGAATGCGACCGCACCGTTGATCGTCATCGTGTTCGAGGAGATCTTCGGGCTGAGGTAGTAGTTCTCGATCTGCTGGTACACCAGCGCGTATCCGAGTACCACGAGCGCGCCTCCCCACCCCACGATGGCGAGCGTCATGACGATGGGGACGATTGCCCCGATGTATGTGCCGATCGCGGGGATGAATTCGGAAACGAAGCCCGCGAAGATCGAGAGGGGCAGTGCGAGGAGGGGATCCAGGCCGACGAGCACCATCGTGAAGAAGAAGCCCGTTCCGTTGACGACCATCAGGATCGATCGCGAGTAGAAGTAGCCCCCGGTCTGGACGATCGCCTGGTCCCAGGTCCATCCGATCTTCCGCTGGGTCGTCGGCGAGAACAACGAGAGGACGGCCCGCTGGAACCGAGGTGCGTCAGCGGTGAAGTAGAACGTGAACATGGCGACGGTCGCAAGGTTGAACAGGAATGCGATTCCCGATGTCGCGATGCCGAGAACATTGCCGACGGCACCCGTCGCCCAGTCCGCTATGGCCTCCTGGATCTGCTTCGCCGTTCCCTCGTCGATGCCGCTCGTCGAGATCGTGATCCCGAAGGTGTCCGATATCCAATCGAGGAGGCTCTGGATCCATTGGGAGGCTCCGGCACCGATCGTCTCGGCGAGCCTCACCGTTGCGGGGATGAAGATGGCGACCATGAGGATGAGGCCGATCATCGAGCGCGGCGTAGATGACGCCGACCGCCGACCCCCTCCGCCAATCGAATCGGTGCACGAGGCGCATCACGAGGGGTTGGAGGGCCAGGCTGAAGAAGAACGACAGCGCGACCATCCGCAGGAGGTCACTCGCCTCGCCGATCGCCCACAGCGCAGCCAACGTCACAAGGATGGCGCCGATCACCTGCCAGACGGTGCGTGCAGACACGTTGATGGTCACCTGGCGCTTCGGCGCGTCCTGACCCGATCTGGTTTCGTCGCTCATCCGCCCTCCAAGGCGCCACCGGGCGACCATCGTACCCACACCGTTGCTCCGGAGGGCGCCGATACGGCTCAGCTGGTCAGGCGTCGATCGAGTGGCAGCCGCACCGCCGTATCAAGGGAAGGCACGCAGACGGCGGTGCGGCTGGTTCTTTCGAGGTCAGCTCACGAGAGCTTCCTCACGATCGCGACGATCGAGGGCCGACTGGGCGGCGGCGAGCCTCGCAACGGGAACTCGCAGGGGAGAGCAGCTCACATAGTCGAGCCCGATCGCATCCACCAGGGCGATCGATGCGGGATCGCCTCCGTGCTCCCCGCAGATGCCCACGTGGAGTCCTGGTCGGGCGGCCCTTCCCGCTTCGACCGCCATCTTGATGAGCATTCCGACGCCGTTGCGGTCGAGCGTGTCGAAGGGGTTCTCCTTCAGGACGCCGAGGCGCAGGTAGTCGAGCAGGAAATTCTTCTCGGCGTCGTCGCGCGAGATGCCCAGGGTCATCTGGGTCAGGTCGTTCGTGCCGAACGAGAAGAACTCAGCGACCTCGGCGATCTCTCCTGCCGTGACGGCGGCCCTCGGAGTCTCGATCATGGTTCCGAACGTGTACTCGAGCTCGACGTCGCGGTCCTCTGCATACTCGGCTGCGAGGGCCTCCGCGAGCTCCTTCATCGGAATCAGCTCCGCCACGTTCCCGGCGAGGGGGATCATGATCTCGGGCTTCGCGGCGACGCCTTCGTTGTGCACCTCGATGGCTGCCTCGAAGATCGCCCTGATCTGCATCTGGGGGAGATCGGGGAAGACGATCGCGAGGCGCACGCCGCGCAGTCCGAGCATCGGATTCGATTCGTGCATCGCTTCGAGCCTGCCGAGTACCCGCTCCGTTGCCTCGATCCTGTGCAGGAGCTCGTCCACCTCGTCGAGCGATGTGGCGTTCGTGAGCCTGATCTTGAGGTCCGTGACCTCGATGCTGAGCGTGCGATGATCGGGCAGGAACTCATGGAGCGGCGGATCGAGCAGGCGGATGATGACCGGTTTGCCCGCCATCGTCCTGAACAACTCGGCGAAGTCCGACCGCTGGAGTGGGAGGAGCTGGTCGAGCGCCTCCCTGCGCTGGGCCGCGTTCGTGGCCATGATCATCTCCTGCACGATCGGGAGACGTGCCTGGTCGAAGAACATGTGCTCCGTTCGGCACAGACCGATGCCGTTTGCCCCGAGCTTGACCGCCCGTGCGGCGTCGTCGGGGTAGTCGGCGTTCGCCCACACATCGAGGTCTCTCACCTCGTCCGCCCACGCGAGCAGTCCCATGAGCCACGGATCGTCGATGTCGGGCACCTTCGTCGCGATCTGGCCGGCGAAGACCTCACCGGTCGTCCCGTCGAGTGAGATCCAGTCGCCCTCGTTGATCGTGTACTGGCCCACGGTGAACCGGCGTCCTACGAGATCGATCGAGATCTCGGCCGCGCCAACGACTGCGGGCTTGCCGAACTGCCTCGCAACCAGCGCCGCGTGGCTCGTCCGCCCGCCACTCGACGTCAGGACGCCGACGGAGGCGAGCATGCCGTGGACGTCGTCTGGCTTCGTCTCAGGTCGAACGAGGATCACGGGCTCCTCGCGATCAGCGCTCCACTGTTCGGCGAGGTCGGCGTCGAGGGCGACGATTCCGACCGCAGCGCCAGGCGAGACGTTCAGGCCCGTCGTGAGGGCGGCGCCCGATTCCTTCGCCTCGGCCTTCGCCGCCATCTCGAACTGGGGATGGAGGAAGAACTCGATCTGCTCCGGGGTGACCCTGCGCAATGCCTCCGTCTTGGTGATGACGCCATCTGACACGAGGTCGACCGCGATGCGTACCGCCGCCTGTGCGGTCCGCTTGCCATTTCGAGTCTGGAGGAGCCAGAGCTTTCCCTGCTCGATCGTGAACTCGATGTCCTGCATGTCGCGGTAGTGGCGCTCGAGGGCCACGGCGTAGTTCTTCAACTCCGCGTGGAGTTCGGGCATCTCGAGCGCGAGGTCGTCGATCGTGCTCGTCTGGCGCGTGCCGGCGACCACGTCCTCGCCCTGTGCGTTGACGAGGAAGTCGCCCTCGATGTTCGGTTCGCCCGTTGTCGCGCTGCGTGAGACCGCGACGCCGGTCGCGGAGCTGTTTCCCATGTTTCCGAAGACCATGGTCTGTACGTTCACCGCCGTGCCGAGATCGTGCGGGATCCCTGCTGCGTTCCGGTAGGCATGGGCGCGTTTGCCGTTCCATGACCGGAAAACGGCTTCGACGGCCATCGTGAGCTGCTCTCGAGGATCGGAAGGGAACTCCCTGCCGGCATACCGCTCGACGAGTCCCTTGAAACGCTCGACGATCCGTTCGAGCTCCTCGACCGGCAGGTCGCTGTCGCTCGCGACGCCGCGCTTGGCACGGGCCTCCGTGAGGATGTCCTCGAAGGGTTCTTCGCGGACCCCCATGACCACCGTTGCAAACATCTGGATCAGCCTGCGGTAGGAGTCGAACACGAAGTGCCGATCATCGAAGATCTGGATCATGCCCTTCATCACGTCGTCGTTCATCCCGATGTTCAGCACGGTGTCCATCATCCCCGGCATCGAGAACTTCGCACCGCTGCGGCACGACAGGAGGAGCGGATTCGCAGGGTCGCCGAACGTCTTGCCCGTCATGGCCTCGGTCGTCGAGAGCGCCGCACGGATCTGCTCGAAGGCGCCGTCCGGGAACTGCTCACCCGCCGCGAGGTAGGCGTTGCAGGCATCCGCCGTGATCGTGAATCCGGGAGGCACGGCGATGCCGAGCCTCGTCATGTCGGCGAGGTTCGCTCCCTTCCCTCCGAGAAGGCCTCGCACCGCGTCCCAATCGCCGTCACATCGCTTCGTGGCGTCGTCGAGTTCCTGGAATCCGTACACCCATTGAGTAGACATGCCATTCCCTTGTCTGCGTATGTCCCGTCCATCCTAATCCTTAGAGATGTACTTATGAATACGGGATCTCGCGATCTTGCGACTTCTGAACACCCTGTGAATCCGCAGGGGAATCGGCTCGGGGTCCGTACGATTGTCCGATGGCTCGCCAAGCATCCAGGAACCAGACCGTGCTCGTCGTTGACGACGAGCCCATGGTGCGCGAGGTTGTGTCGGCATACCTGAGGCGCGATGGCTACTCGACCATCGAGGTGAGCGATGGCGAGGCTGCGAAGAGGGCTGTCGAGCGCGATCGGCCGGATCTGATCATCCTCGATGTCATGTTGCCGAAGCTCGATGGATACTCGCTCCTCGCCGAGCTTCGAAGGACCACGACCGTACCAGTGATCCTCCTCACCGCACGATCGGAGGAAGTCGACCGCGTCCTCGGGTTCGAACTCGGAGCAGACGACTACGTGGTCAAGCCGTTCTCGCCGCGTGAGCTCACGGCGAGGGTCAAGTCGGTGCTTCGTCGGTCCATCCCGATCGAGGGACTCGGTGTCGTCCATGAGTTCGGGGACCTCACCATCGACGGCAATGCCCGCGAGGCACGGATCGACGGTGCGGTCATCGACATGCCACCCCTCGAGTTCGATGTCCTCCTGTTCCTCGCGGCGCATCCGAGGCGCGTGTTCTCCCGAGCCGAACTGCTCGACAAGGTCTGGGGTTCGAGTGTCGAGTGGCAGGATCCGTCAACGGTGACGGTCCACGTACGCCGTCTCAGGCAGAAGATCGAAAGGGACCCGGATGACCCGACGCGGATCGTCACCGTATGGGGGAAGGGATACCGGTTCGAACCATGAGGATCGTCATCGGTTCCGTGGCTGCCGTGATCATCGGCATCGCGTTGTTCGAGGTCACCATGCAACCCTCCTCGGCGGAACGCTGGGAGCTCGCACTGATCTTCGGTGCGATGGCGGGCGTCATGGCAGCCGCCGTCGCGGTTGTCCCACGGCTTGCGAGGCGATCCTCCAGGCTCGTTGTGTCCCTGTTCGTCGTCTCAACGGCCTCGATCGGGATCGCGCTCCTCGGTGCGATCGTCGCAGCGAATCGGATGTTCTTCTCCGACCACGACCTCACCCTCCTCCTCGTGGTGCTCGGGTTCGGCCTCGTCACCGCCCTCATCTTCGCTGCGCTGGCGAGCTCGGCGCTCACGGCCGATCTCGAGAGGATGGCACGTACCGCCCACCGTGTGGCAGCAGGCGACCTCGCGGCCCGTACGGGGGTGCACCGGCAGGACGAGGTCGGAAGGCTGGCTTCGGACATCGACGCGATGGCCGGCGAACTGGAGTCGGCCGCCGCGGTCCGGTCGATCGAGGACTCACGCCGGCGAGAGTTCTTCGCTGCCGTGGGGCACGACCTGCGCACGCCTCTCGCATCGATGCAGGCCGCAGTGGAGGCACTCCAGGACGGTGTCGCAACGGACACCGTCCGCTACTACCGCTCCCTCGAGCGCGACATCGGGGCACTCAACGCCCTGGTCGATGACCTGTTCCTCCTGGCGCGCCTGCAGGCCGGGGATGTGTCCCTCGTGAGGGTCCCGACCGACCTCAGTGATGTGGTCGACGAGGCCCTGGAGGTCCTTCGCCCCGTCGCCAACGGCAAACGGGTCGACCTGGTCCTCGACGTGCGGTCGCACCTCGTCGTCAGTACCGAGCCCACCGCCGTCTCGCGCGTTGTCCGCAACCTGCTCGACAATGCCATTCGTCACGCACCCAGCGGATCGACCGTGCGGGTGGTCCTCGATGACACGAACGGATCGACGGTCGCGATCTGTGACGAGGGACCCGGGTTCCGTGACGAGTTCATCGACAGGGCATTCGAGTCGTTCTCCAGGGATGACGTCGCGCGAACCCGTGCCACCGGGGGAACGGGACTTGGCCTCGCGATTGCACACGGCATCATCGATGCTCTCGAGGGCGACATCTGGGCCGAACCCGGCCCCGGAGGCGTCGTGACATTCCGGCTGCGTTGAAGGCTCAGCCTACGGCACGACATCGCGTCCTCCGGAAGGGGCGAGCCGGGCCAGCATCGTGGTCGCAGGCACGCATCTACATTCCCGTGGTGACACCTCGGCGCCGGTCCCTGACGATCCTCATGGTCGGGTTCGCGCTGCTCGGCATGCCGGGTGCAGCACTCGGGGTGGCGTGGCCATCGATCGCGAGTGACCTCTCCCGGAGCCTCGGTGACCTCGGGATCCTGACGATCGCAAACGGATCGAGCTACGCCGTCATGAGCCTCGTGAGCGGATCGCTTTCGAAGCGATTCTCCGCTGGGCAGATGCTCGTCGTGGGTGCTGGCGCCGGCGCCGTCGGTCTCGCCGCGTTCACGCTCGCCGACTCGTGGACCATCCTCGTCCTCGCGATGATCCCGATCGGAGTGGCTGGCGGTGCGCTGGACGCGCTCGGCAATGCCTATGTCGCCGTCGATCGCGGTCCACGTGCGATGGGAGCCATCCATGCGGCGTTCGGATTCGGCTCGATGCTCGCACCGCTCGCCATGACTGCGCTGCTGGCTGTCGGGATCTCATGGAGGGTCGGGTTTGGATCCCTCGCCTTGACCCAGGTCGCGCTCGGCATCGCATTCGTGACCATTGCAGGAATGATCAGGATGCCGATGCAGGGCCGCAAGGAGCGACCGCTGAGGACGGGTGGTCGTCGCCTGGTCGCGGCATCAGTGTGGGTGTTCTTCATCTACGCGGGGGTCGAGGGCAGTACTGGGCTGTGGGCCTTCACCCTGCTCACCGAGGGACAGGGCATCTCGGCGACGATCGCAGGGCTCGCGGTCGCCGGCCATTGGGGAGCCTTGTTCCTCTCCAGGGTCCTCATCGGTATTCGAGGGGATCGACTCCCGCTCGATCTGACGATCACGGTCTCGGTGATCGGAATCGTCATCTCACTCGGACTCATGTGGTTGAACCCGGCAATGTGGGTGTCGGTCATGGCACTGGTGGCGGCAGGATTCTTCAACGGGCCCGTGTTCCCGCTCGAGGTCCTGCTCACCTCCAAGCGGTTTGGTGCAGAGTTCACGCCATGGGCCGTCGGATATCAGCTCGCAGCCGCGACGTTGTCGATCGCGATCGTGCCTGCGGTCATCGGTGTTGCCGTCAACCGCTCTGGCCCCCTCATCATCGGAGCGATGCTCGCCGTGCTCGCGATCGTGATGGCATTGAGCGTCGAGTTCCTCCGCAGGCTGTCGGGTCGTGAGTCGATCAGAGTCGCCGAGCGTGCTACCGCGCCCTGACATGCGGGTACCCACGTGAGCCCCGAGGAGGTGGCCCTCATCACCGTCGCGACGCTGCTCGTCGGGTCGGCGGACTTCTTCGGTGGGGTAGCGGCCCGCCGATCCGCACCGATGGCGGTCGCCGCGTGGTCCCAGGCGCTCGGCGTACCGGGATTGGCGATGATCGCTGTTGCCGTGGGTGGCTCGTACCTCACGACCGACGTGGCACTCGGTCTGGCGGCGGGTGCAGGATCCGCACTCGGGGTATCTGCCCTCTACATCGGGTTTGCACGCAGCGCAGTGGGGGTCGTTGCTCCGACGGCAGCGACGACGGCCGCCGTCGCCCCCATCGTCGTGGGCCTCATCACCGGTGAGCGTCCCGGTGTCGTTGCCGCCATAGGAATCGCGGTGGGAATCGTGGCGATCGTCCTCGTCGGATCGACACCGGGTGAAGCGTCGGGGACACCTCGGGGCTTGATGCTCGGATTCGTCGCGGGGCTCGGGTTCGGGACGATGGTGATCGCGTATGCCGCAACCAGCGTCGAAAGCGGGCTGTGGAGCGCCGTATCCGGGAGGTTGGCTGCGGCACTGCTGCTGACCACTGCCGTCATCGTGACCAGGACGAACCCACGAATCATGCCGTCGGCACGTTGGGCGACGGTGCTTGCGGGTGTCCTCGCCTCAGTCGGCATGGCGGCCTTCGTCACCGTGTCACAGACGGCTGACCTGATCGTGCTCGGTGTCGCTCTCGGTCTGTTCCCAACGGTGACGGTGCTCCTCGCCGCGGTCATCATCCGGGAGCGGCTCATCCCGACGCAGTGGATGGGCGTCGGTCTGGCGGCCGTTGCCGTCACTTTGATCTCGATCGGATGATGCATCGGCCCGACCCGGCCGAGCCGCGCCGATGGAACTACGATGGGGCGTGATCCCGGGAGATGGACATGACCACAGAACGAAGCGATGAGGCCGAGGACACGATCTCGGACATCGTCTCCACCGACCCCGACGGCACCGTCCGCAGGGTCCACTCGGAGAGTCGGATCATCGACATCGATGGGGACGGCGGTGTCGACGGCATCCGTCGAACGCGCAAGGAGACGCGAGAGGTCGATCTCGACGGTGACGGCATCGCCGACCTCTTCGAGACCACGACGACGGTCGAGACCGCCATCGACGCCGACGGGGACGGTGTGCCCGACGTGATCTCAACAGTCGAGACGTCCGAGATCGAGATGGATCTCGATGGCGACGGGCTCGCCGATTCGATCGAGGTCACAGAGGTCCGCACGGTGGCACACGACATCGACGGTGACGGCATGCCCGAGGTGACACGTACGGAGGTCATCACGGCTTCGGGGATCGATCCCGACGCATCGGGGGAGTATCGCGACGTCGAAACCGCCGGCGTCCGGATCTTCGGGCTCGACACGACGGGTGACGGCGTGATCGATGAGGTCGCCGCCGAGGAGATCGACGTCGAGGTGGTCGACGAGGACTAGTGCCCTCGACCGGGCGCTAGCAGGCGGCTCGAACCGACGGGTACGGGTTCACGTAGGTACCTCCGACGATCAGGCCGAGGTGGAGATGCGGCGTCGAGGAATTGCCCGTGTTCCCGTTGAATCCGATGTGCTGTCCACGGTCCACTCGCTGGCCGCTGCGAACACCCGGTGCGTATCCCGACAGGTGCGCGTAGTAGTAGGTGATGCCGTCGTCCCCGTAGATGTATGCCTGGATGCCCCCGAGGCTGTGGGAGTTCAGCCGTATGGATCCCGACGCCATCGCGTACAGGGGCGCGCCGTGGGAACCCAGCATGTCGGTGCCCTTGTGGGTGCGTCCCCCAGACCGTGGGTATCCCCACGAGTCGATGAAGTGCGAGCCGGGGAAGGGGCATGCAGAGTTACGCGTCGCCTGCCGCGACGCCAGCCGCGGGACCCGACGCCCTTGCCGCCCGGATGGCCGCCTGCCTTGCCTGCTCGGCCTTGTACTTGGCATACGCATCGGCATACTTGCGCTTGGCTGCTGCGTGGAGTTCCTCTGCCCTCGCCTGATCGGCGACCAGCTTCTCGACCACGACGGCCTGCTGCGCCTCGAGGACCTGGACCTCGGCCTCCTTGTCGACGAGTTCGTCGGTGAGCCTGTCCATCTGGCGGCTGACGGCGGCGAGCTGGTCGAGTTGGCTCAGATCCCTCGTCGTCGCTGCGTCGAAGAGCGCCTGGGAGGTGATGAGCTCTTGGATCGAGTTTGCGGTGAACGCTGATGTGACCATGGTGCGGCCGCCCGTCGTATACGCCTCGATGACGATCATCCGTGCGCGGTCTTCGAGGGCGTTTACGTTGTCCCCGTATTCCGTGATCGCTTCGTGGAGCCTGGTGATCCTCCACTGGAGGTTGTAGAGCTTGCCCTGGATCACCTCGAGCTCCTCGAGGCCCTCGTCGAGCTCGGCGTCAGCGGCCGCTAGCTCTGCGTAGGTCCTCTCCTCCTCCGCCTTCGCACGGTCTACCGCGCCCTTGCTCTGTGCGCTCGCGGGGATCGGTGCAAGCGAGAGCAGCGCAAGCAGCACGATCGGGAGGAGGACACGGGGAACACGGAAGTGGATCATGGGGTACGAGAAAGGCTAGTGGTGGGGGTCGCGTAGCACCCGGCGACAGGACACACCACACCCCGACGTCCAGCGGTCGTCGTCAACGGACCGTGAACGAGAGCTTCACGGTGACCTCGTACCGCGCAACCGATCCGTCACGGACGGTCGCTCCCTGGCGCACGACCTCGATGCCCGTGATGCCGTTGATGGACTCGGCGGCCTTCGAGACCGCGTGGCCGATCGCGTCCTCGAAGCCTTCTGTCGACACTCCCATGATCTCGATGATCTTCACGGCACTCGCATCGAACTGCTCGGTCATACACCCTCCTTGGGGCGATCCTAGGAGAGAATCGGGCGACACACCCGGGCGGGTGGAGCCGAACGGAGGTACGCTCGGGTCGGTGAGATCCGCATTGTCCTTCAAGACGAGAGGGCAGCGACTCTCACCCGTGCTCGGAGGCCTCTTCGCGATCTGCTATCCGGGGATGCTCGTCGTGGTGGCGTTGGGCGTCGGATTCCGCAGGGGCGGCGACATGGGTGAGTTCGCGGCGACCCTCGCCGCAACCCTGATGTTCCTGGTAGCCGCACCGACAGCGTGGATCCTGTCATTCGAGTTCATCGATGTGACCCGATTCACGGTCCTCGTCTTCGGCATCGTCACCTCGCTCCCCCTCTGGTACGTGGCGGGCGTAGCGATCGCGAGGAGCTCGCCAACCTGGACAACGTGGATGAGGCGCTACGGCATGGGGTGCGTCGCGTGGACCGCAGGCAACCTCATCGTGGTGGGCATCGTTGCGGCCATCGTCGGCTGAGCACGGCGAGGTTCGGTCAACTACCGTTGCCGGATGGACCTCATGGAAGCGCTCTACACCACGAGGGCGATGCGTCGGGTGACGTCTGACCCCGTCCCGGACGACGTCATCGCGGCGATGATCGACGCCGCGATCCGTTCCCCTTCAGGCGGCAACTCGCAGAACTGGCGATGGCTGACGGTGTCGGACAGGGACACGATCGCGGCGCTCGGAGAGCTCTATTCGCTCGCCTGGGAGGAACTGAACGCAACCCTCTACGCGGGTCGTGCAGAGGCTGCGGCGGCCAAAGGCGATCTTGCGACCACCCGTGTCATGTCATCCGCGCAGTGGCTCGCCGACAACTTCGCACAGGTCCCGCTCGTCGTCCTCCCATACCACCGCAACGATCCCACAGGAGCGTCGATCTACCCGGCGGTGTGGAACATGATGCTCGCGGCACGCGGTCACGGCGTGGGAACGACGTTGACGACGGTTCTCGGGATCTTCCGCCACGATGAGGTCGCACAGCTCCTCGGAGTGCCGACCGACAAGGGTTGGACGAACGCAGCGGCGGTGACGTGCGGGTATCCGATGGGCCGGTGGGGTCGCGCCGAGCGCCCTCCCGCCCACACGGTCGCCTACTCCGAGCGTTGGGGCGTCGAGCCTCCATGGACGGTCGACGATCCGTTGTGGCAGGACGAGGAAGCCCCCTGACGGCACGAGGGTTCGAGCGTCCAAGGCCCTGGCTCAGAAGAGCCGGGGCCGGAACACCTCGTCGTGGGCCCGCAATGCGAACCGGTCGGTCATCCCTGCTACGTAGTCGATCACCCTCGTGAGGTCGTCAGCCTCATCATGTCGATACGTCTCCGGCACGGCGTCCGGGTTCTCGAGGTAGTGGCGGACGAGCTCGCGGACGACGGCGCGCGCCCGCTTCCTCTGCGACTCCGCTTCGGGTCGGAGGTAGACGTGCTCGAACATGAACGAGCGCAGGTCGTGCATCGTCTCGAGCAGCGATGACTCCATCGCGATTCGATTCTGGCGGTACGACTCGTCGATAACTGCCTGGACCATGGTCGACACCCACTCCCGCCCAGGATCACCGAACGCACGGATCACGGCAGGGTCGAACGACTCGGCAGAGAGGATCCCTGCCCTGATCGCGTCCTCTGCGTCGTGGGCGAGGTAGGCGATGCGGTCTGCGAACTTGACGACATCCCCCTCATGGGTCATCGCGCGTGCTGCAACCCTCCACGGATGCGTTCGGATCCCGTCGAGGACCTCTGCGGTGAGGTTGAGCGGCTCGAGGACCTCGAAGATGCGGACCGACTGCTCCGAGTGACGCCACCCTCCCTCGACGAACTCGGACAGGGCCTCCTCTCCGGTGTGGCCGAAGGGTGAATGGCCGACGTCGTGGCCGAGGCAGACGGCTTCGGCGAGCGCGACGTTGAGCGACAGTGCCCGGGCGATGGCTCCACCGATCTGGGTCACCTGGAGCGTGTGGGTCATCCGGGTGACGAAGTGGTCCCCTTCGGGGTTCATGAACACTTGCGTCTTGTGCTTGAGCCGCCTGAACGCCTTCGAGTGGAGGATGCGATCGTGGTCGCGCTCGAAGGCGGTGCGCCACGGATCGGGTTCTTCGGGGATGGCGCGACCCACCGTGTGCGAAGACAGTCTCGCCCCTGGAGCGAGGTTCGCCTCCTCGCGTTCGTCAGCGATTGCGGTCGTCCTGAGAACGAACAGACTCACGAGGCCTCTACCGAAAAGCGTGGGTCGCGATGGCTGCCGGTCACCGCCATCATCCACTTGCTGATCGGCGCATTCGACGGCTGCCCCGTGATGATCCTCCTGCGGATCGCGGCAGAAGCAGCATCGATCAGGAGGACGGCCACCATCGTGAGGATCAATGCGGCTCCTGCCTTCGGCCAGTCCCCCCGGAAGCGGAGCCTGGCCACGATCTCACCACCGATGCCGCCTGCCCCTACGAGACCGAGCACGGCAGATGCGCGGACGTTGATCTCGAAGCGATAGAGCCAGTACGCGACGATGTTCGGCATTGCTTGTGGCACGATGCCGAAGCGCATCTGCATCAGGCGGGTACCGCCCGATGACTGGATGGCCTCGACGGGTCCGTCGTCGACACCCTCGATCACCTCCGAGGAGAGCTTCCCGAGGGTTCCTATCGAGTGAAGGCCGATAGCCATGGCGCCCGTGAACGGTCCGAGTCCGAACGGCACGATGAAGATGACGGCGAGGATCAGCTCGGGGAAGGCCCTGATCGCCGACAGGATCGCTCGTGTGGGGACGACGAGCCAACGGGGAGCGAAGTTGGAGGCGGCCATGAACGCCGCAGGGAACGAGAAGATCGCGCCGATCATCGTGCCGATCCAGGCCACGTAGATCGACTCGAGCAGTTTCGACATCAGGCGACCCATCTCAGAGAAGTCCGGCGGGAACATCCCGGATATGAGCGTCCACACCTGGCCGGGTGCCAACCACATCCGACCCACGGAGATCTCGAGGCCGGCCACGGCCCAGAGGAACGGGATCAGGATGCCGAACGTGATCGCCCACTTGACGACCTTCGGCCATGTGGGCTCTATCGGTCGATTCGCCGTCGCCGGAGCGTCAGCAACGAGGTCGGGGACCGTCATACGATCCTCCGCCTCACGTAGATCGAGAAGGCCTCGATGACGAGGACCGAGGCGAAGATGACCAGCACGATCGCCATGACCTGGTCCCACTGGAAGAACTGGCGGCGTTCGTCGAGGAGGCGCCCGATGCCCCCGGCGCCGACGAAGCCGATGACCACCGATGCCCTGATGTTCAGCTCGAAGACATACAGGCCGTACGCGACGAAATTCGGGAGGACCTGTGGAAGCGCGGCCGTGCGTATGACCTGCCCGTGGGTCGCTCCAGCCGCCCGTGCAGCCTCGAGCGGTCCGGGATCGATGGCGTCCACGGTCTCTGACAGGAGCTTGGCCATGATCGCGAGCGAGAACATCGACATCGCCAGTGCACCGGCGAACGGACGTCCGAACCCGACGGCGGTCGCGAAGAAGACCGCCCAGAACAGGTCGGGGATGGTGCGGATGACGTTGAGGAAGCCCTTCGACAGCCAGTAGATGCGCGGGCTCGGAGCGGTGGCCCGCGATGCGAGGAACGACAGCGGTGCGGCGATCGCGCACCCGACCGTGGCGCCCACGATCGCGATCTGGAACGTCTCGAGCATCGCTCCGCCCATGTTGAAAGTCGGCGGCTGGCCGGGACTCTTCGGCCATGTGAACTCCGGAGGCCAGAACTGGCCGATGAACGAACCGATGTTGAGGATCTGCGTCCAGATCTCCGTGAGCGAGAACCCGATCTCGTTCCACGCGAGGACGGTGATGAGGGCCGAGGCGCCAACAGCGATGGGGGAGGCCCTGTTCAGCCAGAATGACACGTTGGTGGATGCGCCGAGGACACCGGACGAGACCCCCACTGCGATGAACACCCCGAACGTGAGCTGTTGGATCGATCCAGCCTGGATCCGCGGGAGGACCCCGAGGGCGGCAGCTGTCAGGAGGGCGAGGTACGCACCGCCTCCCCACGTCGCTCCCGAGATCAGGATCGAGGTCGTTCGCAGGCCCGGTGAGTTGCGTCGGGTAACCCATCCAGCGGCGAGGCCGTAGAGGGCGATGCCGAGGCACGCGGCGAGGGCGATCCTGTTGGAGATGTCGGGACTTCGGCTCGCAAGGACGAGGTTGAAGGCGCTGAACCCCGCGACCCCGGCGACCGCGAGGACGATCGCGTCGACCGGGGACCGCGTCAATCCGATCCACGCGAAGAGCCCGAAGGTCGCTCCTGCCACCGCGAGGCCCCACAGGGGGCCGATCTCGCCCAGGAATCCGACGGCGGCGATCGCGACCGTGAACATCGAGAGTGGCACGATGACAACACGCGCCGTTGCGGGTTCCGGCGGCCGAACCTGGACCTCCGGCTCGGCGAACGTCGTCACGTCGTCGCGTCCACTTCGAGGTCGCCGATGTCGTCGATCGGCTCGAGATCGACCGCGGCGATGGTTCGTGCATCCTTCTTGATGTCGTCAGGAGTGATGGCCCGACCGTAGATCCCCCTGAACACCGCATCGTCGACGTCGGCGATGTTGCCGTCGTAGGCGACCTGACCGTCGCGCAACCCGATGAGTCGCTGGCCGTACTGTCTGGCGAGGTCGAGGAAGTGGAGGTTGATGATCGTCGTGATGCCGAGGTCCCCGTTGATCCGCTGGAGGTCTCGCATCACGACATGGGACGTAACGGGGTCCAGGGAAGCGACGGGTTCATCGGCGAGAAGGATCCTCGGCTCCTGTGCCAATGCGCGGGCAATGCCCACACGCTGTTGCTGGCCACCGGAGAGATCCGACGCGCGGACGTACGCCTTCTCGACGATGCCGACCCGCTCGAGGGACTGCAGCGCGATCTCCTTGTCATCCGCCGGCCACAGGCCGAACATCGATCGCCATCGCGGCACCATCGAGAGCCTGCCCATCAGCACGTTGTTGAGGACCCTCGACCGATTCACGAGGTTGAACGTCTGGAAGATCATCCCGACGTCGGAGCGGATCGCGCGGATCTCCGATTGGGATGCGCCGACCACCTCGCGACCGTCGACCGTCACCGATCCGCTGACGGGCACGAGGCCATTGATCGACCGCAGGAGTGTCGACTTCCCTGCCCCCGAGAGGCCGACGACGACGACGAACTCACCCTCCTCGATCGTCAGATCGACGTCCCGGAGGGCCGTGAGGCCCCCCGGGTAGGTCACCGATGCGTGGCTGAACTGGATGCGCGACATGGGGAATCGGTGCGGGGAGGGTGAACCCCTCCCCGCACGTTCGATCAGTCGCCTTCGATGCCGAGCTCGGACGCGGCCTGACGGACGACGTCGAAATCGGAGTCCTCAACCGGGCGGATCCCCGTCCAGCCGTAGATCTCGTCGAAGATCGCGACACCCTCATCGGTCGACAGGAACGCCTCGGTGGCGTCGTAGACGGCCTGGATGAGATCGGCGGGCAGCTCACCGCGAGCCACGACGACGTCGTTCGGGATCTCTTCCGTGATGTTGAACACGATCACCTTGCTGCCGACATCCGGACTGTCCTCGCGGATGTTCCTGCGTGCATCGTCGAACGAGGCGCCGACCTCGAAGTCGCCGTTGTAGACGGCGGCGATGGTGTCGGTGTGCGAGCCGAGATACGAGTAGGTGACGTCGGCCTCAGGGTCGAGCCCTGCATTGATCAGCTGGAGGATCGGGAACACCGCTCCCGACGTGGATGTCGCACTCGTGAAGGCGATGGACCTGCCAGCAAGGCTCTCGATGCTCGCCATACATGCGAGACCAGGGTCGACGGCTGTTCCGTCGTCGAGGACCTCTGGCTCGAGCCCGGAGTCACCGAAGGTCCAGCCGACCTGGAGCGCAACGACCTCCGTCGGATCCTTCAGGACCACGGAATCACCCTCCCACTCGAGGGCTCCCGGTACCGGTTCCTCCTCACAGATCGACGGGTCGTTGGTGAACCACTGGCCGTGGTAGGTGCCCGAACCGAACCGCACGGACTGGATGAAGGCAACGAGTGACGGGTACAAGGACTGCGCCTGGACGAAGCCGAACGGTCCGAATGCGCCGAAGTCCGCCTGACCTGAGCCCATGGCGACGACGAGTCCGTTGTAATCCGGCGTCACGACGCCCTCGACCTCGATGCCGAGTTCCGCCGACAAGTAATCCATGTACGGCTGGATCGTGTCGCCGAGGGTTTCCGCCTGCTCGGACGGGATGAACCCGTAGAGGACCTTCTCGGGCCAATCGGCGGTCGGGTCCGCCTCCGTCGTGGTCGTCGTTTCGTCCGTTCCTGCCGCGGTCGTGGTCGTCGTTTCGTCCGTTCCGGCGGCCGTCGTGGTCGTCGTTTCATCCTCGCCCGTCGAGGCACACGCCGCGAGGACGAGTACCAAGGCGACGAGCAACGAGACGATGTTTCGCTTTCGCATGTGTTTCCTCCCTCAGGAACGGCCACCCTGTCGGCGCCGCCCACCGGGCTCGATCCTACACAAGGTGCGAGGCGTGGGTCCTGTCAGCAGAACCGTCGTTCGACGAGCGCCTCGAAGTGGGGCCAGTCCTCGATGTCGCGGGCACCGATCACAGGACTGTTCCACGGTCGTACGAACCGGCACACCGTCCTGTCGGGACGTTCACGGACGAGCGACTCGAGGTTGTGGGGACCGTCGTCGAGGTAGACGTCGCAGTCGACGCGCCATTTCTCCTCGGTGATGTGGACCTCCCGTGTCGGGATGTCGTGCTCGGCGATCCAGGCGTACGTCTCCGACGTCGCCCATGGTGGCTTCGTCGTCAGGATCACGACCTCGTGGGAGATGGAGAGCCGACCGAGCGTCTCGACGGCGTCGGGGAACGCAGGCAGGTTGCGGAAGAGGCCTGGTCCACCATCGTTTCGGGCCCATTCCCAGAATTCGTCGACTGTCGGGAAGTGCGTGAGCGGGACCATCGCATCCCACGTCGTCACCATGTCAGGATGCAGCTTGGTCCCGTAGTGCTCGTTGTACAGGGTCATCCACCCGGCGTTGAAGTCCGCCACCACACCGTCGAGGTCGATTCCGAGCCGCACGACGCTCAATCCTTCGACGTGTCGCTGATGACCTCGGCGCCGAGGATGTCGACCATCGTGCGCGTCGGATCCGAGTCATCGGAATCGCCTGCTTCGAACAGGTCATCGATGTCGGGCGCTCTATCCGGCGTTGCTTCGGCAACGGGACCCGAGTCGACGGCGGAGCGGTAGGCGATCCTGACCGGTGCTCCGAGTTGCTCGGAGGCGGCGCGTGCCATCGCGTCGGAGAGTTCCGTGTCCGACTTCAACTGCTCGAGGTGGAAGTGCATGTGGGCGTCGACCTCGAAGGTGACGGTTCCCCGGTCGACGGCGACGGGTGTTGCCTCGCGAAGCAGGGCGTGGCGACGCGGGCCGACATCCGTGCGCACGTAGGCCACCACCGACGGCCAGACCCGTTCGAAGTCGGCCAAGGTGTAGTCGGTTGCGACGGCGGACATCCTGGGCTCGGAGTCCGATCCATGACACCGAACGGTCCGTGGCCGTGTCGGACGGCGCGACGGGAGTCGTCGTCCGCTGGGCGTCCGGTGCGTCTGGCACCTCGTCGGTCGAGGTCCTCGACGGTCCTGGCTCAGCAAAGGGTCGAGCGGGATCGAGCGCAACGTCCGGGTCCTCTTGCGGCGCTGCCTCGGGCGGCGCGGTCGGACCTGCTCGCTGCAGTTCCCTCACGGCACGCTCCGTGCTCGACATTCGGGCGGAGAGTGATTCGACGTCAGGGGACACCTCTGGCCTCGTGAGACGAAGCACCGTGAGCTCGACGACGAGTCGTTCCTCGCGCCCGTCGCGCATCTGCACGAGCGCGTCCGACAGCTCGTCGATCGAACGGAGCACCTCGGGACTCGAGATCGTCTTCGCGACGGAGCTCCACTCTGCCATCGTCTCCTTCGACGCGTCCACGATCTCGTCGACGTTCGCTGCGTATTGGGTGAGGAACACGCCACGGAAGTAGGCGATCGCATCGGCGACGAATCGGCGAAGGTCGGTGCCGCGCCGTGCGAGCGATGCGACCAGCGTGAGGCCAGCCGCCGCATCGTTTGCGATGATCGCCTCGGCGAGCTGCCGGAAGCTGGTGCGATCGGCGAGGCCGAGCGCCCGCTCGATCCCCTCGGAGGTCACAGAGCCCGCGCCGAGCGCAGCGACCTGCTCGAGCAGGCTCATCGCATCCCGAACCGAGCCACCTGCGTGCGACGTGATGGCATTCAGGGCTGCGTGATCGTAGGTGAATCCCTCGCGACCGGCGATCTCCGCGAGGTAGCCGATCAGGGTCTCGGTCGCCACGGGGAGGAAGTCGAACCGCTGTGATCGGGACCTGATCGTGTCGAGCACCTTGTACGGCTCCGTCGTTGCGAGGACGAACACGACATGTTCCGGTGGTTCCTCGAGGGTCTTGAGCAGGGCGTTGCCCGCTGCCCGCGAAAGCATGTGAGCCTCGTCGAGGATGTACACGCGCTTGGCACCGGCCGCGGCGGCAACCGTCGAGACGTTCGCCCTGATCTCGCGCACGTCCTCGACCTTGTTGTGGGATGCGGCGTCGAGCTCTATGACATCGAACGACGTGCCCTCGGTGATCCCGACGCACGAAGGACAGGTGTTGCATGGTTCGCCGTCTTCGGCACGGTTGGGACAGTTCAGCGACTTCGCAAGCAGCCGTGCAGACGTGGTCTTGCCCGTTCCGCGTGGTCCGGTGAACAGGTACGCGTGGGCGACCTTGTCCTCGACGACCTCCCTGGCGAGGGTCGTGACCACGTGATCCTGTCCGACGACCTCGTCGAATCGTTGCGGCCGGTACTTGCGATAGAGCGCCTGGTACTGCACGCCCATGACGGTAGCCGAGACGGATGACGCACGAATCAGCGGGTGCGAGGCGAGGTCGCACAATGGCACCCGGCATCGTCCCGAGGATCCCCTCGAGCACCGCTACGCTGCCACCATGTCCCGAATGCCGAAAGACATGCGCCAGCTGATGCAGCAGGCGCAACAGATGCAGCAACAGATGCTGGCGACCCAGCAGGAGCTCGCCGACAAGACATATGAGGGAACCTCCGGAGGCGGCGTCGTGAAGGCCGTGGTCAGGGGTTCCGGAGAGCTGGTGTCCGTGTCGTTGGACAAGGACGTCCTCGATCCCGACGACCCGGAGCTTGTGGGTGATCTCGTCGTCGCGGCCGTGAATCAGGCCCTCGCCGCGATGAGCGCCGATGCGGAGAGCTCGCTCGGTGGCCTCGCCGGTGGCCTCGCGGGCGGCACGGGTCTCGGCGGAATGCTCGGTTGATGTTCGAGCCGCCGGTACAACGACTCATCGACGAGCTCTCCCGGCTTCCGGGCATCGGCCAGAAGAGCGCACAGCGTCTCGCCTTCCACCTCCTCAATGCCGAGGAGGCGGACGCCCGTCGGCTCGCCGAGGCGATCATCGACATGAGGGCATCGGTGCGCCTCTGCGAGAGGTGCTTCAACGTGACCGCGGAGATCGAATGCGGAATCTGCGTTGACGCTCGACGTGATCGGACCATCGTGTGCGTGGTCGAGCGCGCCCAGGACATCCCCGTGATCGAGCGGACCCAGGAGTTCAAGGGTAGGTACCACGTCCTCGGCGGGGCGATCTCACCGATCGCAGGGATCGGTCCCGAGTCACTCCGCATGCGCGAGCTCGTCGGTCGTGTCGAAACGGAGGGGATCGAGGAGGTCATCGCGGCGACGAACCCGACCGTCGAGGGTGACACGACGGCGCTCTACCTCTCCAGGCTGCTCAAGCCGCTCGGGGTGAGGGTCTCGCGGTTGGCCTCGGGACTCCCCGTCGGCGGCGACATCGACTACGCCGACGAGATCACGCTGGGGCGCGCCCTGGCAGGCCGACGCGACATCTAGGGCACGGCCGGTGGGCCTAGCCCGTCATTGATTCCAGGGCACGTTCGAGGCCCGTCGCCGAGGTGAACCGGTGTGCGACGAACCCCATCTCCGCTGCCACCTCGACGTTCGCTGGGAGGTCGTCGATATAGAAGGTGGTCAGCGGATCGAGGTCGAAGCGATCGATCAGGATCCGGAAGATCCGCGGATCAGGCTTGGCAACGCCCTCTCGTCCTGACACGACCACGCCGTCGAACAGCTCCCCGAGGAATGGGAACTTGCCGACACCGTGCGGCCACGTCTCGGCAGACCAGTTCGTGAGTGCGTACAGCGGCATGCCGGAGCCCTTCAGCGCCTCGGCGATCGCCCTCGTCCCCGGCACCTCGTCGCCGAGCATCTCGGGCCAATGTGTCCGCCACGCACCGATGAGGTGGCGTTGGTCAGGGAAGCGTTCAGAGAGCGTCGCGATCGATTCGTCGACGGAGCGTCCCGCATCCATGGCGTGGTTCCACTCCGCGCTCACGACGTTCGTCACGAACCAATCGCGCTCACCGGGGTCAGTGATGAGCCTGTCGAAGAGGTGGCGTGGGTTCCAGTCGACGAGGACGCCACCGATATCGAACACGACGGCTGCGATGCGCCGACGCGCCCGCTCGCCCATCATGTCCCTCGAGCGCCCAACCGTGGGCTACTCGAGGTGGCTCCTCAGCATCCACGCGGTCTTCTCGTGGACCTCGATTCGGCGAACGCCCAGATCGACGGTCGCATCATCTCCTGCGGCCTCTGCAGCCCTGACGACGGAGCGCGCCGAGGCGGCGACCTCCTCGTGGTCGGCCACGAGGGCGCCCACCATGTCGAGTGCCTTCGGGACCGTCGTGTCCTCGTCCAAGGATGTCAGGGCCGCGAACTGCGAGTAGCTCCCCGGCGCAGGAGCCCCGAGGGCCCTGATGCGTTCGGCGATCTCATCGACCGCAAGCGCGAGCTCGGTGTACTGGCCCTCGAACATGAGGTGCAGCGAGCCGAACATCGGCCCCGTCACGTTCCAGTGGTAGCCGTGCGTCTTGACGTACAGCGTGTAGCTGTCCGCCAGGAGTGCCTCGAGCGAGCTGATGACCTTCTCATTCCCCGTATCCATACGTGTTCCTCCCGAACGCTCGCCTGATGTGATCGTGTGATGTCATGTGGTCTGGCTTGGTTTCTATGGCTTGATCGCACCCTCGACCCATTCGACCCTGTGGTCGGCCTCGATGAAGCGAACCGTGCCCGATTTGGACCTCATGATGACCGAGTGCGTCGTCGTGTGGATGCCGCCGAACCACACCCCTTTGAGGAGCGGCCCGTTCGTGACTCCGGTGGCTGCGAAGAACGTGTTGTCGGAGTCGACGAGGTCCCTGGTGCCGAGCACCTGATCGAGGTCGAGGCCGTGGTCGCGGGCGTACTGGCGTTCCGACTCATCCCTCGGCCACAGCTTGCACTGGATCTCCCCACGGAGCGCGGCCATCGCGCACGCGGTCGTCACCGCTTCGGGGGAGCCGCCGATGCCGAGCATGATGTCGATTCCGTTGCCGTGGATCGCCGTCGCGATCGCGGCCTGGATATCGCCGTCACCGATCAGCGAGATCCGGGCACCGGCCTCGCGCACCTGGCGGATGTAATCCTCGTTCCTGGGACGGTCCAGGATGATGGCCGTGACGTCCGAGATCTCCTTCTGTTGGGCACGTGCGACCTGCCTGAGGTTGTGGTCGATGGGGGCGTCGATATCGATCATGCCGGCGGCGGCTTCACCGACGGCGATCTTGTCCATGTAGACGAGGCTGCCTGGTGCGTACATGGACCCGCGCTCGGCGAGCGCGATGACGGCGAGCGCTCCTTCCCGTCCCTCTGCGGTCAGACGGGTGCCATCGACGGGGTCGACCGCGACATCGACTGCAGGGGGGTTGCCGTTGCCGACCCGTTCCCCGTTGTACAGCATCGGCGCCTCGTCCTTCTCCCCCTCTCCGATGACGACGACGCCATCGATGTCGGTTCGGGAGAGCACCTGGCGCATCGCATCGACCGCTGCCTGATCGACGGCGTGCTTGTCTCCCCGTCCCTGCTCGCGCGCTGCGGAGATCGCCGCAGCCTCCGTCACGCGAACGAGTTCGAGCGCCAGGTTCCTGGATTCGAGATAGCTCGCCACCTTCATGTCACACCATCCTCACGATCAACGCGTCGCCCTGTCCGCCTCCGCCGCACAGTGCGGCACCACCGAGTGTCCCACCGGTCTCCCTGAGGGCGTTGATGAGTGTCACGACGATGCGCGCACCCGTCGCCCCGAGGGGATGGCCGAGGGCGACCGCACCGCCGTGGATGTTCACCGAGTCGGCGTCGACGCCGAGCATGCGGGCTGACCAGAGTGCGACGGACGCGAATGCCTCGTTGATCTCGATGAGGTCGAGGTCCGCTGGCTGGAGCGATGCCCGATCGAGGGCGACGCGCAACGCCTCTGCGGGTCGTTCGTGCAGGGTTGCGTCGGGTCCGGCGACCTGTCCGTACGAAACGATCTCGGCGAGTACCTCGAGGCCTGCGTCCTCTGCCGCCGATCGGTCGGCGACAACGACCGCTGCCGCCCCGTCCGAGATCTGGGATGCGTTGCCTGCGGTGATTGTCCCGCCGTCGTGGAATGCGGGGCGGAGGGAGGCGAGCGTCTCGAGTGTGACATCGCGACGAATGCCCCCGTCCTCGGTGACCGTGAGCGGATCGCTCCGACGCTGGGGCACGGTGACCGGAACGATCTCCCGCTCGAAGGTCCCGTTGTCCGTTGCGGCCACCGCGCGCTCATGGGACCGTGCGGACCACTCGTCCTGATCGGCCCTCCCGATGCCGAGGGCGTCGTTCTTGCGGTCCGACGAGTCCCCCATCATGCAGGCGTCGAACGCGCACCACAGGCCGTCGTGCGTCATGACGTCCACCACCGTTTTGTCCCCCATGCGGTACCCGGATCTCGCCCCAGGCAGGACGTACGGTGCGTTCGTCATGGACTCCATGCCGCCGGCGACCACGAAGGTCGACTCGCCGAGCCTGACATGGCTCGATGCCTGGGCGATTGCCGCCATGCCGGAAAGGCAGACCTTGTTGACGGTCACGGCTGGCACGGTCATCGGGACGCCCCCTGCCACCGCTGCCTGCCGTGCCGTGATCTGGCCCTGGCCTGCCTGGAGGACGTGCCCGAAGATCACCTCGTCGACCTGATCAGGAGGGAGTCCCGCCCGTTCGAGCGCCCCGGTGATCGCGACGCCACCCAGATCCATTGCCGTGAGGGGCGCGAACACTTCGTTGAATCGACCGATCGGTGTCCTGGCGATCGAGCAGATGACGGGATGCAACGGGTCCCCCTGGTAGTGCGTACCTGAATGCTACCGAACGCGAGATGCCGTGCCGTTGCCGGTCAGAACGGGGGCTCCTCGGGTGGGGGCTGTCCGGGCCGCTTCGCGTACTCCTCCGGGGGGAACGGTGCGAGATGCTCGTTGGGACGCCCAGCCTCGATCCACTGGCTGCGGTGCGCCGGTCGCCTCTGTGACGCGAGGGCGGCCCTCTCCTCTGCCTCGATCGCGGCGACGACTGCGGCGATGGCCGCGGCATGGGCAGGATCCGCTCCCCCTGCGATCTCGATGTGATCGGTCATGGTGTCGACCTCGACGAGTTCGATCAGCGTACCCGAGAGGTTCTCTGGATGGACGAATGCAATGCGGTGCCCACCACCGCCGACGCGCGGTTCTGTGTCGATGAGGCGCGCCCCGGTCGAACGCAGATGGTCGAGTGCGGCATCGATGTCGACGACGGCGAGTGCGATGTGGTGCATGCCCTCGCCCCTGCGGTCGAGGAACCGCCCCACAGGGGTGTCAGGAGACGTCGGCATCAACAGTTGGATGTGCGACCCGCCGAGGGCCAGCATTGCCTCCTCGACACCCTGGGCCTCGACGACCTCGCGGGTGAGCGGTTCGATCCCGAAGAGCGTCCGGTAGCCGTCGATGGCCGCGTCGAGGTCGTGCACCGCAACGGCGACGTGATGGATGTTGTAGGCGAGCACCCGGCAAGGCTACCTATGCGGTGCGAGCGTGGTGGGCAGGCGGGGCGTGCGACGGATCCGGCGTACGTGCGAGCTTCACCGTGAATCGGAACTTCGCCCCGACGGGGAACCGATCCTCGTACCAGAGGTCCCCTCCCATGGCCCTCGCGAGCGTTCGTGCGATCGGCAGGCCGAGCCCGACCCCCTGCTGGATCCTGGCGTCACCGGTCGACAGCTGCTCGAAGTGCCGGAAGATCCGCTCGCGGTCACCCGGCTCGACGCCCCGTCCGTTGTCCGAGACCGACACCGCGTACAGGCCAGGTCCTGACAACTCTCCCTCGACCAGGACCTGATCCCCCCCGTACTTGAGGGCGTTCTCGAGGAGGTTTCGCAGGATCTGCCTGAGCCGCGTGGCGTCTGCGTAGACCTCGACGCCTGAAGGGATCGCCACGGAGTAGTCGGTGTCGCCCATGACCACGTTGGCCACGGCGTGCACCTCCACGGCGAGGTCGAGCTCCTCGGGACTGAGGCGCAGCTGGCCAGCCTCGAGGCGCGGTATCACGAGGATGTCCTCGACGAGGTTGGCCAGGTGCTCTGTTTCGTGTCCCATGATCGCCAGGAACTCGTCGACCTCGCGGCTCGGAAGCGTGGTCCACGTCGCGGTCAGCGTGTCCGTGAAACCGGCGATGCCGGTCAGCGGTGTTCGCAGCTCGTGGCTCACCATCGAAACGAACTCATTCTTCAGCTGGAGCGCACGCCGCTCCTGGGCAAGGGCCTCCTCCTGGCGGTCCTGCGCCCTGAGGATCACCTGGACCGCGAGGACCAGCGTCGATGCCGTAGCGGCGAAGAACACCGACACGATCGTGACATCGAACAGGGTGCTGCCCGATTCATGCCTGGCAAAGGCGATGAGGGGCGCGTCCATGCCATGGAGCACCGAGATCCCCACCGAAAGAAGGACGCAGTACGCGACGAGGGCGGCCGCCTTCATCACAGGGAGGAGAAGGGTGGCAGTGACGAGGAGGGTCATGATGGCAACGGCATGGATCCCGGTGTTCGGTCCGTACAGCGCGAGGGCGAGCCCTATGCAGGTCGCATCGATGACGATGCCGGCCCCGGGTCCAGCGGTACTCGACCGACCCCGCCGGATGGCATCGACCAGGACCACCGCGGCGGGGACGGTGAGGAGAAGCAGGCTGGCATGTGCATTCGAAGCGAGGGCCCAGGCGGTCAGGACGACGATGAACACGGACGCGCCAGCGGCACGAATCACGTTCAACGGGCTCCGCAGATCGGCGTAGTCGATCGGCGCCCGATTGGGGATCGAGGGCATTCCGTGTTGCTCCTTACCCGGTGTGTATCGGCCGGGTACGCGATCCGGTTGAAGGCTTCCCTGTCGAGGTCACCGTTCCCGTGCGGCGTCGAGCTCGTCGATCACGCCGTCCGGGATACGGAGATCGCCGTTGCCCGTTCGGATTCGATAGGTCCTCGTGTCGATGCCGTGGTAGTCGGATCCACCGGTGGCCGCCATCCCGAGGCGATGGGCCAGTGCTGCGAGGTGCTTCCTGAGATCGTGGTGATGCATCGAGTGGTAGGCCTCGATGCCCCCGAGACCCGCGTCCGCCAGATCGCGGAAGAGCTGGGAGTAGCCGTCCGCATCCATCGCGATCGTCGCCGGGTGTGCGACCACCGTGACGGCGCCCTGCTCCTTGGCGAGTCGAATGGCCTCGACGGCCGTCAACCTGGAGCGCTCGACGTATGCGGGTCCTCCGTCACGGAGCAGGTGCTCGAATGCCTCGTTCCTGCTGTCGAAGTAGCCGGCGTCGATCAGGGCGTCGGCGATGTGAGGTCTGCCAACGGAGGGACCACCCGAACGTGCGAGGACGTCCGTCAGGGTGATGTCGTATCCGAGCGCGTTCAACCGCGACACGATCATCCGATTGCGTTCGTCCCTGCCACGCAGCAGACCCTCGAGACGGTCATTCAACGGTCCCTGGCCGGGCTCGGTGAAGTAGGCGAGCATGTGGAGCTTCGCTCCTCGATGGTCGACTGACAGTTCGATGCCGGGGATGAGGCGGATCCCGAGTTCGCGTGCCCGCCCGGAAGCCTCATCGATGCCGGCGAGGGTGTCGTGATCGGTCAGCGCCGCCGTCGTCACACCCTCCGCCGCGGCGAGATCCATGAGGGCCGAAGGGCTGTCCGCCCCATCCGAAGCGGTGGAGTGGAGGTGGAGGTCGACGGGCATCGTCAGCCGGTGAGGAAGTAGAGGATCACGATCGAAGCGCCGAAGATGACTGCGTAGATCGCGTACCTCTTCGCGAGGGAGAGACGACGGCGTCGCTTCGCTGCCTTCTCCTCCTCGACCTTCTTCGCCTCGCGGTTCTGTCGCTGGCGGTCACGCTTGTCCGTTGCCATGTGATCAGGTTACCGGATCCGGGTCACCCGGCCACCTCGACGGACTCGATGAAGATGGACTCGAGTGGTGTCGAGGGAGAGGGGTCGGCACTCGACGGGCTGCGCCCCAGCGGCAGGGTCTCGATCGCATCGAGCGTCTCGAATCCGGAGGTGACTTCGCCGAAGATCGAGTATTGGGGAGGGAGCCAGCTCGCCTCACCGAAGAGGATGAAGAACTGGCTCCCTGCCGTACCGGATCCGGCGTTCGCCATCGCGACGATCCCCCTCGAATAGGTCGAGCCCGGGGCGGGGAGCTCATCGGGGAGGCGATATCCGGGGCCTCCGAGGCCGGTCGCCGTCGGATCCCCGGCCTGCATCATGAAGCCGGGAATCACCCGATGGCTGACGGTTCCGTCGAAGTACCCCTCCCGAGCGAGGAACACGAACGAGTTCACGGTCGATGGTGCCACCGATGGATCCAGCGTGATCTCGATGGGCCCGCATGACGTGGTCAGCGTGACGATCGTCGGCGCGCTGACACCCATGTCGTCCGGGGCCTCGAACTGCATCTCCACGGCCGGTTCTGGCTGTTCGGCGCCACACGCCGTCGGCTGGCGAAGGAACCCTGCGTAGTCGGTCGGGACGGCGTTGAGGGCCACCGTCGTTGGAGGCGTGGTCGGGACGCTCGGAAGGTCCGTCGTCGTCTCCGTCGTCGATGACGAGCATGCACCGAGCGCGATGGCGGCGGCCACGATCGAGACGGAGATGCGGGCCGAGAGCATCGGGCGATGGTATGGGAGATCATCGTCTACACCTACACTCCGGCGATGCCGTTGGTCGTCCAGAAATACGGCGGAACATCCGTCGCCGATGCCGATCGCATCCGCAGCGTCGCATCTCGAATCGTCGAGACGTACAAGGCGGGGAACCAGGTCGTCGCCGTTGTCTCGGCCATGGGCAAGGGGACGGATGAGCTGCTCGCCCTTGCCTCGGAGGTGTCAGTCAACGCCCACCCCAGGGAACTCGACATGCTGCTCACCGCGGGGGAGCGGATCACCATGTCCCTCGTCGCGATGGCGATCGAGGATTTCGGTGTCCCGGCGATGAGCCTGACGGGATCCCAGGCGGGGATCCTCACGACCGGTCGCCACGGTCATGCCGAAATCGTCGAGATCAGGGCAATGCGGGTCCGCGATGGCATCGAGGCCGGATCGGTTGTCATCGTCGCCGGCTTCCAGGGCGTCGACCCGGATACCAAGAACGTCACAACGCTCGGACGAGGCGGGTCCGACGCAACGGCCGTCGCTCTCGCTGCGGCTCTGTCGGCCGACTTGTGTGAGATCTACACCGACGTCGACGGGGTGTTCACGGCGGATCCACGCCGAGTCCCGAACGCCACCAAGCTGTCCGAGGTCACCTTCGAGGAGATGCTCGAGCTCGCCTCCGCGGGTGCAGCGGTCCTGATGCCCCGGTCGGTGGAGTTCGGACGACGATTCAATATTCCCATCCACGTGCGTTCGTCGTTCCACGACGGTCCTGGCACGTGGGTCAAGGAGGAGACGATGGAACAGGCAGTGGTTCGAGGAATCGCCCACGACGCGTCCGAGTCGAAGGTGACCGTGTACGGCGTTCCCGACACGCCGGGTGTCGCCGCGTCACTCTTCGAGCCGCTCGCGGCGGCCGGCGTCAACGTCGACATGATCGTCCAGAACGTGTCCCACGACGGTGTCACCGACATCTCCTTCACGGTTCCGACAGCATCCGTGGACCTGGCAAGGGCCGAAGCGGAGGCGGTCGCCGAGGACGTGTCCGCTGGTGGCGTGACGATCGACACATCGATCGGCAAGGTGTCGGTCGTTGGTATCGGCATGAAGACCGAGTCTGGGATCGCCGCGAGGATGTTCAGGATCCTGTCCGACGAGGGGATCAACATCCAGATGATCTCGACATCGCCGATTCGCATCTCGTGTGTCGTCGACGGAGCGGACATCGACAGGTCCATACGCGCGCTCCACTCTGGCCTTGGGCTCGACGAGGATCGGTTGGCATGAAGACGTTCGCCAAACCGTCGGTTGCCGTCGTCGGGGCGACGGGCGCCGTCGGCACGACGATGGTGTCGATCCTCGCCGAGCGCGGGTATCCGTTGGCGGGTCTCAGGCTGTTCGCGTCGGAGCGGTCCGCGGGCCGCGTGGTCACAACGCCGTGGGGTGAGGTGACGATCGAGGACCTGGCGACGGCGGATCCCACCGGCATCGACGTGGCCCTGTTCTCTGCCGGTGGATCGCGCTCTCTTGCGTACGCTCCCGCATTCGCCGCAGCGGGAGCCACCGTGATCGACAACTCCTCCGCCTTCCGAATGGACGACGACGTTCCCCTCGTGGTCGCGAACGTCAACGACCATGCGATCGCGTCGCATCGCGGCATCGTCGCGAACCCGAACTGCACGACGATGGCGGTGATGATGGCCGCAGGCCCACTCCACCACGCTGCCGGCCTCGCGACGATGATCGCCACGTCGTACCAGAGCGTCTCGGGTTCCGGGCACACCGGCATGACGCAGCTCGCGAAGGAGATCGACCACTTCAACTCGGACCGTGATGCACTGGCCACGGGGACCTGGATCGATCCGGGGGGCGACCTCTACTCGCGTCCGATCGGGTACAACGTCCTACCAAAGGCGGGATCCTTCACCGAGGCCGGATACACGGACGAGGAATGGAAGCTGGTGAACGAGACGCGCAAGATCCTCGAGCGGTCCGACATCGAGATCGAGCCGACGTGCGTGCGTGTCCCTGTGATGGTCGGGCACGGGATCGCTGCCACGATGTGGTTCGACAGGCGCCTTGGCCTCGATGAGGCCGCAGAGGTACTCGATCGGGCCCCTGGCGTGGCCGTGTGGGATGACACACGAGTCCCTACGCCCCTCGACTCGGCAGGCATCGACGACGTGCTGGTGGGGAGGCTCCGTGAAACCGTGGGTCGTCCCGGTGGGATCAGCCTGTTCGCGATCGGCGACAACCTGCGCAAGGGGGCAGCCCTCAACGCCGTCGAGTTGGCGGAGTTGCTGCTCTCCTGAACGACCGGCCCCCGGGCCCTCATCGGTAGCCCCTGGCCTCCTTGAAGGATCTGATCGCGTCGACATGGTCGACAATCGGCAGCGGATACCCGACCGAAGCCCTCGTCAGGGGTCCGGGGTCGTGGATCTCCGCCCCGTCGACGCCCGACAGCTCGGGCACCCACCTGCGGATGTAGTCGCCATCGGGATCGAACCGCTGCGACTGGAGCGTGGGATTGAAGATCCTCGTCGGGTTGGTATCTGTGCCCGTCCCCGCCACCCACTGCCATCCGAGCTGGTTGTTCGCCACATCACCGTCGGTGAGCCAATCCATGAAGTGGCGCGCGCCGGCCCTCCAGTCGATCATCAGGTCCTTCGTGAGGAAGCTTGCGACGACCATCCGCGTCCTGTTGTGCATCCAACCCGTCGCGATGAGCTGGCGCATCCCTGCGTCGACGAACGGGAAGCCCGTCCTCGCGTCCTTCCACGCCTCGAGGGCATCCACGTCCGAGTTCCACACGGGCTCGGCCGCCCGGTAGTCGTCCCACGATGCGTTCGGACGATGCATGAGCACCTGTGCGTTGAAGTCCCTCCACGCGATCTGGCGGACGTACGCCTCGGCACCGGCCTCGCCGGCTCGGACCGCCACCTCGAGCGGTGAGAGGGTTCCGAAATGCAAGGCTGCCGAGAGCCTGGAGGTGCCGTCGATTGCCACCGAGTTGCGAGTGTCGGTGTACCTGCGCGCCCTCGGGATCCATCGATCCATGTCGTATCGGGCTCCGGACTCGCCTCCGCGCTGGCGATGCTTCGAGGTCCCGACCTCGACGACCTCGGGGATCGGTTCCGATGCGACATCGTGGGAGAGAAGCTTCGCAGGGGCGGGCAGAAGTGGCCGCCAGTCCTCGAGTGCCCATCGGCGGAAGTACGGAGTGAAGACCTGATAGTGGGATCCCGATGCCGGTGCGACGGCTGTGGGGGCAATGACCGTGACAGAGTCGTGGATCCGGACAGGCACGGGACTCGCCTTCTCGAGGTCGGACAGACGCTTCTGCGCGTACGCCGAGACATCTCGCGCGATGTGGACCTCGCCGGCTCGGACCTCGGTCGCAACGGCGATCACCGTATCGACCCAGGTCCCTTTTCGGTGGACGAGCGATGAGCCAGCCAGTCGGAGGTTCGTGTCGAGGTCATGCAGGCACTCAGCGAGGTATGCCTGGCGGTTTGCCGAACGGTGGCGACCGATTGCGTCGGGATCCGATACGAAGAGGGGGACCACGTCGGGTCCTGCTGCGGTGAGCGCCGGGTTGTCGTGGAGCCTGAGGTCCCTGGTGAAGACGGCGAGGGTGCGCATGCCCGGTGTTCGACGCTGATGGGTCTCGGGGATGGCCAATTTGCGGTCTCGGACGATCCGAGGAGGTAGCTTGGCACCGAGGAGGTGCCCATGGATCATCAGGAACCGAGGATCATCGTGTCGACCGATGGGGGCGTTGCGACTGTCAGGCTGAACGATCCGGGTTCGATGAACGCGCTGTCGGCATCGATGGCGGCCGAGCTGGACACGGTCGTCGCCGAGCTGTCAGCGGATGACCACGTGCGGTGCCTCGTGATCACAGGGACGGGCAGGGGATTCTGCGCCGGAGGGGACGTGCAGTCGTTCTACGACAACAGGGACAATCCCGACGCGGTCATGCGGGCGATCCTCGAAGGGCTCCACGGCGCGGTGGAGCGCCTGCTCGACGCCCCATTCCCGACGATCGCCGCCATCAACGGCGTCGTCGCGGGCGCTGGCATGGGCGTCGCCATGGCGACCGACCTCGCCGTAGCTGTGGACACGGCTGTCTTCACGATGGCGTACACGGGGATCGGCGTATCCCCTGACGGTTCGAGCACGTACTTCCTCCCGCGCCTCGTCGGAACCCGCAGGGCCATGGAGATGATCCTCACGAACAACCGGATCGGCGCATCGCGGGCCCTCGAACTGGGACTCGTCAATAGCGTCGTGTCGCCGGACGAGTTCGACGAAGCGGTCAGGCGCCTTGCCGGGAGCCTCGCGGAAGGACCGACCGTCGCGTACGTGAGGGCGCGGAGGCTGATCCGGTCCTCGCTCGCGAGCGATCCCGTTGCGCAGATGGCCGCCGAGGCCGACAGCATCATGGCCGCCGCTACGACCTGGGACTTCCGAGAGGGCGTGTCGGCGTTCATCGAGAAGCGTGCCCCGAAGTTCGAGGGTCGGTGATCGGGTTCCGTCGTCAGAACGGCCAGATCAACGGGATCAGGGCGACCGACGTGATGGTGAACAGGACCAGGAGCGGCCCACCCACTCTGATGTAGTGGCGGAAGGTGTAACCGCCTGGCGCCATCACCATGATGTTGGGAGCGGTCCCGATCGGTGTGAGGAATGCCGACGACGCCCCGACGGCCAGCGCCATCATCATCGGGCGCGGGCTCACGCCAAGCCCCGCCGCCGCGCTGAGGGCGATCGGTGCCATGAGAACGGCCGAGGCCGTGTTGCTGATGACCTGGGAGAACGCCGTCGTGACGAGGAAGATGCCTGCGAGCAGCGGGACAGGGCCGATGGCCCCGAGCGTCGAGACGAGTGCGTCGGCGATCTGCCTGGCGCCTCCCGTGGTGTCGAGTGCCACCGCCATCGGAATCATGGCCCCGATGAGGATCACCGTCGACCACGACACCGCACGGTATGCCTGCGTCTTCGTGAGGCATCCCGTTGCCAGCATGGCCCCGGCAGCGAGCATCGACGCGACGACGACCGGAACCGTCCCCGCAACCATGAGGACGACCATGGCGCCGAGGATGGCGACCGACAGCCAGGACTTCCGGTTCAGGCTCGCCACCTGGGTGGCCATCTCGTCCGGCTGTCCCACGACGACGAAGTTGCGTCGCTCCTCCGCCATCCTCGCAATGGCCGTCCACTTCCCACGGATCAGCAACGCGTCCCCGAACTGCAGGGTGTCTGTTACCGACAGCTGACGGTCACCACGGCGGATCCCCAACACCAACACGCCGAACGAACGGCCGATGACGCCCTCTTGGACCGTCCGCCCGATGTACGACGAACGAGGGGTGAGGATCACCTCTGCCAGGCCGAGCTCCTGTGAGATCAGATCCGACAGGGTCGCCGGCGCATCGACGATCGGAAGGACGCCGAGCATCATCTCGACCTCGAGGCGCCTCGCCTGCTCGGGGGTTCCCGACACGATGAGGATGTCGTTGCGCTCGATGACCCGATCCGGGTCGGGAAGGGCCGATCGATCGGTCGCGAACTCGTCGAGCCTGTGGCGGACGACCGAGGCAGCGCTCTCCTCGGATGGGTCGATCTCGTGTGTGCGAATCTGGAGGACGGTCACGCCGAACCGTTTCCGGATGTCGGCGGAGCGCAGGGTCTCTCCTCTCAGGGCTGATGCTTTACGCACACGCATCCGGTACAGCTCCCCATTGAGGGAATACACGGCAGCGAGCTCGTCGACCTCCTTGTCGAGAACTACCGGAGCGCTTCCCGTCGCATGGGTGGGCAGGAGCCTGCGACCGAGGGTGGCCATGTAGGCGACGCCCACGACGAGGAGGGGCACACCGATGAACGAGAACTCGAAGAACCCGAACTCCTCGAATCCGGCCGCACGGAGGGCGTCCGAGGCAACGATGTTCGGAGGCGTCCCGGTGAGTGTGAGCAGCCCTCCGGCGTTCGCCGCGAAGGCGACCGGCATGAGGTACACAGCGGGCGTCGAGCGTACGCCCCAGGCTGCGACGACCACTGCCGGCATCAGCGTCGCGACCGTGCCGGAGTTCGAGATGAATCCCGAAAGGGCAGCTGTCGCCACCATCGCGAGGATGAGGAGGCGGAGCTTGCTGCCGTGAGCGCTCCCGATCAGCTTGTCACCGAACAAGGCCGTCACCCCCGTTCGGCTCAGGCCCTCGCCGACGATGAACAACGACGCGATCATGATCACCGTCGGGTTCGCGAAGCCGGAGAAGGCCTCCTCGAGGGTCACGATGTTGGTGAGGTAGAGGGCGAGCAGGGACGCCACGGCGACCAGGTCGGGCTGGAACCTTCCCCACACGAACAGGGCCATCGTCATGCCGAGGATGACAAACGTGATGGTCATGTCGCTCACGCTGACCCCCGATGAAGCAACCGCACCCATTCTCGCCGGTCGCGGGGCCGTGTGATGCATCCGGAAACGACGGAGCCCCTCCATGGAGGAGGGGCTCTCGTCGGGACGGTCGGATTTGAACCGACGACCTCATCGTCCCGAACGATGCGCGCTGCCAAACTGCGCCACGTCCCGAAGAACGAAATGGTACTGCCCTAATCGATCCTCTCGACACGGACACGGTCGATTCGTTGTCTCTCCATGGCAAGGACGGTGTAGCGGAAGTCGCCGTCGGTGATCTGATCCCCCTCATCGGGGATGCGTCCGCACAGGGCCATGATGAATCCTCCGACCGTCGAGTATGGCCCGTCCGTCAGGTTGTAATCGACCGCTGTCTCGAGGTCGTCGATGTCGAGGCGCCCGTCCGCTATCCACAGACGCGGTCCCAGGGTCGTCACGGCCGGCGCACCGGGATCGAACTCGTCCTGGAGTTCACCGACGAGCTCCGCCACGAGGTCCTTGATCGTGACGATGCCCTCGACACCACCGTGCTCGTCGACGACGACCGCCATCGCATACCGGCGGGCTCGCATGAGGCCGAGCGTGTCGAGGACCGACATCGTCTCAGGGACGTAGTTCGGTGGCCTGATGAGCCTCGCCATGTCAGCGTCATCGACCTCCTGTCGCAGCAGGAGGTCCTTCACGTGGATGATGCCGACCAGCTCATCGAGGTCGGACGCGGTGACAGGGAAACGGGAGTGACCCGTCTCGCTCACGGCGGCCCTCACATCATCGCTCGTCAGCGGTAGGCCGATCGAGACGATGTCCAGTCGGGGAGTCATGACCTCGCGGACAGCCCTGTCGGCCAGGTGGAACAGAGCGTCGATGATCTCGCGCTCGGCCTCGCGGATCTGGCCTCCGCGTTGTCCGAGTGCGGCGAGGGCTCGGATGTCGTCCTCGGTGGGTCCTCCGTCTGCACCGTCGATCCGGACGCCCAAGATGGCGAGGATGCCCCTTGTGATGGCGGAGAAGAACGAGGCGACAGGGGCCAGGACGATCGAGAGTCGAGAGATCGTGGGGGCAACGGCGAGGGAGAACCTCTCCGGGTACCGGGCAGCAAGGGTCTTCGGGGTGATCTCGCCGAACACGAGGAGGACCGATGTCATGACTGCGGTGGCGACCCACGGGCCCCACGTCTCCCCGAGGAGTGAGATGAACAGGATCGTGGCGACGGACGCCGAGAGGATGTTCACGACGTTGTTCGCGACGAGCAGCGTCGAGAGCATCCGTTCGGGCTCGGACACGAGCTTCTCGAGCCGCTGACCCCTCGGTCCGTCCTCGGCGAGCTGGTGGACGCGCTCGCGCGAGATGCCGATCAGGGCCGTCTCCGAACCCGAGAAGAAGCCCGACAGGACGGTGCAGACCGCGAGGATCGCCAGGTACACGAAGGTTTCGGACGTCATGATTGCATAGGCATCGGCGCCCCGGCACCCGAAGGGCCCCGTTCCGCCATCACGGCCTCGACGACACCGGCAGGACCGCGGCGCGCACCTCGGATGTCGATGCGTCCTTACCGATCCAAGTGTCGGCGCCTGCCCGTCTGGCGAGGAAGGCGTCCGCTTCGCGATCGAGGATGATCGTGACCGGAATGGGGTCGGCGATCGTCTCCGCCCTCACGGCACGGGTCACCGCCATGGCGCCCATGGCACCGACCTGCATGTCGACGAGCACCCGATCGACTCCGTGATCGCGTGCTGCGGAGGGTGCGGTGCCCGGGTCTGCGTGGTCGATGACCGTGACGTCGGCGCTCGACAGGACGGCATGGACCCAGTCGATGACGGAAGGACGGTCCGCAACGAGGAGGACGGTTGGCATGGCGATCATCGTACCGGCTCCGGAGCACCTCATGGGCCTCAGGGCCGGCGGCGCGTCATGGGCGTGTCCTGCGTACCCTTGCGCGGTGCGCATGCTCCGATCGATAGCCGGCACCCTGATCGCTGTAGGGGTGCTGACGGGTGGTGTGGCCCTGGCCCAAACGGACGAGGATCCGATCGTCGTGATCGAGGTCGGTGGTCCGATGGACCAGAGGCTCATCGACTTCGTCGTCGGTGCGATCGATTCCGAGGATGCCCACGCATTCGTGCTGAAGATCGACAGCCCCGGTGTGTCCTCCGGTGACATCCAGGAGCTCTACGACGCCCTCGTGCGGGCACCGGTGCCGGTCATCTCGTGGATCGGTCCGAGCCCAGCCGTGGCATTCGGGGGGTCCGCCTACCTCGCGAACCACTCCGACGTGCGCTCAGCGGCGCCCGGGTCGTCGGTGGGGTATCTCGAGCCAGCGGTCCAGACGGGAGGCGTCGAGCCTGCGACAACCGTCCCCTCACCGGATCCTGAAGGGTTCGACGAGGCAGTCGACGCTCTCGCGTCAGACATCGTGGTCGTCGGCGAGTCGATCCCCACGGTGCCAGGATTCGTGGATCGGCTCGATCCCGCCCTCGGGCAACTCATCGTGTCGCTCGACGGAACGACGATCCAGCGAGGTGACGCGACCTTCGCGCTCTCGACGGCGCGCATCGAGTCGATCGACGGCCAGGACGTCCTCGTGCCTGACCGTCCGGTCAGGTTTGTGGCGCCGGGCATCCTCGATCGGTTCCTCCGCCTGGGGGCTTCCCCAGAGATTGCATTCCTGTTCCTCGTAGTCGGTCTCGCGTTCGCCGTCTTCGAGTTCTATGCGGCCGGAAGCGGACTCATGGCGTTCGTCGCAGCGCTCGCGCTGACGGTCTCCGGATACGGCCTCGCCACCCTGCCGATCAGATGGCCAGCGGTCGCGATGGTCCTCGGCGGCATCGCTGTGATGGTGTGGGGGTTCGTCCTCAACAGGGTCGACTGGAGGGCGTTCCTCGGCGTGGTGATGGTGCTGATCGGAGGATTCACGTTCACGACGACCGGCCCTGCCTATCCACCCGCTGCGTGGATGGTGATCATGGCCACGGCGGCGGCCACCGTGTTCATCTGGTACTCGCTCACGACCGTGGTGCGGGCGAGGTTCGCGACGCCGACGGTTGGCCGCGAGGAGCTCCTCGGCAAGCGATGCCTGGTCGTCGACACGCTCGACCCCGTCGGAGTGGTCGCCGTGGACGGTGCCCGTTGGCGTGCCACGGCCGATCGCGGAATCGAGATCGCCGCAGGTGCCGCGGGTGAGATCGTCGGAGTCACGGGCCTCGTCCTCGAGATCGACCCCGTCGTGCCTCGACCACCGCGATCCGAAGGTTCCGCGCGAAATTCGTGACGTTCTCCACATTTCGCTGGACGCGTGGCACTGACGGGAGTAGGTTCGCTCGGTGACTGTGCTGGCGGCACATTCGCATGCAGCTCGAGATACCCCTATCGAAAGAGTCGGAGATGTCACTTGATCGTTCCTGGCAACCGGTCGCGCTCTGCAGCGGGAATCACTCCCACCTCTTCTTCCCCCCGAGCACGCAGGAACGAAAGGACGAGAGGGAACGACGCGAGATGCGGGCGAAGGCCGTGTGCCAGGTCTGCCCTGTCAAGTCGGAGTGCCGTGACTACGCCATGTCGATCCGAGAGCCGTATGGCATCTGGGGCGGCCTGACAGAGATCGAGCGTCGACAGGCCCTCTCGAGGATGTACTGAGCGTCAGGTTCGCACCGAACGGCGGTCCCCTTCGCGCCTCGTTCGCCCGATCGAGTCGAGCCACTCGAGGACCGGAACCGCTTGACGACGGGCCATGCCGAAGTGGTCGCGGAACTCGGACACCGTGAAACCGTCCGGCAGTTCCGACACGCGGTCCCGGATGTCGGCGACCTGCGCCGCGGTGAACGCCAGGTCATCGCCCATGCGCACGATGCGCCCCTCGCGGATGAGGTGGTGGACGAGCTCGTCGCCGAGCCCGAGCGCAGATATGCGCGGGACGTCGTATGACGCGCCGAGCACCTCGCATGCCTCCTCACATCGTCGCAGGTCGTCGTCGGAGATGCTCACCGTGAATGAGGCCAGGCGGACGTACGCCGACGTCGACGCGACGCTCGCACCGGTCACATCGGTCCCACCAAGCACGGCATCGATGATGGAACCGTCGACTCCGAGCGATGACGCCAGCTCCTGTTTCGGGATGCCAGGCCGAGTCGGATGGGCGTCGTGGTAGGCGCCTGCGCGACGCATCGCCTCGTCACGGAGTGCCTCGGCCTCGCGACGCGAGAGCCGGACGGTTCCGGCCTTGACACCCCCACTCGGTTCGGATCCCCCCGTTGCCGAGAGGATGTCGTTCAGGCGCATCGAGCCGTGAACGTCGAGCAGCGCATCCACGCGGCCCATCGGATCGGGCACGGCTGCGGACAGCAGCTCGACGTCTGCTGCGGACGGACGAAGGGTGGGAACCGGATCGAGGACGATCCCGCCACCGACGACAGCCTTCCTTCCGGCGTCGCGAAGGATGATCCTGTCTCCCATCGCCGCTGGCACCGGCTCGGCCACGACCATGATGTACGCATCGGTGCCGCTGATGCGGCGGATGGATGTGGGCCTCGATGCAGTCCCCACATGGAGATGGAACGCACCACGATCGGGTATCGCTTCGAAGCGACGTGTCGGTGCGAGGGTGACGAGCATGCGGTCGGTTACGGCCACCGAGCCGCGCGAAGCGATCAGGGCGCCCCTGTCGATTGCAGGTCCCGATCCGACGATGTTCAGAGCGGCGCGCATTCCGGTCCCGACCTTCACAGCCGATTGCCCGTGGTGCTGGATGCCGCGAACCCTCACATCGTGGCCGCCTGGCTGTGACACAACGACATCGTCGAGCGAGACCTCACCAGAGGCGACCGTTCCTGTGATGATCTGCCCCGCACCCGACATCGAGAACGAGCGATCCACCCACATCCTGAACGGACCGGACCTGTCCCCTGGCGACGCGTCGAGGGCGTCGGCGAGACGCGAACGCAGGGCGTCCAGACCGTATCCGGTGACTGCGGAAACCTCGACGATCGGCCACCCCTCGAGCCTCGTTCCCTCGATCTCATCCATCACCTCGAGCGTTGCGAGCTCGACGGTGTCCTCGTCCGCGAGGTCCACCCTGGTGAGGGCGATCACGCCGGTCGGGACGTGGAGCAGGTCGAGCACTGCCGCGTGCTCCTCTGACTGAGGCATCCAACCGCTGTCCGCCGCCACCACGAACATGGCGCAATCGAGCGCACCGACACCGGCGAGCATGTTCTTGATGAACCTCTCGTGGCCGGGCACGTCGATGAATCCGACGTCGTGGCCCCCGATCGTGGCCCACGCGAAACCGAGGTCGATCGTCAGGCCAGCGCGCCTTTTCCTCCGCCAACCTGTCAGGGTCGATCCCGGTGAGCGCCTGTACGAGTGTCGACTTGCCGTGATCGACGTGACCGGCAGTTCCGATGATCGGCATGTCAACGGGTCGCGGCGGTCAGTGCGCTGCGGACGAGTTCGTCATCTTCGGGAAGGACCGATCGCAGGTCGAGCACCACGGCTCCCTCGCGCCGTGTCGCCACGACAGGGACTGGCGCATCGACGAGCGCCCGCCACATCTCGTCGGCTGATCCTTCGATGCGGATCAGCGTCGTCGGGATCGTGGCGCCGGGCACCGAGCCCGCTCCGGGGACGGATCCACCCGGCACGAGCCGAGCTCCGGCGGTACCTCTCGCAACCGATGACGCCCTCTCCGTGATCGACTCGAGGGTTGCTCCCACCATGCGCCAGAACGGGATCGAGAGGACCTGGTGACGCGCGTACAGTTCCAGCGTCGCGACCAGTGCCCCGATCGTGGGACCATCGAGCCGTACCGCACGTGCCATCGGATGCCGCTCGACGGTTCGAACGGCGACCTCGGTGCCGACGAGTATCCCCGCCTGGGGTCCGCCGAGGAGCTTGTCGCCGGAGAAGAGGACGAGGTCGGCACCATCCTCGACCGCTTGGCGGACGCCCGGTTCGTGGGACAACCACTCGCGCGGCTGGTCGCCCAGCCACGGTGCGGAGCTGTCGAGGAGCCCGCTTCCGACGTCGTGGATGAACGGGATTCCGTGCTGGTGGGCGAGGCGTGCGAGGTCACCGGCCGCCACACACTCTGTGAACCCCTCCATTCGGTAGTTCGAGGGGTGGACAGCGAGGATGGCATCGACCGTTGCCGCGACGGACTCGAAGTCCGAAATCCGGGTCCTGTTGGTGGTGCCGACCTCGACCAGCTCGGCACCGCTCGCCGCCATCAGCTCGGGCAGGCGGAACGAGCCGCCGATCTCGATCAGCTCGCCCCGCGACACCGCGACCCTGCGCCCGGGCCCCGCGATCGATGCGATCGCGACCATCAGTGCTCCGGCAGCGTTGTTGACGGCGAAGCCCGCCTCCGCGCCCGTGACGGCATTGAGCAGCGGCGACAAGTAGTCGTGGCGCTCGGCCCTCCGGCCCGTGCGGATATCGATCTCTACGTTCGCAGGTCGGACGGCGAGATTCCGTGCGATGTCAGCGGCGTCGGGGTGCACGGGTGCCCTTCCGAGATTCGTGTGGAGCAGGACGCCGGTTGCGTTGATGACGGCGACAGGCCGGGCGGCGGCGATGTCGCCGAGGCGAATCCTCGCGGTGGCGGCGGGGTCAGACGTTCCTCCCGCCGAGATCGCCTCTCTCGTCGCTGCGATCTCGGCACGGCAGATCGCGACGACGATCGGCATCGGCAGATCGAACTCCATGGCGAGCTTCGAGGCGAGGGCGTCCGTGGATGGCAGGTCACGCAGGGTCATGGGACGTCCAGCGTACCGGTTGCCTGCCGCCCGATCCCCCTTCCACGGGTCGCGTCGCACAACGGCCGCTCGACGCGAAGCTTCGAGAGTTCCTGACCGCGATCGGGCATCGTCGGCTACCTTCCCCTGATGCGCATTCGCACGTGGTTGTTCGCCGGTTTCGTCATCGTGCCGGTCATCGAGGTCGTGGTGTTCGCCTTCGTCGGCACGCGGATCGGGATCTGGCCGACCCTCGCCCTCGTGATCATGACGGCGTTCCTCGGATCGTGGCTCGTTGCCAGGCAGGGCCGCGAGACGTGGTTCCGCTTCCGCAGCGAGGTCTCCGAAGGGAGGGTTCCGACGGTCACGATCGTCCATGGCGCATTGATAATCGTCGCAGGCGCCCTCCTCCTGACGCCGGGCTTCCTGACCGACGCCGTCGGTTTCGCGCTCCTGGTTCCGGCCGTTCGCGAGACCTTGCGTCGGTGGGGGATCGCCCGCCTGTCGTCGGGATGGATCGTCACGAAGTGACCGGGTACCGACGCGCCTCGACCGTCTGCCTGGTGCGCGATGCGCCGACGCTCGAGGTCCTCATGGTGCAGCGCCCCCTCACATCGCGGTTCATGCCGGGCACCTGGGTCTTTCCCGGTGGGGCAGTCGACGAAGCGGATTCCGATCCGCCTGATTGCTTCATCTCCTCCGATCCATGGCGTACGGCAGCGTTGCGTGAGATGGCAGAGGAGGTCGGGCTCTGGATCACGACGGAGGGAGTCATCGAGCGAGCCCCTGACGGGCACGCATTCGATCGCGCCGACACGCTCGACCTCCGACTCGACGGAGATGCACTCATCTACTTCGCGAACTGGATAACCCCAAAGGTGTTCCCGCTCAGGTTCGACACACGTTTCTACCTCGCCGTGGCGCCGGATTCGGTGACGGGCTCCGTCGACGGGGACGAACTCGTCGACCTCGCATGGGTGGGTCCGCGCACCGCCCTCGCGGGGAGGAGGATGCCTCCTGGGATGTTGCGTTCCCGACCCGCAAGGTCCTCGAGATGCTCGCCGCCGAGCCAACGGCGGCAGCGGTGTCGTCGGCGATGACTCTCATCCCAGCGGTCGAACCCATCCAGCCGAGGCTCTTCGTTTCCGATGGTGAGGCTCGCATCGTCCTGCCGGACGAGGATCTCTACGGAGCCATCGAGGCGGATCAGGATGACCCGGAGATACTGTCCCGCCTCGCCGCGGTGATCGCCCGCGGTGGTCACCTGCCCGCGGAGTTCAGGAGCCGATCATGATCGAGCGGATCCTCGCGCCGAATCCGGGTCTCTACACCGGTCCTGGGACCAACACCTATCTCATGCGATCTGCGGGAGAGGTCCTCATCGTCGACCCCGGTCCGATCATCGAGGCCCACGCGGTCGCCATTCGGTCAGCGATCGGGGATGACGAAGCAGTGGGGGTCGTCGTCACGCACACGCACCCCGATCATGCACCCCTGGCGAACCCCCTTGCACGGCTTCTCGGAGTGCCTGCGATCGGCTTCGGGACGGGACCGGAGTTCATGCCGGATCTGCGGATCGCCGACGGCGACACGATCAGGTACGGCACCGAGGACGTCACCGCGATCCACACGCCAGGGCACACACCGGACCACCTGTGTTTCCGGCACGACGGGGTCCTCCTGACAGGGGACCACATCATCGAAGGCTCGACCGTGGTGATCGAGGATGCGACGGACTACCTCGAGAGCCTCTACAGGGTCTCGGAACTCGACATCTCGCGGATCGAACCGGGCCATGGCAATGCCATCGACGACGCTGGCGCCGCGATCGCCCACTACATCGATCACAGGCTCGAGCGCGAACGGCAACTGCTTTCAGCCATCCGATCCGGCACCGCGACCGTCGGCGACCTCGTCGACGTCGTGTACAGCGGGATTCCCGAGGGACTGCGCGACGCGGCAGCGCACCAGGTTCGCGTGCAGCTCACCAAGCTTTCGAGGGATGGCGCGGTATGGTTCGACGACGACCGAACGGAGCGAGCCAGGGTCCGCCTGAGATAGGGATGTGATGCGGAACCGTTTCGTCATCGTCTCAGCCCTCGTTGCGGCTCTCGCCGCGCCGGTACTCGCACTCGTGCTGCTCGCCGCTCCCGGCCTCGCCCAGGGGGAGCTCACCAGGGCCGACGTCGAAGCCGCGCTCGAGCGACGCCGCAGTGCCAGCGCGGCCCTCGAGCAGCTCACAGGTCGGTTCGAGAGGGCAATGGCCGATGAGGAGATCCTTCGGGAGCGCATCTCGGACCTCGCACGGGAGGTGTCGCGCCTCGAGCAGGAGATCGGAGCGAGGCGGGTCGAGGTTCGTGAGCTCGTCAAGGAGCGCTACATGGCGGGCGGTTCCACCGGGACCGAGCGTGTATTCACCGTCAAGACGTTCACGGACATCCCCGTCCAGACGGAGTACTTCGCCCTTATCAACGCAAAGGACATCTCGATGCTTCGCGGCCTCGAGACGGCCGAGGCGCTCCACGTCGAAAGCCAAGAGCTACTCGACGCGAGCCTCGCCGACCAGCAGGGCCTCGTCGAAGAGCTCACCGCCCTCGCGGATGAACTCTCCCGTGCGCTTGCCGACGCCGACGCCGAATATTCGGTCGTGGCGGCAGCGTACGAGGCCCAGGAGGCCGAGAGGATCCGACGCGAGGAGGAACGAAGGCGACAGGAGGAGGAGGCCGCCCAGCGTGCACGGGACGCTGCCGCCGCTGCCGCCTCGTCGACGACCGTCACGACAGGGCCAGCCTCGACAACAACCTCGACCACGGCCGCGCCGGCCTCGACCACGACGTCAGACGAAGGCGATGCCTCGACAACGACGTCGACGACCTCGGTCACCACGACCACGACCCCGCAGGCTCCACCTCCCGTCGTCACCGAGGGCAGGACGTGTCCCGTCAACGCTGCGACGTCGTTCTCCGACACCTGGGGTGCACCGCGATCGGGAGGGCGGACCCACGAGGGTGTCGACATGGTGGCCGCGCGCAACGCCCCGATCGTGGCGATCGAGGCGGGAACGGTGACGCGCACATCGAACAGTTCCCTCGGGGGACTGTCGATCTACCTCACTGGGGCTTCGGGCAGCAGGTACTACTACGCGCACCTCGAGTACATCGCGGACGGGATCGCGAGCGGTACCGCGGTGTCGGTCGGCGACCTCTTCGGAGGGAACGGGTCTTCAGGGAACGCACCCGATTGGCTACCCCATCTCCACTTCCAGTACGCCCCTCCTGGGAGCGGCTGGGTCAACCCCTATCCGCTCGTCAAGGCGCTGTGTGGGTGAGCCCTGACTGGCCGGGATGACCCGAGCCCGCCGCTGACGACGTCGCAAGGTCGTCGAGGAGCACCCCGAGGCGCCCGACACAGTTGTCCAGGGCGAGCGGTGGGAGTATCGCGGTGATCTGCGCCGCCGCAGCCTCGATCGCCACCGATGCCGGCGAGTCGGGCGCGTCCACCACCACGGGGATGCCTGCATCGGCACCTTCGGCGACGCGCGGATCGATCGGGACGGAGGCGAGGAGCGGCACGCCGAGGTCGTGGGCGAGGGCAGCTCCCCCTCCCGTGCCGAAGATGTCGAAGTGCTGCCCATCGGGGGTCGTGAAACCCGCCATGTTCTCGATGATGCCGACGATCGGCATGTGGGAACGCCGAGCCATGTCAGCGACCCTGGCTGCCACTTTCTGTGCCGCGAGTTGCGGCGTGGTCACGACGACCATCTCCGCCTGGGGGAGCATGCGCGACAGCGCCATCTGGACGTCTCCCGTTCCCGGCGGCATGTCGATCACGAGGTAGCCGAGGTCGGATGGCCAGGCGACATCGTGGAGGAACTGCTCCACCGCTTTCGACAGCATCAGGCCCCGCCACATGAGCGCGGTGTCCTCGTCGTCGAGCATCAGGCCCGTCGACACGAGGTGGATCCCGTGGACGAGCGTCGGGACGATCTTTCGGTCCTCGTTCGCCATCAGGCGTGTGGCGCCGGCGCCCAGCATCCGAGGAGTCGAGAAGCCCCAGATGTCCGCATCCATGAGGCCGACGGAGTGGCCCCTTGCCGAGATGGCAAGGGCGAGGTTCGTCGACAGCGAGGACTTGCCAACACCTCCCTTGCCGCTGCTGATGGCGATGACCCTTGTGGAGGGGTTCACCGTTGTCGGCGTCGCGGTCTCGCGGGCGCGCATCCTGGCCCGCTCCATCAAGGTGGAGCGCTGTTCCTGGGACATCACGGTCGTGCGGATCTCCACCGTGTCGACCCCTGGGAGTGCACCCACCCGCCGTTGGATGTCGGACTCGATCTGGCCACGCATCGGACACGAGGCAATCGTGAGCGCCAGGCCGACGGTGACGTCGCCATCGGCGATCGTCACATCGCCGACCATCCCCAGATCGACGATATCGGCGTGCAACTCGGGGTCGATGACACTTGCGAGTGTCGAGCGGATGTCGGCTTCGCTGACCATGACGCGAGGTTATCCACCACGCGGGACTCCGCCCACGGATCGTGGAACGACGCCATGGAGAGGGGTATGCTCACGATCCCAACATCGCGCGGAGGCACCATGACTGCCCAGGACACAACCGAGATCGAAGGCAAGATCGAAGGCAGGATCGAAGGCGTCACGCTCACGTCCGCGGCCGCAGCCAAGGTCAAGTCCCTCATCGAAGCCGAGGGCGCCGACATGGTCCTGCGTCTCGGCGTCAAGCGCGCCGGATGCTCCGGATACGCCTACGACATGTTCTTCGATTCGGTGGTCGACCCCACGGACATCGTCAGCGAGACCGATGGCGTCAGGGTCGTCGTCGACGCACAGAGCGTCGGGATGGTCGAGGGCGCCACGATCGACTTCAGCGACGGAGGCCTCCAGGGTGCCGGCTTCGCCATCGACAACCCGACGGCCACCGGTGGCTGTGGGTGCGGAAAGAGCTTCTGCTAGGACATCGCTGACAGCGCAGCCCCGAGCCTGATGCGGTGATACGCGCACAGGTGATTCGCCGCCGAGAACCCAGGGAATCCGTCCTTGGTACGCTTCCTTCGATGCATCAAGCTGGAGAAGGAACCCATGCCGAAGTCGATCCTGAGCGTCCCGTCCGCGCCTGAACCTCTCGGACCCTATTCGGTCGCCACTGAAGCCAACGGCTTCGTGTTCCTCTCCGGCACCGTGCCCATCGACCCTGCGACCGGTTCGGGTGTGGACGGCGGGATCGATGAACAGACCCATCAGGTCATGAGGAACATCGGTGCCATCCTCGGTGACGTCGGCCTCACCTTCGACGACATCGTCAAGACGACCATCTTCCTCGCCGACATCGCGGACTTCGCCGCCGTCAATGCCGTGTATCGCGAGTACGTCGGCGTCTCGAGGCCTGCACGCTCGACGATCCAGGCCGGCGCGCTCCCGGGAGGTTTCTCCGTCGAGATCGAGTGCATCGCAGCACGTTGATCGATGCCCGTCCACCTCACCCTGCACTGCCGAAGGAGGCACCATGAACCGTGACGCAGTCCTCGATGCACTCGGAATCTCAACGAAGACGTCCGGCGTCTATGCGGCTGGTTGGCGCACGGGTGGCGGGCGGGACCTCGCGTCCATCGACCCCACCACCGAGGAGGTCATCGCAACCGTTCGCGAGGCGGATCTCGCCGACTACACGGCGGCGGTCGACGCGGCAGAGGCCGCCTTCACCGAATGGCGCATGGTTCCCCCGCCCGTTCGTGGACAGTACGTGAGGGCCATCGGCGACGCCCTGCGCTCGTACAAGGAGCCCCTCGGGGCGCTCGTCTCGATGGAGGTCGGCAAGATCCGTGCAGAGGGTGAGGGCGAGGTCCAGGAGATGATCGACATCGCCGACTTCGCTGTCGGCCTGTCCCGCCAGCTCTACGGCCTCACGATCGCGTCGGAGAGGCCGCGCCATCGGATGTATGAGCAGTGGCATCCGCTCGGCCCCATCGGGATCATCTCGTCGTTCAACTTCCCGGTTGCCGTCTGGTCATGGAACTCGTTCATCGCCGCCGTCTGCGGGGACACGATGATCTGGAAGCCGTCCCACCTCACACCCCTGTGCGCCGTTGCGGTCCAGAACATCTGCCACGAGGTGATGGATGGCACGGGCTTCGAAGGCGTCTTCAACCTCACCGTCGGGGACGCCGATCCCGTCGGCCATGCCATGGTCGCGGATCCACGCCTCCCCCTCATCTCCGCCACCGGCTCGGTGCGCATGGGACGCCAGGTCGGAACGAAGGTCGCCGAGCGTCTCGGACGTTCGCTCCTCGAACTCGGCGGGAACAATGCGATCATCGTGATGGACGACGCCGATCCGGATCTCGCCGTGCGGGCGGCGTTGTTCGCGGCTGCGGGCACAACGGGACAACGGTGCACGTCGCTACGACGTCTCATCGTCCATCGGGACATCGCTGACGAGGTCGCGAGGCGCCTCGTCGACGCATATGCCTCCATCCCGATCGGGGACCCGCTCGAGGATGGAACGCTCGTCGGGCCGATGGTCGACCAGCGGGCCGTGGACACGACGCTGGCCGCGGTCGAGACCGCTGTCAGGCAGGGAGCCGAGGTGCTCGTCGGTGGCAATGTCGTCGACAGGCAGGGGTTCTTCTTCGAACCGACCGTGGTCCGCATCCCGGCGAACGCCCCGATCGTGCAGGACGAGACCTTCGGCCCGCTGCTGTACCTGATCGAGGTGGAATCCCTCGAGGAGGCGATGGCGGTTCACAACGGTGTACCCCAGGGCCTGTCGTCCGCGATCTTCACGGATTCGGTGCGCAGCTCAGAGCTGTTCCTTTCCGCCGAGGGATCCGATTGCGGCATCGCGAACGTCAACATCGGGACGTCGGGCGCCGAGATCGGTGGCGCATTCGGTGGTGAGAAGGAGACCGGAGGGGGCAGGGAGGCAGGATCCGACTCGTGGAAGGCGTATATGCGGCGCCAGACCGTGACGATCAACTGGTCGAGTGACCTGCCGTTGGCACAGGGGATCGAGTTCGGGTGATGGCCGTTTCCTGCGACCGTTCGTGAGCACGCTGGAGCAGCGCCCGTTCGGGCAGCTCCCCGATGGGCGCCATGTCGATCGGTTCGACCTGGTGAACGGTGACATCACGGTCGGGATACTCACCTACGGCGGCATCATCGCCTCCATCGAGGTGCCGGACACAGCGGGTGACGTCGTCGACGTCGCCCTCGGCTTCGATGACCTCGCAGGGTGGCTCGATGAACCGCAGTACTTCGGGGCGATCGTGGGAAGATTCGCGAACCGGATCCGCCATGGCCGGTTCGTACTCGACGACCGCACCATCGACGTCACCCGCAATCACGGAGAGCACCACCTCCACGGAGGCACCGTCGGCTTCGACAAGGCACTGTGGGAGGCGACCGCCCTCGAGGACGGAGCTTCGGTGGGCGTCTCCCTTTCCCATGTCTCGCCCTCGGGTGACGAGGGGTACCCGGGTGAACTCGCCCTGACCGTCACGTACCGGCTCGACCCTACGGGGTCACTGACGATCGAGTTCGACGCAGAGACGACCGAACCCACCGTCGTGAACCTCACCAACCATGTCTACCTGAACCTCGACGGTGGCGGCTCGGTCATGGACCACTCCGTCACGATCGACGCCTCCGAATTCCTCGAGATCGATGATGCGACCATTCCGACGGGTCGCCTTCGCGCAGTCGATGGCACTCCGATGGACTTCCGGGAGCCACATCGGATCGGTGAACGGATCGACGGCGGGGACGAGCAGGTGATCCTCGGCGGCGGGTACGACCACTGCTGGATCGTCGACGGCCCTGCCGGTACGTTGCGCGACTGCGCCACCGCGCAAGCCGGAGGACGCAGACTCCATGTAGCAACCACCCAGCCGGGTGTCCAGTTCTACTCGGGGAACTCGATCCGGCCGCGGATGGGGAGGAACGGAGACCCGATCCCCGTTCGCGGTGGGTTCTGTCTCGAGACACAGCATTTTCCCGATTCGCCGAACCTCGCCGGAGTGCCATCGACGAGGCTCGATCCGGGTGACCATTTCCACGAGACGACGGTGTTCACCCTTGGCGCCGGCTGATGCTCCACTCGCGGGCCGTCATCCCGTAGCCATGGAACCGTCCGCTTGCGACCGCCCGGCGGCACCGGGCTGCAGGGAGCGACCATGATCGGCAAGGTCCTCAACCGGTCCCTCGACCTGCTGGCGCGAAGGTGGCAGGGCTTCGTGGGTCCCGCCCTCGCCGTGGGGGTGGTCCAGGTCGCGATCGGCCTCGTCGCCGCGTTGTCGCTCGACGGCCTCACGGATGCGATCATCGAGGAGGAGGAGATCACGTTGGGCGCTGCCATGGCGTTCCTGGGGTCGAGCATGGTGGTGTTCTCGATCGGCCTCGTCCTCATCGCATTCCTCGTTGCGATGGTCATCCAGGCGGCTTCAGGTGATCGGGTCGATGCAGGGGCGGCGTCTGCGCTCATCGGGCGCCGATTCGGTGTGCTCGCCGGAGCCGTCCTTCTGGGTGTCGGCGCCGTCTTCGTCGGGTTCATGCTCCTCATCGTCCCCGGGGTCTGGGCGGCCGTGTCACTCACTCCGCTGGTGGCCCTGGTCGTCGCGGGCAGCGAGGGCCCCCTGCGATCCGTTCGATCCTCGTTCGAGCTCGTCAAGGGATCCTGGTTCGCGGTGTTCGCGCTCGTCGCGATCGTGTTCGCCGTCAACATCGGCCTCGGGATCCTCGGCGGATTCCCCGGAGCGATCGGCCTCGCGCTGTCGGTCGTTGCGACAGCAGCGTCATCGTCGTTCCAGGCAGCCGTCGTGTGGTTCACGTACGAGGAGCTCACCAGACGTCGGAACTGGCCAGAACTCGCCTGACGTGGTCAGCCGAAGCGGTATCCCACCGACCGAACGGTCGTGATCCACGACGCACGTTCCTCTCCGAGCTTCGCGCGGAGGCGCCTGACGTGCACGTCGACGGTCCTCGAGCCTCCGAAGTAGTCATAACCCCAGACCTTCGAGAGGATCTGCTCACGGCTCCACACCCTGTTCGGATGCTCCACGAGGAACCGCAGGAGCTCATACTCCATGTAGGTCAGGTCCCTGGGGCTTCCTGCGATCGTCGCCTGGTACGTGGCTGTGTTCAGTTCGAGGTCCTTGAAGCGGAGTACTGGATCGTCCGGCGAATCGGCCTCGACGACTCCGAGGCGACCGAGACGCACCCTCAGCTCGGCCTGGTCGATCGGTGTCAGGATGAAATCGTCGAAGTCGACCGCTCCCCCGAGATCGGATGTCAGAGTCCGATCGACCACCACCAGGACCGGGACGTCGAGCTCGGTCCTGATCTTCCCTGCGATCGTCGCGGCGAGGTCTGGCATGTCGCCGAGCTCCACGACAGCAGCAGCCCAGCCCTGCCCTGGCTCCTTGCGAGATGCGTCGGATACATCACTGATCGGAACGGGTTTGAACCCGCAGGCGAGCAGGGCGGTGGTGAGCGCCGCGTTCGGTGAGGCTGGGTAGACGGCGACGTACATCAGAGCACCGGAAGGTATTCCTCGAGTTCGAACTGGGACACGTGCTGCTCGTAGTTCGCCCACTCGCGTCGCTTGTTGCGCAGGAACCACGAGTGGACATGATCGCCGAGCGCCTCGCGGACGAGTTCCGATGACTCCATGGCGTGGATCGCCTCGGCGAGGTTGCTCGGAAGCCTCCGGATCCCTGCTCCGATGCGCTCCTCCTGTGACATCTTGAGCACATCGGATCCCGTCTCCGGGGGAAGCGGGTAGTTGTTCGCGATGCCGTCCAGTCCCGCTGCGAGGATGACGGAGAGGGCGAGGTATGGATTGCACGCGGGGTCGGGCGAGCGGAACTCGATCCGTGTCGAGTCGATCTTCCCCTTCTTCGTCGCGGGGACACGAACCAGGGCGCTCTGGTCGTTCCGTGCCCACGTCTGGTAGGTCGGCGCGTCGAACCCTCCGACCAGGCGCTTGTACGAGTTCACCCACTGGTTCGTGACCGCGGTGATCTCGGAGGCGTGCGTCAGGAGGCCGGCGATGAAGCCCTCTGCGACCTTCGACAGACCGTAGTTGCCTGCGGGATCGTGGAAGGCGTTCTCGTCTCCCTGGAACAGGGACAGGTGCAGGTGCATGCCGGATCCGTCGTACGCGGCGAGGGGCTTCGGCATGAACGTGGCATAGATCCCATGTTCGAGGGCGACCTCCTTGACCGTGAGGCGTGTCGTGACGATGTTGTCCGCCATCGTCAGGGCATCCGTGTGCCTGAGGTCGAGCTCGTGCTGTGACGGCGAGACCTCGTGATGGCTCACCGCAACTGGGATCCCGAGGGCCTCGAGGTTCATGATGGTCGAGCGGCGGTACTCCTGGGCGACATCGAGTGGCGTCAGGTCGAAGTACCCACCCTTGTCGAGGACCTCCGGGTTCGCAGAGGCGTCGCGGAAGTAGAAGTACTCGATCTCGGGTGCGACGTAGAACGAGTATCCGAGGTCGGCTGCTCGTTGGAGGTTCCGCCGAAGGACGTGGCGGGGGTCACCCGCGAACGGGTCGCCGTCGGGGGTGACGATGTCGCAGAACATTCTCGCGACGCCGGCATCGTCATGCCGCCAAGGCAGGATCTGGAACGTCGAGGGATCCGGCTTCGCCAGCATGTCGGCCTCGTGCGAGCGCGAGAAGCCGTCGATCGACGAACCGTCGAACGAGACGCCCTCATCCAGGGCGAGGTCGAGCTCCGCGGGCGTGATCGCGAAGGACTTCAGGAAACCCTGGACATCGGTGAACCAAAGCCTGATGAATCGGATGCCCCGCTCCTTGACGGTGCTGAGCACGTAGTCGGTTGGTCGTTCCACAGGTACCTCTCGGCGAGACTGACCACAGCGTACGGAGTCCGTGTGCTTTCACCAGCCCCGAATCGGGCTGTAACAGAGCGTTCACACGGACGTTACCCCCGCGAAACGGCACCGGTCCATCCTCCGGTGCGTTCAGGCGCTGCCGCGCGCTGGAGACACGCCACCACCGCTGAAAGCGAGGAACGATGCCGTATCGAGCGGAGTACATCTGGATCGACGGTCGGAAGCCGACCGCGTTGTTGAGGTCGAAGACCAAGATCGTTCCCGACGGGGTCGAGCCCCCCATTTGGGGTTTCGACGGCTCGTCGACCGAGCAGGCGCCTGGTTCCTCATCGGACTGCGTCCTGAGTCCCGTCAAGGTCGTACCGGACCCGATCCGTGGAGGGAACGACAAGCTCGTCCTCTGCGAGGTCCTCGACACCGACATGACGCCGCATGAATCGAATACGAGGGTCAGGGCCGTCGCGGCACAGGAGAAGTACGGCGACCAGGAGCCGTGGTTCGGCATGGAACAGGAGTACACCTTCTACAAGGACGGTCGTCCCCACGGTTGGCCGCTCGGCGGTTTCCCTGCTCCCCAGGGCGGGTACTACTGCGGTATCGGCGCCGACGAGATCTGGGGCCGTGACGTCGTCGAGGACCACACGTGGGCATGCATGGAGGCAGGGCTCGAGATCTCCGGAACGAACGCCGAGGTCATGATCGGCCAGTGGGAGTTCCAGATCGGCCCCGTCGATACGGTGGAGGTCGGTGATCAGATCTGGCTCGCGAGGTGGCTCCTGTACCGCATCGCCGAGGACTACGACATCTCCGCAACGCTCAACCCCAAGCCGGTGGCGGGCGACTGGAACGGTGCCGGCATGCACACGAACTTCTCCACCAAGGCGATGCGTGAGGGTTGGGACCCGATCATCGCCGCATGCGAGGCGCTCGGTGAGGTCGCCCAGGAGCACGTCGCGAACTACGGCGCAGGCATCCAACAGCGCCTCACGGGACTCCACGAGACGGCTCCGTGGTCCGAGTACAGCTACGGCGTCTCGGACAGGGGTGCCTCCGTTCGGATCCCGTGGCAGGTCGGGGTCGAGAAGAAGGGGTACATCGAGGATCGTCGACCGAACGCGAACGCCGATCCGTACATCGTCGCCTCGATGATCACGAACACCATCTGTAGCCGGTTGGCGGGCTAGCAGCGCTGGCCGTCCCCGTCCGTGCGTGACTCGCGCCTGCCCCCCGGCAGGGACGCGGGTCACGCGGGGAGCGCGGGGTCAGGGAGTGAGCGACCGAACCTGGTCGAGCTGGTCCTGGAAGGCGACCGTGGCTGTGCCGTAGGCAGCGACAGCCTCGCGGCGGAGTGTGCCGTCGTCTGGCGCCTGGAGACCGGCGATCACCGCCTCCGCGGCCGTCACGAGCGCCTGTGAACCGGTGATCGTGTCTGGCCATGCTTGCTGGAATGCGCTCGGCACCGTGGTGGCAGCGACCTGGTTCGCCAGTACTTGGGCATCGTCACGGACCGCCTCGAACCCAGAGACGGCCTGATCCTGGGTGATCTCCCTCGCCTCCCACTGATCGTTCACCTGGGTGAGCCTGGTCAGCAAGTCCTGGGCAGCCGTGTCGAAACGATCGACCTCGAGGAGGAATGCGAGAACCTCGGCAGGGAGTGTGGATGTCGTCGTTTCCGGTGGGAGTGTCGTGGTCGCCTGTGGCACCGTCGTGGTGGTCGATGCCGCGACGTCAGCCGCGGGGAGCGCGTTGACGAAGACGTAGGTGAACCCGATCAGTGCGATGATCGCGGTCGGGAGTATCCACCGGCCCGGTTTTGGATCCTCTTTGCTCACCGGCCAGAGCATAGAACGAGGGGCAACTGAAGGGTGGTTTGCCCGAGGGCGGTCCGATGCACGGCATGGCCGCGTGGCGCTACCTTTGCGGCATGGATCTCACGGGACGAAACGCATTGGTCACCGGAGGCGCCGTGAGGGTCGGCAGGGCCATCACCACGGCGCTCGCTGATTCTGGGTGCAACGTGTTCATCCACTACAACTCGTCAGCGGCCCCTGCAGAGCAGCTTCGCGACGAACTCGCCGCAACCGGCGTGAGGATCGCCATCGGTTCCTCCGATCTGTCCGATCCGACGGGCTCGGCAGATCTGATCCGTGACGCAACGGAGGCCCTCGGACCGGTCTCGGTCCTCGTGAACAGCGCCTCCGGATTTCCATTTGACACGGTCATGGACGTGACCGTCGACCGGCTCCGCGCGACGCACGACCTGACGCTCGCCTCGCCGCTCATGCTGATCCAGGCGTTCGCGGCCGCCCTCCCACCTGGCGAGCACGGGGCCGTCGTCAACGTCACGGATGTCAAGACCCACCGTCCCTATCGGGAGCACGTCTCGTACATGCTGGCCAAGGGTGGCGTCGACACGCTCACGAGGGCGGCCGCCCTCGGCCTCGCTCCCCGAATCCGCGTCAACGCGGTGGCCCTCGGCGTCATCCTGCCGCCTCCCGGAGAGGGTGACGACTACGTTGCCGCCCTTGCGGCGGAGCTGCCGCTGGAGCGGGTCGGTGGGACGGCCGTCGTGGCCGACACCGTCGTGTTCCTCGCACGGAACGACTTCATCACGGGGGAGATCGTCCGTCTCGACGGCGGCGCCCACCTCGTGTGACGCCGCGCCCGTCGTGCTTCTCGATGGAGTGATGGTCGGCGAGTTCCGTCAGACCCCGATATCGCGGCGGTCGAACGCCCACAGGCCGAGGGAGACGAGGGCGATCGATAGCAACGCCATGATCGCGAGGTCCGTGAAGTGGACACCGTTCGTGAGCGGCATGCTTCCGTTGAGCCAGTCGAACGGTGAGAGGTTCTCCGTCCACTCGAGCCCATCGATCTGTCTCAGCACGCCGTTCGCGGCGAAGCCAAACACGGCGACACCGGCCCCGACGGAGAGGGCGAGGACTCGGCTGCCGGTCGCCGCGCCGACTGCGAAGGTGACCGCGCCGAACAGGGCACCGAAGAAGAGGAGGTGCAGGTGCATCGCCATGAGGTTCCCGATGGGGATCGACGTCAGCCTCACCGGCACGGAGATCGCGAGGATGGTGACGAGGAGGGCCAGTGAGATGATGGCGACGCTCACGACGAAGGCGAGGTATCGCTCGAGTGCGAGCCTGATCCTGCCCACCGGGTGGACCAGGATCAGATCCAGCGTCCCTGCCTCCTCGTCGCCTGAGATCATGCGGGTCCCGGCGGAAACCGAGTACACCACCATGAGCATGGCGACGACGAGCCCGTACACCGTCGCGTTCAGGTACCCCGCAGCGGTCGTGATCCCGGTGTAGTTGAGGGCTTCCATGATCTCGGACGGGTAGTTCTCGAGCAGCTCCTGCATTGCGGGATCGTCGAAGGTCGGCCAGAAGGACGCGTACATCGAACCGACGGCTGTGATCGCGATGGACCAGCCGAACACGGATCGGCGAGCATCCCAGAGCCACTTGGTGAACGGATTACGAAGCATCGTCGTCCCCCTCGCCTCCATCGAAGAGGTGGAAGAAGATCTCCTCGAGGTCAGGCTCCTCAGCCGTCATCGTGATGACGCGGTGCCTCGAGGCCTCCTTGATCAGCTCGTCGGCCTCGCCGTCGAGAAGGCACCGCAGGGTTCGTCCCTCGACGGTGACCTCGGAGAGCCCGGCAACGGAGCTGAACGCACCCTCGTCGACATCGTCGGCGAACACCAGCTCGATGTGCCTCCTCGATCGGTGGCGGAGGTCCTCGACGTCGTCGACGGCGAGCAGTTTGCCCCCGCGAACGATGCCGACGCGATCGGCGATCCTCTGGACCTCGCCCATCACATGGGACGACATGAACACGGTTGACCCCTCGGCGACCGCTTCGCGGACGAGGCGAGCGAACTCCTGCTGGAGGAACGGGTCGAGGCCACTCGTCGGTTCGTCGAGGATCAGGAGTTCCGGCTCGTGCATGAACGCCTGGACGACTCCGACCTTCTGGCGGTTGCCTCGCGACAACGACTTGATCCTTTTCGTCCGGTCGAGCCCGAGGCGCTCTGACAGGCCATCGATCCGCGAGGCTGGCACGCCCCCGCGCACGTTCGCCAGGTACGTCAGGAGATCGCCGGCCGTCTGGCGGCCGTCGACGACGAAATCGTCGGCGAGGTAGCCGATGCGACGTCGGAGGTCGGGGCCTGCCGCACGGGGGTCGAGGCCGAGGACATCGATCCTCCCCTCCGTCGGGCGGATGAGATCGAGAAGGAGCCGGATGGTGGTGGTCTTCCCTGCGCCATTGGGTCCGAGGAACCCGTACACCTCACCCCGGTCGACGTGCAGGTCGAGGCCATCGAGGGCGACGGTGTGGCCGTAGTGCTTGACCAGCCCTTCGGTTCTGAGGACGGCATCGGACACGGCTGCTCCCTGTCCCTTCGAACACTAGTTGCGCCCCACCGCCAGTCGTACCGGCGGATCCATGGATGGTCGCCGCTACCGTTCGATCCATGGATCGCATACTCATCAAGGACCTCGTGGTCAGCGGCATCATCGGCATCAACCCGGATGAACGGGTGAACCGCCAGGACATCCTCGTGAACGTCGCGATGTCGGTCGACATCGCGGCCGCGGCCGCATCCGACGACATCGCGGACTCCGTGAACTATCGGACGATCACGAAGAGGATCATCGCCCACATCGAGGAGGGCGAGCCCATGCTGGTCGAGCGTTTGGTCGTCGAGATCGCCGACATCTGCCTCGAGGACGACCGTGTCGGTGAGGTCGAGGTCACGGTCGAAAAGCCGGGCGCCCTCCGGCACGCCCGATCGGTGGGAATAAGCATCATCCGGTCACGGGCTGACATCCGTACGTAGGGAGGGACATGGACACCTCACACCACACCACGGCCGTCATCGTCGCGGGTTCGAACCTCGACAAGGAGCGGTGCATGCCGGAGGCGATTCGTCGCCTCCGTCGGCATCCGGACGTGGCCGTGCGCTCGGTGAGTACCTGTTTCGAGAGTCCATCGGTCGGCGGCCCTCCTGGCGCCCCCGATTTCTTCAACGCCGCGATCGTGGCAACGACCTCTCTCGAACCGGAGCAGCTCAGGGGGGTCCTCCACGGCATCGAGCACGACCTCGGTCGCGTGCGGTACCGATGACAAGGACGCTCCGCGCAGGATCGACCTCGACATCGCCTTCTACGGCGATCTCGTCAAGGACTTCGATGGGTGGTCAGTCCCAGACCCGAACGTACTGACGCAGGCCCACGTGGCCGTTCCGATCGCGGAGGTCGCACCGCGCTGGGTACACCCGGCGACGGGGCAGACCGCCCTCGAGATCGCGAAGGCTGTGGCGTCCGACCCCCCGGAGGTGTCTCCCAACATGGCCATCCGACTCAACACACCCTATTCCGTGAGGGCCGTGGAGGACTTTGACGACGTCGAGAACGTCTACGCACCACGCCTCGAGGGCCTCATCCGCGAGCAGCTCGTGGAGATCGGCGAAGACCCTGACCGGGAGGGTCTCATGCGCACACCCCTGCGGGTCGCAAAGGCGATGGACTTCCTCACGAGCGGCTACACGACGTCCCTGGAAGAGGTCGTCAACGACGCCATCTTCGATGCCGAGGGCGCCTCCGAGATGGTCGTCGTGCGCGACGTCGAGTTCTACTCGATGTGCGAGCACCACATGCTTCCCTTCTTCGGGAAGGCGACCGTCGCGTACCTTCCGAAGGGCAAGATCATCGGCCTGTCGAAGGTCGCCCGAATCGTCGACGTCTACGCACGGCGGCTCCAGGTGCAGGAGCGGCTCACCAACCAGGTCGCCGACGCCATGACCGAGATCCTCGACCCCCACGGAGTGGGTGTGGTGTTCGAGGGAAAGCACCTGTGCATGATGATGCGCGGCGTCCAGAAACAGGACAGCAACATGGTGACGAGCGCCATGCGAGGAACCTTCCGTTCCGATGCCAGGACCAGGAGCGAGTTCCTCGACCTCGCCCACTGAGGGTCCGCTTGGGATTCTGCGAACCCCGGGTCGTGGCTCGGGTACCTTTGACGGATGCCTGAGGACACATTCGGTCGACCGTTGCGGGATCTCAGGATCTCTGTGACGGATCGTTGCACGTTCCGATGTGCCTACTGCATGCCGCGCGAGGTCTACGACGACCACGAGTACCTGTCGCGGTCCGAGATCCTCACCTACGACGAGATCACCCGCTTCACCACAGCGGCGGTCTCGCTCGGCGTCACCAAGGTGCGGCTCACGGGTGGCGAGCCCTTGCTCCGCAGGGAGCTCCCCGTGCTCGTGGGAATGCTGTCGGCCATTCCGGGGATCGAGGACATCGCGCTCACCACGAACGGACATCTCTTGTCGGCCCAGGCTGCTGACCTTCGCGCCGCAGGCCTGCACAGGGTCACCGTGAGCCTCGACGCGCTCGACCCGGCCGTGAACAGGAGAATGACGGACGCGGACGTCGGCCCCGAGGTTGTGCTCGAGGCCATCGATGCCGCCGAACGAGTCGGGCTGGGACCGATCAAGGTGAACACGGTGGTCCGACGAGACTGGAACGACGGTCAGGTGATTCCCCTCGTGGACCACTTCCGCGACACGCCACACACCCTTCGCTTCATCGAGTTCATGGACGTGGGCACCACGAACCAGTGGTCCGTGACCGAGGTCGTTCCATCAGCTGAGCTCGTCGAGCTGATCGGTTCCCACTGGCCGCTCGAGCCGGTCGAGCGGACGCACCCGAGCGAGGTCGCGTCCTCCTACCGGTTCACCGACGGGGCGGGTTCGATCGGATTCATCTCCTCGGTCTCCCAGCCCTTCTGTGCGGACTGCTCCCGACTCCGCCTCTCTGCCGAGGGGTCCATGTACACGTGCCTGTTCGCACACGATGGTGTCGATGTGAAGGGCCCTCTCCGCGCAGGTGCGACCGATCGGGAACTCTGCGACCTGATCACCACGACGTGGTCGCGGCGAGAGGATCGATACTCGGAGGTTCGCGGCGGTGTTCCGCTCCCCATGCCTCGCATCGAGATGAGCTACATCGGCGGCTGAAGCCGCCCCTGTCGGACGCTTGGTTGAGTGCTCGCACCGAAGCCGCCACCGCGCATCGGTTGGACCCATGTCCTCAGGTCAGTTCACTGATCTCGAACAGGTGGCCGTCGGGATCCCGGAAGAAGGCTCGGATCTCGCCTCCGCGATCGAGGGGCTCGGTCAGGAACACGGCGCCCCTGCGACTGAGGAGCTCGTACGACTCCCAGCAGTCCTCGACACGGAATATCAGCTGGGTGCTCACCGTGTCCGGGTTGGCTGGCGGTGCGAAGGTGACCGTCGGCTTGTCAGGCGTCGGATCGCCACCGTGGACCAACAAGAGCCAGTTGCCCAGAAGCTCCAGTACGACCGACGTGCCGTACTGCCCGAAGACCGTTGCATCGAGCACCTCGACATACCAGTCTCGGCTGACGTCGGTGTCAGCCACCACGAGTAGGTGCGTGAGCGCTGATGCAGAGAATCGATCCATTTCTCAAGGCTAGGCGAAGGCAGCTACGGCGGCTGATGCGTTGGGCGGCAGCATGGCCAGGGCAGCACGGTCAGCCGGTGATGGGGGCCGATCTGCGGGATTCGCGCCACAGGACGAAACCCGCTGCCAGGAGGAACACGGTCAATGGGACGATCATGGTCCCGAGGCTCTCGATCAGGGTCGCGACGAGGAACTCCACGGCGATGATGGGCCCAACTGCCTTCTGGACGAGCCCTGGAGGCAGGACCACCGACGCACCTGCCGCGAACATCCCCGAGATCATGCCCGTGTGCGCCATGCCGTCCGCCACGGTGTCGTCCATGCCGTCGTTCATCGCGATGCCGTCCGAATCGAAGACGAGGGCGGAGGTCATGGCATCGTCCCCGCCGATGACGGGATCGACCATGGCTGGACCGGTCGACACGGGCAGGTCGGGTCGGATCGCCGTCCCTCCGCGATCTTCTGGCGGCTCACCCACGAACACGGCTGCAGGCTCCGTGGTGGTCGTCGTCGGGGCCTCTGTGGTCGTGGTGGTCGTGGACGACGTGGTCGTCGTCGACCGCGGCAGGGTCGTGGTGGTCGTCGCGGCGGTCGTGGTGGTCGTCCCCGGCGGGGTCGTGGTGGTCGTCGTGGTCGTCGTCGGACACGGGCTCATCGCCTCTGCCTTGATTGCGTAGGTGGTCACAACCTCACCGTGGGCATCATCGTGGTCGATGAGGAGCTGCGCTCGAGCCTCGGCCGCAAGGCTCTCGAGCGAGAGATCCTCGTTGACGATCTGGTCGATCTCAGCTGTTGGCCGTGTACCACACCTCGTCGAGTCGCGAGTCGGCGGTCTGCTTGGCAGCGTCGAGTGCATTCATCGTGCACGCCGACAGCGCGGCATTCGTGAAGTCGTTGAGGATGACCTGGTTCTGGTTGTCCGCCCACTGCACCCAGTAGTCGAGGTCGTCACTGGCGCCGAGCGCTGCTGGTCCCGCGCCGAGGAAACCGATCGTCGCGATGACGAGCAAGACCACGAGCCGACTGACGATTCTGTGCACATCTACCCATCGGCATCGGTCCCCGGCTTCTTGAGGCGGCGAGGCTCAAGGCTGGGGCATCCTGTGCCGACAACGAGTCAAGAGTTCCGACGGAGGTTCCAGCGTGCGCAGAGTGCTCTCGGGCATCCTGATGGTGATCGGTGTCGTCGTCGCGCTCGCTGCCACGCTCGTCCTGGTCTCCGTCGTCGCCACGGGTGACGGATCGTCGGAGGTGGCACGGGAGGGCCAGGTCGCCATCATGGCGGAGGCGACGATCACCTCGGCGTCGACGGTCCGCAACGCTTCCGTCAACGCGGCGCTCGTCGCCCAGGGGAACGCAGCTGGCCTCTACTCCGACGAGGCGACGGCAAGGTCGATCGATCAGGTGACCCGCTTGGCCGATGAGTATCGAAGTCGTTCCGAGCAGCTTGCCTCCCAGCTCGAGGACGACGAGAGCTCGCTCGTGGCGAACACCTCGGAGTCGTACCTCGCAGCCGTCGACGCTCTGATCGTCGACCTCGAAGCCCTCACCGCTGATGACCCCCTTCCAGAACTCGACGGGGCGACCTACACGAGGGCGATCGGTGCGCTCGTCGACGTGCGCGACCAGCGAGTCGCGGATGCATTGGTCCTCGGCGAGTACGCAGGGCGGGCCGCTGACGGTGTGAGGTTCCTCGCCATCGTTGTCGTCCCCCTCCTCGCGATGCTCATGTTGCGGTCCGTCATGAAGCGCCGTCGCGAGAGCGAGAGGCTCCTGGGCGAGCTCGAACAACAGCGTGCTGTCATCGCATCCAAGGACGAGTTCGTCACCAACCTCTCCCACGAGCTGCGGACGCCGCTCACGGGCGTGTACGGCTTCGCCCTCGCCCTCGACGAGGGAGCGCTCGACGACGCAGCGACGGCGAAGGAGCTCACGGGTCTCATCGTCAGCGAGGCGACGGACCTGTCCCGGATGGTCGACGACCTCATCACGGCTGGGCAGATCGAGACAGGGAATGTCGCCCTGATGATCGAGGAGCTGGGTCTGGACCCCGAGATCGAGACCGTGATCGATCCCTTCGTGCGGACGGGGGCGACAATCAGGTTCACGGAGACCGGGGCGACAGGCGTCGTCGACCGACAGCGGTTCCGGCAGATCCTGAGGAACCTCGTATCGAACGCTGTCAAGCACGGCGGGCCCAACATCGAGATCTTCGGGGAGCAGGGGGTCGGCGTCGTCTCCCTGTTCGTGATGGACGATGGCGACGGGATCGAGGACAACCGGCTCACCCGGCTCTTCGACCGGTATCAGCACGAAGGGGCGGAGCCACTGCTCCAGGGAAGCGTCGGCCTGGGTCTCGCGATTGCGCGATCGCTGGCGATCGGCATGGGCGGCGACCTCACCTACACGCGAACGAGCGGACTCACCTACTTCGTCCTCAGGGTTCCGTCCCTCCGGTCTGGTCGCCTCAACGAACGGGTCGACGACAACGCGCTTGGCGACCGGTCGGCCGCCCGCAGCGCGTCGGAGGTCGCGAAACTCTTCGCCAGGTGAGCTCTACGGGGGTCTTGTATCGGCTACCCGCCCTTGCCATGGTCGCCCCATGGAAGCTCCACTCGTGCTCGCCTGGTCCGTGGTCGGCGCTCTCGGACTGTGCCTCGTCGCCGATGTCGCGCTCGCCGATCGGGGGGCGGTGCGTGACCGAGGTCTTGCCCCATCCGGACTCCGCCGCATCGTCGTCGCGACCGGGGTGTTCATCGCCCTGACGATGTCGACCCTACGGCCGTCGACCGCGTCCACCCCGCCGCCGTCGGTACGCATCACAGCGGTTCCGACTGCTCCCACGTCCGGCCCGGCAGGAGTCGTCGACAGCGATACGTCGGCATCGTCCGTGTACGTCGTCGAGCGCGGGGATTCTCTGTGGAGGATCGCAAAGGCACTTCTCCTGCGTTCAGGATCCGACGCCAGCGGTGCCTCCGTTGCGTCGTTCTGGAGGTCGATCTACGCCCTCAACAGGGACACCATCGGTGATGACCCTGACCTGATCCACCCCGGCCAGGTGTTCGAGATTCCAGGAGGTCTTGATGGAGCGTGAGGACTTCGACGAGATCCCATGGTCCCACCTCGTGGCGGAGACACGTGACGGCATCGATCGCAGGTGGTATCTCGTCGGCATCGGAGTGGGCCTCGTGGTCGCCGCATTCCTGGGCTTCCGCCTCGTCGTCGGAAACGGGCCGCAACCCACACCGATCGCGGTGGCCGACCCTATCGCGACGACGGTCACGGTCAACGATGCGGAGGGTGAGGTCGAAGGCGAACAGGTCCAGCCCGGCGAGCCCTCGGATGCAGACAGCCGCATGATCGTCGCCGAAGCCGACCTCCGGGCCGCCGATGTGGGTGCGGACCTCGGCGTGGTCATGGCCGCCGAGTGGTTCGTCACCGACCTCCACACCGTCGATGGCTCCGACCAGGGTGCGCTCTCGGTTCGGGAGGCCCTGGCCCCGGAGCTGAAGGGAGAGTCACTACCCCACGACGACTCGTCATCGCTCGGCGATCCAAGGACAGGGTCGACGTACGTCGAGTGGGCACGCGCCTTCGACGTGGATTGGAACCCCTCCGGGGACGCCCTTGTGTCGGTCGCGTACCGCATGATTCGGGCGAACGGGGACGACTTCATCCGCGATCCGGTGCGTGCTGTCTCCGTGGCGATCAGGCGAATCGACGGTGTCCTGCAGGTCGTCGAGTGGCCTGTCGAAATCGACGCGCCATGGCAGGTTCCGTGACTCGTGCCATGACACCGGCGTTCGGACAGGTGCGATAGCGGTGAGTCGAACGTGCGACCGCGGTCTACGCTTGCGACATGCTCGAGCTGACCGCCTCCCTCCGACGTGCGTGGGAGACCACGCTCGGTGACCTCGGCGTGGACGGCACGGGCCCTGTGCTCGTCGGCGGACCCCTCGCAGAGCGGATAGGTGCGGCCGTTCCCTGGGCCATTGTGGACGAGGTCGACGGCCTCGTCGTCCTCGGCGATGGGCCCGTCCTGGATCCCGGATCCTCTGTCGCCTCGACGGGACTGCCGTCGGCTTCCATGGAGAGCGTCTTCATGCTCGAAGCGTGGTCAGGTCCCCACGGGATCACCGAGGTCGTCGACGAGGCGATCCGCATCGTTCGACCGGGGGGAGCCGTGTGGCTGGGGCGCGTCGACGTCGATGCCCTCGTGACAGCGACCGTGGCGAAACGCTTGAGCGCACTCCTGTATCGACACCACGCGGAACGCTTCCGTGCCCAGCTCGATCGGGGAGTCGTCGCGCCCACGGAGATGGCGTTGATCCGCACCGGCCTGCGACCCGTGCAATCCTGGCACGTCGAGCTCCCGCTCGCCGCCTTCGCGGATGCCGGTGCCTACGTCGCGGCCGTCACGGGGGGGATGTGGTTCGGAATCGACCTCCTGGCGCCCGTTGAGCGGAAGGACGTGATGGCCGATCTCACGATTGAACTCCGAGACTCGTCGTTTCCCCTGATCGAGTACCAGCCATGGGTGGTTGCCCACGGCACCAAGCTGTCGTGATCAGCCGAACTCGGCCTCGAGGATGTCGACGACCTCGGGTGCGAGGACGTCCCAATCGACGTCGGGCGTTGCGGTGACCGTCACGAAGTCGGCCGTCATGAAGACCGATGTGACCCCGTCAAGCGCGAGCACGGTCGCGGCCCATCCTTGCGCGAGGGTCTGGTCAGCGATCGTGGCAGGACCGCCGACGGCGGTACCGACGCTGAACTTCATCGCGGCGGGATTCGGTGTGCGTTCGGTTCGTACGGCCACCTGGGTCGACCTCCTTCGCTCCACGGACAACAGTACCGGACGCCTGCCATGATCATCGGCGCTGATGTCGGAGGCACCTTCACGGACATCGTCCTGGTCGATGATGGCGTTGTCACGACGACCAAGGTGCCGACGTCTGCCGTCCAATCTGCCGGAGTCGCGCAAGGGGCGCGCACGATCACGCCTCGTGGAGGTCGCGTCTCGACCCTGATCCACGGTACGACCGTCGCAACGAACGCCCTCCTGGAGCACAAGGGAGCACGCACGGTGCTTGTCACCGACGCGGGCTTCGAGGACGTCATCGAGATCGCCCGACAGGACCGCCCTTCGCTGTACGACCCGCTCCATGACAGACCCAGACCCCTCGTGGCCCGGTCCGATCGCATCGGCGTCGACGCACAGACCGAGGCGATCGCAGTCGGCGACGCGGAGTCCATCGCCATCGCATGCATCGATGGGCATCGCGCACCTGAACGCGAGCGTGCCATCGCCGAGATCGTCAGGGCAGGGGGATCCATCGCCCCGATCTCGCTCTCGTGCGAGGTCGCGCCCGAATTCCGTGAGTACGAGCGGATCTCCACGACGGTGCTCAACGCCTACCTCGCACCGGTCACCAGTAGGTACCTCGAGGCATTGCACGATGAGATCGTCGCCGCCGGGGTGGCGGGTTCGGTGTCGGTCATGCGTTCCTCCGGAGGGCTCATGTCGCTCCACGACGCGGCCGCCCTACCCGCAGCAGTGCTCCTCTCGGGTCCCGCAGGTGGTGTCGTGGCTGCGCAGGCCGTTGCGGAAGCCCTCGGGTACGACGCAGTCGTGTCCTTCGACATGGGTGGTACGTCCACCGACGTGTGTCTCATCGAGGACGGTGCCATCGACATCTCGTACGAGCGATCGGTCGCCGGATACACCTGCCGGCTTCCCGCGGCAGGCATCCATACCGTTGGTGCTGGCGGGGGATCGGTTGCATGGATCGATCCCGGCGGCGCGCTGCGCGTCGGCCCACGCTCGGCGGGCGCCGTGCCGGGACCCGCCTGCTACGGGCGGGGTGGCATCGAACCGACGGTCACGGATGCGAATGTCGTACTCGGCCGGATCGATCCCAGCGGTTCACTCGGCGACCCCCTCGGCGGCTCGATCGAGGTAGATCAAGGCCTCGCCCGCGGGGCGATCCTCCCTGTTGCGCGTGCACTCGGGATGTCCGTCGAGGACGCATCTCTCGGCATCGTGGCAATCGCTGAGGAAGTCATGGCCGGCGCCGTTCGATCCGTGTCCGTCGATCAGGGCGCTGATCCGACCAGTGCCACTTTGATCGCCTACGGCGGGGCCGGCGGTCTCCACGCGACGGCCGTCGCCCGATCACTCGGCATGGCAGGTGTGGCCGTGCCCGTCCACGCGGGTGTGCTCTCGGCGCTCGGTCTCCTCCTTGCGCCTCCACGGGCGGACGGCGCAAGGTCGGTCCACATCGACGATGACGATCTCGCGGCCGCAGCTGCAGCCGCATCGGAGCTCGCCGACGCCACGGCGCACCAGATCCTGCGGGCAGGACACGTCCTCACCGGCACCACCCACTCCCTCGACGTGCGGTACATCGGTCAGGCCCACGAGATCACCGTCGACTGGAGCGCCGGGGAGACGATCGGGGTTGTGATCGAGCGATTCGAGGACAGCCACACCCGCCGGTACGGCTTCGCGCGTCAGGGAGACCCCATCGAGATCGTCGCGGTGCGAGCGACGAGCTTCGGTACTGCTCCGCTGATCCTTCGGCCGACTCTCGATCCGGGATCCGACGAGAGGCCGCAGCGTGAGCGGCCGGTCGTATGCAACGACGGGGCCCTCAGGCGCGCCTCGGTTCTGCATCGCGGCTCGCTGGTCGAGGGCGACATGGTCGACGGCCCCGCCATCATCGAGGAGTCCGGCGCGACCACGTTCATCGACATCGGTGAACGGGCCGTCGTCAGGGAGGACCGCTCGCTGGTGATCACCTGGTGAGGCCGACCCCTTCGCACGCGTTTCCTAGAGTGGGCCGATGACCGTTCCTTCTCCAGACCTCGCCGCCCGTGGCGCCGCGCGGATCGCATGGATCCGCTCTCGCATGCCCCTCCTCGCCGAGCAACGACGACGCTTCGGCGACGCGCGACCGTTCGCGGGCCATCTCGTCGGCATGTCGCTGCACCTCGAGCCAAAGACCGCCGTGCTGCTCGAAACCCTGCAGGCCGGGGGAGCCGAGATCGTCGCGACCGGTAACCACGGTTCGACACAGGACGACGTGGTCGCCCACCTGCGGGGCCTCGGCATGACGATCCATGGCCGTCGAGCGGACACCCTCGATGAGCACCACGCCAACCTGGCCGAGGTCGATGCCGCAGGGCCGAGCATCCTCCTCGACAACGGTGCCGACCTTGCGGCGCTCGCAGCCAGCCGCGTCGACCCGTCCGCCGTTGCTCGTGGCGACGCGACTGGGGGTACGGGCATCGTCGGTGGCACGGAGGAGACGACGAGCGGCGGGATGCGGCTGCGCACCGAGCTGGCAGGTCGGATCCCGTTTCCCGTGGTCGTCATCAACGACTCCCTGCTGAAGGCGATCGGCGAGAACAAGCATGCGGTCGGGCAGTCGGTCGCGGAGAGCCTCATGCGCATCACCAACCTCCGCATCCCCGGCCGACGGTTCGTCGTCGTCGGCTACGGCTGGTGCGGGCGCGGAATCGCGCAGTACCTGCGGTCGTTCGGCGGCAAGGTCGCGGTCGTCGAGATCGACGAACTCAAGGCCTTCGAGGCCGCATGGGATGGCTACCGCGTCGGATCGATCGCCGAACTCGCACGGTGGGCGGAGGTGATCATCACGGCGACGGGTCACGCCGGTGTCGTGACGGATCCCGTGTTCGACGTCCTCCTCGATGGCGCCGTTCTGGCCAATGCCGGGCACTTCCCGCTCGAGATCGACGTGCCTGCCCTGTATGCCAGGGCGACGGGTCGAACACTGCTCGACGAGGCGATCGAACGCATCGACCTTCCCGACGGGCGACATGTGATCCTCCTCGCCGAGGGCCGCATGATGAACCTCGCAGGGCGCGAACCGAAGGGCAACTCGATCGAGGCCATGGACCTCGGGTTCCTGCTCCAGGCGCTCTCACTCGAACGGGTCGCGACGGCGGGAACCGTTGGCGGACTGGTCGCCGGGGCACAGCCCGTGCCAGACGACATCGAGCGTGACATCGCCAGGAGGATGCTCGCTTCGATGGGCGCCGACCGTTGAGTGTCGACACGATCGCCCTCGAGGTTGCGCGCCATCAGCTGGCCCGCATCGCCGAGGACATGGGGATCGTCCTGCGAAACACGTCGTTCTCACCCAACATCAAGGAGCGGCTCGATTGCTCGGCAGCGGTGTTCACGCCACACGGCGAGATGCTGGCACAGGCCGAGCACATCCCGGTCCATCTCGGGTCGATGCCGGCATCGGTCGCGGCGGTCATCGAGAGGTTCGGAGCGGATCCTGCACCCGGTCATCAGTTCGCCGTGAACGACCCGTTCGCAGGAGGGACCCACCTCAACGACCTGACCCTCGTTCGTCCCGTCCACGTGGAGATGCGACTCGTCGGGTGGGTGGCGAACCGTGCACACCATGCGGATGTCGGCGGTGAGGCCCCAGGGTCCATGCCAGCCCATGCGACGGAGGTCAGCCAGGAGGGCATCGTCGTCCCACCGATGGTCGCCGTCGTCAACGGTGCGTGGGCCGACCCGTTCCTCGTGCCGTTCCTCGCGGCGACCCGCACACCAGCGGAGAGGCGCGGTGATCTCAGCGCCCAGCTCGGGGCGAACGAAGCAGGGGCGATGAGGCTCGCTTCCCTCGTCGAGCGCATCGGACCAGACGCGTTCGCGTCGATGTCGCGTGCCCTCGGCGACTACGGGGAACGGCGGATGGCGCATGCGATCGGGGCCCTTCCCGACGGGACGGTGTCGTTCACCGACCACATGGAGTGGAAGGGGGTGCTGCTCCCGATCACGGTACGGGTGACGATCTCGGGGAGCGATCTCGTGGCCGACTTCAGCGAAACGTGTGATCAGATCGAGGGCAACATCAACGCAGTGCGGGCGGTGACGGGATCATGCCTGTCCTACGCCGCCCGTGTCGCGACGGACCCGACGATCCCCGCCACCGGAGGCGCGCACAGGCCCCTTCATCTCATCACACGGCCGGGGTCGCTCGTCGATGCCTCGGCTCCGGTCGCTGTCGCTGCGGGGAACGTCGAGACCTCCCAGCGGATAGCGGATGCACTCCTGGGTGCCCTCGCGCTGATAGCCCCCGATCGGATTCCGGCCGCCAGCCAGGGAACCATGAACAACGTCCTCATCGGGAACGACCGCTTCGCGTACTACGAGACCGTCGCGGGAGGACAGGGGCGCGGCCGGGACGCGACGGCCAGTCCGGCATCCAGACCGGGATGACGAATACGAAGAACACCCCCATCACGTCCCTCGCGACCCACTATCCGTTCGCCGTCACCCGGTACCGGCTCAGAACCGGAAGCGGCGGTGACGGCGCCTTCGCGGGTGGCGAGGGCATCGAGCGGGAGATCACCTTCGGAGAGGCCGCAGTCGTCTCGCTCATGGGAGAGCGCCGCCTCACGGCGCCGTGGGGAGTCGCAGGAGGCGCGCCAGGAGCACCCGGCGAGGACTGGCTGTTCCGGGGAGATGGCCAAGCGGAGCGGCTACCTTCGAAGTGCACCTTCGACGTCGCAGCCGGTGACCGGCTCCTCGTACTCACCCCAGGGGGTGGAGGCTGGGGACGCCCCAGCGCCTAGGACGAGGATGAGGGGCGTGGGCCGATGTACCGTTGCGGCATGTCCCTCGTCGCCGACCTCGAACGGTTGCTCGGGCAGGATCGTGTCCATCACCATCCCCTCGATCTCGCCGTGTACGCAAAGGACGCTGGCGTTCGGTCGGGGACCGTGCTCGCTGTGACACTCCCGGAGACGACCCAGGAGGTCGCAGCCGTCGTTCGGATCGCTGCGAGCCACGGTGTCCCGGTCGTCCCGAGGGGCGCGGGAACCGGTCTCGCCGGTGGTGCCGTATCCGTCGTTCCCGGCGTGTTGGTCGTCCTGACCAGACTCGACGGCATCCACGACGTCGATCCCGTGGGTCGGACTGCGTGGGTGGGACCGGGCGTCATCAACCTCGACCTGACGCACGCGGTCACGACGCTCGGTCTCCACTTCGCTCCCGATCCGTCGTCCCAACAGGCATGCACGATCGGTGGAAACGTGGGGACGAACGCTGGAGGGCCCCATTGCCTCGCGGACGGGTCGACGGCGGCGCATGTCCTCGCCGCGGAGCTCGTCACCGCCTCTGGCGATGTCGTCATGGTCGGCGGGGAGATGCCAGATCCGCCGGGTCTCGACCTCCGGGCCGTCGTCGTGGGGTCAGAGGGAACGCTCGGGATCGTCACCCGTGTGCTCGTCAAGCTCACAGACGACCCGCCGGACGTCGCGACGATCCTCGTCGGGTTCCCTTCGGTCACGTCGGCCGCTGCGACGGTCGGGGCGATCATCGCGGGTGGGATCGTGCCCGCAGCCCTCGAGATGATGGACCGCGCGATGGTGGCCGCTGTGGAGAGGTTCGTCCACGCGGGTTACCCGCTCGACGCCGAAGCCGTGCTCCTTGTCGAGGTCACCGGCGTCCCATCAGCCGTCGCACAGGAGGCTGACATCATCGCCGGCATGGCAGCCGAGCATGGCGCGACGACGGTTCGGATCGCGGCGGACGCCGGTGAGCGCTCGCTGCTGTGGAAGGGTCGGAAGTCGGCGTTCGGTGCCGTCGCCCAGATGGCACCCGACTACTACTTGCATGACACCGTCGTGCCGCGCACTGCCCTCGTCGGGGTCCTCGAACGGATCTACGAGATCGGTGACAGATGGGGCCTGTCGATGCTCAATGTCTTTCACGCAGGCGACGGCAACCTCCATCCACTCGTCGCCTTCGATGCTCGGATTCCCGGCATGCTCGAGCGGGTCCACGAGGCTGCAACCGAGATGGTGGTGGCGTCCATCGAAGCGGGTGGATCGCTCACCGGAGAGCACGGGGTCGGGGTCGAGAAGCGTGACCTCATGCGGCTGGTCTTCTCCGATCTGGACCTCGACGCCCAGGCACGGATCAGGGAGGCATTCGACCCTGAAGGGATCATGAATCCGGGGAAGGTGCTCCCGACGGGATCCCGGTGCTTCGATGCGTCGGGGACACGACTGCCATGAGATCCGATGCCGTGTCCGATGCCGCCTTGGAAGCGTTGGTCGACCGCTTCGCGGAGGCGGTGATGGAGGACGGGAGGCGCACCGATCGGGTCCTGCTCGCCCCTGCCTCGACAGAGGAAGCGCGCGAGATGATCCAGTACGTCATGTCGGCGCGAATCCCGACGAGCTTCGCGGGAGGAGGGGCTGACGCCGACCTGCCCCCTCTGCCCAGTCGGTGCACCATTACCACCCGTCGGTTGACCGGCGTCGTCGACCACGAACCGGACGACCTCACGGCGACGGTGATGCCGGGTACGACAGTGGGCGACCTCGAGGCGACACTGGATGCGGACGCACAGTCCGCCGTCCTGCCGGAGACGACCCCGCAACGAACGGTGGGTGGCGTGGTGGCCTCTGGATCCTCCGGATATCGGAGGCTCAGGTACGGGCCGACGCGCGACCGCGTCATCGGAGTCACCCTCGTCACCGGATACGGCGAGGTCGTCAAGGGAGGTGGGCAGCTCGTGAAGAACGTCACCGGCTACGACCTGGCGCGCCTCGTGACGGGAAGCCATGGCGCGCTCGGCCTCATCACGGAGGTGAGCGTCAAACTCTGGCCGGCTCCGAGGGAAACGGCGACGATTCCCACCGACGATCCCGCGGCATGCCTCGACGAGCTCCACCGACCGTCCGCGATCCTCGAAACCCGCGAGGGATCAGCCGTCTACGTCGAGGGTGCTCCCGCTTCCATCACCCACGCTGAGCGCGTCGTCGGCAACAGTGCCGAAGACGGCCACGACTGGCCTGAGCCGATCGCGGCACCCATCGTCGTGTCGGTCCGGGTTCCTGCCCGCTCGACGTCGACAGCAGTGGGCGCGATCGGATCGTGGATAGCCGAGGGGTTCATCGCCCAGCACGGTGTCGGCATCATCGATGTGGGACTCACAAACGCAACCGCAGACGACATCGACGACATGCGGTCCCAGATCGGCGCCATGGGCGGGATCGTGGTCATCGATCGATGGCGCGCCACCGATCCGATGCCTGACCGGTGGGGTTCCGTACCGAGCGCCTTCGACATCGAGACGCGGTTGCGATCGCTCTTCGACCCGCACGGCATCCTCTCGCGGGGAATGCTTCCCGGAGGTGCGACGTGACCTGGGTGACCGGCCGGCCGCCACTCCAGGTCGACCTCGACGCGTGTGTCACGTGCGGGCTGTGTCTCCCTGTCTGTCCGACGTTCCGCCTGACGGGCGACGAGTCGGCGTCTCCGCGCGGCAGGCTCACGGCGATCGGCGCAGTCGCAGGAGGCGCGATCGAGGTGGACGGCCGTTTCGATGAGATCACCTCCTTCTGCCTCCAGTGCAGGGCGTGCGAGACTGCGTGCCCCTCGCTGGTGCCGTATGGCGACATCATCGAGGCCGCACGCGAGGAGGCCGTCCAACAGGTCGGGCGCCGAGGGAACCTCATGGAGCGCGTGGCCGTCGGACGCATCCTCGGCTGGCCGATCGTCTTGAGACTCGCAACCATCGGGGCAGCGCTCCTCCAGCGCGTGAGGTTGCTCAGACGCATCCCCCGGATCGGCGAGCAGGCGAAGGGACTCCGACCGATACCCCTCAGCCCCCCATCCTCGAGGGGTGGCTCCTGGGGCTCCGGCACCCGAACCATCACCCTGTTCACGGGGTGCGTCGCCGACGTGTGGTTCGCGGACATCCACAGGGCAACAGTCGAGCTGCTCGTTGCTGCCGGCTATCGGGTCGAGGCACCCGTGGACCAGACGTGCTGCGGTGCCCTCGCTGCCCATGCCGGGCTCGGTCGCGATGCCCGTCGATACGCCGCGCGCAACATCGAGGCCCTCGAGGGATGCGATGTCATCGCAGTCGATGTCGCGGGATGCGGCGCCCATCTCAAGGGGTATGGCAGGCATGGCGAATCCGGAGCTGCCATCGCAGCGTCCACCCGCGACATCACCGAGCTGATCGCCTCGGCGATCGCGGTGGGCGATCTGCCGACCCTCGAGCCGACGGGAAACAAGGTCGCCGTCGTCGATCCGTGCCATCTCGAGCACGGCCAGCGAATCACGGATCAGCCGCGGCGGATCGTCGAGGCTGCAGGCTTCACGGTCGTGGACGCTGACCGCGGGGGACTGTGCTGTGGTGCGGCGGGTTTGTACCAGCTCGACCATCCTGACACCGGTGCAACGCTCGGGCGGCGCAAGGCAGCGGCAGTCGAGGACTCCGCCTCGCGGATCGTCGCCGTGGCGAATGCGGGATGCGAGATGCAGCTTCGGCGGTTCCTCGACGACGGTTTCGAGATCGTCCACCCTGTCGAGCTCTACGCCGCCGCCCTGCGCGCCCTGTGAACGCGATCAGATCGGGCGCTCCCAGATCCCATGGCCCGTCACCTCGCATCCGGTGCGTCGTGCTGCCTGCACCATCCAATCGGTGTCGGCAAGCCACATCGTGATCAGCTCCGCACCACGGTTGTTCGCGGTGTCGACGAGTGCCCTGATCACGTCGTAGGCCTCGTCCTCGTCCGTGTCGACGAGGACGGCGGCGAACGTCGGAGCGATCGACTCCGTGATCACCCACGAGTTCCCGACCTCCCACAGGTTCGCCGTTGCCGCTGCGGTTGCGATGTCCTCGTCCCTCAGGCGGTGGAAGGACCACCCGGTTGCGATGAGCCCGCGCAGGGATCTTCCCACCGGTGACGTCGACCAGGAGGAGCGGACGAGGACGAGGTCGTGCGAGTTGCCGGGACGTGCACGGAGGGGAGAGGGGTGGCGCAGACCTCCGTTTCCCTCAGGGTTCGGTGAGGCTGCGCCAACCGGACGGGTCGCACGAACGACCGACACGGCCCTCGTGAATCCCTTTTTCGTGATGTGTCGAATCGAAGCGAGGTTGTCGTCCTCGATGAGGAGGCGCACGATCGCCCCGCCGTGGTCCGAGGCCCATGTCAGGAGGGCATCGGCGAGCTCGCCCGCGATTCCCCTGCCCCTGTGGTCCGGATGGACCCGCGCCGCGTGGGACCACGCTTCGGTCGTCGTCAGGAACACTGCCCGTGCCATGGCGATGGGTCGATCGGCTTCGTCGACGGCGACCATGACGACCCCGTCGTCGGCGCCGATCCACTCGCCGATCATCTCGGGTACGTAGTCACCCCACTCGAAGGTGCCCGTGGTGAAGGCGACGATCTGATCGATGTCGTCGTGTGTCGCGATCCGGATGCGCATCCCCGGATCGTAGGTCGTCCCGTCGTCACGGGATCCTCACCACGCGGCGAGGGCCCTTGCCTCGGCAATGATGCCCTCGACGTTCGGCATCACCTGGCTCTCGAGGGATGCAGCGAAGGGGAAGGCGGGGACCTCGGGAGCCGTGTAGCGACGGATGGGAGCGTCGAGCCATTCGAACGACTTCTCGGCGATCTGGGCTGCCACCTCGGCCCCGTACCCCACGAAGCCGTTGTCCTCGTGGACGATGAGGGCCTTCGAGGTCCTCTGGATGGCGGCCTCGATCGAGGGCCAGTCGAGGGGACGCAGGGACCGCAGATCGAGGACGGTCACATCGATTCCGTCCTGCGCGAGTGCATCGGCGGCCTCCACGGCGAAGTGGGCCATGGTGCCGTAGGCGATGATCGTCAGGTCACCTCCGTCCCTCCGGAGCGCGGCCTGGCCCAGCGGCACACGGTGGTCGCCTCCGGGGATCGAGCCGGTCGCAAGGCGGTAGAGCTTCTTCGGTTCGAGGATCATCACAGGATCGGGATCTTCGAAGGCCGACCTGAGCAGGCCGACAGCATCCGCGGGCGTCGACGGCACGACGACCTTGAGACCAGGTACGTGTGCGTAGAACGCCTCGATGGACTGGCTGTGGTACATGGCCCCGTGGATGCCGCCACCGTATGGGACCCTGACCGTCATCGGGAGCGACCACCGCCCGTTCGACCGGTAGTGCGTGCGTGCGAGCTCGGAGACGATCTGATCGAATGCGGGGTGGATGAAGTCTGCGAACTGGATCTCGGCAACGGGCCTGGCACCGGCTGCCGCCATCCCGATCCCGACACCGATGACGAGGGCCTCCGCGAGCGGGGTGTTGAACGACCGCTCGGCGCCGAACGCGTCGGTGAGGCCCTTGGTCGCCTTGAACACACCGCCTTTAGGGTCCGCGACGTCCTCTCCGAACACGACCATCCGGTCGTCGGACGCCATCAGCTCGTGGAGCGTGCGGTTGATCGCGGTGATGAGGTTGCCATCCTCGCCCTCCGGATCCGCGACGATCGTCGTCACGGGCTCCGTCGGGGTGATCGGGTTCGCGTAGACGTGGCTGAACGGATCCCTCGGCTCTGGTGCGGACTCGGTCTCCTTGACGGCCTCGGCGATCTCGGCGGTGACCATCTCATCGATCTCCCGCTCACGGGCCTCGGTGAGGATTCGCTGCTCAACGAGGTACTGACGGAAATTGGGGATCGGGTCCTTCCTGCGCCAGATCTCGACCTCCTCCCGGCTCCGGTACAGCTTGTCGTCATCGTCGGAGGTGTGCGCGTAGTAGCGATAGGTCTTCGCCTCGATCAACGAAGGACCGTCCCCGGCTCGTGCCCGCTCCACGGCTGCCGACATGGCGCCGTATACCTGGAGGACGTTGTTCCCGTCCACCACCACGCCGGGCATCCCGTATCCCTGGGCACGGTGCGCCACCTCGCCTGCGACCTCGGACGCCGCAGGTACCGAGATGGCGTAGAGGTTGTTCTGGATGAGGAAGATGACGGGGAGGTCATGGATCCCCGCGAAGTTCATCGCCTCGTGCCAGTCCCCCTCGGACGTGGACCCCTCGCCGCCGTCGACGACAACGACAGCGTCGCTGCCCTGCCGCTGCAGCTCCACCGCGATGCCGCATGCCTGCGGATACTGCACGCCGATCACCGAGGATTGGGTGAACATGTTGAGCCTTGGTTCCGACCAGTGGTTCGGCATCTGTCGTCCGCCGCTGGATGGGTCGATCTCCTTGGCGAAGACGCCGGCGAACACGTCCTTGGCGGACATTCCCGCCGCGAGCGCGTACGCGACGTCGCGGTAGTAGGGGAGGGACCAGTCCTTCTCCGGGTCGATCGCGTACGCTGCGCCCACCTGGGTGGCCTCGTGGCCCGACACCGACACGACGAACGGCACCCTGCCCTGGCGATTGAGTGCCCACATGCGTTCATCGAGCTTGCGCGCGAGAACCATCAGGCGATAGATCTCGACGAGGTCGTCGTGCGTCAGGCCGAGGGCCTCATGGTCGATGACGCTGTCAAGGCTCAAGGTCACGCTGTGTCTCCTTTGGCGGCCGCCGCTGCGATCCGCTCCTCTGCGATCAGTTCTGCTGCCCGTTCTGTTCCGATACCGAGGCGGTCTGCGGTCTCGAACGTCTCGGTGAGGTTGTCGAAGATCCGGTCGACGAGGGTCGCCGCGCGGTTCACGTCATATCCGCCGTGCTCGGCCGCGATGTTGATGATCCCGCCGGCGTTGACGACGAAGTCTGGTGCGTAGAGGATCCCGCGTTCGACGAGCCTGTCGGCGTCCTCGGGGTTCTCGAGTTGGTTGTTCGCGCATCCCGCGACAGCCGCACACGCGAGTTCAGGGATCGTCGACGGATTCAGGTCCGCACCGAGGGCGCACGGGGCGAAGATGTCGCACGACACGGTGTGGATCTCCCCGACGGGGACCACCTTCGCCCCGAACTCGGCAGCAGCGTGCGTGGTGGCGTTGGCGTCAACGTCTGCCACGATCAGCTCCACTCCCAATCGGTGGAGGCGTTCGGCGAGGGACACTCCGACCTTGCCAATGCCCTTGATGGCGACGGTGCGCCCCATGAGGTCGGTCGTCGACCAGAGGCGGTCTGCGACGGCCTTCATCGCGACGACGACGCCTCGCGCCGTCGCAGGCGAAGGATCGCCCGATCCGCCCCGGTCCCTCGACAACCCCGACACGTGGCTCGTCTGTGTTGCGACGATCTCCATGTCAGCGACCGTCGTTCCCACGTCTTCGGCTGTGATGTACCTACCTGCGAGCCCTTCGACGAACCTGCCGTACGCACGGAAGAGGTCGGGGCTGGCGTCAGTCGCAGGATCGCCGATGATCACGCCTTTTCCGCCGCCCTGGGCGAGGCCTGCGCATGCCGCCTTGTACGTCATGCCCTTCGACAGGCGGAGGACATCGACGAGGGCCTCCTCCTCGGTGGCGTAGGGATAGAAGCGGGTGCCTCCGAGGCTGGGGCCGAGGACGGTGCTGTGGATCGCGACGATGGTGCGGAGTCCCGAAACGGGATCATGTCCGAAATGGACGGACTCGTGGGTGTCCGATGCGATCGTCCCGAATACTCCCACCGGATTCCTCTCGTGCGCCACGCCGATCCGAGCCGGCCACCTCAGTTTAGCGAAAGGGCGGTTTCGAACCGGGCAGGGGGAAAGGCGCGTGGGCCACGGCGTACCATGGGGGCGTGATACGGACAGCGTACCTGAGGGTCTATCTCCCGGCCTCCGCAGTCGCGGGGCTGCCGCCGTATCGGCTCGTCGACGATCCCGGCAAGGTCGTGCAGTCCCCGGCGTTCCTGTGGACGGAGCCCTTGGAGGATGACGCGATCTACACGGAATGGGACGACCGGCAGTACGTGTGTCCACGCAACGCCCGCCTCCGGCTGCTGGAGGGGATGCTGGCGTTCACCAAGGCGAACCCCGAGCTCGGGCTCCTCAGCGCGGACGAGAGGATGTCGTGTGCCGGCGAGCTCGCCGTCCTCCGGCGGTCGTCACACCACGCAAAGGGTCACATCCTCGCATCGGCGTGGCACGTCCCCCTCCGGTGGTTCGGTGCGTTCCATCGCAGCGAGCGCGAGCTCTACGACCGGCGTGGTGAGACATCGATCCGCTACCGGGCATCCCTGGGTGATGCCATCGATCGGGTCCACTGGTCGACAGGGGTCCTGGAGGGCGCAGGCTTCGCAGACCAGGTGATCGAGCGTGTTGCCGACCTCGAGCGGTGGCTCGTGTCCTTCAGTGCGGATTCGATGGTCGAACTCGACTACGGAAGCGCTGCTCGGAGCTTCCGACCTGCCGACCTCGTATTCGACGAGTCGGCAGAGGACGTGCGCCTCAGCCTGCTCGCGCTCGAGCAGGGGGACTTCAATGCGTCGGGTGAGGCCTACGAACGGGTGTCGAGGCGGTGGGCGGATGCCCAGTCGTACACCTATTCGAACTGAGCCGATCGGGTCCCGTTCGTCCTGAGATCGAGACCCACGTCGAGCGCAGGGGCCGAGTGGGTGAGCCATCCGACGGAAATGACGTCCACCCCGGTCTGTGCGATCGATCTGACCGATTCGAGCGTCACCCCACCGGACGCCTCCGTGAGGATCCGGCCGCCGATCAACTCCACACAGGACGCGAGGTCATCGATCCCCATGTTGTCGAGCAGCACGGCGTTTGCGTCGGTGGCGAGGACGGCTGCGAGTTGGTCGATGGTGTCGACCTCGACTTGGACGGTGATCGAAGGCCCGACGCTGGCACGAGCGGCGCGGACCGCATCGGTGATGGATCCCGAGGAGGCGATGTGGTTGTCCTTGATGAGCACCGCGTCGTACAGGCCGAAGCGGTGGTTCCTACCGCCTCCCATCGAAACGGCGTACTTCTCGAGCGCCCGCATCCCCGGTGTGGTCTTGCGGGTGTCGCTGATGCGGGCACTCGTGCCGGATACCGCATCGACGTAGGTGCGGGTGGCCGTTGCGATCCCGCTCAGCCTGCCGAGAAGGTTGAGGGCTACCCGCTCGGCCGTGAGGATCGACGCCGTCGATCCGGACACCGTCGCCAGCACCGATCCGGCTCCGACCGTGTCGCCGTCGGTCGAGTGGTGCTCCATGGTGATCGCAGGATCGATGTGGAGGAAGCAGGCCTCCACGACCGGCAGGCCGGCAATGCAGCCGGCCTGCCTGGTGACCAGATCCGCGGACGACTCATGGTGCGGATCGATCACCGCAGCTGTCGTGATGTCGCCGATCTCCCCGAGGTCCTCGGCGTACGCGAGCGCGATGAGTTCCGCGGTTCCGCGAGGAAGGGACATCACGCCCCGACCCTCAGTGGTCCTGCAACCGCGACGAACTCGACCGGATCCGGCACGAGGAACGTCCGATGTGCGGCCTCCGCGGTAGGGAGCGGGTGATCGATCCGATAGTGGGCACCACGTGATTCCGTACGATTGAGCGCAGCGGAAGCAATGAGCGACGCGACCAGGGCGGCGTCGTGCTGTGGCGCCTCGAGCGCAGCGAGGTCCCGCATCGCAGCCTCGATGCCGTCTCCCGAGCGAACGATGCCGAGATGCCGCCATGCGATGGCTCGGACCGCGCCGATGTCGCGATCGGGTCCCGCCCCTGCCCTGTTCTCGGCGTCGCGCGGTACGAGGAGCTCACCTCGTAGCGGCGGCGTGGCGTCGCGGACGATCGAGTCGGCGACGCGGGCCCCCATGACGACGCCCTCGAGGAGCGAGTTGCTGGCAAGCCGGTTCGCACCGTGCATGCCCGTCGACGCCACCTCGCCCGCCGCCCACAGGCCCGGGAGGCTGGTCCTTCCCTCGAGATCGGTCGCGACACCCCCCATGTGGAAGTGCTCTGCGGGGGCGACCTCGATCGGCTCGACGCGTGGATCGATCCCGTGCCGCATCGCGGTCGTGAACGCCGTTGGGAACCGGTCGGGCATTTCCGCACCGATGGCGGCGGTGGCGTCGAGGTAGACGCGGTGGCCGCCTGCCATGTGCTGCCAGATCGCGCGGGCGACGACGTCGCGAGGCCCCAGTTCGGCATCCGGGTGAACGTCGACCATGAAGCGGGTGCCGACTTCATCGATGAGGACGGCACCCTCGCCTCGTATCGCCTCACTGATGAGGGGCGCCGGATGATCGGTCACCGCGAACGCGGTCGGGTGGAACTGGACGAATTCCAGGTCGGCGAGCCTCGCCCCCTGGCGGGCGGCCGCGGCGAGCCCCGCTCCTGTCACGTCCGCAGGGTTGGTGCTGCGTGCGTACACGCCGCCGATGCCCCCTGTGGCCAGGACGACGGCTGACCCGAGGTACACGGTCAGGCGTACGTCTGGTCCGACGGCGAGCACACCGACGATGCGGTCGTCGGACCGGATGAGGTCGACCAGGCGGGTTCCCGAGAGGAGATCGATGTCGGTCCGCGCCGCGGTGGCGCTACGCAGGGCGCGCATGATCTCGGCTCCGGTCGCGTCGCCACCTGCATGGACGATGCGTCGTCGGGAGTGCCCGGCCTCCCTGCCGAGGGCGACGTCCCCTCCATCGTCGGTGTCGAACCTCGCTCCGATCGATCTGAGCCAGGCGATCCGATCGGGAGCGAGGGACGTCAGCAGGTCGGCGGAGCGCGCATCTGCGATGTCGCCTCCGACGTTGACCGTGTCGGACGCGTGGCGGGTCGGATCGTCATCGGCGCCGATCGCGGCTGCAAGACCCCCTTGCGCGAGCCATGAGGATCCCTCGCCGACGGTCGCTGCCGTGAGGACCGTGCATCCATGGAGTGAGAGTGCGGTGGTCAGGCCGGCGATGCCGGATCCGACGACGATGGGCGTCTCGCCCTCGACGATCCGGACCGTGCCGCCGATCATCGGATCGCCAGCATTCGCTCGACGGCCATGCGCGCCCGCTCCGCCACAGCGTCGGGCACCGTGACTTCGAACTGCATGTGCAGGAGGGAGTCGCGGATGTTCTCGAGGGTGATGCGCTTCATGTGCGGGCACAGGTTGCAGGGGCGGATGAACTCCGTGGCAGGTGCATCGACGGTGACGTTGTCCGCCATCGAGCACTCGGTGACCATGATCACCTTGTCGGGTGCCTCCGTGCGCACCCAGTCGATCATTCCCGCTGTCGATCCGACGAAGTCAGACTCGGCGAGCACGTCTGGTGGGCACTCGGGATGGGCGATGATCTGGACACCGGGGTGCATCGTTCGGTACTCACGGAGCTCGGCGCCTGTGAAACGCTCGTGCACCTCGCACGCACCGTTCCACAGGATGATCTCCTTGCGCGTCTGACCGGCCACCCACCGCCCGAGGTACTGGTCCGGCAGGAAGATGATCTGGTCCTGATCGAGCGATTCGACGACCGCAACGGCGTTCCCCGAGGTGCACGTCACGTCCGACGCGGCCTTCACCTCCGCACTCGTGTTGACGTACGTGACGACTGCTGCGTCGGGGTATCGCTGCCTGAGGAGCGCGACATCTGCTGCGGTGATCGAGTCGGCGAGCGAGCACCCTGCACGCAGGTCGGGGATCAGCACCGTCTTGTCAGGGCTGACGATCTTCGCCGTCTCTGCCATGAAGTGGACACCCGCCATGACGATGACGTCAGCGTCCGTATCGGCCGCCATCCGTGCGAGTGCGAGGGAGTCCCCCGTGAGGTCGGCTGCGCCGTGGAAGATGTCTGGCGTCATGTAGTTGTGTGCGATGACGATGGCATTGCGCTCGCGCTTGAGCCTGTCGATCTCGTCGATGATCGGGGAAGCGATGGCGATCTCGATGTCCGGGAGGACGTCCGAGAGCCTCCTCGAGACCATGGGCGTGGCTGTCATGCGATGCTCCTACTTATGCTCTAGGTGAGCATTACTCGAAGGATAGCGCCTCGCAGAGATGTCGTGACCGGTTTCGCAGCGGTTCGTCCCTCGTCGTCAGAGGCCGCGGGGCCGGGGGAGGGGGAACCCGGGTCTCGGTCGCTGCCTCACGACATCGGATCGGAATCGGAACAGCTCTGCGGGCCTGCCCCCTGTTGAGGTCGTGACCTCACCGGTCGGCTCGACGAGGTCGCCCCGATCGACGATCCGCCGGAAGTTCTGCTTGTGGAGCCCGATGCCGACGATCGCCTCGACCGTCGTCTGCAGTTCGGTGAGCGTGAACAGTTCAGGGAGGACCTCGAAGATGACCGGTCGGTACGTCAGCTTGCCGCGCAACCTCCCAAGCGCGGTGGCAGCGATACGTCGATGGTCCCGCACGAGTGGACTCCCGGTCGCATCGGCGGCCTTCCGTGTCGCTTCGGAGACGAGGCCGGCTTCGAACATCAGCTCGTACCGGTCGAGGACGCGGATGGGATCCCATCCCGCACCGGTCCCGAAGTTGAGCCGCGCTCTGGCCTCCCTGTCGTCGTCACCTGCGGACCAGCGCGCCAGCGCCGGATCGATCAGGTCGGGAATGATCGTCGGTGCGCCGGATCGATGATCCTCCCAGGGGAACAGCTCGTAGATGTCCGTCCATTGTGCGCCTTCGATCGTCGTTGCCTCGTCGGTGAGGGCGACGTATCCGATAGCGAGGTCCCTCGTCCCGTCGTTCGAGGACCGGGAGCTGTCCCCGAACGTGTACAGCTGCTCCACGTAGGTGACATCGACTCCCGTCTGATCCGAGACGAGGCGCTTGAGACCGAGCGTGAGGGTCTCGTCGGCGTCGGCGTCGAGGGGTCCGGCCGGGAGCCCGAGGCCGTCGCCGCGCGAGACGAGGAGGATCCGCGGGGTGTCCTCGGTGACCGCGAGGATCACAGCGTCGAGTGACACGGAAAGGCTTCGCACACGGCGATGCTATATCGTCCACCTCGACTCAGGAGGCTGTGTGCCGACCGGAAAGCTGATCGCCCTCATGCTGGGGTGGGTTCTCGCTTCGGTGATGATCGCGGTCGTGACTGCCATCGTCGTCGTCGAGGTGCTTCGCCTCCTCGGGATCGCAGAGTCGGGGACGTCGGGGTATACGGTTGCACTGAACGTCGTGTTCGGCATCGTGTTGGCTGGCCTCGTGGCGGTTCCTTTCCTGTTTCGCAGGCGATTCAACGCCTACGAGCCCCCACCTGAGGCGTGAGTCCCATGCACGAAGACCTTCCTGAACCTCCCGCGCTCGAGGACACCGTGTGGCGGCCCGCCGTGCCGGGGGACGCGGCTGCGATTGCTCGCCTCGAGGAGTCCTGCTTCGCGATCGATGACACGTACCGGGAGGTCGAGGCAGAGATCCTGGAGCGGTTCGAAGACCCCGACGTCGATCCCGGCGCCGACTCATGGCTTGCGGTGACCGGGACCGGGGACGTGATCGTGTCCGTGTGGACGTTCGTGCCTCCGACAACGGGAACGAAGTGGCGAGGGTTCGGGAGCATCCACATCCACCCCGACTGGCGATCCGACGAGGTCATCGACTTCACGATCGATTGGTGGGCGACCCGGCTGACGCAGCGACTCGCGCCGTTGGATGCGTCCCTGCCGAAGGTGCTGTGGTATCCGGAGTACGCGCACCGCACGGACATGGTCGAACGGTTCGTTGCTCGCGGCTACGTCATCAGCCGATACTTCGATGAGCTGATTCGCGATCTGTCGGAGCCGATCGAGCCGCGTTCGATGCCCGCTGGCATAGAGGTGATTCGGGCTGATGCCGCACCAGTGGGCGATGAATTGACCGTGCACAACGAGGCGTTCCGCGACCACTGGGGGAGCCAGCCCTTCACCCAGGAGCGGTGGGACCTCTTCAAGAACGAGTTCTACCTCCCCGAGGCGTCATGGGTCGCGTACGATCGAGGCACACCGATCGGCCACATCATGTGTGCGTCATGGCCCCACGACTACGCCGATCGTGGCTTCTCCCACGCCTGGATCGCCAGCATCGGTGTGGTGAGGAGCCACCGCGGACGCGGTATCGCATCTGCGTTCATCGTCGATGCGATGGAGCACTTCCGGGACCTCGGCATGGAGTTCGCGATGCTCGAGGTGGACTCGGAGAACCCCACCGGGGCGTACGGGGTCTACGAGCGCCTGGGATTCCGCCGGACCCCCGGCAGGAGCACGATCGCCCTGACCAGATCCGTCTGACGCGGCGTCTCGCTGATGGCGTCAGCTGACAGCTTCAAATGACGTCGTCGTCATTGGAGCGGTTCCCGAGATCCAGCCAGATCAGGAACATGAGGATCGCCGTGAGCACACCGACCCAGCTGAGGGGGGTGCCCGCAGCGAACAGCATGGCCGCGAGTACGAGGGCGGCAACGGTTCGCAGTCCGCGGCGCACCGGTCGCCGCGGGACGGGGTGGTCGAAACGGTCCCCGTCCTCGACGAACTCGTCCTCCCAGCGGTCGGTCGGTTCCCAGTTGGTCATGACGCCTTGAACCTACCGCGCGGCCGAGCCTTCCTCGACGGTCAGGGTTGCCATCGGTCGACGTTGCGAGGAAGTGCGAATACGGCGGGAAACCCACGATCGCTGTACGCTTGTGGAACCGCACCGGGTGGAGGCCGACGCATCGACGTTTCCCCGGTGGACCACGGACCAATTCTCGACGGTTGAGCTGCCTCATTCTTCCGACTCCCCGCTGACGATGTGGATCGCTGCGGCTCGGAGCGAGATCAGCACACACCCAACAACTGGAATCGAGAAGACATGTCCACCGACTTCGCCACACTGGGTTTGTCGACGCCCATCGTCGACACCCTCCACCGAAACGGCATCACCGCGCCGTTCCCCGTACAGGCCGCAACCATCCCCGACGTCCTCGCGGGCAGGGACGTCTCCGGACGCGCCCCGACCGGCTCCGGCAAGACCCTCGCCTTTGGGCTCCCGATGCTCGATCGAGTCGCCGTCGCCAAGTCTCGGCGGCCCACAGCGCTGGTCCTCACACCGACGCGTGAGCTCGCCGCGCAGATCCGCAAGGACCTCGCCCCGTATGGAAAGTCGACGGGCCGCCAGGTCTTCGCCATCTTCGGAGGTGTCCGCTACCAGGCACAGAAGGACTGGCTCGACCGCGGCGTCGACATCCTCGTCGCCACTCCGGGCCGCCTCGAGGACCTCATCGACCAGAAGGCAGTCGACCTGCGCGACGTCGCCATCGTCGCCGTCGACGAGGCGGACCGTATGGCCGATATGGGCTTCCTGCCCGCCGTGAGGCGCATCCTCGACCAGACGTCACCGGATCGCCAGACCCTGCTCTTCTCGGCAACGCTCGACGGCGACGTCGCCGTCCTCATTCGTGCGTACCAGAAGGACCCCGTACGCCATGAGGCTGGGAGCATCGAGCCTGACGTTTCGGAGGCCGAGCACTTCTTCTGGGACGTCGAGCGAGAGGACAAGGTCTCCCACGTCGCAGACGTGATCAACGCGACCGGGTCCACGATCGTCTTCACCCGCACCCGTCACGGCGCCGACCGGCTTGCGAAACAGCTCGCCGGCGAGGGCGTCGTTGCGGTCGCCATGCACGGAGGGCGCAGTCAGAACCAGCGCAACCGGGCGCTCGCCGACTTCTCCGTGGGCAGGGTCGCGGCACTCGTCGCTACCGACGTCGCGGCACGGGGCATCCACGTCGACGACGTCGCCACCGTGATCCACTACGACCCGCCGAACGGGCACAAGGACTACCTCCACCGATCCGGCAGGACGGCTCGTGCGGGTGCGTCTGGCACCATCGTGAGCCTCGTCACGTCCGGCGAACGAAGGGCGGTCACCCGGATGCAGCGAGACCTCCAGATCGATTCACCCATCCGCAAACCCCACTCGGCGACCCTTGCGAGCCGTGGCGTGATCGGCTCATCGTCACAAGGCCACGGGGCCCTCCGATCGGAAGATCGCGGATACGAGCGCATGTCGAAGCCGTCAACGTCGTCTGGACGAAACGGGCAGGCACGGTCCGGGCAAGCCAGGTCCGGGCAGGAACGATCCGGGCAGGAACGATCCGGGCAGGCACGGTCCGGTCAGGAGCGGTCACCGAGAAGGCCCGAGCGGTCGAAGGGAGCACCTCGCGGTACCGGCGTGTTCGTCTCGAACCTTCCGTGGACCACGACGGACAAGGAGATCCACGCCCTGTTCGCCCGATTCGGGACCGTCCACGACGCCAGGATCACGATGGACCGTCGCGGTCGCTCGAAGGGCGTAGCCATCGTCCACATGGACGAATCCGCAGCCCGTCTCGCTGTCAGCGGTCTGGCCCGTCGCAAGGTCGACGGTCGGCCCATCGAGGTGCGCCTGGCCCGCTGACGAGTCAGTGGCGCCGGTCGCTGACCGGGAGTCGATGGGCCGGATCGTCAGATAGCCTTGGCTCCAGGACGATCGAACGTGCCAGGAGTTGAGGGTCCATCATGGGTCCGGCCAGCCGACGACGTGCGCCACGCACATGGCTGTTCCTGGTCGGCGCCATCCTCGCGTCGGCCCCGCTCGTCACCCCCTGGGTTCCGGCGTTCACCGGTACGGCTGAGGCCGTCGACCAACTGGACGACTCCCTCTCCGGGGCTCCCTGGTTCGGCGTCGACGAATCAGGGGATCCCGTCGTCGAGCTGTACTTCGTGTACACGACGACGTGCCCCCATTGCAGGGCCGCAATGCCGTTCGTCCAGGAGATGCAGGACACCAGGCCGTGGCTCCGTGTTTGGTGGCTCGCCGCGGACAGCGGGGATGCCCGGGTCGCGGAGATAGCGACCAGCGTGGCCTCCGCCGCCAACGAGACGATCCGCGGCGTGCCGACGTTCCTCTACTGCGGCACGATGACGACCGGATTCGACGACGCCGAGCACGCGGGCGCATCGATCGCGGCAGATCTCGACGCGTGCCACGCAGCGTCCTCCTCCACCGAGCAGGCGACCACGACGACGACCATCGCAGAAGAGTCGATCGAGGTCCCGGGCGTCGGGGACATCGAGGCCGGCAGTGTCCCGCTTCCCGTGTTCACGGCCATCGTCGCGGGCCTTGACGCCTTCAACCCGTGCGCATTCTTCGTGCTCCTGTTCCTGTTGAGCCTGCTCGTCCACGCAAGGAGTCGGAGCCGGATGGCGATCGTCGGGATGACGTTCGTCGTCGTGTCGGGGGTCATGTACTTCGTGTTCATGGCCGCTTGGCTCAACCTGTTCCTCGTCACGGAGAACCTCAGGATGGTGACCCTCGGGGCGGGAATCGTCGCCGTGGTGCTCGGGATGCTGAGCGCGAAGGACTACTTCGCGCCGGACAAGGGGCCTTCGGTATCGATACCCGAGGGTGCAAAGCCAGGGCTGTTCGCCAGGATGCGTGGCCTGCTTTCGATCGACAGGCTGTTCCCTGTGATGATGGCGACGATCGCCCTCGCCGTCGTCGCGAACAGCTACGAGCTGCTGTGCACGGCAGGCCTCCCGATGGTCTTCACCAGGGTGCTCACCCTCAACGAACTCTCGACGCCCGGCTACTACGGCTACCTCGCCCTGTACAACGTCATCTACGTGATCCCGCTCATGGCGATCGTCGGGGTGTTCGTGTGGACGCTGGGATCCCGCAAGCTCCAACCCGCCGAGGGCCGGACCCTCAAGCTCCTGTCAGGATCGATGATGCTCGGCCTCGGCCTGGTCCTCGTCGGCGCGCCCCAGCTCCTCGAGAGCGTGGGAACGGCGCTCATCGTCATCGCGCTCGCCATCGGCTTCACGGCGGCGGTCGTGATCATCGATCGGCTGATCGTCCGCCGATCCGACTCGGTCGCGAGTCCCTGAGTCCGACCTCAGGCGACCGGTGACTCCGAGTCGGACGCCGCCGGGTGGAGACGCGACCTACCATCCCGGTCGATGGGCAGCCTGAGCTTCGGAGAGATCCTCACGATCGTGGTGATCATCCTGATCGTGTTCGGACCGAACCGCCTCCCCGAGTTCGCTCGGAGGGTGGGTGAATTCCTCGCGAAGGTGCGGGGAGTCACGCGTGAGTTCTCGCGGGCAGTCCAAGCGGAGTACGGCGACGACGCCAAGCCACTCACGGATGTCATGAAGGAGTACGACGGCGTTCGCAAGGACCTCTCGGACGCCGTCGGTGCCGTCACGGGTTCATCGGGCCCGACCCGTCCAGCCTCCGGTGAACCACCCGATACCGATGCCTCCGAGCCGGACGCGGCGATCACCGACATCACGGCGTCGAGCGACCTGGATTCAGATCGATCGGCGAAATCCGGTGACGCGACGGACACCGAAGGGCCTGCGGGATGACGGCAGGGACTGCGACCTACCTCGGGCACCTCGGTGAGCTGCGCGACCGGCTCATCAAATGCTCGATCGCGGTCCTCATCGGATCGGTCATCGGGTTCATCTTCAGCGACCAGGTGCTGTCGTTCCTCGCCGAGCCGTACCAGGTCGCCGTTCCCGACGCAGGCCTGAGCTTCTTCCGGCCCTCCGAGGCCTTCTCCGTCGTGATGAAGATCTCGCTGTGGACGGGGCTGATCGTCGCATCGCCGGTCATCCTCTATCAGACGTGGCGCTTCGTCGCGCCGGCCCTGACGGCCCGTGAGAAGAAGTGGGCGATTCCGATCACGGCGATCTTCGCCGTGCTGTTCCTCGCGGGGATCACGGTCGGCTATGTCGCACTCGAGCGGGGTCTCGTGTTCCTCCTCGGCTTCGGGGGCGACGCACTCGAACCCGTGATCGGTGCGGACCTCTACTTCCGATTCGCGATGCGGTTCATCCTCGCGTTCGGCATCGCGTTCGAGTTCCCCGTGTTCCTCTTCTCGGCCGCTGCGTTCGGAGTCGTCTCTAGCTCTTCGCTGCGATCGAACCGGCGCTGGGCACTCGTGATCATCCTCGTCGTCGCAGCAATCATCACCCCGACCGGTGATCCCTTGACCCTCCTGATGCTGTCGGCGCCGCTCTACGTGTTCTACGAGCTGACGATCCTCGCCGTACGGTTCATCCTCAAGAAGTGAGTTCTGCGCCGGGAACCATCGTGCCGGAAGGCTGCTCGGCTCGCTAGGGTTTCGATTGGCGGTTCGACAACACCGGAGTGCGCAGCATGCTGAGAAACCTCGGGGGCGGGGAGATCATCTTGATCCTCTTGGTCGTGCTGCTCCTGTTCGGCGCCACCCGACTCCCGAAGCTCGCCCGATCGATCGGCCAGTCCGCCCGTGAGCTGCGTGAGGGCTTGAACGAGGGCGCCACCGACGACGAAGCCTCCGACGTCGAGTCCGAGGATTCCTCGAAACCGACGAACGGCTCCTCACCTACCTGACCAGCTGAGGGCCGGAAGAGCCACGCGGAAGAGCCAGATGGGATGTCGGCTTGGCTGGAGCCCGACAGCTAGGCGTTCGCCCCTACTACTGGACGATTGCACAGTTCTGTAGCCAGCGCCTGTTGCCGTTCCTCTTCGCCGACGCCGAGGATGAGCGCCAGCACTACACGATTGTCGTGCAGTCAGTTACAGCGCGGCTAGCCGACATCGCCCGCGATACCGCCCCGCCGTCACCGTGCCAAGGTTTTTCGGTGCCCTTCAGAGTCGGGGGCAGCCGTGCACAGCCATGAGGTTCAGGGCGTTCTGTGCAAAGGCGTACGCGTGGATCGCGCGGATGTAGGTGGTGCGTTCTGCGAATTCGCGCCAATGCTCAAGCTCGTCTTCGAGCTCCGTACAGTCCATCGTTGCCTGCTGCGCGACGACTTCGGGCTCACGATGGCGATAGACCCAGGCAACGTCCCCCTCGTGATCCAGAAGCATGTCATCACGCCACGTCCACGTCAGTGACCCCGCGAGCTCGTCTCGGGTTAGCCTGATCACGCTGCGTGTGAGGTCGCGGTTCAACGCAGGACCGATCTCGACCTCCCATTCGAGGCCCTCATCCACGTTCGGTGGAAGCGGCGCATCGGGATCCCATATGGTGTTGGTTTCGGGTGACGTGCACCATGGATCGACCGAATCGGCACACCCCCCAAGCTCCCAGGTTCGATACGGACCGAGGCCCCTCCCCGTCCCCTCGCATCCGAGCCACGGCGCTCCGATGTCCTCGAGGTACTCGACAGGTTCGAAGAACAGGGGGTTCGGGTAGTTGTGGGCTGCGCCACCACCCAAACCGAGGAGACGCCAGTGGATGGCATCAGGTTGCTCGAGAGATCCGGACACGAGTAGGTTCACGCTGAACTGGGTTGATTCCGGCCACGCAGGGACGGACCACTTCACGACGGCGTGATGCGTATCGTCACCAGTAGAAATGCCGTACAGGTACACGTTGTCTACCACGAGGCGGGTACCCGGCCGACCCATCCATGCACCAGGCATCCATCCGCTGAGCCCTGCAAGGATTTCCTGACGGAGGAAGCCCGGCAACTCGACACAAACCGCCTCAGCCTCAGCTTCAGCTTCCAACCGCTCCTGTGCGAACTCGGCCATCGTCCTGTCCCGCTGCTCCTGCTGTCGCTCGAGGAGCGCTTCGGTACGAGCAGAGCTGGACACATTCACCGATACGGCAGCCATGCCCCCAACAACCGCAAGGGCGACAACGAAAGGAACGAATCCGCCGAGGGCAAGGATCCAGGCCGCAATACCAACCAAGGTTGCAGGCGCCAGAACCGCCAACCAAGCGGCCTCCGCACTGGGACAGTTCGGCCAGAGCGCACCCTCTCCAAACCCTGAAGGCGGCCCAATGCCGGCGCTGCAATAGCCGCTCACGATACTGAAACACCTGACAGCGACCAAAGGCGAGACCACAGCAAGGACAATGGCTCCGGCTTGGGCACCAGCGCTGAGTTGCTTCGAGCGGACCGCGATCACGACCGGTGGCAACCACAAGGGAATTGCCAACACCATCGCAACCAGAAGCAACATGGTCCTGCTCTGATTCTATCAATCCACCGACGTCGCTCGAGGAAGAGGCCGCGACGCCCGCCAGGGAACGGCCAACAAGAAGGGCGTCGGCAGGGAGCTCAGATGCGGTGCGGCCTCAGCGGCTCATCGCGAACGCTTTGGCGAGTTCGTCTGCCGGTGTTGTCGACGGCGAGCGTCGAGGCAATAGGCAGCAGGCGCGGTTGTCGTTGGACTGGATGCCCTGGGCGCCGTGGGCACGCCGTCGTATGATGGCATTGAGTGGGGCCTGTTGGCCTGTCGCTCTCTTGCAGGCCCCGTGATAGTGAAAGGGGGCCGACGTGGGGTCTCGCATTCAGGGGCTCGGCCGGAGTGCATCGTTGTGTTCTGTGGTGGTCCTGGGCGTGGCTTGGGGTGCACTGAGCGGTGTTGGTGCGGTCGCCGTTGCTTCCGATCCGGGTGAGAACGGTTTGGTGGCGTTCGTGGACTGGGTTCCGGTGGGAGATGGGTCTCCCCGCACGGTCGGGGAGGTCTTCACGATGGATTCTGATGGGTCTGATCGTCGTCGAGTGACCTCGACAGGTGGTGTGTTTGTCAAGCATGTCGAGGAGGAGGACTACCTCAGTCCCGTGTACACGACGAACGTGGCGCCGGAGTGGACCCCAGATGGCTCGATGCTCGCGTACCTCCACTTCTCCACCGGGGATGAGTGGGAGGTGCGTTTGCTTGACGTCGCGACGCGGGACGATCGGCTGCTTTTCGCGGGCTGGAAAGCATCGATGATCAGATGGTCCCCAGACGGTGAGAAGATCGCGTACGGTGATCGGCGCGGCGTATGGGTCTCCGGTGCCGATGGCAAGAACCCTCATCTCGTGGCCACGTCGAGGGATGGCCTATGGCCCTTGACGTCCGGCATCCATGCCGAGGTGACCAGTGTTCGGTGGTCTCCTGACGGTGGCCGGATCGCCTATGTTGAGGACACGAGTCAAGGACTTGTGGCGGGGGCTGAGTACCTGTCAGTAGTGACCCTCCAGCCCTTGGGCATCCGTCATGTCTCCGCCGGAAGCTACGGCATGCACTACGACTGGGCGCCAAACGGAGAGTCCCTGGTTGTCTCGGGTCTCAATGACGACGGCCTCCGTGACGGGCTGGTCGAGATCAACCTCGGGCCATTCGACACGACCGAGGTTCCGCTCACGAACGACTCGGGGCAGTCACCTGCGTGGTCTCCTGACGGCGCTTCGATCCTCTACGTCGCCGAAGGGACACTCGCATCGTATGACACATCGACCGGAACCACGGCGCGGGTTTTGGACGGGTTCGATGGGGGAGCGCTCCAATGGCAAACCCTGCTTCCGCTCCCACGACCGGTGGGGCTCGTCGACAGCCACACCGGTATCTGGAGGATCCCCGACGCCAACAGCTTCGTCAGTTCGTTCTACTACGGGAACCCTGGTGACACCCCGTTCCTCGGCGATTGGGATTGTGACGGCGAGGCAACACCGGGCCTGTTCCGCATCTCCGACGCGTTTGCGTACTTGCGAAACAGCAACAGCCAGGGGATCGCCGACATCCGGTTCTTCTTCGGGAACCCCTCCGATGTGCCGTTGGCTGGTGACTTCAACGGTGACGGGTGCGACACCCTCTCGATCTACCGCCCGTCGAACCAGGCGTTCTACGTCATGAACACTCTTGGCGAGAACGACGGCGGCCTGGGTGATGCTGAGTACTCGTTCATGTTTGGCAACCCTGGGGACAAGCCCGTCGTCGGGGACTGGGATGGTGACGGCACCGACGAGATCGGTCTCCACCGTGAATCGACCGGGTTCTTCTACTGGCGGGACACACTGACCACAGGCACGGCTGACGGACAGTTCTTCTTCGGGGATCCTGGTGATCGGTTCATCGCAGGCGACTGGGGAATTGTCGACACGGTGGACACTCCCGCCGTGTACCGGCCATCAAACACAACATTCTACTTTCGTGACACCCTGACCCAGGGAAACGCAGACCAACGGTTCCCATGGCCAGGAGCACAAGACAACTGGCTTCCAGTGGTAGGTAGTGGGTGACGTCACCCTGCCCGTCCAATTGATGCGCCTGTCAGGTTCCTCCCATCTGTGTCAATCCGTACGGGTGGTGAAGCCGGGCTCCTTCATGGGTTGGTGAATTCGTGAGACGATGCTCGGGTGAGGGTTCTCAGCTTCCCGGCTGCCGCAGTCGCCGGGTTCGCGGCATTGATTCTCTTCACTGTGGTGCTTGCGGGCCTCCTCAAACTGCTCATTGCCCTAGTGCGACAGATGCGCTCGAAATCAGCCATCGAGGTCGCAATCTGGTTCCTGGTGTCAATCCCCGTGGTGTTCGCGATGCTGTGGGTTGCCGTACTTTGGGCACTCGTCTTTGAGGAGAACTTCGGCTAGTCCCTCCCCACACCTTGCATTGCGCGTGCGGCCCGCCGCTCGGGTGCTCGGATCACCTCGTTACGAGACTCTTCGCTTTCGAACTCCAGGCACCGCGTCCGTATCCGGCCCTTGTGAGCACGGGGTCGAAGGTGTCAGAATCCACGACTTGTGGGGGGCATGGAGCACCATTGCCCATCACGCATGGGTCGCACCCGAAGTTCGTGAAGCAACACTTGTGCCATTTGAGCATCGTCGAGACGACGAGTCGGCATGACATCGCTACCCATTGGACAACGAGCGCGTCCAGGACGCCCCCGACGCGGCCTTCGAGACCGGTCTTGTCGCGTCGAATCCCCAAGTGGTCGCGAACGACGCGGACCAGATGCGGACCGGGGTATGAAACCCGATCCCTCGCGCGATCGAGGTGGTCCTGAGCCCCACTGTCACGAGGGCTTCGTTTGGTGGTCAGGGGCGGGATCGAACCGCCGACCCCCGGTTTTTCAGACCGGTGCTCTACCAGCTGAGCTACCTGACCGATTCATGACCAACGCCCGGATCGGGGATCCGAGCGTTGCATGTGGCGGGAGCGACGGGATTTGAACCCGCGACCTCCGGCTTGACAGGCCGGCGTGAACTCCAGGCTTCACCACGCCCCCACGTCGTGCCCCCAGGGGAATTCGAATCCCCGTTGCCGCCTTGAAAGGGCGGAGTCCTAGGCCGCTGGACGATGGGGGCAAGGCGCCCGCAGTGTACAGAGCCGGACCGGCTACGCCCGGGCAGTATATGCCCCGAGCAGCCGTTGCAGCCACCGGATGCTGCCCATCTCCATCGGGGAGTAGTGTCCCGTGGATGAGCGAAAGCACCGACACCGATCCCGGTGGAATTGCCCCGCGACGCGACGCGTATGCGACCATCGTCCGCCTGGTCGCGGGTGGCATCGGGGAGGGCATCGATCGGCTGCTCGCCATGTCGAACGAGCTCGACGATGCTGACGTCGCGCCCAGCGGCGAGCTCGTCGGACCCATCCATGCCGACCCGCGACTCATGGCAGCAGTGGGGTGGGTCTCGGAGCTGCCCCAGACCATCAACGCCGTCGGAACCACCAGCTATCGGATGGCGTATCCGGTCATTCGAGTCGCGGGTGTCGCGGTCGACACCGCCGCATACCTCGCTTCGGTGACGGGCGTCTCGTCGTTCGTCGCCGGCGTCACCGAGCCGGCGCGCACCGCCCTTGCACAGGAGCGGCTCAGGCTCTCCGACGTCGGGACGGCCGAATACGCCAGGGGGCGCGTTCTCGCCGTGCGCGCTTTCGAGAGCTCGGTCAACGGCATTGTCGGCCTCCTGAGCGAGTCAGAGGAACTCGGCGATCTCGTTCGTGAGCAGACGCTCGGCATCACCGGGTCGGCCATCCAGGAGATCCGGGAGACAGGCGCCGCGGCAGACCGCCTCACCGAGGGGATCTTCAGGCGGCTGGGACGTCGCCCACCGAGGCAGCTCCCTCCGAAGCCGGCGATCGACTCGTGAGCAAGAACGACGAGCACGTCCTCAACGGTCGGACCGCCGGGTTCGTGACGCGCCTGTTCGCCTACGTCGCCGACGCCGCCGTCGTCGCCGGCATCGTGGCGATCGGCGGATGGATCGCCGTACTCATCGACGACGTCATCGACCAGGTCGGCCTCGATCTGAGGATCAGCCTCGGCGCGATCTACGTCTTCCTCATCCCGCTGATCATCGGGCTGTACTTCGTCATGTTCTGGTCCCTCACCGGAAGGACGATCGGCAAGTGGCTCCTCGGCCTTCGCGTCATCGGCCACGACGGGCATCCGCCCACGATCAGTCGGTCCATCGTCCGCGTCGTCGGCTACGGGTTGTCCGCGATCGTGTTCTGGCTCGGCTACATCTGGGTGCTCGTCGACGACGACCGTCAGGCGTGGCACGACCACATGGCCCGCACCTGGGTCATCTACGACTACTCACGCCAGCCGGCCATCGAATTCACCGACGAGGGCTGACGTCACCCGGCCCCGAGGGTTCGGATGTCCCGTGCACCCATGCGGGCGGCGTCAGCAGTGCGGTCGTCCGGCATCGTCTGGGACTCTCGCTCGGCCGCAACCCTCGCCTCGTAGTGCTCCAACTCCCGCTCGATCGTCGCGTCGTCCCAATCCAGCACGTCTCCCATGATTGCTGCGACGAAGGGTGCGCCGAGGACGGCACGGTCCGGGCACTCGATCGAGAGCCTGGTCCTCCGGGTGAGGACGTCGTCGAGGTGCAACGCTGCCTCGTGTTCGACGGCGAAGCGAACCTCGGCACCGAGATATCGACCGGACGGGATCTGCTGGGCGAGGCGAGGTTCGGAGGCCGCCATGTCGAGGACGATGGTCGCCTCGCCGCCATATCGGTGCGCCAGCCGACGCACCTCGTCCGGCCCGACGCCGTAGGTCGCGGCTACGTCGTCGATGCGTGCGATCAGGTCTCCGTAGCCCTCTGCCCCGATGAGCGGGATCTCGTCGGTCCGTGTACCGGGAATCTGCGCACCGATCGACTCGAACGCCCTGTCGATCGTGTCCTGCGCCATCACGCGGTACGTCGTGTACTTGCCCCCGGCGATCGTCACGAGACCGGGAGCGGGGATCGTGATGGAATGCTCCCGACTGAGCTTCGCCGTCGACTCCGAATCGCCGCTGACCAACGGTCGAAGGCCCGCATAGACACCAACGACGTCGTCGTGGGTGAGTGGCGGATCGATCACGCGGTTGACCTGCTCGAGCACGTAGTCGATGTCAGAACGGCTTGCGGCGGGGTGGGCGAGTCCGAGTTCCCACGGCGTGTCGGTGGTGCCGATATGCCAGAAGTGCTCATGGGGGATGAGGAACAACACGCTCGTTGCGGTCTTCGTGATGAACCCGACCTCGGACCGGATCCGATCGCGCGGTACGACAATGTGGATGCCTTTCGAGGCGGTCACGTCGGTCTTCCGGTCGCCGACCTTCGCCTCGACCGAGTCTGTCCACACCCCCGTGGCGTTCACGACGACCCGAGCCGTCGCCTCGAGCTCGCGGCCGGTCTCGAGGCAACGTGCGCGCACGCCCGTGACGCGGTCCCCGTCACGGAGGAAGTCCTCGACCCGTGCACTCGTGAGGATGCGTGCTCCCATCGCAGCGGCGGTGCGAGCCACGGCGACCACATAGCGCGCGTCGTCGCATCCTGCGTCGTAGTAGCGGATGCCACCGACGAAGGCGTCCTTCCTGATGCTCGGGAAGACCCTCCGGAGCTCCTTCCTGCCGAGGTGCCACTGGCGGGGAAGCGTGTTGCCTCCGAGCTTTGCGAGCGCCTCGTAGAGCGTGATTCCGGCACCGACGTAGGCGCGCTCCCACACCCGGTGTTGGAGGGGATACACGAACGGCACCGGCCAGACGAGGTGCGGCGCGAGGTGTTGGCGGATCAGTTCGCGCTCGTGGAGGGCTTCCATCACCAGCTTGAAGTCGAACTGTTCGAGATAGCGGAGTCCGCCATGGAACAGCTTGGAGGATCGGCTCGATGTCCCCGACGACAGGTCGCGTTGCTCGATCAGGGCGACCGATAGGCCACGCGACACCGCATCGAGTGCGCAACCCACTCCGGTGATCCCGCCACCGATGACGATGACGTCGAAGGATCCGCCATCGATGGCATCGAGATTGTCGGCCCGTTTGGCCGGTCCCAGTGAGCCAGCAGACGAACCCGGTGACGAGCCCGGTGGCGCAGCGTCCATGCTCCAAGGCTATCGGCATCCCGGGCTCCCCGATCGCGGCTCAGCCTCGGTGAGGCACCTCCTCTTCTCAGGGATCGGGCCAGCGGTAGCCTCGGATCATGAACGATCTCGTGTCCCGCGCCCAATCCTGGATCGAGGGCGATCCCGATCCGACCACCCGATCGGAACTGGCGGCGATTGTCGCTTCCGGGGACGAATTCGAGCTTGCCGATCGGATGGCGGGCTTCCTCGAGTTCGGCACCGCGGGCATCCGCGGAGCCGTCGAGGCCGGATCCAATCGGATGAACAGGGCCGTCGTGATCCGGACGACCGCAGGTCTCGCGGCGTACCTGAGGGAAAGCACCGATCCCGCAGCGCGGCTGGTCATCGTCGGTCGCGATGCGCGACCCTCGTCTGCGTCGTTCATGGAGGACACGATCGCCGTCCTGACCGCAGCAGGGTTCACCGTCAAGTACTTCGCCGACCCGACACCGACCCCCCTCGTGGCATATGCAGGACTGAAGCACGGTGCGTGCGCATCGATCGTGATCACGGCGAGCCACAACCCGCCTGCGGACAACGGGTACAAGGTGTACTCGTCGACGGGCGGGCAGATCATCCCACCGACCGACGTGGCGATCGCGGAGGCGATCGCTGCGGTCCCGGCTGCGAACACCGTCCCGCGAACGGCGATGCCCTTCGAGCATCCGAGGGTCGAGCAGGTCGGCGGCGACCTGTTCGAGGACTACCTGAGGGATGTCGCAGGCGTGCTGCCCCCGGTCACAGGCGATCGGAGCATCTCGATCGTGTACTCCGCCATGCACGGTGTCGGTGGCCGTGCAGTCATCGATGCGCTGCGGTCGTTCGGGTTCTCGAGGCTGCATCCCGTAGCCCGCCAGTTCGAACCGGATGGGACCTTCCCCACGGTGTCGTTCCCCAATCCGGAGGAACCCGGAGCGATGGACATGGCACACGAGCTCGCTATGGCCATCGACGCTGACATCGTGTTTGCGAACGATCCGGACGCAGACCGTCTCGCCGTTTCGATTCCGTTCCCCGGCGGGATGTGGCGAGCGCTCACGGGCAACCAGATCGGGTGCCTCCTCGCAGACTTCCTCCTCTCGACGACGCCGGGAGCGGAGGGTCCGGTCATCAACTCGGTCGTGTCGTCGCCGATGCTCGGCATCATCGCAGGGGCACACGGCGTCGACTGGGCCCAGACGCTCACGGGCTTCAAGTGGATCTGCGCCGCAGCACTGGACCTCGAGGATGCCGGCCAGCCGCCGATGGTGCTCGGGTACGAGGAGGCCCTCGGCTACAGCATCGGAACGACGGTGCGTGACAAGGACGGGATCTCCGCCGCCGCTGCGTTCGCTGTGCTCGCGGCATCGGCGGCCGCCGACGGGGACACCGTGCTCGACCGGCTCGGGCAGCTCTACGAGCGGTACGGGATCTGGACCTCGACCCAGGTGTCGATCCGCAGGGAGGGCGTCGAGGGCATCGAGGACATCGGTCGTGCCATGGCGGCCCTTCGATCCGACCCGCCGCCGAGCTTGGCCGGTCACGAGATCGTCGGCATCACCGACTTCGCAGAGGGCGCCGAATCGCGGCCCCGATATCTCGGTGCGACGAACCTCATCGAGCTCGACCTCGGCGACGCGGGACGGGTGCTTGCCCGTCCTTCGGGAACCGAGCCGAAGCTGAAGGTGTACGTGGACCTCCGGGCTCCGTACCCCGTCGCTGGTGCATCGGTCGGCTCCGTTTCGGAGGGGGATTGGATCGGAGCCGAGGCGGATCTCGCGGAGGCCGCGGGAATCGTCGGGCACGCCCTCGCCGACTGGTTGGAGGAGGCGATGGGCCGGTGACTTCCGCACTTCCCTGACCCTCGGCGCGGGCGCTTTCGGTGGCACGTGACTAGCCACCCCGGATGTCGTGGATTTGACAACCCATGAACCCGTAAAGCCCGTGACACGTACCGCCGACACCTATTCGAAGAAGCGAATGGACGGTACGTGACCACCCATGATCCCCACCTGCCCGTATCGATCGAAGAACGCGAGTTCTCGACGTCGCGCAAGGGATACGACAAGCGAGAAGTCCGCGCCTTCCTGACCGAGCTCGAGACGAACTTCCGAGAGCTCGAGGACTGGGCGCAAGAGGCCAGGCTCAGGCTCCAGCGGGCCGAGTTCGAGGCGCAGAAGGTCAAGGACGAGACGGGTCAATCCGTCGACGCCGCCATCGGGGCGGTGCTCGAGGCAAAGGACAGGATCCTCGAGCGTGCCCGCGATCAGGCTTCCCAGATCGAAGCTGATGCGCGCAAGCGCGCGGATGCGATCCTGTCGGGGGTGGGCGTCGCCGCAGGTGACATTCCCGAGGATCTCGATGAGGCGCAGCGACGCGCCACCGCGATCATCGAGGAGGCCCAGCGTGAGGCCGCCGCGATGCGCCAGACCGTCGCTGAGGCCGAGGAGCGAGTCAAGGAGCTGAGCCTCGAGCGCGACCGTGTACGCGAGGAGATCGACGCCCTGATCGCCGAGACACAGGTCACCGACTCCGTCGCCGGCGTCGAGATCGATCCCGTAGGAACGATGCGCAGGGTCGAAGAGCGGTCGATGGAGATCATCTCGGATGCCGAGGCTGCCGCCCGCGCGATCCGCGACCGAGCCGATGCGGAGGTCGCGGAGGCCGAGCGCGAGATCGAGGCTGCACGCACCCGTGCCTCGGGAATCGTCGCAGAGGCAGAAGAGCGTGTTCAGGAGATGCTGCTCATGGCCGAGGACGCGGCCACCAAGTCGATGAGCGATGCCGACACCAGGGCGACCAAGCGCATCGAGTACCTCGTGACCGAGGCCCAGGCCCAGATGGACGAGGCGCGCGCACGGGCCGCAGAACAGGCCGAATCGCTGTTGGGAGAGGCCGAGAAGATCCGCGAGGACGCGGTCGCGGAAGCGGTGTCGATCAAGGATGAGGCACTGGGCCTCCTCGCCGAGGCGGAGCGTGCAGCCGAAGAGCGCGCCGCCGAGCTCGCGGCCCAGGAGGCGGAGGTCGAGCAGCTCCGAGTGATGGCAGCGGCAGCCGAAGAGCGGGCAGCGGAGACGCTCGCAACCGCCCGCGACGGTGCGGAAGCGCTCCGTCACGAGGCCCAGGAGTTCCGCGACGATTCCAGCCGCAAGCGCGACGAGGCCCAGGCAGCGCTCGAGGCCGCCCGGATCGAGGCAGCAGAGATCGTCTCCGCCGCACAGGCGACGGCCACCGACCTCGCTCACAAGGCCGACGCGAGGGTACGCGAGGCCGAGAGCACCGCGGCAGCGCTCGAGGCACAGGCAAAGGCCATCGTCGAGATTGCCGAGCGCGATGCAGAAGCGACGATGGCCGAGCTCCAGCTCAAGGTCATCGCGGCGAAGAAGGCCATCGTGCTCGCCAAGAGTGAGCGCCACGCTGCGATCGCTGAAACACGTGAACAGGTCGCGTCGCTCATCCAGGATGCCGAGGACAAGGCGACCGTCGTGGAAGAGCGTTCAAGGGCCGTGGAGGCCCTCCGGCGAGATGTCGAGGCCCTCAACGAAGAGGCGCAGACCGATCGCACCCTCGCCCGATCCGAGCTCGAGGAGGCCGTGGCCACCGCCGAGGCCCTGGTGGCAGATGCCGAGCGCCTCGCAGATTCCGCACGGATCGATTCGGAAGCTGCGTTGGCCAAGCTCGCGGAGACCGAGGCCGAGATCGCCCAGCGGGGTGCCGAGTTCGACGCGGAGGTCGCGAATCTCCGAGCAGCCGTCGACGCGGAGCTGGCGGACGCCAAGCTGGCGTTTGATCAGGAGCTCGCTGTCAGACGGCAGACGGCCAGGGACGAGATCGCCGCTGTGCGCGATGAGGCGGCCGAGATGCGCGCTGCCGCCATGGCGGACGTCACGCGCATGAGGGAGCAGGCGGCTGCGGCACGCGAGCAGATCGAGCAGGCGGAGGTCGTCAAGGCGCACGCGTCCGAGATCCTCGAGTCGGCAACGAGGGAAGCCGAGGATCTGCGAAACGCCGCGACCTCGCAGCTCGAGGCGGCCGAGATGCGTGCGGCGGCGGCGAGTGCATCCGAAGAGCAGGCGGGCCTGGTGCTCCAGTCGGCGCGTGACGAGGCCGAGCTCATCAGGATCGAGTCGTCGACGATCCAGGACCAGGCGAAGAAGATCCTCGAAGCCGCTCGCAGGCAGGCCGATGAGCTCGCAGAAGCGGAGGAGCATGCGCTCGAGCTCGTCGAGAAGGCGCGTCAGGAGGCCTCCGGAATCCGTGCATCGGCGGAGGGGACTGCAGCGGCCGTCGAGCAGCGGAGCAGGGAGCTCGACGAGCGAATCGCGGCATTCGACCAGGCACAGGACGAGGCGCGGAGGTCTGTCGAGGCCGAGCGCGAGCAGGGCGAACTCGAGCTCCGGTCCCGGCTCGAAGACCTCGAACGAAGGGAAGCCGAGATCTCCGACCGCGCACGAGAGCTCGAAGCCAGCCGAGCCCGTGCGTCCGAGTCGGCTGCTGCCCTCGGTGAGCTGGAGAGCAGGCTCGCGATCAAGGAAGCGGAACTCGCGGATGCCGCCACTGCGTTGGCCGCGCAGCGCCAGGCAGTCGACGAGATGGCCACATCGTTTGGATCGATCCAGCAGGAGCTCGAAGAACGCGAGGCGGATGTCGCGGACGCCAAGCAGTCGCTTCTCGAGCGCGAGCGCGAACTCGAGGACGAGCGGGCCGCGATCGAGTCCGCTCGCGCCGAGCTGGACGCGCGTGCAGCCGAACGGGACGAGCGGGCCTCTGCGCTCGCGGAGCGACTCGCGTCGACGGAGGCAGAGGTCGAAGCGGTGCGTGCTGAGGCTGATGAGCTTCGGGTGCGGCTTGCGGAGGTTGAGGCGGTTCGTTCTGAGGCAGAGGCGTTGCGGGGTCGGTTGGGTGAGGTCGAGGGTGCTGCGGCGGAGGCTGAGGAGTTGCGTGGCCTGATCGCTCGTCGTGATGAGGAGCTGTCGGTGATGGCTGCCGAGTTGGAGTTGGCTCGTGCGGAGGTTGCTGAGCGTGTGAGCGCTCGTGACGAGCGGGTCGGTGAGCTCACGGTGGAGGTCGAGGCGGTGCGTGCTGAGGCTGATGAGCTTCGGGTGCGGCTTGCGGAGGTTGAGGCGGTTCGTTCTGAGGCTGAGGCGTTGCGGGGTCGGTTGGGTGAGGTCGAGGGTGCTGCGGCGGAGGCTGAGGAGTTGCGTGGCCTGATCGCTCGTCGTGATGAGGAGCTGTCGGTGATGGCTGCCGAGTTGGAGTTGGCTCGTGCGGAGGTTGCTGAGCGTGTGGGCGCTCGTGACGAGCGGGTCGGTGAGCTCACGGTGGAGGTCGAGGCGGTGCGTGCTGAGGCTGATGAGCTCCGGGTGCGGCTTGCGGAGGTCGAGGGAGGCGCTGCAGTCTCCGAAGAGCTTCGCGATCTCGTGGCACAGAGGGAGGCAGAGGTCTCCGAGTTGCGTGCACAGGCTGAGCGGACCGAACAGTTGGAGGCCGAGCTCGCAGAGCGTGACGGCATCATCGACGCTCTTCGCGAGGAGGCAGCGGAGCTCGGCATCGCCAGGGACGAGCTGACTGATCGTGAGGCTCTGATCGCGAAACTCGAGGCCGAGATCGCCGTGCTCGAGGAGAACGCCTCCATCAACGACTCGGTGGCCGATGATGCCGAACTCGTGAGTCGCATCGCGACGCTCGAAGCACGGGAGGCGGACTTGCTCGACCAGATCGAGACGCTCACCGCAGAGGCTTCCAGGTTTGACGCCGAGCGCGCCTCACTCGAGGAGAGAGACGCACGTCTCGAGGCGGAGTACCGGGTCCTCGCGGAGCGCGAGGCCGACCTCGAAAGCAGGATGGCCGTGCTCGAACGAGGTCGGATGGAATCCCGATCCGGCGATGACTTTGCTCCGGCCGCGAGCTATGACGACGGTCCAGTTGCCGACGTTGAAGCCGAATCCGCGCACGAGCCATCACCGGCCGACACCGACGGTCTTTCGCTGTCCGCTCGGATCGCGGCGGCCGACGCCGCGGGTGGATCCAAGGACTCATCCGAGGACTCCCTCGACGCGATCCGCAGCGCAGCGATGGATGCGCTCGAGGAAGCCCGATCGATCAAGCAGCGGTCCTTCGTCGAGACCCACGGGCCTCGCGATGGCGCAGAGCCGTCGGCGGTCGAAGACTCCGTCGCCGAGCAGGTAGTCGCCCCTGCGGATCCCGGTACCGAGGATGAGGCTGCCCATGCCCGTCCTGTCGTGCACATGGACTACTCGCCGGCCGTTGCACCACCCGTGCGCGACAACGTCGAGGATGACGACGAGAAGGGCGAGCCGACGAGGATCGAGAGTCGATACAGTCGGAATTCGGCGAAGCTGCCGAGAATCGGTGTCGACCCCAATGGCAGCACGAGTACGATCGCCAGCCTGCGCAAGCAGCTGACGTCGGACAACTAGTCGGAGCGGCCGATCAGCTCGTTGTCCGATGGGCGGCACTGACCGCTGCAGCTTGGTCAGGCGGCAGCCGTTTCACCACCTCCCTGATGGTCACGCCAGATGCCCTGGCGGCTCGCGGCAGGATCCATCGATAGACCATGTCAGGCCGCCTGCGGGCGGTGTCACGGAGGATCCATCCGATCGCCTTGCGGATGAAGAACTCCTTCTCCTCCAACATGGCGTCAGCGTGGCGTCCGAACCGGTCGAAGTCACCGCCTCCGGATCGCAGTGCGAGGAGGTGGGCGAGGAGCGCCGAGCGGCGGATCCAGAAGTCGTCGTCTCGTGCCCACCGATCCAGAATGGAGTCGGCATTCGGGTGCCGATCGAGCAGGGGGCCCGCTACCGAGGCAGCCAGGTCATCGACGAGCGCCCACGTCCCCGCTTCGCGCAGGAGTCGCTCCACGATTTCGATGTCCGGCGGTCGGAGCTGATCGAGGCGCAGCTCGAGGAGATGGACGGCTGCCGCGCGCCGTTCGTGGACGGGTTGGGACCACAGCTCCTCGACCATGGCGATGATGTCGTCGTGGCCGACGTCTTCGAGGCCGCCGAGCCACGAACGCACGGTGCGGGTGAGGACGGGCACCGTGACCCCGTAGAACTCGAGATCGCTCTTCAAGTACCGCTTCTCGTTCGTCGCCCGCTCCTCGGTGCCAGCTGCGCGCAACCGTCGGTCGAGGTCGTTGACGCTGCTGTCCATAGCCATGGTGCGATTGTCCCATCTCCGGTCCGTGCGTTGCGGTCAGGAGCCTCCCGGCGGTCTTCCTGTGCTCTCGTCCCCAGGAGGACCCTCCGTCGGCCGAGTGCACCGACCCAATCACCCTGTGCCCCTATGTTGTGGAGATGCCCGAGATCGTCGTCACGAGGGTTCCGCCGGGATCCGCCATCGATCGGATGTCCAGGGTCGCGGAGACGTGGACGTGGATGGAGGACCGTTCGATCGATCCCGAGGTGCTCAGGGACATCGTCGCCGGTGCGCGGGGCCTGTACTGCATGCTCACGGATCGGATCGACGCCGAGCTCCTCGACCGTGCGGAGAACCTCGTCGTCGTGTCGACGATGGCGGTCGGCGTCGACAACATCGACGTGGAAGCCTGTCGGGAACGGGGGATCGCGATCGGGCACACCCCCAACGTCCTCACCGACTCAACCGCCGACATGGCATGGGCTCTGATGATGGCGTCGTCGCGCCGGATCCGTGAGGGCATCGAGTACGTCGCATCCGGAGCGTGGGGTGAGTGGGAACCCGAAGCCATGCTCGGCCACGACGTCTCCCGCACGACGCTCGGAATCGTCGGGATGGGGAGGATCGGGCGTGCCGTGGCATCCCGCGCAAAGGGGTTCGCCATGGACGTCGTGTACACCGCTCGCACCGACCACGATGTCGACGCGACCAGGGTCGATCTCCCTGAGCTCCTCGCACGGTCAGATCATGTCGTGATCGCTGTCCCGCTCACCGACGAGACCCGTCACCTCATCGGGTCCGAGGAACTCGCCATGATGAAACCGACGGCGAACCTCGTGAACGTCGCCCGCGGTCCGATCATCGACACGGACGCCCTCGTCGATGCACTCCGATCGGGGGTGATCCGATGTGCCGGCCTCGACGTGACCGATCCGGAGCCCATTCCTGCCGATCATCCGCTCGTCGGTCTCACGAACTGCCTCATCGTCCCGCACATCGGATCGGCAACGTATCGCACGCGGATCGCCATGGCGGACCTCGCAGCCGACAACCTCATCGCCGGCATCACCGGGCAGCCCCTCCCAGCACCCTTCGGTGGGGGGGCATCGTCCGCGTCAGGTGAAGGTCGGGAGTGAGCTCTCCTCGGCGCAGACGCCCTCGATGGCAGCAGGATCGACGGGGACGAGGCTGGTCATGTTCTCGTGGCCATCCTCGGTGATGAGGATGTCGTCTTCGATCCTGACCCCGATCCCCAGGAACTCCTCGGGAACCGTGTACTCGAACGTCCCCGCCTCCTCAGCCGCACGCTCGCGAGCGGCCTTCGCCTCGGCGGAACCGAGTTCGAAGGTCGCCCGCAGGGCCTCATCGGGGTCATACGGTGCATGTGACAGCCTGACCGTCGCCTTGTCCCTCGAGACATAGATACCCGGTTCGACCGTGAAGGCCATGCGGGGCTCGAGCGGACGCCCCACGCCGTCGACGCGATACGCGCCGGCGTCGTGCACGTCGCTGCCGAGCCAATGGCCCGTCCCATGGAAGAAGAACTGGCGATACCAGCCCTTCGCCACGGCCTCGTCGGCCGGTCCCGGGAGCAGCCCGAGATCCACCATGCCCTCCGTGAGGGTCTGGACGGCCACCCGATGCATGTCCGTGAACGGGAGTCCGGGACGGCACAGCGCGATCACATCGTTCATCGCCGCGAGCACGACGTCGTAGACCGCTCGCTGGGGAGCCGTGAACGCCCCGCCGACCGGGAAGGTCCTGGTGATGTCCGCCGTGAGGTGGCGGTACTCGGCGCCTGCGTCGATGAGGAGGAGGTCCCCGCCGGTGAGGGGCCGGTCGTTCTCCACATAGTGGAGGATGACGGCGTTGTCTCCTCCGGCGACGATGGAGCCGTATCCGATGCGCTCGGCGTCGTGTGCGGCGAACACGTACTCGATGACGGCCTGGACCTGGCGCTCGGTCCGTCCCGGTGCCGCGAACCGCATCGCCTCGATGTGGGCGATCGCGCTGATTCGGCATGCCTCACGCAGCGCGTCGATCTCATCGTCGGACTTGATCAGGCGCATTTCGGAGAGGATGGATCGAACGTCGACGATGTGGTCGGGCCATGCCGAACCGAGTCGCTCACCGGCATCCCGTGCGGTTGAGAGCGCACCGAGAACGGTCGGATCGTGGTCTCCTCCGAGTACGTATCCGACGGAGTGGGCGCCGATGAGGCGACGTTTCAGCCATTGTGCGAGGTCGGCGATGTCGTGCGATTCGTCGGCGCCGTGTCGGGCGAGAGCGCCCTCGGTTCCTGCGCGCAGACCGTTCCACGCCTCCATCTCGGGGTCCCGCGGGCGAACGAACAGCGTGTATGGAGCGTCGGAGCGGGGGTCGAAGACGGCTACGGCGTCCGGTTCCGTGAACCCTGTGAGGAAGAAGAAGTCGGAGTCCTGTCGGAACGCATGGCCGACGTCGTCGTTGCGTGTCTGCTCACGCCCGGCAGGCACGATCGCAACTGTGTCGTCGAGCCGATCGAGGAACTGGCGGCGTCGAGATTTGAACCGGTCCTGCATGTCGCCAGCGTACCGCCTCGTGAGGTACTGGAACCTGATGTGGTTGATCCCACGGTGTGGCAACATGCGCCGAACAAAGGAGGATGTGGGTGACCGTCGGATCGCTCGAGATGTCGCTGTTCGTCCTCCTCGTGATCGTCGTGTTCGGCCCCATCATCTCGGAGCGCTTCGGCATCCCCGCGATCGTGGGGCTGATCTTCGGTGGCGTGCTGTTCGGTCCGTTCGTGATCGGATGGCTCGAGCAGGGCGGAATCGTGACCGACCTCGGCGCCATCGGGATCCTCTACCTCATGTTCCTCGCCGGGTTGGCGTTCAACATGCGCGCATTCCTCGAGAACCGCAACAGCGCCATCGCGTACGGGTTGCTCGGATTCATCCTCCCGTTCGGTCTCAGCATGCTCGTCGTCCTCTCGCTCTCCGAGATCAGCGTCCTCGGAGCTGCACTCATCGGGGCCATGTGGGCATCGAACACCCTCGTCGCCTATCCGGACGTCAAGGCAGCGGGACTGGCGAACAACCGCGGCGTGAGTGCCGCCGTGTCTGCGGGCGTCGTGGCAGACCTGCTCTCGTTGACGGTGCTCGCCTTCGCAACGGCGACCGCCGTCATCGACTTCGACCCCGAGCTCCTTGGCACGATCGGAGAAGGTCTCGGCGATGCGATCGATCTCGTGGGCGGGGGCACGATCCAACCGACCAACCCCGACCCTCTCCTGCCGCTATGGATCGCCCTGCCCCTGCTCGCCGTCTTCTGCTTCTGGGTCCTCCCGAAGGTGACCGACTGGTTCTTCGTCAACGTCGGGCGCAGCCGGATGCAGCGGTTCGTTTTCGCCCTTGCCGGGATGGCGGCGGGTGCGACGGTGGCGACCTTCGGAGGCATCGAGGGCTTGATCGGCGCCTTCCTCGCCGGTCTCGGCATGAATCGCCTCGTGCCGGCGAACGGGTCCCTCATGGATCGCCTCGACTTCGTCGGTGCCGCGATCTTCGTGCCCGCCTTCATCGTGTCGATCGGACTCAACATCGATCCCGCCGTGCTCTTCGACGTCGAGACGCTCTTCCTCGGTGCGCTCTTCACGGTGTTCGTTGTCGTCGGGAAGACGGCTGCCGCGGTGATCACTGGCCTTGCCTTCCGATTCAGCTGGGACGAGATCGGGATCATGTCGTCGCTGAGCTTCGGCCAGGCGGCGTCCACCCTTGCGATCGCCCAGGTCGGCCTTTCGCTCGGAATGTTCGATCAGCTGGTCGTGAATGCGGCCGTCCTTGCGATCGTCGCCACCGCCCTCATCACCTCGTTCGGAACCCGCTTCTTCATCGAGCGGGTACCGCGCCCCGCGTCGCCCGAGACGGTCGTGGGCGAGAACGTTCTCGTCGACGTCCGTGACAACGGATCTGAGTCCGATGTCTTCCTCTCCCTCGCCGCCGGCATCACCAGACCCGACAACGGTCTCGTGATCCCCTATGCGGTGACGGAGCGTGGAGGCAAGGAGATGGCCAAGGAGATGGTGGACCGTGCCACGGCGGCGGCGTCCGCCCACGGCCTCGATTCGGAGGGAGTCGTCCGTGTCGATGACTCGTTCACCGACGCGACGATCAACCTGGTCGATGAGATAGGAGCCTCGCTCGTCATGCTCTCGTGGTCGGGGCCTCGATTCGCCGCCGACTACGTCCTTGGCAACGACATCGACAAGGTCGGTGAGCTCTCCCCGGTTCCGACGATGGCGGCTCGTGTCATCCGGCCGTGGCGGCGCATCGTCGTCGCACTCGGAGACGTGTCGGCCGATTGGCGAAAGGACGACGCACGGCTCGTCCTCTCAGTGGTCCGGAGGCTCCGCAAGACGAGCCCGGTTCCCCTCGTTGTGTTCACGGGCAACCCCGAGCTGCTGGTCGGCAAGGTCGGGGACGAGGAGTTCGTCGAGGTCGTCTCCGACTCCTCACAGCGACGATCGCTGATCGACCGCCTCGAGCGGGATGACCTGCTGATCACGACAGCGTACGTGCTCCACGACCTTCCCCCAATGTCCGCGTGGAGGATGGCTCGCTCACTCCAGGATCTGAATGTCGCCGTGGTGGCGGGCCCCCACCGTCTTACGGTTTCGCGGACACCACCACCGAGTCTGCTCGGAACGTCCACCACGTAGGCGGCCATTCAGGGGTCTGGTGGGTCGCTCGAGATGGGTCTGTGTCTCGGTCGTCTGCCCTCGTGTGTGGCGGTGTGATGGCGGCGGCACAGGAGCTCCGTGTTGTCGAGGCTCGTGTCGCCTCCGTCGGCCCAGTGCACGATGTGGTGGGCGTCGCACCACCCGGTCGGGGCGTCGCATCCGTTCCATGTACATCCGTTGTCCCTGAGGTCGAGGGCTCGGCGGATCGCCGGCGTCACCGTACGTACGGTGCGTCCGACGTCGAGTGGTTGGCTCTCCCCGTCCGTCACGATGCGGGTGATGCGGGCGTCGCACAACAGTCGCCGCATCGTCTCGAACGGCACAGGTGTTCCGTCGATGTTGGGCAGCCGGTCAGAGCCGCGGGTCAGGGTCTCGTAGTCGATCGTGACCGTGACGTGCGGTTTGGCTCCACCGGATGTCGCGGCGGTTGTGTTGTTGTCGAGCCAGAACCGGCAGATGTCCACGGCGGCGTCCACCATCCGCTGGGGGCGGGTGCGGTGGTCGTCGGGATCGAGGTTTGCGGGGTCCGCAATGGATCGCAACGCCGCGTTCACGATGTGACCCGATTCGGGATCGAGGAGCCCTTCCTGGTGCCACATACCTTCGAATGTCTGACTCAACGTCAGGCGACGACGCTTGATCCGGTCGACCGCCTGGGCCGCAGTGCCTCCGCCTTCGATCTGCTGGCGCCAGTGGCTGAGCGCTACTCGGAGATCCTTCGGGCCGAGATAGGAGGCGATGTCGGCGAACACCGGTTCATGGAGCGGGAACTCATCCGGATGGTTCCGCTGTGCGGTCGCGAGTTGTTGCACCGCCTCGGGTGGGATGTCTCCCGTGGAGCCGAGCTTGGCCACATGCGGCATGGACGAGAGTGCCCTGGCGGTGGCCACCGTTCTCGACGCCACCGAAGCTGACATCCGACAGAACCGACGGAGCCACTGGCGAGTCGTCAACACGTACTCGCGCTCGGCGACCTTGCGACGGTCGTACTCGGCGATCGCGTGGTGCAGCCACAGGGATGTGAGGTTCTCGTGACGCTTCAACCCGAGGACGGCGTCCTCGACCTCACTGTCGGACATCGTGGCGAACCACGCGGCAGGGTCACGCGAGCCTCTCGATCCACCGAACTCCCCGGATTCACCGAACGAGATGAAGCCTTTGTCGTCTTCCATGCATCGACACTATCGGCCAGGTATGACACGTTCTGTCCGGTCCCCGGCGCCGGGCGATTCACACTTGACGGTCATGAGATCACTGGATTCGACGCGCAGGGTTGGGTCCGCAGTACCGTGGCGGGAATGGCCTTCGACGAGAACAACTACCTGGCGGAGCGTGCGAAGGTCACCGAGGTCCTCCGGGCGCTCGTCGAGTCACCGGCAGATCTCGATTCGATTCTTCAGGTGATCCTGGACAGTGCGGTGAGCCTGTGTCATACCGACAAGGGGTTCATCTACCTGAACGATGAGGGGGTCTATCGGCACGTTGCCCACGTAGGGGCGACTCCTGAGGTGGTCGCATTCAACCGGGCGAACCCGATTGTCCCAACGAGGGGGACCTCGACGGGTCGGGCGGTGCTCGAGCGTCGCCCGGTTCACATCCCCGACATCGAACTCGACGACGAGTACGAGTATCGGGAGGCCCAACGTCTCGGCGGTTTCAAAACACTGCTGAGCGTGCCAATGCTGCACAAGGGGGAGGTGACCGGTGTGCTGTCGGTCTTCCGAACGGAGGTTGCGCCCTTCACCGATGGTGACATCGATCTGCTGTCCATGTTCGCCGAGCAGGCTGCCCTCGCAACCATCACCAGTCAACTCGTGGCAACGGTGGAGAACCAGAGAGTGGAACTGGCGCGCTTCCTCCCCGAACAGGTCGCAGATCTGATCTCCTCTCCCGAGGGTTTGAAGCTCCTCGAGGGTCACCGGTCCGAGATCACGGTCGTGTTCGCCGACATTCGCGGCTTCACAGAGTTCGCTGCGACGGCGGAGCCCGAGGAAGTCATTGCGGTTCTCGGCGCGTACCACCGGGCAATGGGAGCCCACGTGGTCAGCCACGAAGGAACACTCGGTGGCTTCGACGGGGATGGCCTGATGATCTACTTCAACGACCCGAATCCCGCACCCGACCACGCCTCACGAGCTGTCGCGATGGCCAGGGGAATGCAGGTCGCATTCACGCCGCTCGCCGAGGAGTGGCGACAACGGGGGTTCCACCTGGGCCTGGGGATCGGAATCGCTACTGGCTATGCCACGCTGGGAAGGATCGGGTACGAGGGCCGCTACGACTACACACCGATAGGCACCACCGTCAACCTGGCATCGCGGCTGTGCGACCGGGCCAGCCCGGGGGAGATCCTGGCGAGCCAGCGCACGATCGCCGCGGCCGGCGTCGAGGCCGCCGCCCTGGCCGATCCGCTGTCGCTCAAGGGCATTGCTCAACCCGTCATGGCCTTCAGCATCTGAGCGCCAGGCGATGGCATAGCGACGGCACGCGACGGCGGGTTGGGCTTCCCGCTGACCCGCCCGTAGCCGCTGCTGCGACCCGGGCTGCCTTGTTGACCGTCAGGCTTCGCCGGGCGTTGTCAGCAGCCGACTTGTCTCATCGCAGGACCGATGGAGCTGTTCGCGAGCGCGACCGCCCATCCGATTGTGAGAAGCAGGGTGACGGCGTACCCAAGGCGCCGCTCGGAACGGTTTGAGGATATCGCCGAGGCTGTAGCGAGAGATGCGAGAGCGATGACCGGCATGACGTTCCACCCAGCGAATAGCACCGCCCGTCCAACGGCGGAGCACGTATCGACCGACCCGGTGATATAGATGAGCCCTGCGCTGATGCCGAGTGCTGCGATCGTTGCCAGATGCCAGGCCCCAGCACCGTCGAGGGAAGACCTCGTCACGTCGGTGCGGGCGGTGGTCACTTGCCGTGACCCTGCTTCACGTTGTCCTGTCCGGGAGCGTCCGGGGGGCGCACGGATTCGGGAGGCCCTGTGGTCTTCGACGTATCCGAGGATCCTCCGGTGGCGTTTGGTCCGCTGGTGCAATTGCCGGTGGCGTCTGGCGCCGTCGGATCAGTGTTCGCTGTCGATGGCTTTCCTGCGTCTGATCGCGCTGTTCCAGATACCGCACAGCCGGATGCCCGACCCTCGGTCGTGCCTGTCTCCTGTCTGACGACCTGCCCGTGATTGCCATCACGCGTCACCTTCGCACTGGACTCCCCCGTGCCGATAACACCGTCTGGGTAGGGCGTGGCCGGGGTGTCGATGTCTCGGGGTCCTGCAGGCCGTTCATCGCCCATTTGAGCGGGTGGGTCGCCGTTGGGGGCACCCGGGGTTACAGGGGCACTCGCGGGTCCGGCGACAACGGAGGACTCCTCCGCGACGGGGTAGGTAGGTGCAGCGGATGCCATGGCTGCTGCCACGAGCAGGACCCCGGCGGCGATCAGCGCCACCCACGTCCCACGAATCAGCTGCAATTCCCCCACACGCACCTGCCTCCACACGCCGCGGTACTCGTGATCGCGCAACGCGGCGTTCGCTTCCACATGTATCGGCACCGGGGCCGCGATTCCCGAGAACCATTCCCGAGACCCCACATCGGACTAGCTACCCGCACCGAGGTACGTCGAATTCGACGCATTGTCATCGATCCGCCCGGGCTTCGACTTGAAGTCGGCCCCGCGCTGCCTCGGATCCCCAGACGCATCCCAAACCCGGGTAGGGAGTAATTGGCCGGTGAGGGTCGCTCGGGGGATGGCAGCTCTTTCGGTGGAGCACGCCGCTATGTCAACACGCTCGAGCGATCTGCGGCCGCATATGTCGGCACATCGGGTCGGGTATTCGGAACCACGCATCGGCGGATGTGTGGCGGAAGATTCGTTGCGTGGCGTTCTGCTCTAGGCGCCGATCATGACGTACGGGGTCGCTTCGGGCGTCGTTTCACCTATGGCGATCCAGCGGTCGCCGATATAGGTGATGTCGAGGAGCGGGCCGAGGTTCTGCCCGTCCTCTGGGATTGTTTCGGTTAGCCATGAGTCACCTTGGTCGGTAGAGGTCCAGATGGCAGGGTTCCATGACACAGTCGCGCCGACGATGACGATTGTCGTCCCGTCTGTCGTGCCAGCAAAGGGGGTATGGAAGTTGAAGCTGCCGGCATTGAAAGCATCGGTAGCGGTGGGGGTCCAGGCGATTCCGTCGCTTGATGTCCAGACCCTGCTTGCTGGGCCGTACGCAAGAAGCCCGTCAGACCAGGCGACGACTCCGACCGGCCCTTGTCCTGACTCGGGGTCAATCGGAAGGTCAGAAGGTCCTCTGCGTATCCAGCCTTCACCGTCGGCTGTGAGCCAGACGGTCTCTTGCTCGGACACGCCGATGAAGACACCGCGGAGTGACGAGTTGTCAGCTTCGGGGAGAGAACTCCAGGTCTGGCCGTCCGGTGATCGCCAGACAGTGGTGTCGGATCCGTTCCTGCCCACAGCTACGAAACCAGAGTCCAGCGCGGCCACGACACTCAGTTCTTGCACACCATCTCCATCAAATTCGTCAGACCTGACGCGCTCCCACGTGACACCATCGTCGGAGTACCAAGTGGCGGCGTCGAATCCGTCTGTTCCGACCGCCACGATTCCTGAGGGCCCAGCGCCTATGTCGAAGATCCATTGATGGCCCCATTGTCCCGTAGCTGTCGGGTCACCAGCGAACACGGAGGGGTCACCGACGCGTTCCCAGGTCACGCCATCTTTCGACAGCCACACTGCGGCGTCGGTATATGGGACGAAGTCATCCATCCGATCTGGCTCGTTCACGACTCCGCCAGCGAGAAAACCGAAGTCCGAGCTTGCGACGGCAAGGAAGCGATCACCCGATCCGGCACCAGAAACGGGATGGATGCTCCAGGCAATCGGGGTGATGATCGGTACGGTGACGTCCACAGGTGAGGGGTTGTTGGGCTCGAAGACCGTAGTCGTCGAGCCGCGACTGGACTCGTCTTCCTGTCGATTCAGGGTTGTCGTCGGGTTGGAATCCGTTCCTGTGGGGGCATTTTCGGAACCTCCCAGCAGGAAAGCGCCACTTGCGATGATGATGATGGCGAGGGCGGCGGCACCAATTACAACCAAGAATGGTCGGGAGCGGTTGCTGGCGCTCGTGTCTGCTTCGCCTGAGTATTCGCCGCCCAGATCAGACCTCCGCCTCTCGACCATGGCGAAGATTGCCGAGAGCTCGGAAGCCTCTTGGCTGTCAGCGGTCTCGGGATTCTCTTCCCTCAATCGCTGTCGCAGTTGGTCGATCATGACACATCACCTTCCGAGTGCATCGCAGAGATCGTCGTCCCACCAAGTCTGTGTCCATTTCGCGCGAATTCTCTCGCAAGGCGGTGCATCGCTCGGTAGACCCTTTGGTCTACGGCGTGAGAGCTGCACCCGAGGATCGTTCCGATATCACCGTGGGGTAGCTCTTCCCACGTAGAGAGGAAGAGCAGTTCTCGATCTTCAGGACGCAGGCGCATCATCGCCTCGGCAAGCTCCGAGTCATCGAAGTGTCGTATCACAACGAGCTCTGGGTCAGCAGCTACGTTCTCAGGCTGTCGTCGAAGCCGGTCAACAAGACGTGCCATGCGTCCGCTGCTTCGTCGATGATTCGAAAGAACCCTCTTCGCTACGCCGTACAACCAAGGGAGGGGCTGCTCAGGTACGTCGTCGAGTCGCCTCCAGGCAATCAGGAACGTGTCGGCTGTGCAGTCTCTTGCCGTTTCTGAGTCGGTGCGACGCCTGAAGTATGCGAGTATCGCGGACGCATACGATTCGTACAGTTGCCGGAATCTGGCTTCGTCTGAATCGTCCACGATCTCAGAAGGCTCCTTCAGAGAGTTCGTGTCCACCTTGACCGATAGCTCACACCCAAACAGTACGCGCAAGGGACAGCGGTGAGGCCATCGAAGGATCGGACATGAACTGATCAGAGGCACCGAACGGACCTCAGGGATTGAACAGGAGGAGAGATGAAACGATTCCTGCTGGCTCTGCTGGCTGTGGCGATCCCACTGATGTGGACAGTCCCAGGAGCGGCAGCCGAGAAGCCCATACGGCCAGTCGACAGCCCCACCCGGTACAGCGTCGAGATCACAAGCAGTGACGGGGTCGCGACCGGTTGTGGTAGCACGTTGGTAGTGAGCCGCTCCGATGAGCGAGGGGGCGGGGCAACCCATTTCGAGTCGACAGGCGCACTCTTGGCGATCGAAGCCACGGGTCTGAACGGCAGTGGCTACGAAATCGCTGCTGGCTGTCACGGCAGCCTTACGGCTCCCGAGTACTTTCGGATCACGGTCGAAGATGACGGTTCGGTGGCGATACTTTGGATCTTTGATGTCGAGGTTCAGCAGTCGATCATCACGTTGAAGAACGGCAAGCAGAAGACTGAGACCACGCGTGCTGACTTCCGCATGGGTGGTCCGTACATCAACGGCGACTTCGCCCAGTGGAGTCTGGCCACGGGCACCACGGCCGACGGGAAGGAAGTGATTCACCTTCACGGCACCGGACAGTTCAACTTCGTGCACTACCAGAGCGGTGGCCACGAAGAGTTCGTCGATCAGCCGCTGTTCGTCGACGTGGGCGCACCCATGTTCACGCTCGACATCACACTTACGGAGGAAGTCGGCTAGGAGCGAAGCCGAGTCAACCGCCACCATGTGGGTGGGATTCTGGGCCACCAGATCCCACTTCGCCGAATGGTTCGAGAACCTTTCCCGATCCATTCTGTGGTGGAGTGCTTTCCCGATCCATCCCGCGGTGGGCCCGGTGGGATTCGAACCCACACACGTCGGATTAAAAGTCCGCTGCTCTGCCATTGGAGCTACGGGCCCTGCTCAGGAAGTCTAGGACCGCCGAGAGATGGCTCCCGGGTGCCGCTTCCTCGAGTTCTCATGGTCCTCTCATCGCATGCGACGGCGCGTAGGCGAGGCTTCGCCATAGCCTCCCGACGTCTCCGATCCCCGAGGTCCCCGTGAACCGACTCGCCAAGCTCACCGTGCCCCTTGCCCTCGTGCTCGCCTCCTGCAGCTCTTCGGGCGAGGTTGCGGCCACGGTCAACGATGAGGACATCACTGCGGCTTCCGTCGTGGAGCTCGCAGGCGAGGATGCGACGCCCGATGCGCAGGCACGGGCGCTCAGCACCCTCGTGCAATGGTCGATCACCGCCCAGGCGGCCAGGGATCAGTTCGGATTCGAGCCGACCGACGAGGAACTCCAAACCGAGGTCGACGGGATCGTGACGCTGGCGGGCGTCGAATCCCTCTCCGCACTTGCGGAGACCGAGGGCGTATCCGAGGACATCCTGCGCCAGTACATCAAGCAGCTCATGATCCAGGACGCCGTCAGCGCGGAACTCGAGACCCTGGTTGCACAGCCAGCCGAAGAGGCGGTCACCGCCGAGCTCGTCGACAACGCGCCCGACTGGACGGTCGTGTGTGCGGCGCACCTGCTCGTCGAGACGGAGGAAGAGGCGCTCGCAGCACTGGCGAGGGTTGCAGGTGGGGAAGACTTCGGAGCTGTTGCGGCGGAGGTGTCGACCGACACGGGGAGCGCAGCGAACAACGGTGATCTCGGATGCGCCGCTGCCGGAGGGTTCGTCGACGCGTTCGCCGATGCTGCAATGACCGCCGAGATCGGGGTTCTCACGGGGCCCGTGCAGACAGAGTTCGGTTACCACGTCCTGCTCGTGAACTCCAGGGAGATCGCGACCACTGATCAGGTTCGCGAAGCCCTCGTGACAACGGCGGTGAGTGAGGCTGCCGATGCGTGGTTCGTCGACGTCACTCGGGCGGCGAACGTCGTCATCACCGATGGATTCGGCACCTGGGTCACCGAGCCGACACCGGCGGTCGTACCGCCCGTCTCCTGACGCCGACGCGGTCGATCAGCGAATCCACGGAGGCGTCGGGGCGTCGATCCTGTCGAGCACGGAGGCGAACTCCGGGTAGCGATCCGTGTCTCCATCCTGCCAATCACGCCAGGCGGCCGTGATCTCGTCCTTGGACCGACCGACGAAGTTCCACCACATCGTGAGTGGTTCTCCGAGGGGTTCACCGCCGATGAGCAGCACACGGGAGGGGCCCTCTGCTTCGATGCGGAGCACTCGGGTGGGTGCGGTGATCATGCCGAGGAAGCCCTCGTCGACGACGGCTCCGTTGAGCGCGACCCGACCGTCTACCGGCACGATCGCATACTCGAACGTCGGGTCAGCCTCGAGTGTCACCGAGCCACGACCGAGGCGGAGGTCCGCTCCGACGAGGGCGGTGTCCGTGCGCGACGGTGAGGTCTCCCCTGCAAGAGAGCCCACGAACACGGTCGCGGTCCCCGAGCCCAGGTCGGCGACAGGGAGATCCCTGTGGTGCTCGAATGCCGGTGCACCGAATCGAGTCGATTCGGGTTGGGCGATCCACATCTGGATGCCGAGCACACCTCCACCGGTGCCGAGTTCTGCGTGGGCGACGCCGTTGCCCGCCGTCATGAGGTTCACCTCGCCCGGTCTGATGAGCTGCTCGGTCCCGAGCGAATCCGAATGCAGGGCCTCACCATCGAGGATCCAGGTCACGGTGGAGAGGCCGATGTGGGGATGGGGACCTATCTCGAGGGGATCCGGATCGAGCTCATCGCCAGGTAGCATGACATCGATGAGGCACCAAGCGCCGATGGTGCGTCGACCCTTCGTCGGGAGGGCCCTGACGATGCCCATCGCGCCGATGCGCGCCGTACGTCCCTCCCGAACCTCGACGAGATCGTCGCATTCCTCGGTCGGCAGCAAGTCGTCGTCGCGAATGAAACCGCTCACCGCGTCCTCCTCGGTCACGACCGACCATAGTCGAAGGCCGAAAGACCTCTGACGGTCGGACCGGGGTAGAACCTCACCCCTCTGCGAGCCCTTTGATCCCGTCGACGACCGCCTGCATGTGAGCGCGGTGCACCTCGTCCCTGGCTGCGATGATCTCCTCCTCGCGCTCGGGGTGCCTTCCGATCGCCGACGACAGCCCGCTCGCGCCGGTGCCGATGACCCTGTGGTAGGTGAGGAGTGTTCCCTCCTCAGTGGGTTGGAGGAGGAAGGTCCAGGTAGCGACGGGATCGTCGAGGTCGTTCACGACCCAGCTGAAGGTGGAGTCCTCGACGTACTCGACGACCGTGCAGACGGTTTCCCACTCGAACCGGGAGTTGGCGTTCCGACCGACGAATCGCGCCCCGAGGGCTGGGCCGTCGTCGAGCCACTCAGCCCCCTTGAACTCGTCCTGGAACAGGCGCGAGACGTTGATGTCGGTCACGAGCGCCCATACCCGGTCAGGTGGCACGCCGATCCGTGCGGACACCTCGACGGTGGGTCCATCGGACAGCCTCGTCATGTCACCCCCTCGACGATTGGCCCGCCACGATACGCCACGCAGCGACGAGGTGCGTTGGGCCGTCCCGCTTCGCGGCCTACGATCATCGTCGATGACGGCGACATTCGGTACGGAGCTCCGCGCATGGCGCATGGCGAGGGGGCTCAGTCAGACCGAGCTCGCAGTGCGCGCGATGGTTTCCCAGCGGCACATCAGCTTCCTCGAGACAGGCCGTTCGAGGCCTTCACGCGAGATGGCCCTGAACCTCGCGAGGGTCCTCGACATCCCGCCACGGGAGCAGAACGTCCTCCTGGCGACGAGCGGGCACGCACCTGAACACCCCGAGACGTCGCTCGACTCGATCCCTTCGGTGCGCGACGCGCTCGCCATCATGCTGGACGCACACGAGCCGAACGGGGCTTTCGTCATCGATCGGTGCTGGGACGTCGTCACCTCCAACGCTCCGGCTCGCCGCTTCATCACGTGGGCGTTGCGCGACTCACCCAAGCGGATGACATCCCGTCCGAACGTCATGCGGATGTGCTTCCGTCCCGACGGACTCCGACCACACATCGTCCACTGGGAACGCCCTGCCACAGCACTGCTCCGGTGTCTCGAACGCGACGTCGCTTCGTTCCCGAACGACGAGGATCTGAGGGCGCTCCTCGCAGAGGTGCGTTCCCAACCTGGTTGCGAAGGGCTCGGCCTCCAAGGTCCCGCACGTGGCACTCGGCAGCCTGTCACACCAACGGCCTTCGTCGTCGATGGCGAGGAGGTCCCGCTCTTCCCGATGATCACCGTGATCGGTGACGCCAACGACCTGACGCTCTCTGAGCTGCGGATCCTGACGCTGTGGCCAGTGGACGGGCAGTCCGCTGAGCGCTGGTCGACCGCATTCGGATGACTGGTGTGGTCGACGATGTCGGTGCGAAGATGACGTGGAACAGCGAGAGAGGTTGAACATGCACGATCACCCCATCAGCAGATTCCCTGTTCCCGACCCATCTGCGCTCCCCGACGACCTCAGGGTCGCAATCGACGCCATACGCGAGAGGACGGGTTTCGTCCCGAACGTCTTCCTCGCTCTCGCGAATCGGCCGGACGAGCTTCGGGCCTTCATGGCGTATCACGATGCGCTGATGGAACGCAAAGGGGGGTTGACGAAGGCAGAACGGGAGATGATCGTCGTTGCGACGTCCGCCGTGAACGACTGCCAGTACTGCGTCGTCGCCCATGGCGCAATCCTCCGCATCAGGGCAAAGGATCCGCTTGTGGCCGATCAGATCGCCATCAACTATCGCAAGGCCGACATCACCGGCAGGCAGCGTGTGATGCTCGACTTCGCGGTCAAGGTCGCACTCGAGTCGCGGTCGGTCGACGATGCGGACTTCGAGGTCTTGAGGGGACACGGATTCGATGACGACGACATCTGGGACATCGTCGCCATCACGGGCCTATTCGGTATGTCCAACCGGATGGCGAACGCGCTGTCGCTGAGGCCGAATGACGAGTTCTACACGATGGGGCGGTGAACAGGGACATCGGGAACCTGCATCCCCGCACACAAAGGAAGAGGGGCTCCGAAGAGCCCCTCTTCCACCCGGTCGTCTGATTGTCAGACGCTTGCGGGCTCCGGCTTGTTGTTCGAGGCGACGACGAAGACGTCACCCTCTTCTTTGCCACTGGCGATCCAGATCATGCCTGCGCCGAGGACGATGATCGTGAGGCCGAGGCCGAGGATCATGGCCGAGATTCCGCCAGCGAGCTGGAGGGTCGATGCCGTGACCGTCCCGACGCCGAGCTCACCGAAGAGCCCGTGTGCCGTGCCGGACCATGCAAGACCGCGTGCTGGGCCCTCGAGCGGGTGCATCCGGTCGAAGTCGGTCCAGTATCCGCCGAGGCCTGCTGCCACGCGCTCTTCGCTCCCGATCGTGTTGATGACGACGTCGTATGAGCCAGGGGCGAAGTTCTCGCCGTTGTACTCGACTGCTTCATCGAGGACGATGGTCTGGGTCCCGTGGAGGACGTGGTATCCAACCGTCGCCATCTGGAACATGTACTCGGTGGCCGTGTTGACGAGTGGATCGTTCGGGTCGAGGTCGCCCTCGTTGACCGGGTAACCCCAGTCGTCCCTGAGCAGCGACAAGATCGCCGCAGCGCCCTCGGTCGTGCCACGGTCGATCAGTTGGCCGTCTTCGTTGTAGCTGAGGACGACGTTCTGTGCCTCGCTGAAGGCCTGGAGTGAATCCGAGCCCGACTGTACCTGCGTGAACGCGTAGACCCCCGCACCTGCGAAGACGACGCCGAACACGACCATGACGATTCCGAGGATCCGGAGCCGCTTTGCCATGATGTTTCCCTCTTTCCATGCTGGGCTTGTGAAACATTTCACAAGTTACTTCATTGCTAAGTAAGAGACTAACCAATTCCAGAGCTAATGTCTAGTCGTTTGGTAAGGAATTGTCGGAATTGGTTCTGGGCGGGGGCATGCCGACGATCAGGCAGGCATCGGGGGCGCCGGATCCTCAGGTGAGGGAGGCGTCGACGATCGCTGCGGCGTGGAGCGCCGTGGTCGGGAAGTACGGGATGACGACGTCGTCGGGGCTGACGAGGAGCTCGATCTCGGTGCAGCCAGCGACGATCCCCTCCGCACCGCCGTCGATGAGGGCGTCGACGACCCGGAGGAAGCCCCTTCGCGACGCCGTCCGAGGTGATTCCCCTCACGAGTTCGTCGAAGATGGTGTCGTGGACGAAGGTCCGATCGGCATCGCCGGGGATCACGACATCGATTCCACCGCGCTCGAGCCGTCCCCGATAGAACTCGTGTTCCATCGTGTACCGCGTGCCGAGGAGGCCGACGGTGGAGATCCCTGCCCCGTGGATCGCATCCGCTGTTGCATCGGCGATGTGGATGAATGGGACGTCGATGGCGTCCTCGATCGCCGGCGCTACGCGATGCATCGTGTTCGTGCACAGGGCGATCAGCTCGGCACCCGCTGCGACCAGGCCCACGGCATCCGCGGCCAACAGGGCTCCCGCATCGTCCCATCGGTCGGCCTCCTGGAGCTCCTGGATCGCGGCGAAGTTGTACGACCGCACGACGAGGTCACCGGACGCCGCACCGCCGAGCCGCTTCCGGACCCCTTCGTTGATGAGCCGCTCATACTCCACGGAGGACTCCCAGCTCATGCCCCCGAGGAGTCCGATGCGCTTCACGACGACCGACCCATGTGTGTCGTCCCGCGAACCGCCGCGAGCTCCAGTTGCTTCTGGCGCTCCGAGAACCGCTCCATCCGATCCAGCGAGATCTCGTCGCAGCAGGCGCCGCACGCGACCCCGATGCGATACCCATCGGCGGCCCGCCCCACGTCGTCGATAACGGTGTTGCAGTTGGGGCAGATCTCCATGGACCCTGGCACGAGGCCGTGGCCGACCGAAACGCGCCTGTCGAATACGTAGCATTCGCCGTCCCACATCGACTCGGACGGGTCCACGTCTGCCAGATAGGCCAGGACGCCTCCTTCGAGCTGGAAGAGGTTCGTGAACCCACGATCGGCGAGCCACGCGGACGCCTTCTCACATCGAATGCCTCCCGTGCAGAACATCGCGATCGGTGTGTCCTTTTCGATGCCCGAGGCCTCGACCCACTCCGGGAATTCGGTGAAGGACGTGGTTGCGGGATCGATCGCTCCGCGGAAGGTCCCGATGGCGACCTCGTATGCGTTCCGGGTGTCCACGACGATCGTGCCGGGCTCGCTCACAACGGCGTTCCACTCTGCAGCCGGGACGCGGGTTGCGGTCATCGACACATCCACGTCACCAACGCCGAGCGACACGATCTCCCGCTTGAGGCGAACCTTCAGCCGGAGGAAGGGGTCCTCGTCCGATGTCGCCCGCCTCACCGCCATCGTCTCGAGTCTCCTGTCCGCTCGAAGGTGCGCGAGGACGGCTTCGACTCCGTCCACCGAACCGGCGATGGTGCCGTTCACCCCCTCGGGAGCAAGGAGGATGGTTCCCTTCACGCCATGGCGCTCGCAGGCCTCGACGATCCCGACCTTGAGGGCGGCGTGGTCGTCGAGGGCCACGAAGTGGTAGAACGAAGCAATGTGGAACACGACCGGAGTGTACGAAGGGTCCTACGAGGAGCGTGCCGCAGCCGGTCCGGGATGGACACCGTCGCTCGGTCGTATGCTTGACGGGGATCTGCCGCGTCAGCGGCGTCGGGAGACCGCCATGGACCTTCGTAGGACCAATCACCGCTACGTTCCCCAGTCGATCCAGCGGACTATTCGGAGGGCACGGGCCGGCGCGTCGCTCCCCGTTCACGCAACACCGTCCGATCGGGAGCTCCGTCGAGCGGCTTCGAGGCGGCGGTCAGGAAGCTCTACGAGCGACCCGATGGAGAACAGGTCCACCCGATGCACGAGACATGGATGGACTATGCGCTGGGGACGAACGAGCGGGGCGAGGAGGTCGCCAGGACCGTATCGAGGTTCACGTCCCTGGAAGGTCGAAGGCACCTCGACATCGGCTCGGCATACGGGGGCACGGTCCTCGCCTTCGCCGCACGGGGGGCACGTCGATGGGTGTCGAGATCATTCCGAGTCTCCTGGAGCTCGGACGTGTCAACGCTGCAGACTTTCCCGACATCGCGGTCGAGATGATCGAGGGCGACATCCTCGACGCGGATGTCCACTCCGGCCTTGGGACGTTCGACATCATCACGTGTGAGCAAGTGATCGAGCATGTTCGCGATGTGAGGCAGTTCCTCGCGGTGCTCTCCGAACGTTGGCCGACAACGGGATGAGCCATCTCCTGATCCCGAATCCGTTCAATCCCAAGGAGGTGGGAGGCGACGGCCACTACGGACTGTTCGGGCTCACCCTCCTCGAGCGCGATCGCGCCGAGGCGTACTTCCACGCCACGGGATGGACCGAGGAGTATGGGGCGGGGGAGTACTGCTTCACCTACGGCGACCACGAGATCATGTTCAGGGAAGCGAGGATGTCCCTGGAGCCGATCCATCCGCCATCGGACGTGACCCTTCGGGTGCCTGGAGACGTCGCCACGAAGGTCCGGGGCTTGACCTCGATCTTCGAGTCGAAGGTTGCCACAGGTGAGATTCCGCCAGCCTTCGTGGAGGACATCAGGCTGGCGCTGGGCGATTACGTAACGCGGTTCGAGGGAGCTCACGGGCGATTCGTCGACAGCTCCGGGGGCCTGAGGGAGTCGATTGGGCGTGATCTGATCGTCCAATACGGTCAGGAGGCCTGGTACGTGGTCGCCTACAGGGAGCTGGGACCAGCTATCGGCGCGATGGGCGAACACGCCGTCTGAGTCGCCGTCGGCCATGGATCCAGCGGCTACTTGGCGGAGGACCACGATGTGGGACACGGCTCACCTGCACGAAGGTCCTACGACGAGCGTACCGCGACCGCTTCGGGTCGGACACTGTCGCCCACGAACGCTGTGCCCATGTCGTGAGGACGAATGCGACGATTCCGAGCACTCCAGTGGCGATACCGAAGGGGAGCACGGTCCCGTCGTAGGCGTGATCGACGAGCGATGCGATGCGGGATCCGCCGAGTAGTGTCGTAGCGCCGATAACGGCAGATGCGGCTCGGCAACCCCGCCCATCGCACCAGTCGCAGACGTTCAGCATTCGGGATGAGCACGCCACCGACAGCGCGACGACACGGGGCCCTGCTGCGCCGAGGCCACCGATGAATCGGAACAGGAACAGGGTCGCGAGGCTCGGTGCCCATACGGCGCCGATCGTCCCGATGATGTACACAGCGAGACCCCAGTACAGGATGCGCTTCCGACCGAGGGCATCCGACAGCGGTCCCCAGAACGGCTGGCCTACAGCGAGGCCGATGAAGAAGAACGTGACGATCGGTGCGAGCTGGTTCGAGTCCTCCGCCAACCCGAAGCCCTGCCGGATCTCTCCGAAGGCCGGGAGAATCATGTCGATGGCGAGAGCGACGATCGCCATGATCATCGAGATCAGGACGGTGAACTCCACGCGGGACAACCTGCCCACGACGGGTCCCCGAGGATCCGTCACGGTGCCTCACCGGTTGCGACGGGCAGGTCGGTACCTGACCACTCGCTCCACGAGCCGACGTAGAGCGCGGGTCGCCCGAGGCCGGCGACTTCGGCGGCGAGGATCGTGTGACATGCGGTGACGCCAGACCCGCAATGGGCGATGACACCGGCACCGCCTGTGATTCCGAGGCCGGCGAAGCGATCGGCAAGGTCGCTCGAGGAACGAAAGTGTCCGCTGTCGTCGAGGTTCCCTACGAGCGGCATCGACACGGCCCCGGGGATGTGACCCGCCTTGGGGTCGATCGGCTCGATGTCCCCGCGATAGCGCTCTGCGTCGCGTGCATCGATGAGCGTGGTACCCGGCGTCCGCTTCGCGACTTCCTCGAGCGTCACGGTCCCCCGCCACGGCCCCACCTCGTAGGTGGACCTCTCGAATGTCGGTACGTCCGTCGCCAGTGGTCGGCCGCCAGCGGTCCACGCCTGGATGCCGCCGTCGAGGACGGCGACCGATGGGTGACCCTGTGCCGTGAGCATCCACCACAGCCTCGAGGCGACGGCGCCACCGCGATCGTCGTACACCACGACGGTGCTCTCGGGGGGGATGCCGAGCGAGGACAACGTCTGGGAGAAATCCTCGGGAGCCGGAAGGGGGTGGCGTCCCGGCCCCGTGGCTCCTGAGAGGTCGTCATCGAGGGATGCATAGACCGCTCCCGGGATGTGTCCGAGGCGGTACGCGGCGGCACCCTCGTCAGGATCTGCGAGGTACCACCGACAGTCGACCAGTCGGAGGGCTCGATCATCGATGATGTTCGCGAGGTGGTCCGCGGAGATGAGATGGCGCACCATTCAATCAACGGTAATGCCCAGCGGCAGCGGTGCCACTCGCTGTGAGGCACTTGGTGCGAGCTCCCAGGCCCAGGCAGGTGCGAACCGTGAACTCCGGATCGGTAGGGTGTTGGGATGACAACGGTTCATCTCATCGATGGGACCTACGAACTCTTTCGAGCCCACTTCGGCGCACCACCCCGCCAGACACCGCAGGGCTGGGAGATCGGTGCGGTCCACGGGCTCGTGTCCTCCACGATCCGCCTGCTCGACGAGCCCGGTGTGACACACGTCGGGGCCGCCTTCGACACGGTGATCGAGTCCTTCCGCAACGACATGTTCGACGGGTACAAGACCGGCGAGGGGACACCTCCGGAGCTCCACGCCCAGTTCCCCGTCGCCGAGCGTGCGTTGGAGGCACTCGGTGTGACCGTGTGGTCGATGATCGAGCAGGAGGCCGACGACGGACTCGCCGCCGCAGCCCTGAAGTATGCCCCCCACGTCGAGCGCGTCGTGATCCTGAGCCCCGACAAGGACATGGCCCAGCTGTACGGTGATCCGCGGATCATCGGGTTCGACCGCCGAAACGAGGTGTTCGTGGACGCCGAGGCCGTCCGTCTCAAGTTCGGGGTGGACCCAGAATCGATTCCCGATTACCTGGCGCTCGTCGGTGATACCTCAGACGGCATCCCGGGCCTTCCCGGCTGGGGAGCCAAGTCCTCCTCCGCAGTCCTCGCCCGCTACGGACACCTCGAACAGATCCCGGCCTCGGAGGCGGATTGGGACGTGACGGTACGCGGGGCTGGGAAGCTCGCGGAAACGCTTCGCACCTCGATGGACGCTGCCCTCCTCTTCCGGGACCTGGCGACGCTTCGCACGGATGCTGACATACCGCAAACCCTCGATGACCTCGAGTGGCGCGGTGCCGACCGGCAGGCATTCGAGGCCATGTGCGATGAGCTCGGGTTCGGAGGTATCAGGAACCGTCCGTCTCGCTGGCGAGGCGAGCCCACCCCTGAACCCATCGTGGCCCCGATGTGAACGATGTGAACGCGGAAGGGGAGGGTCATGGGACCCTCCCCCTCGATCGGACATCGGCTCTCGTCAGCTGACGGGGTCGAGATCCATCGGATCGGCGACCTGCTCCTGGAACACGAACTCGGGGTATGCCTCACCGCCGTGTTCGGAGCGATCGAGGCCCTCGCGCTCCTCATCGGCGCCGACACGCATCCCCACCGTCACGTCGATGACCTTGAACACGATGTACGAGGTGCCGAACGCCCACGCCGCGATCGCAGCGGCACCGATCAACTGGGTGCCTATCGACGCGTCGCCGGAGAACAGCGCAACCGCGAGGACGCCCCACAGCCCTGCTGTGCCGTGGACCGATACAGCTCCGACAGGATCGTCGATGCCGACGCGTTCGAGCAGGATGACCGAGAACACCATGATGACGCCTGCGATCAGCCCCGTCAGGACCGACAGGCTGAACGAGATGCTCGCGGTGCCTGCCGTGATCCCGACGAGGCCGGCGAGGACCCCGTTGAGTGTGAAGCCGACATCGGGCTTGCCGATCACGATCCAGGCGGTGATCATCGCACCGAGTGCTCCGGCACACGCCGCCAGCGTGGTGGTCACCGCAGGGAAGGCGATGTCCTGACCGACAGCGGCGAGCGTCGATCCTGCGTTGAAGCCGTACCAACCGAACCAGAGGATGAAGACACCGAGGGCGCCGAGCGTCACGGAGTGTCCTGGTATCGCCCTCGGCTTCCCGTTCTCGTCGTACTTCCCGATCCTCGGTCCGACGACGACCGCTCCTGCAAGGGCACACACGCCGCCGACCATGTGGACGACGCCGGAGCCGGCGAAGTCGAAGAAGCCTCGTTCGGCCAACCATCCTCCGCCCCACACCCAGTGGGTGACGATCGGGTAGATCAGCCCCGTGATGAACGGCGTGTACATGAGGTAGGACGTGAACTTGACCCTGCCTGCGATTGCCCCCGAGACGATCGTTGCAGCGGTCGCTGCGAACACCACCTGGAAGAACCACTCGCCGGCGCGCTCGGCGTCGTTGAAGAACCAGACCTCGCCGTAGGCGAGGAAGCCGCCGAGGGACGAGCCACCGTACGCCAGCGCGAATCCGAACGCCCAGTACACGATTCCTCCGACGGAGAAATCCATCAGGTTCTTCATGATGATGTTGCCGGCGTTCTTGGCCCTCGTGAATCCCGCCTCGACGAGGGCGAACCCCGCCTGCATGAACATGACGAGCGCCCCTGCGAGGAGGAGCCACACCGCGTCGACGGCGATGCCGACGTCCGCGATCGAGGCCTCCTGGGCCATGGCGCCACCTGCGAGCGGGCCGAAGACGAACAAGGCGACCAGCGCTGTCGCCGTGATGATTCTGCGTTTCATGGATTGCCTCCCGAACGGTCTGTTCTCGTGATCCAGGATCCGGGGACCATACGGGCACCGGGTTTCGCGGCCGTTACCCGTGCGTTACGGACTCTCGACAGGTTTGTTTCGTACCGGTTTCGGACGGATCGTCGCGGCTTGACGGGGAACGGGTTTCGTATTGGACTGAGGCCGTGCACGCGATCGAGGTCCGCGAACTGAAGAAGAACTACGGCGACGTCGAAGCCGTTCGAGGTGTCGACCTCTTCGTCGAGGCCGGCGAGGTTTTCGCCCTGCTCGGCCCGAACGGCGCAGGAAAGTCGACCATCGTCGAGATCCTCGAGGGTCACCGAGATGCGACTTCTGGCGAGGTTTCGGTCCTCGGGTACGACCCGACCGCTCGTGAGCGCTCATACCGCGAGCGAATCGGCATCGTCCTGCAGGAGACGGCCATCGAGGAGCAGCTGACCGTCACCGAGGCGATCGACATCTACGGAGCTATGTACCCGCGTCGCAGGCCGGCTGCGGAGCTCGTCGACCTCGTCGGACTCCATGAGAAGCGGTCGGCCCGCGTGAAGACCCTCTCGGGTGGACAGAGGCGCAGGTTGGAACTCGCCCTCGGGATCGTCGGGGACCCCGATCTCATCTTCCTCGACGAACCGACGACGGGTTTCGACCCCTCGGCAAGGCGCCAGGCGTGGTCGATCGTGGAGAACCTCACGTCGCTCGGCAAGACCGTGCTCCTCACGACCCACTACATGGACGAGGCACAGTTCCTCGCGGACCGGGTCGCCGTCATCGCGAAGGGCATCATCGTCGCGGAGGGAACGCCGGAGTCGCTCGGCGGCCGCTCGACCGCTGCGACGTTGATCACCTTCAATCGCGATGGTGCGCTCATCGACGGGCTGCCCGCCGATGACGTCGTCATCGCAGAGAACGGGCGGGTGACCGTGCGCACAAACGAGCCGACCGCCGCGATCCATCGGATCTCGGGATGGGCGCTCGAGCGACACATCGAGCTCGTCGACCTCGTCGTCTCGCGTCCGACGCTCGAGGATGTGTACCTCGAGCTGACAGGGGACGTCGACGATGGGTGATCACCCCTCGGCAGTGTCGCTCCTCGGGAGCCAGACGATCTACCAGAACAGGATCTTCTTCAGGAACCCGACCGCAGCGTTCTTCACGCTGCTGTTTCCGCTCATGATCTTCGTCGTGTTCTCGGTGATCTTCGGGAACGAGTTCATCCCGGAACTCGGCGTCAACCTCTCGCAGTACTTCGGTCCCGCGATGGCCGTGTTCGCGGCTGTGTCGGCCTCGTACACGAACATCGCCGTTGTGACGGCGTACCAGCGAGACGAGGGCATCCTGAAGAGGGTGCGAGGAACCCCGCTCCCGGCAGGGCTCTACCTCGGGGGCAAGATCGTCAGTGCCATCATGATCGCGACGATCGCCGTAGTCATCATGATGGCGATCGGTGTGGCGTTCTACGGAATCCAGATCTACGCCGCGACGCTTCCAGCGGCAATCGTGACCTTCTTCGTCGGCGTCGGTTGTTTCGCGGCCCTCGGCCTCCTGGTGGCAGGGCTCGTGGGAAGTGGCGAGGCTGCAACCGCGGTGACGAACGCCACGCTCCTGCCGCTCGCGTTCGTCAGTGGCGTCTTCCTCGTCCCCTCTGACGATGCCCCCGGATGGATCGACGTCGTCGCGAACTTCTTTCCGCTCAAGCACTTCGTCGTCCCGTTCACGGACGCCTTCAACCCGACGTACACGGGCTCTCCGTGGCAGTGGAACCATCTCGGGTACATGGCGCTGTGGGGAGTCGTCGGCCTCATCCTCGGCATCCGATTCTTCAAGTGGGAGGCGCCCGCCGGCGGCGGTCGACGATCGCGCCGACGCGAGACGGCAGCGACGTGACGGACGTGGTCGTGCGGGCTGCCACGGCGGACGACGTCTCGTCGCTCAATCGCATCTACAACACCTACATCGTCGATTCCCACGTGTCGTTCGACACCGAGCCCTGGACGGACGACGAACGGGCCGCATGGTTCGCCGATCGGGTCGCCAGGGGATATCCGGTCGTCGTCGCCGAACGAGACGGTGTCGTCATCGGCGCGTCGTGGTCGGGACCGTGGCGCGAGAAGACCGCCTATCGCACGACCGTCGAGACGACCGTGGTACTTGCCTCGGGTGAATCCGGTGCAGGCGTTGGCTCTGCCCTCTACCGGCACCTCCACGATGACCTGCGCAGCGCCGGGTTCAGGTCCGCCATCGGCGTCATCGCCCTTCCGAACGACGCATCCGTTGCCCTCCACCGCAGGCTCGGGTACCGGGAGGTCGGGGTCCTCGACGACGTCGGCTTCAAGGACGGCGCACGCTACTCGACGATTCTGATGCAGAAGGACCTGACAGCCGACTGACGGCGACCGCGCGGTGGACCATTACGCCGTTGAACCCCACCTCCATCGGGCGTACGCTTGAACGGAGGATTCGATGACCAGATTCTGGTATTTCACGGTCGCGATGCTCGCCGCGGTGGTGGTGCTCCCTGCTGAGGTAGCTGCAACCGTATCCGGTGACGATGGGAGGATCGCGTACGTCACGGGCGTCGACGGCGACCTCGAGATCTACTCCGTCAATCCCGACGGATCCGACGCCAGAAACCTCACCAACACGCACACAACCGACGACGGCCGCACCATCGACGACATGGATCCTGCGTGGAAGCCCGACGGGCGATGGATCGCCTTCACGCGCGCCATTCTCGACCCCGATGCAGACGAGCCGGAGTTCGTGAGTGGCATCTGGGTCATGGCCGCCGAAGGCGGCGACAGCCACGAGGTCGTGCCCTCCGGATGGGATCCGACATGGTCACCGGACGGACGACGTATTGCCTTCGTGATGGATGCGGTCGGTGTCGAGAACGGATTGCCGACTACGGTCATTGCGGTGGTGGACCTCCACAACGACCTCGAGGTGACCGTGCTCACGGATCCGGGGGAGTGGGTCTCCGAGAGCGGGTTCTCGACGTCGTACGACTCGGTGCCCGTGTGGTCACCCGACGGCGCATCGGTCTACTTCGCGAGGTGGCGCATGCCTGCGACCCCGATCAGTCACGATGCGACATCATGGTCGTCGATGTCGTGACCGGGAAGACGACCGAGGTACTCGATCCGGACGGGAAGCACCTGATGGGACTCGACGTGTCGCCGGACGGTGCGAGAGTTGGTCTTCACCACGTTCTGGGATGAACCCACCAACGAGCCTGATCGTTGCCTCCCTCGACGGGTCATCTTCGACGACGCTCATGGCGGACTACATGGTCCGCGGTGGGGTGTCATTCTCTCCGACGGGCGACCGCCTCGCTATCACCCGATCGGAAGAGCCCATGGCAGGTCCGTCGTACATCTGGACGATGACCACGGCTGGCACCGACCTCGTCAGGGTCGTGGAGGGTTCCTCTCCTGCGTGGCAACCTGTCAACCCGTATCCGTTCGGATTGGTGGATCCGGGTCAGGGAATGTGGCACCTGCGACATCCGGACGGCTTCGTCGACAGGTTCTTCTTCGGGAATCCTGGCGACATACCCTTCATGGGTGACTGGGACGGCGACGGCATCGACACCCCCGGGCTGTATCGGCAGTCGGACGGCTACGTGTACCTGAGGAATAGCAACACGGCGGGGATCGCAGACATCCGCTTCTACTTCGGGAACCCCGGCGATGTCCCCATAGCCGGCGACTTCGACGGTGACGGACTCGACACCGTGTCGATCTATCGACCGTCCGAGGCGAGGTTCTACATCATCAACCGGCTCGGTGACGAGGACCGCGGTCTCGGGGCGGCGGACCTCGACTACATCTTCGGCGACCCCGGCGACAAGCCGTTTGTCGGTGACTTCGACGGCGACGGCGTCGACACCATCGGCCTGCACCGTGAGTCGACGGGCCTCGTCTACTTCCGGAACTCGCACACGCAGGGCGCCGCCGACACCCAGTTCGTCTTCGGTGATCCGGGGGACCGCCTCGTCGCCAACGATTGGAACCACGACGGTGTCGACTCGCCCGGCGTGTACCGACCGTCTCGAACGATGGCCTATCTCCGGTTCACGAACACCCAGGGCATCGCGGACGCGTGGTTCATGTTCGGTGAGCCCTCGTGGCTCCCGGTGACCGGTACGTTCTCGGCACCCTGATCGCGACGCTGGGTCAGGCGTCCGCTGACACGCCGAGCAGGCGCTCCCTCCGGATGGACCGTGCACCCGAAACGAGGAGGAGCCCGGCGATGATCCATGCGATGACACCGGCGCCGAAGGCCGAGAGCACGGGGCTGTAGAGAAGCCCCGATGCCACGATGTAACTCATGAGGATGACGGGGAGCGTGACGAGGCTCGACGCCTGATGCGCCGACGCCGCGGACCGGACGCGGGCCGAGAGCCTCAGGATCATGGCGAGGGCGATTGCGATGAACGGCGGCACGACCCACAGGACGAGGAACAGCCAACCGATCGTCGGGAAGAACCATCGACCGAGCTGGGGACCGACGATGACGTTGACCACGATCGAGTAGAGGCTGAAGCCGACCACCCCAGCGGCGTACCCGGGGATGAGCGATGCCAGCAGCTTGCCGACGTAGATCTCGCGCACGGTCAACGGGCTGTGGGCGAGGAACTCCCCGGTGCCCCTCTCGCGTTCTCCGACGATGGAGTTCGCGCCCACGGCGGATGAGATCGTCAAGGGGACGATGATCGCTATGGGGGCGAGGAGGTAGACCGCGAACGCATACGCCGCTCGCGCCTGGGGGGTCACTCCCTGGATGTTGTCCTGCAGCCGGTCGGGGAGCGAACCGACGATGTCGCCGATCTGGGTGACGATCCCACCCTCTCGGACGAAGGCCAGGGAGCCGAGCAGGATGGCGGGCAGGATCACGAAGAACATGCTCGCGAGCAGCAGGAGAGGGATCCAGTAGTCCTTCGACTTGAAGAGCCGGACCAGGTCCGCCCGCATCACCGCCTTGACCATCGACCACCTCATACGGACTGCCTGTGGGTCCGCTGCATCTCGAAGTACAGGTCCTCGAGCGTGGGGGTCAACGGCTCGATGCGCGTCGGCCGCACGCCGCGCTTGACCAGCTCGATCACGATGTCGGGGATGCGGTCCGTGTGGTCGATCGTGACGTGGAGCGACGAATCCCAACGGGTTGCGATGACACCGTCGAGCTCGTCGATGAAGTCGAGTGACGAACGGTCCTCGGCGTCGATGATGACGATCGGGTCGGGCATGTACCTCCTGGCGAGCTCCATCGGATTCCCTGCGGCGCGCACCGACCCCTCCTCCATCAGCACGACCTGATCCGCGATCCCTTCGGCCTCGTGAAGAAGGTGCGTGCACATGACGATGGTCCGGCCGATGCCAGCCATCTCCCTGATCAGCTCGAGGACCGCCTTCGAGGATTCGGGATCGAGCCCTGCCGTCGGCTCATCGAGCATGAGGAGCTCCGGATCGTGGATCACAGCCCTCGCGAGGGCGAGACGGGTACGCATCCCCGTCGAGTAGCCGCCGACCTCCTGGGCGAGGGCATGGTCGATTCCGAAGCGCTCTGCCGCCGACCGTGCAGACGTCTCCGTCGCACCGAAGATCGTCGCGGCGAACTGGAGGTTCTCCCATCCCGTGAGCATGTCGTAGAACGCGGGCTTCGGCGGGACGACGCCGACGCGCGAGCGGATCTCGTCGCCCTCGTGGAGCGGATTCATGCCGAGTACCAGGATCGCGCCGAAGGTGGGCACGACCGCACCCGTCGTGAGGCGCACCGTCGTGGTCTTCCCTGCTCCGTTGGGGCCGAGGAGGACGGTGACGGACCCCACGGGCGCATGGAACGAAACGCCGTCGAGGGCGGTGACCTTGCCGAAGGTCTTGGAAACGTTGGCGAACTGGATCGCCGCTGACGGAATGGGGACCATGGGATCGTTCATCGGCGGTAACGGTAGGACCCTTGACCGCGAAGGTTCGCGCTGCGGTCGACCGCCCGATCGCCCTGTACGCTGAGCCCATGTGTGGCCGGTTCGTGCAGGTGGAGAAGCCTGAGTTCTATGCGGAGCACTTCGGCGTCGAGGTGATCCGAACCGAGACACTCGCCGCGAACTTCAATGTCGCGCCGACACAGCACATCTACGCGGTGGCACGCCACCACGCTGAGCGTGTCCTGACCTCGTTCCGGTGGGGCCTGGTGCCAAGGTGGGCCAAGGACGTCAAGATCGGGAATCGGGCCATCAACGCCCGATCGGAGACAGCCGCTTCCGCGCCGATGTTCCGGGAGTCCTTCGCGAGGCGCCGTTGCATCATCCCCATGGACGGCTTCTACGAGTGGGAGCGCAAGGTCAAGGGAAAGCTGCCCCATTACATCCACTCGGCCAACGGCTCGCCCCTTCCCGCCGCGGGGCTCTGGTCGTCGTGGAGGGATCCCGATACGAACGAACGAATCCTGACGGCAACCGTCCTCACCGGGACGCCGAACAACCTGATCGCACCGATCCACGACCGGATGCCGGTGTTCGTGCGAGCGGAGGATTGGGATGCGTGGCTGGACCCGGACAACAGCGACGTCGACGCGCTCGAAGCGCTGATGGGCGTGTATCCGGCGGGCGAGATGGCGGAGTATCCGGTGTCGACGCTCGTGAACACCGTAGCCAACAACACGAGTGACCTCCTGACGCCGCTCGCGACCCCCGCTGCCGATCCGCCATGATGCGATCCGGTTGTCGGTGACCGGCCGCGACGCCATCAGGGAGGCCTTCTCCCGCCAGATCGGCTGGTGCGAGGCGCTCGGGTCCCCGCTGTACCGGGATCTCCTCACCGTCGCGGTCGGTGACCTCGAGGCGGGGGGTGTGGTCGCCGACGTGGTGGAGGGGTTCTCCGAGGATCCGGCGAGTGCAGCAGTGGCTCTTCGCTTCATGGGTGGAGTCCACCGTCTCGTCCTCCTGGGGCTCGCACCCGAGCTCTCGGTGCACTACCCGTCGGTAGGGGGATCGCCGGATCCGGGCACCATCGGGGCGGACTTCCTCTCCACGGTCCGCGCCCACATCGGCTACCTGCGAGACGCCCTCTCGGTGGCGCCGCAGACGAACGAGATCGGGCGATGCGCCGTCCTCCTCCCCGGCTTGATGTTCGCGCTCGGCGAGGGGCACACGGAGGTTCGGTTGCTCGACATCGGGGCGTCAGGCGGCCTCAACCTGCTGCTCGATCGCTACCGATACGAGATGGGGTCGTGGACATGGGGAGATGCCACGAGTCCGGCGGTGATCACGTCGGAGTGGTCTGGTCCCGCTCCGATGACCCGCAAGTTCTCCATCGTCGAACGACGAGGATGCGACCTTGCGCCAATCGACGTGACCAAAGGCGAACAGCGCATCCGACTCCTGTCGTTCATCTGGGCCGACCAGACGGAGCGGTTCACCCGTACTGCCGCAGCCCTCGACCTGGCCAAGGACGACCCGCCCTGTGTCGACGAGGCATCTGCGGATCCGTGGCTCGCCCACCACCTCTGGATCGAGCCGCCACCCGGGGTGATGACGATCGTCCAGCACTCCGTCATGTGGCAGTACCTGGCGTCCGACATGCAAGGACGCGTGATGTCCGTCATCGAGGAAGCGGGAGCCCGAGCCTCCCCCCGACACCCGGTGGCGCACGTCTCGTTCGAGCCGCCTTCCGCCGGGTACACAGGCGACGGCCCCATCCTCAGTGTCACGCGATGGCCAGGTGGCGGGACGAAGGTCCTCGCGTCAGCGCATGCTCACGGGGCATGGGTCCGTTGGGATACCTGACGAAAATCCGTCGTGTGCCATCATGCGCGCATGGTTGAAGAACTCCCCGTATGTGTCATCGGCGCGGGCGTTGCCGGGCTCGCGACCATCAAGGCGCTCGCGGACCGATCGATCGGGTTCGATTGCTTCGAGATGGGAAGCGACGTCGGTGGCCTGTGGCGCTACGACAACGACACCGGAAGGTCGCCGGTCTACGCATCGCTCCACATCGACACCTCGAAGGAGCGCTTCGCGTTCGAGGACCTGCCGATGCCCAAGCAGTGGCCGACCTACCTGCACCACAGCCAGGTGCTCGGGTACCTCGAGACCTATGTTCGGGCATTCGGGCTCGCATCTCTGATCACCTTTCGCCATGAGGTCACGTCGGTCGCTCGCCTCGAGGACCGATGGTCGGTCACCGTGACGGACCTCGCGACGGGTGTCGAGGCGACGAAGGAATATCGAGCGGTGATCGTCGCGAACGGCCACCACTGGCGTCCCAACCTCCCTGAGACCGACGGTCCCTTCGCGGGGCGCATCATGCACGCACAGGAGTACCGAACCCCCGAGCCCTTCATCGGCAAGGACGTCGTCGTCGTCGGTGCAGGGAACACGGCCGTCGACCTCGCCGCCGAGCTCTCATGGCACGCACGGTCCGTCACGCTCTCGACCCGAAGTGGAGCACACGTGCTCCCGCGGTACCTCTTCGGTCGTCCCCTCGATCGATGGTCAACGCGGGCGAGCACGCGGCTTCCCCTCGCCGTTCAACGACCCCTGTATCGGATCCTCCTGTTCCTCGCCAGGGGTCGACAGGCCTCGTACGGGTTCCCGACACCGGCCTCGCCGATCCTCTCCCAACATCCGACCGTCAACCAGGACATCTTGAGGCTCGTGAAGGATGGACATGTCGCGGTACGACGTGGGCTCTCGCGCACGACGGAGCGCGAAGCCGTGTTCATCGACGGAACGACGACCACGTGCGACGTCATCATCTTCGCCACCGGCTACACGATCTCGTTCCCGTTCCTCGAGGATGTCATCGACGTGGTCGACAACCGTATCGACCTCTATCGGCGTGTCGTGAGCGTCGACCATCCCGGCCTGTTCTTCGTCGGTCTCATCCAACCGGTCGGCGCCCTTCCCCCGCTCGCCGAGCAGCAGGCGAAGTGGGTCAGCCGCCTCCTCGATGGTGCGCCGCTCCCCACGGTCGCCACCATGAAGGCGGCGATCACCCGAGATCGTGAGGCACTCGCGGCGCGATACGAGGATCGACCACGGCACACGATCCAGGTCGACTACTGGTCGTACCTCGACGAGATGAGGACCCTCTGTGACGAGATCGACGCCGTCAGTGACGGCGCAGGCGCCGCCGCCTCGGGCTGACCGTCGGCCCGTTGCCAGACAAGCCTCGGGTATCTTGGAGCAGGAACAGGGGGCGTACGACCAGATGGCTGACGCGGCACCAGCTCGTCCGAAAACCACACAGTTGTGGAAGAAGATCGCCCTCAGGGTGGTCTTCCTCGCCTTCGCACTCGTGAGCCTCTACTTCTTCCTGCCGACGATCGTCGACTTCCTCGATGAGGCACCAGAGCTCGCGAGCGTCGACTGGTGGTGGTACCTGCTGATGGGGATCTCCATGACCGGGGCGTTCATGGCTGCATGGGAGTTGACGCACATCGCGGTGCCGACCATCTCCCGGTTCATCGCCGCGAGCTCCCAGCTCGTCTCGAACGCGATGGCGAAGGTGATTCCGGGTGGCGTCGTGGCGGCAGGTGCGACGTACTTCCAGATGCTGTCGGTGTCTGGTGTATCCCCTGCGAGGGCGGCCACGGCCCTCGCGTCGGTGTCGTTCATCTCGAACCTCGTGCTCTTCTCGCTGCCCGGCATTGCCGTTGTGCTCGCAGCCGTGTCAGCGCCCATTCCGAACGGCCTCATGCCGGTGGCGATCGCAGGCACCGCGTTGTTCATCGTGATGTTCTCGGCGGTGTTCGTCCTCGTCAGGTTCGACAAGCCCCTCCTCCTCGTCGGCACGGTCGTCGAGAACGTCGTCGGATGGCTCGCAAAGCGCCTGCACCGGGACTGGCGGCCGACCGCGGAGGGTTTCCTCAAGCAACGCAACGACGTGAGAGCAGCCCTCGGGCAGCGGTGGCGAAGGGCGCTCGCGGCAGCGGTCGCCAACTGGATGCTCGACTACCTCGTCCTCGTCCTCGCGCTCTTCGCCGTTGGCGCCGAGCCGCGTGTGTCTTTGGTTCTCTTGTCGTTCGCCGGCGCCGCGGTGCTCGGAATGATCCCGATCACACCGGGCGGCCTCGGCTTCGTCGAAGTCGGACTGGTTGCGATGCTCACGCTCGCGGGGATCCCCGGACCCGACGCGACGCTCGCAACGCTCGCGTACCGGCTCTTCCAGTTCTGGCTACCCATCCCCGCCGGTGCAGTCGCCTACGTCGTGTTCAAGCGGCGGTTCGGCGCCCTCGAAGCACCCGAGGGTGTTGCCTGATCCTTCCTTCAGCGTTCACCCGGTAACGTGGAGTGGACCAGCGAGGGAGGATCGTGACCGTCAGCCAACCGCAAGCGACCAACAACCCTGCCGTAGCGAACGTCATGCGGCCACTCCAGGACGCCGCCGGTTGGATGAAGCTCGTCGGCACGCTCGGGATCGTCTACGGAGTGCTCCTCGCCATCACCATCGTCGGACTCGTCATCGCATGGCTTCCGATCTGGATGGGCATCCTGCTCAACCGAGCCGCAGACGATTCACGAGCGGCGGCGATGGCAGGTGACGAGGCGAGGGCGATTGCGGCGACGAACAGCCTCAGGACGATCTTCAAGGTGTACGGGGTCCTCGTCCTGATCGGCATCCTCTTCGCCGTCGTCGCGATCGTCTTCTCGGTCGCCGTCGTGGTGGGTACCGAGGGTTCGTAGCGGCCAGCGACTGTGGCGGGTACGCTTCGGGTGCTGACGAAGTCGTGCGGGAGAGTCGGCCGACCGACGCCGAAGGAGCAACCGCCCCGGGAATCTCTCAGGCACACGGACCGCACGAACGAGGCGCATCTGGAAAGCAGGGTGTTCGGACCCTCACCGAAGGGGAAAGCCGCTACGCGGTGAATCTCTCAGGTCGAGCGACAGACGGGGCACGGAGTACCACGTGCCACGAGGAGCAACCCGATGCCTGAGCCAGATCCCAGAGACCACCACCCGGTCGGATCGTTCGTCACCCGACATGTAGGACCATCCGACGAGGATCTGGAGTCGATGCTCGCGGCGCTGGGCGCGTCCGATCTCGCCGATCTCATCGATCGTGCCGTCCCCGAGGTCATTCGCAGCCATCGATTGCCGGATGTACCCGGTCCGCTCACAGAAGCCGAGGCGCTTGCCGCACTCCGCCACCGGGCCGAGCTGAATTCCGTGTATCGGTCGTTCATCGGCATGGGGTATCACGAGACGACCACCCCAGGGGTGATTCAACGCAACATCCTCGAGAATCCCGGTTGGTACACGGCATACACGCCGTACCAGCCAGAGATCGCCCAGGGTCGGCTCGAGGCGCTCCTCAACTTCCAGACCGCGGTCGCCGACCTGACCGGCCTCGAGATCGCCAATGCTTCGCTGCTCGACGAGGCCACAGCGGCCGCCGAAGCCATGACGCTCCTCAAGCGCGTGGGAACCAGTGAGAGCGACGTCTTCTTCGTCGACGCCGACTGCCATCCACAGACGATCGACGTCGTCATCACCCGCGCGACCCCACTTGGCTACGAGATCGTGGTCGGCGACCCCGACGTCGACCTCGTCCCTGGGTCGGTCTTCGGCGCGTTGCTGCAGTATCCGGGCAGCTCAGGGAACGTTCGCGACATCGGGCCGATCGTCGACCGGATACATGAGTCGGGTGCACTCGTCGCCGTGGCCACGGATCTCCTCGCATCGACCATCCTCACCCCCGCAGGCGAGCTCGGCGCCGACGTGGCCGTCGGTAGCTCGCAGCGCTTCGGGGTCCCCATGATGTTCGGAGGGCCCCACGCCGGATTCATGTCGACACGAAGCGAGTTCAGGCGATCCCTTCCCGGTCGCCTGGTCGGTGTATCGGTCGATCGGGAGGGGAGGCAGGCGCTGCGGCTGGCGCTCCAGACGCGAGAGCAGCACATTCGACGTGACAAGGCGACGTCGAACATCTGCACGGCGCAGGTCCTCCTCGCCGTCATGGCGGGGATGTATGCCGTGTACCACGGCCCCGAGGGATTGACTGCGATCGCGAGGCACGTCCACTCGCTTACGAACGACTTCGTTTCGCGTCTTCGAGGGAACGGGGTGTCCGTCGTGAACGACACCTGGTTCGACACCGTCCAGGTGCGCGTCGCAGACGCTGACGAGGTGATCACGGCTGCAGCTTCGAAGGGGATGAACCTTCGAAGGGTCGATGCGACGACCGTTGGCGTCTCGTTCGACGAGACCAAGACAGCGGACGACGTGGCCGAGCTCAGCGAACTCCTCGGTGCCGGGGAAGCTCGCGGTGGCGAGCGGGGCCTTCCCGAGTCCCTCGTGCGCCGCACGGGCTTCCTCGACCATCCGACCTTCCACCGGTACCGCTCCGAAACGGAGATGATGCGCTACCTCCGCAGGCTCCAGGACATGGATGTCGCCCTCGACAGATCCATGATCCCCCTCGGCTCATGCACCATGAAGCTCAACGCCTCTTCCGAGATGGTGCCGGTCTCCTGGCCGGAGTTCGCAAACATCCACCCGTTCGCGCCCCTCGACCAGGCAGAGGGATACCTCCAGATGATCGACGAGCTCGAGACGTGGCTCGCCTCGATCACGGGCTACGACGCGGTCTCGGTGCAGCCGAACAGCGGCGCCCAGGGGGAGTTCTCCGGCCTCCTTGCCATCCGTGGATACCAGGCCGCACAGGGCGAGGGTCACCGCGACGTCTGCCTGATCCCGTCGTCGGCGCACGGAACGAACCCGGCGTCCGCTGTGATGGCAGGCATGCGAGTCGTGGTCGTCAAGTGCGATGAGGACGGGAACATCGACGTCAACGACCTCAGGGATCGTGCAGCGGAGCATTCCGACCATCTGGCGGCGATCATGGTCACCTACCCATCCACCCACGGCGTGTTCGAGGAGGCCATCGTCGAGATCTGTGAGATCGTCCACGAACACGGTGGGCAGGTCTACCTCGACGGAGCGAACCTCAACGCGATGGTCGGGATCGCAGAGCCCGGTTCGTTCGGGTCCGACGTCTCCCACCTCAACCTCCACAAGACCTTCGCCATCCCCCACGGCGGAGGTGGGCCCGGGGTCGGACCGATCGGCGTGCGATCCCATCTCGTGCCGTTCCTCCCCGGCCACCGCCACGTCCCAGGTCCCCGACCGGAAGGGCCCTTCGGATCCGTGTCCGGCGCGCCATGGGGGTCAGCGGGGATCCTCCCGATCTCGTGGATGTACATCGCCATGCTCGGGCCTGAGGGCCTGCGACGCGCGACCGATGTTGCGATCCTCAACGCCAACTACCTCGCTCGCAGGCTCGGAGACCACTACCCGGTGTTGTACACGGGGCCGAACGGGTTCGTTGCGCACGAGTGCATCCTCGACATCCGGTCCATCCAACACGAGACCGGTGTCACGAACGAGGACATCGCGAAGCGTCTGATCGACTTCGGATTCCACGCACCGACGATGTCGTTCCCCGTGGCGGGCACCCTGATGATCGAACCGACCGAGTCCGAGTCGAAGTACGAGCTGGACAGGTTCGTCGATGCCATGCTCGCCATCCGAGCCGAGATCGACGCCCTCGAAGGCCCAGACGCTGCGGAGTCCTCGGTCCTCCGCAGGGCGCCGCACCCGGCGGAGGACGTGGTGGCGGACGAGTGGGACCGCCCCTACAGCCGCGAGCAGGCGGCCTATCCGGTTGCCTCGCTGCGCCGCGCCAAGTACTGGCCACCCGTCAGCCGGATCGACAACGCATACGGCGATCGGCATGTGATGTGTTCCTGCCCCCCGATCGAGGACTACTCGGAATAGCGACCCCGTTCTTGCGTAACTGGGTTCCACCCATGGGTGGAACCCAGTTACGCAAGAACCTCAAGAGCGGTCATGAGGTCGGCGAGGAATCGCTGGCCCAACGCGCCGTCGATGAGTCGATGGTCGTAGGACAGGTCGATCGGAGCGACCATGCCGACGGATAGGCCTCCGTCCTCCACGACAGGCGTCGGCGCTGCCCTCCCGATCGAGAGGATCGCTGAGGTACCGACCGGGATGATCGGCGTGCCGTGTCCGCCGCCGAGGGCACCGATGTTGGAGATCGTGAACGTCTGCCCCGTGAGCTGGTCGAGCGTCGCCGTGTGGTCGATGGCCGCTTGTGCGAGGCGCCCGAACGTCGCCGCGAGCTCCTGGAGCCCCTGAGTGCTGGCATCCTTGACGACCACGACCTTCAGTCCTTCGTCCGTGTCGACGGCGAATCCCATGTGGACGACGTCCCGGTAGGCGACTGTGGATCCACGGATGGATGCGTTGAATTCCGGATAGCGACCGAGCAACGGAATCACGGACATCGCCACCAACGCCTCGACCGGCAGGGCTGTGCCATCGTCGCTCGTCCGGGCCGCGAGGAGGGCTTCCGCCCTGATGTCACCCTGGACGGTCACATGGGGGATGGTGGACCACGACTCCGTCATGTGGGACGAGATCGCCCTGCGTGTCGCACTCAGGGGCACGACACGTTCTCCGGATCCGCCGCCGACCGCGCGTTCGACGTCGTCCCTCGTGATTGCTCCACCGGGACCCGTTCCCTCTACTGAGGACAGATCCACGCCGCGGGACTCGGCAAGGCGACGGACGGCCGGTGTCGCCCGCACGTCGCGTGATCCGACGCCCGAGCGTGCCGGCGGGGATCCAACGGTCCCCGTCGGTTGTGCGGCACTCCCGCGGTCGTCGTCGGCAGGCGCGTCCTGTGATCCGAGTGACGTCCCCGCGTCGACGATGAAGAGGACTTCCCCGACGTTCACGGTGTCACCAACGGCGCCCATGAGGCGCTCGATCGTGCCGGCGTGCGTCGCCGTGATCTCGACCGTGGTCTTGGCCGTCTCGACCTCGACGACGGGCTGTCCGACGGTGACGACATCGCCGACAGAGACGAGCCAGGCCACGATCTCGGCCTCGGTGAGACCCTCGCCGATGTCTGGCATGCGGAAGTCGTGGGACATCGGCCGCAGGCTACCCAGTTGTTCGGCTGCGCGACGGTCGTCCTGTGGAGTCTGTGATCACGTGCGCTGGCGGAACCGTTCGCCGGACTCTGCGTGATCGACGAGGATCTGTGCAGGGGCGAACCGCTCGCCATGCCGCTCCTCGAGTGCCCTGAGCCTGCCGACCACGACGTCGGCACCCATGTGGTCGATCGTCCAGAATGGACCCCCGCGGAACGGCGGATATCCGAGGCCGAATACGGCGCCGATGTCTCCGTCTCGAGCGGAACGGAGGATCCCATCCTCGAGGCATCGGGCTGCCTCGTTGATGAAGGCGAGGGACACCCGCTCCTGGATCTCGGACGTCGGAACGGTCTTTCGGACTGACGGCAGACCGAGGGCCGCGTACACCGTTTCGTCGACACCGCCACGCTCGCCCTTGGCGTACGTGTAGAAGCCCCGCTGGTTCTTGCGTCCCTTCCGGTCGTCGGCGATGAGGCCCGACATCATCGGGGGGCCCTCCATCCTGGCACCGAAGGCCTCGGCGAGGATCACGCTGATGTGCGCACCGACGTCGATGCCGACCTCGTCGGCGAGCAGCAGGGGCCCGACGGGGAATCCCCACGAGGTGAGCGCATCGTCGATGGCATCGACCGCTGCACCTTCCTCGAGGAGGAACTGGGCCTCTACCGAGTAGGGGCCGAGAACGCGGGTCGTGTAGAAGCCTGGTCCGTCGTTGACGACGATGACGGTCTTTCCCTGGTCCTTCCCGACCCTGACGGCTGTGGCCGTGACCCAGTCTGCCGTCGCCTCGGTGCGGACGACCTCGAGCAGTGGCATCTTCTCGACAGGGGAGAAGTAGTGCATGCCAATGACGGTCTCCGGTCGGGAGCTCGCCTCCGCGATCAGGCTGATGGGGAGCGATGACGTGTTCGATGCGAACACGGCGTCGGGACGGGCGACCTCCTCGAAGGCTTCGAGGGTCGACCGCTTGACGTCGAGGTCCTCGAATACGGCCTCGATCGCGATGTCGGCGTTTCCGAAGCCTCGCCATGTCGTCGATCCCGTGACCCTGTTGCGGATCTGATCCACCTCGAACTCGGACATCCGACGTCGCTTCGCCCTCTTGGTGAGCACCTTCGAGACATACCCGAGCCCACGCTGGACGCCAGCGTGGTCGATCTCCTTGATCCGCACCGTGTGTCCGGCATCGATGGCCGAAACCGCTGCGATCCCCCCTCCCATGAGCCCCCCACCGAGGACGGCGACGTGGCTCACGGGACGAGCCGTGGCGTCCGAATCGATGCCCGGATCCGCCTTCAGCTCGTTCGTTGCGAAGAAGACCGATCGCAGCGCCTCGGACTCCGGCGTGAAGACGAGCTCGGCGAAGAACCGGATCTCCGCTGCAAAGCCGGCCTCACGGCCATGGTCGACCCCGATGCGAATGGCTTCGATCGCCCGCTTCGGCGCGGGATAGTGGCCTCCAGACTGGGAGAGCATGGCGTCGGTCGCCTTCGAGAACAGGACCCGCCTACCGGCCGGATTCTTCTCGAGGGCGAGCCTCTGGAGGTTCCTGGTCGATACGTCCAGGGCGATGACCCGCTCGGGTGGCGGAGCGTCGATCGCCTCGAGGGCCCGCTTCCTCGCAACATCGAGGAGGACCTCGCGCGGGACCACTTCGTCGACGAGGCCGATGGACCTCGCCTTGTGATGTCGCACGGGCCGTCCCCCGACGATCATCTCGAGTCCGGCTGCGAGGCCGACGGTCTCGGGGAGACGCTGCGTACCCCCGGCGGCGGGAATGACGCCCAGCTGGACCTCAGGTTGGCCGAGCTGGGTTCGCGGGCTGTTCGTGCATATCCGCATCGATGCCGTGAGTGCGAGCTCCAAGCCTCCCCCGAGGCAGGCGCCTTCGATCGCGGCCACGACAGGCTTTCCCGATGTGCGGTGGAGATCCTCGATACGGCCGAAGATGGCGTGCGCGGCCTCGAGGCCCGCGATCGCGTCGCCGGGCGTCGCAAACGTGTCGAACATGCGGATGTCCGCGCCCGCCAGGAAGTCCTTCTTCGCCGATCCGATCACGACGGCCCTCACGTCGTCCTGCTCGAGACGAGCGACGACCTCGGCCAACTCCGTCGTGAGAGCGACGCCAAGCGTGTTCATGGCCTCACCCGCCCTGTCGATCAGGACCGTTGCGACTCCGTCGTCGGTGAGTTCGAAGTGGAAGTTGTCGAAGGTCATGTCACTTCTCCAGGATCACTGCTGCACCGAGGCCGCCTGCCGCGCACTGGGTCACGAGTGCGGTCCCCCCGCCTCGCCTGGTGAGCTCGTTCGCCATCGTGATGAGTTGGCGTGCCCCTGTGGCGCCGAACGGATGGCCGATCGAGATCGATCCACCGTAGATGTTGAAGGCATCGTCGTCGATCTCGCCGATCGCTTCGCTGCGACCGAGGTGTTCGGTGGCGAACTCCTTCGACGCGAACGCCCGGATGTTCGACAGGATCTGGGCGGCGAACGCCTCGTGCATGTCGACCAGGTCGATGTCGGACAGCTTCATGCCGGCCCTGTCGAGGGCGATCGGTGTCGCGATCGACGGACCCATGAGGAGCTGCCAGTTCGGATCGAGCGCTGCGAAGGCCCAGGATCGGATGAACGCCCTCGGCTCGTACCCGAGCGCCGCCGCCGTCTCCTCTGCCATGAGGATCACTGCTGATGCGCCATCGGTCAGCGGCGAGGCGTTGCCTGCGGTGACGGAGCCGTACCTGCGGTCGAACACGGGCTTCAGCTGCGCAAGCTTCTCCGCCGTCGAATCTGCCCTGGGGAGCGTGTCGCGTTCGACGGTGTCCGTGTATCTCGGTGGCAGCGGGAGTGCCATGACCTCGTCGTCGAAGATTCCTGCGCTCCAGGCGTCGACGGCCCTGCTGTGCGATCGCATGGCGAAGGCATCCTGGTCCTCGCGCGAGATGCCGTTCTCCTTCGCCATCTTCTCGGCCGAGTCTCCCATCGTCTCACCCGTAGACCGTTCGGCGATCGCAGGCGGCACGGGGGCGAGATCCCTCGGGCGGACACGGCTGAAGGCCCTCGCCTTCGACGGGAGGTCCTTTGCCGAGTTCGCTCGCATCAGCGCGTCGACGAACGCATCCGAGTAGGTCACGGGCGGCTTCGACAGCGAGTCAGCGCCCCCGGCGACGACGATGTCGACCTCTCCGAGCATGATCGCCTGGGCTGCATCGGCGACCGCCTGGGTCGAGGTCGCGCATGCGCGCGTCACCGAGTAGGCGTCCACAGTCTGGGGGAAGGGCCCCGCGAGGACGATCTCACGGGCGATGTTCGGGGCGCCGACATCCTGGACGACGGAGCCGTACACGACGCGGTCGACCTGCGAGCCGTCGAGGCCGGCGCGGGCAAGGAGCTCGGCGACGACTGCGCTCGCAAGGTCGAGGGTCGATTGATCGCGGAGCACGGTTCCCGATTTCGCGAACGGGGTGCGCAACCCGTCGACGATCGCGACCCTGCGGGGAGGAGATGATGTTGCCATCGGTGGTACTCGATTCTTGAGCGGATGCTCAAGATTGTACCCCGGCGTCGGGCGTCGGGTGAGGTCGGGGTGCACGATGCGCCGGACGCGACCATGATTGGAGGCATGGCCGTGTACGACGATGTTGGTGAAGGCGGAGAGATCATCGATCCTGCCGACGGCGACGTCGATGACGCCTTTCGAGCCCTCCTCGAGGGCCTCCGAACCACCCTCCCCGGCGTGATGGTGTTGTTCGCCTTCCTCCTCACCCTCCCGTTCCAGGCATCGTTCGCCGACCTGACGAGCGATGAGGGCGTCGCGTTCTACACCTCGTTCATCGCCTCAGCAATCGCCGTGGTGCTCCTCATCGCCCCGAGTGCCCATCAGCGGCTCAGGGCACCCCAGACCGGTGTGAAGAGGCGCTCGCGTGCCCACCTGGAGTTCACCGTCCGCATGACGATCGTCGGGACCGTCGCGTTCGCCGTTGCCCTCGCCTCGGCCGTCTACCTCGTCACGGCGCTGTTCCTCGAGCAACGCGCAGCGGCCATTGGTGCGAGCCTCATCGCTGCCCTGGTGGCCTGGGCGTGGTTCTACGTTCCCGTCGTCCGGTTCAGTCGTGATTGACGGGATGCGGCATCAGTTCCCTCAGGCGTCGGGATTGCGCCAGACTATGAGCGCAGACCAGCCGTCGGTTTCGTCGTCGGCGAGGTAGTTCTCGAGCGCTCCTATGAGTTCGAATCCCTGGTCCATCTGGAAGCTGAGTGTTGCGTCGTAGATCCTGCCAGAGCGAACTGCGTCGATGTATTCGTGTGCGGTCATCCCGTGCTTGTGGGCCCCGAAACCGTGGAGGTGGCCCCCGGCGACGATCCCCGACTTTCCGAGCGAGCGGACGAGGTCCTTCCGCAGCCGATACAACGTGCCACCGATGCCGCGACGTCGATACCCGGGGTGGACGGCGATGTCGGTGCCGTAGTACCAGGATCCGCCCGGGTCGTGGTTCCCGCACTGGTGCTCACCCGTGATGCCGATGATCGTGTGCTGGTAGTCGTCGAAGTCGAAATCGAGGAGGATGCCCGCGCCTTGGCCGACCACCACGTCGCCGTCGAGGCACACGAAGAACCCCTCGGGAAACGTCGCTGCATAGGCGAGGATGTCATCCTCCGTGAGCAGCTCATCGGGGTCGGCGGTGGGGAAGGCCAAGCGCTCGAGCTCTGCGCAACGTCGTGCGAGTGAGGGGTCGAGGTTGGTGTAGGTGAGCTCGGTCATCGATCGCCGAGTGAGAAGTGCTCGAAGTCGTTGTCCGATGGCACTCCCCAGCACGCCCATAGGTCTGCCGTTCCCGGCCTCATGATCATGGCGCCCGAGCTCTCGTAGTCGAACGGCGGTGCGGGACGGCGGCAGATCGACCCCTCATCCCGCAGGAGCGCGATCATCTCATCCACCGTGTACGGCCCTGCATGATCGAGCGCCGACGCGGCGTGCTCGAGGCGAGCGGTGGAGGATCGCTCCAACTCCGCTGGTCGCGTTGCCTCGACCGCTTGCGTCGACGGAGCAAGGCAGTGGTTCGTGTGGACGAGGGCCTCCCCATCGAGCACATCGACATGGCGCACGCTTGGTGTCGCCTCGACGGAGGCTCCTCGGCCCTGACGATCCAACACGAGGAAGTTGTGGCCGCCCGCCAGCGGCGCATCGAGGATCGCTGCCATCGCGTCGTCGAATGTCGTCGCGGCGAGGGCCTTGCGAACCACGAACGGCCAGGTCACGCCGATCGCGCCGTCGTCCATGGTCAGGTTGTTGATCCCGATGGCGATGCCGGCCTCGTTCATGCCGATCTGGCCGAGGGTTCCGTGGGTCGTGAACACGAGGGACCGAGGGGCGTCGCTCGGCTGGACGTCGAGCATGAAGACGTGCGGCGTCGCGGACGCATGCATGTCCCACGTCTGGGCGAGGAAGCCGTGGCCGTCCGAGCGGGCGTCGGGTGTGATGACTGCGGTGCAGGTGTCCTCGACGGCTGAGCCGTGGGCGAAACGCCTGACCGTGTCGATGAAGTCCGTGTATCCCCCGACGATGACCGCTTCGGCAGGTGAGATGCCTGCGGCATCGGCCATGGCGACCATCTCGGCGAAGAGGCCCTCGTCGTATGCACGATGGGAGTCGAGCATCGCTTCGGCGATCGCGACGACGCCGGCCCTGTCGAGGTCGGTTCCGGTCCGCGACAACCGGACCCTGTCCTCCATGTAGTTGCGGATCTCCGAGGCGAATGCGGATCCGTGGGCGGTTCCGATGGCCTCGGGTGTACCGGAGGCCACGAGCGTGACGAGGCGGTTCATCGGGTGAGACCTCCGATGTACCTGGTCTGTGGTTCGAGGTACTCGAGGAGGCCTTCCGTTCCTGATTCGCGCCCGAGGCCCGACCGCTTGACCCCACCGAACGGTGCCTCCGCAGTCACCGGGTACCAGTCATTGATGCCGACCATGCCGAACTCGAGCTCGTCCGCCACGGTGAACGCGGTCGCGAGGTCGGTCGTCCATACGAACGCGGACAGCCCATCCTCGACCGAGTTGGCGATCACGAGTGCCTCGTCCACGTTTGCGAAGGTCGTGATGGGGAGGACGGGGCCGAACACCTCCTCCGTCATGACAGGGGTGCCTGCGAGGTCTCCTGTGATGACGGTCGGTGCGAAGAAGAACCCGGAGCCGTCGAGACGGGTCCCTCCGGTCGTGACATGGCCTCCCGTGTCGGCGGACTCCGAGACGATTCGGTCGATCCGATCGCGCTGAACCTCGTTGATGATCGGACCGACGTCGGTGGCTCGAAGGGCGGGATCCCCGACGACGAGGGCTGCTGTCCGCTCGGTGGCGAGGTCGATGAAACGCTGGGCGATCGACTCATGCACGATGAACCGTTGCGGCGCGATGCACGCCTGCCCGCCGTTGCGGTACTTCGCCGTGACACCGCCTGCGACGACGGCTTCGAGGTCCGCGACGTCGGGCATGACGATCACGGGCGCGTTTCCACCGAGCTCGAGGGACAGCTTCGTGATCGTCCGTGACGCACCGTCCATGAGGATCCTGCCGACACGCGACGAGCCCGTGAACTGCATCTTCCTGACCCGTCCATCGTCGAGCATGGCCTGGGCAATCGCCCCGGCGTCGCCATTGACCACGTTGATCACGCCTGCGGGGACTCCTGCATCGGTGAGGGCCTCGCCGTATGCGAACGCGGACCGCGGTGTGTACTCGCTCGGACGCACGACCACGGTGCACCCGGCGGCGAGCGCTGACGATGCGGCACGGTTCACGTTGTAGATGGGGAAGTTCCACGCGGCGATCACACCGACAACACCGACTGGTGCGTAGGTGACCTCGATTCGCCGCCCTGGCACCTTCGACGGGATGATCCGCCCACCGAGGCGTGTCGCCTCGGTAGCTGCGAAGCGCAGGTAGCTCGGTGCGGAAAGCCACTCGGCCCTCGACTGCCCGATGGGTTTGCCTGACTCCTCGGTCGTGATCACGGCGAGCTCGTCGGCTCTCTCGGCGATCAGGTCCGCAGCCCCAAGGAGGATCTCGGCCCGTGCGAAGGGGCCGAGCCCGCGCCAGTCGGCGAGCGCGGCCGATGCCGCATCGATGGCGGCTCCTGCGTCCCGGCCATCACCGTACGCGACCTGGTCGATGACCGATCCCGTCGCTGGATCGACGAGGTCCCGGGTGCCACCGGCCAGCGCGTCGACCCAGGTGCCGGCGATCAGTTGCTTGGTGTGTTGCATATCACATCTCGATCGAATCGTTGTACCTACAAGATCGTATCAGTTGCGATCCACACTGTCACACGCCATACTGCCGAGAATCAGTCAGTTTGCGATAGATTCGGTTGCGAGGACGTGGGAAGGCATGGGCCGTAGCTCTCAGGGCGCTCGGCGGTCGGACCCCCTATGCTGTCGGCACTCTACGGCCGACATGACGATCGGTGGGCGGTGATGAGCGAGGCGGTACAGCTGGCAGGAGTGTCGAAGCAGTTCGGCGACCTCGTTGCCGTCGATGCCCTCGACCTCGACATCCATGACGGCGAGTTCTTCTCCCTCCTCGGTCCGTCGGGGTGCGGGAAAACGACGACACTGCGCATGATCGCCGGCTTCGAGTATCCGACGTCCGGCTCGCTGAAGATCCACGGCAAGGAGATGGGCCTGCTTCCGCCGAACAAGCGCCCCGTCAACACCGTCTTCCAGTCCTATGCCTTGTTCCCCCACATGACGATCAAGGAGAACGTCGCCTTCGGCCTCTTGATGCGCAAGGTCGAGGCGACCGAGATCGAGCGTCGCACGATGCGCGTGCTCGAACTCGTCCGACTCGCAGACCGTGTGAATGCGAAACCCGAGCAGCTCTCCGGTGGCCAGCGGCAGCGGATCGCCCTCGCCCGTGCACTGGTCAATGAGCCAGAGGTCCTCCTCCTCGACGAGCCGCTCGGTGCCCTCGACCTCAAGCTTCGTCAGTCGATGCAGATCGAGCTCAAGGAGCTCCAGCACCGTGTGGGCATCACCTTCATCTACGTCACCCACGATCAGCAGGAGGCGCTCACCATGAGCGACCGGATCGGCGTGATGAGCGAGGGCAAGCTGCTCCAGGTCGATTCGCCACAGGACCTCTACGACCACCCTCGGACGAGGTTCGTCGCGGACTTCATCGGGGAGATCAACCTCCTGCCGGCGAAGGTGATCGATCCGACGATGGTCGAACTCGCAGGGGAGACCAAGATCCGTGCGCGGACGGATCTTCCGAGTGGAGAGGACATCACGATCGGGATCCGTCCCGAGCGGCTCACACTCCACACCATCGACGAGGGAGCCCCTGCGGACCGCAATGCCGTCGAGGGCACCGTCTACCGGCGCATCTACCACGGCGACTTCTTCTTCTACGACATCCAGACGGCCGCAGGGATCCTCGAGGTGAAGGAGGAGAATCGGCCTTCTGTTGCGACCCATGACGAGGGTGAACGCGTCTTTGCATCGTGGAATCCGGAGGCGACGACGGTCGTAGGGGCATGACTACTCCGCTCGATACCGTCTCCGCGACGGAGGAGGTCGCCGCGGTCACGCCCGAGCTCGAACGGGATGCAGCGAAGGCCGACTCGCGCCGTGGCCTGCTGATCGCCCTTCCATCCCTCGCCTATCTCGTCGTCTTCTTCACCATCCCGCTCCTCATCGTCGTCGTGTATTCGTTCGCAACGAGGAGCTCCACCGGTCTCACCCTGCTCGAGGGGTGGAACCTCGACAGCTACCGCAGGCTCTTCGATCCCCTCGTGGCCGAGATCGCTTTCCGGTCACTGGTCATGGCGACAGCCACGACCATCATCTGTCTCGTGCTCTCGTATCCGCTCGCCTACTTCATGGCGACCCGCGGCACACGCACGCGCAACATCCTCCTCGTGCTCGTGATGATCCCGTTCTGGTCGAACTTCCTCGTGCGCACCTATGCATGGCGCGTCCTCCTCGGAAGCGACGGTCCGCTGTCGGAGTTGTCCCAGGCGCTCGGTGGTGAGCCGATCCGCATCCTGTTCACCAACTATGCGGTCCTGATCGGCCTCGTCTACGGCTTCCTTCCCTTCATGGTCCTGCCCCTCTATGCCGCGCTGGAGCGCATGGACTGGAGCCTCGTCGAGGCTGCTCGGGACCTCTATGCGTCGGGATGGCGATCCTTCAGCAAGGTCACCTTCCCGCTGTCCATGCCAGGGGTCATCGCGGGATCCATCCTCGTCTTCATCCCGACGCTCGGGGCCTACGTCACCCCTGCGATCCTCGGGGGAGCTCGCACGACCCTCCTTGGCGACTACATCGTCAGCCAGTTCCTGGCGGCTCGGAACCAACCGTTCGGATCGGCACTCTCGGTGGCCGTCATGGTCGTGATGCTGATCGCGACGATCATCTACTTCCGGAGGGGGGCGAGGACGCTGTGAGCGTTGGTGTACGTCCCAAGAGCGCAACGGATCGCCTGCTCACCGCCCACTCGTTGCTGGTGTTTGCGTTCCTGTACGCCCCGATCGTGGTGTTGATCGTGTTCTCGTTCAATGCGAACAGCCGTGTCGGCGTGTGGTCCGAGTTCTCGTTCCGTTGGTACGGTGAGATGTTCCAGAACGCCGCGGTCATGAGCGCGCTTCGGAACTCGATCATCATTGCAGTCATCTCGACGACGATTTCGACGATCCTCGGGACGGCGACGGCGGTCGCACTCGAGCGCTACCGCTTCCGTGGACAGCGGACGTTCGACGGGCTCGTCTACCTCCCCGTCATCATTCCCGACGTGACCATGGCCGTCATGATGTTGCTGTTCTTCGCAGCGGCGTTCCGCATGATCTCAGGGTTCGGTCCGACGCTCGAGTTCGGCCTCTCGACGATCTCGCTCAGCCACATCGCCTTCAGCATCTCGTTCGTGGCGATCGTGGTGCGAGCTCGTCTCAGCCAGCTCGATCCGACGTACGAGGAGGCTGCGGCGGATCTGTACGCGGATCGGTGGCAGGCGTTCCGGAGGGTGACGCTTCCGCTGATCGCGCCCGCCGTGGCCGGGGGTGCACTCCTCGCACTCACGTTGTCGCTCGACGACGTCGTCGTCACCAGCTTCGTCGCGGGTCCGGGAGCCACGACGCTCCCCGTCTACGTCTTCGGTTTGGTCAGGCGCGGCGTCACGCCGCTCATCAACGCAGTGTCGGTACTCATGCTGACCGCTTCAATGGTGCTGATCGCAATTTCTCTCGTGTTCCAACGCGACCGTGGTGGACGATCCTCGTCGACCGGTACGTGACGTGGGTGGCGTGGGAATCAGGGGGAGAGAGTCAACAAGGAGGACGAAGATGATGAAGAGGATGTTGGTGCTGATTGCGGCCCTCGCCGTCGTGGCGAGCGCGTGTGGCAGTGACGGAGGAGACACCGTCGCCGCAGGTGACTGCGCCGTGGGTCAGGTCGATGGCGATCTGAACCTGTACAACTGGTCCGAGTACATGGACCCTGAGCTCATCGAGGCATTCGAGGCCGAGTACGGCGTGAGTGTGGTCGAGTCGTTCTACGAGTCGAACGAGGCGATGATCTCCCAGATCCAGAGCGGCGTGTCCTACGACGTGATCGTGCCGTCCGACTACATGGTGAACATCATGATCCAGGAAGGGCTGCTCGTCGAGTTCAACAAGGATGCCATCCCGAATTTCGCCAACATGGATCCGGACTTCACCTCACAGCCATATGACGACGGTGCGAGGTTCTCTGCCGCCTACCAGTACGGCACGACGGGGCTCGGGGTGAACAAGGCCCTCGTCGGCGAGGACTTCCCACGGAGCTGGGCTCTCATCTTCGATCCGACCCTCACTGCGAACTTCCCCGGTGGTGTGTCGGTGCTCAACGACCCTCGTGAGACGATGGGTGCTGCACTCGAGTACCTCGGCTACTCGCTCAACGACACGACCCTCGAGCACCTCGAAGAGGCCACGGAGGTCATCAAGGCTGCCAAGGCCAACATCGCGACATTCGACTCCGATCAGTACGACGAGGCGCTGTCGGCGGGTGAGGTGGCGGTTGCGCACGGCTACTCGGGCAACATGATCATCGGCTTCCTCGATGCCGACAACCCTGACGACTTCGAGTACGTGCTGCCAGAGGAGGGAGCCACGCTGTGGATCGACAACATGGCGATCCCGACCACGGCGACGTCCGTGTGCACCGCGCACACGTTCATCAACTTCATCCTCGATGCCGAGAACGGTGCGGCGTTGACGAACTGGAACTACTACGGCAGCCCGAATGCCGCATCGGCTTCGATGCTCGACCAGGAAGTCGTCGACTTCTACGCCGAGACGGAGTCTGCAAAGCTCGAGGTCATCGAGGACCAGGGCGACTACGAGATCAACTACACGGACAAGTTCGCCGAGGCGCGTAGCTGATCACGGTTGACCGGGGCGGTGGACGGTCAATGACCGTCCACCGCCTCCGTGGAGGTGCGATGGCACACGAGAACTTCATAGGGGGCTCATGGGTACCCGCGCGGGACGGGTCGGTCGACGAGGTGGTGAACCCCGCAACCGGTGAGGCCATCGGCACCGCTCCCGCCAGCAGCGCTCGCGACGTCGACGACGCCGTACGCGCGGCGAGGGAGGCGTTCGCCGATTGGTCGGCGCTCACACCGAGAAGGCGTTCCGAGTTGCTCCATGCCGTTGCCGATCGCATCGAGGACGACATCGCGGAGTTGTCACGGATCGAGTGCGAGAACGTCGGGAAGCCCGTCTCGATCGTGGAGTTCGAGATGGACCTCACCATCGACAACTGGCGCTTCTTCGCCTCCGCCGGCCGTTTCCTCGAGGGAAAGGCTGCTGGCGAGTACCTGGACGGGTACACGTCCTTCGTACGGCGCGACCCCATCGGGGTCGTTGCCTCCATCGCACCGTGGAACTACCCGCTCAACATGGCGACGTGGAAGCTCGGCCCTGCGCTTGCTGCCGGCAACACCGTCGTCCTCAAGCCGTCCGAGTTGACCCCGTACACGGTGCTGCGACTGGCCGAGCTCGTCGAGGACATCCTGCCTCCCGGCGTCCTGAACATCGTGTGCGGCGACGGCCCGAACGCCGGGGTGCCACTCGTGGTGCACCCTGATGTCGCCATGGTCTCGCTCACGGGAAGCGTCGCTGCGGGCAAGTCCGTCGCTCGAGCCGCAAGCGACAGCCTCAAACGCGTCCATCTCGAATTGGGTGGCAAGGCACCGGTCGTCGTGTTCGACGATGCGGACGTCGATGCCCTCGTTGCCAACCTGAAGGCGAACAGCTTCTACAACTCCGGGCAGGACTGCACGGCGCCGTGTCGCGTGATCGCAGGTCCACGCGTTCACGATGACGTGGTAGGTGGCCTCACGGAAGCGGCAGCTTCGCTGAACGTGGGGGATCCCTTCGACGAGCAGACGGAGATGGGTCCCGTCGTGTCGGCGGCACAGCTCGATCGGGTGGCAGGATTCGTCGAGAGGGCGCTCGACGCAGGTGCAACGGTGACGACCGGTGGTGCGCGACTCGACGGACGCGGCTTCTTCTACGAACCGTCCATCGTCGTGGGGGCCGATCAGCACTCCGAGATCATCCAGAAGGAGGTCTTCGGTCCCGTCGTGACCGTCCAGCGTGCCTCCACTGACGACGAGTTGATCACATGGGCGAACGACGTCGACTTCGGCCTCGCGGCGAGCGTCTGGACACGCGACGTCGGGAGGGCCATGCGAGCGACGGGTGCGCTCCAGTTCGGGACCGTGTGGGTGAACGACCACATCCCGATCGTGAGCGAGATGCCCCACGGAGGGTTCAAGCAGTCCGGCTACGGCAAGGACATGTCGATGTACGCCGTCGAGCACTACACCGAGGTCAAGCACGTCATGGTCAAGCATTGACGTGAACCCTGCAACTGACGCACTCGCCGGAGCGAAGCCATCCGTCTTCTGGGTCGATGACCTCGGGAGCTACGACCATGCTCCGGTCCTCACAGGTTCGGTGACCGCGGACCTCGCGATCGTCGGTGCGGGGTTCACAGGGCTGTGGGCCGCCAACATCGCTGCCGAGGCCGATCCCACGAGGACGATCGTCGTCGTCGAGGCCGAGCGAACGGGTCACGGTGCCAGTTCCCGCAACGGTGGGTTCCTCGAGGCCTCCCTCACCCACGGTGCAGGAAACGGCGTCTCGCGTTGGCCCGGCGAGATGGCCACGATCGAACGGCTCGCAGGAGTGAACTACCGGTCGATCCTCGACTTCGTCGAGCGTCACGGCCTCGACGTCGGACTCGAACAGACGGGTGTCATCCACGTCGCCTCCCAGCCGTGGCACCTGGAAGAGCTCAAGGACGTCGCAGTCGCCCTCGCACGCAGTGGTGAGCCCTTCATCTCCCTCGACCGGTCGTCGGTGCAGGCGGCATTGGCCTCTCCGACCTACATCGGCGGGGTCAAAGAGCTCACAGGCACCTCGATCATCCATCCCGCGAAGCTGGTCATGGGCCTGCGGAACGTTGCCGAGCGCGCCGGCGTCAGGGTCTTCGACAGGTCGCCGGTCGTCGCGATCGCGCGAAAGGGAGCGATGCTGGAGGTCGCAACGGAGCACGGATCGGTCTCGGCCAAGAAGGTCATCGTCGCGACCAACGCATACGCACAGCCGATCCGCCGAATGCGCAGGTACGTCGTGCCCGTGTACGACTACGTGCTCATGACCGAGCCGCTCACCACCGATCAGATGGACTCCATCGGTTGGGACGGCCGCGAGGCGATATCGGATGTCAGCAACCAGTTCCACTACTACCGGTTGACGTCGGACAACCGCATCCTGTGGGGTGGGTACGACGCCGTGTACCGGTACGGGAACGCCATCGGCGACCGCTACGACCAGGCGGGTGACACCCACGCCCTGCTGGCGGACCACTTCTTCTCGACCTTCCCCCAACTCGAGGGCCTCCGCTTCTCCCACAAATGGGCAGGACCGATCGGCACCACCACGCGGTTCACGGCGACGTGGGGGAGGTCCCACGACGACGACCTCGTCTGGGTCGGTGGGTACACGGGCCTTGGTGTCGGGGCGAGCAGGTTCGGCGCCCAGGTCGCCCTCGACCTCGTCGATGGGATCGAGACCGAACGCACCCAGCTCGAGATGGTGAGGAAGAAGCCGCTTCCCTTCCCGCCGGAGCCCATCCGGTACCTCGGCATCTCGATGACGCGTCGGGCGCTCGCCCGATCCGACGCGAACGAGGGACGCCGTGGACCCTGGCTCAGGCTCCTCGACAGCCTCGGAATGGGCTTCGACTCCTGACCCCTCGAGCGCGGATCAGCGGGTTCCCCAGTCGTAGGTCTGCTTCTCGAGGCGGAGGTAGGTGAAGATCTCGGTGCTGGTGATGGTCTCGATCGAGCGCACCCTGTTCATCGTCTCGATCAAGCGGCTCATGTTCTCCGCGACGACTTCCACGAGGATGTCGAACCTTCCGGCGACGATGACCACGTAGTCGACCGCGTCGATGGCTCCGATTGCGCGGGCAGCCTCCTCGAGATCACCATCGACCTTGATGCCCGCCATCGCCTGGACGGTGAACCCGAGCGTCATGGGATCGGTGACCGCGACGATCTGCATCACCCCTTGGTCGATGAGGTGGAGGACCCGCTGTCGCACGGCAGCGGGCGACAGGCCGACCTTCGGACCGAGCGTGGAGAATGGCATTCGGCCATCGTCCTGGAGGAGGCCGATGATCTCCTTGTCCGTGTCGTCGAGCTTCATGCGGCGCCGGTGGGTGCCAGGGCCTCGCGCACGATCGGATGGGTGATCTCGCCGTCGCGCGTGTTGATGCCCGATGCCAGTTCGGGTCTCGCGGCGACCGCGCCATCCACGCCGAGCGTCGCGAGGGCGACGAGGTACGGCGTCGTGACGTTCGTGAGGGCAAAGGTCGACGTGCGAGGCACCGCTCCCGGCATGTTCCCGACGGCATAGTGAACGACATCGTGGACCACGAACGTCGGCTCCTGATGCGACGTCTCGCGGCTCGTCTCGACACAGCCACCCTGGTCGATGGCGACATCGACGATCACCGCCCCGCGCTGCATCATCCGTACGTGGTCCTCGGTGATGACGCGAGGCGCCTTCGCTCCCGGCACGAGGACCGCGCCGACCACCAGGTCCGCCGTCGCGATCGACTCGGCGACCGAGGTCCGGTTGCTCGCAAGGAGCGTCATGCGTCCGAAGACGAGGTCATCGAGCTCCCGGAGGCGATTCACGTCGATGTCGAGGATCGTGACGTGGGCGCCCATCCCGCCGGCGATCTTCGCGGCGTTCCATCCGACGTGGCCGCCACCGATGATGACGACATTCGCCGGTGCGACGCCGGGTACGCCACCGAGCATCGTCCCACGCCCACCCTTGGGTGCCTCGAGGTGGGACGCGCCTGCCTGGATCGACAGGCGGCCAGCGACCTCGCTCATCGGGGCGAGCAGGGGAAGATCGCCGTCGAGTTCGACGGTCTCGTACGCGATCGCCGTCGTCCCCGCGGTGAGGAGCGCATCTGCGACCCTCGGGTAGGCCGCGAGGTGGAGGTAGGTGTACAGGGTCAGATCGTTGCGCAGCAGCGCGAACTCCGACACCTGGGGCTCCTTGACCTTGCAGACGATGTCCGCGGACCAGGCGTCGTCTGCCGTCGGGACGATCGTGGCTCCCGCGGCGACGTATTCTCCGTCCTCGATCGCCGATCCCTCGCCAGCACCCGCCTGAACGAGGACCTGCACGCCGCGAGACGTGAGCTCCTCCGCTCCTGCGGCGGTGAGGCCGACCCTGCGCTCGTCCGGCTTGATCTCGGTCGGGACCCCAACCGTTGTCATGCGTTCATCTCCGACCATGCCCTGTCGAGGGCCTCGCGTGAGATCCGAACGATCTCGTCGAACTCCTCGGGCCCCGCGATGAGCGGGGGTGAATACTGCAGGATGGGGGCACCACGACCGTCCGCCCTCGCGATCATGCCGAGTTCGAGGAGGAGGGGCTTGAGCCGACCCACGATCTCGGTCGCCTCCTCCCTCGAGAAGTGGATACCGTTCTCCGGATCCTTCTGGAGCTCGACGGCGTAGAAGTAGCCGGCACCACGCAACTCGGCGGCGATGGGGTGGTCGAGGAGCGTCTCGAGCTTCGACCTGAACATGCCCTCATGGGCCGCAGCATGCTCGACGATGCCCTCGGCCTCCATCGCCTCGATGTTGGCGAGGGCCACGGCACACGAAACGGGATGGCCGCCGAACGTGATGCCGTGCCACACGATGTCCTCGCTCGCCCGGATCGCCTCGGCGATGTGAGGGCGGGTGATGACACCTCCGAGCGGTGCATATCCGGACGTGGCTCCTTTGGCGAACGTGATCATGTCCGGTACGTAGTCGAACTTCTGTCCGCCGAACCAGGTACCGAGCCTTCCGAACGCGCAGATGACCTCGTCGCTCACGAGCAGGATCCCGTACCGGTCGCAGATCTCGCGGACCTGCTGCCAGTACCCCTCATAAGGAACGAAGCAGCCACCTGAGTTCTGGACCGGCTCGAGGAACACCGCGGCGACGGTCCCAGGGCCCTCGGCCAGGATCGCCTCCTCGATCTCGTCGGCGGCCCGGGGGTTGTCCGTCGTCGACACGTGCGTCACGAGGTGGTTCAGCATCGGTTCGAAGGGTGCGCGGATCGGAGGGATGCTCGTGATCGACAGGGCACCGAGTGTGGTCCCGTGGTACGCGGTCTTCCGAGCGATCACCTTCAGGCGATCGGGCTCACCGTTCGCAAGGTGGTACTGGCGTGCGAGCTTCCATGCGGACTCGACGGCTTCGGAGCCGCCTGCCGTGAAGAAGACCCTGTCCATGTCACCGGGGGAGAGCTCTGCGAGCTTCTGGGCGAGCGCTGCGGCCGGTGGGTGGGCCATGCCCCACACGGGGAAGAAGGCCATCGTCTCTGCCTGCTTGCTCGCAGCGTTTGCGAGGTCCGACCGACCGTGGCCGATCTCGGTGACGAAGAGGCCGGCAAGGGCATCGAGATAGCGCTTGCCATCGGTGTCCCAGACATAGCACCCGTCGCCGCGCTCGATGAGCACGGGACCTTCACCAGGTACCTGTGCGAAGTGGAGCCAGAGGTGATCCCGCGCCGCCGTTCGGATGTCCTTCATCGGTCCTCCCATACGTGATCCGCGCCACCAATATAGACCGTATCGGGTCCCGATGTACAACGAATCGCTCGTGAAATCGTCCGATGTCCGTCGTATCGCTTGTGGACGTGGAGAGACTCCACCATACTGTCGGGCATGGAAGCAGCATCGACCCCGACTGGCGCTCGCGTCGAGCGCTTCGATCCGCGTGCACCGACGATCCGACTCGACCCGATCGGTGGAGACCCATCAGGCCCCAGCGCAGGGCTCGTCGAGCTCGCGCACGTCGACGACATGGAGGTCGGTGTCTGGGATCACACCGTGGGCACGTCCGTGCACACCGAATTCGACGAGGTGTTCGTCGTCATCTCAGGCTCGGTGACCGTCACGGAGGCAGGGAGGGATCCGATCAGCTTCGGCCCCGGGGATGTCGGGATCCTGCGTGAGGGTGCCAGGACGAAATGGACCGTCCACGAGCACCTCAGGAAGGTCTGGATCTCGCGTGCAACGGCGGGCGGCGATGGGTGAGCTCGTCTACACCGTCGCATCGAGCGAGTACGCACAGGACCTCGTCTCCCTCGAGCTCCTCTGCTTCCCGACCGTGGACGTGGACGACCTCCTGACCGTCGAGGGGATCATCCTCCAGGAGCAGATCTTCCCCGAGGGGGCGTTCATGGTGCTCGACGGTGATCGGGTCGTCGCAATGGCCTCCGGGGTCTTCGTCGACTACGACATCTCCCAACCCCAGCATTCGATGGACGAGGTCGTGGGTCCCCTCGGCATGGAGCACCACGACCCAGACGGGGACTGGTACTACGGCATCGACATCGCGGTGCATCCCGACTACCGGGGCCGGGGCATCGCCAGGAAGCTCTACGACCTCCGAAAACAGCTCGTGGTCGAGCATGGACGGCGCGGCATCATCGCAGGGGGCGTGATCCCGGGTTTTGCGAACCACAAGCACTCGATGACGGCACAGGAATACGTCGATGCCGTCGCAGCGGGGGAGCTGACGGATCCGACGCTGACCGCCCAGCTACGCAATGGCTTCGAGGTGCGTGGGGTGATCGCGGACTACGTGCACGACGAGAGCACCGACAACTGGGCATCGTTCCTCGTATGGTTCAATCCGCACCTGCGCAGCGACGATTGACGGCGATTCGATAGGAGGCTCCATGGAGGATGTGTACCGTTTCGCCTCCTTCCCGTCGTTCGCCGGCGTGCCCAACGTCCCGCTCGCCCGATTGGTGGACGACCCCCCGGACGTCGTGATCGTCGGCGCTCCGATCGATTGGGGAGCAACGTATCGCGCAGGTGCGCGATTCGGGCCGAAGGCCATCCGGGAGGCCGACTACCTCGGCGCCGACATGGTCCGCCCCCACCTGCCGACGGGGATCGACCCGTTCCAGGTCCTTCGCGTCGTCGATGTCGGTGACATCGACGTTCCTCCCGGCTACCTCGAGCAAGGCCTCGAGACCCTGGCCGTGGCGGTGGAGACCATCGCCGCGTGCGGTGCCGTCCCGATCGTGCTCGGTGGAGACCACTCCGTTACCTTCGGCAACGGTACCGGTCTCGCCAGGGTCCACGGCGACGGCACGTTCGGCGTCGTCCACTTCGACGCCCACGCGGATACCGGCATGACGAATGCCGGTGCACTCCACGGCCACGGGACACCCATGCGTCGCCTCATCGAGTCGGGAGCCGTACCAGGTGAACGGTTCGTCCAGATCGGGCTTCGGGGCTACTGGCCGGGACCCGAGACGGTCGCATGGATGGCCGAGCAGGGAATGCGCACATTCCTCATGTCCGAGATCGTCGAGCGGGGACTGCGACCGGTCGTCGACGACGCGGTCAGGGCCGCATCCGGATCGGAGAGCATCGGCGTCTTCTTGTCGATCGACGTCGACGTCGTCGACCCCGGCATGGCACCGGGCACGGGGACCCCCGAACCCGGGGGCCTGACGTCGCGAGAGCTGCTCGACACGATTCGGCGACTCTCCCGTGAGCTGCCGATCGTCGGGGCTGACATGGTCGAGGTCTCGCCCCCGTATGACGGCCCGGGCCAGATCACGGCGTTCCTGGCGAATCGAGTCGTGCTCGAGATCCTCAACGGCATGGCCGAGAGGAAGGTCGGAGGTTCGTGAACGCCGCTGACGCGATCCGGCGACCCCTCTGGTGGGACGCCGTCCGCGCCGAGCCGACACGGCCCGGGTTGGATGGCGACCTCGATGTCGACGTCGTCATCGTCGGTGCGGGCTTCACCGGGCTGTGGTGTGCCTACCACCTCGCATCACTCGCACCGGAACTCGCGATCGCGGTGATCGAGCGGAGCCATGTGGGCTTCGGTGCGAGCGGCCGCAACGGCGGTTGGTGCCACGCCGAGTACCCGCTCGGCCATGACCAGCTCGCAAGGGACCACGGTCGGCCGGTCGCCCTGTCGCACATGCGGGCGCTGTTCGAGAGCGTCGACGACGTCGGAGCCATCGCCAACGCCGAGGGAATCGAGTGCGACTATCACAAGGGCGGCGTCCTGACCCTCGCCCGCACCGGTTTCCAGGATGGATACGCGCGCGAAGAGGTCGAATACGCGCACACGCTCGGCTTGGGGTCGGACGACATTCGGTACCTCGACACGGTGGCAGCACGCGAGATGCTCGACGCCAGGGACGTCGTCGGAGGTGTCTGGTACGCGCATGGCGCGAGGATCCATCCGGCGAAGCTCGTCCATGGCCTCGCAGCTGCCGCCGAGCGTCGAGGCGTGATGATCTACGAGGGAACGGCCGTCCAGCGACTCGAGGAACGCAGCGTCACCACGGACCGCGGGACGGTGCGCGCAGGGACCGTGGTGCTTGCGACGGAGGGCTTCGGGAGTCGGCTCCCCGGACGGTCGCGCATCGTCATCCCCCTCTACTCCCTCATGATCGCGACCGAGCCGCTGACGGATGCCACGTGGGAGGGGATCGGACTCGCCGACAGGCAGACGTTCACCGATTTCCGCAACCTGATCATCTACGGCCAGCGGACGGCGGACGGCAGGTTCGCGTTCGGGGGCCGCGGTGCGCCGTACCACTTCGGATCGAGGATCGAGCCTGGTTTCGACATCGACGACGGTGTGCACGCGGAGCTATGCCGTGTCCTCGTCGAGCTGTTCCCACAACTCGGGGACGTCCAGGTCACCCATCGGTGGGGCGGTCCGCTCGGCGTGGCGCGTGATTGGCGTCCGACTGTGTCGATCGATCGCAGTGCGGGCTTCGCCCATGCCGGTGGGTATGTCGGTGACGGCGTCGCAACCGCGCAGCTCGCAGGGCGAACGCTCGCGGAGCTCATCGCCGGCCACGAGACGGAGCGCACGTCCCTGCCGTGGGTGAATCACGCATCCAGGAAGTGGGAACCAGAGCCGCTCCGATGGATCGGCGTCAACGCCGGCCTCGGCCTCGCGAAGCTTGCCGACAGGAGGGAAGCCTCGACCGGAAGGGCGTCCCGGCTCGGGGCGATCGGGTCCTGGCTTCGCGGGAAGCGCTGACCGGGAGCACTGGGAGGTGGAACCGCGCCGGACGCGAATGGAGCCGCCCCGAAGGACGGCTCCATCACCGATTCGCTGATCGATCCGGCCTAGAAGTCGGCTTCCTGGCGGAGGCCGAATGCCGGATGGCGGAGTCGTGACAGCGCCTGCTTCTCGAGGGAGCGGACCCGTGTCGGTCCGAGCTCGAGGTGCTTGCCGATCTCCTCATGGGTCCTCGGGAGCCCGTCGTCGAATCCGACGCGCTTGGACAGGATGTAGGCCTCGCGCTCGGGAAGCCTGTCGATCGCCTCGCGGAGGGCGTCGATCGTGGACTGACGCTCGGTCTCCCTGACCGGATCGTCCTCGTCGTCGTGTGCGACGAAGTCGCCGAGCACGGCACCATCCTCACCGACTGGCGACTCGAGGGAGACGGAATCCGCAACGAGCTGGGCTTCGAGCACCTGATCGAGGCGGAGTCCCGACTCCTCGGCGAGCTCCTCGGACGAAGGCTCACGGCCGAGCTCGGAGAGCAGGCGGTTCCGTGTCCCGTTGAGGGTGAGGAGCGTGTCGTGGAGCGAGTTCGGAAGGCGCACGGTGCGGGACTTCTCTGCGACGGCACGCTGCATGGCCTGGCGAATCCACCAGGTCGCGTACGTGGAGAACTTGAATCCCTTGCGCCAGTCGAACTTCTCGACGGCACGGATGAGGCCGAGGTTGCCCTCCTGGATGAGGTCGACGAACTCGATGCCGTACTGGCTGCGGTACCGCTTCGCCTGCGAGACGACGAGCCTCAGGTTCGCCTGGGCGAAGCGATCCTTGGCTTCCTTGCCGCGACGGGCGGTGCGCTGGAGCTTGACCTTCTCGGCGCCACGGACACCGCCCGCGACGAGCTTCTCCTCGGCTTCGCGTCCGGCTTCGATGGCCTGCGCGAGTTCGACCTCGTCGTCGGCGGTGAGGAGTTCGTGGTTTGCGATGTCGGCGAGATATGTCGTGAGACTGTCGCCGACTTCGGTCGGGGTGAGGGCCTGGCGTGCTGTCATTTTGTGAATTCCTTCACATGTTGGTCGGTGCGCATCCGTTGTTCGGACAGATGCGATCACCTGTTGGGGTTCTTATTGGGTGGATACGTATGAGACGTCGTGGAGGTCTCAGGAGTTCCCAAACGTCACGGGCGGTCGAAGAAGATCGACTGGTTGGCTTTCCCTACGAATCCGTGCGCATCGTATACCAAGGAGTCGGTCATGCCAAGCCCCAATCCGTAGGACACCGTTCGGGCGTCGATCGCCACCCACTCCGATCGCGGCCGTCGCGAGAGATACAGCGTGAGGTCCGTGTTGACAGCGATCAGCCGTTCGGGCGGTTCCATGAAGCTGATCCCGTTGCCGAGGTCCCCGAACAGCGCGCATTCGGCATAGGGATCGGAATCCTCTCCGTCGACCAGTGGCACGGTTCGGCGGATCCAGACCGCCGCGTGGCCGCCCTGGAAAGGGTTCCCCCTCGCCGTGCGCATCTCGACGCCGCCGAAGTAGCCGACGTCCCCGAGGAACCCGACATCGAGCGTCGGGCAGTTGTCGACATCCGGAAGGCCGCTCACGATGGGCTCGCTCAGCGGGATGCCATCGACGCCGGTGCGGATCATCCATGCGCTCGCGCTCATCAGTGGTTCGCCTGCCTCATCGACGAGGTCGGCGTTCAGGAGCCTGATCTTGCGTCCCGATCGCCTCTCCTGAACGGTCACCCGACAGGGGACCAACGGGATGCCCCGCGGGATCTCGAAGGTCACCCGCGACACTCCCATCGATGGATCGGATGCCGCCAGCGCATCCATGACGAGCGCTGCGGGTGGCCCCGCATGCGAGAGCTCCGGGTGCCATGGTCCGGCAACCAGTCCCGTGGGGTGGAGCCACCCGCCGCGGCGTTCGTAGTACGCCGAGGTCATCCAGGCTGCCTGATGGTCCTGCCCCGACGGATGATGAGGGCGGGGTCCGCGAGGACCGAGACGTCGTCGTAGGGATGGTCGGTGAAGAACACGGCGTCCGCACTACCACCCGGTCGGAACGTGTCTGTCATGCCGACGTAGTCGTATGCGTCGAGGCTCGCCGCCCTCGTCGCACCCCGGTGACTCATACCGTATTCGACGAGGCGCGCCGCCTCCTTCGAAACCTCGCCGTGGCGCACACCCATGTCCGTGCCGGCGAGCACGGTGACTCCCAGGGACTCGGCGAGGGGCAGGTTCTCCCGCATGCGCTCGAGTCCCTCGATGAACAGCCGTCCTCCCGATGAATCCCGTCCCAGCGTGTTGAGCACATCGATCATGTTGACGACCGTGGGAACCCATGCGCCGCCCCTGCCTGCGAGGACTCGAAGGTCATCGGACGTGAGGAAGGGACCATGCTCGATGGAGTCCGCACCGGCCGCGACCGCGTCGGATGCGGAGTAGGCCATCGTGTGGACGGCAACCCTCGCCCCCGCTCCGTGGGCGACCGCGATCGCCTCCGTGAGGCGGTCCACCGGATAGTTGTTCTTCGGCCCCTCGCCCTTGCGGGGCCAGTCGCCGATGATCTTGACCCATCCGCCGCGTGTCTCTGCCTTCGTGCGGATGTATTCGACGAGGTCGTCGGGTTCCACCTCTGCGCCGAAGTCCGACACGTACCCACCAGCGGGGCGGATGATGGCACCAGCCACCTCGACGTGGGGACGGAGGTCGGCGTCGTGGTCGAGGGAGAGGAGCGAGAGGCCACTCGCCGCACCCTTGTCGAGGATCAGGAGGACGCCCCTGTCGATCTGGGCCCATGCCATCGCTGGGATATTCGACCGCATCTGGTCCTCAGTGATGCCGTGGATGTCCGTCGGCACCTGCATCGTGAGGTGGGCGTGCGCATCGGCGAGGCCCGGCACGGCCCACAGTCCCGACGTGTCCATCTCGGAGTCGATCGCCACCTCCTCGGGGTCGGCGAAGCGACTTCCGTCGATCGCGATGCGTACAGGTTCGCCCTCGAGGGGCCTGATCGTGAGCAGCGTTGCCATGGGTCGAGGCTACTTCATGGCGGATCAGCCGACGATGCGCCTCAACGGGGATGAGGGTGCGAGGGGGTCGGGTTCGGCGAGCTGGTCGATCGTGCACGATGACGGTTCGCGGTCTGGACGCCAGCGCAGCATCCGGGTCGTTCCGCGGAACCGCCCCGCCGTCGTCCACGTGTACTGGACCTCGACGACGCGTTCGGGGCGCAGCGGTATCCAGGAATGGTCACGGCCGCTCGATCCGCTCCACCGATTCGGCGCGCCGGGCATCGACCCATCAGCGTTGGCCTCCGCATCCATCCAACCCGCCCACGGGTGGTCATCGATGCTGTCGAGTGCGAAGGGCGCGAGCTCGTCGACGAGTTCACGGCGGCGCTGCGCCGTGAAACTGGCTGCCACGCCGACGTGCCGAAGGCTGCCGTCTCCCTCGTACAGGCCGAGGACCAACGAACCGACACCGTCGCCTGACTTGTGCTCTCGGTACCCGGCGACGACGCAGTCAGCGCTCCTGACGTGCTTCAACTTGAACTGGGATCTCTTGTCGAACAGGTACGGGTCGTCGAGGGGCTTGATGATGAGGCCGTCGAGGCCTGCCCCTTCGAAGTCGTGGAACCATTGCATCGCCTGTTCGGGATCGCGTGTCGCCGGGGCGAGATGGACGGGAGGGGAGAACGTCGAAGCAACACCCTCGAGGATCGTCCGACGCTCGCCGAACGGCATCTCGACGAGTGCATCGTCGCCGAGGGCGAGGATGTCGAAGGCGACGAAGTCCGCCGGGGTCCTGTCCGCCAGCATCTGGACACGGGACTCGGCGGGGTGGATGCGCTGGCCCAGAGCGTCGAAGTCGAGGCATCCGTCGATGCTGACGAAGATCTCCCCATCGATGACGCACCGCGTTGGGAGGCTCGCCAGGAACGGTTCGATCATCTCGGGGAAGTACCGGTTCAGCGGTCGTTCGTTGCGCGAGCCCAGGACCACCTCGTCGCCGTCACGGAACACGATGCACCGGAACCCGTCCCACTTCGGCTCATAGGAAACGGCGCCGATCGGGAGCTCGGGCACCGCCTTGGCAAGCATCGGCTTGACAGGGGGCACGATCGGGAGATCCATTGTCGGAAATCCTATCGTCAGGGCGACGGTCGGCGGCGCCAGCTGGCAGGGTACGCGCCGACGATCAGGGCGGCCGCGACGGTCAGGGCGGGGATCCACCAGGTGATGTCGGCGTCACGGTCGACGAGGTAGATGAACGCCGTGGCCGAGAGTGAGACGATCGACGCTGCCATGCCGGCGACGACGACGGGCATGGGGCGATGGTGCGATGTGGTGTCGATGTCCTGCTCGAAGCGGCCGAATGCCGCCACGAGGCCACCCGTCACCGCGACCAGGACCGCGTAGAAGACGGGCCTGGTCAGCCACCACTCGATGGTCCCCGGCTCGATCGAGAAGGCAACCCCGTCGAACGTGAAGATCCCGACCGCGATGGCGAGGGACAGAGCGGTGAGATGCCAGACGTAGATCGACATCATCGATGCGGACACGGCGACGACGATCCGCCAGTTCCTCCTACGAGACGACCACCGTGCGATCCTCCGTGACGAAGCGAGGATCACGCCGATCTGGATGCACGCGAGGAGAAAGACTGCAAACGTGGGCGGGGTGATGTTCTGTGGTCCACCGCCGGGGATCGTGATCATCGCGACGGGGTACATCTCGGTCCACGTCACACTGATCAGTGCGACCAGCGCGATCGCCGATCCGAGGAGCGATCGCATCGGTGGGGGAAGGCTCCGCGATGCCTCCCGATCGGCCCACCAGTAGCCGATCTGGTGGACGGCGCCCCACACCAGCACGAGATTGACCCAGCCGATTCCCGGGACGTCGAGCACGCGATAGGCGACGTCGACGGCGATCGCCGAGACGACGAGGATCCAGACGGAGATGAGGCCCGCCCGGTTCCACCATGCGAACGTCAGGGGGGCAATCGAAACGAGGGTGAGGTACACCGCCAGGAACCACAGGGGCAGCGTGGCGTTGAGGACACCTGCGTAGACGAGATCCGCGTCGATCCACCGACGCAGGACGAACGCCAGGATCGACCACGCGACGATGACGGGCACAGCCGGCGCGAACAGCCTCCGGAAGCGGATGGTGAGCCAGCTTCGCCTGTTGGTCGTGCTCGATGCGATCGCCTTCGCGTTCGCGTAGCCGCCGACGAAGAAGAAAATCGGCATCACCTGGATCACCCACGTCGCCCACCCGGCATACGGGATCCATTCGAGGGTGTTCATCACCAGCGTGTCGCCGTCAGGGGTCACCCAGATGGATGCGGCGAGCCAGTGACCGAAGACAACGACGAGCAGAGCGAACACGCGCCACGCATCGGCGACGCGGTTGCGATCGGGTGGCGTCAGATCGACGGCCCGATCGACGCCTTTCATGTATCGAGCGGTCACGTCGCCATCGTACGGGTCTTGCCCATTGCGGGCGTGTGTCGACGACCCGATTGCGATCTGGACGCCAGGCAGGAGCAGCTCGGTGCGTGGCGGCCATCTGGCGAATACGGCGCCGATGTTCGGCTCGGATTCAACCCGTCGATCCCCTCGCTCGTTTGTTAGGGTCGGGGTGTCGGAAGGAGACCTGTGTCGTTTTGGGATCGTCTCGTGGAAGAACTGAGGACCGTCGGGGAGAACCTCGCCGAGTGGATCGTGTTGATCGCCGTCGCGCTGATCATCCTGATCATCGGGCGCTGGATCCTCAAGTGGGTCCGTCGAATCGTCGAGCGGGTGCTGGGGGCTGCGGCGCTCGACGGCGTGTGGAAGCGCTCCGGTGTGGCGGCGGCGCTCGAACCGTCTGGACATACGCCGGCATCCATCACAGCCACGATCGTCTATGCCTATGGACTCATCGTCCTCGCACTCATCGTGGTGCGTGTCCTGCAGTTGGAGTCGATCGAGGTCCTGCTGCTGCGTCTGCTCGCTTGGGTGCCGCTGCTCATCATCGCGGCGGTCATCGTGATCATCGCCGCTGCCGTCGCGAACTGGACAGCCGATCTGGTGCGTCCCTTTGCGACCAATCGCGGCGTGCCGTGGCTGACGTGGCTGATCCAGATCGGCATCATCGTGTTCGGGCTGCTCTTCGCCCTCGACCTGTTGAACGTCAGCTTCGCCGAGGACGTGGTGAAGATCATCGTCGCTGCTGCGGGCATCGCGTTGGCGATCGCCTTCGGCGTCGGTGGCATCGACGCGGCGAAGGCCTGGTGGGCCAAATACGGGACCCCTGGCGTCAGCGAGCGGCTCGCTGCCCAGGAGCATCGCGACCACACCGGAGGCGGCTTCGACGGCTGAACGCAGGCCGTAGCGTCCACGGCTGCTGCGGTGGGGTGGCGTTTCGCCATCGTGTCGCAGCGCCGTGCCGCTGCGCCTATGCCGGTTTCGGTCGGTACGTCGGGACGGCGACGAGAACGGGCACGAGCGCGAGGACGGCGCCGGTGAGGGCGAGGCTCGTGAACGACGTCTGGGAGACGATGACACCCGAGATGGCGGCAGCAAAGGCGGAGGACAGCCACGCGGACGAGTCGGTGAATCCCTGGAGGGTGAGCCGGTCGGCGATCGGGAGGCCCGCCTGAAGGAGGGTGCTGCCAGAGACGTACCCGAAGTTCCACGCGACACCGAGGAGGAAGAGGCTCACGAGGAGCACGGGCGTCGCGGCGGTCACCGCAGTGGCCGCCATGACGCAGGATCCGATGAACACGCCGACCGACGCCATGATCATGCGGCGAGGTCCGACACGGCCCACGAGGAGTCCGGTGATCGGCGCGATCGCGAACATGCCGAGCGTGTGGGCCATCATCACCCATCCCACGGTGGCGAGGTTTCCTCCGTTCGCCTTGATGTGGACCGGTGTCATGACCATCACGAGGACCATCACCACCTGGCTCATCACGATGGCCGCGATGCTGAGCCGTACGGTGGGTGACGACAGGAGGACGGGGATCGACCGCGACGGTCCCGCCGCGAATCGTTCGTCGTCTGCGACGACGAGGCTCATCGGATCCGGCCTGAGGGCCACCACCATGAGTGCGGCGACCAGGGCGAAGCCGCCCGCCGCCATCGCAACCGGCCCGACGAGCTCATTGGCTCCGGCGGTCACGGCGAGGACACTCGTTGGACCGATCAGCAGCGGGCCGATGACCGCCCCGATCGTCGACGCCCACACGATGAGGCTGATCGCTCGTGCCCTCCGGTCCTCGGTTCGAAGGTCACCCGCGGCGTACCTGGCGAGCTCGGAGCCGCTGCGGCCCATCCCGACCCCTGCCATGCCAGCGAGCAGGAGGAGGAAGTTGGAGGTGACGATCGATGCGATCACGAGGAGTGAACCGATGACCGCCACGGTGTATCCGGCGCTGAAGGCGTGGCGGCGACCCCACCGGGCGGACGCCCAGGACAGGACCGCGGCACCGCCAGCGACTCCGAGGGTGGTCGTCGTCGACGCCAACCCGGCAAGAGCAGTGGTTCCGGTGATGTCGGCGGCGATCAGGGTCCCCACGGTCGCGACCCCGATGTAGGCCGTCGAGCCGATGGCGTTTCCCGTGAAGAGGGTTCCGATGAGACGTCGACGCGTCGGTTCGTGGATGTCGGTGGCGACCATGGCCATGCGAGGCTACCGATTCCCCTGCAGGCTCATCCGTCCATCCTGCGCTTCGACGGTTGGACCCTGGGAGGTTCACCTGGCATCTTGGGATAGTGGGGTGGCCATGGTGCGTCGCCGAGCCCATCCTCCTCGTCGCGTTCCACCCACCCGAGTGCCATCGTGAGATCACCAGCAGCCTCGTCGATGCCGTCCGTCAGGTCGCCGAGGTCTGCCCATCGGTCCCTGAACGACATCAGATCGCACATGTCGGACGACGTCCCGTCGAGCTCGTCCCATTGGAACGGCGTCGAGACCCAGCCCGTGTGCCGGATCGAGTACGCAGAAGCCACCGACTTGTCCTTTGCGTTCTGGTTGAAGTCGATGAACACCCCGGATCGCTCCTCCTTCCACCATTTCGTGGTGGCGAGCTCGTTGCGGCGTTCGGCTTCCCGTGCGATAGCGAGGCACGCCCTGCGGACCTCGTAATACGACCAGCGGGTCTGCACCCGGATGTTGATGTGGATCCCTCGGCTCCCTGACGTCTTCGGCCAGCCGACGAGGCCGAGATCGTCGAGGATCTCGCGTATCGTGTGGGCAACGTCGATCACGGCGTCGAACCCGTATTCATCGGTGGGATCGAGGTCGATTCGGAGCTCGTCTGGATGATCCATGTCGCTCGCCCTTGCGTTCCACGGATGGAGATCGAGGCAATTCATCTGTGCCATCCAGACGACGTCCTGCACCTCGAGCGGCAGGAACATCGTCCCTGGGCGCGCCGAGGGGAACGCCACATCGACCTTCGATCGTGCATTGGCAGGTACACGCTTGACGTAGAAGGGCTCGTTACCGACGCCCTTCGTCCACCGCTTGAGCATCGTCGGGCGGTTGTAGACATTGCGGAGCGCACCTTCTCCGCAGAGGGCGAAATGCTCCGCGACATCGAGCTTCGTCCACCCCCGTTCCGGGAAGACGACCTTCCCCGGACTCGAGATGCGAACAGCAACACCTGCCGCGTCGACCTGTGCTTCTTGGGCCATGGGACGATTATTGCCGATCGGATGCCGGGAGCTCGGCGTGTTCGTCGGTATCGTGGCGGCGACGAAAGGGAGTGCACGTGGGGGGCATCGACATCTACGTACCGGTGGAGGACCTGAAGAGGGGCTGGTGGCTCCTCCTGGTGCTCGGCCTCGCGTCCATCGTCTTCGGAGCGTTGCTCATCTTCTGGCCGGGACGCACGATCACGGTGGTGGCTGCGCTCATCGGCCTCTTCATGATCGTGACAGGCCTCATCCGGTTCGCGGTTGCGGTGTTCGACACCGACAGGGAGAACCGATGGCTTCTCGTGATCGCCGGGATCGTGGGTGTCGTGCTCGGTGTCATCATCGTGCGCAACCCCGAGGAGACGATCCGGGTGGTCGTGCTGGTCACGGCGATCTTCTGGCTCGTGTCAGGGATGATCGACTTCTTCCGGGGTGTGACGAACCGGGCGCTGCCAGACGCCTCGCTGCGTATCGGCCTCGGAGCCCTGTCAGCACTGTTCGGGCTCATGATCCTCGTATGGCCCGAGATCACGGTCGGAGTTCTCGCCATCCTTACAGGCATCTACATCGTCGTGTTCGGCTTCCTCGAGGTGGTGGCAGCCTTCCAGGTCAGGAACGCCTGATCACGCGACGTCGAAGGTGATACCCGTGGCTTGTTCGGACGTTGCCCACATGAGGTCGAGGTCCGAGTTTCGTGCGGAGAACGAGAGGAACGGCCGCCGTTCCGGTGGGCCGAAATTGACCCAGCGCGGCGTGTAGAACTCACCGCTCGACGCACCGGGGTCGGTTGCGGCACGCAGTTGTGAGAGGGCTCCCTCGTCCGGTGCCATGCCGACCTTCCGCACCGCCTCATGGAAGAAGCGTTGGCTTCCGCCACGCGATTCCTCGTAGCTCGCCGCTTGGAGGTTCGTGTTCGAGAACCCCGGGTGTGCGGCGAGGCTCGCCACACTCGATCCCGCCTCCTCGAGGCGCCGATGGAGCGCGATGGCGAAGTGGAAGTTCGCCTTCTTCGATCGCCCGTACGCTCGCCACGGATCGTACGACCCCTCCATGGTGAGATCCGCTGGGTCGAGTCGTGCTGCGTAGTTGCGCCCCGTTGACGTCACGGTGACCACCCGTGCGGAGTCGGCGGCCCGCAACAGGTCGATGACGAGCGCCGTGAGTGCGAAGTGGCCGAAGTGGTTCGTGCCGATCTGCATCTCGAATCCGTCCTCGGTCAGACGGCGCGGGATGCCCATGACGCCTGCGTTGTTGATGAGGATGTCGATTCGCTCCGTCGCCTCGGTGAGGGAAGACGCCGCGGACCGAACCGAGCTGAGGGATGCGAGGTCGAGCTCGAGCAGGTCGAGCCGGGCGCTCGGCACGTCAGTGAGGATGTCATGCCTCGCGGCCTCGGCCTTGTCCGGATTCCTCGCTGCCAAGAAGACCCTCGCGCCAGCCCTCGCGAGCTCCCTGGCAGATTCGAGGCCGAGGCCGGAGTTCGCACCTGTCACGACGGCGACGCGATCCGTCAGATCGGGGATGTCCTCTGCGTTCCAGCCCATAGGCTCACGGCTCCCTGGAGGTGGGGGTGGGGGTGGGGCACCAAGCCTATGCGACGGCCGGATGCGCGTTGACGGTCTCCCTCCGGTGCTACCGCGTCCCCTCGAAACGCTCGAACGCCTCGACGACCGCGTTCGCCAGGCGCTCCTTGCGCAGCCACACGAGGGTCGCGTGCCCTCCGGGTTCCCACCGGAGCGTGCTTCCCGGCCAATGGGCGGCGAGATCCCTGGTCGCCGAAGCCGGTATGTAGCCGTCAGAGCGTGCGCCGACGATCACCGCGTGGCGCACATGGTCGGCAGGTTCCAGATGCAGGACCGAGACGCGCCCGAGAACGGATCGGAGCCTGTCCGCCTGCTCGGGTCCACCGAGGGCATCCCACGCGATCCCGTGTCGGATCACGCCGTCGAGGAACACCGGGGCAGGGGAGTGCGATGCCGCCAGCGGAGCCGACGCAACGGGAAAGGGAACGGTTGCTGCGACGAGTGCCGCCGTGTTTCCCCCCATCGAGTATCCAGAGACGCACGCCGCCTTGCCGCTGTCCCTGACCGTTGCGAGGAGCCCCCGTGCTTCGATACACGCCGATGCCCCCATCACCATGAAGTCGGCCACGGTGCGGATCGAATGTCCCGAGTGCGGGTCTGGATGCCGTGACCCGAAGTACGCGCTCTCGAGGATCATCGACTCGATACCCCGACGAGCGAGGATCCGCGCGATGGCGACGCGAACACGCGGATCGTGCTCGTTCCACGCAGGCATGAGGACAACGCTTCGCTTGGCGCCCGCCCGAGGTGCGATCGTTATGACCGAGCCTGTTCGTGCCCGGCTGGGGAGCAGCTCGACCGGGCTTGTGAACGTCCCGTGGCGTGTCATCGTGTGCTCATCAGCCTTCTCCGACAGCCAGGTGACAGGAAGCGGGTCGGCGGGGATCTCCATGATGTCGATGGGCTCGTGCAGTTCGGGCGGTCCCCAACCATCCGTGAAGAATCGGATGTCCTTCGGCCCGAACCGGAGGACGGCGGCCGACCCGAGGTCGATAGGGTGCCTCACTCGTCCACGGAGAGCATCGAGGTTGCCTCGGGGTAGAGCCGCCTCTTGACCGCTCGCATGGTCGCCGCGTCCTTGCCCGAATACTCGTGGCCGAGTGCCACGGCCACGGGCAGCACATCGCCGCCGTCGGTTGCCCTGGTGACGACGCCGGTACGTTCGGCCTCGGCGCCTCCGATCCGACGGCAGCTGATGACCAGGTCGTGGGCGATCGGCTGCGGGAGCTTCGCGGTGATGAGCGCAGACATCCCTGGGCTGAACGGGATCCCAACGTCGATCGATGGGAGGCAGAAGTACCCCTTGTCGCGTCGCATGACGCGGAAGTCGTGTGCGAGGGCGAGGAGGGCGCCTGCCGCGTAGGTGTGTCCGTTCAGCGCGGCGATCGTCACGAGCGGCAGCTCCAGGATGCGCCCGAGGAGGAGATCGACGCGTCGCAGGAACGACATCTGCTCGACTTCCGTGAACCGGCTCACCTCCTCGAGGTCGAGCCCCGTCGACCAGTACCGGTCGGACCCGACGACGACGAGCGCCGACACGTCGTCGTTGTCGATCACGTCGTCGAGCATCGAGTTCCAGGAATCGATCATGCCGATACCGATCCGGTTCTCGCCATTGCTCATCTTTGCGACGGCCACGGTGCCGTCGTAGGTCATGGTGAATCCCCTCATCGGCGCAACGGTACCAATCGTTCGTGACAGCCTGGTGATGGCGTAGCCTGCCGCCCGTGCCGATCCTGTTCTTCGCATTCTCCGCAGTCGCCCTGGGGCTCTCGATCAACGGTGCCAGACCTCCGCTGATGCAGAGGTCCGCCATCGTGCGTCCGCCTTGGATGCAGGTCATGCTCACGAACGAGCTGGCGCCGCTGTGGCTCCTCGTGATGTGCTCGGTGACGGCCCTCGGTCTCACCCTCGACGTGCAATCGGAGCCCATCGGCAGGCTGGGGGTCGCGTTCGCGGCCGGCACCGTGGTCCTCATCGTGTTCATGATCGGACGATCGGCTCGGTCGCTTGGCGAGATGCGGTCGGCCGTTGGGGCCGTTGCTGCGGTTGGAAGGCCCGCCCTCCGGTGGCGTTCCGTCGTGTTCCCGTACCCGTATCGACTGCGGGAGGGGATCGAACGCATCGACGCCATCGAGTATTCGCCGTCGCTGTTCCTCGACCTGTATCGCCCGACCGGGGCTCGCCAATCGGCTGCTCCCGTGCTCATGCACATCCACGGCGGCTCGTGGGGTGGTGGCCATCGCCGGCAGCAGGCCCAGCCGCTCATCCAGGAGATGGCCAGCCGCGGGTGGATCGTCGTGAGCGTCGATTATCCGTTCGTACCCGATGCGACGTTTCCCGACCAGCTCGTCGCGCTCCACCGAGGACTCCGATGGCTGCGCGACAACGCCATCGCGTACGGCATCGACCCGGCATCGTTGTTCGTGACCGGTGGTTCGGCAGGGGCGCACCTCGCGTCGCTCCTCGCCCTGACCGACGATGCATCGGAGTGGACACTCCGGCGACCTGATGAGGCCCCGATCGCAGGTGCAGTCGTGATGTACGGCGTCTACGACCTCCTGGACAGGAACGGGATCAGGGACTTCTGGCCGATCGTCACCGAGGCCCTCATCAAGGCGGATCCCGATCTCGAGCCAGAGAAGTTCCACAGGGGATCGCCGATCGACCACGTCCACCGAGATGCACCACCGTTCCTCGTCGTCCACGGTGTCAACGACTCTCTCGTCCCGATCCACGAATCAGAGCATTTCGTCGCGGCGCTGGAAGCCGGGTCGTCGCGACCGACCGCTTTCGCCGCACTCAGGGGGGCGACCCACGCCTTCGACGCCGTCGACTCGCTCCGGACGCAGAATGTCGTTGCAGGGATTGCAGCCTTCCTCGAATCGATCCACCGTGCAATCTCGCCTCCCGATCCCGGGACGCCGGACCCATCCGGGTCGGTCGACGCAGCCGATACGATGCGGGGATGATCAGCGTCGGGGCGACCGCGACCACATCGTTCATCGTCGACGAAGCGTCGACCGCTATCGCCCTCGGTTCAGGGGACGTCCCCGTCCTTGGCACACCCAAGGTCGTTGCGTTGGTCGAGCAAGCGGCCGTTGCCGCGATCTCGGGACTGCTCGAAGCCGGTCAGACGTCCGTGGGTACCAACGTCTCGCTCGATCATCTCGCGCCGACACCGGTCGGCCGTGCGGTCCTCGCCACCGCCACGGTCACGTCCGTCGATCGAAGGACGGTTCGCTTCGACGTCGAGGTCACCGACGACGGTCGTCCCGTCGCAAAGGGGAGCCACGTTCGTGCCGTGGTCGACCGGAACCGCTTCACCGGCGGCCGGTGAATCCCCGCCGCACAGGACGGTTACGAGGTCACGACAGCCATTCGACGCGGCACCATGACCGTCGTTGGCACGATGGACACTGCATCCAACGGCTGTACGACCGACCGGGGATCCACGCGGAGATCGCGAGGATCCTCACGAAGGTCTCGACGAGGGAGACCCTGGAACGGACCCGGCACACCGAACAGGTGATCACGGCAGTGCCGGGTTCACGGGGTCCTGCCGAGTACAGCGCCTCGTGCCCTTTGACCTCGTGGCGATGAATGAGGGGATCATCACGGAGCGTGTCGTCGACCTCGATGGGGGCAGCCTCGAAGAGGGCACGCTTTCCCTCGCGGTCCTGGCGGCCGGTCACAGCAGCGCCTCGATGTTGGCGGCGAGCTCGCGATACGCCTCTGCTGCTCGTGACCTTCGCGCATGGTGGAGGACGGAGATCCCCTCACCGGGCGCCTCCGCCACCCTCACGGATCGCGGGATGGGTGGCTCGATGACGTTCAGCCCGTGGACCTCCTGTACCTCTCGGAGCACGCGCTTGCTGAGATTCGTTCGGGAGTCGAACATCGTCGCGACACCTCCGAGGACGCCGAGGCGGTCGTTCGTGTAGTGCCTGACATCCTCGATCGTCTCGAGGAGTTGGCCGACACCCCTGTCGCTGAGCGTCTCCGCCTGGAACGGGATCAGCACGGTGTCCGCGGCGGTGAGCGCGTTCACGGTGAGGATCCCGAGCGACGGACCGCAGTCGATGAGGACGATGTCGTAGGCGTCCGCAACGTCGGCGAGGGCACGCTTCAACACGAACTCGCGCCCTGTCTTGGTGAGCAGGTGGATCTCGGAGCCCGCGAGGTCGATTGAGGAAGGGAGGATGTCGGGTCCGTCTCGTGCGAGCAGCACATCTGGTGCGCTGGCGCGCCCGAGGAACACGTCGTGGATGGTCAGCTCGAGATGGTCCGGGTCGCTGTCGGTCGCGTACGTCAGGCATGCCTGGGGGTCGAGATCGACCATGAGGATCCGGCGGCCCCGCTCGAAGAGCGCCTCGGCGACGGAGTGAACGGTCGTCGTCTTCGCAACCCCGCCCTTCTGGTTCGCGACCGCGATCACCGTTGCCATGATCCGATACTACGTGGCGCAAGGCTGCCACCCGGACGGTCATCCCCACACGTCGTGTCCCCGCCTCAACGTGGCGGTGTCATCGCGCCGCTCCCGGTGCGCACACGGGAGCCCCCGGCTCCTGCACGACCGGGTGCCCCGTCCGTTCGATGACAACGGGGACGAGGCACGCCCCGATGCGCCCATCGGGTTCGAACACGAACTGGGCGATCGCCGTCTTCGTGGATCCCGGCGGGTGAGCCTGCCAGACGAGGTTTCCGAGCCCCCACGCGATCGGTTTGCCCTCGTAGAACTCGAGAGGCTGGAGAACGTGTTGATGGTGGCCGAAGATTCCGTCGGCACCCGCGTCGATCCACGCCATGGCCTGGCCTCGCTCGAACGAGCCAGGCGTGGCGTCATACTGGACGCCCCAATGTGCGGTGACGAACACCAGGTCCGCCGATTCCTTGGCGCTACGGATCGCCTCCGAGATCGACTCGGTGTCGTCCCCTCGCGTCATGCCGGGCCTATCGGCGGTCGCAACCCATGACCCTGTTTCGGGGCCCACGCCACCGCTCCCGATGACGGCGATCGTCCAACCGTTCACCTCCGTGATGAAGGGCATGTACGCCTCCTCCGAGTCCGCGCCGGTACCGACAGGCGCGATTCCGACAGCCCGGAGGTTGTCCATACCGTCGAGCATCGCCTCGAAGCCGTAGTCCATGCTGTGGTTGTTCGCGAGGTTCGCGACGTCCACTCCCGCCGCGGCCATGGAAGGCAGTGCCTCGGGGTCACATCGGAAGATCCACGGCTTGTCCCATGCCGTGCCGAGGTTCGACGGTGAGCATTCGAGGTTGACGATCGTGAGGTCGTCCCTGAGGAACGCACCGTGGAGACCTGTCCAGGCGTCTTCGTAACCCGTCGTCGGGAAGGAACGCACGAACGACGGGTCGAGGTTGACGTCACCGGTTCCCGACACGACGAGGCGCCGGCGGGGGGTCTCGACAGGTCCGATCGCGATCGTGACCGTCGTGGTCACCTCTGGTGCGATGGTGGTCGTCGTCTCGACAGGGGCGAGCGACGTGACCGGCGTGAGGTCACCGGGAGCGGAGCCCGTCGTCGCGGAAGACGCCGCGCACCCACCTGCGGCGAAGCCGGCGGCGATGGCGAGCAGGACCGCACCCAGGAGCTGTCGCTGACCCATGGTGGGAACGCTACCGCGAGTTCGACCGGGCGTGCGGTGGGCGTACCTGGGACAGGCGAGCTATCCGGGCTCGTCAGCCGGCCCCGGTCGGCCCGAACACGGCTTCCTCCCACATGGCGATGACGGCCAGGAGCCTCTCCGGGGCCTCGAGCATCGGCACATGGCCGATCCCCTCGAAGATCGCATGCGTCCAATCGGGCCGTTGCCGGGCCATCCATCGAGCGGTCTCGACCTGGATCAGGCGATCCTCGGTACCGTGGACCAGAAGGGTCGGTTGCGTCGCTCGGTGCAGCACGGTCGCGAACCGCGACCGCCGCAGGACGTACGGCGCGATCGACCGCACCGCTTCGACAAGCACATCGGTCGACCATGGCTGGGATCTGCGGAGCCGTGCGATCTCCAAGGCGTGGTCCCACACCTCCTGGTCGAGTGCGTCCGCGTCCTTCGCGACGAAGGCGAGGCCCTCGGCCACCCCCTCCTCTGGAGACTGCGTCGCCCGATACAGGTCGACGAGCCTCGGCCCCGCGAACGGCAGGAGCGGAACGGACAGACGCGCCGCTGCTGCCGGACGAATCGAGAGCCAACTCGCCACGGGAGCAGCCGGATCGATGAGGATCAACCCGGTGACGAGATCCGGATATGTCTCGGCCACCAGGAGTGAGATGAGCCCTCCCATCGAGTTCCCGATCAGGATTGCCCGATCGCCGAAGTGCTTGATGACGTCTGCCACGAGTTTCGCGTTGACCTCGACCGTGGAACCGCGACCGAGGGGAGCGGTGTGACCGAACCCTGAGAGGTCGGGTGCGACGACGCGGTGGTTCCGGCTGAGGTCGGGCGCGATGAGGCTCCAGTTGTACGCGGATCCCTCGAGGCCGTGGACACCCACGATGAGCGGACCGCTCCCACCGTGGTCGAGGACCGAGACCGCGCCGTCCGAGTCGATTGTGATGCGTTCCGTGGTCAGATGATCTCCAATCCCTCGAGGAGCGCTCTCGTCTCGCCTCCTGCGAAGACCCCCTGGAAGTAGAACCGCTCAACTCCAACCGTACCGAGGCCATCGAGCTGCGCCCTCACCTGTTCGAACGTGCCCCGAGGGGTCTGGCGTCGTTCGAAATGGGCCTCGAGCTCCTGTCGTGAGATTCCGGCTTCAGCTGCCCTCTCCTCCATCAGGTCATCGAAGTCGGCTTCGGTCGCTGCGGCGAGCACTTGGCCACTCGACGACAGCCTGATCGAATCGGGGTCACGGCCGGCATCGATGGCCGCCTTCTTGCATCTGGCGATCCGGTCCGCGATGTCTGATCCGGGGTAGACATTGAACTCGTGCGCGTACCGACCTGCGAGGTTCGGGGTCCTGTGCCTGCCCGTGCCACCGACGAGGAGGGGGATGGGACGGGTCGGTGCGGGCGCGAGCGGGAACGCCTCGAGCTGGTACAGGTTCCCCTGATAACCGGGGTTGGCGGGATCGAACGCCGAGCTGAGGTAGCCGAGTGCCTCTTCGAGCATCTCGAATCGGTCGGCGATCGGTGGGTAGGGGAATCCGAAGACCTCGTGTTCGCGGTCGAGCCACCCGGTGCCGACCCCGAGCACGAACCGCCCGCCCGACATGAGGTCGATCGTCACCGCCATCTTCGCGAGCACGGCGGGATGCCGGAATGTGATCGGGGTGACGAGCATCACGAGCTCGATGTCCTGCGTTTCCCTGGCGAGGCCACCGAACTGCGCGAAGGCATCCGGTGCAGGGGTCGATGCCGCCTCGTCCTCCGATATCGCCATGAGGTAGTGATCCGGAAGTGCAAGCGCGACGAGGCCGTGGTCGTTGGCGAACCTCGCACCGTCAAGCACGTGTTCGTAGTCGCCTGCGATCTGCAACGCGTACTCCATCACCACCCCCACAGGCTAGGGCGGGCACGCGGATGCGAGGTTCACACACGCGCCTGTCCACCACGGCCATATGGAATCCCGATCAGCGATGTCGTAGGTTGTCCGCGGAAGGAAGGAACCCAATGCGACAGTCGTACTTCTCGCCTGCAATGTTCACGTTCCTCAAGGACCTCGCCGCGAACAACAACCGCGAGTGGTGGGAAGGGAACAAGGACCGCTACATCGGGCTCATCCGGGACCCCGCCAAGGAGTTCATCGCCGACTTCGAACCACGCCTCCAAGCGATCTCGGAGCATTTCGTCGCCGATGTCCGGACAAACGGCGGATCGCTCATGCGGCCGTATCGAGACACCCGATTCTCGACCGACAAGACGCCCTACAAGACCAACGTCGGTATCCAGTTTCGCCACGCAATAGGCAAGGACGTGCACGCGCCTGGCTTCTACCTCCACATCGCCCCTCGGGACTGTTGGGCGGGTGTGGGCATGTGGCGACCCGAGCCGAAGATCGCCGGGAGAATCCGCGACGCGATCGTCGAAGGCCCCGCCGACTGGATGAAGGCGACGAGGCACGAGTCGTTCGCCAGGTGTCTGGTCGATCGATCACGGCGAGGAGGAGATGCTCAAGCGGGTCCCGCGTGGGTACGACCAGGAGTTCCCGTTGGCAGATGACCTGCGGATGAAGAGCTTCACGGCTGGGCACAGACTGACCCAAAGGGACGTGACGTCGCCTGAGTTCGATGACCAGTTGGCGACCGCTTACGCAGCCGCAGGGGGCTTCACGGCATTCCTGTGTCGGGCGGTGGGCCTGCCCTACTGAGACGCGCCGGCGCCCCTGACCCGACGTTTCCATACAAACGACTCAGGCGAGCCGATCTGCCGCTCGATGGGCGAAGTCGCGGAAGTCGAAGTCGGTATCGAGCGACCACCGAAACGCGAGGCCGTCGAGTGCCCCGAGGAGGAGCTCCGCCCGAATCGTCGCCTCGGTCCCCGTGATGGTCGTATCCGCCCTCGCCATCGCGTCGGCGAAACGCTCGACTCGTCGCAAGTGGTGCCTGAGGAACCTCCGCCTCGTGCCGTTCCCGGAGCTCTCACCCTGGAGGGCGGCCATCACGTAGACGCGGGCGAGTTGGGGCTGCTCCTCGAAGAACCGAATGTAGGCCGATACGAGGTCGTCGACGGTGTCGGTGCCGGAGCCCTCCGGGTCAGGGTCGACGGCGTCGATCGCTTCGCGGACGACCCTCAGGATGGCCTCCTCCTTCGAGTCGAAGAGGTTGTAGAACGATCCTGCCCTGACCTCTGCGAGGTCGCAGATCGCCTTCAATGTCGTCGCCTCGAGGCCGCCGTCGGCCAGCAGGGAGCGCGTCGCATCGATGATGCGGGCCTCTGTCTGGATTCCTGCCTGATATCGAACCACGGTGTGCACTTCCTCGGTGCGAATCGTAAGCCGATGTGGAGCCCGACTCAATTGTGAGTGTGCACTCCAATTTGAGTGTATACTCAAAAACCAGATCGGCGCCGGTCGCGTCATGGACGGTGCCTCGGTGGTGGACAACGAGGTCGTGATGAGCCATTACAAGAGCAACCTTCGGGACGTGGAGTTCAACCTCTTCGAGTATCTGAAGGTCGGTGAGCACTACGGCACAGCACCCTTCGATGCATTCGACGAGGACACTGCGAGAGACGCACTCCGCGAGGTCGACAGGCTCGCGCGCGAGGACTTCGCAGCGAGCTTCGTCGACTCCGATCGCATCCCGCTCCAGCTCGTCGAAGGCGAGGTCAAGCTCCCGCCGTCCGTCCACAGGAGCCTCGACACCTTCTTCGACGGCGGATGGCACCTCCTCGGGATCGAACAGGGTCTCGGCGGCTTCGGCGCACCGGACTCGCTCCGGTGGGCGACCACGGAGGCGCTCGTCGGGGCGAACCCCTCGGCATTCCTCTACGCATCGGGATTGCTCATGGCCCGCGTGATCGCCGCCGTCGGAACGGAGGAGCAGAAGCAGACCTGGGCTCGTTGGATCATCGAGAAGCGCTGGGGCGCCACGATGGTCCTCACGGAACCTGATGCCGGCTCGGACGTCGGGAATGGCACGTCGAAGGCCGTCCACGTCGAGGGGAGCACGTACCACCTCGAAGGCGTGAAGCGATTCATCACCTCGGGTGAGAACGACTACTACGACAACATCGTCCACCTTGTGCTCGCTCGACGCGAAGGCGGAGAACCGGGCACCAAGGGACTCTCGATGTTCATCGTGCCGAAGTACCTGGTCGACCAGGACGGGACCATCACCGGACGCAACGGCGTCCATACGACGAACATCGAGAAGAAGATGGGGATCAAGGGCTCTGCGACCTGTGAGTTGTCCATGGGGGTCGGCGAGCCGTGCGTCGGGTACCTCGTCGGTGACGTCCACGAGGGCATCAAGCAGATGTTCCTCGTGATCGAGGACGCACGGATGCTCATCGGCGTCAAGTCGGCGGCGACGCTGTCGACGGGCTACCTCAATGCCCTCGAGTACGCCAAGGAACGGGTCCAGTCTGCCGACATGACCAGGATGACGGACAAGACCGCTCCCAGGGTCGAGATCATCCGCCATCCGGACGTCCGCCGCATGCTGATGCTCCAGAAGTCGTACGCCGAAGGGATGCGTGCATTGTGGATGTACGCAGCAATGACGCTCGACAAGGTGAAGCTCGAACCCGAGGACCCGTACTGGGCGAGGATCAACGACCTCCTCCTGCCCCTCGTGAAGGGGTACTCATCGGAGAAGGCGTATGAGCTCCTCGCAAGCTCCCTGCAGGTCTTCGGCGGATCGGGCTTCACCCAGGACTACCCGATCGAGCAATACATCCGCGACGCGAAGATCGATACCCTCTACGAGGGGACGACGGCGATCCAGGCGCTCGACCTCTTCTTCCGCAAGATCGTCAGGGACCAGGGCCAGACCCTGATGCGGCTCGCAGAGGGCATCCTCGAATACGTCAAGGGAGGGTCCGATGAGCTGGCGTCCGAGCGCCAGGCCCTCGGAAGCGCCCTCGAGCAGCTCCAGAACCACATCGGCGTACTCGTCGACCACTCTGTCACCTCGATGAAGGAGCCTTCGGAGATCTACAAGGTCGGGTTCCACACGAACTCCCTCCTCGAGAGCCTTTCCGAGGTCGTCATGGGGTGGCTGCTGCTGGAGCACGCCGAGGTTGCCCTGCGGGCACTTCCCACGGCTGGTGGTGACGATGTGGCGTTCTACACGGGAAAGATCGCGTCTGCGAGGTTCTTCGCACGCGACGCGTTCCCAAAGGTCGCGGTTCGCACAGCCGCCGCCCAGGACGAGGACGCGTGGCTGATGGACGTCCCAGACGAGGCCTTCTGAGCGGACCGGCGGGAAGCGGCCACGCGACGGGGGCTACCGTTGCGGCATGCGTGAGACCTACGACGCGATCCTCGGGTTGAGGGCGATCCGGCAATTCGCCGATCGTCCGGTCGAGCCGGGTGATCTCGATGCCGTGCTCGAGGCGGCTCGGTGGACCGGCTCCTCGAAGAACAGCCAGAACTGGTCATTCATCGTCGTCGACGACCCCGACCGCAAGCACCGCCTCACCGAAGCCGGGGACTTCACGACACCGATCGCGAATGCCCCGATGGTGATCTGCCTCGTCGAGGAACCGGAAGGGTACGAGTTCGACACCGGCAGGGTCGCACAGAATGTGATGCTCGCGGCCGACGCCCTCGGCCTCGCGTCCTGCCCGATCACGCTGCACCGTGATGGCATGGCGGCCGAGGTGCTGGGACTCCCGGAGGGTCGACGCTGTCGGTATGCCATCGCCCTCGGGTACCCGGGCGCCGATTCGGGACCGGCACGGTTCGGTGGCCGCAAGCCCCTCGACGAGATCGTCCACCGCAATACCTACGGCACCTGATCGTCGGACGCCCACGATCCGAGCTGGGTGGACGACACGCCTAGCCTGCAGCCGCGAATGAGTACCCGACCAACTGCGGCCACCTTCACCATTCCCGGCCCCGTCACCCTCCGCAGCGGAGGGAGCCTCCCGACCGTGGACGTGGCATACGAGACGTACGGCGAGTTGAACGATGCCGGCGACAACGCCGTTCTGGTCTTCCACGCGCTCACGGGGAGCCAGCACGCCGCCGGACGCTCCGTCGATGGGCCACCGGGGGTGGACCGGTGGACCGACGAGATGCAGACCGGCTGGTGGGATGCATTCATCGGCCCCCACGGTGCGATCGACACCACGGAGCTCTTCGTCGTGTGTGCGAACGTCCTCGGTGGCTGCTACGGAACGACCGGCCCAGCCTCGATCGATCCCCGTACCGGTGACCGCTATGGGAGCTCGTTCCCCGAGGTGACGTTCGCCGACATGGTGGACATCCAGATCCGGCTTCTCGATCACCTGGGAATCGGACGGCTTCGGGCCGCGGTCGGGGGATCCGTCGGTGGTTTCATGGCGATGTCGCTCGCGACACGCCACCCCGAGCGTGTCGACACGGTGATACCGATCGCGTCGGGCCTCGGCGTGACCGAGCTCCAGACCCTCCACAACTTCGAACAGATCGCCGCGATCGTCACGGATCCCGGCTTCGCCGGCGGCGACTACTACGAAGGCCACGGACCGGTCGATGGCCTCCGCCTCGCCAGGATGATCGGACACAAGACGTTCGTGTCGCTCGACGCGCTCGCAGAGAGGGCACGTGCGGAGGTCAGAGCAGACGACGGCCCTCCGGGCTACGGGCTGACCAACAACCTGGAGTCCTACATGTGGCACCAGGGCTCCAAGTTCGTTGAGCGGTTCGACGCGAACAGCTACCTCCGGATCATGCGGGCATGGCAGACCGTCGATCTGTGTGCCGAGGCAGACGTCGATTCGTTCGACGAGCTATTCGCGGGCACTCCCGACCAGCGATACATGGTGTTCTCGATCGACTCGGACGTGTGCTTCTATCCGGAGGAGCAGCGCAAGCTCGTGGCAGCCGTGCGGGCCGCAGGCATGGCGGTGCGTCACATCACGGTGCACTCCGAAAAGGGACACGACTCCTTCCTCCTCGAACCCGAGCTGTTCGCGCCCCACCTCCGTGACACCCTGTTGAGCGAGTGGACATGACAGGGGAACTCAAACCTCGGATCGCCGTGTTCGACTCGGGGATCGGCGGCACGGGTGTGCTGGATGCGATCAGGGAACGAGCACCATGGGCAGATCTCGTGTACGTAGCGGACCATGCGTTCGGCCCGTATGGGGAGCGGACGCTCACCGAGGTGCGCGATCGGACAGAGCTCCTTGCGCGATACCTCGTCTCAGCGGGTGTCGAGCTGATCGTCATCGCGTGCAACAGTGCGTCGGCCGCCGCGCTCCACCATCTGAGGTCGGTCATCCCGGGGACCCCGTTCGTCGGAATGGAGCCGGCGGTCAAGCCAGCTGCAGCCCTGACGACGTCCGGTGTGATCGCGGTGCTCGCAACGGGTGCGACGTTCCAGGGCGAGCTGTTCCGGGATCTCGTCGGAAGGCATGGATCCGACGTCGAGATCATCGAGCAGGCCTGTCCCGGGCTCGCAGCGGCGATCGAGCGGGGTGATGACGTGGGAGACCTGCTCGACGCGTACCTCTCGCCCGTGATCGAGGCGGGTGCCGACGTCGTCGTTCTCGGCTGTACCCACTACCCCCTGATCAGGGACCAGATCGCTGAGCGACTCGGGGACGGCGTGGCGCTGATCGACCCTGCCCCAGCCGTTGCCAGCCGCACGGTCGACGTCGCGCACGAGGTCGGATGTGACACGAAGGGCTCCGGTGCGACGTGGTGGTGGACCACCGCCCATCGTGTCGAGACCACCGGCGAAAGGCCGTGGGAGGCGATCGACATACCCGAGGTCTCCACCGTGGCCATCAGGATCGAGTCGACGACGGTCTCGGCCGTGGCCGGCGACATCACCGCCATGCCGGTCGACTCGATCACGAACGCTGCGAACGTGGGCCTGGTCCACGGCGGCGGTGTCGCTCTGGCGATCTCACGGGCGGGTGGCCCGACAATCGACGAGGAGTCGGCAGAGTGGATCGATCGCTTCGGTCCCCTCGAGCCGGGTGTTGCAGCGCTGACATCGGCGGGATCGATGCCATCGCGCTATGTCATCCATGTAGCGGGACCGATCCACGAGCCGGACGCTGACAACGAGTCGCTCCTCGCCGCCGCCACGCTCGCAGCTCTCGACATGGCGACCGAGATCGAGGCCTCGTCGATTGCGATACCGGCGATCTCAGCGGGGATCTACGGGTATCCGGCGGACGAAGCGACGACGGTCATCGTCGAGACCGTTGCGGAACACCTCTCGGAGTCCCTTACGACGCTCACGTCCGTCCGATTGGTCGGATACGACGAGGCGATGACAGACCGCTTCGCTGCGGCGATCCGGATGCTCAGCGTCGAGACCTGATCCGAAGCCATGCGATGGGAGGCCATGCGATAACCTGAGGGCGTATGGGACGACCAACGGTAGGGATCCTCGGTGCCGGTTCGATGGGCGAGATCTTCGCGTCCGGTCTGGTGCGCGCCGGCTGGGATACGCAGGACCTCGTCCTCGCAGTCCGCAGGACCGAGCGGGCAGAGGCCCTCACACGCTCGACGGGGATCGCGGTCACCCTGGACGTTGCAGAGGCTGCCGCAGGTCGGGACGCCCTGATCCTCGCCGTGAAACCCCGCGACATGCCCGCGGTGCTCGCGTCGATTGCCGGGGTCGTCTCTGTCGACCAGACCGTCGTGTCGATCGCCGCCGGTGTGCCCATTGCGGTCATCGAAGCCGCTCTCGTGGGTGTCCCCGTGGTCAGGGCCATGCCGAACACGCCGTCGGCCGTCTCATTGGGCATGGCGGCGTACACCCTCGGTTCGTCCGTCGACGACGAGAGCGCAGACGTTGCCAGGTCGATTCTCGGTGCCGTGGGTGACACCATCGAGCTCACCGAGGACCTCCTCGATGCCGTGACGGCGGTGTCGGGAACCGGCCCCGCGTACGTCTTCCTCCTCGCCGAGTCGCTGATCGAGGCCGCCATTCGGGAGGGCCTTCCCCACCACGCAGCTGAACGGCTGGTGCATCAGACGCTTCGCGGATCAGGCGAACTCCTCGCATCGTCTGACAAGTCCGCGTTCCGCCTCCGCGGGGAGGTCACATCACCCGGAGGGACGACGGCAGCCGCCATGCATGTGCTCGAGGATGGAGGGTTCAGGGCCCTCGTCGAGGATGCAGTCCAAGCGGCGTCGCAGCGGTCTCGCGACCTCGGGGGGAGTGCTTCGGGCACATGATCCGAGCCGCAGTCCTGGCTGTGACCGAGCGATCCCTGACGCGCCGTCTCGTCACCGATACGCGTGCCGGCAGGGCGGTGGCGGGTCGATTCGTGGCGGGAGACACCCTCCCGGACGCGATCGAGGCTGCTCGGAGGCTCAACGATGCAGGCATGCGGGTCTCCCTCGACCACCTCGGCGAGCACGTCACATCGGTCGATGAGGCGTCCGAGGCGACATCGGCGTATCTCAGCTGCCTCGAGGCGATCGATCGTGCGGCCCTCGATGCGAACATCTCGGTCAAGTTGACGCAGCTCGGCATGGGGTTCGACGACGACGCCGCATCGAGGAACCTCGACATGCTCGCCGCCGCTGCGCTGACCGCAGGAACCACGGTGACGGTCGACATGGAGGAGTCCGCATACACGTCGACGACGATCGACATCTACGAAGCAGTCCAGCGAGCCCACGGGAACGTGGGGATCGCGATCCAGTCGTACCTCAAGAGGTCTGCATCCGATCTCGATCGCATCGTCCCGCTCGGTGGTCACGTCCGTCTGTGCAAGGGGGCATATGCCGAACCCACGGACCTCGCATACCAGGGCGACCACGACGTGGATGGCTCGTTCGACCGCCTCGCCTCGATCCTGATGAGCTCGGACGCTGTGAAGCCTGCCATCGCCTCGCACGACGACGACCGCATCGAAGTGGCCATCGCACTCGCGAAGGCGAGGAGCACGCCATGGGAGTTCCAGATGCTCTACGGCGTGCGACGCGACAAGCAGGAGGAGCTCGTCGCGCTCGGGCACGAGATGCGGGTGTATGTCCCCTACGGCGTCGCGTGGTACCCATACCTGACTCGCCGGCTCGCCGAACGTCCCGCAAACCTGACCTTCTTCGCCAGGGCCCTCGTCGGTCGTTGACACGCATGCCACTCCGACAGGACGTGGTCCCCGCGTGTTCGGCGTTTTCGCATGAGCCGCGTGGCGGCGTAACGTGCAGACGGTCATGAAGATCCTGATCGCCGTCAGCGCCCTCGTCTTCGTCGTCGCGGCAGCGAGCCCTGCCGAGGTCGCCCCCGTCATCGCCACCGACGGGTTCTTCATCGAGGTCGGTGCGGACGCCACGTCCGATGAGGTGGGTGCCGCTGTGTTCGATGCACGGTCCGCGGGTGGCCTGTTCTACGCCATCGTCCTCGCCGAGGAGCCGCCGGCAGGTGCGACGACCTACGCGGACGCGGTGCTCGACGAGCTTCCCCGACAGGAAGGGACCGTGCTGGTCGTCGGCCCCCAGACCGTCGGCTGGGCATCGAACAACGGCATCTGGACGTCTGCGGAGCTCGATGGCGCCCTCGATGCCTCCCTCGACGCCTCGACGTCAGGGGCCGTCGTGACCGCGTTCGTGGCGGAGCTCATCCAGCCGTCGAGCGGAGGAGGAGGCGGTGGAGGGGCCTGGCTCCTGGTCATCGGAGTCGTCATCGTCGGCGGTGTCGCCTTCATCATCTGGCGAAGCTCGCGGTCGCGGCGGGCGAGTGACGCTGCGCGCCTTGTCGAGTTGAAGGCCAAGGCACAGCTCCAGATCGATGCGATCGCCAACGACATCCTCGACGACGCGGACGAGGTCTCCGAGGCGGACAACGCGGACGCGACCGGCCACTTCGAGGCCGCCACAGCGGTGTACGGCGAAGCGGCGGGTCGTCTCGAGGCGGCGACCACGGCCCGCCAGGTCCTCGACATATCGACGGAGCTCGATCTGGCCACCTGGCATCTCGATGCCGCAGAGGCGATCCTCGATGGCAGGCCCGTCCCTCCGAAGCCGGAGCCTCCCGTTGTCCCCGATCCGGTCGTCGCCCCACCGCCTCCGAGAACGGCGCAGTCCATACCGGGAGCACCATCACCCCTCCCCACGTATGAGCGACGGTCGGCGCGGAGGTCGGGGTTCGGTGCGGATGACATGCTCAAGACGATGATCGCCATGCAGGCCATGAGATCGCTCGGGGGGAGTCGCCTCGGGGGGAGTCGCGGTGGGTCGTCCTCGGCTGGTCGCACATCGAGTCGACCACGGAGCACGGGTCGCTCCCGTGGTGGTGGGCGTCGGGGCTGAACTCGGCGCTGCGACCTCGGCCAGGATCGAGGCCGTCTGGGAGGTCTAGTATCGGTGCAGACCATCACTCGACCATCACTCGACCATCACTCGACCACACGGGGGCAAGATGTTCTCTCGCATATGGGCCTACATCAAGGCGCTGTTCACCACCACGGCGGAGAACGCCATGGATCCCAAGATCGAGCTCGAAGCGGCGATCAACGAAGCGAAGAAGAAGGACCAGGATCTCCGCAACCAGGCGGCGAAGGTCGTCGCACACCGCACGCAGCTCGAGAGCCAGCTGGAAAGGGCAGCCGACGACGCAGGTGAGGCGCGTGAGATGGCGAAGCAGGCCATCCTGAAGGCCGAGGGTTCCAGGGCCGCGGGCGACGACGAAGGTGTCGCCAAGTGGACGCAGGCAGCCCAGGCGATGGCCATGAAGCTCCAGGCATCGGAGAACAACCTGTCATCGCTGAAGGACCAATACACGATGTCCCAGAAGCAGGCAGAGCAGGCGAAGGTCGCGGTCCAGCAGAACTCGATGAAGCTCCAGGAGCTCTCCGCGAAGCGGATGGAACTCCTCGGTCAGCTCGAGCAGGCGAAGATGCAGGAGGCCGTCAACGACGCCGTCGCCACGATGAGCGCCTCCATGTCGGATGCAGGGCCCTCCCTCGATCAGGTCGAACGCAAGATCGAGCAGCGCAAAGCCGAGGCGATGGCTCGTGCCGAGCTTCACGAAGCGACACCGGAGGGTGCAGAGTCGGAGCTCCGCCAGGCGATCAACGTGACCCAGGCGGATATGAAGCTCGAGGAGCTCAAGGCCGAGCTCGGGATCACCACGACGCCGCCTGCCCAGCCGGCGCCGCCGGTCGCAGAAGGCGAGACGACCACCGGCTGAACGCCGTGCTGCTCCCCGGCAGCCGCTCGATCCCGGTTTATCATCGAGCCGAGGCCGACGCTGAGGAGTCCGCGTGACAACGACCGAGACCAAGGCGGAGGAACGTCGAACCAGCCGTCCCCCGATCTCGACGGTCCTCTGGTTCCTGGCCGTCGCATCGTTCCTCGGGACGCTCGCGCTGTGGTGGCTCGGTGAGCTGCCCGGTGAGCCCGAGTTCGAGGTCGGACGCGAGGTATTCGGGAACATCCCCGATGTCGTCGTCACCCTGTTCTATGTCCTCGTGGCCGCGTTCACGGCTGTCGCGATCGGACTGTTCGCACTGCGAGCCGCGAACTGGGAGCGAGGCACGTGGGAGCGCAGGAGCGGGCTGTGGAAGCGAAGGCTCAGGCGGTTCCTCGACGGTGTCTCCATGCGAACCGTCGCCGAGGACCCTGCCTCGGGCGTCATGCATTCACTCATCTACTGGGGATTCGTCATCCTCTTCCTCGGCACGGTCACCCTCGAGATCGATCACCTGCTGCCCGTCGACCTGAAGTTCCTCCAGGGCACGGTCTATCAGGGCTACTCGCTCATCCTCGACCTCGCAGCGGTTGCCTTCCTCGCAGGGATCCTCTGGGCGGCCGTTCGCCGCTACGGCGTCAAACCGTGGAGGATCCGGTCGAAGTCGAGACCCGAGGATGCCTGGATCCTCATCCTCCTCGGGACGATCGGCGTCACAGGACTCCTCACCGAAGCAGCACGCATCTCACTCGTAGGTCGACCGGACTTCGAGGTCTGGTCCGTCGTCGGATACCCGCTGTCATCGCTCGTCGCGGCAATCGAGTGCGTCCGGATTCCACCAGATCATGTGGATTGCCCACGCTGTCGCTTTCTTCGCGTTTCTCGTCTTCCTCCCCGTGACGAAGCTGCGGCACATGTTCACGACGCCGGTGAACCTCGCTCTTTCGGCGAAGGAGCGTCCAAAGGGTGCGATGAAGGAGATGCCGAACCTGATGGAGGCTACGGATATCGAGTCCGTCGGAGCCGGTGTCGTCGGTGAGTTCACTTGGAAGCAGCTCCTCGACACCGACGCATGCACCATCTGTGGTCGTTGCACGGCGGTATGCCCGGCCGCCGCGACGGGTAAACCGCTCGATCCACGGGAGATCGTGCTCAAGCTCGGAACCGTTGCCGCGATGACAGCCGATCCGCGGCAATCACCGCCGGTCGGGGTGGATGTCGGAATCACCGTGTCTTCGGACAGCGTCTTCGAGCTCGTGATGCCGGAGGAGATCTGGGCATGTACGACGTGCCGCGCGTGCGACGAGGCGTGTCCTGCCGACATCGAGATCGTCGACAAGATCCTCGACATGCGCCGGTACAAGGCGCTCATGGAGGCAGAGTTCCCGTCAGAGCTCGGCAAGGCGTATGTGTCGATGGAGAACTCGTCGAACGTCTATGGCGTCGACCAGAAGACCCGGGGTGACTGGACGGACGCCCTCGACTTCGAGGTCAAGCGCCTCGGCGAACCAGGGGTCACGGCGGAGTACCTGATGTGGGTCGGATGTGCAGGATCATTCGATGACAGGAATCGGAATGTCACGATCGCGACCGCACGGCTCCTGCACAAGGCGGGGGTCGACTTCGGCATCCTCGGGGCGAGGGAGCTCTGCACCGGCGATCCGGCTCGCCGCACGGGGAACGAGTACGTCTTCCAGGGGCTCGCCATGCAGAACATCGCCACCCTCAACGAGCTCGGCGTCGACAAGATCATCACGCAATGTCCGCATTGCTTCAACACGCTCGGCAACGAGTATCCGCAGTTCGGCGGCACCTACACGGTGATGCATCACTCCGAGATGCTCAGCAGCCTCGTCGAGGAGGGACGGCTCGTTCCGGAGTCGACGGGCGAAACCATCGTGTTCCACGACCCGTGCTACCTCGGCCGCCACAACGACACCTTCCTCGCACCGCGAACGATCGTCGACTCGGCGGGTGTCAGGGTCGAGATGAAGCGCAACGGGACGAACTCGTTCTGCTGCGGCGCAGGCGGCGGGAAGTTCTGGTTCGAGGAGCACACGGGCAAGAAGGTCAACATCGACAGGACCGAAGAGGCCGTCGCCACAGGCGCCGACATCGTCGCCACCGGATGCCCGTTCTGTTACGTGATGATGGATGATGGCGTCAAGGAGATCGGCGCAGGGGAGCGCGTGATCGTCCAGGACGTCTCCATGTTGCTCGACGCCAGGACCAAGTAGCCGGTGTGGCTGCTCAGGCCGAGGCGGCCGGGGTCACCAGCTGCGGCTCGTCACGCCACCGATCAGGACGGAGACGAGCGTGCCGAGCGGCAGCGTCGCCATGTAGGACAGCTCCATGCCGAGGTTGCCGAAGAACAGCATCAACAGCCACGTCGACGGGAACGTGAAGAGGGCGAACACGACGACGAACACGATGAGGCCCTTGATGAAGTCACCCACGGTTTTCCTGCCTTTCGACGGTTGAGATCACCATACCCGACGGATACCAGTTCTCCCGGCATCTCTACGCTTCCATGATGCGTCGAAGTGCACTCACCCTCGTGACCCTCGCAATGCTCGCAACTGCATGTACGCCGGGCGGCACGGAGGAGACGTCAACGACCGTCGTTCCCACCGAGACGACGACAACGACCACCGCCGCACCCGAACCGCTCGATCCCGACGGGTTCTTCGTGAATCTCATCTGGCATCAACACCAGCCGCTGTACCCGAAGGATGAGAACGGGGTCGTGACCCGTCCGTGGGTTCGTGTACACGCCACGAAGGACTACTACGACATGGCGGCGATGGTCGCCGACTACGACGACCTCCGAGTCACTTTCAACCTCACCCCCGTGCTCCTGCTCCAGCTCGAGGAGATCGTCGATGGCACCAAGGACGCCTACTGGGTCATGACAGAGGTTCCTGCCGACGAGCTCACCGATGGCGACAAGGCATTCATCGAGCAGCGATTCTTCGACATCAACCCGAAGATCATCGATCGGTTCCCTAGGTATCGGGAGATTCGCGACATGCGCGATGCAGGCACCGAATTCACCACGGAGGACTGGCGCGATCTCCAGTTGCTGTGGAACCTCGGATGGACGGACCCGAGGTTCCTCGCCGAGGAACCCCTTTCCTCGCTCGTCGAGAAGGGGAGGGACTTCTCCGAGGAGGACAAGGCAATCGTCCTCGCGAAGCACCTCGAGATCGTCGGCATGGTCGTGGACATCCATACGCAGCTGTGGGATGACGGACAGATCGAGGTCATCACGACACCGTTCGCCCATCCGATCCTCCCGCTCATCGGAGACACGGACCAGGCGCCCATCGGGGACCCCTCGGCGATCATGCCGGAGAACCGCTTCCGGGAGATCAACGATGCGGTCGAGCACGTCGAGCGGGGCCTCACCGTCGCGGAGCGGATCCTCGGTCGGAAGCCCTCGGGGATGTGGCCGGGTGAGGGCTCTGTGAGCCAACTGGTGACGCCGATCTGGGCGGACCGGGGCGTCACATGGGTCGCGACGGGCGAACATGTGCTCGGCGAGACGCTCGGAATCGGATCGTTCAACCGTGACTCGAACGGAACGGTCGAATTGGCTGACGTCCTGTACCGGCCGTACGCGGCGCAGCACTCCAGGGTCCCACAGTTGCCCATCTTCTTCAGGGACGTCGAGCTCGCCGACCGAATCGGGTTCGAGTACTCGGGATCCTCGGCCCAGGGGGCAGCGGATGACTTCATGGGTCGGCTGGAGAACATCCGCGAGCAGATGGATGCAACGGGCCACGACGGCCTGCGCGTCGTCACGATCGTGGTCGACGGAGAGAATGCATGGGAGAACTACGACAATGACGGCATCGACTTCCTCGATGCCCTCTACACGGAACTCACGACATCGGACTGGCTGACCACCGTCACGCCGAGCCAGCTGCTCGAGGCCTTCCCCGACTCCTTTGAGCCGCTACCCGACGTCTTCCCCGCCTCGTGGTTCCAACCGAACTTCGCCACGTGGATCGGTGAGCCCGAGGAGGCGCGGGCGTGGGACTACCTGTGGGAGGTGCGTGACGACCTGCGCAGGGCCGAGTCCGATACCGCTCCGGAGGCGTACGCCGAGGCGTTCGAGACCATGCTCTTCGCTGAGGGCAGCGACTGGTTCTGGTGGTACGGCAACGACCAGGAGTCAGGGGACGACGGGTACTTCGATCGAGCCTATCGAGAGCTGCTCGGGCAGGTGTACGACGCGCTCGGGATCGACCGGCCGCAGTTCATTCGGGTACCGATCATCCCGGACCCGGCTGTGGAGCCAGACTCGACGCCTGATGAACTGGTGGCCATCCCCGTTGGGCGGTTCGACGAGGACGCCTGGGACCTTGGCGGCCTGTACGACGGAACCCACCCCATTCGCTGGGCGTTCGACGCGGCGAACCTGTACCTGCGCATCGACGGCATCGGCGAAGCAGTCACCGATGTCTACCTCGGTGTCCCATCCGCTGGATTCACGACCGGCCTCAGTATCGGTGCAGCTTCCATCGAGGCGGCGCGAGTGCTCGGCTTCGAAGCCTCCCACGTGATGCGCATCGCCGATGGGCGTGTCTCGCTCCCCGACCGGCCGACCTCACCCCCCGACGACGTCGACGCGCTCTTCGATGAGGGCATCGAGCTCGAGTCGGCATTCCGGGACGGCGCGGTCGAGTTTGCGATCCCGCTCGAGGCACTCGGCGCCATCGGGGTCGGGGACAGGGTCTCGATCCTGGCGATCGTCGACGAGCGTGGTGACAACGCCATCGCACCTGCCGCCGGAAGGGGAGCCATCCAGGTTCCCGACATCTCCAACGTCGAGGTCGTGTTCTCGGTCGAGGACCCGGCGGGCGACGACACCGGCCCCGGCTCCTACACCTATCCGACCGACACCGTGTTCCAGCCCGGGTCGTACGACCTCACGTCGTTCAGTGCCGGACTCTCCGGCGACGAGATCGTGTTCGAGTTCACGGTCGCGGCACCGATCTCCAACCCGTGGGACAGCCCAACCGGGCTCAGTATCCAGACGTTCGACGTCTACGTCGACACCGACCCCGCCTCATCCTCGGGTGCGCGGACCATGATCGACGGAAGGAACGCCGCCTTCGAGGAGGGATCCGGTTGGGAGCGGGCTCTCACGATCGAGGGGTGGGAGTCGGCCCTGTTCACCGCCACGAGCGACGACGATGTGAACGAGACCCTGCCGACGCTCACCATCCTCGTGTTCGGTGACCAGGGCAGGGTCGTCGCCAGGGTTGCCCGTGACCTGTTCCCTGACGGCGATCCGGCAACATGGGGCTATTCCGTTGCCGTCATGTCCCAGGAGGGATTCCCCTCATCGGGTGTTCGGCGAGTCCGCGATGTCGAGGCGGTTGCGCAGCAGTACCGCCTCGGCGGCTCAGACGGCTCGGTCAACGCCACGAGGATCATCGACCTCCTGTGGCCGGACGAGGGGGTTCAGGGCGAGATGCTGACCCCCGCCGTGCCCGTTGGCTCGGGAAGCCTCGACGATCTGGGACCGGACGACTTCGCCCAGGTGCGATTCGTCGTCACAGACTGAGCCGAGCGGATCTGTTTCGCAGAGCTAGGGCGTGTACTGCTCGACGACCTCGGTCACGAGGCCACCGTTGACGTACAACCAGACAAGGCACCCGTCGCCGGGGCACTGCACGTAGGTGGGCTCGCTGCTTGGCCACGACGCGAACGGCACCGCTGAGTGGCCCTCGGTCGAGTCCCCTGCGATCGTCCAGGCGGTCGCGTCGCCTGCAACGGGGACCGAACGGAGGAGGTCGGAGTCGTTGGTGATGAAGTAGTCGTTGTTCACTTCCTGGCCCGCAGCCTCGCCGACGTCATAGGCGATGTCGCCGAACCAGAAGCATGCGAGATCGATCGTCACGCCGTCCGTTTCCACAGACCGCAGGAACCCGAACCACACACCGTCGGGAAGGTCCCCCGAGCCTGGCTGGCATCCTGATCCCGAAGCCCCCTCGGACCCAGGGAGCGGGTCGGGAGGCTGGAGGGTGATGGGCTCGACCGGATGGAACCCGCCTGACGGCGCCTCGGTCGTGGTCGTCGGAGGCTCCGTGGCCGTGGTCGAGGTGGTGGTCGTGGCCATCGTCGACGTCGTTTCGGCATCGTCAGGCTGCGAGGTGGTGGTCGCGCTGGTCGGCGGCGAACTCGTCGACGTCGATGGCGCATCGGCGGGTGCCGAGCACGCAGCGACGAGGAGCGTCATACCAGCAACAACGGTGACCGCGCGCCGGTAGTCCATGCGCGAATCGTACTCCACACGACAGGCCGGCGCGGAGGACTCAACCCTTGACGGCGCCGCCCGTGAGGCCCGAGATGATCGCCCGCTGGGCGACCAGGAACGTGATGACGATCGGCGCCGCCCCCACCACGGCGGCGGCCGACAGGAGCCCCCAACGCTGTGCAAAGTCCGCAGACGCGAATAGCTGGAGGCCGACAGCGAACGTGAAGTTCTCCGTGGAGGTCAGCAGAGTTCGTGCGAGGAGGAACTCGCTGAAGAGGTTGATGAAGGTGATCACGAAGATCACCGCGAGGACCGGTCGAGCGAGCGGGAGAATGATCTTCAAGAAGATGGTTCCCTGCCCTGCGCCGTCGACCCGAGCCGATTCGTCGAGCGAGGCAGGGATCGAGTCCATGAAGCCTTTGATGAGGAACGTGTTGAATCCGATCGCGCCACCGAGGTAGACGAGGGTCAGGCCGGTCAGCGTGTTGAGGCCGAACGAGGGGAACACGTTGCCGATCTCAATCATGATCAGCAGGATCGCGACGAATGCCAGGAACTGTGGGAATACCTGGACGAGGAGCAACGTGAGCAGGCCCATACGGCGACCCCGGAATCGGAAACGCGAGAAGGCAAAGGCTGCCATCGAGGCAAGGGCGACGGTGAAGACCGCAGCAGTCAGAGAGACCAGCCATGAGTTCCGTAGCCATGTCATGAATGGAGTGAGTGTGGGGTTCGAGAACAGTTCTTGATAGTTGCTCGTGTCGAAGCTCGTCGGTAGGAACGTCGCATTCGCGAGGTTGTTCGTCCCCGATACCGATGTCGAGATGATGTACATCACGGGGTACAGCGAGAACAGGACGGCGAGAATCGCGATCACGTGGCGCCAGCCGAGGCGTCGGACCCACACCTGGAACGACATCTTCGGGTAGATGGGTTTGGCTGCTCGAGCTCGCGGCTTCACTCCGCGCCATGCCCACGTCATGCCGCGCTGGCCGCCTGACCTGGCGGCGCTGTCGAGGCGTTCCTCTATCGCGTGCTCGCGCGCCATCTCGTCCGGGTGTTCGCTAGAGGCCGCCATAGATGTCCTCCAGACGTTTCGTGAACCGGAAACTGAAGGCTGAGATCATCAACAAGATGAAGAAGATGATCATCGTGAACGCCGCGGCGAGTCCGTAGTTTCCGCCCCGGCCCGTGGTGTTCGCGATATTGAAGGTGAACGAGATGAGGATGTCGGTGTGGCCGACAGGTACCTCGGCGCCAATGACGGGCGGTCCGCCGTTCGTGAGGAGATAGATGAGGTTGAAGTTATTGAAGTTGAAGGCGAACGAGCCGATCAGCAACGGAGCAAGTGCCACCATGAGGAGTGGGAATGTGATCTTCCAGAAGGCTCGCCTGCCCGTAGCGCCATCGGTTGCCGCGGCCTCGAGGATGTCTGACGGGATCGCTTGGAGTGCCCCCGTCGCCAGCAGGAACATGTAGGGGAATCCGAGCCATAGGTTGACGAACAGGACCGTCACCTTCGCATACGTCGGGTTCGTGATCCATGCGATCGGATCCATGCCGAGGAGGTCGTACAGAGGATCGAGGAGGCTGTTGACGGTTCCGTAATTTGCGTTGAAGAGCCCCCGCCACACGAGGATCGAGAGGAACGCGGGGATAGCGTACGGGATGATGAACACCGACCGATAGAAGCGGATGCCCTTCATCCGCTCGTTGTGCAGGGTCACCGCCAGCAGGAGGCCCAGGGCGAAGGTCAGGCCGACGCTGAACAATGCGAACACCACGTTCCAGATGAACACGCGTATGAATGGCCCCCGGATCTGTGTGTTGGTAAAGGCCGTGGCATAGTTCTCGCCTCCGACGAACGCCCTCCATCCAGGGATGAGGACCTCTCCGTCGTCGCAGACGAAGTTGCCCTTCGTCTCTGTGGTGTTACCCGGAGGGCACTGTCGATCGAGCACCGTGTCCACGAGGACGTCTCGCGCGTCGTCGAAGACGTACCGCTGGCTCGCGAGCACGACCCTGCCCTGTGAGAGCCCGAGGATGATGACCTCGCCCTGAGGCACATCGATCACCAGCGTGGTGAAATCGAGCCGGGTCGAGAGAGCAAACAGCTCTCGTTGCGAGAGGAGTCGGTAGCCATCGAGGGTTTCTGGCGGCACGGTTTCGTCGGCGGCGAACGTGCCCGTTGCCTCAACCGCATCCTCGACTACGGGGTCTGTGCGAGGGCGGCCCTTCCCGAAGAGGTACTCCCCGGAATCTGGATTGACCAGCAGCAACCGGTACTCGCCAGAGGCATCGTCCACGTAGACATATAGATCGAAGAGCTCACCGCCTGAGTCCGGATCGACGTAGACCTTCGACTCCCAGAATGTGATGGTCTGCTCTTTCGTCTCCGCGTTGCCCGTGCGCCAGTTGGTGAGCGAGACCCATCCGGAAAAGATGATCGGAACCACCACGAACACTGCCATCAATATGAGCCCGGGGGTGATCCAGCGAAGCGCCTGCGTTCTCGGCCACAAATACACCCAGTTGATGAACAGCGTCCCGATGACGAGGCCGAGGAACATGAGCGTCGAGCCATTGTCGAGGAGCACCAGACCGGAGTAGACCGCGATGGCGTCGAGAAGGGCCAGCCCGATCAAGCGGAACCAGAAGGCCTTACCCCACTCGTTCAAGGAACCCGCCACGCTGTGTCCACCCTAGGTGCAATGTCCACCGACACTGCGACGATAGCTGCTGGCGTGCGGGTGTGCTTCGGGATGGGCCACAGAGAAGTGGGGAGAGCTTGCGCTCTCCCCACTTCTCTGACGATCTCTGGGATCGGTCAGCCGCCTTCGATGGCTGCGACGACCTGCTCCTGTGCAGTCGCCATCGCCGTCGCGGCATCGATCTCACCGTTCCTCAGAAGGAGGAAGTTGTCGCCAACGGGACCCCACACGCTGCCCATCTCGGGGATGTTCGGCATGTAGGTGCCGGTCGCAACGGACGCTGCGAACACAGCCGCGACGGGATCTCCGGCGATCTCGTCGATCGTCGCCACGTACGCCGACCCGCGCGGATCGGCCTCATACAGCGCCGTCATGGTCTCCGGTGTTGCAATGAAGTTCAGGAGGAACTCGGTTGCGATCGCTGGGTTCTTGGCGTAAGCGCTCAGGTAGAACGCCTGAATGCCAACGTGAGGGCGCATCGGGTTGCCATCGGCCGTCGGCATCAGCGCTACGGACCAGTTCGGCGCTCCCGTGTTCTCCTCGGGGTTGTTGAGCGATCCGATCTCCCAAGGTCCGGTGAACCAGAACGCTGCCTTGCCGGTGACGAACAGGTTCTTGGCATCGCCGTAGTTGGTGGACGGGACGTAGCCGTCGGACACGAGCTGCTCGAGGAGCGTGGCGCCTGCAACGGTCTCATCAGAGCCGATCAGTACCTCGGACCCGTCGAAACCGGTCGCCTCGTCGAAGCCGAAGAGCTGTCCGCCCTCTGCCGTGATGAAAGGCTGGTGGTGGTATGCGTCACCACCGTCGTTGCCGCCGGGGACCACGAGGCACTCGACGTCTGCGGGGAGCTCGTCACACGCTGCGGTGAGCTCCTCGATCGACGTCGGAGGCTCGGCAACGAGGTCCGGGTTGTAGTACATGGCAAGCGCCTCGGTGGCGACGGGGAGCCCGTACTGCTCGCCGTCCCAGGACGTGGCCAGAAGGCTGTCGGCGGTGAACTCGCTTGCCGCGACCGCCGAGGTCCAGCGCCGCGACGGCTCCGTTCGAGGCGAGGTTGCCGACCCAGTCGTGCGCACCGATGAAGACGTCGGGGCCTTCGCCCGCCGGCCCCTTCTCGATGACCGAACCCTGGATGCTGCCAAAGTCGATGATCTCGACCTGCAATTCGACGCCAGTCGCCTCCGTGAAGGCGGCGCCGACCTCGGTAACGACCGGGGCGCGCTTCTCATCGGCCCATACGACCAGCGGAGGCAGGGCCTCTGTCGTCGTCGTGGTGGCCTCAGTCGTCGTGGTCGTCTCTGCGGCTGTTGTTGTCGTTTCCCCTGCCGTGGTGGTCGTCTCTTCGCTTCCCCCGTCATCACCGCAGGCTGCGGCGAGGAGTGAGAACGCGATGACGACTGCGGCGAAAACGGTATACCGACGCTTCATGGTGTCGGATCCTCCTGTTTCACGAATCGTGTATGCCACCTCTTGGGTGACACTGCGAGTCTATGACAGGAACGGAGATCTTGCAAGACCTTGCTGCAAGTCTTGCAAAACTCTTTCGAATGGTGCATGCTTACGAGCATGAGACCCCGCCTCGCCGAAATCGCAACGCGCGCAGACGTCAGCGAAGCCACCGTGAGCCGCGTGCTGAACGCCCGCCCCGGTGTTGCGAATAACACGAGGCGGAAAGTTCTCGACGTCCTTGCAGATCTCGGGTATGAGGATGTCCATCGCCAGCACACCGGCTCCGGAGCGATTGGCATCGTCACCCCCGAGCTCACGAACCCCTTCTTCCCCCACCTGGCCCAGCACATCGAATCCGTTCTCGCCCACCACGGCTACATCTCCATGGTCTGTTCGTCGACGGCCGAGACCGTGCATGAACAGGACTTCCTCGACTTCCTGCTGGCACAGCGGTCCTCTGGTGTCGTAGTGGTCAATGGCCGCTACGCGCTTCCCGGAGTGGGCTACGGCCCCTATGAGAACCTCGTTGGCCACGGCGTCCCCGTTGTCCTCGTCAACGGCTTCTCCGGTGCACCGCCGGTTCCCGCGGTCGGCATCAACGTCGCGGATGCAGCGTCGAGTGCGGTGAGGTACCTCGGTTCGCTCGGCCACGAACGAATCGGCCTCGTCGTCGGCCCCACCCGGTATCCGACGGCCAACGACTTCGTGACGGGCTATCGCGCCGGCCTCGGAGCCCTCGGCCTCGACTTCGACGACTCCCTGGTGTCGGAAACGCCGTGGACGATCGAGGGTGGGCAAGCGGCCGCCGCACCGCTCCTCGAGAGGGGAGTCACTGGTGTGGTGTGCAGCAACGACCTGATGGCGGTCGGGGTGGTCGCTGCAGCCCATGCGTGGGGTGCCTCCGTTCCCGAGGACCTCTCCGTCGTTGGATTCGACGGTTCCCCGCTCATCTCGTTCACCGACCCACCACTGACCACACTCCGACAGCCTGCGGCGCTGATGGCGACCGCGATCGCGTCGCTGCTCGTGGGCGACCATCGAAACTCGACGCGGGTACCGACACAGCGATTCAGGGCGGAGCTCGTGATCGGGCAGTCCACCGGCCGGCCGAAGGTGCGCGTCTAGAACCTTCGTGTCGGGCCGTGGCCCCGGGCGTCGGTGTGACCGCCGAGGTCGCCCCACTCCCACGATGAGCCGTCTGGTTCCCAGTACAGCGGCGTACCGGCGCCGTTCGTGGACGTGGCACGCCGAGAGATCACGGACCGAAGCACTTCGACCATGGGGTGGCGAGGATCGAAGGTCATGGGTACCCGCCCGACGTTCAGCCCTGCATCGGCCTCCGTGCGCTCGTGCGTCAATGCCTGCTCCGTCCCGTAGAAGAAGCTGGGAACGCCCGGAAGGGAGAAGAGGATCTCCATGGCGTCCGCGAGGACCGTCGGGTCGTCCTTCCACAATCTCGCCGCGCGACCCATGTCGTGGTTGTCCACGAAGCGGACCCACGTGAACTCGGCTGGTGGAACGGCCGCTGCGGCTTCACGCTCGATCTCGGCGAAGTCCCGTGGGTCGAGGTTGCCTGCGAGCATCTCCCTCAGCGCGTAGGCAAATGGGAAGTCGGTCACACCGTCGAGGACTCCTCCGTAGCGACGGCACAGCTGCGGGGTGGCGGTGACCTCACCGAAGAGCCAGACCTCCGGGTCGATCTCCTCGATCCGCTCGGTGAGGGCCGCGAAGAAGGACTCAGAGGGGCCGAGCGCGTGGTCGATGCGGTACCCGTCGATCCCGAACTCGCGAACCCAGTAGGCGGCGACGTCGAGCATTGCGTCCCGTGCCCCCCTGTGGTCGAGGTTCACCTTCGGCATCGTGTGCGACGCGAAGAACATCAGGTACGACCCGTCATCGTCGAAGAAGAACCACTCGCGTTCGGGGCCACCGTTGGAAGCGCTGACGAACCACGGATGATCCTTGGAGAGGTGGTTCGGGACAAGGTCGAGGACGATGCGGATCCCGCGAGCGTGAGCTGCCTCCACGAGCGATCGGAGGGCGCCATCGCCGCCGAATCGGGGATCCACCGACATCAGATCCACGGTGTCGTACCCGTGATAGCTCGAGCACGTGAAGATCGGCGTCAACCACACGCAGTTGACACCGAGGTCCGCGAGCCATCCGAGATTGGCAGTGACACCGTGGAGGTCCCCGCCGGCGAAGGCGAGATCGTCGTCCGGCATCGATACCGGGCCGTCGGCGTTGGCGAAGCGGTCGACGAAGATCTGATAGACGACGGCGTCGGCTGTCCATGTCGGCGGGCGTCGGGATGTGACCCTGTGGGTGAACACCCTCGCTGCTTCGTGGGGAAGGCGGCCGTCGGCATAGTGCAGATGACCCGATCTGTGAACCGCCTCGACGATGTAGTTGACGATCGTGCCGTCGGGGCGACCGCCCAGGGTCGCCGTCCATCCGAGGCCCGAGGAGTAGAACGGCACGATGGTGCCGTGCTCGCGGATCTCGTGGGAGGTGTGAGGTCCCGCGCCCTCGAGGACGTATGCGTTGACCTCGCCGTACTCCGAAACGGTTGTCGTGCGAATCGTCACGGGGTCGCCTGGCCTGATCACGGCGAGGGAACGGTCGTACTGATGGCTGACGGCGAAGCCACCCTCGATGTCGAAATTCCCGAACGCGAAGTTGACGGACGACCTGCGGTTGCTCATCGGCCGCGACGATAGGCCATCGCGGCGGCATCTGTTGCCGACGAGGTCGGGGCCCTGCGTAGGCTCCGTCCATGTCCGAAACGGTCGTGACTGTCCTCGTCGCCGCCGCCATGGTCGTCGGTGTCGCGGGAACCGTCCTCCCCGTGGTTCCCGGACTCTGGCTGATCCTCGCCGCTGGCGTCGTCTACGGCGTGGCCACTGGATTCGGGGTCACCGGCTGGGCGGCTCTTGGCATCATGGCCCTTCTCGCCATCGTAGGGACCATGGTCACCGTCGTGCTTCCACAGCGCAGGGCGACTCGGGTCGGCGTGCCCATGTGGGGTCAGGCGCTGGCTGCCGCCCTCGCCGTCGTCGGCCTGTTCGTGATCCCGTTCCTCGGTGCGATGGTCGGCTTCGTGGTCGGGATCCTGATCGCATCGCTTCGCGAGACCGGCGATGTCCGGACCGCCATACCCGCGGCGCTCGCGACGCTGATGACGATGCTCGTGGCATCGGCCATCCAGCTGGCGTCCGGCGTCGCGATGTTCGTGACATGGATCGTATGGGCGATCGCCGGCTGATGTCGTTTCGGTCTCACCGTTCCCCTTGACACCTAGCTATACATAGTGTAGTTTGCCTAGGCATGAGAGGACAGGCGCTGAAAGGGCATCTCGATCTGCTGCTGCTGGCAGTCCTTGCCGACGGTGCGAAGCACGGGTACTCGGTCATCGACGAGCTGCGAGAGCGCAGTGAAGAGGCCTTCGACCTTCCCGAAGGAACGGTCTACCCCGCTTTGCACCGGCTGCAGAAGGGCGGCTTCCTGAGCAGTGAGTGGAGCGAGGTGCAGGGAAGACGGAGGCGTACGTACCGGCTGACCGACAAGGGCCGGGGTGCGCTCGGAGAGCAGCGCTTGGCATGGGATCAATTCGCCGACGCCGTTGCCAGGGTGTTGAAGGGGGTCCCATGGCCCGATACGCCCTGATCGACGGCTACCTCGATTCGATGCGATCCACTATCCGATGGCGCCGTGACCTCGACGACCTCGTGGCCGAGATGGAGGATCACCTCTACTCGACGACCGAGCAGCTGCTCGCACGGGGAACCGACGTGGTCGATGCCCAACGAGCGACCCTTGCACGGTTCGGTGACCCCAAGGTCCTTGCCGCGGCGTACGCCTCGAACCATCGAGGAGGAATCGCCGTGCCAACCATATTCACCAGAGCGAGCTGGTTTGCTCGCACTCACCGCGGGAGGGTTCTGGCTCCTGGCCGGAGCGTTCCAGACCGCCACCGACAGTGAGGACGACTGGCAGCTGTACTACTACCTGTTCACGATTGCGGTCGTCGTCGCCGGCGTCCTCAGCGTGATCGCCATGATCGGCCTCGGCAAGCGCGTCGGCGGGCTCGGTGCCGTCGGATTGGTCGGTGCGGTCATCGCCTCACTCGGTGTGCTCCTGAGCGTGGTGGCATGGGCGGTTCCAGCGTGGATGTCGCTGCAGGGCATCGGGTATCTCCTGATCGCGATCGCGGTCCTGCGAACTGACACCATCGTGCCCAGGATCGGGGTCATGCTCGTAGCGTCCGCCTTCCTGATCGGACCCATCACGTTCGTCTCCGCTCGAGCGCTCGGAGATCGGCTGGCAGGACAGCTACGGCGACTACCCGCTGGCCTGGATCATCGCCGGGATCGTGGGCTACGTGCTGATGGCCGGTGGGCTCTTCGTGACAGGCCGTTGGCTCCGGAGCGAGGAACCCGTCGACCTCGAAGCGACACCGGTCGCTGCATAGATCTGCGCCGCGCCCTCATGCGCGATTGCCGGGCGGCTCCACCGCCCGGCACGAGCGCGATTGGCCCCGAGAGGACGCATCCACGACGGCAACGACTGCAGATGTCCGCGGCACAGCACACTCCCGAATGGTCGAGATCGCCCGGAACGCGACGGCGATCCTGATCGCATCCTTTGCACACCGCCGCCGGACTGCCGAGTTCTCCACGGACAACCTATGGTTCGCCGACCATGCGCATCGGATTTCAGGGTGAAACCCACAGCTACAGCCATCAGGCGTCAACCGAACTGTTCCCCGGCGGTGAGCTCGTCGGGTTCCGAAGCTTCGCAGCCGCGTTCGACGCCCTCGAGCACGATCAGATCGACCGCCTCGTCGTCCCCGTCGAGAACTCGACGACGGGGTCCGTCCTGCCCGTCCTCGACCGGCTGCCCGGCGACGATCGCCACGTCAGGTTCTCCATCCTGGCCGAACACCTCATCGAGGTCCGCCACACCCTCCACGGCCTGCCGGGAGCGCGCCTCGAGGAGATCCGCGAGGTGCGCTCGCATCCCCAGGCGCTCGCACAGGCCGAGTACGCGCTCCTCGAGCTCGGGGTCGAGGCGATTCCCACCCATGACACCGCTGGTGCCGTCCGCCAGGTGGCACAAGGTGGTGACCCGACCGTTGCGGCTCTCGCTCCGCCACTCGCCGGGGAAGCGTTCGGCCTCGTGGTCCTCAAGGACAACGTGCTCGACAGGGACCACAACACGACCCGGTTCGTCGTCCTGCACGTGGGCGATCCGGAGGTCAACGAGGATGATGACAAGACCACGATCGTCGTGACGGGGTCCCACACACCGGGATCGCTCGCCTTGATCCTGACAGAGCTGGGACTCCGCGGAGCCAACCTCACCCGCATCGAGTCACGCCCCGCTGGCAACGCGTGGAACTACCGCTTCTTCATCGATCTGGTCCACGAACCCGGCCCGGCGGGCCTCAAGCACGTCCTCGACCCTCCGCCGGCCAATGCTGCCGAGGTCCTCAACCTCGGCAGCTACCGCGCCGCCACCCCCTGAACCCCATCTGCCCCGTTCTTGCGTAACTGAGTTCCGCGCTGGGTGGAACTCAGTTACGCAAGAACGAATTGGCAGATGCGCAGGATCAGGGGGAGTCACTGGTACGGTTCCGCGCCAGGAGGCGACGTGGCAACGAGTACCGCTAGTTTCGGCGCGGGAAAACGCGAGGGGCATGACGCGTCCGATTTCTACGCACGGCGGATGACCCAACGGAGCTCCGAGGGTGACCTCGGGTTGGTCGTCGACCCGCCGTCGTCGATCCTCGACCAGCTCTTCTGCCAATCCTCCGAGTCGATGCACCAGATCCCAGACAACTGTGTCGCGCTCGATGGTCACGTCACCCCCGTACAACGTGGGGAAGGACTACGACGATGACCTCGACATCGACGAGTACCTGGGTCTCCTCCATCGGGTCTTCACGGAGACCTATCGGGTCATCGAACCGGGGGGCCGGGTGGCCGTCAACGTCGCGAACCTCGGAAGGAAGCCGTATCTCCCGTTGAACCAGTACGTGGCGGGAGCGTTGACGGAGATCGGATTCGACCTGCGCGGCGAGATCATCTGGCAGAAGGCGAAGTCAGCCGGCGGTTCCTGTGCCTGGGGGTCGTGGCGGTCGGCGAAGAACCCGACGCTCCGGGACCTGCACGAGTACATCATCGTTGCCTCGAAGGGCTCGTATGCCCGCCAACGGCAGGGCGAGGACACGATCGGAAAGGACATGTTCCTCGACGCCACCGTGTCGATCTGGGACATCCTCCCCGAGTCGGCTCGGCGGGTCGGCCATCCGGCCCCGTTTCCTGTCGAGCTTCCGAGACGGCTCATCGAGCTGTACACCTTCAGGGGCGATCTCGTCCTCGACCCGTTCCTCGGATCTGGATCGACGGCGGTCGCGGCCGTCGAGTCGGGAAGGCACTTCGTCGGGTTCGACCTGTCACCCGACTACCTCGAGATCGCTGAGCGTCGTATCCATGAGGGCCGGATGGGGACCAGGGGTATCAGCCTCTGAGTCAGCTCATCGGTTGGACACCCTCGCGCTCGGCGGATCAGACGATCTCACCCGTCGCTTCGAGCTGATCGGCGTGAACGGCGTACTCCTCGTCAGGGGTCCTCAGGGACCGCAGCACCACGTATCCGACGGCTCCAGCGATGGCGGACCCGAGGAAGATGCCGAGCTTTGCCTCATCGCCGAACAGGGATTCGCGGAATGCGAGGTCGGTGATGAAGAGGGACACGGTGAACCCGATCCCTGCGAGGGCGCCGAGCCCTGCGATGGTGCGCATCGATGTGCGTCGCGGGAGCGTTCCGACATTGAGCTTCAACCCGATGTACGTCGCGGCCGTGATGCCGAGGGGCTTCCCGAGGGCGAGGCCGATTGCGACGCCGAGTGCCACCGGACTCGTGACACTCTGGAAGAGGCTCTCCTCGCCTCCGACGAACCGGACACCTGCATTCGCGAGGGCGAACAGCGGCACGATCACGAATGAGCTCCACGGGTGCAGCGTGTGCTCGAGGCGGTCGAGGGGGGAAACTGACGCCGTGGCGACCTGCGCCAGTTCCAGGGCGTCGCTGTCAAGGCGTTCCGCTGCGTACGGTGACGACCGGTTCGTGTCCCATCGCTCGAGCACCTGCTCGGCCTTGCGGCGGAACTGGTCATCCGTGTAGCGGGCCCGCACAGGTGTCATGAGCCCGATGATCACGCCCGCGATCGTCGCGTGGATCCCCGACTCGAGGAAGCCGTACCAGACTATGACACCGATGAGCACGTAGACGAAGATGTTCTCGATCCCGACGCGGCGTGCGATGTAGATCGCTGCCAGCCCGACAGCTGCGACCGCGAGGGCGACGACGTCGAGTTGGTCCGTGTAGAACACGGCGATCACGAGGATCGCACCGACGTCGTCCACGATGGCGAGGGCGAGGAGGAACAGCTTCGCTCCGATCGAGACCCTCGTACCGAGGAGGGCGACGACACCGACCGAGAACGCGATGTCGGTTGCCATGGGGATTCCCCAACCACCGATGGCGTCTGGCTCGCCGCTGGCAACGAACGTCACGAAGATCAAGGCAGGGACGATCATGCCGCCGAGCGCAGCCACGACCGGAAGCGACGCCTTCCTCACAGAGTTGAGCTCCCCGACGACCAATTCACGCTTGATCTCGAGCCCGACGACGAAGAAGAAGATTGCCATGAGACCGTCGTTGATGAGGTGCTTGAACGTCTCGTCGACGTGGACGAGCCAGCCGTTGATCACGATGTGCGAATCGAACAGGTCGAAGTACGAGTCAGAGAATGGCGAGTTCGCCCACACGAGGGCGACCAGAGCAGCGATGAGCAGCACGATTCCGCCCGCCGCCTCGATGCGGGTGAACTCGATGACCGGGCGGATGAAGCGGGAAGGGAGCACCCGCGAGGAGTTGAGCCACGTCTCGTGGATCTTCTCCTGAGGAGGAGGAGCCATAGACGCCGAAGACTAGCGCCGCAGGCTGTCGTCCCGGATCACACACGCCGTACCATCGCCCCTCGGAGGAACCCGCGTGGCGCTCGACATCATCAGGCTCGTTGCAGGTCTCGTCATCCTCATCGTGGCGGCGGATCGACTCGTGATCTCCGCTGTGCGTGTGGCGAGGCTGCTCAACATCTCCGTCGTCATCATCGGAGCGGTGATCGTCGGCTTCGGGACGAGCGTTCCCGAGTTCGTCGTTTCTGGACTCGCCGCAAGCCAGGGGAACACCTCGCTCGCGATAAGCAACGTGGTCGCCTCGAACACGGTGAATGTCGGTGTCGTCCTCGGGCTCTCCGCATTGTTGGCAACGGTCTCGACGAGGCATCGTGTGATCCGACGCGAGGGCCTCCTGATGTTCGTGAGCGTCACCGCGCTCGCACTCGTTCTGGCGGGTGGCTACGTTGGACGCCTCGAAGGAGTCGCCCTCGGCATCGGTATGGCGGTGGCGTTGGGTCTCCTCGTCCGCTGGTCCCGTGACCAGCCCGATGCCGTCGCGGCGGAGCTCGAGGACATCGACTCCGACGGCAACAGCGTCGCCGTCGAGGTGATCTACGGGTCCGTCGCCCTCGTCGCGACCGTCGTCGCGGGCCAACAGCTCCTGCTCGGAGTGGAGGGCATCGGGACGGAACTCGGGTTCTCCTTGGTGTTCATGGGCATGATCACGGGGGTCGGCACGAGCCTTCCCGAGCTGTCGGCGGCCCTGGCGGGTGCGCGGCGTGGCCACTCGGACCTCGTCCTCGGAAACGTCCTCGGCTCGAACATCTTCAACTCGCTCGGGGTCGCAGGCGTAGCGGCCGTCATCGGACCGGGCACCCTCATCGGCGTGTCCTGGCTCCTGATCGGGCTGATGCTCGCCGTGGCGGCCATCGCCGGGTTGTTCGCGTTCACCGGTCAGGTCATCAACCGGTTCGAGGGGCTGTTCCTGATCGGTCTGTTCGTCGTCTACGTCCTTGCCTCGCTGTGACACCGTCGAACGAAGCCGTCGTCGCAGCCCTTCGTCAACTCGTCGCGTTCACCCAGCTCGAAGAGGGCCAGAGCCAGTCCTTCCGTACCAGGGCGTACGAGAAGGCGATCGACGCGATCGCCACGCGCAGCGAGCCCGTTGCGGGCCTGGGCCTCGGGGAGCTCACATCGATCGATGGAGTCGGCGACTCGACGGCACGCAAGATCATCGAGTTCGCTGAGAACGGCTCGATCTCCAAGGTCGAGCGGCTCAAGGAGCGCTTCCCCATCTCGATGCTCGAACTCATGCGAATCCCTGGCCTCGGACCGAAGACCGTCCTCGCACTGCAGACGCACCTCGGCGTCATCGACGTGGAGGGTCTCCGACATGCGATCGAGACCGAGCAGCTGCGCACCCTTCCCGGCCTTGGCGCCAAGTCTGAAGCGAAGATCGCCAAAGCGATCGAACTCCTGGGGATCCATTCGAACGAGGCGCGCACACCGATCTTCGATGCGATGCAGATCGCCAAGCGCGTCATCGCTGATCTCGAGGCCCTGCGGCTGTGCTCTGACATCGGCTATGCGGGAAGCCTCCGAAGGCTCGAGGAGACGATCGGCGACATCGACATCCTGGCCGTGTCCGATGAGCCTCAGACGGTGCTCGATGCGTTCGTGGCCCTCCCCGGAGTCACGTCCGTCATGGGTGCCGGTTCGACGAAGGCGTCCGTGGTCATGGAAGGCGCGATACAGGTCGACCTGAGGGTCGTCGACGAGGACTCCTTCGGAGCCGCTCTCGTGTACTTCACCGGGTCGAAGTCGCACAACATCGAGCTGCGCCAGCGTGCGATGGTGCGCGGGTGGACACTCAACGAGTATGCCCTGTCGGTGGTGGAGGACGACAAGATCGTTGCGTCAAGGACGGAAGCGGACGTCTACGCAGCTCTCGAGCTGCCGTGGATCACGCCCGAGGTTCGGGAGGGAGCGGGCGAGATCTCGGCCGCGGCGAATGGGACCCTCCCCCAACCTCTCGAGATCACAGACCTTCGCGGCGACCTCCATGTCCACACGACGTGGTCTGGCGACGGCCGCTCGACGATGGGCGACATGCTCGATGCCGTGGCCAGCAGGGGTATGGAGTACGTTGCGCTGACGGACCATGCCGAGAACCTCAGAATGAACGGCCTGTCGCGGGACCAGGTCCTCGAGGAGCTCGAGGAGATCAAACACCACAGGGATCGCCTGCCCGCTCTCACGATCCTCCACGGTGCCGAGCTCAACATCGGACCGGACGGCTCGATCGACTACGACCCTGAGTTCCTCGAGACGTTCGAGTTCGGTGTCGCCTCGATCCACTCGCATTTCGACCTCTCGCAAGCAGATCAAACCGATCGGCTGCTCGCGGCGATCGCGAACCCTGCCGTGAACGTGATCGGGCATCCGTCCGGACGCAAGATCGGGCGGCGTCCGGGCGCCGTGTTCGATGCCGACGCGGTGTTCGAAGCGGCCGCAGAGACCGGTACCGCCATCGAAATCAACAGCCACCTCCACCGATTGGATCTCGCCGCACCGCTGATCCGTGTTGCGCTCCGCCACACTCGGCTCATGTTCGCCGTCTCGACGGACGCCCACCACGTCTCCGAGCTTGCGAATATCCGGTGGGGAGTTGCCCAGGCGAGGAAGGGTTGGGTGCCGAAGGATCGGGTCCTGAACTCATTAACGATGGCTGAATTCAGGAGCTTCGTGGCCGCAAAGCGTCAAAGCTGAGCCCCGGATCGGGTTCAATAGACCCATGGACGATGACACGCGCGAAGCTGTAGCACGACGTCGGTCCGGGTGGGCCGGAATCGCTGGTGTCGGCGTCGGACTGGGCCTCACCGAGCTGTTCGCCGGCCTATGGGTATCGGTGCCATCGGCGATCTCGTCGATCGGGTCGTTCGTGATCGACATCTCACCGTCGTGGCTCAAGAACTTCGCGATCTCCGCGTTCGGAACCGCCGACAAGGCGGTGCTCGCGATCGGCATCGTCGCAGTCTCGCTGCTGATCGGATGGTTCGTGGGGAAGGCCTCTGCGACCAACCCGCTGCCGATGGTGCTCGCATTCGCGATCGCCGGAGTCGTGGGGATCGTCGCTCAGCTCGCAGACCCGAACGCATCGACGGGTCCCGTGATCGCCTCCACCGTGATCGCCATGGCAGCGGGGCTCGTGACCTGGTACGGCATCGTGCAGTGGACGAGTCCCGCATCATCGGACGAGGTCGACGATGTCCCGTTCGACATGGGGCGTCGGAGGCTGATGGTCGCCCTCGCCGGGGCGGCGACGGTGTCGGTCGTCACGATCGCCATCGGACGGTCGCGGCTCCGATCGCGTGCGGAGGCACAACGAGCGGCGCTCCTCCTTCCCGAACCCGTGGAGCGGCAGGCCGCGCCAGGACCGGAGAACGACTTCGACCTCGCGGGGCTCACACCGATCGTGATATCGAATGCCACGTTCTACCGGATCGACACGGCGCTGGTCGTGCCGAGCGTCGATCCCTCGGAGTGGGTGCTGAGGATCGTCGGCATGGTCGATCGCGAGGTGGAGTTCTCGTACGCCGATCTCGCCAGGATGCCGCTCGTCGAGAGGTACGTCACCCTGTCGTGCGTGTCGAACGAGGTGGGCGATCGATTGGTAGGGAACGCCCTGTGGACCGGCGTCCCGCTCCGCGACCTCCTCGACGTCGCGGGGGTTCGCGATGGCGCTGACCAGATCGTCGGACGGTCGGTCGACGGTTGGACGGCAGGGTTCCCCACGGAGGCGGCGTTCGACGGGCGCGACGCCCTCGTGGCGATCGGCATGAACGGCGAGGTCCTTCCTGCGGTGCATGGCTTCCCCGCCAGGCTCGTCGTCCCCGGCCTCTACGGCTACGTGTCCGCGACCAAGTGGCTCCAGGAGATCGAGTTGACGACGTGGGACGCCTTCGATGGATACTGGATCAGCCGAAATTGGTCAAAGGAGGGCCCCATCAAGACCCAGTCCAGGATCGATCGGCCACGTGGCAGGGAGACCATTTCGGCAGGGGAGTACGCGATGGCGGGCGTTGCGTGGGCCCCCACGAAGGGCATCGACAGGGTGGAGCTCTCCATCGACGACGGCCCATGGGTTGACACAGAACTCTCGGTGCCCCTGTCGGACGACGCCTGGGTGCAGTGGAAGCGCAATGTCGATCTCGAGCCAGGTGACCACACCGTGCGGGTCCGTGCAACCGACGGCACGGGCTTCACACAACCAGGCGATCCCGTTCCTCCACAGCCGAACGGTGCAGAGGGATGGCACACGGTCCGATTCACCGTGGACGCCTGACGAAACGGCTCACGCCCCCGCTTCCCGGCGTCGGTGTCACGGCGTGAGGATGAGTACCGCTGACGCATCGGCGTCGATGTCGGCTCGCTCCCACAGGAAGGGGACGGTCTCGCCCGCGAGCCACAACGGGATCATGTCGTCGTAGTGCCGATGGTCGGTGTGGCCGGATTGGCCCGTTGCGTGGATCGCTTCCGACTTCGACAGATCCCCGAGATCGATGAGCATTCGCATCGACGGATGCCAGTCGACCTCGTAGCCCTCCGCCGCATCCCATCCCACGGCGTTTGGCACGGACTTCGAGCCGCTGGCCGGATAGGGCCCACGGTTGAAGCGATCCTCGATGATGCCGATGCCGGAGTCGCCGAGCGTCTGGTTGCGGAACGTGATCGTGTGGATGTCCCCCCACTGCCACGATCGGACATCGGATCCGAGCGTCGAGGCGAGTTCGTCGACGGCGTCCTCGAAGGCTGCAGCGAGGATCACGTCCCTGGTCTCGGTCTCGTCCGTCGTAACGTCGTCCCAGAACGGGTCGTTCGGATCGAGGACGAGGTTTCGCACCACCTCGAACCAGCGATCGCCTCCCTCGGGCCAGAAGTCCTCTGCCAACTCGTCGTGGAAGGTCAGCCGCAGGAGATTGCGCCAGGTCGCATTCCAGACGGCTGCGCCGGAACTGCCAGCGAAGTTCTGGAGGTCCCACGAGGCGAGGGCATCGAGGGCCTCGACGGCGATGTCGTCGAGGGGCGGTGCCGTCGCGGACCCCTGCGAGACCGCCGCGACGACGAACGGACGCAGGTGGGATGCGCTCACGTCGTAGCTGTCGTACTGGATGGTCCGATGTGCATCGAGGGGAATGCCGAGGTTGGACGAGACGAGGTCCACGATCCTTCTGGCCCGATAGCCCCGCGTCCAGTCTCGGGTGATGAGGAGCCCGTACGAATCGTCGACGACGGCGTTGTTCGCTGTGACGATCCACCCCGAATCGGGGTTGTAGCTCCACGGGAGGTCGTCGAAGGGGACAAAACCCGACCACTCGTGTTCACCCGTCCATCCGGGGACCGGGTATGTGCCGTCTCCTGATGTGCGGATCGGGATGTCGCCTGGCATCTGATACCCGATGTTTCCCGCCGTGTCGGCGTAGAGCAGGTTCTGCGCAGGAACGTTGAACGAACGAGCCGCTTCGCGGAACTCGTCGAAGTCCGACGCCACATTGATCCCGAGGATGGGACCTGCGATGGAAGGGACGTCATCGAGACCCGTCCATCGCAGTGCGATCGCGTACGGATCCGGCCGGTCGACGCCTGACATGTCGAAGTCCTCGAGTGGCCCGTATGAGTCCGAGATGATCGGTCCGTGGATCGTCGAACGAACGGTGACCTCGATGGGGTCACCGCCAGCGACCGAGATGGTCTCGGTGCGAACGTCCATGTCGAGCCATTCCCCTCGGTACTCGTACTGCATGGGATCGTCCGGGTTGATCTTCTCGATGTAGAGGTCCTGCACGTCGGGACCGGTGTTCGTGACCCCCCATGCGATGTTCGCGTTGTGGCCGATCACGACCCCCGGGACGCCGGGGAATCCGAACCCTGCGACGTCGAACGGGCACTTCGGTCCGACTGCGCGACAATGCAGGCCGACTTGGTACCAGATCGACGGCATCTGGCTCGCCAGGTGGGGGTCGTTCACGAGGATCGGCGCTCCGGTCGGGGTGTGTCGACCGGACACGGCCCACGAGTTCGACCCGATTCCTGTGTCCGATCCTCCGCCGGTGACCTCCTGGACGCCACGAACCGATCCGAGAGCTGCTTCGAGACCCGGCAGTGCACCATCGGGAACGGCAAGGACCGCTTCCCTGGCGGTTGCGGTTCCCGTGGCGTCAGGGACGATGAAGGGGTGCCGATCTCCCGGATATGGGGGGAAGAGCTGGGCGACCCGCTCGGCCTGCATGGAACCGAGGGCCATGGCACGTTCGATCTCGTTCTCAAGGTTCCCACCCAGGTCCCATGCCATCACCTTCCCCCACGCCAGCGATTGGGCCGGCGTCCACGGTTGCGGGTCATAGGAACGATTGAGCACGTCGATGATCGTGTACTCGAAGCTGAGTTCGGCTGGCGATCGTTGCGAGATGTACGCATTGACACCGAGCGCGTACGCGTCGAGGATCGACCTGACCTCATCGGTCTCGGCCGCGTACTGGCGCTCGGCCAGCGCTCCCCATCCGAGGGTACGTAGGAACGTGTCCGTCTCGACCTGGCTCGACCCGAACATCTCCGCGAGCCTGCCCGAGGAGATGTGACGCCAGAAATCCATCTGGAAGAAGCGGTCCTGGGCGTGCACGAACCCCTGGGCGAGGAAGAGATCCTCGACGGTGTCGGCATAGATGTGTGGCACTCCCATCGAGTCCCTGATCACCTCGACGTCGCCGGTGAGGCCTTCGATCCGGATCGTTCCCTCGGTCTGGGGGAAGGCCCTGCGGACGGAGAACCGTGTGAACAGGACGAGGGCGAGCATCGCGACAACCACGACCACGAACAGTCCCCACGCGACACGCCGGGGCCATCTCCGGCCCGCTGGCGCGGACTCCTCGCTGACGGGTAGCGGAGTGAGTGCACTCATTCGGAGCAGCGTACCGGTCGCGTCGCCGCCGCGGTCGACGTAAGCTCGAAGTATGGAGTCGAACGTATCGCACAGTGAACCGCACGACGAGCAGCCCCTCACCCCTGAGGTCGTGCGCCCCGAGGATGACGCCGATCGAGCGACGCAGCCGTCGGTCAGCGAGCCGTCGAAGCTGATCCGTATCGCCTCGATGACGAGGGCGATGCTCGATGAGGTCAGGGAGGCAGCCCTCGACGATGCCGGTCGGACGAGGCTCGTGAGCATCTATCAGCGGTCCCTCGACGAGCTCAAGGACGTCCTTTCGGATGACCTCGTCGAGGAACTCGACGCCGTCTTCGTGCCGATCACCGACAGGCCATCGGAGGCCGAGTTGCGGGTCGCACAGGCGCAGCTCGTCGGTTGGCTCGAGGGCCTTTTCCACGGCATCCAGGCGTCCCTGATCACCCAGCAGATGGCAGCAACGGCACAGCTCGACCGGATGCGGCAGCGCAGGGCACTCGAGCAGCAGGCATCAGCGGGCGACGGGAACGGCGTCTACCTGTAGCAGGGACCTGCCCTGATACCCGATCCTCCCGGTAGGCTGACCTGATGCCGCTCTACTCGATCACGCCACCGCCCGTCATGGACGATCCCATCATGGTCATGGGTCTCGCCGGGTGGGGGGATGCAGCGTCCGCGGCCTCCGACGCCGCTGATTGGCTCGCCGAGGACGGTCAGCCCGTCGTCACATTCGATCCGGATGCGATCTTCGATTACCGGTCGAACCGACCGGTCCTCCGCTTGTCGGCTGGAGAGGTGCGATCCCTCACATGGCCCAGGATGGACATCGTCCACACCAGGCCGGGAGGCAAGGACGTCCTCGTGATGGTGGGAAGCGAGCCGGACTATGCATGGTCGTCGATCTCTGACGCGCTTGCGGACCTCGTCCAGCACCTCGGCGTCGCCAAACTGGTCACCCTCGGCTCGGTACCGGCACCTGTGCGGCACGCGATGGATGCGGCGGTGTTTTGCACGTCATCGGACCCCCGCCTGCTCCTTCCCGGGGACGAGATGCTCATGGACGACATCGTCGTGCCCGCATCGGCAGGAACCGTGTTCCGCACGGCCATCGAGGACGTCGATGTACCTGCGATCGGATACTGGGCACAGGTCCCCCAATACGTTGGCAGGCCGTACAGCCCTGCGATCGTCACCCTGCTTGCGCGGACGTCCGAGCATCTCGGGGTGTCGTTCGACCTCTCGGAGCTCGCGTCCGACGCAGCGGTCCAGATCTCGCGTCTCGACGACATCCTCGAACAGCGAGAGGACGCACGGGACTTCGTGGAAGGACTCGAACTCAGCGTCGGGAACACCGCCACGTTCCCCGATGACCTGCCGACCGCCGATGAGCTCGCGGATGAAGTGACGAGGTTCCTGCGCGAGGCCGAGAACGGCGAGACCTGACGAGCGCCAGCCTTTCGGAGGAGCCTGCCGGGTCAGTTGCTCAGGATGCCGACGAACAGGGTGAGGACGATCAGGGCTGCCGTGACCGCGATCATGGCCCACACCGACCATGTGAGGCCCTTCACCGCGGAGATCTGATCCCTGATCGCAGCCGTCAACTGGGCGAGTTCGATGTCGGTGGACGTCGTGCCTGACGATGGCTGGACCACCGTCTGGCCGGACTGCTGCCTCTGGGACGGTGTAGCGGCCTGCCTCCGGGAGCGCTCGGGAGGCGGCGCCGCGACGGGTGCGACCACGGTCGCTGACACGGGAGGTGTCGCTGGGAGGTCGAAGGGGGCATCGACAGGGTTCGGATCCGAGGGCTTCTCGGCTGCCATGGGTACGAGCGACACGGCCTCGCCGTCGGTCGGATGACCGAGGAACAGCGTCGTCGGTCCCTCGATGGCGAGCGTCTGGATTCGCTTGCCGTCCTTGAACGTGCCGTTTCGCGAGCCCGCATCCTCGATCTTCCATGTGGCACCGTCGAATGAGATCACAGCATGACGCCGCGAGATGCCTGGCCTGACGATGCGCACCGTGGCAGACGCGTCGGAACCGATGAGCGCCGTGGCGACATCGTCGACGACATTCTCATTGCCCTGGTGGATGACCTTCAAAGACACTCTCTACCCCGCTCGGAACAGGCACGGACTCTGGCTCGTGAAGCGTAACGGTACCCCGTTCGTGGTTCGAGCATTCGTGCGTCTGGTCAAGTCGCCACCGAGCATCTAGCCTTCCGAGCGACAACGAAACAGGAGGTCCGTCGATGAAGGTCGGCGACGTGATGACGACCGAGGTGATGACCATCGGGCCGGATGCGGCGCTCAAGGAGGCCGCGACGATGATGGTCAGGGGTGGGATCAGTGGCATTCCTGTCGTCGATGACGATCGTCATGTCATCGGCATCATCACCGAGGCGGATTTCGTGACGGCGGAGGCGAACCGGTCATGGGGGCGTCAGAGGCGAAGGCTGCTCGCGAGCGTGTTCGGCGACAACGAGCCGATGCAGGCCCGGACCGTGTCGGACGCGATGACGAAGACACCACATACGATCGATCGTGGCTCCACAGTCACAGAGGCCGCTCGGAAGATGTCCGAACTGGGGGTCAAACGCCTTCCGGTGGTGCTTCCCGACGGGAAACTCGAAGGCATCATCTCCAGGGCCGACGTGATGGGCGTCTTCGCCCGCTCCGATGACGCCCTGCGGGACGAGGTCTATCAGGATGTCGCACTCGGAGTGCTCCAGCTCCACGACGCAGACATCACCATCGAGGTCGTCGACGGTGCCGTGTCGATAGGCGGCTCCGTCCCCACGCTCACCGAGGCCAGGCTCCTGGAGGAGCTCGCGAACCGCGTCGAAGGTGTCGTCTCGGTCACATCGTCGGTCCAGTGGACGAGCGATGACACCAAGCAAGGTTTCGGGTCGTCTGGTATGTGAGGACGCGGGACCGGGTACAACGACGCGAAACCGTGCGTACGAACGGCTCAGCGGGCCGCGACATCCGGAATATGTGCCGGCTCCGAATCGTTGTGAAGGCCAAGGAGAGAGGAAACCCAACACGTGCTGACTTTGAGCGACCTCATGTGGGAGCCGGATGTCAACTGGCGGGGTGAAGCCGCCTGCTCAGGTGTGAACAGCGACATCTTCTTCCCCCCTTCCGAGGAAGATTCGGAAGCGACCGCTCAGGCCAAGTCGATCTGCGCCGAATGCCCGGTTCGCGAAGCGTGTCTCCAGTATTCGCTTGCGACCAACCAGGCCGCAGGCGTGTGGGGTGGCCTCGATGCGGCCGAGCGCAGGCGCCTTCGCAGGAGGATCAGGGACCGCGACCGGCGCAAGGCCTCGTGAGCCACCACTCCGCCTGACGGATGCGACAGGCCGACCCCATGAATCGATGGCTCATCGCCGTGACCGTGTTCGTCGCCGCCGCGGCCGTGCTCGTCCTCGAGATCGTGGCCGGCCGCATCCTCGCCCCCTACGTCGGAGTGAGCCTCCAGACGTTCACGGGAATCATCGGCACGATCCTCGCCGCCATCGCCCTCGGTGCGTGGGTGGGTGGCCGGCTGGCGGACCGATACGATCCCGAGAAGCTCCTGGGTCCCGCTGTGATGGCTGGGGCCGTGCTTGCTGTCCTGTCACCGGCGCTGGTGTACGTCTTCGGCCCGGCGGCGGCAGGAGAGTCGCCGCTTGCGATCATCTCGCTGGCGGCGATCGGCTTCTTCCTCCCCGCGGTCGTGCTCTCGACCGTCACGCCGATCGCGGCGAAGCTCCTCCTCCACTCACTCGACACGACGGGTGCCGTCGTCGGCCAGCTGTCGGCGATCGGTACCGTAGGGGCGATCTTCGGCACCTTCATCACCGGCTTCTTCCTCGTCGCAGCCATCCCGAGCCAGCCGATCACGTGGGTCGTCGGCGGTGTCCTCCTCATCCTCGGGATCGTCCTGACACTGCCGATGGGGCGTGCGCCGATCATCGGTGCGATCGTCGTGTTCGCGTTCAGTGCCATGGGATCGGCGGCAATCGCCGCACCGTGCGATCACGAGACCGCGTACTCCTGCGCGATCATCGTGGATCGTGACGAGGGCCCGACGGTGAAGGCGCTGATACTCGACACCTTCGTCAACAGCGTCGTCGACGTCGAGGACCCCGGCTACCTCAGCTCCCGGTACCTGCGGGTCGTCGATGCCGTCATCATGTCGCGCCATCGTGGGGGGCCGGATGCGGTTGCCTACATAGGAGGAGGCGGTTACACACTCCCCAGGTACTACGACGAAACCGCCGACGCGGTGGCCGTTGTGATGGAGATCGACGGCGAGCTCCCCGAGATCGCGGTCACCGAACTCGGCCTCATCGACGGCCCGTGGCTCGAGACGTTCGTCGGTGATGCGAGGTTGTCGTCTCGTCGGCTCGAGGACGGGCGCTTCGACGCGATCGTCGGTGACGCCTTCAGCGGACGTTCGGTGCCGTGGCACCTGACCACCCGTGAGTTCGTCGCCGAGATCGCGACGAAGCTCACGACCGACGGACTCTATGTCCTCAACGTCATTGACCACCCGCCGCTCGACTTCGTGAAGGCAGAGCTCGCGACACTCGCAGCCGTCTTCGAGCACGTCGCCGTGATCGCACCGGAGGAGTACCTCGCTGGTGGCCGCGGCGGGAACTTCATCCTCGTAGGAAGTGACAACCCCATCGACCATCGCCGAATCTCCGAGACCGTTACCGACGGCGAGGCGATCGTCGTCGACGACGGCGCCCGATCCTGGGCGGGACAGGCGCGCGTCCTGCGTGACGACTTCGCACCGACCGATCAGCTCCTGTCGCGACCCTGAGGTGCATCGAGGCGCATGACTGCCTCCTCGATCTCGAAGTTGCGTGCGGTGGCGAACCCGCGGTCGGTGCCGATCCGGACGAACCCGCAGCGTTCGAGGACGGTCAATGAACCGATGTTGTCCGCTGCCGCCCGTGCGTGGAGCGGCCTCGTGACCTCGATGTCGAGGAATATTCGGAGCGCTGCCGTCGCAACCCCCCGGCCCCACAGGGAACGATCGATCCAGTAGGTGATCTCCCTGTCGCCGAGCATGTCGAAGCTCGCGATGTGGCCTGCCACGGCCTCATCACTGACGATCGTGCGTGCGAGGACACTCGTGTCCCCGAGGATGCGACTCCAGTGGGCGTCGAAGGCAGATCGATCCGTCGGGTCCGGTGGCGTGAACGCAGCCATCCAAACGGCTCCCTCGTCCTGCATGTGGGCGAAGAAGACGTCGAGGTCCTCGGCGACCACCCCCCGAAGGGTCGTCGCCGGAGTCAGGCTCATGACTCGGAGACGTCGATGCCGGTGATCTTCACCGGATCCCTCGGCCTGTCCTGCGCGCCGGTGGGGGCCTCGGCGATCGCATCGACGACGTCCATGCCCTCGGTCACCTCGCCGAAGATCGAGTACTGGTTCGGCAGCCCGTAATCGGCATGCATGATGAAGAACTGCGAGCCGTTCGTGTTCGGCCCTGCGTTCGCCATGGCGAGCGTTCCTCGCGTGTACCGGGACCGCGAGTGTCCGAGCTCGTCCCTGAACTTGTAGCCGGGACCGCCCGTTCCGGTTCCCGTCGGATCGCCCCCTTGGATCATGAAGCCCCTGATCACTCGGTGGAAGATCACGTCGTCGTAGTAGCCGTCGCGCGCGAGGAAGACGAAGTTGTTGACGGTCTGGGGCGCGTCTGAGCCGTACAGGTCGACGGACACGTCTCCGACGCTCGTGTGGATGACCGCCGAGTAAGTCTTGGCGAGGTCGATCGTGAGGTCAGGGGCTGAGGGGTACTGCTTGGCCACGGGTGTCCTTCCTGGCTTGGGTCGGCCGATGGTACCCGTGCCGGGTCCATCACTACCCGGCACCTCGCGCTCGGGACGGCTGGACAGGTACGCGAGCGATCGTTCCCGCTTCAGTCCTTGCGAGCCCGAATGTGGGGACACCGTATCCTCAGGGTGTGAAAGGAATCGCCGTGCCGTCGTCACCTGCTGGAGCAACCGCCATGGTGGAAGTGGGTGTCCCATGATCGAACTGCATGTCGCATCCGATGCCGACGCCCGCGCCGACGAGGTGCGTCGAGCCCTCGACGATTTGGTCGTTGCCTATCAATCGACGATCGTTGACGTTGGCGCCACGCCCGTCGACCTGCCGGCGATCAGGGACGGTGACCGGTGGATCGGAGCCGACGATATCGACGGGTACCTCGTCGAGCTGCGCAGGTTCGTCGGGCAGTGGAGGAAGTTTCAAGCCGATGCCTGCTACCTCGAGGACGACGGATCGGTGTGTTGACGTCCAACGACGCGACGCCTTCTCAGGTGAGGCGCGCCTCGAGTTCCCACACGTCGACGGCCTTCCCGTCGACATCCTCGACGGTCGTGCGGACCGGAGTGAAGCCCCTGCGCGCGTAGAAGGTCAGTGCCCGCTCGTTCGAGGTCTCCGTTCGGACGATCATGATCGAGTGCCCGTTGGACACTGCTCGACGGCGCGCGGCTTCGACGAGCGCTCTCCCGACACCCCGACCCTCCGCCGATGGGGACACGATGAGACCGGCGAGCTCGACGGCATCCTCGGTCATGAAACGTGTCGCAGCGAAGCCGACGACTCGATCGCCTTCCTTCGCGAGGAATACCTCTCGCTCGGGATCCTCGATGCGGGCCAGCATCGCGTCGTGTGCGGTCAGCTCGGTCATGATGTCGTCCGTGACCCCTGCGAATCCGGGAGCGTCCGAACCCGCTTCCGCCCACACCTCGTTGAGGAACTCCGCAAAGGAGTCGACATCGGCTGCGGACGCCGCATCGATGCGGATGGGGATGTTCGAGCCCATGTCCCGAGCCTATTCGCGGGTTGGGCGACCTGCCATCTCAGCGGGCGAAGCCGCCCCGCTTGCGACGCTTGAGGGCCTTCTCCTTGAAGGGAACCTCGTCCGGCGGGGGTTCCCATGCGAACAGGTCGGCGAGCCGCTCATCGTTCGAGAACATCTTGATGATCGGCACGTTGAGACCTGCCCTCCGCTGGATCCCGAGGACCTCGTTCACCTGGTCCCACTCGACCAAGGTCACGACGAGACCCTCCTCACCGGCCCTCGCGGTTCGGCCGCTCCGGTGGAGGTAGGTCTTGGGGTCGTCAGGAGGGTCGTAATGGACGACCACGTCGACTCCGTCGATGTGGAGTCCGCGGGCTGCCACGTTGGTCGCAACCAGGATCGCGATCTTCCCTTCCGTGAAACGCGCCAGGGATTCCTCCCGCTTGTTCTGGGGGAGGTCGCCGTGGATGGGCGCGCACGAGACACCGAGCTCCTTGAGGTCGCGGGCGAGGCGGTCGGCGCCTGCCTTCGTTCGCGTGAAGGCGAGAACGCGGTCGTTGTGGCGGCTGATCTCGGCAAGCACCTTCGCCTTGTCCATGTAGTGGACCTTGAGGAAGCGGTGCTCCATGGTGTCGACGGTCTCTGTCGGCGAATCGACTTCGAAGACCACGGGATCCTTCATGTACCGCTCGATGAGTTCCGTGACCTGCATGTCGAGCGTCGCGGAGAACAGGAACGTCTGTCTGGGTTCTGGCAGCTGGGCCATGATCGCCCTGACCTGGGGCATGAAGCCCATGTCGGCCATCTGGTCGGCTTCGTCGATGGTGACGATGGACACGTCCCTCGGGTCGAGTGCCTTCCGCTCCATGAGGTCCAGGAGACGTCCGGGTGTTGCGATGACGATGGCCGCTCCTGCTTTGAGGGCATCGACCTGGGTCGGCATCGAGGCTCCGCCGTACACGGCGACGCATGTCTTGTTCCTGGCCGCGAGGAGGGGCTCGAGCGCCTTTGTGACCTGGACGGCGAGTTCGCGCGTCGGGACGAGGATCAAACCGTGAGGCCTTCGCGGCGCAGGGTCGCCGACCCGTTCGAGCATCGGGATGCCGAACGCGAGGGTCTTGCCGGAACCGGTCTTCGCCTTTCCCGTGATGTCGACGCCCGAGAGTGCCGTCGGGATGGTGAGGACCTGGATGGGGAAGGGGGTCGTGATGCTGTCCGCTTCGAGGACGGCGATGAGGTCGTCTGAAACTCCGAGATCGGCGAACGACGTCGGGGTCGCGACGGTGTCGGTGGTCATATGGGTGTCGGTGTGTGTCACGTATCGGTGCGAACCACGAGATGAGGCAATGAGAGGGCTCGCTGTCGGAACGGTAGCGCCGATGTACGGCGTACTGGGACAGGTTTGGGTACCGTGGCAGGATGGACAGCCCCACGTTGGGAGCCCCGGCATGACGAAACTCCGCTGATGGTGGAGTACGGCGACCTCGGTCCGCTCGCCGGTCGTACGCTGTCGACCCTGATCGTGCTCGTCGCTGTGGTCGTGCTGCGCTACGTAGGGGCGATCCTGGTATCGAGGCGCGTTGCGGACACCGAGATGCAGTTCCGCGCCAAGAAGGCGTTGACCTACGTCGCAACCGTCGTCGTTGTTGTGTCGCTCGTCTTCATCTGGCTGCCGTTCGTCGACGATCTCGCGACCTTCCTCGGGCTGCTGTCGGCAGGCGTCGCCATTGCCCTCGCCGATGTGTTCCTGAACCTCGCAGGGTGGGCGTACGTTGTCTTCCGGAGACCCTTCCGGGTGGGCGACCGCGTTGAGATCGGGGGAAACGCGGGCGATGTCGTGGACATCCGGGCGTTCCGGTTCACGATTCTCGAGATCGGGAACTGGGTGGATGCGGACCAGTCGACCGGTCGCATCATCCACATCCCGAACGGTCGGCTCTTCAGGGAACCGATCGCGAACTACACAGAGGGGTTCCACTACATCTGGCATGAGATCCCGATGCTCGTGACGTTCGAGTCCGACTGGCATGCCGCGGAAGCGCACCTGCGTGAGGCCCTCAGCGTGGTTGCGATCCCCGAAGACGTCGCCCGCCGGACGACCGAGCAGTCCAGTCCGAGCCGTGACTACCGCATCACCTACACGCAACTGCAGCCGAACGTGTACGTGAGCACCCGCGACTCTGGCGTGCTCCTCACGGGGCGTGTCCTCGTCGAAGCCCGTCGCAGACGCGCCGTGGAGGATGAGATGTGGCGCCACCTCCTCGACGCGATCTCACGGGACGATTCGGTGGACCTCGCCTATCCGACGATCAGGGGCTACCTCCCCGACATCCCCGACAGAGGGGACGATCGGCGCGCCTGACGCTTTCCCTGGCTCAAACCGAGGCCATAGGTGACGGCGGCGAGCCCGACGGCGCCGACGGCGGCGGTCGTTCGCTTGACGACCTTCTTCCGGGTCCTGGAGAACTCGACGATCGGCCAGCCTCGGTGGTAGGCGGTTGCCTCGAGGGGGCGGTCCGGGTTCACGGCGACAGGATGCCCGACGATGTCGAGCATCGGGAGGTCTCCCGCCGAGTCGGTGTAGGCGTACGAGAGGGTGAGGTCATACCCCTTCTCCTCGGCGAGGCGCTTGATGGCGATCGCCTTGCCCTCGCCGTAGCAGAACGGCCGTGCGAGGCGACCGGTGTATACGCCGTCGTCCACTTCCGCGACGGTGCCGAGCCCGCCCGTCATCTCCATGGCCTCGGCGAACCTCGCGACGATCTCGACAGGTGATGCAGACACGATGTACGTATCGCGTCCTGCGGCGCTGTGGAGGTCGATCAGGCCCCTGGCCTCCCTGCGAACGTCGTCGAGGAGCCGCGGGATGATCTCGTCAGCGAGGCCCGTGAGGGTCGACACAGGCACGCCCTCGATCGCCTCCAGGATCCGGGTCTTCACCGCCTCGGTCTTGTCGTCGGAGGCACCGGTGAAGGTGAAGGCAACGGCGTTGACGGCGTCCTTGACGAGTTGGGTCGTCGGAACAAGTCCCTCCCTGTACGCGACCCAGCCGAAGACGAACACCGAGGATCCACCGATGATCGTCCGGTCGAGGTCGAAGAACGCGGCTGCGTGTGGTTGGGTCACGCGGTTGCACCGATGAGGTCGGGGCCGACGGCGAACAGGAGGTCGTCGCCCGATACTGCGGCATCCGCGAGGCCGTGGACCTTCGGGAGGATGTTGCGGGCGTAGAACAGCGCCGTCGCGACCTTCGCCGCCATCCAGGGGTCGTCCGACGAGACATCATGTGCCACGAGTGCCTGACGACCCAGGTAGTACCCACCGGCGAGCGTCCCGAGCATCTCGAGATACGGCGTTGCGCCCGCCATGCGTGCGCCGGAGTCCTCACTGCCGTTGAGCCACTCGGTCGAGGAACGGACGACGGGTACGGCGCGAGCGAGTTCGACGCCGATGTCCTTCGCGTCGCCACCGGCGGCCACGAGGCGCGCGGCGAGTGCTTCGATCTCATCGAGGTACTGGCCGACGATCGAGCCGCCGCCCATCGGGAGCTTGCGCATGACCAGGTCGAGGGCCTGGATGCCGTTCGTGCCCTCGTAGATGGGCGTGATCCTGGCGTCCCGGTAGAACTGGGCCGCTCCCGTCTCCTCGATGAAGCCCATTCCTCCGTGGACCTGGATCCCGATCGACGCGACATCCACTCCGCGGTCGGTGCACCACGCCTTCGCGATGGGAGTGAGCAGGGCAAGGCGGTCACTGCCCGCGGCGCGCTCGGCCGCGTCAGGACTCGAGAGGTGACGGTCCTCCGCCGCGATCGCGTCGTAGATGAGGCCGCGCATCGCCTCTGTGTACGCCTTCATCGTCATGAGCATCCTGCGAACGTCAGGGTGGTCGATGATGGGTGATGTCTCGACCGCTCCCGGTGCGCGACCCTGCTTGCGTTCCTTTGCATAGGCCGCAGCGAGCTGATATGAGCGCTCTGCGATGGACATGCCCTCGAGACCGACCTCGAGCCTGGCCTGGTTCATCATCGTGAACATGTACGCCATGCCCTTGTTCTCCTCACCGATGAGGAAGCCGGTCGCCCCGTCGAACGACAGGACGCACGTCGGTGATGCGTGGATACCGAGCTTGTGCTCGATCGACACGGTCTCGACAGAATTGCGCTGACCTGGCTCACCGTCGGCGCCTGGCATGAACTTGGGAACGAGGAACAGCGAGATGCCCTTCGTTCCCGGCGGTGCCCCGGGCGTGCGAGCGAGTACGAGGTGGATGATGTTGTCGGTGAGGTCGTGATCCCCCCAGGTGATGAAGATCTTGACACCGGTGATGGCATACGATCCGTCGCCCTGCGGGACCGCCTTGGTCCTGACAGCGCCCACATCCGAGCCTGCCTCCGGCTCGGTGAGCACCATGGTTCCCGTCCACGTCCCTGCGATCAGGTTGGCGAGGTACACATCACGCAGGTCGTCCGTTCCGTGCCGCGTGAGGAGGGTGATCGCGCTCCCCGTGAGCATGGGGCACAGTGAGAACGCCAGGTTTGCCGAGGTCATCATCTCCGAGATGGCGATGCCGATCGATCGTGGGAACCCGTGACCACCGAATTCAGGGGACCCGGTGACAGCGGTCCAACCCGAATCCACGAGCTTTGACCACGCCTCCTTGAACCCGTCAGGCGTGACCACCGAGCCGTCGACGAGCTGGGATCCCTGGCGGTCGCCGACCTCGTTCGTTGGAGCGAAGACCTCGGCAAAGAAACGCGCAGCCTCCTCGAGGAGGCCGTCGATCATGTCCGTCTCGACGTGCGGATAGTCGGGAAACGAGGCGATCGTCCCAATGTCGCTGATCGTGTCGAGGGTGAACGCGATGTCCCGTATCGGGGGTGCATAGTCGGCCATGGGGGGAAGGGTACAGCCGCCCACCGTCACCTGTGAACCCCGCACCATCACGCGGTACGACACGTGGGCGATAGCCTCACGTCCCAGCCGACCACGGAGACCATCCATGTCCGTCCGACGACTCGTGATCATCGCCGCCGCTGTGAGCCTCCTCGCCGTGGCTTGTGGCGATGAGGGCGCCACGGAGACCTCGGCACCACAGGGCTCCGGCGACGGGACCACGACCACCGCGCCGAGCGCGGTCGGAGGTCTCGTCGCCCAGGACGGCGACATCGTCGACGTCCACTACGTCGGAACGCTCGACGACGGCAGCCAGTTCGACTCGTCACGCGACAGTGGAACGCCGTTCAGCTTCACTGTGGGATCAGGGGACGTGATCTCGGGCTTCGACGAAGCCGTCCGTGGCGGAAAGGTCGGCGAAGTGAGGACCGTGCGGATGGAGGCGTCGGACGCCTACGGGGAATGGTCTGAGGACAACATCATCGAAGTGCCCTTCAACCCCGACCAGGGCGACATCGCCGTCGGTGACGAGGTGTTCCTCAACAACGGCCAGCGCGCGATCATCCTCGAGATCACCGACGAGACGGTCACCCTCGACGCGAATCACCGACTCGCCGGCGAAGCCCTCACCTTCGAGATCGAGATCCTTGCGATCACCAGGGGATAGCAGTCGATCATCCCGGGTTGGCAGCGCCGACGACGCCGTCCCAGATCGCCCTGAACTCCGGAGAACTGGCCTGGAGCTCCGTCGCGGTGCCGGCAGCGACGACCCTCCCCGCGTCCATGACGATGATGCGGTCTGCCTCGGCAAGAGCCGTGTGCCTGTGCGATACCACGAGGGCTGCGATGTTGGACCGTGCCCTGAACAGCCTGGACCACAGCAGATGTTCCGTCTGCACGTCGAGCGCCGACGAGACGTCGTCGAGGACCAGGAGTTGGGACGCACGATTGAGCATCCTGGCGCTTGCAGAGCGCTGGACCTGGCCCCCCGAGAGCCTGACCCCCCTCGGTCCGACCATCGTCGCCAGACCCTCTGGCATCAGGTCGATGTCGTGGCGCATGGTCGCGATGTAGATCGACTCGTTGAGCAGGTGGTCGTCACGCGCCTCACCGAGCACGAGGTTGTCCTCGAGGGACATCGAGAACAGCTTCGGCACCTGCGGCGTGTACGCGGCGAACGGCGGCGTCATCTCCCGTGAAGGATCTTCGATGACCCGACCGTTCCATTCGATCGTGCCTTCGTCCCTCGGCAGGAGGCCGAGGATGGTCCGAAGGAGCGTCGTCTTGCCAGAGCCGATTCGACCCGTCACCACGACGAACTCGCCTGGACCGATGTCGAGGTCGACGTCCGTGATCCCGTTGTCGGTGCCCTTGTACCGGTACGTGAGACCCCTGACCTTCAGGGACCGGAACGGCTCGGGTTGGGGAACCGTGATCGGCGTCGCAACGGGCTCCCCATCGAGGCCGAGATCGATCCTCCCGTAGATGCGGTCCCACGGTTCGCCGTGCATCGTCGCGTCGAGTCGCTCGGCTGACACGGCGCCCTGTTTCGAGCGAGCGATGAACACACCGATGAAGTACGAGGCATCGGTGACGTGGTGCAGCAGGAAGACGAACAGTGCGAACTCCCCAATGGAGATTCCGGCATCGCCGCCCGCGCTCAGTCGACCCGCGGCCATCAGCAGGATCAACCCTGTCCCGATGTTGACCGTATTGCGGAACACTGCCTCGAGGACGGCGGTCAAGGTGCGATCCCTGACCATCATCGTCCGCCTCGCCGCGTTCAACTCGACGAAGCGATCCAGCATGCTGGCCTCCGCCCCGGCGACCTTCACGGCCTGGGTGGCCGCGAATGTCTCGCCGAGGTACCCGGTGATCGCCTCCGTAGCCGTTCGTGCCTCCTCGCGGTATCGCCGAACGACCCCACCCGTGCGGTTCGACACGATGGCGACGATCACGACCGGTACGGAGATGACCAGGGTGATCGCGGGGTCGATCGACCACAGGAGCCAGAACGACACCGTGCCAGCAACGAGCGCGCCGATGAGGTCGACGGTGATGTCGAAGGGCTCGACGACGTGTTCGACGTCGTCACGGAAACGCGACACGATCTCACCGGGAGTCTCGTCCAATGCGGCCGCACCTGGCAGCTCGTACACCCGCACCAGGAGGTTCCGACGGATGGTCGCCGCGGCGCGGAACAACAACGATCCGTGGTTCCTCATACCGAGGAAGATCAACGCGGAGCGCCCCGCCGCATAGGCGAACGTGGCGACCACGACGAGCACGATCGTGTTCGTCTCGATGCCACCCGCGAGCTGGTCGAAGAAGTACGCGATGATGAGCCCTGGGATGATCGGCATCGTCCAGATTGCCGTCCACACGACGACCGCGACCGTGTAACGGATCGGCTGCGTGCGGGCCATCGACCACATGATTCGTCCGAAAGGCGGTTTTCGATTGCGCGTCACGTCAGCACCTCCTCCAAACCTGCGACCAGAAGATGGGCGAACGTGGAATCAGGGTCGTCGGCGAGCGCCTGTCGTTCCCCCTGCTCGATGACACGACCGTCCTCGAGGATCACGATGTCGTCGGCGCGAGTCACGGTCTCGAGCCTGTGCGCGATCAGGATCGCCGTCCGGTTCTCGAGGAGATGGTCGACCGCCTTCTCGATGAGACCCTCCGTGGCAGGGTCGAGGCGCGAAGACGCCTCGTCGAGGACGACGATGCCCGGATCGCGGAGGAACACGCGTGTGAACGCGAGCAACTGCGCTTGCCCTGCCGAGAGGCCAGCGCTCCCTGACTCGAGCATCGTGTCCAGGCCGTCGGGAAGGGAGGCGAGCCAGCTGTCGAGTTCGAGTCGGTGCACGGTCTCGAGGAGCAGCTCATCGGGGACCGTGTCATCGAAGAACGTGAGATTGTCGCGAACGGACGCGCGGAACAGCTGGACGTCCTGCGTCACCATCGCGACGTGTCGGCGCAGCACCGCCAGGTCGATGTCCCATGTCGGTGAGCCTCCGACGCGCACGAGTCCCGTCTGAGGCTCGTACAGGCGGGTGACGAGCCGCGCGATGGTCGACTTGCCGCTTCCCGTGCGTCCGAGGAGACCGATGACCCTGCCGGGGGCGATGTGGAACGACACATCGTCGAGCACCGTCTCGTCGCCTGCCTCATCGTCGTAGCTGAAGGTGACGCCCTCGAAGGAAAGGGACAGCGGCCCTGCGGGGAGCGCTGTGTATCCGAGCCTCGAGATCCGCGATTCGGTGGCGAAGAGCTCCTCGACGCGGTCGATGGATGCACCGGCCTTCTGGAGGTCGATGAGCTGCTCGCGGATCTCTTCGATCGGTCGATGGGCCATCTCGATGTACTGGAACACCAGATACACGGACCCGAGCGTGAGTGATCCGATCCCGAACAGCCATGCTCCGAGCACGAAGCCGATCATCAGCGACATGAAGTACAGCGCCATGGACGCGCTCCACATCATGGCCCATCCGGTCCAGCCGAGGACCACCTGGGGCAGCCACCGGCGCTGGATCTCGTCGAATCGCCTCAGCATGTACCGCGTCGCCCCGTTCGCCTCGATGTCCTCCGTCCCGTCGACCTGCTCGCCGATGAACCCGAACATCTCCGCGCTCGTCGCACGGATCGCCTTGTGCCACGGAACGGTCACACCGTGGAGGCGGAACAGGCCGAGGAACATCACCGACGTGAACACGGTGATGGAGGCACCCACGATCCACGACTCGTACCACAGCAGGACGAGGATGCCGACGAGGAGCACACCGTTCCCAACGACCTTGATCATCATCGAGGAGAAGAAGTTCGATAGGGCGGTGACATCGCCATCGATTCGCTCGATGAGCTCGCCTGGGCTGGTGCCCTTGTGGAAGCCCATGTCGAGATGGAGCACATGATGCGTCAGGTCGGCGCGGAGCTGGTTCGTCGCCGACCAGCCGATCTTCTCGGCGAGATAGGTCGCCTGCACCAGCATCAGCTGATGGACAACCGCGATCAGCATGAAACCGATGGCGAGGGGGACCAGATCCGAGACCGGACGGCCCGACGTCGCGTCATCGATGAAGATCCGGATCAGCTGCGGGTTCAGGAGCTGAAGGGCGATCGTGCCGAAGAGGACGGCGGCGAGCACCACCGACTCGCGGCGATACGGCGCCAGGTAGGAGGCGAAGAGGCGGAAGTAGGCTCGAACGGGGATCATGGTTGGTCCTTCGGAAGGCAGAGACACGGGGGGCGTGCGACGGGAATCGTCACCGCTTGGTGGATCTCGGGTGCGGGATCGCGGTAGGTGGTTCTACCGGAAACGGGCGCGCGCGAGTGCCTGGGATGACGGGATTGGCGTCTGCATCCGCCTCATCATGGCTCCTCGGTCGCGAACCCGGCCGCAAGGACCAGGAAACGCCATGGTCGCAAACCGACCGCGGATTGTCAAGCCCAGTGCTCGGGGTGTGAAGGGTCACAGGACATGGACGACCACGAGTGCGCCGAGCATCGCCAGGCTGTTCGTGCCGATGTGCGCCAGGACTGCGGCGACGGTGCTGTTCGCGTAGAGCCTGACCAGCAGGAACCCGAGGCCCGCGAGCATGGTTCCCGCGACGGCGCCGGCGACCGCGATCGCGAGGCCCGCAGCCCCGGAGAACAGGTCCCCTGCGGGGTTCGTCTGGAGGGTGTCGAGCGTGGGCAGGATGTGCCAGAAACCGAACAGCGCAGAGGTCCATCCTGCGGCGACGAGCGGCGAGTACCGACGGACGAACATGCCGAACACGATGCCGCGGAAGAGCACCTCCTCGTACAGCGCCGTGGCGAGGGGGATCCTCACGAGGGTCTGGAACAGCACCCAGCCGATCGAGTTGTCGATCACACGGTCATCGAGGAAGAGCTCACGGGTTCCGGGGAGGGCGATCGCCACGGCGATCCCCGCTGCGATGGCACCGATGACGACGAGTCCCACGGTGACACCACGCCTCAGGCGGTCGCGGCGCAGACCCATGGTCGTCCACGTCGTCCCCGCCCGCCTTGCGATGAGCAGAGCGACCCCCAGGATGCCGAGGTTGAACGGGATGTGCCACGGGTCATCCAGGACCTCGTTGGTGATGACGTTCGCATAGGACGCGAGCGCGACGATGGCGAGGATGTGGAAGACGTGCGCACTGTGCGGATCCGGTGGTTTGCGCAGCCACATCGACGGTCGCCACATGCGATCCCAGTCCTCGAGGGGCCAGGACCACGCGCGACGCCGACCCGTTGCTGTGAGGTCGTTCGGCATGCCGGTCGTGAGCCTAGGAGCCCTTCCCGGTGACCACCGCCTCGGTCCACCCCGGTGTGGATGTGCCTCCGCCTGCGCCCAACCAGGGGTGGCGGGCACTAGCCTCGCGGAAATGCCGATCCTCCATACCTTCAAGGAGACCGTTCTCGAGCTCGGCCGCGGCGAGGCCAAGTCCAAGGCCCGACCGCTCACGATCGCCGACGAGTCCCTTGATCGATCCGCATCTGGCCTCGACAGTCGCCAGAGCGAGCGTGCGGTGATGTTCTGGTTGCTGTCGGATCGTGCGCTGTTCCTCGTCATCGGTGAGGACAGGGAGGACCACGCCTTCCGCATCCCCTATGAGGCGATCGCGGGTATGACCCTCGACTTCGACGAGAACGCGGAGTTCCTCCCCTGGTACGTGCGTATGTCGATCCACGCTGACGAGGTGGGCACCATCACACGCATCGAGGCGGGAACTGTTCCCGGCCAACCGCTCGGTTCGTTGCCCCCTGTGCCGGTCGAGGGCGAGGAGCGTGCGAGACTCGCACGGGGCGAGACGATTCCCCTCTCGGGTTTCGCGACGACGAGTCCTCGCTTCCGTGGCGCGCTCCAGCGTCGCATGGACCTCGCGGGATCGCCGCTGACGATCACCGGTGCCGAGGTCGCCGAGGGAAAGGCGACATTCACCCGAAAGCGCCGAACCTCCTGAGGGCCTTTCCTGTCTCTCCCCGCGGGAGAGACGCGGAGCGCAGCGACGCAGAGAGGGCCGTAGGTCGAAGACTCGCACCAGACGCGGGAGAGCGAGGTCAGCTGATCAGCTCGATGTCGTGGCTGCCGCAGGTTCGGCACCGGAGCTTGCTTCCCGTGGTGCTCCGTGGAACGGCAGCACCCTGCGGCTCGGCCACCGGGTGTGCGGCGGGCGCATCGAGCAGCGCGTCATGCAGGCTGGTCCCGCACTCACGGCAGAACTTGGCGTTGCGGTAGTGGGTTGCGCCGCAGTTCGGACAGTCCGCCCAGTCCGTCGTCGCCGCGTCGATGCCAGGTATGGCCTCCTCCGGCTCCGGTTGCTGGGTCCGCGATGTGAGGTCGTCCCAGAACGCGTCCTTCGACGACTTCGGGGATGGAGCGAACGGTGGATCCGGCAGAGTCTCGGGCTGCATGGCCCTCGCGTGGGTCGTCTCCGGAACTGCGTTGCCCGACGGGTCCAGTGTGAACAGCGCGATGCCCTGCGTCTCCGCGATCGACAGGGCTCCCGCCGAGAACCCTGACGGTGAGAAGATGACGAGCCTCTTCCCGGATTCCGCCGCCCTCAGGAGGGCGAGGACGCTCGATTGCTCGACGGGCGCCTCGCTCGACCGCACCCGGACGAAGGCCTTTTCGGTGATCAGCTCGACGGAACCGTGTGCTGGCTCGGAGATCTCGATCGGGGGATCGCCGACGTAGTCGAGCCACAGGTATGCGGCCTGGTAGGCCTGGTCGAGTGTGAGCTGCTTTCTCGGGTTCTTCACCATGGCCGGTGCCAGTCTACGGCGTGCATCATGTGCGATCGAAGCCTATGGAGTGATCCCAGTCAGCGAGCAGCGTGCGGAGCGCGGCGACGAACGCCAGCGGCTGATCCAACGTGAGGTGGTGGCGCGCCTCTGGGATCTGGATCACCGGCGCCACGCGTCCCATCAGGTCGTACATGTACTCAGCCGTGTCGGGAGGTACGACGACGGACAGCTCGCCGGTGAACAGGGCTACACGGCACCGAACGGACGAGAGCTGTTCGCGTAGTTGGATGAGCGTGCCGTGGAAGAGGTTGGGATCGAACTTCCACGTCCAGCCCTCGTCCGTCTCGTGGATCGAGTGACCTGCGATCCAGTCGATGATGTACTCGTTCTCGCATGGTTGGGGAGGTATGAGTCGAAAGTGCGTCAACGCCTCTTCGCGGGTGGGGTAGACGCCGGGGGAGCGGAATGCCCTTCCCGAGCGTCCCTCCTCCGCCTCTGGCGACGGCCGCCGAACGGATGCGTCGACGATGACCGCACCGGCGAGCTGATCGCCATAGGTCGAGGCCGTCTGGATCGTCACCATCCCACCGAGGCTGTGGCCGACCACCACCGGCGGTCCGGGAAAACCTGCATCCTCACACACCGCCATCACCTCGGTGGCCCACAGCTCATGTGCGTATCGGGGCCTCCTGCCGGAGTCCCCGTGTCCGGAGAGGTGGATCGCAACGGCGTGCCACTGGGTGGAGAACATGGGTGCGATGAACGACCACCAGTGCGCATGGGCCGCTCCTCCGTGGACGAACACGAGTCCCGGTCGTCCCGTCGTCCCCCACGACAGATACACGATGTCCGTTCCCTCGACGGTCACCGTGCGTTCCTCAGGCGTCGTGGCAACCGCCGAGGTGAACCAACCCGGCGCGCCCTCAGTCATCGGCGCGAACCTCGTGGGGTAGGAGGAACCACCGGAGATCCTCGAACGACGCCGTGACCACGAGCGGCTCCTGCGGCGGCGCCGATGCGGGATCGATCGATCCGAGGAGCGATCGTGCCTCGTCGAGGTAGCCGGCGAGGTCCCCGTCGTCGGCACGATCCATCGGAACCGGATAGCGCATCCATCCATCGGCGTAGTCGATGTCCGACAGGGAGAATGGCGGGGTCGGGCGGCCGTCGACGTGGTGCCACGTCGCCGTTGCGAGGTCGAATTGGTACCAGGGGAGCAGCTTCCATCCGTGCGTGGCGACGAGGTGGACCGCCTCGACGATGAAGTCGAACACGGCCTCGGAGATGAAGTAGTTGAAGTTCACCCTGATCCAGCCGGGCTTGATCCCCTCGCATCCGAGGATCACCTCGTGGACCATTCCCTCCGACTGCTCGTGGTCGATACCGAGCAATGCGTGGCCGTAGGGGCCTGCGCATGAGCACCCTCCCCTTGATTGGATGCCGAAGAGGTCGTTCAGGAGTGCGACCACGAAGTTGTGGTGCAGGTACCGCCCGGAGTGCCTCACGACGAACGAGACGATCGAAAGCCGGTCGGCATCCTTATTGCCGAGGATCTCGATGTCGGGATTCGCGGACCACGATGCGATGGCGCGTGTGATGAACGATTCCTCGAGCAACCGGATCGTCTCGACGCCGACAGCCTCCTTCAGCTGGAACACGAGACCGGCCCGGATGGACTCGACGATCGCTGGCGTACCGCCCTCCTCGCGATGCTCGATGTCGGTGAGGTATGCGTGGGCGTCGGGCTGAACGTATGCAACGGTCCCCCCACCGGGGACACTCGGCACAGCATTGTGGAAGAGCTCCTTGCGGGCGACGAGCACACCGGGTGTCCCAGGGCCCCCGATGAGCTTGTGCGGAGATATGAAGATGGCGTCCTTGTACGCCTCAGGGCGCCCCTCTGGCGACATGTCGATATCGACGTACGGCGCAGCGGCGGCGAAGTCCCAAAGCGATAGCGCTCCGTGACGGTGGAGAAGCTCTGCGATGCCGTGGGTGTCGGAGATGATCCCCGTCACGTTGGATGCTGCGGAGAACGAACCGATGCGCAGTGGGCGGTTCGCATGTCGTTCTAGTTCGATTGCGAGGTGCGCCTGGTCGATGTGGCCGTCGGAGTCCTCACCGATCCTGATGACGTCGGCGATCGACTCGCGCCACGGAAGCTCGTTCGAGTGGTGCTCGAACGGGCCGATGAACACGACGGGTCTCCGCTCTGGCGGAATGAGGCTGGTCAACCCGTATTCGGCCTCGAGGGTGTCTGGTACGACGAGTCCCAGAACGCGGATGAGGCGATCGATCGCTCCTGTGCATCCGGAGCCGACGAACAGGACGGCGTGTTCGTCCGTCGCGTTCACGGCTCGCCTGATGATCCCCCTCGCCTCCTCGCGGAACCGAGATGTCTGGAGTCCGGTTCCCGACGATTCGGTGTGGGTGTTGGCGTAGAGGGGGAGGACCACATCGCGGATGTGATCCTCGATGAACGACAGTGACCGCCCGGATGCCGTGTAGTCGGCGTAGATCACCCTCCGGGTGCCGAATGGCCCGGCGACCGCGTGGTGTGAGCCGATGACGGCCTCACGGATGGTCGAGATCAGATCCATTCCCCAGACGCTATCAGAGACGGACCTCGACACAGGGCGCTGTGGGCACGCATGGTCGGGCGCTCACGCGAGGAGGGCACCCTCGCGAACAAGGAGGTCGTGCTTCATCTCAGAACCGAATGCGTACTGACCGACGCTGCCGTCGCTGCGAACCACCCGGTGGCAGGGGATGAGGAGGGGAATCGGATTCCTCGAGAGCGCCGTCCCGACGGCTCGGACCGCGCCCGGCTTCTCGATCGCGTCGGCGATCCAGCCGTACGGCCTCACCGATCCCGGCGGGATCGAGCTGCACACCCCGAGTACCGCCCTTGCGAACGAGCCCATCCCTGACAGATCCACAGGAAGGCCGACCGTGTCCCCCGAGGTCAGGGCGCGCTGTGCCATCTCCTCGAGCTCCCTCGGAAGCCGGTCCGCACGGAAGGCGGCCCTTCGGTGTCCCTCGAGGAAGCCATCGAGCGTGGGGGCTGCGAAGCCAGGGATCAGGCCCGTGAACCCGCGCGTGCTCCACGCGATCCATACATCCCCGTAGGGGCTGTCTGTCCTGGTGACGAGATCGGCGGCGCCGACGGAGACGAGCGTCGTGGCCTCCAGTTCCGGTGGCGGCGGATCGGAAGCGAGCTCCCTGAGTCGTTCCTCGAGTGTCATTGGTGTTCCTCCTCGTTCATGAGACGTCTGAGCCTGGCAAGGCCCCGTGAGATGTCGGCCTTCACCGTGCCCGGTGGCCTTCCGGTGATTTCGGCGATCTCCGTGATCGGCAGTTCGAGCACGTGGCGAAGGACCACGGCGTTGCGCTGTGGAACGGACAGGTTGGAGAGGAGCGAGTTCCACATCACCTCGTCCATGGCGTCGGCGTCGTCGACTCCCGGGCCGTCGGGGTCTGGCAGTTCCAGGTCGACTCGGGTCCGCCTCGCCCTGTTTCGACACACGTTGAGTGCGATCGTCCACAGCCACGGTCGGAAACGCATGGCGTCCATGCGCTCGCTGTCGAATGCCTGCAGGGCCCGATAGGCCCTCACGAAGGTGTCCTGGGCGACGTCCTGGGCCGCCTCCCGCCCCGGGCTCATGCGACGGGCGCCGGCGTACACGGTGGGCTGGTACATCCGGACGAGCTCGGTGAAGCCGGCGTCGAAGTCCGATCGCATGGTCGCGACGATGTGACGATCCTCTCGGCTCTGTGTTCCCATACCCCTATCAACCCCGCCGCGGCGTAATCGGTTGCACCGGATCATCGAGCGCCTGGCGCCTCCTGATGCTACGTCGCGGTGCCTCCCGTAGCATCGTGCGGTGACCGATCGACGATCCACCACCGGCGCGCTCCTCGCGTTGCTCGCAGCGACGTTCTTCGGCGTCGGTGGCGCCGTCGCCGGTGGCGTGTTCGACGTGCTCGAGCCTTCGACGGTCGCTCAGGCCCGTTCGGTCATCGCCGCTGTCCTCCTCGCTGGGTGGGCGGCATACCGGGGCGTCCTGTGGCCGATCGATCGAGTGTGGAGGTTCGGCATCCTCGGCGTCATCCTCGCTCTGGTCAACCTGACGTTCTACATGGCGATCGACAGGCTCGGCGTCGGTCCCGGAGCAACGGTGCAGTTCCTCGGCCCCATCTTCATCCTCGTGTGGATCGCGGTTGTTCGACGCGAGCATGTCGGCGCGATCGCCTGGGCTGCTGCGGTCGGTGCGGTCCTCGGCGTCGGCATGGTGACCAGCGCATGGTCAGGGGGAATCACAGACGTCGTGGGAGTCGCAGCCGGTCTCGCCGCAGCGGTCCTGTTCGCGTGCTACCTGCTGTACGGTGAGGTGCTCGGGCGGGACCATCCGCCTGCAGCGATCGGAGCGTGGGGCTTCGTGTTCGCATCGGTGATCTGGGCGATCGTCCTTCCCTGGTGGTCATTCCCCTTCGAAGCAGCTCGGGGAGTCATCGTGGAACTCCTCGTCATCGGCGTCATCGGCACCGCAGCGGGGTTCGTGGTCGAATTCGCCGCCCTCCGGCTGGCGTCGCCCGGAATCATCGGGATCGTCGCAACCGCTGAGCCTGCGATAGCGGCGATGGCCGCCGCCGTGCTCCTCGATCAGCGCCTCGATCCCGTGCAGTGGGCAGGCGTCGTCGTGGTCATGGTCTCGGTCGCCGTCGTCCAGCGTTGGGGGATTCGCGACGTCCCGATTGCCACACCCGTCACGTGAGCACCCGCGTTCTAGAGCGGGACGAACTGGTAGGTTCCGTCCATGAGGTTCTTCAAGCGCGCCGCCCTCGGGGCAACGATCCTCGTGGGGGTCCTCACCGTGGCCGGTGCCCTCGTCCGACGCACCGTGCCGTCATTCGGGACGGAGTCCGACGACGCCTTCTCACGCGTGTTCGTCATGTCGGGCGGGCCATTCCGATCCGCAGCGACAGGGCTGCGGTCAGGTGAGGTGCTTGCCTTCATGGGTGGCGCCGAGCTCGATCTCCGAAGGGCGACCATCGTTGACGGCGCCACCCTGCGACTTCGGGCGGTCATGGGCGGGATCGACGTGATCGTGCCACCCGGCTGGCGTGTCGAGGCCGCGGTGAGTGCCTTCATGGGAGGCGTCGACAACCGCACCGATCCGGATGCGCAGCCCGATGCACCGCTCCTCCTCGTGGAGGCCTTCGCCGTCATGGGGGGCATCGCCTTGCATGTGGACGGTGATGCCTGATGGCGGTCGACGTCGCGTCCACGATCACCTACCTCAAGGATCACGCCATCGAACACGGCTTCCATGTGCACGATGAGCGGCACTTCGTCGAGACGTTCACCCTGCGCCAGGCGTGGGAGATCGATGTCCACCCTGCCGAGGCGTGCTCGGGCCCCCTCGATCTCCACATCTCGCTCGACATGGATCCTCGGATGCTGTTGAGCTTCGAGGACCTGCTCGACGACACACCTGACGTCCCCGAGGACCCCGACGGCGAGTACGTCGTCACCTTCTACTTCAACTGGTCGCTCCCTGCGATGCGCAAGCCGCCCGAGATCATCGTCCTTTCCGCCGAACTGGCGGGGATGGGCGGTATCGACATGCCGATCGAGGTGCGCCTGCTTCGCTCCATGGGCGCCCTTTCGGACACCCACGAGGAGAGGCTCTCGATCGTCGGTGCGTTCGAGCGTTCGCTCGTCGACGTCATGTTCCGACAGGATGCCCTCTGCGACGTCCTCGATCGGGTTCACGATGTCAGCATGTACATGCTCGAGCATGCCGATGAGTGGATCGACGATGCGTGAGGCCCTCCTGCCTCACTCGTAGGCGATCGCCTCGAGGATGTTCATCTGTGCGGCTTTGCGGGCGGGGTAGATCGCAGCGATGACCCCGGCGATGGCGGCGATCAGGATGTAGACGATCAGTTGGCCGAACGGTATCGAGAACGTCTCGAGTCCCTGGTCCGCCAGCGCTGTCACGACTGCCCAGCCCAACCCGATGCCGGCGATCATCCCGAGGATCGCACCGAACACGGCGATCAGGACCGCTTCCCATCTGATCATGCGGCGGACCTGGCGTCGGACCATCCCGACGGCCCGCAGCAAGCCGATCTCGCGTGTTCGCTCGATGATGCTCAGCGCCAGCGTGTTGGTGATGCCGAGCACTGCGATGATGATCGCCAGCCCGAGGAGGGCGGAGAAGATGGCGAGGAGTTGATCGATCTGGGCCTCCGCGTCTGCGAGGACCTCCGATGTCGTCTGGATCTGGAGGTTCGGGAACGGAGCGGCGATCTCGGTGACGGCTGTCCTGGCCTCCTCGAGCGAGACCCCATCAGCGGTGTTCGCGGCCACGAGCGAGTCCGCGACCGTCTCGAGACCGGTGACATACCGGTCCCTGGTGATCAGGAACGTGCCGAAGTTCTCGGCTTCGAAGGTGCCGGTCACCGTACCGGGAGCGACGGCGCCGTTCGCCATTTCGACGTCGAACGTCCGCCCGATCCACTGCTCGTATTCGTCCTCGGCTTTGTTCACGAGCAAGCCGTCCTGTGCATCCATCGTCTCCAGGTCCTCGTCCGTCGCGCCGACCGACAGGAGGGCGGCCACGGAGTCGGGCTCGATGGCCGTGACGGATACGACCTCATCCTCGATGCGTACCTGGGTGAACCCGAGTGCGGTGACCTCCGCGATCTCCGGTGCGGAACGCAGCTGGTCCGTGAACTCCGGGCTGATGCCCGTCGTGAAGTTCGATGAGCTGATGGTGAGGTCGGCGGGGAAGATGTCAGCGAGCGTCGAGGCAACCGATGCCTTGACCGAGGCTCCGAAGATTGCGACGAATACGACGAGCGCGACGCCGATCATGAGAGCGGACGCCGTTGATGCCGTCCTCCGGGGCTGGCGGCGGGTGTTCTGGCGTGCCAGGTCCCCCGGCACGCCGAACAGGCGGGGCAGCGGCCAGCCGATGAACGCAGTCACGGGACCCGCAGCGAGCGGTGCGAGGATCGAGACCCCGACGAACACCGTGAGCGCGCCGACCGCGACGAACCAGATGGCGTTGTCGATCGATGTGAACAACCCTATGCCGAGAGCGATCACGCCGAGGGCAGTCACCGCGGTTCCCCAGATCGCGCGGTTCGTGAGGCTCTTGCGCGTCGGTGCGGACATGACCTCCGACATGGCGGCGACCGGCGGTATCGATGCGGCCTTGCGTGCGGGAAGGAGCGCCGAGATGACCGTGACGATGATGCCGACCGCCATGCCGATGATCACGGTCCGGGGAAGGATCGTCAGCGGGCCTTCGGGAAGTCCGACGTTCGCGGCGCGCAGGAGCGCCTGGAGGCTCAGGGACAGGAGGATGCCGCCGATCACACCGACGATCGACGAGATCACCGCGATGATGAACGCCTCCGCGACGACCATTCGTGTCACCTGACCACCGGTGGCACCGATTGCGCGCAACAGCGCCAGTTCCCGTGTGCGCTGCGCGACGATGATCCGGAAGGTGTTCGTGATGATGAATCCTCCAACGAACACCGCGATCGCGGCGAAGGCGAGGAGCCCGATCGTGAGGAAGCTGAGGGCCTCGCCGATCTCCTCGCTGTCCTGTGCGTTCGACTCCTCGACCGTGATCGCGACGACGTCCTCTGGCAGGACGGGTTCGATTCGCGCCACCAGGTCCTCGGGTGTGACCCCGTCGACTGCGGCCACCTGGATGGCCGTGATACGACCACCCAGGTCGAGCGCTTGCTGGGCCTCCGAGAACTCGAACACGACGAGCGTGGCGCCCGCGAGGTTGTCCTCTTCGCCGAAGCTCGCCAGTCCGACCAAGGTGTAGGTCTGGACAGGACCTGCGAATTGGATCCCGACCTCATCACCAACGGCGAAATCCGCCGTCCGTGCCGTGCCAACATCCATCACGACCTCGCCGGGGCCGGTCGGAGGTCGCCCGTTCCCCTCCCTGATCTGGAGCGGGCTGAGCGTGGTCGACTCCATCCACGACGTGGCGAGCGTGGGAGGACCCTGACCTCCGATGGGTTCGCCATCCTTGCCGATGACCTGTGCGAAACCGTCGACGCTCGCTTCGGCCTCGGAGACGCCGTCGACGGCACGGACGGAGTCGAGCGTCTCGGCAGGCATCGACAGGATCAGCTGACCGAAGTCGTTCCCGAACTCTGGATCGGTCGCTCGGACGTACACATCCGTTCCCGCGGAGATGTCGCCGAGGAGGGCGTCGAAGCGGGCGGTGATGGTGTCCGTGAACACGAAGGACCCAGACACGAAGGCGACGCCGATGACGATGGCGAGGGAGGTGAGCGCGAGGCGCACCTTGTTCACGCGCAGGCCCGAAAGGGCGACCTTCAGCACGTCAGTCCCCGAGCGCCTTCATCTTGTCGAGGATGCCTTCGGCCGTTGGGTCGTGGATCTCGTCGACGATGTGCCCGTCATCGAGGAAGACCACCCTGTCGGCATGGGATGCGGAGAAGGGATCGTGGGTGACCATGACGATCGTCTGGCCGAACTCGTCGACGGCGTGCCGCATGAACGTGAGGAGTTCGGCACTCGACTTCGAATCGAGGTTCCCGCTCGGCTCGTCTGCGAAGACGATCTTCGGGCGAGTGACCAAAGCCCTGGCTGCGGCCACCCTCTGCTGCTGACCGCCCGAGAGCTCCGAGGGACGGTGGCTCAGCCTGTCGCCGAGGCCGACGGCGTCGACCACCGTCTGGTACCACCCGTCGTCTGGCTTCGCACCGGCAATCGCCAGTGGGAGCAGGATGTTGTCCTCGGCATTGAGGGTCGGCACGAGGTTGAACGCCTGGAAGACGAATCCGACTTGCTCCCTGCGAAGGATGGTCAGATCCTTGTCCGACAGCGACCCGAGCTCGGTGTCACCGAGGTGCACCGTGCCGGAATCGAGGGAGTCGAGGCCCGCCAGGCAGTGGAGGAGGGTCGACTTCCCGGAACCGGATGGTCCCATGATCGCGGTGAACCTCCCCGCCGCGAACTCAGCGCTGACTCCTCGGAGGGCGGTGACGGCGGCGTCGCCCTTCCCGTAGATCTTGACGGCGTCCGCGACGCGCACAGCGATGGCTGTCATGATTCCCCTCCAGTGATCGACGCGATGCTAGGTCGCGCCGGTTGCCTGCCGTACGGTGGCGGACGCGATGAGCCCCCGCCAGATGCGGGGGCTCATCGCTCGCTTGTGGCGTAGGCGAGGGTGCGACTCCGTCAGGCCGCTCTCCGGGTGTCGTCCGTCCGGTGCCCGGTGAGGACGAGCAGTTCTCCGCTCATCGCCTCCGACGTAGCGGGGGACATTCGGGTGCCGATCCTCACCATCGCCCTGGCAAGGGACCTCCTGGTGGCGGTCATGGGGCGCTCCGCCGCATGTGCTCTCCGCAGGTCCGAAGACAGCTCGGCGAGGTAGGCGTTGAGGTATCGGTCGGTCTGGTGGTAGGCGTGGGGAGTCATGAGGTCATCTCCTCCTTGTCGGGGATGGCATTGATGTAGCAATCGAGCATCGCGGCGGCGTCATCGAAGGTGTCGGAGCGCAGCGAGTAGCGCTTGTCCTCTCCGACCTGGACCCGAACGAGCCCCGCTGCCCGCAGCAGCATGAGATGGTGGTGGAGGGTCGACTTCGCGATGTCGACGGTCTCGGCGAGCTCGGCGAGGGAGGCGTCCCCTTGGGCAAGCGTGCGGAGCACCCTGAGTCGACGCTCATCGCCGAGAGCTCGGTGGAGCTTCACGAGCCACTGGGGTGGAGCGTCGCCGTCAGCCTCGAGGTGCTCGTCGGCGACCGGGTAGCCGAGGACGAAGAAGTCCGAGCGGGCCGCGACCACGACCCACGGCCTTGCGACCATGGTCGGCATCAGGACGATCGGTCGGCGAGCGTGCTCGTCGCTGAAATTGATGCCCGAGGTCGCGACTTCGAGGAGCCTCTCTGGTGAGACGCGCCGCTGCATGGAACGCTTCGATCGGAAGTCGGCCTCGAGGTACGGTCGGAACTGCTCCTCGATCGGCGAGAACGCCTCCTCCTGGACACTACGCAACACGCCAACGAGCAGATCCCTGGTGTCGACGGGATCGAGGGCAAGGAGGTGCTGAAGCGAAGCACGCCACTTCTTCATCTCCGGCGTCGAGAGTTCCTCCACGCTGAGAAGGGCTTCGATGGCCTCGACGTCGCCTTCGGCGGCATCGGCCATGAGCTCCCTGTGCGATTCGTCGAACACGTGGTACACGGTGATGAGGCGATACCGGAGGTCGGCCGGATCCATCTCTGCGAGGAACTCGATGAACTCGGCGATGGTGGCTCCTTCGCCTGCTTCGGGAAGAACCGGAATGAGGGCGATCCATGCGTCCCCGTTGCCGATCTTCGCGAGTTCCTCTCGAGTGGCGGGCGTCAGGGCAGCCTCGAGGTCGGTGAACCATTGGTCGCCGAGCTCGTTGTCCTCGAGGGCGGTGTCCCCCTCCGATCCGATGATCCAGAGGGCGCATAGGAGGTCGATCGCCGATGAGTAGGTGACCCGGAGGTTGAGGGGGGTCTTCGTCGTGGATGTGAAGTCTGCGAGTTTCATGTCACCGTCTCGAATGGTTGTATGGTTCAGAAATGTCTTGATAAGTGTCCAACAATTCGAAGATTATCGAATGGGACACCCTCTGTCAAGTGGAAAGATCGAACCGTTCGACAAACATCGAACGGTTCAGTCGTTCTGCGGGATCGATGTGGGAACGAGGCTCGCGTCCTCCGACTCCTCGATCCACCGAACGACCGTCGAGACCGCCCTCCCCATGCGGTCCGACACCTCCGTCGAGAGGAGTTGGGCCGATGGAGGACTCTCAGGCCCGACCAGCTGGACATGGACGGTGTCGTCGCTGACGGTGAGATCCGCGACTCGCAGCGTCGTGTCGTCGCCGAGCCAAACCTCGACTGCCGCGGATGCCCGCCGAATGTCAGCGGATTGCTGGATGACGTTGCGAGCCGTGAACGCAAGCGGTATCGAGATGATCAGGACGGCGAACGCGACGGTGGCGAATGCGACGCGTACCCGATTGCGGCTGTGGTAGAGGTGCCCCCACGATCCATAGCCCACGAGGACGAACACGATGCCAGCCATGAGCACGATCGAGAAGAGGTTGGTGAGGAAGAGCAACAGGGCTCCGGCGGCCTGGCCGAGGTCGCTCGCATGGAGCGTCACGCCGATGACGGCGAGCGGTGGGACGAGGGCGATTGCCACGGCGACGCCGGGGAGGGCATCCGTCGATTCGGCTCGTGAGACACCGTATGCCCCTGCCGCGCCGGCGGCGAGTGCGATGGCGAGATCGAGGAGGGACGGCGCGGTACGGGTGGTCACCTGGCTGTTCAGCACGACCGTCTGAAGGTCCGGAATCGCGGTCGACAGGAGCCAGGCAAGACCAACCGATCCGACCGAACCGAGGAACACGACGGTCGCCGAGAACAGCGCCGAACGGGTTCTCCCGTTGATGAGACCTGCAGCGACACCGAGGATGGGTGTCATGAGCGGCGCTACGAGCATGGCGCCGATCACAACCGCTGTCGAGTCCGTGCCGATACCGAAGGTGGCGATCGCCGTGGCGAGTCCCATGAGGATCGCGAAGCGCCACAGCCGGTCTTTCGTCGCACCCATGTGGAGGAACACGCGTTCTTCCACCTGTTCGGCATCGGCCGCGGTCATCTCCCGACTGGAGAGCCAGTAGGCGATGATCCCGAACGTGTCCGACGGCTCGACGGCGCCTGACGATCCCCGGTGGGTTGCCATGAACCACACAGCGACGGCTGCACGTCCGAGTGCGATGACCGCACCCCCGACCACCACGACCAGGACCGACTGAGCGGGGAAGAGGAACACGATGAAGGCGAGCGTCAGGGACAGGAGCCCGCGAATGAACACCCACGAGTTCGCGCCGAGATCGTGCCATCGACGGATACCAGCCCAGATGTCGAGCAATCCACGGGCGGCGACGACGCAGGCGATGACAAGGCCGGCGACGACGCGCGTCTGTGATGGCCACACCACGAGCGCGGCGCCTCCGATGAGGACCACGGCCGGTTGGATGAACAGCGATGTGGATGCCTTCCTGCGAGCGAGCGAGGAGACCTCGAACAAGCCGAAGACGATGAGCCCGAAGCCGATGAGTTCCTCCGTCGCCGTGAACACGTACGGATCGACGGCCACGAGGAAGAGCACGGCGGCACCGAGCAGTCCCTGGACGATGACGGTACGGGTCTCCACTCCCTTCGCTTGGGCAGGCACCACAGCGGGATGATCCACAGGATCGAGGCCGCCCCTTACGGGGTCTTCGGCTGTGGGTGGTGCCGGGTCGAGCCAACGGGGATCGAACAGGTCGTCATCACCGATCGGCGCGCGCTCCTCAGGCACGATGGGCTCGAGTTCCCCGGTGGACTCGAACAGGTCGGGGCGCTCGTCGTCAACCACGGTGCCAGCATACGAGCGCGCCGCGGCGACGTCCTCCCCGGATTTCCGACGGTACGGGGCGTGTATGCTTCCCGCCTCATCAAGAGCAGCTGAGGGACAGGCCCAAGGACGCTGCGGCAACCTGCCTCGCGGCAAGGTGCCAACGCCTGACGATGAGTTCGAGCCTGTCCCGCACATCATGAAAGGGCAGGAATGGGCGAATCGACGACGGAGCGCCTCGGGTATCGACTTCTCACCGGATCGAGCGACCGTGCCTTCTGCGAGAGGGTTACTCGGGCGCTCGACGACGGATACGAGCTCTACGGACCACCCGCCATTGCCGTCGAGGACGGGGTGGTGGTCGTAGCCCAGGCGGTCATCCTTCCCCGGGAACACACGTGACCTACGCAGGCGACGTCGATCCGACCGCCACGTTCGCGGCACTCGCCGAGGATCCGACCTCGGTGCTCGTCGACGTTCGTACCAGCGCAGAGCTCGTCTACGTCGGCCATCCGGAGCTCTCGACGATCGGCAAGCGGCTGATCGCCATCGAGTGGCAACAGTTCCCGACGGGAGCGCAGAACGATGCCTTCGTGGAGCAGCTCGACGCCCAAGGCATCGATCGCGACGCGCCGATCTACTTCATCTGCAGGTCCGGTGCCCGTTCCCGCTTCGCCGCGATCGTCGCAACGTCCGTCGGGTATGGGAGGGCATACAACGTCGCACACGGTTTCGAGGGGCCAGCGGACGCCAATGGTCATCGAGGTTCCGTCGCGGGTTGGAAGGCGTCAGGTCTGCCGTGGAGGCAATCGTGACCGATGCACCGCGACGCCGGGCGACCGAGCTCGTCAGGGGCGGGCTCGAGCGTTCCCCGTGGGATGAGACGTCAGAGGCCCTCATGCTGACCTCGGGGTTTGTGTACGCAACCGCGGAGGAGGCGGAGGCAGCCTTCGCCGGTGAGACGGATCGCTACATCTACTCCCGCTATGGGAACCCCACCGTCACGATGTTCCAGGAGCGCATGCGGCTGATCGAAGGGGCCGAGGCGTGCTACGGGACCGCTTCAGGCATGGCCGCCGTGTTCACGTCGCTCCTCGCGCTCGTGAGCCAAGGGGATCGCATTGTGGCGTCTCGTGGCCTGTTCGGTTCCTGTTTCGTGATCCTCGACGAGTTGCTCCCGAGATTCGGCGTCGAGACCGCGTTCGTCGATGGTGATGACCTCGATTCCTGGGAGCGGGAGCTCGCAGGTGGGGCCCGTGCGGTCTTCTTCGAGACCCCCTCCAACCCGATGCAGGGACTCGTCGACGTGGCAGCGGTCTCCGAGCTCGCACATACCGTCGGCGCCACCGTCGTGGTCGACAACGTGTTCGCCACGCCCGTCCTCCAGTCACCACTGCAGCTCGGAGCCGATGTGGTCGTGTATTCGACGACGAAGCACATCGACGGCCAGGGTCGGACACTCGGTGGGGCGATCCTCGGAACCGAGGAGTACATCGTCGAGCGAGTCCAGCCCTTCATCCGCCACACCGGCCCGGCGATGAGCCCGTTCAACGCGTGGGTCCTCATCAAGGCGCTCGAGACGCTCGACCTGAGGGTCACGGCGCAGGGTGCCTCAGCGCTCAGCCTTGCCGAGTTCGTCGAGGACCATCCCGCCGTCGAGCGTGTCTGGTACCCGTATCTGGCGTCCCATCCCCAAGCTGACCTGGCGCAGCGCCAGATGTCGGGTGGTGGAACGGTCATCACCTTCGAGGTGCCAGGGGGTCGCGAAGGGGCGTTTCGCGTCATCAACCGGCTGTCGATGATCGACATCTCGAACAACCTCGGCGACGCGAAGTCGCTCGTGACCCACCCTGCGTCGACGACTCATCGGAGGCTGGGTCCCGACGTGCGGGCGTCGATGGGCATCACGGACGGCGTGATCCGGATCTCCGTGGGTCTCGAGGCAATCGAGGACCTGATCGACGACGTCGGCGCAGCACTGGGGACGACGTGATGACCGCCGTCGATGTGAACGTCCCGAGGTTCAACCAGGCCTGTGTGGCGGTGCTGACGGGTCTCGCCTTCGTGACCCAGGCGTGGATCCTCGTACCGATCGTCGCAGCGATCCTCGCCATCACCCGATTCGGCGGACAGCGATACGGGCTGTTCACACGGATCTACGTCGGGTTGCTCCGCCCGAGGCTCGATGGCCCTGTGGTGACCGAACCCGCGGGCCCGCCCCGTTTCGCCCAGCTGCTCGGGGTCGTGTTCCTGTCGTTGGCGACGGTGCTGTTCGTCGTCGGATGGGCGACCGCGGGATGGGTCGTGACGCTCATGGTGACAGCACTCGCCGCGCTCGCAGCGACGACTCGGATCTGTGTCGGATGCATCATCTACGAACGGGCGGTTTCGTGATGCTGGTGAGGCTGGTGATCCTCGTCGCCGTGTTCGCCCTCGCCTTCGGCATCGTGCGGATCCTCGCGGTCCGTCGAGGCGGCGCGCTCGTCGTCCCCGCGGGCCTCACGCTGGTGGTGGGTCCCGGGTGCACGATATGCGTGGAGGCGCGCAGGGGCCTGGACGCGCTCGGTGCCGTGTACGGCGTGGTGGATGTCGAAGAGGCGCGGGCCTTCGGCGTCCCTTCGCTCACGGTGCCCTACGCCATCGTCGGTTCGGCCGACGGTGACCTCCTGATGGTCCGACGCGGCCGGCTGGTCGTGACCGACATGGCACGACTCATCGAAGCCGCCAGCGTTCTTGCGTAACTGGGTTCCACCCATGGGTGGAACCCAGTTACGCAAGAACAGGGAAGGTCACCTGCCAGACCGGACCCGCCACTCGAGGGCTGCCTCGTCGACGATGGTCGAGAATCGCAGTCCCATGAGGATCGCTCCGGCGCATCCCGATTCCGCAGCAACGTCCGCGACGGATCTCGCTGCCTGCCATGCGACGGCACGCTGGACGTCGCCGTCGGGTGCGGCGAGGCGTTCGCGCAGTTCCGGTGAGACGGGGACCGCGCCCATCGACTCCATCCTGTCCACCCAGTCGATGCTGAACGGCGGGATGACCATGACGAACACGGGAGGGTCGTCCGGTGTCAGCTCGAGGCGCTCCACGTGCTCGCGGACGACGTCTGGGTCCATGATCGGACCACAGACGAGGAACTGTGCTCCCGCTTCGATCCTTCGCTTCTTCTGCCATGCCCTGAAGCGGGTCGGCATGCCGACCTCGAACACAGGGAGATCGGTCTGGAGGTCCCGCAGGTGCCGGGCGATCTCATAGTGATCTGCGAGGTGGTCGACCTGGGGCATGGTGTCTCCGACCACCACGAGGAACGAGCGCACCCCGTTCCCAAGGGCTCCTCGAACCTCAGACTCGATCGCGAGGATGTTGCGATCCCGAGTCGAGACCACGACCGTCGGTGTCGCGGACGGGACGTCGTGGGTGATCCTGGCGGCGAAGGCGAAGGGGGAGACCCGAATCTGGCCGAACACGTTGTCGGTCACGAGCACGTTCGACCAAGCCCCCTCCAGGAGCAGGTGCGACATGTCTGGCAACTCGGGCGGGTTGACCTCGACGATCCGGACGAAACCGTCAGCCTTGGTCAGCATTGCGCTGCTCCTTTGGGGACCTGGCGATGAAGTACTTCGCCCTCGGGTGGTGACAGATGATGGCCGAGGTCGTCTGTTCCGGCTGGTATTGGTATCCCGTCTCGACGCCCACCTCGATCCCGATCCGTTTCGCTTCGAGGAGATCGGAGACGGTCTCGTTGTCCTCGAGGTCGGGGCACGCGGGATAGCCCCACGAGTACCTGCCGCCCCTGAACTGCTGGCGGAAGAGCCCCTGTACGGTCGGCGCGTCCTCGCCGTCGATGCCAAGGTCGCCCCTGATCCTCGTGTGCCAGTACTCGGCGAGTGCCTCCGTCATCTCGACCCCGAGGCCGTGGAGCTTGAGGTACTCCTCGTACCGGTCCTCCGCAAACAGCTCCGCGGTCCGAACGGAGATCGCTGCACCCATCGTGACGATGTGGAACGCTGCGACGTCGCATGGGCCGTCGATCGGCGCGAAGAAGTCGGAAATGCACAGCCACGGGTCAGCGCCCTGGCGGGGGAAGCTGAAGCGGACCCGCTCCGAACGCCGTTCCTCGTCCTCCCAGATGATGAGGTCGTCGCCGTCGCCATTCGCAGGGAAGTATCCGTAGGCGACCTGGGGCACGAGGAGGTCGCTCGCCCTGGCCGCGGCGATGGACCTGCGCAACTCGGGCGTCATTCGGTCCTTGAACTCGGCGTCGGTCTCGGACGGGTTCGGCCGGTACTGCCACTGGTTTCGCAGGAGGGCCGTCGTGTTCAGGTACGGGAAGATGTCATCGATCGCGACACCCTTCGCGATCCGTGCACCCCAGAACGGTGGCTCGGGGATCTCGTCGAGCAGCTCGACATGGGGTGACCTTCGGGGGCGCTCGGCATCCGCTACGACCGCCGGTTGCCCAACCGACGGACGTGCGATACGGCGTCCAACGGGTTTGTCGCCGTCTCCCGTGATCCAGCGCATGGCGTCGAGGCCGGCGAACGCGTCCTTGCCGTACACGAGGGTTCCGCCATAACGCTGGGCGAGGTCATCCTCGACATACCGTCGCGTCAGGGCCGCGCCTCCGAGGAGCACGGGAACGTCGCCGAGCCCTCGCCTTGTCAGCTCGTCGAGGTTGTCACGCATCACGAGGGTGCTCTTGACGAGCAGGCCGCTCATGCCGATCGCGTCCGCTCCGTGCTCCTGGTACGCGTCGATCATCTCGGCGATCGAGACCTTGATGCCGAGGTTGTGGACCCGGAAACCGTTGTTCGTGAGGATGATGTCCACCAGGTTCTTGCCGATGTCGTGGACGTCGCCCGATACCGTGGCGAGGACGATGCTGCCCCTGTCCGTGCTCTCGAGGCGATCGAGGTGGGGCTCGAGGTATCGGACGGCGGCCTTCATCGTCTGTGCGGATCGCAGGACGAACGGCAGTTGCATCTCGCCACTCGCAAAGAGGTCGCCGACCGTCTTCATACCCGCGAGCAGCACGTCGTTGATGATCGCCAATGCCCCCATCTTCTCGAGGGCGGCGTCGAGGTCGCCCTCGAGACCGCCCACAGCGCCCATCACGATCCTCTTCGCGAGGCGTTCGTGGAGGTCGAGACCCTCGAACGGGTCCGCTGGCTGTTCCGCCTCCTCGTCCTCGAAAGAGCTGAGGAGGACCTCGAGCGGGTCGTATCCGGGACGGGTCCGGTTGTGGATGAGATCGAGACAGAGGGTCAGGTGGTCGGGATCGATCTGGTTGAGAGGGGTGATCTTCCCAGCGTGGACGATCGCAGCGTCGAGTCCAGCTTCGGCGCATTCGTGCAGGAAGACGGAGTTGAGGGCGCGGCGGGCCGCTGGCTTGAGGCCGAAGGAGACGTTCGATACACCGAGGACAGTCGCTACGCCCGGGAGCTCGGCCTTGATGCGGCGGATGGCCTCGATCGTGGCCTTTGCGTCGTCGCGGAGGTCATCGTCGCCTGTCGAGAGGGGGAAGGTGAGGGCGTCGAAGATGAGGTCCCCTGGCGAGAGGCCGTACTGCGTGGTTGCGATGTCGTGGAGCCGATGTGCCACGTCCATCTTCCAATCGACATCCCTCGCCTGGCCGCGCTCGTCGATCAGCAGGCAGATCACGGCGGATCCGTGCTCACGGGCGAGGCGCAGGACGCGGTCGAGGCGGGAGCCCGGTCCGTCGCCATCCTCGAGGTTGGCCGAGTTGAGGACAGACCGGCCACCGATGCGTTCGAGGGCGGCCTCCATGACCTCGGGCTCCGTGGAGTCGATCACGATCGGGGCGGTGACCTCGGTGGCGAAGCGCCCAGCGAGTGCGTCGATGTCGCCGGCACCGTCGCGTCCGACGTAGTCCACGCACAGATCGACGAGGTGCGCCCCCTCTGCGACCTGGCTCTCTCCGATCGCCACGCATTCGTCGATGTCCCCAGCGAGCATCGCGTCGCGGAATGCCTTGGACCCGTTTGCGTTCGTGCGCTCGCCGATGATGAGGAACGACGTGTCCTGGTGCAGTGCCACGGACGAGTATGTCGACGTCACGGCGGCCGTCGGAATGGGGCTCCTCGGGGACGGGGCAGCGGATCCGATTTCGTCGATCAATGCCGCGATGTACTCGGGGGTCGTGCCACAACAGCCACCGACCACACCGACCCCGAACTCACGCACAAACGACCCCAGATGGCGCGCCATCTCCCGTGCACCGAGGTCGTAGTGCATGGCGCCGTCGACCACCGACGGCAGCCCGGCGTTCGGGATGACGCTGATGGGTGTGCGGGAGTTTGACGAGAGGTAGCGGACTGCCTCGTACATCTCCACCGGACCGGTGGCGCAATTCATGCCGACGACATCGGGCCCCAGCGACTCCATCGCGGTGAGCGCAGCGCCGATCTCGGTCCCAGGCAGCATCCTCCCGGTGAGTTCGATCGTGACTTGGGTCTGGAGGGGGACGTCGCGGCCGCTCGTCGCCATCGCCCGCCGTGCACCGTTGATGGCCGCACGCAGGGCAAGGAGGTCGAACTGGGTCTCGATGATGATCAGGTCGACGCCGCCGTCGATCAGGCCGGAGGCTTCGATCTCGTACATGTCCCGAAGGTCCGCGTAGGTGATCTGGCCGAGTGTGGGGAACTTGGTGCCAGGGCCCATGGACCCTGCCACGAAGCGGTTCTCATACGAGTCTGCAGCATCACGAGCGACCGCTGCGCCTGCCGCGGCGAGTTCGTAGGCGCGATCGGCGAGGCCGTACTCGCCGAGTGGCACGCCGAAGGCACCGAACGTGTTCGTCTCGACGACGTGGGCACCGACGTCCAGGTAGGAACGATGGAGCCGATCGATCACGTCGGGGCGGGTCACGTTGAGAAGCTCGTTGCAGCCCTCGAGGTTGGGGCCGCCGAAGTCGTCAGCAGTCAGGTCCTGGGTCTGGAGCCACGTTCCGGTCGCACCGTCGAAAATGACGAGCCCGCGTGCGACGGCGTCGAGGTACGCGCTCATCGCGCTCTCCGACCGTCGGTACAGGAAGGATCTGCTGTCAATACTGTCCCACAACTGACTGTCCCACTACGGCTCCTCGTCTCTCGAAACGCTCACACGTTCCGAGCGGGCCGCCGCTCGGAAACCTCCCATCGATCAGGCATTGGCACCGTACGCGTTCGCCGGTTGCCGCGGTTTCACAGGGCCTGTCCCTCCACCGCTCGAGATGAGCGTTTCGTCCCGGCAGGATACGCCGTTACGAGATGATCGCAACCCCCATCATGGTTCAGTCATCGCGTCGCTTTGCGCGACGGCGCAGCCACATGAGGGCCTGTCCGACGACTGCCCCGAGAGCGAACACGATGACGAGGACGAGCCACAGAGGGGCCTCGAAGTTCAGGACGAGGAACTCGAATGGGATCGACTCGGCGTTCTGGGCGATGAAGATCGCAACGAGCACGATGATCACGCCGGAGATGATGAGGCCGGTCTGTGCCTTGGTCTGTTTGTCCTGCTCGACGCGGTCGTTGTCGCCCACGGTTCCTCCCTCGGGATGTCGGTACCGATTGTAGATCAGCGGCGAATCGGCGTCGCTCGTGGTCGGCTGCCGGTTGTTCCCGTGGTATATTCACCACACCATGACTCAGCAATTGAGCGAGCAGGACAGGGAGACCACCGAGGATCGGCTCACACCCGTGGGCTGGGTGGTGCTCGTCTTGTGCGTCGTCGGGGTGGTGGGTGCGATCTACCTCGCGCTCGAGGCGTCGGACATCGCCCTCTTCGACGGACACGCCGCGGACGTGATCACGACCGCATGGAACCGGACCGCGACGATCGGCCTCGTCGTCGCCCTCGTCGTCGCAGCGTTCGTCGCGACGTTCGTGTGGTTCCTCGCCAAGTCGACCCTCGGATCCGACCCCGACGACTGAACCGCTCCTCAGCGATCGGTGCGGTACCAGTTCTCGATGTTCCAGGTGTGGGACGCCAGCGATGGGTTGTATCGGTACCCGCCGATCTCGTCTCCCCACACCGCCCCGATGCTGGCGCGTGAGAACAGCGGGAGGATCACGGCCTGGTCGGCGAGGATCTCCTCAGCCTCCGCTATGAGCCCCCTGAGTTCGGAGCGTCGTCGTGGTCGATGTGGGCGGCGCGGGGGCCGTGGTCGAGCTCGTGGTGGTCAACGTCGAAGGCGGAGGTGTGTCGTCGCCCGATTCCGCGGACGAGCATGCGGCCACGAGCAGCATCACCGCCCACTCCGATGGAGAGGAGGCTCCTCATACGCCGAGCATATGGCGTCACCCTCGTGCGCGCTGGTACTTCCGATGCTGGAGGTCGAGGGTGTCGACGTCCTCGACGGTCACATATGCATCCGGCGTGTGCGCAGCCACGATGCGCATCGCATCGGTGGCCCGCCTCCTCGGGACGACCGAGAAGAGGATCGTCACCGGGCCCCGCAGGCCCTCGCCCGCGACCTCGGTCACCCCGAACCCCGCGTCGCGCAGCGCGGGTACCGGTGATGGCGCACCGGGCTCGAGGAAGACCCTGACGACGGACTTCCCGACGCCGAGCGTGGCCTCGAGCCAGGACCCCACCCACGTCCCCGCGGCGAAGCCACCCGCATAGGCCACGGCCTTGATCGGCGTATCCAGGGACCCGAACACCGCGGCGGCCGCGATCAGCCACGTCAGGGATTCGACGAAACCGATTCCGGTGGCTGCCCACCGTCGACCACGCATCAGCAGCATCACCCGCAGCACACCAGCCGAGACATCGATGATGCGAAGCCCCATGATCAGGAGCACCACGCCGATGGTCGCCCAGATCCCGTCGGGGATCAACGCAACACCGAGAAGAACGTTCATGTCACACCACACACGGTCGCGGCACCCTCCGGCCGACAGGGCGGCGGGACGCCTGGTTCGAGGTTTCGAGCAGACTGGCACGCGTCGTCGACGGTGCACCTCGACGAATACAAGCGCGGCGGCGAGATTGTCGTGCGTTCATGCGATCCGCACGCGAGAAGGACCGCACGGAGGAGGTGGCACCTCCATGCAGTCCTTCGGTGACCGGGCGTCAGATCAGCTGCAGCCCTTCGATTCGCCGCAGTTGAGGCAGCGGTAGCACGAGCCGTTGCGGACCGTGATGTGGCCGCACGTGTCGCACAGGGGCGCGTCGCCCATCTTGTCCGCCAGGACCGCTTGGATCGCAGCCGTCTGCACCTCCTGTGCCGAGTGGACCCCGGCAAGGGGATCGGCGGTCGCCACGGCGGACCGGGATGGTTGGGCGGCTGCTGTGCGCTCTGGCTCCGTTCCCGTTCGATGCGCCGTTCGTCGCCGGTGACGATGGGGCGTGCCCGTTCGACGAGTGCGTCTCCGTGTCGGCGAAGGCGGCAGCCCTCACCTGGTCGTCGATGTCGATCTCCATCGATGCCTCGGTGAGGTCGAGCTGGAGTCCAGCATCGACGGCGATGCCCCGTGGGGGCTCCGGCAGGTCGCTGTTGGAACGGTCGGGTGGCACCTGTGCGAGCTCGTCGCGATGGAGGTACTCGACCCCGAGGGCCCTGAACACGTAGTCGACGATCGAGTTCGCCATTTTGATGTTCGGGTGGCCCTCGACCATGCCGCGTGGCTCGAACGTCTGGAACGTGAACGTGTCGACGTACTCCTCGAGGGGGACTCCGTACTGGAGGCCCTTGCTCACGGCGATTGCAAAGCAGCCGAGGATGCCACGCAGCGTCGCGCCTTCCTTTGCGAGGTCGAGGAACACCTCACCGAGGGTGCCGTCCTCGTACTCGCCGGTGCGCAGGAACACCTTGTGGCCTCCGATGCGGGCCTCCTGGGTGTAGCCGCTGCGGCGTGCCGGCAGCATGAATCGCGGCCGGGGCAGGCTCGCATACGCGGCCGTCGGTGAGATGCCCGGCGTGTACACACCGGAGAAGACATCCATCTCCCGCTCGATCGCCGCGCTGATCTCATCGTCCTCCTCGTCCGAGGAGCCGCCGTCGGACGTCGAAGACAGCGGCTGCGAGGCCTTGGAGCCGTCTCGGTACAGCGCCATCGCCTTGAGACCCAGCTCCCACGACATCCGGTAGGACTCCTCGATCTCCTCGACGGTCGCCTCGTTCGGCATGTTGATCGTCTTGGAGATCGCCCCCGAGATGAACGGCTGGGCGGCAGCCATCATCCTGATGTGGCCGGTGTGGTGGATGAATCGCTCGCCGATCCTCCCGTTCCGGTTGGCAGTGTCGAACACGGGGAGGTGCTCGTCGGCGAGCGCAGGGGCTCCCTCGATGGTCTGTCTGCCACAGATCGCATCGTTGGCTTCCGAGATCTCCTGGTTCGAGAACCCCAGTGCCTTCAGCATGTTGAACCCGGGACCGTCGTACTGGTCCCTGGTGAACCCCAGCCGCTCCATCGTCTCGACGCCAAGTGTCCACTGGTTGAACGCGAAGCCGATCTCGAACACGCCCGGAAGGGTCGCCTCGACCTTGGCGATGTCGGCCCGGGTGAAGCCCTTGGCGAGCAGCGTCCGCGTGTTGATGTGGGGGGAGTTCTCGAGGCTCATCGTGCCGACGACGTACTCGATGGTCTCCTTGATCTGGTTCGGTGTGTACCCAAGCTTCGCCAGGGCGGGTGCGATCGACTGGTTGGCGATCTTGAAGTACCCGCCGCCAGCGAGCTTCTTGAACTTCACCAGGGCGAAGTCGGGCTCGACCCCCGTCGTGTCGCAGTCCATCAGGAGCCCGATGGTGCCCGTCGGGGCCAACACGGTCGCCTGGGCGTTGCGGTAGCCGTGCTTCGCCCCGAGCTCGACCGCCGTGTCCCACGACTCGTGGGCAGCCTCGAGGAGGTCCTTCGGGCAGACGTCCTGGTCGATGCCGACGACACGATGGCTGACCCCGTCGAACTCGAACTGGTCAGCACCGTACGCCGCACGGCGATGGTTCTTCATCACTCGCATCATCGACGTGGCGTTCTCCGCGTACTTCGGGAAGGGGCCGACCACGGATGCCATCTCAGCCGACGTCGCGTACGCGTCGCCGGTCAGGATCGCCGTGAGGGCACCAGCGATCGCCCGACCCTCGTCAGAGTCGTAGGGGATGCCCATGCGCATCAGCAGTGAGCCGAGGTTGGCGTACCCGAGGCCGAGGGTTCGGTAGTCGTACGAGCCACGGGCGATCTCCCTCGACGGGAACTGCGCCATCGTGACGGAGACCTCGAGGACGATCGTCCAGATCCGCAGCGCGTGGCGGTACGCGTCGATGTCGAAGTCACCCGTCGCATCGTCGTAGAACGTCCCGAGGTTGAGGGACGCGAGGTTGCATGCCGTGTTGTCGAGGAACATGTACTCCGAGCACGGGTTCGATGCACGGATCTCCCCGCCGGCGGGCGCGGTGTGCCACTCGTTGATCGTCGTGTGGAACTGGACGCCGGGATCCGCGGAGGCCCAGGCTGCCTCTGCGATCTGGCGCCACAGGTCGCGGGCCCTGACCGTCCTCATGGTCTCGCCGTCGGTTCGGCGCGTGAGATTCCAGTCTGCGTCGTCGAGGACCGCCTGGACGAAGTCGTTGGTCATCCTGACCGAGTTGTTCGAGTTCTGGCCGGACACGGTCGCGTAGGCCTCGCCGTTGAAGTCGGCCGAGTAGCCGGCAGCGACCATGGCGTGGACCTTCTTCTCCTCCTCGGCCTTCCACTTGACGAAGGTCTCGATGTCGGGGTGGTCGACGTCGAGGATCACCATCTTCGCCGCACGTCGGGTCGTTCCCCCCGACTTGATGGCGCCCGCTGCGCGGTCGCCCACCTTGAGGAAGGACATGAGGCCGGACGACTTGCCTCCACCCGACAGCGGCTCGCCCTCGGCTCGGAGGTTCGAGAAATTCGAGCCGGTTCCGGAACCGAACTTGAAGAGCCTCGCCTCCCGGATCCAGAGGTCCATGATGCCGCCGGGGTTCACGAGATCGTCGTCGACCGACTGGATGAAGCACGCGTGCGGGGCGGGGCGGCTGTACGAGTCGGGGGAGGACTCGAGCTCGTCGGTCTCGGGGTCGACGTACCAGAAGCCCTGCTCGGGACCCGAGATCCCGTACCGGTGGTGGAGCCCCGTGTTGAACCACTGCGGGGAATTCGGTGCGGCCATCTGGTGGACGAGCATGTAGGCCAGCTCGTCCTCGAAGGCGTCGGCATCGGCCGATGACGCGAAGTAGCCGTGCTCCTCACCCCACCAGCGCCAGGTGCCGGCGAGGCGATCGATCACCTGGCGGGCAGACCGCTCAGGCCCGAGAACCGGCCGACCCTCGTCATCGACGATCGCATTGCCGTCGTCGTCGAACTGGGGGACACCGGCCTTGCGGAAGTACTTCGAGACCATGATGTCCGCCGCGACCTGGGACCACGATGCGGGAACCTCGGCGTCGGTCATCTCGAAGACGATCGAGCCGTCAGGGTTCGTGATCCTCGAGTCGCGCCTCGACCATTCGACGGTGTCGTACGGGCTCGTGCCCTCCGTGGTGAACCGTCGCTGGATCTCCAGACCATCTGTCATCGTCGCCCTCCAAGGCCTCGGCGTCGCTACGCCATCGAGTACTTATCCACAAATCTGCCCACAACCACAACATGTTGGGTCGTTGGAACGATCTGGCCCCTAGATGTTGCGTGGTTGCACGAGTGTAATTACATCGATGGCACTCGTCAAATACTCCCTGTATCGGACGGACGTCAGGCCATGTCGGGGCGTTCCGTAGTTGTAGCGCAGGCGTGTGACAGATTCCCAATCCACGGGCGGGAGGCTTTTCGCGACACCGGGTACTTTTCGCGACACCGCTGCCGGGGACCTTCCGGCTCGTCGTTGGCCACGCTCGGCGCGATAATCGAGTGAGGACCAACGACGGAGGGAACCATGGACATCGCCGCCATGCTCGGTGCCGAAGCCGACGAGCTGCTCGGATTCACCGCACAAGGGATATCGAAGGACCAGCTCACGCTCCCCGGCGGGGACGTCATCGAGCGTTCCTACGCTGGCACGGATCGCAACCCCCAGGTCCTTCGGAACCTCGCCCAGCTCTTCGGCAATGGACGCCTCGGCGGGACGGGCTACGTATCGATCCTTCCCGTCGACCAGGGAATCGAGCACTCCGCGGCTGCCTCCTTTGCGCCGAATCCCGCGTACTTCGACCCCGCCAACATCGTGGAGCTCGCGATCGAGGGCGGCTGCAACGCAGTGGCGAGCACGTTCGGGGTCCTCGGCGCCGTGTCGCGCACGTACGCCCACCGCATCCCGTTCATCGTGAAGCTCAACCACAACGAGCTGCTGACGTACCCCGCCCAGTACGACCAGGTCATGTATGGATCGGTCGACCGAGCGTGGGACCTCGGGGCGGCGGGCGTCGGTGCGACGATCTACTTCGGATCCTCCGAGGCGACCCGCCAGATCCAGGAGGTCGCGGACGCCTTCGAACGTGCCCACGATCTGGGGATGTTCACGGTGCTGTGGTGCTACCTGCGCAACAGCGACTTCAAGGTGGACGGTGTCAACCACGAGGGTGCAGCAGACCTCACCGCGCAGGCGAACCACATCGGCGTGACGATCGAAGCCGACATCATCAAGCAGAAGCAACCCGAATCGAAGAACGGCTACGAGGCGGTCGGTTTCGGCCGCACCCATCCGCGGGTGTACTCCGAACTCATGTCGGACAACCCGATCGACTGGACGAGGTGGCAGGTGGCGAACTGCTACATGGGCAGGATCGCGCTCATCAACTCGGGAGGCGCGTCTGCGGGTGCGGGGGACCTCGAGCAGGCTGTTCGGACCGCCGTGATCAACAAGCGCGCAGGCGGGACAGGACTGATCTCGGGCCGCAAGGCGTTCCAGCGGCCGATGGCCGAGGGCATCGAGCTGCTCAACGCGATCCAGGACGTGTACCTGAGCGACGAGGTGACGATCGCCTAGCCGGGCACCGGCTATGACCATGCCACTGCCACCTCTGCTCCCAGAGGACGTCATCTCGGCTCGGGTGGACGAGTTGGCCGCGCTCATCGACGCCGACTACCGCGACACCGAGCTGCTCGTGCTGATCGGCGTCCTCAAAGGGTCGTTCATCTTCCTCTCCGACCTGGCGAGGAGGCTGACGGTGCCCAGGCGTGTGGAGTTCATTGCGGTGTCGAGCTACGGCGACCGCCGGAGCGAGCTCGGTGAGTCGGTTCGCCTGCTCATGGACGTGCGCCACGACATAGGCGGCGAGGACGTCCTGTTGGTCGAGGACATCGTCGACACGGGGCACACCCTCTCGTACCTGCGGCGCATGCTCGAGGCGCGACGTCCCGCGTCGCTGCGGATCTGCACGCTCCTCCACAAACCCGACCGCACCGAACAGCACGTCGAGATCGACTACCTCGGGTTCGCCATCCCGGACGTGTGGGTCGTGGGTTACGGCCTCGACTACGCGGAGCGCCACCGCACGCTTCCGTACATCGCAGAGCTCCCTCCCGACATGAGGTAGCTACCGGCTTCCTGCTTCCTGCTTCCGGCTGATCGTGTAGTGGAGGGTCATGAACGTGCGGTCGTCGAGCGTGAAGCGATGCTCGGTGCGGAGGGTGCCGTCGTCGACGAAGACGTCGATCTCCTCGCCGAAGGTGGTGAGCTGCATCGTGGTGAGCTTGCCGTCGTCGTCGATGACCGACAGGTAGTGGCCTGCGTGCTCGGTGCCGCCGTGTGAGCGCAGGAGGAGCCCGTCACGGCGATGGTTCGACGGGTACAGGGTGGCGGTGAAGCTGCCGGAGGGAATGGGGAAGCCGACCGAGACGTGCGGTATGCCATCGATCGGTCGGACGGTGTAGATGCCCACGTACACGGGCTCGCCGGTCTCGTAGGCGCGAACCCATGCACGCAGGTCGACGATGCCGTCGCCGTCGACGTCGACCGTGTCGATCCACGACCGCACACCGCGTTGGACCTCGCGCTGGTCGAACGGTGCGTTCGCCTGCCCGATCGGCGCAGCGATCGTCGTTCGGAACGCCAGATACGGGAGGCGCATCCACCACCGCCATTCAGGCACGATGACCAGTGTGAAGCGACTCGTGTGCTCGTAGAACTCACGCACGAGTGGGTGGACGAGGCCGGGATCGAACATCGCGCTTCCCAGCGAGTTGAAGTCGTCGACGATGCCGACGTCCGCCGGTTCGTGGGCGAACGTCGCCCCGATGGTCGCCGCGTACCGCTCGAGGAAGTCGACGCCGACGTAGCCCGACGTCTCGCGCAGGGGGACCACGTACGCAAGGAGTTCGGCCGGAACCTGCTCCCCGACGACGCGCACCTGCTCTCGCCCGTGCCACACGATCGCGGCGATCGTGCGGTACACAACGACCGTGAGCGCGGTTGGCACGGCCCAGCCGATGCCGGGGCCGAGGACGTCGAACACGACCCCCATGCCCGCACCGACGACCGCCCCGAGCGCGACCTTGCCAGGGCGAAATCCTGCGGCGCCCGTGACGGCTCCGGCAGTCGCGGCGGGGACGACCGCTGACCATGCGGGGAGGAGCATCTCGGCGAGGCCCCCGAGTGCGGCGGCGATGCCGCCGGCCATCGCGATGCGCACGACGATCGGTTGGGGTCGGCCGGGTTCTCGGCTCGCATCTGCCCAACCGGCGAGCATCGCGTACGCGACCAGGCCGATCGTGGCGCCGGCGGGCGATGATGCGCCGACCGCGGATGCGATGGCCCAGCCTCCCAGCCCGCCGATGCACCCGCCGACGATCGCTGCGCCCCAGACCTGACTCGGCGTCCGCGACATCGTCGGGGTCCTCAGCGCGCGAGCACCACGCGCGCCGCCTCGGCGGGTGCGCCGCCCGGGGGAGCATTGGTGTGGCTGATGACGAGGGTGTCCGTGGTCACGTGGATGTCGATGGGGGAGGTGTCGTTGAGCGCGCCCGGCTCCAGCAAGGTCGACCATGTCCCCTGCCATGTCCTCTGCCAGGTGCCTGCCCAGTCGGCGAGCGCCGTGTCCCCGCGTGCTCGTCCGTTCCCCATCAACCCTCCCCAGCGTCGTCCGCCGTTCCCCCGGAGTCGGGAGAAAGAACCGCTCCGGCGCCGGCTGACGCGGCGCGGTCACGCATGATGGCACGGACGTCCTCGATGTCGGACGGGCAGGTCTTCGATGCCTTCCAGTAGCACCACCCGGTCGGGAGGAAGAACAGCTGGAAGACGGTGAGCCCGAGCGCCCAGTTGTACGGAGCAGGCAGCGACCGCTCGAGGGACTTGGCGATGGGACCCGTCAGCGCGCTGCCGATGGCTCGCCCCACGCCGTTCGTGAAGTTGCCGACCCCGAAGACCGTGCCGCGATGCTCTGGCAGGTTCACGTCCGAGATCAGCGCGAACCAGTTCGGACTGTCCGCAGACGTCAGCGCGATGGCCGCGACGCCCGAAAGGAATGCCACGAGTGCCCACGGATTCGTGACGAGCGACGCGAGCACCTCGCCGGCAAGCGTGATCGTGTCCGCACCTTCTGTCACCTCGAGTCCGCGAAGGGGAACCCAGAAGAACACGAGGAAGAAGGGGATGGCGCCGAGGATTCCGACAGCGGACACGAGCGCCCTTCCCCGCAACGTCCTGCGCTGCAGTCGATCCCCGATGTGGCCAGCGAGAATCGAGAAGAGGGCACCGACGGTGAACAGCGCGGCGAACAGGCCTCCGACCTTGGTCGCTGTGGCCTCGCTGTATCCCTGCGCAAGGACCTTCTCCTGATACAGCAGCGTCACCCAGATGAGCGATCCGTACGCGATCTGGGCGGTGATGCCCTGGAGGATGAGCCAGCGGTTCGTGCGGCCCTGAGCGAGGGCTCGCAGCTGGGATCGATCGATCCTGTGCTCGTACTCGAGGCCCTGCTCGGAGAGCGCCGCGAGCTCTGGCTCGCGGAATCCCCTGGGGGCGTCGTACGTGAACAGATAGAGGCCTGCGAACACGAATCCCGCCACACCGATGACGCGAAGGGGTGACTGCCAGGATCCCGCAGAGAGCTGGGACGCGAGCAGGCCCCCCACCAGCACCCCGACGCCCTGGGACAGGCCCCAGAAGCTCATCGCGAGACCTCGGCGTCTCGGCGCGATCAGATCCGAGACGACCGAGAAACCGACCGATGCGATCGATCCGAGGCCGATCGCCACGACGAGCTGCCACGCGGCGAACACCACGTACGTCGTGGCCGTGGTCGAGGCGATGAGTGCCCCCGCCCAGATCGCCGTTCCCCATAGGAGCAGCCTCTTGCGGCTACGGGAGTCCCCTGCGTAGCCCCACGCGACACCGACGATGGCGGTGACGAGGATCTGGGCACCCGTCAGGAACGTGATCGCGGGCTGGCCGACGTCGAACGCCGAGGTGAGCGGCTGCACCATTGCGGGGATCGCGCCGATCGCGGCGTTGTCGAGCGACGCGAGGACGATGAACACCACGACGGTGTAGATGACATGGATCCGACCGCCCAAGCCGGTGGATGCTGATGTGGCTGGTCGTTCGCTCACCCGGGCATGGTCGCCGAGTCGAGCCGCCTATGCGAGGGGTTCGTCCTCGGCCCCAACGTCGTCGGCCCCAACGTCGTCGGCCCCAACGTCGTCGGCCAAGGGTCCGGGTGGCGGCACCGCCTCCTGCTCGATCGTCGTTCCCGTGGTCTGATGGGTGGTCGAATACGGGTCTGCATCGCCGGCGGCATCGTACGCGATCCCTCCTGTAGCCGCGGGCGTCCCAGCTGCCGATCCGCTCCCGAAGGGTGCCCATGCGGCGAGCATCAGACCGAAGACGATTCCCACCAGGGGCAGGATCCACATGAGGTTGCTCGCAAACGGGATGACCGCGTAGATCCACAGCGTGATACCGAGGAACAGCCCAGCGAAGAACCCCCCGAACATCCCCCAGAGCGTGTGCCCCTTCATGGCGTCACCTTCTTCTTGATCCCGGCGGCGACCATCAGCGCACCGAAGAGCGCCGTCGCTGCGCCGGTGACGATGCCGATCGGGCTCGAAGCGCCCTCGATCGACACGGTCAGCGCCACCCTGCACGTCGTGCCCATCTGAGTGTGCCTCGCCGTCAGCTCGAGGCCACCGGTCCCCCTCGGCACATACGCCGGAAGGGAGTACGTGTACGAACCGTCGGCGGACACCTCCATCGTCTGACCCGCCGGATCGGGCCAGTCGACGATCGTGATACCTCCGATGAGGGGTAGGCGCAGGTCGATCCCTCCTGCGAAGTCGACGAGGTCATCGGGCGGCGGGATGTTCATCGATCCCTCGTAGGTGACCGTCGCATCGGGAGGGATGGTGATCGTCGGGTCGAGTGGATGGCTCTCGGTCACCACGTTGGGCGTGCCGAACGTCGTGACGGCCACACCCTCGGGAAACGACACACTGCCGGTACACGGCCCCTCGAGGACGACGGCCGATGCAGGCGATGCAGCGGCGATCGTCATCACGGTCACGGCGGCGAAGGTCCCCATCACGATCAATCGTCTTCGCTTCACAGCACCTCCGATCTCGCGCGCCTCCCAGCCTACGCACGCGACATCCCGGTTCGCGGTTTAGCGTGTCGGCCATGGCAGGTGAGGTCGCACCATCGTGGACGCCCGATCCCGCGACCGTTGCGGCCTCGAATCTCGACCGTCTCATGCGCAGGGTCGGGGTCGACTCGTACTCCAAGCTCCACCGCTGGTCTGTCGAGGACATCGATGCCTTCTGGTCGGTCGTCGTCGATGAGCTCGGCATCGCCTTCGTCGACCCGCCGACGGCGATCCGCGGCTCGAGTGACCCCACGCAGCCCGACTGGCTTCCGGGCGCCCGGTACTCGATCGTCGAGTCCTGTCTCAGTGCTCCAGACGACGCCGTTGCGATCGTCGCCGCTGATCGATCCGTCATGCGGCGCCTCACGGTCGCCGAACTCAGATCCGAGGTGGCCCGTTTCGCCAATGGTTTCCACGAGGCCGGACATCGTCGTGGCGACCGCATCGCCATTGCGATGCCGATGACCGTCGAAGCGGTCGTCGCGTACCTTGGCACCGTCGCGGCCGGGGGTGTCGTCGTCTCGATCGCGGACTCGTTCGCCCCCGAGGAGATCGCGCTCAGGTGCGCCATGACCGAGCCGGTCGCGGTCGTCACGCAGGACGTTGCGTACCGTCTCGGCAAGGCACTCCCCATGTACGACAAGTGTGCCGGGGCCTACGATGCGCCGTGCATCGTCGTCGGAACCGGGGCCGGGATGCCGCTCCGCGCCACACGACGTTGCATGGTCAGACTTCCTGTTCGTCCTCCGAGTCGTTGACACCCGCCATCGGACCCTCCCGTGACCACACCAACATCCTCTTCTCCTCGGGGACCACGGGCGAGCCGAAGGCCATTCCGTGGGATCAGACAACACCGATCAAAGCGGCGATGGATGGCCGGTACCACCACGACATCCACGCCGGGGACGTGGTCGCATGGCCGACGAACCTCGGCTGGATGATGGGCCCGTGGCTCATCTACGCATCGCTCATCAACGGTGCAGCGATGGCGCTGTACACCGATGCACCGACGACCAGGGGCTTCATCGACTTCGTCGGTGAAGCAGGCGTCACGATGCTCGGCCTCGTTCCATCGATCGTGTCGGCCTGGCGGGCAAACGACACGGTCGGGCCATCAGACCTCGACGGGGTCCGCGTCCTGTCATCGACCGGTGAGGCATCGAATCCGGACGATTACGCATGGTTGATGCGCGTGGCGGGTGCGCCCGTCATCGAGTACTGCGGTGGCACCGAGATCGGCGGAGGCTACATCACGGGTACTGTCCTCGACCCTGCCACTCCTTCGAGGTTCACGACCCCGGCACTGGGCATCGACCTCGTGATCGTTGACGACTCGGGATCGGTAGCAGACGAAGGGGAGGTGTTCCTCGTGCCACCATCGATCGGGATGTCCACCACCCTCCTCAACCGTGACCACCACGAGGTCTACTACGAGGGTGTCCCGAGCGGCCTCGGACCCCTCAGGAGGCACGGTGACCACTTGAGGCGGGAGGGCGACGGAACATATCGAGCCCTGGGTCGCGTGGATGACACGATGAACCTCGGTGGGATCAAGGTGTCGTCCGCCGAGATCGAGGCAGTCGTCGCCGACGTGCAGGACATCGCCGAGGTCGCTGCCGTGGCGGTTCCACCCGTCGAAGGGGGCCCCGACCGATTGATCCTGTTCGTCGTCCCCGCAGCGGAGGCGTCGATCGATCCTGGCCTCGTCCGGGACGAGATGCAGGACCTGATCCGCGCACGGCTCAATCCGCTGTTCCGCATCCACGACGTCGTACTCGTCGATTCGCTCCCCCGTACGGCCTCGCACAAGGTGATGAGGCGCCTACTTCGATCCGGGTACACGCCGTGAGGGTGACGGTCATCCGCAATGATCCGTTCGTACCTCCCGGCCACCTCGCACGTGTGTGTCGCGATCGGGGCCACGACGTGGATGTCGTCGCGCTCGACGAAGGTGATGCCCTCCCACCCATCGGGTCGGTCTCTGCGATCGCGGTCCTCGGCGGGGAGATGGGCGCATACGACACGGACAAGCACCCATATCTCGAGACCGAGAAGGCGTATCTCGCCGACGCCGTGGAGCGTGGCATCCCCGTTCTCGGGCTCTGCCTCGGGTGCCAGCTCCTTGCGGACGCGCTGGGAGGGGCGGCGTATCTGGCGCCGGCACCCGAAGCTGCATTCGAGGTCCTCGACGTGCTCGTCGAGGACGCCGTCGTCAGCATCCTCGGGTCTCGGCGATCGCTCGCACTCCATCGCGATACATGGGATCTCCCGCCCGGTGCGACGCTGATCGCCAGGTCCGACCGATACGGCCAGGCGTTCCGCATGGGCTCGGCTCTGGGGATCCAGACGCATCCCGAGGCGACGCCTGACATCGTGGCGGCGTGGCTCTCCCACCGATCGGGACGGGAGCTCGTGGACTCTGGGGGCGCCTCACCGGAGGAACTGCTCGAAGAGATCGCGTCATCATCGCGCGACATCGCCCTCACGGCGGATGCCGTCCTCGGAGCGTGGCTCGACGAATCGGCGCGAGCCGTGGCGAACCGTGCAGGTCCATGAAGGCTCGTGAGGGCACCTCCACGCTGTCGCCGTAGACTTCGGCTCGAGGAGGTGATCGGGCCATGACCATCGATGCACACGGTGCCTTGCGCGAGCGGGTCCGCAGTGAGTCAGGCGTCATCATGGTCATAGGGGATTCCGACACCGGAAAAACCCACATGGCGAAGACCCTCCTCGCCGACGCCGTGGCCCAGGGACGCACAGCAGCCTTCGTCGACGGCGACGTCGGCGCTTCGACCGTCGGGCCGGCTGCGTGCGTCGGACTGTCGATCATCCGTGAACCCGGCGACATGGACCGCTTCTCCGAGCCCGATGAGCTCCGCTTCGTCGGTTCCACGGAACCACATGGCGTCGTACTGCCGTACGTCGTCGCTGTGGCGGCCCTCGTCGACATCGCGATGTCGCAGGCCGACATCGTGATCCTCGACACGACCAACGTCGTCTCCGGGGTGGTCGGGCAGACGCTCAAGTACCACATCGCCGAGCTCACGAAGCCGTCGCTTGTCGTCGCCATGCGTAGGGGTGACGAGCTCGAACCGGTCATCGGGATGCTCCGAAGGTTCCTCTCGATCCGTGTGTCGGAGGTTGAGCCTCCCGATGATCTGATCCCCCTCGGGCCGATCGAGCGGCAGGAGAACCGGATCGCGGCGTTCGCTGGTGATCTCGGCGTCAACCCTCCGAGATGGCGGGTTCAGACGACGGTCTTCGCTCCCACCCTTCCGGATGGGTTCGATGTCAGCAGGCTCGACTCGATGCTCGTGGGTGTCCAGGACGAGCACGGTCGATGTCGTGGCCTGGGAGTCCTCGAGCACACCGACACGACAGTGCGCGTCGCGACCCAGCACGGTGACGAGATGCGTGGCCTGCGTCTCGGTTCGATGCGCCTCGACCTCGAGACCTTCGCCGTGTCGCGCGTGAGGCTGCGCGAATTGATCTTCGGGGTCTGACGAGAGTCCGACCGGACCGTCGCCAAGCCGGCGATGACGTCATCACGGAGCCGGCGTCGAGCCGTCCTTCGACATGACGGCGAGTCCGGCGTCGACGTCATGGATCGTCATGATCCGCCTCCCCGGCTGGAACGCCGGAACGATGTCCCCCACGGACAACCCGAGTGCTCGCCATCGGATCGAGAGCGCCTCGAGGGAGTCGTCGGTGGCGAGGGCGATCCCGTACAGGGATGCCTGGCGGACGGGAGCCTCGATCACCTCGAGAACCGTACCCACCCTGAAGAATGCTGCTCGGCGACCGGAAGGGATCGTCATCTGGAGGCGTGGTTCGAGACCTGCCCTTCGGAGGGTTGCGATCGCGGCCTGGAGGTCGGGAACGAGGATCACGACGTGGTCGACACTGAACCCCGTCACCTCCGTCCCCTCGACGGCAGGCATCGTGTGGATCGGGAACGCTGGAGCGGCGGGATCCCACGCCCACTGTGGGTCCCCCGTCGCCATGGAGATCCCGTCGAATGCAGGCTCGACTGGCCAGTCGAAATCCGTCCAATCGATGGGGAGGCGAAGTGCGGTGATCCTCGTCACGGGCAGAGGCTAGATGCGCTACGCGGACCGGCCATCGAAGAAGGCCCGACGAACCCCACCTCGATGGTGTCCCGCACTTCCCCTTGCGAGTTGACCGAGCCGAGGCACATCGGGCCTTCCCTGAGCAACCTAGGCCACACGATTGGCGGGTACAACAGGGCCGACGGAGGACTTTTCGCGCACTGATGGCGTGTGGCGTGCAACCCGAGCGGGACGCCGCGCACGGGGGCAGTTGTCCACATGTGCACCGCGATCCACAGGGTGTTGTGCACATGGCCGTGTGGACAAGGCCGGTGGCCGTGCGGCGGGACGTGCTCAGGCGGTGATGCCCTCGTAGAGCTCGAGCATGCGCGTCGCCGTGGCGTCCCACGAGAATCGTTGGCTGAACGAGACCGCACCCTGGCCGAGCCTGTCGGCGAAGCCCGGATGGTCGAGCACGGCGCGTAGGGCGGCAGCGAACGCCGCAGGGTCGAGGTTGTTGACGAGGAGACCGGTCTCGGACGCGTTGACGACGTACGGCAGCCCACCGATGTTCGAGGCGACGACGGGAATACCGCATGCCTGTGCTTCTGCGGCGACGAGCCCGAACGTCTCGCTCCGCGATGGCACGATGACGACGTTCGCCGATCGGTAGTGATCGGCGAGGGTCGGGTGGTCCACAGGATCGAACAGCCGCACGTTGTCCTCGATGCCGTGTCGGGCGATGACGTCGCGGCATCTGGCGAGTTCTTCGTCGCCGTCGGCCCCGCTCGAGCCACCGACCAAGTGGAGGACCCTCGATGCGCCGTCAGTGCTTCCGTGGGCAGCCAACCTGGCGACGGCCTCGACCGCAACACTGGTTCCCTTGTGCGCTTGGATACGACCCGCGTAGAGGATGATCCGCTCCGTCCCGAAGCCGAGCCTGGCGCGGGCGTCGTCGCGGCTCCCCGGTCGAAACACGGCGTGATCAACTCCGGGGGGTGAAACGCAAAGCCGTTCGGGGGAGGCCCCGTAGTGCTCGAGGAGGTCGTCGAACTCGTAGGGAGTCGAGGCGATGACGCAGTCGGACCTCGCGATCACCTCCTCCTCGGTCAGGAGCCGCTCGGTTGCCGACACCGCCTCCGTGGGGGCGCGCATGGCATCCTTGACCTTGCCGAGCGTGTGGAACGAGTTCGCGAGGGGAACGCCGAGCATGTCGGCGAGGCGCACGCCGCAGCGGCCGGACAGCCAGTAGTGGCTGTGGACGAGGTCGAATCGCTCACCGCGCTGGCTGACCCAACGTCCGACCTCATCGGCGAATCGGGGAGCCAACGGCATGAGGTCGACGACGGGGAGGCGTTCGATCGGCCCCGCTTCGACGTTCACGACCCGATACCCCGGGAGGACCTCTGTCACGAGCGGGGTCGAACCGTCGGTGCGCCGAGTGAACACGGTCACCTCGACTCCTCGGGCGGCCATCGTCCTGGCGAGGCGATCGAGGTAGACGTTCATGCCACCGGCATCACCACTCCCCGGAAGGTGCAGGGGCGATGTGTGCATCGAGACGTATGCGACCCGGCTGATCACGGGACCTGACCCTCCACCACGAAGAGCGAGCGTGGGGTGGCCCCGTGCCGGTACTTGTACCGCTCATCACCCTTGAGGAAGTCGAACACCTTCGCTCCACGTCGGATCTGGTCCTCGATCATCGAGGAGAACAGGACGACACCCGGCGAGGCCATGGCTGCATCGGGGTCGTACGCTGAGTTGTAGTAGTAGTACCCGCTCGGTGTCTCGAAACCGAACGCCGATGCTCGCACGATGCCGTCGCACACGAGATCGTGGATCACGGCATCGGCGGTCACGAGAAGGTCGCTGAAGAACGCCCGCATCCGGTCCGTCATGAACCCTCCCTTGTCGCCCTGGGAGGTCCTGTGCATCGTGTAGAAGTGTTCGGCCGCGTCGATGCCCCTCCTGACCACCTCGATGTCGCCGAACTCGGTGACGAATCGGCGGCGCTTCCGGCGGACCTCGTGTCGTTCCTTCTTCCCGATCGACGCCAACCAGTCGTCGAGGCTCCCTGGGAGTTCGAGGACCGCCGTCGATTCGTGCTCGCTGACGTCCGGTTCGACCCCGACAGCCCTCACTCCGGCCACGACGAGATCTCGCGCATCGGCAGGGAGCGAGTCGAATCGGAAGGCGCGACCCCGCAAACGCGACAGTGCGTGGGCCACCACGTCCGGGTCGTCACCGAGGGGCGAGTGGTAATCGGTCAGGTCGGGCGGCCCGGCCATTCGCACGATCCCGTCATCGACGAGCGCGATCGCACCATGGGCGTCCGCCTCGACCAGGATGGCCTCCGGAGGCGTTCCTGCTGCCCGCTCGACCGCTGCGAGGAACGGTCGATGGGGGAACGGGCCCGTGTGCTGGGACGTCGAAGGGATGCCAACAGGGAAGGCATCCCACGGGTCGCCCTGTGTCATGCCTCGACCAGTTCGAGCGACCCGACCTGCCGTGAGGCGCCGATGACGGGTATCCGGACGCAGTCCTCGAGGTGTTCCGCGGCCGACCGTGGCAGGACGCCGATACGACGGGCGACCTCTATCGTCGCGGCCACCGCCATGGCGTCCGATCCCTCGTCCGACTTCGCCGCGATCCCGATGCCGTGGAGCGACGCCGCGAACGCACCCTCTGCACCGCCTTTCGACGGTCCGCCGAACGCGATTGCGAAGCGTCCCTCGCATCCGACGTTGTCGGCGACGAGGGCCGGATACTGGGACATCGCCGCTGCAATGGAGGCAAGCTCTGGCTCGCTCGTCAATCGCGAGAACGCACGAGCGAGCCCGCGTACCGTGCCACGGAGGGTCGGCGCGCCGCAGCCGTCGATACCGACGGGCTCGGGATCCTCACCGGTGAGATCCGTGACGATTCCGAGGATGTCGCGTTGGAGTGGATGGCCGGGGTCGAGGTAGCTGCGCGTGGGGAGTCCCGCAACAGAGCAGGCGGCGAGCCATCCTGCGTGCTTCCCGCTGCAGTTGTGGAATCGTCGCTCCGGCGCAGCCGTGCCCTCATGGACGACGGCGTCGCGCGCTCGTTGCGCCCACGGCCAGCCGGGTGGGCACTGGAGTGCGTCGGGTCCGAGGCCGTGGTCAGAGAGGATCCGTTCGACGATGGCAACCTGCACCGGGTACCCGCGATGGCTCGAGCACGTGACGGCGAGGTGTTCGCGAGGGAGGTCGAGCCCGAGGCGTGATGCCGCCAGGGCTTGGAACGGCTTGATCGCGGATCGGTGGAACATCGGACGGTCGGTGTCACCCGACGTGTACAGGGTCCTGCCAGCGTCGTCGACGGCGATGGCTGATACGTCGTGGACACTCTCTACCAATCCGGATCGGATCCGTGCGAAGCGCATGGATCAGTTCGTCGTCAGGAGTTCGTCTGCGTCGGCCAAGCCGTCGCGGTATCGCCTGGTCAGCTCACCGGTGATGAGGTCGTGGGCATCGTGAACGGCGCGCCGTTGTTCAGACACGATGCGTTCCGTTGCGGCGAGGTCGTCCCGGATCGAGGCGAGGTCCTCGTCGTTGAGCAACGGCAGCCTCGCGAGGAAGTCATCACCGAGTGCCTTGTCGACGTCGCGCCTGCCTTCGCCGGCGCGTTCGGGTGCTTCGATCGACAGCTCCCTGTCGAGGGGATTCGATGTCCTTCCGGACGGCGGGTCGGTGAGGATCTCGGGGAGCGCATCCAGCAATGATCGGGTCTCCGTGCCTGCCCGCCTGCGGAGCTCGAAGTCGAGGAGGTCCATTCGGCCATGGAGGATGCGCCGGTAGTACGAGAGCTCCGTGTCGAGGACGTCGAGGAGCTTGCGACGGTCACGCAGCTCGGCAACGGGGGCCGAGTCGATGTCGTCGGTGAAAGCGGGGTCGAGGACCCTGTCTATGCGTCGTCTCTGCTGGGGCATGGTTGCCACCAACTTAGCAAGCGGAGCGCACCGTCGGGTACGGGTTGACCGCCTTGCCGCCCGGCCGGATCTCGAAATGGAGATGTGGGGAGGTGTATCTGGCGTTGCCGGAGTTGCCCAGATAGCCGACGACGGTGCCCTTCGCGACGCGCTGCCCAGAGGAGATGTCGGATGGGTACCCCTCGAGGTGCGTGTAGTAGTACACGACGCCATTGTCGGCGTACAGGTGGGTAGAGCGTCCGCCGAGGCTGTTGGAGCTGAACGTGACCCGTCCATCGACCACCGCCACAAGCGGGGTGTTGCGGGCATTGAACATGTCAACCCCCTTGTGGGTGCGTCCCCCTGACCTCGGGAAGCCCCACGAGTCGATGAAGGCTGCTCCGCCCTGGACGGGGCATATGAAGCCAGGGGTCGACGCGGCGGGAGCACCGCCCGCCGCCCCCGGCCTCGACGAGGACTGTGCCGCGGCCTGCTTCTTGCGTCGGTCGTCCTCGATCTTCTTCTCCCGAATCTCGCGATTGAGGGTGTCGATGGCATCCCTGAGGGCATCATCTGCCGCGTCGAGGATGCGACGCTGCTCGCCCTGGAGCTCGGCGATCTCCTCTACGACACCGGCTGCCTCGTTCTCGTTTGCCGCGACCTCGGCCCTCCGGACGTCGAGTTCGGCGGACGAGCGGTCAGCTTGTCGCGAGACCGCGTCGAGGTTGTCCATCGATGCGAGCTCGCGTTCTGCTGCGCGATCGAGGAGGGCCTGTGACGTCACGAGGTCCTGGATCGAAGATGCGGTGAATGCTGTGCCGATCAGGCCGCGCTGGCCCGACATGTACGCGTCGACGACGATGGATCGCGCCGTTTCTTCGAGTTCATCTGCCTCGGTGGTGTATCGCTCGACCGCGGCTTCCATGCGCGAGATCCGATAGAGCAGGTCCTCGTGCTCGGCATGGATGATCTCATACCGCTCGACGGCCTCGTCGAGGCGGGCTGTGACCTCGACGTAGTCCCGGTACGCCTGTGACTGGCGTGCTTCGGCGGCTCGCTTGTTGCGTTCAGCGGCGTCGACGTCGGATTGGGTCTGGGCGGACGCGCCGATGGGAACGAGCGCCAGGAGAGCGAACGTGGAGATCAGGATTACCCAGCGCCGAGCGGAGTGTCGGACCATGAACCCGTGAGGATAGGGCGAGTTCCCCGAAACCCCACTGTGTGGCCAAGGGCAGTCGATCGAACGGCTACCCGAAGACCCAGATCACGAGCCAGAACAGCGGTGCCGCGACGATCGCGCCATCGAACATGGCAAGGGATCCGGGCGCATTCTCGGTGTGGACGACGGTGCCGGTGCGAAGCATCGATCCGAGCGCACGCCCGGCGATGATGCCGGCCGCCACAGCAACGGCCCCCAGCATCCCTGCTGCGATATCGAGCTCGGTGATGACGAGCCCTGCGACGAGGCCAGCGAGGAGGGCGCCGAGGAGGGCACCCACGTTGGCGTCGACCGACTGGATCGCCTGACCGTAGGCGCCGGCGATCCACGCTCCGGCGAGTGCGAGGACCGTGATGAGCACGAACGCGACGACGGCGTACGAGCCCGTGAGCCGGATGAGCACCAAACCTCCTGCTGCGGAGGCCGCGATCGTGGTGACGAGTCCGGTCGCGGCGATCGTCCGGAACTCCCGTGCGGAACGATCGAAGACGGGCCATGTCACGGCGACGGCGAGTCCGAGGGCTGTCGCTCCCGCGAGACCATCGAAGCCCCATGCGTAGGTGAACGCACCCGCTGCGCTCGCCGCGATGAGAGGGGGGAACACGACGAATGAGTCCCGTGTCGCTTGTGCCGTCTCCGATACATCCCACACCCAAGCGAGCACGGCGCCCACGGCGACGATCACGAACCATTCCTCTTGTGCCCACGCCACGGCGAGCAGCGACACGACGAGGGCGAACGACAGGATGTTCGGCGCTGCGTCGATCGTCGAGGCCATCGACGCAGTCCCGCCGCTCACTGGTGGAATGAGGGCGACCTCGTCGTTCGCCGAGAGCGGGGTCGACAGGTCCGCGGCCTCACCGTTCACCCACGTGCCAGCGCTCGGGAGGCCTGAGCGGAACGGCTCGCCGAAGCGTTCGGCAGCCGTCTCGACGAGGTCCCCGACCGTCGGCGCGTCGATGACGACCGAGTCCGTTCCGGCGGATTCCCTGAGGTTGGCGAAGAGTCGGAGCGTGGCCATCGCTGCAAGCGTAGTGCCCCCTGTCCCACCAGACACGTCGGCGATCGGGCACCCTCCTCAGGTGGGGAGGAGAACGGGATCGACTCGGTCCGGGTCCGCGATGTAGGCGATCCGCCCACCGACGATCGTGCAGACCACCCTTGATCCGCCGGCGTCTGATCCGTCGAGGATGGCGATGTCCGCCCTGGCCCCTTCGCGGATGCGCCCGAGGTCCCGGCGGCGGACCGCGCTGGCGGGGTTGACGGTTGCAGCCCTGAGGACCTCGGACACCGGTGATGACACGACTCCTGCGAGGATGTCGACAGCACGGTCCATGGTGGTGGCGGCACCTGCGAGTGTGCCGTCGTGCTTTCTCACGGCACCGCCGTTCGCGGTGACCGGAACGCCGCCGATGTGGTACTCACCGTCGGGCATGCCAGCGGCGGCGATCGCGTCGGTGATCAGCACGAAGCGGTCGGCGGCTGCGTTCCATGCGAGTTCGATGGTCGCCGGATCGTGGTGGTGGCCATCCACGATCATGCTGAAGTACGTCCGAGGATCGGTCAGGAGGACACCCGCGATCCCCGGATCGCGGGCCGTGATCGGGGGCATCGCGTTGAGGAGGTGGGTCCCCATGGTCGCACCCGCTTCGAGGGCCTCCCTTGCCTGGTCCGTCGTCGCAGCCGAGTGACCGATCGACACGATCGTCCCGGTGGCGGTGAACCGCCGGATCATTTCGAGAGCGCCACGCAGCTCCGGAGCGATCGTGATGATCGCGATGCTCGGGTGGGGCTCGAGCCTCGTGTGGGACGGCGCGGTGAGGAGGTGCTCGGGATGAGCCCCGCGTCGAGTGCCGGCGAGATGCGGTCCCTCGATGTGAAGTCCCATCGGTTCTGCGCCGACGTAGGCCTCGGGGCGCATCGCCATCGCGGCGATCGCGGCCTCCACCCTCTCGTGGGGAGCCGTGATGATCGTGGGGAAGAACGATGTGACGCCCGTGCGCGGGAGGAGGGCGCCCACCCGCCATATGGAGGACGGATCCTCAGTGAAGTCGGACCCGAAGGCGCCGTTGATCTGGAGATCGATGAAGCCGGCGACCACGGTCAGCCCTGAAGCATCGATGACATGGCCCTCGAGGTGGTCGACCCTCGCCTGGATGCCGTCCACGACTCCTACGGTGATCGGCCCACCTTCGGCTCCCCTGCCTCCCTCGATCCGGATTCGTGTCACGGTCGGGTCACGGAGGCGGCGGATCCGATCACGCAGTGACGGTCCCGGTGCACGGACCGAAACCGATGGCGACGCCATCGGCGTTGGAGCAGCGAGCGTGCATCGAGACGGTGTCCCCGTTCTCGAGGAACGTCCTGTGGGATCCGTCTGCGAGGACGAGCGGATCGGTTCCGTTCCATGAGGATTCGAGGAGGGACCCGAATCCCCCCCGTTCTGGTCCCGACACCGTTCCCGATGCGAAGAGGTCGCCGGGACGAATGGTGGCTCCGTTGACGGTCGCGTGGGCGAGCTGCTGGGCCATCGTCCAGTACATGTCGAGGAACGATGTGGTGCACACCGTCGTCGGGGTACCTGCCTCCGGAGTGAGGACGACGGAGAGGTCGATGTCGACGCCGCGCCTGGCGTCCGGTGTGAGGTAGGGGAGCGGTTCCGGGTGCTGGGCGGGGGCGGTAGCTCGGAACGGCTCGAGCGCCTCGAGAGGCACGATCCACGGAGAGATCGTGGTTGCGAAGGACTTGCCGAGGAACGGTCCGAGGGGAACGTACTCCCACGCCTGGAGGTCCCTCGCGGACCAGTCGTTCACGATGCACAGCCCGAAGATGTGATGCTCGGCCTCGTCGATCGGGATCGAGGTGCCGAGCTCGGGTCCTTGTCCCGTCACGAATCCGACTTCGAGTTCGAAGTCCAGCTTCTCCGAGGGTCCGAACGTGGGCCCATGCCCGCCCCTGCGCTGACCGTGCGGGCGACGGATGTCCGTCCCCGACACGACGACGGTGCCCGCCCTTCCGTGGTAGCCGACCGGCAGGTGCCTCCAGTTCTCGAGGAGGGGGTCGGCGTCGGGGCGGAACATCCTGCCCACGTTGGTCGCGTGCTGCTCGCTCGAGTAGAAGTCGACGTAGTCACCGATGGCGATCGGGAGCGAGAGGTGGACGGGGCCCGCGATGAGGAGGTCGTGCTTGTCGCAGAACCGCCTCCCCTCGAGGTCCGCCTTGTTGAGTACCTCCACGATGCGCGACCTCACGGTCGACCATACGCCCCGGCCCTGTGCGAGGAATCCGTTGAGCGATGAGGCTCGGAATGTGTCCGGTTCGAGTCCGCTGTTCGCGAACAGCCCCGCAGCCTCCGCCTTGGCGAGATCGAAGATCCGCTCGCCGATCGCCACGCCGCATCGCGTCCCCGTCATGTCGGTGAAGACCCCGTACGGGAGGTTCTGGATCGGGAAGTCCGACCCTTCTGGGACGTCGACCCAGGAGCGGATGTGCGGCTCGACCCTCATCCCCCGTCCCCGAGGAACGCCAGATCCGCCAGCCCATCCCTCGGCTCGTCGATGTCGCAGGAACCGAATCCGACGAGCCCGCGCTGGCGTGATCTCCTGATCGCAGATCCCGGGAGTACGACGTCCCTCCAGCTCGCCGCAACCGGCGTGATCGTGAATGCTGTCGGATCGGACTCCGCGATGATGTCCCTGACAACCGACCGCGGCTGACCGGCGTCGGCTGCAACCGACGCGATCAGCAGGTTGACGAACCCGTGCCGCCATCCGTCGAGGTCGGGATCGTGGTGGCGAACAGGCTGATGCAGGCCAGCCGTGGCCTTGAACGGGACGTCGGCGAACGACGCTGTCCACACGAATGCGGTCACCTCGTCGATCGTTGGGAAGTCGTCCTTCGTCAGTCCCCCGCATCGGAGCTTCGCACCGCCGCGCCGTCCACGGTCGCGCAGGGCATCGCCGACGGCCCTGATCTGGTCGTCGAGCGGCGCCGCCCTGTCCACCTCGATGTACACGGCGAGGTCGGGATCGATCGTGGCGACCGTGTCGATGAGGTCGCCAGGGTCGGTTCCGGTTTCGAGCATCAGTTCGACGGCGCCGATCGACAGGGCCGGTGACATCTCCCTTTGGAAGTCATGGCCAACGGACGCACCTGCTCCGGGCGACATGTCGAAGACGACCCCGATGCTCCACGGCTGGTCTCCCGTTTCGAGGACGTGCGTCGCCACGGCGGCGAGCTCCTGGAGCTGGGATGCCCTGACCAGGAACCGACCAACGATCCAGCGGTCGTCAGATGCCAGCGCGGCTCGATAGCTCGCCACCGCATCTGACATCGACAGCGAGGCGGGAGGGAACACCCCGGCGTAGTCGATCAACCCGCTGAACGCTGCCGTCCTCGCGTCGATCGCAAGCCTCATCGACCCTCGAGCCATGTCCACGCGTATCCGTCTTCCTCGGTGTCGCGAGCACCCGGACCGAGGTCCAGGGGCCGGAACGTGTCGATCATCACGGCGAGCTCCTCGGTTCCCGATTTGCCGATGGAGGCCTCCACGGATCCCGGCTGTGGTCCGTGGGTGTGCCCGCCGGGGTGCAACGAGACGGACCCCTGTTCGATACCGGCACCCTTGCGTGACATGAAGTCTCCGTCGACGTAGAAGAGGACCTCGTCGGAGTCGACGTTGGAATGGTTGTACGGGGCGGGGATGGCATCCGGGTGGTAGTCGAACAGGCGAGGCACGAACGAGCACACGACGACACCTGGCGCCTCGAAGGTCTGGTGGACGGGTGGCGGCTGGTGGACTCGTCCCGTGATCGGTTCGAAGTCGTGGATCGAGAACCGGTAGGGGTACAGGCACCCGTCCCACCCGACGACGTCGAATGGATGGTGCTCGTACACGAATCGGGTCATGCCACCGCGGTGCTTCACCAGCACGTCGACCTCTGAGTCCGACCGGAGGATCGGTGCGGAAGGGCCGTGCAGGTCCCGCTCGCAGTAGGGGGCGTGCTCGAGGAGCTGGCCGTTGCGTGACAGGTACCTGCGCGGCGGACCGATGTGGCCCCTGGTCTCGAGGATGAGCGCCCTGACCGGCTCCGAGGAAGCGTCGAGCTCGTACCGGTGGATCGTCGAGGCGGGAATCACGAGATAGTCGCCCGGTTCGAACCGGATCGCCCCGAACACCGTCTCGAGCGCCCCCGTCCCGCGTTCGATGAACACCATCTCGTCGCCTGTCGCGTTCTTGTAGAGGCCGGAGCTGTCGGATCCGACGAAATAGGAGATGACGCAGTCCTCGTTCCCCAGCAGGATCGACCGCGCCGTGATGATGTCGCCGCCCGCCTTGAGCTTGTGGGTGCGGAAGTGACGAGGTCGCAGCGGATGGTTCGGGGTCGTCTCCTGGTCCTCGTGCTCGACCGCCTCGATCGACTTGAGGGCCGTCGGCGGATGTCGGTGGTAGAGCAGGGCGGAATCGAACGAGAACCCCTCCTCGCCCATGAGCTCCTCCGCGAAGAGCGAACCGTCTGGCTGTCGGAACTGGGTGTGGCGCTTCGGCGGGACCTCGCCCACCATCCGGTAGTACGGCATGGATCTCCTCGGTCTCGAGACCATGGTACGCACCCGAACGCGCCATGCACGGCAGCCGAACTTCGTTCGGCGAGCCGCGCGAGGATCATCCACCCTGCGATACTTGCACGGTCCGTGTCTGGTGAGAGGAGCCCCGATGGATGTCGACATGACGCTGCGAGCGAGGGAGTTCGCGTCCAAGGACCCGTTCCCGATGAAGGGATTCGGCCCGGTCGAATGGTGGGTCGGAAACGCATTCATGACCGCGCAGGCGTTCAGGGCCCTCCTCGGCCTCAGCATCGTCGGGTATCGCGGTCCCGAGACCGGTGTGGCCGATCGATCGTCCTACCTCCTGCGCGGTGACCAGATCCAGTTCATCGTCACAGGCGCCCAGGACGGGGATCACGAGATCAGCGAGCACGTCAAACTCCATGGTCCGGGCGTCAAGGACGTCGGGTTCCTCGTCCCCGACGCCGTGGCAGCGTTCTCGCGTGCGGTCGAACGCGGCGCCACCGCCCACCGTGAGCCCGAGGTGATCGAGAACGACCTCGGCCGCATGGTGATCGCCGCCATTGGCGCCTACGGAGACACCGTCCACTCGCTGATCGAGGTCGATGGCGAGGATCCTCGCTTCGAGCCTCGCACCGATTCGATTGCTCGCGACACCGGGCTCCACGCGATCGACCACGTCGTCGCGAACGTGGAGCTCGGCGGTATGAACGAGTGGGTGCAGTTCTATGAGCGGATCTTCTCGTTCACCATGTTGCGCCACTTCGACGACGAGGCGATCTCGACCGAGTACACGGCGCTCATGTCGAAGGTCATGGCAGGAGGGAACGGCGTCATCAAGCTCCCCATCAACGAGCCTGCTCCGGGGAGGAAGAAGAGCCAGATCGAGGAGTACCTCGACTTCTACAAGACTCCAGGGGTCCAGCACCTCGCCTTGTCGACGTCGGACCTCCAGACCACGATGGAGGAGATCCACGGAAGGGGCCTCGAGACGATCGAGGTACCGCACGAGTACTACACCGAGGCCCAGCAGCGCCTCGCGGAGTACGACCTCGACTGGGACCGCATCGAACGCCTGAGTCTCCTCGTCGACAAGGACGAGGACGGGTACCTGCTGCAGACCTTCACGAAGATGCTCCAGGACCGTCCCACGGTCTTCTTCGAGTTCATCGAGCGACGCGGGGCCACCGGCTTCGGTATCGGGAACTTCAAGGCCCTGTTCGAGGCGATCGAAAGGGAGCAGGCCAAGCGCGGAAATCTCTGATCGTGATACGAGGAGCGAGTGTCGCGTTCTTGCGGATTGAGCGTGAGCGAAGTCTGATCAGGGCAGGTACTGCTCTTCGATGTGGACGATCACATCGTCGGCGATGAACAGCCAGTAGGGGAGCGTTCCGCTGCCGTACCACTGCCACCCGACCGTTGCGACATCGTTGGACGGGTTCTCCGTCAGGGCCCGGAACGCCTCGAAGTCGACTGCCTCCCTGGTGAGGCAGGGGCCGTCCACGTAGCAGGCATGGAGGACCACGGAAGCTCCGGCGTCGATGGGGAGGGTACGCAGGCGCTCGTTGACGTTTCGGATGTAGAACCCGCCGTCCACGGTCCCATCGGCGTTGGCAACCCCGTCGTCGTCGGCCGCCGCATCCGCTTCCTCACCGACGAACCACTGCGCGTAGTCGGCGATGATCGTCGATGGCTCGGCGGTGGTCGCCACGATGTAGGCGAACTGTCGGTCGAGCGTTGGATCGTGCACGACGGTGAGGGTTCGGGTGGCGGTCCTGCCGTCCGGGGCCGTCGCCTCGATCGGGATGTCGTGCGTGCCGACGTCCATGTTGGTCAGGTCGGCGAAGAAGCTCGTTCGGCCGTCGGGATCGCTGCGCGTCTCCGTCGGTGTCCCCCCGACCGTGACCGCGGCGGGTGTGGCGACCCACCCTTCGACCGAGAGGTCGCCCGTGGTCGTGTATGCGACGGCGCCGCCGGAGAGGGTGATCACCAGAGGATCGAATGCCGTCGAGGTGGTGGTCTGGGATGCGCCCGTCGTCGTGCTCGTGGTGGTGGCCTGCGTCGGCGTACTGGAAGGGAGCTGCGGTGCGACAGACGACGTGGTCGAACCCGAACTCGAGGAGCTACATGATGCGAGCACCAGTGCAATGGCGAGCACCGAACCGGCGTGACGCCCAAGTGGGGTCAAGTCGCCTTTCACGCGACCAGCGTATCACCGCTCGCTAGACGTAGACGCAACCTCGATACTCAATACAGCTCAGGCACGAAGGTCTGCTCGGTGATCGGCGGCCGGATGTACCCGTGATCGGGCTGTCGCGGCGGGAGTTCGATCGTTCCCAGGGTGCGGTCCTCGTAGGGGATGAGGGACAGCAGGTGGCTGATGCAGTTGAGCCTGGCGCGTTTCTTGTCCTCTGCGTTCACGACGTACCACGGAGCCTGCTTGATGTCGGTGTGGTCGAACATGATGTCCTTCGCCTTCGAGAACTCGACCCACCTGGCGCGCGACTCGAGATCCATCGGCGACAGCTTCCAGCGCTTCGTCTTGTCGTCGATCCGTGACCGGAACCGCCGTTCCTGTTCCTCGTCGCTGACGGAGAACCAATACTTGACCAGGACGATCCCGCTGCGCACCAGCATCCGCTCGAACTCGGGACACGATCGGAGGAACTCCCTGTACTCCTCCTCCGTGCAGAACCCCATCACGGGTTCAACGAGGGCCCTGTTGTACCAGGACCTATCGAACATGACCATCTCACCCGCGGCGGGCAGGTACGGAACGTACCGCTGGAACCACCACTGGGTCTTCTCGCGCTCGGTCGGGGTGCCGAGGGCCTCGACCCTGCAGATGCGAGGATTGAGCCGCTCGCTTATCCGCTTGATGGCGCCCCCCTTGCCGGCGGCGTCCCTGCCTTCGAATACCACGATGACCTTGATTCCCTCGGTGCGGATGTAGCTCTGCAGCTTGACGAGCTCGATCTGGAGGCGTTCGAGCTCCTCCTCGTAGAAACGCGTCTTGAGCTTGGGCTTCTTCTCGCCACGTACAGGTTCGATGGTGTTGAACACCGACTCGCTGGCATCGGTCATGGTGACTCTTTCTCCGAGGATCATCCCCGACGATACTCGACGCGCAGGTGCCGCTGACGCCCCCGATCGGTAGCCTGCAGGCAATGGCTGTCCCCGTGTCCTTCCTCAGCGACTTCGGTCACGAAGACGAGTTCGTCGGCGTCGTCCACGGCGTCATCGCCCGGATCGCTCCTGAGGTTCGATTGATCGACGTCACCCATGGCATCCGACGCGGAGACGTCCACGGTGGCGCACTCGCCCTCACCCGTGCGGTCCAGTTCATGCCGGACGGTGTGTTCCTCGCCGTCGTCGATCCGGGGGTCGGGACTGCACGAAGGGCGATCGCGGCGCGTACCCCGGTCGGCTACTTCGTCGGACCGGACAACGGGCTGCTCGCACCCGCTGTGGCGATGGTCGGAGGCGCCGATCGCATCGTGTCCCTGGAGGATCCTCGGTTCCGACTTCCGTCCGTCGGGGCGACCTTCCACGGTCGGGACGTGTTCGCTCCCGCGGCCGCCGTGCTCGCATCGTCCCAGGCGGTCCTCGAGGACCTCGGCCCCGTCCTCGCTCCCGAGACGATCACGCCCCTGATGGTTCCCCTCTCGGAACCGGCTGGCAACGGTGGGGTCAAGGCGACCGTCCTGTGGATCGACTCGTTCGGGAACATCCAGTTCAACATCGGACCGGAGGATCTCGGCGCGCTCGACCTCTCACCGGGTGATGATGTGCGTGTGTCCTTCGGGATGACGGACCTCCGCATCGTCTGGGGCGACACGTACGGCTCGGTGGACGAAGGGGAGGCGGTCATCCATGTCGACTCGCACGGCCAGATCGCCCTCGGCGTGCGGGCGGGCCGCGCAGCGGACGACTTCGCGCTCCACGTCGGTGACTCGGCGGTGATCGGGCGCCCCGACGGCGGAAACCGCATCGAGATCCGCGCCGTCGACTGAGGGCGCGGACTACGGGGTGAGGCCGCCGGAGGCGAGCTTGATCAGGAACGCGACCACGATGAACGCCATGAGGACGGCGATCGCGATCGATGTGACCGGTCGCACGATCTCAGGATCCCACGTTGACGGTCCGCTCGATGGCGGTGTAGATGTGCTCGGACATCTTCGCCTCCTCGGGATCGAGCAGGTTGGCCATCACCTTCAGCGTCCATTCCATCAGCGGCTTGTTCCGGATGCCGACCGTCGTGAGGGTCTTCATGATCGTCGGGTTCCCGATGACCCTGACGAAGACGCGTGCGACACGGTGGTAGTCGCCATAGGTTGCCTCGAGCTCTGCGTCGTAGCCCGCGAGTGCTGACGCGTCACCGGCTACCGCATCTGCCATGTATCGGGCGGCCATGCGCCCCGTTTCGTAGGCGTAGTCGATGCCCTCGCCGTTGAAAGGGTTGACGGCGCCCGAGGCGTCCCCGACGAGCGCCCAGTTCCGACCGACCTTCGGCCCGACGGACAGCGACATGGGGAGCTTGCCACCGATCGGACGGGTGTGGCTCGTGTCGTCGTCGATCTTCCAGTGGTCAGGTAGTTGATGGACATACGCGTCGAGGATGCTCGAGGTGTTGATGTCCTTCCATCCCTTGAACGTCGAGACGAGGCCTGCACCGACGTTGATCTCGCCGTCGCCGAGAGGGAATACCCATCCGTATCCCGGCATCGCCCTGCCCTCGGCATCGCGGATATCGAGTTGGCTCTCGATCATGCGGTCGTCCGAGTTCGGGCTCTCCCAGTACCCGCGAACGGCGAGACCGTACGGGTAGTCGCGACGTCGTGACGCACCCACGCCGCGCCCGAAGCGGGAGTTCGATCCGTCGGCGATGATCACGAATTCGGGGTGCACGGTCCTGGTCCCGTCTGCGTTCGTGAGGGTGACCGCGGTGACCCTGTCGTTGTCGAGGACGGGCATGGCCGTGGTGCCCTGCTCGACGACGGCGCCCTGGGCTGCGGCGAGCCCGGCGACGGTGCCGTCGAGGTCGGCGCGCCGCATGGTGGCTCCCCAATTCGGGTACACGGAGTGCTCCGGCCATGCGAGTTCGATCTTCATGTCCCCCGCATAGGCGCGGAGGCCCTCGACCCTGTGGAGGTCGAGGCCGGCGAAGTCGAATCCCATGTCAAGGAGCTGCTTGATCGCCCGTGGTGTGAGGCCGTCGCCGCAGGCCTTCTCACGCGGGTAGCGCTTCTTCTCGACGAGGTGAACCTCGACGCCGTTTCGTGCCAACCAGTAGGCGGCGGATGCCCCTCCGGGCCCACCACCGACGACGAGGACGCTTGCAGTCATGGCGGTGAGGGTACCGGCCGGTCGGCACATCGCAGCGGCTCGGTCGAGGCACGAACGGAGCTGATACACCGATCGTGAGCGCCACGGTCACGACCGAGGATGGTGTGCCGAGCCCTACGGCTGGCTCGCCTCGACGGTCTCATCCTCGACTTCGACGAGACCACAGTCGATCTCGGCCTCGGTGCGGTCCTCGCCTCCGAACGCCACCCGCTCGTACAGGACGACGGCGGCGATCTGCTCGGGTGTGAGGACGCCGTCATAGCCCGGCATCAACCCGACGCCACCGACCGGCTTGTTCGTGTCACCGTACGTCGGCTCTGGGAAGTTCGCCGTGCCCAGCGTGACCCACTCAACGTGGTCGGTGCACGCCGAGAAGGTCGCCAGAACGGCGCCACCTGTGAAGGCCGGTCCCACACCTCCACCGCCGTCGGCTCCGTGGCAGGCGGCGCACTGGGCGTAGATGCCGGCGCCCATCGACAGGTAATCGACCGAAGACGACCCGTACTCGGACCCGTCGCAGTTGACGGCAAGCCCGGTCGCTGGATCGATGTTGAGTTGGCCAGCGGTGCCACAGTCAGGGCCGTTCGGGGAGACGAGGATGTAGGTAACGGCGAGCAGCGGGATGATGATGAACGCCGCCGCGAGCCACGTCGGGTACCTGCCCCTGCGCGGGGCTGCCAGTTCTTCGGTCCGATCGCCTCCGGGTTCGTCGGCCTGCACAGTTGCGGAAGCTGCGATGACCTCCACGTCGTCCGCTGCCGTGGGCTCATCACGCTGCGCTGCGGGTTCGACCGGTGGAGAGGTCTGCACATCTGAGGATGTTGCCGACGTGCCGCCAGATGGTGCACCGACCGTCGCCGGGTCGACGCCGGCCCATTCGGCGAGGACTGCCTCGAGGGGTTCGCCGGTCTTCTTGGCGCGTGCCTCGGCGGAGCGCTTCGCGATGGGTGCCGGCATGCCCTTTGCCTCTGCAACCTTCTCCAGGAGTTCGTCCATCGACATGGCCGCCGCCGCGGCAGGTGCTCCGGCAGACGGAGGAGTTGCCTGGGCGGTCGGTGCCTCTGGTTGCTCCGGTTGCGACGCGCCCTCAGTGGCAGCGCCCCCGACGGTCGCTGGGTCGATGCCTGCCCATTCGGCGAGGACTGCCTCGAGGGGTTCGCCGGTCTTCTTGGCGCGTGCCTCGGCGGAGCGCTTCGCGATGGGTGCCGGCATGCCCTTTGCCTCTGCAACCTTCTCGAGGAGTTCGTCCATCGACATGGCCGCCGCCGCGACTGCTGCGGGTGCGGCTGCTCGCTCGGCTGTCGGTGCCTCGGCTGGCTCTGGTTCGGCGGCATCCGCGGTTGCAGGCGTCTGCGGGGTCGTGGCGACGGGCTGGCCTGGTCTCTCTGCGACGGGGAGTTCGAGACCTGCGTCGGCCCTGGCTCGGAGATCGTCGAGGTCGACACCGGCCCACGTCGCGAGGACCGAGTCGATACTGGTTCCCGCGTTTCGGGCACGAGCATCCGCAGACGACCGCACGAGCTTCTCCGGCATGCGCTTCGACGCTGCCGCGAGCCCCACCAGATACTCCGTGGAGACCTCAGTCGGCGCACTCTGCGGCGCAGGGGTATTCGAAGGCACGGGATCGGGCGCCGCCGTCGCCGCCGGCGGGCTGTCGGCGCCCTCGTTCGGGCTATCGAGCGCCGCGGCATCCATGCCGGCGGCGGGCCCGGTGGGCTCGTCGGTGCCTTCGCCGGCGTCTTCCCCCGCCCATTCGGCGAGGACGGCCTCGAGCGAGATGCCCTCCTTGTCCGCGCGCGCCTGCGCGGAGCGCTTTGCGAGCGCGGGGGGCATGCCCATCTTCTCTGCCGCTTTGTTGAGGAGTTCGTCCATGGTGGCCCTACCTCAGGGTCTCGATGTAGCTGACGAGGGCGTTGAGGTCCTCGGAGGAAAGATACGCGTACGACGGCATCGTCGACCATGGCACCACCGAGCGCGGGTTCGCGAGGTGGGCCTGGACGATGACCTTGTCGAAGAATTCGACCCTGCCGGCGTAGTGCATGAGATCAGGGCCGAATCTCGACGTGCCGAGGAGTGCGGGGTTCTCGTTCGCGTAGTCTCCTGCGACGCTCACCGGTCCGAGCCCGACGTCACTGCCGATGGGGCGAACCTGTTGGGTGTGGCACTCGATGCATCCTTCCGAGATGTAGAGGTCGCGGCCGATCGCCTGGGGCGAACCGGTGACATAGGTGCGGTTGGAGTCGGCGAGGATGGTCGCTTCGCGGTCGGCCCTGTCGGCGACGGGGAGCACCCACGTCATGAGGGCTGCGAAGACCCATACGCCGACGACACCCGTCACGAGCCGTCCCCACGACGCATACCGGGTCTGGCCCTCGAACTCGAGGTCGTAGTCGGTCGAATCGAATGTCACGGCGCCAGCAGGCTCACCATGTCGAGGTTTCAGGAAAGCGATCTGGCCGATGGCGAAGATCGCAATGCCGATCGCGGCGACCCAGAGGAACAACTCCGAGCTGTCTGCCGTCACCTTCCATGCATCCCCTGCGTTCACGAAACCTTGGCTCGCGGGTCCCGCCGCCCAGCTGAAGCCGACGACAACCCCGCCGACGAGGAGACCCGCCGTTGCGGCGAGCAGGCCCAGCGTCGACAGCACGAAATGGATCGACGGCCCACCGGTGCGGCCGCCGCGGAGGATCGACACCGTGGCGAAGATCGCGAATGATCCGCCACCGAGGACGATCAGGGCATCGAGGCCGTCGACCCACGGTGTGAACTGGACGACGCCGCTGGTCGCTCTCCACGCGGTGAGCAATACCACGACGGTTGCGAGCGTGAGGGCCAGGGAGGCGATCACGGCGTACCGGAGGGTCGCTCGGTCCGTGATGGAGGAGACCTTGCCCGCGATCATCAAGCCGAGGTCGGCCGCGATCGTCAGGGCCGGTATCAGGGTCGCGATCGCGAACGCAACGGCAAGGGTCTCGTACCAATCCGGTGTGGGGGAGAAGATGAAGCGCACGGCAGCGAGATTCGCCCATACCAGGGCCAACGACCAGAAGCCGAGCGTCGACAGCGGTCGTGGAGCAGTCGGATCGGTGCCGGTGAGCGACGTGAAGGCGTGGTACAGCAACCCGACGGACGCGGTGACGAAGAACAGCCCGGTCGTGCCGGCGCTCGAGAATGCCATCTGGATGGACCCTGCGATCCCTTCGGACATCGGGACGATGGCAACGAGACCCGACAAGGCGAGCCAGATCGGAGCTGCGGTGAGATACCAGCCGGTCGCTCCGAGCGAGTCACGCCTCGTCCGGGCCGTGCCCACCACGGCGACCGCTGCCAGGAGGTAGCCGATCGCCAGGATCGCCCTGGCCCACAGGGGAGAAGCGATCCCCGCGATGCCAGAGCTCATGCCGAGCGCCACACCCACGGCGGCGCCGAGAGCTCCAACGGCGATGACCAGAAGGGAGGCGAATGCGACGAGCGAACGCACGACATCGGAACCGGTCACCCTCGACAGTGCCAAGTACGAGCAGCCGAGGAGTCCGATCGTGAGCCACCCATCCGTCAGGAGTATGCGGGCAGCCGGGGCGAGGCGGCCATAGGTCGTGAACGCACTGCCCGAGAGCAGGTCGGGAAGCACCAGTTGCAGCGCGGCGATGGCTCCGATCACCGAGCCGAGGATGAGAAAGATCGAGGCGACGGTCACATGGGTGCGAATGACGCTCGTGCCCCGGGGAGAACCGGATGCCTGATCCGGATGGTTCGATGCAGTTTCGGCGGTCACGCTTTCGGCGTCCTCCTGTGCGTGCTGACAGCGCTGCCCATGGGATGGCTGGCGAAACTCTAGCCGCGGACATGCCGGCAACCCGCATCGGTTGGCGTGCACGCAGCGAAACGACCACAATCACCGGATCGGTTCGCCCGGTATTCGCCCGGTAACCATGAAGGTGCACCCGCGTGAGTTCTCGGGCACCGTAAACTGCCTGCACTCGGACAGGGACATACGTGACCGAACGGAAGCAACTCATCGCAGGGCTGGGTCTGATCCTGGTGGGCATCGTCGTCGCGATCGTCGGCTCCTTCCTGGTCCACACGGCCGAAGCTGATGAGTTCAACGAGTTCGGTCAGGAGATCTACGCGAACTTCCCCAGGGGTTGGGTGCCCGCCACGATCGCGCAGATGGTCGCCCTCGGTGGCGTGTTGATGGCGATGGCGGGTGCGGCCTTCGGATTCATCTACGGCCGGACGCTCACGTGGGCGCGTGCGATGCTCGGCGCCCTCCTGTTCACCGGATTGATGTTCATCCTGTTCGCGATCATCCCGAACCAGATGCTCACGCTGTTCCAGTCGACCCTCGAGTGGACGCAGGTCAAGATCTTCGTGACGATCCCGCCGTTCCTCGTCCTCGGCAATGAGATCTCGATCTCCTACGCGGCGCTGAAGGACATGATCGTCGCCGGGTACGTCACGACCCTCCTCATCGTGCTGCCTGTCGTCATGTACCAGTGGCAGGAGCGCGCGAAGCGCTCCGACGTGCCGAAGCCCCAACCCGTCTCGAACTACGGGCGCCCGATGCGGACGGTGGAGTGATGGCCAAGGAAGCGTGGCTCGAGACGCCGCCGATGCGAGACGACTACCAGCTCGCCATCGTCGACACCTCGTATGTCCAGGCAGGTGTGAAGCCGAAGACGTTCATCCACATCAACGAGTCCGAGTGCATCCTGTGTGCCGGCTGCGTCGACATCTGTCCGTGGAAGTGCATCCACTTCCTCTCCACCGACATCATCTCCGAGACCTTCGGCGTCGACAACCCCGCGGACAAGGAAGAGAACGGCGCGATCTTCGTGATCGACGACACAGAGTGCACGCGATGCAAGCTGTGCGTCGACCGGTGCCCGACGAACGTGATCACGATCGGGAAGTTCGCAGGCTCGCTCGCCGACCAGGGCTCGCAATACGAGATGGCGCCCTGGGAGTACGACACGGGCGAACGTGACGACAAGAGCGGCGTCAGCTACGGGACGCGGTGGTGACAGACATGGGGAAGCAAGGTGGCTGACGGTAACGGGAGGACAGGGCTCAAGGAAGCCGTGACCGGACTGGGTGACCACGTCCGGAATTCCCAGGTGTGGACGTCGATCTTCCGCCCCGGCTCGTCGATGCGGGCCGACAGTGGCGACTCGCCACGCAACCGCGCCTACGTCGTGATGAACAATGTCCTGTACCACCTGCACCCTGTGAAGGTGAAGCGCCACGGCGTCAAGCTGTCGTACACGCTGTGCCTCGGGGGACTGAGCTTCTTCCTCTTCATCCTCCTCACGATCACGGGCATCTTCCTGATGTTCTATTACCGGCCGACGTCACCCCAGGCCTACTTCGACCTCCAGGCGCTCGCAACGGACGTGGCGTTCGGCCAACTCGTGCGCAACATGCACCGGTGGGGTGCCCACGTCATGGTGCTCACCGTCTTCCTCCACATGTCACGGGTGTTCTATCACGGCGCGTACAAGCCGCCCCGTGAGTTCAACTGGGTCGTCGGCATCATCCTGCTCCTCCTCACGCTGCTCCTCTCGTTCACCGGCTACCTCCTCCCATGGGACCAGCTGGCACTGTGGGCGGTGACGGTCGGGGGGAACATGGCCGCGTACACGCCGGTGTTCGGTGAACAGGTGACATTCGCACTCGTGGGCGGTGTCCAGATCACCGCGGACACCTTGTTGCGGTTCTATGTTCTCCACGTGTTGTTCCTCCCCTTCATCATCACGATCTTCATGGCCGTGCACTTCTGGCGAGTCCGCAAGGACGGCGGAATCTCGGGACCCCTCTAAGGAGCTGGCGTGGCAGAGCTACCAGAACATCTGAAACGCAGGGCGGCCGAGGCGAGGGCGAAGGCCGCGGGCATCACCGTCGAGGAGGCGATGGCCGCCATGGACGGCGAGAGCGCCCCCGCTCCTGCGGCTTCAACACCCGCCCCACCATCCCCGGAAGGCTCCGGAGGCGAGCGCGATCTCGATGCCGAGTCCGCCCGCTACGGGGTACCGCGACCACTGCTCCAGCGCGCCATGATGGCAAGGGCAAAGGCCGATGGAACCGGCGTACCCGCCCTTGTCGGGGCCGGAGCACCTGCAGCCACCGCACAGGCCTCGACCTCGTCGCCTGCCCAGGGGTCGGGGACGACCAGCCGGGCCGCATCGCCGCCTGCTCCACAGGGCCCGCCGCCGGGCGTCCGCACGCAACGGCTGCTCACGGTCGTCAAAGCCGGCGCCATCCAGGGCACGACGAAGGAACCCGCGGACAAGGTCAATGTTTGGCCGCACCTCCTCGCCATCGAGTTCGTGGCACTGCTCGGAATGCTTGCCTTCCTGACGCTTCTCTCGGCGTTCGTCGACGCGCCCCTCCTCGAGTTCGCGAACTTCAACCAGCAGCCGAACCCTTCGAAGGCGCCGTGGTACTTCCTCGGCCTCCAGGAGCTGCTCGCGTACTTCGACCCGATGGTCGCGGGCGTCATCGTGCCGGGCTTCGGCCTCGCAGCTTTGGCGTTCATCCCGTACATCGACCGCAACCCGTCGGTGAGGCCCTCGGATCGCAAGCTCGCAATCTCGATCTACACGGTGTTCTTCATGGCGGCGGCGATCCTGACGATCTTCGGATCCTTCTTCCGGGGTCCCGGATTCAACTTCACGTTCCCGTGGCGCGACGGCATATTCTTCGACGACCTACTGACGATCCTCGAATGACCGGCGCACTCCTCTTCGCTTCGCTCCTCATCCTCGTGACGCTCGCTGCTGCGTTCGCGATCGTCACGATCGCGGCGAGGCGATCGGATTCCGACGGTGCGGTGACCGCCGCCGAGCTCGATCGGCGCGCCGCCAAGGCGGATCGGGACCGGAGGAAGGCCATGGCAGCCGCAGCCGCGGCCGGTGCTGCCGACGAGGGAGAAGGGTCATCCGTTGCCACGCTCGTCGCTGCGCCCCTCGAGTTCCAGGAGGACCCTCCTCGCACGGAGATCTCGGCGACGGAGTACGGCGTCACTCGCCGCAAGTTCTTCAACAGGGCGATCGGTGCCGTCTTCGGGCTGTTCATGCTCCAGTTCGCCCTCGCGGGGCTCGCGTTCTTCTGGCCGAAGCTCAAGGGCGGATTCGGCACGCCGATCAAGGCCGGGTCGGTCGAGTCGTTGAAGGCCGAGATCATCAACGGTGCGACGATCATCCCGAAGTTCGTGCCCGCGGCCCAATCGTGGGTCGTCCCCTTCGACATGTCCAAGCTCGCGGGGTCCTCCTTCGAGGCGACGCCGTTCGTCGTGGCTGGGGGCGAAGCCGATGGGGTCGGACTGATGGCCCTCTGGCAGAAGTGTGTCCATCTCGGCTGCCGGGTTCCCGAATGCCTTTCATCGCAGGGATTCGAATGCCCGTGCCACGGATCGAAGTACAACCAGCACGGCGAGTACAACTCCGGACCCGCGCCACGGAACCTCGACCGCTTCTCGGTCAGCGTGGATGCTGCCGGGGAGCTCGTCATCGATACGGGTGTCGTCGTCCAGACCTCACGGGCGAAGGTGCTGACGATCGCGTACCCGCAGGGTCCGTTCTGTGTGGGGTGATGGACTCGTGAAGACACTCTCGATGATCAGCGCCGTCGCGGAGGAGACCGAGGTCGTCGACTCCTCCGTCGGGCTCGGCATCGGTGCCATTGCGCTCCTCATCGCGGTGAGTCTCATCCTGGGATGGATGGGCTTCTTGTATGTCAATTCGCGTCGCTCCCGTGCCTCGTCAGGTGAGGCGATTCCCCCGAACCTGTCACCCCATGCAACGGACGACGAGCTCGAGAACACCAAGCTCACGAAGGTCCTTCGTGCCGCCCTGTTCGGATCTGCGCTCCTGGCCGTCTCACTGCCGTGGTACGCGTTCAACGAACCGGACCGCCAGGCCGAGGCCGCCGTCGCGATCGAGGAGCTCGACGTCGAGGAGGGCGCGCATTGGTTCAGCGTCGACGGCTTCCAGTGTTCCAACTGCCACGGCCCGGCAGCCGGTGGCGGAGCAGCGGCTTTCGTCGAGGCCCGAAGCGGAGTCTCGGTTTCGTGGACCGCCCCGTCACTCGACGACGTGCTGTATCGATATGACGAGGAGGAGGTCGCGTACTGGATCATCTATGGGCGTGCGAATTCCCCGATGCCCGCCCTCGGCCTCGACGGTGGTGGCGCCATGACCGTCCAGGAGATCGACCAGACGATCGCCTGGCTCGACTCCATCCAGGTGAGCCAGGCCGATGCGTTCGCTCGCTCAGGTCCTGCCGCGGACCAGGCGCTCGCCCGCATCGACGGTGGCGAGGCATTCACGCAGAACCTGATCGCCCGCCAGGAGGCCGAGATCGCCGATGTCGAGGCTGCCGAGGGGAGGGTTGCCGTCGTCGGAGGCTTCCCGGAGGACATCAAGGATCTCTTCCAGGCGCCGGCAACGTGCACACCCGCATCCGCAGCCCTCGTTGGTGCCTCGTGCACCGATCCAGGGGTCGACAGCGACCGCGACGGGTTGTCGGACGCGACCGAACGCGCCCTGACCGTGATGGCGGGAGTTTCGAAGGACACGATCAGGGTGGTCACGGTGGACTCGTCGGTGGTGCCGAACGTCTACACGAACCAGCCGAACACGCTCTACGACGTCCGGTTCGATCCGTTCGTCGCCTTCACCAATACATCGGACGCCGGCCCCCTTGCCGATCTGGACGCCGCGGAGGAGCTGCTCGGCCATCTCGAGACGGATGTGTTGCTCCTCACCGTCACAGCCGAGCGCATGGACGCCTTCCTCGCCGACCTCGAGCCCGGCCTTGCCTTCCTCGAGAGAGCCCTCGCCGAGAAGCCGTGGGCGGTCGACTTCGATGCTGTCGCTGCAGACATGGGGGTCGCCGTTGAGGACGCGCAGCTCGCAGTCGGGCTCTTCAATGCCTACTGCGCCAGGTGCCACACGGGCGGATACAGCGCCGGACCTTCGTTCGAACAGGGGGCGGGATCGGGAGCGTGGGGACCGGCGCTTGCGGATGGCCGTTCGCTGGTCCAGTTCCCCGACCCTGCCGATCAGATCGCGTTCATCATCTCGGGATCCGACAACGCCGTCGGGTACGGCGTCAACGGGATCGGGTCCGGTCGGATGCCGGGCTTTGGAAGTGTCCTGTCCCAGGAACAGATCGAGCTGATCGTCAGGTATGAGAGGTCGATGTGATGATGGATACCCGCCGTATCGTTCGCTCGGAGTCGGGCATGTCGACGCTCGAGATCGTCGGGCTCGTTGCCTTCGCCGCCGCGATGCTCTCGATGGTTCCGTTCGTCAGGGAGTTCGTCGTCGATCTCATCGGTACCGTGTTCAACCAGCGGGATCCCGACACCGGCGAGCTGACTGACTTCTCCGTTGCGATGCGAGGGTTCGGCGTCGTCGCCGGGGCGATCTTCGTCTTCATCGGTGCAGGTTGGTTCCTGCTATGGACCGACCTCGGCAAGCGGCTCGCATTCCTCCTCACCGGGGCAGCAACGTTCGGGTGGCTGGCGATCAACGGGATCCTCTTCATCGTCTACGCCCCACGGGGAATCCGTCCCGCGAACCTCGAGGGCCTCAACGCATTCCAGATCCGGCTGCCGGCGATCGCCATGACCCTCGGCTCGCTGTTGTTGTTCGCGATGTTCTCGGTCGCTCTCACGCGCTACGAGGCGGACACCGCCAACTGACCTGCGCGCTCGGTGCACCACGGAGCCATCGTCGCCGGCCAATGCCTACGAATCTCCCGTGGGGCGTGCGATGCTCAGGTGGTGGGCGAGGATCCCGAGTTCGGTCGATAGGTCGACGCGACGCACCGAGACGTCCTCGGGGACCTTCAGGATGATCGGTGCCAGGTTGAGGATCGACTTGACGCCGGAAGCAATGAGTCGGTCCGCCGCCGACTGGGCCGCACCAGGGGGAGTCGCGATGATCCCGATCTCGACGCCCCCCGACGTCACGATGTCCTCGAGCCTGTGGATCGACTCGACGACGAGGCCGTTGAGCCTCGTTCCGATCTTCGACTCGTCCACATCCAGGATTCCGACGATCGTGAATCCCCAGTTGGCGAAGCCCTTGTAGTTGCTGAGCGCGGAGCCGAGGTTCCCTGCCCCGATGATCACCACAGGGTGGCTGCGTGTCATGCCGAGCACCACGCGTATTTGGGCCATGAGCTGATCGATCTCGTAGCCGACGCCCCGCGTTCCGTGGCTCCCCACATAGGAGAGATCCTTGCGCACCTGCGCAGCAGTGCACCCCGAAACGGACGCCAACTGCTCCGATGAGCACTGGTGCGTCGTCGAGGCCATGTCCGAGAGGCACCGAAGGTACCTTGGCAACCTCGCGACCGTCGCTGACGGGATCGTCGACTTCATGTCGGGAACAATAGGAAGGCCTGCGGTCAGCCATGTATCGGGTCCGGGGTTCCCGGATGGCCCACACGCGGGGGTATCCTCCCGACCAATGGAGCTCGCCGACTACCTCCCGATCGCCCTCATGACACTGCTCGGCATCGGCTTCGCCGTTGCCTCGCTCTTCGTCTCGAGGATCCTTGCGCCGAACAACCCGAGCCCGGAGAAGCTCGCCCCCTACGAATGCGGCATCGTGCCTCTCCAGGAGCCCGTCCAGCGGTTCCCCGTCAAGTTCTACCTCGTAGCGATGCTGTTCGTGATCTTCGACGTCGAGATCATCTTCCTTTTCCTGTGGGCGGTCCGATATGAGCAGTTCGGTTGGGCGGGTGTCGGTGCCGTCGTCGTGTTCATGCTGATGCTCATCGAGACGCTCGCCTACGTGTGGAAGCGGGGAGCGCTCGATTGGAATGTCGCGCGTAGGTCGAGGTATCGGCGCATCGTCGCTCCCGACGCCCCCCTCGAGGAAGCCGCCTGATGGCAGGTGTCTCGAAGGAGCCCGGCGTCCTCGTCACGACCCTCGAGAAGGGAGTGAACTGGGCACGCACGAACTCGATGTGGCCAGCGTCATTCGGGCTCGCATGTTGTGCAATCGAGATGATGGGAACGGGAGCGGCCCACAACGACCTCGCCCGCTTCGGCATGGAGGTCTTCCGCGCCTCACCACGCCAGGCCGACCTCATGATCGTCGCCGGACGCGTGTCCCAGAAGATGGCTCCTGTACTCCGCCAGGTGTACGACCAGATGGCCGAACCGAAGTGGGTCATCTCGATGGGTGCATGCGCCTCATCGGGTGGGATGTTCAACAACTACGCCCTCGTACAGGGTGTCGATCAGGTCGTGCCCGTCGACATGTACGTTCCCGGTTGTCCTCCTGGTCCCCAGTCGCTCATCCACGGGATCCTCAGCCTGCAGGAGAAGATCATGTCGGGTGAGATCCGCCGATCGACGGGCGTGCTGTGATGGACGTCGAAGGCAACGATCCCGCACCCGGTACCGAGGCGTCGACGCCGATTCCCGAGTCCGCCGTCGTTGCATCGATCATCGGCCAGTTCCCCGATGCGACGCATGAGCTTCGCACGTACGCGTCGAGCTCGGTCACATACCATGCGATCACCGTTCCGGTAGGGGACTGGGTGGCCTTCGCGGAGACAGCGCGGGCCGCCGGCTTCGACACCTTCATCGACCTCGCTGCGGTGGATCACTACACCGACGCTCCCCGGTTCGAGGTTGCCCTCAACGTGCTGAACATGGAGGCGGTGGAACGGATCGTCGTGTCGACGAGGGTGCCGTACGACCAGCCGTCCGTCCCGACCCTCACCGATGTGTTCCCAGGCGCGAACTTCTATGAGCGAGAGGCCTTCGATCTCATCGGTGTCGAGTTCCCCGGCCATCCCGACCTCACCCGCATCCTCCTCCCCGACGACTGGGAGGGCCATCCCCTCCGAAAGGACTATGCCGTAGGGTCGGTTCCCGTGGAGTTCAAGGCAGGGAGCGCGAACCTGTGACGGACACGACGAACCCGACGAACGGCGACGAAGCCGTCGTGGACGAAGGCATCCCGACCACGGGACCCGCGCCAGGGAGTGCCGACGAGCGGCGAAGGCTCCATGATGTATGGGTGTCGGGAACCGAGGAGCGGTTCCCATTCTCCGGTGCGACGAACGAACGTGCCCAGGAGCTGCTCTCGCGAGCGGACGAGCCGGCACTCGCCGTCCAGGAGGGTGTCCTCGTCGTCGACGACTACGTCTCCGATCCCGAGGTCATCGACGAGGAACGACAGATCATCAACATGGGGCCCCAACACCCTTCGACGCACGGAGTGCTCAGGCTCCAACTCGAACTCGAGGGTGAAACGGTGAGGCGCGTCAAACCCATCGTCGGCTACCTCCACACCGGCATGGAGAAGACGGCTGAGACCCTCAACTACTCCCAGGGTTCGACGAACGTCACCCGGATGGACTACCTCTCACCCTTCCACAACGAGCTCGCCTTCTCCCTCGCCACCGAGCAGCTGCTCGGCATCGACGTCCCGCCTCGTGCGGACGCGATCCGAGTGCTCATGACGGAACTGAACCGCGTCGCCAGCCACCTGCTGTGGGCCGCGACCATGGGAATGGACATCGGGGCGCTCTCGATGATGATCTACGGCTGGCGCGAACGCGAGGTGTGCCTCGACTTCTTCGAGAAGACGACCGGTCTGCGGATGAACCACAACTACATCCGGCCGGGCGGGGTGGCGGCGGACCTCCCTGACGGCTGGGAGGAGGACGTCGAGGACCTCATCCGCCTCGTGAACATCGGGATCTCGGAGTACGAGGAGCTCTTGAACGAAAACCCGATCTTCCTCGACCGCACCCTCGGTGTCGGCGTCATCACCCCGGATGAGTGCAAGGCGTATGGGATCACGGGACCCATCGCCAGGGCGTCCGGCATCACATGGGATCTGCGAAAGGCGATGCCCTACTGCGGCATCGAGCAGTACGAGTTCGATGTGCCGACCGGTCTCCACGGAGACGTGTTCGATCGGTACATCGTCCGCATGGAGGAGATCCGCCAGTCGCTGCGGATCGTCGAGCAGGTCGTCGAGGCGATGCCCCGCGGCGACTACCGCAACCCGGACCCCAAGGTCACCCCACCACCGCGCAAGCGCATCGACGAATCGATGGAGGCGCTCATCCACCACTTCAAGCTCTTCACGGAAGGCATCGTCGTGCCTCCCGGCACGGCGTACCAGTCCGTGGAGGGCCCACGCGGGGAGCTCGGGTGCTACCTCGTTTCGAAGGGTGGAGCGCGCCCGTGGCGGATGCACTGGCGTGCCCCGTCGTTCGCGGCGGTGCAGGCCCTCCCCATGATGATGACGGACTCCCTCGTCGCCGACGTCGTCGCCGCCCTCGCGTCGGCGGATCCCGTCCTCGGGGATGTCGACCGATGACCGCCGCCATCGCCCACTGGAGTCCCGCGAACCAGGAGCGGGCGCGGACGATCCTCGCGTCGTATCCCGAACGGAGATCGGCGCTCATGCCGCTCATGTACATCGCGAGCCTCGAGCACCGATACGCCTCCGACGACGCAATGCGCGAGGTTGCCGAGCTGATCGGCATCACCCCTGCGCAGGTCAAGTCCGTCGTGTCGTTCTACACGATGTTCAAACAGGAGGAGCCAGGTGCGTACCTCGTTTCGGTGTGCACCTCGATCTCGTGCCATCTCCTGGGAGCTGACGACGTCCTGGCAGCCGTCGAGAACGAGTCAGGGGTGCAGGCTGGTGCAACCGGCGAGGATGGTGCGTTCACCGTCGAACACGTCGAGTGCATCGGCGCCTGTGGTGGCGCCCCTGCCGTCCAGGTGAACTACGAGACGGTGGAAGGCCTGACCCCCGACAAGGCGAAGGCGCTCATCGGATGGCTGCGCGACTCCACTCCATCGGTGGTCCTCGCCGACGAGATGCAGCAGCTGTTCGGCGGTCGCCGTTCGTTCGACTGGGGGTCCACCGAGGCCGACGGTGCGGTCGGGCCCGTGCCGGCGTTCGGCCCCTACGGCTCTGCGAGGGGCGGGCGATGACCGATCCCATCCTCACCCGTCGAATGGCCGCGCACCCTTCAGACAGCCACACGCTTGCCAGGTATGAGGCGACCGGCGGGTACGACGCGCTGCGCAAGGCGCTTCGAGAGATGACCCCAGAGCAGTTGGTGGATGAGGTGAAGGCGTCGAACATGCGGGGCAGGGGAGGCGCCGGCTTCCCCACCGGGATCAAATGGGGCTTCCTGGCGCCGACCGAACCGCGGTACCTCGTCATCAACGCCGACGAATCCGAACCTGGCACGTTCAAGGATCGGCAGCTGCTCGAGCGCGACCCGCACCAGTTGATCGAAGGCATCGTGATATCCGCCTATGCCCTCGGCGTGCACACGGCGTTCATCTATATCAGGGGCGAGTATCCCAAGCCTGCGCGGCGCGTCCAGCGGGCAGTCGACGAGGCATACGAGGCTGGATTCCTCGGATCGGACATCCTCGGGAGCGGGTTCGACCTCGACGTGGTCGTCCACCTCGGTGGGGGCGCCTACATCTGCGGCGAGGAGACCGCGCTGCTGAACTCGCTCGAGGGTCGAAGGGGGGAACCCAGGCTCAAGCCGCCGTTCCCCGCCGTTGCAGGCCTCTACGCGAAACCGACGATCGTGAACAACGTGGAGTCGATCTCCAACGTCCCATGGATCACGCTCAACGGTGGGAACGCGTACGCAGCGATCGGGCCGGAGCGTTCGGCAGGAACCCGGTTGTTCTCGCTGTCCGGCCACGTGAGGAAGCCGGGCAACCATGAGATCGTCATGGGCATCACCTGGGCGGAGCTCATCCACGAGATCGGAGGAGGGATCAGGGACGGAAACGCCCTCAAGACCTGGATCCCCGGTGGCGCGTCCGCACCGTGGCTGGTGCCGTCGGAGCACCTGGAGACCCTGGTGACGATCGACGATGTCGCCCACCACGGATCCATGCTCGGATCGGGGGCGATCGTCGTCATGGATGAGACGACCAATGTCGTCGCTGCTGCACACAGCATCGTCAAGTTCTTCGCCCACGAATCATGCGGCCAGTGCACGCCATGTCGGGAGGGGACGTCGTGGCTCGAGGACGTCCTCCAGCGCATCCTCGACGGTTCTGGGCGGACGAGCGACATCGACCTCCTCCTCGACGTGTCGGACAACATCTCCCCTGGGCTCACATGGCCACCGGCGATGACGACGATCTGTCCACTCGGCCCGTCCGCAACGGCGCCGATCGTCTCGATCATGAGGTGGTTCAGGCCGGAAGTCGAAGCGATGATCGCAGGCGCGAACGCAGGGAAAGGGACGATCGGGGTCGGGGAGGTCGCCCGTGTCTGACGCAGCGACGACCGTCTCGATCACCATCAACGGCGTCGTCCATGAGGTCGAGGCAGGCCAGCGCCTCATCACCGCCGCGGAGAAGGTCGGCGAGATGATCCCCCGCTTCTGCCACCACGACAAGCTCGAGCCCGTCGGGAAGTGCCGTATGTGCCTCGTCGAGGTCGAGGGTCCTCGAGGGAAGGCCCTCATGGCGAGCTGCACGCTGCCGGTGAGCGATGGCATGGTCGTCGACACGCAGTCCTCCGTCGTCACCAAGGCCCAGGAGGGGGTCCTCGAGTTCCTCCTCATCAACCATCCCCTGGACTGCCCGATCTGCGACAAGGGCGGGGAGTGTCCCCTCCAGGATCAGACGATGCGGTGGGGCCCAGGGGAGAGCCGGTTCATCGAGGAGAAACGAACGTTCGTCAAGCCGATCCACGTTTCGGACGTCGTGCTCCTCGACCGCGAGCGCTGCGTCCTGTGCGACCGTTGCGTGAGGGTCGCGGACGACATCGCAGGGGATCCGCTCCTCGTCTTCCAGGACCGCGGCAACGGTGTCCAGATCCAGACGTTCCCCGGTGAGCCGTTCTCCTCGTACTTCTCGGGGAACACGGTTCAGCTGTGTCCGGTCGGTGCATTGACGTCGGTCGACTATCGATTCAAGGCCCGACCGTGGGACCTCGAGCACACACCGTCGGTCTCGCTCGTCGACACGTTCCAGTCGACCGTCGACGTGCAGACGTCGCGGGGCAAGGTCATCCGCGTCTACGGCGTCGAGAACGACGACCTCAACGAGGGTTGGCTCTCCGACAAGGATCGCTTCGCCTTTTCGGCGATCCATTCCCCGCGTCGGGTGACCGTCCCCATGGTCGACCAGGACGGGGAGTTCGCCGAGACAGGGTGGGGGGAGGCCCTCGACAGGGTCGCTTCCCGACTCGGAGCATTCCTCCCTGCGGAGGTCGGCATCATCGGGGGGGCGAACAACACGAATGAGGAGGCGTACGCGCTCTCGAAGTTCGCGAGGACCGTGATCGGTACTCCGCACGTCGACGCCCAGCTCGGTGACGGGCTCAACCCCCACCTCGCCGCGGCCGTGACCCCCCGAGCCACGGTTCCCGACCTCGATCGCGCATCGACGATCCTCCTGTGGGGTCCCGACATCAAGGAGACTCACCCCGTCCTGTACCTGCGGGTGCGCAAGGCAGTGCGAAACGGTGCATCGCTCGTCGTGGCGAGCCCCGCGGGCACGGGACTCGACGGCATCGCTACCCATGTGGCCCGATACCGGGCTGGGAGCGGCTCGGACACCCTTCGCAAGCTCGTGGCCGGGGACGGCGAGTTCGCCGACGCGAGGGCGGTGCTCGACGCAGGCCCCGTCGTCGGTCTGGTGGGACGCTCGTCACTCGCAGAGGATCCACGCCTTGCCGAGGCCGTCGCGGCATTCGCGCGCACCCTTCCCGATGCGCGCCTCCTCACGTTGTTGCAACGTGGGAACGTGTACGGGGCGCTCGACATGGGCCTGTCACCGACACTCCTGCCGGGGCGCGTCAGCACAGGGGATCGGGTGTCGGCCGCGGCCATCGAGGACGCATGGGGACCCCTTCCCACGGACGCCGGCCGCTCCACGATGGAGATGTTCGCGGCGGTCCTCGAGGGGGAGATCAGGGCGATCATCCTCGTGGGTGCAGATCCGGTGAGCGATTGCCCCGACCCTGACCTCGCGGACCGCGCCCTCCAACACGCCGAGTTCGTGGTCGCCGTCGATTCCTTCGTCACGCACTCGTCACAGCATGCAGATGTCCTCCTCCCCGGCGCCGTCTGGGGCGAGGTCGACGGCACGGTGACCAACCTCGAAGGTCGTGTCCAGCGGGTAAGGCCCGCTATCCATCCCGTGGGGCAGGCGAGGCCGCTCAATGCCATCCTCGACGACCTCTCATACCGTCTCGGCGTCGAGCTCGGCACCGCAAAGCCCGGGGACATCTCGTCCGAGATCGCATCCGTGGCCCCCGCCTATCTCGGTGTCACGTTCGACTACCTCACGTTCGAGGCAGGTCCCGACGGGGCACTCGTCCCGATTCGGGGTGCCTCACAGCCACTCGGTTTCATCCCCGTCGAGATCAGCGTGCCGGTCGTCACGGACCGCATGACGCTCCACCTGGCACCCGCGCTCTACGACGACGGCGTCTGGAACCGCCACGCCGAGACGATCGCATCGCTCGTACGCCCCGCCGTAGCACGGATCCACCCGAGGGATGCATCGGTGCTCGCCGTCACGGACGGATCGATCGTCCTGGTCGCGGACCGCTTCGAGCTCCCTGTGGTGATCGACACGGCCGTGGCCGTAGGCTCGGTCGTCGTACCGTTCAATCACCCGGACACCCGAGGCATCGCGGCGACGCCGTCAGTCGCGGTCGACGCCGTCAGGAGCGACGAATGAGCGTCTTCATCGAGGCCGCGATCAGGGTCGTCCTCATCTTCGTCTTCCTCCTCGTCACGGTGCTGCTCCTCATCTGGGTCGAGCGGAAATTCGTGTCCGACCTCCAGAACCGGGTTGGGCCCGACAGGGCGGGGCCATGGGGAATCCTCCAGTCGCTGGCGGACGGCGTGAAGTCGTTCTTCAAGGAATCGATCCGACCGACGAAGGCTGAGCTGCTCATCTATGTAGCGGCGCCCGTCGCCGCCCTCGTACCAGCACTCCTGATCTTCATGGTCATCCCCGTCGGTGCGCCCATCACGATCGGTGACACCGAGTACGCCCTCGTCGGAGCAGACCTGAACATCGGATTGCTGTACGTCCTCGCGCTGTCCTCGATCGCCGTGTACGCCGTGACGCTCGCTGGATGGTCATCGGGTTCGAAGTATCCGCTCCTCGGGGCGGTGCGGGCGTCGGCACAGATGATCTCCTACGAGGCGGCGATGGGACTCGCCCTCGTGCCGGTCGTGATGTTCGCCGGCACGGCATCGATCGTCGGGATCGTCGAGGCGCAACAGGGAACGTTCGGCGGATTCTTTCCCGCGTGGAACGTCGTGCTGTTCCCCTCCTTCGTGATCTTCCTCATCGCCGGGTTTGCCGAGACGAACCGCGCGCCGTTCGACCTGGTCGAGGCAGAGTCCGAGATCGTCGGGGGCTATCACACGGAGTACTCCGGCCTCGGCTTCGCCCTGTTCTTCCTCGCCGAGTACATCAATGTGTTCAACATCTCTGCACTCACGGCCGTCCTCTTCCTCGGGGGATGGGCGGGTCCGACGTTCGGCCCGGCATGGCTCGCCGCCGTCCTCCCGATCGTGTGGTTCCTCGCCAAGACCTGGGCCGTCGTGCTGCTGTTCGTGTGGGTCAGGGCGACCCTTCCCCGGATGCGGTACGACCAGCTGATGAGCTTCGGGTGGAAGCGGCTCATCCCGGTGTCCCTCGTGTGGATCATCCTCGTTGCGCTGTCGCTCGGCGTGCGCGAATTCGGGGCGCCGTGGTCATGAGGAGTCTGTCATGAGGGGCAAGGCATGAGGAGCGAGTCATGAGCTGGGTAACCGACCTCCTCGGTCCGTTCAAGGGTTTCGCCGTCACCATGCGCCAGGTTGGCAAGCCCCGCGTGACGAGGAAGTACCCGGAGGACAAGCGGGTGAAACCCCCGCGATTCCACGGTCGTCACGTGCTCAACCGCTACGAGGACGGCATGGAGAAATGCATCGGGTGTGAGTTGTGCGCAGGCGTGTGCCCCGCGAACTGCATCTACGTGCGCGGAGCCGACAACCCCCCCGATGCGCCGGTCAGCCCTGGCGAGCGCTTCGGCTTCGTGTACGAGATCAACATGCTGCGGTGCATCTTTTGCGCCATGTGCGTCGAGGCCTGCCCGACCGAGGCGATCACGATGACCCACCTGTTCGAGATGTCGGTGACCGACCGAAGTGACGCCATCTACACGAAGGCCGAGCTCCTCGTTGAGCGCGATGGCACGCCGAACCATCCCCAGCCCGAGTCCAAGCTGATCGACCTCGACGAGCTTCGAATCGGTGACGGCTGGATGATCGCGACGTCACCGTCCGGGCGCGTCGACTACGAAGGTGTCTCGGCGTGGTCACCGTCGGCTCGCACCGGTGACATGCCACCCGAGCGAGGACAGTCGGTGCCGCCCGACGCTGGGGAGGGCGATGATGGCTGAGACGGTCGTCTTCATCATCTTCGCTGCCGTGGCGATCGCAGGGGCCATCGGCATGCTGAGCGCATCGAACCCGGTCTACTCGGCAGTGGGCCTGCTCTCGACCATGTTCGCGATCGCCGTCATGTACATCCTCCTCGACGCGCACTTCGTCGCCGCGGTCCAGGTCATCATCTATGCAGGCGCCGTGATGACGCTGTTCCTGTTCGTCATCATGCTGATCGGGGTCGACCGCGACGACGCCTACGGGGTGCGGCCAGGCGTGCAGAGGGTGATGACCGTTGTCGTCGCCGTGGGACTGTTCGCGACGCTCGCGGTCGCCGGACGCGCTGCGTGGGTCACCGGAACGACGAATGCCGGTACCGCCGACCTGAATGGAACGATCGAGAACGTCGCGGACGAGCTGTTCGGAACCTGGATCATCGTCTTCCTCGCGACGGTCATGCTCTTGACCATCGCTGCGCTCGGCACGATCGCGCTCGCCTACTTCCCCCACGGGTCCGAGAAGTCCGAGGAGGCGATCCCGTGACGGTCACGGTGACGTGGTACCTCCTCCTCGGCGCCGCCCTCTTCTCGATGGGCGTTGCGGGCGTGATGATCCGGAGGAACGCCCTGATCATGTTCATGTCGATCGAGCTCATGCTCAACAGCGTCAACCTCACCCTCGTCGCGTTGAGCAGGGAGCTCGGTCTGGTGGAGGGGCAGGTCGCTGCCCTGTTCGTGATGGTGATCGCCGCCGCCGAGGTCACGGTCGGGCTCGCGATCATCGTGGCGATCTTCCGCACTCGGGCGAGTGCGAATGTGGATGAACTCGCGGAACTGAAGGGCTGAACGGGAGATGACGGACTACCTCTGGTTGCTTGTCGCGCTGCCCCTGATCGGCGCCGTCGTCAACCTGTTCCTCGGGAGGCGCCTCGGGGAACCGGTAGCGGGATGGTTCGGATTCGCGGTCGTCGGGGTGAGCTTCGTCCTCGCGGCGGCGGCAGGGTTCGGATTCATCATCGGAACGAGGGCAGTCGAGTCGATCCTGCTGTTCTCCTGGATCCCCGTCGTCGGGGCTGACGCCGCGATCCTGTGGGACCCTCTCTCGGCGCTGCTGACACTGATCGTCACGGGCGTCGGGGCGCTGATCCACCTGTACTCGATCGGGTACATGCATGGCGACGATCGTTATCCCCGGTTCTTCGCCTTCCTGAACCTCTTCATCGCGTCGATGCTGATCCTCGTGCTCGCCGCGAACTATGCGGTGATGTTCGTTGGCTGGGAGCTCGTCGGCCTCTCGTCATACCTGCTCATCTCGTTCTGGTTCACGAAGCCGTCTGCTGCGGCCGCAGGCAAGAAGGCGTTCATCGTCAACCGTATCGGCGACTGGGGCTTCCTCGTCGCCCTCATGATCATCTTCGCCACCTTCGGCACATTCGACTTCCAGACCATCTTCGAACAGGCCCCGTTGATGTTCGGTGTCGGATCGGGCGTGATCACGGCGATCACAATGCTGCTGTTCGTGGGCGCTGCGGGCAAGTCGGCCCAGATCCCCCTCTACGTGTGGCTGCCGGACGCGATGGAGGGCCCGACGCCCGTCTCCGCACTGATCCATGCCGCCACGATGGTCACCGCCGGCATCTTCATGATCGCCCGATCGGCCGTCCTGTACGAGCTTGCGCCGGTGTCGGGCGCGGTCGTCGCCACGATCGGTGTCCTGACAGCGTTGCTCGCTGCGGTCATCGCGATCGCACAGACGGACATCAAGCGCGTCCTCGCCTACTCGACGATCAGCCAACTCGGGTACATGGCACTCGGCGTGGGTGTCGGCGCGTACTCGGCAGGGCTGTTCCACCTCACCACCCATGCATTCTTCAAGGCGCTGCTGTTCCTCGGAGCTGGATCTGTCATCCATGCGATGCGCAATGAGCAGGACATGCGGAGGATGGGCGGCCTGCGCAAGGCCATGCCTGTCACGTTCATCACCATGGGAGCGGCATGGCTCGCGATCTCCGGCATGTTCCCGTTCTCCGGCTTCTGGTCCAAGGATGAGATCCTCGCAGCGGCGTACGCCCGTGGTGACTGGTACCTCGTGCTGTGGTTCGTCGGGGTCGTCGTCGCTTTGATCACGGCGTTCTACATGACCCGCTTGTTCGTCATGACATTCTTCGGTTCCCAACGATGGGACGATGGCATCCATCCCCACGAGTCACCGAAGACGATGACCATCCCGCTCGTCGTGCTTGCCGTGTTCACGGTCGTGGCCGGTGGCTTCAACACTCCATGGCGGCTCACGTTCGAGCACTTCCTGGAGCCGTCCTTCGAAGGTGTTCCCCACCCAGAGGCCCTGAGCGATGGGCTCATCGTCGTGCTCGCCGCAGTGGCACTCGTTGTCGCGACTGTCGGCATCGTCTGGGGTTGGCGCAGGTACGACAGGGACGAGCTACCCGCAGAGGTCGGTCCATTCTGGACGAGTGCGCTCGCCGCGTTCGGTGTCGACGACTTCTACGGACGCTGGATCGTCGCACCCGCGAGGGCCGTCTCTGAATGGTTCTCGGACTTCGTCGATCCGAAGGTCATCGACGGCGTCACGCACGGGATCGCTCGCGGCGTCGTCGGTTCGGGCTCGGCCATGCGAGCAGCGCAGACCGGCCATGTGCGGTGGTACGCGACCGCGACCGCGGTGGGTGGCGTCGTCCTGATCGTCCTGTTCCTTCTGCTGGGAGGGGCATTCTGATGCCTGTCCTGAGCATCCTCGTACTCCTTCCCCTGGTCGGTGCACTGATCATCGGGTTCCTCCCGAAGCGGCGGCCGGAGGTCATCTTCCCCGTGAGCATCGTGGCATCGCTGCCACCGCTCGCCGTTGCGTGCTACATCCTGTGGGAGTTCACGGCGGGTACGGCAGACCTTCAATTCGGTGAGGACGTCACCCTGTCCTCAGGATTCGACATCGGATGGCGCGTCGCCGTCGACGGCATCTCGCTGTTCCTCATCGTGCTGACCGCCCTGTTGTTCCCGATCGCGATCGCGGCGTCGCGCTCGATCGGGGAGCGAATCAAGACCTACATGATCCTCATGCTGATCCTCGAGACCGGTGTCCTCGGTGTGTTCATCGCACTCGACCTCCTCGTCTTCTTCGCATTCTTCGAGATCGTGCTGGTTCCGATGTACCTGCTGATCCGCATGTGGGGCTCGGACAATCGGGCGTACGCCTCGGTGAAGTTCGTCCTTTTCACTGCGGCAGGCTCGGCCTTCCTCCTCGCATCGATCATCGCCCTTGCCGTGATCACCGGGAACGAGCTCGGTCAGTTCACCAGCTTCGACTTCCGCAAGATGCTCACCGTTGAACTGTCGGACGCCGCGCAGCTGTGGCTCTTCCTCGGGTTCGGGATCGCGTTCGCGATCAAGGTCCCGCTCTTCCCGTTCCACACATGGCTTCCCGATGCCCACACCGAGGCGCCGACGGCCGGTTCGGTGATCCTCGCAGGGGTGCTCCTCAAGATGGGCACCTACGGGCTCCTGCGGTTCAACATGACGCTCTTCCCCCAAGCGACTGTCGACCTGAGCTTCTGGATCGCCCTCCTCGGTGTCGTCGGGATCGTCTACGGAGGGGCCGTCGCCATCGTTCAGCCGGACATCAAGCGGCTCGTCGCGTACTCGTCCGTGAGCCACATGGGGTTCATCGTGCTCGGCATGTTCGCCCTCACGTCCCAGGCCCTGCAGGGTTCGGTGTTCCAGATGATCAGCCATGGGCTGACCACGGGCGCCCTCTTCCTCCTCATCGGGATGATCTATGACCGGACCCACACACGGGCGATCGCGGACTACGGCGGGCTCGCAACGGTGATGCCGGTGTACGCAGGCATTTTCCTGTTCTCGGCATTCGCGTCTGCAGGGCTTCCCGGGTTGTCGGGGTTCATCGGCGAGTTCACGGTGCTCGTCGGCTCCTGGATGACCTTCCCCGTGCTCACCGTCGTGGCGGGATCGGGCGTGATCCTCGCTGCGGTCTACCTGTTGTGGGCATACGAGCGGGTGTTCACCGGGCCGGTGACCAACCCGAAGCTCGATGGCCTCAAGGATCTCGGCCTGCGGGAGATCGCCATCATGGTGCCGCTCGTCGTCCTCATCCTCGTGCTCGGTGTGTATCCCAAGCCCGTGATGGACCGCATCGAGCCGTCGGCTGAGGCGATCCTCGACAGGATCTCATTCGCGACCGATTACGAGGCTCCCGAGTTCGGGAGGGCGGATCAGGTCGTGGAGCTCGAATACGGGACGGTCGACCACGCCGATGCCGGCCCGAGCGAAGGAGAGGGCGGCTGATGCAGAACGCCTCGTTCCTTCCCGTCGCCTTCGAGGTCGTCCTGCTCGCAGGTGCCCTCGTCGTCCTGCTCGTAGCCGTGGTGTTCGAACGCGACCGCAGGTTCTGGGGCCCCGTCGCTGGGGTGTCGTTCGCTGCCGCGTTCGTCGTCGGCCTCCTCCAGTGGCGCGAGGTCGCCGATGGAGGGGGAGGCCTCTTCTTCTCCGCGATGGACCTCGATGTCGTCAAGTCCCCGATGGTCGTCCTCGACGGGTACTCGGCGCTCGCAGCCATGATCCTCGCCGTCGTCGGGTTCGTCGGATTGCTCGCCGCATGGGACCTCGTCGTGTTCGTCGGCAGGAGGGGACCCGAGTTCGTGTCGCTCGCGTTGCTTGCCGTGGCAGGTCTGCACGTGATGGCCGCGTCACCGAACCTCATCGTGATCTTCCTCGGACTCGAGACGGCATCGATAGCGTTCTACGTCCTTGCGGGTTTCGTGCGTACGGGCAAGGGATCCGAAGAGGCAGCCCTCAAGTACTTCCTCTTGGGTTCCCTTGCATCCGCCCTCTTCCTGTACGGCGTCGCGCTGACGTTCGGAGCGACCGGTTCGCTGTCCATCTACGGGGTGGACTCGGTGAGGGTCTTGTTCTCGACCACCATCATCACCGAGCCAGGAATACTGCTCGCGGGCATGGCGCTCATGCTCGTCGGCCTCTCGTTCAAGGTGTCCGCGGCCCCGTTCCACCAATGGGCCCCTGACGTGTATCAGGGGGCCCCATCCGGTGCCGTCGGTCTCATGGCCGCAGGGGTCAAGGTCGCGGGCTTCGCTGCGATCGGGCGCATCTTCGTTGGTGGCCTCATCTCCCAGGTCGACACCTGGGGGCCGATCCTGGCGATCATCGCTGCAGCGTCCATGATCATCGGAACGGTCATGGCCCTCGTCCAGACCGACCTCAAGCGCCTGCTCGCCTATTCGGGAATCGCACACGCCGGCTACATCCTCACGGGCCTGGTGGCGGGAGCCGACGGCATCCCTGCGATGTGGTTCTATGTAGCGACCTACTCGCTGATGGTCGTTGGGGCATTCGCCGTCATCTCGCTTGTGTCAGGGCCGGCGTCGTCCGATGCGCCCCTCGCCGATTTCGCAGGGCTCGCAAGGCGCAATCCCGAGATCGGCTGGCTGATGACGATCATCATCCTCGGCATGTCGGGGATGCCGTTCTTCGCAGGCTTCGTTGGGAAGCTGCTCGCCTTCGTGGTCGCGGCGTCCGTGGACAATCCCTGGCCAGGTGGGTCCAACGGTTACCTCTGGCTCGTCGTCCTCGGAACCCTCACCACAGTCGTCGGCCTCGCCTTCTACCTGCGTGTCGTGTCGACGTTCTTCTCCGCTGACGGACCGAGCGAGGAACTCGGGGCCGGCCTGCCCGCGCGGTTCGCCGTCGTGTTCAGCGGCGCAATCACCCTCGTGTTCGGTATCGTGCCGTGGCCCCTGCTCGATGTGGTACGTGACGCACTCCCACTCTGACATCCCATCGCACCCTGCCCCCCGGTACCGGGCCTTCGCTGCCGTTGCGTTCATCGCGGCCCTGCTCCCGGGCCTCGGCGGCCTCGGCGCCCTCGTCACGACCGATCGGCACATCATCACGGAGGATCAAACGGTCGCCGAGGACCAGTATGTGACAGCGGTGTCGTCGATCGTCGAGGGAACCATCGACGGCGACCTGACCGTCTTCTCGGGCTCCGTGATGATCTCCGGCACGGTCTCGGGGAACCTGACGACGTTCTCGTCGGGCACCGTCACGATCACCAGTACGGGATCCGTCGGAGGATCGCTGCAGGGCGCGGCCACGGCCCTCAGCGTTGCGGGTGACGTGGGTGGCGACGTCTTCTTCACAGCCGGATCCGTTGTGATCGAGGAGGATGCGACCGTCGGACGGGATGCCATCGCCTTCGGTGCGACCGTGAGGGTCGAAGGTCAGGTCGGCAGGGACATCCGCGGAAGGGCTGTCCGCCTGGCGGTCGACGGATCCGTGGGACGGGACGTCGACGTCGCCGCGAACATCCTCACGGTGGGACCCGGTGCTGTCGTAGGCGGCGACATCCTCTACCGGTCGGGATCCGACGCCGACATCGCTCCAACCGCAAGCATCGATGGGACGGTCACGAGGCTGCCCGCCCAGGGGAACTTCCTCTATGGCGTCATCCTGACCCTCGCCAACGTCGTCGGCTTCCTCGGCTTCGTCGTTGCGGGCCTCCTGGCCCTTTGGATCCTGAGAGGCGTTGGGAGCAGGGCTGTCGGATCGGTCATCCGCCGTCCGATCCGGTCACTCCTGGTGGGAATCGCCGTCGTCGTGTTGGTACCCCTTGCCATAGCTGTGCTCGCCATCACGCTCGTCGGCATCCCCATCTCGATCGTGCTCATCGCGTTCGTTGTGGTCGGGTTCATCATCGGTCCCGTCCCCGCTGTGACGGCGCTCGGAAATCGCGTCCTCTTCACGCGAGGCGGAGTCTTCGGAGCCTTCCTCGTCGGCGCCGTTCTGTGGAGGCTTGGCATCTGGCTGATCCCCTTCGTGGGCGGCGCAATCTACGTGCTCGGACTCGTGTGGGGCATTGGCGGATGGGTGCTCGGGGCATTCGCGGCTCGCCGATCGGACCCCACACCTCCACAGCTCATGCCTGCGAGCGTCGTCGTGGCGGGAGATACGACCCCGGACTGGGAGCCACCGTTGGCGCCATCGGCGGGACGAGTCGATCCGTATGAGGCGTGGGCATCCGGGTCCGCCGACGCGGAACCATCGTCCGATGGCATGGACGATGGTGAAGCGGCGCAGACGGCCGCGCCGGAGATCCAACGGGATCTCTCCTTTGCCACCGTTCCCGTCACGTTCGTCCAGGAAGGGAGCGACGTCGAGTCACCTGTCGAGCCCGAAGGCGAGTCCCACGACTCCGACGACGACGATGCCGACGCGGAGACCCTCGATGAGAGGCTCGCGACGCTCAGGACCGAACTCGAGACCGCCAAGCCGGAGCACTCACCCGACCCGACCGTCGAGAGATTCGAAGCGATGAGGGAGGAACTGGTGCCGGGATCGCATCCAGGTCCTGGACCGGAGGAAGGATCGGAATCCGGCGAGGACCAGGATCCGACACCTTCAAGTGAGGGACCGGACGACTGGGGTCTTCCCAGGGCCTAGCTGACCGGTGCCGTCGTCGGAGCCGACGCGAGCTCGAAGACGATCGAGTCTGTGATCTCCACGTCGACAGTGTCGCCGATGTGCATCGGGATACGGCCCGGGACGAGGGCCTCGATCGAAGCACCTCCGTGCATGCGGATCTCCACGCGCTGGTCGTGTCCGTAGAACTCACGGTCGACGACCCTCCCGGGCCCTGTGGCCGATACCGTCGGAAGGACCCATTCGGGTCGGATCATCACCTGTGCCGGTGTGCCGTCGGCCAGCCCTGCGCCGACGACCCCGATGGGCGTGGAAACGGCACCGTTGCTCACCACGCCGTCGAAGGTCACGGCGTCACCGAGGAACCGAGCGATCCATGGCGATACCGGCGCGCCGTATACCTCGTCCGGCGTGCCGGTTTGAACGACGCGACCGTCGCGCATCACCGCGACGAGGTCGGCGATGGCGAGCGCCTCTGCCTGGTCGTGGGTCACGAAGACCGCGGTGACACCCGCTGTGCGGATGATCCGACGCAGCTCCCTGCGCATCTGCTCGCGCTTTGGCGCATCCAGGTTCGAGAACGGCTCATCGAGGAGGACCACGTCGGGTTCCGGGGCGAGCGCCCTGGCGAGCGCCACGCGCTGCTGCTCACCGCCGGACAACTCGTGGGGAAACCGGTTCTCGTACCCGACGAGCCCGACGAGCTTGAGCGTCTCGGCAACGCGTTGGACACGGTCTGCGCCGCGGACGCCGTAGCCGACGTTCTCGGCCACATTGATGTGGGGGAACAGCGCGAACTCCTGGAACACCATGCCGACCCGGCGCTTCTCGGGCGGGACGAACACGCCGACGCCGGTGACGACCCGGTCCCTGATCTCGATCGACCCGGCATCCACCTGCTGGAATCCGGCAATGGACCGCAGCGCCGTCGTCTTCCCGCAGCCCGACGGGCCGAGGAGGGCGACGAGGCTGCCTGCAGGGACGTCGAGGGAGAATCCGTCGAGGGCGGGGACGCCAGCGAACGACACGCGGAGGTCACTGGCTGAGATCACGGGTGCGGTCATGCCTACGTCACGTCCTTGGGCTTGATCGAAAGGTAATAGACAGGCAGGACCGACACGGCGATGAGCAGGAGGGCGGAAGCAGCGGCGCGGGTGTACAGGAGCTCGTTCGAGGAGGACCAGATATTCACGGCGAGGGTGCTGAATCCGCTCGGTCTGAGGAGCAGGGTGGCAGGCAGCTCCTTGAGTGTCGTCACGAAGACGAGGAGACCGCCTGCGATGAGACCCTTCGACATGAGCGGCACCGTGACACGGGCGATGGTTGCCAGGTGGCCCTTCCCGAGCGACCGCGATGCATCGTCGAGGTGGGGATCGACCTGCAGGAGCGACGCCTTGGCAGGTCCCGTCGCCTGGGCGAGGAACATCGCGGCGTACACGATGACGAGGAGCAGGAGCGACTGGTACACGGGCCTCGCGTATCTCACGGAGAAGGCCACGACGGCGATCGCAACGGTGATGTGGGGCAGGGAGAAGATCACGTACACGGACCGTTCGAGCCACGTCGTGGCTCGGCTCGAATGGCGCACCGCCAGGATCACGATCGGGATCGCCCCGACGACAGCGACGACGGCCGCCAGTGAGGCACCGGTGAGCGAGCCGCGCACCGCTGTCCAGGGGATGCCGACCGCCGTCCCCGAGGCGATCCCCCTCGTCAGCCACCCGACGAGGACAACGACGGGGATGATGACGCCCACCGTGACCACGACAGCCAGGAACGCCTCGGCACCGCGGCGTCGCAGACCGTCGAGTCGGTACAGGGTCGCAGGACGCGTGGGCTTCTGGCTGAAGTACGAGCCCTTGCCTCGTGTCCGTTGTTCGAAGCCGATGATCGCCATCGCCACGACGATCAACACGATCGACAGGACGATGGCGGGGGTCCGATCGAGCCTCCCGGAGTACTGGGCGAAGATCACCCTCGTGAAGACGTCGAATCGCATGAGGCTCACGGCGCCGAAGTCCGACAACGTGTACAGCGAGACGAGGAGGGCACCGGCGCCGATGGCTGGCCGTAACTGTGGCAACACGACCGTCGAGAACACGCGTGGGGGTGCGGCTCCAAGGCCGCGGGCAGCCTCCTCGAGGGCAGGGTCCACCCTCGAGAGGGCCGCAGCGGTGATGAGGAACACGTACGGGTACGTCGAGATCGTCAGGGCGATCCAGGCCCCGGGTAGGCCGATGAGGTGGGGGAGTGCGATGCCGGTGACATCGGCGAACAATCCCCGTGGTCCGGTGGCCGAGATCAGCACCATCGCCACGACGTAGGAAGGGATGACGAGCGGCATGGCGAATGCGACTCCCCACGCCCTCCTGTGTCGAAGGTCCGTGCGTGCGAGGAGCCACGCCCCCGCCACGCCGACGGCGGTTGCCGTCGCCGTCACGGCCGCCGTGAACAAGAGGGATCGAACGATGAGCTGGAGCGTCCGCACCGACATCAACGCGTTCCGAGCGGAATCCGACGCCTCGAGGGCCCGCACCAGGAGGCCCACAACGGGGATGGCGACAGGGACGAGGACGGCGACGGCTGCGACCCACAGCCACCAAGGGGCAGGGGAGTGTCGGGTCCGTGACCGGCCGGGCGCGGCGGCGGGAGTGCCGCCGACCTCGATCTCGATCACGGACCCTTCCGGGGTCACAGGAGTCCGGCCTCCGCAACGAGGTCCGTGGCCAGGTCGAGCGTCGTCGCCAGCAACGACAGGTCGAGGTCGGGCGTCACCAGTGAGTCGAGCGGCGGCAGGACGTCGGCCGCCGGAACCCCGTCGATGAGGGGGTACTCGAAGGTCTCGTTCGCGAAGTACGCCTGGCTGTCGGGGGACAGGAGGAACTCGACGAACCGGAGCGCCGCGTCCTGCTCAACCGAGCTGGCGAGGACGCCAACGCCCGCAGGCATGACGATCGACCCTGCCGTGGCGACACCGAAGAAGTGGTTGGCTCCCGGGACGCTCGGGTCCTCGGCGAGGGCCCTGAGTAGGTAGTAGTGGTTGACGAGACCGGCCTCGATCTGGCCATCGTTCGTGGCCTCGACGATCGACGAGTTGTTGGGGAACGTCGGCGATCCGATGGCCTCCATGCCCTCGAGCCACGTGCGGGTCGCGTCCTCGCCGTCGAGGAGGATCTTCGCTGCGACGAATGCCAGGAACGAGCCGTTGGTGGGGGCGATCGCCACACGGCCCGCCCAGGAGGGATCGGTGAAGCCGTCCTCCGTCGGCGGGAGCTCGCTCGGATCGACGACCTCCGTGTCGTAGATGACGACCCGCGAACGCCCTGAAATCCCGATCCACGCCCCGTCTGCATCCGAGAAGCGATCTTCCACGAGGGAGCGCACGTCGTCGGGCAGGGCGATGAACAGGTCGTCGAGGGCGACGGAGCCGAGCGACGCAGGGTCCTGTGCGAAGAAGACGTCGGCAGGTGAACCCGAGCCCTCCTCGAGGATCGTGGCTGCCAGGTTCGCCGAGTCGTCGTAACGCACCGTGACCTCGATCCCCGTCTCATCCACGAATCGGTCGATGAGCGGTTGGACGAGTTCCTCGGCGCGTCCCGAGTACACGGTCAGCGAAGCGTCGTCAGAACCGGACGAGCATGCCGCAGCGACGAGGGCGATCACGATCACCAGCGCGAAGCGCTTCACTGTTTCTCCCAACCTAATGAATTTGATTAGGTCAGGTTATAAGCACTACCACCGTAGGTGCAAATCGTTTCTCGACGCGGGTAATCGATTGCGGAGCAGGAAGACTTGAATGCCCGTCTGGATCGTCGAATTGGTTGTTGAAGCTCTCGGGCAACCAGGTCTCGTCGGTCGAGGAGGAGTGCCGACGATGCCCTCATGCTCCGCGGTTCGCCGCCGGATGTCTCACATCCGTCGACTTGGTGAAACTCGCTGGGCTCGGCTGCCTTCGCCGGGATTGAACAGGATGCTGTGGGCTGTCTCGGACCGTGCGTCAAGCCGAGCAGGTCCGCGGAAGTTGCGGGAGGAACATCAGTGCATTGGGATTCGCACGTTCGAGCAGTGTGTACCAGGTCGTCTGGAGGTAGACGGGTGCGAGCTCGACGATGTTCCACCACTTGGAAGCCGAACTACGATCCCGAGTTGTAGTTCAGCCGTCGGTCACGGTGGCGACCGCGGCGAATCTCTTCGAGGAGCAGATCATCGTTGAAGATCCACCCGGTTGCGTTGTTGGAGGCACTCGATCAGGCGGTCGGTGAGATCCCGTCCCTTCGAAGGGCGCCTCGAACAGCGTCGCTTGCAAGCGCAGCACCGACCGTTGTCGCCGGTCGGATCGAGGAGGTACTCCCACAGTCCGACGTTGTCGACGTGTAGCGACGGATTCGTGGCGAAGTCAGCCGTCGGGTGCAGAGTCTCGCTTGCCCCCGGCGGTCACCGACGTTCGAGGTCTGCCGGAGCCGACCCGGTACGTCGGCTGCCGTCGTTGACGGGTCGTCACCGAGGAAACCGACTCGAAGATGGATGTTCCTCGCAGCCAGCGTTCGATGTGTTGGTGTTCCCCGTCTGGGTGATCATGCGTACGGTACGTCACCGTCGCATGCCGAGGCGCAGTTGTCTGCTCCAGCGGTGCCGGGCCAGCGTCTGCCTCAGGGGTGCCGAACTCCTGATGACGTGATCGAGACCGAGCGCAATGTTGTGCGGAGTCCTCTCACTGAAGTTCGTGGTGGTCAGCACATCCCACCGGCCCCAGGGAAGTGTGGACGCCGGCACCGAACCACGGGCAGTCGACCATGCCGAAGTTGCCCTGCGTCGGACCGCCGCACGGGGCCGGATCATTGCGGGAGGAGGCCGGAGGGCGGTGTCGCGAGGCATTCCTCCTGCCCGTCGCTGAGATCGGCCGGGACCGAGAACGGAAGCACGCCGCCTGCACCTCGATTACCGCAATTCGGCGGTCGCCGTCGCCGAGATCGCGATCGTGTCGAATGCCGAGCAGTCGGGCGAAAGACGTCGGGCATCGCGTAGTCGGGCAGGCGAACCCGCAACAGCGCAGGTCGTCTGCACCGCTTGAGGCTGATTCAGTCCGGATCGGCGCGGCGGGGGTGGCCGAGTGTCGAGATGGGTACGAAGTCAGCAGGTTCGTCCGGATCCGGGCATGCCGCCCAGTCGGCACCGTCCGTGGGAGCCTGGGTTCCCAGTTCAACGCGGTGTACTGCTTGATCGCGTCATAGAGGTCCTCATTGCTCGGCGAGGTGTCGTCGAGGAACTCGAGTCCTGCGGCGAGAACCGCAGCATCAGCCGTGGACTGTGCCTGACGGGTCTCCGCATAGGCGGCGGTTAGGTCGACGGCCGAACGCCGCAAAGCCGAGGAGCATGACCAGCAACAACGGCGAACAGCGGCAGGATCGCCCCGGACTCCGATCGGGGGTGGGTGTTTGGTGTTCATGGGCACGTCACCGAGGTCGGCCCGCTCCCGAGTTGGGTGATGGGGCGTTCGATTGCGCATCGTGACCGTGGAATCGAGCGGTGTCCCGTCGAAGATGGGATCAAGGAATCCGGTGAGGGACTCATACGCCTTGTTGATCTCGACGGTCACGTTCGCCGTGGGATCCCCGATCGGATCCGACACGTCGCCGCTGGTCGAGATCACGACGACGGCACCTCCCGACGACAACGTGCGCGCGAGCACACTGGTCTCGATTGCGCGACTCGCCGTTGCGTCCCGGAAGTCGACGACGGCTAGCGTGCCACCCTCGCGGGCAGCGTTGCTCGCCTCGATCAGCTGGGCGAACAGCCAACCGGCTTCCATGATGCCGAAGACGAGGAGGAGGAACAAAGGCATGACGAGTGCGAACTCGACAAGCGATGCTCCCTGCTCAGTCCGCCGCCCGACGGATGGGAGTCTCATGATCTGGATGCCTTCCTTGCATTTCTATGCGTTCGTACTGGGTCTGGAGGTGGGCACGAGCACGGTGGCAAGCGACTCTGGTGGTCGCTGCGCTCGTACCGACACGCTCCCCTATGGATCGGTAATCAAGTCCTAGCACCTCGCGGAGCCACAGGAGCTCCTGGTCCCGGAGGGAGAGTTGTTGGATGGCAAACCTGATCGTGGCGTGCTCCTCGCTGAGGATAGCGAGCTCGTCCGGTTGCGAAGGTGCGGGGCTGATCGGTTCCATGACAGCCATGCGGGGCTTCGCCCGCCAGAAGTCCCTGAGGCGGTTTCGGGCGATCGACCACATCCATGCGTCGTATCGGTTGACCGAGCGCAGGCTCGGCAGCCCCGAGATGATGGACTCGACCGCATCTGCGGCGAGGTCTTCGGCGTGGTCGACCTGGACGCCCGTGTACCGGTAGAACGTCACGATCCGGCGAAAGGCGGCCGCACCGAGGGCACCGATGGCCGTGTGATCACCGGCTCGAGCCGCGGCGACCGTGATCTCCGAGATGTCATGCGGGAGTGGCTGCGTGTTGGTCATTGGTTGCGTCCGTGTCCGCTTCTGGAATTCGAAGCCTCGTCGCGACCCGGCGGGACGGAGGTGTCGTCCTGACCCGGCGGGACGAAGGTGTCGTCCTGGCCGGGCGGGATGAACGTGTCGTCCTGGCCGGGCGGGGTGAAGGTGTCGTCCTGGCCCGGTGCAACTCCTCCGAGTCCGGGAGGTGTCCAATCGGGATCGAGCCCGGGTGGTCGGACGATCGCGATGAGTTGGTCGATGGCCTGCTCGAGTTGGACGGAGGCGGCGAGATCGGTGGTGCCGACTGCGATGCTCGACGACAGGTCGGCGATGGTGTCGATGATCGCCGAGACCGCCGGATCCTGGTCGACATCTGTTGCCATGGCGTAGGTGACCGCCGCCAAGCCCTCCGAGGACCCGATCCGAGCGAGTGCCCTGATGGCGATGTTCGTGGCAGGCTCCGGCAACACGACCGGCGTCGAGGCTGGGGCATCGGGGGTCGTCGGTGACGCGTCGAACGTCGGTGTGACGGGCGACGGTGTCGCAAGATTTGCGGCGAGGACGCCGGTGCCGACAAGGCCTACCAAGACGACGCCGACGAGTCCCACGAGAGCCTTGAGCTGAGGGGCACCGAGGCTGGATGTGACTGGTCGGGCGTCGTCTTGGTAGGCGCTGCCGACACGTTGAACCAGACCATCATCGATGGCCTCTTCGAGGGACTGCGCGTATACACGCAGCGCCTCAACGGCGTCGTGTCGGTGCCCCATGTACCCCTTCCAGACGAACCCGGCCCGTCATTGTTACGTCTATTGTCGTCCACCTCATCGGATGTTTGGATGGAAACCTCATGTCTCGTGCGAGATCGTCGAAACTGGAGCCATGATGAACCCAAGGATCCTTGCGATCATCGTTGCCGGCTGTGTGGTGACGGCGGCGTGCACGGCCAGTGTCCTGACCCTGGAGACCGGGACCTGTTTCGATGATCCGGAGTCCTTCGAGGAGGTCACCGACGTGCCGGTCGTGGACTGTTCCGAGCCCCACGACAATGAGGTGATCGGCTCCTTCGACCTCCCAGCTGGTGGATATCCCGGTGACGCCGTCGTTGCATCGCGGGCCGAGGAAGGGTGCCTCGTGCGGTTCGAGCCGTACGTGGGCATCGACTTCCCGAGCAGCATCTACGACCTCGGTTGGTTCACACCGACGAGTGAGTCGTGGGACGTCGGGGACCGCGAGGTGATCTGCTTCGTCTACGACGTGACATTTGCGAAGATCACCGGATCCGTGGCGGGCAGCGCTGCGTGAGGTCCGGACCGATCCGGTTCCGATCACCTGATCGGTTGGCGCACAGGTCCACGCCCTACCAGCGCTCGACATCTTCATCTTCATCATCATCCACCGTCGCCGCGGCGGCTACGAATGCCGTTGCGTGTCGAACGCACAGCGCCCTGTCGCGAGCATCGAACGTCAATGCGGGTCGGTTGCACCGCACACAGACCTGTCGGTATATCGGTGGTCTCTTTTCCACTCGACCATCGTCGGCGATCAGCGGCATCCGGTACAGACACAGATCGTGAGCGATTCACTGACTAGTCAGACCCCGAGCGGCCGCTGCGGATCATCGAACGAGGATCGGTACCAGCCGCTCCGCGTCGGTGAGTCCCCCGTGGTACCCGACGAGCCGGTCGTTCATGTAGCGGGCGAACACGGCCCAGCCGGGATCCGGAAACAGTACGCCGTCTGGCAGGCGGTCGATGAAGCGGGGATCAACGGGATCGGGGCCCCAGAACGCCCCGAGGTCATCGCTGGGGATCCACGTTCCAGGGACGCGCTCGAGGATGCGGCTCGGATCACCGGCGACGAAGAGGGCGCGTGAATCGCCGTAGAGGTGGAGTCCGTCTTCTTCGGCCTCCGTCAATCGGACGCGTCGGTCCGGCGCGATGTCCGTATGGCCATGGTCCGCAGTACCGACCATGGCGACACCCGGGCTGAGTGAGGTGCACAGGCGGCCCCAGATCATGTCTGCGAGCGACAGGGCCTCGGCGTACTCACGGCTCGCCTGGCCATGCATGTGCGCGGCGAGGTCGACGAACGGCACATAGAGGAACACGAACCTGCCGGGATGGGACGCGACATCGCTCGTCACCGACACAGCTTCGTCGAGCGAGTAGTACCCCTCGAATCGTGCGCCGCCGTAGAGGACCTTGGTGAGCGGCGTGTCGGCGAAGTTGCCTGGTTGCACGACGATGGGTTCGAGGCCTGCGCTCGAAAGCCTCTTCCACAGGTTCGGGCCTGGGAGGAACGTCCGAAGCGGCACGCCGACGTCGGCACCCCATGCGGTGCGCATGTGGATGGTGTTCAGTGTGGTGCCGAGCTCCGGGACACGGAGGGCATGGGCGAGGAGGCCGTGCCCTGCAGGTGACACGCCGGTGGCGATCGTGGCGAGGCTCACGGTCGTGGTCGTGGGGAAGGGTGCGTCGATCGACCCGACGAAGGAGCGGGCCATCTCCCTCACTTCTCTGCGATCGAGTTGGTCGGCGCCGAGACCGTCGAAGAGGACCATGACGAACGTTGTCGCCTCTGGGATCGACGTGGCGACATCGTGCTCGAGTCCGACACTCGGAGCCGTTCCGCCCAACCTCCGTTCGATGTCTGCGACCAGGTTCACGAGCCCCATGCCCGTCTGATTCGGTGGGGTGGGAGCAGCCATGGGAGCACCGTACAGTGCCCCCGAAGCTGACGAGAGGTCCCACCGGCCGATGAATTGGGTGTGGCGCCATCACTCCCGTTACAATCCGCCCCCGTTGGCGACCGTACGGTCGATTCACGGCTCGAAGGGTTCGGGGTGCTCAACCAGTACTACGGCGACTACATCACGGTCGCGGTGTTCGTCACGATGGGCGCAGTCCTCGTCGCTGGTGCCATCGGCGCGAACAAGCTGCTCTCGCCGAAGGCCCCGGGCGGCCTCAAGGATGTCCCCTACGAATCCGGCATCGAACCCATCGGCGGCGGGTGGAACCAGAGCCACATCCGGTATTACATCTTCGCCCTCCTCTTCCTCATCTTCGACGTCGAGGCCGTGTTCATCTTCCCGTGGGCGATCCAGCTCGAATCGTTCTCGGCTGCCGGGGGCGGATTGCAGGCCCTGGTGGTCATGTTCCTCTTCATCGCGACCTTGCTCGAGGGTCTGTTGTACGCGATCCGGAAGGGCGTCCTGAAATGGGAGTGATCGACAAGTTCGGCGCTCCAAAGCCGCTCAGCTGGCTTCTCAACTGGTCACGGAAGTACTCGCTGTGGTACTTCCAATTCGGCCTCGCGTGCTGCGCCATCGAGGTGATGGCAGTCTCTGGGCCACGCTACGACTTCATGCGGTTCGGAATCGTGCCACTGCCGGCGTCCCCGAGGCAGGCCGACCTCATGGTCGTCGCAGGCACCGTGACCGACAAGATGGCGCCTGCGATCAAGCGCCTCTACGACCAGATGCCGGAGCCGAAGTACGTCATCTCGATGGGATCGTGCTCGAACACGGGAGGCCCGTACTGGGATTCGTACTCCGTCACGAAGGGCGTCGACCAGATCATCCCTGTCGATGTCTACGTGCCGGGTTGCCCTCCACGGCCGGAGGCTCTCCTCGAGGGCATCGTGATGCTCCAGGATCGGATCATGAACGAGGACGTACGCAAGAAGTGGAGCGGGGTCGATGAGCGACGCGCCTGACACTGTGGCCGTCGAGGACGGTGTGGCGGAGGTGGATTCCCTCGATGCCTTCGCGTCGTCGCTGGCCGAGCGGCTCGGGGCGACGGGCTATGTCGTTGAGTTCGACACGGTCCGCATCCACGTCGAGCCGGATCGATGGGTCGAGACGGTCGTTGCAGCCAACGAGGAACTGCCCTTCTTCTCCTGGCTATCCGCCATCGATTGGTCGAAGGAGACCGAGGTCGGTGACCCTGTCGCGGACGTCGAGAACCTCGAGGAGCGATTCGAGATCCTGTGTCGCTTGTCCTCGGTCGAGACCGCAGACGGCGCGATCCTCGTGACCTCGATCGGCAAGGATGAGCCCTCGATCGCTTCGCTCACCCCGCACTTGCCGGGTGCGGCATGGCACGAGCGCGAGGCCCACGAGATGTTCGGCATCGACTTTCCCGGGAACGTCAACCTCGCACCCTTGTACCTACCAGACGACTTCATCGGTCACCCCCTCCTCAAGTCCTACCCGCTCCTCGCACGCGAGGTCAAGCCGTGGCCAGGCGACGTCGACGTGGAGGGAATGCCGGGATCCGATGACGATGAAGGCGGCGCGACCAACGCTGCGGACGGTGACGCATGACCTCCATGGAGATGATGCACCGATCCGAGGCAGCGGTATCCGTCGAGATCCAGACGCCGGACATGACGCTCAACATCGGACCGCAGCACCCGTCGACCCACGGTGTGCTGAGGCTCGTCGCGAAGGTCGATGGCGAACGGGTCCAGGAGGTCGAACCCGTCATCGGCTACATGCATCGCGGATACGAGAAGCTCACCGAGGTCCGCACCTACGCGCAGATCACCACCCTGGTCAATCGCATCGACTGGGTCTCGGGCTTTGCAAACGAGGTCCCGTTCATCCAGGGGGTCGAACGCCTGATGGGCATCGAGGTCCCCGAGCGGGCGCAGTGGATCCGACTCATCCTCTCCGAGCTCGCACGAATCTCCTCCCACCTCGTGTTCATGTCCTCCTATCCGCTCGAGCTCGGCGCGACCACGCCCCTCATGCATGCACTGCGTGAGCGTGAATACATCCTCGAGCTCATCGAGGAGACCACGGGTGGGCGCTTCCACCCGAACTTCAACCGCGTCGGTGGCGTCAAGCCCGTGTACGGGGGAGGGTCGGTCACCAAGAAGCAGTCGATGGACCTTCCGAGCGGCTTCTTCGATCGTACGCGTGAGGCGATGGACCGTATGGATCGGATCTGCGATGACATCGACCAGCTCGTCACGGGCAACGAGTTCTTCAAGATGCGCACGGTGGGTGTCGGCATCATCCCCAAGGACAAGGCCGTCGCGTACGGGCTGTCTGGCCCGAACCTGCGTGCGTCGGGGATCGGGTACGACCTGCGGAAGGCCGAGCCGTACCTGACCTACGACAAGGTCGAGTTCGATGTTCCCGTCGGAAAGGACGGTGACTGCTTCGACCGTTACGTCGTGCGTCTCGAGGAGATCAGGCAGTCGGCGCGGATCGTGCGCCAGGCGATCGAGCAGATCCCCTCCGGGCCCCTCCAGACCAAGGTGCCTCGCGTCCTGAAGCCACCGAGGGGCCAGGTCTACTCGCGTGCGGAGAACCCGAAGGGCGAGTTCGGCTACTTCATCGTGTCAGAGGGAGGCAAGATCCCGTACCGGGTGAAGATCCGTTCGACCTCGTTCTCGAACCTTTCGATCCTCCCGTGGGTCCTTCCCGGCCAGCTCCTTCCCGACCTGGTTGCGATCATGGGCTCGCTCGACTTCGTGCTCGGGGACGTCGACCGATGATGGAGTTCCTCGACGGCTTCTGGGTCCAGCTGATCATCAAGGTCGTCGGCGTGCTGCTGGTGGTCCTCACGGGAGCCCTCGTGGTCATCTACGCGGAGCTCAAGATCGGTTCGCACATGCAGTCCCGCATCGGCCCCTACTACGCGGGTGGAAGGTGGGGATGGGCCCAACCGCTCGCAGACGGCCTGAAGTTCCTCCAGAAGGAGGACCTCGCACCGAACACTGCGGACAGGACCGTGTACGGGTTTGCGCCGTATGTCGTGTTGATGGCGACGATCGGTGTCTTCGTCGTGATCCCGTTCGGTCCCGACCTCGTGGGCGCGGACCTCGACGTGGGCGCCTTCTACCTGCTTGCGATCTCGTCCCTGTCGGTCCTCGGCGTGCTCATGGCTGGTTGGTCGTCAGGGAACAAGTACTCGCTCATCGGCGGCCTCAGGGCGGCTGCCCAGCTCATCGCATACGAGCTGCCCCTCGTCCTCGCCGTGGTGGCCGTGGTGGTCCAGGCAGGGACCATGTCGCTCAACGGCATCGTCGACGCCCAGTCCGAGACGTGGTTCACCGTCGCAGGGTTCGACGTGTCCATGCCGTTCCTCGTTCGTGGTCAGATCCTCGGGTTCGCCATCTTCATGATCGCCGCCGTGGCTGAACTCAGCCGCATCCCGTTCGACATGCCGATCGCCGAGTCCGAGCTCACGATGGGATACCTCACCGAGTACTCCGGCATCCGCTTCACGATGTTCTTCCTCGGCGAGTACGCGTCGATGATCGGCCTGTCGGCGATCGCAGCGACGTTGTACCTCGGCGGATACGCCGCCCCCGGGCTTTCGGGCACACTGGCCAACGTCGCGGGACCCGGCGTGTTGCTGTTCAAGATCGCGATCCTCGTCTTCATCATCATCTGGATCCGGTGGACCTGGCCCCGACTTCGTGAGGACCAGCTCCAGACCCTGGCGTGGACGTGGCTCGTTCCGCTCGGCCTCGCAAACATCGCCATCGTGTCGATCTTCAAGGTGGTCCTCTGATGCCAAAGAGCGTTCGATTCCCCTTCCTCGGCCTCTTCAAGGGCATGGGCCTCACCTTCCGGACGATGATCCGGAAGGCACCGGTGACGATGTACCCCCAGGAGAAGGAGATCCCCGTTCCACGAGCGCGGGGCGTCATCTCCCTCGATGTCGACAACTGCACCGTGTGCATGCTGTGCGCCCGCGAGTGCCCCGACTGGTGCATCTACATCGAGGGCCACAAGGAGGAGCAGCCACCATCGAAGCCGGGAGGCCGCCCCCGAGCACGGGCGACGCTCGACCGGTTCGACATCGACTACAGCCTGTGCATGTACTGCGGCATCTGTGTCGAGGTGTGCCCGTTCGATGCGCTCCACTGGAGCCCCGAGTACGAGTACAGCGAGGAGAACGTGTCGCTGATGCTCCACGACAAGGATCGCCTCACCTACTGGCTCTCGACCGTCCCCGACCCTCCCTCCCTGGAGTCCTAGATGACGGTGTCCCTCTCCGATTGGCTCAGCGAGGTCGCGAACTGGATCTTCCTGATCATCGCGCTCCCGACGCTGTTCAGTGCCTGGATGACGGTCACCACCCAGAACATCGTCCGTGCGGTGCTGTACCTGGTCGTCGCCCTCGCGGGCACGGCTGCCCTGTTCCTGATGCTCGGGGCAGAGTTCGTCGGCTGGACCGTCGTCCTCGTCTACATCGGGGCAGTGATCATCCTGTTCCTCATCGGCATCATGATCACGAGGGCACCCCTCGGAACCACGACCGCCCTGAGCCAGGGCACGAACGTCACACGGCCAGCCGCCCTGCTGTCGCTCGTCCTGTTCGGCATGATCGCGTGGGGATCCGTCGATGCGTTCGGAAACGACATGATCGAGCCGTTCGAGTCGACGCCGACGTCGACGCTCGCCGACCTCATCTTCACCAGGCTGATCATCCCGTTCGAGGTGCTGTCCTTCGTCCTTCTCGCAGCCCTCATCGGAGGCATTGCCCTCGCACGGCGCGACGACAAGGACGGCACGCGATGACGATCGTCCAGTTCGTGCTCCTCGGGACGGCGTTGTTCTCGATCGGCCTCTACGGCGTGATCACCCGCCGCAACGCCGTGTTGGTCCTCGCCTCGGTCGAATTGATGCTCGCGGCGGCGAACGTCAACCTCGTCGCGTTCGACGTATACCTCCGCGACCCGACACACTCGGGACAGATCTTCTCGCTCTTCATCATCGGCCTCGCCGCCGCCGAGGTCGGCATCGGCATCGCGATCGTGCTGATGATCTTCAGGAACCGCCAGTCAGCTGATCCCGACGAGCTCAGGCTGATGAGGGGTTGACGATGCTGCACACACTGTCATCCGTCGTCCCGAACCTGATCCTCGCAGCCGAGGAGGGAGGGGCGGTCGAGCCCGGAATCACGTCCGGTCCCCTGGTCGAGTTCGCATGGCTCATCATGGTCGTGCCGATCCTCGCGACCTTCCTGGTCGTGTTCTTCGGGAAGCGGTCGCCGTTCAAGGGTTGGCTGATGGCCGAGCTCGCGATCGGCTTCGTCGCTGTGTACGGCACCGTGCTCCTCATCCTCAACGCCACGGAGGGGATCACGTACTACGGCCAGATCGACATCGCCACGATCGGCGCGTACACGATCGAATGGGGTGTCGCGGTCGACGGCCTCTCGATCATGATGTATTTCCTTGTGGGCGTCGTTGGTCTGCTCGTGTTCACGTATGCGAAGGGCTACCTCGAGGGTGACGTGCGGTTCACCTGGTTCTTCGCATCGTTCTCGCTGTTCGCAGGCGGCATGCTCGTCCTCGTCGCCTCCCCGAACCTCATCCAGTTGATCGTCGGATGGGAGCTGGTCGGTGTTGCCTCGTACCTGCTCATCGGCCACTACTGGGAGGACTTCGCGAACGTCGACGCGGCGAACAAGGCCTTCATGGTCAACAAGATCGCCGACGCCGGCCTGTTCCTCGGGGCCATCATCATGGCGACATCGGTCGGATCGTTCCGATTCAACGACGTCATCGACGTCGTCGTCGCCGGAGAGAGTGGCGCGCTCTCCCAATATGCCTTCTGGGCAGGCCTCCTCATCTTCATCGGGGCGATGGGGAAGTCAGCCCAGTTCCCGCTCCACGTCTGGCTCCCGGATGCAATGGCCGGGCCGACGCCCGTGTCGGCACTCATGCACGCAGCGACGATGGTGACCGCAGGCGTCTACCTCCTGGGCCGCCTCTTCCCGTTCTACCTCGACCTCGACGGCATGTTCGCCGGTGATGTACGGAACATCATCATCGTGATCGGAGGCCTCACCCTCTTCCTCATGGGATTCCTCGCGATCGTCCAGGACGACATCAAGAAGGTGCTCGCGTACTCGACGGTCAGCCAGCTCGGCTACATGGTCGCCGCCATGGGTGCCGGCGCTTACACCGCTGGCCTCTTCCACCTGTTCACCCACGCGTTCTTCAAGGCGCTGCTCTTCCTCGCCGCTGGCTCGGTCATCCACGCAGTGCATTCGAACAACATGTCTGACATGGGTGGCCTCCGGAGGTTCATGCCGAAGACCTTCTGGACGTTCGTGATGGGCACCCTCGCCCTCGTCGGCGTGTTCCCGTTCGCCGGGTTCTTCTCGAAGGATGAGATCCTCGCGTCGATGAAGTACGCCGGAGGGCACGGGCAGACCATCGCGAACTTCATCCTCGTCCTCGGCATAGCGGGCGCCTTCGTCACGGCCTTCTACATGATGCGTGCCTTGTCGCTCACGTTCTTCGGCGAGTACAAGGGCCACGGGCATCCCCACGAGTCACCGACCTCCATGACCCTGCCGCTCATCGGGCTGGCCGTGTTCGCCCTCACCGCGGGGTGGGTCAATATGCCAGGCATCTACACGGGCTTCACGGATTGGCTCGCAACGAGGGTCCCGCTGACGGGGATCGGCGACCACCACCCCGAGACGTTCGACTTCGCCCTCATCGCGATCGTGACGCCGCTCGTGCTCATCGGCCTCGGCGTGGGATGGATGATCTACGGGCGCGGTGCCGCAGACAAGACGCAGGCCGAGCGAGACACATTCCGGATCCCCGTCCTGTGGCCGCTGTGGGAGCACCTCTATTACATCGACGACTTCTACATGGCTGGCATCGTCAGGCCCACCAAGGGAGCGCTCGCCAGAGCCGTCCTGTGGGTCGACATGAATGTCATCGACGGCGTGGTGAACGCGGTGGGAGCTGGTTCGATGCAGCTCGCACGCGGCGTGCGCATCGCGGACGAGAACGTCGTCGATGGTGTGTACAACGCAACCGGTGCCGCGACCGGTGCGTCCGGAACGGTGCTGAGGCGGACCTTCACGGGTCGGGTCCAGCAATACGTGGCGTTCAGTTTCGTCGGCGTGATCGTGATCGCCGTGCTGTTCATCATCTTCTAGGAGGAGCAAAGAGATGGATTGGTTCGAAAACGGTTGGGGCCTGAGCCTCATCGTCTTCCTGCCGGTCATTGGCTCGGTGGTGCTACTCGCCATACCGAAAGCGAAGGAGGCGGCCATCAAATGGACCGCCCTCGCCTTCAGTGTGGTGGCCCTTGCACTGTCGGTCATGCTGGCGGTGAATTTCGATTACTCGGCCGCAGACACGTACCAATTCGGTACAGCGATCGACACGACATGGATCGAGGCGATCAACGCCAACTACCACATCGGTGTCGACGGCATCTCGCTGTCGCTCGTCGTCCTGGCGGCGATCATCACGACCCTGTCGATCATCTACTCGTGGAACCACTGGCCGGAACCGCACAACCCGAAGCTCCTCCTGGTGTTCGTGCTCCTCCTCGCCACCGGTATGACGGGCACGTTCGTCGCCCTCGACCTCGTCTTGTTCTTCGTGTTCTTCGAGGTCGTACTGCTCCCGATGTACTTCATGATCGGCATCTGGGGTGATCGGGGCATCCGTGAGGTGCCGCTCTTCGGTTGGAAGCTCGAGATGCGGCTCTACGCCTCCCTGAAGTTCTTCGTATTCACGCTCGCAGGGTCGGCCTTCATGCTCCTGTCGTTCCTCGCCCTGTACTTCAAGAGCGAGGAGGCGCTCGGCTATCGCAGCTTCTCGATGGTGGAGCTTGCCGACATCGGCGCTGCCGGTGCATTCACGGGGACGTTCGCCCTCCTCGTGTTCGGCGGCATGTTCCTCGGGTTCGCCGTCAAGGTGCCCATGTGGCCCCTCCACACATGGCTCCCCGACGCGCACACGGCGGCACCGACGATCGGCTCCGTCATCCTCGCCGCGATCCTGCTGAAGCTCGGTACCTACGGGTTCATCCGGATCGCCCTACCGATCCTCCCCGACGAGGCCGTCCGGTGGGCGCCGTGGATCGGGCTGCTCGCAGTGATCGGGATCATCTACGGGTCCCTCGCATGTCTCGCCCAGACGGACATGAAGCGCCTCATCGCCTATTCGTCCGTTGGTCACATGGGATTCGTCATGCTCGGCATCGCGACGCTCACCGACATCGGGATCAACGCCGCGATCATCGGCATGGTCGCCCACGGCCTCATCACGGGCCTGTTGTTCTTCATCGCAGGGTCGATGTCGCACCGGTACCACACCCGTGACATGCGCAGGCTCGGGGGGAACCTGATCCTCATGCCGAAGATGGGCGTCCTGTTGGGGCTTGCGGCGATGGCGTCGCTCGGCCTGCCAGCGCTCGCGGGATTCTGGGGCGAGTTCATGGCGCTCATGGCGTCCTTCAGCCCCCTCGAGGCCATTGGTGCGACGGGCACCTTCAGGACCTTCATGGTCGTCGGGGCCATCGGGACCGTGCTCACTGCTGGGTACATGCTGTACATGCTGCGTAGCGTGAACTTCGGTGAACCCGGCGAGGAATGGGTCGGGCACGACTTCCACGATGTCGACATGTCCGAGTGGCTCGCATGGACACCGCTCGTGATCGGCACGATCCTGATCGGGATCTTCCCGAGGGTGATCTTCGGCGCAACCAATGATGCCGTGATCGGCCTCGTCGAGAAGGCCTTCGGAGGCTGATCCCGTGTTCACCCTCGACTACCACGCGATCCTCCCTGAGCTGATACTCGCGCTCACGGTCGTCGTGACGTTGGCAGTCGATCTCGCGACGCGCAAGAAGCACCTCGTGGCCATCGTCGGTGTCCTCGGCATGTTCGCAGCAATGGTGCCAGTGCTGACCCTCACGTTCTGCGGAAGCCTGGACTTCTGCACGGACACCGGCGTGCGCGTGCTCTTCGACGGAGGGTACGTGATCGACTCCTACGCCCTCGTGCTCAAGGGCGTCTTCATCTTCGCCGGATTCATCGTCCTCATGCTCTCCATCGGGTACCTCGAGTCGGATCGGTACTACGAGGGCGAGTACTACTTCCTCCTCGTAGCGTCCGTCCTCGGCGGCGTCGTGATGGCATCCTCGCGTGAGTTCATCGGGCTGATCGTCGCCCTCGAATTGGTGTCAGGCGCGGCGTTCCTCCTCGCCGGTTGGCGGAAGGGGGATCCCCGCTCGAACGAGGCATCCCTCAAGTTCTTCGTCATGGGCGTGCTCGCCACAGCCCTTGTGCTCTTCGGCGTATCACTGCTCTACGGGTTGACGGGAACGCTCCAGTTCGACGAGCTCGCGATCGCATCGGGTGAGGCATCGCGCATCCCGCTCTTCAACCTCGGCGTCCTCTTCGTGCTCCTCGGCTTCGGGTTCAAGGTCTCTGCCGTGCCGTTCCACTTCTGGACACCGGACACATACGAGGGATCGCCACCTCCGGTCACGGCCTGGCTGTCCGTGGGGTCGAAGGGTGCCGGCTTCGTCGCACTGCTGTCCGTGTGCTATCTGGCCTTCCCGTCCATCACCGACGTGTGGGGACCGATCATGTGGATCGTCGCAGCCCTCTCGATGACAGTCGGCAACGTCGTGGCCATCAAGCAGACGAACATCATCCGCCTGCTCGGATACTCGTCGATCGCCCAGGCCGGGTTCATGCTCGCACCCTTCGGTGCTGCCGCGGCGTCGGGATCGGACGACCTCACCGGCCCCTTCACGGCGACCGTCGTCTACTTCGTGATCTACGCCGTGATGAACCTCGGTGCGTTCGCGGTCGTCATCATCGTGGGGAGCAGGGTCGGCTCCTATGAGCTGGCCGACTGGGGAGGCCTGTACCGGTACGCCAGCGGCCTCGCCCTTGCTCTGGCCGTGTTCTTCATGTCCCTCGCAGGTGTGCCGCCCCTCGCTGGATGGTTTGCGAAGTTCGCGATGTTCCAGGCGACGATCGGTGTCGGGAACTGGTGGGGCTACAGCATCGCGATCATCGCGGCCGTCAATGCCGTGATCGCGTTCGTCTACTACGCCCGAGTGATGAAGACGGCCTTCTTCGATCCCGTGCCAGACGGTGTCGACGTCGAGGCGCTCGAAGCCATCGAGACCCCGGGACCGATCGGGTTCGCGGTCGGTCTCACGGCATTCGGGGTCATCATCCTCGGCGTGTTCCCCGGAATCGCCGCGAACGTCGGGGACTTCTCACGCGAAGTCTTCGCCGCCCTCGGGCTCTGATCCCGACAGCCTCGCCCGTATCCCCTCGATGGCAGCCGACATGATGTCCAGCGGCTGGAGCGGGTAACGGTCGCTCGACCACACCTCTTCTCCCGAGGGGAGGTGTGTCAGGTGCTTCGCGCCCTTGATCGGGTCGTCGACCAAAGGACTTCCCGGCTCGCGGTGGGGTGCGAGGTGGACGTGGAAGTGGTCCACGCCTCCACCGAACACGTAGGCATAGACCAGCTCAGCGCCCGTTTCGTCCCTGATCGCGTTCGATGCCATCGCCATGACCGCGCCGAGGGTGCCTGCCTCATCGCCGTCGAGGTCGGTGAGGTAGGGGATGTGGCGCCGCGGGCTCAGGTACGAGTATCCGGCGAGCTCGCCGACGCGAACGGTCGTGAGTCGCCACAGGTCGTCCCCCCACACCTCCTCCACCATGAGGGCGTGATCCATCTGCGAGCCTGCGCACAAGATGCAATCGGGATCCTGCATGCCACGAACCTACACTTTCCTGTGTGAGGGACAAGATACTCGCGGCGATCGACGGGGAAGGGCCACTGCCGTTCGATCGATACATGGACACGTGCCTCTATGACCCCGACGAGGGGTTCTTCGGTGCGGGCAGGGGCGCCCCCGGGAAGGATGCGGACTTCCTGACGAGCCCTGAGACGAGTGCCCTCTTCGGGATGCTCGTCGGCCTGTGGGCGCTCGACACGCCGCATCCGCCCGGAACACCGCTGATCGAAGCGGGCGCGGGTTCCGGTTCCCTGCTCGCCGAGCTCACCGACATGTGGCTCGGCGATGGACCGCTCTACGCCATCGAACGGTCAGAACCAGCGAGGACGAACCTCAAGTCGCGGTTCCCCGCCATCGGTGTCCTCGAGTCGCTCGATGGCCTACCCCCGAGCGATGGCGCCGTGATCATCGCAAACGAGGTCCTCGACAACATGCCAGCCGGGCTTGCGATGATGACAGGCAACGGCTGGATCGAGCTCGGAGTCGACCGCGACGGTGATGGGTTGGCCCTCGTCGAGATTCCAGCACGGCCCGAGGTGGTTTCGTGGTGTACCGCTGTTCATCCGGACGTGTCGCCGGGACAGACGGTCACGTCCCAAGTCGCCGCCACGCAATGGATCGAGGAGACCCTCGGGTCCTTCTCGAGGGTCAGCATGTGCCTCATCGACTACGCCGAATCCTCGGATGTGCTCAGAGCCCGGCCGATGCACCAGCTGGTGCGCGCGTATCGCAAGCACCGCGCTTCGGACGAGTGGCTTTCGAGCCCAGGTGAGACCGACCTCACGGTGGACGTGAACATCGATGGTGTGGTCATGGCCGTGGATTCCGCAGGAGGCACGGTTGAGGTGACGAGCCAGCGCACCTTCCTCCTCGATCAGGGGGCAGAGGAGGATCTCGCCGACCTCGCACACGCGGAAGTCACGGCGGCGAGCGAGGGCAGGATCATGGACCAGCTCATAGCGCGGTCCAAGCGAGTCGACCTCGAAGCCGTCCTCGACCCTTCCGGACTCGGTGGTTTCACGGTGTTCCTGATCGGGAAGGGAACCTGAAGCCACGGTCCGTGCGTCTGACGCGTACGAACCCGGAGGTATGGAACGTGAGGAAGATCATGATCGCCATGGCGGTCGCGGCGGTCCTCGTCGCAGGCTGCGCATCGGACGCCACGAACGGTGACAGCACGCTGCCGCCCGCCGAGGACGACAACTCCGATGCCACTGGGACACCTGTTGATCCGGGCGACGGCATCGGGGACGGTTCGGGGGGAGGGGACAATCCCGTCGTATCGGACGACCTGGCGCCCGAGATCGAACTGGCCATCGCCGACCTCACGGAGAGGCTCGGGGCAGGCGCCACGATCGAGGTTGTCGTCGCCCACGAGGTCACCTGGCCCGATGGCTCCCTCGGGTGCCCGGAGCCCGGCATGTCATACACCCAGGCGCTCGTGGACGGCTACCGGATCGAGCTCACCGACGGTCAGGCGACCTACGACTACCACGGTGCCGATGGTGGCGATCCGTTCCTGTGCGACAACCTGATGATCGATGCTCCCGAGGGCTGAGGCAACCCACTCCGGCCTGTCGGGATATCCGGGACCTGTCGGTACGATTTCCGTATGAACAACGTCAAGACGGCTGCGCTGCTCGGGTTCCTGGGCGCGCTCTTCGTTTCGCTCGGCTTCCTGCTCGGCGGCTCCCAGGGGGCACTCTTTGCCCTGGGGTTCGCGGTGCTGTTCAACTTCGGCATGTACTTCTTCTCGGACAAGATCGCCCTCAAGGCTTCGCGGGCCCGCCCGCTCGATCCGCTCGAGCTCCCGAACGTCCACTCGATCGTCTCTTCCCTCGCCCAGCGCCAGAACATGCCGATGCCCGCGCTCTACGTCATCGATTCACCCCAACCCAACGCATTCGCCACCGGACGGAGCCCACGACATGCAGCCGTGGCGGTCACGACGGGCATCGTGGAGGTCCTCGACATCCGCGAACTGGAGGGCGTGCTCGCCCATGAGCTCTCGCACGTCAAGAACCGCGACATCCTGATCGCGACGGTCGCTGCGACCATCGCAGCCGCCCTGACCTTCCTCGCACGCATGGCGTTCTGGTCGAATCTCGGAGGTAGGCGGGGGAATGACAACCCGATCGCTGGCATCGTCGGGCTCATCTCGATGATCGTCGCCCCACTTGCGGCAGCACTCATCCAGATGGCGATCAGCCGTGCACGCGAGTTCGAGGCGGATCGCGATGGCGCTGCGTCAACCGGGTCGCCGCTCGCCCTTGCATCGGCGCTCGACAAGATCGCCGCGGGGACCGCCCGTCACCCCATGCAAGTCAATCCAGCCGTGTCCCAGCTCTTCATCGACGATCCGCTCAAGGCGTTCGGTCCCCGCTCGCGCCAGGGCCAGTTCTCGAAGATGTTTTCGACGCATCCGCCGGTCCACGAGCGCATCGAGCGGCTCCAGCAGATGGCGAGCGGGATCTACTGACCTACCCGAGGGACGTGACCTCGAACAGCTGCCATGACCCAGGCACGCCCTTGAGCTCGACCGACCCGCACGCCTCGAACTCGATCCCCGAACCGACGACGAGGTCCTTCACGGTGCTCGACACCATGACCCCGCCCCGTGACGCCTGATCCATCACACGAGACGCGATATGCATCCCGAGGCCGCCCGCCCTCGGTATCGCCGTAGACCACAGCCCTCTCGGAATCCGCAGCGTCGAGGACGGAGACCACGTCGTCCACGTTCCCCTCCAGGGGCAGCCACATGGAACGGTCGGGGACCGGGTCGCTCACCCCCGATCCCAACATGTCGAATTGGATCACCCTGCCCATGTCGCCGAGCCTGTCGAGGAAGCGCACCGCCGTCGGCTCGTCCCACACGGCGTCGAGGTTCGTGATGGCGCCCGTGATGAACATGATGTCGCGATCTTCCCGAACCGAACGCCTGGTAGGCGAGGTACCCATGCGGTGTCGCGACATATCGGGTTTCGAGTCGCCCGAGGTGACTGTACGAGGACGGCTGCACTCGATCCACGCTAGCTGTGTCCGATCGAGGTTCGTTGCTCGGCACCTGTCGCTAATCTCCGTCTGCCCCGGGAGCCGCCGTCGACGCCCGAGGCACACTGCCGGGATACCCAAGCGGCCAAAGGGAGCAGACTGTAAATCTGTCGGCTATCGCCTTCGGAGGTTCGAATCCTTCTCCCGGCACGAACGAGGTCGATAGCCTCGCTCACAGCTGGAAGACGTGCCTGCCGGTTAACAGCTCAGTGGTAGAGCACCTCCATGGTAAGGAGGGGGTCCCGAGTTCGAATCTCGGAGGAGGCTCCACCGTTCTTGCGTAACTGGGTTCCACGCATAGGTGGAACCCAGTTACGCAAGAACGCAGACCGAGGCTCAGGTGACGTGGATGTGCTTCGACTAGGTTCGGTGCTCACGTCGGCATAGGAGAGGTTCGTGGACCGCGTCAAGCTCGGGTTTGTGTTGGAGGTCTGGGAGGATCCGACGATCGGGTACGTGCCTCGATGGTCAGGGATCCGTCGCCAGGCGAGGCTGGCCGAGCAGGCCGGCTTCGACACGGTCTGGGTCGCGGACGAGCTCCAGTGGGAGTCCGACGCACAGGATGGCCCGATGGGCTTCTGGGAATGCGTGGCCATGATCGGCGCCGTCGCTGCCTCCACGGAACGGGTCGAGGTAGGTACCTGGGTGCTGTCGGCCCTGCACAGGAATCCGGCGTTGACCGGACGCGTCGCCGAGACGCTCTCGGAGATCAGTGGGGGCCGATTCATCCTCGGATTCGGCTCGGGGCACGCGGGCAGACAGGGCGAGGCGTTTGGGTTTCCCCTCGATTACACCGTATCGCGCTACGAGGAGGCGCTCGCGATCCTCGTTGCGTTGCGCACTGCCGGCGAGTCGACGTTCGATGGATCTTTCCACTCCGCCAAGGGCGTCATCATGACGCCGCGCCCCGAAGGGCCGCCATCGATCCCCCTCATGCTTGGGGGTCACAAACCTCGGACCATGCGTCTCGCGGTACAGCATGCCGACATTTGGAGCGCTTTCGCCACCACCAGCAGTCAGCCGGAGGCCTTCACCGACCTCATCGCTCAGGTCGATGCGATCTGTGAGGACCTCGGGCGGGATCCTGCCACGCTGGGAAGGTCGATCGGGGTCGCCGTGACCCCACCGGGAGAGGAGCCAGTCGGCATCCTTGCGGCTGATGACCCGATTCGGGGATCGCTCGATCAGATCGTGGACGCGCTGTCCCGGTTCGAGGAGATGGGCTGCACGCGCCTGGAGATCATCGCGGCGTGCAGTCCTGATCACGCCATCGAAGGGCTTGCACCAGTCCTGGATGCCCTTCGGCGCGGCTGAGAACGCGAACGCTCCGATTGCGTGAGTACGAGGGCTCGCATCTATACTCGCATCCGGCTTCCAGCCCTCTGTTCCACCTCAGTTCGTGGTGCTCGGGGTGCCGGTACGGCGGGGGAGTCGGATCGGCCGACGGCCGATCCGGTACCGCGTGAGCGGTGCGCGCATACGGCGGCGTAGCTCAGTCGGTAAGAGCGCTCGACTCATAATCGAGAGGTCGGCAGTTCAAGTCTGCCCGCCGCTACGCACGGGCACATGCCAGGCAATACACATCGGGTTCCGGGAGGACCACACCATGGCGAAAGCGAAGTTTGAGCGGACGAAGCCGCATGTGAATGTTGGGACGATGGGTCATATTGATCATGGGAAGACGACGTTGACGGCGGCGATTACGAAGACGTTGGCTGATGCTGGTGTTGGGTCGTCTGCGTTTACGGCGTTTGATGATATTGATAAGGCGCCGGAGGAGCGTGAGCGGGGGATCACGATTGCGATTGCTCATGTGGAGTATGAGACGGTGAATCGTCATTATGCGCATGTGGATATGCCGGGTCATGCGGATTATGTGAAGAACATGATTACGGGTGCGGCGCAGGTGGATGGCGCGATTTTGGTGGTGTCTGCTGCTGATGGTCCGATGCCTCAGACGCGTGAGCATGTGTTGTTGGCGCGTCAGGTTGGTGTGCCGGCGATTGTGGTGTTCATGAACAAGGTGGACATGGTTGATGATGACGAGCTGCTCGATTTGGTCGAGTTGGAGGTTCGTGATCTGTTGAATGAGTATGAGTTCCCTGGTGATGATGTGCCGGTGGTGCGTGGGTCTGCGTTGAAGGCGTTGGAGGGTGATGCGGAGGGTGCTGCGCAGGTGATGGAGTTGATGGACGCGGTTGATGCGTATATCCCTGAGCCTGTGCGTGAGACGGATAAGCCGTTTGCGATGCCGATTGAGGATGTGTTTTCGATTACGGGTCGTGGGACGGTGGTGACGGGCCGTATTGAGCAGGGTGTGTTGAAGGTGGGGGATCAGGTCGAGATTGTCGGTTTGCGTGATCTCCAGACGACGACGTGTACGGGGATTGAGATGTTCCGCAAGCTTCTTGATGAGGGGCGTGCTGGGGACAATGTCGGTCTTCTTCTTCGTGGTATTGGGAAGGATGATGTGGAGCGGGGTCAGGTGGTTGCTGCTCCGAAGTCGATTACGCCGCATACCGATTTCGAGGCGAATGTGTACATCTTGACGAAGAATGAGGGTGGTCGTCATAACCCGTTCTTTGATGGGTATCGGCCTCAGTTCTATTTCCGGACGACGGATGTCACGGGTGAGGTGAAGTTGCCTGAGGGCACTGAGATGGTGATGCCTGGTGACAATACGGAGATGACGGTGAAGTTGGGTAAGCCGATCGCGATGGATGAGGGTTTGCGGTTCGCGATTCGTGAGGGTGGCCGTACGGTGGGTGCTGGTCGTGTCACGAAGATCTTGGCCTGAACGTAGAACTCGTAACAACGAAGTGAGTGAGTAAGACATGGCAAGTGACAAGAGACCGCCGATCACGCTCGCATGCGAGTCGTGCAAGCGGCGCAACTACGTCACCACGAAGAGCAAGACGAACACGAGGGAACGCCTCGAGCTCAAGAAGTTCTGCAAGTGGTGCCGCACATCGACGCCGCATCGCGAGACGCGGTAGTCACCTGCCGCAGATGCACACGGAGGGAGCCGATCGATGGATCGGCTCCCTTTCGTCGCGGTGATCTTGACGGGCGTGCCCGCGATGTGAGTGCCGGTAGTGTTCCATCCGATGCTCGATGACCTGAAGTCCCCGCTCGATCTCGTGGATGCCCGCCTCGGGCCCGTCGACATCGCGATCACAGGGGACCGGATCGAGTTCTTCGTCGACGCCACCGGCGACGATCCCGATCGGTGGGTCGATACCGCACCACCGGGGTTCGCGTCCGTCCTGCTGTTCGGGGTCGCCGACCTGTTCCTGTACCACCCGAAGGTCGTTCCGTTCACGGCGACGCTGCTGCACCTCGACCAGTCCTTCACCTACCGGGCGCCGATGAGGGCGGGGACGGTCATCACGATGGAAGGCACGATCACCAGGGTCCGCGAACGCAACGGATCGTTCTTCGTCACGTTCGACGCCGAGGGCACCGACGAGTCGGGTTTGGTCGTGACCTCGTCCTCGACGTTCGTCCTGTCCGATGTGCCGGCGGCCGCTCCGGACGCCGAGTTGACGGAGCCAGCTGTGCGGGACAAGGGCTTCGACTCGGGGGATCGTCGCTCCGCGAGCCGCCATGACCTCGTTCGATACGCAGCGGCCACACGGGATTTCAATCCGCTCCACTGGGATCACGAGGTCGCCGTCGCAGCCGGACTCCCGGGCACCGTCGTTCATGGGCTCCTGATGTACGCGTGGATGGCCCAGGCGGCGTCCTCCGATACCGGTGGAGCGCCGATCACCGGCGCGAGGATCCGATTCAGGTCCGCGTTGCATCCGGGCGAGCAGGCGTCGATCCGTACGGTGCGAGATGGCGACGATGTGGCCGTCGAGGTGGTGCGAGATGCCACCATCCTCGTCTCCGGGACGGCTAGCGTTGGCCGCTCCCCGGCCACGAACGCGGAGTAACGGCATGGAACGCGAACGGGTCGTACCCATACGACCGGACGATCTCGTCGAGCGGGCACGAGCGGGTGACCGTGATGCCTTCGGCGAACTCGTGCGGATCCATCAACATGAGGTATTCACGTTGGCCGTCAGGCTCGTCAATGACCGGGAACTCGCAGCGGATGTGACGCAGGATGCGTTCGTGCGCGGCATGGCGCGCCATGCCGAAGTTCCGTGGTGACGCGAAGTTCTCCACGTGGATCCACCGAATCACGGTCAACACGGCATGGACGCATCGCACGCGACGCAACCGGGTCAGGCTGGACCCCCTGGAGTCGCTTGCGGCCGAACCCGAGTCCACGTCCCTCGACCCGACGAGGGCGGGGGAGTCGGCGATCCTCGCGCCAACGATCGCCGACGCATTGGCATCTCTCTCATCGTCGGTGCGCGCGGTGGTGGTCCTCAAGGACATCTATGACTGGAGTCACGCAGAGATCGCCGATCACCTCGACATCACCGTCACGGCGGCGAAGGTCCGCCTCCACCGCGGCCGCAAGGAGCTGCGAGAGAGCCTTCGCGGTTGGAGGGACGGATTCGAATGAACATCCGATGCGTCCCTGTCGCTGCGACGTTGACTGCTCGAGGCGAGTCCGGCCTCACCGACGCGATGAACAGGCATGTGTCGTCGTGCCTGCGATGCAGGGCTGAGCTATCGGATCACCGGGCGATCGAAGCGGAGTTGCAGCAGTTGCGTTCCTCCTCGTTCCCCGCGCCACCGGAGGTGTATCACAGGGTCATGGATGCGATCGGGCCATGGAGCGTGCCCGAGCCGGAGCGATCCCGTGATCACCGCGCCGCCATTGCCGCCGCGGCAGCGGTTGCGACTGCTGCAGCGACCGCCGCAGCGGGAACTGCCGTGCTGGTCCTGCGACATCGACAACGCGCAGCCTGAGCACCGGGGGCCACGGATCGGGCGATTCGCGGCGGGAATCCGGCCCATGGTCGACCCGCCACGGCGCGAATGGCGAGGGCCACAGCCCGGCGGGCAGGTTTACACTTCCCAAGAGGTGTACATATACTCCACGGCCGAGCCCATCGCGGGGCCGGAGGGGTGTAGCTCCAATTGGCAGAGCGCCGGTCTCCAAAACCGGATGTTGTGGGTTCGAGTCCCGCCACCCCTGCGAACTACTGAGGAGTAGGCAGTTGAACCGTGAGATGCGTCGCCTCCAGGCGAAGGAAGAAGAGCGCTCCAAGAAGCGACGCTCGGAAGGCCCGCGCACGTCCAAGAAGGCTCCGAACGCGGAGAAACCGAGCTTCATCGAGCGGACGAGGAAGTACTTCCGCGAGGTGCGGTCCGAGATGAAGAAGGTGAACTGGCCCTCGCGCGAGGAGCTCACGACCTACACCATCGTCGTGTTCGGGATGACCACGGTCCTCACCCTCATCGTGTTCGGCATGGACTGGGCATTCAACAAGGCCGTCCTCTCGGTACTGGATGCGATCACCTGATGGCAGAAGCAATCGAAGACATCGCAACGGACGTGGACATCGCCGATGACATCGACGCGGAAGAGGCCGTCCCTGCCAAGCCCCTGAGCCCGTACGACCTTCCCGGCGCCTGGTACGTCGTTCACTCCTACTCCGGGTACGAGAACAAGGTAAAGGCGAACCTCGAGACCCGCGTCAGGTCAATGCACCTCGAGGACCGCGTGTTCGACGTCGTCATCCCGATGGAGGACGTCGTCGAGTACAAGAACGGCAAGAAGGTGACCGTCGAACGCAAGAAGTTCCCCGGGTACGTCCTCGTGCGCATGTACATGGACGACGACTCGTGGTACGCCGTGCGCAACACCCCGAACGTCACAGGCTTCGTGGGATCGGGCACCAAGCCGAGTCCCCTTTCGCGCCGCGAGGTCGAACGCATCCTCGGCGTCGAGAAGGAAGAGGGCACGAAGAAGGACAAGCCGACCTTCAAGCCCGCATGGGAGGTCGGCGAGACCGTGCGCGTCGTCGAGGGCCCGTTCGCGGACTTCAACGGTGTCATCGAGGACATCAACATCGACCAGTCGAAGGTGCGCGTGCTCGTCGACATCTTCGGGCGCGAGACGCCGGTCGAGTTGGGCTTCGACCAGATCATCAAGTACTGATACAGCGAGGAATCCGAACATGGGCCGCAAGAGACTGATGACCGTGCTCAAGCTGCAGATCCCTGCAGGAGCAGCAAGCCCCGCCCCGCCGGTGGGGCCTGCGCTCGGCCAGCACGGCGTCAACATCATGGACTTCGTCCAGGCGTACAACACAGCAACGCAGGCACAGGCAGGCACGATCGTTCCGGTGGAGATCTCGATCTACGAGGATCGCTCGTTCACCTTCGTGACGAAGACGCCCCCGGCGGCCGTGCTGTTGCGACAGGCCGCGAGGATCGAGAAGGGTTCGGCCGTTCCGCACAAGGAGAAGGTCGGGTCCGTCACCAAGGCCCAGGTCCGCGAGATCGCCGAGACCAAGATGCCTGACCTCAACGCGAACGACATCGAGAACGCGATGCTCATCATCGAGGGTACCGCCCGCTCGATGGGCCTCGACGTCGTGGACGCGTAGCCGACACACCCAATGCCATAGAAGTGGAAGGGCTCTGCCCGCTACACCACGAAAGGACTCACGATGGCAATCACCAAGAACCGTGCCGACGTCGAACGCAGGTACGACAAGAACACGATGTATGCACCCATCGACGCCGTCGAGCTCGTCAAGACCCTCGCGTATGCGAAGTTCGATGAATCGATCGATGTGGTGTTCCGCCTCGGCATCGACCCCCGCCAGGCGGATCAGATGGTGCGCGGCACCGTCTCGCTGCCGCACGGAACCGGCAAGGACGTCAGGGTGGCGGTCTTCGCGAACGACCAGGCCAAGGATGCCGAGGAGGCGGGAGCCGACATCGTGGGCGGCCAGGACCTCGCAGACGCCATTGCGGCGGGAAGGGACCTCGACTGGGACGTCACGATCGCCTCGCCGGACATGATGCCGATCGTCGGGAAGCTCGGACAGATCCTCGGACCACGGGGTCTCATGCCGAACCCGAAATCCGGCACCGTGACGAACGACATCGGGAAGACCGTCGAAGCGTTCAAGGCCGGAAGGGTCGAGTACCGCAACGATCGGTACGGGAACGTGCACATGCCGATCGGGCGTGTCTCGTTCGACACCGACAAGCTCATCGACAACCTCGCGGAGATCGCGGTGGAACTCAAGCGTGTGAAGCCCGCGGCCTCGAAGGGTCGGTACATGATGTCGCTCGCCGTGTCCTCGACCATGGGCCCCGGCGTGAGGATCGAACCGTCCGCGATCGACGATCTCCTCAAGGCACGGCGCTAGCGCGAAGTCAACGAGGGCGGCCGCGGTCAACGCCTTGGTCGCCCTTTTTTCGCGTTCTCATCGAGAATGGGCACCCGTCACGGCCTCCGGGCGGCTTCCTGGCACATTCTGGTTGACATCACCCTCGCACACCGCGACTATTGGGCGCGTAGCAGGGGTTCGTTGGAGGAAGGCAAAGAGAGGCGATCCACCACCGTCTCGAGGTGGTAACGACACTTTGGACCATGCAGGCTGGCCCTACCCCGGCCCACCGAAGTGACATAGACGAGCAGATGGCTTCCTGGCCCGCTGTCTACTCGAACCTCGAAAGGGACCACCAACCTCCTCCAACGCCCTTGCTCTCCCCCACGAAGTTGGGGGACGGTGGTCGCAAGCCACGAATCCGAGCGCTAGTGCTGGCCCTTGTCCTAGCATCTGCCGACAACCTCATACGACCCGAGACCGTTGGTGCCGCAAGGCAGAAGTCACGAGACGCCAACGCAGGCCGATCCTCCTAGGAAAGCCCCTGAGCGTCTCGCGTCAGGGGCTTTGATCATTTCAAGGTCCACAGAGGTGGAAGCGAAAGTCCGATGAGGAGGACGACACATGCCACGACCGGAGAAGGTCCAGGCCGTCGCCGAAATCAAAGAGCGTCTCGAGGGGGCACAGGCCGTGTTCCTCGCCGAATACGCAGGCCTTTCGGTCAAGGATCAGCAGGTACTGCGCCGCGAGCTCCGCGCGAACGGGGCCGAATTCAAGGTCGTGAAGATGACCCTGGCGCGCCGAGCAGCCGATGACCTCGAAATCGAAACCCTCGACGAGCTGCTGCTCGGCCCCACGGGCCTCGCATTCGCCGATGGGGATCCCGTCGGAGCGGCGAAGGTCCTGAAGGACTTCGCCAAGAGCCACGACGTGTTCGTGATCAAGGGTGGCCTTCTCGGGCTCGAGTTCCTGACGCCGGAGAAGATCTCCGAGCTCGCCGACATCGAGCCACGCGAGGTGCTCCTCGCGAAGCTCGCAGGTGCCATGAAGGCTCCGATGGCGAACATGGCAGGGCTCCTCGCGGCGCTACCACGCAACACCGCGTCCGTCCTCTCCCAGTTGCTGGAGAAGAAGGAATCGGCCGAACCGGCCGCCGCGTCCAGCGACGCACCGACCGAGGTCGAGGACGAGGCGAGCGCGGCGCCAGTCGATGCGGTCGCCGACGCACCAGCGGATGCGCCGTCGCAGGACGCTGCTGAGGATCCAGATGTGACCGAAGAGACCGAAGCCGATGCCGACGCGACCGTCGCTGCATCCGATGATTCGGCCGACGAAACCGTAGACGAACACGATGAGGCGTCCGACGACGCCGAGGAGAAGTGACCATGGCGAAGCAAACAACGGAGAAGTTGCTCGAGACCTTCGAGGAGATGACGGTCCTCGAGCTGTCCGAGTTCCTCAAGGCGTTCGAGGAGAGGTTCGATGTCACGGCAGCGGCGCCCATGGCTGTTGCAGCCGTCGCCGGTGGCGCGGATGCCGGAGCGCCCGTCGAGGAGGAGAAGGACGAGTTCAACGTCGTCCTGACATCCGCCGGCGAGAAGAAGATCCAGGTGATCAAGGAGGTTCGCGGTCTGACGAGCCTCGGTCTCAAGGAAGCCAAGGAGCTCGTCGACGGCGCACCCTCGAACATCCTCGAGGGAGTCGACAAGGAGACGGCCGAGAAGGCCAAAGAGGTCCTCGAAGGCGCAGGCGGTTCCGTCGAACTGCAGTAGCGCGGCCTCGTCACGCGTATCCCTGCACTCAGTGCACGGTGGTTGGAACGGGTCCCGACTTCGGTCGGGGCCCGTTTCGCGTATGGTTGCGTGATGGATCCACCGGAGCTCGAACCCGAGATCATGGCGTACTACGAGACGTCGTGGGACGAGGATGCGCGGTTGCGCGATGGGATGGGGCAGCTCGAGCTCCTCCGCACCCAGGAGATCATTCGTCGTCATCTCCCTGCCGGTCCCCGGCGTGTCCTCGATGTAGGCGGCGCGTCCGGTGTCCATGCCGAGTGGCTGCTCGACGATGGCCACGAAGTACACCTCGTCGACCCCGTTGCCTGGCATGTCGAGGCCGCCCGTTCGCGTCTCGGTGGGAGGGACGGGTTCACCGCCGAGGTCGGCGATGGGCGACACCTCTCGGCATCGGACCGATCGTTCGACGCCGTACTGCTCCTTGGGCCGCTGTACCACCTGACGCAGCGACCGGACCGCATCGGTTGTTGGCGTGAAGCCCACCGGGTGCTCCGGCCTGGGGGCGTCGCGATGGCCGCCATCATCACGCGTTTCGCGTCTCTCTTCAGCGGCCTGTCGAGCGGTGATCTGTTCGATCCCGAGTTCCGCGCGGTCGTCGAGCGGGATCTGATCGACGGCCAGCACCGCAATCCGAGTGACAAGGACTGGTTCACCACGGCCTACTTCCACCATCCGAATGAGGCGAGGGGAGAAGCCACGGAGGCGGGATTCGAGGTGGATGCCGTCCTCGGTGTCGAAGGCATCGCCACCTGGATCCCTCGCGTGGAGCGGTGGTGGCCGGATCCCGAGCGTCGTCAGGCGATCATCGGCGCCGCCCGTGCGATCGAATCTGAGCCGACCCTCCTCGGCCTCGGGCCGCACGTCATCGTCATCGCCAGAAAGCCGCGCGCCGCAGGAGACACCGAGGTCGCGGCCCTCGACGTCCGGCCGATCTGATCGCCACGGATCCTTGACCGTTCGGGGGATTCGTTGTATCGTTCAGTCAACAGTTGAAGACCTTTTCACGACTCTCCAGGGGCAGAGCCGGGGTAGCGCCGTGCTATCCCGGATTTGTGCTATCCTCACCCATTCGCCCGTAACTGTTCGCCAGCTCCGCGCTGCTTTGCTGGTTGTCTACATAGAGGAGGATCCGCGTTGGCCCGTGCGCGTTCCCACCGTCTTTCGTTCGCCAAGATCCCCGAAGTCCAGGACATTCCCGACCTTCTCGGCATCCAGAGGGACTCGTTCGAGGCGTTCCTCGAATCGGGCCTGAAGCAGATGTTCGACGAGGTCTCTCCGATCGAGGACTTCACGGGCAACCTCGCCCTCGAGCTCACCGACCACCGTTTCGATGAGCCACCCCTGTCCATCGAGGAAGCCAAGGACCGGGATTCGAATTACTCGAGGCCCCTGTTCGTCACGGCCCGCTTCCTCAACAAGGAAACGGGGGAGATCAAGGAGCAGCAGGTCTTCCTCGGCGATTTCCCGATGATGACAGACAATGGGACGTTCATCATCAACGGCACCGAGCGTGTCGTCGTCAGCCAGCTGGTGCGAAGCCCGGGTGTCTACTTCGACGGAGTCCTCGACAAGACGTCTGGCCGCTACCTCTACTCATCCAAGGTCATCCCTGGGCGCGGGGCGTGGCTCGAGTTCGACATCGACAAGAAGGACACGATCGGTGTCCGCGTCGACCGCAAGCGCCGACAGTATGTGAGCACGTTCCTGCGCGCACTGTCGATCGCCGAATCCGACGAGGACATCATCGCCCTGCTCGGTGACTCCGAGCTGGTGCGCAACACCCTCGAGAAGGATCCGACCTCGACGAGGGACGAGGCGCTCCTCGACCTGTACCGCAAGCTCCGCCCCGGTGAGCTCACGACGGTCGAGTCGGCTCGCAGCCTCATCAAGACGCTGTTCCGCACGCCGAAGCGATACGACCTCACGCGCGTCGGCCGGTACAAGGTGAACCAGAAGCTCGGAGGCGACGCCACGGTCGAGATGCTCGATTCGTACCGCGCCGATGAGATGGGCCTGATCACCGATGAGGACATGGTCAACACGATCAAGTACCTCATGGCACTCCACGAGGGCAAGGAGGGCTACCGCGTCGACGACATCGACAACTTCCAGAACCGACGCATCCGGACGGTCGGCGAGTTGATCCAGAATCAGATCCGTGTCGGCCTCACGCGGCTCGAGCGCGTCGTCCGCGAACGCATGACGACGCAGGATCCCGAGGCGATCACCCCGCAGACACTCATCAACATCCGCCCTGTGGTGGCGTCGATCAAGGAGTTCTTCGGAACATCGCAGTTGAGCCAGTTCATGGATCAGCCGAACCCCCTTGCGTCGATCACGCACCGGCGGCGTCTGTCCGCGCTCGGTCCGGGAGGACTGTCGAGAGAGCGGGCGGGCTTCGAGGTTCGCGACGTCCATCCCTCCCACTACGGCAGGATGTGCCCGATCGAGACGCCGGAGGGCCCGAACATTGGCCTCATCGGCTCCCTCGCCTCATACGCAAGGGTCAACCGGTTCGGCTTCATCGAATCCCCGTATCGGCGCGTCGAGAACGGCAAGGTCACGGCGAAGGTCGACTACCTGACGGCGTCCGAGGAAGAGGGCCACGTCATCGCACAGGCGAACGCTCCCCTCAACCCGGACGGATCGTTCAGTAACGAGAGGGTCCTCGTCCGGCTGACCGGCGGTGAGGTCGATACGGTCAAGGCAGACCTCGTCGACTACATGGACGTGTCTCCGAAGCAGGTCGTCTCCGTCGCAACGGCACTCATCCCGTTCCTCGAGCACGACGATGCAAACCGCGCGCTCATGGGATCGAACATGCAGCGCCAGGCGGTCCCGCTCATCACGTCCGATGCGCCCCTCGTGGGAACGGGCATGGAGGATCGCGCGGCGAAGGACTCGGGCGAGGTCATCGTGTCGCCGATCGATGGCGAGGTCGTGTTGGTCACCGGCGACGAGATCGTCGTGAAGGAAGCGGGAGCAAACAAGAAGCACACCTTCCTCCTGAAGAAGTTCGAGCGATCGAATCAGGGCACGTGCATCAACCAGAAGCCGATCGTCGCCGAGGGCGACAAGGTGAAGAAGGGCGACGCGCTGGCCGATGGAGCTTCGACCGACCAGGGCGAACTCGCGCTCGGGCGCAATCTGATGGTCGCCTTCATGCCATGGGAAGGCCACAACTTCGAGGACGCGATCATCATCTCGGAGCGTCTCGTCAAGGAGGACATCCTCACCTCGATCCACATCGAGGAGCACGAGATCGAGGCCCGGGACACCAAGCTCGGTGCCGAGGAGATCACTCGCGACATCCCGAACGTCGCGGAGGAGGTCCTCATGGACCTCGACGATCGCGGCATCATCCGGATCGGCGCCGATGTCGGACCCGGTGACTACCTCGTCGGCAAGGTGACGCCGAAGGGCGAGACCGAGTTGACCCCTGAGGAACGTCTCCTCCGTGCGATCTTCGGTGAGAAGGCACGGGAGGTCCGTGACGTCTCACTCAAGGTCCCCCACGGTGAGTCGGGGAAGGCGATCGCGGTCAAGGAGTTCAGCCGTGAGGACGGGTACGACCTTCCCCCCGGCATGAACGAGCTCGTTCGGGTCTACGTCGCCAAGCAACGCAAGATCTCCGAGGGTGACAAGCTCGCGGGCCGTCACGGCAACAAGGGCGTCATCGCCAAGATCCTCCCCGAGGAGGACATGCCGTTCTTCGAGGACGGCACCGCCGTCGACATCATCCTGTCGCCGCTCGGTGTCCCGTCCCGGATGAACCTGGGACAGGTCCTCGAGACGCACCTCGGTTGGGCGGCGGCCACGGGATGGGAGGCGTTCGACGACCTGGAGAGCCCGGCGTCGGGCGGCGCTGAGCCGTGGACGAAGGTTGCGACGCCCGTGTTCGACGGGGCGAACGAGCGTGAGGTCCTCAAGCTGCTCGAGACGTCCCGGGTGAACCGTGACGGCATCCAGCTCATCAATCCGGAGGGCAAGGGGACGCTGTACGACGGTCGCAACGGAGAACCATTCGACTCTCCGATCACGGTCGGGTACATGTACATCCTCAAGCTCGTGCACCTCGTGGACCACAAGATCCACGCACGGTCAACGGGCCCGTACTCGATGATCACCCAGCAGCCACTCGGTGGCAAGGCGCAGTTCGGTGGCCAGCGGTTCGGCGAGATGGAGGTCTGGGCGCTCGAGGCCTATGGAGCCGCATACGCACTCCAGGAGCTGCTGACCATCAAATCGGACGACGTCCGCGGTCGGGTCAAGGTCTACGAGGCGATCGTCAAGGGCGAGAACATCCCTGAACCGGGTATTCCCGAGTCGTTCAAGGTCCTCGTCAAGGAGATGCAGTCACTCTGCCTCAACGTCGAGATGCTCTCGGCCGGTGAGGAGGTCGAACTCAAGGATCTCGAGGACGACGTCTTCCGCACCGCCGCATCGCTCGGGATCGACATTTCCCGGCCCGAGCGTCCCGACGCCGACTGAACCCCATCGATACGAGATCTGAGACTGGAGCGCATACGTGGCACAACTCTTCGACGAACTGAAAATCGGTCTCGCTTCCTCTGACCAGATCCGTTCCTGGTCCTTCGGTGAGGTGAAGAAGCCCGAGACCATCAACTACCGGACGCTGAAGCCGGAGAAGGACGGTCTCTTCGACGAGCGCATCTTCGGACCCACGAGGGACTGGGAGTGCTACTGCGGCAAGTACAAGAGGGTCCGCTTCCGCGGCATCATCTGTGAACGCTGCGGTGTCGAGGTCACCCGTGCGAAGGTGCGCCGTGAACGGATGGGGCACATCGAGCTCGCCGCGCCCGTGACGCACATCTGGTTCTTCAAGGGTGTGCCGAGCAGGCTCGGATACCTCCTCGACATGTCCCCGAAGGAGCTCGAGAAGGTCATCTACTTCGCCGCCTACCTCGTGACCCACGTCGATGCGGACAAGCGCCAGCAGGATCTCCCCGATCTCGAGGAGGCCGCCCGCCACGAACGCCTCCTCATCACCGAGGAATTCGAGGAGTGGAAGGAAGCCCGTCTGGAGCGCCTCGAGAGCGAGTTGGCCCAGATGGAGGACGCCGGCGCGAAGCCGAACGAGATCACCGCACGCAAGAAGGAAGTCGAACGCGAGATCAAGGATCGTGAGGACAGGGCCACCGTCGAGGTGGAGCTCCTCGACGAGGCCTTCGACACCTTCAAGTCCCTCAAGCCTCGCACGCTCATCGAATCCGAGCAGCTCTGGCGTGAGATCGTCGACAGGTACGGCGAGTACTACGTCGGCGGGATGGGTGCCGAGTTCGTCAAGGATCTCATCATGCGGATGGACCTCGGTGAGGAAGTCGCGAGCCTCCGGGAGGATCTCGATGCGACGAGCCAGCAGAGGCGTCAGCGTGCGATGAAGCGTCTCAAGGTGGTCCAGCCGTTCGCCGACGGCAAGAACGACCCGTCCGGCATGATCCTCGAAGCGATCCCGGTCATCCCGCCCGATCTGCGCCCGATGGTGCAGCTCGACGGTGGCCGCTTCGCGACATCGGATATGAACGATCTGTACCGCCGTGTCATCAACCGGAACAACCGCCTCAAGCGACTGATCGACCTCGGCGCACCCGAGATCATCGTCAACAACGAGAAGCGCATGCTCCAGGAAGCCGTCGACGCCCTGTTCGACAACGGTCGTCGCGGCCGTGCGGTGACGGGTCCCGGCAGCCGTCCGCTCAAGTCTCTGTCCGACATGCTCAAGGGGAAGCAGGGGAGGTTCCGCCAGAACCTGCTCGGCAAGCGCGTCGACTACTCGGGGCGTTCCGTGATCGTCGTGGGACCTCAGCTGCGGCTCCACCAGTGCGGGCTCCCCAAGATCATGGCGCTCGAGCTGTTCAAGCCGTTCGTGATGAAGCGCCTCGTCGATCTCGACATCGCGCAGAACATCAAGGCGGCCAAGAGGATGGTCGAGCGACGCCGCGCACAGGTGTGGGACGTGCTCGCTGACGTCATTCAGGAGCACCCCGTTCTCCTCAACCGTGCGCCGACGCTGCACCGACTGGGCATCCAGGCGTTCGAGCCCGTTCTCATCGAGGGTAAGGCCATCCAGCTCCACCCGCTCGTGTGCGAGGCGTTCAACGCGGACTTCGACGGCGATCAGATGGCGGTCCACCTGCCGCTGTCCGCGGAGGCCCAGGCAGAGGCCAGGGTCCTCATGCTGTCGTCGAACAACGTCCTGTCGCCCGCGGACGGACGGCCCATTGTCACACCGTCACAGGACATGATCATCGGGATGTACTACCTCTCGGCGATCGTGCCCGGAACCAAGGGCGAGGGTCGTGCATTCTCGTCCGTCGACGAGGCGATGATGGCCTACGAGGTCGGTGACATCGCGTTGCACGCCCCGATCAGGCTCCGGGTCGGTGCCCTCGCCGGTGATCCCGCCGTCCATGCACAGCTCAAGCCGCTGCTCGGTGACCTGATCGACGACGAGCCGATCGATGGGACGGTGCTCGCCGATACCACGCTCGGACGAGCGATCCTGAACAGCGCGTTCCCTGACGGATTCCCCTATGTGAACGCCGTGCTGATCAAGTCCGACATCCGTACGCTCGTCGAGGAGGTCATCCACGCCTACGACAAGCCGGACGTCGCGAACACACTCGACAACATCAAGGAACTCGGGTTCCACTACGCAACCAGGGCCGGATTGACGATCGGGCTCCAGGACGTCAAGACGCCGGATGAGAAGAAGGCGATCCTCGCCGACTTCGAAGCGCAGGCGGCCAAGGTCGAGGTGCTGTATCAGAAGGGTGTCATCACGGATGACGAACGTCGATCCGAGCTCATCGAGATCTGGACGATCGCCACGGACAAGGTCAAGGATGCGATGCAGAACACGCTCCAGGCCGATCCCTTCAACCCGATGGACATGATGGTTCGCTCCGGTGCCAGGGGCAACATCATGCAGCTGCGTCAGATCGCAGGCATGCGTGGCCTCGTGGCGAACCCGAAGGGTGACATCATCCCGCAGCCGATCAAGTCCAACTTCCGTGAGGGCCTGTCGGTGCTCGAGTACTTCATCTCCACACACGGAGCTCGCAAGGGACTCGCAGACACGGCGCTCCGGACGGCGGATTCGGGGTATCTGACGCGCCGCCTCGTGGACGTCTCCCAGGAGATCATCATCCACACGGAGGAGAGCGACGATCCAGGACTGGTCATGAAGGTCCGTGACGCCGATGGCCGGCCGGTTCGGCACCTGCGGAACCACATCTTCGGACGCGTCCTCGCCGACGACGTCAAGGTCGGCCGAGCCGTCGCCGAACTCCCGGACGGACGCAAGCTCAAGGCAGGGTTCGTGCTCGATCGGGAGGCGATCAAGGGGATCCAGCAGCTCGAGGACGTCGTCGAGGTCCGCGTGCGGTCGCCGCTCACGGACACGTCGAAGTACGGCATCTCCCAGCTGTCCTACGGCATCGACCTGGCAACGGGTGCGATGGTCGAGTATGGAACGGCTGTCGGAATCATGGCTGCCCAGTCGATCGGCGAGCCGGGGACGCAGCTCACGATGCGAACCTTCCACACGGGCGGTATCGCGGGTGAGGACATCACCCACGGCCTGCCCCGCGTCACCGAGCTCTTCGAGGCGAGGACACCCAAGGGCGTCGCCATCCTCTCGGAGGTCGGTGGAGCCGTTCGCATCGACGTCGATCCTGACACGGGCGAGCGCTTCGTCGTCGTCATCGACGGTGATGAGGAGGTCCGCTACCAGCTCCCTGTCCGTGCGAGGCTCCGGGTTGCCGAGGGTGACATCATCGATCCGGGAACCCAGATCACCGAGGGTCCTCTCGATCCGAAGGAAGTCCTGAGCATCCAGGGCGTCCGCGCCTGTCAGCGCTACCTGGTCGACCAGGTCCAGGAGGTGTATCGCTCCCAGGGCGTCGACATCCATGACAAGCACATCGAGCTGATCGTGCGCCAGATGCTGCGACGTGTTCGCATCGTCAGCCCCGGCGACGGCCCGTGGCTGCCGGCCGAACTGGTCGACTCCCAGGAGTTCCGGGACACGAACAGGGAGCTCGTCGAGGATGGAAAGCAGCCCGCCGAGGGACGTCCCGAGCTGATGGGCATCACGAAGGCGTCGCTTGCGACAGACTCGTGGCTGTCGGCTGCCTCGTTCCAGGAGACGACCAGGGTGCTCACAGAGGCCGCGATCAACTCGAAGTCGGACTTCATGCGAGGGCTGAAGGAGAACGTGATCATCGGGAAGCTGATTCCCGCAGGCACGGGATCCGACATGTACCAGGCCATCGAACCGATGCTCCCCGGCGCATCCGTGCCGACGGCAGCGTCGCTCTTCGGCGACATGGACATCGAGTCCGCGGACGATGCCTTGCCCCAGGATCCTGCCGAATGGCTTGCATCGCTCGGGGCAGCGTCACCAGCCAGCACCGGTGACGGCGGTATCGACGACGAGTGACCACGTCACCATGACGATCAACCGGAGGAGGGACCCCCAGGGGTCCCTCCTCTGCGATAGGGAGCGATCCTGTCAACCCGTTCGTGCCGACGCTTTCGTACGAGGCGCCGTACCACGGCATCGTCGGCGGGGTGACTTCACCAGCCCCAGGTGCCAGGGGCTCCCTTGAACGGACCCTCGATCTCGGGCGTGATCCATCCCCCGTAGAAGTCGCCCTCCTGGGCGCTCACCGACTCACCCCCGACGGTGCAGCTGTCTACCCTTCCCGGGTAGAAGGCGACCATGCCCCTGAGTGCCTCGTAGCCTGCCATCGGCGTTGCGTACCCCCATGCTGCATTCGGGCTTGTCGCCCCGCCGACGATGAGATCCCAGTACGAGGCTTCGCCCTTGAACTCGCAACGGGACCGAAACCGGGAGGGGACCAGTACCGTCGAGGCCACCGCGTCCGCGGGCACGTAGAAGGTGGGTGGGTGCGATGTCTCGAGCACCCGAACCGCCCTTTTGGTTCGAACGATGACGACTCCGTCGTGCTCGATCACGACCTCCCTGTCGTCTGAGACGACGATCGGTGGACGCGGGTAGTTCCAAACAGACTCCGTCGGTCGATCAGCCATACTTGTGGTACGGCGCGTCGCCATCACTCGGATCACGCGTCGGTGAACGGCGCCGCACAAGGTTCATCAAGGTTATTTCCTTAGTTAAGATGTAAGAAACTTTGTCGAAGGATGGCACCATGACACTGACCGAGGCCCCGACCCGGACCATGATCACCGTCGACGGGAACGAGGCCGCGGCCTCGGTCGCGTACCGGACAAACGAGGTGCTGGCGATCTATCCGATCACCCCCTCGTCCCCCATGGGCGAGCTCTCCGACGAATGGTCGAACAAGACGCGCCCGAACGTATGGGGCAACGTCCCGAGGGTGATCGAGATGCAGTCGGAGGCCGGAGCCGCAGGAGCAGTCCACGGGGCGCTTCTCGGGGGAGCGTTGACATCCACGTTCACCGCCTCCCAGGGCTTGCTGCTGATGATCCCCAACATGTACAAGATCGCAGGGGAACTCCTGCCCGCCGTCTTCCATGTCGCGGCGCGGGCCGTGGCGACGCACGCACTGTCCATCTTCGGTGACCACAGCGACGTCATGGCGACAAGGGCGACCGGTTGGTCGATGCTGGCATCGAACTCCGTCCAGGAGGCGCACGACCTCGCCTTGATCGCCCAGGCCGCGACGCTCGAGTCCAGGGTGCCATTCATCCACTTCTTCGACGGGTTCCGGACGTCGCACGAAGTCAACATGATCGATGAGCTGTCAGACGACGACATCCGCTCGATGGTCCCCATCGAGTTGGTCCTCGCGCATCGGAGCCGCCGACTGGACCCTGATCGACCCGAACTCCGAGGCACGGCGCAGAACCCTGACGTGTTCTTCCAGGGCGCGAAGCGTGCAACCCGTTCTACGAGGCCGTGCCCGACATCGTCCAGGGAGCAATGGACAAGTTCGCCGATCGAGTCGGTCGTCGCTATCGGCTCTTCGATTACGTCGGTGCCGCGGATGCGACCGAGGTCATCGTGATGATGGGTTCCGGCGTCGCGGCGGCGGAGTCCGCCGTCAACGCCATGGTGGAGGCGGGTGAGAAGGTTGGGCTCGTGAAGGTCCGGCTGTTCCGTCCGTTCTCACCGGCAGCGCTCGCCGCATCCCTTCCCCCGTCCGTTCGCACCATCGCCGTGCTCGACAGGACGAAGGAGCCGGGGGCCGTGGGTGAACCGCTCATGCAGGACGTCATGGTCTCCCTCGTCGAGGAGACCCAGGCAGGCCGGACATCCTGGTCCGTCGTGCCGAGGATCATCGGTGGGCGCTACGGGCTCTCATCCAAGGAATTCACACCCGCAATGGCGGCCGGGGTGTTTGCGGAAGCCCGCAAGGAGGAGCCGAAGCGGCGGTTCACGGTCGGGATCGTGGACGACGTCACGCATCTGTCGATCGACTACGACCCGACGTTCGACATCGGCAACAGGGCGCAGGTGCGGGCGGTCTTCTACGGCCTGGGGGCAGACGGCACCGTCGGGGCGAACAAGAACACCGTCAAGATCGTCGGGGACGACACGAACCTCTACGCACAGGGATACTTCGTGTACGACTCGCGCAAGTCGGGGTCGATGACGACTTCTCACCTTCGATTCGACCCGAAGCCGATCGAGGCGACGTACCTGATATCGGACGCCAACTTCGTCGCCTGCCACCACTTCGACTTCCTCGGGCACATCGACGTGCTCGCCAAGGCCGAGCGCGGTGCAACCTTCCTCCTCAACAGCGCGTATGGGCCCGGGGAGGTGTGGGACCACCTGCCACGGGAGGTCCAGCAGCAGATCATCGACAAGGAACTCGAGCTCCACGTCGTCGATGCAACATCGGTCGCCCGCGAGGCCGGACTCGGCCAGCGGATCAACACGGTGCTCCAGACCTGCTTCTTCGCCCTCACCGACGTCCTCCCCATCGATGAGGCGATCGGATTCATCAAGGGTGCGATCGCGAAGTCGTACGCGAAGTTCGGTGACGTCGTTGTCGAGCGCAACAACGCGGCCGTTGACGGTGCAGTCGCCGGCCTCCACAGGGTGTCCATACCCGCGGTCGCGGATTCGCACGTGACGGTACGGCGTACGGTCCCCGAGGATGCTCCGGACTTTGTCGCCAGGGTGACGGCGATGATGCTCGAGGACAAGGGGGACCTCCTCCCGGTGTCGGCGATGCCCGTGGACGGAGCATTCCCGACGGGAACGACGCAATACGAGAAGCGAAGCATCGCCGTCGAGATCCCGATCTTCGATCCTGAGATCTGCATCGAGTGCGCGAAGTGTGCGCTCGTGTGCCCACATGCTGCCATTCGGCTGAAGGTGTTCGATGCCGCCGATGTCGTCGACGCACCTGAATCCTTCAAGGTGCGCCAGTTCCGGAGTCGGGACATCCCCGATGCCCTGATGACGATCCAGGTCGCACCGGACGACTGCACGGGCTGCTCCGTGTGCGTCGACGTGTGCCCCGCGAAGTCCAAGAGCGAGGTCAAGCACAGGGCCATCAACATGATGCCCAAGAACGACCATCTGGCAGCAGAGCGAGAGAATTGGGACTTCTTCCTCACCATCCCTGAGATCGACCGAACACTGACGCGACCCGACACGGTGAAGGGCGTCCAGATGCTCGAGCCGCTCTTCGAGTTCTCGGGAGCGTGCTCGGGGTGCGGCGAGACCCCCTACGTGAAGCTGGTCTCCCAGCTCGTCGGTGATCGCCTCATGGTCGCGAATGCGACAGGATGCTCGTCCATCTACGGGGGGAACCTTCCCACGACGCCGTGGAGGACGAATGCAGAAGGTCGGGGTCCGGCGTGGGCCAACTCGCTGTTCGAGGACAATGCGGAGTTCGGTCTCGGCATGCGCCTCGCCCTCGATGCCGAGATCGCCGAAGCGAGGGACCTGGTCGATCAGCTCTCGCACGACCTCGGTGAGGAACTCGTCCGAGCGCTCCTCGACGCCGACCAGACGACGGAGGAGGGCATTGCGGACCAGCGACGCCGTGTCGCACTCCTCGACGACGTCCTCGAGACGCTCGACTCGGAGGCGGCACGGCGGCTCAAGGCCGTCTCGGGTTCGCTCGTCAAGAAGAGCGTGTGGATCATGGGCGGTGACGGCTGGGCATACGACATCGGCTTCGGCGGGGTCGACCATGCCCTCGCATCGGGACTCGACATCAACATCCTCGTGATGGACACCGAGGTGTACTCCAACACGGGCGGCCAGGCGTCGAAGGCGACGCCGCGAGGTGCCGTCGCCAAGTTCACGGCCGGTGGCAAGACGACGGGGAAGAAGGATCTCGGCCAGATCGCCATGTCCTACGGCAACGTCTACGTGGCCCAGGTGGCGATCGGCGCCAACAACACCCAGGCCGTGAAGGCGATCGCGGAGGCCGAGGCGTACGAGGGCCCCTCGATCGTGATCGCGTATTCGACATGCATTGCGCACGGCATCGACATGGCTACGTCGATGGGCCATCAGAAGGATCTCGTCGACACGGGATACTGGCCGCTGTATCGGTACGACCCCCGTGTCGCCGAAGAGGGCAACCACCCATTCCGGCTCGACAGCAGACCGCCATCGAGGCCATTCGCGGACATCGCGCTCAAAGAGGCTCGCTACGCCGTCCTCTCGAAGGTGAACCCCGACGGTCATGCCGAACTCATGCGGCAGGCCCAGCAGGACATCGACAATCGGTGGAGCCTCTACGAGGACCTCGCGGAACTCGATCGGATCCAACCCCCTCAGGAGGTCGAAGAATGAAGGCGGATCTCTCGACGACGTACCTGGGCTTCACGCTCAAGAACCCCCTCATGGCGTCCGCGTCTCCGATGACGGAGAACGTCGATTCCCTCCTGGCTCTCCAGGACGCAGGAGTGGCGGCCGTCGTACTGCCCTCGCTGTGGGAGGAACAGATCGAGCACGAGGCGCTCGAGATGCAACGGCTGTACACGCTGACCTCGAACCATTTCGCCGAGTCCCTCTCGGGGTACTTCCCCCAGTTCGACGACTACGGGACGAGGACGGAGGCGTACCTGGAGCACCTGGTCGCAGCGAAGGCAGCGCTCGAGGTACCTGTGATCGCCTCTCTGAACGGGACGACACGAGGTGGCTGGGTGCGATATGCGGGAAAGATCGAGGAGGCTGGCGCCGATGCCCTCGAGCTCAACATCTACCTGATCACGACGGATCCAAACGCTACCGGCGAGGACGTCGAGAAGCGCTACCTCGACCTCGTCGAGGCGGTGAGGGCCAACGTGTCGATCCCACTCGCCGTCAAGATCGGTCCGTACTTCTCGTCGACGCCGAACATGGCGCGCAAGCTCCAAGAGGCCGGAGCGGACGCCCTCGTCCTGTTCAATCGGTTCTTCCAGCCGGACATCGACCTCGAGACGCTGGAGGTGGTCCCACGGGTGAACCTCTCGCCCCGTACGGCGCTGTTGCTCCCGTTGCGGTGGATCGGGATCCTCCGGGGCACCGTCCCGGTCGATTTCGCCATCACGTCGGGCGTCCACACCGCCGAGGACGCACTCAAGGCGATCCTCGTTGGCGCGGACGCTGTGATGATGGCCTCGGCGCTCCTGCGAAACGGTCCGGACCATGTCGGGACGATGCTGGCCGAGATGCAGGAGTGGCTCGACGACCACGAATACGAGTCGATCGAGCAGATGAAGGGGTCGATGAGCATCGGGGCGTCCCCGAACCCGGACGCATTCGTAAGGGCGAACTACATGAAGATGCTCACGACCTATACGACGAGCCCCAATTGAGGGAATCAATCTGACCCATACGGATCCGGAGGCGCCGTAGCTGGAAGCGGCGCCAACAAGGGCGTGGAACAGGTGGTTGCGTCGCGCGCTACCTTCCGGCCATGCTCCGGTTTCCCCTGTTCGGGATCCCCGTCGGGATCCACGCGACCTTCCTCTTCGTCGCGTTGCTCGGTGCTACGGCGTACCGAGGATGGGAGATCGCGTGGTGGACGGTCGCTGCATTCGTGTCGATCCTCCTCCATGAACTCGGTCATGCCCTCACTGCCCGAGTGTTCGGCGCGACAGGTATCAGCATCACCCTGTACGGGCTTGGTGGCCTCACGTCATACAGCCATGGCCGCGAGATGTCCCACGGCCGTTCCTTCCTCGTCTCGGCGGCAGGGTCCTTCACGGGGATCGTTGCGGGAGGAGCCGTGTGGTACCTCGCTTCGATCGGCACCTTCGACGGCGCGTCCGATCCCGTCGTCGTGCTCGTCAACTCATTCGTGTTCACCGCGCTCGTGTGGGGCGTCCTGAACTGGATCCCCATTGTCCCCCTCGACGGGGGGCACATGGTCGAGCATCTCGTTTCGATGGTGAACGAGGAGAGGGCGCCCCTCATCGGCCAGATCGTCACGTGGACGTCGGTTGCGATCCTCGGTCCCATCGCCTGGCTGAACGGCTACCGGTTCGCCGTCCTGATCCTCGCCTTCTTCGCCTTCATGGGCCTGCGCGAGTACCGCGACGACGCCGAACGACGGAGGGCTTCCGCGCGCACCGGCACCGATTCCGGTCAACCCGGCATCGCCGATGCCACCCCTCCGCCCGAGGTAACGGACGTCCGTCATCCCTCGTATCGAGACGACCAGCCGGACTTCCCCATCTGAGGCCCGCAGGGGAGTGGGACCCTCAGGACTTCGGTGGTGCCGAGTACGTGCCCTGGGCAACGGCCACGAGGCGATCGGGGGCGCCGTCGACCCAGAGCTCCACCGATCCGACGATTCGCCTGGTCCCAACGGACTGGATCTGTGCCCGTGCAAGGAGATCGCCATCCCGGGCGGGGCGGAGGAAGCGGATCGAGAGCTCGCTCGTCACCGCCATCGGCTCGATTCCTATCACGCTGAAGGACGCGAACCACAGGGCAGAGTCAGCCAGCATGAACATCGTCGGGCCGCTGATGTATCGGCCGGGCCGCAATGCATCGCTGTCGAACCTCCACCTGGCAGTCGCCGTTGCGCTTCCGACCGAGTCGCACGTCACGCCAGCAGCAGCCACGGCGGGATACGCCGAGGCGACGAAGGCGTCGATGTCGTCTTTCGATGGCACGTCCATGGCGCACGACGCTAGCCGATGCGCGGTGGGGTGAGACAGCTGGATCGTTCCGCGAAGCCATCAACGGTGGTAGGGTCTCTTCCGAGCGGTGGTGGGTGGCCTACTGGTCATCTCGTTTTGCGCGTTAGGAAACGCGTGGGATATACTCCGCCCTGGTTTTTCCCAGCCGAACCCGCCGGTACCCGGAGGCGCCCTCGGGCGCTGTTGTGCCGGAAGAGGTTCACACAAGGGATCGGTCCTGCTGTGTGATCCGCAGCAAGGCCGATTTTCGTACGTCAGGAACTCCGATACCCGGGTCTCGGGTCGGGGTGCGCCGAAGAGAGAGACAGAGCAACAGTGCCAACCGTACAGCAGCTGGTCCGCCAGGGCCGGAAGCCGAAGCCGAAGAAGCAGAGAACCGTCGGACTCGCCGGCTCTCCTCAGCGACGCGGCGTGTGCACGCGGGTCTACACCGTGACGCCCAAGAAGCCGAACTCGGCCCTTCGCAAGGTCGCCCGTGTACGCCTCTCGTCCCAGATCGAGGTCACCGCCTACATCCCGGGTGAGGGCCACAACCTCCAGGAGCACTCCATCGTCCTCGTTCGCGGCGGGCGTGTGAAGGATCTCCCCGGGGTCCGGTACAAGGTGATCCGCGGCGCGCTCGACGCGGCTGGTGTCGACGGTCGCAAACAGGCTCGGTCCCGGTACGGAACGAAGAAGGAGTCGTAACCCATGCGTCGCGCTCCCGCAGAGGTCCGAAGGCTCGATCCTGATCCCATCTACCAGTCCATCCTGGTGACGCAGGTCATCAACAAGGTGCTGCTCAAGGGCAAGAAGGGCGCTGCTCGGCGCATCGTCTACACGGCGATGGACATCGTCGAACAGCGCACCGGATCCGATCCGCTCCCCACGCTCAAGCGGGCGATCGACAACGTGCGCCCGACGCTCGAGGTTCGGTCCCGGCGCGTCGGGGGCTCGACCTACCAGGTGCCCGTCGAGGTCCGTCCCCGCAGGGCGCAGACCCTGGCCGTGCGTTGGCTCGTCGAGTTCGCCCGGAAGCGGCGAGAGAAGACGATGGCAGAGCGCCTCGCAAACGAGATCCTCGACGCTGCGAACCGCACGGGTGCCGCAGCAAAACGTCGTGAAGACGTCCACAAGATGGCGGAGTCCAACAAGGCCTTCGCCCACTACCGCTGGTAAACAGACATGGCACGAACGATCCCACTCGAGACGATCCGCAACATCGGAATCATGGCCCACATCGACGCGGGCAAGACGACGACGACCGAGCGGATCCTCTACTACACGGGCCGCACCTACAAGCTCGGTGAGGTCCATGAAGGCGCGGCCGTCATGGACTGGATGGAGCAGGAGCAGGAGCGTGGCATCACGATCACGTCCGCGGCGACGACGACCCAGTGGGATGGGCACACGATCAACATCATCGACACCCCCGGTCACGTCGACTTCACGGTGGAAGTGGAGCGGTCACTGCGGGTCCTCGACGGCGCGGTTGCCGTTTTCGACGCAGTCTCCGGTGTCGAACCGCAGTCCGAGACCGTGTGGCGTCAAGCCGACAAGTACGGTGTGCCGCGCATCTGCTTCATCAACAAGATGGACCGCATCGGAGCAGATTTCTTCGCTTCCATGCAGTCGATCGTCGACCGCCTCGGTGGCAACCCGGTGGCCATCCAGATCCCCATCGGAGCCGAATCGGACTTCAGGGGGGTCATCGACCTCGTCGAGATGAGGGCCATCCTGTGGCACGACGAGGACGGCAAGGAACGCGAGGTGACGAGTATCCCGGAGGAGTTCCTCGACGAGGCACGGATCTGGCACCACAAGATGCTCGACGTCGTGGCATCAGAAGATGAGGCTCTCATGGAGAAGTACCTCACCGAGGAGGAGCTGACGCCTGCCGAGATCCGCTCCGTCATCCGCAAGGGCACCATCGCCCGCGACTTCGTCCCCGTCATGCTCGGTAGCGCATTCAAGAACAAGGGGGTCCAGCCCCTGCTCGACGCGGTCGTCGCATACCTCCCGAGTCCGGTCGACCTCCCCCCGATGGAAGGCTTCAAGCCAGGCAAGGAGGACGAGACGATCGAGCGCAAGGCGTCCGACAACGAGCCCTTCTCCGCCCTTGCCTTCAAGATCATGTCCGATCCGTACGTCGGCAAGCTCACGTACCTCAGGGTGTACTCAGGACGCGCCGACAAGGGCGACTCGGTGGTCAACTCGACCACGGGGAAGAAGGAGCGCTTCGGCCGTCTCCTTCGGATGCACGCGGCCAAGCAGGAGGACATCGACGAGATCATGACAGGCGACATCGTCGCCGCCGTCGGTATGAAGAACACCCGCACAGGCGACACGCTGTCTTCGGCGAGCGATCCCGTCCAGCTGGAGTCGATGACCTTCCCGGAGCCCGTCATCTCGGTGGCGATCGAGCCGAGGACGAAGGGTGACCAGGACAAGCTCGGCAACGGGCTGTCGCGCCTCGCCGAGGAGGACCCGACGTTCAACGTCCGCTCGGACGAGGAGACCGGCCAGACCATCATTGCCGGCATGGGCGAACTCCACCTCGAGGTGATCGTCGACCGCCTCTTCAGGGAGTTCAAGGTCGAGGCGAACGTGGGACGACCCCAGGTGGCGTACCGCGAGACGATCAAGAAGCCCGTCAGCAAGGTCGACGCCAAGTTCAAGCGCCAGACGGGTGGTTCGGGAATGTATGGCCACGTGGTCATCGACCTCGAACCGATGCCCCCCGGCGAAGGCTTCGAGTTCGTCGACGCCGTCAAGGGCGGCAACGTCCCGAGGGAGTACATCCCTGCCGTGGAGAAGGGCATCCGCGAGGCGCTCGAGGGCGGGATCCTCGCCGGGTACCCCCTCGTCGACGTACGGGCACGCCTCATCGACGGGTCGTCGCACAATGTCGACTCGAACGAGATGGCGTTCAAGATCGCCGGCTCGATGGCCCTCCAGGAGGCAGCGAAGGCCGCGGGTGTCAAGCTGCTCGAGCCGATCATGGAGCTCGAGGTCGTGACACCCGAGGACTACATGGGTGACGTCATCGGCGACCTCTCGTCCCGGCGCGGCAAGATCGAGTCGATGGACAGCCGGGGGCAGGCCCGTGTGGTCGCTGCGCTCGTGCCCCTCGCCGAGATGTTCGGTTACGCAACGGACCTGCGGTCCCGCACCCAGGGTCGTGCGACGTACACGATGCAATTCCACTCATATCAGGAAGTTCCGACAGCGGCCGCTCATGAGATCGTGGCCAAGGTCAGAGGCGAATAGGAGACCACCATGGCGAAAGCGAAGTTTGAGCGGACGAAGCCGCATGTGAATGTTGGGACGATGGGTCATATTGATCATGGGAAGACGACGTTGACGGCGGCGATTACGAAGACGTTGGCTGATGCTGGTGTTGGGTCGTCTGCGTTTACGGCGTTTGATGATATTGATAAGGCGCCGGAGGAGCGTGAGCGGGGGATCACGATTGCGATTGCTCATGTGGAGTATGAGACGGTGAATCGTCATTATGCGCATGTGGATATGCCGGGTCATGCGGATTATGTGAAGAACATGATTACGGGTGCGGCGCAGGTGGATGGCGCGATTTTGGTGGTGTCTGCTGCTGATGGTCCGATGCCTCAGACGCGTGAGCATGTGTTGTTGGCGCGTCAGGTTGGTGTGCCGGCGATTGTGGTGTTTATGAACAAGGTGGACATGGTTGATGATGACGAGCTGCTCGATTTGGTCGAGTTGGAGGTTCGTGATCTGTTGAATGAGTATGAGTTCCCTGGTGATGATGTGCCGGTGGTGCGTGGGTCTGCGTTGAAGGCGTTGGAGGGTGATGCGGAGGGTGCTGCGCAGGTGATGGAGTTGATGGACGCGGTTGATGCGTATATCCCTGAGCCTGTGCGTGAGACGGATAAGCCGTTTGCGATGCCGATTGAGGATGTGTTTTCGATTACGGGTCGTGGGACGGTGGTGACGGGCCGTATTGAGCAGGGTGTGTTGAAGGTGGGGGATCAGGTCGAGATTGTCGGTTTGCGTGATCTCCAGACGACGACGTGTACGGGGATTGAGATGTTCCGCAAGCTTCTTGATGAGGGGCGTGCTGGGGACAATGTCGGTCTTCTTCTTCGTGGTATTGGGAAGGATGATGTGGAGCGGGGTCAGGTGGTTGCTGCTCCGAAGTCGATTACGCCGCATACCGATTTCGAGGCGAATGTGTACATCTTGACGAAGAATGAGGGTGGTCGTCATAACCCGTTCTTTGATGGGTATCGGCCTCAGTTCTATTTCCGGACGACGGATGTCACGGGTGAGGTGAAGTTGCCTGAGGGCACTGAGATGGTGATGCCTGGTGACAATACGGAGATGACGGTGAAGTTGGGTAAGCCGATCGCGATGGATGAGGGTTTGCGGTTCGCGATTCGTGAGGGTGGCCGTACGGTGGGTGCTGGTCGTGTCACGAAGATCTTGGCCTGAACGTAGAACTCGTAACAACGAAGTGAGTGAGTAAGACATGGCAAACGACCATCGGATCCGCATCCGACTCAAGGCGTACGATCATTCCGTCGTCGACGAGTCGGCGCGCAAGATCGCGGAGACGGTGATCCGTACCCAGGCGAAGATCAGGGGACCGGTTCCGCTCCCGACGAAGATCCATCGCTACACCGTCATCAGGGGCCCGCACGTCGACAAGACGTCACGCGAGCACTTCGAGATGCGGATCCACAAGCGGCTCATCGACATCCTGGAACCAACACCGAAGACGGTCGACTCGCTCATGCGGCTCGACCTGCCCGCGGGCGTAGAGGTGGAGATCAAGACATGAATGCGATCATCGGAGAGAAGCTGGGGATGACCCAGATCTTCGACGATGCGAACCGGGCAATCCCGGTGACCGCCGTCAAGGCCGGACCGGTCGTCGTGACGCAGATCAAGCGTCATGGGACCGACGGCTACGCCGCGGTGCAGATCGCCTTCAAGGAGATGTCGGCATCCAAGGCGGGCCGGCCTGCAACCGGCCACTTCGCGAAGGCCGGTGTCGCTCCGCATCGCCACATCATCGAGGTGAGGGTCGACGACCCCGACGCATACGAGGTCGGTCAGGTCATCACGATCGCCGACGTCCTGGCGGAGGGCCAGAAAGCCGACGTCACGGGTATCTCGAAGGGCAAGGGATTCGCCGGTGTCATGAAGCGTCACAACTTCAAGGGCCAGGGCGCCTCCCACGGTGCCCACAAGGTCCACAGGGCTCCCGGCTCTGTCGGTGCCTGCGCCACGCCGGCCCGCGTGTTCAAGGGCAAGCGCATGCCTGGCCGCATGGGCGGCGAGACGACGACCCTCATGAACATCGAGGTCATCCGCGTCGACGCCGAGCGCAACATCGTGCTGCTCGCAGGCTCGGTACCGGGCCCGAAGGGTTCGATCGTCGTGGTGAGGGAGGCGGTGAAGGCCCATGGCTGACACCTTGACTGCACCGCTGTACACAGCCGACGGCGTCGAGACCGGCACCGTCGAGCTCAACTCCGACATCTTCGGGATCGAGCCGAACATGGCTGTGATGCATCAGGTCGTGACGGCACAGCTCGCCGCGAAGCGTGCAGGCACGCACTCGACGAAGACCAGGGCCGAGGTTCGCGGCGGCGGGACCAAGCCGTGGAGGCAGAAGGGCCTTGGTCGTGCCAGGCAGGGATCCATCCGCTCCCCGCAGTGGGTCGGCGGTGGTGTCGCGCACGGACCGAAGCCCCGCGACTACAGCCAGCGAACACCGAAGAAGATGAAGCGCCTCGCGCTCCGGAGTGCGCTCTCTGCGCGGGCTGCGGAGAGCCAGATCAAGGTCGTCGAGACGTTTGATGTCTGGGACGAGCCAAAGACCAAGAAGGCTGTCGCCCTCCTCGCGGCGATGGGAGTCACCGGCAAGGTGCTGCTCATCGCAGAGGACCACGAGCGGATCGCGATCACGTCGTTCCGGAACCTCGACCACGTGGTCGCCCTGAACCTCGGTCAGGCGAACACGTACGACGTCCTGTGGGCAGACACCATCGTGATGAGCAGGGGAACGCTCGAGCTCGGACAGACCGCACCTCGGGGAACCGCGGAGCATGCCGCTGGCGCAACTGGCTCCGCCTCTGCTGGCGCAGAGGTTGCAGTTGCTGGCGCAACTGGCTCTGTAGCTACGGGCGCGTCCTCTGAACAGCGGGAGGAGGTCGCCTCGTGAAGAATCCACGCGACATCATCTTCGCTCCGGTCGTGTCAGAGAAGTCATACGACCTGGTCTCGGATCACAACACATACACGTTCATCGTCGATCCCCGGTCGCACAAGACCGAGATCAAGCAGGCGGTCGAGACGATCTTCGACGTGAGGGTCACCAGCGTCAACACGATGAACCGCAAGGGAAAACTCAAGCGCACCGGATGGAAGGTGGGGAAGCGCAAGGACACCAAGCGTGCCCTCGTCACCCTCGCCCCCGGTGATTCGATCGACGTGTTCGAGGTATAGCCCATGGGTGTCAAGAAACTCAAGCCAACCTCGCCAGGACGCCGGTTCCAGACCGTTTCCGACTTCGAGGCGATCACCAAGTCGACGCCGGAGAAGAGCCTCCTGGCGCCCCAGACGCGCTCGTCCGGCAGGAACTCCGCGGGTCGGATCACATCGCGCCACCGTGGCGGCGGCCACAAGCGTCGGTACCGCATCATCGATTTCCGTCGCACCAAGGACGGGGTCCCCGCCAAGGTCGCTGCCGTCGAGTACGACCCGAACCGCAATGCGCGTATCGCCCTCCTGCACTATGTCGATGGTGAGAAGCGCTACATCCTCGCGCCGGTCGGACTCGAGGTCGGTGACATGGTCGAATCCGGCGCATCGGCGGAGATCCGACCAGGGAACGCCCTCCCCCTGCGCAACATCCCGACCGGTACCATCGTCCACGGCGTGGAGCTTCGGCCCGGTGGCGGGGCGAAGATGGGTCGGTCCGCAGGCACGGCCGTCCAGCTGATGTCGAAGGAGAACGCCGTTGCGCTGCTCCGACTGCCGTCGGGAGAGATGCGTCAGGTGAATCTCGACTGTCGTGCGACCGTCGGACAGGTCGGCAACACCGAAGCAGAGCTCGTGAAGATCGGCAAGGCCGGCCGTGCACGCTGGAAGGGCAAGCGCCCCCAGTCCCGCGGTGTCGCCATGAACCCGGTCGATCACCCACTCGGTGGTGGCGAAGGACGCAGCTCGGGTGGTCGTCACCCGGTGAGCCCGTGGGGCAAGCCAGAGGGACGCACCAGGAAGAAGAACAAGGCGAGCGACAAGTACATCGTGCGTCGTCGCTCCAAGAAGGGGAAGAGGTAACCCATGGCGAGGAGCCTGAAGAAGGGGCCATTCGTCGACGAGCACCTCTTGAGGAAAGTCGAGAAGGCCAACCAGGGCGGGGACAAGCGTGTCATCCGAACCTGGAGCCGGCGCTCGACGATCATCCCCGAGATGGTCGGCCTGACGCTCGCCGTCCACGACGGACGCAAGCACGTGCCGGTGTTCATCAACGAGTCGATGGTCGGCCACAAGCTCGGGGAGTTCGCCCCGACCCGCACATTCCGTGGCCACGTGGCAGACAAGTCAGCGAGGAAGCGATGAAGGCACATGCGCAAGCCAAGCACGTGCGCCAGTCACCGTCCAAGGTGCGGCTCGTCCTCGACCTCGTTCGAGGCCTTCCCGTGGACGAGGCACGGGTGGTGCTCGATTTCACGAATCGCCGCGCGGCTGAGACCGTGAAGAAGGTGCTGAACTCGGCCGTCGCAAACGCAGAGCACAACTTCGCGCTCGATGCGGATGAGCTGTTCGTCGCAGAGGCCTTCGCCGACGAAGGGCCAACGCTCAAGCGGTGGCGCCCTCGTGCGCGGGGCCGCGCGACGCGCATCCGGAAGCGCACGAGTCACATCACGATCGTCGTAGCCGACGGGGAGGAGGTCGCCTGATGGGGCAGAAGATCCATCCCTACGGTCTGCGACTCGGGATCGTCACCGACTGGAAGTCCCGCTGGTACAGCGACAAGGACTACGCGTCACAGGTGTCAGAGGATCACCAGATCCGCTCGTATCTCAAGGGTGAGCTCAAGCGCGGGGCCATTTCGCGTATCGACATCGAGCGCATCGGCGACAAGAAGGTCCAGGTCGACGTCCACACGGGCCGCCCAGGCGTGGTCATCGGTCGTGGTGGTTCCGAGGCGGAGCGGTTGCGCTCGGGGCTCGAGAAGATCTCGGGTCGCATGGTCAAGTTCAACGTCATCGAGGTCCACAACCCCGAGCTCGACGCCACGCTGCTCGCACGCAGTGTCGCGGACCAGCTCGAAGGCCGCGTCTCGTTCCGTCGTGCGCTCAAGCGCACGGTGTCCACCGCCCTCAAGGCGGGGGCCGAGGGCGTTCGCGTCCAGGCATCGGGCCGCCTCGGCGGTGCGGACATGGGTCGCCGCGAGTGGTACCTCGAGGGTCGCGTCCCCCTCCACACACTTCGAGCCGACATCGACTTTGGTCAGGCGACAGCCGAGACCACCGTCGGTGCCATCGGCATCAAGGTCTGGGTGTACAAGGGCGACGTGATGACTCGGTCATCGGCGGCCGGCAAGGCAGCCGCAGAGGCGAGGCTCGCCGCGGGCGGGCCGGCAGAGCGCACCCACCGCAAGTCGGTGAAGTCCCGTGCGGAGGCAGCCGCAGGCGGAAGCGAGCGTCGCATCATCGAAGCCGGTGGTGGCAAGCGTGCCGTGGAAGCCGGTGCGGGGAAGCCCGGCGGCAAGCGCCTGATCGAGGCTGGCGGCGGCAAACGCGTCGTCACGGCCGCTGAGGCAACCGCCGAGCTCGAAGAAGCGCGTGAGGTCGCCGAATCCGACGCGGGCGTGGAGCCTACGGATTCCGTTGCAGCGGCGGCGAATGTGGTCGTAGCCGAGGCCGAGGCCGCCGAGGCGATCAGCGACCCCGGAGCCGATGATGCAAAGGCCGCCGTCGTCGCAGAGGCCACCTCGGCAGAGGCAGAGGCCTCGGAAGCGACCGACCTCGTCCAAGCAGTGGCAGACGACGTCTCCGAGACGATCGACACCGACGCGGTGGCCGATGAGGGCTCCGAGGAGGACGCCTGATGTTGATGCCGAAGCGGACCAAGCACCGCAAGATGCACACCGGCAGGATGCGCGGCAACGCCAAGGGTGGCACGCGTGTCTCGTTCGGGGACTACGGGCTCCAGACCCAGGAACCCGGCTACATCACCTCCCGTCAGATCGAGGCTGCTCGTATCGCGATGACACGCCGGATCAAGCGTGGTGGAAAGGTGTGGATCACGATCTTCCCCGACAAGCCGATCACGCAGAAGCCCGCCGAGACCCGCATGGGATCGGGGAAGGGCAACCCGGAGTACTGGGTCGCGGTGGTGCGTCCGGGTCGGGTCATGTTCGAGATGTCAGGTGTCGACGAGGCCCTGGCTCGCGAGGCCATGCGACTCGCCGCGCACAAGCTGCCCGTCAAGTGCAAATTCGTGAAGCGGGATGAGCTATGACCGGCACCGAACTCCGCAAACTCACCTACAAGGAGCTGGGCGTCAAGCTCGACGAGTCGAAGGAGGAGCTGTTCAACCTTCGGTTCCAGCTCGTCACGAACCAGCTCGACAACACCGCAAGGATCAAGCAGATCAAGGCAGAGATCGCACGCATCGCCACCGTGATGCGTGAACAGGAGATCGCCGCCTGGCAATCACAGCAGGAGGAGGCGTAGATGGAACGCGCAACCCGAAAGGTACGCGTCGGGATCGTCGTCTCCGATGGCCGTGACAAGACCGTGACGGTCGAGGTCAGGGACACGAAGCGTCACCCGCGGTACGGAAAGACGATCCCCGCGAGGACGAAGTTCCACGCGCACGACGAGAACAACGACGCGCATGTCGGCGACACCGTTCGAATCGTCGAGACCCGGCCGCTGTCGAAGTCGAAGCGGTGGCGCGTCGAGTCGATCGTGGAGCGTGCCAGATGATCCAGCAGGAATCCCGCCTCAAGGTCGCTGACAACTCCGGTGCCCGCGAGGTCCTCACGATCAGGGTCCTCGGTGGCTCCAGCCGTCGGTACGCATCCGTAGGGGATGTCATCGTCGCGACGGTCAAGGATGCCACGCCTGGCGGCACCGTCAAGAAGGGCGAGGTCGTCAAGGCCGTTGTCGTTCGCACGAGCAAGGAGGTCCGTCGACCAGACGGGACCTACATCCGCTTCGACGACAACGCATGCGTGATCATCAATGACCAGAGCCAACCCCGCGGTACCCGAATCTTCGGACCCGTCGGGCGAGAGCTGAGGGACAAGAAGTTCATGCGTATCGTGTCACTTGCCCCGGAGGTGCTGTGATGAGGCTGCGTGAAGGGGACACCGTCATGGTCATCTCCGGCAAGGACGCCGGCACCCAATCGAGGATCGCGAGGGTCTACCCCAAGACGAACCGCATCATCGTCGAGGGTGTCGCCACCGCGAAGAGGCACCAGAAGCCCACGGGTGAGTTGAACACCGGAGGCATCATCGACAAGGACATGCCGATCAACGCGTCCAACGTGATGATCGTGTGCAAGGAGTGCGGTCCGACGAGGATCGGTGCGCGGTTCGACGCCGAGGGCAAGAAGTACCGCGTCTGTCGCAAGTGTGGGGGCGATCTGTGATGGCACCTCGACTGAAGGGAATCTACGAGACGGAGATCAAGGCGAAGCTCCTCGAGGAGCTTGGTCTCGACAACGTCATGCAGGTCCCGCGCATGAGCAAGATCGTGGTCAACATGGGGGCTGGTGACGCTGCCGCCGATGCGAAGCTGATCGATGGCGTCGTCGCCGACCTGCGAACGATCACCGGGCAACAGCCAAGGGTGAACCGTGCGCGCAAGTCTGTCTCGAACTTCAAGCTCCGCGAGGGGCAGGCGATCGGAGCGTCCGTGACACTGCGCGGTGATCGCATGTGGGAGTTTCTCGATAGGCTCATCGCTCTGGCCATCCCGCGAATCCGTGACTTCCGGGGCCTGAACCCGAAGGGATTCGACGGTCGGGGCAACTACACCTTCGGTGTGAACGAACAACTGATCTTTCCCGAGATCGACTACGACAAAGTGATGAAGGTCCGCGGAATGGACATCACCATGGTGACCACGGCGGAAACCGATGAGCAGGGGAGGGCACTCCTCGATGCATTCGGGTTCCCCTTCCGGCGGCAGCAGGTAGGTGCGTAAATGGCGAAGACATCGATGATCGTGAAGAACAACAGGCGCAAGGTCCTCGTCGAACGCTACGCAGAGCGTCGAGCCGAGCTCGTCGCCGTCATCAAGGACGCAGACGCTTCCTACGAGGACAAGCGGGAGGCATACGCGAAGATCGCCAAGATGCCCCGCGATGCGAGCGCCACACGCTACCGCAACAGGTGCAACGTGAGCGGCCGACCGCGCGCGTACTTCCGCAAGTTCGGGCTCTCGCGCATCGCGCTGAGGAACATGGCCCACCGCGGTGAGCTGCCCGGCGTGAGAAAGGCGTCGTGGTAGCCATGTACACCGACCCGATAGCGGACATGCTGACGAGGATCCGGAACGCCAATACGGCGCTCCACCCCGAGACCTCGATGCCATCGTCCAAGATCAAGGAAGAGATCGCCCGGATCCTCTCGGAAGAGGGGTACATCGACGGGTGGAAGACCGACCAGGGAGACGTGGGCACCCAGCTGGTCGTCCGCCTCCGATACGGCAGCGACCGCAAGCGCGTCCTCCAGGGGATCCAGCGCGTGTCGAAGCCGGGTCATCGCGTGTACAAGGGCGCTTCGGACATCGCGAGGGTCCGCGGAGGCATCGGAGTGTCGATCCTCTCGACCTCCGAGGGCGTCATGACGGACAGGGACGCACGCCGACGAAACGTCGGCGGCGAGATCCTCTGCAAGGTGTGGTGACATGAGCCGAATCGGAAACGCACCCATTGCCCTCCCCGCAGGGGTCGAGGTAACGGTGAAGGACAGTCAGGTCCAGGTGAAGGGTCCGAAGGGAACGCTCACCCAGGCCATCGACCCTGCCGTGACGATCTCGGTCGAGGATGGAATCGTCACCCTCAAGCGCCTGCAGGACGATCGGGAGAGCCGTGCGCGTCACGGGCTCATCCGGGCACTGGTCAACAACATGGTCGTCGGCGTATCCGACGGGTTCTCGAAGGAGTTGAACCTCGTCGGCGTCGGCTACCGTGCCTCCCTCAAGGGAGAACAGATCGAGCTCCTGGTCGGCTTCTCGCACCCCGTCGTCATCGAGGCTCGGGACGGCATCTCGTATGAGGTCCCAGAGCCGACGAAGATCATCGTCGCGGGAATCGACAAACAGAGCGTCGGCCAGGTCGCCGCTGACATCCGCGCCGTTCGCCCACCCGAACCGTACAAGGGGAAAGGCATCCGCTACCGCGACGAGCGCGTGCGGCGCAAGGCAGGCAAGGCAGGAGTGAGCCGATGAGCGCCAACCGGACCAGCGCACGCCATCGCAGGCACTATCGGGTGAGGAAGTCGGTGCATGGCACCGGGTCGCGCCCCCGCCTGTCGGTGTTCCGCAGCAACAAGCACATCTACGCACAGATCATCGACGACGACGCTGGCACGACGATCGCTGCGGCGTCCTCGAAGGAGACCGCCGTCAAGGGTGACTCGCTCACCGTCGACGTCGCCACCAAGGTCGGGAAGCTCGTGGGTGCACGCGCACAGGACGCAGGTGTGACCGCCGTCGTCTTCGACAGGGGCGGATTCAAGTACCACGGGCGGGTCAAGGCGCTCGCCGACGCGGCCCGCGAGGCCGGACTGAAGTTCTAGGAGCGACATGACGACGAGAAACCGCACGGACAACAGAGACCGCGATCGCGGCCGCGCGCGTGAGCGCGACGTCCCCGAGTTCGACGAGCGTGTCATCGCGATCAATCGAGTCGCGAAGGTCGTCAAGGGTGGTCGGCGATTCTCGTTCACCGCGCTCGTGGCGGTCGGTGATGGCAAGGGCAGGGTCGGCATCGGGTACGGCAAGGCCAAGGAAGTCCCGGCAGCCATCCAGAAGGCGTTCGAGCTCGCACGCAAGGACATGTTCAACGTGCCAATGGCGGGCGAGACGATCATCCACGAGGTCATCGGTTCCCAGGGAGCCAGCCGTGTCCTCCTCAAGCCTGCGGCACCGGGTACCGGTGTGATCGCAGGGGGCGCCGTGCGCCAGATCATCGAAGCTGCCGGCATCCACAACGTGCTCGCCAAGTCGCTCGGATCGCCGACCCACGTCAATGTGGCCAAGGCGACCGTGGATGCGCTCAAGAGCCAGCAGCGGCCCGACAAGGTCGCGCAGGCTCGGGGAAAGCGCGCCGAGGAGATCTTTCCTCCCGCACTGCTCGCTTCGTACAACTCAGCCGAACTGATGCGGACGAAGGGCTGATCATGGCAGGGACACTGAAGATCACCCTGCGTCGCAGCCTCATCGGCGAGAAGCCGAAGGCGCGAGCGACCGTCGAGAGCCTCGGGCTCCGCAGGATCAACGCATCGGTCGAGCGACCTGATTCGCCCGACCTCCGCGGCATGATCCACCGGGTCAGCCATCTGCTCGAAGTGGAGGAAACCTGATGAAGCTGCACCACCTCCGCCCCGCCGAAGGGTCGAAGAAGCGCAAGATCCGCGTCGGTCGCGGTGAGTCCGGGCGACGTGGCAAGACGGCCGGTCGTGGCACGAAGGGCCTCAAGGCCCGGAGCAAGGTGCGTCCCGGGTTCGAGGGCGGTCAGACGCCGCTGATTCGCCAGATCCCCAAGATGAAGGGGTTCAAGAATCCGAACCGTGAGGAATACACGGTCGTCAATGTCTCCAAGCTCGCAGCCTTCTCCTCCGGCACGACGGTCACGCCGGACGAGCTCCGCTCTGCCGGATTGGCGAAGAAGCGGGGCAGGATCAAGGTGCTCGGCCAGGGAGATCTCGATGTCGCACTGACCGTGAAGGCGCATGCCTTCTCGATCGGTGCTGCCGACAAGATCGCTGCCGCCGGCGGTTCCGTCGAACTCATCGAGGAGTGAGGACGTGGTGGTGACAGGTGCGGAACGTTCCGCTGTGATCAGCCGTACCCTGTGCCCGTCGTCCGATGCTCCCGCAGTGAACGAATAGCGACTCCAGGACCCACATGCTCACCGCCTTCAGGAACGCCTTCAGGATCCACGACCTCCGGAACAAGATCCTGTTCACCCTGTTCATCTTCGCCATCTACCGCCTCGGCGCGACGATTCCCGTACCCGGAGTGGATCTGGATGCCGTTCGGTCATTCGCAGACCAAGCTGAGCAGTCGGGGTTCGTCGGCCTGTTGAACCTGTTCAGCGGTGGCGCCCTCACGCAGATGTCGATCTTCGCCCTCGGCATCATGCCGTACATCACTGCGTCGATCATCATGCAGCTCCTCGCCGTCGTGATCCCGAAGCTCCAAGCCCTCCAGGAGGAGGGGGAGAGCGGCAGGAAGGTCATCACCCAATGGACGAGGTACGTCACCGTCATCCTGGCACTCCTGCAGTCCACCGGTTTCGCGTACCTGTTCCACAGCGGCCAGTTCACCCAGGGAGTCGACCTGATCCCGAACTTCACCCCCAGGAACGTGATCATCATCGTCATCACGATGACCGCAGGTACCGCCCTGCTGATGTGGATGGGCGAGCTGATCACACAACGTGGAATCGGCAACGGCATGTCACTGCTGATCTTCGTGTCGATCATCAGCCAGATCCCGTCCCAGCTCGTGATCCTGAACACGAACAGCGACACCTACCAGTTCGTGGTCATCGTCGCGGTCATGATCGCCCTGACGATCGGGATCATCTTCATCGAACAGGGACAACGGCGGATCCCCGTGCAGTTCTCACGCAGGGTTCGCGGCCGCAAGGTGATGGGAGGCCAGTCGACCTACATCCCGCTCAAGGTGAACATGGCAGGCGTCATCCCCGTGATCTTCGCGACATCGATCATGTACTTCCCGGCCCTCCTCGCCTCGGCCCTTCCGAGTACGGGGTGGGGTGCGTCGGTGCGCGACTGGATCGATCGCAACATGCTCTCGACCTCGGGTGTCGGGTTCTCACCAAGCCTCTGGTACATCTTCATCCTCGCCTTGCTGGTTGTCTTCTTCACCTACTTCTACACGGCGATCCAGTTCGATCCAGAGCGTCAGGCCGACATGATCCAGCGCCAGGGAGGCTTCATCCCCGGTATCCGTCCCGGACGTGCAACGGTCAACTACCTCAGCCACGTGCTGTCGCGGATCACGCTCCCCGGCGCGATGTACCTCGCCCTCGTGACCATCCTTCCGTCGCTCTTCGGATGGTGGTGGAACGTACCCGTCGGCCTCTCGGGTGTGTCGATCATCATCGTCGCCGGCGTCGCGCTCGACACGACCAAGCAGATCGAGAGCCAGCTCACGATGCGAAACTACGAGGGATTCCTCAGCTGATCCCGGCCGGGACACCGACACCGAAGGAGCACGACCATGGCGAGGCGGATCTTGTTCATCGGCCCCCCGGGCGCAGGCAAGGGCACACAGGCCGCCATGCTCGCACGTGCGCTGAAGGTTCCCCATGTCTCGACGGGCGCAATGCTGCGTGATGCCGTGGCAGCCGGCACCGACCTCGGGAAGCAGGTCGCCAGCGTCATGGCCGCAGGTGATCTCGTGTCTGACGACCTCGTGGTCGCCATCGTCGACGAACGGCTCTCCTCAGAAGATGCCAGGTGTGGTTACCTCCTCGACGGATTTCCGCGAAACGTCGCTCAGGCCCGGGCGCTCAACGACGCAGTCGTGAACGCGATCGGAACTGTCATCCTCCTCGAGGCCGACACGGATGAGCTCGTCGCGAGGCTCGTCAAGCGGGCTCAGGAAGAAGGCCGCGCGGACGACAACGAGGAGACGATTCGTCGGCGCCTCGAGGTGTATGCACAGGAGACGGCCCCCCTGGTCGACCACTACGGAGACGCCGTCATCCGGATCAACGGAGTCGGATCCATCGATGAGGTCTTCGCACGCATCGCCCTGGCGCTCGCATCCTGATACGTCGGCATGAGCGGTTCACGGGTCATCACGAAGAAGAGTCCGGCTGACTTCGAGAAGATGAAGGTCGCCGGCGCCTGTGTCGCGGCGATGCACGCAGCGGTTCGGGAGGCGATCGCGCCCGGTGTGTCGACCCTCGAACTGGATCACGTCGCACGCGAGGTCCTCGCGGCGCACGGATGCCGGTCCTCGTTCCTCGGCTACGGGAGTCCCACGAACCCGTTCCCCGGTGTCCTGTGCACATCGCCGAACTCGGTCATCGTCCACGGCATCCCAGGCGACTACGTCCTCGCTGATGGCGACATCATCTCGATCGATGCAGGCGCGATCTATGAGGGATGGCATGGCGACGCGGCCTTCACCGCTGCCGTGGGCGACGTTCCGGACGCCGTTCGGACCCTCCTCGAGGTGACGGAACAGGCCCTGTGGAAGGGCATCGAGCAGGCGGTTGCAGGCAACAGGCTCGGCGACATCGGCGCCGCCGTCGAGGCAGAGGCGGTACACGCCGGCCTCGGGGTTGTCCGAGAGTACGTCGGGCACGGGATCGGCAGGCAGATGCATGAGGCACCGTCGGTTCCCAACTACGGGGCGGCTGGCAAGGGGCTGCGCATCAAGAGGGGCATGGCGCTTGCCATCGAGCCGATGTTCAACCTCGGGACCGCATCGTCGGAAGTGCTCGACGACGGATGGACGGTCGTGACAGCCGATGGTGCGTGGTCGGCACACTTCGAACACACGGTGCTCATGACGGACGAGGGCACGGTGGTCTCGACCCTCCCCGAACCGAGGACGATCGGCTGATTGCCGCCGAAGCCTGGTGCGCTCGGTAGTGTTTGGCACCAATGGAGGGGGTTCCATGAAACGACTGTCCATCCTCGCTGCGGCACTCGCACTCGTTGTCGCCGCCTGTTCGGGTGATTCCGCCGACACGACGACCACCTCGGCAGGCGGCAGTGCGAGCGAGACGACCACCACCGCAGGTTCTACCGACACGTCATCGACGTCCACGACGGCAGGAGCGGCCGAGACCACGACCACGACCGAGGGCGGTGGTGGATCCACCGCGGGACTCGCCGAGTGCGTTGTCGGGACGTGGCAGCTCGACTCCGACGTCTTCTTCGAAGCGATCGAAGAGGCGGCCGCCCAGGAGGGCGTCGACGGCTTCGAGGCAGTCAGTGGTGAGTACCTGCTCACCGTGTCGGCAGACGGGACCTTCAAGGTCGAGCAGATCGACTGGGGTTTCAAGGTGACCTCGGAGCTCGGCGATCTCGAACTCGTGGTGAACTCGGCGAGCACGGGCACGTGGACGATCGACGGTGATGTCCTCTCGACGACGGTGGATGCCGGCGGGGACAGGGAGATCGCGATCCTGGTCGACGGAGAGCCGTTCGAGTTTCCCGGTGGGATCTCGCCGATCGAGCCGCCGGAGGCCGAGTTCACCGGCGCGGTGGTTTCCTGTGACGGTGACACGCTGTTTGCGACCAACCCCGAGGATGAGATCGCCTTCACGTCCGAGTGGGCAAGAGTCGGCTGATGAAGCCGGGTGTCGTGCGTCACCTCCCGGTGATCGCCGTCCTGTCCCTCGTTGTCGCTGCCTGTGGTTCGGGCTCGGATGCAACGACGACGACCGACGGTGGATGATCCAACGGGTCGACCACGACCACCAGCCAGGCCACCACGACCACCAGCCAGGCCACCACGACCACCAGCCAGGCCACGACCACCAGCCAGGCCACCACGACCACGAACGAGGCCACCACGACCACCAGCCAGGCCACCACGACCACGAACCCGGACGCAGCGCTCGAGCTGTCTGACGAGGGCCTCAAGGCGGGGAGCACCTGGGTGCCGTTCGGAACAGGGGATGCGGAGACGATCGCCGCGATCTCGGGGATCCTCGGTGCGCCGGACCGTGATTCGGGGTGGGTCGACTCGTTCTCCGAGTACGGGACATGCCCGGGTTCGACGGTGCGCGGGGTCCATTGGGACGCGTTCGTCGTGCTGTTCACCGAAGCGGACACCGGCTTGTGGACTGGCGGGGTGCCCCACTTCTTCGCGTGGTACTACACGGCGGAACCACCGGAGCTCGAGACCACGAGGGGACTCGTCATCGGCGACACGCTCGGTACCCTCGAAGCCGTGTACGGCGGTCCGGACCTCGAGATCGCTGAGAACCCCTTCGACCCGACCGGCAGCATCTGGCTGTACGACATGGCCGGATGGACGGGAATGTGGGGGTATGCGGACGGTCAGGACCCCTCGAGCACCATCTCGTCGATCAACGGAGGACTCGGCTGCGGGGAATAGCCCGTCCTGCTGGGTGATTGCGGACACGAACCGCGGACTCGCCCCGAGGCACCGGGAACACTGGCCGCCGATGCGCGGCGCTGGTATCGTGCTCGTGTCGGCACGGCGAGACTTGCTGATAGTTTCGGTGTGCCCCTACACTGGCACGAGCAGCCGGGCGACGGCTGTGTTTTGTTGTGACAACCCGACGTCGATGAGATCGACGGGACCGCCGGTGCCTCGTTACCGACCTCCCGCGATGTAGGCGTCAATCACCACGGGACCCCGGTTTCGGATCCTCCGGTGCTTGGCGGCGACGTCCCTACCAGGTATCGAGGCAGGATCACCGAAATGAAAGTCTCAGCCTCCACGAAGAAGATGTGCGAGAAGTGTCGCATCATCCGGCGGCATGGCCGCGTCTGGGTGATCTGCGAGAACCCTCGCCACAAGCAGCGTCAGGGGTAACGAACGTATGGCTCGCATCGCCGGAGTCGACCTCCCGAGGGACAAGCGGATCGAGATCGGTCTGACGTATGTCTTCGGAGTCGGCCGCCCGAGGGCACTGACCATCCTCGAGGCGCTCGACATCGACTACAACACCAAGGTCCGTGACCTGTCCGATGCCGAGGTTCTCCGCATCCGCCAGTTCATCGACGCCAACTACACCGTCGAGGGCGACCTTCGCCGTGAGACGGCGCAGAACATCAAGCGCAAGATCGAGATCGGCTGCTATCAGGGCCTTCGGCATCGTCGCGGCCTGCCTGTGCGCGGTCAACGAACGCACACGAACGCCCGAACCCGCAAGGGCAAGCGCGTGGCGATCGCAGGCAAGAAGAAGGTCACGAAGTAATGACCACCGCAGACACCGACATCACGCAGGACGCCGCGCCCGTTGCGGAAGCGCCGGAGGCGCCCGCACCTGTCGCGACCGAGGAAGCCGTCCCCACCGGCCGGCGACGTCGTGGCAAGAAGATCATCAACCACGGCCAGGTGCACATCAAGGCCACATTCAACAACACCATCCTCACGATCACGGATCAGGACGGCAAGGTGGCGGCGTGGACATCCGGCGGCTCGGTCGGGTTCAAGGGTTCCCGCAAATCGACGCCGTACGCGGCGCAGGTCGCTGCCGAGCAGGCAGCTCGCAAGGCGGGCGAGATGGGTATCCGCAAGCTCGACGTGATCGTTCGCGGTTCCGGTTCGGGACGTGAGACGGCGATCCGCACCCTGCAGAACATGGGGATCGAGATCACAGGGATCAAGGACGTCACGCCCGTTCCGCACAACGGATGCAGGCCCAAGAAGCGGAAGGGGCGTTAGCGATGGCTCGCTACACCGGACCGAGGACCAAGCGCAGCCGTCGTGCCCGTCAGCTCCTCGATGAGAACAAGGCGAAGTACTTCGACCGCCGGCCGTACCCGCCGGGCCAGCACGGTCGGGGCCGCATCCGCGAGTCGCAGTACCAGATCCAGCTCAGGGAGAAGCAGAAGCTGCGCTTCATGTACGGCGTGCTCGAGAAGCAGTTCCGCAAGTACTACAAGAACGCGGCGAAAAAGAGCGGGATCACCGGCACCAACCTCCTCGTGATCCTCGAATCGCGCCTCGACAACGTGGTGTACCGGTCGGGCCTCGCGAGCACTCGTCCCCAGGCAAGGCAGCTCGTCAACCACGGCCACTTCCTCGTGAACGGGAACAAGGTCGACATCCCCTCGTATGAGGTGAAGGCCGGCGACGTCGTCACGGTGAGGGAGCGGAGCAAGGACATCCTCCCGATCGTGCACTCGATCGACACGGTGGGTCGCCAGGTGCCCGAGTGGCTCACGGTGGACACGTCGAAGAAGTCCATCACGGTGGACTCGATGCCGTCACGCGAGATGATCGACACCGAGATCAAGGAACAACTCATCGTCGAGCTCTACTCCAAGTAGAACGACGGTCGTCACAGGAACAGGAGCGAACGTGCTCATCACTCAGCGCCCCACAATCGAAGAAGAACCCGTAGCGGAGAACCGCTCGCGGTTCATCGTCGAGCCACTCGAACCGGGTTTCGGCTACACACTCGGGAACACGATGCGCAGGACCCTGCTCTCACGTATCCCCGGCGCCGCCATCACGTCCGTGCGCATCGACGGTGTCCAACACGAGTTCTCGACCATCGAGGGTGTCGTGGAGGACGTCGTCGACTTCATCCTCAACCTCAAGCAGGTTGTGCTTCGGATCGACACCGACGAGTCGCAGACGCTCTACCTGTCGGCAAAGGGCAGCGGAGATGTGAAGGCAGGCGATCTCAAGGCTCCCGCCGGAGTCGAGATCGTCAATGGCGACCTGCACCTCGCGACCCTGTCGGCCTCAGGCAGGCTCGAGGTCGAGCTCACGGCAGAGCGCGGCGTCGGGTACCGGAGCGCGGATCGCAATCAGAAGAGCGACACGATCGGGGTCATCCCGATCGACTCGATCTTCTCCCCGATCCGCAAGGTCGCCTACCGCGTCGAAAGCACGCAGGTCGGGCAGCGGACGGACTTCGACAAGCTCATCCTCGACGTCGAGACCGACGGCTCCGTGACACCATCGGAGGGCATCTCGTCGGCAGGAGGTACCTTGAGGAACCTGTTCGAGCTCCTCGCCGAGATGGACGACTACGACGGCCTCGCCCTCGACGACCTCGCACCGGCGGAGGCCTCTGGCCAAGAGCATCTCGACCTTCCCATCGAGGCACTCGACCTGTCGGAGCGTCCACGCAACTGCCTCCGCAGGGCACAGGTGCAGACGGTGGGCGAGTTGATCGAGAAGTCGGAGGAGGACCTCCTCAACATCACCAACTTCGGTCAGAAGTCCCTCGAAGAGGTCGTGGCCAAGCTCGACGAGCTCGGTTTCAGCCTCAGGAACTATGCGGATGCCGAGGGGAGCGTCGCCTGATGCCTCGCCCGAAGAAGGGTCCCCGGCTCGGCGGTTCACCGTCGCATCAGCGGAAGATCCTCGCGAACCTCACGGCTTCCCTCATCGAGCACGAGGAAGTGGTAACGACCACCGCAAAGGCCCAGCTGCTGCGCCCGTACGCCGAGAAGGTGATCACGAAGGCGCGGCGTGGGGATCTCCACGCCAGGCGAACGGTCCTGAAGAAGATCGAGAACACCAGGGTGGTCACGAAGCTCTTCGACGACGTCGCACCGCGATATGCGAACCGGCCGGGTGGCTATCTCCGGATCACCCGGATCGGACCACGTCGCGGGGACGGAGCAGAGATGGCGAAGGTCGAACTCGTCTGAGACATCGATCCGAAGCTTGAACCGAGGGAGGGCCGACCGCCTGGTCGGCCCTCGGCGCGTCATGGGATCGTTGCAGGCATGTCGGCCGTACGCTGGGCGCATGGCAGGCCCGATCGACCTGGAAACCCTGGTGCTCGACCACGAGGGCGGCGATGACAAGCCCTCACTCAACGTGGCGATCGAAGTGCTCCAGGGCGCTGGGCCGATATGGAGGCGCAGCGAATTCACACCCGGCCACTTCACGGCGTCCGGATTCGTCGCCTCCCCAGACGCGTCGGCGCTGATGCTGATACACCACGCCCGCCTGGGTCGCTGGCTCCAGCCGGGGGGCCACATCGAAAGCATCGATGGCACGGTCGACGACGCTGCTCGCCGAGAGATCGCGGAGGAAACCGGGATCGTGTCGATGGATCGGCTGGGTCCGGGTCTCGTCCGCATCGATGTGCATGCCATCCCTGCGCATAGCGAAGAGCCTTCGCACGTGCACCTCGACCTCGCCGTCGGATATCACGCCAGCACCTGGGACTTCGGCCCGATCGACGGCGTCGTCGACGCCCGGTGGGTGCGCTTCGACGAACTCTCGCGCTTCGATACGGACGATTCCGTCCGCCTCGGTGCCGTGGCGCTGCGTCGTATCCTGATCGATGGCGGATGACCGGGGTAGGCCTTCGGGTCACGGGCCGGTATCCTGCGTCACCTTCGAACTAGGGGTGTCATCTGGGCGTCGTCTTCAGCCGCCTGCTGCAGGCCGTGAGGCTCGAGCGCGACGCGTTCGTGTGGATGGATTTCAACGACCGGGCAACGGGGGATGCCGCGATTCTCGTCGCAGGGACACAGATCCTCCTCGCACTCGGTACCGGGGCGAGCATCCTCGACCTGCTCAATCCGTTCACCCTCATCACGGTCATCGTCGCTGGCTTGTTCTTCTGGCTCATCTACTCGGGCGCCACCTATGCGATCGCCAGGTTCGTCTTCGATGGCCACGGCGGGTATCCGTTCTACCTGAGGGTCACCGGCTTCGCGTATCCGGCTCTCCTCGTCCTCATCTTCGCCGATCTGGTCTTCGACAACTTCGCCCTCATCCTCATCGTCGGAGCTGCACTCTTCGTCGTGATCGTGGCGACGGGTCTCACCTATATCGCTGATCTGAGCCGTGAGAAGGCCTTCGGTGCGGCGATCGGGGGCTATGTCGCGGTGACGATCATCCAGACGATCATGTCGAGCCTGAGGATCTTCTAGTGTCCGGCGACCTCACCGGTCTCGACCCGCGGCGATAGGGTGCCGACCTATCGTCTCGACCTTGCGTACGACGGTTCGGACTTCCATGGGTACGCCCGTCAGCCCAACGTGAGAACGGTCCAGGGTGCACTCGAGGCCGCGCTCGCACCGTGGATCGGGAACGGAGACACCCACGTGGCTGGGCGAACCGACCGGGGCGTCCATGCGTCGGGGCAGGTCGTGTCGTTCACCTGCGACGAGATCGACACGAATGCCGTGACTCGATCGCTCAACTCCCAGCTCGGGCCGGCCATCGCCGTGCGCTCGATCACCTCGGTCGAGGACGGATTCCACGCAAGGTTCTCGGCGACGGGCCGCGGATATCGGTACCGCGTGCTCAACTCGTCCGTGCACGATCCCTTCACGGCATCCGTGACGTGGACGTTCGCAGACCCCCTGGACGAAGGACCCATGAACGAGGGTGTACAGGTCCTGGTCGGTGAGCACGACTTCGCTGCGTTCTGTCGCAGACAGGGTGATCGCAGCACCGTGCGCAGCGTCGAGTGGGCACGGTGGCGGAGGTCGGGGGACCTCGTCGAGTTCTCCATAGGAGGACGATCGTTCTGCCACCAGATGGTGCGTTCGATCGTCGCCGTGTCCATCGAGGTCGGACGAGGACGCCTCGACCCACGAGACGTCGAGAGCATCCTCCTCTCCGGCGACCGGGCGACGGCGAAGGGTGTCGCGCCGCCTCATGGGCTCACGCTCGTCGCCGTCGCCTACGCGGAAGAACCGCTCCCGCGACCTGCCTGGGTACCGGAGACCTCGTAGTCGGAGAGGGCCGCGACGATGGTGTCGATGTGGTCGAACCCCCTCGTTTCGAGCGCGACCTGGATCTCCACCGTTCCGAACGCGAGGCCGTGCCCCTGCCGGTGATGGTCGACGGACAGGACGTTCCCGCCGTGCATCCCGATGGTCGTCAACACCGCAGCCAAGTGGCCGGGCTCGTCCGGTACGAGGACCTCGAGGGCGGCGAAGCGCCCAGACGACTCGAGGCCGTGGCGCACCACCTCGTCGAGGAACAGCAGATCCACGTTGCCGCCAGACAGCACGACCACGGTATTTCCCGAAACGTCGACCTCGCCGTGGAGCAGCGCGGCGACCCCGACGGCCCCGGAAGGCTCGACGAGGTACTTCGCCCTCTCGAGGAGCAGTGCGACGGCCTCCGTGGTGTGGTGATCGTCGACGACCACGAGGTCATCGACGAGCGCCTCGATGATCCCGAAGCAGAGTTCGGACGGACGGGTGACGGCGATTCCGTCAGCAACCGTCGACCGCGGTGCGATCTCCCTCGGTGACCCCGTCCTCCTCGCTTCCAGATACGTCGGAACCGCAGAGGACTGGACACCCACGATCCGAATGTCGGGACGCTGCTCCTTGATCGCGATCGCGGCGCCCGAGATCAGGCCGCCCCCACCGACGGGCACGATCACGGTCTCGACGTTCGGAACCTGTTCGAGCACCTCGAGACCGAGCGTTCCCTGCCCAGCCACGATCGCAGGGTCGTCGAAGGGATGGATGAAGGTTCCACCGGACTCGCCGGCGAAGGCCATCGCGCTGTCCGTGGCGTCGGCGAGGGTCGCTCCGGAGAGGACGACCACGGCGCCGTACTCGCGGGTCGCGGCAACCTTGGGGATTGCAGCGTTCTCCGGCATGAACACGGTCGCTGTCGTTGCATGGTGTGCCGCTGCCAGCGCGATCCCCTGTGCGTGGTTGCCCGCAGACGCTGCGACGACACCCCGACTGCGCGCCACGGGATCGAGGAGGCCGATGGCGTTCATCGCACCGCGGATCTTGAACGACCCCGTCCGCTGCAGGTTCTCAGCCTTCAACCAGACCTCCCTGCCTGCGAGGCGCGAGAACGAGTGCGATGGGAGGGTCGGTGTCTCGAGTACGACCGGACGGCCGCGTTCGCGGGCAGCGACGATGTCAGGGAGCACGATACGATTCTGCACAGGTCCCTTTCCGAGAGGCCATGGCGGACCGTTTCGCGCCATTGGCCTTTACATCACGGGACCGATAGCATACGAGTCCGCCCCGGGATCGGGGCGACTTCCTCACGCCATCCCGAGGGACAATCACGTCATGAAGGCACAGCTGCAGAGAACGTACTCGCCAACGCCCGGCGACATCGAGCGCTCGTGGTACGTCGTCGACGCCACCGACGTGCCGCTCGGGCGCCTCGCATCCGAGGTCGCACAGATCCTGCGCGGCAAGCACAAGCCCACCTATGCACCGCACATGGACGGTGGCGACTTCGTCATCGTGGTGAATGCAGCCAAGGTCCACGTCTCGGGCAACAAGGAGATCGAGAAGATCTACTTCCGCCACTCGGGATACCCCGGCGGCCTTCGTGCTGAGACGCTCACCGAGGTCCGCAGGAAGTACCCCGAACGAATCGTCGAGGTCGCTATTCGTGGAATGATCCCGAAGAATCGCCTCGGTCGCCAGATCTATCGGAAGCTGAAGGTATACGGGGGTCCAGACCACCCGCATCAGTCCCAGCGTCCCGAGGTTCTCGACCTCACCCATCGAAAGGTTGAAGCCTGATGGCAAAAGCCAGCCCGCTCACCCAGACCACGGGTCGTCGCAAGCGTTCCGTGGCACGGGTTCGTCTCTACAACGGTTCCGGTGCGTACTCGCTGAACGGTCGAACGCTCGACGACTACTTCCCGGACCCGGAACTCCGAAGGCGGGTCCACGAGGCCTTCAAGGCCACGGACACGGAGGGCCGGTACGACGTGAACGCCACGCTCGAGGGCGGTGGAACGACAGGGCAGAGCGACGCGCTCCGCCTCGGCATCGCGCGGGCCCTCATCATCGTCGATCCGGAGTTGCGCCCGACCCTGAAGAAGCTCGGCATGCTGCGACGGGACGACCGTCGCGTCGAGCCCAAGAAGTACGGTCTCCGCAAGGCACGTCGGGCCCCCCAGTTCACCAAGCGGTAGCCTGAAGATCCGCTGGAGCGGTCCACCCGGGAGACCCTTGTCCATGGCAGCTGACACACCCCGCCTGTTCGGTACGGATGGCGTGCGCGGCCGCGCCAACTCCGAGCTCACACCCGAGCTCGCGTTCGACCTCGCCCGCGCAGCCGGCGAGGGCATCGATCGGCACGTCGTCATCGGTCGGGATACCAGGCGCTCCGGCACGATGCTGCTGTCGGCGGTTTCCGCAGGCTTCAACGCAGTGGGTGTCGACATCGTCGACCTCGGGATCATTCCCGTCGGTGGCGTATCCCGCCTCGCCAGGGACACCGGAGCCTCGCTCGGGGTGATGATCTCGGCTTCGCACAACCCCGCCGAGGACAATGGCATCAAGTTCTTCGGAATGGATGGCGCGAAGCTCTCCGACGAGCGAGAGGCGGCGATCGAAGCACGGTACTTCTCGAAGACCGGGTACGCCAGGCCGGTCGCAGGGCGGGTCGGGATCCAGACGACCATGTCTGACGCCATTGCGCGCTACATCGACAAGGTCGCCCTGACGGTCGACTACTCGATGAAGGGCCTCGAGTTCGTCGTGGACTGCGCGAACGGAGCCTCGTTCCTCGCGGCACCTGAGTTGTTCAGCAGGGTGGGTGCGACGGTCATCGTCCACAACGACACACCTGACGGGATGAACATCAATGACGGTTGCGGGGCAACCCATCCCGAGGCGATCGCCGCAGCAGCGCGTGGCCGCGTCGGGCTCGCATTCGACGGTGACGCCGATCGTCTCATCGCCGTCGACGAGGACGGTGCGGTCGTCAACGGTGACGTGATCATGGCGATATTCGCCCAATGGCAACACGAGCGGGGGAAGCTCAAGAACGATGTGGTGGTCGCAACGGTGATGTCGAATCTCGGTTTCCACCACGCGATGGAGCGCCTCGGCGTGAAGGTCGTCGTGACCCCGGTAGGCGACCGACATGTCGTCGAGGAGATGCGTCGCACACATGCCGTGGTCGGCGGTGAACAGTCGGGGCACATCCTGTTGGAAGATCGATCTACGGGTGACGGGCTCCGAACCGCGTTGCGCCTGATGGAGGTGATGGCCGCCACCGGTCGGGAGCTGCGGGATCTGCGCGGTGTGATGAGTGAGTTGCCGCAGGTGCTGACGAACATCACGGTGGGGTCGAAGGACGGATGGGATGAGGATGCGGTCATAGCAGCGACCATCGCCGACTGGGAGGGCCAGCTCGGCAATCGCGGGAGGATCCTGGTCCGCCCCTCGGGGACCGAGCCCATGATCCGGGTCATGGTCGAGGCGCCTACTGCATCGGAGGCCGCCGAGGCCGCAGATGCCATTGCCCAGGTCGTCAGGTCTGCCCTCGGTTGACGCCGCCTGCCGAGCGGGGCCGCAGTGTGAGGGCGACATCGGGCACCGACGGGTAGGATGAGCAGGACAACAGACCAGACACGCGGTGCGGAACTCTGACAGCGCCTGCCCTCGCTCGTGCGAGGCGACGAGGAAGAGGGAGTATCGAAATGTTCGGCGGATGCCCTCTCGGCCGCTCACGGTCGTGACGGAACGGACGAAATCCTCGGAGTGATCCGGGGGACAGAGATCGTTCCGATGTGAGTGGGGACCACCCCATACCGCCGCATCGCCCGTCTCTCACGAAAGGAGATCGCGCGCGATGTGCGGGATCATGGGTTACGTGGGGCCGCAGGATGCTGCCCCCATCCTCATCGACGGGCTGCGTCGACTCGAGTACCGGGGTTACGACTCTGCAGGAATCGCCGTCACGAACGGCGTCATCGAGGTTCGCAAGGCGCACGGCAAGATCGCCAATCTCGAATCCCTCGTGGGGACCGAGCCGGTGTCTGGCACCATCGGCATCGGGCACACGCGATGGGCTACGCACGGTGCTCCGAGCGATGCGAATGCTCACCCACACACGGATCCCTCCGGGGAGTTCGTGGTGGTGCACAACGGCATCATCGAGAACTTCAAGAGCCTCAGGGAGGAACTCACCGAGTCGGGTGCCGTGTTCGCCTCCGACACCGACAGCGAGATCCTCGCGCACCTCGTCGCCCGCGAATACACCGGTGATCTCGTCGAGGCAGTCCGACGAACCGTCGCCCTCTCCGAGGGTGCGTACGCGATGGTGGTGATGTCGGTGAGGGATCCGCGCACGATCGTCGCGGTGAGGAAGATCAGCCCTTTGGTCGTCGGGCTCGGGGACGGCGAGACCTTCCTCGCATCCGACATCCCGGCCATCCTCCATCACACCCGTGACTTCCTCATCATCGAGGATGACGAGCTCGTCGTCGTGACACAAGACGGTGCGGTCGTCGAGACGATCGGGGGCCGATCCGTGGACCGGGAGGTGACGCACATCACCTGGGATGCCGAACAGGCGGAGAAGGGTGGATACGAGCACTTCATGCTCAAGGAGATCCACGAGCAGCCATCGGTCATCACGGAGACGCTCGCTGGGCGGCTCGACGAGCACGGCTCGGTGTGGCTCGAGGATGTCGGCTTCGACGACGCCTATGCGGCCTCGATCGGCAGGGTGTGGATCACGGCGTGCGGCACCGCGTACCACGCAGGGCTCATCGGTCAGGAGATCTTCCGGCGCGTCCTGCGCCTCCCGACCAACGTCGAGTACGCCCACGAGCTGCGGTACGCCGATCCCATCGTCGGCCCGAATGAGCTCACGATCGCGATCTCCCAGTCGGGTGAGACCGCCGACACGCTCGCGGCGGCCCGCCTCGCCTCAGAGCACGGGAGCCGGATGCTCGCGATCACGAACGTGGTGGGTTCGACCCTGTCGAGGTACGCAGATGACATCCTCTACACGAGGGCGGGACCCGAGATCTCGGTTGCCTCGACGAAGGCATACATGGCGATGCTGATCGCGCAGTACCTCCTGGCGCTACGGATCGGCGCGGCGCGTGGCACTGTGAATGCAGAGCTCGCCGCAAGTGTGGCCCACGGCCTCCACCAGCTGCCTGCAGCCGTCGACGAGGTGCTGCGACGCTCGGACGAGGCCGAGAAGGCGGCACGGTTCGTCCTCGATGCCGAGGACATGTACTTCATCGGTAGGGGGCTCGACTACGCCGTCGCGATGGAGGGGTCGCTCAAGCTCAAGGAAATCTCCTACCTGCACTCGGAGGCGATGCCGGCGGGGGAGCTCAAACACGGGACACTCGCCCTCATCACCGAAGGCGTTCCCGTGGTCGTGATCCTGACCCAGCGTGCCGTGTACGACAAGACCATCTCCGCCGTGCAAGAGGTCAAGGCGAGGGGTGGGACGATCATCGCGGTCGCGTACGACACGGATGACGTGATCGAGGCCTACGCGGACCACGTCATGCGAATCCCCGACATGGAGGACCTCCTCGCCCCCGTTGCGGCCGTGGTGCCCCTCCAGATGATGGCCTATCACGTTGCCCGCCTGCGCGGACACGACATCGACCAACCCCGGAACCTGGCAAAGAGCGTCACCGTCGAGTAGCAGTGGCGGCGTCCGATCCGACCCGCCGTGCGAGGTCACGCATCATTCGACCTGCCATCACGAAGTCCGTGGTGAGCACGGCGCTTGCCGACTTCTCCAAACGCACGGGGAGCGCGACAATGGGGGAAGAGGTCCATGCGACGCATCGACGACATCGATCGATATTTGAGGGCGACCCTCGCCGCCGAACGGGTACAGGGGGCGGTGCCGGGACCACCAGACCGACATCCGTTCGTCACGATCTCCCGTCAGGCCGGCACGGGTGCTCACGCCCTCGCCGACGCCATGGTGGAGGTGTTCTCGGCACGGCCCGACAAGGACCTCTTCTCAGGGTGGCAGGTGTACGACCGAACGCTGTGCGAGCTCGTCGCGAGGGACCCGCGTTTCGCCCGATCGTTCGACTCGCTTCTCGAGGAGGAGTATCGGTCGACCACCAACGACTTCTTCCACCAGATGCTGCGTTCGACGGTCGACCAGAAGATCGTGATGGACCGCACGTTCCTCGTCGTCAGGGCGATCGCCGGCATGGGCAAGGCGATCATCGTCGGGAGGGGTGGCTCATACGTGACCAGGGACATGCCGCTCGGCGTGTCCCTCCGGATGGTATCCCCGGAGGACTACCGGATTCAACGAGCCATGCAGGTGCACGGCCTCGACGAGCGCGAGGCTCGATCGGGAGCGAAGAAGCGCGATGCGGATCGCGCCCGCATGATCAGGAAGCACTTCGGAGCTGACATCTCGGACCCTGCTTCGTATGACGTCACGTTCAATGTGGCGTCGGTGGACTACCACACCATCGGGGCCGCCGTGGCTGCCCTCGTCGTGTCGAGGGCCGCGGCCCAGGTCCCCTGAAGGAGGAGACGGTACGGAACACATCCTGACGGGCCACTTCCTCACCCGGTACGAAGCCGCTCGGAAAGCCGGGATTCCCACGGTGGAGGCCACCCACCGTCCAGACCTCCTGCGGATCGGCGGGACACACCTCGAGGAGGTGTACTTCGCCTTCCAGTTCGACGGTGCCGGCATTCGGCGCGACCTCGGCAGGGTCGTCCAGCGCCTCCACAGGAACCATGACGACGTCACGATCGCCGACTGGCTCGCCAGGCCAAACCCCGGACTCTCACTCATGTCCCCGCTCGAATGGGACCGCAGCAGGAGGGATCCATCCAGGCTCCTCGAGGCGGCCGATGCGTTCCCTCCGCACGCACACATGTGATCCCGCGTCCGTTTCGGCCGAACTACCCTCCTGGGACATGGAAATCATCGGTGTCGGTGTCGATCTCGCCCAGGTGGAGCGGGTACGTGGTCTCCTGGCGAAGAGCCCGGAGGCTTTCCGGCGCCGCTGCTACACCGATCATGAGTGGGAGTACGCGCACCGCTACCGGGATCCCTCCGAGCGCCTCGCCGCTCGATTCGCCGGCAAGGAAGCGGTGATGAAGAGCCTCTTCACGGGTTGGCGACGCATCCCATGGACGGACATCGAGATCACCGGTGGTGGCCCGCCGAGGGTGCACCTGTACGGCAGGGCACGCCAACGAGCCGACATGCTCGGTGTGACCGACATCAAGATCAGCATCACGCACACGCGCGAGACGGCCATGGTTTTCGTGATCTGCCAGGGGGCGCATCGATGATCGACGTACTCGACGTCGCAGAGATGCGCCGTGTCGATGCCACGTCGACCGTCCCTGTCGACGTCCTCATGGACCGAGCGGGATACTCGGTCGCCGTGGTGGCTGCCGCAATGGGTGCGAGCTACGGAGCGACGGTGCACGTCCTGTGCGGGACGGGGAACAACGGAGGTGACGGGTACGTCGCCGCCGCCTACCTGGCATCTCGCGGCGTCGCGGTGCGCGTCCACGCATTCGGTGATCCGACCGACGACAGCCCTGCGGGTCGGGCCGCACGGCGCGCACAGGCTGCAGGCGCGGCTGTCGCACCGATGGGCGCGCCCGCGCGGGGAGATCTCGTGATCGACGCGGTCTTCGGTACCGGGTTCCACGGTCGGCTACCTGACGCGGTCGCAGCGTGGGCTGGGACGGAGATCCCCGTTCTCGCCGTGGATGTTCCTTCCGGCGTCGATGGGAATGCCGGAACTGTCGTCGGGCAGGCGTTCAACGCTTCGCGCACAGTGACCTTCCACGCGCTCAAGCTCGGGCACGTCCTCGGGGAAGGTCCCGATCGGTGTGGTCGAATCGAGGTCGTGGACATCGGCCTCACCGGGGGCACACCCGTGATGCGGGTCGTCGAAGGTGCCGACATCGACCTCCCATCGAGGAAGCGCACGGCCCACAAGTGGACTTCGGGCGCGGTCGCGACGATCGGCGGCATGCCGGGTCTCACCGGGGCGGCACTCCTCTGTGCGAGGTCGGCGCTTCGATGCGGCGCCGGCGTCTCGTCCATCCTCGCCACAGCGCGAACCCTCGACACCTACGAAGCCCTCGCTCCGGAGATCACAGTGCTCCAGAGCTCCGAGACCGACTCGTGGAGGGACCATGCCTCCGAGGTCCTCTCCCTGCTCGGTAGGTACGACGTCCTCGTCGTGGGGCCCGGCCTCGAGCCTGCTCCCGCACTGTTCATCGAGAGGCTCCTCGAGGGCTTCGACCGGACGATCGTGGTGGATGCCGGTGCGATCGCCGCGATCGGGCGACTCGACACGATCCTCGAGAGGGACGCACCGACGATCCTGACGCCACACGCCGGCGAGTTCAAACGCCTGGTCGGCACGGAGGCCAGCCCTGAGAACGCACGGGACCTCGCCATGGCGACAGGATCGGTGATCCTCCTCAAGGGCAACCCGACCTTCGTGGCGGGTGACAGCCTCACCGTGGTCGACTCTGGCGGACCTGAACTTGCGACCATCGGAACGGGTGACGTCCTTGCCGGAGCTGTCGCGGCATTGGCGGCGAGGGGTGTCGATGCGGAATCTGCTGCATGGTCAGCTGCCTTCCTCCATGGAATGGCAGGGTCGAATCTTGCGGCAAGGAGCGCTGTCACCGCTCCGTCCCTCGTCGACGAGCTCGGCAAGGTGGTGGCGTCGGCTCACCGCTCCTCGCGCATCGGATGATCGCGCCGCTACCGTCCCGTGGTCGGGACACGGAGAACTGATGCGACCGTCATGGATCGAGATCGACCTCGCCGCGATCGAACACAACGCACGGGAGATCGCCGCGCACATCTCGCCGGCCGCCCTGTGCGCCGTCGTGAAGGCGGATGCGTATGGTCACGGGGACATCCCGGTCGCCGAAGCAGCCATCGCCGGCGGTGCTACGTACCTCGCCGTTGCCCTCGTCGAGGAAGGTGTCCGCCTCAGGGAGGCGGACATCGACGTGCCGATCCTCGTCCTTTCCGAACCGACGATCGACGAGGTCGAGCCCATCGTGAGGCACGGTCTCACGCCGACCGCCTACCGGCTCTCGTTCGTGGACCAGCTCGCCGAATCGGCGGAACGGGCGACCACCATTCCGTATCCCGTGCATCTCAAGCTCGACACGGGGATGCATCGCGTGGGCGTTGCCTCGCCCGAGGCGCTCGATATCGCCGTGCGCATCGAGAACGATCCGCGCCTCGTCCTCCAGGGCGTCTATACGCACTTCCCGTCGGCTGACAGCGACCCGGACTTCACGCTGAGGCAGAATGACCAGCTCGGCGCGTTCGTGGCCCTGCTCGGATCATCGGGCATCAGGCCGAGGCTCCTCCACGCCGCCAACACCGCAGCGGCGTTCGAGATGCCGGACACCCGATACGACTTGTGCAGGGTGGGCCTCGGCCTGTACGGGCTGCGCCCGGCGCCCGGCTACGGGGCCGACATCGACCTGCGTCCCGCCATGCGCGTGGTGAGCCACGTCGGATACCTCCAGAGGCTCCCTGCCGGTTCCCGTCCGTCGTATGGGCGGCGGCGGGCCCTCAGGGCACCGAGCACGATCGCAACCGTTCCGATCGGCTATGCCGACGGGGTGCCGAGGAGCCTCACCGACACGGCGACCGTGCTGATCCACGGCAAGCGCTACCCGTACGCCGGAACCGTGACCATGGACATGGTGATGATCGACCTCGGGGATGACATCGTCGAGGTCGGAGATGAGGTGGTGTTCCTCGGCGCACAGGGAGGCGAGGAAGTCTCGGTCGACGAGTGGGCGGAGATGCTCGGCACGATCAGCTGGGAGGTCGTTTGCCACTTCGGGCCACGCCTCTCGCGCCGCTACATCGGTGGGTCCGGTGCGAGCTGAGCGAAGCCTGACAGACGTCCCGGGTGTCCAGGTCGGCCACGCCACCGACGAGGGCGCACGCACCGGAGTGACCGTGATGACGTTCGCCGAGCCGAACGTGGCGGTCGTCGACGTCCGCGGAGGTGGTCCGGGTTCACGCGAGCTCGCGATCCTCGGCGATGCCATCAAGCCCGTCACCATCAACGCCCTGGTATTCGCAGGAGGCTCTGCGTTCGGCCTCGCAGCGGCGCATGGTGTCGTCGAGGACCTCGAGCGGGAGGGGAGGGGCGCTCCGACGCCGACGGGTCCCGTTCCGATCGTTCCCGCCGCGATCATCTACGACCTCATGGTCGGGAGTTCCGACGTCAGGCCGACCGCAGCCGACGGGTCGACGGCGTACGCGAATCGGTCGGACAAGCCCGTTCCGATGGGAAGCGTCGGAGCGGGTACGGGAGCGACCGTCGGCAAGATCAACGGCCCTGCGGGCATCACCCGATCCGGTGTGGGGTCGTCGTCCATGGCTGTGGATGAGGCCCGCGTGGGTGCGCTCGCGGTCGTCAACGCCGTCGGGGACGTGTACGACCTCGCAGGGCACCGACTGACCGGTTCCGTTGATCTCGATCGTCTGCGTGGCGAGGGCCCTTTCGGCTTCAACACGACGCTCATCTCCGTCGCGACGGATGCATGGATCGAGGACCGCAACGAGCTTCGGCGGCTCGCCATCCGGGCACATGACGCCCTCGCCGCAACGGTTCGTCCTGCCCACACCCGCTACGACGGGGACACCGTGTTCGTGGTCTCGTGCGGTCGACGCAACGCCGACGTGGACAGCCTCGGAGATGCCGTGTTCTCGGTCGTCGCTTCGTCCATCGTCAACGCCGTCCTCGAGAGTCGCGAGTGACGGCGTCGTTCGATCACGTCGCTGATCTCGGCGAGCTTGCCATCCTCGCCTCAGGATGCACCATGTGCGGCCTTGCCGGGACGCGCACCAACGTCGTTTTCGGCTCAGGGGCTCCTGATGCCGATGTGATGATCGTGGGGGAGGGACCGGGACAGGCCGAGGACGAGCAAGGCGAGCCGTTCGTCGGCCGATCCGGACAGCTGCTCACCTCCCTGCTCGGCGAGATCGGTCTCGAGCGATCCGAGGTGTACATCGCCAACGTCGTCAAGTGCAGGCCACCCCGGAATCGGGACCCACGAACAGATGAGATCGACGCGTGCAAGGGGTATCTCCGGCGTCAGATCCAGCTCGTCGACCCGCTGGTGGTCGTGACCGTGGGGAACTTCTCGACGAAGCTCGCGCTTCGAACCGAGACCGGCATCACGCGGCTGAGGGGAATGGCCTATCCGTGGTGGGGACGATACCTCGTGCCGACGTATCACCCAGCGGCAGCCCTGAGGGGCGGCGAACGGGTCACCAACGACATCCGTGCGGACCTACGACTCGTGCGATCGATCATCGACGGTAATCTCAGCGATGCAACGACCGACGACCCGGCGCGGGAGCCCGATGGTGGGCAGCGCGCGTCGATCGAAGACCAGCTCGATCTGTTCGGCGGCCAGACATGAACCTCCAGATCTCCACCCACTCGCCTGCCGACACCCTCGCGCTCGGCCGCCGCTTCGCGGCCGTTCTCACGGCAGGTGACGTCGTGTTGCTCTCCGGGCGCCTCGGATCCGGAAAGACCCTGTTCGCCGCCGGCATCGCCGAGGGCCTGGGGATCACGGAACGCATCACATCGCCGACATTCGTGATCTCACGGATCTATCGAGACGGCTTCCTGCCCCTCGTCCACGCCGATGTGTACCGACTCGGAACACTGGCTGAGTTCGAGGACCTGGAACTCCCCGATGACGCCGAGGCCGGGGTCCTGCTCATCGAGTGGGGTGATGCCGTTGCCGCGGGTCTCGGGGATTCCCACCTGGTCGTGCACATCGACGTGGAACGCGAGGAGCGCATCTTCACCTTCATGCCACAGGGATCATGGATCGAACGAAGCCTGGAGATGCTCACATGAGGATCGTCGCGATCGAAACCGCAACGCCCGCGTCTTCCGTCGCGATCGCCGAGGACAGTGCCATCAAGGGAATGAGCGTCAACGTCGACCGGAGGGGACACGTCGGCTTCCTCATGCCGGCGATCGACTTCATCCTCGGGCAGGCGGGTTGGAAACCGCGGGACATCGACGTCGTCGCCGTCGACATCGGGCCAGGGCCGTACACGGGGCTGCGAGCGGGGATCGCAACGGCCCAGGCGTTCGCCGCCGCGATCGGCGCCCCGATGGTCACGACATCGTCCCTCACCGTGATCGCCCTGCGCGCCGCAACCGGGAGACGTCGCATCTGGCCCGTCGTGGACATGCGTCGCGGTCAGTTCGCCGTCGCGCCATTCCGGCCACTTCCCGGCGGCGTCGCCCCTGATGGTCCCCCCGAGATCATGCGACCCCCTGACTTCAAGGCGCTCCTCGAAGCCGATGGCTCCGACTCGCTCGTGGTAGGCGATTGGGGATCCCTCCCCGACACGATGTGGACAGGGCTCCATCGCGTCCGGCGTGGCCGACCGAGATATCCGTCTGCCGACACCGTGGTCGAGATCGCCGCCATGAAGGTCCGAAGGGACGACCTCACCCCCGCCGATGAGGTGCGGCCCCTCTACATGCGCGAGCCCGACGTCGACATCAACTGGACGGCGTTTCGTTCCGAGGGAGCGTGGCCGGAGTGAGCGGCACGGAGATCCGAGACATGGAGAGGGTGGACATTCCCGCGGTCGCAGGGCTCGAAGCCCTGATCTATCCCCAGCCGTGGTCTCCGAAGGTGTTCTTCGACGAGCTTGCGATGGAAGGGCGCGCCTACGTCGTGGCTGTCGATGGCGACGGCGTGATCATCGGCTACGGGGGACTCCTCCTCGTCGAGAACGACGCCCACATCACCACTGTCGCCGTCGCTCCGGATGCCAGGGGACGCCACGTCGGGACCCACATCATGCTCGCCCTCGTGGACCGCGCGCTCCGCGCGAAGGCCCGCCATCTGACGCTCGAGGTGAGGATCACGAACGCCGCGGCACAAGCGCTCTACGAACGGTTCGGGTTCAGTCCCGTCGGTAGGAGGAAGAACTACTACCAGGACGAGGACGCCCTCGTCATGTGGGCGACGGATATCGATACGCAGGACTACGCGGAGCGCCTTGACAGGATTCGCTCAGCGATGGAGGTCGTGATATGAACGGACCCCTGGTACTCGGCATCGAGACGAGCTGCGACGAGACCGGTGTCGCCGTCCTGGAGGGGATGGTCGTGCGGAGCTCCGTCCTCGCATCACAGGTGGAACTCCATGAGCGCTTCGGTGGAGTCGTTCCCGAGGTCGCCGCTCGAGCCCACGTGGAGGCGATCAGGCCCCTCGTCCACAGGGCGATGACGTCTGCGGGCATCCACCCTGACGACCTCGATGCGATCGCCGTGACTCGTGGTCCCGGACTGATCGGCGCCCTGATGGTCGGATACGCGTTCGGGAAGTCATTGGCGTACAGCCTCGGAACGCCCCTCTACGGGATCGATCACATGGAGGGGCACCTCTACGCGCCGCGCCTGTCATTCGGCGAATACCAGCCGCCTGCGGTCGTCATACTGGCGAGCGGGGGCCATAGCCAGATCGTCCACGTGAGGGAGTGGGGCGATTACGAGATCCTCGGCGGGACGATCGACGACGCCGCGGGGGAGGCGTTCGACAAGCTCGCCCGATTCATGGGCCTCGGCTTCCCCGGCGGCCCTGCGATCGACAAGGATTCCGAGACCGGTGATCCCGCCGCCATCGACTTCCCGAGGGCGCTCAGGGACAGGCCGCTCGACTTCTCGTTCTCCGGTCTCAAGACCTCCGTGGTCACCTACCTCGAGAAGGCTCGGGAGGCGGGAACACTGCCGGAACGATCGGATGTTTCGGCGTCCATCCAGGAAGCGATCGTCGACGTCATCGTCGACAAGACATTCAACGCCGTCGAGGCGACGGGCGTCCAGATCGTCGGTGGAGGAGGGGGAGTCCTCGCGAATCGTCGGCTGCGCACCCGCCTCGCCGAGGAGGCGGACCGACGCGGTGTGGGCCTGTTCATCCCGGAGCCTGCGCTGTGCACCGACAATGGGGCGATGATCGCGAGTGTCGGTGTCGACAGGCTGCTTTCGGGAGCCCTCGGTGACCGCCTGACCGGTGACGTCGACCCCGGTCTGTCGTTGGCACCGTGACACCGGGGATCCGCCTCGGAAGGGTCCTCGGGGTCCCGGTCGTCGCGGACGCCTCCGCGTTCGTGCTGGCGATCCTCTTCGCCGTCGTCGTCCTGATCGACCTCAGGATGTCGCAGATCGGAACGAACGACACAAACTGGCTCGTCGCACTGATCGCCGGGTGTGCCGTCCTCGCAAGCGTGCTGATCCACGAGGTGAGCCATGTCGTACTCGCCGTCCGTCACGGCCTCGGCGTCCGGGCGATTCGGCTCTACCTCTTCGGTGGGTATTCGGTGATCGACGGCAAACCCTCCCCGAGGTCCGAGGTCGAGGTCGCGTTGGCGGGACCCGTTGCCTCGCTGGTGCTCGGAGCCCTGTGCTGGCTGCTCGCTGCGGCGGCCGGCCCGGACACCGTGGTCGGTACCGCCCTGTTCGCCGTTGCACTCGCAAACCTCGGCATCGGGCTCTTCAACCTCCTGCCAGGGTTCCCACTCGACGGAGGTCGAGTACTGCGTGGCCTCATTGCCTCCCGGACGGGCGATCGCGTCCGGGCCACACATGTGGTGTCCGCCATCGGCAGGTGGATCGGCTACGCGGCTGTCGGTGCGGGCGCGGTGATGCTGGTGAGGAGGTCACCTGTCGGCCTGTTCGTACTCGCGGCAGGGTGGTACCTCGCGGTCACCGCGGCAAGGGCGGGGCGTCGGGAGCAGCTGAGCGCAACGTTCGACGGGATGTTGGTTCGTGACGCGATGCGTGAGACCCCCGACGCCGTGCCAGGACGGACGACGGTCGCCTCGATGCTCGATCTCTACGCCCTCGGCCCTCGCCTCCGTTCCTTGCCCGTGGAGGTCGACGGAAGGGTGGTGGGCGTCATCGGCCAGGACGAGATCGATGAGGTCGCTCCTGCGCGCTGGCCGTCCATGCGTGTGAGGTCGCTCATGGCCGACATCGGACCTGATGACGTGTTCGAGGCTGATGCACCGCTCGAGTCACTGCTCGTCCGTCCGGCGGGACGCACGCGTCGTGTCGTCGTCACGAGCGACCATGTGGTGGTCGGAATCATCGAGGGCTCCGATCTCGCGAAGATCCTCCCTGACGGAGTCACCTGAGCCTCGGCGACCGCGACCGTTCGTCCAGCACACCCATTTCCGGCAGTTGGCACTCGACGGACGCGACTGCCAACGACCGTGGTATCCTTGGCACTCGTAAGCACCGACTGCTAACTCGACATAGAAGGAGAGTCGGATGGATCTCAAGCCTTTGGGCGACCGCATCGTCGTGAAGCCCCAAGAGGAAACAGAGGCCAGGACCGCAGGTGGCCTCGTCATCCCTGACACCGCCAAGGAGAAGCCCCAGCTGGGTGAGGTCCTCGCGGTCGGTCCGGGTGAATTCAAGGACGGGGCCCGTGTCCCCGTCGACGTCAAGGTCGGCGACGTCGTCTTCTACTCGAAGTACGGCGGCACCGAGGTGAAGCACAGCGGCGAGGACCTCTTGATCCTCTCCAGCCGTGACGTGCTCGCGGTCCTGGGCTAGGAGGAGTACATCATGGCAGCCAAGGAAATCCATTTCGATGACGAGGCGCGACGCGGCCTCCAGGCGGGCGTCGACAAGCTCGCGAACACCGTCAAGGTGACGCTCGGCCCGAAGGGTCGCAACGTCGTATTGGAGAAGAAGTGGGGCGCCCCCACGATCACGAACGACGGCGTGACGATCGCCAAGGAGATCGAGCTCGACGACCCGTTCGAGAACATGGGCGCACAGCTCGCAAAGGAAGTCGCGAACAAGACGAACGATGTCGCGGGCGACGGCACGACGACGGCCACGGTCCTCGCCCAGGCGATGGTGACCGATGGGCTCCGTCTCGTCACCGCGGGTGCGAATCCGATGGAGATGCGTCGGGGGATCGAGGAGGCCGTCAAGGCCGTCGTCGACTCCATCGCGGAACTCGCCATCCCTGTCAGCTCCGTGGATCGCGACTCGATCGCGTATGTGGCAGCGAACTCCGCCGCCGACTCCGAGATCGGCGGGCACATCGCAGATGCGATGCAGAAGGTCGGGAACGAAGGCGTCATCACGGTCGAGGACAGCCAGACCTTTGGCGTCGATCTCGAGTTCACCGAGGGAATGCAGTTCGACAAGGGCTACATCTCGCCGTACTTCATCACGGATGTGGAGCGCCAGGAAGCGGTCCTCGATGACCCGTACATCCTGATCGCCAACCAGAAGATCGGCTCGGTGCAGGATCTCGTACCCGTACTCGAGAAGGTCATGCAGACAGGCAAGCCTGTCCTGATCATCGCAGAGGACGTCGAGGGTGAGGCTCTCGCAACCCTCGTCGTGAACAAGATCCGTGGAACGTTCACGTCGGTTGCCGTGAAGGCTCCCGGATTCGGTGAGCGGCGCAAGGCCCAGCTCCAGGACATCGCGATCCTGACCGGTGCGACCGTGATCTCGGAAGAGGTCGGTCTCAAGCTCGACGGCACGACCATCGACATGCTCGGCACGGCGCGCAAGGTCGTCATCACCAAGGACAACACCACGGTTGTCGAGGGTGCGGGCTCGCATGCTGACGTCACCGCCCGCGTGAAGCAGATCCGCCAGGAGATCGAGAACTCGGACTCCGACTGGGACCGCGAGAAGCTCTCAGAGCGCCTCGCGAAGCTCTCGGGTGGTGTCGCCGTCATCAAGGTCGGCGCCGCGACCGAGGTCGAGCTCAAGGAGAAGAAGCACCGCATCGAGGACGCCATCCAGGCGACGAGGGCGGCTGTCGAAGAGGGCATCGTCCCTGGCGGTGGTGTGGCGCTCCTGCGCTCGGCCGCAGCGATCGACAAGCTCCGCGGGAAGAGCGATGACTGGAAGGCCGGTCGCCAGATCGTCCGGAAGGCGCTCGAGGCCCCCATCCGACAGATTGCGATCAACGCAGGCTATGAAGGTGGTGTCGTCGTCGACAAGGTCAGGTCCGAGACCGAGGGCAATGTCGGCTTCAACGCCGCAACGGGCGTGTACGAGGATCTGATCGCGTCTGGCATCATCGATCCTGCGAAGGTGACGCGTTCGACACTGCAGAACGCAGCGTCGATCGCAGCGCTCGTCGTCACGACAGAGGCGCTCATCGTCGAGAAGCCGGAGCCCGCTCCGGCGATGCCGGGTGGCCATGACCACGGTGGCGGAGGCATGGACTTCTAGGAGTCGATTCCCAACCGTCCGATCGACGTGAGGGGGGCACCGCGAGGTGCCCCCCTCACACGTTCGGGAGGGCTTTAGCCCCGTTTGGATGATTCTCGCCATTACCGGATCCGGTAGTGTTGGGCCCCACAGTGTCTATGAAAGGACTGTTCGGCAATGCCACTTTTCGACATCTTCTGGGCGATGATCTGGTTCTTCCTCTTCTTCGTCTGGATCTGGCTGCTCATCTCGATCTTCGCAGACATCTTCCGCAGCGAGATGTCAGGATTCGCGAAAGCAGCGTGGATCATCTTCGTGATCGTCACACCGTTCCTCGGCGTTCTCATCTATCTCATCGCCAACGGCGGAAAGATGCAGGAGCGTTCGATGGAGGCCGCCGTCGCCCAGCAGAAGGCCCAGCAGGCCTACATCCAGCAGGTCGCCGGCTCTTCGAGCGCGGATGAACTCGCGAAGCTCGCGAAGCTCCACCAGGATGGTGTGTTGTCAGCAGACGAGTTCGCTGCCCAGAAGGCGAAGCTCCTCGGCTGATCTCGCATTCGACCGAAGTGCAGAACGGGCACCTCTCCGGAGGTGCCCGTTCCGCGCGACGTCAGCCACCGACGGATCAGGTCGCCAGCGAGTGTGCCCCCTCGATCCGTGCATACGCACGATCCATGAGCTGTTCCTCGAGGGAGCCGAGCGCCCTCGCCAGGGCGATCTCCTCGCCGATGACGGGCACGCTTCGGTCGGATGGGTTGCGCATCGCCCTCCCCGTCGCGTCGAAGTGGTCGCCACGAAGGTCCAGGGTCACGTGGACGAGCGTGTTCGCGTCGTCCTCGTCGATCCCGACCTCGATGGTGATGTGCTTGTGCATGATCGACCTCCGATGACTGGGCCTACACCCATGATCGTCCCGAATCACGCGGGTGACCAGAGGAAATCGCGCAACCTCGTCCACCGTATCGCACGAGCCCCTGGCGGAGGCCCGCTAGTAGAGGAACATGGGCTTGCCCATGACGTGGCGGATCTTGGGACGGTACTGGTCAGCGTCGTACAGCTCGGCGACGTCGACCCTCTTCACGCCTTCGCTCGTCTCGGTGATCGGCACGTTCGTGTAGGTGCCCCCGCGAAGCGCGACCATCCTTCCCGACATGCCCTCGAGTGCGAGGTCCGCAGCCATGTTGGCGTAGTTCGTGGCGACCATGAGGTCCAGCGAGTCGGGGTTCCCGGACCGCATCAGGTAACCGACCTGCTGGTAGATGATCCGATGCCCTGTGAGGTCGGTGAGCAGTGATCCCGTGACCGCACCGATGCCCCCGAGTTTGCGGTGGCCGTACGCGTCCTCGGATCCGGAGAGGACCATTTCCCCCTCCTCCAGCTGTGCCCCCTCGGAGATCGTCATCATCGCGTAGTGGGATGAATTGTTTCGCTTGTCCGAGATCAGCATGTCGGCGAGTCGTTCGACGTTGAAGGGGACCTCCGAGATGATCGCCCTGTCAACCCCGGAGAGGTAGGCAGTGATCAGGCTCGTCTCACCCGAGTAGCGGCCGAACAGCTCGACCACGGCGATCCGCTCATGGCTGCCCGTGCTCGTCCGGAGGCTGTGGATGAACTCGACACCCCTCGTGACCGCTGTCGAGAACCCGATGCAGTAATCCGTCCCGTTCACATCGTTGTCCATCGTCTTGGGGACGGCGATCACGGGGACACCCTCGTTGTGCAGGCGCAGCCCGTACGAGAGCGTGTCATCTCCCCCGATGGGTATCAGCACATCGACGCCGAGCTTGTCGAGCACCCGCAGGGAGTGTTCGGTGTAGTCGAAGGGACCGTCACCTTCCGGGGGCTCGCCGAGGAACGACGGAACGTCGGCGCGCGACACCCTTGAAGGGTTCGTCCGACTCGTGTGGAGGAAGGTCCCTCCGGTGCGATCGACGGTGCGAACATTCGCCGGTGTGAGCGGCATGACGTTCTCAGCGATCGACGCTGCATCGTCCGGGTTCGTGTTGAGGAGGCCACCCCAACCTCGACGGAATCCGAGTACCTCGTGACCGTCGTGTGCAACGCGGTTCACGACGGCCTTGATGCATGGGTTCAGGCCCGGGACATCGCCCCCGCCGGTGAGAATGCCGATTCGCATGTGTCGCTCCCTGATGTGGTTCCCTGCACGGCACGATACCGCCGGCAGGGGACTGCCCTGTACACGAGCCGCCTTCGTTCCGGGCCGTATCAGCCGATCGTGCCCTCTGCTCGGTGGCGATCACGTGCCGCCCACCACTCATCCTGGAGCAGGGACCAGACCGTGTGGTCGACCCAACGGTCACCGATCTTCACCTCGTCGCGCAGCGTGCCCTCGAGCGAGAATCCGATGCTGCGTGCGATTCCCTCGGATCGAGCGTTGCCGACCGCGATCCGGAGCTGCACCTTGTGGAGCCGCATCTCCTCGAAGCCGATCTGGACGGCGCGGGTCGTCGCCTCGGCGCCATAGCCCTTCCCCGTCTCGTCGGAGCGGATCCAGTAGCCGACCTCACCGATCGAGTTCTGGGCAGACGTCGTCCATATCGACACGTTCCCGATGTGCGTGTCGGGATCGTCGGTGGTCCTGATCGTGAAGTCGAATGCGCGCCGCTCGACCCATGCGGCGACCGACTCCCTCACGAACCTCTGCGAGACGCCGCGGTCGTAGCCGTCGACCCACGGCAGCCACGGCTGGAGCTCGGCGAGCGACACGCTGATCGCATCGTGGAGCGGCCCGACATCGCGTCTGCGAAACGGGCGCAGCATGAGGCGCCGGGTATACCTCGGCTGGCTGTGCACGGCGATGGTGGACATCGGCACCAGCCTATCCGGATAAGCTCGCCGATATGGATCCATGGACACGGCTTCGATCGCTCCCGCCCGTCGTCGACCCCCCTGGCGCCGAGTATGCCGTTCTCGTGCCGATCTACGAGGACACCGAGGGTGACATCAGGGTGATCCTGACGAAGCGGCCCGACCACATGTCCAGCCACCCAGGGGACGTCGTATTCCCCGGGGGTCACCGTGAGGATGGCGAGGAGCCGATCAGTACGGCCATGCGCGAGGCATGGGAGGAGATCGGCCTCCCCCCGGAGAACGTCGTCGAGGTCCTCGGCGGGCTGACCCCGGTGACGACGAGGGACCGGTCACGGCCGATCGTTCCCGTCGTCGTCAGGATCGACAGGCCCGATGAGCTCGTACCGGATGCGAAAGAGGTCGAGGCGATCATCGAGCCGACGCTGGGCTTCCTCATGACCGAGAGCAACTGGATCCAGCGTGACTGGTTCGGGCACGCCTTGTGGTTCTGCGAGTTCGACGAGGGGATCCTCTGGGGTGCAACGGCATTCATGATGAGGGAACTCGTCGGCTTCCTCAGGGAGGGGACAGGTCGCCCGACCAACGGGGACGGCTGAGCCGTGTCCGAGACCGGTAGCGGCTGATCTGAGCGCGGGGCGGGCCTGCCGTAGACTCGAGGCCTCATGTATCTGGGTACCGCCACCAACATCCTCACCGTGCTCATCGGCACCGTCATCGGCGTCACCATCGGGTCGCGCATCCCCGATCGGATCCGTGACACGATCACCGCGGCACTCGGCCTCCTCACGGGCGCCCTCGCCATTCGGGAGGTCGGGGCGACCGACGACTTCGTCCTCGTGCTGGCGGCGGTGCTCGTTGGAGCCGTGATCGGTGAGCTCCTCCGTATCGAGCAGGGCCTCGAGCACGCGGGGCGATGGCTCCAGGTGCGTCTCGCCGGGGGGGAACAGGGCCTCGATGTCGAGCTGCCGGAGGTGACGGAACCGAACCCCCCGTCGAAGGAATCCAGGTTCGCCGAGGGATTCGTCATCGCGTCGCTCGTGTTCACCATCGGTCCCCTCACGATCCTCGGTTCGATCAACGATGGGCTCGGGGACCCGGAGCTCCTCCTCGTCAAGGCCGGCCTGGACGGGTTTGCGTCGATCGCCTTCGCGTCCGTCTACGGGTGGGGCGTCGGCCTCGCGGCCGTCAGCGTGCTCGTGATCCAGGGCACGATCGCCCTCCTCGCGAGTTCCCTCGATGGTGTGCTCACGGATCCGATGCTCGATGCCCTCGCGTCCGCCGGAGGGGTGCTGCTGCTCGGAATCTCCCTCCGCCTTCTCGACCTCAAGAAGGTGAGGGTGGCCAACATGCTCCCGGCGCTCGTGCTCGCGCCCCTGCTCGTGTGGGTGTTCGGCTGATGGTCCCCGGTCAGACGAACCGGTCGAGCCAACCGAGGAACTCACCCCACCAGTGCAACGCATTGTCGCGTCGTTCGATCCAGTGGCCCTCGTCGCCGTAGTACACGAGCCTCGTCGGAACCCCCTTCGCCTTGAGGAGTCCGTACAGGGTCAGGCCCTGGGTGATGACGACCCGGTAGTCCAGCTCTCCGTGGATCACGAGGGTCGGGGTGACGACATCGTGCGTGTGCGCCATCGGCGACCAGCGATTCACGGCATCCATGTCCTCCCAGGGCGTGCCGCCCATCGCGACGTCCCGACCCTCCGTGTGGTCGGAGGCGTACTGGCCGAGGAGGTCGGTCACCCCCGCATGGCAGATGGCCGCCGCGTACCGATCGGTGAGCGTCGTGATCCAGGTCACCAGATAGCCACCGTACGACCCGCCGGCGATCGCCATGCGATCGGGGTCGATGGTTCCCAGGGACAGCATGTGGTCGGTCGCCGCATCGATGTCGATCGCCGGACGGTCACCCCAGCTCCCACGGATGCTGCGGGTGAAGGCGTCGCCGAACGATGATGAACCGTGGAAGTTGACGGACATGACGACATAGCCCGCTGCTGCCATGACCTGGGGATTCCAGCGCCAGTGCCAGTTGTCCATGACACCGTTGTGCGGGCCTCCGTGGACGTTGTGGAGCAGCGGCCACGTCGTCGATGCGTCGAAACCGGGGGGTTCGACCACGAACGCCTGGATCTGGGCACCGTCTGCCCCCTCGAACCTCACTTCCTCTGCAGGTCGAAGGGCGAACTCGGCGACAAGGGCGTCGTTGAACGCCGAGACGATCGTCGTCGCCCCTCCGCACGTGATGGCGACCTCCGGCGGCGCCGCCATCGATTCGTGACGGTGCCAGTAGCAGTCGAGGCCGACCCTCGGGCCATGGTTGGAACCCGTGGAGGTCTGGGGCATCGGGGAGCCACCGTCGATCGCAAGCGTGAAGATGCGCACATGACCCTCGTCCTCGGCGTGGAAGACGAGGGATTCGTCGTCGATGAACTCCCATCCGCCAGCCGAGCGATCCCAGGCCGTGGTCAGGACCTCCTCGGCACCCGTGGGGAGGTGGTGGGAAACGATCCGCACGAGGTCCGCGTAGTACGCGTGTTCGTACTGGACGCCATAGACGAGTGTGGATCCGTCCGGCGACACCCTCGGGCGATACTGGTTCACCGACTCGCCGGTCGGGATGCGCTCGATAGCGCCTCCCGTGGTCGGCACCCGATGGAGCGAGAACCGCATGTGCTCCCACGGGTCCGGGTAGTCGTCGAGGGTGAAGATGACCCACTGACCGTCGGGCGTGACGGTGAACGACTCGCTGACGTCCTCGAGTGCCATCAGCCTGTCCAGTCCGGGCGTGAGGTGATGGGCGGACTCGTCGTCGAGGTCGATGCGGAAGAGATGGTCGATCCGCCCGTCGGCGAGCCACTTCTTCCAATGCCGGAACACGCGATCCTCCGTCGCGATTGGTCGCGTCGCTCCCGTGCGGGCCTCCTGCTCAGCCGTGGTGGCTTCGACGCCGGGGTGGTCACGAAGGAGGGGAGCGGTCACGATGAGCGCATCGCCGCCGGGCATCCACGTGACGGAGCTCACACCGAGCGGCAGTTCGCTCACCTTGAATGCTTCCCCGCCTGCGAGGCTCATCACATACGCCTGTGGCGGCTCGTCGCCGATCGATCCGAGGAACGCGATCCGGGTTCCGTCGGGTGAGGGGGCAGGTGACGTCGACGAGCGATCCTCCGATGTCAGCCGTACGGTCTTGCCCGCCCTGTCGATCGAGTAGATGGTCGAGTGGGCCTTCCCGTCTTCGCTGTACGCGGTCACAGGCACGACGACGCTCGTCGTCCCCGGAACGTGCTCGGGTTGTCCCACCCGCTGCATCGACCACAGGTCCTCGGCGGTGATCGGCCTACCCATCAACTCTCCCTCGCTCGATCGTCCAAGGATTGCAGACCGTGGCGCCCTGTGCTCCCGGAGCAGCTGGATCCACACCGCGCCGGGCATACGGCTGTTACCGTTTCCCTCAAAGGCGTGGCGGCATCGTCCCGAGGTCCCCAAGGGGCGAGCCCGATGCGTCGGAACCGGTGGAACGTGCCGAGATCCCAACCCTCGCTGTCCTGGTGGCATGGAATGCCCAGACTCGTCGGCGGCGCGCTCGGACTCGTCCTCGCCGTCAGCTCATCCGCGACGGCCTCCGATGCAGGGAATCCCGCCGTGTGGGGCGATGAGTCTGTTGCCTACTTCGAACGATTGTCGGAGGCCTATCGCGCGAACGACTCGTACGGCGTCCTCGACTTCTACACACGGGACGCCTCGATCGAGATGTGGCGAGGCGACAACGAGGGGGGTTGGCCGATTCCCGAGCTGTTGATCTGGAACTCATCTGATCTCGGCCTGGTGGTCGAGTCGGTGCATCTCGGGGGGTCAGGGGCGCTGAATATCGTTCTCTGGCCGAACAGTGGGCGTCGTGGCGCAGTCGTGAGCACGGTCGAGGACGGCAGGATCAGCGGTGAGGTCTTCTACGAGGTCGGCGCATCCCTCGCGAGGAGCCTCCGTGCGCAAAGCCCGACGGTGGCCACCTACGAGGCGCTCCACGCGGCATATGCGACAGCATGGTCGGCTGGTGGGCGATCCGGAATCGAGGCGTTGTATACAGCCACAGCGACGGTACGCGATGAGCTCGTTGGGGTCTCGGATACCGATGTCGCCAGCCTGATCGGCTCGGGTACGGGTCTGCGCTGGGAACCGGCGATGGTATCTGAGGTAGTCGACGGCGGTTCCGGGTTCGAGGACCTGGCGTTGTTCTTGGGCCCGAGCCGGTACGGAGAGGACCCTGGGCGTGCTGTGGGCGTTTTCGCGGTGACGGACTCCGCAGGATGTGAGGAGCAGGTAGCGGTGGCCTGGACGGTCGAGGACGGGCTGATCGTCGAGGAGGTCCGGTACCACGAGACCGTGTCGTTCCGGACATGCAGCGACACCGCCCTCCCGAAGGGGTGGTGGACCGGTCTTGCGCTTCCCCCACCTGCCGATGAGGTCGTCACGGGGACCCTGACGACTCCGGGTGGCCGCGACATCGAGATCCACAACGGGACCCCGGCGCTCGAGGGCCTCCTGGCCTGGGGGCTCGGGCGTTACGCGGGCGCAGGCCTTCCAGAACCCGGCATGGACACCGTGACCTTCCAACCGAGTCGGAGGTGCGAGGCGCGTTCTGGTCGTGTCGTCGACGACGGGAACCGTCGGGAGCTGTTCGTGTGCATGTACGAGAGCGACATCTGCACCCGGATCGAGCGCCCGTGTGACACTCCCGCCACGGCAGTGCGGGTGGCGTTCCTCCACGAGCTCGGGCATGCGTGGATGATCGACCACCTCACGGACGACATGGAGCAGGATCTCCTCGAGATCTCCGGCCGCAGCGTCTGGGATGACCACGATGTGCCGTGGGTCGACCGCGGCGTCGAGTACGCGGCAGACGTGCTCGCGTGGGGCTTGCTCGAGGAGCCGCTGGCCATGGTTCGCATCGGCTCGCCTCCATGCGGCGAGCTGGCTGCCGCCTACGAGGCGCTGACCGGCGGACCTCCGCCGAGGGGAGCCGCGTCCTGTGCATGAGCTCGCTCACCTGCCCGAAGCAGACCGACGACGAGTCCGTCTGCAACAGACGTCCACGAGGCGTCGATGATGTTTTGGTGGACCCCGACACAGCCCCACTCGGATTCGACGTCCGAGTGTGACGTGAGGACCCTGACCCTGGCGCTCGTGCCATCGGTTCCGTCGAGGTCCCTGACGCGATAGTCGGTGAGCTTGATGGCATCGACGACGGGGTATCGGTCCCTCAGTGCCGCCCGCAGGGCGCGGTCGAGTGCCGAGACGGGACCGTCGCCCTCTCGGGTCGATACGACGCGTTCGTTGCCGACACGGACCTTGACGGTGGCCTCGGCTGTCACCTCACCGTGGCGGTGCTCCACGAACACGCGGTAGGACTCGAGTTCGAAGAACTCCTGCTCCCAACCCATGACGCGCCGCGTTATCAATTCGAAGGAGCCGTCTGCCGCCTCGAAGAGGTAACCCTCATGCTCTTTCACCTTGACCTCGTCGACCACTGCCTGGGCCTGTTCCGGGGTGAGCTCCAAACCTGAAGCCCTCGCTTTGGCAAGGACGGTCGATCGGCCGGCGAGCTCCGATACGACCATCCGCGTCGAGTTGCCGACCGTTGAGGGATCCAGGTGCTCGTAGGCGTCCGGTCGGCACGCGAGCGCGCTCGTGTGGAGTCCTGCCTTGTGCGTGAAGGCCGACGAACCGACGTACGGAAGGTGGGGATCGAGGCCGAGGTTGATCACGTCGGCGACGTGGTGCGAGACCGTGGTGAGCCGTTGGATTCGTTCAGCAGGGATCGTCTCGATGCCCATCTTGACGGAGAGGTTCGGAATCACGGAGCACAGGTCTGCGTTCCCCGTGCGTTCCCCGTACCCGTTCACGCATCCCTGGACCTGATGGACCCCCGCCCGAACGGCGACGAGGGAGTTCCCGACCGCGAGCCCCGAGTCATTGTGGAAGTGGCACCCGTATGTCGCCTCCGGGATGGCCTCGGTGACCTCACCGATGATGCGCTCGACCTCGTGTCCGAGGAAGCCACCGTTGGTGTCGCACATGACAAGGCGCGTCGCCCCCGCATCGTGCGCGGCCCTCAGCGCTGCCACGGCGAAATCCGGATTCGATCGGAAGCCGTCGAAGAAGTGTTCGGCGTCGAAGAAGACCTCGCGATCGTGATCACGGAAGAAGGCGACCGTGTCGGCGATCATCGCAATGGCCTCGCGATTGTCCGTTCGAAGCGCATGCTCCACGTGGTAGTCCCACGTCTTCCCGACGATGCACACGGTGGATGTCCCAGCCTCGAGGAGCGCAACGACCTGGTCGTCGTCGCCGGGCAGGACGCCGCTGCGCCTCGTCGAACCGAACGCGACGAGTTCGGCAGTTGAGAGTGTGAGCTCTGAGCGAGCGCGTTTGAAGAACTCGTCGTCCTTCGGGTTGGCACCTGGCCATCCGCCCTCGATGTACGCGACCCCGAGGTCGTCGAGCAGTCCGCAGATGGTGAGCTTGTCCCCTACGGTCAGGGAGATGCCCTCCTGCTGCGTCCCGTCGCGCAGGGTGGTGTCGTAGATCTCGACACGGGTTGTCATGGATTGCCCTTTCAAACAAAGAACCCTCCGGGAGCGGAGGGTTCGTCAGCGCACACGTCACGGGGACGTGTACGCCCTAGATAATGATGATGACGGTCGTCGTGATGGTGTTCATCGGTCCGCCGAGTATGCACCGGTCCGGTTGTCCCGTCAATTCGAGACACGGTCGCACGGCGAGGGGCCCTACGATCGCACCATGCCAGGTCCCGGATCCACGGTCGGAACGTTGCGTGAGAAGCCGCTGCATGCGGCCCTCAAGCGGTGGTGCGCACGGCCGGGAGATCGCTTCGAGGTCGCTGTCGATGGGTTCGTGGTCGATGTCGTCCGTGAGGATCTCCTGATCGAGGTCCAGACGAGGGGCTTCTCGTCGATGAAACGAAAGCTGACGACGTTGTTGACGGCCGGGTACCGCATCCGGATCGTTCATCCGATCTCGCTCGAGACGACGATCGTCAAGGTCGACGACGCCGGGCAGGTCCTTGGTCGACGCCGGTCCCCGCGACACGGCCATCCGACCGATCTGTTCTCCGAACTCGTCAGCTTTCCGTCCCTCATCGAACACCCGGGCCTCGAGATCGAGCTCGTCATGGTGCGTGACGAGCAACTCAGGACCCACGACCCTTCCAAGGCATGGCGTCGGAAGGGCTGGGTGATCGAGGAGCGAAGGCTGATCGAGGTCCTCGACTCCATGCTCATCGATGGCGTCGAGGACCTGTGCGACCTCCTTCCCGCAACGCTGCCTCAGAGCTTCACGACGGCCGATCTGGCCGTGGCACTCGGACGCCCGCGCCGGACCGCCCAGCAAATGGCATACTGCCTTCGAGACGCCGGGGGCATCCGACAAGTGGGGAAACGAGGCAACGCCGTGGAGTATCAGCGCTGATGGACGCAGTGGTGCCTGACGCGATGCCCCGCATCTTCTCCGGCGTTCAGCCGACGGGGAACATCCACCTCGGCAACTACCTCGGTGCGTTCCGCAATTGGGTGCGTCTCCAGGACGACCACGACGCCATCTACTGCATCGTCGACCTCCATGCGATGACGGTGGAGTACGACCCGCCGGCGCTCGAGAAGGCGCGGCTCGACACCGCAAGGGTCCTTCTCGCCCTCGGTGTCGACCCCGACCGTTCGCTGCTGTACACGCAGAGCCAGGTGATGGAGCACTCAGAGCTCGCATGGATCCTCGGCACGATGACCCCCATGGGGGTGCTCAACCGGATGACGCAGTTCAAGGACAAGACCGACAAGGGTTTCGCGGCGAACCTCGGCCTCTACTCGTATCCGGTGTTGATGGCTGCCGACATCCTCCTCTATCGGGCGAACCTCGTACCGATCGGCGACGACCAGCGTCAGCACCTCGAGATGACGCGTGATCTCGCCGAGCGCTTCAACAATCGTTTCGGTGACACGTTCCCGATCCCTGAGCCCTACATACCGGAGAGGGCCGCTCGTGTCATGTCCCTCACGGACCCGACGTCGAAGATGTCGAAGTCCGATCCGCAGGAGAAGTCGCGCATCTCGATCCTCGACGACCCTGACGTCATCCGGAAGCGGATTCGGTCCGCGGTCACCGACAGCGACCCCGAGGTCCGCTACGACGTCGCACAGAAGCCTGGTATCTCGAACCTCCTCGACATTCTGGCTGCCTGCACCGGACGCCAGATCGAAAGCCTCGTGTCCGAGTACGCCGATCAGGGCTACGGCGTGTTCAAGGACGTCGTCGCAGATGCGGTCATCGAGGAACTCGGCCCCTTCCGGACGGCCTACGCCGGACTTCGGTCTGACGATGTCCGCAGCGTCCTGCACGAATCGGGGATCAAGGGCAGGGAGCTCGCCGCCGGGTACATGCGGGAGGTTCGCACCGCCGTGGGCGTGAAGGGGTTCTGAACCAGCGGGTTCGGGTTCGGCAACGGGCGTTCGGTCTATCGATCCATGGATCTCGACGACGTCGAGCGCCGTGACAGGTCCTTGTACACCCTTCGGTGGGTGCAGGTGCACCTGATCGAGGAGTACGCCCGCCACCTCGGGCACGCGGACCTGATCCGTCAGGCGATCGACGGCCAGATGGGCGACTAGGGGTACCTGTGGATCCGGTGGGACGGTCCCGCCGCTACAGTCGAGCCATTGCCGGCGCTGGCGTGGAGGTGGTCTCGTGGAGATCGAAATCGGAAGGGCGAAGTCTGGACGTCGTGCCTGGGGGTTCGACGACATCGCGATCGTGCCGTCGAGGCGGACCCGGGATCCCGAGGACGTCGACCTGTCCTGGGAGCTGGATGCGTTCACATTCGGTCTGCCCATGATGGCCTCAGGAATGGACTCAGCCGTCACGCCGGCCACGGCGATCGAGGTCGGGAGGCTCGGTGGCCTCGCCTGTCTCAACCTCGAAGGCCTCTGGACGCGGTACGAGGACCCGATCCCCGTATACGAGGAGATCGCAGAGCTCGACAAGGAGAAGGCGACGCGACGCATGCAGGAGATGTATGCATCGCCCGTCATCCCCGAGTTGATCACCGAGCGGATCAGGGAGATCAAGCGCGCCGGCGTCGTGACATGCGGCAGCCTGACACCAGCCACGGTGGCGAAGCACATCGATGCTGCGAAGGCCGGTGGCCTCGACGTCCTCGTCATCCAGGGGACTGTCGTGTCGGCTGAGCATGTCTCGTCCAGGGAGGAGCCCCTCGACCTCTACCGCTTCATCCGCGAGGTCGAAATGCCCGTCATCGTCGGGGGCTGCGCGAGCTACTCGGGCGCGCTTCACCTGATGCGCACAGGAGCGGTTGGCGTGCTCGTCGGCGTCGGTCCGGGGGCGGCGTGCACGACACGTGGGGTCCTCGGCATCGGCGTTCCCCAGGCGACGGCGATCGCAGACGCCGCTGGTGCCCGTTCCGCGTACCTGGAGGAGACGGGCCGCTACGTGCACGTCATCGCCGATGGTGGGATGCGCACGGGTGGTGATGTGTCCAAGGCCATTGCGTGCGGAGCGGATGCCGTGATGCTCGGCTCGCCGATGGCGGCGGCGGACGAGTCCCCGTCGGGTGGATTCCATTGGGGTATGGCGACCTTCCACCCAACGCTGCCGAGGGGTTCGAGGGTGCACGTCGGCAGGCTCGGAACCATCGAGGAGATCCTCCTCGGCCCCGCCCATGAGAACGATGGGAGGCGCAACCTGTTCGGCGGGCTCCGCGGCTCGATGGCGACGACCGGGTACGCCACGGTGAAGGAGTTCCAGAAGGCCGAGGTCATGGTCGCACCCGCCCTCCAGACAGAGGGCAAGCAGCTCCAACGCTCCCAGGGCGTGGGGATGGGTTGATGGCGGTCGCGACCGCTTCGGGCCACGCATCCGAGGGGGACTTCGACCGAATCCTGGTCGTCGACTTCGGCGCCCAGTATGCGCAACTGATCGCACGGCGAGTACGCGAGGCTCGTGTCTTCTCCGAGATCGTCCCGCGTGACGTCACAGCGGAGGACATTCGCGCCAAGGCGCCTGTCGGCATCATCCTGTCGGGGGGACCGGCGTCCGTGTACGCCGACGATGCGTATGACCTCGATCCCGACATCCTGACGCTCGGCATCCCCGTTCTCGGCATCTGCTACGGCCACCAGGTCCTCGCAAAGACCCTGGGCGGAACGGTGTCGAACACGGGGAGGTCCGAGTTCGGGCCAGCCGATATGACCGTCCTCGATGACGGCTCCGCCCTCTTCGATGGACAGCCTCCCTCACAGCAGGTGTGGATGAGCCACAACGATGCCGTGTCGGTGGCGCCAGCGGGGTTCACGGTAACGGCGTCCACCCCTGACGCCCCTGTTGCGGCCATGGAGGCGGCGGATCAAGGATTCTTCGGAGTCCAGTTCCATCCTGAGGTGCGCCACACCGACCACGGCCAGCGCATCCTCGAGGCGTTCGTGTGGCAGGTGTGCGGGGCGAGGCCCGCCTGGACCCACGTTGGCATCATCGAACAGTCCGTCGACGCCATCCGCGAGGCCGTCGGGGATGCCGTCGCAATCTGCGGCCTCTCCGGAGGCGTCGATTCGTCCGTTGCCGCAGCGATCGTCCACAAGGCGATCGGCGACCAGCTCGTCTGCGTGTTCGTGGATCACGGCCTGATGCGACATGGCGAGGGCGACCAGGTCGAGGAGACCTTCCGCGACCACTTCCGGATGAACCTGATCCACGTGAGGGCGCAGGACCGGTTCCTCACGGCACTGTCGGGTGTCACAGACCCTGAGGAGAAGCGCAAGATCATCGGGGAGACGTTCATCAGGGTCTTCGAGGAGGTCGCCGAGGGCATCGAGGGGGCGAACTTCCTCGTCCAGGGAACCCTGTATCCCGACGTCATCGAGTCCGGCACGAAGGACGCTGCGAAGATCAAGAGCCACCACAATGTCGGAGGCCTGCCAGACGACATGGCCTTCGAACTCATCGAACCGCTCCGCGACCTCTTCAAGGACGAGGTCAGGGGAATCGGGGAGGAGCTCGGCCTCCCGGACGAGATCGTGTGGCGCCAACCGTTCCCAGGGCCCGGTCTCGCCGTGCGCATCATCGGTGACGTGACGAAGGAGCGCCTCGACATCCTCCGGGCGGCCGACGCCATCGTGCTCGACGAGATCCGCAGGGCCGACCTGTATCGGGAGGTCTGGCAGTCCTTCGGTGTGCTCCCTGCCATCAAGAGCGTCGGGGTCCAGGGAGATGGCCGCACGTATGCGTACCCGCTGATCCTTCGGGCGGTGACGAGCGATGACGCCATGACGGCAGACTGGGCGCGGATTCCCTACGACGTCCTGGCGAGGATCTCGTCACGCGTCATCAACGAGGTCCCCGGCATCAACAGGGTTGCCTACGACATCTCCTCGAAGCCGCCTGCGACGATCGAGTGGGAGTAGGGGCCCAGGAGCAGGGCCCAGGAGTAGGGCAGGGGCGCCCGAAGGTTCACTCGGGGCTGAAGTGGGTTCCGATTGCAGACGGGGCGTCTCCGCGAACGAGGTTCCCCCAGCGCGGATGCCTGTCCCCCCACTCGCGCAGCCAATCGGCGTTCACGAGGACGAGGGCGAGGATCATGAGGACGAACGGCATGATCGGTAGGACCTGGGTGAGGTTCGGGAACACGCTCTGGAGATCGAGGGCAAGCCATTGGAGGAATCCGAACAGCAGGACCCCGACGGCGACTCGCAGGGGATGCCAGCCACCGAAGATCACGATGGCGAGCGCGATCCACCCGAAGTTCCTCGTGTGTTGGAACGACCATCCGAGCTTGGCATCCAGCGTGAACGCCGCTCCGCCGATACCGACGAGAGCTCCGCCGATGATCGTGTAGCGGTATCTCAGGCGGTTCACGTGCAGGCCCCTGGAGTGTGCGGCCTCCGGGCGCTCCCCGATGCCCTGGAGCGAAAGCCCCTGACGCGTCCTGAACATGAATGCCCACGCCACGATCACGACGAGGAGGCTCGCATACACGACGATGTCGTGGCTGAAGAGCACGCGGCCGATGAACGGGAGGTCAGCCAGCACGGGGATGTCCATCGAAGGCACTGCGATCTGGCCTCCCGGTTTCCCCGTGTACGAGCTTCCGAGGAACGAAGAGAGGGCGACACCGAGCAACGCGAGGACGAAGCCCACGGCGACCTGGTTGAGCCTCAAGGTGATGCTCGAGAATGCCACGACCAGGGCGAAGACCGCACCCACGATCGCAGCGCCGACGAATCCCGCCCATGTGTTGTTGGTCTCGAACGCGATCACGAACCCTGCGAGGGCCGAGAGCATCAGACTGCCCTCCAGGGAGAGGTTGATGACTCCACCCTTCTCCGTGATCGTCTCCCCGGTCGCGGCGAAGATCAACGGTGCCGCTGCGGCGATGATGGTCGCGAGCGTGGCTTCCATCAGGCCAACGCCTCTGGACCCGTATGGGCCTGACCGATGTCGATGTCGGGTGGTTCGGCACCGGCCCTGTGCGCGGTGCGGTACGACCGCAGCCCCGAGGCGATCAGGGCGAACAGGACGAGCACACCGACGAGCACCGCGCCGAGGGCCGAGTCGACGCCGAGGCGCAGGGTGAGGGCGATGCTGCCGACAGCCACGATTGCGAAGAACGCCGAGATCGGTGCGATCCGAGCAGCGCTGAAGCCTGCGAGGAGGACGACGAGGATTCCCAGGAACCCGTAGCCGCCTGACACGGAGGGAACCAGCTTGTGGTGGAAGCCCGTCGCCTGGATCGCGCCTGCCAGACCTGAGAGGGCACCGCAGATCGCGAAGGCCCCGAGCATGTACCGGTTCGTCGGGATTCCGAGCAGGTGCGCACTCTGGGTGTTACGTCCGACCGCCTTGAGCCTGAGGCCGTAGCGTGTTCCACGGAGCAGGAGCCACACGCCGAACAGGGCGAGAATGGTCAGTCCGACGGCGAGAGGGGAGAGTCGTGTGTCTCCGAGGGCGGGGAGCCATGATTCCCTCGGGAACGGTTCCGTGCCGCTCGTCGATGCGATGCCAGGGCGTGCCCACGGGCCGATGATGAGGTACAGCGTCAGGCCGGTGGCGACGAAGTTGAGGCCGAGGCCACCGAAGATCTCATTGACCTTGCCCCGTGTCTTCAGGACGCCTGCGAGGAGGGCCCAGCCGATGCCGAACAGGATGCCGACGATGAGCGTCATCGGGATGAGGATGTACGACGGTGCTGTGACCTCGCGGGCGATCAGCGATGCGCCGATCGCACCGAGGATGATCTGGCCCTCGACACCGATGTTCCACAGACCCGCGGAGAATGTGACCACGAGTCCTGCAGCGGCGAGTGTGAGCGGAACCCAGACCATCACCGTGTCGGAGATCTTGTCGGTCGAGCCGAGCGATCCGTCGATGATCAACCGGAACGCCTCGATCGGGTTCTCGCCGACGAGCAGGACGAGTGCCGCCGCAAAACCGAGGGCGACGACGAACGGGAGGACGCCGATGGCAGCCCTGGCGATCCCGCTCGCATCCTCGCCGGACCGCACGGTCATCGGAGCACCTCCTGATCCCGAGTCCGTGACACGGCCGCCGATGAGGTGGCCGATCTCGTCGATGTTGGTCGCCGACGTGTCGAGCTCCGCGAGGACCGTGCCAGCGAAGAACACCAGGATCCGATCGCTGTACCGGAGGAGCTCGTCGAGGTCGGATGAAGCGAAGACGATCGCGGTCCCCTCCGTGCGCCTTGCGAGCAGCTGTCCCCAGACCCAGTCAGCCGACCCGATGTCGAGTCCGCGCGTGGGATGCTCCATGAGGAGTAGCTCGAGTTCGCTGGGGAGCATGGCTAGGAGAAGGCGCTGCTGATTCCCACCAGAGAGGGCTTCGACCGGCATCTCATCGGTGCCCTTGATCGAGAAGTGGTCGATGTGTTCGCCAGCCACGGTCTTCGCGTGATCCCAGTCGATGAAGAGCCCTTTTCCATTGCGATCGGCGAGCACGAAGTGCTCGGTGATCGAGAGTCCCCCCACCAGCCCCTCTTCGAGCCTTCCAGCCGGGAGGTACTGCATCCCCGCATCGAGGTGGTCACGGTAACTCCGAGCGGTGAGGTCCACTCCGCGAAGCTTCACGCTTCCCGTCGATGGCGGCACGAGGCCGCAGATGCCACGGAGGAACGTGCGTTGGCCGCTCCCCTCCATGCCGGCCAGACCAATCACCTCGCCCCGACGAACCTCGAGGTCGACACCCTCGAGACGCAAGAGGCGCTCCTCGATCGTCACGTCCCGGACCTCGAGCGTGGGAGGGCCGAGGGGGACGTCTGCGCGCTCTGACACCTCGATGGGTTCACCGAACATCATCGTGACGAGTTCACTTGCGGGCACAGGCATCTCGGCGTCACCGACCACCCTTCCCTGTCGCATCACGGTGACCCGTTCACAGATCTCGGCAACCTCCTCGAGTTTGTGGGAGACGAAGATGACGCTCATGCCTTCAGATGCCAGCTCGCGGCAGGGTGGTGAACAGCAATGCGCGCTGGTCAGCCGAAATGCCTGTCGTCGGCTCGTCGAGGATCAACACGCGGGCGCCGAGCCACAAGAGTCGAGTGATCTCGACCTGCTGCCGCTCACCCACGGTGAGGGTCCTCGCCGGCGCGTCGAGGTCGAAGGTGAATCCGAATCGATCGCGCAGATCGGTGATCGCCGATCGAGAGGACCGACGGTCGAGCATGGAAGGCCCTGAGTCCGAGAGCAGGAAGTTGTCGAGTACGGAGAACGGCAGGAACACGAGCGGGTCCTGATGCAGCATCCCGATTCCAGCCTCGATGGCCTCGCTGGGCGATCCGACGTGGATCGTCACGCCGTCGAGGACGATCTCGCCGGAATCGGCGGCGTAGAACCCTGACAGCACCTTCATGAGCGTCGATTTCCCCGCGCCGTTCTCGCCGAGGAGTCCGTGCAGGCTCCCCGTGGCGACGCTCAGGTCGATTCCGTCGTTGGCGCGAACGGAACCGAAGTGCTTGTGGATGTCGCGGAGTTCGAGACTCATAGCCCTTCCATGAGCCTAGGCAATCCGCGAGGGCCCCGCCGGTCGCAGCGCATGCCGGGGTCAACCCGTCGGTCCCACCACGGGAAGCGGGGAAGCACTTCGGCTTCCCCGCTTCCCGATTCCATGGGCGTCGTCAGCCGTTCCCTCAGGACTCGCTGGCCCCGTCGATGCCCTCGAGCAGCTGCTCCATGTACCAGATCTGCTGTGGTGTCGCCGTCTCCCCCTCGGCGAGCCAGACGGAGCCGTCCTGGTTGTTGATCGGTCCCGTCCACAGGTTGATCGAGCCGTCTGCAAGCCCGGCGATGAAGGCATCGACCGCAGCCTCGTTCTCAGCCGTCACACCCGGCCCCTGGACATACCCGATGGCTGTCGTGTCGGGGTTGTTGAGATCCGACCAGTCCGGACCGAGCCACTGGAACGTGGATTCGAAGGTCCCGTCGATGACGCTCTGGGCGATCTCGAGGTACGAGGGTCCCCAGTTGAACCACGGCGTGCCAAGGCACACTTCGGGCGCTCCGTCGCACGCACCGACATAGTCATAGGGAACCGCCCAGACGGTCTCGCCTGCGGCCGTCCGCTGGCCGGCGACGACGAGCGCCTCTGTCGTGTCGATGCCACTGATGAGGACGTCTGCGCCGCCATCGATGAAGTCGTTGGCGACGAGCGTCGGATCGAGGGTCACACCGGGGATGTTGAACCAGAACCCGATCCAGTTGACCGCAAACGTCAGGTCTGCTGCGTCATTGCCCCGAACCTCCGTCCAGCAGTGCTTGGCTCCCAGGTAGGCGGCGCTCACGAGACGCCGGGTCTCGTCGTTGATCAGTGGTCCCACATAGCCGATGCTGCCGGTCTCCGTGGCCAATGCCGCGCTGCAACCGGCGATCATCTTGCCGTACTCCATCTCGCCCATCACGTTGCCGAGGTTCGCGAGGTCTGGCCGGTAGTCCTTGCCATCCTCCCACGCATTGTCCCCTGAGGACCAGATCATCGGGACGTCCGGATTCTGCTCCGCAGCGAGGAACGCTCCGTCCTTCATGTCGTCGGAGGTCATGAAGATGAGCTGCGCCCCCTGTTCGATCATGTCACGAGCAACCTGGTCGACGGTCTGTTCGGGCCTGTCCGACGGGTTGACCTTGTCGAGCACGATCATCGTGGCGCCGAGCTTCTCCTCGAGGTACTCGCCGGCTTCGCGGTGCGCCTGGCTCCACCCCCTGTCATCCTGTGGACCGACGAGGATCATGCCAAATGTCAGGGGTTCCCCCGACATCTCCGTCGTCGTCGTCTCAGACCCCGCCTCGGTCGTCGTCGTGTCGGAGTCCGAGTCGCCGCACGCGCTCACGACCATCATCATTGCGAGCAGTCCGCTCAGCCAGATCAGGTGCCTTTTCATCGACCAACCTCCCACCCTTGTGTACGTGTCGTCGCCGGGGGAGGCAGTCCTCAGGGAGGTGCAGCCCACCCCTACACGTGTCAGCCTACCCGAGCGCGTGACCCCTGTGATGTGCGGTGGGGTAACGAATTCGCGGTTTCGTAGCATCCGCAGTTTGGGCGCCCATGCCCTGTCGTTGACTAGTCATAACCCTCAAGCCGTGATGCCCTCGATCCGATATCGCACTGAGTAGTGCCGCGTCCTCCAAGGTGTCCCATGGACTTCCAGAACGATCCAGAGCTCGACCGTCTGTTCAAGGACGAGCTCGACGAGCGTGCTGCCTCGCTCGCAGACGGCGCACGTGCGATGGCTGCTGGAGAGCTGACCTCCGAGCTCACGGGTCGAATGCTCCGGGAAGGCCACACGATCAAGGGAACCGGGCGTGTGATGGGGTACGAGGGCATCGCCCGTGGGGGGGAGACGTGTGAGCTCGTGTGGCGTTGGGTACAGGCGGGCGACCTCGCTCCATCGTCCATGCTCGCCCGCACACTCGAGCACCTCGCCCAGGCGATTCCGGCAGCTCTCGGCGGAGGTGATCACGACATCTCCGTGGCCATCGACACCGTCCGTGCCCTGATCGCCGATCCCGGTCTCGTCTCGCAGCTCCCTGAACCGCTGTTCCTCGACGACGAGGCACCACAGGCCGAGCCCAGCGGGGAGATCGTCGAGCTGCATGTGGAGCCTCTGGAGGTCGAGACTCCTGCGGACCCGGAGCCCGTCGCGGAGACGGAGGCGGAGGCGGAGGTCGTCCCATCCGATGGCACACCGGAGACGGAGGACCAGGTCGAAGCCATCGGCACGATCGGCGCCGCCGAGCCGGGGACGTCCGTGGAATCCCGTTCACGCGGGACCGAGCATCTCTCCGATGTCGCGGCGACGCTCGACCAGATCGAGCGGTCGATCGACGCCGAGAAGGAGCAGGGACGGAGTCCGGCCAGCGAACCCACCCTCACAGAAAGTGCTGTGGAAGCTCTGGACCCTGTCGAGTCATTGGACCCTGTCGAAGTGTCCGATCCCGTCGATACGTCCGATCCTGTCGAGGCGTCGGACACCGTCGAGGCGTCGGACACTGTCGCGGCCTCCGACACCGATGACGGTCCCCTGGTGTTCGAACCGGGACCGGACGGCAGACTGCCGACGCCGGTTATCACCTACGAGATCGTGAGTACGGCGTTTGCGTCCTCCTCCCCTTCCGCGACCCAGCCGCCGGCGTCACAGGGCATCCATGTGCCCCCGAGTCTCTCCGTTGTCGAACAGGCGACATCCGTCCTCGACCCCGAGGCCGGAGCCGTGTACGACCTCGGCGGCCTTGTGGGCGCCGTGGAGACATGGGCGACGGAGGAGTCCGTCCCCGTCAATGCCGGACGGCTGTTCCGGATGATCAACGATGTTGCTGCCTTGCGCATCGACCTCGAATCGGCGATGAGCCAGGCAACCCACGTCCTCCAGGGTGCGCAGGGCATTTCGGCAGCGGCAATGGAGGGGTCCCTCGAGGCGCTCGAAACCGTCCGCAGGGCGAGTGTGGACCTCGAAGGCGCCGCCCTCGGTCTCACCGCGACGCCGCTCTCGGGGGTCACGTCGACGCTTCCGCAGCTGACGAAGTACCTCTCCAAGAAGGTGCAAAGGGACGTGGATCTCGTCATCGAGGGTGAGGAGACACCTGTCGATCGGCAGCTCGTCGACCGCATCGGTGAGGTGATACGCCAGCTCGTCGTCAACGCGGTGGCCCACGGCATCGAGTCGCCCGTCGAGCGGGCGGCGACGGGCAAGGCGTCCCAGGGACTCGTGACTGTCTCGCTCAGCCGCAACGCCGAGCACATCCAGATCGTCGTGAGCGACGACGGCGCAGGCATCGACTGGAAGGCTGTTCGCGAGACCGCCATCGCCCGTGGCCTCGTGAGCGAGGATCCAACCACCGAGGACCTCCGCAGCATCCTGTACTCATCAGGGTTCTCGACCGACCCGGGTGTGACAGAGTTCACCGGTGACGGTGAGGGGCTCGCTCGTGTCACCGAGATCGTGGAGCAGGTGTTCGGAACGATGACGCTCGACTCGACTCCGAACCGTGGCACGACCTTCGTCGTCACGATGCCCGCCCACCGTGCCCTCCAGAGCGCACAGATCTTCTCGGCAGGCGGGCGGTCATGGGGCATCCCCGCATCCTCGGTTTCGGACGTCGTCGGCCTCCCAGAGGTGTCCATCGTGGTGAATGAGCGTGGCAGCTTCATCGTGCGCGGTGACGAGTCGATTCCCTACTCATCGTTCGCCACCGTCGTGGGGCTCGACGTCGAAGGCCTGCCATCACAGGTGTTGATCATCCAGAGCCCGACGGGTCGCATCGCCCTCGCCGTCGACGACGTGTCGGACCTCCGGCAGGTGGCCACGAAGGACCTGAGTCCGCTGCTGAGCGGATCGTCGTCTGTGGTCTCGGGCGTCGCCCTCCTCGGAGGGGACGAGACCGTGATGCTCGTCGACGCCGGCCGGCTCGCAGACAAGATGCGAGACGTCGAGGTTCGACCTGTGGGACCCGTCCACTCTGTGCTCGTCGTCGACGACAGCCAGGGAGTCAGACAGGTCGTTTCTGGCGTCCTGGCGTCCCACGGGTTCTCAACCCTGTCCGCGGGGAGTGTCTCGGACGCGCTCGCCGTGCTCGCAAAGCACAGCGTCGATGCCCTCGTTGTCGACTTCTCGATGCCGCGAGCCGACGGCGTCGCCCTCGTCCACATGGTGCGTCAACGGTACGGGGACATTCCTGTCGTCATGCTCTCAGGGGTCGCATCGGACGAGGACCGGACCCGAGCCGAACGGGCTGGCGCCGATGCGTTCTTCGACAAGGCGGACTTCGCAAAGGGCGCCCTCGTCGACAAGCTCAGGGAGCTGATTGCAACCGAACCGGCGGACGTGGAGGCCGGTATCGCGAGCTGAGGGACTGCCGATCGCCGCAGGTCGACGGTCGGTACACTCGCTTGGCATGTCCGAGTCGCCCCTGTTCGTGTCCCTGAACCCGACCCAACGAGAAGCCGTCGCGGCCACCGAGGGTCCTGTCCTCGTCGTCGCCGGTGCCGGCTCAGGCAAGACACGCGTCCTCACCTATCGGATCGCCCACATGGTCCGCGACCTGAACGTCTCCCCGTACGAGATCCTCGCCATCACCTTCACGAACAAGGCGGCAGGCGAGATGAAGCGCAGGGTCGAGATGCTCGTCGGAAGGGTCGCGCAGGACATGTGGGTGTCGACGTTCCATTCCGCGTGCGTCCGCATACTGCGCCAGGAGGTCGGCAGGTTCGGATATCGCACGTCGTTCACGATCTACGACGAGGCCGACTCGAACCGACTGATCACGATGTGCATCAAGGACCTCGACCTCGACCCCAAGCGTTTTCCACCGCGACAGATCAAGGCGGCCATCTCGAAGGCGAAGAACGAGCTCGTCGACCACGAAACCTTCGCCTCGCGTGATTCGGGCTACTACCACGAGAAGGCATCCGACATCTATCGGTTGTACCAGCAGCGGCTTGTCGAGGCATCAGCCCTCGACTTCGACGACATCCTCAAACTGACGGTTGAGCTGTTCCAGGCCTTCCCGGACGTGCTGGAACGTTGGCAGAACCGCTTCCGCTACATCCTCGTCGACGAGTACCAGGACACGAACCATGCCCAGTACATGCTGGTGAAGTTGCTCGCGGGTCGACATCGCAACATCTGCGTGGTCGGGGACTCGGATCAGTCGATCTACGCGTTCCGCGGTGCGGACATGCGCAACATCATGGAGTTCGAGAAGGACTATCCAGACGCCAGGATCGTCCTCCTCGAGCAGAACTACCGGTCGACCCAGACGATCCTCGACGCAGCGAACGCCGTGATCTCGAACAACGTGGGCCGAAAGCCGAAGCGATTGTGGACCGACCAGGGCGAGGGCGAGAGCATCGTCGTGTTCGAGGCAGAGGACGAGCACGAGGAGGCTGCGTACATCGCCGAGGAAATCGCTCGGCTGCAGGATCTCGGGAAGCGACTCGAGGATGTCGCGGTCTTCTATAGGACGAACGCGGCAGTCGCGCGTCATCGAGGAGCTCTTCGTCCGCTTCGGTGTGACCTACCAGGTGGTGGGAGGTCTCAAGTACTACGACCGCCGGGAAGTCAAGGATGCACTCGCGTACCTTCGAGCCGTCGTGAACCCTGACGACCAGGTCTCCCTCAAGCGGATCATCAATGCTCCCAAGCGTTCGATCGGCGACACCTCGGTTGCCCATGTCGACCGTCATGCCGAGGCGAACGGCATGACCTTCATGGAGGCGCTTCGGGAGGCCAGGGACATCCATGCCCTCACGACGAGGGCCCAGAACGCGATCCTCGACTTCGTCGCCCTGATGGACATCCTCGCCATCAAGGCATCGAGCGGTCCTGGTGCCGCCGTCGATGCCGTCCTCAACGACACCGGATACCTCGATGCGATACGGGCCGAGCGAACGATCGAGGCAATGGGCAGGGAGGAGAACCTGAGGGAGCTCCTGAGTGCAGCCGCCGAGTTCGAGGAGACAGGACCCGCGTCCATGGGCCCAGCCGATTGGGACGCCCTCGACGGAATCGCAAAGCTCGAGATGTTCCTCGAGGCGATCAGCCTGGTGACGGACCTCGATGGAATCGACGATTCCGACGCTGTCACGCTCATGACGCTCCACAACGCGAAGGGCCTCGAGTTCCCCGCTGTCTTCCTCACCGGGCTCGAGGACGGGGTCTTCCCGCACATGCGCGCCCTCGGTGACCCGCGGGAGCTCGAAGAGGAGCGCAGACTGTGTTACGTCGGGGTCACCAGGGCCGAGGAGCGCCTCTACCTGACAAGGGCGTGGAGCAGGAACCTGTGGGGACAGAACAACTACAACGGCCCTAGCCGGTTCCTCGGCGAGATCCCTGACCACCTCACGTCAACGGCGAAACGGACACGGCGGAGCAGGACCCTCGAAGCCCGATCTCCCGTGGCAACGGTATCCGACTCCGACATCGAGTCAGGAGACCGGGTGCGCCACTCGCACTGGGGCGAGGGGACCGTACGCGAGATCGTCGGGACAGGAGATCGCGCCGAAGCGGTCGTCGTGTTCAACGGTCACGGTGCCAAGCGGCTGCTCCTTGCGTGGGCACCCCTCGAGAAGGTCTGAGTCACACAGGCTCGAGGCGCTGATCCGGTGTGAAGGCGCGCCGCGCCGAAACCAGTGCCACGACAACCGTCGAAACGGCGACCGATCCCAGGACCAGGTACATCACGACCAGTTGGATGATGGCCGCTTCGAACGGTTCCACGCCCGCGATCAGGAGGCCCGTGAACGCTCCCGGGAGGGCGATCAACCCGACGACCTTGGTTCGCTCGATCTGGGGAATGAGGCTCACGCGGGTCGCCTCCGCGACGATGTAGCGCGTCGAACGGCGAGCGTCGATGCCGAGCGCCAGCATGCCTTCGATGACGAGGCGACCGTCGGATAGCTGTTTGCGGACCTGGTCTGCAGCGAGCACCGTCGCAGGGAGGACGTTCCCGATCGTGATTCCCGCGACCACGATCGCCTGGATCGGTTCGAGCGGGAGCACGCCGAAGCCGAACACCACCATGAGTGAGAGGGCCGTCGAGGCCGAGATCGCCAGGGCAGCGGGAAGGATCAGTGAGGTTCGACCCGCCCGTGCGCCAACCGATCTCGCTGCGACGATCACCATTCCGACGATCCACACGGGTGCGAGGAAGTCATCCCATTCCGTATCGACGATGAGCGTCAGGACGATGCCGACCGCGACGAGCTGGACCGCAGCACGAGCGGACGCCCACGCCATGGACCGCTCGGCGCCGAGGCCCAGCCAACGCGACACCCCCATCGCAACGGCTACAAGGACGAGCGATGCGGCGAGGACAACGAGTGGGCTCGTGTCGAGGATCGATGCTTCCATGGTTCGCCGATTGTCGCACGTCCGGTTCACCTGACGGATCGGTAGCGTCACGTCATGCGTGCCGACCACAACCCGATCGTGCTGATCGGGCCCATGGGTGCGGGTAAGACGACGATCGGGGCGCGTCTCGCGGCCAGGCTCGAGCTGCCGTTCGTCGACTCCGATGCCTTGATCCTCGCGAACCTCGGCGAGACGGGGGCGATGATCGCACAGCGACGGGGTGTGGAGGCGCTCCATCGCATCGAGCTCACCGTCTGCCTCGGCGTTCTCGATCGTGGCGTGCCGTTGGTCTTCGCTGCAGCCGAGAGCGTCATCGAGTCCGACGAGGCCCGAACGCGGCTGGCGGGGGCGTTCACGGTCTGGATCGACGCCGATCCTGCCGTGCTCGTTGACAGGAGGAATCCCGCCGACCATCGACGGTCGATGGATCAGGTCGAGTTCGTCGAGCGTCGTGCATCGAGGGACGCACTGCTGAGGTCGTGCACGGTGGTCAGGGTCGACACGACCGAGGTCATGGTCGAGGACGCCGTCCAGACGATCCTCGACGGGCTCGCCTGAACCGTGCCTGTGGTTCCCGCAGGTCGATATCGTTGAGCACCGTGCGCGGATACCCGATATTGGAGTCCCACGAACGATGCCGCACGCACTGACGAGGAGTCGAAGTGTCAACAGCGATCATCGAGGCAGAGGGCCTGGCGAAGTCATTCGGCGACGTCGACGCCCTCAAAGGTGTCGACCTCACGGTCGAGGCAGGTACGGTCTTCGGGCTCCTCGGTCCCAACGGGGCTGGCAAGACCACCACGGTGCGAATCCTCACCACCCTGCTTGCGCCGGACACGGGGTGGGCGCGGGTGGCCGGATACGACGTCGTCACGCAGCGTGGGCCACTTCGTCGTGAGATCGGGCTGGCCGGACAGTATGCAGCCGTCGACGAGATCCTCACCGGGCGCGAGAACCTGATCATGGTCGGCAGGCTGTATCGGTTGGCGATCGCCGAGGCAAAGGCTCGCGCTGACGAGATCCTGGAACGATTCGACCTCACCGACGCCCGTGACCGACAGGTCAAGACGTACTCGGGGGGTATGAGGCGAAGGCTCGACCTCGCAGCCAGCCTCGTCGGCCGTCCGCAGGTCCTGTTCCTCGACGAGCCGACGACCGGACTCGACCCGAGGAGTCGACTCGGGCTCTGGGACTTCATCGAGGATCTCGTCGCGGAAGGTACGACCCTTCTCCTGACCACCCAGTACCTCGAGGAGGCGGATCGACTCGCCAATAGGATCGCCGTGATCGACCATGGCACCGTGATCGCCGAAGGGACGAGCGCCGATCTCAAGGGGACGATCGGCGGCGACGTCCTCGAGCTCGAGCTGGCGGATCCGAGCCAGCTCGAGGCGGCTGTGTGCCGCACTCGCCGGCATGTGCTGCGGAGAACCGACCATCGAGCATCTGACCACGACGGTGAGGATTCCCGTCGAGTCGGCCGTCGGCACCATCACCGACGCCGTGCGCAGGATCGACGCGGCCGGCATCGGGCTCGTCGACATCGCCGTTCATCGTCCGACCCTCGACGACGTGTTCCTCAGCCTGACGGGTGAGCACGTGGAGCAGCCGACCGACAACGGTTCGCCGAGGGACCACTCGAGGAGTCGTTCGTGACCGCCTCGACCGCGCCGTCGCCCCCGCCCGTGGCCGAACACACCGGCACGGGTCCGATCTGGGTCGTCCTCGACACCCTGGTCATCATGCGGAGGAACCTGCTCAAGTACGTCAGGGTTCCCACGCTCCTCGTGTTCTCGACGGTCCAGCCCATCATCTTCGTGCTGTTGTTCGCATTCGTCTTCGGCGGCGCGATCACCCTGCCGGGGATCGACTACATCGACTTCCTCATGGCTGGCATCTTCATCCAGACATCGGTGTTCGGCTCGACGAACACCGGCATCGGGCTCGCCGAGGACATGCAAAGGGGGCTCATCGACCGATTCCGGTCCCTCCCCATGAGTCGTTCCGCCGTGCTCGCCGGTCGCACACTCTCGGACTCGGTGAGGAACCTCTTCGTCGTGTCGCTGATGGTCGCCGTCGGCTATCTCATCGGGTTCAACTTCCAGAACGGCTTCCTCAATGCCGTCTTCGCCATCGTGCTGGTCATGTTGTTCGGCTACGCGTTCACCTGGATCTCAGCCACGATCGGGCTGGCCATCAAGGACGTCGAGTCCGTCCAGGCGGCCAGCTTCATCTGGCTGTTCCCGCTCACCTTCGCGTCGTCGGCCTTCGTGCCGGTCGAGACCATGCCCGATTGGCTGGCATGGTTCGCCCGCAACAACCCTGTCACCCATGCCGTGAACGGCGCTCGCTACCTCATCCTCGGCGAGCCATGGGGGTTCCAGGTCGACGTCTTCAAGGCCCTCGCATGGGTGGTCGTCCTGCTCGCCGTGTTCATGCCCCTCGCCGTTGGACGGTATCGCAAGGCGGTGTGACGGGACTTCCGCTTCCCGGGATCGCATGGGCGCACGGACGCCCGTATCGTTCGGTGGACCGTGGATCCGTCCGCCGTGCGTGATCCGGAGTGAGGTGCGACATGCTGACGAGATCCGACTTCCCGACCGACTTCGCGTGGGGCGTCGCGACCTCGGCCTATCAGATCGAGGGAGCCGCCGCCGAGGGAGGGAGGAGCCCTTCGATATGGGACACCTTCTCCCACACGCCGGGCCGCACCTTCGAGGGCCACACCGGTGACGAGGCCACGGACCATTACCACCGGTTCGCAGAGGACGTCGCGATCATGGCCGATCTCGGCCTGAATGCGTACCGGCTCTCCCTGTCGTGGCCCAGGATCCTCCCCGGAGGCGTAGGGGAAGTCAACGCGGAGGGCATCGCCTTCTATCGGGGGCTGTGCGAACGGTTGGTCGACAACGGGATCACGCCCTTCGTGACCTTGTATCACTGGGATCTGCCGGAGGTCCTCCACGAGCGCGGCGGATGGGAGAACCCCGAATCTGTCGAGTGGTTCACCGAATACGCCGTGGCGGCAAAGGAGCATCTCGGGGATCTCGTCAAGGTCTGGGCGACGTTCAATGAACCCCACTGCACGGCGTTCCTCGGGTACAGCGACGGCGTGCATGCCCCAGGACTCACAGACCCCGCTGCTGCGTACCTCGTGGCACACAACCTCATGGTCGCCCACCACCGTGCCACTGCGGCGATGAGGACGACGAAGCCGAGTGACGACGATCGTCTCGGCATCATCTTGAACCTGATCCCCGCGTGGGCTGAGGACTCGAGTGTCGAGGCACGGGCCGCTGCCGATGGTGTCGACGCGATCCACAACCGGCTGTTCGCTTCGGCCGTGTTGGATGGCGAGTATCCGGATGCCGTGTTGCGGTCCATGGAGCGGTTCGGAGTGTCCGAGCGCATCGATACCGGGCTCCTGGCACGCGTGAAGGTGCCCATCGACTACCTCGGGGTCAACTACTACAACGTCAATCACATAGCGGCGGAGGAGGGTGCACCGACGATCGGCCAGTGGCCGGGTGCCGATGATGCGGTGCTCATGCGCCCGCCGGGCCACCTCACCGACATGGACTGGGGCGTCGAGCCCGTCGCGCTGACGTGGATGCTCAACCGCGTGACCCGCTGGGCGCCGGGTCTGCCGCTGTACGTAACAGAGAACGGCGCCGCCTATCCGGACGTACCGGATGCCGACGGAGTCGTCCACGATGACCTCCGGCGCGAGTACATCGAGGCCCACATCGCCGCGATGCACGACGCCATCGACGAGGGCGCCGACGTGCGCGGCTACTTCGTCTGGTCCCTGCTCGACAACTTCGAATGGTCCCACGGCTTCCGCATGCGGTTCGGCATCGTCAGGGTCGACTACGAGACGATGGAGCGCACGATCAAGGACAGCGGCCGCTGGTATCAGAGGTTCCTCGCCGGTGAGGCATCGATCGCCTGACGTGCGGCCTCTGACCCGCGTACCGAGTTTGGGTCCCACGGATTCCCGGCCAACTACCATCGTCTCGCATGCCCATCCGAATCCTCATCGCAAAGCCCGGCCTCGACGGGCACGACCGTGGTGCCAAGGTCGTCGCGCGCGCACTCCGTGACGCCGGATGCGAGGTCATCTACACCGGCCTCCACCAGACGCCGGCTCAGATCGCCGAGGTCGCCCTGCAGGAAGATGTCGACGGCGTCGGGCTCTCCGCTCTGTCGGGAGCCCATCTCACCCTGTTCCCGAGCGTCGTGGACGAGCTGCGCTCCCGGGACGCCGGGGACGTGGTCGTCTTCGGCGGCGGCATCATCCCCGACACGGACATCCCGGTCCTGGAAGCAGCCGGTGTCGAGCACGTGTTCGGGCCGGGTACGTCGCTCGAGGAGATCCGTGCGTGGGTCGACCACCGGTTCGGACCCGACGGGCCCGATCGGGAGGACGCATGAAGATCCACGAGTACCAGGCAAAGGCGTTGATGGCCGATCGCGGCATTTCTGTGCCTTCCGGCTTCGTCGCCACCACCGTCGAGGAGGCAGCCGCAGGCGTGAGGCCACTGATCGAGGCGACAGGAAACGCCGTGGTCGTCGTGAAGTCCCAGATCCACGCCGGTGGGCGTGGCAAGGGGCATTTCAAGGAGCACCCGGAACTCGGCGGCGTCACCGTGGTCCTCGACGGCCTGACGGGAGGGATCGAAGCTGCGGAGGCCGCCGTCCGAGAGCTCGCAGGGAAGATGCTCGGCTCGACGCTCGTCACCGTGCAGACAGGCGAGGAAGGGAAGATGGTCAATCGCCTGTACATCGAGCAGGGCATCGATATCGCAACCGAGTTGTACGTCTCGATCGTCCTCGACCGCTCGACGAGTCGCAATATCGTGATGGCTTCGACGGAGGGTGGAACCGAGATCGAGGTCGTCGCCGAGGCGACCCCTGACAAGATCCTCATGGAGGAGATCGATCCGGCGTTCGGGCTCCTCGGCTTCCAGGCGAGGTCCATCGCGTACGGATTGGGTCTCGAGGGTGACGCGTTCTCGAACGGTGTCGCCTTCCTCGAGGCCCTCGCCGAGGCCGCTGTCGCGCTCGACACGGATCTCGTGGAGATCAATCCGCTCGTCGTGACCACCGATGGCACGGTGATGGCGCTCGACGGGAAGATGTCGTTCGAAGCCAATGCGCTCTATCGACATCCCGAGGTCACCGCCCTCCGCGATGAGTCGGAGGAGGACCCGGCCGAGCTCTCCGCGAAGGAGCACGGCTTGTCGTTCATCAAGCTCGACGGAACGATCGGGTGCATGGTCAATGGGGCAGGCCTCGCGATGGCGACCATGGATATCATCAAGTTCGTCGGCGGTGAGCCCGCGAACTTCCTCGACGTCGGAGGTGGCGCGGACAAGGATCAGATCGTTGCCGCGTTCAAGCTCATCACGGCCGACCCCAACGTCGAGGGCATCTTCATCAACATCTTCGGTGGGATCATGCGTTGTGACACGATCGCCGAAGGCGTCGTCGAGGCCGTCAGGGAAGTTGGCCTCGAGGTTCCCCTGGTCGTCCGGCTCGAGGGGACGAACGTGGAGCTCGGCAAGAGGATCATCGATGAGTCCGGCCTCAACGTCGTCAGCGCATCGGACATGAAGGACGGAGCGAGCAGGATCGTGGAGTTGACCCGATGAGCGTTCTCGTGAACACGGGGACGAGGGTGCTCGTCCAGGGAATGGGACGGACGGGTCGCTTCCATACGGACACGGCCATTGCGTACGGCACGAACATGGTGGGCGCAGTGCATCCCTCGCGGGCAGGCACGACGGAGACCTTCACGGGTGCCACGGACCACAGCGGCGTTCCAGGGCGTCCCGATGGCTACTCGGTCGACGTTCCCATCTTTCGCACCGTCGCACAAGCCGTTGCCGAGACGGGGGCGAATGCCTCGGTCGTGTATGTTCCGCCGCCGTTCGCCGCGGACGCGATCATGGAGGCAGCCGACGCCGGAGTGCCGCTCATCATCGCGATCACCGAGGGGATTCCGGTTGCGGACATGGTCGTGGCGAAGCGTTACCTCCTGGAGCGCGACGTCCGCCTGGTCGGTCCGAACTGCCCGGGCGTGATCACCCCCCGCGCCTGCAAGATCGGCATCATGCCCGGCTACATCCACATGCCGGGTCGCATCGGCGTCGTCTCGCGATCAGGGACACTCACGTACGAGGCAGTGCATCAGCTGACACTCAACGGCCTCGGACAGACGACGGCGATCGGCATCGGCGGCGACCCGGTGAACGGCACCAACTTCGTCGACTGCCTCGAGCTCTTCAACGAGGACCCTGCGACCGAGGGTGTCATCATGATCGGAGAGATCGGTGGCACTGCCGAGGAAGAAGCCGCCGAATGGATCTCGGCCAACATGACGAAGCCCGTCGCCGGGTTCATCGCGGGCACGTCTGCGCCTCCCGGGAAGCGCATGGGTCACGCGGGGGCGATCATCTCGGGTGGCAAGGGGACAGCGGGGGCCAAGATCGAGGCACTGGAGGCTGCGGGGGTCATCGTCGCCCCGACGCCGACCGACATGGGAGCAGCGATGCTGCGCGCGATGTCCTAGTTCCCAGCCCCAGTCGGGCGACGTGATACGGTCAACCGTGTCCACGAGTCAAGGCATCCGGGACGACACGCCATCCGGTAAGGGCCACCACGTCGCATAGAATCGACGTCGATGCCAGACCCACGCCCGATTGCCGTCCTCATTTCGGGGAGTGGCTCGAACCTCCAGGCCCTCATCGATGCAGGAGCTCGCGGCGAACTCGATTGCATCATCAGGGTCGTCATCGCGGACCGCCACGACGCCCGAGGTCTCGATCGTGCGCGAGACGCCGGCATCGCAACGGAAGTCTTCCCCCTCAAGGATTTCGACGACAGGGTGTCGTTCACGTCGGCCATCTGCGACGCCGCAACGAGTCACGGAGCGACGGGACTCGTCCTCGCCGGGTTCATGAGGGTGCTCGCACCCAATGCGATCGAGCGGTTCCCGAACGCGATCATCAACATCCATCCAGCGCTGCTGCCTGCGTTTCCCGGAGCACATGCAGTGGACCTCGCACTCGAGCACGGCGTAGCCATCACCGGCGTCACCGTCCACTTCGTGGACGAGCAGGTGGACCACGGCCCGATCATCGCCCAGACCGCCGTTCGCGTGCATCACGATGACGATCGGGAGACACTCCACGCCCGGATCCAGGAGGTCGAACACCGTCTCTACCCGAAGGTCGTCGCTGCGTTCGGGCGTGGCGACCTCGTCGTGGAAGGTCGCAGGGTCCACTGGGTTGGTGCGTCCCGGGCAATGGAGGCCGTGTGATGGACACGATCCCCGTCGAGAGGGCGCTCATCTCGGTCTCCGACAAGACCGGAATCACGGAGTTCGCCCGCTCACTCACCGATGCGGGGGTCGAGATCGTCTCGTCCGGCGGGACGGCGCACCATCTCGAACAGTCAGGCATCGCTGTCGTGCGTGTCGAGGACGCAACAGGAGCGCCAGAGCTGCTCGGTGGCCGCGTCAAGACCCTCCACCCGAGGATCCACGGCGGCATCCTCGCCGACCTCGGCGTCGACGCGCACCGACAGGATCTCATCGACAACGGGATCGAGCCGTTCCAGCTCGTTGTCGTCAACCTGTATCCGTTCGAGGAGACGATCGCGTCAGGTGCAGGGACCGAGGAGATCATCGAGAACATCGATATCGGTGGGCCTGCGATGATCCGCGCCGCTGCCAAGAACCACGCATGGGTTGCGACCGTCGTGTCGCCCGACCGCTACGCGGAGGTGGTCGCGGCCGTTGCAGGTGGAGGGACGACGGCGTCGCTGAGGCGCGAACTCGCGAGGGAGGCGTTCTTTCGGACGGCGCAGTACGACGCTGCGATCGTGAACTGGTTCGAGCGTGATGGAGCCGATCGCCTCGCCCTCGCCCTCACACGGCGTGCATCGCTGCGTTACGGGGAGAACCCGCACCAACCGGCTGCGCTGTACGCGGCTGACGGTACGAAGGGCTGGTGGGTGGGAGCAGACCTGCTCCAGGGCAAGGAGATGTCGTTCAACAACTGGGCGGACGCCGACGCGGCATGGCGCCTCGTATCCGATCTCCCCCCTGGATCTGTCGCGATCCTCAAGCACATGAACGCCTGCGGGGTGGCGATCGGCACCACGATGGCCATGGCGTTCGACAAGGCCTGGGAGTGCGACCCGCTGTCGGCGTACGGTGGTGTGATCGCATGCAACGGCACCATCGACGGACCGACGGCGTCGGCGATCAGCCGCTTCTTCGTCGAGATCGTGATCGGTCCCTCGATCGATGACGAAGCTCGGTCGATCCTCAGCCAGAGGCCGAACCTCCGCGTGATCCTGGCGGCTCCACCGTCAGGCTTCGACCTCGACATCCGATCGATCGACGACGGGTACCTCATCCAGAAGGCAGACACGATCCGTGCGGGATCCACAGGATGGCAGTCGAAGGCGAGGAATCCGACCGACGCCGAGCTGAGGGACCTCGAGATGGCGTGGGTCATCGCCGCTCACACCAAATCGAACGCGATCGTGCTCGTCAAGGACGGAGCTGCCGTCGGCGTCGGCGCGGGCGACCAGAGCCGCGTCGGTGCAGCTGAACGGGCCCTCGCAAAGGCAGGGAGCCGGTCCAAGGGAGCGGTCTGTGCATCTGATGCGTTCTTCCCGTTCCGTGACGGTCCCGACACCATGGCTGGCGCCGGTGTCACCGCGATCGTCGCCCCCGGGGGCTCGGTGCGCGACGACGAGGTGGTTCAGTCCGCGATCGACCATGATATGGCCCTGATGTTCACGAGCGAAAGGCACTTCCGACATTGAGCGCACGCATCCTCTCGGGAACAGATGTCGCCGCGATCGTCCGAACGAACGTCGCTCGGGATGTCGCGGAGCTCGAGTCACTCGGGACGACCGTGGGCCTCGCGACGGTGCTCGTCGGGGACGATCCTGCGTCCCACGTGTACGTCTCGTACAAGCACAAGGACGCGCAAGCGGTCGGTATCGCCTCGATCGATGTCAGGCTGCCGGCCAGAGCGACCCAGGCCGAGGTGATGGCCGCCGTAGACACGCTGAACGAGCGCGACGATGTGACGGGCATCATCGTGCAGCTCCCGCTTCCGGACCATCTCGACGGTGAGGCCGCTGTGGAACGGGTTCTCCCTTCCAAGGATGCCGACGGCCTCCATCCGTTCAACCTCGGACGGTTGATCCTCGGGAGGCCCGCCCCACTCCCGGCGACGCCATCGGGCGTGATGATGCTGCTGAGCCACTATGGCATTGCCACGGAAGGCAGGACCGCTGTGGTCGTCGGCAGGAGCTTCCTCGTCGGAAAGCCGATGGGGCTGCTCCTCGGGGCCAAGGGCGTCGATGCTACGGTCATCCAGGCACACTCTCGGACGCCGGATCTCCCTGCTGTGTGCCGATCAGCGGACATCCTGGTCACGGCGATCGGGAGACCCGGCATGGTGACGGCGGAGTACGTCAAGCCAGGCGCGGTGGTGATCGATGTCGGGACGAACCGCACCGACGACGGTCTCGTGGGAGACGTAGCATTCGCCGAGGTTGCCGAGGTGGCGTCCGCGATCACGCCGGTGCCCGGTGGCGTCGGACCGATGACGAGGGCCTCACTCCTCAGCAACACCGTGACGCTCGCCCATGCCGCACGCGTCGCTGCCAAGGGCCGAGTTCCCGATTCGACAACACAGATGGAGTGACCATGGCGACACCGATCACCAAGACCGACGATGGCCTTCGGGTACCGGACGACCCGATCCTCCCCTTCATCGAGGGCGACGGCATCGGTCCGGACATCTGGGCATCCGCCCAGAACGTCTTCGACGCCGCCGTGGCGAAGGCCTACCGGGGTGAGCGAGCGATCTCGTGGATGGAAGTCCTCGCAGGCGAGAAGGCCTTCAACGAAACCGGTGAATGGCTTCCCGATGCGACCGTCGATGCCTTCCGAACCTACCTCGTCGGCATCAAGGGACCCCTCACCACACCGGTCGGAGGCGGTATCCGATCCCTGAACGTCGCCCTTCGGCAGATCCTCGACCTCTACGTGTGCCTCCGCCCTGTTCGGTGGTACGCAGGCGTACCGTCGCCCGTCAAGCACCCCGAGGCCGTCGACATGGTGATCTTCCGCGAGAACACCGAGGATGTGTACGCAGGCAAGGAACTCGAGGCAGGGTCCGAGGGTGTTCGGAAGCTGCTGGCATTCCTCGACGAGACGTATGGGTGGGACATCCGCACCGACTCCGGCCTCGGCATCAAGCCGATCTCGGAGACGGGCACCAAGCGGCTCGTGCGAGCTGCGATCCAGTACGCCCTCGATCAGGGTCGCAGATCCGTCACGCTCGTCCACAAGGGAAACATCATGAAGTTCACGGAGGGGGCCTTCAGGGAGTGGGGCTACGAGGTGGTGCGCGACGAGTTCGCCGACGTCGCCGTCGGCTGGGAGGACTGCAACGGGCAGCCCGGTGACCGCATGCTCGTCAAGGATGTCATCGCCGACGCCTTCCTCCAACAGATCCTCACCCGACCGGGCGAGTACGACGTCATCGCGACCATGAACCTCAACGGCGACTACATCTCCGATGCGCTCGCCGCACAGGTCGGGGGCATCGGCATCGCACCGGGGGGAAACATCAACTACGAGTCAGGGTTCGCGATATTCGAGGCGACCCATGGGACGGCTCCGAAGTATGCGGGACTGGACAAGGTCAACCCCGGCTCGGTCATCCTCTCGGGTGAGATGATGTTCCGGTATCTCGGCTGGGACGAGGCGGCGGATCTCATCGTCACCGGCATGGAGGCTGCGATCGGCGACAAGATCGTCACCTATGACTTCGCTCGGTTGATGGACAACGCGACCGAGGTCTCGTGTTCGGCCTTCGGCGAAGCCGTCGTCGACAGGATGTCATAGAACGAGGAGGAAACGATGAGCAAGGTCACCGTCGTCGGCGCAGGGAAGTACGGATCCACCACAGTCCAGCGAATCGCCGAGTGGGACATCGTCGATGAAGTGGTCATGACCGACATCGTCGAGGGTCTGCCCCAGGGGCTCGCACTCGACATGAACCAATCCAGACCGCTCGTCGGGTACAGGACCCTCGTGACGGGGACGAACGACTATGCCGATACATCGGGTTCGGACGTCGTGGTCATCACGGCGGGCCTGCCACGAAAGCCTGGCATGTCAAGGATGGACCTCCTTGGTGTCAATGCGGGGATCGTCACCTCGGTGACAGAGGAGATCGTCCGCTACTCACCCGAGGCGGTGATCATCGTCGTGACGAACCCGCTCGATCAGATGACCACGCTCGCGGCGCAGGTGTCCGGACTGCCGAAGCACAAGGTGCTCGGCCAGGCGGGAATGCTCGACAGTGCACGTTTCGCACACTTCATCGCCGAGGCCTCCGGACACGATGTCCTCGACATCACCGCGGTCACCCTCGGATCACATGGTGAGACCATGGTCCCCGTGCCCTCGTTGTGCACGGTGGGGGAGCGGCCGTTGACCGACGTGCTCGACCCCGGGACGATCGAGGGGCTCGTCGAGCGAACTCGCAACGGCGGCGGCGAGATCGTCGCATTTCTCAAGACCGGATCCGCGTACTACGCGCCGTCTGCCGCGGCGGCCGCGATGGTGAAGGCGATCGTCGAGGACGCTGGAGCCCAGATGCCCGTGTGCGCGTGGATGGAGGGCCAGTACGGCATCTCGGACGTGTACCTCGGTGTGTTGGCCAGACTTGGCCGCAACGGCGTCGAGGAGGTCGTCGAGACCCCCCTGACAGACGACGAGGTCAGAGGACTGGTCGAAGCGGCTGCGGCCGTGAAGGAGAAGGTCGGCGAGCTCGCGGAGCTCTGACGAACCTAGCTCGGGGAGAAGGCTGCCTTCTCCGCAGCGTACGCCTCGGCGGCCTCCTGGATCTCCCGCGCACTGATCTCTGCCGCAGCGCGTTGGCGCTTGGCGCGGGCGTGGGTGGCAACGATGTCCCGGCGACGCGCCCAGAGCCCGACGGCTCCGACGAACAGGATGGTGGCACCCAGGCCGGCGAGCCACCAACCCGGTGCCGCCTGGACGTCCTTGTACTGAGCGGAGATCCCGACCGAGCCGTCCGCTTGGACCGTCATCATCTGGGTCTCGATCAGGTGCTGCCTCATTGCTCCCGCGGACATCACGACGACACCCCACGCGGCCACCGAAGTGACGATCAGCACGCGGTTCGCAGCGAGCCCGATCGGCTGGATCGCAATCGACAGACCCCCGGTCAACAAGGCGACGAACAGGACGATGACCCATGTCTCGAGCTCGAGTTCGCTCCCAACGATCGTCGACGCAAGGAGGCCGAATACGAGAGCGAAGACGATGAGGAAGCTCAACATCGCGCGTCGGAAGAACCGGACCCTCTGTCCGAGGGTGCTTCGGAGGGCGAGGGAGATGGCGGTCGCCAGGACGACGGCAACCGCGACACCCATCACCGTTGTGACGGTGAGTGTGATCTCACGATCGGCGAGGAGGAAGGCGTACACCGTCGACGCCACGACGAAGTACGCGGCGATGGCGATGGAGGTGCGGTTCTTCATGGCTCCCTCCCACGACACGGCGAGACCGCCGATGAGGAGGAGGATCGCGAGCGTGGCGAAGACCATCCCATGGTCGGACTCGTAACCACGTATGGACCATGGGGTGATGACGAAGCCGAAGGACTGGTTGACCCTGGCAACTTCCCAGACCACGGAGGCAAGGATGATCGCCGGTCCGAGTGCGATCGCGATCTTCGTCCAGTTCTTCTTCAAAGGGTGGCCTCCGGTCCGGGCGATACTCTATCGGATCGTGGGGGGTGCAGCACGTCAGAAGTGCCTATTGTTGCTACACATTCGGGTGCTGGGTAGAGTTACACTCGTGTTATTCGTTCCACGACCGTCGTGGACAACCCAGGAGGTTTCCCATGAACAAGGGCGAACTCATCGAAGCCGTCGCTCGCAACACAGGCGAGTCGAAGGCATTGGCTGAGAAGATCATCAACGAGACGCTCGACGTCATCGTGACGGGTGTCGTTTCATCCGGCAAGGTGTCGATCACGGGCTTCGGCACGTTCGAGGCACGCAATCGTGCGGCACGCACGGCTCGCAACCCCCAGACCGGCGCCGAGATCCACGTCAAGGCGACTCGGGTCCCGGCTTTCAAGGCCGGCAAGGGCTTCAAGGACTCCGTGAAGCCCGGCTGAGCACGCAACGACTACCAACGATCGGAAGGCGCCCCATCCGGGGCGCCTTCCCGTTTTCCGGCCCGGCCTTCGACGGTGTCAGGCCGGGTACTCCACATCGAGGCCCGAGAGCACCCGTGCGTAGTCGTTGATCACGTTCTGGTGCATCATGATCTTGGCCATGTTCCCACCGACCTTGATCTTGCCTGTCATGAATGCCATCTGGACGTTCAGCTCGCCCTTGGAGATCGCTTTGGATGTCTCGTAGTCGCTTCCGACGGTGACGTCGGGATCTGGAAGTGGCTCTCGCGCAGTGACGGCCGTTCCGTCGGCGATCTTCAGGTAGTACGACAGGTCTCCCTCCGCCGTACCCGAGACATCGAACTGGACGGCGAGGGTGACGTTGGCGATGGAGTTCTGGAACCCGGCGTCGCTGTTGAGCGCATCCTGGGCCGCACGGAAGTGGTCTTCGCTGAGGAACGTGGCCACGGTGGTCCTTTCATCGGTGTTGGCCGGGCCGAGTGTACCTGTCCGGTATCGACGAGCCCGTGTGCCCGTCGGGGCGCACTATTGGCCTGCGCGGACACTGTTGCGGAACTGGGCCTTCACGTAGTCGCGGTTCATCATCGCGATGAAGTCGATCGAGATGTTCTTGGGGCATGCCTTCTCGCACTCACCGTGGTTGGTGCACGACCCGAAGTACTCCTCCATCGTCTCGACCATCGCGACGGCCCGGGAGTAGCGCTCCGGCTGGCCCTGGGGCAACAGGTTGAGGTGCTGCATCTTCGCCGCCGTGAACAGGTTGGCCGCGCTGTTCGGGCATGCTGCGACGCATGCGGCGCAGCCGATGCAGGCGGCGGCGTCCATCGCAGCGTCTGCGGCCTCCTTCGGCACCCGTGTGATGTTGGCGTCGGGAGCCGCACCCGCGTTGATCGAGATGTATCCGCCTGCTTCGATGATCCTGTCGAAGGCGGAGCGATCGACGATCAGGTCCTTGATGACGGGCATCGCCGTCGCACGCCACGGCTCGATGGTGATCGAGTCCCCGTTCGAGAACTTGCGCATGTGGAGTTGGCACGTCGCGGTTCCGCTCTGCGGGCCGTGGGGCTCCCCGTTGATCATGACCCCGCAGGTTCCGCAGATGCCCTCCCTGCAGTCGTGGTCGAACGCGATCGGCTCCTCGCCGATGTTGTTCAGGTGCTCGTTGACCTCGTCGAGCATCTCGAGGAACGATGCGTCCTCCGACACGTTCCTCGCCTCGTACGTCTTGAACTCACCCTGTGCATCGGGGCTCGCCTGGCGCCAGACCTTGAGAGTCAGGTTCATCTACTTGTAGCTCCTCTGCGATGGTTCGACGTACTCGAATGCGAGGGGTTCCTTGTGGAGTACCTGTGGTGTGGAGTCGTCGACCCACGCCCATGCTGAGACGAACGAGAAGTTCTCGTCGTCGCGCCGCGCCTCCCCGTCGGCCGTCTGGTGCTCGACCCGGAAGTGTCCACCGCAGGACTCCTCACGGTCGAGGGCGTCGCGGCACATCAGCTCACCGAGTTCGAGGAAGTCGGCGACCCTGCCGGCCTTCTCGAGGGACTGGTTGAGGCCGTCCGCCGTTCCGAGCACCTTGAGATCGGTCCAGAACTCGTTTCTGAGCTCCTGGATCTCGGCGATGGCCTTCTCGAGCCCTTCGCGGCTCCGCGCCAGGCCGCAATGGTCGATCATGATGTTGCCGAGTCTCCTGTGGAAATAGTCGACGGACCGGGTTCCGCCGATCTCGAGGAACCGAGCGGTTCTCTCCTCCACCTCGGCTTCTGCATCGGCAAATACCTGGTCGTGCGTCGGAACGGGTTGGGTGTTGAGCCATTCGGACAGGTATTGGCCGATGGTGTAGGGGAGGACGAAGTAGCCGTCTGCGAGACCCTGCATGAGTGCGGAGGCCCCGAGGCGATTCGCCCCATGATCGGAGAAGTTCGCCTCGCCGATCGCGTAGAGGCCTGGCACCGTCGTCATGAGGTCGTAGTCGACCCACAACCCGCCCATGGTGTAGTGCGGGGCAGGGTAGATGCGCATCGGCACGGTGTAGGGGTCCTCGTCCGTGATCCGCTCGTACATTTCGAAGAGGTTGCCGTAGCGTTCCTCGATGGTCGCCCTGCCGAGGCGCTCGATCGAACTGGCGAAGTCGAGGTACACGCCGTTTCGGAGGGGACCGATGCCACGGTTCTGCTCGATCATGCGCATGGCCGCCCGAGAGGCGACATCTCGCGGTACGAGGTTCCCGAACGCCGGATACTGGCGCTCGAGGTAGTAGTCGCGCTCTTCCTCCGGGATGTCGTTCGGTGCCCTCGCATCGTCAGGATCGGCGGGAACCCAGATCCGGCCGTCGTTGCGCAGCGACTCGGACATCAGGGTGAGTTTCGATTGGTGCTCGTCCGAGGCAGGGATGCACGTCGGGTGGATCTGGGTGAAGCACGGGTTCGCGAACAGCGCGCCCCTCCTGTGGGCCCTCCACACCGCCGTGGCGTTGCAGGCCATGGCATTGGTCGAGAGGAAGAAGACGTTCGAGTACCCGCCCGTGGCGAGGATCACGGCGTGGGCAGAGTGCGAAGACACCTCCCCGGTCAGGAGGTCACGCACGACGATCCCCACCGCCCTTCCGTCCTTGACGACGACGTCGAGCATCTCGGTGCGGCTGTGGAACTCGACGGTCCCTGCCTTGATCTGCCTCGCGAGGGCTTGATAGGCGCCGAGGAGGAGCTGTTGGCCTGTCTGGCCCCTCGCGTAGAAGGTGCGCGAGACCTGGGCGCCGCCGAATGATCGGTTGTCGAGGAGCCCACCGTATTCGCGTGCGAACGGCACACCCTGGGCGGTGGTCTGGTCGATGATCTCGTTGGACACCTCGGCGAGTCGGTAGACGTTCGACTCGCGGGAGCGGAAGTCCCCGCCTTTGACCGTGTCATAGAACAGCCGATAGACCGAGTCGCCGTCGTTCGCGTAGTTCTTGGCCGCGTTGATCCCGCCCTGGGCGGCGATGGAGTGTGCGCGCCGCGCAGAGTCATGGAAGGTGAATGCCTTGACCCTGTACCCGAGCTCGCCGAGCGTCGCGGCGGCCGATGCGCCTGCGAGTCCCGTTCCGACCACGATGATCTCGTACTTGCGCTTGTTGGCGGGGTTCACGAGCTTGGTGTCGAACCGGTGCTGTTCCCATCGCTGCTGGATGGGCCCTGAGGGGACCCGGGCGTCCAGGGTGGGGGAGGATTCTCCGTTCACGTTCTTCCTTCCGCTCACGAGACGGCACCTGTCCACACCGCGACGACGATCGCAACGTTGCCGACGAAGATGAGGACCGCGAACCCGACAGCGAACACACGGCGGGCGGCCTTGTATCGCGGGCTCACCACGCCGAGGCTCTGGAAGAGGCTCCAGCCCCCGTGGTAGATGTGGAGGGCGAGGGCCGCCTGGGCGACGAGGTAGAGGATCGCAACAGGTGGACGCGTGAGGCTTGCGATGATGTTGTCGTAGACGGCCCCGTAGACGAAGTCGGGGTTCGCCCACCCGAACGTCAGGTCTGCGAGGTGGAACAGCGTGAACAGCAGGATGATGGTTCCACCCCATCGCATGGTGCGGCTCGCATAGTTCGCCGCTGCGTAGTGGCGTTGGGCGTCGTACCTGTCCCAGCCGCGGGCCTCCCAGTTGCGTCGGGTGAGTGCGGCCGAGGCGCCGATGTGGATCGCGAATGCGGCGATGAGGCCGATACGGAAGAGCCACAGGACCGTTCCATGCGGGAGGATGTCGCCTCCGAGGTTGCGGAGGGCCTCGCCGTAGAGATCGATCTCGTACTGTCCGAGGTCGTTCATCCCGAGGAAGATCTTCAGGTTCCCGATCATGTGCGCGAGCACATAGAGAAGGAGCCCGATTCCCGTGAGCGCCATCAGCCACTTGAGTCCGATGGAGGAGGAGAAGAATCCTCCGAGCCAGTCCTGCCATCGCTCCCTGCGATGGACGTCAGCACGCTGGTGAGTGGTCGTCACGAACCGATCCTTCGTCGTTGCCTGTCCGGATGATTATCGCGGGCTTCGGGAGCTGTTGCGACGCGGACCGTGGATCACCTGCGGAGGTGGGCTCGCGGAGCGACTATTCCACCGTCGAACGCGAAATCCTTGACAAGCGAACGGAATTGCGCGCGCGCGGACTTGACACGCGCGCGCGCCCTTGGTTGAATCACAGAATTGTAATTACAACCTTGTAGGAGCCCGCGTGATCGTCGACCTTCTCGAAGCGCTCAAGGACGGCGGTATCGACATGTCCTGGCAGGACTTTGCCAACTGCCGGGGCGCCGATCCCGACTTGTTCTTCCCCGAACGCGGCGCGTCGACGCGCGTCGCGAAATCCATCTGCAGGGAGTGCACCGTGCGAGACGAGTGTCTCGAATTCGCGATCGTCTCCAGCGAGAAGTTCGGTATCTGGGGCGCGATGTCCGAGCGGGAGCGTCGCAAGATCCGTCGCGATCGCCAGATCACGATCAGGCGTAGGCGGGTCAGCTGACGACGACGCCACCCATGCGGACGTGACCCAATCGGGTCCCTCCTTCTGGTGACGTACAATCCGGCCAGACAACCAAGGAGTCGTGTGTGGTCCTCATCGCCCTGATCATCGCCGTCATCGCCATCGCCATCATCGGTCTCGTCGTCATGGCGCTGCGCTCGGTGGGACAGTCCGGCGGCCAGGCAATGTCGGCGGCGCCGAGTACCTCCCCGAGGCGGTCGATGCCGCCCGTGCGCGATTTCCACGTTCGCGGGGAGACGGCATCCGTCTACTTCGGTGTCCCGCTCGGGGATGCAGAAGCAGGAGCGCACCTCACGGAACTGCTCGCCGCCAACGCGGTCGAGGTCGTCAGGGACAAGGTCGACAGCGGGCTCCCACTCGAGGGGGTCCACCACATCGCCGTCTTCGCCTTGCGGGGTGAGGATCCCGAGCTCCTCACGACCGTGGATCTCCCGAGCGTCGGCGAACTCCCCGGTGAGGCTCCCATCCTGTCGCGTGACCCGAAGTCCCACGACCCCATCGGTGCCGTGCAGGCTGTTGCGGCGGACGTCTCCGTGGCGAAGCCGTCTGGCCCATCCGACTCCCTCGAGTCGATCGTCGATGTCGTTGTTCTCTCAGGCCCGACCGAGGCGCACATGCGGTCCCTCGGGATCGACACCTCATCGATGTCGCTCGTGGACTTCGCTGTCGGCCTCCTCAGGGTCAGCGGGTACCAGGTCGATCCGGGTCCATCCGGGTTCTCCCTGCCATCGGTGCGCGACGGGAAGGTGTTCAGGGCATCCAGGGGGGCGGACACGGCGATCCTCGCGATCATCGAGCACGCCGACGGCGAGTATCCGGAACTGGACGAGCGAGTGCTCGCTGAATTCTCCGTCGCCGTGGCCCAGGCGAGCCCCAAGCGGGCGATCCTGGTCACGGACAAGTTCGGTCCGTACGCCATGTACGAACGGGAGCGGCGTGACAAGCGCCTCGTCCTCGTCACCAGGGAGCGCCTCCAGGCCTTTGCCGACTCCTTCGAGCTCAGCTGATCGCAGGGGCGCCAATCGTCGATCGGTAGACTGCTCGACATCGGAGATGCGCACCGCAGGCGTGTCACCATCGGAACTCTCGTGCAGCCGGGAGCGTTGTCCGAAGCGAGATGGGAACCATGGCCGAACAACCGATCCTGTCATGGGAGGAGGTCGCCCACAGGTACGGTCGCAAGATCTACACGTTTGCCTATCGCCTGACGGGCAATCCGGATGATGCGGCCGATCTGGTTCAGGACGTCCTCCTTCGCGTCCGCAAGGGCCTCGACGACTACACGCCGGGAAGCTTCGAGGGCTGGCTGTGGCGCATCACCCGCAACGCGTTCCTCGACGGTGTCAGGAAGAAGAATCGAAGACCGACGACACCCCTGCCGGAGGGTGACCACGTCGATCTCGGGTCGAGTCCGTCTCCGGACGAGGTCCTCGCATCGGTCAGGCTTTCCGATGACGTACAGGCAGCGCTTCTTAAGCTTCCCTATGACTTCCGCGAGGCCGTCGTCCTGTGCGACGTGGTCGGCCTCACCTACGAGGAGATTGCCGATGCGACGGAGGTGCCCGTCGGAACGGTGCGGTCGCGGATCCACCGCGGCCGCTCGATGCTGAGAGGAATGCTGACATGGCCGGTGTGACACCAGAGCCTGATAGGACGTCCGTCCTGCTGTCGTGCTACCTCGATGGTGAACTCACCCAGGAGGAGCTCGCGGAGGTGGTCGTCGCGCTCGAGAACGACCTCGACGCGATCGCCGAGTTCCGGAGCCTTCAGGCGTATCGGAGGGCGGTTCGCTCCCTCCCCATCCTCAACGCGCCCCTCGACCTCCTGCCACGAGGTCACCTCGGAGGGGAGCTGTCTGCCTATCTCGATGGCGAGCTCGTGACCGAGGAGATACCGGTCGTCGTCGGGCACCTCAAGTCCTGTGACGAGTGTCGGTCCGAGCTCGCCGAGCTCGACCGTGCCCGGACCGCTGTCCGTGCACTTCCGGGTATCGATCCGCCGGCCTTCCTCGGCGTGTACCGGGCGGAGCAGGAGAGCAGGCGCAGGAGGATCTGGCCTGCTGCCGCTGTCGCCGGTGGTGTTGCGGCACTGGCGCTTGCATTCACGCTCAACGCGGCGACGGACGCCGAGCCCGTTGCGATCGACCTCGCCGACCTCGAGTCCCGCCATGCAGCTGTCGCCTCCGCTCCGTCAGTGCCGACCGGTGTGCAGGTGTCGAGCCCGTGATGGTCATGCTCAAACGTTCGGTCGTCGTCGGGTCCGCGGTTGCCGTCATGCTGGCAATCGGATCACCGACCGCCCTTGCCGACGACCTCGCCGACATCCTCGAGCGTGCACGGGCGGCCACATATACGGCCACCCGCCTCACCGTGTCGGCATGGGGCGACCATACGAACCTCCTGCGAGAGCGTGTGGAGCACGCGCAGGGTGCCGAGATGATCCGCGTCGACCAGACCTGGTCGATGGTCGGCAACGGACGCACGGTCAGGATGGGCGACGTGCCTGAAGGTGTTGCCTTCATGACGACGTCGCCTGCGGTCGTTACCGACCGCTACCGGATCGGTGATGTCGCCGAGTGCACGCACCTGAAGCGCAAGTGCTCGTTGGTCCCCATCCTCGAAGGTGACGTGGTCCGCGCCCGCATGCTCATCGATTCACGCACGGGTGCACCTCTCATCACCTACGTGTACGACGGGGCCGGTCGCACGTATCGGACCGTCTCGCTTTCGGAGTTCTCGCCGCATCGCACGTACGAGTGGCCCGAGGGCACCCGGGACGTTCCGCTCGAGGTCGTGATGCAGGACGACTCGCCGGCGGTGCCCCAGGAGCTGAACGGCTACGAACTCGTGGACGTGTTCGACGGCCCTGCAGCTTCCGAGCAGGGTTTCTACTCCGACGGCCTGTTCAGTTTCTCGCTGTTCACGATGCCTCTCGACACGGTTGTCGCGGGCTTCGAGGATCCGCTCGCGATGCTGACCGATCGTGGTGAATACGACCTGCTCACGACGGCGAGGGACGTCCGGCTGCACTGGGAGGGCAGCGATCGGCACTACGTCCTCGTCGGGGACCTCCCGCCAGACCATCTCGAGGCCGTACTGGACGAACTCCCTGAACCGGGCTCCGGGGGCTTCCTCGCGAGGATCTGGCGAGCGATCTTCGGCTGACACCCCCGAAACGGGTCGATCAGTCCCGCCCGATCTCGCGCCGTGCGACGACCATCGTGTGGACCTCGTCAGGGCCGTCGGCGATCCGCAGCGTCCGCATGTTCGCCCACATGCTCGCGAGGGGTGTGTCGTCAGAGACACCCATGCCGCCGTGGACCTGGATCGCCTTGTCGATGACCCACAGGGCGGTGTTGGGGGCGACGACCTTGATGGCAGATACGTCCCTGGTCGCTGCTCGATTGCCCTGTGTGTCGATGAGCCACGCGGTGTGGAGCACGAGGAGCCGTGCCTGGTCGATGCGCCACCGCGCCTCGGCGATCCACTGCTGGACGACACCCTGGTCCGCGACCCGCATGCCGAAGGCCTCGCGATCCTTCGCCCTGGCGATCATGAGCGCCAGTGCACGCTCGGCCTGGCCGATCGCTCGCATGCAGTGGTGGATCCGCCCGGGGCCGAGGCGGGCCTGGGCGATCATGTACCCCTCTCCGGGTCCCGAGATGAGGTTGCCTGCGGGAACCCTGACGTCGTGGTACCGGACCTCAGCATGTCCGCCGCGGTGGCGATACCCGAACACGGGCAGGTCGCGGACGACTTCGACCCCCTCTGCATCCATGGGCACGAGGATCATGGAGTATCGCTGTTTGGGTGGCGCGTCGGGGTTGGTGACCCCCATGACGATCGCGACCTTCGAGTCAGCGCTCATGGCACCAGAGGACCACCATTTGGTTCCCGAGACGATGTACTCGTCGCCGTCTGCACGGATCGAGCATTGGAGGTTCCTCGGGTCGGATGAGGCCACTGCAGGTTCCGTCATGCCGAAGTTCGACCTGATCGTGCCGTCGAGGAGCGGCATCAGCCAGCGCTCCTTCTGTGCCGGCGTGCCGAACATGTGGAGCACTTCCATGTTGCCGGTATCTGGCGCCGCGCAGTTGGTGGCCTCCGGAGCGAGCTCGATCGACATGCCCATGATCTCCGCGAGGGGTGCGTACTCGGTGTTGGTGAGGCCTGCGCCGTGTTCCTCGTCAGGCAGGAACAGGTTCCACAGGCCGGCCTCGCGTGCGATCGCCTTGAGCGTCGCCATCTCGGGAGGTGCCTCGGTCGGATCCTCCCGTGGACCGCGTGCGGCGATGGCGTGTTCGGCCGGGTAGACGTGGTCGTCCATGAACGCGTTGAGGCGATCCTGGTACTCGACGGAGCGGGGCGAGTGTGCGAAGTCCATGACGGTGACGCTACTACGCCGGTGCGACGCCGTTCAGGCGCCTTCGACCCACTCCTCGCCGCCCGCCCAACTCTCCTTCTTCCAGATCGGCACTCGAGCCTTCACCTCGTCGATGAGGAACCGGGCAGCTGGGAACGCGGCGTCACGGTGGGCCGCTGAAACCGCGACGACGACCGCCGGTTCCCCGACAGCGAGAAGGCCCGTTCGGTGGGAGATCGCGATCTTCGTGATCGGCCACTGCGCCCTCGCCTCTGCGACGATTCCCCCGATCGTCTCCTCGGCGACACCCGCATAGGCCTCGTACTCGAGGGAGGAGACGTCGCTCCTGCCAGGAGCATGGTCACGGACCATCCCGGTGAAGACGACCGAGCATCCGGCGGACGGATCTGCGACGAACACATGGTGATCGCCGACATCGAGGGGATCGGGCGAGATAGCGATCCTGTCGGCGCCCGCACCGGCTACCGAAGCACTCCTCATACAATCACGACCATGAGCAACGTTACCCCGGATTCCGAGGACCAGGATTCTCAGGTTCCCCTCATCTCCGTGGGGAACGAGGATGACGGGGTGAGCGTTGCAGAGGACATGATGGACGAATACGACTCCCCACAGGCACAGGATCGACGGATCGACGAGCAACCGGATCGGAGCTCGTCCCTCGATCTGTTCGACGAGGCCCCGGCTGACGACACCGGCGAGATGGCGGCCGTTGCGCCCGTCGTTCGCCCTTCATCGTTCGATGCGGAGCCCTTCGACTACGACACCTACTACGGCGAGCCTCCGGCATGGCCGACACTCGATGCTTCCCCTCCGGTCGCGCCGGAGCCTCCACGGAAGTCCCGCGACGGAGCACTCTTCTTCGTCGGTGCGCTCGCCGCAGGCGTCCTCGGCGCCGCGCTCACGGTGGGTGTCCTCGCAGCCACGGGGACCTTCTCGGAACCGGAGGCTCCTCCTCCTTCGAGCGCGGAGACGGCATCGACCGCGAACGTGACCCCGACGACCTCCGCTCCGATTACGAACACGATCATCACCAACGAGATCGGATCAGCGGTCAACCCGTCAGCGGTGGCACTCAAGGCGATCCCGTCCATCGTGACGGTCAGCACCTCGACGGGGACGGGAGAGGAGGCCGTTGGCGTCGGATCAGGCTCAGGGGTCGTCCTCACATCCGACGGATACATCGCAACCAACGAGCACGTCGTCGATGGCGCCACCAGCTACACCGTCACCTTCGAGGACGGCAGGGTGTACCGAGCCGAGCTCATCGGGATGGATGCACTCACCGACCTCGCCGTGTTGAAGATCGAAGCGACCGGCCTCACCCCCATCGATCTCGGATCGACGGAGGGCCTGGTGCTCGGCGACCCCGCCATCGCGGTCGGGAACCCGCTCGGGCAGGCCGGTGGGTCATCGGTATCGTCAGGGATCGTCTCTGCCTTCGACAGGAGCGTCGATTTCAGCGACGGCTCCACCCTCTTCGGAATGATCCAGACCGACGCCGCGATCAACAGCGGTTCTTCCGGCGGCGCCCTCGTCAACGCCGAGGGGCAACTCATCGGCATCACCTCTGCCATCGGCGTATCGAACGCCGGCCCGGAGGGGATCGGCTATGCCATCCCCGTCGAGCTCGTCGAACGGATCACCGCCGAGATCATCGAGAACGGGAAGGTCGCACACCCGTTCCTCGGCGTCACCATCGGCAACTACGCCGAGGAGCAGAGCGACGGTGCCATCCTGCCGACCGGCGCAGAGGTCGTCTCGATCGAGGGTGACGACTCGGCTGCTGGCGCAGCGGGGATCCAGGTCGGCGACGTCATCGTCCGGATCGGCGACGAGGAGATCACCTCACAGACAGATCTCATCCTCGCCGTGCGCCTATACAGGGTCGGTGACGAGGTCGAGTTCGAGGCCATCCGCGACGGTCAGGTCGAGACCTTCACCGTCGTCCTCGGCCAGCGACCAGCGGAGTTCGGAGGCTGACCATGTACGGGATGGACGATGAGGGCATCTTCGAACAGCTCCTCAAGCTCCTCCAATCGTCGGGTCCCGTCAACTGGAAGCTCGCGAGGGAGGTCACCAAGAGCCTTGCGGGCCCGCCGTCCCCGATCGAGCCGTCCGTCGCGGAGGAGTACCGCGAACTCGCCCATGTCGCCGACATGCGGTTGTCCGCCCACGTGGATCTCCCGTCAGCGTCGACCGGTGACCTGAACCCGACCGACAGGGCGACATGGGCTGCCGAGAACCAACAGGCGTTCCGCATCCTCGTCGAGCCGCTTGCGGACAAGCTCAGCGGTCTCACATCCCCCGGTTCGCTTCCCGGGATCGGCGACATGTCGTCGATGGGAGCCATGATCGCGCCGCTCGGGCCGGCGCTCATCGGCGTCCAAGCAGGCACGATGGTCGGCTTCATGGCCCACCGCACCCTCGGCCAGTTCGACACCGGCATGCCTGCCATGGACCACGACAGGCTCTATGTGATCGTTCCCAACCTCGACGACTTCGCCATCGACCACGGCATCGACCATCGCCAGGTTCGCTTGTGGGCAGCGATGCACGAGGTCGCATTCCACCGGATCATGGCCATCGAGTGGGTTCGCGGACGGTTCGTGTCCCTCATCGAGGCCTTCTATGACTCCGTCGAGATCGACACGACCGATCTCCTCGGGAAGCTCGCATCGCTCAACGACCCTGCCGAGCTCCAACGCATGCTCGGCGAGGGTGAGGGCGGTGATCCTGGCGGCCTGATCAAGGGAACGTCCGACGCGGAACGCCTCGGCGACGTCCAGGCCTTCACCTCGTTCATCGACGGGTACGCAGACAGGCTTGTTCGTGTCGCAGGTCGTGAGCTGCTTCCGAGCATCGACCGCATCGAATCCGCATACGCGACGCGGCGAGCCGAACCCGACCAGGCCGAGCAGTTCCTGCAGCAGTTCGCGGGCCTCACGATCGAGCGCTGGCGCGCCACGGATGCGGCGACCTTCTGCGACGAGGTTGTGGAGCGCTGGGGAGAGTCGGCCCTCGGCAAGGTCTGGGAACATCCGGACGCGATGCCGACGCTCGCCGAGCTGACGGATCCCATCGGGTGGGCGGCGCGGGTCCTCCTCGATGACGACACGTTCGGCGGCCCATCCGATATGCCAGACGACGCCGTCTGAGCGGCCTCCGTCCTGGGGTACCCTGCTCCATTCCCAGCTTCCAACAGACCCCGAGGAGCACACATGACAGCCGCCATCGGACAGCCCGCACCGTCGTTCAGCCTCGTCGATCAGGCGAGGAACCAGGTCAGCCTCGACGACCTCAAGGGGAAGAAGAGCCTGATCGTGTTCATTCCCTTCCCGTTCACGGGCATCTGCGATTCCGAGGGCTGTGCCATTCGCGACGGCCTCGGAGAACTCTCCGCGATGGACGCCAACGTCGTCGTCATCACCGCCCACGCGGTCGCGACGAACGCGAAGTGGGCAGAGGTCAACTCGTTCGAGTTCCCCATCCTGTCTGACTTCTGGCCGCACGGCGACGTCTCGAGGGCGTACGGGGTGTTCAGTGAGGAGCGGGGAGTCCCGACTCGCTCATCGTTCGTCCTCGACGCGGACGGCATCGTCCGCGACATCATCGCAACAGACAGCCTTGGCGTCGCTCGCGAGCATGAGGTGCAGGTGGAGGCACTGGCGCGGGTCTAGTCCGTTTCGAGCCGGTACCCAACGCCCCGAATGGTCGTGATGCGAGGAGTGTCCTCGTGTTGCTCGAGCTTGCGACGCAACCTTCGGATGTGTTGGTCGAGGCTCTTCGTGTCCCCCCAGCCGAGACCCCACACCTCGTCGAGGATGCGGTCCCTCGTCACGATCCGCCCTGCGCGATCCATAAGCATCGACATCACCTCGAACTCCTTGCGGGGCAGGTCGAACGAGATGTCGCCGACCACGAGTTGGTATCGATCGGAATCGAGTGACACGTTGCCGACGGAGACCGTCTCCGGTTGATCCACGGTGGCCGCGCGACGAGCGACGGCGCGCACACGGGCGATGAGCTCGCGTGCCGAGTACGGCTTCGTCAGGTAGTCGTCGGCTCCGAGCTCGAGCGCAGCGACGACATCGGACTCTGCATCCTTCGCCGACACGATGATCACAGGGATCGCCGAGTCCTTTCGAATCGCACGCAGGACGTCGAGTCCCGGCACGGAGGGAAGCATGAGGTCGAGCAGGACGACGTCGAACCGACCTTCACGGAACGCCACGATCGCATCACGTCCGTCTGTCGCTGCCTCCGCGTCGATCCCCTCGATCTCGAGGGCCATCCGAAGGGCATCGACGTACGCAGGTTCATCCTCGACGATGAGCACCCTCATGGCGCCCCCTCTGGGAGGACCGGCAGGCACAGGGTGAACGTCGACCCGACGCCGACCTTGGAATCGACCGTGATCGTTCCGCCATGGGCGAGCGCGACATTGCGAACGATCGACAGGCCAAGACCGGTCCCGCCCGCCTCGCGGCTCAGCGACCGGTCGACGCAGAAGAATCTCTCGAACACGCGGTCGACGTAACGCTGCGGGATTCCGATCCCCGTATCGGCGACGGACAGGCAGACCGTGCCGTCGGCCGTCGACGACCGGTACCGCACGGTCCCCGGCTCACCCTTGATTGCGGTGTAGGTGACGGCGTTGTGGAGGAGGTTGCCGATCGCCGAGACCAGCTGCTGTCGATCAGCCGCGACCATGGCCTCGTCTGTGCCCTCATCGATGATCATGATGTCCTTCTCGCGAGCGAGATCCTCGAGCGATGTGACGGCCTCGGCGATGAGCGACGCGAACGACTGCGGAGTGTGCTCGGCTCCGAGCGACTCCGTCTCCGCCAGGATCAGCACATCATCGATCACGTGCGCCATGCGGGTGGCCTCGGACTGGAGGCGCTGGGCGAGCCGTATCCGCATCTCGTCATCCTCGGCCTCAACGAGTGTCTCGGCGAGCAGGGACAGTGCGCCGAGGGGCGTCTTGAGTTCATGGCTCGCGTTTGCGACGAAGTCCTTGCGCATCGCCTCGACCCTGTGCCGATCGGTGAGGTCGATGATGTAGACGACAGCACCGTCGACGGCGCTCGATCCGTCGAGGATCGGTATGGCGGTGAGGCTCACGATCCGCCGTTGAGGGGTGTACAAATCGAACTCGAGGTCCTCACCGACGCCCGTGAACGTCACCCGTTCGATCAGTTGGAGCACCCTGGTGCGGGCAACCGCATCGCCAAGCCTGCCCTTCATGACGTCATCCGCAGCCCGATTCGTGAGGACCACCCCGCGCTCACGGTCGGCGATCACGATACCGAGCTCCGTGCTGTCGACGGCGAGGTGGAGCAGCGATGCCTCCTGCCTCGCCGAAGCGAGGTCCCGTTCGAGGCCGCGTACGTTTCGATAGAGGCTCCGTGGTCGGTTGCCATCACCGGAGTTGATCGTGGATCGGTCGAGTACGGCATCTACCTCGCGATCGAGGCGCACGTACCGCGTCGATACCACGGCGAGAGTGATGGTGAGGCCCACGACGACGAGGCCGAGGAGTACGACGATTCCGTCCACGGGGCTTGACTATAGGTTGGCGACCCCCTCCCCGAACCCTGACCGGGTGCGTGCTTCGGCGATACCACCGGAGTTCACCCCCAGTTCACCTCCCGTGCGGGTCGGCGTCACGATGGCGCCATACCTTCTTGCCTGTCCGGATGGGCTACGGACATTCCCAGGTACACACTCAGGAGAGGAAATCGTCCATGAGACGCACGTTCTGGATCGTCGCCGTTCTCGCATTCGCGTTGCTCGCGTCTGCGTGCAGCAGCGACTCGGATGACACGACCACGACCGCGGCAGGCGGCGAGACCACGACGACCGCCGGTGGCGGCGGCGACGAGATGTCGCAGTGGGGGCTCCCGATCGTCGATCCGCTCGACGTTCCTGAGGGTGATGTCGGAATCGCCGGCTCCTCGACGGTGTTCCCGCTGTCTGTTGCGGTTCTCGACCAGTGGATCGACGAGGGCGGACCCGAGTACTCGATCGATTCCATTGGATCGGGAGGCGGCCTCGAACGTTTCTGCGTCGAGGGAGCCTCCGACATCGCCAACGCCAGCCGTGCCATCAACGATGAGGAGATTGCGGCCTGTGCATCGATCGGTCGCACGATCGTGCCCGTGAGGGTCGGATCGGACGCCCTGTCCCTCGTCATCAGCAACGGCAACACCTTCGCCCAGGAGCTGACATTGGAGGAGATCGCCACGGCGTTCTCACTTCCTGCAGGATCCACCTGGGCCGACGTGAATCCTGCCTTTCCGGCACACCCGCTCCAGACGTTCTCGCCGGGAGCGGACTCCGGAACGTTCGACTACTTCAACGAGGTCGTGTTCCCAGAGGAAACAGACGCAGATGAGCCGTCACCGATCCTGTCGTCTGGTGCAGAGATCGTCGGTGAGGACGACAACCTCACGGTGCGCGGCGTTGCCGATGACGGTTGCACCGAGGGCGATCTCAGCTCGACGTGTGCGATCGGCTACTTCGGCTTCGCATTCTTCCAGCAGAATGCGGCATCGCTCCAGGCAGTCGTCGTCGAGGGCGTGGAGCCGTCGGCCGAGAACGTGAACAACGACACGTACCCGATCTCGCGCCCCCTGTACATGTACACGGCCGAGGAGGTCGTCGCCGAGAAACCCCAGGTTGCGCTGTTCATGGCGTACTACCTCAACAACGTCAACGACCTGATCGGTGCCGTCGGGTACTTCCAGGCGCCTGACGAAGCGCTTCAGGAAGCGGCAGACGCGATTGCAGCTGCAGCGGGCTTCTGAGACAGAACGATGAGCGCCATGAGATGGTCCCGGTCGGACTCCACCGACCGGGACCATCGGCGCCTCGATTCGCCCTCGTGCGGATCCCCCGCACAGGGACCAAGATGGGATCGTACGATGGACCACGACAGGCCGATACGCGCGAGAGCCAGGCATCGACATGACCGCTGACACACCATCAAGTCCGTCCGTCGGGCAGCAGATACGGAAACGCCCTCGGCCGCTCGAGGGCGTCATCGTCGGCTCCTTGTTCGTCGCCGGAGCGCTCTCGATCGCTATCACATTGGGGATCGTCTACGAGCTCGGCAAGGAGTCGCTGCTCTTCTTCCAGGACGAGCGAGTGGACCTCATGGAGTTCTTCGGAACCACCGTGTGGCAGCCACAAGCGGGGAGCTTCGGGATCTGGCCCCTCGTCCTCGGCACGATGCTCATCACCGTCATCGCCTTGATCGTCGCCGTTCCACTGGGCCTCGCCGCCGCGATCTACCTCTCCGAATACGCATCGACCAGGGTGCGGAACATCTTCAAGCCAGTACTCGAGATCCTTGTCGGCATCCCCACTGTCGTATTCGGCTTCTTCGCGATTTCCTTCGTCACACCGCTCATCCGGTCCATCCTCGGGTCCAGCACCGTCGGGTTCTTCAACGTGCTCTCGGCAGGCATCGTGGTGGGCATCCTCATCATCCCGCTCGTCAGCTCCCTCGCCGAGGATGCGATGTCCGCGGTACCGAGTTCGCTTCGCGAAGCCGCCTACGGGCTCGGAGGTTCCAAGCTCGAGGTCTCCCTTCGGATCGTCGTCCCCGCAGCCCTCTCGGGCATCGCTGCAGGCATCGTCGTAGCCGCCTCCCGGGCCATCGGTGAAACGATGGTGGTCACACTCGCCGCCGGTGCATCACCACGGAACTTCGAGTTCGGTTCGGATCCGCTCTTCTCCTACATCCTCAACCCGTTCCAGGGGGCCCAGACGATGACGGGGTACATCGCGATCACCGCGAGCGGAGACCTCGCCTACAACACGATCGACTACAACTCCATCTTCGCGATCGGCCTGACTCTCTTCTTCATCACGCTCGGACTCAACTCGATCAGCCGCCGGGTCGTGAAGCGCTTCCGTCAGGAGTACGAGTGACGACGACCCGCGAAACCGGAGAGAAGCTCTACTTTCCCACGGAGGAGGAGTTCGAGGGACTTCTGGCGAAGCGGAAGCGTCGCGGGTTCTTCGTCCAGGTGGCCCTCCTCGGTGCGCTCGTGATCGCCGTTCTCGCCCTGGCGACTCTCCTGTACACGATCGTCAACGACTCGTTCGGCCTCGTCGCACAGGTGAACCAGGTCGAACCCGAGGAGATCGTCGCAGCGGCAGGGTACGACCCTGCCGAGGTCGGGCTCGGCGACCTCACGACTGGGGAGCTGGTCACCGCGCTCGAAGCCGGCATCTCGACCAACGTCGGACGCAGGCTCGAACGCGACCAGCGGTTCTTTGCCGATCGGCTGGTGTTCGAGTCCCAGGGGAAATGGGATGAGGTGTGCGCGCGCGGCGACGCTCCAACCGGGTGCACCGCCGAACCCAGGAGCCAGGCCAACCTGGTGCTCCTCGTCGAGGAGCGCATCATCAATCCAGACATCATCGACTCGGCCACGCTCACGGAATCGATCCTCGATCCTGGGGGATTCGAGGAGGAGGTGAGGACGACCTTCGAGACGTCACCCGAAAGGTACGGTGACTACACCTTCGATCAGGTGCGCTTCCAGTGGCGCGCATGGTTCAGCTGGCGCTTCGTGACCAGCCCGGCGAGCTCGACCCCGGAACTTGCGGGCATCTGGACCGCCATCCTCGGTTCGCTGTGGCTGGTGTTGATCACGATCCTGTTCGCTGTTCCGGTTGGCGTCGGAGCTGCGATCTACCTCGAGGAGTTCGCCCGACCGAACCGGATCAACGACCTCATCCAGACGAACATCAACAACCTGGCAGGTGTCCCCTCCATCGTCTACGGCATGCTTGGCCTTGCGGTGTTCGTCAGGATCATGGAACCCATCACCTCGGGGTCCCTCTTCGGCGAAGGGGCGCCGAACGGTCGTACGGTCCTCGCAGCCGGCCTCACGTTGGGTGCTCTCACCCTCCCTGTCGTGATCATCAGTTCCCAGGAGGCGATTCGTGCGGTGCCGAACTCGCTGCGGCAGGCGGGAATGGGGCTCGGCGGAACACGGTGGCAGACGGTGCGGAGCCACGTCCTCCCCCTCGCCCTCCCCGGCATCCTCACCGGCACGATCCTCGCCGTGGCCAGGGCCATCGGGGAGACAGCGCCGCTCATCCTCGTCGGCGCGGCGAGCTTCATCACGACCAGCCCATCGGGACCGTTCAGCCAGTTCACAGCCCTGCCGATCCAGATCTTCCAATGGTCGTCCTTCCCGCAGTTCGAGTGGAGGCACCTCGCCGCCGCTGCGAGCCTCGCCCTGCTGATCCTCCTGCTCCTGCTCAATGCCGGTGCCGTACTTCTCCGCAACCGATACTCGAGGAGACTCCAGTGACTGACCACGAACGAAGAGAGCCCGCAGGTGTCGACACGGCATGGCGGACAGAGGACCACAGCGACATCGAAGAGGACTTCACGGCCATTGTCCACCACACCGACGATGCGCCAGAGGCCAGTACGCCCGGCGTCCTCGAAACCCGGGACATGGACGTCTATTACGGGGATTTCAGGGCGGTCGCCGAGGTTTCGCTCAACTTCGCTTTCAACCAGATCAGTGCCCTCATTGGGCCGTCGGGCTGCGGGAAGTCGACCGTTCTGCGATCCCTCAACCGCATGAACGACCTCATCCCGTCGGCCCGTGTCGAGGGCGAGGTCAGGTATCACGGGGAGAACATCTACGTCCCGGGCGTCGATCCGGTCGAGATCCGCAGGCGAATCGGCATGGTGTTCCAGAAGCCGAACCCGTTCCCGAAGTCGATCTTCGACAACATCGCATGGGGGGCGAAGGTCAACGGGTTCCACGGGTCGAAGGCGGATCTCGGGGATCTGGTCGAAGAGGCGCTGCGCGACGCCGCCCTCTGGGACGAGGTCAAGGACAAGCTCAAGGAGAGCGGGCTCTCGCTCTCGGGCGGGCAGCAGCAGCGGCTGTGCATCGCCGGGCCATCGCAACCCAGCCCGATGTGATCCTCATGGATGAGCCATGCTCAGCCCTCGACCCCATCGCTACGCTCAGGATCGAGGAGCTCATGATCCAGCTCAAGGAGCAATACTCGATCATCATCGTGACCCACAACATGCAGCAGGCCGCTCGCGTGTCGGACATGACGGCGTTCTTCAACGTGGCGCTCGACACGAAGGGCCAGCGCACGGGGTATCTCGTCGAGTACAGCCCGACGGACGAGTTGTTCACATCACCAAGGGAAAAGGCCACGGAGGACTACATCACGGGACGGTTCGGATGACCGATATGACCAACGCCGACGCCGATCGCCGAAGAGCATGCCGAGATCCGGCACGCATTCGGGGAACAGCTCCACCAGATCCACAGCGGTCTCGTCCAGATGGCATCGCTCGTCCTCGAGAACGCCAGGCGGGCCGGCGAAGCCGTGCTCGACAATCGGCTGGATCTCGTCGGCCGAGATCCGAAGCGGCGACTCGGAGATCGATGCGTTGTACATCCGAGCTCGAGCATCAGGTCTTCGATGTGCTTGCCCGTCAGCAACCCGTTGCGAAGGATCTGCGCTTCCTCGTATCCGCAACACGCATGCTGTACGAACTCGAACGCAGTGGGGATCTCGCGGTCAATTGTGCCAAAGCGATGAGGCGGATGGACGGATTCAGCCTGACACCATCGCTCAAGGCGACCCTCGGCAGACTCGTCGACGAGTCGACGTCACTGTTCGGGAGGGGCATCGAAGCACTCGATGAGATGGATGCCTCGGCGGGTTACCGGCTCGAGCGAGAGGATGATGTCGTCGATGACATTTGCGGCCGGTTCTATCAGGACCTGGCGAGGGAATCGGCATCGATCGGCGTCGAGGCAGGCATCGAGTTGTCGAGGATCGCCCGATTCTTCGAACGGATCGCCGATCATGCCGTGAACGTCGCCGAAGGCGTCACCTATACGGTCACGGCAGAACCGCCCAGCACCGTCGAACCGGATGTCGCTCGGCGCAACGAGTAAACCACCCAGCGAGAGCTTTCTCGTTGCGCTAGCGAGACCTCTCGAGCAGGAGGGCAATCCCCTGGCCGACGCCGATGCACATCGTCGCGAGTCCGTAACGCCCGTCCCGTGGCGTCCACTTCCCTGGCGACGGTACCGACGAGGCGGGCGCCTGACATCCCCAGGGGATGGCCGATCGCGATTGCCCCGCCGTTCGGGTTGACGTGTTCCGCATCGTCCGGCAGGCCGAGCTGGCGGAGGCAGGCGAGTGATTGCGACGCGAACGCCTCGTTGAGCTCGATCGCTTCGATCTCCGACAGCGACACACCGGTTCGATCGAGGAGCTTCCTCGTCGCCGGTACGGGGCCTATGCCCATGATGCGCGGTGGAACGCCTGCGGTGGCCATGCCGACGATACGTGCCATGGGTTCGCGGCCGAGCCGTTCCAAGGCTCGCTCGCTGACGACGACGGTGGCTGCGGCGCCGTCGTTGATCCCGGAAGCGTTGCCCGCCGTCACGGTTCCGCCTTCGAAGATCGGTGTGAGCGAGGCGAGTTTCTCGAGCGTCGAGTCCGGTCGAGGGTGCTCGTCCTCGGACACGATGGTCTCTGCTCCCCGGGGGAGGGGGACACGCACGGGTTCGATCTCACCGGCGAAGAACCCGCGCGAGATGGCGGCTGCCGTGCGGTCCTGGCTCCGCTGGGCGAACGCATCCTGGTCCTCCCTCGAGATGGCGAACTCGCTCGCGACGTTCTCGGCCGTGCCTGGCATCTCGTCCGTGCCGAAACGGTCGCGCATCCGTGGGTTGACGAACCGCCACCCGATGGTCGAGTCATGGACGACAACGGAACGGTCGAATGCGGACGCCGCCTTCGCCATGACCTTCGGCGCCCGGCTCATCGACTCGACCCCGCCCGCGATGATGATGTCGGCTTCCCCGGCCTTGATCGTGCGCGCAGCGAGGCCGATGGCCTCCATCCCCGATCCACAGAGTCGGTTGACCGTGCTCGCCGGCACCTCGACGGGGAGCCCCGCGATGAGTGACGACATGCGTGCCACGTTGCGGTTGTCCTCACCTGCCTGGTTCGCATCCCCGAAGTACACGTCGTCGATCGTGTCCGGCTCGATACCGCTCGACGCGACGATCGACGCGATCACGGCCGCCGCGAGGTCATCGGGCCGAACGGGAGCCAGGGCGCCGGCGAACCTGCCGATCGGTGTGCGGATGTAGTCGAGGAGGAAGGCTTCCATGGGGCGTCAGCCTACGGGAACGAGCAGCGAGTGTCGCACGCTCTCGGCCGCCGCGCCGGTGTCGGTCTCGGTACGCTGGTGCCATCGACCCAGGAAAGGACACCTGCGTGCCAGACTTCTTCGACGCCCATCGCGAGACCATCGAACGAGCCGTCGAGGCGATCTCGGCCAGAACCTACTGGAGCGCCTTCCCTGAGCATCCGAAGGCATACGGTGAGGAAGCACCCGTAACCGGACAGGACGCATTCGACGCGATGCGTGGGCGTCCGTTCACGACGGATCAGAAGAACTTCGGCTACGGGGCTGTCGCCGAATCCTCCCCGTACGGTGTGGAGCTCGGGATCGAGTATCCATCGACAACCGTGGATGCCACGATCGAGGGAGCAGTCGCCGCCATGCGGACGTGGGGTCGCGCTACACCCCAGACAAGGGCAGGCGTGTGCCTCGAGATCCTCGATCGCCTGTCGAAGGACTCGTTCACGATGGCCCATGCCGTGATGCACACGACAGGGCAGAGCTTCCTCATGGCCTTCCAAGCCGGCGGTCCCCACGCACTCGATCGCGCGCTCGAGGCGATCGCGTACGCCTACCAGGAGCAGACCCGGATCCCGAGTCCGTTGACGTGGGAGAAGCCGCAGGGACAACGTGACCCGCTCGTGATCGACAAGCGATGGATCATCAGGCCCCGCGGCGTCGCCGTTACGATCGGCGTGTCCACCTTCCCCACGTGGAATGGGTATCCGGGGATCTTCGCATCCCTCGCCGCGGGCAATCCTGTGATCGTCAAACCCCACCCCGGAACCATCCTGCCGTTCGCCATCCTCGTGCGCACGGCACGCGGCGTCATGGCCGAGGCAGGCTTCGATCCCGACGTTGTCCAACTCCTTGTCGACACGCCCGATGCCCCCGTCGCGAAGGATCTCGTGATGCGACCGGAGGTCGGCATCGTCGACTACACGGGCGGATCGGCCTTCGGACGATGGCTCGAGGAGCACGCCACCCATGCTGACGTCTACACCGAGAAGGCGGGAGTCAACTCGGTCATCCTCGACTCGGTGCGCGACCTCGGGGCCGTCATGCGGAACCTGTCCGTTTCGATGACGATGTACTCGGGCCAGATGTGCACCACCCCCCAGAACCTGTTCATCCCGTCGTCCGGGGTGAAGGTCGGTGACGACGTCGTGCCGTACGACGACGTCGTCACCGCGTTCGTCGCTGCCGTCGACGGTCTGCTCGGGGACGATGCCAGGGCCGCTGGCGTCCTCGGCGCGATCAAGGGCGAAGCGACGATCGAGCGTGTCGGCAGAGCCGCTTCGTCCGGTCGAATCCTGTCGCCGTCTCGGACCGTTACCAACGCAGAGTTCCCCGATGCCGTCGTGCGAACGCCGGTGATCATCGAGGTCGACGCGACGGACGATGCCCACCGTCATGAGATGTTCGGACCGATCATCTACGTGGTCAGGGCCGAATCCACGCGGGAAGCGATCACATCCGCGAAGTCAGCTGCGATCGACAGTGGCGCCATCACCTGGCTCGCGTATACGACGGACGACGCTGTGATGGAGGAGATCATCGATGCCGCCGTCGAAGGAGGCGTCTCGGTTGCATTCAACCTCGCAGGCGGCCTCTTCGTGAACCAGTCGGCTGCGTTCTCCGACTTCCATGTAACGGGTGCGAACCCGGCGGGAAATGCCTCGCTCGCGGACCCGGCGTTCGTCGCGAAGCGGTTCCGCGTCGTTGGCGTGAGGATCGAGCCCGCGGCCTGAATCGCGAAGATCGACGTCCTTTTCGCGACGCTCGCAGGATTTTCCGGGCATCCGGGGTCTGATTCGTCTAACTTGCCCGGATGCCGTGATGGCCGAACGGTGGGGAGATCATGACGACAACCCTCGAACACACGAATGCCCCCGACCTGAGCCGCGCCTTCCCGACCGTCGCATGGCGGATTCGGGAGTGGGCGCGCACGACACCCGACCGTGTGGCGATGCGCGACAAGGACTTTGGCATCTGGCAGGAACGCACGAGCGCACGGGTCTGGGACGAGGTACTGACCGCCGCGCATGCGCTCCTGGCACTCGGTGTCCGTCCCGGTGACGTGACGTCGATCCATTCGGAGGATCGACCCGAGTGGTTGATCTTCGACTTCGCAACGGTCGCCATCCGAGGCATCTGCACGGGCATGTACCCGACCAATCCGACTGCCGAGGTGCAGTACCTCCTGAATGACGCAGGAGCGACGGTCCACATCGCCGAGGATCAGGAGCAGGTCGACAAGGTCCTCGAGCCTGGGCGCGACGCGTTTCCGACGATCTCGACGATCGTGTACCTCGAGCCCCGAGGCGTGCACACGATGGACGATGATCGACTCATGTCATGGGACGAGTTCATGGCGATCGGACAGAATCACCGCGATGCCAATCCTGGTGCCGTCGAACGGCTGATGGCAGATGCCGAGCCCGACGAGGTCATGACGCTCATCTACACGTCGGGAACCACGGGTCCCCCAAAGGGGGCCATGCTGACCCATCGCAATATCGAGTTCGCGGTCGAGAACGTCCTCAACGACCCCTCGCGCTTCGCGGCGGCCAAAGGGGAGAACACGTCGGACGAGAAGCTGACGTACCTGCCCCTCTGCCACGTCGCCGAGCGATTGTTCTCGTCGTGGTCGATGGCGTACAACGGCCCGATCCTCAACTTCGCCGAGTCGATCGACACCGTGCAGATGAACCTGCGCGAGGTACAGCCGACCATCTTCTTCGCGGTACCCCGCATCTGGGAGCGCATCCATGCGGGAGTCCTCATCCGGCTCCAGGACGCAACGAGGCTCAAGCGGCTCACGTCGGCATTCGGCCTCAAGCTCGCCGCATACATCGGCGCGAAGCGGGTCGAGAACAACGGCGACTTCACCTTCGGCGCGAAGCTGGCCTACTGGGTTGGCAATCCCATCTTCTTCCGCTCCCTTCGCACGCGGATCGGGCTTCGCCACTGCAGGTACGCATCGTCTGGTGCCGCGCCGATCGCACCCGAGGTGCTCGAGTTCTTCATGGGACTCGGCATTCCCGTGTACGAGCTGTACGGCATGACCGAGAACACCGCGTGCGCAACGACGAACTTCGATGGGCGCGTGAAGGTCGGAACGGTGGGCGAGCCGTACGCGTCGATCGGGTTCCGCATCGATCCCGAGAGCGGCGAGATCCAGACGAAGCACCCTGCGGTATTCCCCGGCTACTGGAACAAACCGGAGGCGACCGCCGAGACCTTCACGGAGGACGGTTGGTTGAAGACGGGCGACGTCGGCGTGTGGGTAGACGGGACACACGTCAAGATCGTCGACCGAATCAAGCACATCATCATCACGTCCGGTGGCAAGAACATCTCGCCGTCGGAGATCGAGAACAGCCTCAAGACGTCTCCCTTCATCAAGGAGGCGATGGTCGTCGGTGACGGCAGGAAGTACCTGGCGGCGCTGATCGGTATCGAGTTCGATGTCGTCGGTGACTGGGCGCTTCGCAGGCAGATCCCGTACACGACCTACCGCGACCTCTCGCAGAAGGAGGAGGTCATCGAGCTCATCCAGGGAGTCGTCAACAAGACCAACGAGCGGTTCGCCAGGGTCGAACAGATCAAGGTGTTCCGGATGATCCCCAAGGAGCTCGATCACGAGGATGGCGAGCTCACCGCGACGCAGAAGATCAAGCGAAGCGCCATGGAAGACATGTTCGGCGATCTCGTGGAGTCGATGTACTCGTGACAGCACTCGTGGTGATCGGCCAGGCCGCCGCGGAGACGGACCTCGAGAAGTTCGTCAACGCGCTGACCTCCGGGATCGCACTGGGTGCCATCTACGCCCTCCTCGCCCTCGGCTTCGTCATCATCTTCAAGGCGACCCAGGTCGTGAACTTCGCCCATGGTTCGATCGCCGCCCTCGGTGCGTTCTTCGTGGTGTATTTCGCGACCGTGGTCGACATTCCTGGACGGTGGATGGGGGACGCACCGGCGTGGATTCCGTGGCTCCTCGCCGCACTCCTCGCGATCGTCGCCACCGCCATCGTGGGCATCGTCATCGAGCGTGTGACGATCAGGCCGATGATCGGTGAGCCGCTGTTCGCCGTCGCGATGATCACCCTCGGACTCGACCTCATCATCAGGACCATCAGCAACGACCTCATGGACAACACGATCCGGGGGCTCGGCGACCCGTGGGGTGCGTCGATCTGGGTCATCGGGCCATTACGAGTCGCCCACACCCAGCTCGTCACGGTCGGCGTCCTCATTGCGGTCGTGCTCATGCTCCTCGTCTTCTTCAGGTCGCGCACCGGCATTGCCGTTCGGGCAACCGCCTTCGACCAGGAAGCCGCCATGGCACAGGGGATCTCGGTGGGCAAGGTGTTCGCGATCGCGTGGGCGATCGGCGCGGCGCTCGCGGCCATCGGAGGCATCTTCTCGTCGGTCGCGCCGCGTGCGGCGGGCGTCAGCCCGCTCACCGCGTTCATCGCATTCCGTGCATTCCCCGTCGTGATCATCGGCGGCCTCGACTCGATCGCTGGTGCGATCGTCGCCGGCCTCCTCGTGGGGATCGCCGAGGTGTTCGCAGGCGTGTATCTCGGGAGCGTTTCGTGGCTCGGCATCGGATTCTCCGGGATCGTTCCGTGGCTCCTCATGATGGTGATCCTGCTCGTGAGGCCGTACGGGCTGTTCGGAACCGAGGAGATCCGTCGCGTATGAGGGGCAGACCGAATCTCTTCACGTCCTACCAGTCCGAGATGTCGCTGTTCCCGTCAACGACCAAGCGTGTCTCCATGGTGCTGGTCGCCGTCATCGCGGTCCTCGCGCCCCTCGCTGCCCTGCCCTTCTTCGGCTATCTCGGGGACAGCGGGTGGCTGATCCTGATCAACCGAACCTTGATATTCGCGATCGGTGCGCTGGGGTTGAACCTCCTCACCGGCGTCGCGGGACAGGTGTCCCTCGGACACGCCTTCTTCCTCGCCGTGGGCGCATACACCGCGGTACTGCTCGGTGGCGAGGCAGGGAGCACGACGTGGGGTTTCGGTCTCCCGATGTGGATCTGGCTCCCCGCAGCGGGAGTCGTGGCCGCAGCGATCGGAATCGCGGTTGCCCCGCTCGGAGTGAGGATCAGGGGCCTGTACCTGGCGTTCGCCACGCTCGGGCTCGTGTTCATCGGCCAGCACATCTTCCGGAACGTCAACTCGATCACAGGCACCCCTGGCATCGGGAGACGGTGGCCCTCTCTCGAGTTCGCGCTCTGGAAGGAGATGGATCCCCTCGTCTCATTCGCCGAGGACGGTCCCTTGTGGTGGTTCCTGCGTCCGGTCAACCTCCTGCCGTGGGTGCAGGTCGACGAGATGTCGGCCGAGGTCAAGACCTACTTCTTCCTCCTCGTCTTGATGGCCGTGTTCGCACTGGTGTCGAAGAACATCATGCGCACCAGGGTCGGTCGCTCGTGGGCTGCGATCCGCGATCGGGACATCGCAGCCGAGGTCATGGGTGTCAACGAGGTGAGGGGCAAGACCCAGGCGTTCGCGATCTCGTCGTTCTATGCGGGACTCGCAGGTGCGCTCCTCGGCTCCGTCGTCGGCCAGCTCATACCTGAGACTTGGGACCTCCTGCTGTCGGTGGAGTTCGTCGCCATCATCCTCATCGGCGGCGCGGGAACGGTCGCGGGAACGCTCATGGGGTCGTTCTTTGTGCTCATGTCGCCGAGGATCGTCGAGAACACCACTCGCTGGCTCGCGGCCCAGGCCGAGGACGGGGGGCTGTTCTCGTGGCTCGGCAACCTCATCATCCGTTCGGGGCCTGATGACGTCATCGGCATCATCTCCCTCGAGGCCGCAGGACCGGGTCTGAGCATCTTCCAGTTCAACGTCGTCCTGTTCGGCATCCTGATCGTCGTGTTCCTCATTGCCGAGCCGCTCGGATTGTTCGGCATCTGGATACGCGTGAGGAACTACTGGAGGGGTTGGCCGTTCACCTACTGACAGAGATCCATTCGGGGCGCGGCCGGTGTCGCCGCCCGGGAGGAAAAGGGAGAGGAAGAAAATGAGAAGGAGAAACACGATGCGAAGAGGATTGAGCTTGCTCATTCTCGTGCTCGCGATGGCGCTCGTCGCCGCCGCGTGCAGCTCGGACAGCGACGACACGACGACGACCGCCGCACCAGGCGACACGACGACGACGACGGCCGCGCCCGAGGAGACCACGACGACCACTGCAGGGGAGACGCCCTCCGAGGTCCTCACCGACATCGGCGTCGATGCCGAGAGCAAGGTGATCAAGCTCGGTTTGCTTGCTGACCTCACCGGCCTGTTCGCTGCACTCGTGAACGACATCACCGACGCGCAGAAGGTGTACTGGGACAACGTCAACGATGCTGGTGGCCTCGCCGACGGCTGGACCGTCGAGCTCGTCATCGAGGACACCAACTACAACGTCGAGCAGCACATGGAGAAGTACGAGGTCCTCCGCAACGAGGTCGTCGCGATCAGCCAGTCGACCGGTTCGCCGACGAGCGTCACCATGCTCGCCGACGCGATCGCCGACAACCTGCTGTTCATCCCCTTGAGCTGGTACTCGGGCTGGGGCATCCCAGAGTTCGACCAGGGCGTGGCGCTCGAGCAGAACACCAACTACTGCATCGAGTCGATGAACCTCGTCCACTTCATCCAGGAACAGGGTGGACAGACGATCGCTCTGGCGACCTTCCCCGGTGACTACGGGCAGGATGCGGCTGCCGGCGTGAAGCTGGCTGCTGAGCACTATGGGATGGAGATCGTGTATGACGGCGAGGCCGCCGTAATCCCCGGTCAGGACCAGACGGCCGTCATCCAGGGAATCGTGGGCTCCGGCGCGGACTGGACGTTCCTGACGACGAACCCCTCGATCGGGGCGGAGATCCTCGCCGGCTCTGTGCAGTCCGGGTACACGGGGATGTTCACGGGTTCGACGCCGACGTACGACTTCCGCCTGCTCGACTCCGCTGCGGGACCGCTCTATGACGCGGTCTACTACCAGTCCGGATACAACGTGGGTTGGGGTACCGACACGCCGGGCAACAACGAGATGATGGCGGCAATGGCAGAGGCCTTCCCTGACCGTCGGCCGAGCGATGCCTTCATCACGGGATGGAACGAGTCGATCACGATGCGTGCGGTTCTCGAGGCCGCCATCGCGGCCGGTGACCTGACCCGTGCCGGCGTCGTTGCGGCGGCGGCCACGGTCGAAGGCGTCGACTTCGGTGGAGCAGCACCGAATCAGGGATACGCGGGTGCTCCGAACGACTACGTGATGCGCGAGCTCGCGGTGTTCAACCCGGATCTCGCCACGTACACGGCGGCGGGTGGTGCGGAGCAGACGCTTTCGCAGGCTGGTGCAACGACGGGGTCTCTCGTCGAGAAGGACTTCTTCGTGGGTGATGCCGCGGCGGAGTTCGAGTTCACGGCACCCTGCTTCGAGCTATAGGGACACAGACGATCCGAGGGGGTGTGGCTCGGCCACACCCCCTCCCAAACCCGACGGAGGTGAACCACCCCCATGCTTGAGGTAGCCAACCTCGAAGTCGTCTACAACGACGTGGTCCTCGTGCTGCGTGGCCTGTCCCTCGAGGTGAAGGACGGCCAGATCGTGGCACTGCTCGGCGCGAACGGCGCAGGCAAGACGACGACACTTCGAGCCATCACAGGGCTTCTCGACGTGCACGAGGGTGACATCACCAAAGGGTCGATCACCTACAACGGTGAGGACATCGGTGACAAGGACGCATCGACGATCGTCCGCGCAGGCATAGCCCAGGTGATGGAGGGGCGGCGGGTGTTCGCAGAGATGTCCGTCGAGGACAACCTCCGAACCGGAGCGACGACCAACAAGGACTCGTCGAGTGTGAAGGCGAACCACGACATGGTCATGGAGATGTTCCCTGTCCTCGCGAACCGTCGCAAGGACACGGCGGGCTACCTCTCGGGAGGCGAGCAGCAGATGCTCGCGATCGGTCGGGCGTTGATGGCGAACCCGACGCTGCTGATCCTCGACGAGCCGTCCCTGGGGCTGGCCCCGATGCTCGTTGCCCAGATCCGCGACATCATCGTGGACATCAACAGGCGTGGGACGTCGGTTCTGCTCATCGAGCAGAACGCGAACATGGCACTTTCGATCGCCGACTACGGATACATCATGGAGACCGGCAAGGTCGTCATGGACGGTGATCCGAAGAAGCTGCTCTCTGACGAGGACGTCCAGGAGTTCTACCTCGGGCTGCACGCCGAAGGTGGCGAGCGGAAGTCGTTCAGGGACGTGAAGCACTACAAGCGGAGGAAGCGGTGGTTGTCGTGAGCGTGCCCCTCGTCGAGTTCCGCAACGTCGACCTCGCGTTCAAGGGGGTCAAGGCGCTCACCGATGTGAGCTTCACCGTCGAGGAGGACGAGCTCTTCGCCGTCATCGGTCCGAACGGCGCAGGCAAGACCTCGACGTTCAACTGCCTCAACGGCGTGTACCGCCCACAGCAGGGGGACATCCTCTGGCGCGGGGAGTCGATCCTCGGGATGAGGCCCGACAAGGTGGCGGCCCTCGGGGTCGCTCGGACGTTCCAGAACATCGAGCTGTTCGCCCACATGACCGTCATCGAGAACATCGCCCTCGGCAGGCACGTCCGGACGGAGGTCGGCTGGCTCGAGGGTGCCTTGTGGTGGGGCAGGGCGAAGCGCGAAGAGGTCGCGAATCGGGCACACGTGGAGGACATCATCGACCTCCTCGAGATCGAGGCGTGGCGGTTCTATCCCGTCGGGATGCTGCCGTACGGGATCCAGAAGAGGGTCGAGCTCGGAAGGGCCCTCGCCATGGAGCCGCAGCTCCTCCTGCTCGACGAGCCCGTGGCAGGTATGAACCTCGAGGAGACGGAGGACATGGCGCGGTTCATCCTCGACATCCGCGAGGAGTTGGGGATCGGCATGATCCTCGTGGAGCACGACATGGGCCTCGTCATGGACATCGCCGACCGTGTGCTCGTCCTGGACTTCGGCGAGGTCATCGCCACAGGGACACCGGACCAGATCCAATCGGACCCGCGCGTCGTGAAGGCCTACTTGGGCGAGGAGCTCAACGCCTGACCGTCTGATCCGCGGATCAGGAACACGGTTCCCGTGAACAGCCCAACGGTTCGCCCGTCGCCCCTCGTCACGTCCACCCGATAGGTCGCAAGCGTGCGCCCCCGTGTCGCTTCTCGAGCGGTCGCAGTCAGCACCTCACCGATGTCAGAGGCCGCCGTTATGGCGAGGTGGGTGTCGATCGCGACAGCGTCCTCCGGATATGCGTTCGACGCGAGTGAGAACGCGCAGTCGGCGAGTGAGTGGATCACGCCTCCATGGGTGCCACCGAGGAAGTTGACCTGATCGCCTCGGACGGTCATCGAAACCGTGACAGCCTCGTCCGTGACGGAGACGAGGGAGAATCCCTGGCTCGCTGCGTACGGGTCGTTCGCGATCGCGTTCTCGATGCGCTGTCTGCGGTCCATCGGAGGCTCAGCTCCTTGCCGAGTCCGTGAGGCGCCACGCCAAGGGGAGGAGCAGGCCGGCCGTGAGGATCTTGATGAGGTCACCGACCACGAACGGGGTGAATCCTGCGGCCAGCGCATCTCCGATGGTCGTGAACGCGTCGACGCTCACGAACAACCACGTAACACCGAAGAGGTAGATGACGGCATTCCCTGCGAGGAACGCAGGGATCGCCGACCACACGTTGCGGTCCTGACCACGCTCGGCGAGAGCTCCGACGACCCACGCCGCGACGATGAAGCCGACGAGGTATCCGGCGGTCGCCCCGGTCGCAGCCTCCCAACCGCCCGATGCCTCGGTGTAGAACGGGAGCCCGATCGCCCCGAGCGTCCAGTAGATGACCTGGCTTCCCGCCCCGGCCCACGAGCCGAGCGCGGCCCCGGCGAGGAGGACGGCGAACGTCTGCCCCGTGATCGGCACCGGTGTACCTGGCACGGGGAACCGGATCTGCGCCGCAGCCGCGGTCAGGAGCGCGAATCCCACCATCAAGGTGAACGTGGCGACCCTGGTCCTCGGGAACACCACTCGAGCGAGAGTCGGTGCGTCGTACGTGATGGTCATGCGGCGTGCCTCCGAGATCTCGTCGTCGAGCGGATTCCCATTCCAGCACATCGACGGACGTGCCGATGGGTTACCAGAATGAGACTGTTGAGCGCCCGAACCCGTTTCATCGCCATTGTCGCCGCTGCGATCGCCCTGTCGGCGTCGTCGACGCAGGCCGCGTCGCCCTACGACGGGCTCGTTCCCGATCCAGCGCGCCAGCCCGTCTTCCACAGATCCCAGGAAAGCGGCGCCGTGGTCGGCCACGTGCGCATCCCGGCGATCGGCGTCGACGAGGTGATTCGGTCGGGCGTGGCATCATCGGTGATCGACCGAGGTGTCGCCCATTGGGCGGGAACATCGGTTGCAGGAGGCGACGGCAATGTCGTCCTCGCTGGGCACCGTACCACCCACTCGCGACCGTTCCACGACCTCGACCGCCTCGAGCCGGGAGACCTCGTGTTCGTCAGGGACGGGATGGGGTTCGATGTCATGTATCGGGTCGCGGAGTCGTTCATCGTCGATCCGGGTGCGATGTGGATCACCTACGACGGCGAGGATCCGAAACTGACGATGTTCGCGTGCCACCCGAAGGGATCCAACCGCTTCCGTATCGTTGTCACGGCCGACCTCGTGGCAGGGCGTCGGATCGCCTGACGGCGCACGCCTACCTTGCGGTCCGGGTAACCTCGCCGGGTGGACAACGACGTCGCATTGAGCGAACCCGCAGACCCCTACGCAGACATCCCTGAGTCCGTCCGACCGACCGCCCCCTATCCGAAGTGGCCGTGGGTCGTGGCCGGGCTGCTGATGGCTGTCGGCATCACGATCGCCATCGCGTGGCCCATCAGCCTCCCGTACTACACCCTCAGCCCCGGCCCTGTGTACGACACCGCGGACTTCGTCACCGTCGAGGGCGGCACCGTTTCGAGCGTCGGGGAGTTGTTCTTCCTCACCGTGTCACTCAAGGAGGCGAATGCATTCGAATGGGTGGCCGCCCAGTTCGACGACAGTGTGGACACACGCCCCAGGGAGAACATACGACCCATCGGCGTATCGCCCGAGCAGCTTCGTCGCGAGAGCCTGGCGTTGATGGAGCAATCCAAGAACGACGCGATCTTCGTAGCGCTCACACAGCTCGGCTACGAAGTGACACTGATCGGCACCGGAGCGCTGGTGATCGAGACCGTTCCCGAATCGGGAGCTGATGGCATCTTGTTCCCGAACGACGTGATCATCGACATGAACGGCACCACCGTCGCCTTCCGCAGCGACATCATCGCCCAGCTGACGGACCTGTCCGTCGGTGACGTCATCACCATGCTGGTGGAGCGTCCCAGGGACGGCGCGCCTGACTCGTTCGACGATCTCGAGGTCGAGATAACGCTCGGGGAGAACCCCGACGACCCCGACCGACCACTGATCGGGATCCTGCTGGCGAACAACGAACCGATCATCGAGTTCCCCGTCGAGGTCGCTATCGATTCCCAGAACATCGGCGGTCCCTCTGCAGGGATGATGTTCACCCTCCAGATCATGGACCAGCTGACGGACTACGAGATCACCAAGGGCTACCGGATCGCGGGCACCGGGACCATCGAACGCGACGGAACGGTCGGCTCGATCGGCGGAATCCACCAGAAGGTGTACGCGGCCGTGGACGCGGGCGCACGAGCCGTGCTCGTGCCTGCGGGGAACTACGAGGATGCAGTCGCCGCTGCCGGCGACCGGATCGAGGTCGTCAGGGTGGAGACGATCGAGGATGCCATCGCCTTTCTCGAGAGCCTCTGACAATCCGCGGACACCACGCTGCCAGCCCCTACGCTGCCGCCCATGGCGGATGAACTGACCCCGGGCGGGGTGCGTGCTCGCCGATTCGATGTTGCCCTTCGCGGCTACGAACGGTCACAGGTGGAGGCGTACCTCGACGAGCTCGCCGATCGCATCGAGGCGCTCGAATCGGATGTCGGTGGTGGTCTGTCGAATGCTCCTGCGTTGGGCATCTCGGAAGCCGAGGCGCTCGCACATGAACTTCACACAATCGGGACCGAGATCGGCGTGATCCTCGAGGCTGCTCGTGAAGCCGCTGAAGGAATCCGCACGAGGGCGGCTGCGGATGCCGACGCATGGCGCGCAGAGGCCAGATCGTCGTCCGACGCCATGGTCAGCGAAGCCACCGAGGCGAGCGAGTCGATGCGCGCCGATGCCTGGAACGAGGGCTCCGCGATGCTCCGAACCGCCAGAGCCGAGGCAGACTCGATCATCGCCGCCGCAAAGGAGGAGGCCTTGTTCGTTCGCGCCGAGGCCGAACGCGAGGCGATCCACCTCACGGGTGACGCTCGCCGGGATCGGGAGGAGTCGATTCGAACGGCCAGGGTCGAGGCGGACCAGATCGTCGATGCTGCCCGCTTCGAGAGCGAGGCCGTGCTCGCAGCTGCGCGCCAGCAGGCGGAACTCGCACAGGAGAGGGCACGGGCACTCGAGGACCGTCGCAGTGAACTCCTCGCCGAGCTCGAGGCCACTCGGGCGACGATCTCTGAGATGGAGTCGGAGATCGAATCGAAGCGCCAGGCTCTGGAAGACCCCGAGCCGGTGCCAGAGCCGTCCGACGATCGCACCCATCACACGAGCGACAGCGGGTCCGTGAGGATCGTCGCCGCTACCCGCGTCGTACCACCGAGCCCCGTTGACGCCGATGAGCTGATGGCAGAGGTCACGGCCCTTCGTGCGGGGATATCACTCGAGCCCCCCGAGGTACCCGCCACGCCGATTGTCGTCGAGGACGACGACACGCCGAACCTCGAGACGGTGCCTGACACGCCAGACACACGCGATACACCGGACGCCGTCGGCCACGATGAGGAAGTCGTCGTGCTAGCCGACGTGTCACCGTCGGCGGCTCCGGTCACCGAGGCCGCAGACACCGAGGACTCGGTCGCGAACGAAGCGAGCGCCGAGGACACTGCAGCCGAGGACACTGCAGCCGAGGACACTGCGGCCGAGGACACGGTCGGCATGGATGCCGTGCCAGCGCCGGTAGCGCCAGAGGCCCCTGTCGCCGAGGACGATGCCGAGACTGTGAAGGAGGCCGTTCCCGACGACATCGGTTCGCTGTTCGCCATGCTGCGAACGGCGCCCGAATCGGCGGCACCTCCGCCGGCCGTGAGCGACGATGCCGAGTCCATATCGAATGGATCGACTCGTCTCGCGCCTGCACCTGAGTCAGCGGCTCGCTCCGATGCCGTCGAAGCGGCGCCCACACCTGAACCTGCGCAGGATGACAGCGCCGTCATACCGCTCCAGAACGCTGCGCTCAGGGAGATCAAACGCACCCTGGTGGACCTCCAGAACGATGCCCTCGAGCACCTTCGAACCGATCCGGGGTGGACACCGGGCGCCGATTTCACCGATCGGTTCGATGGGCCTTTCGCCGAGCTCGCGATCGGGCTGGGCTCCGGCACGTCATCGGAAGGCGCCGCCTTTGCGTCAGACCTCCTCGAAGCCGTGTCCGCAGCCATAGAACGGACACGCGATGCCGGAGGCGGGGAGCGAGAAGTCGCGGCGTCGGCCAGCAAGGTGTTCCGCACATGGCGTTCGGACGAGGCCGAACGAAGGGTCGTGGACGCAACGGCTCGTGCGGCGGCCGTCTGAGCGGGGTGTCTAGCCCGACAGGACCATAGAATCGTGTCGGTGATCAACCGAGAGCCGATCAATTATCGACCACGATCAGGGTTCCGTCGGATCCTCTCGTTCGTCGTCGGTGGGTTCTTCATCATCCTCGTGTTCGGCAGGTGGCTCGCCACACTCTTCACGGACTACCAGTGGTTCCGTGAGCGCGGCTTCGCCGGCGTGTGGACAACCGTTACTTTCACCAGGGTTTGGCTCGTGCTCGGTGCCGCACTCGTCGCTCTCCTCTTCTTCTGGATCAACCTGTGGCTCGTGGACAGGCTGTCGCCGAGAATCGGTGCCATCACCGGGGCCCCGGACGAGGAGCTGCTCGAGCGCTATCAGGAGTGGATCGAACCACGGGCGACGCTGGTTCGCACCATCTTCTCCCTGTTCTTCGGCATCCTCATCGGGCTCGGCGCCGCAACGTGGTGGCAGGACTTCCTCCTATGGAGGAACTCCGTCGACTTCGGCCTCACCGATCCCGTGTTCGGGAACGATGTCTCCCTCTACGTCTTCTCGCTTCCCCTGTACCGCGACATTTTCGGATGGGCCTTCCAGCTCCTCCTCGTCGGCACGCTCGTCGTCATCGCCGCCCACTACCTCAACGGCGGGATCAAGATCGCGACCCCAGGGCAGCGGACATCGGATGCCGTCAAGGCTCACATCTCGGTGCTCGTCGCGTTGATGGCGCTCCTGAAGGCCGTTGGCTACCAGTTCGACAAGTGGGAGCTCCTGTACTCCGGTCGCGGCCAGGTCTTCGGTGCGAGCTACACCGACGTGAACGCGCAGATCCCTGCCCTCAACCTCCTCATCTTCATCTCGATCGTCTCGGCAGTCATCCTGCTCGTGAATGTCCGCTTCCGGGGATGGGCGCTGCCGGCCATCGCGCTCGGGATCTGGCTGGTCACCTCCATCGGCGTGGGTGGCATCTACCCGGCACTCGTACAGAGATTCTCTGTCGAGCCGAACGAGATCGAACGGGAGACCGAGTTTGTCCAGCACAACCTGGACTTCACCCGGTATGCGTTCGGCCTCGACGAGGTCGAGGTGCGCCGGTTCAACGCCTCGCCTGAACTCACAGCGGAGGAGGTCGAGGCGAATGCACCGACCATCGAGAACGTGCGCCTCTGGGATCCGGGGGTCCTCCAGGCGACATACCCCGAGCTCCAGAACATCAAGACGTACTACACGTTCAACGACGTCGACGTCGATCGGTATGTGATCAACGGGGAACTCAAGCAGGTGATGACGGCGGCTCGGAGCCTCGAGGAGGCCAACATCCCCGGCGCAGGGTGGGTCAACGAACGCCTCGTGTACACCCACGGTCTCGGTGCGGTTCTGAGCCCTGCTCGCGACGTCACAGCCGACGGGTTGCCGGAGTTCCTTGCCAAGGACCTCCCACCCACGAACCTGTCCGGAGATCCTGTCCTCGATGTCGATCAGCCTCGCATCTACTTCTCCGACGATGCCATCCGCGACTTCCTCATCGTCGGTTCGAACCAGGGTGAGGTCGACCTCCCCCGCGGCCCTGAGGACACGGCGGAAACGACGACGAACTCATACGACGGGGCGGGGGGTGTCGCCCTCGGCAACTTCTTCAACAGGGCCGTGTGGGCGCTCCGCTTCGGCGATCTCAACACCCTCATCTCGGGGCAGGTTCGTTCGGACTCGAGGGTGCTGCTCCACCGCAACATCCAGGATCGGATCGCCCAGGTCGCGCCGTTCCTCCATGCGGACAACGATCCGTACATGGTGGTCAATGAGGGCAGGCTGGTTTGGATGATGGACCTCTACACGGTCTCCGACCGCTTCCCGTACTCCGAACCTGCGGGGACGCCTCGCCTCGACCAGGGATCGCCGCTCCCCGGCAGCTTCAACTACATCAGGAACTCGGTCAAGGCCGTCATCGACGCCTATGACGGCACCATCGACATGTACGTGGTCGATCCCGAAGATCCGATCATCCGGGTCAACCAGAAGATCTTCCCCGGTGTGTTCAAGCCGCTCACCGAGTTCCCCGAGGGGCTCATCGGCCATATCCGGTATCCGGAAGACCTGTTCAGGATGCAGACGGACGTGTACCAGCTGTATCACATGACAAACCCCGTGGATCTCTTCCAGCGGAACGACCCGTGGCAGATTGCACGGAACCCTGCGACCTCGGAGCGTCCGCCCCTCAGGGCCTCGTTCGCCACCCCACCGATGTTGCCCTACTACCTCCTCATGGAGCTGCCGGAGGAGGACGGCTTGTCCTTCCTGCTGATGCAGCCGTTCACGCCGCTCGATCGGCCGAACATGTCGGCATTCGTGGTCGCGAAGAGCGGTCCGCTCGAGGAGTACGGCGACATCATCGAGTACGGGATGCCGCGCGACCGGCAGATCGACGGACCCGGTCAGGTTGGTGACTTCATCGACCAGGATCCGCGAGTGTCCGTCGAGTTCACGCTGCTCGGCCAGGAGGGATCAGAGGTCATCCGAGGGAACATGCTCGTGGTGCCGATCGAGGACTCGCTGCTGTTCGTCCAGCCGATCTACCTGGCGGCAGACACGGGCGGTTCCGGCATTCCCCAGTTCAAACGGGTCATCGCGTCGTTCAACAGTCGGATCGAGATCGGTGAGACGCTCGAGGACGTCCTGCTCGCACTGTTCGGGACTCCCGTCATCGGGCCCGAGGAGCCCGACAACGGCGGCGAGACGCCTGAGCCACCGACGGAGCCACCGGACGGATCCGTAGAGGAGCGAGTCGCGGAGCTCCTCGTCCTCGCTGAGGACGCCCTGGCAGAGGCCGACGCAGCCCTGCGCGTGGGGGATCTCGGCCTGTACCAGGAAAAGGTCGAGGAGGCCAGCGGCTACATCGAGGAGGCGAACCGCCTCATCTTGGAGTCGGGTGCTGCCCCTCCCACAGGTGAGTCAACGAGCTTCTCGAGGTAGGCAATACGGCGGTCCTGCTCGTATACTCACCGCCACAGCGACGCGGGGTGGAGCAGTCTGGTAGCTCGTCGGGCTCATAACCCGAAGGTCGCGGGTTCAAATCCCGCCCCCGCTACGAAGAAGCCCTGGAGGTCCTACATCCTCCGGGGTTTCTCGCGTGTGGTTTGAACCCGCGACCTTCTCCGAAGGTCGAATCTGAGTCGGGATTCGCTCCGCTCACCCCGCTGCTTGCTGCCGATTGCTGGGTTTCGATGTGCGGGACGGTCAATCCAGATGGTTCTGTGGTGAGACTTTAGGTTCAAATCCCGCCCCCGCTACGAAGAAGCCCTGGAGGTCCTACATCCTCCGGGGTTTCTCGCGTGTGGTTTGAACCCGCGACCTTCTCCGAAGGTCGAATCTGAGTCGGGATTCGCTCCGCTCACCCCGCTGCTTGCTGCCGATTGCTGGGTTTCGATGTGCGGGACGGTCAATCCAGATGGTTCTGTGGTGAGACTTTAGGTTCAAATCCCGCCCCCGCTACGAATGAACCCGCGACCTTCTCCGAAGGTCGAATCTGAGTCGGGGCTCACTTCGTTCACCCCGCAGACCTTTGCCGATTGCTGGACACCAGGGTGCAAGACGGAGGGCTCACGTGATCCTGTGGTGAGACTTTAGGTTCAAATCCCGCCCCCGCTACGAATGAAGCCTCCAAGGTCCTACATCCTTGGAGGCTTCTTCATGAACCCGCGACCTTCTCCGAAGGTCGAATCTGAGTCGGGGCTCACTTCGTTCACCCCGCAGACCTTTGCCGATTGCTGGACACCAGGGTGCAAGACGGTGGGCTCACGTGATCCTGCGGTGAGACCCTTGGTTCAAATCCCGCCCCCGCTACGAAGAGAACCCTTGGAGGTCCTACATCCTCTGAGGGTTTGGATGTTTGTATCCCTCGGTGTGGTTTTGGTCCTGGTGGGGGCACCGAGGACATGGCGGGACTGGTGATCGTTGCAGCGACCGTCACCACACCACTTCGAAAGCTGCCGCGTTGATCCCACTTCCCATCCCGACCAGCAACACCTGGTCACCATGACCAACGCGACCGGCATCAACTTCCTGTGAAAGGACCGTCGGCACCGACGCCGGGCCGGTGTTGCCAAACTCGGGGTAGATGCGAGGCACACGTTTCGGGTCGTAGTTCAACAGGTCGATGAGCATGTCGGTGTGTACCTTGCTCACCTGATGGATCGCAAAGGTATGAACGGCGTCGGTTGACCAGTCAAAGGCAGCAACCGCTTCGGCCCATCCGTCTTCTGCCAGCTCGAGGCCGCGTAGCAACAGCGCCTGCGAGTCGGTTCGGCCGCCCTCGTAGTTTCCGACACTAAGCCCATGGTGCTGACTCGCCGACACGGTGAGGCCACCCATGAATCGCGGCTGTCCGTCGCCTGGTGTCGCGCGGGAAAGCACCATGGCTACGCCAGCCGATCCCAGCGTCAGGCAGGCAAATTGCTCTCGAAACGAAATGTCGTTTGCCTCGGGCATCTGCAGGTTTCGGATGGTGTTCTCGACGATCGGCCGTCCGTCTTCGCCTGCCACGATGAGCGCATGCTCGATTTCGCCGCGCTCGATGAGCGCAGCCGCGAGAGCTGCGCCTTGCAAGAACCCAAGACATGCGCTGCCGACATCGAAATTGATGCAATCTCGTCCGAGTCCGATCTTGCCTTGGACGATCGAGGCAGTCGAGGGTTCGAGATAGTCACGGCTGACGGACGTGTTGATGAGTGCACCGATCTTTGTGCGGTCAACCGCGCCTTCGCTCAGCGCCTTTTCTGCGGCCAGGGCCGCGGCGTCGCTCGGCTCCATCCCTCGTGACCAGAATCGACGGTTCTTGATTCCCGTGAGACCTTCGAGAAGTCCCAGCGGCATCTCGAGGCGCTGCATTGTTGGTTCGATCTGGCTCTCGAGCTCGGACGACGACACCACGACGTCCGCATCCACGTGCGCCAAAGCCGAGATGGCGATGTTTGCGTATCTCGATCTCGGAGCCACCATTGCCTACTCCTTCGATCGCGTACGGTTCGGCTTAGGATTCCCGGTCACTATAGAACTGCGATGAATGAAGGCTCCCAGAGAAGCAAGATTGCCGCCCGACGGTCTCGCTGGCTTCGATCCCGCATGGTCCAACCTGGTGACCGCGGTCGACCAATCAGGCCGAGATCGGACCTGGCACGTGCTCGACACTGGGGTCAGCGCTTCTCGCGGGACGTTGCTCTGTGTACACGGGAATCCGAGCTGGTCCTACATGTGGCGCGAAGTCGCCCGGACGATGCCCGACTGGCGTGTGATTGCTGTCGATGCGCTCAACATGGGCTACTCGGAACGCACGGGCAGCGTTCGGACACTCGACGACCATATTGCTGACCTCGATGCGGTCACGCGTGCGATGAACGTTGCTGGGCCAGTTGTCACCCTCGCCCACGACTGGGGCGGTCCTGTCTCGATCGGGTGGGCGCACAAGAACCGCACCAAGGTCACGGGCATGGTCCTCATGAATACTGGCGTCGCTCGCCCCCCATCAGTGCGGGTGCCGCCGCTGATATCGATCGCTCGGTCAACGCTGAAGGCAACGTGTGAGACAACGCCGGCCTTCTTGCATGGGGCACTTCAGATGGCCAAGCCGCGCCTCGAGCGCGACGTGTATCGCGGCTACGCAGCACCGTACGGGTCGGCCGATCTGCGCACCGGTATTCGGGATTTCGTGGGCGACATCCCGGTGGAAGAGTCGCACCGGACGTACGCGAGACTCAATGCGGTGGCGGATGCTCTCGACGAGCTACAGCAGGTCCCTTCGCTTCTCGTTTGGGGCTCAAAGGACCTCATCTTCACCGACGCGTTTCTGGCGGACTTGATGCAGCGTATGCCGCTCGCTGACGTCCATCGGTACGCCGATTCTGGACATCAGGTCATCGAGGAGACAGACGCGGTCGATGTGATTCGGATGTGGATTGAGCGCACCGCGACCGAGCAGCCATCCGCGCCGCCCCAGCCGAGCGCTGACGACGACCGACGCATCTGGTCAGCGATCGAGGCACGCACTGGCGACGAGACAGATGCAATCGTTGAGATGAGCGGTGGCGAGTTGGGAGATATCGCACGGTCGATCAGTTTTGATGAGCTGGCGCAGAACGTAGAAGCGCTGTCGCGGGGCCTCATCGCGTCAGGCATCAGGAAGGGCGATCGTCTGGCGCCTCTTGTCCCGCCTGGCATCGATCTCGTGACACTGGTGTACGGCTGTCTTCGGGCTGGCATCGTCGTGGTGGCACCAGACGCGGCCCTTGGGCTCGACGGCATGCGCCGCGCGCTGCGCTCGTCTCGCCCCGATCACATCGTTGGCGATTGGCGCGGTCTCCTCGTGGCAAAGAGCGTCGGCCGATCAGCCAACTTCATTCCGATCGACTCCATGCCCCGACCGCTCGCGAAGCCGACCGCTACCTTGCGCGAGCTCCTCGAGGCAGGGCAGGACGCTCAACCTGTGCCGACAGCGGGTCCTGAAGATCACGCGGCCATTGTCTTCACCTCTGGCTCCACCGGCCCATCGAAGGGCGTGGTCTATACACACGGCCAGCTCGAGGCACAACGTGATTCCATACGAGAGGCCTTCGCGATCGATGCTGGCGACAATCTCGTGGCCGCGTTTGCCCCGTTCGCGGTTCTCGCTCCCGCGCTCGGGATCACCTCGGCGATACCGGCTATGGATGTCACCGCTCCCGGCGAGCTGCGAGTTCACGAATTCGCCAGTGCCGCCCGTGCCATCGGTGCAACGATCGCATTCGCATCGCCTGCGGTATTGGAGAACCTGGCCGCAACCGCTGGCGAGGCCAGCGCCCAGGACCACAGGAATCTGGCGAGGATCCGAATGGTGGGCACCGCAGGGGCGCCAGTCTCGCGGCAGTTGTTGGCACGGGCAGAACTCGTCTTTCCCAAGGCATCGTTCCACACGCCGTATGGAATGACCGAAGTCCTCCCGGTCACCAGCGCCTTGGCCGCCAGTCTTCCTGCGACCGATTCGGGCCGCGGTGTTTGCGTCGGTAAGCCATTGGCTCACGTCGATGTCGAGATTCGGCCGATTGGAGCGACGACCACATTGATCGGCAGTTCGCTCGGCCCCGGTGCTCTCGGCGAGGTCTATGTTCGAGCGGCTCACAGCGCTGCGGGCTATGACCGCCTGTGGGGCCGCCAACACCGCGGATTTGTCAATGGCTGGCACCGAAGCGGCGACGTTGGCCACCTCGATGCACGCGGCCAGCTATGGATTGAGGGACGTATCGACGACCTCATCCACGGGACCGGCGGCACGCTGACGCCGGTACCGATTGAACTCGAAGCCGAGTCTGCAGCCGGCGTAGCCAAGGCAGCGGCGGTCGGCATTGGTCCGATTGGGACCCAACAACTGTGCGTCGTTGTCACTGGAGCCTCTGGAGTCATGAGAGGCAAGGGGGTGATCGCCGGCGCAACCGTCACCGCTGCGGTTCGCGACGCGGTGACCGCGCCGGTCGCAGCGGTCCTCGTGGTTGCGCGCCTTCCCGTTGACCGGAGGCACAACTCGAAGCTCAATCGGAGCAAAATCCGAGGTTGGGCCGAAGCCGTTCTCCGCGGCGACCGGCCCCGGCGGCTATGAGGATCCTGGTAACGGGGGCCAGTGGGCTGTTGGGTCGCATTGTTGCTCGAACGTTGACCCAAAATGGCCATGTGGTGCGGGTGATGCAACGCCGACCGAGTGATCTCGATTGTGACGAGATTCTCGGGAGCGTCACCGATGCTCACACCGTCCAACGGGCAATAGAAGGCCACGACGCAGTCGTGCATCTGGCGGCACTCGTTTCGCCGACTGGCCCGTGGCGTGAGTTCCGCGAGGTCAATATCGGTGGGACCCAGAATGTGCTCGACGCGAGCCGAAAGGCAGGCGTCGAGCGACTCGTCTTCGTCTCGTCGCCGGCAGTCGCTCATGCAGGAGCACCGCAGGTTGGCGCTGCCGCGCTGCCAGCGGATCCGGCGACGACAAAGAGCCACTACGCGCGCAGCAAGGCAATGGCTGAGCAACTCGTGCTGAACCGCCGCCGAGGCGAGATGCTGGTCGCAGCTGTTCGACCACACTTGGTTTGGGGTCCAGGAGACGAGCAGCTCGTCAGGCGAATCGTCGAGAGAGCTGCGCAGGGAAACCTGCGGCTCGTCGGATCGGGCGCTGCCCTGATCGACTCGACCTATGTGGACAACGCTGCCGATGCGATTGCCGCCTCCGTCGAGCGAGCTGAGTTCATTGATGGCAGAGCGCTTGTTGTATCCAATGGCGAGCCTCGAACCGTTGCGGAACTGGTCCGCAGTCTCTGTCACGCAGCGGGGCTGCCAGAACCGACCGGGAGGGTCCCGCGATGGACAGCGAAGGCTGCCGGGTCGACGATCGAAGCTATCTGGGCGATGGCGCGGATCACGAAGGATCCTCCGATGACGCGGTTTCTCGCCGAGCAGCTGAGTACCGCACATTGGTACGACCAGCGTGAGACACGTCGCCTGCTCGACTGGACTCCCCGGGTGTCAATCGCCGAGGGTCTCGAGCGGCTCGCACGGTCGTGTTAGCCGGGTCGATAGCAATGCGAAACGAAGCATCAGTCGCCCAGCACCCGGCTCCGACCCGCGCGTACTGAGACCGCTTGAGGTGTTCTACCGAGTTGGAAAAGTCAGCGTCCTTCTTCCACGCGGTTGGATTCTCGCTTTTCGGCGGTCCGTATTTGGTGGGCGAGACTGAGCGAGACGTTGAGAGGCAAGAACCGCTCAGCACCTATCTGAACGGCAAGGTCACACCATCATCCGCCATGTTGATCAGAATCGAGCGCGCTGCCTCAGATTCAGGGAACACCAGGTTCGGCCACTCACGTGATCCTGTAGTGAGACTTTAGGTTCAAATCCCGCCCCCGCTACGAAGAAGCCCTGGAGGTCCTACATCCTCCGGGGTTTCTCGCGTGTGGTTTGAACCCGCGACCTTCTTCCGAAGGTCGAATCTGAGTCGGGATTCGCTCCGCTCACCCCGCTGCTTGCTGCCGATTGCTGGGTTTCGATGTGCGGGACGGTCAATCCAGATGGTTCTGTGGTGAGACTCTAGGTTCAAATCCCGCCCCCGCTACGAAGAAGCCCTGGAGGTCCTACATCCTTGAAGGGTTTTCTCGCGTCTGGGGGTCGGCAACGTCGATCATGACACACCTGTGTCTGGTAGACCGCGTCCGCCATGCCAAGTCTGCCCTTTCGGACGTACCAGCAGAGGAGGTGATTGAACTCCGGTCGCGATACCTCGGGCTCACTGTTGAGCAGGTTCTCGAACTCGACAGGCAACACCGTCCACCCACCTGAGTTCCATCGACTATCCGGACGCACAAGTGCCGATATGGCTGGGGCGCGAAGCGCTAGCCAAGGATGGATTACGACGGTCGGACTGTCACCAGGACTAGGCCAAGCTGGCGACGACTAGCAGCGCGGCGCTGGTCGCGAGGAGCACGGGACAGATCTTGAACGAGATCACCGAGGTTCGGGCGCCTGAGGCATCTGCTGGTCAAGAGCCGTTCTACGGATCAGAAGGAGTTGTCCGGCTCGTGCATGGCGGGATTCCAGGCCGCGGGTCCCGGGATGCTCAGCAGCCGTCGTCGGTCCGATCCATTGCGAGCCGCCGACCTCATCCATCCTGGTCTGCGGATGCCGCCCATTGCGGGATCAGCTCGGCGTGCCCCTCCATCGACTGCCTGGAGAACACGAGTTCTTGGGTCGTCCCATGGCAGCACGGCGCCCGGAAGAGCTCGCCGTAGCGCTGTGGATACGTGGTGTCCACCCACTTCTCGTAGCGCGCGAACTGGTTCGCGACACCTGCCTCCCAGTCCGCGGAGGGGAAGTCGGGCTCCTGCTCGAAGATCTCGACGATGAGCCCATCCCTGACACGCCAAGTCTCCCGCACACGGAAGGGCCCGAGACCGGCCGCGTCGGCGAACACGTTCGACACCGTGTCGTCACACACCACCAGCTCGCCGGATGGTGCGCACGCCGGTTCCAGGTACGTCGTGGTGATCGACATCCAGGTCGTTTGGAGCACATACACATCGGACAGCGTGACCGTTCCGTCACCGGACCAGTCCCACTCCATCCCGAAGCCAGCCTCGTCGGGCAAGGCGTCGAGCAGTCCGATCGTCGTGCCATCTCTCGTCGTGAACACGGCGTCCTCGGAGAGGAGTGCGAGGGTCTCCTCGATCCTGCCTTCCCGATACAGCTCACCGAGTTGGCTGATCACTGCAACGTCGGATGCATTGGCTCCGGGAGGCGTGGTTGACGTGGTGGTCGTGGTCGGCGGCGGATCAGGCGTCGGATCGGCACTGAACTCCAGCACGAGGAACCCGAAGGGCGGAATCGACTCGAGCGGCCGGTAGCCGTCGAATCCACCTGATGCATTGATCGAGGGAGGGTAGGCGGGCGGGCCGACGATCGGGATGACACCCTGATAGCCGTCGAGTGGACCTGAATCGAGCGTGAGCGCGACGTTGATCGCATACTCGGCACCGAGGTTCAGGACGACGAGGACGTGGTCGTCCCCAACAGTGCGCAGATATGAGGTCACCGCGGTGTCGGTTGTCCGCACGGGCACGAGGTCGCCGCGCCTCAATGCCGTACTCTGGCTGCGGTAGGTGATGAGTCTCCGGTAGTGGGAGAGGAGCGAGTCCGGATCGACGGTCTCGTCGACGACGTTGAAGGTCTCGTATCCCTTGAACACCGGCTCCCACGGTGTCCCTGTGGTGAAGCCGATCCCGGGGGGATCTGCGTTCCATGGCATGGGCGTCCGAATGCGCTCGTCCGGCTTGACGCCCTGAAGACCGACTTCCTCCCCGTAGTAGACGAATGGGACCCCAGCGCTCGTCAGCAGCCAGGTGGCGGCGAGCTTGGCCATTGGCACGCTACCGCCGACGTTGCTCATGATCCGATCCATGTCGTGGTTCGTCAGGAAGGTGGCGTACTGCAGCGGCGGGTAGTCGCCCTGTGCGACGGCGAGGGCATCATCGAAGATCGACGCGTCTCCTCGATCGACCGACCGTGCACCCGCCGCGGAAATGTCGAAGTCGAACACGAGATCGAGGGCATCGGGTACATAGCTCGAGGCAATCGGGGTCGGGCTCCACACCTCGCCAAGTACCAGGGCATCGGAGTCGACCGAATGCACATAGTCATTGAAGCCTTCGAGCCATGCCACGGTTGCCGGCGTGTCGGCGACGACGTCGCCGTCCTCGATGAGATGTCTCGCAGCGTCGAGTCGGAAGCCGTCGACGCCGACGTCCTCGATCCAGAATCGGGCGATGTCCCGAAGCTCGGCCGTCACGCCGGGATTCTCGAGGTTGAGATCTGGCATGCCCTCCCAGAAGAGTCCGAAGTAGTAGCGATCAGCCAACGCGTGCCACGCCGGTGCGCCCCACGGTGCTGTGGTGCCGGGGTCGACATCCGACCACAGGTACCAGTCGGCGTAGGCCGGGTCGCCCTCGGCTGAGGCCACGAACCACGGATGGTCGACCGACGTGTGATTGATGACCAGATCGATGAGGACCGCGATGCCCCGTTCGTGGGCGGCGTCCAGAAAGGCGGTGAATTGCTCCATCGTCCCGTACTCGGGATTCACTGCCCTGTAGTCCGTCACGTCGTAGCCGTGATAGGAGGGGGAGGGGGAGATGGGCATCAGCCATATGCCGGTGATACCTAGGTCGTCGGTCGACGTCGGATCGCCATCGTTCAGGTAGTCGAGCGACGCGGTGAGGCCGGGGAAGTCGCCGATCCCGTCCCCGTCGGAGTCCTTGAACGACCGCACGAAGATCTCGTAGAAGACGCGATCGTTCCACCACGGGAGGTCCCCGCGCGGCTCCACGGTCGTGGTGGTGGACGTAGGAGCGGGCGTCGATGTGCTCGACACGTCTCCCGCGTCCCTCGTGCACGCGGCAAACGTGAGTACACACACCACGACCAGCGCGACGTATCGTCGCATGTCTCCAACATAGCGCACGGGACGGCGACTGAACAGGCGAGTCGCCGGTTGCTTTGAGCGTCGGGCACCGAACTCACTCATGACAGTCGAGGCGGCTATTGCTCCCTTGACAGTCGGTCAAGGAACCGTGACCCGCAAGGTCACAGACGAGCTGCTTGACGCACTCACCGAGGCGTACCGGGAAGCGATGGCGAACATCCGATCCTGAAATCTGTCGGAGTGTCCCGATACGGTGGACACATGACCGACGATCCCTACCTGATCATCACAGACCAACAGCACCAGAGCGTCCGGGGAGCCGTGCGAGATGCCCGTGGGTGGGCGGTGGAACGATCTTGTGCAGTGTTGATCGACGGTGTGGACACAGTGCCAGACATTAGGGGGAAGACATGAAGCTTCGGATCTTGGCGGTCGTGCTCACGTGATCCTGTGGTGAGACTTTAGGTTCAGATCCCGCCCCCGCTACGAAGAAGCCCTGGAGGTCCTACATCCTCCGGGGTTTCTCGCGTGGTTTGTCTCCGAAGGTCGAATCTGAGTCGGGATTCGCTGCACTCACCCGCGAGGCGTTCCTGAACCACCTTTGGGTGGCAGCCGAGTCTTCGAGGTGCTGTTTCGCTGACCTTCAGGTCGGCACCAGGGGACCCCTCGATGTTGTCCAGCTTGCTGGTGGCGAACAGTTCCCATCTGCCCTACCTCGGGTCGACTCCCGCGGTATCCGACCCGACGACGGAGAGACCCGTTGACGATTCGTGAGCGGTGAGATTCACTTCCGCCCGGCGCCTTCTGGTGGGACGATGTCAGAGGGACTATGAGGTCCCCACGGAGTAGGGAGGTAGGGGAATGGCCGACAGGATGCTCATATCCCTCCTTGTGGTCTTGGCCCTGGTGGGGGCTGCCTGCGCTGATGACACCGACGGCGTCGTGGCCTTCGATCCCGATAGCGCCGAAACCTGTCAGGAGCTGGTGGACATGTACATCGGCTCCCAATCGCGCATGTTGGACGCGCTCGGCACGATGACCGATGAAGACCTCGAGGGTGACGTCCCGAGTGAGGTTGAAGTTGCGGGTACAGAGATCATGGAATGGCTCTCGGGGTCGGCCGGTGAACGAGTGGATGAACTCTGTTCGGGTGGTGTCGACGAGTTCGAGACCCTCGTGTGCAGTCAAGCATCTCAGCTCGTGGCACAAGGTCCGGCTGCCGAGCGACATCTTCGGGACAACTTCCCGGCGTGTGACCAGCCGTGATCGATGAGTTGTCGATCGCTACGGGTCGGGAGAGGACATCGTGGGTGAGATCGCTATCGCGATCGTTGTTGCAGCTGCACTGATCGCCGAAGTGCTGCTGGTGCTCGGCGTAGCCCGCCGAATCGCATCCATGACCACACGACCCAAACCCAGCGACTCCAACGTCGGAACTCACCACGCCGAACCCAAGACCTAGGAGCCTCTGGCGAACATATCGGCACATTTGGGTCGGCACTCATGCCGGTGCCCGCCGCATCAAGGGCGCCCGAGTTCTTGCGTGATGGTCCCCTAGGTTCTTAGCCCTCTGATGATCTGCCGGAGTGCCCACCACATGTAGTTCGCGAGGCGGGAGCTGATCGGGTATGAGGTGGGGATGAGAGTGATGTGGGCGAGTCCGGCAGTCTGGAGTTCGCGAATTGAAGCGATGATGTTGTCTGCGGTTCCCCAGAGCAAGCCTGCATGCAGGACTTCCCGCGGGACGTCGCGTATGGCGGTTTCGAGGGCTGCTGGATCGAGGTGCTCGGGAATGAGGTCAATGAATCCGCGGTACTCCGGTCCGAAGGGGTGGGCGGCGCCCACAGATGCCCATGTGGTTGCGGGCCACGTCGCTACGGCATTGAATCTCACGAACCGCGAAGTCCTCATCAACTCCTCGGCTTCCTTCTGAGAGGGAACCATGAGCGCTTCTGCTTGAAGAGAGGGTGTGATGGCAGCCGGTTCCCTTCCCGCATCCCTGACCGCATCCAGCAGCTGTCGGTATGCCTCCTCGTAGCGTTCGGGTGACGGTCCGAAGGCGGGCAGCCAGCCGTCACCGTGTCGTGCGGCGAGCCGGATCATGCGTGGACCTTGGGCCGCAACCCATAGTTCGGGGACAACTCCGTGGGCTGTGAGATCAAACGGCGCCTGGTTGAGGTTGTAGTGGTCACCCTTGAAGGTGATTGACCCTGGCTCAGAGAAGCAGCGTGTCAAGATCTCGAGTGCCTCGGCAGTCTTGCTGACTTGTCTCGTGAACTCAATGCCGTAGGGCTCGGTGTTCATGCGCTCCCCGGCACCGATTCCAATGACCGGTGGCCGCTTGGTGAGCGCCCCGAGTGTCACTCCGGCTCGAGCGATTGTGATTGGGTGGTTACGGAGGGGCTCAGTCACGCCCACCCCAAGCCTGACGTTGCCTGCAAGCTTGGCCAGCGACCCATGGATCACGAACGGATCTCCCTGCTGATGCGGGCTTGGCTGTCGCTTGGTCATCCACGTGAACCCACGCGACCGCCACACGGCTCGCGGAGCGAAATCCTGAAGGTGATCGAACAGAAGGAGGCTGTCAAGTCCGATCAGTCGGCCGAGCCGAACGGCCGCGCGAAACACCGAAGGGTCGGTACCAGCCGGAACCGTCAATCCAACATCGATACGGGTCATTGATCCGTTCCGCTCTCTGCCCACCCTACGCCCCCACCGAGTGGTGCTCAAACGAAAGGACACGCCGTCCAGGGAGAGGACATCCAACGACGCGCCCGGTGCCGATATCGGGTCGACATAGGAGAAACACATATGCACCGGTTCCACCCGGTCGCCATACTGCGGCGAGATCGGGAGGAGGGTTCATGTCAGGTGATGCAGTGTCGGTTGCGCCCGACATCTACACGGTGGTGTTCGAGAACGAACGTGTGCGGGTCTTGGAAGTCCGTGCCGGTCCTGGTAGTGGATCGCCCATGCATCGACATCCGGACTCAGTCATGTACGCCGTTGCGGAGGCAGACATCGTTGTGGTGTCCCCCGACGGCAGTGAACACCATGCTCAAATCCCGGCGGGCGCCACCTTCTGGAATGATGCCACCGAGCACTCGGTTCGGAACGTGGGTGAGACTCCCATTCACTTCATCCGAGTAGAACTCAAGTAGAGCCGCATATCGAAGCCTCTTTGTGTCAAGGCGGTGTTTTCACCGCTCATTCCCTGGAACGTTCACGGCGCGTTCGTTGCAGGCACCCTCGGTATCGCCGTTATCGAGTTCGCGCCGTACGCCGTGCTGCTCTGGATGACACCGATCGTCCTGATCCTCATCGGTATCGCCAAGTTCAAGCGTGATGAGATTCCGAACTCGCAACTCGTTGAGGATTCGTACGGGGATGAACCCAGGGAACTGCCCGGACGTCGAACGTCGGTCTGACGTCCGACCAGGACGACAGCGGTAGCTGGTACCTTCTTCCGCGAAGCGTCGGCAACGAACACCCGCCATCGAAGAAGAGGGACACGCATGTCAACTGAACACCACGATCTGGTCATCACCGGCGGCCGGGTCATAGATCCCGAAACCGGCCTCGACGCGCTGCGCAACGTGGGCATCATCGGCGAGAAGATCGTTGCCGTCACCGATGGTCAAATCGCCGGAACCGAAACCATTGACGCCACTGGTCACGTGGTCTGCCCGGGATTCATGGACATGCATCACCACAATGCGGGGTACCCGTTCGGCCAGAAGCTGGCCCTGAGGGATGGGGTGACCACGCCCATGGAGCTTGAGATGGGGGTCTATCCGGTCAAGGACTGGTACGACGCACTGGGCGGCAAATCGCGCACCAACTACGGAGCTTCTGTCGGCTCGATCCCAATCCGTGAGAACATCCTGAACCCGGAGTACACCGAGTTGTTCCACGGCGACATGCTCCTCGACGCTCTCGGCGATCCCAAGGAATCGCGAACGACGATGAAGTGGTCGACGGACCATGCAACCCCAGAGCAGATCGAGCAGTTCGAGAGATTGATCGAAGAGGGCCTCCGGGAAGGTTCCATCGGAGTCGGGCATGCAGTCGGCTACATGACGGCCGGTTGCTCTCAGCAGGAGTCCGTGATCGTTCAGAGACTTGCCGGGAAGTACGGCCAATCGTCGTTCGTCCACGCCCGGTTCTCGAGCCAGATGGCACCGACCAGCGGGCTGCTCGCGCTCTTCGAGATGATGGCCCCACAGGAGGTGTACGGCGGCGGGATCGTGTTCCAACACATGTCGGCCCAGACACTGCGGGACACGAAAACGGCACTGGGGTTGCTCGATGACGCAAGGGCGAAGGGTATCCACGTCCTGGCCGAGCTTTACCCGTACGACTACGGCGCAAGCGTCGTCTGCGCTGACTACCTGGTCCCGGAGAACTACGGACCCAACATGGGCCGGAGCTACAACGAGATCATCGAGACCGCAACGTTGACGCCGCTGACAAAGGACCGGTACGACGAACTGGTGAAGACCAGCCCGATGACCTCGATCATGTTCTACAACGCCCAGGAAGCGGACGTTCTGGACGGCTTGGCGCACCCGTCGTCGGTCGTGGGCAGCGACGCGTTCCCATACACCGTTCGCGAGACAGGGAAGCTGGCTATCGACTGGGACACAGCCTTCGATTCGGTCAACGGTCACCCCCGCGGCGCTGGCACGCACGCTCGTATGCTCGCCATGGTGCGTGAGAAGAAAGTCGACATCCCGCTCTCGCTCGCCATCTCCAAGATGACATACATGATCGCGAACTACCTGGAGGACAACGGTGTTCCACAGATGGCGAACAAAGGTCGCATCCAGGTAGGGAAAGATGCCGACGTCACGATCTTCGACCCGGCGACCGTAGCGGACAACGCCACGATGCAGGACGGTGGCCTTCCCTCGACCGGCATCCCGTATGTGCTGGTCAACGGCACCGTCATGGTGAAGAACTCCGAGACGGTCGATGGAGTATTCCCCGGCAAACCCGTGCGCGGCAGCGGCGCTGAATCATGAGAGCCGACCTGGGCGTCTCGTGACAGCACTCCGACGATGGGCGAAGTGCCAAGAGACCTCTGCATCGATGGGTAGGGCGCCCCTACCCATCGATGTCGGCGCCGTGGTCACTGTCGTGTCTCTCGCCTCATGATGGATGTCTTCTCAGTTCTCGCGCAGGTCAGCGATACGGAGCAAACCGTCAAGGAAGCTCTTGGCATTCTCCAGACCATCATGGAGTACGCCGGCACAATCGCCTTCGCCATCTCAGGAGCCCTTGCCGCTGGCCGCAAGAGGATGGACTACGTCGGCGTCGTCATCCTGGGCAGCATCGTCGCTGTTGGCGGTGGAACTATTCGTGACCTCATTGTTGGCGTGACGGTGTTCTGGATCGATGACCCGACCTACTTCATCGTTGCATCCCTCACCGCTCTCGCCACGATCCCGCTCACCAGAACCGGCACGCTCGACCAGCTCCGCAGGTTCAGGCTCATCCAGATTTCCGACGCGGCCGGGATGGCGCTGTTCGTGGTCACCGGCACGAACGTCGCCCTCGCCGCCGGAGCCAACCATCTCGCGGCTGCAATCGTTGGCGTGATTTCGGGCGTTGGCGGCGGAATCCTCCGCGATGTGCTGGCCAACGACACCCCGGATGTCCTTATCGGGGGCCAGTTCTACGCTTCGGCCGCATTCCTGGGTGCAGCTTCTTACGTCCTGTTGATTCGGGCGCCGGTCTCCACGCTCCTCGTCTTCTGGATCCCGATCATCATCATCTTCGGGATCCGCTCGGTGTCCCTCTACTACGGCTGGGGCGTTCCAACCTTCGAAATCGAAACAGACGATCCCGCGGCACAGTCCTGATCGCGGCTGCAGGCCCCAGCTGCGGATCGGTAACCCAAGATGACCGAATCTTCCTTCTCGGAGGCAAACGGACCATCAACGAGTTCCCCAAGAACCGCCTGTGGGACTTCATCCCCTCAACAAACTGAACCGAGACCACAGACCGCCCATATCCGGCTGGGTGGGATGATTTGGGTCGGAAGCGCATATGCGCCGATATGGGCTTCTACGGTCGGGCGCACGAAGTGGAGGGGGTCAACTTGGGAGTTTGCTGACAGCGGTTGCGACTACTTCATTGAACATTGTCTGATCGATGACCTGAGGCGCATCTGCACTGTCTCTGTGCTCATCGACCGCAACGATGGCTAGCACTTCGCCTTTACGAACATACGCACGAGCTATCTCAAAGACTTCATCAGTCGATGGGCCCGAATGGCGTACCGCAATCTGGTCGTCTCCCACCTGTGGAGCGTCGATCAACTCGATCATCAACTTCTCTCCGAAGTACTCCCACTCGACACCGTCACAATTGGCAAACGCCTTCTTGAGATCGAGCATCAGCGCATCCAAAGTGTCCGAGCCTGAGGTCCACAGGTACTGCTCCAGCGAGACCTCATCATCGCCGCTTGCGGTCGTGAACCAAGCACGCATCGCCACGAATTCATCAAACGACACGTCAGCGTCAGGGCACAGATGTCCGACACCGGTGCTCCTCACGGCACCACTCTCACGCAACATGAACCCGTTTCCGACTTCGTCGGCAGTGAGTAGGTATTGCTCCAGAGCCGCTACTTCAGCTGACACGTCCGGGGGACCCGGATCACACGCCGCACTCAAACCACCAACAAGAACCGTCACAACTGCCAGCCGCATCCAAACACTGGGCAGATGCACCATCCACCTCCTCATCATGAACATCGTCTCACCTACGAACCGAGACAGGATGAGATCTTTGGCAGATTCAGTCGATCACCTGAACTCAAGGCACATATGCGCCTCGAGGGAGCCGCGCATTTCGCCGAGTATCGCCCGATAGGTACGAGTCTGTTGCGCCACATATCGGCTGCGCGGTGCCTGAGTACAAGCAGATGTCCGTCCCTCGGGTGAGGCTAGCCGACAGCTTCGGACCGGTCGCAGGGCAGGTCGGCGTACAACAGGGACGTCTCCGACCCTTCGGTGGTCGACTCCCGGATCTACCTGCTGATCGATGTTCTACCGACTGGCGCCGTTACCCGATCACGTGACGTCTAGAACCCGTGCTCGGCCTCCGCGAGATCCGCAAGGCGTGCCACGGAGGCCATCAGTCGATCACTCGTCGTTGTGCGTGCCCGCTCGTACCGATTCTCGTCCGTGAGGTTCGTCCAGTCATATGTGTGGGTGACCCGTGTGGCCCCGACGTCGATCGGATCGAGCTCCCACCGCCACAGGTGACCCGGCCTTGGCATTCCGACTTCCGACGGCATCCACGCGATGAGGCGACCTTCCGCGAACTCGACGACGTGGTTCTCGCGGAGGGACCCTCCCGTGAGCGTCATCGTGAAGACCTCGCCGACCGATCGCACCCGTTGGCCCGGTGCAGCCTCGCCGAGGTTGTCGTTGCCGTCCCATTCCGGTTGGCGAGATGGATCGGCGATGAGTTCGAAGATGTCGCCGGCGCGTGCGTGCACCACGCGGAAGGCGGAGGCGACCCTGACCTCGGGATCGGACATGGCCGCAGCCTACCTCCCGAATGGCTCGCCGGTCACTGAGCCTTGAGCTTTCGATCTCGGCACCAGGCTCATATCTGCGAGGTCGAGGAGTTTGTCGACAACGAGGGTGGCAGCTGATGTCGAGGATCCCCGTGTAGTCGTCGAAGAACCCCATGACCACCACATACAGCAGCGTTCCGGTCGTGAGGTTCCTGAAGATGTCGCGCTTGTCGGGCAAGCTGCCACCGATCACGTGTTGCCGCGGGCTGGAATCTCACATTGGTTGACATTGAGCACGGACTGCGTGTACCTTACAGCGTAAATACTTACACAGTAAGGACAGGATCATGATGAACAGAGGATTCGAAGCGTCGGTCGGTGACCCAAGGCGTACGGCGCGCGATCACGGGGTTGTGGTACCTGGCGCTCGCCGTCACCGGCATGCTGGGGTTCCTCGTCCTCCGGCCACAGATCTGGGTCGCTGACGATCCGTCGGCGACGTTCGCGAACCTCACGTCGGACGGTGATCTGGCGCGCGTCGGCCTCCTCCTCGAGCTCGGCATCGTCATCACGCAGGCCGCTGTCGCGGTCTGGTTCTACAAGCTGTTCCGTGCAGCGAACCAGACAGCCGCACTCGCACTCACCGTGTTCGGCATGGCGAACGCCGTCGCGATCATGGCGAGTGCGGTGTTCATGGCAACCGCGATCGGGGTGGCTGAGAGCGCTGACGGGTCGATCGGTGGGGATCCGGTCGCGGTCGTCGGCCTATTGGCGGAGCTCGGCACGAACGCATGGGGCGTCGGCGCCGTGTTCTTCGGGTTGTGGCTGATCCCGATGGGGTACATCGCTGCCACGTCTGGCCTCATGGCCCCTTGGTTGGGGCGGATCCTCGTGCTGGGCGGGTTCGGTTACGCCCTGAGCGCGTTCGTGTCGTACGGCTTCCCGGACGCGCCGGCATGGTTCGTCGACGGCCTGACGGTTCCCGCGTCCATCGGGGAGTTCTGGATGATCGGCTACCTCCTGATCGTGGGCGTTCGACGGCCGGCCGAACCCGCCCTGCGGTCGGAGTCCGGCGCGTCGGACTGACGGCGCGTCGAGGACTACGACCGAGAGGCTCGCTACCCGCCTGTCACCCTGCGGCACCCTGACCGACGGCTTGCATGGCGGCGAACTCATGCAGATCCTGTTCGGATTCGTGCAACGACGGCTTCAGGTCGAAGATCACCTTCTTCACGGTCCCCGTGAACACGTACGGGGCCTTGTCCTTGTACCGGCGGTCGACGACCAAGCCGTTGTCGCGGCTCACGTCCATGCCCGCGTAGGACGAGAAGGTGACAGGCACCGTTCGTTCGATCCGACCCTCCCCGATCTGCTCCGCGTTCGCCCACAGTGTGACCAGACCACCCGTTCCGGGCTTCGCCTCGTCGGCCTCGAACAGCATCCTCACCGTCACATCCCCCGTCGGGAGGACCTTCGTCGCCTCCTGGAAGAAGGTCTCCACACCGAGGAAGGAGTAGGTGTGGTGCAGGATCCCCTCGGAGTCGACCCAGAGCGCGAAACCACCGATCTCGTCGGCGTTGGCCACGATGACACCCTCGGCCCCGTCGTCCGGCACGCTCAACTCGGCTTCGATGGCATAGGAACGCCCTGCGATCCTGGGGACCATTCCGCGTTGGACGTTCTGGACGTCGCCGTAGAAGGTGAAACGGGTCTCCGTGGGGAGCGGTGGCAGGATCCCGAAGAAGACACACATGCCTCCGAGCAGCGGCAGCACCTTGTTCCGCTCGGCCTCGCTCCAGAATAGCTCCTTCAACTCTGCGAGCTTCTCGGGCTGGTCATCGGCCAGGTTCGTGGCCTGTGAGAAGTCATCGGGGAGGTAATAGAGCTCCCAGACGTCGTCCTCCGGGTCGTAGGCACCCGGGGCGAACTTCTTCAATGTGTCGGGGGAGAAGTCCCAGGGGACCCGGTCCAGCCTTGCGCATGCCCACCATCCATCCTTGTAGATGGCCCTGCTGCCCATGGACTCGAAATACTGGACCGTGTGGCGATCCTCAGCGTCGGGGGAATCAAGCGTGTATGCCAGGCTGGCTCCATCCATGGGCTCCTGCTCGATTCCGTCCACCAGCCTCGGTTCGGGGATTCCAACGAGTTCGAGGATCGTCGGAGCAATGTCGATCGTGTGGGTGAACTGGGAGCGGATCTCTCCCCGGGCGGCGATCCGCTCTGGCCACGCGACCACCATGGGATCCCTCGTGCCACCGAGATGGCTCCCTGTCTGCTTCCCCCACTGGAACGGGGTGTTCCCCGCCCAGGCCCACGCCGAGGCGTAGTGCGGCGCGGTCTCGATACCACCAAGGGCTTCCACCCCTCCGTACTCCTCGATGAGGGCCATCTGCTGCTCCGGGGTCAGCGCGACACCATTGAGGAACGTCATCTCGTTGAACGATCCGGTGATCGTTCCCTCCATGCTGGCGCCGTTGTCACCCCAGATGTAGAAGATGAGGGTGTTGTCCAGATCGCCCATCTCCTCGATACCTTCGAGGAGCCGACCGACGTTCCAATCGGCATTCTCGGAGAAGCCGGCGAACACCTCCATCTGCCGTGCGTACAGCTTCTTCTCGGTGTCGTCGAGGGATTCCCACGCAGGGAAGAGATCAGGCCGCTCGGTCAACTGTGCGTCCGCGGGGATGATGCCGAGCTCCTTCTGACGCTCGAAGACCTTCTCGCGATACGCATCCCATCCGGCGTCGAATCTCCCTGCGTACTTGTCTGCCCACTCCTTGCCGACGTGGTGAGGAGCGTGGGCTGCACCCGTGGAGTAGTACATGAACCAGGGTTTGTCGGCGTCCTGGGCGCGCACTGCATGGAGCCATTCGATGGCCTTGTTGGTGATGTCGTCTGGGAAGTAGTACTGGTCCCCGTCCTTGCCCTCGGGAACGCCGATGATCCCGTTGTCCTGGGTGATGATCGGGTCGTATTGACCTGCTGCGCCGCTGAGGAAGCCCCACCAGTGGTCGAACCCCCAACCGTTCGGCCAGCGATCGAAGGGACCAGCTGCGCCCTGGACGTTGTCGGGGGTGAGGTGCCACTTGCCGAAACCACCCGTCACGTATCCGTTGTCACGGAGGGTGCGAACCACCGGTGCGCAGCTCTTGGGAACCGCCGCGGTGTAGCCAGGGAAGGGTCCCGGATATTCGGCGATGCTGCCGAAGCCCACCCGGTGCTGGTTGCGGCCCGTCAGCAGTGCCGCACGCGTGGGCGAGCAGATGGCGGTCACGTGGAATCGGTTGTACGCGAGGCCCATATCTCGCACCCGGTCCATCGCCGGCGTCTTGATCTCACCGCCGAAGGTCTCGGGATTGCCGAATCCGGCGTCGTCGATGAGGACGATCAGGACGTTCGGGGCGCCCTCGGGTGGCTTGGGGTTCATCACGATCGTCCAGTCCGGAACCGACTCCGCGATGGTGCGGCCGACCACTCCGGAGAAGGCTGGATCCCGCAGCGGCAGCACGGTACGGTCTGGGTCGAACTTGCCCGCTGCCTCTGCCACCGCCTCACGAAGGTCGCCGAGGGAGTCGCCATCCATCTCGACCCTCGACTTCGCCGGGGAACCGGCCAGCGCCCGCTCGGCAGTGAGGAGGTCGTTCGCTGCCACGAGTGCGAGGATCGCCGCCGTTCCGGGCTTCAGCTTGTCCCCGATCCCGGCCTCGACGCCTCCCGCGACCCGCTGCTCGGCGAACTTCCCGACGACTCCGCCGGCCGCAGCGCCGATGGCCACCGATGCCAGCAGCGGGGGAGCGGCGAGGCCGACGAGGACACCGACCCCCCCGCCCCATCCGGCGCCCTTCCGTCCGAGCTTGCTGCCGGTTCTCACGACGCTCACCTTGCCGTCGTCGTCTCGTCGTACGAGGATTGCGCCATCGGAGTGGACGTCCTTGGACCCGATCAAGTCGATCAGCCGGTCGAAGTCAACCTCACCCACTTCAACCGTCTGGTAGGCCGCCAGGATCAGGTGCATCGCGCCGCTCATGAAAATCCTCCGCTGTTCTGGTCAGATATGGCGTTGGTGGTGTCGCCAGTCCGTCGGACAGTACATGGCGTGCAGCCACGGGACATCATCCCGACGGGGTTACGTCGGTGGATCTCGAACCAGCTCGGATATTCTCGACGCAGCTGGTCACATCGAGGGCATTGGAGAGCGGTGGGAAGGATGATCTGGCTCCTGGTGGTGTCGCTACTGTTGCTTTCTGCCGCCTGTAGCGGCTCTGACAGCGAGACGGGTGGGTCGTCGGGCCTCAAGGGAGAGGTCCTGGTCTCGGCCGCAGCGTCGTTGACCGACGCCTTCGCCGAGGTGGCGTCGGCATTCGAGGAGGCCAACCCCGAGGTGGATGTGGTGTTGAACCTGGCTGGTAGCTCGGCCCTGAGGGAGCAGATCCTGGAGGGAGCGCCCGTCGATGTGTTTGCGTCTGCGAGCACATCGAACATGGACATGGTGGTCGATGCCAGTGAGGTCGCGGGAGGGCCGCAGGTGTTCGCCAGGAACGCCCTCCAGATCGCTGTTCCCGCAGGCAACCCGGCGGGAGTCACCGGGCTCGAGGACTTCGCCCGAGACGAGCTGCTGATCGGCCTGTGCGCAGAGGCCGTGCCGTGCGGGGACTTCGCTCGCCAGGCCCTCGACAACGCAGGCGTGACACCGGCGATCGACACCAACGAACCAGATGTCAGGGCATTGCTGACCAAGGTGGGGGCAGGCGAGCTCGATGCCGGTATCACCTACGTGACCGATGTGATCTCCACCGGCGGCGCAGTCGATGGTGTTGACATACCTCCAGAGGTGAACGTCGTTGCCACCTATCCGATTGCGATGCTGACCGCCGCGCCCAACCCCGATGCGGCCGCCGCCTTCGTCGACTTCGTCCTGTCGGATGTGGGTCAGGCGATCCTGGCCCGATACGGTTTTGCGGCACCTTGAATCGGCAGCCCACGTCTCGACGTTCGAGGGCCGGCAGGCCGCCGGTCCTCCTCGTCGTCCTCGCATGCCTCGGGCTGGCCGTCTTCGTGGTTCCGCTTGCTGGGCTCCTCAGCCGTGTGCCCTGGTCGGATCTGCCAGAGCTGCTGGCGAGTGATGTCGTCGTCGACGCGTTGAGGCTCTCGGTCGTGGCGTCCATTTCGGCAACAGCGATCGCTGTCGTGCTCGGTGTCCCCCTGGCGTGGCTGTTGGCGAGGGTCGAGTTCTGGGGCCGGTCCGTCGTGCGTGGGATCGTGACGCTGCCACTGGTGCTCCCACCCGTTGTCGGTGGTGCGGCGCTGCTGTTCGCTCTCGGCCGTCGCGGTCTCGTCGGTGAGCCGATCGGTGAGGTGACGGGTCTGCTCCTGCCGTTCTCGACGTGGGGGGTCATCGTCGCCACCACATTCGTCGCCATGCCGTTCCTCGTGATCACGGTCGAAGCGGCCCTCCGCAACATGGACCAGCGGTACGAGGGTGCGGCCGCCACGTTGGGCGCCAAACGGTGGACGGTGATGCGTCGGGTGACCCTCCCCATGATCGCGCCGTCACTGGTCGCCGGGATGGTCCTGACCTGGGCGAGGGCGTTCGGGGAGTTCGGGGCGACCATCACGTTCGCAGGCAACCTCCAGGGTCGCACCCAGACACTGCCTCTCGCGGTCTTCGTCGCCCTCGAGAGCGACCGCGACACCGCTGTGGCGATCAGCCTTGTCATGGTGATCGTCTCGTTGGTCGTGCTGGTCGCCCTCAGGGACCGATGGTGGAGGGCGCTGTGACACTTCAGGGACTCGATGTCGATGTGACGGTCCGCAGATCGGATGCCTTCCAGCTCGATCTGAAGCTGACGATTCCAGCTGGGGTGACCGTGGCGCTCCTCGGACCGAACGGAGCGGGCAAGTCGACGGCGGTCGCCGCCATTGCCGGGTTGCTGCCGATCGACGGGGGTCGCATCGCGCTGAACGGCAAGGTCCTCGATGATGAGGCAGCGGACGTGTTCGTACCTGCCGCCGACCGGAGCGTGGGGGTCGTGTTCCAGGACTATCTGCTGTTCCCCCATCTGAGGGTCATCGACAACGTGGCCTTCGGGCTTCGGGCGCGCGGCGCATCGAGGGAACAGGCGATCGCCGGGGCTGGGACCTGGCTGGAGCGTCTCGGACTCGGCGAGTTCGCCCAGCGCAAGCCGGGAGACCTGTCCGGCGGCCAGGCCCAGCGCGTGGCACTGGCGCGAGCCCTGGTCACCGATCCGGAACTGCTCCTCCTCGACGAGCCGCTGTCCGCACTCGATGTCACCACGCGCACCGATCTCCGCCACACCCTCGCCGAACACCTCGCCGCGTTCGCCGGTCCCCGATTGCTCATCACGCATGACCCCGTCGAGGCGTTTCTCCTCGCCGATGAGGTTCACGTGATCGAGAATGGGGCCGTCACCCAGCACGGCACGGCAGACGACATACGCCTCAGGCCACGAACCAAGTACGCCGCGGATCTCGCAGGATCCAACCTCATCAGTGGCACGGCGTCCGGTGGCACAGTCATCGCTGAGGATCTGACGATCAACATCGTCGACGACGATCTTCACGGGCCGGTGCTGCTCACCATCCACCCGACCGCCATCTCCATCCACCGTGATCGACCAGGCGGAAGTCCGCGCAACAGCTGGCAGACGACCATCGAACGGGTCGAGCTCCTCGGACCTCGAGTACGGCTCAGAACCGGGCCACCGCTTCGCATGACGGTGGAGGTGACCGAATCAGCACGTGCCGAGATGATGCTGACAACAGGCAGCACGGTCTGGGTCGCGGTCAAAGCGACCGAGATCGGCGTCGAGTCAGACAGTCGTTGATCCGGCACAGGGACCTGACACCGCGAGACATCCTTGTCTGGATCAGGGATCGCCGCCTGGGGTAGCAGACGCTCGACGTGCGCGCTTCGCCCTGAGGATGTCCATGACCTCGTCGAACGACAGTGGGTCGGAGTCGGTCCCCGGCGTGTACCACGGACTCTGGACACCTCGGCGAGGCGGGGCATTGGCGACCAGCTCCGAGCCGTCGCAACGCCAGAACCGCAGACTGCCGGGCGAGCCCGTGATCGACCACCCGCCCTCGTGTACCAACGTGTGGTGGTGACGGCAGAGCAGCACGAGGTTGTCGACGGCGGTGGCGCCACCGCGTGCCCACGGCACGAGGTGGTGGACGTCGCACCACTGTGGCGGGCGATCGCATGTCGGGAAGACGCACTTCAGGTCCCGTGCGCGAACGGCTGTTCGCTGTGCCGGGGTCACCAGGCGCTTGGTCCGTCCGACGTCGATGGGCCGTGACTCCATGTCGAAGACGACGCGCGTGACGGTCGAGTCGCATGCGATCCTCTGCACCTCGTCCGCCGTGAGGAAGGTCCCGAATGATGTCTCGGAGATCGCCGCCGGACTGATCGCCGGCAGGGGAGGACCATCGTGTTCGTGAGTTCCGATCCTCGCTTTTCGGGCCAGCACCTCGGGACTCACGTGCACGATGATGTCGGGACGTGCCGAGGCCGCATTGGTGACGACATCGACGAGCACGTCGAGCGCGCCGCACTGACGCCGAGCGGGTGTCCCCCGGAGAGGGAGGGCCCGGGTCCAGGATCGCCCGCATCCGTTCGCCAGACTCCACGTCGGTCCATCCAGCGAACCGCACCAACTCACCGTCGCGACGGATGACGAGCGATCGGGCGCCACGGACGAAGTTGCGGTCGACCGCAAGCTCCTCGGGGACGGCGAGATCGAGCCAGTAGTCGAGGATCCTCCGGAGGTCGTCCACGAAGGGCACCACGACTGCCACAGCTACCAGGGGGCCTTCGACCGACGCGAACGCCTCGGGCGCCCTGGCGCGCACCTCCAGGAGGAGGTCGACCTTCGATCCGGTCAGTGCACCAGACTCGAACGCAGCGGCCACCAGGCGGGCTTTGGCGAGGGCGTTGGCCCGTGTAACGAGCTTGCTCGCCTCACGATGATGGAGGGACATCCGGTGACGGAGCAAAGCGCTCACCGAGGGGTACCCGTCTCTCCGGAACGCCCCCGTGACACCGACCCGATCCATGACGGCGGCAATCTGAGCCTCCAGCCGATCCCGACGGGTCAGGAGTGCGTCGAGCTCCTCGATCAGGTCCTCGGCGGCCTCGGGAACGGGACTCGGGGGAGTCGGGTCCGGCGGGGCGACCAGGGTGGATTCCATGGTGTCGAACATATGTTCGATCATATGGGGTGGGTATGACACGAATCGACGTACTCCCGGCGGCCTCGCCGCAACCAAACTCGACCATCTCGATGCGGTCCTGTCACGCAGAACCTGATACGAAGGCCAGCCCGTGCCAGACGATCAGATCCGAAGCGTCTCCTACGGTGCTGAATCGAGGTGCTCGGCAGTGTCGTACTTCCATGGATTCAGCTGGGTCCATGTCAGCGACGCCACCACCACGACTGCGATCGCGGATGCGAAGACGATGGCGTCCCACGAGCCTGCGATGGCGCCAATGCCCATGATGATCACCGCTGATCCCATCCGGACCGTCGGGATGCGCTTGGACACGCGATACACAGACGCCGCTATGGCGAGCAGGGCGAGGCTGACGCCGAGCGAGAGAGCGAACCTGCCGAACTGCTCCAAAGGCTCGCTCGGGTGGGCGACGATCTCTTCGGCGGCCACGGCGTAGAAGATGATGCCGACGACGAGCGGGTAATGGAGGAGCGAGTAGGCGTCGCGGGCGATGCGACCGGGTTCCCTCCCTACGCCAGCCACCATCGCGTGCTCGACGACGCCCGCGGCCCGGTGGAAGTATGCCCACCACAGCGAACACGCGATGGCGAAGCCGACCACGATCGCGGCGACGTGGACGGCGTCGCGCTCTACGCCCGCCGCCGAGAGGCCGATGCCGACGATCGTCTCGCCGAGCGCCACGATGATGAAGAGGCCGTTGCGTTCGGCAAAATGCGGTGCATCAATTGCCCAGGTGGCGCGCCCTGCAAAGGTTGCCGCCATGACGTCGACGAGCGCAGCGCCGACCCACAGGACGGTGACCCAGGGGGTGTCGAGGAACCCACCCACGAGCACGAGGGTTGCGGCGAGCATCGACGTGGGTGCGAACGTCATGAACGCTTCACGCTGTGCGCGGTGGTCCGCGGAGGAGAACCAGTACAGGGCGGCCGCCATGAGCCGCACGACGAAGTAGGTGACGCCGAACCACTGCGACCCTTCCCCGAAGGCCGTGGGAATGGTGAGCGCCATCAGCAGGGTCACGCCCATCGTCGCCAGGAGGAACAGCCTCGTGACTGTGCCGTGCGTTCCGCTCCAGTTGGTGGTCCATGTGTAGATGCTCCATGTCCACCACAGCAACCAGATGATGAGCGCGCCCTCGGCGAGGAGCTCGAGCGAGTCGCCGCCGTGGAGGAGGCCGACAACCTGCGTTATGGCGTACACGTAGACGAGATCGAAGAAGAGCTCGAGGGTGGACGCCGTTCGTCCCCGTCCCCCTTTGATCACCGGATCGATCGACATGGCCGGCAGCATACGGGGAACTCCCGGCGTGGCTGACAGGATCCCGAGATGGTCCTGCAAGTCAATGGAGGAGGAGCACTGATCCGTGAGGCTGCTATGTCGAGTCCACGTAGTCCGCGAGGTGCTGGCCGGTGAGGGTCGAAGGTTCGGCAACCAGGTCTGCCGGTGTTCCCTCGAACACCACCGTGCCGCCATCGTGCCCTGCGCCCGGACCGAGGTCGATGATCCAGTCGGCGTGGGCCATCACCGCCTGGTGGTGCTCGATGACGATGACAGACTTGCCGGAATCGACGAGCTGGTCGAGAAGGCCGAGCAGGTGGTCCACATCGGCGAGATGGAGCCCACTGGTCGGCTCGTCGAGGACGTAGATCCCACCGTCGGTCGCCATCTGAATCGCCAGCTTGAGTCGTTGACGCTCGCCGCCCGAGAGCGTCGTGAGCGGCTGACCGAGACCGAGGTATCCGAGACCCACGTCCGACATCCGGGTGAGGATCTTCACCGCGGCCGGGATCCTCGCTTCCTCGGTCCCGAAGAACTCCAGCGCCTCGGTGACCGACATCGCGAGCACTTCGCTGATATCGCGCCCGGCCAGCTCGTATTCCAGCACACGGGCCTGGAACCGCTTGCCTCCACACTCCTCACACACGGTCGCCACCCCGGCCATCATCGCGAGGTCCGTGTAGATGACGCCATTGCCGTTGCAGGTGGGGCACGCTCCCTCGGAGTTGGCGCTGAACAGTGCGGGCTTCACACCGTTGGCCTTGGCGAACGCCTTGCGGATCGGTTCGAGCAGCCCGGTGTATGTCGCAGGGTAGCTCCGGCGCGAACCCCGTATCGGTCCCTGGTCGACCGAGACGACTCCTTCGCGCGGCGATACCGAGCCGTGGATCAGCGAACTCTTGCCGGAGCCGGCCACACCGGTGATGACGACCAGGACACCGATGGGGATGTCGACATCCACGTTCCGGAGGTTGTGGGTGGTTGCGTCTCGGACCTCGAGCACGCCGGACGGCGCTCGCACCGCACCTTTGAGGGAGGCGCGGTGGTCGAGGTGCCGTCCCGTCAGCGTGTCGCTTCCCCGGAGCGCCTCGACGGTTCCCTCGAATACGACCTCACCGCCTGCCGTCCCGGCACCCGGGCCGAGATCGATCACGTGGTCGGCGATGCCGATCACCTCCGGTTTGTGCTCGACGACCAGCACCGTGTTGCCCTTGTCGCGCAACTGCAACAGCAGATCGTTCATGCGCTGGATGTCGTGTGGGTGCAGCCCCACGGTCGGCTCGTCGAACACGTACGTCACGTCCGTGAGCGATGACCCGAGGTGGCGGATCATCTTGGTTCGCTGAGCCTCGCCGCCCGAAAGGGTGCCAGCGGCCCTGTCGAGGGACAGGTAGCCGAGCCCGATCTCCACGAAGGCATCCAGGGTCTGGCCCAACGTGGCCAGGAGGGGCGCCACCGACGGCTCGTCGAGGTTGCGGATCCACGATGCGAGGTCGTTGATCTGCATGGCACAGGCGTCGGCGATGTTGAGCCCTTCGATCCTCGAAGACCGAGCGCCCTCGTTGAGTCGTGTGCCGTCACATTCGGGACAGGGGGCGAAGGTGACCGCCCTGTCCACGAATGCCCGTATGTGCGGTTGCATGGCGTCCGGGTCCTTCGAGAGGAACGACTTCTGCACCTTTGGGATCAACCCCTCGTATGTGAAGTTGACACCGTCGATCTTCACCTTGACCGGTTCCTTGTAGAGGAAGTCGTCGAGTTCCTTGTCCGTGTAGTCGCGGATCGGCTTGTCCGGATCGACGAGGCCCGACTCCGCGTATATCCGCACCGTCCAAGTGCTTTCCGACTTCCAACCGGGGATGGTGAACGCACCTTCGGCAAGTGACTTGGAGTCGTCGTAGAGCTGGGTCACGTCGATGTCCGACACCGTGCCCCGACCCTCACAGCGCGGGCACATCCCGCCGGTGATCGAGAAGCTTCGCTTTTCGGCCTTGCCCGATCCGCGTTCGACGGTCATCGCCCCGGCACCGTGGGCCGAGGCGACGTTGAATGAGAACGCCTGGGGCGAGCCGATGTGTGGCTGGCCGAGCCGGCTGAAGAGGATTCGCAGCAGGGCGTTCGCATCGGTGGCGGTGCCGACCGTCGAGCGGATGTTTGCACCCATCCGCTCCTGGTCGACGATGATCGCAGTCGTCAAACCTTCGAGAAGATCGACGTCGGGGCGGGCGAGGGTTGGCATGAAACCCTGTACGAAGGCGCTGTACGTCTCGTTGATCATTCGCTGGGACTCGGCGGCGATGGTGTCGAACACGAGGGAGCTCTTGCCGGAGCCCGAGACGCCTGTGAACACGGTCATTCGGCGCTTCGGGATCTCGATGCTGACGTCCTTGAGGTTGTTCACCCGTGCGTTCTGGACGCGGATGAGGTCGTGGCTGTCGGCGGGGTGCGTCATGACCGTGAAACACTACGGCAGCGGCGTGACGTGCGCCTCGACCCCTGACTGTAGGTTCTGCCCGGAGGTGCCGATACCCAACCTGACCTCCCGAGGGACCGAGGACCATGCCCGCTACCCGTCGTGCGCTCACCATCGCAGCCGCATGCCTTGCATGCGTCGTCGTCGCACTCATCCAGCTGGTCATCACGTCGCCGAGTGATGCGGCCGAGGCGGCGGTCGCGGACGATGTCGCGCTGTTCGACCCATCCCAGGGGATCTGGCATCTCGGGGTGCGCGGCGGCGATCCGGCATCGTTCTTCTTCGGCGACCCCGGCGACTACCCGATCATGGGTGATTGGAACTGCGACGGGATCGACACCCCGGGCCTCTACCGCCAGTCGGATGGGTTCGTGTACCTGAGGAATTCCAACACCCAGGGGATCGCCGACATCAGGTTCTTCTTCGGCAATCCGGGGGATATCCCGCTCTCAGGGGATTTCGACGGTGACGGATGCGACACGGTCTCCATCTACAGGCCGTCCGAACAGCGGATCCACGTCGTCAATGCCCTCGGTGCGAATGACGGCGGGCTCGGTGCGGCGGACCATTCGTATCTGTTCGGTGATCCCGGGGACGAGCCGTTCGCCGGCGACTTCGACGGGGACGGCGTCGACACGGTCGGCCTGCATCGAGAGTCGACGGGCTTCGTGTACTACCGAGACGCCAACACGACGGGCGTCGCCGACCATCAGTTCTACTTCGGTGACCCAGGGGACCGCCTCATCGCGGGGGACTGGTTGGCGGACGGTGAGGACCATCCCGGTGTGTTCCGCCCCTCGAACCGAACCGTCTTCCTGCGCTACTCCAACACGCAGGGTGACGCAGACGAACAGCGCCAATGGGGACTTGGTACGTTCATTCCGCTCGCCGGTCGCTTCGGCGAGGTGCGCGGAACGCCAACGGCGTGCACGGTCCTGCCCGCCGACAACATCTGGAACCGTCGCGTCGACGACCTCCCCGTCCACGCGATGTCGGATCAGTATGTCGCGGCGATCGGATCGAGCGCGACACTTCATGCAGACTTCGGGTCGGGAGTGTGGCCTCCCGGGTCGGACAGCCCGATCGGTATCCCCGTGATCGAGGTTGCGCCGTGGCAGGCGAAGGTGCCCATCCTCTACACCGACTACGGATCGGAATCCGACCCCGGGCCGTTCCCGATCCCTCCCGATGCATCCATCGAGGGAGGTCCCAACGGCACCGGGGACCGCCACGTGATCGTCGTCGACCGAAGTGCCTGCATGCTCTACGAGCTGTTCTCTGCGTTCCCCAACGGAGACGGGTCGTGGTCGGCGAGCTCGGGAGCCTCGTATGACCTGCGCTCGAACGCCCTGCGCCCCGACGGCTGGACGTCCGCCGATGCGGCAGGCCTTCCGATCCTGCCGGGCCTCGTCACCTACGACGAGGTCGCATCCGGCGTGATCACCCACGCCATCCGATTCACCGCACCCCAGACGCAGAAGGCCCACGTGTGGCCTGCACGTCACAACGCATCGCACCTGACGGACGTGGGCTATCCACCCATGGGACAGAGGTTCAGGCTGAAGGCGTCCTTTGACATCTCCGGCTACCCGTCCGCGGTCAGGGTCATCCTCCAGGCGTTCAAGGACTACGGGATCATCCTCGCTGACAACGGCAGCCCCTGGTACATATCCGGAGCTCCCGATGAGCGATGGGACAACGACATGCTCCACGCATGGGATGACATACCCGGATCTGCGTTCGAGGCCATCGACGTCAGCTCGGTGATGGTGGACCCGAACTCGGGAAAGGCGTCCGGCTGACCAAACGCCGGGTATCGGTACATCCAGTGTGTGGGCCTCCAGAGGTTGGACACCGTTAGGTTGGCGACATCCACCGAGGAGGTATGTCGTTGAGCGCCAAGAGAGTCACGGGTCGAGCTTTCCACGAGGCTGGAGGCGTCGACGACTGGAGGGTCCTCTTCTGGGGTGCACACGCCTACTTCCGCACGGGCTCCTTCGCGCAGGGCGCCCGCCTCGTCGCCGCGATCGCGGAGGTCGCGGACGCCACGGGACGATATCCCGACGTCGACCTTCGTCCGGAGGGTGTGACGGTTCGTACGTTCTCACGCGAGGATGGTGCATTGAGCCAGCATGACGTCGAATTTGCCAGACGCGTCTCGATCGCTGCACGACAGCTCGGATTCGAGTCCGATCCTTCGCAGGTCCAAACGGTCGGCATCGCCGTTGCCCAGGATGCCGGTGCCGATGTGCGGCCGTTCTGGGCAGCCGCACTCGGATACACCCATCTCGGTGAGGAGGACGCGGTCGACCCGCACAGGCGGAATCCGCACCTCTGGTTCCACGAACTCGACCCACCCAAACCCCGTCGTGGGCGCGTCCACATCGACGTCAGTGTGCCGGCAGACCAGGCAGATGCGCGGATCGCCGCTGCCGTCGCTGCCGGAGGCCGCATCGCCGCCTCGCACGCTCCCGAATGGTGGAGCCTTGCGTCGCCGGACAACCACGGCGTCGACATCGCCGCATGGCCCGACTTCGAGGACCACGACGGCTGAGTTCGCGCTGAGGCCTCCCGAGCGAGCGCCGCAGAGGCTTCAGGTGAGAACTCAGCCCTCGAGGTTCTGCAGCACGTCGTATGCGGCGTACTTGTACGCCTCGGTGCGGGTCGGAATGTTGTACGTCGAGTCGATGAAGGCGTCGACCGTCTCCTCAGCGTGGATGAGCGCCTGGCCGAGGTGGATCATCTCCGCCGCATCGTCACCGAGGATGTGCACGCCGATGAGGCGACGATCCGCGCGATCGACGACCAACTTGACCATCCCTTCGGTCGTTCCGATGATGCGGCTCTTCGCGTTCGCGGAGAACGGGGACCTGCCCGATACGGCATCGATGCCTGCCGATGCTGCGGCCTGTTCGGTCATCCCAACCATCCCGATCTCGGGGATCGAGTAGATCCCGAAGGGCGGCATGGGATCCACGCGCTGCTTGAACGGGATGTCGAACGCCCGACACGCGGCAACCCTGCCCTGTTCGGCCGAAACCGACGCCAGAGCCGGAGGACCGATCACGTCTCCTGCAGCGAAGATGCCTGGGATCGTGGTCTCGAAGCGTTCGTCGACGACGATCCTCCTGCGCTCATCGCACGACACACCGACGCCTTCGAGGCCGAGTGCCTCCGTGTTGCCGGTCCGCCCCGCCGCGAACAACACCATGTCGGGATCGACGGTGCTGCCGTCTGCGAACGTCACACGGAGGCCGTCCCCGGTTCGCTCCACGACGGCGTCGGGCGAACCGAGTCTGACGTCGAGTCCAGCGGCGTGGAACGAAGTGAGCAGCTCGTCGGAGATCTCGTGGTCGAGGAAGGGCATGAGCCGGTCTGTGCCGTCGACCAGGGTCACAGTGGCACCCAGCGCGGTGAAGATCGAGGCGTACTCGGAGCCCACGGGTCCGGCGCCGATCACGACCATGCTGCCGGGGATGCGCTCGAGGTGGATGATCGAATCGGAGTCGTGGACGTCGGGGTCGTCGAATGGGATGGCCGCGGGATGGAACGGACGCGATCCCGTTGCGATGAGGATCACGTCCGCTGCGAGCTCCCTCGTGGCTCCGTCGTCGCTCGTCACGAGCACGGTCCGATCGGGTCCGAGCGTCGCCTCACCGCGCACGAGCGTGATCCCGTGGCGGTCCAGATTCGCCTGCACGGCGGCGGCTATCGAGCGGGACACCTCGGACTCGCGCCTTCGGAGCAGTTCGACGAGCGCGTCCCCGCCGAGACCGAGCGATGCCCCGTACACATCCCTGAAGCGGTAGCCGGTGAGATATTGGGCCGCCTCTCGCAGGGTCTTCGACGGGATGCCCCCGGTGTTCACTGGTGCCCCGCCGGGGACCGGGTTGCGCTCGACCAGGGCGACGTTCTTGCCGAAGTACGCCGCCTGGGCAGCCGCCTTCTCCCCGGCTGGTCCCGAACCTATGACAACGAAGTCGTATCGATCCACGGTGCCTCCCGATTGAACGTACGAAGCCCAAGGTATCACGTGGGCCGAGAGCTCGATCCGTACAGGATGGCAGGACTTTCGGGGCGACTGCCGAAGTCGAACCGGGTATTCTCCTCGTACGGCGATGGGGCTCGCCGACAACCGCCGCCGCCGGCTGATGGCTCCTGTGACGACACCGGTGAGCCATGCCCCATTTCCGTTCAGATCACACCGCACCGTTGTTTCAGGCACGTCGCACCGTCGCCGCGTGGCTGACCGTCTTCGCTGGTGGCTTGGCAGGGTCCGCAGCGAGATCCGGTATCTCCCTCGCCATCGCGACACCGGCAGGTGGGTCCAGGAGCGCACCGGTTCGTCGTTTGCAGTCGGCACCCTCACCGTGAACCTCTCAGGGGCATTCCTCCTGGGTGTTCTCGCGGGGAACGGGGATGTCGCCTCCATGGGTGTGGTCGCCGGGGTGGGGTTCCTCGGAGGGTTCACGACCTTCTCGACATGGATGGTCGAGACCGTCCGTTCAGGGCTCCTCCCTGTTCGTCGCCGTGCGATCGCAGATGTCACGGTGATGCTCGTCGGCGGCCTTGCACTCGCGGCATTCGGGTATAGCGTTGCATAGTGACGAGGAGGGGGCCATGGAGCCGTCGGCGGATGCGACGCTCGTGAGGATCTACATCGGCGAGTCTGACACCCACGAGGGCAAGCCCCTCCACACGGCCATTGTCGAAACCCTTCGTCGTGAGGGCTCGGCCGGTGCGACGGTGCTTCGCGGAATCGAGGGATTCGGCCGGTCGAGCAGGCTCCACACGGCCCACATCCTCAGGCTGTCCGAAGACCTGCCGATCGTCGTCGAATGCGTCGACTCTGTCGACAGGATCGAGGCCGTCCTCCCTCTTGTCGAGGCCATGATCGGAGACGGCCTGATCATCCTGGAACGAGTCGAGGTCCGCACATACAGGGCACAGGGTTCCTGAACGTGGTCGCACACGGCGGAGCACGCCTGAACCTGACCAGGGTGCAGATCCTCGCGTTCCGGCGCCGTGTGGGCGCCCTCGACGAGCGGATGCCTCCCGGCCGGCGATCCCTGCGACGCGCGGCGTGGGCAGGGCTCCAGGACAGCATGCCGCGAGCAGCGATCCTCTCGATTCACGCCCGGGTCTCAGGAACGGAACCCACGACCCTGGATGATCCGTCCCTCGTCCAGCTCTGGGGTCCTCGCTTCAGCGCCTACGTGGTGGCCGAACGCGACATCGCCGTGTTCACCCTCAGCAGGCTGCCCGATGAGCCGACCCGTCGCAAGCGGGCCGAGGATCTCGCAGATCGCCTCCATGCGCTGCTCGGAGGGGAGGCGATGCCGCACTCCGCGGCGGAACGTGCTCTCGGGGAGGGCTCGAACCAGCTGAGGTACGCGGCACCGACGGGCAGGGTCCTCATCCACTGGGACGGAGCACGACAGCCGATGATCTGGACGGTTCCTGCGCCGGATGTCGATCCCGTCGACGCTCGACTCGAGCTCGCTCGCCGGTACATCCATGTCCTCGGCCCCGCCACCCCGGAGTCGTTCGCCCAATGGGCAGGGATCAGACCCCAGCGGGGTCGAGCCGTGTTCAACGCCCTCGGAACGTCGCTGGCTCCCGTGCAAACGCCAATCGGCGACGCCTGGATCCTCACGCAGGATGAGGGCGCCTTCCGCTCCGCTCCCGAACCGACGGCACAGGCTCGACTCCTCCCGAGCGGTGACGCGTACTTCCTCCTCCAGGGTGCCGACCGCGAGCTCCTGATTCCTAATGCCGACCGGAGGAGCGAGCTCTGGACGTCTCGTGTCTGGCCGGGGGCCGTACTCCTGGATGGTGAGATCGTCGGGATCTGGAGGCGCGCGAAGGATGTGGTGACGATCAGGTCGTGGCGCCGTCTCTCGCGCCCCGAGCGCGAGGGAGTCGAGGCGGAGGCAGCGGCATTGCCGATCCCCGACGTCGCCGGGCGGATGACCGTCACGTGGAGTACGGAGCTCAATTGACCCGCCCGTTGGCACCCGGATAGCGCCCGCGTGTGTCGCAAAGGGTCGAAGAACCCATGGTGCCAGTCGCCCAACGGAACGTCCCCCGCTCGTTCGCTCGACCGTCTATGTCTACCGGGCGTTGAGAAGGCACCCACCAAGTTGGTCGCCTTGTTCACGGGATCGGCGCGACCGAACGTCCTGCTCTTCCGGCTCATCACGATCTGGCTGCCGATACTGCCAGGATGGCTCGTCCTGATCAGGCTCCAACGTACGGGAGGTCTTTGAGTAGAGCGGACTCGGCAACCCTCTCATACACCTCCGAGATGGCCACACCGAGTGCGACTCCGCCTATCACGTCGAGGGGGTAGTGCGCACCGACGTAGATCCGGCTCAGGCCGACGACAGCAACGAGAATCGCGCCAGCGCCCCGCCATGGGTAGTCCGCATCGCGAGTGAGGCTCGCGGCCAATGTCGTGACGACGGCTGCATGCCCCGACGGGTATCCAAGCCCTTCGTCGGCACTCCCGATCCTGAGCTGCGTCTCTTCGATGTGGTCACCCGGTCGCCCACGTGTGACACGGCTTTTGAGGACCTTGGCGCAGGTCCACGCCGCAAGGCCTGTAGCGGCGACTCGGACCGCCCTGGAGGTCTTCCTCCGCGCCATCAATCCGGTCGCGACAACCAGCGGGGCGGCCAACGCCCCTGCCTGCATAGGAGCCCACACGATGCTCTCGAGCGAATGGGGCACGCCATTGATCCGCCGGAACCATGCCGCATCCCAGGCGGGTACGCCCCGGGACGCCACGACAGCGGACCACCCGAGTGTGGCGAGTGCCGTCGCGGTTCTCGTTCTTGTCACGCTGCGTCCTCGCTACCGGTGCATGATGATTGGGGGTACCTCCTAGTATGGCGGCGCGCCGGGTGGAAGTTCGGGGAGTGCATGGCGTTGCCACATCCATGTCGTCGAGGCGAACCCGTCCCCCACCGTGGCTGAGATCGAGATCCTCCTCGCCTTCCGCCGGCTGTCAGATGCCGCGGCCGGGGCAGCCCTCGGTGCGGCGGTCGTCATTGCATGCGCTGCGCTCGTCGAGTGGCTGGATCGTCGACGCCACGCAGCGTGATCGGGGACATGCTCACGGAGACGGTCTCCACGACTGGGCGGCCGAAAGGTCAGCCGCGCCGCTCGTAGAGGCCGCGGACGTAGTTGGCCTGCCCTGCGTGTTGGAGGTCGTCGCTGATGACGCTCACGAGCCGCACGCCCACCGTCACCGGCGGATCCCAGCGCCGGTCGATGATCCTGTCGAGCTCGGTGCTCGTGACCGTCGCGAGGTAGGCCCGGGTTCGTGCGGCCACCGCACGGTGATAGGCGAGGACCTCGTCGGGTCGTTCGAAACGCACGGCTGCGACCTGTTCGGATGTGTGCCCGTACCCTGTGTCGAGAACATCGGGAACCAGCCCGAGCCTCTCTGCCCATCCGTCCTCGACGTACGTCTGTGGGATACCTGCGATCTCCGAGACATGGTCGTCCTGCACCCTGGTGAGATGCCAGACGAGCCATCCGATGGAATTGGCGTCAACGTCCGGCCGAAACGTCAGACCGTCGTCATCGAGTCCCGCGATCGCCGCCTCGACCGCCTGTTCGATCCGATCGAAGGCATCAGTGAGTAGGTGATGAGCGTCCATCAAAGCTCCGTCGACGAGCCCACTAGACCCTCGGCCCGGAAGCAACCACCGCATCGTCGACGCCGTCGGCGTACTTCTTGAAGTTCGTTGCGAACATCCCGGCGAGGCGCTTCGCGTCCGCGTCGAAGGCTGCGCTGTCGCTCCAGGTCGGGCGTGGGTTGAGCAACTCGGACGGGACACCCGGAACCGACGTGGGGATGGACAGGCCGAACACGGGATCCTGTATGTACTCCACGTCGTCGAGGGCACCTTCGAGTGCGGCGTTGAGCATCGCCCTCGTGTGGGGAATCCGGATCCGGGTTCCAACCCCGTAGGGGCCTCCTGTCCACCCGGTGTTGATCATCCAGACGCGGCAGTCAAACTCCTTGATCTTCCCCTCCAGGACGTTGGCGTAGTACGACGGCGGGAGGGGCAGGAATGGTGCTCCGAAACACGGCGAGAACGTGGCGGAGGGCTCGGTCACCCCGCGCTCGGTGCCCGCCAGTTTCGCCGTGTAGCCACTGACGAAGTAGTACATCGCCTGCTCGGTGGTCAGGCGTGAGATGGGTGGCAGCACGCCGAATGCGTCCGCCGAGAGGAAGACGATGTTACGCGGATGGGGTCCCATCATGCTCGGCTCCGCATTCGGCAGGTGGGCAAGCGGGTACGAGCATCGCGTGTTCTCCGTCTTCGATCCATCGGTGAAGATTGGTCGCCGCGTGTCGGGGCTGATCACCACGTTCTCGAGGATGGTCTCGAATTGGCTTGCCGCCTGATGGATCAGCGGTTCGTCCTCCTCGGAGAGGTTGATCGTCTTGGCGTACGAGCCTCCCTCGATGTTGAAGATCCCCGCCGCTCCCCATCCGATCTCGTCGTCCCCGACCATGAGCCGTGCCGGATCGGTGGCGAGGGTCGTCTTGCCCGTACCCGACAGCCCGAAGATCACGGCGGAGTCACCTCGTTCCCTCCCCACACTGGCCGATGCATGCATCGACAGCACATTGCGCTTCGGGAGCAGGTAGTTCATCACGGAGAAGACCGACTTCTTCATCTCCCCGGCGTATGTGGTGCCCCCGATCAGGAGGATCTTGTGGTCGAAGCTGATGCAGATGAACACCTCGCTGCGGGTTCCATCCCTCTCAGGCTCCGCCTGGAACGTCGGAGCGTGGACGATGGTGAAGTCAGGAACGAAGGTGTTCACCTCCTCGGAGGTGTCGAACTTCCTGCGAAGGATGAACATGTTCCGGCAGAAGAGCGAGTGCCACGGGCTCTCCGTGATGGCCCTGACCGAGAGGCGGTTCTTCGGGTCGGCGCCCGCGTAGAGGTCCTGCACATAGAGCTCCCTCGCCCCGAGGTGGTCGGTGACCCTGCGATACAGCGCATCGAACACCTCAGGCTCCATCGGATGGTTGACGTCGCCCCACCAGATCTCGTCCTCGGTGCTCGCCTCACGGACGACGAACTTGTCCTTGGGGCTGCGTCCCGTGTACGGCACAGTGTCGACGACGAGCGCGCCATGGTGGGCGAGTTCGCCCTCGCCCCGGCGGACGGTGTGCTCGTAGAGTTCCGGAGTGGTCAGATCCCAATGGACGTCGCCTGTGGGTGTGATTCCGTGGTGTGAAAGTGACCGCATGGGACCTCCGCTGTTCCGGTTACTCCTAGGGTACGCATGTCCGGGGATGCTTCGAATCGGGTGCGACGCCTCGGCGACGGAGAGGACGGCGCCATGATCGAGTTGCTCGTGGAGAGTCCGCTCCTCCTCCTCTTCGTCACCCTCGGCATCGGGTACCTCGTCGGTCGGATCACGATTGGAGGGTTCAGCCTCGGGATCTCGGCTGTGCTCTTCGTCGGTCTCGCCATCGGGGCGCTGGACCCCGATCTGCGCCTCCCCGATTTCGTCTACCTGTTCGGTCTCATCGTCTTCGTCTACACGGTGGGCCTCGCGGCAGGTCCCGGATTCCTCGCCTCCTTTCGACGTGCGGGGGCCAAGGACAACGCACTCGTCGCGACCGTCATCGTCGTGTCGGTCGTGGTGGTGCTGGCCGGAGCCCGGATGCTGGGCCTGAGCGGTCCGTTCGCCGCGGGCGTCTACACGGGCTCCCTCACGAACACTCCAGCACTCGCCGCTGTGCTCCAGTACGAGACGGAGACGTCCGCGCCCGACGACCTCGACCGAAACCTGGCCGAGCCCGTGGCCGGATACTCGGTCACCTATCCCTTCGGCGTTCTCGGGATGGTTCTCGCCGTCTACGTCCTTCGACGCCTTCGTCCCGGCGGGGGGGACATCGAGCAGACGGCGGGCATGCTCCCCGAGGATCTGACGGCCACGACGGCGGTGGTCACGAATGCCCGATACACCGGGATCGCGCTCTCATCCCTCATGGAGGGCACCGAGTGGCGAGTTGTCTTCACCCGACACCGGGAGGGAGCGGGAACCGAGATCCCCGATCCCGACACGGTGTTCCATCCAGGGGATCTGGTGACCGTGATCGGAGAGGGTCACGACGTCGACGAAGTCGTTCGCGCGCTCGGGGAGAGGGCGAGTGTGGATCTCGCCCTCGATCGGACCGACATCGATTACCGGCGCATCTTCGTATCCAACGACGCCATCGTCGGACAGCGCATCGGTTCACTGGATCTACGGTCGCGTTTCGGAGCGATCGTCACAAGGGTGCGACGAGGCGACGTCGACCGGATGGCACACGCCGACACCGTGCTCGAGCTTGGTGATCGGATCAGGGTCGTCGCCCCGCGCGTGCGGATGGACGCCGTGAGCGTGTACTTCGGAGACTCCTTCCGAAAGCTCTCGGAGATCGACGTCGCTGCCTTCAGCCTCGGAATCGTCTTCGGACTACTCGTGGGCATGATCCCCATTCCGCTGCCTGGTGGGACGACATTCACCCTCGGTCCGGCTGGAGGCCCGCTCGTGGTGGGCATGGTGCTCGGAGCTCTCCGCCAGACGGGTCCGATCACCTGGCAGCTGCCCTACAACGCGAGCCTCACGCTGCGCCAGATCGGCGCCGTCCTCTTCTTGGCAGGTGTGGGAATTCGCTCCGGATACGCCTTCGTCGACACCCTCGCCGGTGGTGTCGGCATCCAACTCTTCCTCCTCGGCGTGACTGTCACGACCCTCTCCGCGATGCTCGTCATCCTCGGAGGCGTCTACCTGCTCAAGACACCGACCGGTATCCTCACTGGCATGGTCGCAGGGATGGGCACCCAGCCGGCGGTGCTGGCGTTCGCCACGGAACAGACGAAGGATGACCTTCCCAACGCCGGATACGCCACGGTGTACGCGGTTGCGACGTTGACCAAGATCCTCCTGGCACAGGCCATCGTATTGGCACTGCAATGACGCCGCCCAACGCGTCGTGCGCACTCTCATGAAGGCGGCTGGACTTCTCGCCGTGGTGCTTCTCTCCGTGGTCTGGGCGTTCCAGGTTGCCCTTGCCTTCGGCGCTCCGCTCGGATCCGCTGCGTGGGGTGGTCAGAACAAGGGGGCGCTCCCGACACGGTTGCGTATCGCCAGTGGGGTCGCTGCCGTGGTCGTGTATCCGTTGATCGTGATCTACGTGCTCGGCGCCTCCGGGCTGATCGAGGTCGATTCGGTGGTGATTCGTCCTCTCGGGATGTGGACGCTGTCCGGCATCTTCACAGTGGGAGCGGTTGGAAACCTCGCTTCCCGATCGACGGTCGAGCGGGTCTGGGCGCCGGTATCCCTCGTGATAGCGGTGTGCTGCGCAGTCATCGCGATCGGCATGTAGCGGGCACAGGACGATGTCGGGACGATCCCTGTCAGGACCCCGCGTCGGCGAGGGCGTACATGTAGCCGTCGGTGCTGGCGAGGTAGATCCTGTCCTTCCAGACGGCGGGTGTAGCGAGGAGTGAGGCGTCGCCGACCGGAAGCGTCCATTTCAGCTCCGGTTCACGGGGATCGGCGAGATCGAAGGCGTTGAGGGTCCCACTCCTGCTCGCGACGAGGAGGGTGTCGTCGACGATGACGGGAGATGACCACGCCCGTGCCCCGACGTTGTAGACCCACAGTTCCTCACCCGTGTCACGATCGACGGCCACGAGGAAGCCCTTGTTGGTCACGACATAGATGACGCCGTCTCCGAGCGCAGGCGTCGCCCACATACCGCCCTGGGCGGGTGGTTCTGTGATCGAGTACATGCCCCACACGTACGGGTCGCCATCGGTGTATGGGTCGAGCTTGACGAGTTGGCCGAGCTCACGGCCCCGTGGCAGGTACCGCTTCCACTCCACGGGGACGTACAGCATGCCTTCCTCGTCGATCACGATCGACGCGTCGACGTCGTCGCCCACCCAGTAGTCGAAGACGACGGGCGCTACCCCGTTCTCGACGTTCGTGATGTCGAGGCCGATGATTCGACCCGCCGAGGTGCCAAAGTACGCGCGCCCCTCGAAGATGGCGGTCGAGCTCTCGACCGAGGTCGACACACAGCGGCTGCCGATCGTGCATCCGTCCTGGATCTTCGCCATCAGCTCGTCGTCCCAGGTCTCCATGCTGAAGACCAACTCGGGATCGACGGTGACCGAACCGCTTGCGTCGTACCCGCGGTTGAGTTTCCAGATGTAGTAGATGGAGTTCTCCCCACCCTCGAACAGCAGGTCGTTGACGATCCGCGGTGCAGAGTCCCAGTCGTCGTTCCACCTACCACCGAGACCGACGCGATCCGAGGGCTCTGGGCAGTCCCTGAGGCATGCCTCGAAGTCCCACGCGACCTCGGGTTCGGCGCGGTCGAGGGCGACGATGCGCAGCTTGTTGTCGCGGCTCCCGAAGTAGACGAGGGGGAAACCGTCAGGGTCGAGGGTCGGGCTGCCCTTGACGATGTCGCCTGTGGTGATCGGGGTCCTCGTCGCAAGCCCGGTGCTCGCGTCGACGAAGTGGAACTTGCGGTCGTAGGCACCGAACATCATCTCGGTGACACCGTCTGGGCGCTCCCAGATGATGGGTTGGCCCGTCCAACCGTTGCCGCACCACGTCGACGTCGTGCCGAGGTCGGTGGACTCGCTACACATCGGAGCGTCCGGATAGCGCCAGGAAACGGAGGGCGAGTCAGGGACCGGTCCCGTGCCGTACCACGTGTTGGTCGGATTCCCTCGAAACGTGAGCAGTCCCTCCACCGCGTCGCCCCACGGTTGCCCGACGGTTCTGCGGTCCACCCAGGGATGCATAGGGACCTCGGGCACCGTGGTCGTCGTATCAGACCCTGGTGTCCCGGAGTCGCCCGGCACGGTGGATTCCGACGTACCGGGAGGCTGGGACGTCGTGGACGGATCGGACTCCGTCCCGTCACCGGTCCCACCGACACAGGCCGTCGCGAGGACGGACAACGCGATGATGAGAGATGAAACGGCCCGCATTGGCAGGGAGTGTATGGCGGGAGCGGGGATGCCACTGCCAGCGAATCGGTGGCCGACGCGCGCCCGGCGGCAATCACGCGAGCGAGCCTCCTCCGGATGTCTTCGAAGGAGGCTCGCTGTGTCTTCGATCGGTCTCAGGCCTCGGTGTGGTTCATGCGCCTTCGGCGATGTCGCGGCCGTGGACGGTGAGCGCCCAGATCACGAACGCATTCGCGGTGATCATGATGATCGACCAGAACGGATACCACGGCAGCCAGGCGAAGTTCACGAGCGTGCTCACGATCGCGATGATCACACCGACGGTGCGCGCCCACACGGCGCCGCTGTACAGCGCGACCGCCGCTGCGACGACGACGAGGCCCATGATCAGGTGGATCCATCCCCATGTGGTGGCATCGAACTGGAAGAGGTAGTCAGGCGTGACGACATAGAACTCGTCCTCGAGGAGTGCGATGAATCCTGCAATGGCGTGGAAGCCACCGAGCAGTCCCATCATCACCGATGCGTAGATCGTCCATCCGATCGCGGCTCCACTGACCTCGCGTTGTGTCATCTGCTCATCCTCTCGCTCTGGATCGACCGGTATCGACTTCCCGCTCGGTCGATTCGGCTCCCGGATCGGCCGAAAACGACCTCACGGGCCGAGCACCGGCCGACCGCGTCTTCTCATGATCAGGCAACACCGTCAGCAGTGTCAGAGCATCATCCGATGGGGATGAATCGACGCACCTCGGGAAGAGCACCGGAGCGCGTCCTTCCGGTTCACCGGGCGAATCGGGAGAACCTGAGCAGGTTCAAGCCTTCCGTGTCGAGGCAACGCATCGTCCCGTCGTCTTCGAACTCGTAGCGCGCAATCTCCGGCAGGAGCCCGAGGTAGCGGCTCTCCTGGTCCATGATGCCGGGAGGTTCTCCACACATCTTGCGCGTGCCCGCAGGCAGCCCGACGCCCATCGCCCCGTCGGCTGCCGAGTACTCGGCACGATACCTGTTGCATCCCGACGATCCCGCCAGGGTGCCCTCCTCGTCGAAGATGGCGGTGATCTCTGTACCGGTCAGCACCGACACCATGGCCTGCCTGCCGTTGTTGTATGAGTCGAGCCGCCACGCACCCGGGAGGCTGAAACCCACTCGTTCGAACAGGAGGATCGGATCGTCGCCTGCCGACATGACGAGGTGCCCCTCGACGAGGGCCATGGAGTCGACCCCGTCGAGGAGCGACGCGTAGTCGCGCTCGACCTCCATCACCTCTGGCTCGCACATCCGCATCGTCATCGCGAGCGGCCCGATCGCTATGCGTCCTTCATCGACGAGCACCGATCCGGAGTATCGGTTGCACCCTGCAAGGCCGCTCACACGGCCGTCCTCGAGCCTGAGCGTCACCGTGACATCGATGGGCACGGTCGTCCGATCGTTCGCGCTCCCGTATTCGAGGAGTCTCCAAACCTCGTCGGCTGCGGATACATGGACGTCCATGGATCGCACGCTACCCGCCACACGGCCCACCGTGGCGAAGGTCACCGAGCGAACGTGGGAGTCATCGCCGAGCCACGCTCGGGTACACTCGGGTCTCGCCCAGGAGGCTCGATCTGGACATCGTGTGGCCGGAGCTCGTGCTCATCGCCACCCTCGTGGTGATCAACGCAATCCTCGCAGGGAGCGAAATCGCCCTGATCTCGCTCCGTGAACCCCAGCTGGACCGGATGGAGCAGAGGGGAGGAGCGGGCCTCGTGACCGCACAGCTCGCCCGTGACCCCAACCGATTCCTCGCAACGATCCAGATCGGGATCACGCTCGCCGGATTCCTGGCCTCCGCAGTTGCGGCAGTGAGCCTTGCCGAACCGATCGTCGGGTGGTTCGCACTGTTCGGGGAGGCCGCCGAAACGGTCGCGATCGTCGTGGTGACCGTCATCCTCTCGTTCATCACCCTCGTCTTCGGTGAGCTCGCGCCCAAGCGACTCGCGCTCCAGCGATCCGAATCCTGGGCACTGGCCATAGGGCGTCCCCTGCACTGGTTCGCGGTTGCCGCAACGCCACTCGTCTGGTTCCTCAGCGTGTCCACGGACCTGGTGGTGAGGTTGTTCGGCGGATCCCCCGGCTCGCGGCGCGAGGAGGTCGACCTCGAGGAGCTCCGTGAAACGATCGTCGCCAGGGGCCATCTGCCTGCGGGTCAGCACGAGGTCCTCCTCGGTGCCTTCGAGGTCGCGGAGCGAACCGTCCAGGAGGTCATGACCCCTCGTCCAGACGTCTACACGCTCGATGCGGGCACGACCGTGTCATCAGCCATCGAATGCCTCCTCGAAGCGGGATACACCCGCGCGCCCGTCACCGCCTCGGATCGGGGCCTCGACTCGGCGATCGGGGTGGTGGCGCTCCAGGATCTCGCCGGAGCTGATCCCGGATCCACGATCAGGGCACATATCCGGGCGGCACAGGTGATGCCGGAGTCGCTCAGGGTGTTGGTGGCCCTCCGCAGGCTCCAGGCAGGCCGTCAGCCGCTGGCGTTCATCGTGGACGAGTTCGGCGGTATCGAGGGGATCGTGACGGTCGAGGATCTCATCGAGGAGCTCGTCGGGGAGATCTACGACGAGTCCGACCTGATCGTCGCCACGCCTCGAGCCACCGCCGATGGGAGCATTCTCGTCCCGGGGCGATTTCCCGTACACGACCTCCACGAGTTCGGTATCCACGTTCCGTCTGGTGACTACACGACGGTTGCCGGCCTGGTGCTCGACGCCGCCGGACGGTTGCCCGATCCGGGGGACGAATTCACGGTGGGACACTGGACCGTTACGGTGGTGTCAGTGAGCGGCCGCTCGATCACCGATGTGCGCTTCTCACCTGTGCACGATTGACGGGGCCCTTTGCATCACACGGTTCCGCTGGCAGGGTCTCCCCGCCAGGTCGCGACCAGCGGCGTAGGCTCCATCGGTACGAGTACCGGCACAGGCATCGATTGGGGTCCACGACATGAAGGTGTATACCAAGGGCGGCGACGATGGGACGACCGGGCTCCTCTTCGGCGGTCGTGTCCGAAAGGATGCGCCCGCTCCCACGGCATATGGAGCGGTCGACGAGGCCCAGGCGGCCCTCGGTGTCGTCAGGGCCGAGCTCGACGACGACGACGAACTCGGTGCCATGGTGGTTTCGATCATGCGCGATCTGTGGGTGCTCATGGCAGAGCTCGCAACCCTCCCCGAGAGCCGTGCGAAGCTCGAGCCGGGTCGAACACTCGTGACCTCGGAGATGGTGACGAGGCTCGAACAGGCCATCGATGATGTCGCAGGTCGCTTCGACTCGCCGACGGAGTTCATCGTGCCCGGCGGGAACAGGGTTGCCGCACTCCTCGATGTGGCGAGGACCATCGTGCGCAGGGCCGAACGCGAGTCACTCCCCGCACTACACGACGAGAGCCAAGCGGGCATCTACCTCAACAGGCTCTCAGATCTCCTGTGGACGCTTGCCCGGTGGAGCGAAGGCGACTCATCGACCGCCGTCCGCGATGTGACGTGACGTCACATCGGCGACGGTCGCATCCAGGATGTCGATCAGGGATGAACCGTCGACGGTGATCGACACGCCGTGCGCGCCGCCGCCGATCGAGACGGTGGATCCCGCGACGGCCGTGTCAGCGATGACCGGCCACGGCGTCACAGCTCCGAACGGTGTGATCGTGCCACGTTCGTAGCCGGTGACGATGAGCGCTTCGGCTGCGTCCGGCATCGAGAGTCGACGCTCGCCGGTGAGCGCACGGAGTTTCGGCCAGTCGATGACCCGATCGCCGGGGACCAGGACGAAGAGGTAGTCATCATCTGCCCGTCGCACCACGAGGGTCTTGATGACGGCGGCGGGGTCGACGCCTCGGAGGGTCGCGGCCTCCTCGAGGCTCGAGACCCTCCCATGTCGAACGACCGTGTGGTCGATGCTCGCGAGGCGAGGGTCCTCGAGGGCGGGCGTCAGGTCGGTCATCGGGGCCTCATCGGACCATTGTGGCATCGACGGGCGTGATCGTGGTCATGGACGTACGGGTGAGGCTGTGGCCGGTGTACTGTCGCACGATGCTCACGAGGATCACGGTCCGTGCTTGACGCCCCACCGGCGGACGCCCTCATCCTCTTCGGGATCACGGGGGACCTTGCTCGCAGGAAGCTCTTCACGGCGTTGTATCGGTTGACCGAGGCGGGTCATCTCGACATACCGATCATCGGCGTGGCGACCCGATCGTGGACGGATGACATCCTGAGGGCACAGGCCAGGCAGGCGATCGTCGACGACGGCATATCGATCGACGAGGACGTCTACTCGCGGCTGGCGAAGAACCTCCTGTACGTGTCGGGGGACTACCGGGATGCATCGACCTTCACGTCCATTGCGCAGCGCACCGGTGGGGCGACGTGTGCCGTGTCCTATCTGGCCATACCGCCCGATCTCTTCGACGATGTCGTCGACGGTCTCGCAGTCGCCGGACTCACGGCATCGGGACGGATCGTCCTCGAGAAGCCGTTCGGTCGCGACACCGCGTCCGCAGAGCACCTCAACGAGGTGCTGCACCGCCACTACGGCGAGGGTCGCGTCTATCGCATCGATCATTTCCTCGGCAAGGAGGCGGTCCAGAACCTGATGATCTTCCGGTTCTCGAACACCATCCTCGAGCCGGTCTGGAACAGGCACTTCATCCGTGGCGTGCAGATCACCATGGCCGAGGAATTCGACGTCGAGGGTCGCGGTCGGTTCTATGACGCCGTCGGTACGGTGCGCGATGTAATCCAGAATCACCTCCTCCAGGTCGTCTCGCTGCTCGCGATGGAACCGCCCGTCTCCGAGGATCCCGATGCGCTGAGGGATGAGAGGGTCAAGGTGCTTCGAGCGATCGATGGGATCGGTGGAGACTGCGCGGTATTCGGCCAGTACGAGGGCTATCGCACCGAGGACGGGGTCGATCCTGGATCCACGACCGAGACATATGCCGCTCTGAGGCTGGAGATCGACTCGTGGCGGTGGGCGGGGGTGCCCTGGATCATCCGAGCGGGGAAGGGCCTCGCGACGACCGTCACCGAAGCCGTCGTCGAGTTCGCCGCACCGCCGCGCCCGCTGTTCGCCGACGTGGAATGCGCCCCCGGTCCGAATCGGCTCACTTTCCGAACGAAACCGGAAGAGGACATCTCGCTCTCGCTCCAAGCGAAGGTTCCCGGTCCGTCGATGGTGAGCGGTCCTGTCGATCTCCACCTCCAGCACGATCGAGCGAAGGGAGCCGATCCGTATGTCCGGCTTCTGGGAGCCGCGCTGCGGGGTGATCCGGCGCTCTTCGCGCGCCAGGACGGCGTCATGGAGGCGTGGCGGATCGTCGACCCGCTCCTCGAGGGATCCATCAACGTCCACCCGTATGGTCGTGGATCGTGGGGGCCTGAAGCGGCTGACGCCCTGGTCGATGACTCATGGTCATGGGCAACTTCGTGAAGGGCAGACGACGGCCGTTCGCGGTCCCGCCCTCGCGGTCAGTGGCGCCGTTCCTGCGGTCGCGGAATCGATCGACTCGCACGTCTCGTAGCCACGCGGACCTTCGTCCCCGCGATCACGCCCAGGACGCCCCCCTGCCGACGAGGTCCACCTCTGGAGCAGCGTCGACGAGGAAGTCGCGGACGATGGTCACGAGCCGGTCGGTATCGATGAGGAATGCGTCGTGGCCGTGGGGGCTGTCGAGAACGGCGAATCGCGAGTTCGGGAGTGCCGCGGCAACCTGACGAACCTCTGCGACCGGATACAGGACGTCGGTACTGATTCCCACGACCAAGGTCCGTGTCGTGAGCCGTCCCAGGATCGCCTCGGCAGGACCACGCCCTCGTCCCAGGTCGTGGCTGTCCATCGCGTCCATGAGCGTCAGGTACGTGTTCGCATCGAAGCGTTCGACGAGCTTCGCCCCCTGGTGCCTGAGGTACGACTGGACCTCGAACCGACCGTCTCGTTCGCGTCGACCGAATCGTCCTGCGAACTCGGTCGGGCTCCGGTAGCTCGCCATCGCGATCATCCGGGCCGTGGCGAGCCCGTCGACGGGCTGGTCCGTCGGCTCGTAGCGTCCTGCGAGGAAGCGGCGATCGGTCGTGATCGCGTGTCGCTGCGCATCGGACAGGCCGATCGCCCATGCGGATTGCTCGGAGCCGACGGCGATCGCCACGGCGTTCGACACGAAGTCGGGATACATGGCGATCCACTCGAGCACCTGCATGCCACCCATCGATCCACCGATGACGAGATCGAGATGCTCGATGCCCATCCGCTCCAGGACGGCGCGCTGGAGCCGAACCATGTCCCTGATCGTGACCGCCGGGAAGTCGGGACCGTAAGGAACTCGCTTCGTGGGGTCGACGGTCGTCGGCCCCGTGGTCCCGTTGCACCCGCCGAGGACGTTCATCGAGACGACGAATGCTGTTGCGGGATCGAGGATCCCTGCGGACCCGAAGATCCCACCCCACCACTGATCCGCATCCGCGTTCCCTGTCAGCGCATGGGCCACCAGGGAGGCGTGCCTCCGATGCCGTCCCCACGACCGCACCTCGACGCGGACGTCGGACAGTGTTCCCCCTCCCTCGAGGGGGAACACCGGTCCCACCGTGACGATGTGCTTCACGACGCGATCGCCTTCAAGCGTCGAAGTGCGGACAGCGCCTGATCGAAGTCCTCTGTGATGTCGTCGATGTGCTCGATCCCCACTGAGACCCGAATCAGGTCCGCGGACACCCCAGCGGCCGCCTGCTCTGTGGGATCGAGCTGCTGGTGCGTCGTCGAGGCAGGGTGGATGACGAGGGTCTTCGCGTCGCCGACGTTTGCGAGATGGCTCGCAAGGGCGACGTTGTCGATGAATGCCGCAGCAGCGTCGTAGCCGCCCTCGACCCCGAACGACAGCACCGCCCCGAATCCGTTCCGCAGGACGCGCTTGGCGATCTCGTGATACGCGTGGTCCTCGAGGCCGGGGTAGTTCACCCACGCGACGTCGGGACGCTCCTGGAGCCACCGTGCCAGGGCGAGCGCGTTGTCGACGTGGCGTTGAACCCGCAGAGAGAGCGTCTCGACGCCCTGGAGCAGGAGGAACGCGTTGAACGGTGACAGCGAGGCCCCGAGATCGCGCAGTCCCTCCACGCGTGCGCGTATCGCGAACGCGATGTTCCCGAAGGGGCCGTCGGGGCCGAAGGTATCGGCGAAGACGAGGCCGTGATATCCCGGTGACGGCTCCGTGAAGGCTGGGAACCGGCCGTTGCGCCAATCGAAGTTGCCTGAGTCGACAATGATGCCTCCGATCGACGTCCCGTGGCCACCGATCCACTTCGTCGCGGATGCAACGACTATGTCGGCTCCGTGGTCGATGGGTCGTGCGAGGTAGCCAGCTGCCCCGAACGTGTTGTCGACGACGAGGGGGACACCATGGGCGTGAGCGGTCTCCGCGAACGCCGTCAGGTCGGGCACGTTGAACTGGGGGTTGCCGATCGTCTCGAGATACACCGCCTTCGTCCGATCGTCGATCCTGGCTGCGAAGTCGGCAGGGTCGTCGCTCGACACGAACCTGACCTCGATGCCGAGCCGCTCCAATGCGACCTTGAACTGGTTGTACGTTCCTCCATACAGGTACGACGTGGACACGATGTTGTCACCCGCTCTCGCCAACGTCGTGATGGTGATCAGCTGTGCCGCCTGGCCGCTCGCGGTCGCCACGGCGGCTACGCCTCCCTCGAGGGCGGCGATCCTCTGCTCGAAGACATCCGTGGTCGGATTCATGATCCTCGTGTAGATGTTGCCGAACTCCTCGAGGGCGAAGAGCCTCGCTCCGTGTGCCGCATCGTCGAACGTGTAGGACGTCGTTTGGTAGATCGGGACCGCCCTCGCGTTGGTACCCGGTGCGGGCTCCTGTCCTGCGTGGACCTGCAGGGTCTCGAATCGGTGATTGTTGGTCATGGGATCCTCCCGTGTCGGGCCGGTGGCTCATCCGGGTGCGGGAGGTCCAGACATCAGAAAGGACCTGCCCGTCTGCCGGTGCAGGTCCTCCGAAGGTGGTTTGTGTCGTTGCTACACGAGGGGTCTGCACGGCTTGGTCATCGCCATGCAGCACATCTCGCAGGTAGGAACAACGTTCATGTGGCGTGCGAAGGTAGCACGGCGACGGAAGGTGTCAAATCGTGCCATCTCACGAGGCCTCGTCCGGCGAACCGTCTCCCCACCACAGTGTTCGCTGCGGGAACGCGAACTCGATGCCCTGACGGCTGAACGCCATGTACACCCCTCGTGCGGCGGCATCCGTGGCATCCCATTCGCTGCGGATCCCCGACCCATGCCAGAAGCGCAGGATGATGCGCACCGAACTCTCCTCGAACGAGGCAGCGTGGGCGACGGGCTCCGGGTCGGTCATCACGGAGTCGATGCCAGACAGTGCTCCGACTGCGACGCGGGCGGCGAGGTCGAGATCAGTTCCATACGCGACATCGAGTGCCAGCTCGGTCATGCGAATCGGCTGGTGCGTCAGGTTGACGATGGGCTCTGCGAGGACCTTCCCATTCGGGACGAAGATCCTGCGTCCATCGACCGTGTCGACGATGACGACCCTGGAGTTCACCTCGTGCACGATTCCCGTGTCCGCCCCGAGCGTCACGAGGTCCCCTGGTTCGAACGGAGCCCTGGCCTGGAGCAGGACGCCGGCACCGAACGCCTCGAGGAGGGATCGGCCACCGATGGCGAAGACGACCAGGATCAGGATGATCAGGATCCACAGTGGAGCGACATCGAGCCCGACGAAGGTGAGCGCGAACACCACCGAGACCGCCACGACCGTCCACATGGCCATCGTCCCGAGGAGGTCGATCATGTTGAGCGGGAGGTTCGCCCTGAGGGCATATCGCCTGATCGCCGCGCGGCCGATCCTGGCGAGGATGATGCCGACGATGATGCTCAAGCCAGCCCACACGAAGTCCCAGGTCGTGACGTCGGTCGTGTTGACGGCGTCCGAGATGGAATCGATCGGGATCTGCTGTCCGAACACGCCAAAGATCGCCAACAGAGCCATCACTCGTCCTCGACGACCACCGTATCGGCGACGAAGTGCCAACGGTCGCGTGACGAGCGGCCCTCATCGACGTCCACCATCGCCAACAGGGCCATGCCGACGAGGAAGAACGCCGCCACGGACAAGATCGCGATCCGGCTGTCCCCGGTCGACCAGCTGACGATGCCGAAGATGAGCGGTCCGATTCCTGAGAGCTTCGAGAAGACAGAGAAGAAGCCGAAGAACTCGGCGGAAGCCTCCTCCGGGATCATGGTTCCGTAGAGCGATCTGGACAGTGCCTGGACGCCGCCGAGGACAAATCCCACGACAGACGCCAGGGCCAGGAACGCGCTCGGGGTCTCCTCGGGAAGGAAGTACGCGGCGACCGCGAGGCCCGTCCAGATGACGAGCGACACCATGATCGATGGCTTTGCCCCGATCCGGCCGGCGAGCGCACCGAAGAGGTATGCGCCGAAGAAGGCGATGAACTGGACGAGCAGGAACGCCAGGCCGATCGTGAGGATCTCGAGGCCGAGGGTGTCCTCGGCATAGGGGCCGGACACCGCGATCACGGTCCCGACACCGGAGTTGTAGAGGACGAAGGCGATCACGAAGATGAGAAGGTTTCGGAAGCCACCGAGGCGCCTCGCCGTAGCCGACGTCCTCGCGAAGCCGATGCCGACGAACTCGCGCATCGTCCGCCTGTCGGCCCCTGGCCCGTCAGCGGGGAGCCGTGCGAGCGAGAAGAGCGTGAACCCCACCCACCAGACACCAGACCCGAAGATTGCGATGCGTGCGGCGAGCGCTTCGCCCAGCAGCGCATCGTCTCCGTCTCCTGAGAGCGAGATCAGGATCAGGGCGAAGAGCAGGTAGAGGCCGCCGCCGAGGTATCCGAGGGCGAATCCCTTCGAGGACACCCTGTCGATCGTGTCGTCACTCGCGATCTCAGGGAGATATGCGTCGTAGAAGACGTTGGCCGCGACGAAGCCGAATTGGCTGATCACGACCACGAGGAGGAACAGGGGAACCTGCCCATCGGGAACGAAAGGGATGACCAGCGCGAAGAATGCACCAACGAACGCCCAGAGCCTGAGGAACCGCTTCTTCGCATCTGCGTAGTCGGCAACGGCGCCCAACACCGGCATTGCGAGGAGCAGGATGATCGAACCGATGCCGACGAGGATCGAGAAGAGCGCATCGCCTGACATGCCCCAGTACTCGTCCCCCTTCATGATGGTGCCGGTGAAGAACGCCCCGACGACGGCACCGAAGATCGTGATGTAGGCGGAGTTTGCCCAGTCATACATCGCCCATCCGAAGATGGTGCGCTTGTCGTTCCTCGTCACGGCGGCCATCGCAGTCCTCGCTATCACCCGACGATGTGATGCGACGCTAGCACCCACGTCGCTCCCGGCCCCGATCACTACGCCGGGACCGATGCCACACTACGCGGGTCATGAGACGACTCCTCGCATTGATCCCGATCATGGTCGTGGTGGGTGCCATCCCCGCCGGTGCCCAGGTCACCTCGCGCTGTGCGGAGGTCTTCCCAGACGCCGAGTGGACCGCGATCGAAGGGCTCACCATCGACCTCGGCGTGGCCGGTGTGGGGGCCGGTGAGGTTGAGCGGTTCTCGGCCGAGATCGAGGCATCGGCGGCGAGGATCCAGGCTGATATCGGTGGCCTCGGAGGTGTGGCGGTGTGCCTCGCGTCGCGCGACGCGGAGTTCGACACCTCGGCCTATGTCGCTCCGACGAAGCGGTTCCATGCGCTGCTCGACGGTCGCAAGAAGGTCCTCGCGCTGACGACGGAACGGGTCGGAGCAATCAAGCCGGCCGCCGCGTTCGGCCTGGCCCAGCTCGCCCTGTGGAACAACAGCGGGGGAGAGGGATGGCCAGAGCCGCTCGCATCGACCATCGCGCACTGGTATCGAGCGATCGCAATCGACCGTCTCGACCAGTACCACGTGGAGGTCATGGGTGCCGACTTCAGCGTCGACGCCGTGACGGGTGAGAGCAACTATGGCCTTGACTTCACCACAGATCCGCGGATCGACTGGGTCGAGTACGCCCAGCCGGCTTCAAGGACGTGGGATCCGTCGACGAACGATGAGCCGATAGGTGACTTCATCGAGTACACGGTCGCTCGGGAGGGTTCCTCGGTGCTCCTCGACACGGACGAGGACGCGTGGACACTCAGGGAGGAGGCGTGGCGCATCGGCCTCGTCCAGGACCTCACGGGCCGCACGACTCCGACAACCGGATGGCGTACCGGTGTGATCATGGCCGTCGCGCTCGTGATCTTCGCGTCAGGCGTTGCAATCGGCGGCTGGTATTCGAAGCGGCGGAAGCCCCGGATCGAAACCCCTCCTCCGGTTCCCGGTTTCTTCGCGTCGGCGGAGGGGCCCGCGGAGGGATCGCGGTAGCCATCAGACATACGGCACCGGTGTGCCAGACTGTGGCCGAATGTCTGAAGAGCTCGACGACCCGTCGCTCGATGATTGGGCTGCCTTTGCCGATCATGGCAGCGCCGACGCTGTTCCTCGCACGTGGAGGCACCCTGCCGTCTACGTAGCGATCGTCGTGGGTCTGATCGTCGTAGCAGGGTTGTTCCTCCTCCGCCCAACGGGCGCGGCAAAGGCGCAGGCGGAGGCCCAGCGAACGGTTCTCGGCCTGCCGACGGACTTCTTCGATGCGGAGGTGTCCGCCGTGACTGTCGGCCCGTGCACGTTCTTCCCCGAGCAGTCATGCACCACGGTCTCGTTCCTCATCGTGGAGGGTCCCGATGAAGGCCGAACCTACGTGCAGGTCTTCACGACCGGGGGAACGACACCTGACTTCTCCGTTGGGCAGGGTGCCGTCCTGTCGTACAGGGCGCCGAACGGAAGGGTCGTGACGGTGGGCGAGGGCCCATGCGATTTCGACCCCGGTCAGACCTGCGACGTCATCGAGGTGGTCATCACCCGTGGAGACCTCCTCGGTAGGACCTTCGTGGTGTCCTCCAGTCCCGGATTCGACGTGTTCGCCGTCGGTGCCGACGTCGAAGTGACGTTCGACGAGAGTGGCGTTCCGATCGCAGTCGTCCCCGCCGAGATCGAGACGCAATACCAGTTCGCTGACTTCCAGCGCTCGAGGGTGCTCCTTGTGGCCTTCGTGGTCTTCGCTGTGTCCGTCGTGGCCCTGGGGAGGTGGCGGGGGGTGGCGGCACTCGTCGGTCTGGGGGCGACGCTGATCATCGTCGTGGTCTGGATCCTTCCGGCGATCCTCGATGGGAGGAATCCGGCACTCGTCGCCCTGGTGGGTGCAAGTGCCGTGGCGTACGTCGCCCTCTACCTGACCCACGGCGTCAACCTCATGACGACCGTTGCGCTGCTCGGAACGCTGGGCGCACTCGCCCTGACCACCGTCCTTTCGGCGGTCACGGTCACTGCTGCGAACTTCACGGGCTTCGCAACGGAGGAGTCGACCCTGCTGACGCTCTTCGACGGGATCGACGTGCGTGGCCTGGTCCTGGCAGGCATGGTGCTCGGCGCGGCCGGTGCCCTCGACGACGTCACCGTCACGCAGTCGTCTGCTGTGTGGCAGCTGAAGGCGTCAAGGCCAGACGCTGGGTTCCAGCCGCTGTGGCGCGGAGGCCTGAGCATCGGCCAGCACCACATCGGATCGACCGTGAACACGCTCCTCCTCGCCTACCTCGGCGCTTCACTTCCCCTGGCGATCTTGTTCATCGTCGCCGAGCAATCCCTCGGGTCGGTCGTCAACTCCGAAGTGGTCGCGGTGGAGATCGTCCGGACGCTCGTTGGGAGCATCGGCCTGGTGGCTGCGGTTCCGCTCACGACGTGGCTCGCCGCGAGGATCGCGTCGCGCAACGCCTGACCATCGGTTCCCTGTGTCCGCCGGTAGCCTGCCCGCCATGCCCCTCCACCGCAGACTGTCCGTTGCCTGTGTGCTCCTCCTCGTGACCCTCGTCGGATCCGCGTGCGACGCCTCGGGTGAAGCACCGGATGCAACGACCGTTCCCGGATCGAGCACGACCGAGGCCGATTCGACGACGACGACCTCCGCACCTGCGACGTCGATCCCCCCTGACTCGATTCCCGGAACGAACTCCGCATCCATCCCGGATTCGGTCGCCGCGTCGATGAGGGCCCAGATCGGCGTGATCATTCTCGATGTGGAGGAATCGAGGGCGCTGCCGTTCCTCGAGATTCCCACCGTCACGATCCTCGACCAGGAGGAGTTCACCGCGAGGGTGAACAGCCAGCTCGAAGAGGACCTCGACGACGAGGAGATCGCAACGCAGGACGCCATGTTCACCCTCCTCGGCATGCTCGACGAGGACGTCGACCTGCGGGACCTTCTCGTGGACCTGTACACCGAACAGGTAGCGGGCTTCTATGACCCCGAGGCGAGGGAGATGGTGGTCCCCGTCTCGGTCGATGGGATAACCCCACTCCAGGAGATCGTCATCGCACACGAGCTCGTCCACGCGCTCACCGACCAGCACTTCGAGTTCAACGCCGAGTACGAGACGCGCGTCGAACAGGGGACGGGCGACGACGTCTCAGGGATCCTCGCCCTCGTCGAGGGCGACGCCACGTACCAACAGTTCCTGTACCTCGAGTCGTTCGACCCGGCGAAGGCGGCACGTGCCGCGCTCGAGGCGTTCACCATCGACACGTCCGTGTTGGACGCTGCACCTGCCTGGATCCAGAAGGACCTCGCGTTTCCGTACGAGCAGGGCCTCGTGTTCGCTGGCAGCCTCGTCGAGCAGGGCGGCCTCGAGGCGATCGATCGGGCGTACCAGGATCCGCCCATCAGCTCCGAGCAGATCCTCGATCCGAACAAGTACCTTCGCAACGAGCAACCGTCCCAGCTCGATCCCTTGAACGTGCAACTCGACGGGTGGGAACTCGCAGACGAGAAGAGCATGGGGGAGTGGGGCGTGCGGCTGCTGCTCACCGACACGCTGCGCCCAGGCGAGCTGGCACAGGTGGCGTCGGGGTGGGGAAATGACACGTATCGGTTCTTCACACGGGACGGGGACGCCGCATTCGTCTGGTCCTATGCCGCCGAATCCGTGGCGGACGCCGAAGATCTCACGAATGCACTCATCACCCACGTCCGTGATGTCATGGGAGCCACCGGCGCCGTCGAGTCGGCAGGAGGGCTGCTCTTCGAGGGCGGGTCACCGGTCGTGTTCATCGATCGGATCGAAACAGGGATCTTCTTCATCGCTGCGACCGATGCCGCTGCCGTCACCGACGCCCGATCACAACTCGGGATCTAGCGCAGCTCGGTATCGGGGAGCCCGACACGAGGGACGGCAGGATGGTATCGACCGCCCGCGTGTGATATCCACCAACGAGTGAACGGAACACGGGTGACGAAGGTGCGAGGTCGAACGGCTCAGCCGCGGCCCGCGTTGGGCTTGCGACCGTGGTTCGCCTTGGAGCGACGAGCGCGCAGTTTGCGCTTCTTTGCCTTTGCCATGGTGCGGGGAGCGTACCAGTGACGGACCCGTACCGCCGGGTGACCCTCCTCTCGGATGGTTGGCGGCTCGACGGTGTCGTCGTCGCACGGACCTTCCGCGAGCGGCTGCGCGGCCTGGCCGGCGACGATGTGGAGGCAGTACTGCTGTGCGTGCGGGCGGTCCACACCTTCGGGGGCGTCGACGGTCCGATCCGCATCACCCCCATCGGCGACGGCGCCCGTGCGATGCGATCCGTCATCGCCCCACCGCGTCGGATGTACCGGTGGCACGAGGCGACATGGGTCCTCGAGACGGCCGTCGATGCTCCCGCTCCGCCGGTCGGCGGTGTGATCACGGTCGTGGCATGATCAGGAGGTGCCGGGCCGTCTCACCATCTGCGCAACACCGATCGGGAACCTCTCTGACGTCTCGACGCGTCTCGAGGCAACCCTCAGGGATGCCGACCTGATCCTCGCCGAGGACACCAGACGCACCGCCACGCTCCTCCACCACCTCGGGATCACGACTCCGACACGGAGCTTCTTCGCAGGGAATGAACGGAAGCGCCTGGAGGATCTCGCCACGCTCCTCACCGATGGCGCCGACGTCGCCCTCGTCTCGGACGCGGGTATGCCGGGGATCAGCGACCCTGGAGCGTCGGCTGTCGAGGTGGCGGTCAGTGTCGGTGCAGTCGTGACAGCCGTTCCGGGTCCGAGCGCCGTGACCATGGCCCTCGCCGTATCCGGCTTCGATGCCGACCGTTTCGTCTTCGCAGGGTTCCTCCCCCGAAAGGGAAGGGTCCGCAAGGAGGAGCTCGCGTCGATCGGTGCCGAGTCGCGCACCGTTGTCCTGTTTGCGGCACCGAGCAGGGTCGACGATGACCTCGCCGACCTCGCCGCCGCATGCGGGGACGAACGACGTGTCGTGGTGGCGAGGGAGCTCACGAAGCTCTACGAGGAACTGTGGCGAGGCACCTTGCCCGAGGCGGTCGAGGAGTTCTCCTCGCCGGACCGGCGCAGGGGGGAGTTCACGATCGTCGTCAGCGGGGCGTCGAGCCCCCCGCCATCGATCGAGGAGGCCGTCGAGGCCGCCCTCGGCATGATCGCTGATGGCATGTCGAGATCAGATGCGATACGCGATGCGGCGTCGATGTTCGGCGTCAGCAAGCGGGTTGTCTACGGGCGCGTCCTCGGATCGGACGGCTGATCCGACGACAGGCGCGTACGGCACTCGGAGCACACGCCCCTGTCCATGAACACCTCGAGCTCTTCCGCGCTGTCACAGAACACGCAGGTGGCATCGAGTTTGCGCAGCACGATCCCGCCGTTCTCCACGGTGATCGCCAGTTTGTCCCCCTCATGGATGTTGAACAGGCGACGTGTCTCCGCCGGAACGACGATCCTCCCGAGATCGTCGATCTTCCTGACCATGAGTGTGTCCAAGGGTGAACCTCCGTCTCATCCGGCACGGACGCCGGGTCACCCCCGAGGCTACCGGCGACGAGAGACGACCGATCGTCACCGATCGCGTCGAGCATCATTCAATGCTTCTTGACATATGGTTGCGGAGCAGTACGATTCCCTTGTGTACATATCAATGAATCTTGAAATAACTCACCTCCCATGACGTCCGTCACCTCGGCACCTGAGCAGACCAGTTCGGCACGGCTGTGGGCCATGGTCGTGGCAGCTGGTGCCGCCTGGGTGCTCGCGTACTCGCTCAACTCCTCGTTCTGGGACTTCATCATCCACGATTCGATCGGTCTGGACCCCGAGAGTCGGGTCGGTTCCTCTGTCGCCTTCTTCGTCTATGACACGACGAAGATCCTGCTGCTCCTCGTGGGGATCGTGTTCGTCGTGGGTGTGATGCGGAGCTTCATCACGGCCGAGCACACGCGCAGGCTCCTCGGTGGACGGCGAGAGGGACTCGGAAACGTCGCAGCGGCAGGGTTCGGTGCCGTGACACCGTTCTGCTCGTGCTCATCCGTTCCCGTGTTCATCGGCTTCCTTGTCGCAGGCGTGCCGCTCGGTGTGACACTCAGCTTTCTCATCGCCTCGCCGCTCATCAACGAAGTCGCCGTGATCCTGATCTTCGGCATGTTCGGATGGAAGGTGGCAGCGATGTACGTTGGCTTCGGGCTCGTCGTCGCCGTCGTCGCGGGATATGTGATGGGTCGCCTGAGGCTGGAGCGTTGGGTCGAGCCCTTCGTGTTCGAGACGACGCTGCGCGATGGCGTGGCCGAGCCGTCGACGTCCATGGCCTTGCGGGACAGGTTCGCGATGGGCCGCACGGAAGTCCGAACGATCGTCCTCAAGATCTGGCCATACCTCCTCATCGGAGTCGGCCTCGGTGCCTTCATCCACGGGTGGGCGCCCGAGGAACTCTTGATGAGTATCGCGGGATCCGGCAACCCGCTGGCTGTCCCGATCGCCGTCGGCCTCGGCGTACCCCTGTACGCGGGCGCAGCTGGCATCCTTCCGCTCGTCGGTGCGCTGACCGAAAAGGGCATCGCGCTCGGAACGGTCCTCGCGTTCATGATGGCCGTGGTCGCCCTCTCCGTTCCCGAGATGATCCTCCTTCGAAGGGTGCTCCAGCCGAGGCTCCTCGCCCTCTTCATCGGGATCATCGCCACGGGGATCATCGCCTGTGGGTACCTGTTCAACCTCGTCATTGCCTGACGACAAGGAGGGAAACGTGGACATCGAAGTACTTGGATCCGGCTGCAAGAACTGCATCGCGCTCGAACATACGACCTCCGAGGCACTCGCAAGGCTCGGCGTGGACGACCCGATCACGAAGGTCACGGATTACGGCCAGATCGCGTCCTACGGGGTGCTGTCGACGCCTGCGCTCGCCATTGACGGGGTCGTGAAGGTCGTCGGTCGCGTACCGAGCGTCGAGGAGGTCATGGACCTCGTGGTCGCGGCACGCACCTGAGCACGGCGCGCTGGACGCGAGAGGTGCCACGACCGTCGGTACCATCGTGTCATGAGCCAACACGATCCGGTCAAGGTCCTCGTCGCCGTGGCATGGCCGTACGCACAGGGTCCCCTCCACCTCGGCCACATGGCGGGGGCGTACCTCCCAGCGGACATCTTCGCGAGGTACCGCCGTTCACGTGGGGACGACGTGCTCATGGTCTCGGGGTCGGATGTCCACGGAACGCCGATCACGGTGAAGGCGGATGAGGCTGGTGTCACCCCACAGGAGATCATCGACAAGTACCACCCCGAGTTCCTGACCTACTGGGCGGACCTCGACATCGACTGGGACCTGTTCACGACCACAGGGACGGACACGCACACCCGTGTCGTGCAGGGCTTCTTCATGAAGCTCCTCGAGAACGGGTTCCTCTACCCCAAGACGACGGAGCAGTTCTTCGACGCCGTCGAGAACCGTTTCCTTCCCGACCGGTACGTCGAGGGCACATGCCCACACTGCGGATACGCAGATGCCCGTGGCGACCAGTGCGACAACTGCGGCAAGACGCTCGACCCGACGGACCTGCTCGACCCCCGGAGCAGACTGTCTGGCTCGAAACCGGTCCTGCGCGAGACGGAGCACTACTACTGGAGGCTCTCCGCGTTCAATGAGCCGATGCTCGAATGGCTCGAGTCGCGCACCGGCTGGCGACCCCACGTCGTGAACTTCGCCGTCGGCATGGTGAAGGACGGCCTCCACGATCGTGCGTTCACGAGGGACCTCGATTGGGGAATCCCGCTCCCCGTCGACGACATCGGGCCGGGCAAGTCGATCTACGTCTGGTGGGAGGCGCTGATGGGCTACTTCTCCGCACCCCAGGAGTGGGCCGAAGCGCAGGGGACGCCAGACGCCTGGAGGGCGTGGTGGGAGGATCCCGACGCGGAGTCGTACTACTTCGTCGGCAAGGACAACATCCCGTTCCACGCGATCTACTGGCCCGCCCTCATCATGGGCCACGGTGGGCTCAACCTCCCAACGGACGTCCCGGCGAACCAGTACGTGACGTTCGGCGGTGAGAAGGCGTCGAAGTCCCGGGGCGTCGGTCGCCCATTGGGTTGGTACCTCGACCGTTTCCAGACGGACGGGCTCCGATACGCGCTCGCGCAAAGCCTGCCGGAGACGAACGATACGGACCTGTCTGACGACGAGATCGTTCGGCGGATCAATGACGAGCTCGTCGCAACATGGGGCAACCTGGTCAACCGGGTCGTATCGATGACGGTCCGATACTTCGACGGCGTCGTGCCTGATCAGGCCCACCTGTCCCAGAAGGACCACGATGCCCTTGCGCGCCGGGTCGAGCTCCTCGAGGACGCTGCGACCGAGCTCGATGCTGTGAAGCTGCGAAGCGGCATCGCACGCGCCATGCATGGCGCCCAGGAGGCGAACCAGTACCTCACCGAGATGGAACCGTGGAAGACCGCGGGAACCGATCCGGAGCGGACAGGGACCACGCTGTGGGTTGCATCCCAGCTCATCGCGGCGATCGCCGTGACCCTGGCTCCCTACCTTCCCGGATCGTCGAGGCGTGTCCTCGAGGCTTTCGGCGTGGACGTACCAGAACGCGCGCCGCGGTGGGAGGTGCCCCACGTCGAGCAGGGAACGCGCATCCTCGACCTCGGACCGCTGTTCGTGAAGGTCGAGCTCGATCCTGAGGAGTGACGTGGACCGAGCCGAGTGGGTCGACACCCATGGACACCTCTTCCTCCTCGAGGATGATGCCTCCGATGTGCTTGCCCGGGCTCGCGCCGCCGGGGTCTCATGGGTCGTATGCCCGGGCATCGACGTCGCATCGAGCGAACGGTCACGGTCGATCGCAGCGTCCCAACCCGGTACCGTCCTGTGGTCGGCGGGGCTGCATCCGCACTCCGCGACGGATTGGCCGAATGCTGCGGACCGGATAGCCGAACTCGCGACCGAGGCGGGCGCGATCGGCGAGTGCGGGCTCGACTTCTACAGGGACCTCGCTCCGAGGGATCACCAGATCACCGCGTTCCGTGCGCAGCTCGACATCGCAGAGACCCTCCACAAGCCGATCATCATCCACTGCAGGGATGCGTTTGCGGCCATCCACGACGAACTCGAGTCGCGGAACCTCGGCGAGCTTGCCGTGCTCCACTGCTGGACGGGGGGACCGAAGTGGACGAGGCGGTTCCGCGAGCTGGGTGTGGTGTTCTCCTTCGCAGGACCTCTCACGTACGCGACAGGGGACACCCTTCGCCGTGGGGCGGGCGAGGCGCCTCCAGAGCGCACCATGGTCGAGACCGATTCTCCCTTCCTGACTCCGGAGCCTCGGCGTGCAGAGCCGAACGAACCTGCCAACGTCGCCCTCACCGGCGCCGCGCTCGCACAGGTGTGGGGGATGGACGTCGACGCGGTGGCGAGGATCACGACAACCACCGCTGCGCGGGTATTCGGACGCCATGATGGATGACTCCGGCCGCGGCTTGTCCGATGGAGGCGAGGCCCTCCATGGTCCACAGGGACGGGCGCAGATCAGACAACTCCTCACATCGCACGGACATCGCCCGAACAAGGTGTACGGGCAGAACTTCCTGACCGATCCGAACCTCGTGCGCAGGATCGTCGATGTGGCGAACGTCACAGGGCGCGACGTCGTCGAGATCGGCGCAGGGACGGGATCGCTCACGCTCGCCCTGGCCGATGTTGCACGGCGAGTCGTCGCCTATGAGGTTGATTTCGGCCTCGTCGCCGTCCTCACGGAGACGCTCGGTTCCGTGCCGAACGTCGATGTGCGGTTCGCGGATGTGGTCGAGGTCGATCTTGGCTCGGACCTCGTGGGCGGTTCGTGGGCCCTCGTCGCCAACCTCCCCTACAACGTCGGCACCGGAATCATCCTCGACGCCCTACGGTCCACGCCGAAGATCGATCGCATGGTCGTCACGGTGCAGTCGGAGGTCGCGGATCGGCTCACGGCTGAACCGGGGTCGAAGATCTATGGGCTGCCTTCGGTCGTCGTCGCATTGCATGCGACCGCTTCGATCGCCTTCACCGTTCCTCCGCACGTGTTCGAACCCCAGCCGAAGGTCGACTCGAGCGTCGTCGTGATCGACAGGATCGAGCCCTCCCCGTACGCCGAGCGGGCCATAGCGATCGCATCCGCGGCGTTCGGGCAGCGACGCAAGATGCTCCGAAGATCCCTCACGTCCCTGTTCGACGATCCGACCGCCATGCTCACTGCTGCGGGGATCGATCCCGCTTCCCGACCCGAGCAGCTCTCGGCGACCGAGTACGTTGCGCTCGCGACCATTGAGGATTCGATATGAGGGCCCAAGCGTACGCGAAGGTGAATCTCGCCCTCACCGTCCTCCCTCCGAGCGTCGACGGCTTCCATCCGCTGCGGGGCGTGTTCCAGTCGATCTCCCTCCACGACACGGTCACCATCGAAGCGGCAGGAGAGGATGCGATCACCGTGTCCAATGACGAGGCTCCGGCAGATGAGACGAACCTCGCGTGGCGAGCCCTCGACACCGCTCGGAGGGCGGCACGGATCATCCAGCCGTTCTCGATCGACATCGTCAAGCGAATCCCAGCAGGTGCGGGCCTCGGGGGAGGCTCGGCCGATGCTGCGGCCGCACTGGGACTCATCGGCGATGGCTTCGGGACGGACCACGAGCGGTCACTCGAGATCGCGGAAGGCCTCGGTTCGGACGTGCCCTTCGCCTTCACCGGGGGAACGATGCTCGCCGAAGGGCGAGGGGAACGTCTGTCGGCGCTCGAGCCACTCACCGGCTTCGGCTTGGCGATCGTCGTTCCGCCGTTCATGATGTCGACGCCCGACGTGTATCGGATGTGGGATGACCTCGAAGGTCCGACAGGGCCCGTGATCGCGGATCGTGCGCTCCCCCCCGCACTGCGCGGCGGCCTTCCCATGCGCAACGACCTGTACCCGGCCGCAGCGGCCCTCGATCGCCGGATCGAGGAGTGGCGCGACGAGCTGGTGAACCGGTGGGGAACGGATGTGGCGATGACCGGATCGGGCTCCGCGCTGTTCGCTTTCTTCCCGACGGTCGAGGAGGCTGCCGAGGCCGCCGCCGGCGTCGATCTCCCGACGCGCCTGGCAGTTGGCGCAGGTCCCCGTCGCGAGCGGATGGGTCAGGCTCGATGACTGAGTGCGCGAGGAGGACTCGTCGCTCGGGGAGTGGTCGTGGCCTGCCCCTAGACTCGGCCGCTGCGCTACCCGCACTGGGGGGTGGTGTAATCGGCAGCACGGATGGTTTTGGTCCATCAAGAACGGGTTCGAATCCTGTCCCCCCAGCCAACCGATCAGGGGTTGTCAACGCATGAGTGTCAGTGTCATCGTGCTCGCAGCGGGCAAGGGGACCCGCATGAGGTCCGACCTCGCCAAGGTGCTCCATCGCACCGCAGGTCTGTCCCTCCTCGAATGGGTCCTCAAAGCCCTCGATGACCTCGACGTGGCGGACATGGCGGTCGTGGTCGGCCATCAGGCCGTGGACGTCGCCGCAAGATGCCCCACGCGGGCGACCACCATCGTCCAGGAACCCCAGCTCGGCACCGGTCACGCCGCGATGGTCGGAATGGAGGGGCTTGCCCTTTCCGACGGTCCCATTCTGGTCCTCCCCGGCGATATGCCGCTGCTGCGCGCTCGAACCCTTGCCGGCCTCGTCGAGCGCCACGCAGCCTCTGGCGCGGCAGCGACGATCGCCTCGGTCGAGCTCGACGACCCCTCGGGCTACGGACGCATCATCCGCGTCGACGGTGCCGTCACGGGGATCGTCGAGGAGCGCGACGCCACGTCCGAACAACGCGGGATCCGCGAGGTCAACACCTCCGTCTACGTCTTCGACGGCGCCGTCCTCGCACAGGCGCTCGACCGCCTCTCGAACGACAACGATCAGGGCGAGTACTACCTCACGGACGTCATCGCCACCATGGTCGGCGACGGCCGATATGTCGACGCCTTCCCTGTTCCCGGGGAGGAAGGCGTCGGTGTGAACACCCAGGGTCAGCTCGCACAGGTCGGCGCCGTCCTACGCCGCCGGATCAACGACTCGCTGCTCGACGCCGGCGTTTGGATGCTCGACCCATCGCGGGTCTATATCGATGCCGGCGTCGTGGTCGAACCCGGCGCACGAATCCACCCCGATACCTATCTCGAGGGCGCCACGATCGTGGCCTCAGGAACGGACGTCGGTCCAGGGGTCCGGCTGTACGACACGACCGTGGCCCGGGGCGCCCGGGTGCACAACGCGGTCGCTGTGTCGGCGAGGATCGGCGAGGACGCGTCCGTCGGCCCATTCGCCTACCTGCGTCCGGGCGCAGTCATCGAGCGGGGTGCCAAGGTCGGGACGTATGTCGAGATCAAGGGATCGACCATCGGTGAGGGGAGCAAGGTCCCGCACCTGAGCTACATCGGGGACGCCATCATCGGTCGTGGCTCGAACATCGGGGCGGGGACGATCACCGTCAACTACGACGGGTACGAGAAGCATCGGACGACGATCGGCGACAACGTCCGTATCGGGTCCGACACCATGCTCGTTGCACCCGTGACCGTGGGTGACGAAGCGTTCACCGGTGCAGGTTCCGTGATCACGAACGACGTCCCGCCCGGCGTGCTCGCGATCGAACGCAGCGCGCAGAAGCACATCGATGGGTACGCTGAGAAGCGGCGGCTCCGTGCGGAAGGAAACGACGGCTGATGGAACGGCCAGGCAGAAAGCGATTGATGCTCTTCTCGGGGACGGCGAATCCGTCTCTTGCCGTTGAAGTCGCCAAGCTCCTCGACGTCGAACTCGGCAGGGTCGAGATCTCGAGGTTCGCGAGCACCGAGACCTACGTGCGGTACGAGGAATCGGTTCGCGGTGCGGATTGCTTCGTCATCCAGAGCCACAGCGCTCCGGTCAACGAGAACATCATGGAGCATCTGATCATGATCGACGCGCTCAAGCGAGCGTCGGCCAAGCGGATCACCGCCGTCACCCCGTTCTATGGCTACGCACGCCAGGACAAGAAGGGTCGCCCGCGCGAGCCGATCACGGCGAAGCTGCTCGGCGACCTGTTCATGGCAGCTGGTGCCGACAGGATCGCGTCGGTCGACCTGCACACCGGGCAGCTCCAGGGTTTCATCGACGCCCCGTTCGACTCGTTGACGGCACTCCCCATCTTCGAGGAGTTCCTCTCGACGCGGATCGAGGGTCCGATCACCTTCGTCTCTCCCGACTCTGGCGGCGTCAAGCGGGCGACCCGTTTTGCCGCCCACCTCGAGGCCGAGGTCGCATTCGTCTACAAGCGGCGGCGCACGGACATGAGGAATCAGGTCTCTGCACAGCAGGTGGTCGGTGAGGTCAAGGGCCGTCACTGTGTCATCGTCGACGACATCATCGATACGGCAGGAACCGCCGTGGAGTCGGCGAACCTGCTCCTCGAACGTGGCGCGCTCTCGGTGATGGTCCTCGCCACCCACGGCGTCCTATCACCGCCTGCGATCGATCGCCTCCGTGATGCACCGTTCTCTGACATCGTGATCACGAACTCGCTTCCCGTCTCCAACGATGCGCTTGCACTCCCCAACCTCACGGTCCTTTCGATTGCACCGCTCGTCGCGGGGACGATCGAGGCCATCTTCAACGATCACTCGGTCAGCGAGATCTTCAAGGGAGAGAACACCTGAGGTGGATGGCGCCCGTGCCGCCGGTACGGTGACGTCGGATCAGATCGCGGTGGCTGTCGCCATCGGGTTCTCCGGTTTCAAGCGTCGTTTCAGGGCCATCACCTCGCGTGCGAGCGCTCGGTTCGAGGCACGGGATTGGGCATCGTTGCACCGTGACCAGCTCGAGCGGATCGATGGCTATGGCGAAGCAATCGACGCGACGATCGACGCCCTCGACGGTCTCGGGTACGCAACGGATGACCGCGGGGCGTGGTCCGCTGCCAGGGCGATGTTCCGCACCGATCACCTCGACGATCCGTGGCATGAGGTGGCGGAGACGTTCTTCAACTCCGTTGCACGAAAGCTGTTCGGGACCAAGGGGATCGATCCTCGCCTCGAGTTCCTGGCGCCTGCGGTCGACGCACCTCGACCAGAGCCCCGCGCAGCCATCCGGTCGTACGAGGTCACTGCCGACCGCTACCAGCTCCTCGAGGACATCGTGCGCGACTGCCGTTTCCACGCGTCATGGGTCGACCTCGGTAGCGATCTCGTCGCAGCCGCGGCCCGCCTCCCGAAGGGTGGAGGCTCCGTAGAGGTCGTGGACGGTGTGTTCTTCCGGGGCAAGGGTGCGTACGTCGTGGGTCGATACCTGACAGGCGATCGATCGATCCCCTTCGCACTGGTCGTCCGTCACGATCGAGCTGGCCTCCGCCTCGGTGCGATCCTCGTCGGTGAGGGCGACCTCGCGATCCTGTTCTCGTACACGCGCTCCGCGTTCATGGTGGCCTGTGATGAACCGGCTTCGCTCGTAGCGTTCCTCGGACAGCTCCTGCCAACGAGAAAGCTGTCCGAGCTGTACGCGTCGATCGGATTCCGCAAGCAGGCAAAGACGGAGCGCTACCGGGAGCTGATGGCCTACCTGACCCATAGCGAGGACGTGTTCGTGCGCGCTCCGGGCGTTCCGGGTCTCGTGATGATCGTGTTCACCCTTCCCGGTCACGACCTCGTCTTCAAGGTGATCAGGGATCGATTCCCTCCACAGAAGCAGGTCACACCAGCCGACGTAGCCGAGAGGTATCGGGTCGTGTCGCGCCACGACAGGGCGGGGCGGCTGGTCGAAGCGCAGCGTTTCGTCGACCTCAGGCTCCCTGTGGCTGCCTTCGATCCCGATCTCCTCCAGGAACTGACCGCCCACGCGTCTCGCACCGTGACCGTCGAGGGTGGTGACGTGACCATCGCGACCGTCTACGTCGAACGCAAGGTGATTCCCCTGGACATCTACATCCGCGAATCCGGATCCGCAGAGGCAATACGGGCAATCGTCGACTACGGCGACGCCATCAAGAACCTCGCGGCCTCGAACATCTTCCCAGGGGACATGCTCCTCAAGAACTTCGGCGTCACGAGCCGCGGGCGTGTGGTGTTCTACGACTACGACGAGATCGGGATGCTCACCGACTATCGCTTCAGGGCATTCCCCGACTCAGACGATCCCCTCGACGAGATGAGCGAGACACCATCGTTCGGCGTCGGCCCCCATGACGTCTTTCCCGAGGAACTCGTTCGGTTCCTCGGACTGTCCCCCGAACTTCGCACGCCGTTCGACGCGCACCACAAGGATCTCTTCGAACCCGAGTTCTGGACCTCCGTGCAGGCTCGCCTCGAATCAGGGGAGACGATCGAGATCCTGCCATACCGACGATCGAGGGCACTCGACGCCTCCTCGTGACGCTCGGGTGGTACGAGCCGTACGTCCGTAGAATCGATGTTCGAATCCTCCACCGAACCACTACTGAGGAGCCTCCACCATGCAGCAGGAAACCCTGCACGCGACCAAGCGCGTGACGTCGGGAAGCCGTCCTTCGAAGCGGCTTCGTCGTGACGGGCGGGTACCTGGTGTCGTCTACGGGTCGACCGTCGAACCACAGCCCGTCCACGTCTCGGCCCGCGACCTCTACGCGGTCCTCCACACCGAGGCCGGCCTGAACGCGATCATCGAGCTCGACGTCGAGGGATCGGCCGTCCTGACCGTGGCCCGCGAGGTGCAGCGCCATCCGGTTCGGGGCGAGATCGAGCATCTCGACTTCATCGAGGTCCGCATGGACACCGAGATCCATGCCGAGGTCGGCATCACCTACCTCGGTATTCCCGTCGGCGTTCGCGACGAGGGCGGCATCGTCGAGACCATCGAGAACAGCATCACGATCAGCGCGCTCCCGAATGCGATCCCGTCCTCCATCGAGGTCGACATCGAGCACCTCGGCATGGGTGACACGCTGAAGGTGTCGGACCTCCCTGTGATCGACGGTGTCACCTACGCCGCCGACGAGGAGGCTCCGCTGCTCATCGTCACGGCACCGGCAGCACTCCTCGTGGAGGACATCGCCGACCTCGAAGAAGGAGAGGAGACCGGCGAGATCGCCGGTGCCGCTCACGAGGACGAGGACGAGGGCTGAGCTCGCCGATCGCGACAAGCCTCGTCGTCGGCCTTCGCAATCCGGAGGCCGCATACGACGGAACCCGGCACAACATCGGCGCCGTCGCCGTCGAGGTCTTCGCCGACCGCTGCGATGCAGGATTCGGGCGCGCCCGCCAGGGAATACGGGCGGAGGTCGCTGAGGTCAACCTCGACGGCAGAAGAAGTGTGCTTGCCCTCCCGACGACCGCGATGAACCACTCCGGGCAGGCGATCGCACCCGTCGTGCGGTACTTCGGCGTCATGCCCGACCGGCTGGTCCTCGTCCACGATGACATCGATGTTCCATTCGGGAAGCTGAAGATGCAGTGGGCAGGCGGCCACGGCGGCCACAACGGCATCCGGTCCGCCGTGGGATCGTTGAAGACGAACGAGTTCTGGCGCCTCAAGATCGGGGTCGGGCGACCTCCCGGGCGCCAGGATCCAGCGGACTTCGTCCTGTCGCGGTTTGCCACGGCCGAGCGGGATGACATCGCGGTCACGGTGTACCGTGCGGCTGACGTCATCGACCGGTTCATCCGGGACGGCGGAGAGAGCGCGCGCCAGTTCGCCGGCGAACAGAACACCTGAGGTGCACTGGCAGCGGGATCGACCGGGAGGATCGACATGCGATACGTGGGAGCGATCGACCAAGGAACGACGAGCACCCGCTTCGTGGTCGTTGATGAGGAGGGTTCCTTCATCGCGATGGCCCAGAAGGAGCACGACCAGGTCCTCCCCCGGCCCGGCTGGGTCGAACACCGGCCAGCCGAGATCTGGCGCAATACCCAGCTCGTCATCTCCGAGGCCCTCGAACGAGCAGGACTGAGGGCATCGGACCTCGCAGGCGTCGGCATCACCAACCAGCGCGAGACATCGGTCGTGTGGGACCGTTCGACCGGTGAGGCGGTATCGAACGCCATCGTCTGGCAGGACACGAGGACGGCAAGCATCGCCAAGGACCTCGGAAGCTCGTTCGGCGTCGACTCGTTCCGCGCACGGACGGGCCTGCCGCCCGCAACGTACTTCTCAGGCCCCAAGGTGCGGTGGTTGCTCGATCATCGGCCTGATCTCGCCGATCGCGCGCGCGCAGGTGAGCTCGCATTCGGAACGATCGACTCGTGGCTCGCCTTCAAACTGACCGGTAGGCACGTCACCGACGTCACGAACGCGTCCCGCACCATGCTCATGGATCTCCGCACCCTCGCGTGGGATGACGACCTGTGCGATGCCGTCGGCGTCCCCGCGGCCATGCTGCCAGCGATCGTTCCCTCCATCGGGGTCATCGGAACCTGCTCCGGGGTGCTGGCGGGTGCCGAACTCTCCGCGATCCTCGGCGACCAACATGCTGCCCTCGTTGGCCAGGCAGCATTCTCGGTGGGCGACACGAAGGTCACCTACGGCACGGGTGCGTTCCTCGTGGCGAACACGGGCCACGACATCGTGGCATCCGCATCAGGCCTCCTCACGACTGTCGCGTATCAGCGGGAAGGGGAACGAGCGGTGTATGCGCTCGAGGGTTCGGTCGCCGTCGCCGGATCGGCGGTCCAGTGGCTGCGGGACAACCTCGGGCTCATCTCGGATTCGGCCCAGATCGAGGCACTCGCGTCGACGGTCGAGGACAACGGTGACGTCTACTTCGTTCCTGCGTTCTCCGGCCTCTTCGCCCCTCACTGGCGCGACGATGCACGAGGGATCCTCGCGGGCCTGACCCGCTACGCAAACCGTGGCCACATCGCGCGCGCCGTCATCGAAGCCACGGCGTTCCAGACCCGCGACGTCCTGACTGCCATGGAAGCGGACTTCGGCCGGCAGCTGAACGAGATCAGGGTCGATGGAGGGATGGTCGCGAACACGATGCTGATGCGATTCCAGGCAGACATCCTCGGTATGGACGTCGTCGTGCCCCATACGGTGGAGACGACGGTCCTCGGTGCGGCGCTCGGCGCCGGCCTCGCAGTCGGTGTGTGGGAAACCACCGACGAGCTTGCAGCGCACTGGAGCGAGGCTGCGCGGTACACGCCCAGCATGGCAGCGGATCGGCGCGACCAGCTCCTCAACGGCTGGGCGAAGGCGATCGAGCGCTCCTTCGGCTGGGTGGACGGCTGAGTCCGGCGCAGGGGCGCACCGACCGATAGGCTCGGGCTTCGATGTCCATCCCGAACCTGCTCGCGTACACACGACTCGTCCTCACGCCGATTGTGATGGCACTGATCCTGGTGTCGCCCGATGGCTCTCGAGCCGTCGCCTATGCTGCGGCGGCGACGTTCGTCGTTGCCGCACTCACCGACCTCGCCGACGGGTACCTCGCGAGGAGGTGGCGGATCGTCACGACCCTCGGGGCGTTCCTCGATACCGTTGCCGACAAGATCCTCGTCACGGGCGCTCTCGTGGCCCTCGTGCAGATCGGGACCGTTTCGTCGTGGATAGCGTTCATCATCATCGGTCGTGAGATCGCGATCATGGGCCTTCGCTCGGTCGCAGCACTCGACTCGAGCACCGTACCCCCGTCCATCTGGGGCAAGTGGAAGGCCACCATCCAGTTCGTTGCCATCACCTTTCGCGATCCTCTTGCTCGACGTCGTCATCGGACCGTGGCGCCTCGACCAGTGGCTCATGGGTGTCGCCGTTTTCGTCACGATCCTTTCGGCTGGGGACTACTTCTCGAGGTTCCGATCGGTGTTCGCGATCGCTGACCGTGACACCTGACGTTGCGGTCACCGGGGGATCGGGACTCCTCGGCGGGCATCTCGTCTCGCGTCTCGTGGCGCAGGGCCGGGGTGTGCGTGCCGTCGTACGGAGCGAATCCTCGGCATCGGTCGTTGCCGCGCTCGGCGCTGAACCGTTCTTGGTCGACCTCTTCGATGCCTCCGGCCTGCGAGATGCCCTGTGGGGGATTCCCTTGGTCTTCCATGCTGCAGGGGTGAACGATCCATGCCCGAGGGATGTCGAGGCGATGGATCGCGTCAACATCGACGGGACCCGCAGCGTCGTGCGAGCTGCGGCGGAGGCGGGCGTGCGGCGGATCGTCTACACGTCATCGGCTGCCGCGATCGGCGAGCGTGAGGGCATCGTCGGAACCGAAACCATCGTGCACTCCGGTGAGTACCACTCGCCGTATGCGCGTTCCAAGCACCTCGCGGAGCTTGCTGCCTTCGAGACGGCTGCGGACGTGGGCATCGACCTCATCTCTGTCAATCCCTCATCCGTCCAGGGTCCCGGCAGATCGGGCGGTTCCGCAAGGATCCTCCTGTATGCACTTCGGTCCCGGAGGCCGTGGGTGATCGATACGCACGTCTCGATCGTCGACATCGATGACTGCACCGAGGGACATCTCGCGGCGGCCGAATTCGGCCGACCCCAGGAGCGGTACCTGCTGAGCGGTGCGACCGTGTCCGTTCGCGAGGCCCTCGACCTTGCGCAGACAGTCGCACACGTCGAGATACGGCCGCGGTGGCTCTCAACCGACCTTGTCCGTGTTCTCGGTCGTCCCGCGTCGCGGATCGTCGCCATGTTGAGGCCGGGATCGGGCGTGTGCCCTGCGCTCATCGACACCCTGTTGCACGGGCACCGCTTCGACGCCTCCCGATCCGAGAGTGAGCTCGGCATCGAGTACACACCCCTCGCAGACACGTTTGCCCGGACGATCGAGTGGTTCCGGACCGAGGGACTGATCGACACCCCATAGAGGTGCCGAAGCTACGCCCTACCCGGCGAGGAGTGATCCGGCATCGTCTACGCTGAGGGGTCGTGACCGCCTCGCTTCGCGCACTGCTGGATCGATGGCACCGAGAACTCGACCTACCCCTCCCCGGCCGGTTCGTCGTGCCTTCGCCCGCGCGCGCCATCGTCACGGCGGCGATGGCCCAGCGTTGGCAGGGTCCGGTCCTCGCCATCGTGGCAGGAGAACGTGAGGCAGAGGAGCTCGTCGACGACATCGGACTCTTCACCGATGCCGTCCATCACCTTCCTGCATGGGAGACCCTGCCGTTCGAGCACGTCTCACCGAACATCGTCACGATGGCGCGCAGGGTCGAGGCACGCCATCACCTCGAAGCCGATGCCCCCGTCGTCGTCGTTGCGTCCGTCCGTGCGGTCACCCAACGGATCTCCCCATCGACGACCGAGCCCCTCGTCATCACGACCGGCGCCGAGATCGGATTCGACCAGCTCGTGGAAGGGCTGATCGACCATGGGTACACCAGGGTCGACAGGGCAGAAGCGCGAGGCGACGTAGCCGTCCGGGGTGGCATCGTCGACGTCTACCCACCGAATGCCGCGAACCCGTACCGGATCGACATGATCGGCGACGAGGTCGAATCGATCCGCAGCTATTCGGCAGCAACCCAACGGTCCATCGAGGACCTCGATTGGATCGCCGTCCATCCTGCCCGCGAGGTGCTGCTCGACGCCACGATCAGGGAGCGTGCCGGTCAACTGCTCGTCGACGCTCCGTGGGCGTCTGACAGGTGGGACAGGATCGCCAACGGTGTCACCTTCCAAGGAATGGAATCGTGGCTGCCGTGGCTCGCGCCTCCGCGAACGGTTCTCGACGCCACATCCGCGAAGGTCGTGCTGTTCGACCCTGCTCGATGCGCCGACCGCGCAGGCGACCTGATCACTGAGGAAGCGGACCTTGCGGCAGCCCTCGCAGACACCTGGGGTTCCGGCGCTCCCGAAGCGGGGGACCATCCGCCCCTCTACCTCCCTCTCGGCACCGAACCCGTTGCGGATCGCCTCGTCGAGGCTCCGGCCCAACCGTCGGGTCCGGCAGATGACGGCTACGAGATACGCGGCATCGACGGTGTCCCCGGTGATCCCGAGTCGATTGCCCGTGCCATCAACCTCCTGCGGGACCGCGGGATCGACGTCGTCGTTGCAATGGACGGCGAGTCCGCCGCGAAACGCGTCGCAGGACTGCTCGGGGAGCATGGCGCCGACTTGCCGGTGGTCGACATCCTCTCGTCACCGTCGACTGCCGTGACGCACCACGGAATCCACAACGGGTTCGTCTTTCCGGCGATGCGGGTCGGTGTGATCGGCGAGCGCGAGGTCGCCGGTCGCAGACGTGCACACAGGACGTCTGGGCGTGGCACGCGTCGACAGCTCGGCGACGCCTACAGGGACCTCGCACCTGGCGACTACGTCGTGCATCACCATCACGGCATCGGACGGTTCGCTGGGCTCGTGCATCGAGACATCGCGGGTGCTGAGCGTGACTATCTGCTCGTCGAGTATTCGGGTGAGGACAAGCTCTACGTGCCGACCGATCAACTCGGCGCCATCACCCGGTACTCGGGAGGCGAATCGCCGCGGCTCTCGCGCATGGGAGGGACCGATTGGAGCCAGACGCGCTCGCGAATTCGCAAGGAGGTCGCCGTGGTCGCCGACCAGGTCGTCGAACTGCACCGGAAGCGTGCAGCGGCGGTGGGTCACGCCTTCGGTACCGACACACCGTGGCAGCAGGAATTCGAGTCATCGTTCCCGTACGAGGAGACGCCTGACCAGCTCGAAGCGATCACCTCGGTCAAGGCTGACATGGAGTCCGACTCGCCGATGGATCGCCTGATCTTCGGTGATGTCGGGTTCGGCAAGACCGAGGTCGCCATCCGAGCCATGTTCAAGGCTGTTCAGGACGGGAAACAGGCAGCGATGCTCGTTCCCACGACGCTCCTCGCCCAGCAGCACAACGCCACCTTCACGGACCGGTTCGCCCCCTACCCGATTCGCGTCGAGATGCTCTCGCGATTCCTCACGCCACGTCAACAACGTGCCGTGGTACGCGGGATCGCCGACGGATCCGTCGACATCGTCGTTGGCACGCATCGGCTGCTCTCGGATGACATCTCCTACAAGAACCTCGGCCTCGTCGTCATCGATGAGGAGCAACGCTTCGGAGTGGCGGCCAAGGATGCGTTGCGAGCGCTGCGCACGAGCGTGGACGTCCTCACCCTGACCGCGACGCCGATTCCCCGTACGCTGGAGATGGCCCTCACCGGCATCCGCGATGTCTCGAGCATCCGTACCGCTCCCCAGGACCGTCACCCGATCCTCACGTATGTGGGTCCCTATGACGAGAAGGCTGTTGCCGCCGCGATCCGGCGCGAGATGCTCCGCGAGGGTCAGATCTACGTGGTCCACAACAGGGTCCAGTCCATCGACCACGCGGTCATCAGGCTCAAGGAGCTGGTGCCGGATGCCCGCATCGGGATGGCCCACGGGCAGATGAGTGAGGCCCAGCTCGAGCAGGTCATGTTCGATTTCTGGAACGGCGAGTACGACGTCCTCGTCGCAACGACCATCATCGAGTCCGGGCTCGACGTCCCCCAGGTGAATACGCTCATCGTCGAGCGCGCCGATCGTCTCGGCCTCGCACAGTTGTACCAGCTCCGCGGTCGGGTCGGCCGATCCAACCAAAGGGCGTACGCATACCTCTTCCATCCCTCGGAGGAGCGCCTCAGTGAGACGGCCTACCGGCGCCTCGAGGCCATCGGCGAGTTCTCGAACCTGGGGAGCGGTTTCGAGCTCGCCATGCGTGACCTGGAGATCCGGGGAGCAGGATCGATCCTCTCGGAGACGCAGTCCGGCCACATCGCGGCGGTGGGCTTCGACCTGTACGCCGAACTCGTCGCTGATGCGGTGACCGAGTTGATGGGGGGCGAGGTCAAGGAAGAAGACGATGAGTCCGTACGGATCGATCTCATGGTCGATGCCCACCTCCCCGCCGATTACGTAGCGGGTGGTGAGACGCGCCTCGAGGCATATCGGAGGCTCGCGGGGGCTGTCGACGACGAGGCGATCGATGACGTGGAAGCCGAATGGCTCGATCGTTTCGGCCCCCTTCCGCAGCCTGCGGTGGAGCTCATCGATCTCGCGCGCCTCCGGAGGGACGCGTTGCGCCTCGGCATCACGGAGATCCTCCAGAACCGCAGGGAGGTGAGGATCGCGCCGGTCACGATGAAGGCGTCCGAGGAGGTCCGCCTCGGGAGGATCGCCAGGGGTGCCGTCCTTCGCGGGGACACCTTGTACCTGCGCCCTCCCGACACCTCGCCCACCACGGCCATACGCGGCTTCCTCCGTACAATGTGGCCTCCATCGAGTGATACCTCGGAGACCCCATGACATCGCGAATCCGAATCACCGTCGCCGCAACGGCCGCTGTGCTCGTCCTCTCGGCGTGTTCGTCGGCTGATGTGGCGGCGACCGTCGGCGGCACGGACATCACCGACGGGGATGTGACGGACCTGAGGATCGCCGAGGTCGGCTCGACGGCCGATGGCGGACAGTTTCGCGGTGACCTCACGACGCTCATCATCGGCAGGGCGACCCTCCTCGCGGCCGAGGAGGAGTTCGGAATCACCGGCCTCGAGTCACCCGGTGCTCGAGAAGCCTGGCTCGCCCAAGCGACACCCCAGGAGCTGGACGTCGTCGCGAACGTGGCTGGGAATCCGGAGCTGACCGATGCAGCCGTCGAGGTCGTGACCACCCAACTCATGGTTCGCGATGCCGTCATCGACGCGATCGCAATGGACGAGGAGCTCCTGCAACGGGTGTGGCAGGAACAGCAGCAGCAACTCATCGAGGTGTGTCCGAGCCACATCCTGGTCGCGACAGAGGAAGAAGCAGCCGAGGCACGTGGGCGCGTCCTCGCAGGCGAGGACTTCGCGAGCGTGGCGGATGAGATATCGCTCGATGCCTCACCGGGTGGCGCACTGCCATGTCCATCCATCCCTGCCGCATATGTCGAACCCTTCTCGACCGTCGTGGCCACGGCCCCCGTCGGTGAGATCACCCAGCCGTTCGAGACCGAATTCGGATGGCACATTGCGATCGTCGAGAGCCGCGAGGTCCCAGCCTCGTACGAGGCGTTCGTTGCGGAATCCCAGCGGTGGATACCTGCCGATGCGCTGGCGGCGGAGTGGGCCGTCTGGCGCGACGAAGTGGTCGAGAGCGCCGTGGTGTCCGTGCGGTCACAGATCGGCAGATGGTTCCCGGAGGGTGACGGAATCCTGCCGCCGCCGACCTCGCCCTGATGGCAATCGTCGTCGTCGGGCTCGGACCTTCGGGACTCGACAGGATCGACCCTGGTACGAGGTCGCTCGTCACTGACCCTGCTCGTGTCGTCATCCTGCGAACCGGCCAGCATCCCGCAGCCGAACAACTCGCGGCGACGAGACAGGTCGTCACCTGCGACGACCTGTACGAGGCGCACGACGAGTTCGACCAGGTCTACGCGTCGATCGTGGATCGGATCGTGGAGGCGGCAGCGCACGGCGACGTCGCGTACGGAGTGCCAGGAAGCCCGGCGATCGGCGAACGAACGGTTCCGATGGTCGTGGCCGCCGCACGCGCCCACGGCATCGACGTGTCCGTGATGGCGGCTCCGTCGTTCCTGGATCTGGCATACGTGGCAGTAGGGATCGATCCCATCACCCACGGCGCCCAGATCCTCGACGCCCGGGACCTTCCAGATCCCCTGCCGCTCCACGTCCCGACCTTCATCACCCAGGTCGATTCACCCCTCCGCGCAGGTGACGTCGCGATCTCGCTTGGCAGGGTGCTCGACGATGACGCGGAGATCGTCCTCCTCGACCGCCTCGGGGACGAGGACGAGGTCGTCGCCCGCGTGACCCTCGAGGACCTCGCCAGGTACCAGCCCGGCTCGAGGTCGACGGTGTACGTCGCCAGGGCGGATGTCGGCCTCCTCGGCCTGGTCGCGACGAACAGGGTTCTCCGGCGTCAGTGTCCGTGGGACCGTGACCAGACCCATCACACCCTGTTGAGCCATCTCATCGAGGAGGCGTACGAAGCGGCGGACGCGATCGGCAGGCTGCCCGTGGCGGCACCGGAGGGAGACGTCGACTTCGGGATCTATGCCGAGGTGGAGGACGAGCTCGGCGACCTGCTGCTGCAAGTCGTGTTCCACGCGACCCTCGCATCGGAGGCAGGCGCATTCGACGTCGACGAGGTCGCCGAGGGCATACGTCGCAAGCTGGTGCGACGGCATCCGCACGTGTTCGGCGACGTCGAAGCAGATTCGGCGCGAGACGTCCTCGACAACTGGGAGAGGATCAAGAACGGCGAGAAGGGTCGCGAGAGCCTGATGGACGATGTGCCGGCCGGGATGCCCGCGATCGCCAGAGCGATGAAGGTCCAGATGAGGGCTGCCTCGGTGAGGTTCGACTGGGACGAGCCCGGTCCCGTCGTCGAGGTCCTCCGATCCGAGGTCGACGAACTCGAAGCCGCGGTCGGGGACCGCCAGAGGGTGTCTGATGAGCTCGGGGACGTGCTCTTCACGGCAGTCAACCTCGCCAGGCACCTCGATGTCGATCCCGAGAGTGCGCTCCGGGGGAGCGTCGATCGGTTCATGGACCGCTTTCGTGTCGTCGAGGGGCGTTTCGCAGATGAAGGTCGCTCCATCGCGGACGCCGATGCCGGCGAACTCGACGCGGCGTGGGCCGCCGCAAAGGGGACCACAATGGGTCCCTCGGGACAAAGCACATAGCATTCGGAGCCAGCGTCTACCCTCGGGGGTCACCATGGGCCACAACACCACCATCACCCACGTTCACGCACGCGAGGTCCTCGATTCGCGCGGCAATCCGACCGTCGAGGCGGAGGTCCACCTCGGCGATGGTTCCTATGGACGTGCGATCGTCCCCTCCGGAGCATCGACCGGTGCGTCGGAGGCCGTCGAGTTGCGCGATGGTGACGCCCGGTACCTCGGCAAGGGTGTCCTGAAGGCGGTCGCGAACGTGAACGACACGATCGGACCCGAGGTCGTCGGCATGGACGCCACACGCCAGGAGGCGGTCGACCAGGTCATGCTCGATCTCGATGGAACACCGAACAAGGCGAAGCTCGGGGCGAACGCCATCCTCAGCGTGTCCCTCGCCACCGCACGCGCGGCGTCAGCCTCCGTCGGGGTGCCGACCTATCGATACCTCGGTGGAACGGCTGCACGGACGCTCCCGACGCCGTGTTTCAACGTCGTCAACGGAGGAGCACATGCGGCGAACTCGATCGATACGCAGGAGTTCATGCTCGTTCCTGGAGGCGCACCGAGCTTCCGCGAGGCGCTGAGGGCAGGTGTCGAGGTCTACCACTCGCTCAAGAAGGTCCTGGCGAGCCGCGGCCTCCCGACGAACGTCGGCGACGAGGGCGGTTTCGCACCCGATCTGGCGTCCGACCGGGATGTGCTCGACGTCCTGAGCGAGGCGATCGAGGCAGCTGGCTACGCGGTCGGCGATGATGTCTCGTTCGCCCTCGACGTCGCGGCATCGGAGCTCTTCTCCGATGGCAAGTACCACCTGTCTGGAGCCTCCCTCAGTTCCGAGGAGATGGTTCGGCACCTTTCGGGTCTCGTCGACGATTACCCGATCGTTTCGCTCGAGGACGGCCTCGACGAAGCGGACTGGGACGGTTGGAAGCTCCTGACGGACGAGCTCGGGGCCAGGACCCAGATCGTGGGCGACGACCTCCTCGTGACGAACGTCGGACTGCTCGCGAAGGCGATCGACACCGGGGTGGCAAACGCGATCCTGGTCAAGGTCAACCAGATCGGTTCGTTGTCAGAGACACTGCATGCCATGGAGCTCGCGGAGCGATCGGGATACGGGTCGATGGTGTCACACCGATCGGGCGAGACCGAGGACTCGTTCATCTCGCATCTCGCCGTCGCCACCAACGCCGGACAGATGAAGACGGGAGCACCGGCTCGCGGTGAGCGCACGGCGAAGTACAACCAGCTCCTTCGGATCGAGGAGGGCCTCGGCTCACAAGCCCGGTTCGCTGGATGGGATCGATTCAGGAAGTTCCGATGACCGACACGCTCGAGCGGAGCATCGCCACGGAGCCGCCTCGACGCAGGAGGCGTCGATCCAGGGTGCGTTCGATGCTGTTCGTGACGTTGCTGGTGTCGGTGGGCCTCATGGCCGCCGGTGTCCTACCCGTCCAGCAGTACCTCGAACGGGGGAATCAGGTGAATGCAGCGAGAGATCGGCTCGCCATCCTGGAAGCCGACAACGCTGCCCTGCGCGATGACGCCGCGGCGCTCATGTCCGAACAGGAGATCGAGCGGATCGCAAGGGAGCAGTACGGGTTCGTCCGACCGGGTGAGATCTCGTACGTTGTCATCACCCCTGACGACCCCGAGCCGGGTGGCTCGGCAGAGGCCGTGCCGACGCAAGCCTCGGAGCCGCGCAATTTCCTCGAGCGGATATGGGACTTCGTCACGGGCGGTGACGTCGCAGGCGATGGATGACCGTGCGGTCGTAGCGGTCCAGATCGGAAGGCCGCCCCGATCTGGGGTCGAGGTCGAGGCCCGCTGCCATCTCGGTCTTCCCACCGTCATCAGGGTGCCTCCCGTTCTCGATGACGGAACGCCCTTCCCGACGACACACTGGCTCACATGCCCCCTCGCCGTCGTGCGCATCTCGAGGCGTGAGGCCGATGGCGGTGTGAAGGCGGCGGACGCTGCGATCGCCGCCGACCCCGACCTCGCCTGCGAGGTACGACGCGGCGATGCAGAGATACGAGCGTGAGCGCAACGCCCTCGTTCCACCCGCTTGGGATGGGCCGTTGCCACGGGGAGGCGTCGCAGGGTCCCGGCACGGCGTCAAGTGCCTCCACGCACACTATGCAGACACAGCCGCAGGTCGATCCAATCCTGTCGGAGAGGCGGTCGCCGAGGCCATCGAGCCGCTCGACTGCACCATGCCGTGCGTCATCGGCGACGGCCCGGGGATCGTATCGAATCCCGACTGGGTCGAACCGGTGTGAGTTCGATCCCCGGTCAGTCCGCCGCTGCTGCCGCGAGCGCCCGGTCCACCATGTGCGAAGGCAGCTCCTGGTAGTGGTCGTGGCTCGCAGTGAAATGGCCCCATCCCTGGGTGAGTGAACGCAGGTCGATGGCGTAGCGGACGATCTCGCTCGTCGGGATCTCGGCCGTGATGGTGTGGGTACCGTCCATGTTCGCCATGGAACCCTGCACCGCGCCACGCCTGGCCGCGATGTCACCCATGACGTCGCCCTGGTAGTCCGGCGGTACCGTGATGAGGACGCGGGATACGGGTTCGAGCACGATCGGGCCCGCGCCGTCGAACGCCGCCTTGAATCCCGCTCTCGCAGCCAGCTTGAATGCCATCTCCGACGAGTCGACCGAGTGGTACTTGCCATCGTCGACCGTCGCCTCGATGTCCACGACCGGGTACCCGTGGAGGCCACCCTCGGCCATGGTCTCGATGAGGCCCTTCTCCACGGCAGGGATGAACTGGCGCGGGATGGCTCCGCCCTTGACGGCGTCGATGAATACGAAGCCCTCGCCGCGGGGCAGGGGAGCGAGCTTGAGGTGGCACACGCCGAATTGGCCGTGGCCTCCAGACTGCTTCTTGTGCTTGCCCTCGGCTTCGGCCGGGCGGGTGATCGTCTCGCGGTACGCGACACGGACGGGTTCCTGGTCCACCTGGACCCCGAACTTCCGCTCGAGCTTCTCGAGCGTGATGCCGAGGTGGGTCTCCCCGAGACCCCACAGCAGGGTCTGGCGTGTCTCCTCGTTCTGTGTCATCGCCAACGATGCGTCCTCGTCGAGGATCCTCGACAGCGAGGTCGACAGCTTGTCGTCATCGGCCTGGGTTCTCGCAACGACTGCGGTGGCGAGAACAGCAGGCGGTCGATCGATCGGAAGGGCCTTCACGGGCTTGTTCTTCGGGGCGAGGGTGTCCCCTGTCGTGGTGTTGGTGAGCTTCGCCGCGGCGACGATGTCGCCTGCGGGCGCCGCGTCCACGAGTGTCGTCTCCTTTCCGAACATGGTCGCGATCTTGGCGAGGCGCTCGTCCTGGCCAGTCCTCGCATTCGTGAGGTGGGTCTCGGGCTTGATCGTGCCAGACAAGACCTTCATGAGGGAGATCTGGCCGACGTACGGATCGGCGAGCGTCTTGAACACGAACGCAAGCGGATCGCCGTTCGGGTCCTTCTCGATCTCGACGATCTCGTCGCCCGCCATCACCTCGGTGAGCGGCCGGTCCTGGGGGGAGGGCCCGAGTTCGATGATGAAGTCCGCGAGCCGGTCGACCGCGATCGGTCCGATCGCCGAGCCGCACACGACGGGGAACACCTTTGCGTTCGCTACACCGATCGCCATCGTGTGCTCGAGTTCCTCAACCGTGGGGATCTCACCCTCGAGATAGCGCTCGAGCAAGCCATCGTCCCCGACGACGATTCCCTCGACGAGGTTGTCGTGGACCTCGTGCTCGCGGTCTGCGATCTCCTCCGGCATGTCGACGACCTCGGCCTTCCCGGTGTCGTAGATGTACGCCTTGTCACGGAACAGATCCGCAACCCCGTGGAACGCCTGCTCCTGCCCGATCGGGAGTTCGATGGGGGCCACGCCAGCGCCGAACCGGTCCCTGAGATCGCGCAGGGTGTTGTCGAACGAGGCACGTTCCTTGTCGAGCTTGTTGATGAAGACCATCCTCGGAACACCGAGCTTCTCGGCGATCCGCCACGCATACACCGTCTGCACCTCGACGCCCTCGACCGCGCTCACGACGAAGACGGCGAGGTCGGCGACCCGCAGGGCGGCGTGTAGGTCCCCCGCGAAGTCCGCATACCCCGGCGTGTCGATGAGGTTGACCTTGTGCCCGCGCCACTCGAATGGGGCGAGCGCCATCGTCACGCTCATGCCGCGGCCGTGTTCCTCTGGGTCGTAGTCGGTGACGGTGTTGCCGTCCTCGACCCTCCCGATCCTCCCGATCGACCCGGCGCGGTAGAGAAGGGCCTCCGCGAGCGTCGTCTTCCCTGATCCGGCATGACCGACGAGAGCGACATTGCGGATCTTCTCGGGAGGGAAGACTTTCACCAAAGGACTCCTTTTCCGGGTACCGGAAGACTACGCATTCCGGTACGGCTACGCCGAGGCCGAAGCGGTACCCTGCGCCGGGGCCCGGGTGGCGAAACCGGTAGACGCGGCGGACTTAAAATCCGCTATCCGAAAGGGTGTGTGGGTTCGAATCCCGCCCCGGGCACCATCAGGGGATAGATCGGCAGGGGTTCTCGATCCACTCGCAGAAGTGGGAGCCGGCATGGGTCGCCGCATTCGATGATGGCGGTGAGGTCGAGCTTGCGATCAGCGATCTGGTGAGAGATGCCGGAAGCATGGGCGCGCCAGGGTCCGGGAGCGGTCGAGGGTCGGGTGGTCGAGTTCTCTGGGTGTCGTTCGTCGCCGACACGCACCAACTCGCGCGCACATGTCGCGTTGTGCGCGGTATCGGTTGACGATATGCCGACTTGGCGGGACGATGGGTGGACCAGAGGAGGTTGAATATGACATCTGGTATGGCCCATCCGGCCCAGGCGCAGCCTCACGACGCCGGGATGCACGGGGCCACGTGGATTGCGTCGATGCTCGGCCTGTTCGCAGCCGCGATTGGCGCTTGGATCATGTTGGCGCCCGACGATGGCACCATCAGTGTGTTTGGGAACTCGTGGGCGGCCAGCGACTTGACGGACACGTGGGGTCCGTGGCTTCTTGTCATCGGCGGAGCCGTCGCAGCGGCTGGCATGACGTTCGCGGCAATCAGGGACCGACAACACCGCGCCAGCTGGTGGCTTGTCGCCGTGGAGATTCTCGCGGCGGTCGTCGGCCTCGCAGCTGCGGTGTTTGGGATCGTTGCCCTGATCTAGCCCACACGCACGATCAGCACGATCGGGAGACAAGCTGGTTCGCGACGCCGTCGCCCTACGTCATTCCGCACGGATATGTGCCGAATTGTAAGAGGTTCGACAGCCTGCCAAGGGCGCGTTCGATCGAACAATCGGTGCAAAGACCCGACTGATCGCGTGTAATCCGTCCTGGTGACTCCGGACGGAAGCTGTGCCACGCAAGGAGTGTTGACTTTCCCGAGACACCCACCATCTGTGGCAGTCCCCGTCTACGAACTGCCAGTAGCTTCTCGATGCAACCGCTTCACTCCAGCGGCGTCGCTGCCGATGATTCCGTGTGACCGCCGGATGTGAGCACACATGCTGATCCTCGCCATCGTTGCCGGAGCCGCCGTCGTCGAGCGCGTGCGGGTTCGGTGTCGTGTACCTGCGCCGTACGAGAGCGGATCGCCGTCTCGGGTACATGGCCCAGTACGACCAGCTGACAGGCCTCATCAACCGCACCCTGTTCCGTGATCGGCTGAACTCCGCGATCGCCAGGGCCCGTCGCGACGGTGGCCTCGTGACCGTGATGTTCCTCGACATCGACGGGTTCAAGGACATCAACGATCGGTTCGGCCATGCCGTCGGTGACGAGCTGCTTCGCCAGATCGCCGCCCGCCTCGTCTCGTGCCTGCGGGAGACCGACACCGTTGCCCGCCTGAGCGGTGACGAGTTCACGATCCTCCTCGAAGGGGGCAAGCGGGTCGAGGATGCAGGGCAGGTCGCGCACAAGGTGCTCAAGGCGATCGGGACACCGTTCGCCGTGGGACACCGCGAGATCGTGATCACCACATCCATCGGGATCTCCGTCTACCCGGTCGACGGTGACACGTACGAGGAACTCGTCAAGGGTGCGGACACCGCGATGTACCAGTCGAAGTCCGCAGGTCGTAACACGTACCAGTACTACACCCGGACCCTGAGGGACAGGACGACCGATCGCCTCGACCTCCTCGAGGATCTGAGGGTCGCGATCACGGCGAAGAACCAGCTTCGTGTCGAGTACCAGCCGAAGGTCGACGTCGCCCGCGGGATCGTCATCGGACTCGAGGCCTTGATGCGGTGGGACCATCCCGAGCGTGGCCTCATCATGCCGGGCGAGTTCATTCCCCTCGCGGAGGAGTCCGATCTCATCGTGCCGATGACGGAGTGGCTCATCGATGTCGCCTGCCTCGACATGCGCCGGTGGACAAACGACGGTATGCGCCCGATGCGTGTCGCCGTCAACGCGTCGGAGAGGCTCTTCCGTGACGCCAACCTCGTCGAGACGATCGCCATCGCCCTCGCCGCAGCGGACCTCGATCCACGCCATCTCGAGGTGGAGGTGACCGAGAGGATGATCACACAGGAATCGGAGAGGGCATCGCGCGCGATCGAGCGGCTCGCGGACATGGGCGTGAAGGTCTCGATCGACGACTTCGGAACGGGCTACTCATCACTTCGCCATCTCCAGAGCCTGCCGATCAGCGCGCTCAAGATCGACGACACCTTCGTGCGAGAGGCGCACCGACGCAAGGAGGCAGAGCAGGTCGCCTCGGCGATCATCGCGATCGCGAAGAGCTTCGACCTCGAGGTCATCGCCGAGGGTGTCGAGTCACCGGAGGAGCTGTCGGTCATGCGAGCACTCGGATGCAATCGGGTGCAGGGTTACCTCGTGGCTCGACCGCTCCGCCCAGAGGACGTGCTCGCCTTCGTGGAGAGCTACGACAAGACGCTCTCGTTCAAGCCGGAAGCATCCAGGGACTCGACCGTCTAGGTGATCGGCTCTGGCCGTGAATCGGCGGTGATCGCACCGTCGATCGAAGTCGCTTCGACGACCCACACACCCCGGTTGGAGGAGAACGCGATCGTGATGGACTCCGTACTCTGTCGCCTCGTCGTCGCGACGTAGCCAGGCTGGGGCGTGGCCCAGAGCAATGTCAGCGAATCGTCGACCACGGCGAACGACGCCGTCCCGCCCACGACGGAGACAACGCGTACGACGGAGGTGCTCGCGGTCGAGACGAACGGATCGTCCTCCGGTTCCGCGGTCGATGCGGAACTCCTCCCGGCGCCGATCGGGTCGGTCCGACCGTCGACGGCATCATCGCTCCCCGAGGTGGGCTCCGGGGTGGTTTGTCCGAAACCGCCGGAGGCATGGGGCTCGATCACCCCCGAGGGACCCGCCTCATCGACAGGGAGCGCAGCGACCTCGGCTGCTGTCATGGGGCGAAGGGGCCGGTCGAGGACCTGACCACCTGCCACGGTGACGGCGCCCGAGGCCACCAACCCTGCGCCTACGGCTGCTGCGAGCCAGCCGGCGACCAGGAGGAGTCTCTGCCGCAATGTCATCATCGTCCATGCCCCGGGGTTTCGACGTACCCAACAACATGTTAAGGAGTTGCTAAGACCGGCGCCACCTGCTTTGCTACCGCCGATGGCCGCAGTCGTGATCATCGAAGACGATCAACGGATCCGTGAGCTGATGGCGCGGGTCCTCGCCGAGAAGGGGTACGACGTCCACGGGGCGGGAACCGCCCTCGATGGGCTCCAGCTCATCGTGGCTTCCTCCCCCGATGTCGTCATCCTCGACATGGGTCTCCCCGATCTCGACGGCGGCGAGCTCCTCAAGATGATTCGTGCGGTCACCGACGTCCCCGTGGTGGTCGCAACCGCCCGAAGCGAGGATCGTGACGTGATCCGGACGCTCGACGCCGGCGCAGACGACTACCTGGTGAAGCCGTTCAGCGTCGAACAGCTCGAGGCGAGGGTACGAGCGGTGCTGAGGCGTGCGTCGAGCGACGCGTCGCGACCCGTGCTCACGGTAGGGGGGTTGAGGCTCGACCCCGATGCGAGGCTCGCAACACTCGATGGTGACATCGTCCATCTCAGCCCCAAGGAGTTCGACCTCCTCGTGCACCTGGCTGAGCACGAGGGCACGGTCGTCTCGAAACGACAGCTGATGGCCGAAGTGTGGCGCCAGCCGTACGGCGGCTCCGAGAAGACCGTGGACGTCCACTTGTCGTGGATACGCAAGAAGCTCGGGGAGTCGGCCGCCGAGAGCCGCTACCTCGAGACGGTCCACGGTGTCGGGGTCAAGCTCGTCGATCCCACATGAGGAGGCGTCTGGCGCTTCTCAGCCTCGCGGTTGCCTCCCTCGTCGTGGTCGCGTTCCTCATTCCGGTTGCGATGCTCATCAGGAACCAGGCTCAGACGCGTGCGCTCAGCAGCGCAGAGCGCGACGCCCAGTCAGTCGCTGCCGCGATCGCCGTGCTTGCGCCCGCGTCGCCCTCCGGAGTCGTGACACCGGATTACGCACGAGCGGTTCTCGGGCGCTTCGGGGATCCCCCGGACCTGAGTGTGATCTTCGTCGACGACACGGTGGTCGGTGGGGTGGGAGTCCCGTCAGGCAACGTCGAGCAAGCGCGCCGAGGGGCAGCTTTCACCGCGGCAGCCGAGGGGGGCGCAGAGGTCCTCGTACCCGTCCTCCTCCCAGACGCCCCAGGTACGGAGGGCACCGTGGTCGTGAGAGCCTTCGTGACGGATGCCGAGCTGACGAGGGGCGTCCGAGTGGCGTGGTTGATGCTCCTCGGGCTCGCCGTTGCGATCATCGCCATCGCGGTACTCGCCGCAGACTGGCTCGGCCGGTCCGTTGTCCGACCGGTGACCGAGCTGTCGGATGCGGCCCACCGTTGGGGAGAGGGGCTGCTCGACACTCGTGTGAAGCCGGGCGGTCCCCAGGAGATCGCAGAGGTCGGCAAGGCGTTCAACACGCTCGCAGGTCGCCTCGACGCACTTCTCGCCGCTGAGCGGGAGTCCGTAGCAGATCTCTCCCACCGCTTGCGTACCCCGCTCACGGCCCTGCGCCTCCAGTCAGAGACGCTGGCGGATCCGGGGGAGAGCCTCGCCCTGCGTCATGACGTCGACGAGCTCGAACGTGAGATCGACAGGCTCATCCGCTCGGCACGGGGTCGATCGATCGGGACGGGGAGCGATGACCATGTCGATCTCGGCGAGGTCGTCGCGCATCGCGCTGCGTTCTGGCAGGTCCTGGCGGACGAACAGGGACGTGCCACCGCGGTCCGCGTCGGAGAAGGTGCACATCCCGTCGCACTTGCCCGGACGGACCTCGGTGCGATGGTGGACGTCCTTGTCGAGAATGTCTTCGCCCACACCCCTGCGGGCAGCGGCTACCGGCTCACCGTGCGACGTCAGGCCGATGGGTGCCCCGTGCTGATCGTCTCGGATGACGGGCCGGGCTTCGTGGACCTCGGTGCCGCTCGGCGCGGGACCTCGGCTGCTGGATCGACGGGCCTCGGGCTCGACATCGTGGCTCGAACGGCCGAGCGGACCGGTGGTGGCGTTCGAATCGGATCATCGCGAGACGGGGGAGCGGAGGTCACCGTCGTGTTCGGGAACCCGCTGGATTCCGACAGGGGCTAGGAACGCGCTCAGCTCAGCGAGTCGAGCACGATCGACCTCGTAGTACGCCCACCTCCCGCGCTGCTGCCTCGTGACCAAGCCTGCTTCGAGGAGCACCTTGAGGTGATGGCTGACGGTCGGCTGGCTGACCTCGAGCGGCTCCGTGAGATCGCACGCACACTGTTCGTGTGAGGCTGCGATCAGGCTGTAGAGCCTGAGACGCGTTGGATCGGACAGGGCCTTGAGGCGCCCCGCCATCTCGGTGGCCGACGTCTCATCGAGTGGGCTGCAGCACAACGGTTCGCAACAATCCATGGATCCACCTTTGACTCATAGACAGATGTCTATATCATAACATATAGATGATCATCTATATGTATGTCCCGTGTCCGTCTCGCCGATCGGCGGATCGATGCGGGTGGAAGGAGGTGCGATCCATGACCGACGGAACATGCTGTCCCGACGAGGAGTGTTGCGGCAATCCTTGCTGCTGATGCGGCGTCGGTGAACCCGGCCCGACATTGAGCTCGAACGTGCGCCCGCCGGACCGGTGGGCGCACGTTCGTGGGAGAATCGGTGCGAACACGAGGAGAAGGGCCCATGACCACCACATTCGTGCCTGCCATCACCGAGGATCCGCCAGAGGGATATCCATCGGACTGGGAACAGAGCGTCGTGCTCAAGGACGGCGGAACCATGCGGATCCGCCCCATCGCCCCAGGTGACGCAGACGGTCTCCAGGACCTCGTCCGGTCGATGTCATCCGAGAGCAGCTACTTCCGCTTCTTCAGGGTGAAGAAGGAGCTGACCGCAGAGGAGCTCCACGACTTCACGATCCTCGACTACTCGACGAGGATGGCCTTCATCGCCATCCTCGACGGCCGCATCGTCGGTGTCGGCAGGTACAACACGGCCGAGGACGAGCCGAACCTCGCCGAGGTGGCGTTCACCGTGGCCGACGGCATGCAGGGCCGCGGCATCGGAACAGTCCTCCTCTTCCGTCTTTCGGCGTATGCACGATCGCGGGGTATCACCGGTTTTCGAGCCTTCCTGCTCGCAGACAACCACGCGATGATGCGCGTGTTCCGCAACGCGGGATTCAGCCTCACGCGCGAGATCGACGAAGGCGTGTACACGGTCAACTTCCCGACGATGGAGTCCGATGCCGTCCTCGAGGCAGAGGGTGAGGCCGAGCGCCGCGCGACGGCGGCGAGCCTGATGCCGATCTTCTACCCCCAGTCGATCGCCGTCATCGGTGCGAGTCGCAACAAGGCGTCCATCGGTGGGCGCCTCTTCAACAACATCATCAACTCCGACTACCGCGGACCCGTGTACCCGGTGAACCCGAAGTCGCCGTTCATCCGGTCCATTCCCACGCTCCCATCGGTGAAGGACATCCCGGTACCGATCGACCTCGCATTCATCGTCGTGCCGGGCCCGAACGTGATCGACGTCGTCAGGGAGTGCGCGGAGAAGGGCGTAAAGGGCCTCTGTGTGATCTCTGCGGGGTTCTCGGAGACGGGCGAAGCAGGCGCTCGTGCCGAGGAGGAACTCCTCGAAGTGGTTCGCGAAGGCGGCATGCGCATGATCGGCCCCAATTGCATGGGTCTGCTCAATACGGACCCTGCTGTGAGCCTCGACGGGCAGTTCGGACCGCTGCCGGCACGCCGGGGAAATGTGGCCATGTCAAGCCAATCCGGTGCCCTGGGCCTCGCGATCCTCGACTACGCACGCAACCTCGGCATCGGGATCTCGACGTTCGTGTCGGTCGGGAACAAGGCCGACGTTTCAGGCAACGATCTCCTCCTCTTCTGGGAGGACGACCCCAACACCGACGTGATCCTCCTGTATCTCGAGTCGTTCGGCAATCCACGCCGCTTCGGGCGGATCGCACGGCGGATCGGCAAGCGCAAGCCCATCGTCGCCGTGAAGTCCGGCCGCACCGCCGCTGGAGCGAGGGCGGCATCGAGCCACACGGGGAGCCTCGCGAGCAGTGACGTAGGTGTCGACGCCCTGTTCCGCCAGGCGGGTGTGATTCGGGTCGACACGCTCGAGGAGCTCTTCGACGTGACCTCCCTCGTCTCGAACCAGCCGGTGCCCGCGGGGCGCAGGGTCGGCTTGATCACCAATGCCGGCGGTCCGGCGATCCTCGCCGTGGACGCGCTCGAATCGCAGGGTCTCGAGGTGCCCCCGCTGTCGGACGAACTCCAGGCGAGGATCCATGCGTACCTGCCTGCTGACGCATCGGTCACGAACCCGGTCGACATGATCGCCGCCGCAGGCCCGGCGGAGTACAAGCAGACGATCGAGATCCTGATGGGAAGCGACGAGATCGACACCCTCATCACGCTCTTCATCCCGGCGTCGAGCGAGGGCGTACCGGAGACTGCAACGGCAATCAAAGAGGCGGTCGAGGGATCGCCGCACGACAAGACCTTCATCAGCGTCTACATGCACAGCGGTGGTGCGCCGACGGAGCTCGCCTCCCGAACCGCGAAGTTCCCCGTCTTCCCGTTCCCCGAGCGAGCGGCGAAGGCGCTCCGGAGGGCCGTCCAGTACGCGGAGTGGCTCGATGAGCCCGTCGGCGAGCACGTGATGTTCGACGACGTCGACAGGGCCGCGGCCCGTGCCGTCGTCGAACGAGCAGTCGATGGCGTCGATGAGTCAGGCGCATGGCTCGATCCCGATTCCGTGGACGCAATCCTGCGGGCGTACGGCGTCCACATACCTCGCTCGGCCGTGGTGTCGACTCCGGAAGAAGCGGTCGCCTTCGGGGAGTCCCTCGGCGGCCCGATCGTGCTCAAGGTCATCTCGCCGTCCGCCGTCCACAAATCCGACGTCGGCGGCGTCGCGCTCGACGTCTCCGGTGAGGACGGAATCCGGTCAGCCTACGAGCAGGTCGTGAACGCTGTCCCCGACCCCGAGGGAGTCCTCGTCCAGGAGTTCGTCCACGGGGGCCATGAGGTCCTCATCGGCATGGTCGAGGATCCGAACTTCGGCCCACTCATCGTCTTCGGACTCGGTGGCGTCTTCGTGGAGCTGATCGGGGACGTCGCGTTCCGCATCCATCCACTGACGGACGTCGACGCACGGGCGATGATCGGCGAGGTCAAGTCGGCCCGCCTTCTCGAGGGCTATCGCGGGGGTCCCGAGGGTGACATCGACGCCGTCGTGGACACCCTGTTGCGGGTGTCGGCCCTCATCGAGGACCTTCCCGAGATCTTCGAGATGGACCTCAATCCTGTCAAAGTCGGCACGCCGGGGGACGGTGTGCGTATCGTGGACGCCCGGATCAAGGTACGGCCCGTGCAGGGGAGTTGGATCCCCTCCCGAGCCGACATGCCCTTCACACTGTGAGGAGGTGGGGATGCACGTTCGGGACCTGATGACGACCGACGTCGTGGCAGTTGGCCCGACGACCTCGACGCGCGATGCGGCGCGGATGATGTTCCGATACCGCGTGTCCGGTCTTCCCGTCGTGGATCCGGACGACCACGTGCTCGGGATCATCACCGAAGGCGACTTCCTCGAGATGGAACTCAAGCGCGTCGACCACGGCGAGGTCAATCCGGAGGTGAGGGACATCATGTCGCACTCGGTGCTTTCGGTGGCCCCCGACCTCGAGGTCATGGATGCGGCTCGCTTCATGCTCGAACACTCGGTCAAGCGGGTTCTCGTGGTCGAGGACGGCAAGATGGTCGGCATCATTTCCCGCTTCGACATCGTCGCAGCCTTCACCCGGCCAGATGACCTGATCGAGGATGAGATCCGCGAAGACCTCATCAGGAGGGTCCTCTTCGTCGACCCACAGACCGTGGACGTGTCGGTCGCCAACGGCGTGGTGACGTTCGTCGGCACCATCGGCACGCGCACGGAGGCTCGCCTCGTCGAGGAGCTCGCACGCCGCCTCGACGGCGTGGTGGGAGTCGAGAACAACCTCGACTGGAGGATCGACGACACGGGAACCGATGGTCGGGAAGGGTGAGGGCCGCGGCCACGAGGATGTGACGATCGCCTGGGAGGGGATGGATCCTCCCACCGCCGAGATCTGTTTCGCCCATGCGAACGGCTTCACCAAGGCCCTCTGGCGGCCGATCGTCCGCAGGGTCCTCGAGCATCACCCAGCGATGCGGTGGGTGTCGTTCGACTTGCGCGGTCACGGCGACAGTGGCATTGGCTCGCCACCGAACCGATGGGGCATCCACGGACTCGACGCGCTCGGGATCCTCGGTGACGCATCAGGCCTCCTGGGCGTCGGGCACTCGATGGGCGGCACCGCGCTCGTGCGAGCGGAGCTGCATCGTCGTGGAACGTTCGATCGGCTCGTCCTGATCGAACCGATCATCTTCCCTCCGCCCTTCGAGCGAGCAGACATACCGCTTGCGCGGATAGCCGAGAAGCGGAGGAGGGTGTTCAAGGACCGCGCTCATGCCAGGGAACGGTTCGCCGAAGGCGCCTTCGCCGATTGGGATCCTGAGGTGCTCGACCTCTACATCGACCATGGCTTCGCCGATGGACCCGAAGGTTTGACGATCAAATGCGAACCCGCCGTCGAGGCAGACAACTACCGCGAGGGTGGCAACCACGACACGTGGGACAGGCTCAGTGAACTCGACATCCCGGTCGTCCTCGTGACGGGGGAGCGATCCGATACGCACCACGGTGGCTACCTCGACGCGCTCGTGGGACGATTCCCGAATGTCGAGCTCGTCGTCATCGGGGGTGCAGGGCATCTGGTGCCGATGGAGCGACCCGAGGCAATCGCGGATCTCGTCGTGTCCGCATACGGCTCGAAGCGCCGGGGCTGATCACGGCGACCCTGCGGTGGTCGGTACCATCCCCTCATGAACCTGGTGACCCGTGACGAAGTCGCCGCACTCTCGGCCAAGCTGCCGCAGGGAGGCGGGCTCAGGGTTGCACGGTTGGACGCATCGATCGATCCATTCGACTTCGCCCGCACCGGAGCGGCGCTCGTTGATCGGGCGGTCGCCATGGCACTCCCGTCGGGGGATCGGCTCGTCGGCCTCGGTACGGCGTGGCACCGCGCCGAGCGTGGGCCCGATCGCTTCCGCCGCATGCGCGATGCGATCGGCGGGATCGACGACGAGGATCTGCTCCTGTTCTTCGGCTACTCGTTCCTCGACGAGATCGTCCCGAATGGCCAGTGGCGAAATTACGCACCTGCGGAGGCATTCATCCCACGCATCGGCATCCAGCGAATCGGGGATCGCACGAGGCTCGTGATCGCGATCCCACCGGGCGAACGGCCCGATGCCACACTCGATCTGCTTGCGACCATGAAGCACCCAGAGCCGATTCCCGTCGTCGACTTCGGTGACCACACGATCGAGTCGCATCCGGGAGTCGCGGAGTGGGCCGGCATCGTCGATTCGGCAACGAAGGTGATCGCTGCCGGTGAGCTCGACAAGGTCGTCCTCGCACGTTCCGTGAGGGTCACGAACACCGAACCCGTTGCGATCCTTCGCGTGTTCCGCCAGCTCGTGGCCTCCTATCCGCAGTGCTACACGTTCGCGTGGAAGTCCGGCAGCAGCGTCTTCATGGGCTCGAGTCCCGAACTCCTCGCACGGGTGGCGGACGGATCCTTCCGGTCGAACCCGCTCGCGGGATCAGCGGCTCGAGGCGAGGGTGAGGACGAGGACGCCGAGATCGGGGCCCGGCTCCTCATGTCCGCCAAGGACCAGGAGGAGCACCGTCTCGTGGTCGCCGACATGAAAGAGCGGCTCGAACCCCTCGTGACGAACCTCTCGGTTCCCGCGAGGCCCTCGCTCAAGAAGATGGCGACCGTCCAACACCTGTCCACGGTCATCGAGGGAGAGGTCGGTGCCGGAGTGGGAGTGATCGACATCGTGGATGCCGTTCACCCGACACCAGCGGTCGGCGGCGTCCCGAGGGCGGAGGCAATCGCCCACATCGCAGCCCACGAGCCCGTCGATCGTGGTTGGTACACGGGGGGGATCGGATGGGTTTCTCCCGGTGGAAACGGGGAGGTCGCCATCGGCCTGCGGTGCGGCCTCATCGACGGGGCGACGACCGACCTGTTCGCGGGTGCAGGAATCGTCGCTGACTCCGATCCGGCATCGGAGGTGGTCGAGACGCGACTGAAGCTACGTCCGCTCCTCGACCTCATCGCTTCGACGTAAGGCCTGCGCTACCGCATCCGCGATGAACGTGTGGTCGGATACGAGACGGGTTCGCTTCGTCTCCACCTCGATCAACTCCGGACCCCGGATCGGTGCCGCGACCGCATCCATGAGTGACGCCCGATCGTCGATGCGCCACGCCGGAACGCCGAAGGCACGAGCGATTCCGGAAAGGGCAAGTCCGTGGGGTGTGCCCCAATGGCGCTCGTACACGGTGGTGTCGATGACCGGTGAGCTTCCCTGGGGGAGCATCGAGAAGATTCCCCCTCCGTCATTGTTGACCACCACGATCCGGAGCGGCACCTCGAGCGCAGCGGCTTCACCGAGGGCGGTCGCGTCGTGGAGCAGGGCGATATCCCCGACGAGGAGGGTTGTCGGGAGTCCTCCGAGCGCGGCACCGATCGCGGACGAGATCGTTCCGTCGATACCGTTCACGCCTCGGTTGGCGAGGACGACGAGGTCGTTCCTTCGGTCCGTGTACGCGTCGACGTCGCGGATCGGACGCGACGACGCGACGTAGAGGATGGAACCTCCGGGTACCCCAGCCGCGACGGCCCGCGTGAGCGCGGGCTCGTTCGGGAACTCCAGGGTGTCGATGGCCGCGGTCATCGCTCCCGTTGCCACGGCATCGAGGCCCCTCCAGCGTTCCCTGTACGATCCGTTGCGCACCGGCGTGGGCAGGCCGTTCACTGCGTCGAGGAAGGCCGTTGGATCGGCGTCGAGGCGAACGGATGCGGATGCGAGCGGATCGCCGTAGCGGCCGTCGTCGACGAGGATCTGCTCGACGCCGCACGATGCCAGCCACTGCCACAACGCCTTGGACGTCGGGATCGCGCCGAGGCGGACGATGAGGTCGGGCCGATTCGCGTCGAGGACGGGATATCCACCTGCCTGGGCCTGGGCGAGCAGGTCAGTGCGGTGGATCACGCTCGTGCCCGTGGCCGATGCCTGGGGATCGGCGAGGATGGGAGCGTCGAGACCGTGGGCCAAGCTCTCGAGCGCCCTGCCGAACCCGGTCCGCTGTCGTCCTCCCGCGATGATCATCACGGATTTGCCCGTGAACGATGGCAGCGAATCGAGGTCAGGGCCGAGCGGGTGGCCCGTGACCCTCATGGGTTCTGGGTCAGACGGACTGGGTACGGTGTCGGGCACGAGCGGCTCGTCGAACGCCACGTTCACGTGCACGGGGCCCGGCGTATCACCGATCGCCTCGGACACGGCCCCGTTGGCGATCTGTCGGCCGTCGCTCGTCTCATCTGCATCGAGGAACCGCTTCACGTGGCGGCCGTAGAGCTCGACCTGGTCCATCGTCTGTGGCGCTGCGGTGCCCCGGAGCCTCGCGGGCCTGTCCGCGGTCACGACGATGAGCGGGGTCGAGGACCTGTCGGCTTCCACGATCGCAGGCAGGTACTGGGCCGCCGCCGATCCCGACGTGCACATCACGACCGCCGGGAGCCCCGTGGCTTTGGCGTAGCCGAGCGCCATGAATCCGGCCGATCGCTCGTCTCGTACGTTGCGATCCGCGATCCGCGGCTCGGTCGCCGTGGCGAGGATCAGGGGTGTGTGACGGGAGCCAGGGGATATGAAAGCCTCGGTCACGCCGCCGTCCGCGAGGCCACCGACGAACCGTGCGGCGAATCCGGCGTTTCGGTCGGCGGTGGTCACGGTCTGAGGCTATCGGATCTCAGAATGCGATTCCCAGGGAGAGGAGCAGGCCCGCGAACAGCTGCACCTGGGCGGTCCCCTTGAGTACCCCGATGAGGGGTGGCCCATCCGTCTCCGTGTTGATGGTGCGCACCAGGGGGATCGTCAGGGGTGCGACGACGAGTGCGATCATCGCCATGAAGGGCAGCCAGCCGACGAGCGAACCCACGACGATGACGCCGAATGCCCCGAAGACGGTCGCTGCGTACAGACGCCGTGCGCGGGGCCTCCCAAGGACGACAGCCAGCGTTCGCTTCCCTGCGTGACGGTCGGTGTCGATATCGCGGATGTTGTTCGCCTCGAGGATCGCCGCTGCGAGCAATCCCATCACCACACCACCCGTCCACACGGCTGCCGGAACCGAGGGGCTGAAGACATACCGGGTGCCTGCTGTTGCGACGAGGCCGAAGAAGATGAACACGAACGCCTCACCGAGGCCGTAGTAGCCGTACGGGATAGGACCGTTCGTGTAGCCGAGCGCCGCGACGATGGAGATTGCGCCGATGACGAGGATTGGCCATCCCGCGTACCAGATCAAGTAGAGCCCTCCGACGGCAGCGGCTCCGAAGGCGATGGCGATCCCGCGCTTCATGTCCGCCTCGCTGATGATCCCGCTCGCCACGGCACGCGTCGGCCCGATCCGCGCCTCGGTATCGGCACCCTTCTGGGCGTCCGCGAGGTCGTTCGCGAAGTTGACACCGATCTGGATCATCAGTGCACAGAACGCGACGACGACAAACGGAAGGAGGGCGAACACGCCGTCCCTCCACGCGCTCGAAGATCCGATCAGCACGGGCCCTATCGCTGCGGACAGTGTGGCGGGCCGCGCCGCCATGATCCACGGATTGGGTGGGTGGTCGCTCACAGGTCAGTACTGCCAGGGAAACCCTGTGTAGTCCGCGGCACGCTTCTCGAGGAACGAGTCCCTGCCCTCCTGGGCCTCATCCGTCCCGTACGCGAGCCTCGTCGCCTCACCCGCGAACAGCTGCTGGCCGACCATCCCGTCGTCTGGGAGGTTGAAGGCGTATTTGAGCATCTTCTGCGCCGTCGGCGACTTGGCCACGATCTCGGCTGCCCACTCGAGGGCGGTGGCCTCGAGCTCTGCGTGGGGAACGACGGCGTTGACCATGCCCATGTCGAACGCTTCCTGTGCGGAGTAGTCCCGGCCGAGGAAGAAGATCTCCCTGGCACGCTTCTGGCCGACCTGCCTCGCAAGGAGGGCGGACCCGTAGCCGCCATCGAAGCTCGCGACGTCTGCATCTGTCTGCTTGAAGATCGCATGCTCTCGCGATGCGATGGTCAGGTCACACACGACATGCAGGCTGTGCCCTCCTCCAACGGCCCATCCGGGGACGACCGCGATCACGACCTTCGGCATGAACCGGATGAGGCGCTGGACCTCGAGGATGTGGAGTCTGCCCATCCGCGCGGGATCCGCTCCGGAGCCCTCCGCCTCGTACTGGTATCCGTCCCTGCCGCGGATGCGCTGGTCGCCTCCCGAGCAGAACGCCCATCCTCCGTCCTTGGCGGATGGGCCATTCCCCGTGAGGAGCACGCACCCGACGTCAGAGGTCATCCTGGCGTGGTCGAGGGCCGTGTAGAGCTCGTCGACCGTGTGGGGACGGAACGCATTTCGGACTTCAGGTCGGTCGAACGCGATCCGGACGGCGCCGAGGCGTGAGGCCCTGTGGTACGTGATGTCGGTGAACTCGAAACCCTTGACCGGTTCCCATGCCGATGCGTCGAAGATGTCGGAAACCACGGATCCTCCGATGAAGCGTTGCCAGCGATACTGTAACGAGCCATGGATCCCGCCTCCTCATCCGCTTCGAGCAGGATGCGCAGCCCTTTCGACTGGATCGACCGCTGGGCGGGGGAAGCACCGGATCGCGTCGCGCTGTGGCTAGCGGATGGCTCGGTGACCTACGGTCAACTGCGAGACCTCGTCCATGCCCGTACCCGCAGCGCCAACGGCGAGTTCGATGAGGGGGAGGTCGTCCCGACATTGGTGAGGCTCGATCTCGCGAGCATCGTCGAGGTGTTCGCCCTGTCCTCGCTCGGCGTTGTCCCCCTCCCGTCCACCTCGACGCCGTTCGCGATGCTCGCCGCCGACCGTGCCCCAGGCGTCGCAATCGCCGTGGCGACATCGGGATCCTCAGGCACGAAGAGGGTGGTGCCGCTCACGATGGCCAACCTCGCAGCTTCGGTCGAGGCATCACGACGGAGGCTCGCAACGGGTGCCGATGACCGATGGCTGTTGACGCTCCCCATCGATCACATCGCCGGCCTGTCCGTTCTCTTTCGGACGTTCGAGGCCGGAGGTACAGCCGTCGTCTCCCCGTTCGGTCCTGACACGGCCAGGGTCATCGAGGCGACCCGACCAACCGTCGCCTCACTCGTACCCACCATGGTGTATCGCCTGCTCGACGCCGCTCCGTCGTCGCTCGCCGGCATCGGGACGGTCCTGGTCGGGGGTGGACCCCTGCGAGGCTCGATCGCCGATCGCGCGATGGTGGAGGGAGTCGACCTCATCGCGACATATGGCAGCACGGAGACGTCATCGCAGGTGGCCACGATGTTGCGCGGTGAACGGATCCGGCGGCCCGGGTACGTCGGGCAACCCCTCGACGGCTTCACCGTGACCATCGAGCCCGGCGCGGCGGGGGCCGAGGAGGCCGGAACCATCCTGGTCGAGGGTCCAGCGGTCTTCGGCGGGTACCTCGGTGAGCCTGCACGGGTCGGCCCCCACAGGTCCGGCGACGTCGGCTTCCTCGACGGACACGGCGCACTCACGGTTCTCGGGCGAACCGACGACGTGATCGTCAGTGGCGGCGAGAACGTGTCACTCGTAGGGGTCGCCGATGCCCTCTCCGGGTTCGCAGGCGTATCCGACGTCGCCACCGTCGCCCTCTCCGACGAGGAGTGGGGGAACATCATCGGAGCGGTCGTCGTCACCGACCGCTCGATCGAGTCACTGCACGAAGAGGCCCGCGACCACCTCGACACGGCGATGGTGCCACGGCGATGGATCGTGGTCGATCACATCCCCCAGCTCGAGAACGGGAAGCACGATCGGGCAGCGATCGACTCGATGTTCGCTGTGTGACCTCGGGTCCTAGGACGACGAGAACTCCCTGATGACCGTGACGACCATCTCGGGGTCGGTCCGGTGAGCGAAGTGACCGTGACCCTCCATGACGTGGAATCGGGCATCGGGAATGGCATCTGCCGCTCGATCGGTTGCCTCCTTCACCGATGCTGGGCTCTTGCTCCCCACGAGCAGGAGGGTGGGCGCATCGATTCCATCGAACTGACCCGGTACGTAGCGGAAGCTCTCCTCGACACGGCGAACTCACCGCGGGTGTAGCGTGAATAGGGAAAGCATTCAGCTTCCGGTGGGTTGGGTGGGATGCCAGATACCTGAAAGGTGTTCTGATGCGTCGCCGTCCGATCGTGCTTCTCCCCCTGGTCGTCGTGTTGGTCGCTTCATGCAGCAGCGGCAGTTCCGACACTACGACGACCATCGCGCCGTCCGTCGAGGTCACGGGCCATTCGAACTGCTTCGTTCAGTCGGATGGCACGTGGAGCGGGCCTGCACTCGATGAATCGGGCATTCCCGGATCTTCCCAGCGTGACTACGTCCTCTCCTGCATCGACACCTCCTCGGACCCAAGAGTCGAAGGCGACTGGACGGCGACAGTCGACTGCGACTTCGCCGTCAACGGTGACGAAACCGTCGGCGATTGCTGGGGCACGAGCACGGGCACCAATGACGGAGGCACATGGGAAGGTACGTTCACCGGTACAACCAGGTGGACCACCACCAGCCCTGCCCACGTGCACGTCATCGAGCAGATCGCAACAGGTACGGCAGGCTACGAAGGGCTCATGTATGTGAGCACGATCGAGGGCACTGACTTTCCCTGGACGGTGTCTGGAGAAGTCGGACCGATCGAGTAGCGCCCACTCCGAATACTCGCGACGTGTGTGAGCGGTGGTCGTACGGTCCCGACCGGTCAGCGTTGATCGTCCGGGTAGGGTTCGTGGCATGGATCTGGGGCTCGCCGGACGTCATGCACTCGTTGCGGCCGCGTCGCGCGGGCTTGGGGCCTCGATCGCCAGAACCCTCGCCGCGGAGGGATGCGTCGTCGAGATCTCATCCCGGTCCCTCGAACGTGCCCAGGAGACTGCGGACGCGATCCGGTCCGAGACCGGCGGCACCGTGACCGCAGCAGCGGTCGATGTCTCCGATTCGCAGGCTGTTCGTTCGTGGCTCGACGATGCCGCCCGTCGCTTCGGCGGACTCGACATCGTGATCCCGAACGCGGGTGGACCACCGGCGGCTCGATTCGACGCGACATCCGAGGCTGACTGGGACCGCGTGTACGCCCTCACGCTCCGCTCTGCCATGGCGTTCGCCTCGGGGAGCCGACCCCACCTCTCCCGTGGTTCTGCGATGCTGTTCATGACCTCCGCATCGGTGCGTGAGCCCATCTCGACGTTGGCGCTGTCGGGCGTCTTCCGTGCGGGTGTCGCGGCGCTCGCCAAGACGCTTGCGGATGACTGGGCCCCCGACGGCATTCGCGTGAACCACCTGATTCCGGGGAGGATCGCAACCGAACGCGTTCGCGAGCTCGATGAGGGCACGGCGGAACGCAGGGGCGTCGAGCCGGCCGTGGTGCGACGCGAGGCCGAGCTGCACATCCCGCTCCGTCGTTACGGCGAACCGCCTGAGTACGCCGCAGCCGCGGCATTCCTCGTTTCCCCCGCGGCGTCCTACATCACAGGCGCCACGCTCCAGGTCGACGGTGGCTCGCTTCGTTCCGTCATGTGACACCACCTGTGCATCGGGAAACCCCGACGAAGGTCAGATGCCGAGCTTCTTCAGGAATGCCTCGGCGTTCGGCTCGCGGCCGAGGAAGGCCCTGAGGTGGTCCCACGCGTCGCGTGAGCTTCCCGTGGCAAGCACCTCGCTCCGGTATCGGCGGCCGACCTCGGGGGAGAGGACACCGTCGCGCTCAAACACCGAGAACATGTCGTCCCCGTACACCATGGACCACAGGTACCCGTAGTAGCCCGCGTCGTATCCACCCATGAGGTGCCCGAACGATGCAGCGAAGAACGTCCCCTCGTGCAACGGCAGGAGGGTGTAGTCGTTCGAGGTTCTCTGGAGGTAGTCGAGGTCGGGACGGGGACCGGCCGTGTGGATGGCGAGGTCGAACCGGCCGAGGGAGACCTGGCGGAGGGTGAGGAGGCCGATGTTCTGGTCGCGTGCAGCGACGAGGGCCTCGACCAGTGCATCGGGAATCGGTTCGCCCGTCTCGTGGTGGACCGCGAAGCGCCGCAGGACGTCCGTGTTCCACATCCAGTTCTCCATGATCTGGGATGGCGCCTCGACGAAGTCCCATTCCGTGTCGAATCCGGCGAAGCGTTGGACGTCGACCTCCGTCAAGCATGTGTGGAGGACGTGCCCGAATTCGTGCCACAGCGTGACGGCCTCGTCGTGTTTCAGGAGGGACGGCGTGGCACCCGAGGGCTTGGTGAAGTTCGCGGCCACCGCAGCAACCGGAAGGGTGAGGGCTCCATCACGGTCGCGACGGCGGTTCACCACGTTCCAACACGCTGCGTGCGTGAACTTGCCATCGCGCGGATGCAGGTCGAGATGGAACACCGCGAGCGGTTCGTGGGTGGCCGCATCGTCGATTCGGTACGTGACGACGTCGTCGTGCCAGGTCGGATGGTCGGGGAGCTCGACGTATTCCACGCCGAGCACATCACCGGTCACATCGAGCATCCCTGCCACGACCCTCTCGAGGGCGAAGTACTTCGCGACCTCGTTCTGGTCGATGCCGAAGTCCCGCTTCTGCTGGAGCGTGTGGTAGTACGGGCGGTCCCATGGTTGGAGCCCTGCACCCGGATGGTCCTCGCGAAGGAGTGACTCGAGCTTCGCCTTCTCGGCGGTGGCAAGCCGTGACAGCCCAGGGATGACCGAGGCATACAGGTCCTCCACCGAGCCGGGATCAGCCATCTTGACTTCCATCGCGTACTCGGCCCAATCGCCATAGCCGAGGAGCGTCGCGATCTCATATCGGATCTCGATCGCCTCCTCGAGGAGGACGCGGTTGACGTCGACGGCCCGATTGAAGTACTTGTATTGCAGCTCGCGCCGCTGGTGGCGCAATGGGGCCTGCTCCATGAATGGAACGTATGCGGGGTAGTCGAGGGTCACGCGAACGGTGCCCTCCGCATCGCCCGGTTCGAGCGAGCCCAGATACGTCGGGGGCAGGTCGGCGATGTCGGCGACGGGCACGTCGAGGTGGTCCTTGTACTCGGCGATGTTGCGTGCGAACTCGACCTGGAGGGCGATCAGCCGTGTTCGCAGCTCCTGGACCCTCGTGCGGTCCTCGCTCGACAGGTCGTGCCCCGCCCTCCTCAGATCCCTCACCCATTCTGCGTGCGATCTCGCCTCGAGGCCTTCGAGGCCCCCGCCGTCGACGCTCGTCACTGCGTCGTACACGTCGCGCCGTGCGAGCAGGTCGCTCACCCATGTCGAGAGCGTCTGTTCCGCCACGTTTCCTGCGTCCCTGACGTCCTTGTCCGGGTGGAAGTTGGCGAGGAGGGGGCCATAGCCGTTCGCATCCTGGATGGTGCCGACTGCGGCATCCAACGGTGCGATGCGATCCGCGAATGAATCACCGATCGCGCGGATCGACGCGTCGACCAGGTTGTCTGCTCGCGTGATGGCTTCGGAGGTCGCTTCGCGGACCGACGCCGCCGTTGCTGAGGAGAGGTCGTAGTCCATCGGTGCAGCGTACCGGTGGTGCGTCCCTCAGCCCTCGGCGACTGCGCCGACGACGACGGTGACGGGGAGGTGATTGGCACCGATGGCGGGCCCCGTTTCGAGTGCGAACGGGGTGAGCTCACGAGTCATGAGCACGGTGTCGATCGGGATGCCGACCCAACCACCGATGATCGGCAGGCCGGATACGGGCCATGTCGAAAGGTAGCCGGACCCCTCGGTGGCATCTCGTAGGCCCGTTGAGCCGAGCAATGACCGCATGCCATGCGTATAGCGCGTTGCGCCGAGGTTGCCGGCGACCACCATGGGACCAGTGCGTGTGTCGACGAGCTCGCCGATCGTCCCAAGGCGGGAAGCGAGCGCCTCCGACCGGGCTCCATCACTCGCGATCTGGCCCCAACCGGCGATCACGCTGGTGACCGTTCCTCCCGATGGAACCGAGACGACGATCAACGACTCGTTTCCGGAGGCGTCTGTCGGCACCTGCTCGAACGCGTAGGGTTCACGGCCGACGATGGTGATCCCCGGTTGGTTCGTGCCGGCTTCGACGATCAGCTCGTACGGGGATCCCTCTGCCACGAGCGGAGCGAGCCGACCCCCGGTGATCCCAGCCACGACGATCAGGTCCGCGTCCGTGTCGAAGAGCCACCGAAGGATCGAACCGTCGCTGTCGATGGTGTCCGACATGTCGAGGGTCACGACCCGAATCCCGTCCTCACCGGTCCCTGACGGTTGTGAACCGGTCCACGCTGGTGCGAGGACGAAGCCATTGACCACGACGGCGGCGAGGAACACGAGTGATGCCACACCCTGGGTCGTCAGTGAGTACACGACGGCTGCGATGAAGGCGACCCATGCGAGCTGCCACCGGAAGTTCGCGAGCAGGTCGAACCCCCACCACGTCGATCCGAGGAATGCAACGACGGTCGCCAGGGTGGCGACGATGCCGAAGCCGAGCGATACGACGACCAGCGTCGTGCGAATCGAACTCCCGAGGCCCGTGGTTGTCGTCACGAGCCGAAAGCGTACATGAACCCGTCCCGCGAACCCACGTAGATCCTCCCGTTCCACACCGCCGGTGTCGACTCGATGCATCCCCCTGTTGCGAGTGCGTGCGTCCACATCTCGGTCGGCTTCAAGGGATCGCTGAGGTCATACGCTCGCAGGGCCGACTGGTCAGAGAAGCAATCGACGGCGATGACGAGCACTCCATCGGCGATCACCGGCGACGACCACGCATTCACGCCGACATCGTCCGACCACACGATCGCGCCGTTGTCTGTTGTGATCGCCAGCAGGTTCCCGCTGTCCGTGGCGACGTACAGGATGCCGTCGGGGTGGAGGGCCGGAGTCGCCCAGGCACCTGTGTCCTGTCCCCTCGCGGCGGGTATCTCCACGGTCCACACGATCGGCGAGATGCTCGTGAGGGGATCCCCCACCGGTATCGAAGTGTCGAGCTTGACCAGCTGACCGACCTCGCGGACACGGCGGGCAGCCGTGTTGTTGGTCTTCTCGTGATCTGCGTGGGCAACGACGTAGACGTACCCCTCGGCGTCCACGGTGATCGTGGAGTCGATGTCATCACCGACCCAGAAGTCGAAGAACACTTCGGCTTCCCCGTTCTCGATGTCCTTCAGGTCGACGCCGACGACCCGTCCCCCGCTCGTCGCGAAGTATGCCTTCTGCTCGAAGATCGCGGTCGAGTTCTCGACGGAGTGCTGACGTCCCAGCAGCTCGAAGAGGTCGTCGGTCCAGGCGGGCATCTGGTACACGACCTCCGGTGCCACGGTGACCATCCCGTCGGCGTCGTAGCCGCGGTTGAGCTTGATGGCGAACCACCACGAGTTCTCCCCGCCGACATAGAGCATGTCGTCAACGACCACCGGGTTCGAGTCCCAGTCGTCGTTCCACATGCCGTCGACAGCCTTGGCATGGAGTGACCAGAGCTCGCGGACCTCGTCCCCGTCGAGCGCGAGGATCCGGAACCGGGGATCCCGAGACCCCGCGTAGAGCAGGGGGAAGCCATCGGGATCGAGCGTGACGGTTCCCTTGATGATGTCGCCCATGTCGAATCCGGGTCGGAGTTTCTCGCCCGTGTCGGCATCCAGGAAGTGGATCTGCTTGTCGTATGCACCGAAGATGAGCTCCGTGGTCCCATCAGCGAGTTCATGGACGAGCGGCTGGCCGGTCCACCCGGTTCCGTACCACCACTTCTCCTCGTCACCTTCCGGGGAGAGCCCCGCCATCGGGGAGTCGGGGTAGCGCCACAGCTGTTCGGGAGCCGAAGCGGGGACAGGGCCCGTTCCGAAGAAGGTCCTCGTCGGATTGCCCCGGAACATGGTGAGACCTTCCACCGTGCCCCACGGCCTGAACACGGTGTCTGGCGTGACGACCCCCGTTGGGCGAGGAGCGAACGTCGTCGATGTGGACGTCGATGTCGCTGTTGGGTCCTGTGTTCCGGTGACATCTGTGGGCGTTGTCGCCAGTGTCCCCGATGGCGCCGCAGTCGTCGTCGGGTTCATCGTGTCGGCCGCGATCACGTTCTCTCCTCCCGCCACGCATGACGATGTGAGGATGGCGACGGCGAGGGAGACGAGTGCGGCGGTGCGCATCGGGGCGAGTGTAGAAACCGGCTCCCGGTAGTCGAGGTACCCGTGGCGTCCCGGAGTCACCCCTAGTCTCGGGCCATGGCTGTGGTCGTTCAGTTCGGGCGAGACGTGTGGTCGAGGAGCGCCGAGCAGATCAGGCGCGCCGACCCACTCCTCATGGGTGCGGCGATCGCATACAACAGCCTGTTCGCCCTGGTACCGCTCGCTCTGGCGTTCGCAGCGCTCCTGACGTTCTTCGACCCATCCGACGAGGTCATCACCGACCTGTACGAGGCGATGGAGACGACGTTGCCCCCCGAGATCGCCTCCTTCCTCATCGACATCCTCGCCCAGTCAGTCGTGTGGGTCCAGAACGAGCGTGGGTACATCCTCGTCATCTCGCTGCTCATCGCCCTGTGGTCGGGCTCGCGCGCCGTGTACGCGGTGCAGAAGGCGTTACGCGCCGTCGAAGGAGGGCGCGATGAGCGGGGCTATCTGCGCTCGCGCTTGTTGGGCATTGCGGTGACGGTCGTGGGTGGCATGGGCGTCCTTGGCGCGTACGCCGTCGGTCTCCTCGGCAACCGCATTTGGAGCCGAATCGCCGACTTCCTCGGCGTCGGTGGAACGGGGATGGCCCGTGTGATCGTCGCGGTGATCGCCGTTGCATTCGTGTGGTTCCTGTTGTGGGCGATCTACCAGTGGGGTCCTCCACAGCCCATGGCGCACGCTGGCATCGTTGCGGGCTTCGTTGCAGGACTCGTGGTGTTCGGGACACTCCTGGCCGCCAGACTGTCGCCCGAGATCGGTTCAGGGACGATCGCGGTGCTCGGAACGGCGGGTGTGTTCCTCGTGTGGCTGTACTACATCGGAGTCGTCGTCGTCGCCGCACCGACGATCATCGCAGCGTTTGCTGGAGCGTTCGGGGATCTCGACCTGCGGTAGGGTTGGCGGGATGCGCCGTGGAACCTCCCACCTGTCCGACATCCGGACGGGTCTCGACCTGTTGTGGCGTGTCCTGCGCCACTACTGGCGAATTGCGGCCCTGTCGATCGTCGGCGCCCTCATCTGGATGGCGATGGTGGTCACCATCCCGTACTTCGTCGGCCGTACCGTGGACATCGCCGTTGATGAGGCCGATTGGTCGTTGGTGTGGCCGATCCTCGCCGGCCTGCTCCTCGTGGCGATCGTCGAGGCCCTCGGGATCGGCATGCGTCGGTACTTCGGCTTCAAGCTCTCGTACCGCGCCGAAGCCGACATCCGGAACCGGCTCTTCACGCACATCCAACGGATGGCCTTCTCGTTCCATGACGTGACCTCGACCGGCCAGCTCATGGCTCGGGCATCGTCGGACCTCGGCCAGGTCAGGCTCATCCTCGCGATGCTCCCCATCACCCTTGCGAACCTCGCCCTGTTCGTGGTCGTGGCGGTCGTCCTCGTCGTGATCGACCCGGTGCTCGGTGGCGTCGCAGCACTCATGGTTCCCGCGCTGCTTGTGACGTCCGCCCGGTTCGCGAGCAGGGTCGTCGGCTACTCATTCGATCTGCAGGAGCGGCTCTCCTCGCTGTCACACGTCGTCGAGGAGACCGTCACCGGGATCGAGGTCGTCAAGAGCTATGGGCAGGAGGCACAGCACCAGGCGCGTCTCGACGACGAGGCCGATCTGATCTACGACGCGGCGATGGACATGGCCCGAGAGCGGGCGATTCATCGACCGCTCTTCGAGATCATCCCTGCACTCGGCACGGTGGCCGTGCTCGTCATCGGCGGTGTCAGGGTCGTCGATGGTGCGGTCTCGATCGGAGAGTTCGTGTCCTTCACCCAGTACCTGGCCGTCATGGTCCTCCCCCTGATGATCACCGGCTGGTTCTTCGCGAACCTCCCGAGGTCTGCTGCTGCGGCGACACGCATCGACGAGCTGATCGAAACCGAGCCCGATGTGATGGAGCCAGCGCATCCCCGTCGGCTCGCCGAGGGCCCGGGCGAGATCCGCTTCGAAGGTGTGAGGTTCCGCTATCCGAGTGGTGCCGAGGTCCTCTCGGGGATCGACCTCGTGATCCCTGGTGGCACCAGCGTCGGCCTCGTCGGCGCGACCGGAGCGGGGAAGACGACCCTTGCCCACCTGATCCCGAGGTTCTACGACGTCACCAGCGGGTCGGTTTCGATCGACGGGGTCGACGTTCGTGAGATCGGGCTCGAGCAACTCCGCAACGAGGTCGCCGTCGTGTTCCAGGAGACCTTCCTGTTCTCGGCTTCGATCGAGGACAACATCCGCATCGGGGATCCCTCGGCGTCAGACGAACAGGTCCGGTCCGCCGCACGCCTCGCGAGGGCCCACGACTTCATCTGCGAGATGCCGGACGCGTACCGGACGGTCGTCGGTGAACGCGGTGCGACACTGTCAGGTGGCCAGCGACAGCGCGTGAGCCTCGCACGAGGGGTCATCAGGGACCCCCGAGTGCTCGTGCTCGATGATGCGACGTCCTCCGTCGACGCGGTCGTCGAGGCCGAGATCCAAGCTGCCCTCAGGCAGGTGATGGCTGGGCGAACCACGGTGATCGTCGCACACCGGACCTCGACACTCTCCCTTGTCGACAACGTGGCCTTCATCGAGAACGGATCGATCGTCGCATTCGGACCCCACGCGGCACTCCTCGAGGATGTGCCGCGATACTCAGAGGTCCTCGCTGCAACGGACCTCGAGGTTTCCCTGTGAAGTACATGGCCTCTGCGGGGGATTACCGGATCGAACGGCCGGGAAGGCTTGTTGCGCGGGCAGCACGCCTGTCCGATGGCCTCGGATGGGCCCTGGCGGGGGCCGTGTTCGCCACCCTCGTCGCGACCGTGGTTCGCCTGATCGGCCCGATCGTCGTGCGAGCTGGGGTCGACGAGGGCATCACCGAAGGGGACAAGGAGGTCATCCTCATCGCAGGGGGGATCTACATCGCCCTCCTCGCCGTCCAGTACGTGATCACACTGGTTTCGCAGTGGAGCGTCGCCTACGTCGGTGAGCAGTATCTCAAACAGCTCCGAGGGGTCGTGTTCGGTCGGATGCTGCGCCTGGACATGGGCTTCTTCTCCCGGTCCAAGAGTGGGGTGCTCGTCTCGAGGATGACGGCGGACATCGAGTCCCTCCAGGAGTTCGCATCCGACGGCGCCGTCATGGCGTTGAGCAACCTGCTGACCGTCGTCGGCGTGGCGATCGCCCTGTTCCTCGTGGACGCGCAGATGGCCTCTGCGGTGATGGCGGTTGTAGCCGTGCTGCTCATCGTGACTGTCGCCTTCCAGCGGCAGGCGCGGAAGGCCTACGACATGGTGCGCGAACGAATCGGCCAGGTCCTCGGTAGCTTGCAGGAAGGCATCACGGGCGTTCGTGTCGTCCAGGCATTCACGCAGGAGGGCGCCCAGGCACGCTCGTTCGGCCGCGTCAACGAGCGACACTTCGAAGCGAACATGGCGGCGGCGCGAGCCATCTCGTGGTACTTCCCTGTCGTTGCCTTCCTCCGTGTCGTCGCGATCGCGGCGTCACTTGCCATCGGGACGCGGAGGGTCATCGATGGTTCGATGACCGTTGGGACCCTCGTGGCGTTCCTCTTGTACCTCGACTGGTTCTTCCAGCCCATCATCAACCTCTCGAACGTCTACAACCTCCTCCAGTCGGCGCTCGCCGCGCTTGGGAAGCTGTTCGGCCTGATGGACGAGGAGGTCGTCGTATCCGACAGGCATGGCGCGTTCGACATCCCCGATCCCGTTTCCGGCAGGGTGCGATTCGAGGGCGTGTCATTCGGGTACGGAGATGGCCCCCTCGTCGTCGTCGACATCGACCTCGACGTCGATCCTGGCGAGCGTGTAGCGATCGTGGGGGAGACAGGATCGGGAAAGTCGACCCTCGCAAAGCTCGCCATGCGCTTCTACGACCCGCGGGATGGCAGGGTCACCATCGATGATGTGGACCTGAGGGACACGACGGAGCGCTCTCGCGTCGAGGCATTGGCGCTGATTCCCCAGGACGGGTTCCTCTTCGCAGGGACGCTGCGCGACAACGTCAAGTACGCCAGGCCAGATGCGACCGACACCGAGGTGTGGACCGTGCTCGAGGCGATGGGGATCGCCGAATGGGTGTCGTCGCTTCCCGAGGGCCTCGACACAGAGGTCCGCGAGCGCGGAGGCAGGTTCTCCGCGGGCGAACGACAGCTCGTCGCCCTCGCCAGGGCATTCCTCGCCGATCCTGCCGTCATCGTCCTGGACGAGGCCACTTCGAACCTCGATCCCGAGACGGAAGCAAACGTCGAGACCGCGCTATCGGTGTTGCTCACAGGCCGGACATCGATCGTGATCGCACACAGGCTGAGGAGCGCCGAGCGCGCAGACAGGGTGGTCATGGTGGACGATGGGCGCATCATCGCACGGGGCACCCACGACGAGCTGGTCCGCGACGTACCAAGGTACCAGGAGCTCGTCGAGGTGTGGCAGCGTGGGCTTGCATGACCCGTGATCGGGTTCCCTGACCGCTTGGGGCACCTCCGGCATCTACCCTCGCACGATGCAACCCACGTCACCACGATCCACCGTCCGTCGGCTCCCTGATCGGGGCAGGTACGACGCCCACACCGTCCACGCCATCCTCGACGAGGCCCTCATCTGCCATGTGGGCTTCGTCACGGTTGAGGGTCCTGTCGTCATCCCGACGATCCACGCCAGGGTCGGGGACACCCTGTACCTGCACGGGTCCCCGGCGTCACGGATGATGCGGACAACGGTGGGGGAGCAGGTCAGTATCGCGGCGACCATCGTCGACGGGATCGTCGCAGCCCGCTCGCTGTTCCACCACTCGCTCAACTACCGGTCGGTCGTGGCGTTCGGGACACCTCGTCTCGTGACGGATCCCGACGAGCGCATGACCGCCTTCCAAGCGATCACCGAGCACATGCTTCCCGGACGGTGGGACGAGGCGCGGTGGCCGTCGGTCAAGGAGGACAAGGGGACGAGGCTCCTCGCCGTGGAGATCGATGAGGCATCCGCCAAGGTCCGCTCCGGTCCTCCCGGGGACGATGTCGAGGATCTCGGATCAGGCATCTGGGCGGGCGTCATTCCCCTGTCGACCGTGGCGGGCCCTCCCCAGCCATCACCCGACCTCGAGGACGGCGTGGCCGTGCCCCCGTCGGTGCGCGGTTACGGCACCCCGCCGGAGGACGTCAGCGGGCGTTGACCTCGTCCCGCCATGCGAGCCAGTCCATCACGGGCGCCATGTCATAGTCGGGACCGTTGAGCCCGAGGGTGATCTCGTCTGCCCCTGCGTCGAGCCACTCCTCCGCCCTGTCGATGTGGGCCGGGTTCACCCCGATCGAACGCTCGATCTCGCCCGCGTTGCGACCGACCTTGGAGCACCACTCATCGAGCACGGCATTCTTGTGCCTGAACGTCTCGGGATTGCCGAACCCGTGCCAGATATCCGCATACTCGGCAACGATTCGCAGCGTCACCTTCTCCCCGCCCCCTCCGATGAGGATGGGGAGCGGTCCTGTGGGCTGCGGATCGAGTTCGGAGAGCCTGTGCTTGATGAGCGGCATCGCAGCGTCGAGCGCCCTCAGCCTCCCCGGGGCAGTTCCGAACTCATAGCCGTACTCGTCGTAGTCCTTCTCGAACCAACCAGATCCGATGCCGAGGATCGCCCTGCCACCGGAGATGACATCCACCGTGCGCGCCATGTCTGCGAGGAGCTGGGGATTCCGATACGAGTTGCATGTGACGAGTGGTCCGATCCTGATTCGCTCGGTCGCCTCCGCCCACGCACCCAACATCGTCCAGCATTCGAAGTGCTTCCCGACATTGGCATCGTTGCCGTAGGCGTCCCCTCCGTAGAGGGGGTAGAAGTGATCCCAGTTGTACAGGACGTCGACCCCGATCTCCTCCGCCTTGCTCGCGGCCCTTCGGATGTCGGCGTACTCCGCGTGCTGTGGGTGGATCTGGACTCCGATGCGGACCTTCGACATGCTGCTCCTCGCCATGGCTGGGAGCGGGAATCTAGCGGCGGCCACGTTCCGGGATGTCGGGTGCATAGCATGGGGTTCATCGGGGCGGTGCCATCGGAGGGTCTTCGGCAGGCCCTGCATCCATCAGACCGTGACGATCGTGGGAGAATCCACCAATGACCGACTTCACCATCCGCCCCGTCACGTCCGAGGAGTACCCGGCGTTCGTGGAGGCGTTCATCGACGGGTTCGGGGACGACCTCCCGTCTGAGGGGTTTCCGGAGCTCGTCCGCTCGACGCTTCCACCGGAGCGAACGCTCGCCGTGTTCGAGGGACCGAACATCGTCGCGACGTTCGGGGGTTACGCACTCGATGTGACCATTCCCGGTGGCTCCAGCCTCCCGATGGAAGGGACGACCGTCGTCACCGTGTTCCCGACCCACCGCCGGATGGGGATGCTGCGGGACATGATGACCGCGCACCTGGAGAACGCGGTAGGGGCCGGATACGCGATCGCCGGGCTCTGGGCCTCCGAGTCCGGCATCTACGGTCGGTTCGGGTACGGAATCGCGACCCAGCACCGGTCCTACACGCTGTACGGGCCTTCGATCACGATGCGCCCCGGCGTCGTCGTCGATCGTGTTCGGCGCATCACGCAGGACAACGCCCTCGAGGCCTTTCGCCCCGTATTCGATCGCGTGCTTCGCACGAGGCCTGGGATGTACGCCCGATCCGAGGCATGGTGGACGAACGAGGTGCTGCCGGACGAGGAGTGGATGCGGCGCGGCCGTACCAAGCGACGCTACATCGTCCACGACGGAGCAAACGGGGTGGATGGGTATGCCATGTACCGGCAGAAGAGTGGGGAGTCCGATGACGGCCACCCGAACGGCAAGGTCGACATCGGGGAGATCCTCGCCGAGACGCCACAAGCCTTCGCGTCATTGTGGGCATACCTCACGAGGATCGACCTGAGCCCGAACGTCGAGGCGTGGAACACGCCGATCGACGACCCGCTCCCTGCGCTGGTCACCGAACCGCGGCGCGTCCGAACGACACGCGTATCCGATGCGCTCTGGATACGGATCCTCGATGTGCCGACCGCGCTCGAGGCACGGGCGTACGAGGAGGATGGCGAGGTGACGTTCGAGGTGGTCGACGCGTTCCGGCCTTCGACGTCCGGTACCTACACGCTCATCGTCGAGGACGGATCCGGCAGGGCCCAGCGCACAGCGACCGCGCCAAGCGTATCCGTGGATGTCGACGTCCTCGGTGCCCTCTATCTGGGAGGGGGCGATGCGATGGCCCATGCCGCTGCTGGCAGGCTCCGCGGGAACGAACGCGACGTCGAACTGCTCCACAGGCTGATGCGCACGGTGCGCCAGCCCTGGTGCAACCAGGTCTTCTGACGCTGTGACGATTTAGCGATCGCCGTCTCGAGTGATATCTTCCCTGCTCCTTCCCGGGCCTATCGGACCCGAGGGGCGCATGCGTGCACTTCGCGACCCCGGGGCGGACGATCCGAGGAGCCCATGATGTCCCGTTTCCCGCTCTACGACCCTTCACAGCACCACGATGCCTGTGGGGTCGGATTCGTAGCGGACCGAACGACGTCCGTTTCCCACCGCATCGTCCGCCTCGGCGTCGAATGCCTCCACAACCTCGACCATCGGGGCGCCAGGTCCGCGGACGGAACGGGGGACGGTGCAGGGATGATGACGCGGATCCCCCATCGGCTGATCGAACGTGAATTGAGGGCAATCGGTGTCGATGTCCCCTCGCGGGATCGGATCGGGCTCGTGATGGCATTCCTGCCCCCGGCCGGCGTTGCGAGCGCGAGGTCGCTCATCGAAGGCGCCCTCGCGGCGAAGGAGATCACCGTCCTGTCGTGGAGGACCGTTCCCATCGGCGCCAATGTCCTGTCGCCGACGGCGAAGGCGTCGCTGCCGGTCATCGAACAAGCCATCGTCAGTTCGTCGGCGTACACCGATCACATGGATGGGTTCGAGAATGCACTGTTCCTCGCCCGGAAGCTGATCGAGCGCGCAGACATGCCTGGCCTCCACATCGCCTCGGCATCATGCCGGACCGTCGTCTACAAGGGCCTGTTCACGGCTGACACGATCGAGGGCTTCTACTGGGATCTCCGCGACCCTGTCTATGAGTCGGACTTCGCGATCTTCCACCAGCGCTACTCGACCAACACCAAGCCGGCTTGGGAGCTCGCCCAGCCCTTCCGGATGCTCGCCCACAACGGCGAGATCAACACGGTGCAGGGGAACCGAGCATGGATGATCGCCCGCTCGAACGACCTCGGATCGAGTGTGTGGGGTGACGCCGTCGAGGAACTCGCCCCCCTGGTGCGTCCGGGAATAGGAAGCGACTCTGCGAGCCTCGACGAGGCGACCGAGGTGCTCGTGCGGTCGGGCCGGGGCCTCGCCCATGTGAAGGAGATGCTCATCCCCCAGGCATGGGAGAACGTCGAGGATCTCGACCCTGCCCTTCGGGCCTTCTACGAATACCACGCCTTCCTCGTCGAGCCGTGGGACGGCCCCGCGGCGATCGCGGCCTCGGACGGGCGAACGGTGATCGCAGGACTCGACAGGAACGGGCTGCGTCCCGCTCGGTGGACGGTCACCGACGACACCGTGCTCATCGCCTCCGAGGCAGGCATCGCTCCCGGCGTCGAGGTGCTTGCCATCGACACGGGCCAGCTCGGGCCCGGGGAAGTCTTCGAGGTCGACCTGCGGGACGGTTCGTATCACCTTTCCGGGGACGTCAAGGCACGGCTCGCGGGCAAGGCGCCCTATGCCCAGTGGATCTCGACAGAGACCCACTACGTCAGTGATCCCTTCGACGACATCCAGGACGATCGGTTCGATGCCGACGCACTGAGCAGGGTGTTCGGGTACACCCACGAGGAGCGTCGGCTGATCCTGCGCCCGATGGCTGAGGGAATCGAACCGATCCTGTCGATGGGCCACGACACCGGGCTGTCGGCGCTGTCGGAATTCCCCCAGAGGATCACCCGATACTTCCAGCAGGCGTTCGCCCAGGTCACGAACCCTCCCATGGACCCCATCCGCGAGAAGCTGGTCATGTCCCTTCGCACGTATGTGGGAAGACACGGGTCACTGCTCGAGGAGACTCCCCAGCAGGCGCACATGATCGAGCTCGCTTCCCCCGTGCTGTCGGACTCGGACCTCACCGCGATGCTCGAAGCGGGCGACGCCGCGTTCGAATCGGTCTGGGTCGACATCCTCTTCGACCCCGCAGGTGGGGCAGCGGGCATGGTCGAGGCCATCGCGGAGGTGTGTGCCGAGGTCGAGGCCGCCGTGGCCAACGGAGCGACGATCGTCATGCTCTCGGACCGAGCGACGGACGCCGCGCACGCCCCGATTCCCATCACGCTCGCCGTCGGGGCGGTGCACCATCACCTCATCGACGCCGGTCTCCGCCTCAAGGCGTCGATCATCGCCGTGTCAGGCGAACCACGCGACGCACACGACGTCGCGTGCCTCATCGGATTCGGTGCTGCCGCCGTCAATCCGTACCTGGCGATCGAACAGGTCAGGGCGATGGCGGCCGCAGGTGACATTCCCGAGGGCGTTGTAGAGGCCCAGGAGAACTACCGCTCCAGCCTCGAGAAGGGGCTCCTCAAGATCATGTCGAAGATGGGGATCTGCACGGTCAAGTCGTACCGCTCGTCGGAGCTCTTCGAAGCGATCGGCCTCGACGAGGAGGTGTGCAGCCTCGCGTTCCGGTTCGTCCAGCGGCGCATCGGGGGAACCGGATTCGAAGGACTCGCCGCCGACGTCATCGAACGTCACGCCCGATACTCCAACGACACCGAGGAGATCGAGGGGTTCTACAAGCACCGCAGGGGGGGCTATCCGCACGTCGCCGCCCCCCGAACGGTGCTGGCACTCCAGAAGGCCGTTCGTTCGGGCTCGTCCGAGGACTACGACGCCTACCTGTCTGTCGTCCAGGACGAACGGGCCGTCATGGAGCTGCGGGACCTCCTCGAGATCGAGCCCCTTGGTACGCCAGTGCCCATCGAGGAGGTCGAGCCCGCCGCGAGGATCATGAGACGGTTCGTGACGGCTGCGATGTCGCTCGGTGCCCTGTCCAAGGAGACGCACGAGCATCTCGCGGAGGCGATGAACCTGATCGGTGCGCTGTCGAACTCCGGTGAGGGCGGCGAGGACCCCCTGCGCTTCGGGACTCCGAAGAACTCCGCCATCAAGCAGGTCGCCAGCGGTCGCTTCGGTGTGACGCCTGGTTATCTCGCGTCTGCCGAGGAGTTCCAGATCAAGATGGCGCAGGGTTCCAAGCCCGGTGAGGGCGGCCAGCTGCCGGGGCACAAGGTCAGCGCCGAGATCGCGAGGTTGCGCCACACCGAGCCCGGAGTGACCCTGATCTCTCCACCGCCGCATCACGACATCTACTCGATCGAGGACCTCGCCCAGCTGATCTACGATCTCAAGACCTTCAAACCCCTCGCACGAGTGAGCGTCAAGCTCGTTTCAGGTCCCGGCGTCGGAACCATCGCGGTGGGTGTCGCCAAGGCGTCCGCCGACGGGGTCACCGTCTCGGGGAACGCAGGAGGGACGGGGGCATCGCCGCTCGTGTCCATCAAGCACGCAGGGTCCCCGTGGGAGATAGGTCTCGCCGAGGCCCACCAGGCGCTTGTGGCGAACGGGCTGCGCGCATCGATCACGCTCGAGACCGATGGGGGCATCAGGACAGGGAGGGACGTCGTCGTGGCTGCGCTCCTCGGAGCCGACCGCTTCGGTTTCGGGACACTTCCCCTCATCGCCCTTGGCTGCAAGATGGTCCGCCAGTGCCACGAGAACACCTGCCCCGTCGGGATCGCCACCCAGCGGGAGGACCTGCGTGCGAAGTACACGGGAACGGTCGACCAGGTGGTCTCGCTCTTCACGATGATCGCGAACGACGTCAGGAACACGCTCGCGGCCATGGGAGCCCGATCGATCGAGGAGATCATCGGCAGGGGTGACCTGCTCGCCGCCGGCAGTGGAGGCATGGCCGGTGACCTCGCGACCCTGCTCGTGCGAGCGGACGTCGGCGACGACAAGGCCTTCAGGCGCGTCACCCGTTCCCCGCTCGGCGAACAGCTCGCCGAGGTCGGTCGCCGAGCGCTGCGGGGCGAGGGTGCCCAGAGCGTCGCGTTCCCGATCAGGAACACCGACCGATCCGTTGGTACCCGCCTGTCGGGGGAGATCGCCGAGATCCGCGGTGACGCCGGGCTCGATGAGGGGAGCGTGTCCATTCGACTCTCGGGGACCGCTGGCCAGTCGTTCGGTGCGTTCTTGGGTCGCGGCGTTGACATCGACCTCGACGGCGTCGGAAACGACTACGTCGGCAAGGGCATGGGTGGAGGTTCGATCGCGATCCGGCCGTTCACCGCGTCCTCGAGCGTTCCCCACGGTGCCGGGAATGCGTGCCTGTACGGCGCGACAGGTGGCCGCCTGTTCGTTGCGGGGTCCGTTGGGCAGAGGTTCGCCGTGCGCAACTCGGGTGCCGTCGCCGTCGTCGAGGGCACCTCGGATCACGCATGCGAGTACATGACAGGCGGTGTCGTCGTCATCCTCGGTCGATCGGGGCGCAACATCGCAGCCGGCATGACCGGAGGGACCCTGTACCTGTACGACCCCGACACGAGGATCAAGGGCCTCCTGTCGGGTGACGCCCCGCAGCCTCGTCGGCTCGCACCAGCGGACGCTGCAGCGCTCGAGGAACTGCTCAGGGAGCATGCGGCGAGGACGTCCTCACCGAGGGCCCTGTCGCTTCTTTCGGGGTGGGACGAGCACCTCGCGAACTTCTGGATCCTGCGTCCCGAGCCTCCGGCGATCGCCGAGGCGAGCGATGACGGGGGATCGCCTGTTCGTGTCGAGGTCTCCCTTTCGGACGCGCCGACCTGACCGCCGAGGCGTGTGTCGGAACCGTGTGTCGGAACCGTGCGCCCGGAACAATGCACCGGCTCGCGACGTTGTACTGGGTACGAGTTACGACTCGCCCGGGTGGCCCGGTCTTCCCCCACTCCCACTCGCAGCCGCCCGGGCGAGTCGTACCGTAAGTTCGGGGAATCGCAGGAACCGTCGGACCCGGCGGACGGATCCGGTATGATTCCACTAGACGCATAGTGCAAATGCGATCCAACCCCAGCACCAGGAGCCGTCGTGACAACTGTCGAAATCGATCTCGGTAGCTACCAACTCGGTTGGTCCGACTCCCAGGACGGCTACATCTACAAGCCGGAGAAGGGGCTGTCCGAGCAGCTCATCCGCGACATGTCCGCCATGAAGGGTGAACCGGAGTGGATGCTCGACTTCAGGCTCAAGGCCTACAAGCGTTTCCTCGCAAAGCCCACTCCGCAGTGGGGAGGCGCTGGCATCCTCAACGACATCGACTACGAGAACATCTACTACTACATCAAGCCGATGGAGGGCCAGGCGAAGGACTGGGACATGGTCCCCGAGTCCATCAAGGACACCTATGAGAAGCTCGGCATCCCAGAGGCCGAGCGCAAGTACCTCGCAGGTGTGACGGCGCAGTACGAGTCAGAGGTCGTGTACCACCGGAACCGGGAGGACCTCGAGGGTCTCGGCGTCCTGTTCTGCGACATGGATACGGCTGTACGGGAGTACCCGGAACTCGTCCGGGAGCACTTCGGCACGATCATCCCCCCGAACGACAACAAGTTCGCTGCGCTCAACTCGGCGGTGTGGTCGGGTGGGTCGTTCATCTACGTACCCCCGGGAGTCCACGTCGATGAGCCGCTCCAGGCCTACTTCCGCATCAACGCCGAGAGTATGGGTCAGTTCGAGCGGACCCTGATCATCGTCGACGAGGGTGCCTTCTGCCACTACGTCGAGGGCTGCTCGGCACCCGTGTACACCAACGATTCGCTCCATGCTGCCGTCGTCGAGGTCGTCGTCAAGGAGGGAGGTCGGTGCCGGTACACGACCATCCAGAACTGGTCGAACAACGTCCTCAACCTCGTGACGAAGCGTGCCGCCGCGTACCGGAATGCCACGATGGAATGGATCGACGGCAACCTCGGCTCCGGCCTCACCATGAAGTATCCCGCAGTGTGGCTGATGGAGGATGGCGCACACGGCGAGGTCCTCTCCATCGCCTTCGCGAACACCGGGCAGGTGCTCGATGCCGGGGCGAAGATGGTGCACGTCGCACCGAACACCACCTCGCTCATCACCTCGAAGTCGATCAGCAAGGGCGGCGGTCGTGCGGCATACCGAGGGCTCGTGAGGGTCGAGGAGGGTGCGGAGAACTCGAAGTCCTTCGTGATGTGCGATGCCCTCCTCCTCGATGAGGATTCCCGATCGGACACCTACCCGTACATGGAGATCGAGGAGTCGAACGTCGACATCGGTCATGAGGCAACCGTGTCGAAGGTCGGCGAGGATCAGCTCTTCTACCTCATGAGCCGCGGGCTCACCGAGGCCCAGGCCACGGCCATGGTCGTCGCCGGATTCATCGAGCCGATCGTCAGGGAGCTCCCCATGGAGTACGCCGTCGAACTCAACAGGCTCATCGAGCTCCAGATGGAGGGTTCGATCGGGTAGCGGGTTCCCGGCGCCGGGGGAACGCCGCGGCTCGTGGCCTAGTCTCACTCGACGTGAGGATCCGGATCGCAGAGTGCACGGTTCGATACGATGGACGCCTCCAGGCGTTCCTTCCCCCTGCAACCCGGCTCATCATGGTCAAGGCTGACGGCTGCGTCGCGGTCCATGCGGACGGTGGTGCGTACAAGCCGCTCAACTGGATGAATGCCCCGAACACGATCTCCGTCGAAGGTGACGTTTGGATCGTCGCAAACCCGAAGGGGGAGCGGCTCATCATCGAGTTCGGGGAGGTCCACTTCGAGACCGAGCTCGCGATGGGTGATGATCCCGGTCTCGTCAAGGACGGCGTGGAACTCGAGCTGCAGAGGCTGCTCGGGGAACGCCCGGAGACCTTCGGCGTGGGCATGTCGCTGATCAGGCGTGAGTATCCGACCCCCATCGGCCCCGTTGACCTGCTGTGTCGCGACGCAGACGGAACGACGGTGGCCATCGAAGTCAAGCGACGCGGCGAGATCGACGGTGTCGAACAGCTCACGAGGTACCTCGAGTTCCTCAACCGTGACACGCGCCTCGCCCCCGTGCGGGGCATCCTTGCGGCGCAGATCGTCAAGCCCCAGGCGCGAATTCTCGCGCAGGACAGGGGGATCACGTGCCTCGAGGTCGACTACGACGAGTTACGGGGCGCGGACTCGGACGTCATGCGCCTGTTCTGAAGTGGCCCGTCTCGGCAGGGGGACGGCTACAAGAGGCCCTGGAGGTCGTAGGCGCTCGAGGGGTGGCGGAGCTTGCCGAGGGCCCGCGTCTCGATCTGTCGCACGCGCTCGCGGGTGATACCGAGCGCGGATCCGACGTCCGAGAGCGTCCGCGGTGGTTCGGCATCGAGGCCGTACCGCAGCACGAGGACCGTCTGCTCACGCTCCTCGAGCGTCCCGAGCGCCCGAACGAGCTCTTCGCGACGTGACCGCTCCGCGATGGCCGAGAAGGGATCATCGGAACCGTCGTCCGGTATGAAGTCCCCGAGCTCGGCATCGCCGTCGTCACCGACGGGCCGATCGAGGGAGATCGTGTCGCCGGGTGCGTTGAGAGCGATCAGGATCTTGTCCTCGTCGAGACCGCTCACCTGGGCGATTTCGGCGATCGTCGGCAGGCGCCTGAGCTGCTCGTGCAGCGACAACTCGGCCTCCTGCACGGTGCGGACCACATCCACCATGTGGACGGGAAGCCGGATGGTGCGTCCCTGGTTCCCGAGACCGCGTGTGATCGCCTGTCGTATCCACCACGTGGCGTATGTCGAGAACTTGAAGCCCTTCCTCCAGTCGAACTTCTCGACGGCGCGGATGAGCCCGAGGTTCCCTTCCTGGATGAGGTCGAGGAGATCGAGGCCCCTGCCCGTGTACCGCTTGGCGATCGAGATGACCAGGCGCAGGTTCGAGCGGATGAACTGCTGCTTGGCATGGTCGGCCTGGCGGACCCATCTGACGAGCTCGACCCTCCGCTCGGCGTCGATCTCGCCCTCGGTGGCGAGCGCCTCCTCGGCCCTGTGTCCGCGTTCGATGGCGCGGGCGAGGCGGACCTCGTCCTCAGCAGTGAGCAGATCGTGGGAGGCGACGGACTCGAGGTACAGGCCGATGGCGTCGGCAATCGCCGATTGCCGTGCAGCGTCAGCCATGCAACCCCCCGTTGCGTTCGCCCGTGTCGATCCAGCACTTCGAAGGTATCACCACATGCCCACTTCGGCAAGCGGCTTGTACCCTCACGGTGACCCCTCGATCGGATGACAATGTCACCCCGGCTCCTCATCACAAGTGCGCTGTGCGCCGTGATCCTTTCCGCGTGCTCCGGCGCGTATGGAGTCCATCCGGGGGATGCCGTGGTTTCACCCGATCTGGGAGCGCCGGAGTTCACGGTGGTCGTGCTCGCAGCAGACGACCTGGTGTCGATCGACGCGACCGTGCTCGTCGACGGCTCCGAAGCGACGCTCGTCGACGGCGTCCCCCTCATCAGATGGCAGGGCATGCCGGTGGACCTCGACGTGTCGGCGCCGGGGTTCGAGCCGTGGACGTTCCTCGTCGAGCAGTACCCGGACAACGGCACCGTGGAGTTCAGGCTCGAACCCGTCGTGCTCACCGGGGTCGTCACCACCAACGACGGGAGGCCATTGCCCGGGGTGTCGGTGGCCCTCGGCGACGCCCAGGACCAGACCGACAACGAGGGCCGCTACGCCCTCGACCGAGCCGTGGCAGGCACGATCGAACTGGAGCGACCCGCCTGGGAGCCGGCCTCGTTCACCTGGGACGGCGCGATCGCGCAGTACGACATGTCGATGGAACCGAGTGTGATCCACGCCATCCGGGCATCCCCGGACGACATCCTCGACACCGATCGGTGGGAGACCATCCTCTCACTCACGGAAGCCACGGGGATCAACGGACTCGTCGTCGACCTGAAGACGGAGAACGGCACGGTCGTCCATCCGACCCAGGTCGAGCGCGCGAACGCGATCGGAGCCGTGAGCCCGTACTTCGACGCTCGCGACGTCGTGGCGCAAGCCGACGCACGAGCCCTCCACCTCATCGCGCGGATAGGCGTGTTCCAGGACGATTTCCTCGCAGCTGCCGAGCCGGACCATGCCGTCACCACCGAGGATGGTTCACTGTGGCGGTCCGGGAACGGATTCGCGTGGCTCGATCCCTCGGATCCGTCGTCCTACGAGTACTCGATCGCCCTCGCCGAGGAGGCCTGTCGCCTCGGGTTCGACGAGATCCAGTTCGACTACGTGTCGTTCCCGTTCGGAGGAGATGTCTCGACGGCGGTGTTCGACGCCGAGTACAACCAGGAGGTGCGGGAGGCGTCCATCGCTTCGTTCCTCTCGAGGGCGTACGCCGTCTTGCATCCGATGCGGTGCGCGGTGTCGGCGACGCTCCTCGGCATCGTCCTCGAGTCGGGGACGGACGAGGGAGTCGGTCAGCGTCCCGGCACGATGTCGCGGATTGTCGACGTGCTCGCGCCGACCCTGTACTCGACCAACTACGGGCCGGGCTGGAAGGGGTTCGAGGACCCGAATGAGCACGCGGTGGAGATCGTCGACACGGCGTTGGCGGGGGGTCGCGGAAAGCTCGACGGCCACGGGTACCTCCGCCCGTGGATCCAGACGTGGACGATCAGCATCGGCGACCAGCGGGCCGTACAGTCCGTCGTGAGTGACGCCGGACATGGATGGATGCTGTGGAGCAACAACGCGGGCTATTCAGCGGACGCCCTCCCTCAACGCTGAGCGCGCTTTCGGAGGCACTGATCGAGTGCCGCGCCTGCCCACGTCTGGTCGCATGGCGCGAGGAGACGGCAGCGACCAAGCGAGCGGCGTTCTCCGACGAAACGTACTGGGGGCGGCCGGTGCCCGGCTTCGGGGACCCGGGTGCCCGGATCGTCGTCGTCGGCCTGGCACCTGCGGCACACGGTGCCAACAGGACCGGACGCATGTTCACGGGGGACCGTTCGGGGGAGTGGCTCTACCGTGCCATGCACCGCGCGGGCCTTGCCTCACAACCCGAGTCGGTGGCGACGGACGACGGTCTCACGTTGAGCGACGCGTGGGTGACCGCACCCGTGCGGTGTGCGCCGCCACAGAACCGGCCAACACCCAGCGAGCGAGACACGTGCGCATCCTGGTTCGATGCAGAACTCGCCCTGCTCACGGAGGCGAGGGTCTTCGTGACCCTCGGGAAGTTCGGCTACGAGTCGTTGTGGCGCCACTTCCTCCGGACGGGGGCTGCGCTACCGAAGCCCCGCCCCGTGTTCGCACACGGTCGCGTCGTCGACGCAGGTGGTCGGTCCGTGGTGATGAGCTACCACGTGTCCCAGCAGAACACCTTCACGGGCAGGCTCACCGAGGAGATGCTCGACGACGTCTTCGCTGTCGCCACCGATCTCGTCCGTCACGAGCGCGGGTGACGGCGACCGGCGGCGGTGATCGCCACGTCACCGGGGAGCAACCTCGGCGGCAGGGACGCGCATCTGGCGATTCCACGCCTCGCGGAGGTAGGGATACGGGTTGACCTTCCTCCCCTCGAATGCGATCTCGAAGTGCGTGTGGGGCTGCCTGCCTTCCGCGTTCCCGGAGTTCCCGACGTACCCGACCACCTGTCCGGCGCTGACCACGGCACCGACGGTGATGAGCGGGTGCAGTGCGGTCCAGACGCCACCGTTGCCGTCGTCGGTTCCGAGGGTGTCGTTGTTCAGGTGCATGTAGGTGGAGGTCCAGCCGCCGCCGTGGTCGAGTCGCAGGTACACGCCTGACAGGCGATGAATTCCGAAGTCGACGACCGTTCCTTCCGCGACGGCGACGACACTCGTCCCACGGGGGCTGAAGATGTCCGTGCCCGTGTGGCGTCTTCCCCCGGATCGTCTGGCACCCCACGAGTCCCAGAAGTTCACGGCCGTGGTGTCATGGGGAAACGATGACACCACGAAGTCCGGCTGCTCCGTCGCAGGGCTGGCATGTGCGGGAACCGCGGTTGCGTATGTCTGGAGCACCGTGAAGCCGATGATGAGGGTCGCGATGAGCGCGAGCGCGTTGATGCGTGTGATCTGCATGGGAATCGACCTCCTCGGCCGCTTGGTCGGTGACCGTGTGCGGCTCGATCGTGATCAGAGCGGTGAACCGTAGGGGCGCGGGCTCGATAGTGGCATCTTGATTCTCCTATGGCGATGGTGGAAACCGGCATCGTCACCCCGCGCCGTCGGTATCCTGTCGTTCATCAACCGCGACGACCGAAGGAACCGCTGTGGAAACCTCAACGATCGGCGCTTCCGACGCCCCGTGGATGGCAGAGAAGCGACTCCACGCCTCCGCCGAGATGGCAACGCTCACCATGCCATCCACCCGCGACGAGATCTGGCGATACCTCGATCTCGACTTCGATCCCGGTCTCGATGAGGCAGCGACGGGCCCTGGATCGCCGGCGCCCGACGACGCGATCGTCGAGGGATGGTCGGGAGCAACCGTGCGCATCGTCGACGGGTTCGTGATGACACCTGACGTCAGGCTCGTGTCCTCCATGCCGGAACCGACCGATGGCGGCAGGGGCTCGGATCTGTTCTCGACTGCACATGTCGCCCTGTCACCGGGTGCCGCCCTGATCGGATCCGACCTCCTGGTCTCACCCGTGCTGGTCGACGTCCAGTCGACGTCAGCCGCTCCGACGTTCCCCGGTGTCCACGTGGACGTCCCGCCCGGCGCGGACGCCTCCGTCATCGTGCGACTGCGTTCGGCATCGGATGCCGGTGGGGTCGTCGTACCGGTCATCTCCGCACAGGTCGGTGCAAACGCACGCCTCTCGCTCACCATCATCCAGGACTGGAACTACCGAACCCGATCGTTCGGGCGCGGAATCATGAGCCTGGGGCGCGACGCAGGACTCGTGATCTCCGAGATCGGGCTCGGAGGACTCCTCGGGCGCCTGCACCTCGACGTCGACTTCGTAGGCGATGGATCCCACGCCAAGGTCTACGGTGCGTACTTCGGCGAGGAGGAACAGACCCTCGACTATCGCTACTTCATGAACCACATCGGTCGCAACACCCGATGCGACATGTTCCTCAAGGGAGCCGTCGAGGACTCGGCGCTGTCCGTGTTCACGGGACTCATCCGGATCGAGGAGACAGGCCAGAAGACCGAGTCGTTCCAGACGAACCGCAATCTCATCCTCTCGCCTGGTGCGTCCGCCCAGTCCGTGCCGAACCTCGAGATCCTCGCGAACGACGTGAAGTGTGGCCACGGATCGAGCGTGGGTCCGCTGGATTCCGAGCAGCGCTACTACCTCATGAGTCGCGGGCTGACGCCTGAGCGGGCCGATCGCCTCCAGGTTCGCGGCTTCTTCGAGGAGGTCATCAGCCAGCTTCCCGACACAGGGATCGCCGCATGGATCCGCACCCGCATGAACGACAAGTTCATCACCGCACAGGAGGAGGGCAGGGTATGACGACCATCGAACTCGGCCCGATCGCCTCGATGCCTGACGGAGTCGGTACGAGGGTCGACGTCGGCGACGATCGCGTCGCGGTGTTCCGCCTCGGGGACGAGGTCCATGCGATCGACGACCGATGCAGCCACGCGGAGGCTTCGTTGTCCGAGGGTGAGGTCGTCGGGAACGAAGTCGAGTGCCCACGCCACGGCGCGCTGTTCGACATCACGACCGGAGCGGTGTTGTCGCTTCCTGCGACGAAGCCCGTGCGGACCCATCGAGTCGAGATCCGCGAGGGCATGGTCCTCCTGACGGTGGGGGAGGAGTCCCATGTCTGATGCATTGACCGTCACCGACCTGAGGGCCGGAATCGGGAACCTCGAGATCCTCAAGGGTGTCGACCTCAGGGTCCCCTTCGGGGAGGTGCACGCGATCATGGGCCCGAACGGGTCGGGAAAGTCCACCCTGGCACACGTCCTGATGGGTCGCTCGATCTATGAGGCATCCGGATCTGCCCTCGTCGCAGGGAACGAGATCATGGGCATGACGACGGACCAACGTGCGCGTTCGGGCTTGTTCGAGGCCTTCCAGTACCCGACAGAGGTGCCTGGCGTGACGCTCGACGATCTGACCGCCGAGATGGCAGGGAGCAATCCCGATGATCTCGGCTTCGACACCAGGATCGCCGCCGCTTCCGAGCGCCTGTCGATGGATCGGTTCAGGAACCGCGCGGTCAACGTCGGGCTGTCGGGCGGCGAGAAGAAGCGATCTGAGATGTACTTGCTCGGTGTCGCGAGTCCCAAGGTCGCGATCCTCGACGAGATCGACTCAGGACTCGACATCGACGCCGTCCGCGAAGTGGCCGCGATGGTCGAGGATCTCCGGAGTCCAGACATCGGAATCGTGCTCATCACGCACTACAGCCGCATCCTGAGGTACATCGACGTCGACAGGGTCCATGTCATGGTGAGGGGAAGGATCGTGAAGTCCGGTGGTTCCGAGATCGCCGAGGAGCTCGAGGGCTCGGGGTACACGGAGTACATGGTCGCCTCGGCCTAGCGAGCCCCATCCGTGAACGCCGAAACCGCCCGCCTCGCCAACCTCATCGCAGCTTCGCATCGGATCCTGCTCATCACAGGTGCCGGTGTGTCCACAGGATCCGGCATCCCTGACTATCGGGGTCCGAACGGTGTGTGGCAGACGCAGCGACCCGTCGAGTTCGACGACTTCCTCGCCTCGGAGGACAAGCGCATCGAGTACTGGGATCAGAAGCTGGCGGCAGCTCCCCTCATCCTTGCTGCCAGGCCAGGTCGGGTGCACGCGGCATCGGTCGATCTCGAACGCGCGGGACGCCTCGCTGCGATCGTCACCCAGAACATCGACGGGCTCCACACCGAGGCAGGCTCCTCGTCGAGCGTCGTCATCGAGGTCCACGGCACCGGTCGCGAGGCCGCATGCCTCGGATGCGGCGTCCGTGGGCCGATCGAGCCCATGCTCGAGGCCTTCGAGTCCGCTCGGCGGGCACCACGGTGTTCGGTGTGCGGGGGTCTGGTGAAGCCTGCGACGATCAGCTTCGGGCAGCCGCTCGACCCCATGACCCTTGCCAGGGCGACGCAGGCCGCGGACCGCTGCGATCTCGTCATCGCCCTGGGTTCGACGCTCTCCGTCTATCCCGCGGCGGCGATCCCGCTCGATGCCGCGCACAGGGGCGTGCCGTATGTCATCGTCAACCGCGGCAGGACGGACCACGACGACCTCCCCGTGGTGACGTTGAGGATCGAGGGAGACGTCGAGGAGGTCTTCGCAGACGCGGTCGCCGACGCACTGGCTCGCTGACGACCAGCGCCACGAGGAACGGCTACCGGTCACCGCTAACGTGAAGGTTGGATTCCGAGGCGACCGGGAGGGACGCACATGAGGATCGAGCGCGACTCGATGGGTGAGGTACCGGTACCTGACGGCGCGTACTACGGCGCTTCGACGCAACGCGCAGTGGACAACTTCCCCATCTCGAACCTGCGTTTCGGGAGGACCTTCATCTGGGCGCTCGGGCTCCTCAAGGCATCGGCTGCGGTGACGAACAAGGGAAACGGCTCCGTCGACGCGACCGTCGCAGACGCGATCGTGACAGCAGCGGAACAGGTCATGGATGGTGACCTCGACGAGCATTTCGTTCTCGACGTGTTCCAGACGGGCTCGGGCACCTCGACGAACATGAATGCGAACGAGGTCATCGCGAACCGCGCCACCGAGCTCCTCGGCGGAGACCTCGGATCGAGGCTCGTCCATCCGAACGATCACGTGAACGCCGGGCAGTCGTCCAACGACGCGATTCCCACCGCGATCCATGTCGCTGCGGTCGCTGGCATCGAGCAGAAACTGCTTCCCGCACTCGATGCGCTCGCGGCATCCCTCGAGGCGAAGGCGACGGAATTCGACGACGTCCTCAAGTCGGGAAGAACCCACCTCATGGACGCCACCCCCGTGAGGCTCGGGCAGGAGTTCAGCGGCTACGCGATGCAAGTACGCAACGGTGCCGGACGGGTACGTAGGGTGCTTCCCGAACTGCTCGAGCTCGCCCTCGGTGGAACTGCGGTCGGAACGGGCATCAATGCACCGGACGGCTTCGCGAGGGACACCATCGCCGAGATGGCGAGGCGATCGGGGTTCGCCTTCGTGGAGGCACCCAACCACTTCGAGGCCCAGGCAGGCAAGGACGCGACCGTGAGCGCTTCGGGTGCGCTCAAGACGGTGGCGGTCTCGCTCTTCAAGATCGCAAACGACCTGAGGTGGCTGTCGAGCGGTCCCCGAACCGGAATCGCCGAGATCTCGCTCCCGTCACTCCAGCCGGGAAGCTCGATCATGCCGGGAAAGGTGAACCCCGTCATCTCCGAGATGATGATGCAGGTTGCATCACAGGTGATCGGGAACGACACCGCGATCACATGGGGCGGTGCAAATGGGAACTTCGAACTCAACGTCATGATGCCGCTCATCGCCCACAACCTCCTCGAGTCGATCGACCTGCTTGCATCGGGTTCGGTCGTCATGCGCGAGAAGATGGTCGACGGAATAACGGCCGATCCCGAACGTGCCAGATGGCTCCTCGAGCAGAACGTGATCATCATCACCGCCCTTGTCCCGATCATCGGCTATGACCGATCCGCCGAGGTCGCGAAGAAGGCCTTCGCCGAGGGAAGGGGAGTGCGCGAGGTCGCGCTCGAACTCGGCGTTCTTCCCGAGGATGAGCTCAATGCCGCGCTCGACCTCCGACCGATGACGGAGGGCGGCGTCGCAGGCTGATCCCATCCGGGGCCGTCGTCGGCTCCTTGTGCGCGACCTGCACCGAAACCGAAGGGGAGCACGATGGTTGATCGCAGGGACCTCACCGAGGGCTTGCTCTTCATCGACCAGTACCAGCTGACGATGGCACAGCTGTACTGGAAGAACGGCCTCGCCGACAGACCAGCCGAGTTCGACTACTTCTTCCGTTCATACCCCGACTACGGGGAGCACCAGGCGGGGTACGCGATCGCGGCGGGCCTCGGGTGGCTGCTCGACTGGCTCGAGCGAGGGTGGTTCCGTCCGGCTGACCGTGAGGTGCTGGCATCCCAGAGGGACCCGGCGGGGCGGCCGCGATTCGACAGCGGCTTCCTCGACTTCATCTCCGACCACGACGGCTTCGCGAGTCTGCGTATCCGCGCGGTGGCCGAGGGCAGGGTGGTGCATGCGAATGAGCCGATCGCCGTCGTGGAGGGTCCCCTCGCTGTCGCCCAGATCCTCGAGACGTCGCTCCTCAACCACCTCAACCACCAGACACTGATCGCGACGAAGGCCTCGCGTGTGGTGGAGCAGGCACGAGGCGGGCGAGTCCTCGAGTTCGGCATGCGTCGAGGGCCTGGGATGGGAACGAACTCTGCAACCAGGGCCTCCCTGATCGGTGGGACCGACGGGAGCTCGAACGTGGGGGTCTCGCATGTGCTGGGAGTCGATCCACGCGGCACCCACGCCCACTCGATGGTGCAGACCTACATGGCGCTCGGCGAGGGCGAGCTCGGGGCGTTTCGCGCCTTTGCCGAGCTGTATCCGGACGAGTGCATCCTGCTCGTGGACACCATCGACACGCTCGAAAGCGGGTTGCCGAACGCCATAGCCGTGTTCGAGGAGCTCCGGTCGCGAGGTCACGAGCCCCGAGGTATCAGGCTGGATTCCGGTGACCTCGCCTACCTCGCCGTACGGGCTGCCGGCATGCTCGACGCCTCCGGCTTCCCCGACGTCTCGATCGTCCTGTCGTCTGACCTCGATGAGCTCGCCATGTGGCAGATACGTGAGCAGATCGCCGAAGAGGCGCCGAGCTACGGGGTGACGGCCGATTCCGTGTTCCGTCGGCTCATGTACGGCGTGGGCACGCGCCTCGTGTCCTCACACGGACACTCCGCGCTCGACGGGGTGTACAAACTCGTCGCGATCGAATCGGAGGGAACCTCGGTACCTGCGATCAAGGTCTCCGATACCCCGGAGAAGGTTCCCATCCCCGGCAAGAAGCACCTCTGGCGCATCTATGACGAGCGAGGGCTCGCGACCGCGGACGTGATCTCGGCTGCCCACGAGACCCTCGCGCCAGGGCGTGAGATCACCATCCATCATCCACATCGGGCGAGTGTGGCGCGACGCCTCTCCCGGTCAGAGGTCCACGAGGTCGAGGAGATCCTCGAACCTGCGTGGGATCTGGGACGAAGGCTCGACGGGAATCCGGATCTCGACGCGATGCGTCGCCGCAGGGTGGACGACCTCGCACGCCTCGACCCCGGTGTGCGAAGGCTCGTGAACCCCCACCGCTACCACGTCTCGGTGACCACGACCGTCAAGGAACTCCAGGACAGCCTCGTCGCACAGGCGCGCAGGACGTGATCACTCGACGGTGACGCCGGCCGAGATCATGGATGCGATCGCTCGCGCGCCGTCACCAGGTTCGAGGTTGACAGGTCCGATCCCGTCAGCGAGGAGCGTCGTCGTGAAACCGAGCCTCGCCGCATCACATGCGGTCTCCTTGACGCAGTAATCGGTGGCGAGCCCGCACACGACGACGTTGGTGATGCCGCGCTCGGTCAGGATGTGCTCGAGGTCGGTCCGGGACTCCTCGCCCGTCTCGGGATCCCGCACGGTGAACGCCGAGTAGCCGTCCTCGCCCGCGACGCCCTTCCTGATGACGGGGCCATCGACGTGGAGTCCGGGATGGAACTCCGCTCCCCACGTGCCTGCCACGCAGTGGACGGGCCAGATGCCGCCGTCCTTTGCGAAATGCGGCGTGGACTCGGGATGCCAGTCCTGGCTCCTGATCACGGTGGCGCCGGACGCGGCAGCGTCGGCCGCCTCGTCGTTGATGAAGCCGATCAGGCGTTGAGCGGACTCGACGAAGAGGGACCCCCGCGGATCGGCAAAGTCGTTCTGGAAGTCGACGACGATCAGACAGGACTGCGACGTGTAGGCGGTCACGTCCCTGCTCGTTCCACCTGATTGAGCGCGTCCTGGAGTGTTGCCCATGGGAGATCCGCACACTTGATCCGAACCGGGAACTGTTTGACACCTTGGAGGGCCTCGAGATCTCCGAGGGCTGCCCCTGGGCGGTCGCCCTCCAGGGGGTCCACGCCATCTTCGATCGTCATCATCACCTTGAACCGATGGATGAGATCCTCGACCTCCACGATCGACTTCCCGACGATCGCATCCATCATCATCGATCCGGAGGCCTGCGAGATCGAGCAGCCCTGACCCTGCATCGCTGCATCTGCGATGATCCCGTCGCCGTCGACGACGACATCGATGGCGAACTCATCGCCACATGATGGATTCGTACCCTCGGCGTGGATGTGGTCCATGCTCAGGGTTCCGCGTCGGCGCGGATTGCGGTAGTGGTCGAGGATGACCTGGCGGTAGAGCTCGTCGAGTTGGGACATGGGTGACCTGTGCTGTCTGGTGCGTTGGCCTGTGGTGTCAGGATACGACGCTTCGAAGGTGCCTCAGTCGAGGCCGAACACCTGCCGAGCCCCGAGGAGGGATCGGACGAGCACGTCGACCTCGTCGGTCGTGTTGTACACCGAGAACGATGCCCGTGCGGTCGCGGGGACCTTCAGGTATTGCATCAGCGGCCGCGCACAGTGGTGCCCGGCTCGGATCGCGATCCCGTCCTGATCCACGATCGTCGCGAGGTCGTGGGGGTGGATGTCGCCGAGGGTGAAGCTGATCGCCCCTCCGCGGTTCGTGGCGTCCGATGGACCGTACACGGTGAGGTCGGGGACGGTGGCGAGGCGTTTGAGGGCGTACTCGGTGATGCCCCTCTCGTGCTCGACGATCGCGTCCATGCCGATCGCCGTGAGGTAGTCGACGGCGGCACCGAATCCGATGGCTTCGGCGATCGGCGGAGTACCTGCCTCGAACTTGTGGGGCACGGGTGCCCACGTCGAGTGATCACGTTCCACCACGTTGATCATCTCGCCGCCACCTTCTGCCGGCTCCATCTCCTCGAGGCGATCCGACCGCCCCCACAGGCACCCGACTCCCGTGGGACCCAGCATCTTGTGCGCGGAGAACGCCATGAAGTCGATGCCGAGGGCATCGGGTACGGCACCGGCATGTGGCACGAGCTGGGTCGCGTCCATCACCGTGATCGCCCCAACGGCGGCCGCAGCGTCGACGAGCGGGCCGACGGGGCCCATGGCCCCCGTTACGTTCGACATCCCGGTGAACGCGACGATCTTCACGCGTTCGTCGATGACATCGTCGAGGTTCGCGACGTCGATCACGAGGTCCTCGTCGAGTTCGAGGTAGACGAGCTCTGCGCCCGTGTACCGGGAGATGAGCTGCCACGGCACGATGTTGGCGTGGTGTTCGGAGACCGACAGCACGATCCGGTCCCCAGCCGCGAGGTGGTTGAGACCCCACCCGTACGCGACCTGGTTGATCGCCGCCGTCGCCCCGCGCGTGAAGACGACCTGGGCAGCCGTCGTGCCGAGGAGGGCAGCGACCTTGGATCTCGACCGTTCGTAGGCCTCGGTCGCCTCGAACGAGAGTGTGTGGGCGCCCCTGTGGACGTTGGCGTTGTACCGCTCGTAGTAATCGGTCATCGCATCGATGACCGCCCTCGGCTTCTGGGTCGTTGCTGCCGAGTCGAGGTAGACGAGGGGATGGCCGTTGATCTCCCGCCCGAGGATCGGAAAGTCCGAACGCAGATGGGAGAGGTCGATCACACCGTCGTCACGGTCGGCCGATAGCTGTCGTAGCCGGAGTCCTCGATGCGATCGGCGAGTGCGGCGCCACCGGAGTCGACGATTGCGCCGTCGAGGAAGACGTGGACGAAGTCTGGTGTGATGTACTCGAGCATGCGCTGGTAATGGGTGATGATGAGGAACCCACGATCCGCGGTCCGCATACGCTCGACGCCTTCGGCGACCGTCCGAAGGGCGTCGATGTCGAGGCCGGAATCCGTCTCGTCGAGCACCGCGAGCTCGGGTTCGAGGACGGCCATCTGGAGGATCTCGTTGCGTTTCCGCTCACCCCCGGAGAACCCTTCGTTGAGGTACCGATCGGCGAACGATGGGTCCATGCCGAGCTCCTTCATGGCCTCGCCGACCTTGAGACGCAGTTCGAGGACCGTGTAGTCGGTCCCTGTCCTGTTCGAGAGCGCCGTTCGGAGGAAGTTGACGACGGAGACGCCAGGGATCTCCTCCGGGTACTGGAATCCGAGGAACATGCCTGCCTGTCCCCGCACCTCGGGGGCCGCATCGGTGATGTCCTCGCCCTTGTAGGTGATGGTGCCTTCGGTGACCTCGTACAGCGGGTGGCCGAGGAGCACGTTGGCGAGTGTCGACTTGCCGCTCCCGTTCGGTCCCATGATCGCGTGGATCTCGCCACGTTCGATCGTGAGATCGACGCCTTTGAGGATCTCCGTCCCTGCGACGGACGCGTGGAGGTTGTCGATGACGAGGAGTGGCGTGTGCGGGGAGGTTTCCAACATGGTGATGAGTGTAATGGCGGTGTGTCGGGATCAGGGCGACGAGAGTGCGTCGAACGCGAACTCCAGGTCCACGAGGTCGATGTCCTCGAGCGCCTTGTACTCCTGGATGTAATACCGCCCGATCCCTGCATCCTCCATCCGGGCGATCGCCTGGCGTGCCTGCTCGGGCACACCGTGGGGCACGAAGCGCTCCGTCAGGAACGCCGCGTAGGCCTCCGGCGTCATGTCCCGCCGCGCTGATCGCTCGACGAGCGCAGCTCGATGGTCGCTTTCGGCCGCGAACACCAATGAAGGTCCGGCGAACGACACGAGGATGTCGTCAGCGTCGCGCCCGGCGCGTGACGCCGCCCGTCGCATCACCTCCAGGCGTGACGAGAGGGTTTCTGGATCCGTGACGAACATGTTGTACTCGTCGGCATGGGTTCCTGCAAGGGTCGGTGTCCTCCTCGCTCCGCTCCCGCCGACGACGATTCCCAGTCCTGGGCTCGCCACCGGTGAGACCGTCTCGAGGTCGAGTGGGTAGTACTCGCCTTCGAGCCTTCCACCGCCAGCGAACACCGCTCGAATGTACGCGAGGGCCTCGCTGAGACGATCGAACCGCTCGGCGAGCGGAGGAAGATCGAGACCGAAGGCATCGTGCTCCGTCTCCATCCATCCGGTGCCGACGCCGAGGCTGAAGCGACCACCGGAGATCTCATCGAGTGTCGTTGCGGACTTCGCCATCACCGCCGGATGGCGGAAGGTGATCGGCGACACCAGCGTCATGAGCCGGATCGAGGTCGTCTCGGCGGCCACGGCGGCGAGCGAGACGAGGGCATCCGTCGCGTCGGCGGACTCGTCACCGTTGAGGTAATGGTCGGATCGGGCGAAGGCATCCACACCGTGCTCCTCTGCCCACCTGGCGAGGTCAGCGAGCCGCCGATAGCTTCCTCCCACCTGTGGTTCGACGAAGAGCCCTAGTTCCACTGCTGCCTCCCATTCACCATCCGCGTTCCACCCAGTCTCGCAGGTGCGGACGCTCCATTCCGATCGTGGTCGACGCTCCGTGGCCTGGGATCACCACAGTCGCATCCGGGAGCGTGAAGAGCTCCGTGCGGATCGACTCGATGATCTGGCTGAACGAGCTGTGATCGAAGCGAGTGGCACCGGGGCCTCCTGGGAACAGCGTGTCGCCCGTGACGACTGCCCCATCGAAGACGAGAGAGACGGATCCAGGTGTGTGGCCTGGGGTGTGTGCCACGGTGAACGGCACGGAGCCGACTGTGTGGCGTCCCGGTTCGATGGGGGTCGTGGCGTGGTCGATCATCGCTGCATCGGCAGGATGGATCATGACGGGGATCCCACCGAGGGCTTCTGACACGCGACCTGCGGCCTGGTGGTGATCCCAGTGGCCATGGGTCGTGTAGATGCCACGAACGACGACGCCCCTTGCCATCGAAAGGACCGCATCGGGATCGTCTGCGGCGTCGACGATGATCGCTTCCATCGTCGATCGATCGGTGACGAGCAGGGCGTTGGTGTCGAGGGGTCCGGCAACGATGCGCTCGATCGTCAAGGCGGCGCCGGAGTGGAGGAGGTCCATCGGCGTCGTCACGCCGCGATCTATTCGAGTGTGTCGAGGATCTGGACGAACTGCTCCGTCTCGAGGAGCCCTGCCGTGCGGACGGCCACCGTGCCGTCGGAGTTGACGAAAACCCAGAACGGGAAGCCACCGGCACCGAAGTTGAGGAGAACGGAATTCTCGTTGTCGTCGCGGATGACGGGTGACGTCCACCCCTCGCGTTCGAGCCATGCGCTCGGTGGGTAGTTCTCACGCCCTGAGTTCATCGACGTCGACACGGTGTAGATGTCCACGTCGGGATCGCCTCCCGTGGTGTCGATCCAGTCCTGGATCAGCGGCACCTCGGCCCGGCAGAACTGGCACCAATGGGCGAGGAAGGCGATCGCCTTCGCCCTTCCGTCGTCGTTGGCGATCCTCACCGTCGACCCATCGAAGTCCTGGCCGGTGACGGACGGATAGGTGAGTCCTGCGGCCGTTGCGTCGATGGTCTGGTTCGGTGGCATGATGGGCAGGCCCTGGCCCTCGATTGTCGGATCGCCGTACTCGGCCCCCACCTCGCTGTTGCCGAACACGACGGCAGCGATCAGCAGCACGACGACGAGGCCGCCGGCGAGCGCGATGATGATCCCCGTCATGTTCCGAGGCTGCGCCGTCGGTGCCGTGGTGCGGGCGTTCTTGGTGTCAGCCATGCGGTTCCTCGCGTCGGGGTAGTCGTTTCTCAGTCCGTGGCACGGTCGCCGTCGAGCTGTGCAGGCTGCAAGCTTGGCACGGTTCGCGGGTTAATTCGGCGATCCGCGTACATGAGGGCGATGATCAGGATGAAGGCAGAGAGTGCCATGTAGGGAATCGTCACGAACCCGAATTCCTTGATCAGCGGCGACGAACAGGACGGCCCGACCGCACTGCACGAGCCGGAGTCGAGTGACGGGAAGGCCTGGAGCAGACGGTGGTACACGGCGATGCCCGCACCGATCGTGGCGAGCACCACGACGGGGAGCCTCGCCATGACGTCCTTTCGAAAGGCCGCTATCGGCAGGATCACCGCGAGCGGATACATCGCGATTCGCTGGTACCAGCACAGTTTGCACGGGATGAGCCCGACGGATTCCGAGAGATAGAGGCTGCCGATCGTGGCGAACGCCGCGACCGCGCCGGCAAGCCACAGCGTGGTGCCGCGCAGCACTTCGAAGGGGTGTCGCCTGTCGCTGCGGTCGATGATCGCCATGACGACGAGCGCGATCGTGATGGCGTTCGCGGCGAGTGCCGCGAGAGCGAAGAAGGTTCGCATCGTCTCGAATGCCATCGCGTACCTCCTGATCCGCGGCCTCAGGGAAGCTACCAGCCGACACGCGATAGCTCAGGTGCCCCTAGCCTCTCGTCCATGAGCGGACCCCTGTTCTTCGGCGTCGTGATGGTGGTCGTCCTCGCTTTCGGTGTCGCCATGTTCTGGCAGGAGTCGAAGCGGATGCGGCAGAACGCGGCCATCTACGGGGTGGAGGACTCGATCGAGTGGATCTGGGAGGGACTCGGGGAAGACACGATGGGTCTCACCCGTGGCGACGTGCGGCGGATCCTCGAATGGGAGATGCACTACCTCCAGCAACCGGATGTGTGGAAGGCCGACGGTGCCCCGATCGTCGGCGGTCAGGCATCCGCGGCGTATGCCCAGGAGCGGGCCCTGTCAGAGGGGTACCAGTACGAGCCGGATCAGATCTACGCCGTGCTCGATCTCCAGGCCTCGTATCTCGTGGCCATCGGGGCGGTGGGTGAACCCGTCGATGCCGAGGACCTACCGTCCGATGTGCGGCACGACGATTCCGGCGACGGCACCTGACCTTCTGAGCGCCTCGCGATCCGAGGCCGGTACCCGGAAGCCGAACTTACAATCGCGCATCATGAAACGCCTTTCGATCATGTCGCTCATCATCGTCGCCGTAGCGATCGTGTTGGCAGGGTGCTCCTCTGGGTCCGGTCCCGAGGACTCCGTCGTGACGACCGTCCCTGGAGACGCGTCGGGCGAGCCGCTCGTCTTCGGCAGCGGTTCGGTTCCCGACACCTTCCCGGACGACTTCCCGATCCCTTCCGAGGCGAGGGTCGGATCGACGATGATCGACAGGACCAGGGGGGTGACCGAGGTCATCATCGTCTATCCGGCGAACATGTCCGAGGTGGTGGAGTACTTCGAGACAAACCTTCCGGCGGTTGGCTACGCGGTGGGCGCGTCGTCGGGGTCCGATACGCGCTGGGTGATCGAGTTCTCGAGGGATGGCCTCGAAGGAGAGGTGATCCTCGAGGTCTCCGGCGGCGGTGTGTCCCAGGGCACGATCCGCGTCGTCCAGCCGGTGTCCGGGTAGGTCACCGTGGCTCGCATCCCCCGCTTCGGTGATCACCGGTACATCGGAACCCGCGACGACATGACATTCCACGACTGTGACGACCCGGACGAGTTCGCCGAACTCACAGCTCGGATTGATGAGGAGGGCCTCATCGCCGCGAGGCTCGTGCAGACCTTCGCCCCCGACGAGCCGTCGGAGGCCAGGAACCGGGGATTCAGGCCCGCACGCCGTCGGTGAGCCCGCCGGCCGACGAACCGACGATCGCGTCCAGGGCGTCGGCGGCGAGTCGATCGTGGCGCATGAGGAAGAAGTGGTCTGCGGTCTCGTACCGGATGACGCGTGCCGATATCGACGCCGCGTAGTCGACCAGTTCGTCCGCATCGACGAATTGGTCGCGATCGCCGATGATGAACGTCCTCGATGCCGGTACCAGTGACCCCGGAACCGGCAGCGACGGGGTGAGTGGGCTGTCGACGGGGGGAGCGATGCCCACGTACGGCAGGTCCGATCCCTTGTCGGCCTGCCACACGAGCGCCGTCGCGGCGCCGAAGGACCACCCGACGATCCCGACCGGTTGCGCACCTGAGCGGTGTGCGAGGTCCACGGCCGCATCGATGTCGAGGATCTCTGCCTGTCCGCCTCCGTGGTGGCCCTCCGACCCCCCAACGCCCCGGAAGTTGAATCGGATCACGTCGAAGCCCCTCTCGAGGGCTTCTCGCATGATCGCAACGAGCATCGGGTGGCGCATGGTGCCCCCGTGCTCTGGATGTGGATGGCAGAGGACCACCGACCCGCCGGCAGATTGGGCGTGGTCGACGATCACCTCGAGGGACACACCATCGCTCGTGACGAGTGGGGGCCGGGACACGGCGTGGCCGCTCACAGGGTCGAGAACCACAGCGCAGTCGCCGCCAGGATGAGGAGGCCCGTGGCGAGAGACGCGAGGATCAGGTACCGGGTCTGCATGGATGAATCGTATCGAACACGGCTCGGCGAATCACCGTCGCGCACCGTGACATCCGACACGTACGCCCGGGGTTTGCGTGGGCGACTGGCGCTAACCTTGCATGGTTCAACCGTTTCGAGCAGGTGGGCCAATGTACGACATCGTCATCATCGGAGGCGGCCCCGGTGGCTACGCGTCCGCCCTCTACGCCCACAACTTCGGGCTCAAGGTCGCACTGATCGAGAGGGACAGGGTCGGAGGCACCTGCCTCCTCCGAGGGTGCATCCCCGCAAAGGCATGGATCGAGAGTGGAGCCGTCTATTCCACCGTCGCCGGAGCAGGGGAGTTCGGTGTCCTCACGTCTGAGCCCGAGTTCGCGTGGCCGAAGGCCCTCGAGCGCAAGCAGAGGGTCGTCGAGGGGATCGTCAAGGGCCTCATCGGCACACTCAAGTCCCGTGACGTCGAGATCATCGACGGACACGGGCGCATCGTCGGCGAGGGAAGGGTCGAGGTCGTCGCTCCAGACGGCGCCAAATCCATCCTCGAAGGACGATCCATCATCGTCGCGACGGGGTCTGCGCCGGCGACGATTCCCGGTTACGAGATCGACGGCTCACGGATCGTCACCTCTGACGACGCCCTCGACTGGGAACAGCAACCCGCGAGCGTGGCGATCATCGGAGGCGGCGTCATCGGTTGCGAATTCGCCTCGTTCCTCGGCGAGGTCGGGACGAAGGTCCACCTGTTCGAGATGGAGGATCAGCTGGTACCTGGGATGGAGCCGGAGGCGGCGAAGGTCCTCCAACGCGCATTCCGAAAGCGATCGATCGATGTGCACCTCGGAGTCCGCGTGGGTCCCGCGACGGTCGGGGATGCCTCGGTGACGGTTCCGTTCGGCGATGACTCGGTCGACGTCGACGTGGTGCTGATGGCAGTGGGTCGTGCCCCCGTGACGAAGGACGTCGGTCTCGACAGCGTCGGAATCACCACGGACCGCGGATTCATCCCCGTCGACGCCGCGACCATGGCGACGAGTGCTCCCAGCATCTACGCCGTCGGGGACATCGTTGCGGGCACGCCCCAGCTCGCACATGTGGGCTTCGCCGAGGGGATCGCCGCCGTGACGCACATTGCGACGGGCGAGCACGCATCCGTCGACTACAACGCGATTCCGATGGTCGTCTACACCCATCCCGAGATCGGATGGGTGGGAAGGACCGAAGCCGTCGCCGTGGCAGACGGCATGGATGTCCGAGCGGTCGAGCACGGAATGCGCGGAAACGGCAGGGCCATCATCCAGGGCACCGTCGACGGCACGGTGAAGGTGGTGTCACAGGTCGACGGGCCGATCGTGGGTGCCACGGTCGTTGGCGACGGCGCAGGGGAGATGGTCCACGAATTGATGTACGCGGTCGGCTGGGAGGCGCTTCCTTCCGAGGCTGCAGCATTCATCCACGCTCACCCAACGATCTCCGAGGCAGTGGGTGAGACGTTCCTCGCTGCGGCGGGGCGGCCACTCCATTGAAGGACGATGACGTTTCCCCAACCGCACCGCGTGCAAGGAGCTGAAGGCAAATGCCGGTAACGATTTCGATGCCCCAACTCGGCGAGACCGTCACCGAGGGAACGATCCTCGAATGGGTCAAGCAGGTCGGAGATCACGTTGCAGAAGACGAGGTCATCGTCGAGATCTCGACGGACAAGGTCGACACGGAGGTTCCCTCGCCCGCGTCAGGCATCCTGACGGAGATCCTCGTTGCCGCAGGTGAGACCGTTGCCGTGGGCACCGCACTCGCCGTCCTCGGCGACGCCGATGATGCCCCCTCAGGGGACGAGCCGGGTTCCGTCGACGAGGCCTCGGCCAGTGCGCCGACCGTAGACGAGCCAGGAGAGGGATCAGTCGTCGAGGTCGCCGTCACCGAAGTGAGGACCGAATCGACCCGACAGGACACCTCGACGCAGGCGGTGCCCGTGCCCACGGATCGGCCCGCCGCCAGCGAGGACGCCCCGCGCAGGAGTGTCCTGTCACCCGTGGTGCGCAAGCTCGCGTCCGAACACGGCATCGACCTCGAAAGGGTCAGGGGCACCGGTGACGGTGGCCGTATCACCAGGAAGGACGTTGAGGCCTTCGCGGCAGGCGCGACAACCGCCGGTTCGCCGACCGCAGCCGACCAGTCCCCCTCCCGGGCTACTTCCGCTCCCGAGGCTGCCAGGGTGCCCCATGCTGCCGTTTCCGGGGGTCAGGCGTCCGAGGTCAGGGAGATCCCCAGGATGCGGCAGCGAATCGCCGCGAACCTCCGAAATGCGAAGGACACGGCGGCACACGTCTGGACGAGCGTCGAGGTCGACTTCGAGAACGTCGAGCGGGTTCGCCAGCGTCACGGCTCGGGGTTCAAGGCAGCCGAGGGGTACTCGCTGACGTACCTCCCGTTCATCGCACGGGCGACCATGGATGCCCTGTCGGCATTCCCCGTCGTGAACTCCCGATTCGAGCTCGACGCGGGAACCTGGACGTTCAACCGCTCCGTGAACCTCGGCATCGCGGTCGACCTCAACCAGGATGGGCTCGTCGTCGTGAACATCAGGGACGCCGACGCCATGACGCTCAAGGGCCTTGCACGATCGATCCGTGCCATGGCCGTCGCGGCGAGGGACGGCAACGTCGTCCCGGATGATCTCGCAGGCTTCTCCTTCTCGATCACGAACCCTGGTCCCTTCGGCTCGTTCATGTCGGCCCCGATCATCCCCGTTCCGAACGCCGCGATCCTGAGCACCGACACCGTGACCAAGAAGCCGGTCGTGGTCGAGCTCCCCGATGGATCAGATGCGATTGCGATCAGGCACATCGGGTACCTCGGCCTGAGTTGGGATCATCGTGTGTTCGACGGATCGACCGCTGTCCTGTTCCTCGACCGAATCAAGAAGAATCTCCAGGAATGGGACTGGGAACAAGAGCTGTCGTGACGTTTGCGACGGATCCCACATTGCGCGTCCGTTGGCTCGGTCGCGTCGAGTACGAGGAGGCGTGGGATCTCCAGCGGGCGATCTGGGAGGGGAAGACGACGGGTCGCTCAGGCGACGACTACGTGCTGCTCCTCGAACACCCCCACACCTACACGATCGGACGGAATGGCAACGCGTCGAACCTGACCATCCCGAGGGAGGCACTCGCAGGTCTCGGAGCGTCCCTCCACGATGTCGACCGCGGTGGCGACATCACGTACCACGGCCCGGGTCAGCTCGTCGGGTATCCGATCGTCGACGTTCCGCGCCTCTCCGGAGGCTTCGATGCGGTCGGGCATGTTCGCAGGATCGAGGCCGCCCTCATCGACACCTGCGCGGATTTCGGTGTCGACGCGTGGTCAGAGGACGGGTACACGGGCGTCTGGACCGAGCGGGGAAAGGTCGCTGCCATCGGCGTGCGCGTGTCCAGAGGGGTGTCGATGCACGGATTCGCCGTCAACGTGGATCCCGATGTCTCCTACTTCGGGCACATCGTGCCATGTGGGATAGCCGACCGACCCGTCACGTCGCTCAGCGAGCTCACGGGCAGGCGGATCTCCATCGAGGAGGTCGTCTCCGCGATCGTGCCGCGCCTGACAGGACTTTCCAACCGCAAGGACGTCGAGACCCAGCTCGGAGCCTTCTCGAGGGGCGCGGGCTCGAGGGCGTTCGAGATCGACAGGCTCGTCGATGCCGGCGTCTTCACGCCACAGGGTCGAGGCGTCGTGCCGCTGATGATCCGCGGGGTCATCGAAGGAGAGCCGGAGAAGCCCTCCTGGATGAAGGTGAAGGTGGACCTCACCGATGCCAGGTTCAAGGAGCTCAAGGCACTCAACAGCGAGCTCGCGCTCAACACGGTGTGTGAGGAAGCGGGCTGCCCCAACATCTACGAGTGCTGGTCGAGCGGAACGTCGACCCTCATGCTCCTCGGAAGCGTCTGCACGCGCGCATGCTCATTCTGCAACGTCGATACCGGTCGGCCAGGAGAGGTCGATTGGGACGAACCGGCCCGCGCTGCGGACGCGATCGCGGCGATGGGCCTCGCCCACGCCGTGCTCACCTCCGTGAACCGCGACGACCTGCCAGACGGAGGCGCAACCGTCTTCCACCGAACCATCAACGCGATCCGCGACCGGATCCCCTCCTGCGATGTCGAGGTCCTCATCCCCGACTTCAAGGGCGACCGGGAAGCCCTCGACATCGTGATGTCGGCGAAACCCGACGTCCTCAACCACAACACCGAGACCGTGCTGAGGCTCCAGCGCGAGGTCAGGACGGCCGCGAACTATGCCCGATCGCTCGCACTCCTCGCACGGGCGAAGTGGGCACTGCCGTCCGTCGCCGTGAAGTCGGGCCTCATCGTCGGCATGGGGGAGACGGACGACGAGATCGTCGGAGCCCTCGCCGATCTCAACGCGGTAGGGGTCGACGTCGTGACCATCGGCCAGTACCTGAGACCGACGGCGCGCCACAGGCTGGTCTCGCGGTACGTCGAGCCCTCGGTCTTCGAGGCGTACAAGCAGACCGGGGAGGCATTCGGGATCCCCCATGTCGAGTCAGGGCCCCTCGTACGCAGTTCCTATCACGCCAGGGAAGCCCTCGAGGCAGCGGTATGAGCGACCTTGCTTGGCGGCTCGACCGTGCTCGGGCGGCCATGGACGCCGGCGGGATCGATGCGCTGTGCCTCTCCGTCGGGTCCGACCTCCCGTATCTCACGGGATACCGCGCGATGCCCCTCGAGAGGCTCACCATGTTCGTCGCCGTCGGCGCTGGCCGTCCCGTGCTGGTGGTCCCCGAGCTCGAGGCACCTCGTGTCGACACGGCTCCCGATACCTTCGATGTACACCCGTGGTCCGAGGGGGAGGATCCGATCGCCATCGTGGATCGGATCCTCGGGAGGGCACGTCGGGTCGCGATCGGCGACGAGACGTGGACCAGGTTCTCGCTCGCACTCCAGAACGTCGGTGAGGGGCGGGCGTGGGTCCCTGCCGGTGACCTCATGGCTCGGCTGAGGGTCATAAAGTCGATCGACGAGATCGCAGCCTTGAGGGTTGCCGCACGCTCGGTCGATGGTGTCGTCGACGCAATGGCGACCGTTGGGTGGTCAGGGCGCACGGAACGGGACCTGTCGAGGGAGTTCACCGATCGCACGATCTCGGCCGGACACGAATCGGTCGACTTCGCGATCATCGCATCCGGTCCGAACGGTGCATCGCCCCACCACGAACCGGGTGGCCGCACGATCCGCCATGGGGACGTCGTCGTCGCCGACTTCGGCGGGCACCAGGACGGTTACTCGTCCGATACGACGCGGATGTTCGTCGTCGGTGAACCGCCGGACGGGTTCGACCCGGTGTTCGACGTCGTGCGCAACGCCCAGGAATCCGCCGTTGCGGCTGTTCGGCCCGGCGTCGCCGCCTCCTCCATCGACGCGACCGCACGGGGGATCATCGAGGACGCGGGATACGGGGACAGGTTCATCCACCGGACCGGCCACGGCATCGGACTCGACGTCCACGAGCACCCCTATGTCATCGAGGGCAACGACCAGGTGCTCGAGCCCGGCATGGCGTTCTCGATCGAGCCGGGTATCTACCTCCCGGGAAGGTGGGGGATCCGGATCGAGGACATCGTGGTGGTCACGGACACGGGCGTCGAGCCGCTCAACCGGTCCGACCACGCCTACCGCCTCGTGTCGTGACGTCGCCCGGCACGGGTTGCGAGCGCATCGGACTCGGGTAGCGTGCGCACCATGGATGTGACGATCACCAAACTCGTCCACTCGTGTGTACTCATCGAGGCTGCAGGTCGCAAGACGCTCGTGGATCCCGGCTCCTTCACATGGAACGACGACCGTTTCGACCTCTCGGCCGTCGAGGGCATCGACAGCATCCTCATCACGCACGAGCACGCCGACCACGTCAACATCGATTTCGTCAGGGGTGCGCTCGAGCGCTCGAACGGTGCCACCATCGAAACGACGGCATCGCTCGCCGCGATCCTCGGGGAGCACGGAATCCGAGCGACGTCCGATGGATCCTCGCGGTTCGTGGCGCCCCATGAACGGATCCCGAGCGGTCCCGGACCCGAGAACGTCGGCTTCCACATCGCCGGATCGGTCAGCCACCCCGGCGACAGCCACAGCTTCGCCGAGACGATGCCGATCCTGCTCATGCCGTTCGTTGCGCCGTGGGGTTCGCTGGTCGGTGGGGTGGACCGAACGCGTGCCGTGTCCCCGCGACTCGTGGTCCCCATCCACGACTGGTTCGCGAGTCCGGACGGGCGCGGCTTCCTGTATGGGCTTGCACGGACCGCCCTGGCAAACGACGACATCGAGCTCATCGTCGTGGACGACTTCACATCGGTGACGTTGGAGGTCGAGGGCCACGGGGCACGAACCCGCTGAGGGTTACTCTCCCGTCCGAGGAGGTTGCATGACCAGATCGATCGAGCAGCGCGCCGCGGACACCATCCGCGCCCTTTCCATGGATGCGGTCCAGAAGGCAAACTCTGGCCATCCGGGCATGCCGATGGGAATGGCGGACATCGCCGTCGTCCTGTGGTCCCGGTACCTGACCGTCGATCCTGACGCACCGACATGGTGGGACCGCGATCGCTTCGTCCTGTCGAACGGCCACGGCTCCATGCTGCTCTACAGCCTCCTCCACCTGAGCGGGTTCCCCCTCGCCATGGACGAGATCGAGAACTTCCGCCAGTGGGGATACGAGACGGCGGGCCATCCCGAGTACCACCCAGGCATCGGCATCGAGACGACAACCGGTCCTCTCGGCCAGGGCTTCGGGACGGCGGTCGGCATGGCGATCGCAGAGGAGCACCTGCGCTCCATCCACGGCGAGGAACTCGTCGACCATCGCACGTTCGTCTTCTGCGGTGACGGCGACCTGATGGAGGGTGTCTCCTCGGAGGCGGCATCGCTCGCCGGTCACCTCGGCCTCGGTCGGCTCATGGTCTTCTATGACGACAACTCGATCACGATCGACGGGTCGACCGACATCGCCTTCACGGAGGACGTCCCCGCACGGTTCGCTGCGTACGGATGGCACACGGTCACCGTCGACGGCCACGACAGGAAGGCGATCGCATCTGGGATCGACGAGGCGTTGGCGACCACCGATCGGCCAACACTCATCTCGTGCAAGACGCACATCGGTTTCGGAGCACCGAACAAGGTCGACTCGGCATCTGCTCACGGGTCGCCGCTGGGCGACGAAGAGATCGCGCTCGCCAAGGATGCGATGGACTGGGATCTCCCCCCATTCCGGGTGCCGGACGATGTGTATTCCTTCTTTCGCGAAGCGATGGACCGTGGCCGACGTGCACGCTCGGCGTGGGAGGACCGACGTGCGGCGGTGCGGGCTGTCGAGCCTGTGCGATCGGCGGCATTCGAGGCATGGTGGGAGCCCGCGGAGGTCGCGCTGGATCCGCCGGACACGGGGACCGCTTCCACGATGGCGACCCGGAGCCTGTCAGAGGCCGTCATCCAGGACCTCGCATCGGCGAGACCCGACCTTGTCGGCGGTTCGGCAGACCTCGCAGGATCCAACAACACGCTCATCGCGACGTCGGGGTACTTCTCACGCGACGACAGGGCGGGAAGGAACCTCGCATTCGGCATTCGCGAGCACGCGATGGGTACGGTCGTCAACGGCATCAACCTGCACGGCGGCCTCCGGGCCTTCGGTGGGACGTTCCTGACGTTCTCGGACTACATGCGTCCAGCCGTGCGGCTCGCGGCACTCATGGGTGTGCCTTCGATCTACGTGTGGACACATGATTCGGTGTTCCTGGGTGAGGACGGTCCGACCCATCAGGCGATCGAACACCTCCCGTCCCTGCGGGCGATCCCGAACCTCGATGTCGTCCGCCCTGCCGATCCCGTCGAGACGGCAATGGCGTGGCAACACGCAATGAACCGCTCCTCGGGCCCGACCTGCCTCGTGCTCACCAGGCAAGGCCTCCCGATCCCCGCAGCGAGTGCCGATCCCTCGCTCGTGGCGCGGGGCGGCTACATCCGAAGGGACGGCACGGATGTCGTGCTGGTCGCTACGGGCTCGGAGGTGCCGCTCGCAGAAGCCGCAGCCGAGGTGCTCTCCGGGGACGTCTCCGTTCGCGTGGTGTCGGTGCCGTGTGTGGAGGAGTTCGAGCGCCAGGACGAGGATTACCGCATCCACGTCCTCGGTGTGGACATGCCCGTCTTCACACTGGAGGCGGCAGCGACGTTCGGATGGTGTTCGTACGCTGCGCGAGGCGGCAGCGCGATCGGCATCGACCGATTCGGTGTGTCGGCTCCCGCAGCCGTACTCGCGAAGGAGCTTGGCTTCACACCGGACGCGGTCGCCGAGGTCATCCGAGCTGGACACTCACGACGACAGATGGGAAGCACATGATCGAGATCCTCTGCGGGGAACCTGCCGACGCCGGCTTGCTGGTGGTACCCGTGCTCACGAACCGGACCCTGGCGACGGGGTCCGCACTCGCCCCGAACCTCGACGAGCTCTCAGCGGCACTCGACGCCAAGGAGTTCACCGGCGAGTTCGGACAGGTGGCGTTCGTCGCCAACCCTGACCCGACCGTGGCAGAGGTGCTCCTCGTGGGTCTCGGTGACGAGATCGACAGCGAACGGCTTCGGCGCGCGGCGGGGTCCGTGGCACGGGCCGTACGCGGGTATCGGACCGTGGCGACGCTGCTTCACGACGTCGGCATCGACGGGGCAGATGAGGCGGTCGCGCTCGGGACGCAGCTTGGTGCCTATGCATTCGAGGAGTACCGATCCGCGTCCAAACAGCGAGCGTTCCAGGAGCTGATCCTCGTGGGTGGCAATGCAACGGATCAGGCCGTCGAACGGGCGAACACGATCTCTCGCGGCGTCACGCTCGCCCGAGACCTCGTGAACCGCCCGGCATTGGACAAGCCTCCCGCTGCCATCGCCGACATCGCATCCGGTCTGCACCGCGATATCTCGGTCACCGTCTATGACGAGCGCCAGATCGTCGAGAAGGGCTTCGGCGGCCTCGTGGCCGTGAACCTCGGATCGGACCGTCCTGCCCGGATGGTCGTCATGGAGTATCGGCCACCTGGCGCATCCAGGACGGTGGCCTTCGTCGGCAAGGGAATCGTGTTCGATTCAGGCGGACTGTCGATCAAGCCGGTGGAGGCGATGGAGACGATGAAGACGGACATGGCGGGAGCCGCCGCCGTCATGGGGGCCATCCAGGCCATTGCTGAACTCGGGACGCCCGTCAACGTCATCGGCATCACCCCCCTCACGGAGAACCTGACAGGAGGGTCTGCACAGCGCCCAGGCGACGTGATGCGCGCCTACAACGGCAAGACGATCGAGGTGCTCAACACCGATGCCGAGGGCCGCCTCGTCCTCGCGGACGCGCTCGCGCTGGCGTGTGAGTTCACACCGGACCTGATCGTGGACATCGCCACCCTGACAGGAGCGTGCAAGGTGGCGCTCGGCACCGGCATCGGTGGCCTGTTCTCGCCAGACGACGAGGCTGCGGGCATCGTCGAATCTGCTGCCCGTGGCACCGGAGAGAAGTTCTGGCGCCTCCCGATGGATCCCGACTACCGGACCCTCGTCGACTCCGACATCGCCGACATGAAGAACACCGGGGGGAGGTGGGGAGGCGCCATCACGGCTTCGCTGATCCTCGCAGAGTTCGTCGACGACGTTCCGTGGGTGCACCTCGACGTGGCCGGACCCGCCAGGGCCGAGTCGACGGAGCACTATGTGGTCAAGGGCGGTTCCGGATTCGGGACCAGGACCCTCGTCGCCGTCGCCGAGGCGCTCGCCGACTGATCGGGCGCCTGCCGATCGTTCGACCGCCCAGGACACGCCTCGAACAAAGCCAACAGGTGTCGCTGGACGCACCCGTAGCGGACGCATCCCTCAACCACACGCGTCGCCCTACCGATACGGAGAGAAGTGGATTGACCACACTCCGTGGGAGGTACTGGGATGCGAACGTCAAGCAGGGTTCTGGTGCTGTGTGCGGCTGTCGCCGTCATGGTCGCCGCTTTCGCCGTTCCCGCCCTCGCTGGCCCCGAAGGAACGCTCCTCTCGCGCATCAACTCTTCGCGGGCCAACGCCGGCAAGGCCCCCGTCGAGGTCTATTGGGATCTCGCGGACGATGCCAGGAATCACGCCGCCAACATGATGTCGGCGGGATCGATCTACCACAATCCCGGCCTCAGTGGCGTAACGGGCGTCTGGCAGGCGCTCGGTGAGAACGTCGGAGTCGGTACAGACGCGAACTCCCTCCACGACGCCTTCATGAGCTCATCATCACATCGCGGGAACATCCTCGGGGACTACAACTACGTGGGGATCGGATCCAGCACGGGACCAGACGGCGTCCTGTGGGTTGCCGTGATCTTCATGAGGGCGGAGCCGGGTCTCAACGGCGGCAGCGAGACGACGACGACGACGCAGGCCCCCGCTCCGACGACGACCATCCCCGAGGAACCAGCCACGACGACGACGGAGGCCGTTCCCCAACCCGAACCCGTTGCTCAGGCGCCCCTGACGGCGTTGGCGACATCCGCATCGGCGTCGCCGGACACCAGGGTCCTGGCCTCGACGTCACGGCCACCCGAATTCACGCCCGTGCAGGGATGGGCCCGTCCTCAGGGCCTCCCGGCGTTCGCCATCTGACAGCCGATACGGCTGGACAGGCCCCTACGCAGCGATCACCGGACGCACCCCGTGCAATCCGCGCGCCTCGAGACGGAAACGGCCCGTGACTCGTGGTTCCTGCCGTCGTAGAGGACGAGCCTTCCCTCCAACATCGATCCGACACCTGCTGCGATCCTGAGGGCTTCCGTGGCCTGCATGGCGCCGAGGGTTCCGACGACCGATCCCACGACGCCCGTGATGGAGCACTCGAGTGCGGCGCCGTCGGCTGGCGTCGGGAAGATGCACCGGTAGCAGGGTCCACCGGGGACGAGGACGCTGAGTTGTCCCTCCCATCGGTACACGGCTGCCGTGACGACGGGAATCCCAAGTCGCTGGGCCGAGTCGCTGATCGCATAGGTCGCCTCGAACCGATCCGTCGCGTCGATCACGACATCGGAGCCCTTGAGGACCCGGTCAGCGGTGTCCGGCGTGATGGTCTCCTTCATCGGTTCCACGACGACCCCTTCGTTCAGGCCCGCCACGAACGCTGCAGCAGCGATGACCTTGTCGGAGCCGACCTCATCGAAGCGATAGATCGGCTGTCGGTGGAGATTCGAGACCTCCACGACATCCGGGTCGACGATGCGGAGCCGACCGACTCCCGCCCCTGCCAGATACTCGATCGCCGGTGCTGCAAGCCCGCCTGCGCCCACGATCGTGATCCGGCTCGCACGGACGCGGACCTGGCCATCGACACCGATCTCGGGGAGCTTGATATGGCGGTCATACCGGGCCAGGTCGTCGGGATCGAGTGATGAGCCTCCTTCGAGTTCCAGGCCCACCACGGCCCATGCCTCGATGCCCCCGGCGAGCGAGGTCACGTTGGTGTAGCCAGCCTCCGTGAGCTGGTTGGCGACGAGACGCGACCGGACGCCCATGTCGCAAACGACGAGGACCGATCCGTCCCTGTCGGGAACGTGGGCGTCGGGTTCAGCGAGGAGGAGGTCGATGGGAACATTCGTCGACCCGGGTATCGAGCGAGCCCTGATCGTCGGCGGCCGCACGTCGAGGATCACGGCGTACCGACTCAGGTCGACATCTGCGGGGAGGACCTCGATGGACACCAGCGGAGGCTAGGGGGATGACCGAGGTCGCGGGACAGTATCACCTGCTGGGCCTGATGCTCGATCCGCAGACGCGGCGGGAGTCTGAGGACTTCTTGGCGTGTGAGGGGTCTCACCGTCGCTGCGACGGAGACCTCCCCGTGGGTTCCGAATGCGACGAGGCCGCGGTGGGCGAGCTCGACGAGGTGGACGGGGCGCCTGAGGGGACGGCCGCGTTGCGCGGCGGTGGCGAGTCGGCACAGGTCAGCGACCGCCCCCGGACCGAGGATGGGTATCCAGAACCGCCTGACGTAGGGATGGGTGACGGGGAAGCCAGGCGTCGTGCCGGGCAGGAGCCGCGGCGTGATCGTGGGGCGAGCGATCACGGTCGGTCTGAGGCTGCGTTCCGTCGCGCCCGATCCGGGCGAGGGCTCACCGGGACAGGGAGGACCGACCTTCCCGTGAGTCGGATCGGGCGTCGACGGAGCAGATGCGCGATGCATGGCAAAGAAGTACCATATATCATCATCTGACATCAATAGGCTTGCCCGAGTTCGCGAAACGTCTGCGTGGCATGCCTGTCGTGCCGAACAGGGTCAGTGGACCGCCTCGCCGGTCTGGACGGTCCACAGGGTCCGGTAGATGCCCTCGTGGTCTATCAACTGTTCGTGCGTGCCGGATTCCGCGACCCGTCCCCCGTCGATGACGTGGATGCGGTCGGCGTGCCGGATCGTCGAGAGCCGGTGCGCGATGACCACCATCGTTCGGTTGTGGCTGACCCTGGCCAAGGATCGCTGGATCGCGGCCTCCGTCTCGTTGTCGACGGCCGATGTCGCCTCGTCGAGGATGAGGACGGGCGACTCTGTCAGGAGTGCCCTCGCGATCGAGAGGCGCTGGCGTTGACCTCCCGAGAGCTTCTGCCCGCGCTCACCGACGATGGTGGAGTAGCCGAGGGGAAGCGCCTCGATGAACTCGTGGGCCTCGGCCAGCAGCGCCGACGCCACGATGTCGTCCATGGACGCGTCCGGCCTTCCGTAGGCGATGTTGTCGGCCACCGTCCCGTGGAAGAGGAACACGTCCTGGGAGACGAGGGCCATTGCCGTGCGGAGGTCCGACTGGGCCATGTCCCTGAGATCGACGCCGTCGAGCGTGATGGACCCTTCATCGCAGTCGTAGAAGCGCAGGAGCAGCTTGACGAGCGTCGTCTTTCCCGATCCCGTCGAGCCGACGAACGCCGTGGTCTCCGAGGGCTCGATGACGAGATCCACGCCGTGCAGGACGGGGAACCCCCTGTCATACGCAAAGCCGACGTTCGTGAATACGATGCGCCCCCTCGTCGCCGCGTGCTCGATCGGGCGCGGACCATCGTGGATGGTCCGCTTCGAATCGAGCACATCGAGGATCCGGTTCGTCGATGCCATCGCCCGCTGGTAGAGGTCGACGGTCTGTCCGAGCCTCGTGAGCGGCCAGAGCAGGCGCTGGGTGAGGAAGACCATGACCGAGTACAGCCCGATGTTCAGGGTTCCCTCGATCGCGAGGAATCCGCCCCAGACCAGCGTCGCGGTGAACCCGATCAGGATCGCGACGCGGATGAGGGGTGTGAAGGCCGAGGAGAGCTTGATGGCCGCCCGGTTCGCCTCCCGGTACGCAGACGATGCTTCGGTGATGCGCTCCACCTCGCGGTCCTCCGCCGTGAAGGCCTTGATCGTCGAGATCCCCCCGATGTTGTTCGCCAGCTGGGAGTTGATCGATGCGGCCTCTTCGCGTACGAGTGCGTACCGCGGCTCGATCCGACGTTGGAAGAGCAGCGATCCCCACAGGATGGCCGGCACCGGGAGGAAGGCCAGCCACGCGACCGATGGCGCGATGAGGAAGAACGCTGCACCGATGAGGACCACGGTCGTCAGCAGCTGGATGACCTCGTTTGCTCCGATGTCGAGGAACCGCTCGAGCTGGTTCACGTCGTCGTTGAGGACGGCCATCAGATCGCCGCTCGTGCGTTCCTCGAAGAACGCGACGTCGAGACCTTGGACATGGTCGTAGGTGTCGATTCTGAGGTCGTGCTGGATCGACTGTGCGAGGTTGCGCCACTCGACACCCATGAGGTACTCGAAGATCGACTCGAGGCTCCAGATGACGAAGGTCAATGCGGCGATCACGAGGATCTGGGTCTTGGGGTCCTCGATGCCGAGGGATCCGAGCAGTGAATCGCTCCCGTTCGCGACGACGTCGACCGCCATGCCGATGAGGAACGGCGGGGCGAGGTCCACCGCCTTGTTGAGGAACGACCAGACCGAGGCCAGGACGATGCGCCTGCGGTACCCGGCTGCATAGATCCACAGCCGGCTCAGCGGTGCTCGGTCCTGTGGGTCAGGCATGAGGCGAGGCTAGCGAGGAGCAGCACCCTGGCTGCGACGATGCGCGTTCGGCGCGCACGCTGAACCGCCCGCTACGGGGCGCGCCCGATCCTGACCTCGACGGCCTGGTTCTCGCCTACCGGGGCTCCTGGCGCCGGTGTCGACGTCACGACTCTTCCATGTTGGGCGGGATTGGTCGTGACGATGTCGACGAACGACCATGTGATCGTGAGCCCCTGCTCGTCGGAGAACAGGGCGAGGCGTTCGTTCACGGCTGCGGGGGTCAGCCCACGGAGGTCGATCATCGCGACCTCGGGTGCGATGCCGCTCGACACCTGGATCAGCACCGTCGATCCCTGCCTGATCGGCGTGCCGGGGAGTGGAACGGTGCCGACGAGCGAGCCAGCCGGAAGGGTGCTCGGGACCTCCGTCACCTCGCCGTACAGTCCGGCGCGGAAGACGGCCTCGACGGCTTCACTCGTCGATGGGGCGAGGGGCGGAACGGTCGCGAACGGTGTCTGGCGGTACACGTCGGTACCGGGAGGGTCAGCAGGGAAATCGAGCGCAGGTTGGCCCGCCAGCGCGTACTGCATGAACTGCTTCCAGATCGGTGCAGGCAGGGTGCCACCGAACGCACGTCGGTAGTACTGCTCAGCCCCTTCGAGGTCGTTCCACACCGTGAAGTCCTCGAGCGGGTCCTGACGGTCCGCGTAGCCGACCCAGACACTCGTCGTGAGCTGGGGCACGAAGCCCACGTACCACACGTCCCGGTAGTTCGTCGCCGTTCCGGTCTTACCCGCCTGCGGCCGCCCTATGTCCGCTCTTCGGCCGGTTCCGCTCGTCACCACCTTCTCCATGGCGCCGACCACGGATGCGGCGATCTGCGATGACAGGACCTCTCGTGGCTCGTGTTGATGTTCGAACAGGACCGTCCCGTCCTGGTCGACGATGCGCTCGATCAGGTACGGCTCGACCCTCGTGCCGAAGTTCGCCAGGGTCGAGTACGCCGCTGCCATTTCGAGCGGCGACACACCCTGCGCCCCGAGTGTGATCGAGAGGTACGGCTCGAGCTGTGACCGAATGCCGAGCCGGTTCGCCATCTCGACGACGACCTCTGGGCCGATGTCGTTGATCAGACGGGCGTACACGGTGTTCGTGGAGTTGAAGGTCGCAGATTCGAGTGTGCGGAGGGCCTTGCCAGACGATCCGCCCGCGTTGTTCACGGTCCAGGTCGCTCCGTCCGGCGGGCACGGGGTGGCGCACTCGATGACCGCCGGGCTCGAGTCATCCCAGTACGAGCCGAGCGTGACGGGGTTGCCATCACGATCACCGGACTCGAGAGCAGCCGCGAGGGTGAACGGCTTGAACGCGGAACCGGGTTGGCGAGCGCCCTGACCTGCGAGGTCGTATGGGCGCTGACCCGCCTCGATGTCGTCCCCGTACTCCACGCCGGATGCGAGCACCCTGATCGCTCCCGTTCGATTCTCGACGGTCGCGATCGCCCCCGTCGGCCCGTCGGAGCCCGGTCGGAACCACGCACGGAGGATGCGATTCGCCTCCTCCTGGAGGCCGTTGTCGAGGGTGATCTCGATCGTCAATCCGCCGCCGCCCTCGCAGGTCGTATCCGCCGCGGGGCATCCGAAGATGGCGACCTTGCGCTCCTCCCTGGTGTCGCCGAGTACCGAGAACTCCGCCGACTCGATCAGCTGGCGACGAACGGCGATCATGACCTGGGGAGCGGTCGTCTCGAAGCGTTGCTGCTCGATCACGCCGAGCGGCTGTGCCTTGGCAGCTCGGCCGTCCGCGGGAAGGATGAATCCGTTTGCGACCATCCGGTCGATCGTTCGGTTCCTGGCAGCGAGCGCGTTCTGTGGGTTGAATCGGGGGTGGTAGAACGTTGGATTGCGGATCGGCACAGGAAGAAGGGCGGCCTCGCCGATCGTCAGCTGGTCGAGTTCCTTTCCGAAGTACTCGAGGGAGGCTGCCCTGACCCCGTATGCGTTCGATCCGAAGAACACCGAGTTCGCCCAGAACTCGAGGATCTGGTCCTTCGTGTAGCGCCGCTCCACCTCGGCTGCCACGATCGCCTCGCAGACCTTCCGCTCGATCGTCACGTCGGAGGTGAGGAAGTTCTGCTTGACCACCTGCTGTGTGATCGTCGAGCCACCACCCGCAGGATTATTCGTCAACCGCCCGAGGACGGCGCGACCGATCGACGTGAAGTCGATGCCCTCGTGCTCGTAGAAGTCCTTGTCCTCGGCCGACAGGAGCGCAGATCGCACGATGTCCGGCATGTCCCCGAGCGCTATGGGGAGCGAGTTTCGCTCGGTGAGCTGTCCGAGCCGTACGCCGTCCGAGCTGTACACGTTCGAGAGGGTCGACAGGTCTGGGAAAGCGAGGTCGATCCCCCCGATGTCGCACAGGTAGGCATCCTCGATCTCCTGGACCGTTCCATAGGCGGTGTTGACGGACAGGAATCCGAACAGCCCGAACCAGGTCGCCCCGATCACGACGACGACCGCGAGCCCGATCATCGCGGGGAGGCGGCGACGGGTGCGCTCGGTGCGCTCGACCTGTCGAATCAGAGGTTCCATGGAGTCCGTGGGTTGCGATCCGCGCCGTACCCGTCCTACCGGTACCATCGGCACGCGAAATCAGCATAGGAATCGACTTCGAATAGCGGATGGACTTGGCATGAGGGGAGCGAACGTGTACGGCCCGTCGGACCTCGAGGGGTTCGATCCCGCAGTGGATCTCGGTGAGCCCGGTTCATATCCGTACACGCGCGGGCCGTATCCATCGATGTACTCCGGCCAGCTGTGGACGATGCGCCAGTACGCAGGCTTCGGATCCGCAGGAACGACGAACGAGCGGTTCCGGATGCTGCTCGCCGCGGGGCAGACGGGCCTCTCGGTGGCGTTCGACCTCCCGACCCAGATGGGACTCGATTCGGACCATCCGCTCGCGGCAGGCGAGGTCGGCAAGGTGGGTGTCGCGATCGACTCACTGGACGACATGCGGGCGTTGTTCGCAGGCATCCCGCTCGGGGAGGTGTCGACCTCGATGACGATCAATGCCACCGCCGCGATCCTCCTCCTCATGTACCAGATCGTCGCCGAGGAGCAGGGTGTGGAGCCTGCGGATCTGCGCGGCACCATCCAGAACGACATCCTCAAGGAGTACATCGCACGAGGAACATACATCTTCCCCGTGGCGCCATCCATGCGGATCATCACAGACGTGTTCTCGTACTGCGAGGCGGTGATGCCGCAGTGGAACACGATCTCGATCAGCGGATACCACATCAGGGAGGCGGGATCGACCGCTGCGCAGGAAGTCGCCTTCACACTGGCCAACGGCCTCGCATATGTGGGAGCTGCCGCGTCAGCAGGGCTCGCCGTCGATCGGTTCGCACCGAGGCTCTCGTTCTTCTGGAACGCGCACAACGACATCTTCGTCGAGGCCGCGAAGTATCGGGCTGCACGCAGGCTCTGGGCACGACTCATGCGAGAGCGTGTGGGGGCCTCGGATCCAGCGTCGTGGCGGATGCGGTTCCACACCCAGACCGCTGGTTCCTCGCTCGTCGCACAGCAGCCACTCAACAACATCGTGAGGACGTCGTACCAGGCCCTCGCCGCCGTGTTGGGCGGTACCCAGTCACTGCACACGAACGCGTTCGATGAGGCCCTCGGATTGCCAACGGACCGATCGGCGACCATTGCCCTTCGAACCCAGCAGATCCTCGGCTACGAAGCCGGCGTCACCTCCGCCGTCGATCCGCTCGCGGGGAGTTACTACGTCGAGTCACTCACCAACGACATCGAGGAGGCGGCCTCCGTCCTCATCTCCCGCATCGACGAACTCGGGGGAGCCATCGCCGCCATCGAAGCTGGCTTCCAACAGCGCGAGATCGACGATGCGGCCTACGCCCACGCGGTATCTGTGGACGGGGGAGACACGATCATCGTCGGTGTCAATCGGTACATCGACGAAGCCGGACCCGAGCAGGAGGTCACCGTTGTCGACAGCGACCTCGAGCGCCAACAGATCGAAGCCCTCTCCCAACGACGTTCGACACGCGACGCAAAGGCGGTTGGCGATCGCCTCGATGAGGTCGTCGCGACAGCTCGGACCAACGACAACCTGTTGCATCCGATCAAGGCGGCGCTCGAGGTCGGAGCGACGGTCGGGGAGATCTCCGACTGCCTCGTGACCGTGTTCGGCCGTTACCGCCAGGCGTTCTGAGGACCGAGGGGAGCGTCGCGTGTCCACGGGTTCCGAATCCAAGAGGCTGCTCGTCATCGGAGGCGGGCCGGCAGGCCACTCCGCCGCAACCCAGGCTGCGACGTTCGGTCTCGAGGTCACGCTGGTCGAGGCAGAGATCGTCGGCGGGGCGGCGCACCTGTGGGACTGCATCCCTTCGAAGGCGATGGTCGCGAGTTCGATGCGACTGCGCGCCATCCGGCACGCAGCCAAGCTCGGGATCCTCGAACCGCCGCCCGCATCGCTCGACATGGAGAACCTCTCGTCACACGTCCATGGAATAGCCGAAACCATCGCCCGGTCGGTGACCGACATGCTCGATTCCCAGGGTGTCGAAATCATTCGCGGGAGGGCACACTTCACAGGGTCGAGGTCGGCGGTCGCGGTGACGGTCGACGGAGAGGTGCCTCTCGAGTTCGACTACGCGCTGATCTCGACAGGCTCCCGACCGCGGGTACCCGATTGGGTCGCCATCGACGGCGAGCGGATCATGACGACCCGGGATGCGTATCACGTCGCGGAGCTGCCGGAGAGGATCGTCATCGTCGGATCCGGCGTGACAGGTGTCGAGATGGTGCACATCTTCTCGTCCCTGGGTTCCCGGGTTGCGCTCCTCGTGAGCCGCCACCACGTCCTCCCACACCGGGACGCTGAGGTTGCCGCTGTCCTCGAGGAGGACTTCCTCGGCCGAGGCGTCGAGCTCCTCAAGGGCTCCCGGGCGACCGCCATCGAACGAGAGGGCGACGTCGTGACGGTCCGCACCGCGGATGGCCGGTCCGTGACCGGTTCGCATGCGCTGCTCGCCGTGGGTTCCGTTCCGAATTCCGAGGACCTCGGGCTCGATGCGGCGGGGGTCGAGCTTGACGGCGGATACGTCGTCGTGGATGAGCTCCAGCGCACGAGCGTTCCCCACATCTACGCCGCAGGAGATGTGACAGGGCAGATGCCGCTTTCGTCCGTCGCCACCATGCAGGGCCGCAAGATCGGACACCACATCGTGGGTCGCAAGGTGGCGCCAATCGACTACCGCAAGGTGAGCCAGGCCATCTTCACCGAGCCGGAGATCGCCTCCGTCGGTCTCGAGGAGGTCGACGCCGCAGCCGAGGGTCGCAAGGTCAGGATCACCAAGGTTCCGCTCGCCTCGAATCCGAGGGCGATCATCGCAGGCGACACGGCGGGGTTCATCAAGGTCGTCTCGGACCCTGCGACGCACATCGTCCTCGGGGGCACCGTCGTCGGTCATCACGCCTCGGAGCTGATCGCCCCCATCGCGCTGGCAACGCAGGGCCGAATACGCGTTGATGTGCTCGTGGAGACCTTGATGGTCCATCCGAGCCTCGTCGAGAGCATCAGCGAGGCCGCCGAATAGCGGAGGCTCGTCAGCGGATCACCATGATCAGTTGGCCTGACGAAACGGTGTCACCCACCTTGACCCGCACGTCGATGATGTCCCCCGTCACCGGCGCCTTGATCTCGTTCTCCATCTTCATGGCCTCGAGGACGCACACCGGCTCACCCTCGTGAACGGTGTCGCCTGCCTTGTGGTTGATCTTGACGATCGTTCCCTGCATCGGTGATGTGACCTCGCCTGCGCCGCTTCCTGCTTCCGAGGCCTTCGTGAGCTTCGGGGCCTTGCGCCTCGGGGCGACTCGTTTCCCGGAGCCCGGAGCCGTCAGCACCTCGGCCCAATAGGTGACCTCGAAGCGCCTGCCGCCAACCTCGACGGTGATGGTCCGCTGGCTCCGTTCCTCGTCCTCGGGAAGGCTCGGCGATGTCGGACGCTCGATTCCTGAGAAGTCCATCGACGACTCCACGAGCCGAGTGCTCACATCGCCACTCAGGAACGATTCGTGCTCGAGGATCGCGAGGTGTGCGGGAATCGTCGTGTCGACCCCGCCGATCTGGTACTCGCGCAGCGCCCTGCGCGCGCGGACGATGGCTTCGTCGCGTGTCCGTCCCGAGACGATCAGCTTCGCGATCATGTTGTCGTAGTACTGGCTGATCGTGCTTCCCTGCACGACGCCCGAGTCGATCCGGATGCCCGGACCCGCCGGCTCGCGGTACTTCACGAGGGTCCCCGGTGTCGGAACGAAGCCTCGTGATGGATCCTCTGCGTTGATCCTGAACTCGATCGTGTGTCCCGTCGGCTGCGGGGTCTCGGACACCGACAGCGGCTCTCCCCTCGCCACCCGCAACTGTTCGGTGACGAGGTCGACCCCGAAGACCTCCTCCGTCACGGTGTGTTCGACCTGGATCCGTGTGTTCATCTCGAGGAAGTAGAACTCACCGTCCGAGAAGAGGAATTCCACGGTTCCCGCCGACTCGTATCCCGCGGCGGTGCCAAGTGCGAGGGCGAGCTCACCCAGCCTGGCCCGATTGGCCGGCGTGAAGTTCGGGGCGGGGGATTCCTCGACGAGTTTCTGGTGACGACGCTGGAGGGAGCAGTCGCGCTCGCCGAAGAACACGCCGTTGCCGTGTTTGTCGAACATGACCTGCGCTTCGATGTGCCGAGCGTTCTCGAGGTATCGCTCCACGTACACCGCTGGATTGGCGAACCACGATTCAGCCTCTCGACCAGCGGATTCGAAGGCCTCGACCAGGCCGGACTCGTCGTGAACGACCTTGAGGCCCCGGCCTCCTCCACCGGCGGCCGCCTTGATCGCGACGGGGAAGCCATGGCTTGCGGCGAATGCTGCCACCTGGTCGACGGACGTGAGCGGTTCGAGGGTGCCGGGCACGCCAGCGACGCCAGCAGCCTCGGCGGCGATTCGGGACTCGATCTTGTCGCCCATCATGGCGATCGCAGAGGCGGGTGGCCCGATCCAGATGTGGCCGGCCTTGGCAACCTCCCTGGCGAAACCTGCGTTCTCGGCGAGGAACCCGTACCCGGGATGGATGGATGCCGCTTCGGACTCGCGGGCGATCTCGAGGATGCGGGACACGTTCAGGTACGACTCGGCTGCCGGGGCAGGGCCCACGTTCCACGCCTCATCCGCCATCGAGGTATGGACGGCGTCGCGGTCGAGCTCCGAGTACACGGCGATGGTCCGCATGCCGAGGTCGCGCGCGGCGCGGATGATCCGTACGGCGATCTCGCCACGATTCGCGATGAGGACTGATTCCACGGGCGCAATCCTAGGTGGAGACGTGCTGGCGAGGGGAACCAGCGGGCTCGTCCTCAGGGGTACGACCCTGTTCGGTGCATGTTCGTTACGGCCGGTGTCAGCGAACGTCCGGCAGGAGCACCGTGCCGGCATCGGTGAGGTAGGCGACGAATCGCTCCCCCGAGGAGAGTTCGCCCGAGACGAGGTCCGGCACGCGTGTGTGGATCGGCATGCGGTCGACGAATGTCCACGAGTCGGCGGCAACGTCGTAGAACCCCATGGTGGCCTGTTCATTCGGTCTGTCGGGGAAGTAGACCGCGAGAGAGCGACCGTGCCCGACGGCGGCCAGGGAACCGGGAACCGCATCGAGGGTCAGCGTCGAGTGTCGGGGCGGCGCGATCTGGCGCCACGCATCCGTGGTCGGTGAGTAGGCGAACCCGATGGTCGTGGGTCGCGCCTCCCCGTCGACGCCCACGACGATCAGCTCGTCGTCAACGAAGCCTCCTACGGCTCCGGACAGTTCCTGCTCGCCTGGCAGGGGAGGGAGCGATCGCCATCGATCCGTACTCCGTTCGTAGGCCGCACCGTCCTGTGACCAGGTCTTCCCCTCCATGTCGAAGACGTGTCCCCCGACGACGTACATCTCCGAGCCCGACCACGCGACGACGGGGTCGATCACGGGTTCCAGCGGTGTCGGCGCGATGTTCCTCCACGTGTTGCTCTCGGGGTCGTACGCGGTGCCTGAAGCGCTCAGCGTGTCGCTCGATCCGTAGAAGATCACCTCGGATCCCGTCCACGTCCCGATCGGGGACCGCCCGAGTTCAGGCGCAGGGATGGCGGTTCGCCACTCGACGCTGAACGGATCGTACGCGGTCGTGATGCCGCGAACCACGACGAAGTCCTCTCCGGTCCACACGGCTGTCCGGCCCCGCTTGCCAGGGTCGAAGTCGAGCAGTCGCCGTTGGAGCTCCGAGTTCGGGTCGTACGCCCACCCGCCGATGCAGTCGACGCCCACGCCGTCGAGGCACACGTACAGCAGCTCGGTTCCGTTCCAGACCATCGTGGTTCCCGCGAGCGATGGATCGAGCACGGGGTTCGGGATGAGGAGCCACGGCACGTCCACCCTGTCCTCGGACGACGCCATCGGCGGAGGCTCCGTCGTGGCCGTCCGCGGGCCAAAGGCCGTGGTGCCCGTTCCCGAGTCGAGCCCAGGACCCCCACCTGCAGACGTCGACAGGATCGCGATGACGGCGAACAGCGCGAGCACCGAGACGAGGCCGATGGCGGCGCCACCGGGGGACGGTCGTCGTGGTGTCGTCACGGGGAAACTGTATCGGGCACCCCGCGGCGATCCGGCGCGTCTGGTGCGGCGACCTCAGAGCGGGATGTTGCCGTGTTTCTTGGGCGGAAGCGTCTCTCGCTTGTTGCGAAGCATCTCGAAGGACCTGATCAACCTCGGTCTGGTTTCGCGCGGTTCGATCACATCGTCGACGAGACCGTACTCGGCTGCGACGTACGGATTGTTGAAGCGCTCCTCGTAGTCCGAGACCAACGCCGCGCGTGTCGCATCCGGGTCTTCTGCCTCGGCGAGCGTCCTGCGATGGATGACGTTGACCGCGCCCTGGGCGCCCATGACGGCGATTTCGGCGGATGGCCAGGCGAACACGACGTCCGCTCGCACCGCACGCGAGTTCATGACGAGGAAGGCTCCGCCGTATGCCTTCCTCAGGATGACCGTCACCCTGGGGACCGTCGCCTCAGAGAACGCATAGAGGAGCTTCGCACCGTGGCGGATGATGCCGTCGTGCTCCTGGTCGACACCGGGCAGGAACCCCGGGACGTCGACGAGGGTCACCAGGGGGATGTTGAACGCATCGCAGAATCGGACGAAGCGCGCGGCTTTGACCGAAGCGTTGATGTCCAGGGTGCCGGCGAGCACGGCTGGCTGGTTCGCGACGATGCCCACCGTGTAGCCATCGAGGCGGCCGAGGCCCACGACGATGTTGCCCGCGTAGTGCTCGTGCACCTCATAGAACTCGCCGTCGTCGATGATGCACTCGATGACGCTGCGAACGTCATACGGCTGGTTCGCCGAGTCCGGGATGATCGTCGTGAGATCCTCGTCCATGCGGTCGACCGCATCGATGGGGGTGAAGAACGGTGGAACCTCCATGTTGTTCGACGGCAGGAACGACAGGAGGAACCGGATCTCCTCGAGCGCCTCGCGGTCATCTGCGACGACGAAGTGGGTGACGCCGCTGATGCTGGCGTGCGCATGGGCACCGCCGAGGTCGTCCATCGAGACCTCTTCTCCGGTGACGGTCTTGATGACGTCCGGACCGGTGATGAACAGGTGCGACGTCCCCTCCACCTGGTAGATGAAGTCCGTCAGTGCCGGGGAGTAGACGGCTCCTCCCGCGCACGGGCCCATGATGATGGAGATCTGGGGTATCACACCCGATGCTCGGACATTCCGTTCGAAGATCCTGCCGTATCCGTTCAGGCCGAGCACACCCTCCTGGATCCTCGCTCCGCCAGAGTCCTTGAGCCCGATGATGGGGGTGCCGGTATCCATCGCGAGGTCCATCACCTTGCAGATCTTGTCAGCAACCACCTCGCCGAGGCTGCCCCCGAATCGGGTGAAGTCCTCCGCGAACACGAACACACTCCGTCCGTCGATCGTCCCCCACCCTGTCACGACGGCGTCGCCGAGAGGGCGCTTCTCACCGATTCCGAACGCCGTCTCCTGATGCCGCACGAAAGGGTCGATCTCCTGGAAGGAACCCTTGTCGAGCAGCACCTCGACACGCTCACGTGCAGTCAGCTTGCCAGCGTCGTGTTGGCGTTCGACGGCCCTCTGGTTCTCGGGCTCGAGGGACTTGGCCCTGAGCTCGCGGAGCCGCTCGATGTTCTTCTCTGTGCTCACCGGTCCTCCCGGTAGGCTCTCCGGATACGGTCACTTCGACTCGTGGGGAGACCCAATGGCTACACCATACGACATCGTCAGGGTCGCGGGCGTCGGTTCGACCCAAGACGAAGCGAGACGCCTCATCGGGACCGGGATCGACACCGTACTGGTCGTCGCGGACACGCAGGTCGCCGGCCGTGGTCGACAGGGGAGGACGTGGCTCGCACCTGACCAGGGGGTCTTCGCCTCGCTCTCGTTTTCGTGCGGGTGGCCTCCCGATCGGTTCCCTCTCGTCCCGTTGTGCGCAGGTGTCGCGGCACGGGACGTGGTCGAGTCCCTCGCGGGTGTTGCGGTTGGATGCAAGTGGCCGAACGACCTCGTGGTCGACGGACGCAAGGTCGGGGGCCTCCTCGCAGAAGCCAGCGGCGACAGGATCACGATCGGCTGGGGTCTCAACCTGTGGTGGGCAGAGCCTCCTCCCTACGCAACAACACTCTTTCCAGCTCGACGGGAGGATGACCTCGCTGTGGACCTCGCGGGTGCGTGGGTCGATGCCCTCCTCGGCATGGTCGAACGGGGGCCTGACGCCTGGCCGGTCGATGCGTACCGGTCCGCGTGCGTCACCCTCGGTGCGCAGGTGCGCTGGGACGGCGGCACCGGGATCGCTGCTGATGTGGACCACCGCGGGAGGCTCGTGGTCGACGGTCCAGACGGCATCCACGTTCTCGTCTCGGGTGACGTACACCTGCTCGAGCACGGCTAGCCTGCGACGACGCGTCACCGCGGGAGACGATCGTGGCTGTTCAGGCCGGCGAAGGCACAGAAGACATCATCTACGGTTCGACGAGCGTTCCCGCAGGGCCACGTGTGTTCGGTGGATACCTCGCACGGCCCGACGGCCAGTACGAGTGGCCGACCGTGCTCGTATACGGCCCCGCCGCCTCCCCGACGTCGAGCATCAAGAACATCTGTCGCGTCCTCGCACGCCATGGGATCGCCGCGATGTCGCCCGATCTCGCCGGTGGTCCGGAGCCCGATCGGAGGATCGGGAGGGCCATCGCCAACTTCATCGGCGCACCGAACGGTGACTGGTCGAATGCCGAGTACGGGTTCGGCGTCGTCGCGTTCGGTTCGGGCGCGTCGGCTGCTGCCCGCCTCGCAGCAACCGACGCACGTGTCGTAGCGGTCGCAATCGTGGGGTCATCGCTCGACGACTCCGTCGTCGAGGACCTCGCCGTCGCTGCCACGCCTGTGCTCTTCATCGGAAGCCGCGGTGACGAAGAGGCGGACGTCGACAGCTCACTCGCACAGAGGGAGAGGATTCCGCAGGCGACGTTCGTGGTCTACGCGGACGGCGAGCACGGCTTCTGGAACGACGATGCCCCTGGCTTCAGGCCCGACCGGTTCGACGACGTCGTGGCGCGGCTGGTGGAGTTCCTGGCGTCCGAGCTCCCTGTGCGCATATGACCTCACAGCGCGCCGTTGTCACCGGAGGCGCAGGGTTCATCGGATCCAACCTCGTCGACAGGTTGGTCGACGAGGGCATCGACGTCCTGGTCATCGACGATCTCAGCTCCGGGTCGCTCGCGAACCTGAAGGATTCCCGGTCACGAGGAAACGTGACGATCCACCAGATCGACGTCACGGATGATCGGGTCGTCGGCCTCGTGCGCGACTTCCGCCCGAACTCGATCCACCATCTCGCGGCACAGATCGATGTTCGGCTCTCCGTGAGCGATCCTGTCCGTGACGCCCGCATCAACATCCTCGGAACCCTGAACATGCTCGAGGCCGCCAGGCACTGCGATGCCGAACGTTTCGTGTTCGCCTCCTCCGGAGGTGCGACGTTCGGTGACACCTTCAACATCCCGACACCCGAGACGCAGAAGCGACGCCCGGCGTCTCCGTACGGCGTCTCCAAGTACGTCGTCGAGGAGTACTTCCGCTACTACAGCGACACCTATGGGCTCGATTACGTGTCCCTCGGGTTTGCCAACGTCTACGGGCCGCGACAGGACCCGCACGGGGAGGCCGGAGTGGTCGCGATCTTCATCGGTGACCTCGTCGGTGGTCGACGTCCCACGATCTACGGGGACGGCAGCCAGACGAGGGACTTCGTCTACGTCGAGGATGTCACCGATGCGATGCTGCGAGCATCGAGGATCGGTGGATCGAGGTACCTCAACATCGGTACGGGCGTCGAGACGTCCATCGCCAAACTCTTCGAAGTCGTGGTGGATGCGACGGGATCCGACATCGAACCCATCATGGCGGCGGGACGTCGTGGCGAGCAGCTCCGCTCATGCCTCGACGCAACGGCCGCGAGGGCGCACCTCGGTTGGGAGGCCTGGACCCCGATGCACGAAGGGATCGCCGAGACCGTCCGTTGGTGGAGGGGTGTGGCCCGCTGACACAGAACGCAGCAGAGGTCACAACTCGTCGACGTGCCTTGGCCAGTCGTCCTTGAGCAGCCTCGACATGCTCCGATCGGCGAGGATCCTTCCGTTCGTCTGGCATCCGGGGCAGTAGTTCGTCTCTCGCTCCGATGCCACGATGCGTTGGATCGGTGCGCCGCACACCGGGCACGGTTGGCCGAACTTCCCGTGAACGGCCATGTCCGGATGGAACGCGGTCACCTTCGTCGGGAACCCATCCCCGGTCTCCTCGATCCGAATCCTGGTCCAGCGGTCGAGCTCCGCCCTCGTTGCCTCCCACAGCCGCGCGATCTCATCGCTGGTGAGGTTCGTGTTCATCTGCGTCGGCGACAACCTGGCTGCATGCAGGATCTCATCGGCGAACGCCCCTCCGATGCCCGAGATGTTTCGGGCGTCCGTCAGGGCGCGCTTGAGGGTGTGCCTTCCCGTGAGGAGTGCCTCGGTGAAGCGATCGAGGTCCGCCTCCGCCACCTCGATACCTCCGGGATCCACGGAAGGGAGGTCGGTCGTTGTGAGAACGGACAAGGATGCACGCCGCTTCGTTCCCGCTTCGGTAAGCACGAGGGAGCCCGACGAGAAGTCGAATGCCGCGAGGCCACCGCGACGAGATATCGGTTTGGGTTCGTCGCTCCACTGGAACCTGCCGGCGACCATCAGATGAATGACCAGGTGGAGGTCACCGGACAGGTCGATGCTCACCCGTTTCCCGATGCGATGCACACCCTCCACGACTCGACCCCTCGCAGCGTCGACGGGAGGATCGACCGTCCTCAGGAGCGAGAACGATGCGATCCGCACATCCTCGACAGCTCGTCCGACGATGCGTGGACGCAGGGCGTGGAGGTAGGCCTCGATCTCGGGCAGCTCAGGCATTGTGTCGACCGCGCCGACTCATCGGAACAGATCCTCCTCGGCAGGGCGGATGAGGTCCGTCGCACGTCCATCCCCGCCGATGTGGAGGCCGCGCACGATCGCGACGGGAATGCCAGACGCCTTGCCCATGACGAGGTCGGCCGCGCCCGCCACCTCATCGACGACAGCGACCTCGGTGACGTGGAGTTCGTTCCCGTGGGTGTCGCGTGTTCCTCGTAGGTCGTCGATGGCCTTGACGCCGCTCACGCCGATTGCGACATCGACGAGGCCCCTGCGCCATGGCCGTCCGAATGTGTCCGTGATGATCACCCCGATCCTCGAGCCCGAAGCACGCTCGAGGATCATGCGCAGCCGGTGGGCGGAGCGATCCGGATCCACGGGCAGCAGGACGGCCATGCCCTCGGCCACATTCGATCGATCGACAGCGGCGTTTGCGCAGATGAACCCGTGGCTGGTCTGTGCGATGACCAGATCGCCACGGCGCCGCACGATGCGGACCGCCTCGGAGAGGACCAGTGTGCGGTACGCCTCCTCGTCCAGGATCTCGACGACCCTTCCTTCCTGCTTGGAGACGACCTTGTGCGTGACGACGACGACATCATCGTGCTCGAAGTGCTCACCTCGGCGTTCGAGCGCCGCCACGATCATCCCTGCCAGATCATCGCCGGCACGGACCTCCCCGATGCCGTGAACGCCGAAGACACGCAGCTCGGTCATCGCATCCACCCGAGTATCCGAGCGACGAGGGCGGCCCCACCGTCCGTTCTGTCGATGCGCGTGGGTGCTGTGATCACGTCGACGCCGAAGGGTTCTCCCAGACCGATGTCGGATGCGTCGGACTCGTCGACGACGAGGGCGTCGATCCGGCCACGGTAGGCCTGGAGGACACCTGCCGTGCCCGGCGGCAGGCCCACGCCGCGCATGACGGTGTCCGCTGGTCCCTTGAGGGGTAGGCCTCCGAACAGTGGGCTCACCGCGATCCTCCGCGGATGGTTGGCGACGGCCTCGTCGATGCCGTCGACCGCCAGGATCGGCCAGATCGACAGCGGGGGATTGGATGGGGCGATGACGAGGACGTCCGCGGACTCGATCGCCTCGACGACACCTGGTGCGGGCCGAGCACTCGCCGAACCGTGATACGCCACCGCTCGAACGGCATCCGAGTGACCCCTGTCCACGAAGTAGGACTGGAAGTCGATCCAGCTCCCGTCGGCGACCTGGACCCACGTCCGGAGTTCATCGTCGGATGCGGGGATGATGCGGACGTCGGTCAGCCCGAGTGATGCGCAGAGACGGTCCGTGACGACGGACAGCGGTGTGCCGGAACTGAGCATGATGGTGCGTGCGAGGCAGAGGCCGAAGTCGATGTCGCCGAGCGTGAACGGGGTTTCGATTCCGTGCCGTGCGAGTTCGGTCATCACGACTGCCGTGTCCCCTGCGCGACCCCAGCCATGGGGGCCGACCACTCCTGCAAGGGTGTAGAGGACCGTATCAGGGTCGGCAGACACGTGAACGCCGTATCGTTCGGTGTCGTCGCCGACGTTGACGACGACGGTCAGCGAGCCGGGATCGAGGACGCCGCGAAGGGCAAGCGCCATCTTCGCACCACCGACACCCCCCGCCAGCAGCGTCACCCGATGATTGCCGTGCGGCGGATACGACTCCAGAATGCACCTCACATGCCAATGACCAACATCCGGCACGCCACCGTTGCTGGCGTCGTCGTCGCCGAAGGCACCGGTGGCCTCGATGCCACGATGGCGGCCATCGGCTCGCAAGTGTACGAGATGGTCGACGTCGTGACCGTCGGTCCGGGTGTCCAAGGCGCCCTCCCCACGATCGGGGACGCGGTACGCGCCACCCCTGCGACGACCGACTACATCTGGATCGTCAGGGAAGGTGCGGTCCCCATCCCCGATTCGCTCGACGCCCTCGTTCGAGATGCCGGACGGACCGATGCTGGCATCGTCGGATCAAAGGTCGTCGGCGACGATGGGGCACTCCTTTCCGTCGGGCTCATCACGGATGTCTTCGGGGTGCCATACACGGGCCTCGATCGGTCAGAGCGCGACCAGGGCCAGTACGACGTCGTGAGGGACGTCGCCGCTGTCGAGGCGATGTCAATGCTGATTCGGCGCGATCTGATGATCGGCCTCGACGGTCTCGACCCGACGATGTCGGCTGACCTCGCCGCAATCGATCTCGCCCAGCGCGCGCGGCTCAAGGGTGCTCGCGTGATCGTGTCCCCGGCCGCTGAGGTGTGGTTCCCGAAGTCACCACCAGCGACCCCGAGATGGCGCGATGAGGCGAGCCGGATCCGGTCATCGCTCAAGGTGTATGGATGGCTGACCCTCGCGTGGGTACTGCCCCTTGCGTTCCTGATCGGCCTCATCGAAGTCATCGTCTCGCTGTTCTTCGGCAGATGGCTGGGCTTCGATCTCGCCAGGTCGTGGGGCTGGAACATCGCAAAGCTCCCGGGGACCCTCCGCCTGAGGACGGCTGCCCGCCGCAACAGGGTCGTCGGGGACGCCGAGCTCTTCCGTTTCCAGCGAAGGGGGAGCGTCACCATCGGGAGGCTCACCTCGAGGTCGCTCGCACGCCTCAGGAGCAGACTCCCCGGGGACGACACCGTGTCGATCGAGTCGATCGGTCGTGACGTGCGCCAACCCGCTTTCATCATCGGACTCCTCGCGGCTGCCTTCGTGCTCCTCGCCGCGAGGCAGGTGTGGTCGAAGGGGCTTCCCGCGGTCGGGTATTCCCTGCCGTTCCCCGTCAATGGGTGGGACGCCGTGGCCGCATACGCCGGAGGCTGGAATCCCGCGGGATTCGGGAGTGACATCGCGATCCGTCCCCTCGTTGCGATCGCCGGCCTCGCACAGGTCGCCACATTCGGCGTCGGAAACGTCTCGGAGTACCTCCTCGGCGCCGGTGCGATGATCCTCGGCATCTGGGGGATCACGCGTCTCCTCCGGACGTGGTCCATCGGCGCGGCACCTGCCCTCCTGGCGGGCATCGTCTATGTGGCGGGACCGACAGCGCAGGGAATCGCGGGGAACACGCACCTCGGCACGATGATCGGCCTCGGGATCCTCCCGTGGGCACTTCGCCTCTCACTGGCTCCCCTGAGAGGGGGATTCCGTCCCGCGTTGGGGCGAATCTGCGGCACCATCGTGGTCTTCGGGTTCCTCGGCGCCGCGTCGCCGCTGCTCATCCTCGCCCCCGTTCCGATGCTTGTCCTCTATGCGGTCGTGCGATTGTCCGACGGCATCGCCTGGCGAGCCGTCATCATCGCCCTTGCTGGAACAGCCGGCGGCGGCCTCCTCCTGAGTCCCTGGATCTGGGATCACACGTTCGAGGCGATTGCGCGCGCCGGGTACGCCTATTGGAACGTCTCATCGGTCGTTGTCGGCGCTGCGGCAGTGGTTGCGATAGCCGCCGTCGTCGGCGCAGATCGTGCGAGGGGTCTCGTTGCAGGATGGGGTGTCGTCATTCTCGGTTCGGGCGTGTACCTGTCGCGGTCGGGGAGCATCGGCTTGGGAACAGAGGCCGAATCGGCAGGTCTTGCGATCGCCGGCCTCGGGCTCGCTGTCGCGGTCGGCATCGTGGCGGACGTGATCGGGGCGTATGACGCCACACGGTGGCGCCGCTTCGCCGCAGGCGTGGGCGGAGTCGGCGTGGTCGTCCTGCTCGTCGCCTCGTCCGTGATCCTCCTCGGCGGGCGTATCGGCCTTCCCGGCGACCGCTACAAGGACCTCTTGGCGTTCACGCTCGCGACCGAGGGTGAGGCGCAGCGGAGTCGGGTGCTCCTCGTCGGCCCGTCCCATCTCATGCCTGGTGACAGTCGCAGCTTCGAGGGAGGTTCCTACCGTGTCGTCTCACCCCCGGTTCCCGATCTCGGAGAGGCGAGGCTCGATGACCGTGGCGACCTCGATCTCTTCCTCGAGGAGCGTCTCGGGGTGATCGTATCCGGCGAGACGCGCAGGGCCGGAGGGGAGCTCGCCCCGTTCGGCATCCGGTGGATCGTGATCCTCGGTGACAGTGAGGGATCCGATGCGGACGACGAGAGCCTCGCGTGGAGACAGGTCTTCGCGGGACAACTCGACCTGCTCCCGCTCAGTGCAGGTGTGAACGAGGCTGTGTTCGTCACCGACATCGAGCCGGTGTCGCGTGCCCTGACCTCCACTGCGACGGAGTGGTCGCGTGACGGATGGGTCTATCGCGGCGCGGCTGAACCCGGCCGGGTCTTCGTGGCGGAGAATCCGGATCCGCGATTCGGACCCGGTCCATGGACGGAGACGGGATTCTCGAACGAGGTCGCCGCCGGAGAGGGTGTCGTCACGTACTCCGCGGATGGCTCTGAACGGTCACAGGCGATCGCGGTAGCAGTCCTCGTCGTCGCCCTCATCGGTGTCGCCGTGTGGGGGAGGCGTTCGGCGTGAGACGCATCCTGCTTCTCCTGCTCGCGGGGATCCTCGGCACTGTGGGCCTCATGGCGGTCGAGCCTCCCCAGGCGAGCGCACCGGACTTCGGCTCCGCGAACACGGATGATCCCGGCGGTGGCGCCGTCGCGTCGCCAAGTGCTTGGTATTGCCCATGGGTCGAAGCAGGCGACGTCGTCGATTCCGATGTCATCGTGGCGAGCGAGCCCACGGTCGACATCGGGCTCACGTTGCTGCATCCGATTTCGAATGAGGTTCCGGAGTTCTTCGAGACGGAGCTCGTCGGTCCGGGCGCAATCGCCATCTCGACGGGCAGCGTGCTCAGGGTCGGAGAGTCGCCTGCGGTCGTGGAGATCTCGAATGGTCCCGCCGCTGCCGCATCGATGCAGTATGCGGACAAGTTCATCTCCGCCGACCAGTGCATCGTCTCCGTACCGAAGATCTGGTACCTCCCTGGCGGATCGACCAGGACAGGGACCATCACGCAACTCCGGCTGTTCAACCCGTTCGCCGACGACGCAGAGGTGACCATCACGGCCTACTCCGAGTTCGGTATCGACCTCGTGGCGGAACTCGACGGCTTCGACGTGGCAGGCCGATCGTGGACGACGATCGACCTCGATCCGTATCTTCCGTTCAGGGACGAACTCGCCCTCACCGTGACTGCCACGCAGGGACTCGTCATTCCCGCGCTCATCCGCTCAGACGATCGGGGGGAGGCGATGTGGCCGGGAACGGGCCCCGCCGAGACCTGGGACTTCCCCATCGTGACTGCGGGGGGCCTGGATCCCTTCATCGCGGTGATGTCGGCTGGAGGTGACGACATCGTCGTGACCGTCGACATCATCACTCCAGAGGGAGCCATCCGCAACGCCCGCGAGATCACCATCGAGTCCTCCGTTCCCGGCGTCATCCCCCTCTCCGACCTCGCAGCACCACCGTTCGGCGTGAGGGTGAGGGCGAGCGCGCCGATCGGGGCGTCGGTGGTCGCTGTGGCACCGACGGTCGACCCTGAGGAAGTGGGTGGCGAGGTTCCGCCTGACGAGGAAACCACGACGACGCTCGATGGCACGACGACGTCCGTTCCCGATGGGGCCTTCGTCACAGGCCTCGCGGGGACCGTCGGCCTCGCCAGATCGGCGTCGGAGTGGTTCGTGCCACTCGACACGCTCCCCGACGCCGAGACGACGATGTGGATCCTCAACACCGGCCTGGAGCCCGTGTCGGTCGTGTACGAACCGCTCGGTGAGCTCGAGTACGTCCAGGGTGAGCCCGTCGTCGTCGCCGCCGAATCGATCCTCGGTGTCCCCGTGGAGGTCGGTATCGGATACTTCGGATACCGGGTCGTCGCCGACGGTCCCGTCACGGTCGCATGGACCATCCAGGGTCAGAGGGGTGTCGCCCTCGCGTCTGGGATCGCCGTGCAGTGAGCGACGTCGTCGTCCGGCTCGGAGTCGTTGTCGCCGTCATCGTCCTCGCCTCCGCAGTTGCATTCGTGATCGGAAGGCTCTCCCGTCCGACACATCCCGGGATTTCGGTCGGTGATCTCGGCGATCGCCCCGGCGTCATCCTCTTCACATCCACGACCTGCTCGACCTGCAAGGAGACAATCGCTCTGTACGAGAACCTGGGTGTCCCGTTCAGGGAGGTCACCAACGAACTCGAACCTCGACGATTCGACGAGTGGGGAATCGTCGCCGTCCCTGTCACCGTCGTGGTCGACGCCGAGGGCACGGCGATCAGGACATTCTCGGGCTCCCCGAGGAAGCGTCCGCTTCTCGCCGCGCTCTCCGCTGCGGGGATCGAGCGCCAGCGGCATTGAGGAGCGGCCGATCGATCCGCGATCCTTGGTTTGGCGTTCGGACTCGCCTAGCTTGGTGTGTCCATGGTCGCTTCCTGCATACGGTGTTCGTCCCGCGCGTCGAGCCTTCTCACCTACGACCACCGTGGTGCAGAGGCCTACCTCGACGATGCCAAGGGCACCGAGCAGAACTACGAGGGACTCCGCCTGTGCGCTGCCCACGCCGGCCGATTCGTGCCGCCGCGAGGCTGGTCCCTGATCGACAGGCGCTCGTCGTGCGCGCTACCGGGCGTGTCGGGCGAGGGCTGAGATGTCGATCGACCGGGACGTGATCGAGGCCGTCAGGGAGATGGATGAACCCGAGCTTCGTCGACTGTTCATGCTCACGCGGGCACGCCTCGAGCGTCGTGGTCATTCGTTCCCCGAACTCGGTCCCGATGTCAAGGTTCGCAAGCAGCTGATCAGGTGCGGGAAGGACTCGTGCACGACATGTCCACACGGGCCGTACGTGTACGCATACTGGAGTGAGGACGGCCGGCAGAGGTCGAAGTATCTCGGAAGATACGACGACCTCCCCGAGGACGACGATCAAGTCACGTAGAGCGCGACAGTCAATACTCTAAGCGGTCGCCTGGGCGGCGCCCGCCCGAGGAGGGGACCATGAGGAAGGCACCAGACGCGGGACTCACCTGTACGTCGTGTGGTCAGACGTCGGTGATCCGGATCGACATGACGCTCCCTGACGGCACGGAGGTCTACTTCAATTCGTGTCACGTCTGTGAGGCGAAGTGGTGGGACCGTGAGGGTGAGGCGATCCCCGTCGATGCGATCATCGACATCGTCGGCGACTAGCAGCACGACGAGGCCGACAGACGGGACAGACAGTCGGGCCTGCCAGCTGGGGGGTCACGGCTTCGTACCGACGACGCTCTCGAAGAGCACGGGCCCTCCCCGCCATGGTCGGAGGGTGGTGTGCGTGTCGACCGTGAAGCCTGCATCCCGCAGGTAGACGTCGAGGTCCATGACCGGCACGAAGGGCGTGATGCCCTGGATCCACGTTGTCGCATACGCGACTCCGTGATACGCGTACCAGGAGATCCGCCCGATGCGCGAGCCGCGAGGGCGACCGGTGTCAGCGACGAGCGCCGTCCCTCCCGGGCGGAGGAACTGGTGCATTCGCTCAACCACCTGCGGGCGTCGTCGCGCGTCGAAGCAGTCGAGCAGGAAGTTTGCGACGACGACGTCGTACGGATGACGCGGCTCGAAGGTGAACAGGTCACATGCCTGGAGATCGACCGCTCGCCCCGCAGCTTCGAAGCGCCGCATTGCCACGTCGATCATCCGCGGCGAAAGGTCCACGCCGGTGACTACTGCCCCCTTCGCGGCGGCATCGAGGGCGTCGCTCCCTGGCCCGATGCCGAGGTACAGGACGCGCGCTCCGGGGTCGATGTATGTGAGCTGTCGCCGTTTCGCTCGTGGCACGCACCCGAGTGAGTAGGCATCGGTGAGCCGCTGATAGATCGGACCCATCCGATCGTAGGTATGGACTCCCATAGGCTCCCCCTCCCACTGGCACACTAGCTCCGCACTGGCGTGCGGCCCCGGGAGACCGGCCGCACGTGGCCACACCTGGGGAGGCCGGACTCTCGCCGGAATCGAGAACCCCGATGGACGCCGCAGCGCTAGCCTCCCGGCCCGTGACGATCGCAGCCCCTCCCGAAGCACCGGTGCAGTCCGGTGCGACGCCGTTGCCCCAACCACCCCCTGGAGGGCGCGAACCGGTGTCGAAGTGGGTCGTCGCCGGTCTCATCGCGATTCCGACCGTCCTGATCCTCCTGACGATGTCCGGCGTGCTCGGCCCGATCCTGAGGGATGGCCAGTCCCTGTGGCGTCTGCCGTATCTCCTCATCGCCAACACGCCGACGGGTGGCGACATGGGGGCGCACGTCCTCCTCCCCAAGGTCCTCCTGGAGAACGTCCTTCCATCCGGACGGATCCTGGGGTGGAGCATGGATTGGTACGCAGGCTTCCCCGTGCTGTACTTCTACTTCCCGCTTCCTGCGCTCGTGACGGTCGGCCTCGACCTGGTCCTGCCATACGGTGTCGCCTTCAAGCTCACGACGATCGCCGGCCTCGTCGCACTGCCGACCTGCTCGTACCTCTTCGTGCGGTTCCTTGGATTCACGAGGATCGTTTCCGTCGTCGCTGGCGTGGCGGGGTCGCTCTTCGTCTTCATGGAGAGCTACTCGATCTTCGGTGCGAACATCAAGTCGACGCTTGCCGGCGAGTTCGCGTTCTCGTGGTCGTTCGCACTGTCGCTTGTGTACGTCGGCCTGTCCGTGCGCAACTACCGCCGCGGCACCCGATTCGACCCGTGGGCGGCCATCGTCCTTGCCTTCACCGCCCTTGCGCACATCATCACCACGATCGTGGCGATCGTGGCGGTGCTTCCGCTCGTCCTTGCTCCGCTCGTCGCACTTGTCGGCGTGCGAGACCGTGAGCGGTTTGCGCGCTCTCGCGATGGCGCCATCGGTGTGGCGATGTCATGGGTCGTCGGCTTCGCGCTTTCCGCGTTCTGGTCACTCGCGCTCGGCGTTCGCGTGCTCGAGGGGATGACGACGGACATGGGATGGTCGCCCGTGCGCACCGTGGTCGGCAACTACCAGAATCCGGGATCGCCGATCCCAGGTGAACTCGTACCCGTGCTCGCGGTAGCCGTGGTCGGCATCGTGTGGACGCTGTTGAGGAGGGATCGGATCCTGATCGCCCTGTGGATGACGCTCTTTCCCCTGGCAGGGTATTTCCTCATCGCCCGCTTCGAGTTCACGCTCCTCTACAACGCCAGGCTGTTGCCCTACTGGTTCTTCGGCGTCCATGTCTTCGCAGGCCTGGCGATCGGCCTCGGCATGGTCGCGCTCGGAAGGCGCTTCGCCGATCGACGACGTGCAACCCTCATCGCAACGTCGACCGCCGTCGTCCTCCTGGTCGGGACGGTTGCCGTGTCCATGCACGACCTCCCCGGATGGGTGAAGTGGAACTTCGAGGGGTACGAGGGCAAGCAGACGTGGAGCGAGTACGAGAACCTCCTCAAGACGGTCGATGCCCTCCCGGACGGCCGGGTGATGTGGGAGGTCAACTCGGATCAGAACGCATACGGAACGCCGATGGCGCTGATGTTGCTGCCCTTCTGGACCGATGACCACCCGTCGATGGAAGGCGTCTTCTTCGAGAGCTCACTGACGACGCCGTTCCACTTCCTCAACGCATCCGAGGTCAGCCACCGCCCATCGAACCCTGTCCGTGGACTGACATACCGGTCGATGGACTTCGCAAGGGCAGCAAAGCACCTCCCGGTGTACGACATCGAGTACTACATCTCGTTCACGCCGGAGGCTCGCGACGCCGCCACCGACTTCGGCCTCGAGGTCCTCGCCGAACCCTCGCCATGGACGGTGTTCGCCGTGCCGGAGGCCGATCGCATCGAGGTCGCATCATACGAGCCGGTCGTGTGGGCAGGCGACGGGGACTTCGTCGACGCTGCGCTCGAGTGGTACGACGACGTCGAGAACCTGGACAAGTGGCTCGTCGAGGATGGGCCGCCCGAGTGGCGACGCGTGACGGAGGTGGGCCAACGCCTCGATGACCCTCGCCCATACTCGACGACGGGCACGGCGGTCGTGACAGGCTTCGAGGACCACTCGCTCTCGTTCACGACGGATGCCGTCGGCGTGCCGCACCTCGTCAAGGTCTCGTACTTCCCCAACTGGCAGGTAGATGGCGCAGAGGGTGTGTACCGCGTCGCTCCGTCGCTCATGCTCGTGATCCCCACCGAGTCGGACGTTTCACTTCAGTTCGGGATCACATGGGTCGAAATCGTTGGTACAGCCCTCACGGTGACGGCTGTGCTCGGATTGGTCGCGTACGCGTTCGTCCGGGTGCGGAGACGACGAAGAGCCACGGTGTGACGCGCTACCTCCAGACCTTCGCCAATCGGGCGACAGCGGTCCAAGCGATCAAGGTCGCATTCGTGGGCGTCGTGAACACCGTGGTCTCGATCGCCCTGTTCAATGTCTTCCTCGTGTCCGGGCTGTCATGGTTCGTCTCCGTGTCGACGGCGTTCGTCCTCACGACGTTCGTGTCGTACGTCGTGAATCGCCGCTGGACCTTCGATCTCACGGACGGTCGGGTCTCGACGTCTGAGACGGCCTCGTTCTTCGCCGTGAACGGGTTCGCCTACGTCGCAACCATCGGGATCATGTGGCTTGCCGAGACGCTGTTGGGACCCCTCGACACGCTCGGATACAACGCGGCCCTCGTCGGCGCGGCAGGCCTTCTCATCCTCCCGAAGCTCGCCGGATACCGCGACGTCGTGTTCTCCCGAGCGCTCCACGAGCGAGCGACGGGATCGGTTCCTGCCCCCGCAACTGTCGACGGCTGACCCTGGTCAGGCCGCCCTGGATCGGCTGCGAGCCTGCGCCCGACGCCACCTGCTCACACGGTACAGGTCGCGCACCGCTGCGGCACCGGTCGATACCTTGACGGTGGACGCGAAGTCGTAGTTCAGGATCACGGGCGCCTCGACGATCGTCGCGCCGCGGTCGTTGAGCCGGCACAGCAACTCGAGGTCGAACGCGAAGCCCTCCGAGACGCACTCCCGTGCAACGTCTGCCATCCCAGTGCGGCGGAATGCCTTCAGGCCCGTCTGCGTATCGCCGAGGTCGAGGCCCACGAGGATCCTGGTGAGGAGCCGGAACGCTCGAGACAGTACTCGCCGTGACCACGGATAGTCGACGACAGATTCCGGATGGGCCTTGGAACCCACGACCACGTCTGCCACGCCCGCGTCGATGAGGTCGAGGTATCGGGGGAGCACGGATGGGTCGAGATCGAGGTCACCATCCATGAAGACCACGAGCGGGTTGTGCGTGCGCTCCACGCCCAACGCAAGGGCGTGGCCCTTGCCGCGGTTTGGCATGTACTCGATCACGGTCACGTGGGGATCTCCGACGCCACGAGCCCTGGCCGCCGTGTCGTCTGTGCTCCCATCAGACACCACGAGGACCTCGTATTCGCGACCCATCGCCCCGAGTCCTCGAAGCAGCCGCTCGAGGGCCTCGGCGATTCCGGAGGCCTCCTGGTACGCGGGGATGATCACCGACACAGCGGTGAGGTCGTCGTTGGCTGGGGACACAGGGCGCGAGTGTAGGGATGGCGGCGGATAGGGACCGAAGGTCAGGGATCGTCCTGCCGGCGCGTAGACTCGCTCGTCATGGACCTCTCCAACATCATCAAGGCATACGACGTGCGCGGAATCGTGCCAGAGGAACTCGACGAGGACATCGCGATGCGGATCGGCGCGGCTTTCGCGGAGTTCGTTGACGCCGACGAGGTGATCGTCGGCCACGACTGCCGGTTGTCATCCCCGTCGATTCGGGAAGCCCTCATCGACGGGATCACGGGGCAGGGCGTCGACGTGCGCCTGATCGGCGAGATCCCGACGGATCTCCTCTACTACGCATCGGGCGCCCTGTCACTCCCCGGTGTCGTCATCACGGCTTCGCACAACCCACCCCAGTACAACGGGCTGAAGTTCTGTCAGCCAGCAGCCGCGCCGATCGGCCAGGACACGGGCCTGCTCGAGATCAGGGCGATGGCCGAACGAGGAGTGGCGCCTTCGGCGATCAGGGGAACCGTTCGCACCGAGGACCTCAGACCGGGGTACGTCGACCACGTGATCTCCGTGACCGGAGCCGAGGGCATCTCGGGCAAGAGGGTCGCCGCTGACGGGGGGAACGGCATGGCAGGCGCCGTGCTTCCCCAGGTGTTCGAGAGGATCGACGCGGAGCTGATCCCCCTGTACCTGGATCCGGACGGCACATTCCCGAATCATCCGGCCGATCCGTTGCGGCCCGAGAACCTCGTGGACCTCCTGGCCATCGTGGTCGATCGTCGCCCCGATATCGGTGTTGCCTTCGACGGGGACGCGGATCGGGCCTTCTTCGTCGACGACTTGGGCGTTGCACTTCCCGGCAGCACCACGACCGCCATCATCGCAGACTGGTTCCTCGCGAGGCACCCGGGGAGCGCGATCGTCCACAACCTGATCTGTTCACGAGCGGTCCCCGAGACCGTCGAAGCCGCGGGTGGCATCGCGGTGCGCACGAAGGTCGGACATTCGTACATCAAGCAGGTGATGGCCGAGACCGGTGCCATCTTCGGTGGGGAGCACTCCGGCCACTACTACTTCAGGGACAACTACCGAGCGGACAGCGGCATCATGGCGATGCTCGTCCTCCTGAGGGTCCTCACGGATGCGGGCGTCCCGCTGTCGGAGCTCCGCACCCGATACGAGCCGTACGCGCAGTCGGGCGAGATCAACTTCACGGTACGCGACAAGGCTGCGGCGGACTCGGCGGTCGAGCGTGCGTTCGCGGACCACGGATCGGATCGCATGGACGGCCTCACTGTGGATCTCGGGGACCGGTGGTTCAATCTCCGACCCTCGAACACGGAGCCGGTCCTCCGTCTGAACGTCGAGGGACCAGACGACGAGGCAGTCGACGAGCTCGTGGCAACGGTGTCGGCGATCGTCAGGGAGTCGTGATGACGGAGCAGGGAAGACTGATACCAGCCGACCTCCTGGCGATCATGCAGTGCCCCGCCTGTGAAGGGACACTCCACGAACGCCCGGAGCCGCCTGCCCTCGTGTGCTCCGCGTGCGGTCGGGGATATCGGGTCGTCGACGGCATTCCGATCATGCTGACCTCGGAGGCAGAACCACCGAGCCGCGGTTAGGGGCGGGTCCGGTCGTCTGTGGCCATCATGCGTCGAACGATGACTCGTCGAACCCGAAGCCCATGTCGAGATCCTCGATTGGGGTGACCTGTGACGCTGGCGGTGCGGTGATCGAAACCGGCTCGTTGAGGTCATGGAGGTCATATCGGATCGTCATCGAGTCGAAGGATTCGCCGGAAGGTGACTCGATCGACGTCCCGTCGAGTTCGAGCAGCAGCGCGACGAGGTGCCCCTCATCGGAGATCCAGAGATCCATCGGTACGAGGCCGACAGCGAAGATGCCTGACTCCTCGAGCTCAGCCCGTTCCTCCGCCGAGAGTTTCCCCGCGAGCTTCTCGGTGTCGAAGGTGACCCGGTAATGGGTCGCATCGATACCGTTGACCACTTCGCGGCCGAGGTCCTCGACCGTCGCCTCTGCTCCGTCGTAGGCACCGACCACGTCCCTGGGATGCGAAGGAACGGTCTCGAACCCTGACGTGAACTCGCCGCGGTCCTCAGCGGGAGCCGAGACCCACTCGGTCGGCGCCCCGAACATGAGGTTGAAGATCGCGACCTTCATGTAGACGCGGTCGCCGACCTGGCGGAACTCCATGGGACCGATGAATGCGTCAGCGAACCCGGCGAACGAATCCTCGGGTTCCGACTCCATCGCCCCGGCCATCGACGAGAGGTCGACGACGAATGCACTGGTGCCCGCGGCGGTGTCGAACAAGGTGGAGAATGCGATCGACCCATCGATCGGTGGTGCGGCACCGGTATCGATCCCCGTGAGGCTGACCGACCCCTCGATCCGTGCCGAGCGGATCTCGGGGGCACCGTCGAGCCTGGAAAGGAGCACATCGAGGGTCGCGGCTCCCGATTGGATGGACGCCGTCGTGGTGGACGCGTCGGTGAGCGTGGTGGTCGTCTCGGTCGAAGGACCCTCGGGGATCGTCGTCCCTTCGTCGTAGCTTCCGTCATCTGCGCAGGCGGAGATGACGAGCACCAGCGCACAACAGATGAGGGACAGGGACTTGCTCACGATCACTCCCATCGATCGGGTCGACCTCACTTCATCGGCAGGTTCGCCCCGTCGATTGAACCGCTTCTCGACATTCGTGGGACAGGCCGGACCTCGTACCCGATGACTGGTCAGGCACGGTCGTAATCGTCGGCGAGCCGTACGACGTCGTCGAGCTGGGGAGTCGAGACCTCGATCAGGTCGACGGGTGAATCCTGTGGAGCCTCGAACCGGTGCACCGTCCCCGCTGGGATGTCGATTGACTCGCCTTCCGCCAGTTCCACGACCCGCTCCTGCCCGTCGGTCCCGAGTGTGAGGACGAGACGTCCGCTGACGACGAGGATCGACTCGTGCTTGTGGTCGTGGTACTGGAGGCTCAACCTGTGACCCGGCTCGATATGGAGGACCTTGCCCGCATAGTGCTCGGTGTGGGACCACAGCAGCTCGTGTCCCCAGGGTTTTTCTGTGCGCGATGCCATGGGCATGAGCGTAGTCCCACGGTGCTGCGATCCGATCAGGCAGGTGGAGGTGCCGGCGTGCCTAGCATCGGGAGCTCCGGACAAGGACGGCACATGAACCATGACATCGCGCACATTGGGCTCTCCGAACAGGGCCACCTCCGGGTGGAGTGGGCAGCGCGCCGGATGCCGGTCCTCGCGGCCATCCGGGAGCGTTTCGAGCGGGACAAGCCGCTGGCTGGATACCGCATCGGAGCGTGCATGCACGTCACCTCCGAGACGGCGAACCTGATGCTCACGCTCGTTGCGGGAGGCGCCCAGGTCGCGCTGTGCGCCTCGAACCCGTTGTCGACGCAGGATGACGTCGCGGCCGCCCTCGTCGACGCTGGTATCCCCGTGTTCGCCATTCGCGGCGAGGACGCGACGAGCTTCTACGACCACATCAACGCGGTGCTCGACACCGATCCCCACCTCATCTTCGACGATGGTGCGGACATGACGACGGTGCTCCACCGCCAGCGGGTGGATCAGGCGATCATCGCAGGCATGGAGGAGACGACGACGGGCGTCATCCGACTCAAGGCCATGGCCGACGACGGGGTATTGCGGTTCCCGGTCGTGGCCGTGAACGACTCCGACACCAAGCACCTGTTCGACAACCGCCACGGCACCGGGCAGTCCTCCCTCGACGGCATCCTGAGGGCGACGAACATCCTCTTCGCCGGCCGCCGGGTCGTCGTTGCGGGGTACGGGGACTGTGGTTGGGGGATCGCGACGAGGGCGAAGGGTCTCGGAGCGGACGTCATCGTCGTGGAGAGCAATCCGGTGCGCGCCGTTGCCGCGGCCATGGAGGGCCATCGTGTGCTCTCGAGCCACGAAGCGGCGCGCGTCGGTGATGTGTTCATCACGGCGACCGGCAACATCCATGTGTTCCGTGCCGAGCACTTCGTGGCGATGCCAGACAACGCGATCATCGCCAATGCGGGACACTTCGACGTCGAACTCGACCTGAACGCGCTCGACTCGCTGTCGGTTTCGCGGCGCATCATCCGCGACAACCTCGAGGAGTACACGCTCCCGAGCGGCAAGCGGATTCTCGTCGTCGCCGAGGGCCGCCTCGTCAACCTCGGTGCGGCGGAAGGACATCCCGCAGACGTCATGGACATGTCGTTCTCGGATCAGGCAATTGCAGCCGAGTGGATCGTCCAGAACGCAGATGAGCTCGAACCGAGGGTGTATCGGCTTCCCGATGCCCTCGACGCCGAGGTCGCGAGGCTCAAGCTCGAGGCCCTCGGAGGTTCGCTCGAGGTTCTCACCGATGAGCAGGAGAGCTACCTGGCATCCTGGGAGCACGGCACCTGATCGAGTAGCGGTATGAATGCCGCCGTGTCGGGCCCGGCCGATACGGTGTCGCCATGGTGTGCCCTGCGTGTTCCATGCCGTCCCGTGGCCTCTGCCGGACGTGTAAGCGATCGCTGAGACCAGCTCCGCCGAGGATGATCGACGGAGTCGAGGCGTTCTCGGCGTACGCCCACGTCGGTGCGGCGGTCCGGCTCGTGCACAACCTCAAGTATCGACGATGCCGAGCATCGGGCCTCCTGCTCGTCGATGCCATGGCCAGGCTCTCGCCCTCAGAGGTGACCTGTGTGGTTCCCGTGCGCCGGTCGCTCGTGCGGAGGATTCGATACGGCATCGATCCATCCACGGTGCTCGCCATCGAATTGGCGCGAAGATGGTCCGTTCCCGTGGTCGATGCCGTGTCGGCACCGCCCTGGTGGCGTCGGCGCGCCGGGATGGATCGCGCGCGTCGGGGGAGGGTCCCGTTCCGGTTGCGAATACCAGTCCCGATCGGCGCCGTGCTCGTCGACGATGTACTCACCTCCGGTTCGACCGTCGCCAGTGTCATCGCACTGGTTCCCCACCGCAGGTTGTCCGTGGTCTCTGGTACATCTGCGGGTACTATTGGGTCGAGGGCGGGAATCGATCCCGTACCGGGAGGTGACGTGTCGAGCGACCGACCAGCTGCTGCTCAGCACCTGGGGATCGCCTCCGTCGTGCGCTGGCTCCCGCCCCGAATCCCGACGCCACGTCATGTCGATGTGGCTCGCCATGTCCACGGAAGGAGTACGGGTGACCGTTCGCGTTCACGGTAGGAACATGCAGGTACCCGAGGAGATCCGGTCCTTCGCCGAGGAGCGATTCACGCATGCCGGGCGCATCTTCGACGATGGAGGCGCCGTCGATGTCGAGTTCTCGGAACGGAACAACCCGCGCATCGATGACCGGTTCGCCGTCGAGATCACCTCGACCGTCGCTGGACACATCGTGCGAATCGAGGCAGATGCGCCGGACGAGAAGTCTGCTCTCGACATCGCCGCCGACAGGTACGAGCGCCAGCTCCGGCGTCTGAAGGAACGCCTCATCCAACGGAATCGGGGAACGAACAAAGGTCTCAACCACGTCGGGGGACCCTCCGATGTAGATGAAGACCGTGGCGCAGGGATCGTCCGAACCAAGAGGTTCACGATGAAACCGATGACCGCTGAGGAAGCTGTATTGCAGATGGAGATGCTCGGACACGACTTCTTCTTCTTCCTCAACGCAGACTCGGATACACACTGTGTGGTGTATCACCGGCACGACGGCGACGTAGGACTTATCGAACCGGAATGAGCCGGAGCGGACATGAAGAGACTGCTGGTTGTCGACGATGTGCCCCTGTTCAGGGCAGGCCTCACGGCCGCTCTCAGGGGTGCTGGGTACCTGGTCGTCGGTGAAGCAGCCGACGGCGAGGGTGCGGTCGCGCTCGCCGAGACCGAGCAGCCGGACATCATCCTCCTCGACGTCCTCATGCCGGGTGTTTCCGGCATCGACGTGCTGGAGAAGATCCACACGATCGCCCCGACGTCCGCGGTCGTGCTCCTCACGGGAAGCGAATCCGAGGAGGACATGGTCGCCTCGATACGGGGTGGGGCACGCGGCTACATCCTCAAGGACATGCCGTTCGACGAGTTGGTCCGATCCATCGACAACATCGCCCGTGGCGGCGCTGCGATCTCCGCCGGCATGGCAGGCAAGCTCTTCGATGTCACACGCCAGCTGCTCCGCCATCACGAACTCGTCGGAGCGCGCAAGCCGAGCCTCACAGGTCGCGAGATCGAGGTCCTCGAGCTCGTTGCGGATGGAAAGACGAGTCGGGACATCGGTGATCTCCTGTACATCTCGGAGAACACGGTCAAGAACCACATTCGCAACATCCTGGACAAGCTCGGACTGCACTCTCGCAACGAGGCCGTGCTCTACGCCATTCGGGAGAACCTCATCCGGATGCCCTAGCGCCCTGACCGACCTTGCTGTCGGGGGCACGAGCAGGGTTCACAACCATGGGTCCGTCGTAGTATCAATGGCCTATGTCGATCTTCCAGAAGGCCCTCCGCTTCGGTGAGGGCAAACGCCTCAAGGAACTCGAAGCCGTCGTCGCCCGCGTCAACGCGCTCGAGGCCGAACTCGAGGCGATGTCGGACGAGGAGCTCGCCGCGAGGACGCCGTGGTTCCGTGAGCGCCTTGCCAACGGTGAGACCCTCTACGACATCGAGGCGGAAGCCTTCGCAACGGTTCGCGAAGCTGCGAAGCGGGTACTCGGACAGCGACACTACGACGTCCAGGTCATCGGTGCCGCGACGCTTCACAGAGGTCTCATCGCGGAGATGAAGACGGGTGAGGGCAAGACCCTCGTCGCGACCATGCCCGCGTACCTGAACGCCCTCGCCGGTACCGGCGTCCACCTCGTCACGGTCAACGACTACCTCGCAAGCCGCGATGCGGAGTGGATGGGGAGCATCCACAGGTTCCTCGGCCTCAAGGTCGGAATCATCCAGGCATGGATGTCGCCTGAGGAACGCAGGCCGCAGTACGCGGCCGACATCACCCACGGCACGAACAACGAGTTCGGATTCGACTACCTCCGCGACAACATGACCATGACTCCAGAGCACATGGTCCAGAGGGGGCATGCCTTTGCGATCGTCGACGAGGTCGACTCGATCCTCATCGACGAGGCGCGCACGCCATTGATCATCTCCGGCCGTGTGGGGGAGACAGGGAAGTGGTACAGCGAATTCGCCCGCATCGCGTCACGGCTGCGGGTGGACGAGCACTATGAGGTCGACGAGAAGAAGCGCCAGGTGGTGACCACCGAGGCCGGCGTGACCCGCGTCGAGGAGCTCCTGGGTGTCGAGAACCTGTACGACCACGCCAATGTCGACTTCATCCATCACCTCGATGTCGCCCTCAAGGCGAAGACCCTCTACCAGAAGGACGTCGACTACCTGATCCGGAACGGCCAGGTCATGATCGTCGACGAGTTCACGGGCCGGGTACTCGAGGGTCGGCGCTACTCGGAGGGGCTGCACCAGGCCATCGAGGCGAAAGAGGGCGTCCCGATCAAGGAGGAGAACCAGACGCTCGCCACGATCACGCTGCAGAACTACTTCCGGATGTACGACAAGCTCGCAGGCATGACCGGTACGGCGATCACCGAGGAGGGGGAGTTCGTCGAGATCTACGGCCTCGAAGTGGTCGTGATCCCGACCAACGTACCCATCGCCCGCATCGATCAGGGCGACCTCGTGTACATCGGGGAAGAGCCGAAGTTCGCAGCGGTCGCCGATGACATCGAGGAGCGCCACAAGGCCGGTCAGCCGATCCTCATCGGGACGGTCTCGATCGAGAAGTCGGAGCGTCTGGCAGCGACCCTCAAGAAGCGGGGCATGACCTTCGAGGTCCTCAACGCCAAGCAGCATGAACGCGAGGCACACATCATCGCCCAGGCAGGCATGCCAGGTGCGATAACGGTGGCCACGAACATGGCCGGCCGAGGCGTGGACATCAAACTCGGTGGGAATGCCGAGGAGATGGCGAAGGTCGAGCTTCGCAAGCGCGGCATCGAACCGTCGGATCCGTCGTACGACGATGAGCTCGTGCGTGCGACGGAGGCATTCGAGGTGGAGACCGAGGCGAACCGGAGGAAGGTCCTCGACGCAGGCGGCCTCTACGTCCTCGGCACGGAACGGCATGAATCCCGCCGAATCGACAACCAGCTGCGTGGCCGCTCGGGTCGCCAGGGCGACCCCGGTGAGAGTCGCTTCTACCTGTCGCTCGAGGATGACCTCATGCGTCGCTTCGCGAACGAGCGTGTCGCCTCGATCATGGAGCGACTCAAGATTCCGCCCGACGTCCCCATCGAGGCGAAGATGGTGTCCAAGTCGATCGAACGGGCCCAGACGCAGGTCGAGTCGCAGAACTTCGAGATCCGCAAGAACGTGCTCAAGTACGACGAGGTCATGAACACGCAGCGAACCATCGTGTACCGCTGGCGGAACCAGATCCTCCACGGCGACAGGACCGACGCCCTCATCGCCGAGTGGCGGGAGGACGTGATCGAGGACACGGTCAGGGAGATGGCAGATGGCCGGGCGCCATTCGACTGGGACTGGGAGGAGTTCACCCTTCGGATGACCGTCCTGTATCCAACGACGCTTTCGAAGGATTCGTTCGACCACCCGGAGGACCTGACCGTCGAGGAGGTCATCGAGGCGTACCTCGAGGATGCGGAAGCCGTGTACACACGCCGCGAGGAGGAGCTGACGCCAGAGGTGATGCGGAGCCTCGAACGCACCGTGGTCTTGTCGGTCATCGACAACAAGTGGCGGGAGCACCTCGGGGAGATGGACTACTTGCGAGGAGGGATCGGTCTGAGGGCTATGGGCCAGCGCGATCCCCTCGTCGAGTACCAGCGGGAGGGCTTTGCCTACTTCGAGGATCTGGTCGCGACGACCAAGGCTGACTCCATTCGCTACATGTACCACGTCGAGGTCGCACGACGGCCAACCGAGCCCCGCCCGACGAACCTCGCGACGTCTTCGAGCAAGGGTGATGGAACGACCCACCGCCAGGTCCAGCGCGAGGGCGACAAGATCGGCCGCAACGACGCGTGTCCGTGTGGGTCCGGCAAGAAGTACAAGCGGTGCCACGGAGCCCCAGGCTCGGAGCCGCTGCCCGTCTGAGCGTCGCTACGCTCACCCGAATGGAACCCGTCGAACTCAGATCGCTCGTCGCTGAGCTCACCGGACGCCTCAACGATGCACGTGCGTTCCTCGACGTCGCAGGCAAGGAGACCGAACTCGTCGATCTCCGCCTCGAGGCATCCGCCCCCGGACTGTGGGACGACCAGGAGCATGCACGAAAGGTCACGAGTCGGCTTGCACGCCACGAGCAGACGATCCGGCAGGTCACCGAGCTCGCATCGAGCATCGAGGACGTCGAGATCCTCCTCGAGATGGCGCTCGAGGAGGGCGACGCGGCCTCGCTGGCGGAGGTGCAATCGGAGCTGATGCGGATCTCGCGGGAACTCTCGATCCTCGAGCGTGAGTCGCTGTTCTTCGGGGAGTACGACGACAGTCCGGCGATCGTGTCGATCAACGCCGGTGCCGGCGGCGTCGATGCTCAGGACTGGGCGGAAATGCTGTTGCGGATGTACGTCCGGTACCTGGAGCGGTCGTCGTTCTCATTCGTCGTCGACGAGGTCTCAGAGGGTGAGGAGGCCGGCATCAAATCAGCCACCATCACCATCAGGGGCGACAACGCATACGGCACGTTCGAATCAGAGCGCGGGACACACCGGCTCGTTCGCATCAGCCCATTCGACTCGCAGTCGCGTCGACATACCGCGTTCGCAGGCGTTGATGTGATTCCCGAGGTGGATGTTGCCGAGGTCGATATCGATCCGGAGGATCTCCGCATCGACACCTACAGGGCATCCGGTGCCGGGGGCCAACACGTGAACAAGACGGATTCGGCGGTGCGGATCACCCACATCCCGACAGGTGTCGTCGTGTCGTGCCAGGCCGAGCGGTCCCAGATGCAGAACAGGGCGAGGGCCATGCAGTTGCTCGCCGCCCGCCTCGCCGAGAAGGCCCGTCAGGACCAGGCGACGACCGTTGCTGCGATCCGGGGCGAGCAGACAGAGGCCGGTTGGGGAAGGCAGATCAGGAGCTACGTCCTCCAGCCCTACCAGATGGTCAAGGACCTCCGCACCGACTTCGAGGTCGGCAACATCCAGGGGGTCCTCGCAGGCGACATCGATGGGTTCATCGACTCATACCTCCACTGGCGACGCTCGGAGCAGGACGAGTCGTAGGTCCCTGTCCGTGCGGTGGTCGGCACGGTCATTCGTGCCGACCGCCGTACCGCTCGCCAATGCCGAGAGTTCCCGGAATGCGGCGGTAACCTCGCGGGACGGTCGGCGACAGGCCAGAGTGTCCGACCACCCCCTGAGTCAATCCCATGATCAAACTCGAAAACGTCACCAAGGTCTATCCGGGCGGCACGGTTGCCGTCAAGGACATCGATCTCGACATCGCAAAGGGCGAGTTCGTCTTCCTCGTCGGTGCATCCGGCTCCGGCAAGTCGACGCTCATCCGGCTGATGATGCGCGAGGAGGCCCCCACGAACGGCGACCTGTGGGTCGCCGGCAAGCACGCGTCGGATCTCGCCAATTGGAAGGTCCCACACCTGCGGCGCTCCATCGGCACGGTGTTCCAGGACTTCAAGCTGCTCCCGACGAAGACGGTGTACGAGAATGTGGCGTTCGCGATGGAGGTCACAGGAAAACACCGGTCCGTGGTGCGCAACCAGGTCCCCCAGGTGCTCAAGCTCGTCGGGCTCTCGGCCAAGGCCGACAGCCTCCCTCGCCAGCTCTCAGGGGGAGAGCAGCAGCGCGTGGCCGTTGCACGTGCCTTCGTGAACAGACCCCTCATCCTGCTCGCAGACGAGCCGACCGGGAACCTCGACCCCGGCACGTCTGTCGGCATCATGAGGATCCTCGACCGCATCAACAGGACGGGTACAACGGTCGTCATGGCAACACACGACCACGCGATCGTCGATGCGATGCGCAGGAGGGTCGTGCAGCTCGACCGCGGGCGCATCGCTCGGGACGAGTCGCGGGGCATTTACGAGACCCGTGAGATCACGGCGGTGACGACCGAATCCGGTGACGTCGAGATCGTCGCCGTCGCGACCCAGGACGGATCGCCGCCGCCGCTCGTAGTGGACGCCGCACAGCTATCGGATTCCGCGGTCATGGACCCGTCGCCCGAACCATCGGAACCGACCATGACTGCGACCGGAGGCGTTGAGGCGGTGTTCGAGGCGGATGAGACGGAGATCGTCGAGACGGACGACCGATCCGCGACAACCGAGACGCCTGATGCCCCCGAGGGCACCGATGACACGGATGAGATCGAGGTGATCTCGTGACCCAGATCTCGTACCTGTTCAAGGAGGCGTTCAACAACCTCGGCAGGAACATCCTGGTTGTTCTCGGTGCGATCCTCGCCGTGTTCATCTCACTGACGCTCACCTTCGGCACCGTCGTCTTCGGCGAGATCGTGCGCGTCAACACGCTCCAATGGGCCGAGGACGTTCGTGTCATCGCCTTCCTCCAGGACGACGTGACCACCGAAGACACGGTCGCGCTCCAGGCGGAGGTCCTCTCCTGGCCCCAGGTGCAGGACGTCTTCTACGTGTCGAAACAGGACGCGTTGGAGGAAGCGAAGGTGCTGCTCGCGGATGACGAAGGAATGCTCAGGGTCCTCGATGAGAACCCTGATCTGCTTCCGGCGTCACTGCGTGTCCAGCCCGTGGATCCAGAGGACTACGGCCTCATCGTCACGCGGTTGGGTGCGACGGCAGGAGTCCAGGAGGTGAAGTCCGCAGGTGAAGCCATCGACGCGATGATTGCGCTTCGCGACGGTCTGCAGATCATGTTCTGGCTGTTGGCCGTGGCGCTCGGAGTCGCCGCGGTCGCTTTGATCGCCAATACCATCCACATGGCGATCTATGCTCGCCGCGAGGAGATCGAGATCATGCGACTCGTCGGAGCGAGCAACTGGTTCGTACGGACGCCTTTCCTCATCGAAGGGGCTTTGGAAGGGCTGCTTGGCGGCGCGCTCGCCGTCACGTTCATCGTCGTCGCACAGCAGCTGGCTGTCGACAGGCTCGCGGACCTCCCAGAGTGGATCAACCTCGCGATCCAGAACGATTTCCTCCTCAGGCAGGGTGCGCTGGTCCTGCTGTTCGGGGTTGCTGCCGGTCTCATCGGTAGCTCCTTGAGCCTTGCAGTCCACCGTACCTTGCGCTCGTGACCAGGCGACTGCTCCTCCTCGCGCTCGTTGTCACCCTCCTCGGTGCTTCCGCGTATCCCGCCGTGGGAGCCGACCTCGACTCGGATCTCGACCGCGTCCGGGAGCAGATGGCCGAGGTCAGGTCCAGGATCTCTGTCGTCGCGTCTGAGCGCTCCGCCCTCGCCAGGGAACTGATCTCGTCGGGTGAGGCGCTCGAGCAAGCAGAACGCGAGGTACTCGCCGCGTCCAACGAGGTCAGCATCATCGATGTCGCCCTCGCCGCGAAAATGGAGTCGCTCGCTGCGATCAGAGTTGAGCTCGGTGAGCAGCTCGCATCCCTCGCCGAGACACGGGGCCTCAGGGACGACGCACGCGGTGAGGCCGAGACGTGGGTGCTCCAGGCGTACATGGGTGGCGGGACGGCGCAGCCGTCCATCGCGTTCAGCGCAACGGCCGTCAACGACATCTCTGTCGGCGTTGCGTACCTCGACGTTCTCACTGTGCACAGCTCGAGTGCTGCCGATCGCTACGGTGCCCTCGTTTCGGAGGAGGAGCGCCAGGAGGCGGAGATCCGTCGTGTCGAGGAATCGATGGAGGAGGAGGTGCGCGACCTCGAGGACCTCGGATCCGAGCTCGACCGTTTGGAGGAGGACCTCCGCCAGCGGCGCGAGCACCTTGCGACCGCGTATGCGGAGCAGGTCGAGCTCCTCGACCGCCTCGACGGCGAGATCGCCCACTTCGAGGGTGAGCTGGCAGCCCTTGCGCGGGAGGAGTCCTCGATCCGATCGGACATCGCCGCCGCATCCGCGTCGACCAACGCTCCGGTCGCGAGTTCATCGTCAGGTTTCGTCAGGCCGGTTCCGGGAGCCGTGTCATCGGGGTTTGGTATGCGAATCCATCCGATCACGGGGCAGAACCGCATGCACAACGGAGTCGACATGAATGCGGCACAGGGTGACCCGATTCGCTCGGCACGATCGGGTCGGGTGATCTTCGCAGGTGCCAAGGGCGGGTATGGGAACACCGTCATGGTCGACCACGGTGGAGGAATGGTGACGCTCTACGCGCATCAGTCCAGGCTCGGGGCGTCGGTCGGAGCCGAGGTCGCGGCCGGTCAGGTCATCGGCTACATCGGGTCGACCGGTCAGTCGACCGGACCGCACCTTCACTTCGAGGTTCGCATCAACGGGGTTCCCGTGAACCCGACGAACTACTTCTAGGGCGGCTTGTAGCCTCCGCGCCATGTCTGGACGCAAGGTCGTCGCAACGAACCGTCAGGCGCGGTTCAACTATGAGATCCTCGACACGTTCGAAGCGGGTATCGCTCTTCGCGGGTCTGAGGTCAAGTCGTTGCGTGCGGGCCATGTCCAGCTCAAGGACTCGTACGCCGACATCCGCAACGGGGAGGTGTGGCTCGTGAACGCCCACATCTCGCCGTACTCGTTCGCCGAGAACGGAGGGCACGATCCCGAACGCCAGCGAAAGCTCCTCCTCCATCGCCGCGAGATCGACAGGCTGTTCGGTCGTATCCGGGAGGAGGGCCTCACCCTCGTCCCGATCCTGATCTACTTCTCCGAAGGCAAGGCGAAGGTGGAACTCGGACTCGGCAAGGGCAAGCGTCGCCATGACAAGCGCCAGACGATCGTCGAGCGCCAACAGCAACGCGAGATGGCCAGGGCGCGGAGCCACCGGCGATGATCGGAAGGCCCAGACAGTGCGCGTGACGGTTGTCGTCGACATCGATGCCCCGGTCGAGGAGGTGTGGGCCGATGTGGCGAACATGGCATCCCACAGCGAGTGGATGGCAGACGCCGAACGCATCACCTTCGCGGGAGACCTTCGGTCGGGCGTCGGGACCGTCCTGATCGTGCCGACCCGGATCGGGCCGTTCACGACCGAGGATTGGATCATCGTCACCGAATGGGAGGACCGTTCGAGGATCGGCGTCATCCACGTTGGGATCGTCTCGGGTGTGGGCGCGTTCACGCTCGAGGACCTCGACGGGCGAACCAGGTTCGTGTGGGACGAGGACATCACGCTGCCGATGGCCTTCGGCGGTCGCCTCGGTGAGATCGTCGCGAAACCCATCATGAGCGCGATATGGCGGTCGAACCTCAGGCGGCTCTCCAGCCGATTCGGCTGAGGCGCAGCCGTCAGGTCCCGAACTCGTCGAGGCCCGCCACCAGATCGATGAGCCGTTGATCCTCGAGGTAGCCCGTCATTCGCAGCAGCACCGTCCCATCGCCGTCGGTGACCACCCAGAACGGGAACGCGTTCACACCGAGCTGGCTTGCGAGTCTCAGGTCGTCGTCGACGAGGACGGTGAACGGGAACTGCTGATCCGCGAGGTACTCATCGAGCGGGTTGCCGCGGGTCGGATCGATCGACGAGGTGACCGTCGCGATCTCGATCCCTGGGTACGTTTCGCGAAAGCCCGGGTAGAGGGCGGACAGTGACGGGAGCTCCTGCTGGCAGTACGGGCACCAGTGCGCCCAGACCATCCACACGCGCTTCGTGCCGTCTGCCGGGTCGATCGAAACGGCGTCGCCCGTGTACGCGTCCGGGCCTTCGACGACACCCAGGCGCATACCGAGGGCCGTGTCCTGCTGGCCCTGCTCGAGGCGCGGGAGCACGCCCGCGGGGAGGACAGGGGCGGCAGGGTTACCCGTCGACGGTGCTCCGGCGGAGGCGGTCGCTGACGCCAGCGCATCGACCGAATCCGTCGCCTCACCGACCTGCCTGGTAAGTGTTGCGACATCGCCTCGGGTCTCGGAGAGCTCGTTGCGGGTGTCGTTGAGCGTCGAGATGAGATACAGCTGACTCACGAGCAACAGCCCGACGACGAGGACGACGGACCCGACGATCACATAGCGACCCGATGACCGCTTCGGCGTGGGGGATGGGGCCTGCTCTGTCGTTTCCGACGTCGGCTCGGTGTACTGGGCTGTCGTTGCCGGCTCTGCCGAGTCCACAGGTGTGTCCTCTGGCGACCCAGGGTTGATGGTCATGGCTCTTCAGGCTACCGGTGTTCCCGCCATGGCGAACATGGTCACCGGCGGCTGGTGAACCTGTGTGCGAAGTCTGGGCGGACCGGTACGCTTTGCAGGTGGACGTGCTTCACGCGTTCCCGCACATGCGGGGGTGACATGGTTTCGACCGTGAGAGTTGAGGCGCCGGAAGCGAGCCGAGGTCGCCGGAGTCCTCGTAAAAGAGCCGGTACACACATAAGTGCAGACGAAAGTTACGCACTGGCAGCGTAGTTAAACGCTCCTGTCCTCCTGTTGGGCACCCACCTCGGCAGGTCAGGGCAACGCAATGTGGGATGCTCCCGCCGGGATTCCGGGACCGGCGGGTCAAGCCAACTCCGGATAGGGCATGAGGGTGCTTGCCGACAGAGTCCTCGTGATCCGAAAGCTCGCTGTTGGCTGCGCTCGGAGATGCCGACGCTGATGTCTCTCGGGACGGGGGTTCGATTCCCCCCACCTCCACGAAGGGTGCAGACACGCCTGCACCGCATCGAAGACAGAACCCGCCCACCTACACCGGTGCGGCGGGTTCTGTCACGTCGAGACGGGTTTGGTGACCCGTTCAGGAGGTGGTTCCTGGTCGCGTGCGACGAGGGTCCGTTGGTTTGAGCCGCCAATGGGCGTTGAGGCTCAACCGCTCGCGAGACACACCACGGTCGACCACCACGTCGCGCATCGCCCTGATCGCCTCGCGTTCTCCTGCGATCCACCAGTGTGCGTCCTCGCTCACGGACAGGTCCTCGAGCAGGCCGAGCGTGGCTTTGCCAGCCTGGTTCGGGTCGTCGCCACGGTGGACCCAGATCGGGTGCACGATCCGCTGGTCCGAGACGGGTCGTTCGTCGAGTCCATCGATGACCTCGATCACCGCGGTGATGTGCACGCTGTCGTGCGACGCCTCGACGATCGCACCGATCGCCGGTATGGCGGTGTCGTCCCCGACCAGCACCAGGTGTGAGCCCGGAGGTGGCACCGAGTACCCGCCACTCGTCTCACCGGCCCATATCCGGTCGCCGGGTGTCGCGGAAGCTGCCCACATTGCCGCTGGTCCTGACCCGTGGAGGACGAAGTCGACCGTGATCGTTCCGCCTTCCACATCGAGCCACCGTGCCGTGAATGTTCGCTTGTCGCTTCGACCGGCTCGATTGCCGCCGCGTTCGGTTGGTTCCGAGAACCACAGGGAGAGGTACGCGGCGGGAAGCGTGCTCGACGCAGTGAGGTCGCCGCGAAACCGGACGCGCCGTGCCCTCGGGGCCAGATCTCGGCACGACGTCACGTCCAGGGGCAGGGGTGTGGATCTCGCCACGCCTCCATTGTGCCACCTGTTGTATGTCGTGACAGCGGGGACGCGCCGGCACCGCCCTCGTGGCGTTCATTGCGCCTCGAGGTAGGCGAGTGCGGCTTCCACGAGATGCACGGTGGGCGTGTCCGGCAGGTCCTCGAGGGGTACCCATGCCGCTGCGTCGACGGATCCGCCCACCTCCGTTACGCGTGGCATGCCGTTCACCTCGGCGCGATAGAGGATCCTGATCGCATGGACGCCGTCGTGATCGCCGCCCGGAGCATGGACCTTCGAGTCGATACCCAGGAATGAGACTTCTCCGAGGTCGAAGCCAGCTTCCTCGAAGACCTCCCGCCTCAGCGTCTGTTCCGGGTGCTCACCCCATTCCATTCCGCCGCCGGGGAGCGTCCACGATCCTGCTCCCGGAAATCCTGGTGCGATCCTCGACAGCAGGATGGCACCTCGGTCGACGGCGACGAGGTACGAAGCTATGCGGATCCTGCCTGTTGGCATGGGCCGAATGTACCCCCAACGCGAGGTGGGCGCCGAACTTGGCGCCCATCTCGCTTCCCCACGCCCGCTGGATCAGCCGGGAATCTGTATGCCGTCGATCACCAGGGGCTCGCCGAGGGCGATGTAGTGCCGAAGGAGTGCAAGACGGAAGTCCCTGAGCGAGTCGTTGAGATCGGCCCAACGAGCGTCGAGTCCCTTGCCCGATTCAGCGACTGCGGACACCCGATCGACCTGCTCCAGCACGGTCCGCTTGGCGTCGACGAGGGCGTCGAATGTCTCGGGTGACCTCTCCCGTGTAGGTGCAGCCGCCTCGACTGTGGTCGTGACATACACGACCACCCGGTCGAGGTACTCCTTGAGCGTGTCCTCGGGGCCTGACACCGAGCCGTCCCGCACCGCCATGGCCGCCTCCTTCGCTGACTCGTAGATGTCCATGACCTGGGACCTGATCGAGTCCAGTTCCTTCACGGATGAAGCCTTGTTCGCTGCGTCGCGAAGGGTCTCGATGTCATTGGCGGCGGCGGTGTATATGTCGACGACCGCGGGGATCTTCTCCGCTTCGGCCGCTGAGGTGAGCGTCGCAGACTTGGCCGTGATCAGATCGAGGGTCGAGCGCCTCGCCTTGGCGAGTGCCTCGGCTGCCTTCTCGGCCTCGGTCTTTGCCTCTTCCTGATTCGTCTCATCGACCTTGGCGCCCTCCGCGGCGTCCATCGTCCTCTTGTAGATCGCGTGGGCCTCGTCCTTGAGTGCGTAGGCGGCTTCGGGTGTCTGTGCCGCGTCGACCTTCGGCAGCAGGGCCCTGAGCTCGCCGATCCCAGCCTCGACGATTGCGATTGCCGCTGGATCGTCGCAACCCTCGATCCACTTCGTGAGCGCACCGATCTTGCCCTCGATGGTGCCGGCCGCCTTGTTCTTGGCTCTTGCCAACTCTTCGGCCGGCGTCAGCGCGACCTTCTCGGCGGCGGCGACCGTCGCGTGGTAGATGTCGTGGGCACGCTGGTCGAGGGCCCAGAGGGCATCCACACTCGTTGCCGCTGCCACCTCGGTGTCGCGAACCGAGGCGAGCTCGGCGATGCCTGCCGCGTAGACGGCCTTTCGGTCTGCGTTGTCCGTCTGTGATTCGAGGTCGCTGAGGAGGTTGATCTTGTAGGTGAACGTGGAGGTGACCCCTGCGCGGACGGACTCGATGTCATCTCCGCCCGACGTCGCACGTGCAGGGAAGACGGTGACCGTCGCCAGCATCAGAAGCGCCGTGATCAGGACCACGAGGATCCTCGATCGGCTCGTCGTATCTCCACCCATGTTCGTCCCCGCTCTCGTTCAGGCGCCAGGTGTTTCCCATCGCGGCGGCATGGCCGCGACCAGCTCGGGAAGGAGCCTGATGCTTTCGATCTTCCGTGCAACCATCGGCATCCGCGTCGAATCACTGGATGGGCCGAGCGTCCCATTGCCAAGCACGTGATCCCCCGAATCACTCCGGGCGCCCCCAAGATCTAGGCTTGCTGCGTGATCGCCGGAGACCTCGAGATTCGAAGGATCGCCTCCTCGGACTGGCGGATGCTGAAGGCGATTCGCCTCGAAGCGTTGGCGGATTCCCCGACGGCTTTCATCACGACCTTCGACGAGGCGAACGGGTATCCGGACGCCGTGTGGCTGGAGAGATCATCCGAACCGCCAGACGGTGGCCAGGCGACGTTCCTTGCGGTGCGCAGGGACCGCTGTCGTGGAATGGCCATCGGGCTCGACAGGTCGTCGGCCGGGCGTGCGGTCGTTGCGATCGTGTCGGTGTACGTTGCGCCAGGGGTGCGTCGCAGCGGTGTCGGGAATGCGCTGATGGATGCCGTGGAGGCATGGGCGCGGGTGCGTGGTGCAGCGGCGACTTCACTGTGGGTGGTTGACGGCAACGATGGCGCGAGGGGCTTCTATGAGGCGCGCGGGTACAGGGAGACCCTCGATCGGCAGAAGATCTCCGTTCCGCCGGTGCGGTGGGAGACGAGGCTCGAACTCCGGCTCAACGATTGATCAGCTGGATCTGACGGCTCATCGCGACGAGGCTCCCGTCCTCGTCCCAGAGCGTGCCGCTCGATTCGAAGAACGTTCCCCCGATGAGGTCCGTGCGGAACGACACGGCGAGCCGTTGCGTTGCCGGTCGTCGACGCACGTGCAGGGTCAGCTCGATCGTGGGCGTCCACGGGGCGAATGAGCCGACCGAGAAGACGGGTGGGGGCAGTGCGTCCGCGAACATCGGAAGTGACAATGTGTCGATCGGGCGTCCGTCGGCGAACGAGACCCATCCCTCCATGACAGCGTCGTCCAGGGTCCTGCCCTGTGTCCACGCGGTCGAAGCCGGCGTGAGGCGGAGGTCGAGGTTGCGAACCATCGTCGGCACGAGCGGGTTGGCGCGGGGATCAGCGGCGAGGCAGTCCTGCGGTGGCGGCAGCTGGGGCATGGATACCGATCGATATCCGATGTCACCGGCGTTCGTGAGGTCTCCGAACGTCGTGAGTGTCGCAACCGCGACCGATCCGTCCTGGACGACGTCGGACCGGACGGTGCTCAGCGAACGTCCCGCCTTGACGAGTTGGCGGTCGAGCGATGCGGTGCCGACCTTGCCGGGACGCACGAAGTGGGCGCTCATCGTGATCGGGTCCGGATGGCTCGCCAACTCCCGTGCGCCCGCCAGGGCAACCGACATCAGGTACCCGCCGTGTGCAAAGCCAGGTCCCATCGTCCACCGCTCGGGGAAGGCGACGGATCCCGAGGCCTGATCGACCGCGATCGCCTCGTCGAATTCGTACATCACGGCTCCAGGGCTGACGCGAGCCCATCGACGACGGCGGCGGAAGGCATCCGAGTGAAGACCTCAGGATCGACTTTGATCTTCATGTCGCGTGATCCTCCTCCGACGATCACCCATGGTTGCTCGAGGACTGCCGCGTCGACGAACAGGGGCATGTCTGGGGGAAGGCCGAACGGGGTGACTCCGCCGATCTCCATACCTGTCACCTCTGCGGTCAGTTCCTGCGGTGCGAACGACACCTTCCTGACATCCATGAGCTGGCGGCCCATTCGATTGACGTCGAGGCGCGTGGTGGCGAGAACAAGGAACATGGCATGGACGCCCTCGGGACGGCGCGACGCGAGCATGATCGCGTTCGCCGATTGCTCGGGCGGGATCCCGTAGTGAGCGCAGAACGCAGCAGTGTCTGCAAGGGCGGGATCGCACTCCATCGTCTCGTACGATGCGTCCACCGCGTCGAGGGCCGCGATCACCTTCATCCGAAGGACTTCGCTCACTCGGTGTCGCCCATGCAGACGCCAAGGGACCGCGCAGCCCCGATCCACGGATGATCGATGGGGATCGTCTTGCGCCTGCCCGCGACCTCCTCGAGGGGGATCGTGCGTGCCCCCTCACCGTCGCTCGCCACCATCACCCCGAACTCTCCCGCCGCGATCCGATCCGTGCAGGCGGTGCCGAGGGTGGTCGCCAGGATCCGGTCGACAGGTGAGGGTGATCCGCCACGCTGGACGTGACCGAGTATGGTCACACGCGCATCGAGCCCGGTTCGGGCCTCGAGTTCGGCGGCGATGTCGATCGTCCGTCGCCGTTCCGCTTCGAGTCGTAGCACCTCCTCCTTCAGAGCGGTCGCCTCCGACTCGCCGGCTTCCTTCGCACGAGCGCGCAGGTCCGCGATCTTCTGCATGCGCTCGGCGCTCATCGCTCCCTCTGCCACGGCGACGATGGAGAACCGACTTCCTGCGGTCCGCCTGTTGAGGATGGACTGCGCGATGTCGTCGAGCGAGTAGCCGATCTCGGGGATCAGGATCACATCGGCGCCGCCGCCGAGACCCGCCCCGACCGTGAGCCACCCGGCGTTGTGTCCCATGATCTCGACGACGATGATTCGGTGGTGGCTGTGAGCCGTGCTGTGGAGCCTGTCGACGGCCTCGGTCGCGATGTTGAGAGCCGTATCGAACCCGAACGAGCGGTCCGTTCCCCACACGTCGTTGTCGATGGTCTTGGGGAGGGCGATGACCGGCATGCCGTGTTCGGCCAACTTGAGTGCGTTCTTCATGGTTCCGCCTCCGCCGAGGCACACCAGCGCTTCCAGGTTGTGCTCGGTGAAGGTTGCGAGCATCGCGTCGCGCATGTCGAGGATCGTGCCTCCGACATCCATCTTGTGCACCTTGTCGCGACCCGTGCCAAGCACGGTCCCGCCCTGGGTGAGGATGCCGGACAAGGTCTCGGAGTCCAGCCGGATCGTCCGGTCCTGCATCAGACCACGGAATCCGTCCCGGAATCCGATGACGTTCCAGCCGTGTTGGCGGATGGCGGACTTGCCGAGCGCCCTGATCGCCGCGTTGAGACCGGGCGCATCGCCCCCCGCCGTCAGTACTCCGATGCCCTTCGCCACGCAACCTCCCTATCGAACCGCACGATACCCCGTCCCGGTTCCCAGGACGGAGTGGTCATCGGTGTGCGAAAAATGCGTGACAGATCGGGTCGACCGTGGCATGATCGCGGTCCGGTGAAAGGAGGTGGTCCAGACAATGTCTGAAAGTTCTTCAAGGACCCCGGAGGTGGTCGAGCGCTAGCGCGACGATCATTCCATGAGGCCGCGCTCCTCTCATGAGGCAGGTGGCGACTTCAACTCGGACCACCGGAACCCGGAGCTCCGCACGACCAAGGTCCCGTGCGGCGGTGCATGCGCCGAAAGCGCTCCGGGTTCTCACGCGCTGGTAGTGTCGCCATCCATGGACACCCATGCCTACCTGACCTCCGTCGAGCGTGATGCTGCATCCATGATGGCGATCGCCGCCGACCTCCCGCTCGATACACCCGTTCCGACATGCCCGGGTTGGACACTGAGGGACCTCATGGAGCACACGGGCATCGTCCATCGACACAAGACCGAGACGGTACGCGGTGGTTGGCTCGACGAGTCTCCACCCGAGCCTCCCGGTCCCGATGGTGACCTCCTCGAGTGGTTCGGCAGCGGCGTCGAAGAGATGCTCGACGTGTTCCGTACGTCCGATCTGTCGCAGCCTACGTGGACGTGGTGTGCGCATGAACACAGAGCGGATTGGTGGGTTCGGCGAATGGCCCACGAGACCGTCATCCACGGCGCCGACTCGCTCATCGCCGCTGGTGGGACGGGGCGAGTCGATCAGGAGCTCGCGATCGACGGCGTTGACGAGATCCTCGACGAGATGATGATCGGCGGGCCCGATTGGGGAACACTCACCGCCGGGGAGGGCGTGATCGCCCTCGAGGCGGGAGGCCGCCGGTGGGTCGTCCGTCGGGCCTCGTTCTCGGGAACCTCGCCGATCAGCGGGAACACGTACGAGGACCTTCCGGCGCTCGTGTACGCAGAGGGCAGCGAACCCGATGCGGTGATCGCAACAGACCCCGAGACCCTCGATCTCTGGCTCTGGGGCCGCGGCAATCTTCCGAGCGGCTCCGTCGGCGGCGACAAGTCACTCGTCGACTACGTTCGTCTCGTCGCTGCAGAAGCGACCTCGTGACCGATCAGGTCACGGTCACAACCTATCCGTATCGGTCGGACGCTGTCATCGCCGCCGCGAGGCTCTCCTCCGATGGCATTACCTCGAACATCGTGGTGGACGACGAGGGAGGCCTCAATCCCGGGTTCTACCGGGACTATGGGGTTCGCCTGGTGGTCGCGGCACACGATGCGGAGGACGCGTTCGTCAGCCTCGGAATCGAGCGATTGGTGTTGCCGGAGCTCCTTGCGCGAGCCATGACGGCGCATGCAGCGTTCGCCTATCCGGAGGAGGCCTGTGGTCTCGTGCTGTTCGAGAACGGGCTTCCCGTCTTCGTCTGCTGTCTCGACAATGCCGATCGATCCGAGCTGCGGTTCACGATCGCGCCGTCCGACCACCACGGTGTGATCAGGTTTGCCGAGAGGAACGGCTGGGAGGTGGGCGGGGTCTTCCACAGCCACCCCCGTTCGCCTGCCCACCCGTCGGGCGCCGACATCGCGGGCGGTGGTGATCCCGCGTGGGTCCACTTCATCGCAGGACCGGTCGCCGGCAGGTCCGGTGAGCTCCGCGCCTTTCGGATCGTCGATGGAACGGTCGACGAGGTCTCCCTCGTCGTCGGCGCATAGACTCGCCTGCGATGGCGCGATCTGAGCACAACCGTGAGGCGTATCGCGCCTTGTTCGGATACGTTGGAGCGGGACTCCAGGCCTTTGCCATCCTGATGATCGTGGCGTCGTTCCCGATCGCCCCGACGGTTGTCGTGGTCGTGCTGTTGATACTCACCGTCATCGGATCCGCGTGGTCGTGGCGAAAGTACCGCACGAACTTCATGATGCCCACCCTCGTCGGGACCGCGGCCGCCGTGGGATGGATGTTGGTCGTCGGGCTCGGGGCGATGTTGGGGTGGTGGGGGCCATGAGGGTGACCGTGCTCGGCTCCAACGCGGGAGGACCGTCTCGCACGAACCCGGCGTCGGGCTATCTCGTGGAAGCCGACGGCCACCGGATGTGGCTGGACGCGGGACCCGGGACCTTCATGCCCTTGGCATCGATCATGGATCCTCGCGACCTGGAGTGCGTGGTGCTGTCCCACACCCACGTCGACCACTGTGCCGACCTGTTCGCCCTCTTCGCATACCTCGCATACGGGGCCCCTCCGCGCGACCCCGTTCCCGTTCTCGCTCCTCCCGGAACCCGCGAGAAATACGGTTCCTTCATCGGCGCGGGGGAGGGCCATCCGTTCCACGCCGTGTTCACGTTCGTTGAGCAGGAGCCCGGTTCGGAGGGTTCGTGCGGTCCGTTCGCCATGCGGTTCGGCGCGGCGGTTCACCCGGTCCCTGCCGTGGTGGCGCGAATCGAGGCCCGAGGTGCGGTGCTCGCGTACTCAGGGGATACGGGGCCCGGAGGCGATCTGGTCGAGCTCGCGACGGGAGCGGCGACGCTGCTGTGCGAGGCTGGCATCCAGGGTCTCCGTGACGCCCAGACCTACCCGTACCATCTCACGGCATTCGAAGCTGGCGAGGCAGCGGCGATCGCGGGCGTGTTCGATCTCGTGCTCACACATGTGCCTGCGAGGCTCGACCCACAAATCAGTGTCGATGAGGCCTCCGGTGCCTTCGTCGGACCCATCACCCATGCAGCACCGGGGACGTCGTTCACGGTTCGGACAACGGAGTAGCAATGCGAAGTGACAGAGCAAGGAACGCCTTGAGGCCCGTGCGCATCACGCGCGGCTACACGGAGATGACGCCGGGATCGGTCCTCATCGAGATGGGCAGGACGAGGGTGCTGTGCACCGTGTCCCTGAGCGACGACGTGCCGCCATGGCTGCGCGGCTCGGGGACGGGGTGGGTGACGGCCGAGTACTCGATGCTGCCAGGGTCGAGCGCCGATCGGATCAAGAGATCGTCGATCGACGGTGGCCGGACGAAGGAGATCCAGCGGCTGATCGGGAGGTCGCTGAGGGCAGCCGTCGACGTGCATGCGATGGGACCGATGACCGCCCAGGTCGACTGCGACGTCCTCCAGGCCGACGGAGGGACACGGACGGCCTCGATCACAGGGGCCTGGATCGCGCTCGCCGACGCGTTCGATGCCTGGGTGGCGGCAGGACGGATCGAGGCGAGCCCCATGATTCGCAACGTCGCAGCGGTGTCCGTGGGTGTCCTCGATGGTGTCGCCCTCCTCGACCTCGACTATGTCGAGGACGTAGCCGTCGATGTCGACGCCAACGTCGTCATGACAGGGGACGGCGACCTGATCGAGGTCCAGGGAACCGCCGAGGGTGCGCCGTTCAGCAGGGGACTCCTCGACCAGATGCTCGACTACGCAGCGTCGGGGATCGGCGAGCTCGTCTCGATCCAGAACGGGTCCCGCTCGTGAGGCGCCCCCACGGCGTCGTGATCGCCTCGAAGAACCCGGACAAGATCAGCGAGATCGAAGCGGTCCTCGCCGGCCTCGATCCGCCCGTCGTGGTCATCCCCGGCCACCTGTGGGAGGACGTCGCCGAGACCGAGGAGACGCTCGAGGCGAACGCGCTCTTGAAGGCGCGAGCCGTCGCTGCAGCGACCGGCCATGCGGCACTGGCGGACGACACGGGTCTCGAGGTGGATGCGCTCGGGGGAGCGCCGGGTGTCCGGTCAGCCCGCTATGCCGGCGAGGATGCCACCTACGGCGACAACGTCGCTCTGCTCCTGTCGAACCTCGAAGGGATTCCTGATCGATCGGCGAGATTCCGCACGGCGATCGCCCTCGCCTCGCCGGGAGGGGAAAGCCTCGTGGTCGAGGGTGCGATCCAAGGTCACATAACGGAGTCGCCAAGGGGTGACGGTGGCTTCGGGTACGACCCCGTGTTCGAGGTCGCAGGCCGCACCTTCGCAGAGATGGGACCCGAGGAGAAGAACGGAATCAGCCATCGGGCGATGGCGCTCCGCGCCCTCGCCGACGCCCTGAACCGCTCGTGAGTGTTGGCCTCGCCTAGCCGAACACCGCCCTTCGCGCGAACTACACAGCGAACTTGGGCGCCGATACGTGCGTGGCGAGAACTGCCCAGACAGGCCTCGATGACCGCCGGTTCACATTCATCTGTTCTCGTGAGACGATGAAGTGGTACGAAGGGACGCTTGTGAGACGAGGTGCCCGGCTGGCGATAGGCCTTGCCACGGCAGCCGCTCTGGCTACGGCTTGTGGTTCAAGCGATCTGATACCGGAGTCCGCAACCGACAGTCTGATCCTGACTACCACTTCGCTTTCAACTGCCTCTACTGCCCTCGCGCCCGATTCGACGACCACGACACTCGTCCCAACGACTACCACGACAAAGCCTCCGGCGACCACCACCTCGGTCGCTCCTCCCCCCACGACTACCACGACCACAAGTGCGTCGGTTCCAACGTTCAGCTGCGGAACCCAGACGGCGATCCCGGTGACCGAGTGTGAAGCGTTGGTCGCTCTCTACGGGTCAACCAACGGTGACGAGTGGGTGGACAACCAGGGGTGGATGATCGAGGGCGATCCGTGTAGTTGGCTCGGTGTGACGTGTACTGACGGTTCAGTGTCAGAACTGGGTCCCACCGAAAGCGACAACGGTCTCGTCGGTAACGTTCTGACAGGAGTACTTCCCCCACAATTGGGAAACCTCACCAACCTCACATCACTGAACCTCTCCCATAACTGGATAACTGGAGGCATTCCACCGGAAATTGGCAACCTCACCAATCTCACACACTTGTCTCTCTTCACCAATCGGATGCAAGGCACCATCCCGCCTGAGTTGGGAAAGCTCACCGCCCTCACAGCGCTGTTGCTTGGAGAAGGGAATCAATTCACCGGACCGATTCCCGCAGAACTGGGGAACCTCACCAACCTCGCCAGACTCGGACTGGGTGGGAACCAGTTGTCCGGCGCGATTCCACGGGAGCTGGCGAACCTCAGCAAGCTCAACTCCATGGAGCTCAACGGGAATCAGATATCTGGAACAATCCCGACTGAACTCGGCAATCTTGGCAACCTTCTCTATCTGCACCTGGACGGAAACGAGTTGTCTGGATCGATTCCTCCCGAACTCGGTGACCTCACCAACGGCGATACCGGTCTTATCTCGCTTCGCCTCGAGAACAATCGCCTCTCAGGAAGCGTCCCGACCGAGCTCAGCAACCTCGTCTGGCTCAACTGGTTCGGTCTGCATGGTCAGACGGGGTGCCTCACTGCCGCCGATCCGGAGTTCGCAGACTGGCTCGCCTCATGGGATGCCAGCTGGAACGACGGCTGCTCCTAGACCCACAGACGCTCGAACATGTACGGCAGTATGTTCAGTTGGCTGACGGGAGGCGGCCGAGTTTCGGTGCGGCGCTCGTGCGTTAGCATCTCCGTTGGGGAGGGTTGCCTGGCTGTCTGACCCGGTCATGCAGGGTGGGTCTTGGGCGCGAGGCGATGTTGCAGTGATGTCTGTGCGGGTGAAGGGACTCGAACCCCCACGGGACTATGCCCACCAGGTCCTAAGCCAGAAGTGGCTGACGGGAGGCGGCCGAGTTTCGGTGCGGCGCTCGTGCGTTAGATCTCGTTGGGGAGGTTGCCTGGCTGTCTGACCCGGTCATGCAGGGTGGGTCTTGGGCGCGAGGCGATGTTGCAGTGATGTCTGTGCGGGTGAAGGGACTCGAACCCCCACGGGACTATGCCCACCAGGTCCTAAGCCTGGCGCGTCTACCAATTCCGCCACACCCGCAAGGTGCGTCGCGACGATTGTGCCACGAAATGGGAAAGGCCCCGTGTGGGGGCCTTCGTGGGTCGCCCGGGACTTGAACCCGGAACCGCCTGATTAAGAGTCAGATGCTCTGCCAAATTGAGCTAGCGACCCGACGTCGATGCTAGCAATCGGGGCTCGGTAGCGCCCCGTAGTGGTTGGCGACGACATCGATCCACTCCATCATCCGGTTCCAGTGGTTCGCCGCATTCCTCGTCCTGACCCGACAGACTCCGTACCGGAGCTCGTTCGTTCTGTAACCCGTGCCGGGCGGCTTGATCATGGTCTTCGTGAACCCGGCTTCTGGCATGTCCAGCACGGATCGCCAATACGCTTTGGCGGCAGCCTCATCGTCACCCTGATGTAGGTGGAGGGAGAGCACGAAGCTCGCGTTGGGGTCGACGTACTCGCGTACCCACGTCGTGAAGGCCTTCAGCGCGCGAGGGTCCCCGTTCACGAGGTCGAGGTAGTTCCTCGACTTCGATCCCTCGCCCCAGTAGAGCGTGACACCGAGTACGAACCTCGGATCGTCGATGCGATCGATGGCAAACTGGCGCGCCTGCCTCCGGATGCGTTCGATCTCGACGCGCCGGCGCCACTGCGTGTCCACCGACGTGCCCTGCCGCGAAGGTGCTCCGGATCGCCCGTGGATCTCCTGCCGCTGCCGCTGGGTGAGTCGAACGCTCGAACACCACGATGCCAGGGTTGACTTCGGCACGGGGATGAGCGAGCGAATCTCGCCATATGACAGCCCAGACTTTCGAAGGTCGATCGCGACCTGCCGCTGGCGGCCTCGGGGCAACGACGACCATTGCTGCGACTCCCTGCGGAGGTCGGGGTCGATGTGCTCTTCCATCAGATCACCGTATGTCGGCGGTGTGACACGAGGGGCGTGTGCGCAGGCGGTGCGGTATCTTCCTGAGCCGGGCGGGCTGTGGCGCAGCTTGGTAGCGCACCTGCTTTGGGAGCAGGGGGTCGTCAGTTCGAATCTGACCAGCCCGACCAATCGAACGACCCCCACACGCGTGCTTCACACGCCGGTGGGGGTCGTTCCCGATTCCGCTTCGGCGGGACCTGGGATCGGAGCGTCAACGCTTCGTTGCATGGACGACCAGGTCGATGGCGTGCGCTTCCGCCGCCTCGACCGGTCTGAGCCTCTCGGCGAGTTCGACGACTTCGAGGTCCTCGACCAGGGGCCCCATGCGCTCGGTGGTCCAGAGGATCTCGGGCGCGGGTGGTCCACCGTATCCGTCTGTGAGATTCCGGAGGGCATGCCCGACTCCGAACAGCGTGCCTCCCGGCGCGAGCGCTTCGATCGCGTTCGCGAACGTCGAGGCAAGGGCGACATCACCGAGGTGGAGGTAGAAGATGATCACGAGGTCGTACACCCTGCCGGGTCGGAACGTGGTGACGTCTGCGACGACCCAGTCGACCTCCGTGTCGCCTGCGAGCTGCTTTCCCTTCTCGATGCCGGTCGCCGAGAAGTCGACACCCGTGACGGTCCATCCGTTCCTGGCGAGCCATATGGCGTTGCGTCCCTCGCCACAGGCGAGGTCGATCGCGGTGCCAGGTTCGAGTGCCTCCACGACAGGGGGGAGGAACCGGTTCGGTTCAGCTCCCCACACGAGCTCAGCCTCACCGTACCTGGCGTCCCACATCGCGCTGTCCATGAGTCAATGGTACGTGCCGGGCTACGTGGCGGGGTTACGTGCCGGGATCCGCGACAATGCCGAGGACCGGAGGTGACCTCATCCGACGCGCACATCACACGCTCGTGAGGGTCCTGCCTTGACAACCGAGGCTTGGGCCCCGCTGTCGATCGAGGAACTCACCCGTCGGTTTGCCGCGACGACGGTCGACTGGTGGATCGCCGGTGGTGTGGCCATCGACCTGTTCCTCGGCTGGACCTCCCGACACCATGAGGACGTCGACATCGAGATGTTCCGCAGGGACCGTGATGTGCTGTTCGACGTGTTCGAGGGATGGGACCTGCGCACGATGTCCGAAGGAGCGCTCTCACCGTGGACTCGGGGAGAGCACATTGCGGACGAGGTCTTCGGCATCTGGGGCCGCCCGACGGCGGGGGACCCATGGGCGGTGGAGGTCATCCTCGCCTCCGGAGACGGTGACCAGTGGCGGTTCCGAAGGGATCCACGCATCACGATGGCGAAGGACCTTCTCCTGCGACAGACGCGGTCGGGTATCCGGTACTGCACTCCGGAGGTGCAACTCCTATACAAGGCGAAGCGGGCACGTGCAAAGGACGACATCGACCTCACCCGTGTTCTCCACCTCCTGACGGCGGATCAGAAGCAGTGGCTCATGGACGCCCTCGAAATGACCGAGCCCGGGCATCCGTGGCTCCTGGTGCTCGAGTCTGCGACACGACTGAAGCAGGGACGCGGGTAACCTGCGGAGGCCTTCGCGGGTGTAGCTCAATGGTAGAGCCCCAGCCTTCCAAGCTGGTCATGAGGGTTCGATTCCCTTCACCCGCTCGACCGGCGACGCACCGTCTCCGGGCATGCCCCTGTAGCTCAAGTGGATAGAGCGACGGACTTCTAATCCGTAGGTTGAGGGTTCGAGTCCTTCCGGGGGCGCAACAGGAAGCCGGGTAACGCAAGGCTTTCCGCCATCGGCATCCGAGGTCGATATGGAGACGTTGGGCTTTGGTCCACGTCTGGTCCAAATGCGTCACGCAGCGAGGAACTTTGCCTCCAACTTTGTCGCCAAATCGATGAGGTCGTCGTCGTAGAGGTGGCCGTACCGGTCCAACGTCATCGACGCGTCCTTGTGGCCCAGCATCCGCTGGATAGCCATGATGCTGCCACCCGCCGAGATCGCAAGGCTCGCTGCTGTATGTCGCAGGTCGTGGATGCGAAGGTGTGCGAGGCGTGGGTGGCGGGAGGCAAGTTCGGTGATGGCAGGTCGCCACACCGTTCGCCTGTAGTTTCCGGATCGCAACGCTCCTCGCGCGGTGCGGTGAAGATGAGGTCGTCGGGCGCCATGCCCGCACTCTGCCCATCGACCAGATCGAAGACCGGTCGAAGGAGTACGACCGTGCGTGATGTGTGAGACTTCGTGCTTCCCCACTCCAACCGCCCGCCTACCTCGGTAGCCGACTCCCGGATGACGATCGAGCTGTTTAGGTGATTGAGCGATGACCGTCGTAGGGCAACTGCCTCGCCCCAGCGCAGGCCACCCCATGCGAGGAACTGGACCAGTGTGCCAGCGCCCGCTTGGTACGCGTCGCACAGGTGGGCGAGGTCGTGAATCTGAGCCGGAGTGAGGTACAGCATCTCGCGTTCGTGACTTCTCGGTAGGTCGATGCCTGCTGCTGGGTTCCGCCCGATCAGGCCGTCGCTGAGAGCCTGCCCGAGGCTCGCGCGTCCACCGGTCCGCCGTGACGGCGCGCCCTTTCTCCTCTCCCCATATCCCACACGCCACACGAGACCCGTTATCCGCGAACTGTGTGTGGTGATGGTTGAGTCTGGACGACCGGGATGCGCCGGGTAGAGTTGATGGTGGAGGAGGCATCGCCGTCTCCGATCCGGTGGCGGCAGCGCTGGAGGTGAGCCAATGGTGCTCCGATCGTCCCCTTGTTCGCTGATCGTGTTCACTCTGGTCGTTCTGCTGTTGCCTTCGTGCAGCGACAGTGCTGACGACGCCGTGGCCACGACGCTTGCTCCGATCACCACAACGTTGCTGTCGACGACGACCACAACCACCGCAGCTGAGGGTGCGTTGACGACCACCACCGCCGCGACATTCACTGACCAAACGAGGATTGTGTCAACGACATCTCTCGGAGTAGTCGAGCTTGTATCTGGTGCCGATGGTGCGGTGCGGGTCGACACCGGGGACATGGCCTACTCCGGTCCGGGTGTGTTCCAGTTTCCTGACGGTCGGTGGCGGATCGTGTACGTCGTCGGCGGCGTCAACTACGTGACAGGATCGGTGTCGGAGACTTCGATCCGAATGGCGACCTGTGTTGACGCCGACTGTGCAAGCGTCGAGATTGTGGAGCTATTGGCGACAGCCCCGTATTCGGTGTTGGTTGGCCAACACTCCCAGTCCGAGGGCAACTGGGTGTCCTTCGACGGCGACGGGACGCCCTATTTCCTGTGGCACGGCCCGAATGACGCTGCTTACGATACCCCCGACTATGACCAGACGTTCGAGTTGGTCACCTGTGCAAGTCCGGCTTGTGACGAGGTCGTGGCCGTCGAGGTTCCACACTGGTGGGTCCCGCCAGGCGAACCCGAGGAGTACTACTACGCGACGGCTCTTGCGGCCAGCCCGTCCGGGGAAGTGGCGCTCACCTACTTCCACGCCGCACCGGAAGACAGTTCGGTTCGTATTGCGTACTGTGATCAGACTCTGAGCTGTGGGTCTCTCGACGAGGGATTCGTCGTATTCGAGATACCCGGCGAGATAGACGATGCCGGGATGTACTCCTGGGATTGGGTTCCTAACCATCTCACCGTCGGTTTCGGGCCGACTGGCCTCCCGGTGCTGACGTATTCGTGGGCGTTTGACGGCGCTGGGCAGTGGGTTGTTTCGTGTAGCGATCGTGAATGCACCACGGCTACCGATCCGGTCCTCGTTGCCGAGCACCTGCAGACCGGCTGGCCCGCGCAGATATGGGCCATAGGGGATGGGCTTCTGATTGCCTACGAATCAATGGGGATAGAAGAGCCGGGCACGGGCGAAATAGGCGTTTCTACATGCTTTGACATGGGCCTCGGTCCGGTATGTCTTGACGAAGAGGTGGCCAATCACGTCGTCTACGAGATTCCAGACTGGGGGTTTGCGCCGTTCTCAGCCGCCATCGGAACCGATGGTCTGGCACGAATCGTCTGGACAACCAAGTCGGGCTTCGAACACGCTCAGTGCCACCTCGTTGTCTGTTCGGAGGTGACCGTCACGAACACCGGCATCCCAGCGAAAGCACTCACCCTCACCATCACCGACGAAGGCCAATCCCTCATCGGCCTAGTCGACGAAACAGGAGTACAGGTAGTCCGCCTTCCGTAACCGAGCCATCGGTTCCACCCGCCCACAACGGCAGGACATATGGGCGGCCAGCGCCTCCGGACCGGGGCGTACCAGACCGACCACATCATCCCACCCAGCCGGGCAATAATCTGTTGCTCTGCACCGCCTTCCGATTGAGGCAGACCGCACCTCAGTCGGCGTCACGCGGTGGACGATGTTGCCACTTGCGTCCAGCAGGAAAGCGGTGCCGCCGTCGTTGTTCCAGACAGCTCCGTTGCTGCACCAGTACAGCTCGGTGGCGGTGTCGAGAGCAAACGTCCCGCGACGGGCCTTGGTCCATCCTTGGTCCATTTCCGAACTGCATCCAGTGGGTATCCGTTGAACTGCACTGAACAAGAAACCCGTGTAGAGCTGGATATCCGGCATATCCGCAGGTCAGGGATCTTGCCTCGAACGGACTTCTAATCCGTAGGTTGAGGGTTCGAGTCCTTCCGGGGGCGCACAGGTGCGCTGTCGTGAACTCACTCGCCCGAATGTGGGCGGTGGACCCCACTCGGGCCAGGCACCGCCATTCCCGCGGATGGTGCGTAGCGCCATCGGCTCTGGTCGGTTGTTGCTACTCGAGCGGTACCATGCGCCAGCTCCCGGCACGATCGCGAGGTCGAGCCGCGGTGCGCAGCGGACGTCGCTGTCATGGTGGCCGTAGCTCAGCTCGGTTAGAGCGCCTGGTTGTGGTCCAGGAGGTCGCGGGTTCGAATCCCGTCGGCCACCCCAAGTCCGTCGCCCCGTACCTTCAGGGGGGACGTGATCGTTTCACGGAGATCGAGGAGAGAGCGTGCACACCGAGGTCAAGGAATCGGGACGGTTCGAGCGGACGCTCACCGTGACCCTCGCCAATGACGAGCTCGCCGAAGCCAAGAAGCGAGCCGCCCGCAAGATCTCCCAAGGCATGAAGATCAAGGGATTCCGACCGGGCAAGGCTCCCCTGTCCGTCGTCGAACGCATGGCCGGAGCGGACTACGTCCGCTCCGAGGCCATCGAGGATGCCATCCAGTCCGTCGTGCCCGCAGCGATCGACGAGGCAGGGCTCGACCCGGTGACGGTGCCGAGCGTCTCTGCGGTTCGCGACGAATCCGAGGATGGAACGGTCGAGATCGATGTCATCGTCACCCTGTGGCCTGTCCTCGAGTCCCTGCCGGACTTCGGGAGGTTTGAGATCGAGGTCGATCGTCCTGACGTGACGGACGACGAGGTGAACGAGCAGCTCGATGCACTCCGGAACCAGTTCGCGGAGCTGGCGGATCATGACGGGGCGATCGGTGAAGGGGACTTCGCCATGATCGACATCGTCGTGACGCAGGACGGTGCGGTCGTCGACTCCGCCGGTGCGAAAGACCTCATGTACGAACTCGGTTCGGCATCGTTCATCGAGGGACTCGATGAGATCCTCATCGACTCCGAGGTCGGCTCGACGGTCACCGGCGAGGCGACGCTCCCCGCTGGCTACTCGGACAAGGGTGGGGAGGAAGTCACGCTCACCGTGACGATCAAAGAGGCGAGGACGAAGGTCCTTCCCGAGCTCACCGACGACATGGTCGAAGAAGCGACCGACTTCGAGACCGTTGCCGAGCTCACCGATGCGATCCGGATCAACATGCTCGCGTACAAGGTGCACACGCAGCGAACCGTGCTCCAGGACAAGGCTGTCCAGTACGCGCTCAACGAAGTCGATTTCGACGTCCCCGAGGCGCTGATCACGGCTGAGGTCGAAGCTCGCGTCCACAACCTCGTCCATCGGCTCGAAAAGGACAACATCGCCATCCAGGACTACCTGCGAATCACCGGTCAGGACGAGGCGTCGTTCGTCGCAGGGCTGAGGGACCAGGCGGATCATGCGCTCTCGACCCGCATACTGCTCGAATCGATCGCGGCGGTCGAGAACTGGGTGGTCACCGACGATGACCTCGTCACCTACATCGAGGGCCTCCTCCAGGGCCAGCCGGGGGATCCGCACGAGCTCATCGATGCATGGAGGGCGAGTGGTCAGATTGAGTCCCTGACCAGTGATATCCTCCGCGAGCGGGCCCTCACCAGCCTCGTCGATGCGGCCATCCCCGTCGATTCGGATGGGAACCCCGTCGACCTGACCCCGGTGCAGGTCCCTGACCGGAACAACGCGGAAGAAGCTGACACCGAAGCGGTTGCAGATGGATCCGAGGAGGCGCTCATCGAGGACGGCGCCTCCGACGACAAATCGGAGGAAGAATGAGCTACCTGGTACCAACCGTCATCGAGAACACGCCTCGTGGTGAGCGTGCTTTCGACATCTACAGCCGGCTGCTCAAGGACCGCATCATCTTCCTCGGCACACCGATCGACGACGGCGTCGCCAACATCATCATGGCGCAGCTCCTCCACCTCGAGGGCGAGGATCCCGACAAGGACATCAACCTCTACATCAACTCGCCTGGTGGCTCCACCTATGCGCTGATGGCCATCTACGACACGATGCAGTTCATCAAGCCCGCCGTAGCCACCTACTGCATGGGCCTCGCAGCCTCTGCCGCTGCGGTGCTGCTCGCCGCAGGCGCCCCCGGCAAGCGCTACGGACTCGCACACAGTCGCATCATGATCCATCAGCCCCACGTCTCGGGTCTCGGGGGACAGGCCACCGACATCGAGATCCACGCCCGTGAGATCCTCAAGACGCGCGAGGACATCAACGAGATCCTCGCCCTCCACACGAAGAAGCCCCTCGAGACGGTCCAGTACGACACCGAGCGCGACTATTGGCTCGGTCCTGAGGAGGCGATCGAGTACGGTGTCCTCGACTCGATTCTCAGTAGTAGGCAACTCGAGGCCGTCTCGAACTAGGAGTTCTCCGTGGCGAAGTACGAAGGATCCGAACTGCTGAAGTGCAGCTTCTGCGGCAAGTCCCAGAAGCAGGTCAAGAAGCTGATCGCGGGTCCCGGTGTGTACATCTGCGACGAGTGCATCGAACTCTGCAACGAGATCATCGAGGAGGAGCTGTCTGGCACCGAGGAAGTCTCGTTCTCCGAACTGCCGAAACCGCACGAGATCTACGACTTCCTCGAGGAGTACGTGGTCGGGCAGGCCCAGGCCAAGAAGGTCCTGTCCGTCGCCGTGTACAACCACTACAAGCGGGTGCGGGCCGGCCAGCGCTCGACGGACGAGGAGGTCGAACTCCAGAAGTCCAACATCCTGATGATCGGCCCAACGGGCTCCGGCAAGACGCTGATGGCCCAGACCCTCGCCAGGCTCCTCAACGTACCGTTCGCAATCGCCGATGCGACAGCGCTCACCGAGGCGGGGTACGTCGGTGAGGACGTGGAGAACATCCTGCTCAAGATCATCCAGGCAGCCGACTTCGACACGAAGCGTGCCGAGCAGGGAATCATCTACATCGATGAGATCGACAAGATCGCACGAAAGGCCGAGAATCCCTCCATCACGCGTGACGTCTCGGGGGAGGGTGTCCAGCAGGCGCTCCTGAAGATCCTCGAGGGCTCCGTCGCATCCGTGCCACCGCAAGGTGGCCGCAAGCATCCCCACCAGGAGCTGATCCAGGTGGACACCACGAACATGCTGTTCATATGTGGCGGCGCGTTCGCAGGACTCGAGAACGTCATCGGACGGCGGATCGGCGGAAAGAGCGTCGGATTCGGCGCCGATGTCAAGGCACGCAACGACGCCAAGGCGTCCGCCGAGGTGATGGAACACGTCATGCCGGAGGACCTGATCAGCTACGGGCTGATTCCCGAGTTCATCGGGAGGCTCCCCGTCATGACGACGGTCGCCGACCTCGACAAGGAATCACTGGTCAGGGTGCTGACGGAGCCGAAGAACGCGATCGTCAAGCAGTACGCGAGGTTCTTCGAGATGGACGGCGTGGAGCTCCTGTTCACCGAGGATGCGCTCGATGCCATCGCGGAACAGGCCCTCAAGCGGGGAACCGGTGCGCGCGGTCTGCGAGCCATCATGGAAGAGGTCCTGCTCGACACCATGTACGAGCTTCCCTCCCGTACCGACGTCGCTCGGGTCGTCATCGACGGGACCGTCGTTCGCGAACGCGTGAACCCGACGCTCGTCCCGATCCAGGACATCGTCTCGGCACCGCTCCCCGAAGAGCGCACAGCCTGATCGTGGCCGCTGAGCGGCACGGACACGAGACCGGCCGTGGCTAGCGCATGGCCGCGGACGGCCAAGGTCGCGTTCGTCGGATCGCACGGGATTCGCAAGACCACGGCGGTGCACGCCTTCGCCAACACCATGCAGCGAGCCGGTAGATCGGTCGAACATGGGCGCGAAGTCGTCCGCGACAACCCGCTCGGCATCAACGAGGGAGCCACGGGCGAGGCGCAGCTGTGGGTGCTCACGTCCCAGATCCGCCAGGAGCTCACCCTGAGCAGGCGATCGGAGGTCCTCGTCCTCGACCGCGGCGTGATGGACAACTTCGCCTACTACCTGCGGGCATGTGGGGGAGAGGACCCCTTCTCGGTCGAGCCCCTCGTGCGGGCGTGGTCAGCCACCTACGACATGGTCGTGAGGCTCCTCCCTGACATCGACCTGAGGGACGATGGCGTTCGGTCGACGTCCGACGAGTTCCGCTCCGACATCGAGGGAATCCTCGACGACCGCCTCGACACGCTCGTGGACGGCCGGAGCCTCGTGCTCGAGAACGCCTCGACCATCGACGACCGGTATGACTGGTGGCCACTCGCCGAACGCCTCGCCGCCCTCGTCGGGGAGCCCCTCTTCGCACCGGGCGTACCCCGCCGCCGGGCCCGTCCCGTCCCAAAGACGCCACAGGGAGCGCCGCAGCTCGAAATGGGGATCTGAGACACCTGTCCCGGCGGGATCCGACCTGATCCGGGAATCCATCGATGGCGAGGTGGGCGACTTCAGGGTCGAGTAGCTCGCACCGGTAGCGACCACAGCGTCCTCATCGGAGCAGCGTGTCCAAGGACGCGCGGATCCGTTTCTCGCTCACCGGACCGTTCGCGCCGATGGGTTGTGCGAACAGGCTCACGCGCAGCTCCTGGAGCATCCAGGCGATGTCCACGAGCTCCGGTGACCATGCGAGGAGCTCGGTCAGGCGATCGTGTTCCGCCTCGAGTGCACGAACGCGCGCCATTCGCTCCCGGTCGCGATCGGGGTGCTCTCCAGCCTTCCTCAGCCGCCAGGTGGCTGCGTCGACGTATCGACGGACGTCGGGGAGCCTCGATGCCCCGACGGCCGTGAGGAACCCCGTGAAGATGATCCGATCCATTTGCTCGTCGATGTCGGCGACTACGTCCTCGAGTGACGGTGGGGCGGCGTCCACCGCCGCAGCGAGCTGGTCGAGGGCCGCGAGTATCGCCGACGATGCTGGACCCACCACCTCCAGCGCATCAGGGAGCCGGTCCCTCACATCGTCGAGGAGCGACCGGAATGCCGCCTCCTCCCACGGAACCGGACCGTCCGCGAGCACTGCGTCGAGCGCGCAGTCCAGCACATCGTCGAGGAACTCCTCGTACGACGCGTAGGGGCTCGCCGTGATCGACAGGACCGAGGAAGTGCCCATCGCGGATCGTGCCAGTGACTTGGGCGATGGGAGGTTGACCAGGATGAGCCTTCGGAGTCCCGACCACATCTCATCCGCCTGTTCGTCCCTGGTCGCGACGAGCCGTATCGAAACGGAGTCCCCCCTGTCGACGAGCGTCGGATACACGGTCACAGGATGCCCGCTCGCCGAGACGACGACGGTGTCGGGAAGCGACCCGAAGTCCCACGTCACCACGCCGTCGCGCTCGAGGGGATGACCCGCCTCCCCGACGGCCGCCCGTGCGAGATCCCGCAACTCCGATCGGAGGGCAGAGAGGTCTCGTCCCTCGGCGACGACGGTGCCGTCGGGTTCGACGATGCGGAATCTCGGCCACAGGTGGTCGGGGACGCGACTCGAGTCGAAGTCATCGGGCGCGATGACCTGGCCGCCTTCCCTCGTCAGCTCCCTCGCAAGGGTCTCGAGGAGTGGGCCAGACGTTGGATCGAGCCGCCTCGCGAGATCGGTGCTCGTCTCACCGAGCGGTGCGAAGCGGCGTCTGTGGTGCTTGGGGAGCGACCGGAGCAGCGCATCGATCAGATCCGCACGGAATCCGGGGATCGTCCACTCGAAGACCGTCGGATCGATCCGATCCAGGCCGGCGACGGGGATGTCGACGGTCAGGCCGTCGCTGTCGCTGCTCGTGTCGAACTCGTAGGCGAGGTCGAGGACCAGGTCGCCGTAGTCCCAAGCAGCAGGGAACGCCTTCTCGTCCACCGACGCGGCGCCGACCGAGATCAGATCATCGACGGTGAGGTCGAGGAGTCCAGGACGGTCGAGCCGTTCGTCCCTCCACCACCGATCGAAGGTCGCAACCGACGTGACCTCGTCCGGGATACGCTGGTCGAAGATCGCCGCAAGCTCGTCGTCCGGGATGAGGAGGTCCTCGCGCCGCTCCCTCGTCTCGATGGCGAGCACCTCCGAGATCTGCGCCTCGTTGTGGGCGGCGAACGCGTGGTGGGTCTCCCATTCGCCAGCGACGAGGGCGTGCCTGATGAACAGCTTCCGTGCGAGGCTCGAATCGAAGCGGTCGAGCTGCACGATCCGGTCGCTCGAGATCGTCAACCCTGACATCGTGACCGTCTCACGCGCCACGGCGCAACCCCGAGGTGCGTCCCACCATGGATCAGAGATCGTCCTCTTGACCAGGTGTGCACCGACCCGCTCGATCATGGCCGGATCGATGGCTGCCACGCCGGCCGCCCAGGTTCGCGTCGTGGTGACGAGTTCTGCGGCCATGACCCATTCGGGTGCGGCCTTGAAGAGGACCGAGCCCGGTCGGATCGAGAAGGTCATGCCACGTGCACCCCGATATCCCCAGCCGTCAGGATCCTTCCTTCCCACGTGCGAGAGCAGGCCGGCAAGGACCGACTCGTGGATCAGCTCCGTCGTCGCGGGCTCGCGGTTCGGCGCCATACCGAGGTCAGCGACGACCCGTCGGAGCTGGGCCCTGATGTCCTGCCACTCCCTCACACGACGCCAGTTCAGGTATTCCTTGCGGCACATGGCACGGAACTGGTTCGACGTCAACTCGTCGCGCTTCTCCCGTATGTGGGCCCACAACGCCAGCAGCCCCGTCAGGTCGGAGGCCGTAGCCATGAAACGACGATGCATCTGGTCGGCTGCCTCCTCCTTCCCGAGTGGTCGCTCCCTCGGGTCCTGGATCGCCAACGCACTCACGATGGTGAGCACCTCGTCAAGGCAGGCATTGTCGTTCCCCGCCAGGATCATCCGCCCGAGCCTCGGGTCGACGGGCAACCTGGCGAGTGTCCTCCCGATCGGCGTCAGCCATTCCCTCGTCCCTGGTTCACCATCCGTGATGGCCCCGAGCTCGTTGAGCAAACCGATGCCGTCCTTGATCGAACGAGTGTCTGGCGGCTCGATGAAGGGGAACGCCTCGATGTCGCCAAGGCCGAGGGCTGCCATTTGCAGCATGACCGAGGCCAGGTTCGTCCGGCGGATCTCGGGATCGGTGAACTCGGGTCTGGCCTCATGGTCGGTCTCGTCGTACAAGCGGATGCACACCCCTGGCCCGAGCCGACCGCACCGTCCCGCTCGCTGGGACGCCGATGCCTTCGAGATCGCCTCGATCGGCAGCTGCTGGACCTTGGTGCGGCGCGAGAATCGCGAGATCCGCGCCATGCCCGTGTCGACGACGTAGCGGATACCCGGAACGGTGAGCGAGGTCTCGGCCACGTTGGTGGCGACCACGATCCGCCGTCCGGTGTGGGGGGCGAACACCCTGTGCTGCTCGGCGAGGGTCAGTCGACCGAACAGGGGCAGGACCTCGGTGTGTCGCAGACGCATCTCGGTGAGGGCGTCGACGGCGTCGCGAATCTCGCGCTCGCCCGCACAGAAGACGAGGATGTCGCCTGGGCCCTCATGGGTGAGCTCGGTGACGGCGTCACAGATCGCCTGGGTCTGGTCCCTGGCTTCATCGCCCCGGTCGTCGAGGCTGTCGGCGATAAGCGGCCGATAGCGCACCTCGACGGGATACGTGCGCCCCTCGACCTCGATGACGGGAGCGTCGAAGTGGTCCGCGAACCGGTCGGTGTCGATCGTGGCGGACGTGATGATCACCTTCAGGTCACGACGACGGGGGAGGAGCCTGCGGAGGTAACCGAGGAGGAAATCGATATTGAGCGAGCGCTCGTGGGCCTCGTCGATGATGATTGCGCCGTACTTCTGGAGCCGAGGGTCGCGCTGGAGTTCGTTGAGCAGGATCCCGTCGGTCATGACCCGCACCTTGGTCGAGGCGTCGACCCGATCCGTGAACCGGACCGAGTACCCGACGAGACCACCGACCTCCACGCCGAGTTCGGAGGCCACACGTTCCGCGATGGAACGGGCCGCGATCCTCCGCGGCTGGGTGTGGCCGATCAGACCTGAGACCCCGAGGCCCGCCTCGAGGCACATCTTGGGCAGCTGCGTGCTCTTGCCGGAACCGGTCTCGCCGGCGACGATGATGACCTGGTGGCGCGCCAATGCTTCGAGGATCTCGTCCCGCCACTCGACGATGGGGAGATCCTCGGGATACGTGATCCGGGGTCGCGCGTCGGATGCGCGACCGTGCTCTGGTTGGTCCATGGTCCGTGGAAGGCTAAGGAGACCTTCGAGGACGCCGCTACGACGGTGCCTTGACCGCCCTGCCCGCTTTCCAGACATGGGTGACCCGCCTCGGATCCCCCCAGCCGGAGTTGTCGTCCAACGGGTTGAAGTCGAGTGCGATCACGTCCGCGTCGGCACCTTCCGCAAGCCGTCCCGAGTTCGGGGCCTGCGGGCCGAGGGTCTTCGGGCCGTTCACGGTCGCCGCCTCGAGCGCTTCGAGTGCCGTCATTCCCGCGTCCTGGAGGAGCTTGATCTCGAGGCCGTTCCTGCCGTACATGTCACCGCTGACGAAGATGTCGGTTCCCATGGCGATGGTCACGCCCTTCGCGACGGCGAGCTTCATGGCCTGGGCCTGGGCATCGGCCACCATCACGCCCTTCTCATACGCATATCGAGGCAGCTTGTCGGCCTGGTGCAGGAGTTCCTCGACGACGAACCTCGTCGGTACGTAGATCGCCCCGGTCTCGAGCATCAGGTCTGCGGCCTCCTCGTCGAGGAACGAGCCATGTTCGATCGTCCTGACCCCGGCACGAAGAGCCGCCATGATCCCGGCCTTTCCGTGGCAATGGGCCGCGACGACGCGCTCGGCGCGAGCCGCCTCCTCGACGATGGCGATGAGCTCATCGTGTGAGAACTGCTGGTGCATCGGATGATCGACTTCCGACATCACACCACCGGATGCGCAGATCTTGATGACTTTCGCGTTCTTCCTCAGGTTGATGCGTACCGCCTTCGTCACCTCGGGTACGCCGTCGCACAGGAGTCCGAGGTGCGGAACGGCATGGATGATGTCGAGCGGCATGGCGTGGATGTCCCCGTGTCCGCCCGTCGTCGACAGGACGCGTCCTGCGCCGTGGACCGTGGGGCCCGGCACCTGTCCTGAAGCGATGGCAGGTTGGATGTCGAGGCCGTGGCCGCCGACCTCGCGCACGGACGTCACACCGCCCATGAGCGTGCGGTGGAGGTCGACCGTGGCGCGCGCTGCCTGGACGGCGACGGGCTGGGTCACCAGTTCGATGAGATCGGGCTTGTCGATGCCGACGAAGTGCGTGTGGCAATCCCACAGGCCCGGCATGGCGACCGGGACCTCGGTTCCCTCCACGCCCGCGGTCGTAGGTGCCTGCGATCGCGGGCCGGCGAAGGTGATCCTCCCCTCGTCGAGAACGATCGTCGCATCGGTGATCGGCTCGCCTGAGCCGGGAATCATGAGGTCGGCGTCGATCCGGACAGTCATAGTCCTCCCTTCACATCCTTGGCTGCACGGTACCCGGGGTGATGAGGCTGTGCCGGACTAGTCATTGTGGGCGTGGTCGTTTGGGCCTTGCCCCAGGGGGTCGTTCGACCTACGTTGTGGGTGTCGTGGTCACCGGGGCGGTGGCTCCGATACACGAATTCGTGGGATCGGTCGGAAGTGGTGGCTTCCGACCTCCCACGGAGGTTTGGAAGGCAGGGTCGCGACGGGCGATTGCCCGGGGTGCCGAGTTCCGTGAACCGGTGGTCCCCGGGCAATCCTGTCTTCGGGGCTCGACGGCCTGTTGCAGGTCGTGGGCTGGGATTCGGTATCATGCGGGTTCCCGGAGGAACCGATGAGGAATGGCCGCGATGAACCCCACGTATCAGCCCCACGAGGTCGAGGCGCGGTGGTACCAGGTCTGGGAGGACTCCGGATCGTTCCGCCCCGAGGTCAATCCCGACGGTGACCCGTACAGCATTGTCATCCCACCACCGAACGTCACGGGTGTGCTGCACATGGGCCACGCCCTGGACCACGCGATCCAGGACGTCATCATTCGGCGCAAACGGATGCAGGGATATGCCGCGTTGTGGCTCCCGGGGACCGACCACGCAGGAATCGCCACCCAGAACGTCGTCGAGCGTGAACTCCGTGACGAGGGCCTGACGCGCCACGACCTCGGCCGTGAGGCCTTCATCGAGCAGGTCTGGGCGTGGAAGGCGAAGTCCGGTGGAACCATCGCCACCCAGATGCGCAGGCTCGGTGATTCGACAGACTGGACGAGGGAGCGTTTCACATTCGACGAGGGCCTGAGTGCCGCCGTGCGGAAGGTCTTCGTCACGCTGTACGAGGAAGGCCTCATCTACCGGGACAACCGCATCATCAACTGGTGTCCACGGTGCCACACGGCGCTCTCGGACATCGAGGTCGAGTATGAGGACGATCCTGGCGAGCTGACCCACATCCGGTACCCACTCACCGACGGGAGTGGATTCATCACGGTGGCGACAACGCGCCCAGAGACCATGCTCGGCGACACGGGTGTCGCCGTGCACCCAGACGACGAGCGCTACAAGGCATTTGTCGGCCGGACGGTCACGCTGCCCCTGCTCGGCAGGGTGATCCCCGTCGTCGCGGACGACGGGGTCGACATGGAATTCGGGACGGGTGCCGTGAAGGTCACGCCCGCACATGACCCGCTGGATTTCGACATCGGGCAGCGCCACGGCCTCGAGCAGATCATCGTGATCGACACCGAGGCGCTCATCACATCCGCAGGCGGCCCATTCGCCGGCATGGACCGCTTCGAGGCGAGGGAGGCGGTCCGATCGGCGCTTCGCGAGATCGGGGCGATCGAGTCGATCGAGGACCACCCGCATTCCGTCGGACACTGCTCGCGCTGTCATACCGTGGTCGAGCCCCTGCTGTCCCTGCAGTGGTTCGTTTCCGTTGGGCCGCTCGTCCCACCTGCCATCGAGGCGGTGCGATCGGGCAGGTCGAGGTTCATCCCGAAGCGATGGGAGAAGAACTACTTCCACTGGATGGAGAACCTGCAGGATTGGTGCATCAGCCGCCAGCTGTGGTGGGGACATCGAATCCCTGCGTGGTACTGCGTCGCGTGCGGCGAGACGATCGTGTCGATGGACGACCCGACAGCGTGCACAGCGTGCGGTTCCGAGGAGCTCGTCCAGGACGACGATGTGCTCGACACGTGGTTCTCATCCGCCCTGTGGCCGTTCACGACACTCGGGTGGCCAGACGAGACACCGGACCTCTCGACGTTCTATCCGACATCGACCCTCGTGACAGGGTTCGACATCATCTTCTTCTGGGTTGCGCGGATGATGATGATGGGAACCCACTTCACGGGCGACGCGCCCTTCACCGACATCGTGATCCACGGCATGGTCCGTGACGCCGAGGGCCGAAAGATGTCCAAGTCGACGGGGAACGCCCTCGACCCCCTCGAGATGATCGACGAGTACGGGGCGGACAGCGTTCGGCTTGCCCTGATCCAGGCTGCAGCGCCAGGTCACGACGTCCCCCTCGACACGGACTGGATCGATGCCTCGCGTCGCTTCGGCAACAAGCTGTGGAACGCGACGAGGTTCGCCGTCGAGTTCATGGACGTCGATCGAGTGCCCACAGACGGCGGATATCCCGAGGATCCCGGTCCTGAGGACCGTTGGGTCCTCGGTCGCCTCGCCGAGGTCGTCGAGGAGATGGACAGGTTGATCGACGCCTATCGGCTCTCGGACGCCTACAGCATGCTCTACACGTTCGCGTGGTCCGAGGTCTTCGACTGGTACCTCGAGATGGCGAAGGTCATTTCGCGGGACGAGTCGCGCGCAGATGCGATGAGGGCGACCCTTGGCGTCGTGCTTCGTGACCTCCTCAAGCTCTTCCACCCGGTCATTCCCTTCGTCACCGAGGAATTGTGGTCTCACCTCGCCGCGTCGCCGGACCTCCTGATCGCCTCGCCGTGGCCGAGCGTGCCTCGATACGAGGCACCGGACGGCATGGACTCACTCCAGGGCCTCATCACCGACGCTCGCCGTTTCCGAGCCCAGCACCAGATCCCCAGGGCGACGGATGTCCCCGTCATCGTCTCGATCGACGGCGACGCTCCCGTGTGGTGGCTCGACCAGCTCGCAGCGCTCGGGGATTGCTCGCCGATCGTGGGGGTCCGCCCCGACAGGACCGCCGGCCATGCGCGCCTCTCGGCTCCCGGTGTGGAGGGCTTCGTCCCGCTCGCCGGCCTGATCGACGTGGAGGCCGAGCGACCGAGGATCAACAAGGCGATCGCGGGCATCGAGTCGTCCATCGCCGCCTCGAGTTCGAAGCTCTCGAATCCGAGCTTCCGTGACAAGGCACCGTCACATGTCGTGGCGCAGGAGGAAGCACGTCTCGCAGAGCTGGAATCCGAGCTCGCCGAACAGCGGCGACTCCTCGAGGAACTCGGCTGAATCGATGGACAGCCCAATCGTCCCGGTGGTGGCGAATCGAACCGATGCAGAGGCCTTCCTCGACGCTCGCATGGGTCACGGGGTGCAGCCAGGACTCGAGCGAATCACCGGGCTTCTCGAGTTCATGGGTGATCCACACCGCACGTATCCGACGATCCACATCGCAGGCACGAACGGCAAGACCACAGTGACACGAATGGTCCAGCAGATCCTCGGGGCCCACGGCCTGGCAACGGGAGGCTTCACGTCTCCCCACCTCGATCGTGTGGAGGAACGGTTCTCGCTCCATGGCGCACCGATCGACGCGGACTCGTTCACGGAGGCCGTGAGGGACATTGCATGGTTCGTGACCGGATACGAGGAGGCGTCGGGTTCGCCTGTCACCTACTTCGAGGTGACGGCGGCTCTGGCGTTCTCGATCTTCGCGAACGCGGCCGTCGACGTCGCCGTGATCGAAGTCGGGTTGGGAGGTCGTCTCGATGCGACGAACGTCGTGGAAGCCGACGTCTCGGTCATCACGGGCGTGGACATCGATCACACCGAGTACCTCGGCTCCACCATCGAGATGATCGCTGCGGAGAAGGCGGCGATCCTGAAGCCTGACGGAACCGTCGTATCGGGTGCCCTCCCGGATGGGGCGCACGCCGTGCTTGCGGCACGCGTCGAGGAGACGGGCTCACGATGGGTCGGTCTCGGCACCGACTTCTCCGTGCTCGATGCCGTGGTCGGGGTCGGGGGGTGGCTGTGCTCGATCTCGGGGGTGTATGACACGTACGACGAGATCTTCCTTCCGCTCCACGGCCGGCACCAGGTCGATCACCTCGCGACCGCGATCGCGTGCAGTGAGATGTTCCTCGGTCGAGCGCTGGATCTCGACCTGCTCACGGCGGCCGCCGCTTCCGTCACCAGTCCCGGGCGACTCGAGGTCGTTGGCAGGCGCCCGATCGTCATCCTCGACGGGGCGCACAATCGACAGGGCTTCCTCGGCCTCTCTGCGACGCTCGACGAGGAGTTCCCTCCGATCCAATGGAAGCTCGTCCTCGGTCTGCGCGGGAATCGCGAAGTCAGCGATCTCCTCACCGTCCTCAAGGGCAGGGTCGACCGCGTGTACGCGACGGCAGCCAGGGACTCCGCCTCCCACGACGCCGCCGAACTCGCCGCGGGCGCAGCTGCCGTCCTCGGTGTCGAGGGCTCGGCCTTCGCCGATCCGTTGGACGCCGTGGAAGCGGCGAAGTCGGCCGCCGGACCAGATGGTGGCGTCATCGTCGCGGGATCGCTGTACCTGGTCGGTGAGGTCCACGGCGCACTTGCGGGTCCTGTGAGACGTCCTTCCGACGTGCACGTGCGGTACGACTCGCAGGCCCTCGTAGATGACGCAGGCGACGACGCGGAAGAGGAAGAAGACATCTACGACGGATAACCTCGGCGACCGACGCGTCCGCGGTGGTCGGCGTCAGAGAACTCCCCAGGAGCCCCACATGGCAGTTGAGCACACGTTCGTCATGGTCAAGCCCGATGGCGTCGCTCGCGGCGTGGTAGGTGAGGTCATCACCAGGTTCGAGCGCAAGAACCTCACCCTCGAGAACGTTCGCATGCTCACGATCAGTGACGACATGGCTGGCCGCCACTATGCCGAGCACACCGACAAACCCTTCTTCGGAGAGCTCGTCGCGTTCATCACGTCTGGCCCTGTCGTCGCCATGGAGTGGTCGGGCGAAGGTGCCATCGACGTCGCGCGGACGCTCATGGGTGTGACCAACCCCGCGCTCGCCTCCCCGGGGACGATCCGCGGCGACCTCGGCCTCGAGATCACCCACAACATCGTCCATGGATCCGACTCGCCTGAGAGCGCCCGCAGGGAGCTCGACATCTTCTTCGGCTGAGGCCGCCACCCCGTGGTCCCCCTCCTCGACGCCGGTGCGGCCATTCCCAGGGCCGATTGGCGATCGGGGAGGTACACTTGGCGCACTCCACGGCAGGTACCCATAGGATGAACAGCCTTCTCTCTTTCGCCGGGCGCGACATGGCGGTCGACCTCGGCACCGCGAACACGCTCGTGTTCGTGCGCGGCCAGGGCATCGTCCTGAACGAGCCCTCGGTCGTCGCCATCAACACTCGCGACAACAAGCCCCTCGAGGTCGGTATGGCGGCCAAGCGGATGATCGGACGAACCCCGTCCTACATCCAGGCGATCCGCCCTCTTCGCGACGGGGTCATCGCCGACTTCGACGTGACGGAGAAGATGCTCCGCTACTTCATCGACAAGGTCCATACGGGCCGTTTCGCAGCACGCCCGAGGATCGTGATCTGCGTTCCGTCAGGCATCACGGCGGTCGAGCGCAGGGCGGTCGAGGAAGCGGCCTACCACGCCGGAGCGAGGCGCGCATACACGATCGAGGAACCCATGGCGGCGGCGATCGGCGTCGGTCTGCCGGTGCACGAACCGACCGGTTCGATGGTCGTGGACATCGGTGGCGGAACCACGGAGGTCGCCGTGATCTCCCTCGGAGGCATCGTGGTCTCCAAGTCGATCCGCATCGGCGGCGACGAGCTCGACGAGTCGATCATCAACTGGGTCAAGAAGGAGCACAGCCTCATGCTCGGCGAGCGCACCGCCGAACAGGTGAAGATGGCGATCGGATCGGCGTGGCCGTATGCCGATGAGCCTGCGGCCGAGGTCCGTGGCCGCGACCTGATCTCGGGCCTGCCGAAGACCGTCGTCCTGTCGAGTGCGGCCATCCGCGAATCGATCGAGGAACCGGTCGAAGCCGTGGTCGACGCCGTCAAGTACACCCTCGACAAGACCCCGCCCGAGTTGGCGGCCGACATCATGGAGCGGGGAATCGTCCTGACGGGTGGCGGAGCGTATCTCAAGGGCCTCGACGTTCGCCTCGCCCACGAGACGGGCATGCCCATCGTGACGGCCGACCGACCGCTCCACAGCGTCGTCCTCGGGTCAGGTGCATGCCTCGAGGAGTTCGACGTACTCCACGTCGTGCTCCAGTCGTCTGGCCGCGCCTAACCGGGGCCGGTACCTCCCGTGTTCCCCCAATCAGGGCGCAGACCGAACAGGACGACGATCCTGTTCCTGTCACTGGTAGCTGTTGGCTTCATGATCGCGACGTTCGATGTGCGATCGGAGACGAACGCGCTCGGCGACGTCCTGCGCGAAGGCACGCAATCGGTGCTCACACCGTTCCAGAAGGCAGCCGACTGGGTCGTGAGCCCCGTGGTCGGATTCATCGACGGCGTGTCGAACCTCGCTGGCCTCCGCGACGAGAACACCCGGCTCGAGAGTCGTGTGCGTGAGCTCGAGGCCCAGGTCCGAGCGACGGATGCGCTCGAGGAGCAGGTGACGCAGCTCGAGCTGATCAACGGCCTCGAGCTGGCCGAGCAGCTCTCGACGGTGACGGCCAGGATCTACTCCTCAGGTGCCACGCCCTTCGACAACGTCCGGTACATCGACAAGGGTGCAAACGACGGCATCCTCGTAGGTCAGGCGGTCGTCGACGAGGACGGGCTCATCGGGAGGGTGGACCTCGTCTCGGCGAACGATGCCCGCATCCGGTTGATCACCGATCCGCTCGTCTCGATCGGGGTCCGCGTGCAGTCGACGAACGAGACGGGCATCGTCTCCGGTAGGGGAGACGGACCCCTGAGGCTCGAGATGTTCCGTGCGAGCCAGCCGATCTACGAAGGGGCGCTCGTGGTCACGGATGGGTCGCGGTTCCCCCCCGGTCTCGTCGTGGGGACCGTCGGCGAAACGGCAGCCGCGGAAGTGGGCTTCGTCCTCCGATCGATCGTCGAGCCGGCAGCCAGCCTCTCCCAGGTCGACTATGTCAAGGTCATCGTCGGGTTCTCACCGATCGATGCGGACGTGGAGAGCGGCGTGGTTCCCACATCTCCCGATCCCTCGATCGATCCGGCGGCGACGGGGGACGGCTGATGCGCAGATCACGGATCGTGATCTCGCTCATCGCCGTCATCGTCGCCATCGTCATCCAGACAACGGTCTTCGCCGCTGGACGAATCGAACCACTCGGGGTCGCGCCCGCCCTCGTCATGCTCGTCCTCATCGGCATCGCTCCGCACATCGAAACCGAGTACCTCGTCCTCCTCGGCTTCACCGCGGGAATCCTGGTCGACCTCATCGGCTCCGGGACGCTCGGGTTGTGGGCGATGACCTACACGGCCGTCGCGTACTTCGCGGGTCGGTTCCGCTCCCGATTCTCTGACAGCGTGCTCATGTCGCTCGTCGCAACCTTCGTGCTCACCGTTTTCGGAGGCCTCGTATACGTGTTTCTCGGTACCCTCTTCGGACAGGAGACCGTCGGGGAACCGAACGTCGTGACGAAGACAGTCCTCCCGGCCGTGTGGAACGTCGTGCTGGCATATCCCGTCTTCTGGGTTCTGCGCTCCGCATTCGCCCCCCGTGACAGGAAGTGGGCCTCGTGAACACATCGCTTCGGCTCGGCATCATCGGCGCCGTGTTCTTCGCGCTCCTCGGCCTCCTCACCCTCCGTCTGTGGACGATGCAGGTCACCGAGGTCCAGGCGTATGAGCAACGTGCGGAGAGGAACCAGATCCGGGTCGTTCCTACCCCAGCGCCCCGAGGGGACGTCTTCGACCGCAACGGCGTCAAGCTCGCAGGAACGAGATCCGCTCTCGCCGCCATCGTCGATCTCGCCCTCATCGAGACCTCCGACAGGGAACTGCTCGCACGGAACCTCGCAGCGTTCCTGGATGTGCCGGCTTCCGGGATCCTCGAGTCCATGGAGAACGACGCCCAGGGCGGGCTGCTCACGGTGGCGAGTGACCTCGACGACGATCAGGTGACGTTCCTCGTCGAGCATCGAGAGCAATTCCCGGGCGTGAGCATCATCCCGCAACCGGTACGGACCTATCCAGAAGGTGAGACGGCTGCCCACATCATCGGCTACATCGGGAGGCCGAACGAGGAGGACCTCGAGCGCGAGGACGTCGGCAGGAGCGACGTGGTCGGAAAGGCTGGCGTGGAGCGGTCGTATGACGCGATGCTCCGTGGAACCGAAGGCCTCATCCAGTATCAGGTGGACGCCCAGCGCAAGGTGCTGTCCCTTGCCGGCGAGCAGGCGCCGGCGGCCGGGCAGAGCCTCGTGTTGACCATCGACGCCAAGCTCCAGCAGCAGCTCCAGGATTCGCTCAGGGACGGCCTGATCCTCGCCAGACAGCTGGAGATGGAAGAGCGAGCCGCGGAGCGGGCGTCACAGTCGCTCGGATCCCGATTGGCCGAAGCGCTCGCCGAGGCTCGTGCAGAGGCAGCCGAAGGTGATGCGGAGGGCGACGAGTCGACGACATCGACTGCGCCAATCGGTGTGGACGACGATGACGTCGAGTCGCCGGAGCCCGAGGCGACGGTCGACGCTGCCGAGGTGCTCGCATCGTTGTATCCGGGTCTCCCGATCGACGACCAGGGTGTCTGCGTACCGGTCGAGCGGGTCGAGGTGCTCAACGGTGAGACATCCGCGATCTCGGGCATCGAACCGCGCTTCATCCGCGTCGAGTCGATCTCGGAGGTCGATGGCGAGCTCGAGGCTGTCGTCTCGATCGGCCTCGAAAGGTTCACCGTGCGTGTGAACACGTCGTTCGGCGGCACCCTCCAGGTGCTCGACATCACCGAAGACAGGGTCATCCTGTACCACCGCGACCGCTGGTGCCCTGTGCGATCGGTCGGGGTCATCCTCGATCCGAGGGACGGATCGGTGCTCGCGATGTCGTCGTATCCGACCTTCGACCCTTCGGTCTTCGTTGACGGCCTCAGCTCGCAGCAGTGGGCGTCGCTCAGCACGGAGTCCGCCTTCCAGAACTTCGCCGTACAGGGGCTGTACGCGCCGGCTTCGACGTACAAGACCGTCCCGTACATCCTCGCCCTCGAGGAGGACTACTACCCGCTCGACCGCGGCGTTGGTGATGTCGAGATCGGTGGGGCGACGACGGACACGAACCCGGACGGTTCCCCCGCCGAACCAGACGAACCCCTTCCGCTGACCTCCGACACCGATGCGTACAACTGCTCGAGCGAGTTCAAGTTCACACTCAATGACGGCACGGTCCAGACCAAGCGCGATTGGAAGTGGCCATCGGGGCATGGGCCGCTCGACCTCCACGGAGCCCTTCAGGCATCGTGTGACCTGTACTTCTGGGATCTCGCCCTGCGCTTGTGGAACGAGCGCGGTGACGACTCCGGCATCGACAAGGAGAACCTCGTCCAGGCCTACTCACGTGCCCTCGGGTTCGGTGAGTTGACGGGCATCGATCTGCCGTTCGAGCGCTCCGGCCTCGTCCCGGACCGTGCCTGGTTCCGCGCGGAGCAGCAGGCCGAGACGGGGCGCGTTCGACAGGAGGGTGGATGGGTAGGTGGCGACCTGATGGACCTCGCCGTCGGGCAGGGAGCGATGCTCTCGACGCCCCTCCAACTCGCGAACGGCTATGCGGCGATGGTCAACGGCGGTACGTTGTGGCAGCCGAGGGTCGTCCAGCAGGTCGTCGACTCGAGCGGAGGCGTGGTCGACGACTTTCCGCGAAGGGCGCTCGGTACCGTCGACATCTCCCGGCGAACGGTGGAGCTCCTGAAGGTCGATCTCCAACAGGTCGTCAACAACGCCGAGCGGGGGACCGCTCGGGCGGCGTTTGCTGACTTCGGCCCGAACGTCGAGCTCATCGGGGGGAAGACCGGCACGGGCGAGGTCATCAAGGCCGACAGGTCCGAGAGGTTCCGCCAGGTCGACAACGCCTTCTTCGTCGGGGTCGCTCCGATCAACAACCCGAGGTACGTCGTGTCGATCGTCGTCGAGCGCGGCGGTTCGGGCGGCCGTGTCGCCGCTCCCGTGGCGAGGCAGGTGCTCCAGTACCTCATCAATGGTCCAGACGCCGTGACAGCGCTCTCACCTGGATTGGACGCGGACTGATGGCCTACGCCACGACCGACAGGGTTCCCGTATTCATCGACCGTGACAGCCCCCTTCGGCCGGACCTCGTGCTGGTCGTGACATACCTCCTCATCTCGGCGATCGGCCTCCTCATGGTCTACTCCGCCACGGCACCCGGTCTCGAGGCCCGCGGGCTCGACCCGACGAGGGACCTCAAGGAGCAGGCGATCTTCGTCGTCATCGGGTTCGTCGTCTTCGGGTTCGTGTCGACCATCGACCTCACCGAGATCCGTGGCTTCGTCGGACCCGTGTACGTCATCTCGATCGCGTTGCTCGTGCTGGTGATGACGCCCCTTGGTGACAGTGAGGGCCTCGCCCAGCGATGGATCGACCTCGGCATCGTGCAGTTCCAGCCGTCCGAGGTCGCGAAGATCGCCGTCGTGCTGATGCTGGCTTCGATCCTGTCGATGGCGACGACACCGCTGTCGTGGCAAGCGGTGGCGCGTGCCCTCGTGATCGTCGGCGTTCCTGCGGTCCTCATCTTCCTCCAGCCCGACCTCGGCACGATGTTGGTGTTCGCGTTCGTGATGCTCGTGATGCTCTTCGCAGCCGGTTCGACGCTTCGGCAGCTGGGCTTCATCGCCCTGGCGACCATCATCGGCACCGTCGGCCTGTTCCAGCTCAACCTGATCAAGGACTACCAGGTCCTTCGCCTGACCGCGTTCATCGATCCCGAAGGGGCGTCCCTCGATGCCGTCTACAACCAGGTCCAGTCCGAGATCGCCATCGGCTCCGGCGGCCTCCTCGGCAAGGGGCTGTTCGAGGGCTCCCAGACGAATCTGCAGTTCGTACCCGTGCAGGCAAGCGACTTCATCTTTACCGCCGTCGGGGAGCAGTTCGGTTTCGTCGGGAGCCTCATCGTCCTCGGCTTGTTCGGGCTGCTGTTGTTCCGCCTCCTCCTCACCGCCCTGCATGCCAGGAGCCGCTTCTCATTCCTCGTCGTCACCGGCATCGCAGCGATGCTCGCATTCCACGTGTTCGTCAACATCGGCATGACCGTCAGGGTCATGCCGGTGACCGGTCTCCCGTTGCCGTTCATGTCGTCTGGTGGAACCTTCTTCGTCATGATGAGCGCTGCCCTCGGCCTTGCGCACTCCGCATGGATCCGACGAAACACCACACTCGCTGAGCGACCACCCGAGTAGGCAATGGTCGCCGATGGGCGCCACCGCGCGACCCGCACCGTGTGGCGAGCCGCACCTACTACGCTGAGGCGCCATGCAGAGACGGGCGGATCAGGGCTGGATCGAGGTCATCGCGGGACCGATGTTCTCGGGGAAGAGCGAGGAGCTGATCCGTCGGGTGACGCGATATCACCTCGCTCGGATCCCCACCCAGACGTTCAAGCCTGCACTCGATACCCGATACGCCGTCGGTGAGGTGGTGTCGCATTCCCGCCTTTCGACCGTTGCGCAGCCGGTTGCCGACTCCGCGACGCTCCTGCGCTCCGTCGAGGATCGAACAGTCGTCGTCGGCATCGATGAGGGGCAGTTCTTCGACGACGGTTTGGTCGAGGTCGCAGAGATGCTCGCCGGTGCGGGGAAGAACATCATCGTCGCGGGCCTCGACCTCGACTACCTCGGGCGCCCGTTCGAGCCGATTCCTTCCCTCATGCTTCGAGCCGAGTATGTGACGAAGGCCCTTGCGGTCTGCCATCGATGCGGAGGACCAGGGCTGTTCACCCAGCGCGTCGTCAAGTCCGATGAGCTCGTGGTCCTCGGGGCAACGGACGCATACGAGGCCCGGTGTCGGCGGTGCTATGACCCTACGGAGGCCTCACAGCCGACGTTGGGTGACATGGAAGCCGCCGACTGACGGCGATCGAGAGTCACCACCTTGTGGCCGATGCTTGGTAATCTCCGCAGGACGCCGCACCACCTCGTGCGGTGCAAGGTTTCCGACCCGGGACGGGGATGCACGACGTCCTTTCGCTCATAGCGCTGCTCGAGATGCAGCAATCCACTCTGCGATGTGTCGCATACCGCAGGATTGCCAGCCATCGCGCAGCGGGAGCCGTGCCCCCGTTCGCCCGTGATTCCCTGGACCTCGCTACCCAAGGCGGTTCCGCACGGGAGCTCTCGGAGTCGGATCGAACACCGTCGTGCCGCGTACGGCACGCGAAGGAGTTGATCCATGGGACTCTTCAGGAAGAAGACACCCAAAGTCATCCGTGCAGGTACCAAGGACGAGATCCTCGAGGTTCGCACGGTCAAGGGCGAGCAGGTCACGGTCAGGCGTTCCGCCAAGGCTGAACCGCGCCAGGCCGCGTCGACCGCGACGAAACGCAAGCCGAAGCCGCAGCGCAAACAGGATTCCCGCAAGCCCGACAGGACGCGCCAGGCATCCACCCAGCGGCGCCGTCCCAAGCTCGAGATCGTCGAGCCTGCCGAGAGCGCGCGCAAGCAGATGCTCGTGCGCCGCAGCCCGCACCAGATCCAGATCGTGGTCCTCGAGGGTCCCGTCCTCGTCGAGCACTATGTCGCCCGGTCCGATCACACCTCGATCGTCGGGAACGTCTACCTCGGCAAGGTTCGCAACGTCCTGCCGGGGATGGAGGCTGCCTTCATCGATTTCGGCGAGGGCAAGAACGGTGTGCTGTACGCGGGCGACGTCAACTACGCCGAATTCGACGTCGCCGGCAAGGGAAAGCGCATCGAGAACGCGCTCAAGGCAGGCGATCCCGTCCTGGTCCAGGTCGTCAAGGACGCGATGGGCCACAAGGGAGCCAGGCTCACGAACCAGATCAGCCTCGCGGGACGGTACCTGGTCCTCGCACCCGATGAGGGTGTTCGCGGCATTTCCCGAAGGCTCCCAGACGACGAGCGTCGACGCCTGCGGGAGCTCGTCGGCGAGATGCGCCCGGAGGGCACCGGGATCATCGTGCGGACCGCAGCCGAGGGTGCCACACGGGAGGACATCGCAGGTGACATCGCTCGCCTGAAGGAGACCTGGGAACAGATCGAGGCCGCACGGGCGGATGCCGTCGCACCTGCCCTCATCTACCAGGAGCCTCCCCTCGTCATCAGGGTGATCCGTGAACACTTCACCAAGGACTTCAAACGCCTCCTCATCGATGATCGTGAGATCCATGATCAGGTGCTCGAGTACCTCGCGGGGACCGAGGCCGACCTCGTCGAGAAGGTCACGCTCTACACCGATGAGCTCGCCCTCTTCGAGCGGTACCACGTCGAGGATCAGCTCCGGAAGGCGCTCGATCGCAAGGTGTGGCTGCCGTCTGGCGGGCACCTCGTCATCGACAGGACCGAGGCGCTCACGGTGATCGATGTCAACACCGGACGCTTCGTAGGCACGACGAACCTCGAGGAGACGGTGCTCCAGAACAACCTGGAGTCCGCAGAGGAGATCGCCCGCCAGCTTCGCCTGCGCGACATCGGGGGCATCATCGTCATCGACTTCATCGACATGGAGGACCAGAAGAACCAGGACGCGGTGCTGCTGCGGCTGCGCGAGCACCTCGCCAAGGACAAGACCCGCACCCAGGTGTTCGACGTGTCGCACCTCGGCCTCGTGGAGATGACGCGCAAGAATGTCTCTGCCGGCCTCCTCGAGTCGTTCTCCGAGGTCTGCCCACAGTGCAACGGAAGGGGAGTACTCCTCCACGAGGAGGCGGCAGCCACGGGCATCCCCGCACATGACCATGGAGCCAAGGACGCGGTCGAATAGCGAGTCGACCGTGACTGTTGTCGATGGTGCCTTGCTACACTTGCCATTCGCTCCCTGAGGGGAGCGTTCAGCGCGTCGGGGCGCACCGAGCCTCGACACCCGACATTGCACCCGAGGAATCATGTACGCGATCATCCGCGCAGGCGGCAAACAGGCGAAGGTCCGCGAAGGGGATGTGCTCTCCGTGGAGCGCATCAAGGACAAGGACACCGTGTCGTTCACGCCGCTGCTCGTCGTCTCGGACGATGGCACCGTGATCTCGGACAAGGACGCCCTCGCGAAGGCGACCGTCACAGCGGAGGTCCTCGGGGAGTCGGCAGGACCGAAGGTCGACATCTTCAAGTACAAGGCGAAGACCGGTTACCGCCGGCGCCAGGGCCACCGCCAGAAGTACACGACCATCAAGGTGACCGGCATCGCAATGGGCGCCAAGAAGGCAGCGAAGGCATCGAAGCCCGATGCCGACACCGCGGACACCGACAAGGCCAAGAAGCCTGTTGCCAAGGCCAAAGCGGAGAAGCCCGCTGCGGAGAAGGCGGAGAAGCCCGCAACAGCTGCAGCGGCGAAGGCGGACAAGCCAGCAGCGGCGGCGAAGCCGAAGAAGACCGCAAAGACCACCGAGGAGGAGTAACGATGTCGAAGACCAAGGCAGGCGGCTCAACCAAGAACGGTCGCGACTCAGCGGCCAAGCGACTCGGACCAAAGGTGTTCGACGGCCAGACCGTCAACGCAGGGGCGATCCTCGTGCGCCAGCGCGGCACCCGCATCCACCCCGGTGACAACGTCGCCCGCGGGGGGGACGACACGCTGTACGCGCTGGAGGCCGGCGTCGTCAAGTATGGCTCCCGCAAGGGACGCCGCCAGGTGTCCGTCCTCAACGACGCCTGACGTCATCGTCCATCGGATCGTTGGGAAGGGCGGCCTCCGGGTCCGCCCTTCCTCCGTTGTCGGGGTAGGTTGACGATCGAAGGAGGCATCACGGTGTTCGTCGACACGGTCACCATCAGGGCCAGAGGAGGCAACGGCGGCGCCGGTGTCTCTTCCTTCCTGCGTCGAAAGGGCCTGCCGAAGGGCAAACCCAATGGGGGATCGGGTGGGGCAGGCGGGGACATCTACCTCGTCGCAGACCCCGACGTCGCTTCCCTGTTGCGCTACGACCGGCATCCGGTGTGGAAGGCAGGGAACGGAACCCACGGCGAAGGCGACCTCCGACACGGCCGTCACGGAGAGGATGTCGAGCTCCCCGTGCCGCTCGGAACAACCGTGCGCGACGCGGACGGTGTGCTCATCGCTGATCTCGTGGAACCCGGCCAGCGCGTGCTCGTGGCGCGGGGGGGCAAGGGCGGACGGGGGAACGCCTCCTTCGTGAGCCCAACCAGGAAGGCACCGACGTTCGCCGAGCAGGGGGAGTACGGCGAGGAGGTCGAGCTCCAGCTCGAACTCCGCCTCCTCGCGGATGCCGCACTCATCGGATACCCGAACGCAGGCAAGTCAACCCTGATCTCGAGGGTGTCCGCAGCGAAGCCGAAGATCGCCGACTACCCATTCACGACCCTCACGCCGAACCTCGGTGTCGTGACGGTGGACGATCGTGAACTGGTCCTCGCCGACATCCCGGGCCTGATCGAGGGCGCGGCCGACGGGAAGGGCCTCGGCCATGAGTTCCTCAGGCACACGGAACGGGCCAGGGCGCTCGTCGTGCTGCTCGACCCGTCGCCGCTCCAGACGGATTCGATCGAGACACAGCTCGAGGTTCTCGTCGGCGAGCTCGAGGCGCACGATGCTGCCCTCGCCGCTCGGCCCCGCATCGTCGTGATCGCGAAATCAGATCTGATCGATCGTGACGCACCTCCGACCGTCGACCACGAGGGTCCCGTGATGATGATCTCGGCCATCAACGGTGAAGGCCTCGATGCGCTGATGCACGCTGTGGCAGACCTCGTCGGAACGATCGAGCGCGCCGCACCGACGAGGGAGGGATACGTCCTGCACCGTCCCCTTCGCGACGAATTCACCATCCGGAGGGATGACGGCGAGTGGATCGTGGAGGGGATCGCGGCGATCCGTGCCACGAACCTGTCGGATCTGACGGAGCCAGAAGCCGCAGCGTATGTCTCATCGAGGTTGGTCAGGTCGGGAATCGTCGGTGGACTGGTCGCAGCGGGCGCCGAGCGTGGCGATGACGTTCGCATCGGTTCGATCGTGTTCACGTTCGACCCCGAGGTCGACGATCCCGAGCGGTACATGCCGTGAGGCGACCCGTAGCCCCCGGAGGTACGGTTGTCGTCAAGGTCGGATCGTCGAGCCTGACGGGGCCGACCGGCGGCATCGACGAGGCATCGATTGCGGTCGTCGTGTCACACGTCGTCGCCCTCGTCGACCGGGGGTTCAAACCCATCCTCGTCACCTCCGGCGCGATCGCGGCCGGCCTTCCAGCCCTCGGAAGCACCGTACGTCCCACCGATATCGCAGACCTCCAAGTCGCCGCTGCCGTCGGGCAATCGAGGCTCATGGAGCGCTACGCGACGGGGTTCGGTGACTCCGGGCTCACCGTCGGGCAGGTACTGCTGACGAAGGACGTGCTCGGGAACCGCCAGCAGTACCTGAATGCCAGGAGCGCCCTCACTCGCATGGTCGAGCTCGGGGTCATCCCCATCGTCAACGAGAACGACACGGTGGTGGTCGACGAGGTGAGGGTCGGCGACAACGATCAGCTCGCGGCGATCACGTCCCACCTCGTACGTGCCGACATGCTGATCATCCTGACGGACACTCCGGGCCTCTACGCAGACGATCCGCGCCTGACGGAGGATGCGCAGCTCCTCAGCGCCGTCAAACACACGGACGAGGTCCTCGACCGCATCCGGTCCTCCGGGGCGAAGGGTGCCCTCGGGAGTGGGGGAGTTGCGACCAAGGTGGCCGCAGCGCGAATGGCTGCGTTCTCGGGCATCCCTACGGTCGTCGCGCAATCACGGGTTCCCGACGTCGTCGCCCTTGCCGTTGGGGGCGCCGACATCGGAACCTGGGTCGATCCGCGCCCGGAATCGCTGCCCGCCCGCAAACTCTGGATCGCGTTCGGGCTCCCATCGTATGGCGTCCTGACGATCGATGACGGAGCGGTACTCGCCCTCGGCACGGGTGGGCGGTCACTCCTCGGTGTCGGCGTCACGGACGTCGATGGCACCTTCGAGCGGTCGGATGCCGTCGAGGTGAAGGACGATCGGGGTGCCCTCGTGGCGAAGGGCATCGTTCGGGTCTCATCGGAGGAACTGCGCTCCGGGATCGGGCAACACAGCTCCCGGCTCGGGGGCGAGGTCATCCATCGCGACGACCTCGTCGTGTTCGGATCGTCGGAGGGACCGGCTTCCGGGTGAACCAGGCGACACGGTCCGGGTACGCTGATTCGATGGACATCTCATGGTCGAATCCGTCAGACGTGACGGCGGCGCTCAGCACCGTCGGCTACCTCCCGGACGCACGTATCTCGCAGGTCGTGTACCTCGCGGCCGCCCTCGAGAAGCCGATTCTCGCCGAAGGCCCCGCAGGTGTCGGAAAGACGGCCCTCGCCCTCGCCCTCGCCGATGCGACGGGGCGTCGCCTCGTTCGCCTTCAGTGCTACGAAGGACTCGATGAGGCCAAGGCCCTCTACGAGTGGGACTACCACAAGCAGCTCCTTCGGCTCCAGAGCGATGAGGGCGCGACGTGGGACGATGTCGAGGGAGACATCTTCTCCGAGTCGTTTCTCCTGACACGCCCCCTGCTCGAGGCCATTCGATCCCCAGATCCCGTCGTGCTGCTCATCGACGAGGTGGACCGTGTCGAGCTCGAGACCGAGGCACTCCTCCTCGAGGTGCTCGATTCGTTCCAGGTGACCATCCCCGAGCTCGGCACGATCAAGGCGACCACGCAGCCCATCGTGGTCCTGACCTCGAACAACACCCGGGAGCTGTCAGAGGCCCTCAAGCGCAGGTGCCTGTACCTCCACATCCCGTATCCCTCGATCGAGCGCGAGCGTGAGATCCTCGCCGCGCGCGTTCCCGGTCTCCCAGAGGCGATGGGGGAGCGGATCGCCCACACGGTCGCAGCGATCAGGGGCCAGGGTCTGAGGAAGCCCCCGTCCGTCTCCGAGACGATCGACTGGGCGCGGACGCTCCTCGCCCTCGGCATCGCAGAGCTCGACGATCACGCCACATCCGACACCCTGCACGTCCTCCTCAAGTACCAGACCGACATCGATGCTGCGGCGAAGGAACTCTCGCTCCCGGCCGCAGGAGAGACGCCGGCCCGGTGAACTCCGTCCTCACCTCGTTCGTCGAGGAGCTCAGGGAGATCGGGATACCGGTGTCGATGGTGGAGACGTTCGACGCCGCCGATGCCCTGGCCCACACCGACCTGACCGATCGTGAGAACCTGAGGGCGGCGCTCGGAGCGACACTCGTGAAGGACTCCACCCATTACGGGGCATTCGACGCAGCCTTCGACGTCTACTTCGGAGGCTCCGGCACGATCTCCCTGCTCGAAGGTGCGACAGAGGACTCCGAGGATGGGGTCGACGACCTCAGGGAGTCTGTTGTCAGGGCACTGCTCGAGGACGACCGAGCCACCCTGCGGAGGATCGTCGGGACGGCGGTCGACCGGTTCGCGGGCATGCAACCGGGCAGGCCGGTGGGAGGCCGGTACTACACCTACCGCGTGATGCGCCAACTCGACGCAGACGACCTCCTTGCGCGCCTCCTCGCCGCCCTTGCGACACCGCTCGATGCGTCGAGCTTCGACGAGGTGCTCATCCGAGACAGGGTCGAGCGGATGATCGAGGCCTTGCGCGGACAGGTCGACTCGGAGGTCACAGCGAGGCTGGTCGCAGACCGCGGGGCCCACGACGTCGCCGTGAGCCGCAGGCTCCCACTCCTCGAGGACATCGACCTCATGCACGCCACGCGGCTCGAGATCGATCAGATCGAACGAGTGGTCGGTCCCCTCGCCCGCAAGCTCGCCACCAGGCTGTCACAACGCCGGAGGCACGGCCGCAAGGGACGGCTCGACGTCCGACGCACGATTCGCCGGTCGCTCGGACACGGGGGAGTCCTCATCGACCCGCGGTTCAAGCCGCCGCGGGTCGCAAAGCCGGAGATCGTCATCCTGTGCGACGTGTCGGGTTCGATGGCCACCTTCGCCCGCTTCACGCTCCAGCTGACGTATGCGATCTCGACCGAGCTCAGGCGTGTGAGGGCCTTCGCCTTCATCGACGGCCTCGACGAGGTGACCGACTACTTCTCATCGGGGACCCGGTTCGCGGACGCTCTCGTGGAGATGTCGACCAGGGCCGACCTCGTACGTCGGGACGGGCACTCCGATTACGGGACATCGTTCGCCGAGATGGTCGAGAACCATCTCGATGCCATCACAGCTCGCACCACCCTGATCATCACGGGCGACGCACGCAACAACTACCGCCCGACGGGTGTGCATCACCTCGCGACGATGACGCGGAAGGCGAGGGCGACCTTCTGGTTGAACCCAGAGCCCGAGCGATTCTGGGACACCGGCGATTCCGTCCTGGGGAGCTACCGCGACCTGTGTGACCGGGTCGAATCTGTACGCACCCTGCGTGAACTGGAACGGTTCGTCGAACGTGCGGCGCTTCCGACGGTATCGAGATCCTGAGGTTCAAGTCGGCCGTGCGGTGTGTCGATACAGACAGGGAACCACGCACATCTTCAACGGGGGAAAGCCAGTGAACCGTGTACTCGCCGTCGATGACAGCCATGTGATGCGTCGACTCGTCGAGGTGTCGCTCGGCGAGCTCGATCTCGAAGTCGTCACCGCAGGGACCGGAACCGAGGCACAGGCAGTCCTGGAAGCGCACGCGCCCGACCTCCTGATCCTCGACCTCGGACTGCCTGACATGTCAGGATGGGACGTCCTCGACTTCGTACGAGAATCCCCGTCCCTCGACGGTCTCGACGTCATCGTCCTGAGCGGGTACGACGACGTCGAGGACATCGAACGGGGACGGGCGGGCAATGTGGCGAGCTACCTCGTCAAGCCGTTCCTGCCGTCCGACCTGAGGCGTGTCGTCCTCGACGCGCTCGAAGGCGACCGCGATCCCGAACCTCTGGGCGTCTCGGAACCCAGCTGATACATTCACAACGCGGCGGCGGCATGGTGATTCGTTGTTCTTGGCCGTCATCGCCGTCATCGGCATCGCCGTCATTCCGCCCGTCGGATGCCATGGCCTCATCGCACCGGATGCCTCGGCGGTCGTGCGCACGTTCGCACCGCTGGGTCGCTGGGCAGGGCATTGGGGCGTCGACATCGCCTCCCCGCTCGGGTCTGGCGTCCCGTCGATCGGCGCGGGAACCGTGTCCTTCTCGGGAAGGGTGGTCGCCAACACCACGGTGACCATCGACCACGGCGGCGGGGTCCGCTCGAGCTACTCCTACCTCGGATCGGTCCTCGTGGTAGCCGGGGACGTCGTGCGCGCTCGTGAGGTGATCGGGTTCTCAGCCGTTCATGACGAGCGAGAGGCATTCCATCTCTCGCTGCGATTGGTCGACACCTACATCGACCCGATGGTGCTCAATCGCTGCACGTCGTTCCCCACGGAGGCGCTGTGGCTGAGCCCGGACACGGACACCTATGCTCCACCGCGTGCTCGGTCTCTTCGGCGGTACCTTCGATCCACCCCACATGGGGCACCTCGCCGTCGCGAGCGCCGCCCTCGATCAACTCCCGATCGCCGACGTGCGGTTCATCCCCGCCGGTGAGCCGTGGCAGAAGGCCGGTCGACCCGTCACGGGTGCAGGCCACCGCCTTGCGATGACCCGCCTCGCCGCGGCGGACGACAACCGCTTCCTGGTCGACACCGTTGAGATCGACAGGCCAGGACCGTCGTACACGATCGACACGATCCGCCACTTCGGCGATGACGTGGTCCTGATCCTCGGTGCCGACGCGGCGGCGTCCATCCCGACGTGGGAACGCAGCGAAGACCTCCTCGACATCGTCGAGATCGCCGTCATCCCGCGTCCGGGAGTCGACATCGATGAGGTGATCGCGACGGTTCCGGGACGTCTACGGGCACTCTCCATGCCGACCATCGACCTCTCGGCGTCCGAGATCCGCGATCACGTGGCATCGGGATTCTCGCCCCGCTACCTCGTCCATGACGCTGTCGCCGAGTACATCGTCGCGAATGGCCTCTACCGCTGATGTGGGCACCGGCGGCCCTCGACGCCCTATCATGCCGTGCGAATGATCAAGTCGAGACCAACGGCGACACCTGACGCCATCGAAGCCGCCAGAGCCGCGGCCGTCGCGATCGACGACAAGAACGGCGAGGACATCCTCCTCCTCGACCTCTCCAGCCTCCTCGTCGTCACCGACGTCTTCGTCGTGGCCTCGGGGACATCCAACCGCCATGTCCGCACCCTCGTCGATGAGGCCGAGGAGGCACTGAAGGCCCTGGGCAGGCGGCCCCTGCGACGTGAAGGGGTCGATCACGGCGAGTGGGTGCTCCTCGACTACGGCGACGTCGTCATCCACGTGTTCGACCGCCCCACACGGGCCTACTACGAGCTCGAACGCCTGTGGGCGGACGCCCCGATGATCGACTTCGAGCGAAGCCCGTCAAACATCGACGCTTGATACAATCGGCGTCCCGCAAGGGGCTGTAGCTCAGCCTGGCAGAGCACTTGACTGGCAGTCAAGGGGTCAGGGGTTCGAATCCCCTCAGCTCGCCTTGGTCGGGTTTGTTGCCTCGCTGCGGATGCGCCTCGCCCGGGAAGGCTCTAGAGGTGAACTGTTGGCTCTTGTGGCCTATGCCTTTGGGATTGTCATGACGATCGGCGCTTTCGTTCATGCGTCATATCGCATGGCGACGAGCGCACCGATCGATCCGAACATGCTTGCCGATGCGGTGCTTCCGTTGTCGATGCTCAAGGAACACATCAGTGATCTGTTCATGATTGGCGCTCTCGGTGTCGCTGCCACGATGAGCGTCAGCTCGTTCGTCGTGGGGTTGCTCCCTAAGCCGTTCGCCTGGGTGGGCGTCGTACTCGTCGCGGCCACCGTGGCGCTGATCCCGACTGGTCTAGGGGTTGGTGGTCTCGCCCTATTCCTTTGGCTGATTGTGGCTTGTCCCGTTCTCATCGTCAGAGACCACACCCCTAACACTCACGAGTCACCACAATCCCCCTCGGGCCAGATGGAGCCCGAACGTGGCTGAACCGTCCGACGCTCCACAGAGGGACAGGCCCGCCAAGGCTTTCGAGCTGTGGCGGGTCTGCCGCGTTCGGGGTCTGGTGTGGCAGAGACAGGTGTTCGGTGCGGAATCACGGTCACGGCACGACACGCCAGGCGATCAGCCGGCGATTCTGCGATCACGGACACGCAGTCCGGAGCCTCTGCATCGGGGACCACCGTCGCGTCGCACGCGAATGGAGCCCCCCGGATTGCGGGGGCTCCATTCGCTTCGCACACCGTCGGGGACGGGCTCCCGTTGGTGTTCAGGGCTCGACCACCTCGATCACCGCGGGTCGCCACAGGTGGTCGTAGTAGTTGTCCCCGTCGCTCGTGGCCGTGGTGAGGCAGTCGATCAGGTAGGTGTTCCCTGCCGACACCGGCACGGACCAGCTCTGCGTGCCCCCCGGCGGCACGTCCGCGTAGTACGCGAGCTCACCGGTCGGGGCCTCATCGTCTGGCGGCAACGCCATGTCGGTACCTGCCGGCTTGTCGGCCAGCTCATCGTCGAGCGTCGGACCGCTCATCTCCCACACGGCGAACGTGATCATTCGCGTGGCGTCATTGACGACCTCGATTTGGAGGTCACCCGGCGTGAGGGCGGTCGCGCGCATCCCAGGTGCAGGTCTCTCCGTCGCAGGTGACGACGGGCTGCGCCTCCGCCGCGGCCACCGGCTCACCCTCCCCACCCATGAGGAGAATGGCACCGCCGACGACGAGGAGGACGACGATGAACGCGGCGGCAACCGCGGCCACCGGCTTCCAGCCCCGTACTCGCTCGTCGGTGGGTCGTGCCTGGGTCGTCTCTCTGGTATCCATGATCATGCTCCCTTCGAAGGTCGGGAGAGCGGCTTCGTCCCTCGTCGTGGGCAGGAGGCTCGGATCCGGCACCGGATTGGCTTGCATGAACAGGGCGAACACCCGATCCGCGTCGCTCACGATGCTGCCACCTCCTGTCACCTCGGCGACCGGTGTGGCCTCGTGGAGCCCTCGGCACTGCTGTGCGAGCCGTCGCTTCGCCCTCGCCAGCCGCTGGTCGACCGCAGGGACCGAGCATCCCAGCACTTCGGCGATCTCCTTGTGGGAGAGGCCCTCCCACGCGGCAAGCGCCAGCACCTCGCGGTCGGCACGGCTCAGCCGGGCGGCGGCCTGGAGTACTGCGTCGTACTCGAATCGACGCACCACGATCGTCTCCGGTTGCGCCGGACCATCCTGTCGGTACGCGGCGATCCGCTCCGTCAGGTTGCGGAACCGTCGCAGGCTCCGCCTCCTTCGGAAGATGACTCGCCGTGCCACGACGTAGAGCCACGGAAGCGTGGCGTCCCCCGTCGGGACGTCGCCGATGCGCCGCCACGCGGTGGCGAACACCTCGTTGGCGGCGTCGTAGGCGTCGTCGGCAGCCATCCGCCTCAGGCAGTAGGCGAGGACGGCACGGAAGTGCTCGTCGTACATTGCCCTGAACTGACGGTCGCTCGCCGAGGCCATGAGGCCGCTCCTGGGCTCACGCGGGTCTGAATACCGCTCTCACATCGTACATCTCCGGCACCGGCGCGTCCCTGACAGCGTTCCGCGTGGCCGTGTGTGAGAGCACCGCTTGACGCCCCGGCTCGGGCGGTGCCTGCGCTGGTGTTACGGGAAGGCTCGGCGCTACACGCTGAGCCCAGTACATCGACTCCACTCGGAGTCGGAGTCGGAGTCGGAGTTGGAGTCGGGTCTGGGCAGGCGGGCTTCTTGCGTCAGGCCGACGGGGCCGAACGCGGGCCCGGGGCGCACCTGCCGGCAGGTCACTCACTGCCGAGCAGGTTCTCCGCGATAGAGTCACGCTATGGCTGTTCACCACGCTGACTTCGCCATTCCGGTTTTCCAGAACATGACGATCCGAACGTCCAGTGGCATTTCGGGCCGAGTGATCGCCCTCGGGTGGTGGGTGGACCCGGATGCTTCAACGGATCCCGACCATGAGCCGACAGGAACGCTCTACCTCGTGGTCGATCCCAACTCTCCTCGACCACTTTGGGTTCCCCAGGGCGACGTGATCGAAACGAAGGTCCTGGATCCGGGCTGACTAGCTGTTTGTCGATCGTGCCACGTGGTACCCCGCTCCGCGACCACGGGTACCTGAACGAGGGTGGGGTAAGGGGCTGCGGTACCCTGCCGCCCCAGAGGAAGAAGATGGGACTGAAGGAAGACCTGGAGATCTACGAGGCGTGGGTTGCAGCGGGCAAACACGTCGCGGTCGCCACCGTGGTCGATGTCGTCGGATCCGCTCCTCGCCCCGAGGGTTCGCGGCTCCTCGTGTCCTCCGATGGTGATGTCTCGGGTTCGGTCAGCGGAGGTTGTGTCGAGTCCGACGTGGTACTCCACGCACAACAGGTCCTCGGTTCGGGAACGCCGCAGCTGCTCACCTACGGGATCGCCGACGAGGACGCCTTCGAGGTCGGCCTCACCTGCGGCGGCACGATCTCCGTGTTCGTCGAACGATGGTGAGGGACATCCTCTCCGCCGTCCGGTCGCTCGTCGATGAGGAGCGGCTCGGGGCGGACGTGACGTGCGTGTCGGGTCCGATGATGGGCCTTCGGGCCGTTGTCGACGGCTCCGGCGCTCTCATAGGCGGATCGATTCCACCCGAGGTCAGCAGCGATGTGATCTCCGACGCCGTCCAGCTGATGGCCAACGAGCAGAGCCGATCGCTCGACTACGGCGACCATCGCATCTTCATCCATACGATCGCCCCCCCGCCGATACTCGTCATCTTCGGTGCAGGCCACGTCAGCCAATCTCTTGCGACCTTCGCGATCGCGCTCGGTTATCGGGTCATCGTCGTGGATGCTCGCGCCGCATGGGCGACGCATGAACGGTTTCCCGACGTCGACGAGCTGCTGGTCGGGTGGCCCGACGTCTTCTTCGCCGATCACGAACTGGATGCACGCACCTATGTCGCCCTCATGAACCACGACGCCAGGTTCGAGGACCCCGTGCTCTCGAAGGTGCGTAGCGCGCCCATCAGGTACCTCGGGGCGATGGGGAGCCGCCGCACGCATCGAGCGCGGGTCGAGCGGCTCGTCGGGGCTGGGTGGACTGCCGAGGAGGTCGCTCGCATCCACGGCCCGATCGGGTTGGACATCGGTGCTGAAACGCCTGAGGAGACGGCGATCGCCATCGTCGCCGAGATGACCCAGGTGAGGTACGGGCACGGGAGCGGCTCCTCGTTGCGTGGAACGTCGGGGCGAATCCGACGCCAGCGCGACGAGGAAGTCGCGCAGGGCCAGGACGGTTGACGGTTCGACGACGGCGACACCGGTCGGCTGGCGTCCCGCCGACGTGTCGTACCTGGCCTACGAGGTGTGCACCGGATAGCGCAGGTGCGTGACGCCACCTCGCTGACACCGTCCTGCGTGTCGGCGACGTACCCGTCGAGGGACATCGACATGATGGCGATCACTTTGGCCATGGAGTGGCTCCCAGCGTGACGAGGCAGCGTCATGCTAGTGAGCCGGACCGGCGCGCTCGGTTGCGAGAGGCATACCAGCGGGTCCAGCAAGCGGCGGGGCGGGTATCCGCTCGTCGTACGGATCGGGACGTACACTCGCTCCCGATGGGAGGCCCTGTCCAGATGATCACAAGCGTCCGTCGCGCAGCGGCTGCGCTGTTCGTGCTTGTCCTCATTGCGGCGTGTTCTCCGAGTGTCGTGACCGAGTCTTCGAGCACCTCGGTGACGACGACCTCGACCACCATCGCCCCGACGACGACGACCGAGGCCCGGCCGACGACGACCACGATGCCGCCACCGATCGCGTTGATCTCGGTATCGGGCATCGAGGACGGTGAGCTGACTGCGGCCGTGGGATTGGGCCTTTCCACGATCAGGGATCCGAGGGTCGCCGGCGATGTGATCGAGGGTGTCGTTGCGCACCACCAAGGCCCGGCTTCGGTTCTGGCAGACAGCTACACCGCGGAGGCGACCGTTGCCGAACTCGCCGATGGCAGTCGTGTGGCCGTGGTCACGCTGGACAGCGGTGACATCCTGCTTCTCGCCGACGAAGGTCAGGGATGGGTCACGGTCGGCGCGCACCTTGGTTCGATCGGCGCCGACCCCTACTACGGGGAGCCACCCCGTCGTGTGCTCGTCCTCGGATCCGATGCGAGGCCCGGCGGGGACGCATCGGTGCATCGGATGGACTCGATCCACATCCTGACGTCCGTGCCCTCCGAGCGTGCTGCGTCGATCCTGGGGTACCCACGGGACAGCTGGATCGACTCCGAGTACGGATCGATGCGACTCAACGCGCTCACGTCCTCGGGTCGTGGCCCCGACGCGCTCTTCGAGTTCTTCACCGACACCTGGGATGTTCCGCTCGAGGGGTACATCCTGACCGGGTTCGCCGGCTTCGAGGATCTGGTCGGCGCCGCCTTCGGCCGCCTGAGACTCACCATCCCGATCCCGATCCCGACCCAGGAATGGTTCGAGGGTTTCAGCAGCGGCGAGCAGACACTCAATCCCACGCGACTCCTCGACTTCGCCCGCACCAGGAAGCTGATCCCCGGTGGGGATTTCACTCGTTCGTACCACCACGGGGTCGTGATGCTCGCCGCCCTCGCGACCATCCAGGACGGCTCGATTCACGACATCCCTGCGTTCCTCGCCATCCTCTCCAGGTTCACCGAGACCAACCTCACCGCAACGGACCTCGTACAACTCGGTGCCGCCGCCTACGAAATGGATCTGGGGGCAATCACCAATGAGGTCCTCCCCGGTTCCCTCGGCAGGGCGACAGGCGGTGCCTCGGTCGTGTTCCTCGACCCCGGGTTCGAACTGATCGTCCAGGATGTGATCGACGACGGCCTGAGGAACGAGAGCGCGGGGTAGCGAACGCGGGTTCGCTGTCGGATCTTCCGCACAGCAACTTCTGCACGCGTCGAGACTCAGACGGCTGACACGGGCGGTGTTTCTCCCGGAGGGGAAGCAGTCAGGCGGCCAGGTCGGGCGGGTCGGTGCCCGTCGCGGTCCGGGTGAGGCGCCGCCGACGGGGAGGCGAGGCAGGGTCGATTCGGTAGCCATCGCGGTGGATCGCCACGTGGTGGTGGTACCAGCAGAGCGAGGTGAGGTTGTCGGGATCGTGGGTACCACCCGCCGACCACGGCCGGATGTGGTGGGGTTGGAGCCGGTAGCGGGACCTGCAGCCGTCGATGGTGCAGCCGCCGTCGCGAGCCATGACGGTGTGGCGGATCGCGGTGGGAATTGCCCTGGCGGCATGGCTTGCCACGACGGGTTGGCCGTCGGCCAGGCCGACCACACGGACCGTGCCCTCGCACAGGATCGCCTCGAGCGCGGCAGGCCCGACACGTGGCCCGAATGCGAGGGTGGCCGTCTCGGAAGCGTCGGTGTCGGCTGATGTAGCGTCGACGAATACGGTGACCGTGGCACCGCCCGTATCGGACGTGGCCCGGCCGTCCCGGCCGGGAGCGTCGAGTGTGTCGAGGGCGATCGTCACAAGCGCATCGGCATTGGACTGTGCCCTGGTGGGGGCCAGATCTCCGGCGGCCGTGCGCAGTTCGTCGGCACGGCCCTGGACCGCTGCTTCGACGATCCGCCCCTCGGCCCCTCCCAGCTGCCCCCAGAGGCGAAACCGGGACTCGTCGAGGGTCGGTTGCATGACGAAGTACCGCTCGGCGTGGATGGTGCGTTCGTCGCCCCTCGTCATCGGTGAGCGACGGTTGGTCATCGTGCGGACACCGTCGAGGTCCCGGCGGCGGCTCTCCTCGATGTCCTCCTCTGTCGCACCGGTGTCGGCGAGGCGCATCGTGGCCACCGTCCGCGGGAACGTCGACCTACCGTTCGCCATCGAGTTCCAGATGCGCCGGTGCCGCACGCCGCGGGTACCGAGGTACGCAAGGTCACGGGCCGTGTGCGCATCGACGTCGAGACGTGCGCGGATCCAATCGGCGAGCGTGCGGGAGCCGTCGGTCGCCATCGCGTTGGATCGATCGAGTTCACGGACGATCACGCCCTGCTCTGCCCGAAGCTCAGCGATCCTCGACTCGAGATCGATGAGGCGGGACTCGAGGTCCGGAACGGGATACGGTACTGCGAACATGGTGACACCGTACGGGACGGGTGTGACACGAAATGGCCGCCCAGGTGGACTCCATGCAGGCGGCAACGACGCCGGTCACCATGGCGTCCACCACCCCAGCCAACCCCCCACGTAGACGACGATCTCGACCGCGCCGATGGCGATCGCCGCGAACCCCACCCACTGCCACCGGTACAGGTGTGGATCACGGCGCACCACCGCGACGCCGACGATGCCGAGCACGATCGCTACGACCGCGACGGGTTGGACGATCAGCCGAAGGACGGCGAACGACAGCTCTTCGGGCTCCGAGACCTCCTCACCCGAGCGGGCGACAGGGATCGCCACCCTTACCCAGACGAGGTAGAGGATCGGTACGACGACGGCGAAGAGGATCCCCCAGACGCTCGTCGACGGGACCGGACGGGGGTCTGTGACTCGCTTGCGTCCCGCCGGTCGGTCGCTGCCGTGTGCGTCGTCCATGTATGCGGCATCCTTCCGCGAGTACCGAACGCTATCGCCGGCTCGCGTGCTCGATACCGTGCGGCCGTCCTGCGGAGCGCTAGCCTGCCGAACATGGTCGATCTCCGTGAGTTCATCGCCGATGTGCCCGATTTCCCGGAGCCGGGGATCATCTTCAAGGACATCACCCCGCTCCTGGCGCACCCTGCCGCGTTCCTCCAGGCAGTCGACGAGATGGCCATGCCGTTCCTCCAGATGGGCGTCGAGATCGTCGTCGGGATCGAGTCGCGGGGATTCCTCCTGGCAGGGTCGATCGCCGAGCGCATCGGCTCGGGAGTCGGGCTCGTCCGCAAACCGGGGAAGCTCCCCCGAGCGACCGTCTCGGTGACCTACGACCTCGAGTACGGAAAGGACACGCTCGAGATCCATGAGGACGCATTCGTGGCCGGCCAGCGAGCGCTCATCGTCGACGACGTCCTCGCCACCGGAGGGACACTCGCAGCGACGAGGGAACTCATTGCGAAGGCCGGTGGGGAACCGGTCGGGGCGACGATGCTCATGGAGCTCTCCTTCCTCGGCGGGCGTTCGAAGTTCGACCTCCCGCTCCATGCGGTCCTCACCTACTGACCCGGCCACGTTCGGCGCCGGTACGATGGTCTGATGACCGCCGACCGCCTCGAACGCCTGACCCCCGGCATGCCAATCGTGTGGGGGGGTTCGAACGTCACGTATGTGAGTGACGCGCTGGCCGCGGCGTTCTCGCCTGGTGACCAACTCGTCGTTGTGCAGGAGTCGGGGGAACTCCTGCACATCCCGGCACAGGACGCGGCCATCGCATCGGACGCGGTCGGTGCAGCTCACTCGGCGTTCGCCTCCATGGGCGATGTCACGGACGACGCGATCTCCGCGTTCTACATGGCGTTCGCGGACCTGCTCGGTGACGATGCGGCATTCGGGCCGATCGCCGAAGCGAATGAGTCGGATGTCGAGTCCGCCCGCGGGCGGGGGCGATCCGTGACCAGGCTGATCCTCGACGAGGTGATGCGTGAAGGCATGATCGAAGGCCTCCACGGATGGGCAGGTGCCCCGAGCACCCGCGGTCGCATCATCGACGTCATCGACCACGATGGCTGGCGCCTCGAGCAGGTCGTGGACGGCCTCGGCGTGATCGGATTCGTGTTCGAGGGGCGTCCCAACGTCTTCGCAGATGCCACAGGCGTCCTGCGAGGGGGGAACACGGTCGTGTTCCGCATTGGATCGGACGCCCTCGGAACGGCGAGAGCCATCGTCGAACACGCCCTCGAACCCGCCCTCGCGGTGAGCGGCCTTCCCACAGGTGCCGCCTCGCTCGTCGCGAGCGCCTCCAGGGCGGCAGGCTGGGCGATGATGGGGGATTCCCGCCTCTCGCTCGCTGTGGCAAGGGGTTCCGGTCCGGCGACGGCCCAACTCGGCGCGGTCGCCCGTCAGGCGGGCAATGCAGTATCGCTCCACGGCACCGGAGGTGCCTGGATCGTCGCGGCTCCTGACGCGGACGCCCAACACCTGGCTGCCGCCGTGTACCACTCGCTCGATCGGAAGGTCTGCAACACACTCAACACGCTCGCGATCCCCGCTGGCAGGGTCGATGACCTCGTGCCGGCGTTCCTCCATGCACTCGAACGAGCGGCGAAGCGGCGTGGGACCAACCCGAAACTCCACGTTGCCGAGGCCTCGGTGCGCCATGTGCCCTCCGAGTGGTTCACGCGCACCGCCCCGATCTCGCGGGCCGGGGGAGCGGTTACCGAACCGATCGCCGAACCGATCGCCGAAACCCTCCTGGGCCTCGAGTGGGAATGGGAGGACAGCCCCGAGGTGACGCTGGTCGTCGTCGAATCGGTCGACGAGGCGATTGCCCTCTTCAACGAGCAGGCTCCGCGGTTCGTCGCGTCGCTCATCTCCGACGACGACGAGGCGCACCGCAGGTTCTTCTCATCGATCGACGCACCGTTCGTCGGGAACGGCTTCACCCGCTGGGTCGACGGCCAGTACGCGCTCGACAAGCCGGAGCTCGGTCTGTCCAATTGGGAGTACGGAAGGCTCTTCGGCCGCAGCGGGATCCTCTCGGGCGACTCGGCGTATTCCGTGCGGATGCGGGCGGTCCAGTCTGACCCGGAGGTCGGTCGGTGACCGCCCCGGAAATCGGCCTCGGCGTGGTGAGTCGCTAGCCTTGCGCGTCGACGAGGAGACGATGGCAGGCTACGACTTTCGCGAGATCGAGGACCGCTGGCAGCGGACCTGGGACAAGGATGGGACCTACCGCGTCCCGAATCCCGGCGCTCCTGACTTCGACGCGACGAAGCCGAAGCTGTACATCCTCGACATGTTCCCTTATCCGTCGGGAAAGGGCCTCCACGTCGGCCATCCGCTCGGATACATCGGCACCGACATCTACAGCCGTTTCCACCGGATGCGGGGGGCCAACGTCCTGCACCCGATGGGCTTCGACTCGTTCGGCCTCCCGGCCGAGCAGTACGCGGTCGAGACGGGCATCCACCCCGCGATCACCACCAACCGCAACATCGAGAACTACACCCGCCAGCTCAAGGCGTTCGGGTTCTCCTACGACTGGGACCGCACCGTGGCCACCACCGACCCGGCCTACTTCAAGTGGACCCAGTGGATCTTCCTCCAGCTCTTCGGGTCGTGGTTCGACGATGAGCAGAACAAGGCGCGACCGATCAGCGAGCTGGTCGAGGAGCTCGAGGAGGGCCATCGTTCGGCTGACGGGGTGATGTGGCAGAACCTGCCGGACGCGGACAAGGCCCGGTACCTCGATGCGCAACGGCTTGCCTACATCGACGAGGTTCCCGTGAACTGGTGCCCCGCCCTCGGCACGGTGCTCGCAAACGAGGAAGTGACGGCTGATGGCCGATCCGAGCGCGGAGACCATCCCGTGTACCGGCGTCCGCTGCGCCAATGGATGCTCCGGATCACGGCGTACGCGGATCGGTTGATCGACGATCTCGAGACGCTCGAATGGCCGGAGTCGGTCAAGATCATGCAACGCAACTGGATCGGTCGATCGTCGGGTGCCCACATCGTCTTCGAGGTCGAGGGGAACAACGAGCCCATCCGTGTGTTCACAACGCGCCCGGACACGGTGTTCGGAGCGACCTACATGGTCATGGCGCCCGAGCATCCGATGGTGGAGCGCCTCACGCCAGACGCCTGGCCCGACGGCACCCTGCCGACGTGGACGCTCGGCATCGACAACCCGAAGGACGCGGTCGCCGCGTATCTCCGGGCGACGTCCAAGCGGTCCGACAGGGACCGCCAGGCCGACGACAGGGCCAAGACGGGGGTGTTCACCGGTACGCATGCGCTCAACCCGCTCACCGGGGACCGGATCCCGATCTTCGTCGCCGACTACGTCCTGATGGGTTACGGGACAGGCGCCATCATGGCGGTGCCCGGCCAGGACGAACGGGACTGGGAGTTCGCGGAGAAGTTCGACCTACCGATCGTCCGCACGGTCCAACCGCCGCCCGACTTCGAGGGGAACGCCTACGTTGGCCAAGGGCCCGCCATCAACTCGGGATTCCTCGACGGCCTCGGGGTGGATGACGCCAAGGCGCGCATCATCCAATGGCTCACCGTGAACGGCCATGGTGAGGGGACGATCACCTACAAGCTGCGTGACTGGCTCTTCTCGAGGCAGCGATACTGGGGTGAGCCCATCCCGATCCTCCACGGACCGAACGGCGAGCTGCGTCCCGTGCCAGAGTCGAGCCTCCCGTTGGAGCTCCCCGAGGTCGCCGACTACCGGCCCCACGCATCAGACGACGAGCACGCCGAACCCACTCCTGCCCTCGACAGGGCACCGGACTCGTGGAAGCACGTCGAAATCGACGGAGTGAGGTACACGAGGGAACTCAACACGATGCCCCAGTGGGCCGGTTCGTGCTGGTACTACCTGCGCTACCTCGATCCCGACAATGACGATGCCCTCGTATCGCCCGAGGCGGAGCGGTACTGGATGGGCAACGACGGTGTCGACCTGTACGTCGGAGGCGTCGAGCACGCGGTCCTGCACCTGCTCTACGCGAGGTTCTGGCACAAGGTGCTCTTCGACCTCGGCCACGTCCACACCTCTGAACCCTTCAGTCGCCTCTTCAACCAGGGATACATCCTCGCTGACGCGTTCCAGGATGCGAGGGGCGTGTACGTCCCTGCCGAAGAGGTCGTCGAGACGGACGACGGGTACACGTTCAAGGGGGAGCCGGTCACCCGTCTGTACGGGAAGATGGGCAAGTCGCTGAAGAACTCGGTCAGCCCTGACGAGATCTTCGACGAGTACGGCGTCGACACCCTGCGCCTGTACGAGATGTTCATGGGTCCGCTCGACACCTCCCGCCCGTGGTCGACCCGCGACATCGTCGGCGTCCACCGATTCCTCCAGCGCCTCTGGCGCAACTTCATCGACGAGGAGACCGATGAGGTCCTCGTGAGCGACGCGCCGTCCCAGGGCGACTTGCGTGTCCTGCTCCACAAGACCATCGACGCCGTGTCGCATGACATGGCGAACCTCCAGTTCAACACCGCCGTTGCGAGGCTCTTCGAGCTCAACAACGCCCTCGTCGCAGAGGAGCGGGTCCCCGCAGATGTGGCATCGGTGCTGCCGAGGCTCCTCGCACCCCTGGCTCCCCACATCGCCGAGGAGCTGTGGCACCGTATGGGGAAGACCTCATCGATCGTGATCGCCCCGTGGCCGGAGTACGACGCCGACCTCGTCGTCGAGGAGACCACGATCATGGTCGTCCAGGTCAACGGCAAGGTTCGGGACCGGATCGAGGTCCCCGTCACGATCACGGAGGACGAGGCCGTGAGGCTCGCCCTCGCATCCGAACGTGTCCTCGCGCACACGGGAGGTTCCGAGCCGCGCAAGGTGGTCGCTCGCCTCCCGAACGTCGTCAGCCTCGTCGTGTGATCACACCGGGGGCGGTCGTCGTGTCCCGTGCAGCCATCGAGGTGCCCGACGTGCCCTTGGACGGAGTGACCTTTCGGCCGATGCCTCCAGTGCTCGAACGGCTGATCGGGAAGCGGGCCTCAGCGATCACGATCCGCTCCACGGTGTTCGTTCGCTCCGATGTCATCGACGCGGTGGTCGCGGGCTCCAGGCCCGAGCTCGCCGCCCATGAGCTCGTCCATGTCCGGCAATGGCGTCAGCAGGGTTCGGTGCGGTTCCTGTGGAGATACGTCTCGGACTACCTGCGCCTGAGGATTCTCGGCCTTGGCCACGATGACGCCTACCGCCGCATCGGTGCCGAGTGGGCGGCGTACGCCGAGGCCGCCAATATCGTTCAGCGGCCATGATGGAGTCCTCCGCACCGCCGCAAAGGCCCCCGGGATACCTCCCGTCCGCGAGGTGGCGCGTGAGGGACGTCTTCTTCGCCTTCATCGCTGGCATCGCGGGATCGCTCGTGGTGACGTTCGCGGTCCTGATCGTCGGGGCGGATCCCCTCGATCCGATCCCGTTCTCCCTCGTCTACCTCGGCCAGGCGGCCGGGAGCCTTGCTGCGATCCTCGTGATCTCGCGCAGGCGCGGATCGGGCTCGCTCGCTGCCGACACGGGATTCGTCGTCAAGCCGGGGGACTGGTGGGGCGTCCCCGCTGGCATGCTCCTCCAGATCGCGATCGCACTGATCACCGCCCCATTCGTGTTCTGGGTGTTCGGTGACGACCGACCAGACCAGAGTGTCACCGAGATCGCCGGGGCGAGCGAGACCCTCATCGAGCAGCTGCTGATCATCGCCGCGGTGGCTGTGGCGGCACCGATCATCGAGGAGATCATCTTCCGCGGCATGCTCCTTTCGCTCCTGAGATCCTCCTTCGGGAAGTGGGTCTCGATCGTCGTGTCCGCGGCGGCCTTCGCAGGCATCCATCTCATCGATCCGAACGCGATCGCCGTCGTGCCGGGGCTGTTCGCACTCGGCATCGTGCTGGGATGGGTCGCGCTCAGACGGGGCGATCTCTCCATGGCCATCGCGCTCCACAGCGGCATCAACCTCCTCGCTGCTATCACCCTCGTTTGGGGTGACGAGCTCCTCGATTGGTCGGAGCGCCAACTCGAGCTCGTCGAGGGCATGGCGAGGCTGCTGCCCTTCTAGGGAGATCGATGCCTCCGAGCCCACGCGAACCCTTGTAGGGATCGGCGGTTTCGTGTAGATCTCATCGTGCGGCGGCGGAATGCCATGGAACGCGCCCACACCAACCTCGCCGTCACAGTCATCGGCGTTGCGGTCATCATCGTCCTCTGCGGGCTCGTGTGGTTCGGTATGGGGCCGCGACCGCCTGACGCCGTTCCCGAGACGCCGGAGGCGCCGACCATCGATCGGGCAGGGAGCATCACGGTCCACGTCTCGGGAGCCGTCGCTCGACCCGGCTTGGTCTCGATTCCCGATGGATCCCGGATGGCCGATGCGGTCGCCGCTGCCGGTGGTGCGCTCCCAACTGCGGACCTCGGTTCGATCAACCTGGCTCGGCAGATCCGTGACGCAGACCACGTCATCGTCCCTGTCCGCGGTGGAGGCACCGCTGCGACCGAGGAAGCCTCCGGCATCGACATCAACAACGCGAGCGCGAGCGAGCTGGAGGCGCTCCCCGGTGTCGGACCCGTGCTCGCCGGACGGATCGTGGCATTCCGGACGGAACGAGGTCCGTTCTCGTCTGTCGAGGACCTCCTCGATGTACCGGGGATCGGCGAGGCGAAGCTGGCACAGATGCGCGATGCGATCGCAGAACCGTGATCGCATCGATCCCGGTACCGGGCCGCTGGTGCGTCGCTGCGGCCACCGCGACCACCTTCGGCGCCCTGATGCCGGTCCACGTCGCCCTGATCGTCGCGGTTGTCGCCTTGGGGGTCGTGTCGGCGAAACCGCGGTTCGTTCTCATCGGCGTGGTCGGTGCTGTGCTCGTCGTCGGGGGCTCCGTCTCTGGTGCGGCGGCGGCGAGTCGCATGGCCGCAGTCGAGGCTGCCGAGGTACCCGACGGCTCGTTCGAGGTCGATGCGATGATTCGTGAAGACCCGGCAACGCGGTGGGCGGGGAACGCGGTCGCAACGCCGGTGGCGATCGATGGGGACCCCTGGCAGGGGCCACCTATCGGGATCGGACCCCTGCCAGGCCACGTCAATGCGGGTGATCGGGTCATCGTCGAAGGCGTCCTGAGGGATGCGTTCGGCCGGGTGGGCAACGATGTCGTTGCCGGACGTCTCCGTGTATCCGAGGTGCTTCGGCATGACAGCACGGCCAATCCGCTGATGATGGCGGGCAACGCCCTGCGTGAACGGGTCCGCGGAGTCTTCCACCGCGACGACGCCATCGACGGCCTCGCCACGGGGCTCCTGATGGGCGACACGGACCGCATCCCTGCAAGCCACATGGAGAACCTGCGCAGAGCGGGACTGGCCCACTTCGTCGCCGTCTCCGGATCGAACGTCGCCCTGTTCCTCGGTGTCTTGTGGGTCCTCGGAGCGCCACTGGCGATACATCCGAGGGCGAGGGCATGTCTGGGTTTCGTCGGGCTCGCCGTGTTCGTGGTGATGACCCGGTGGGAGCCATCGGTGGTGCGTGCGAGTGTCATGGCCGCCGTCCCACTCACCGGTGGGCTTCTCGGTGTTCCGGTCGACCCGTGGATGGCCCTCGGCGTTGCAGTCACGGTGCTTGTGCTGTTCTCGGCAGACCTCCTGACGTCGGTTGGGTTCATCCTCTCGGTCGCCGCCACCGCCGGTGTCCTCGTGGGTGTCGTCGCCGTGCGCCAGCGTTCGCCGAGGTGGCTCTGGACCACGCTGGGAGCGACCGTCGGAGCCCAACTCGCCGTCGCCCCGATCATCCTGACGGTCTTCGGCACCATGCCCCTCGTCGCACCTCTCGCCAACCTCGTCGCCGCACCACTTGTCGCCCTCACGACCCTTGTCGCCCTTGTGAGCGTCGTCGTCCCCTTCGGGGGGCTCGACGCGGCCGCCCGCATGGGATCCGCGGCGATCCTCGAGGTCGCCTCGATCGCAGCGGACGGGCCCCAGCTGTCAGCGATGGGAACGATCGGCGCCGCTGCCGTCGGCATGCTCGCAGCCGTTCGACGATCGCGCCCCCTCGGCCTTGCGGCTGTCGTGGTGATCCTGATGGCCTCGACGACGACCGCGCCCACGTGGCCGACGGAAGCGACCCTTGTCGCGCTCGCGGTCGGACAAGGAGATTCGATCCTCCTTCAGGATCCTTCGGGACGGGCTGTCCTCGTCGACGGAGGCCGGCGTCCTGACGTCCTCGATCGGGCGCTTCGCCGTCATCGTGTCCGATCACTCGACGTGGTGGTCGTCACCCACGGCGACGCCGACCACAGCGGCGGTCTCGGAGAGCTGCTCGGAGCCATGGACGTGGGGGAGCTGTGGATGCCGGCGTTCTCCGTCGACGAGACCCTCGACGAGCTCGCGCTCGTCGCCGTCGACAATGAAGTCCCGGTTCGCCGTGTGGCAGGCGGCTTCCGGACCAGGCTCGGAGCCTTCTCGATCGAGGTCCTCGGGCCGACTCGTCGTTTCCACAGCGACAACGACGGATCCGTGGTGCTCCTCGTCACGGCCGGCAGCTCCGCGCTGCTTCCCGGTGACATTGGCGCCGTCGCCCAGAACGAGCTTCCCGACGTGAGGCCGGACGTCCTCGTCGTGCCGCATCACGGTGCGGCGACATCGGATCTCGGTTGGCTCGAACGGATGGATCCCGACTTCGCGATCCTCTCCTACGGGACCAACACGTACGGCCATCCCCACCCGGATGTCCTCGGCGTGCTCTCCGAGATGGGAATGGTCGTCCGTCACACGTACATCGAAGGGGACATCGTGGTGCCAATCGGGTGACGAGTCGCCACGGTGGGTGCCGGCGCTACATTGCCTGTCATGGCATGGCACAGCGTCATCGGGCCGCGTGAGGCGGGACCGTCCGAGCGGGAACAGATGGTCGCAGCGGCGATGAAGCTCCTGTCGGACGATGGCGTCGATGATGCCACCCGGATCGATGTCCCCGCCAAGGGCACATCCGGTTCGGACGATGTCGGCGCGATGCGCGATGCCGTCGCGGGCATCGTCCCCGCCCTCCAATCAGGATCGCTCTTCGGCGGCGCGACGGGTGTCGTGGTGGTCGACGCGCAGTCGCTCCTCAGGCAGGAGGTCGACACGATCGCCGAGCTCCTCGCCGCGTCGGATCCGTCACAGGCCTCCGCGGTGTTCGTCGCCATGGGGAGCCTTCCAGCAGCCATCAAGCGTGTCCTGACGGGCGATGCGGTCACGGTCAAGGCGATCACCGAGCGCGACGCCGCGGCATGGCTCGCGGATGAGGCGAAACGGCGAGGCCTGCGGATCGACCAGGATGCACGCACGGAGCTGATGCAGCGGTTCGGATCCGACACCTCCGCGATGGGTCGGGCCCTCGATCAACTCGCAATCGGCGGATCCACGGTCACGGCCGCCGATGTGGAGAGCCGGTTCACGAACCGGCCCGACGAGCCGATGTGGCTCCTCGGCGACGCCATCATGACGGGAGACCAGGCCCAGGCGCTCCGCCGTCTCAGCGATTTCCTCCAGCACCAGCATCCCCTCGTGCTCCTCGCGTACCTCGAGGGGGAGGTCCGGAGGCGGTCGCTCGCAGCCGTCGCACCCGACTATGACGCCTTCACGGCATGGTCAGGGGCGAACCCGAACAGTTACGGGACGAAGAAGGTGTGGCAATCCAGGACCAGGGCGAACGGCGAAGCCCTCGGCAACTGCGTGCGTGCGATCGCAAAGGCCGATCTCACCTTGAAGACACAACCGGAGGCAACCCACCGGGTCACGCTGGAGCGGCTCACCGTCGCGATGTGCCGCTGGATGAGTCGATGACGCGGAACCCCTACTCGTGTGACCTGACCGACGTGACGGTGTAGGCGAACGTGCCGCCGGGTGCGGCGTAGGTGACCCTGTCTCCCGGCGCTGCTCCCATCAGTGCGGCTCCGAGGGGGCTGTCGGGGGAGGCAAGGACCATGCCGGGGAGTTTGTTCTCGGCGGGGGCGACGAAGAACTCCATCTCATCCCCGTCGTCGTCGACCACGGTTGCGATCGTTCCGACCGTGACGACTCCCGAGTTCGCGGCCTCGATGATCTTCGCGTTCTCGATGAGGTGGGTGATCTGTCGGATCCGGGCCTCCATGAGCCCCTGATCGTTCTTCGCGGTGTCGTACTCGGCGTTCTCCTTGAGATCACCGTGTGACCGTGCCTCCGCGATGCGTTGGACGATCTCGTCGCGTCCCGTGGTGGTCAGGTGCGCCAGCTCTTCCTCGAGCTTGCGAAGGGCCGCCGGGGTCAGCCATGTGCCCTCGTGTGCGGTCACGGTCGATCAGCCGAGCAGCGAGCGGACCTGGGCCGTCAGGCGAGCCTTGCGCCGCGACGCCGTGTTCTTGTGGATGACACCCTTCGTCACTGCCATGTCGAAGCGCGTCTGGGCAACCTTGAGCAGCTCCTCGGCCTTGGCTGCATCGCCTGCCTCTACGGCGTCGGTCACGTGCTTGGCACGTGTCTTCAGCTCGGAACGGATCGCCTTGTTTCTCTGATGGCGGGTCTCGTTCTGCCGATTGCGCTTGATCTGTGACTTGATGTTGGCCATACCGAATGAAACCTCTCGAGGTGGGTGGAACCCCGGCAGGATAGCAGCCGGGCCCGTCAACGGTACACTCAAATGCCCTGCCGCAATGGCGGTTCCCCCGCCGGAGATACCGATGGATCAGGCGCGCATCCGCAACTTCAGCATCATCGCCCACATCGACCACGGGAAGTCGACCCTCGCGGATCGGCTCCTCGAGCGTACGGGTGCCATCGCGGGACGCGACATGCGCGCCCAGCTCCTCGATGAGATGGACCTCGAGCGCGAGCGGGGCATCACCATCAAGGCGAACGCCGTACGCATCGACTACAAGGCCCCTTCGGGGATCGCGTATGAGTTGAACCTCATCGACACACCGGGTCACGTCGACTTCTCCTACGAGGTGTCGCGGAGCCTCGAGGCGTGTGAGGGTGCCCTGCTCCTCGTCGACGCGTCCCAGGGTGTCGAGGCCCAGACCCTCGCGAACGCGTACATGGCGATCGACAGCGGCCTCGAGATCATCCCGGTCGTCAACAAGATCGACCTTCCCGCAGCGGATCCCGACCGCGTCGCTGCGGAGGTGGCGAGCGTGATCGGCGGGGAGGTGTCTGACGTGCTCTTCGTGTCGGCGAAGTCGGGGCTCGGCATCGACGAGCTCCTCGATGCCATCGTCGATCGGCTGCCGGCACCCGAGGGTGAGCCGGGCTCGGAACTGCGGGCACTCGTGTTCGACTCGTACTACGACACGTACCGCGGCGTCGTCGCCCTGGTACGGATCGTCGACGGTGAACTGCGGACGGGGGACCAGATCCGGCTCATGGCGAATCGTGTCGACCTCACGGCGGATGAGATCGGCATCCGCCGCCCACGCATGGAAGCGATCGGGACCCTCGGCGCTGGGGAGGCCGGGTACCTCATCACGGGCGTCAAGGACATCGACCTGATCCGCGTCGGCGACACCGTCACCCACAAGGACCGTCCGTCGACAGCACCGCTCGCCGGGTATGCAGAGCCGAAGCCGATGGTCTTCGCCGGGCTCTTCCCGACCGACGGTGACGACTTCGAGCGACTCAGGGAGGCGCTCGACAAGCTCAGGCTCAACGACTCCTCGCTCGTCTACCAGGCAGAGACAAGCAAGGCGCTCGGCTTCGGTTTCCGTGTCGGCTTCCTGGGCCTTCTCCACATGGAGATCGTGCGCGAACGGCTCGAACGCGAATACGACCTCGAGCTCGTCTCGACGGCGCCGTCGGTCGAGTACGTGGCAACGCTCACGGACGGGTCACAGCGGCGGCTGCAGAGCCCGCAGGACCTGCCGGACCCCGGTTCCCTGGCCAAGATCGAGGAACCGTACGTGAAGGTCATGATCATCTCCCCGACCACCTACATCGGGACGATCATGGAACTCGTCCAGAACAAGCGTGGCGAGATGGGCGACATGACGTACCTGTCACCCGAACGAGTGGAGCTGCACTACCTCATGCCGCTCGCGGAGATCGTGTTCGACTTCTTCGACCAACTCAAGTCACGCACACGCGGGTACGCATCACTCGACTACGAGCCAGCCGACTATCGCCCATCCGAGCTCGTCAGGGTCGACATCCTCCTCAACGGCCAGTCCGTCGACGCCTTCTCGACGATCGTCCACAGGGACAAGGCGTACGGATACGGAAAGGCGATGGTGAGCAAGCTGCGCGAGCTCATTCCGAGGCAGCTCTTCGACGTCCCCATCCAGGCGGCCATCGGTTCGCGCATCATCTCGCGCGAGACGGTCAAGGCGAAGCGCAAGGATGTGACCGCAAAGTGCTACGGAGGCGACATCACGAGGAAGCGCAAGCTCCTCGAGCGCCAGAAGGAGGGCAAGAAGCGGATGAAGATGGTGGGTTCGGTCGAGGTCCCGCAGGAAGCGTTCGTGGCCGCCCTCCGCATCGGTGAGGAGTGACCTTTCCGTGACGGCTCCTCCTGTGCGAGCCGACGACCCAGGGCTCGCCGACGCTGCGCATGACGTCAAATCCGCATACGTGCACATTCCCTTCTGCAGGCGACGGTGCCCGTACTGTGATTTCGCCGTGGTCGAGGGTGTCCTCGACGACCGATCCCACCGCCGCTATGTAGCGGCCGTGATCGCCGAGATCGCGATGGAGGCGCCGTTCGGTCCGCTCGGGGCCATCAATTTCGGTGGGGGAACCCCCTCGGCGATCGCACCCGAGCACATTTCGGCGATCATCTCCGAGCTCCGCGAGCGCTTCGGTGTGACAGGGGATGTCGAGGTGTCCATCGAGGTCAACCCAGAGGACTGGACAGATTCGCTGTGCGAGGGACTCGTCGAGGCCGGGGTAGATCGTGTGTCGATCGGTGCACAGTCGATGAGCGACAACGTCCTCGGCGCACTCGGACGGCTCCACGCCGCGGACCAGGTGACTCGGGCGGTCATTGGCGCCCGCGGTGCCGGGTTCCGGTCGGTCAGCGTCGACCTCATCTTCGGTCATCCCGACGAATCGGCCGACGAGTGGGAACGTACGGTCGGGGAGGTCCTGTCACTTCCCATTGACCACATCAGTACGTATGCGCTGACCGTCGAACCGGGAACTGCGTTCGCACGGCTCATGGCGACGCCCGAGACCGCACCGGACGACGACACCCAGGCGGACCGGTACGAGCTGTTCACGCGGCTCGCCGGCGCCGAGGCCATCGATCGGTACGAGGTCTCGAACCATGCACGACCGGGCCATGCGTGCAGGTACAACCTCGCTACCTGGGCCCATGCTGAGTACATCGGCTTCGGCCTCGGCGCCCACGACCATCGGTGGGGCCTGCGATCACGCAATCACCGGCGCCTTGATCGGTATCTCGAGTCTGTCGAAGGTGGCGTCAGGCCACGGGTCGGGTCCGAACACCTCGACGCCGCCGCCCAGGAACGAGACCGGTTCATGCTCGGGTTGCGCCTCGCCGCAGGGACTCCGATGTCGTTGTTCGCAGAGAGGTTCGTCCGATCCCCGCAGGCGTCGCGTCTCACGGATGCAGGCGTCATCGCCGTGCGCAACGACAGGGTGGTGGTCCTCGACCCGCTCCGCGCTGACATGGTGGCGCGAGAGGCGTTATCAGTCGCCACTGCCGATTGCTAACTTTCGACCATGCTCGACGACCGCAAGTCCAAGGTGCTCAAAGCGCTCGTGGAGGAATACATCCGAACGGGCGAGCCCGTGAGCTCACAGGCCATCTTGGGCCGGATCGGTATACGCGTGTCGTCCGCAACGATCCGCAACGACCTCGCCCGCCTCGAATCGTACGGATTCGTCAGCCAGCCGCATACGTCGGCCGGCAGGCTTCCGACCGATCAGGGCTACCGCTTCTACGTCGATCACCTCGCCCCGTCGCGGTTGCGCGAGGCGACCAGGGAGCGCATCGACGAGTTCTTCCAGGAGGTCCACCGCCAGATCTCGGAGGTGCTCAAGGACACATCCTTGTTCGTCAACGAGCTCACCTCGTATCCCTCGGTCGTCGTCGGGCCTGCCATGTCGACGGACACGATCAAGGACATACGGCTCGTTCCGCTCGGAGGTTCGATCGTGCTCGTGGTGGCGGTCGCTGCGAACGGTCGCGTCCACCAGGACTTCGTCGATGTCGGAGGGGTGGTTGACGAGGACACCATCGAGTCAGCGGAGCGCCTGCTCGCTGCGGCGTTCGAGGGGAGGACGCTCGATGCACCAGACGATGACGGCCTGCGGAGAAATGACCTTCCGGCTGCCGTGAAGCGGGTCGTCCTCCCCGTGGAGGACCAACTGAAGGCCACGAGATCCGACCAGGAGATCTATGTGAGTGGCACGAGCCGGATGGCCTCCCTCTGGAAGGACCTGACGATGGTCCAGAACCTCCTCGGTCTCCTCGAGGAGGAGGCGTCCCTGATCTCGCTGCTCGCCGACGACCCTGAGGGGACGCACGTCCGATTCGGTTCGGACATCGGAACCGGCGGCGATCTCGCCGTCGTGACGACGACCTACGAGACATCGTCCGGCGCCACGGGGCATGTCGGGGTCATCGGGCCCATGCGCATGAACTACAAGCGGACGATCCGTGTGGTCGAGGGAGTCACGGAACGTCTCGAGGACCGCTTCGGGGCCGGCACGTGACGGACTACTACGCGGTGCTCGGCGTCGCGCGCGACGCGACACCGGATGAGATCAAGAAGGCGTTTCGGCGTCTCGCCCGAGAGACCCATCCAGACGCGAATCCTGGCGACGCCGAGGCCGAGCACCGGTTCAGGGAGATCGCCGAGGCGTACGAAGTGCTCTCGGACCCGCAGAAGCGCGCTCGCTACGATCGCGGTGAGACCTTCGGAGGTCAGGACCTCTTCAGCCAGTTCGGCGGGCTCGAGGACATCCTCCAGCAGTTCTTCGGTGGTGGGGGTTTCGGCGGGTTCGGAGGCTTCGGCGGTGCGAGCCGCGGGCCCGAGCGCGGTCAGGACGTCGCCGTGCGTCTCGATCTCGACCTCGACGAGGCGGCGTTCGGGCTCGAGAGGGAGGTGTCGTTCGCCGCTCCCGTCCGATGCGAGACGTGCGACGGGTCCGGCGCCGAGCCCGGCCACGATCCGGTGACTTGCGCGACGTGCAACGGCCAGGGACGCGTCCAGGCCGCACGTCAGACATTGCTGGGAACGATGATGACCGTCACGGACTGCCCGGACTGCTCCGGCACGGGAAAGCGCATCGACCATCCGTGCACCACGTGCTCGGGCCAGGGCAGGCACCGCGGTGAGCGGACGCTCACGGTGGAGGTGCCACCCGGCGTCGACACCGGGACGCGCCTTCGGCTCACGGGCAAGGGTGGATCCGGGCAGCGCAACGCACCTGCGGGGGACGTGTACGTGGAGGTCAGGGTCAGGGAGGACGCCCGGTTCCAGCGAGTGGGGGACGACCTCCATCACCGTGTCCGCATCGGTTTCACCGAGGCGGCGTTCGGTACCGAGATCGAGATCCCGCTCCTCGGTGGTGAGACCGAGACGATCGACATTCCCCGTGGCACACAACCCGAGACCGTCTACCGATTGGGGAAGAAGGGCGTGCCACATCTCCAGCGCCGCGGTCGCGGCGACCTGCTCGTGCACATCGAGGTTGCCGTTCCCACCGACCTCGACGACGAGCAGGAGGATGTGTTGCGTACGTATGGTGAGCTCCGCGGGGAGCAGCCCTCCACGAAGAAGCGTGGCCTGTTCCGGCGATGAGGCATCAGCCGCACCTGTATCTCCCGGGTGTGTGGTCCGATCCGCTCCTCGAGGTCCCCGACACGGTTCGATCCCACCTGACGAAGGTCCTGCGGCTCCCGGAGGGGTCGACCGTCACGTACGGGGATGGCACGGGCGCGATCGGGGTAGGCACGTGGCGCGGGACGGTTGTCGAACGAGGCGAGGAATCGGTCGTCGAGGAAGCCACGCCGCACCTGACGATCGCCGTCGCACCACCGAAAGCCAAGGACCGCCAACGAACCATCGTCGAGAAGCTCCAGGAGCTGCGCGTGACGCGCCTTGTGTGGTTACGAACGGAGAGGGGCCAGGTCCGACCGCCGAATCCCGAACGTGCCGCCTCGTGGGCGGTCGGTGCGTTCGAGCAGAGCAGGGGCTCGCACCTCATGACGATCGATGAGGTCGCCATTTCCGACCTCGGTGGTGGCATCGCCGCATCCGCAGACGGCGCGGACCGACTCGCCGACGTCGCCTCCCCTGACAGGGTCGTCGTGGCCATCGGCCCCGAGGGAGGGTTCACCCCGACCGAGCTCGCGCACTTCGCGATCCACGCCAACCTCGGCCCGTCGATCCTGCGTACCGACACGGCTGCGATCGCCGCTGCAGCGACGATTCGCTGCTGACGAGTACTCGCATCCCGTCGACGATTACGCTAGCCTCTTGTATGCACCGAGCGTGTTCGGCTATGCGCGCTCGGTAGGCGGAGGGCATCAGTGGATTACAGCGAGCGAGTGGGCGAGCGCCTGCGACAGATTCGCGTCCAGAGGGGCATGTCGCTCCAGGACGTCCATCGCGCCACCGGAGGCGAGTTCAAGGCCGCCGTCCTCGGTGCCTATGAGCGCGGTGAACGCAGCCTGTCACTGCCACGCCTCCGCCGCCTCGCGACCTGCTACGACGTCCCGATCAGCCAGCTGCTTCCCGAAGAGGACACCTACGAACCACGCATGCATGCAGCGGGTGGAGTAGCGATCGACCTGACGAAGGTCGATTCGCTCAGCCCCGAGGTCGGGGAGGTCGTCGACCGGTTCCTCAGGCGAATCCAGGTCCAGCGGCAGGACTTCAACGGCAAGGTTCTGACGATCCGCGCTTCGGACGTCGCCATGTTGGCCCTGATGCTCGATGTGTCCGATCAGGACCTCGCTTCGTCACTCGAGCGCGAGAAGGCCTGAGTCCGGCTCGGTTCCGGTGGTTCGCGCGCCGTGAACGCAGTGCAGGCTGTGGGCTGCGTGCGTTCCGGGCGACGGACATGAGATGGAACGGCCCTTACGGGGGTCCATCCCTATACTCACACCTCTTGCTGTGCCACCCAATCAGCACGCTGCTGGTCAACCGAGGATTCAGGTCGTGACCTACCCACCGGATACCGACTCTCGGGTGCGCATCCCTTCCAATCACCTGATGGTGGAACTGTTGGGCAACAGGGATGTGCACCTCAAGCGCGTCGAGGACGCGTTTCCCGGCGCGCGCCTGATCGCTCGTGGGAACGAGATCGACATCGCCGGTGACGACAGGGAGGTTTCCCTCGCACACACGGTGCTCGAGGAGCTCCTCGTCCTCGTCCAGGAGGGGCAATCCCTCGATGGCGACCGCGTCGACAGGGTCATCGCCATGGTCAAGGCCGACGTGCCGAAACCGTCCGGTGTCTTCACCGACGCCATCTCCGTGGGTCGGGGCAAGGTCGTGCGCGCCAAGACGCTCGGACAGAAGGGGTATGTCGACGCGATCAGGGAGAACACCCTCGTATTCGGCATCGGGCCTGCCGGAACCGGGAAGACGTACCTCGCCATGGCGTGCGCCGTCGAGGCGCTCGTGTCGGGCTCGGTGCGCAGGATCATCCTCTCGCGCCCTGCCGTGGAGGCAGGGGAGAGGCTCGGTTTCCTCCCCGGCGACCTCGCCGCCAAAGTCGATCCCTATCTCCGGCCCCTCTATGACGCGTTGTATGAGATGCTCGGGCCTGAGGAGACGATCCGGCTCATGGAGCAGGGAACGATCGAGATCGCACCGCTGGCGTACATGCGCGGACGTACCCTCAACGACGCCTTCGTCGTCCTCGACGAAGCCCAGAACACCACTCCCGAGCAGATGAAGATGTTCCTGACGAGGCTCGGCTTCAACTCGAAGATGGTGATCACCGGGGATGTGACGCAGATGGACCTCGGTATCGGAAAACCGTCCGGCCTCACCGTCGTGCGCAACGTGCTGCACCTCCTCGACGGCATCGACTTCGTCGAACTCACCGGTGCCGACGTCGTGCGGCATCGCATCGTCGCCGCCATCGTGGATGCCTACGCCAAGTACGAGGCGGATCAGAAGGCGTTGTCATGACCGCCTGGATGCAGCACAACAGGGTCGCTGTCCACCTCGGCATCATCGGGCTCGTCATCATCTTCGCGACGTCCGTGCTCCTGATCGGGTACACCGACACGACGGATGTGCCCCCGGAACTCGCCGTCGGAGAACCAGCGCCGCAGGACTTCGTCGCGAACAGGACGACGTCGGCGATCCCGGATCCGGACAAGACAGAGCGAGAGCGGACGGCCGCCGAGAACAATGTGCCTGCGGTGTACGACATCAACACGACGACGTCCCAGCAGGTCATCAACGACATCAACACCTTCTTCGCCGACCTGACGGCCGGAGCGACGCTGCCTGCACCGGATCCCGAGATGGCAACGGTTCCGAACCTGATCGGTGTCCCACTTGCGGAGGCAGAGGCCGCGGCCGAAGCGGTAGGGCTCGTCACGGTCTTCGGTGGGAACGTGGAGACCACAGACGAGGCCCAGAACGGCTTCGTGGCACAACAGAACCCCGTTGCAGGCACCGAGGTCGAGGTCGACACAGGTGTCACCGTCTTCGTGTTCATCCTCGCCGGGTCCTCGACGACGTCGGTTCCACAGACCACGACGACCACGGTGCCCGAGGACGCAGATCTCCCGCGCCGGGAAGTCCCGGAGCAGATCGCACTGTTGACGGAGCGTCACGCGGTTCTCGGCCAGACGATCCTGACCGACTTCGTCCTCCTCCACGAGAAGGACCTCGACCGGGTCGCCGACGGCACCCCGAGCGTGTTCCCCGACATGCAGAACACGTCGCTGGGGTGGGCGAGGGACGAGCTCGACGCCGGGATCCGTGAGAACGAACTCAACGACGTCAAGCAGCGATTCCTCAACCCGTCGACCAGGCCACCGATGGCGATCGCAGGCATTCCTGAGGACGACGTGGAGACGACCCACACGGCCATCGCGACCCTGGTCGCCCAGCAGCTGCAGGCGAACGAGCGCATCGACAACGCCCAGTGGGAGATCGAGAAACAGGCAGCCCGCGACGCCGTCCCCGAGCAGACGACCCAGTTCTCCTTCGGGGATCCCATCGCGAGCCAGGGCGAGATCCTCACGAGCGTCCAGGTCGCAGCGATCGTCGAACTCGGCCTCTACCAGCCGGACATCATCCTCGTCGCGCCCGGATGGGCACTTGCGTTCTTCGCAGCAATCAGCGTCCTCCTGTTCGCCCTCCTGCTCTATCGGATCGCACCCGGCAACGTCGAACGGACGCGCGACGTCATCCTCCTCGCGATCATCGTGAGCCTCTCGGCGGTGGTGGCACGGATTCCGGGACTGCTGACGAGCGCCGACAACCACGCGATCGGATACGTCCTCCCGGCCGTTGCGATCGGCGTGATGGCCGCGATCCTCTTCGATCAGAGAACGGCCCTCCTCTTCGTCGTCCCGATGGCGGGGTTCACAGCGATCGCGACCACGGACATCACCTTCACGGTGTTCGCAGCGTTCGCGACAGCCGTGCCGATCGCGTTCGTGTCTTCGGTATCGACGAGGTCCCAGCTCCGCCTGTCGGTCGTGGGCTCGGCCGCGGTCGTAGCGCCTGCAGCGGCAGGGCTCGAGTTCCTGTTCCGGTACGGGATCGATGGCAGTTCGCCGTGGCTCGCGGGCCTCTGGGCGTTCGCCGGGGCGATCATCGGCGGCTTCCTGGCACAAGGTGCGGTCTCGTTCCTCGAAACATCGTTCGGGGTCACCACGACGATGTCCCTCCTGGACCTCCTCGATCGGAACCATCCCGCGCTCCAGGCACTGGAGGAGAAGGCCCCGGGGACCTTCAACCATTCGATGCTCGTCGGGTCACTCGCTGGAAGGGCAGCGCGCTCGATCGGCGCCGATCCACTCCTGGCCCAGGCCGCCGCCTGGTACCACGACCTCGGCAAGACGGAGCATCCGCAGTACTTCGTCGAGAACCAGCTCGGGTACAACCCACATGACGAGCTCACGCCCGAAGAGAGCGCAACGATCATTCGCAGGCACGTGAGCGATGGGCTGGATCTCGCAAAGCAGTACCGAATCCCCGACGACGTGGCGGACGGCATCAGGATGCACCACGGCACCAGCCTGATGCGCTACTTCTACCACAAGGCACTCACCCAGGACCCGGACGTCGACGCCACAGCGTTCCGGCACCACGGCGTCAAGCCGAGGCGCAAGGAGATGGCGATCGTGATGATCTCCGATGCCACAGAGGCTGCGGCACGGGCATACGCACAGCAGGAGCAGCCGACGGAGCTCGGCCTCACGAAGCTCGTCGACGACATCGTGACGGAGAAACTCGACGACGGGCAGTTCGACGAAGCGTCGCTGACCTTCGGGGAGCTGACCACGATCAAGTCCGAGGTCGTCTCCGGGCTTGCCGCGTACTACCACGCACGAGTCGAGTACCCGGACTTCCCGACGGCGGAGCAGCTGATGTCGGCCGAGGGGTCATGACGGTCGACATCGCAGGGCCATACACCATCGATGTCGACACTGCGGCCGTCGAGGCGTTCGCCGGTGCCGTTCTCGTTGGTGAGGGAGTGGATCCGAAGGCGCGACTCACGATCACCTTCATCTCGGCTGACGACATCGCCGAACTCAACCAACGCTTCATGGGTGTCGAGGGACCGACCGACGTCCTGTCGTTCCCCATCGAGGATGCGTCACCTGGCAAGCCCCCCGTGGCGGTCGAGGGCGGACCGGCACTCGACCTCGGAGACATCTTCATCTGCCCCGAGGTCGTCGCCACCCACGCAGACGAATACGGTGTGACAATGGACGACGAGTTGTACCTGATGGTGTGCCACGGTGTGTTGCACATCCTCGGCTGGGATCACCAAACTGATGGGGAAGCACACGCCATGGAATCAAGAGAAGCAACCCACCTCGCAACGATCGGTCGGCATCGGAGATGATCCTCGCGGTTGCGATCGGGTCTGTCATCGTCCTCGTGCTCGCTGCGGTGATCCGGGCCGGCACGTCGAGCCTTGTCAGGACACCGCGTGCAGACGCCCTCAGGGCCCACTCCGACGGTGTGCACGGGGCCGACCGTGCGGCCTCCCTCTTGGAGGACCGCACCAACCTCCAAGCCTCGCTCGGAACCACCGTCACGTTTCTCACCGTCCTCGCGGTCATACCCCTCACCTGGGCGCTCACGGACACGCTTTCGGGTCCGCCTCTCGCGATCGCCCTCCTGTCGATGGCCGTTGCGTTGGTGGTCCTCGTCGACATCGTGCCGCGCTGGGTCGGTCGCACGAGACCGGGCAGGCTCGCGTATCGCCTCGTCGGCCTGCTGCATGTCGCCTACGTCGTTGGTGCGGCGGCCGGCGAGCTGATCAACGAGCCGGAGGAGCAGGATCAGGACGATCCCGACGAACAGGCGGAAGCCGATGAACGCGCCCTGATCCGGTCGGTGATCGAGTTCGCGGACACGATCGTCCGCGAGGTCATGGTGCCTCGCACCGACATGATCACGATCAGCGGCGATGCCTCGACCGACGACGCGGTCGATCTCGTGCTCTCCAGCGGACGCTCTCGGATACCTGTCACCGGCGACTCCATCGACCACATCATCGGGGTCGTCTTCGGAAGGGACCTACTCGAGTTGCTCGACAGGGAGGCGCCAGCCCGCACGGCGGCGGAACTCTGCCACGAGGCCTACTTCGTGCCGGAGACCAAGCCGATACCTGACCTGCTCCGCGAAATGCAGCGCAAGCAGCAGCACCTCGCGATCGTCGTCGACGAGTTCGGCGGTACGGCAGGGATCGTGACGATCGAAGACCTCGTCGAGGAGATCGTTGGTGAGATCGCAGACGAGTACGACGACGAGGAGCCGATGGTCGTCGAGGTCGATGGGGAGTGGATCGTCGACGCACGCCTCGATGTCGATCAACTCGCCGACCTCGTCGGAGCGGTCCTGCCCTCAGCGGAATGGGACACCGTCGGCGGCCTCGTCCTCGAGCTGGCGGGACGCGTCCCCGAAGAGGGCGAGCGGTTCGACTACGAGGGCCTGGCGTTCGTCGCGACATCGGTGCAGGGTCGTCGTGTTTCGAAGGTTCGGATCGGTCGAGCGTGACCCATTTCGAGACGAGGTCGGGCTTCGTCGCGGTCGTCGGCCGTCCCAACGTGGGGAAGTCCACGCTCGTGAATGCACTGGTGGGGGAGAAGGTCGCGATCACCTCGCACAAGCCGCAGACGACGCGCAACACCATCAGGGGCGTCGTGACACTGGAGGAGCGAGGCGCCCAGATCGTGCTTGTCGACACACCCGGCGTGCATCGTCCGAGGACGACGCTCGGGGAGCGACTCAACACGCTCGTCTACGGGTCGCTCGACGAGGCAGACCTCGCCGTGTTCGTCGTCGACGCACGACAGGCCGTGGGCCCGGGTGATCGCATGATCGCCGAACGTATCCACGGCGCAGGGACCCCGGTGATCGTCGCGCTCAACAAGGTGGACATTGCCTCCAAGGATGCGATCCTGACCCAGCTTGCCGAGCTTGCCTCCTACGACTTCGCTGCCTATGTGCCGGTGTCGGCATTCACGGGTGACGGGCTCGAGGCCCTGACGGATGAGATCGTCGGCCTCCTGCCTCCCGGGCCGTTCTTCTTCCCAACCGACGCGGTCTCGGATCAGCCTGAACACTTCATCGCGGCCGAGCTCGTACGCGAGAAGTATCTCGCCCGCCTCCGCGAAGAGCTTCCCCACTCCGTCGCCGTCGTCGTCGACGAGATGGAGACGATGGACAACGACGTGCTTCGCATCGCCGCGACGGTCTACGTCGAGCGCGAGTCCCAGAAGGGCATGGTGATCGGAAAGGGGGGAACGCTCATCCGTGACGTCGGAGCCGCCGCACGGGTGGATCTCGAGCGCGTGTTCGCCACCAAGGTGTTCCTCGACCTGCGCGTTCGCGTCGAGAAGGATTGGCAGCGCAGGGACGAGATGCTCGATCGGATGGGCTTCTAGGCCATCCCTCCGTCGGTCGCCAGACCCACTCCGGTCACTCCGGCCAAGGAACGAATCGGTAGCCCATTCCACGTACGGTCATCGGAGATTGATCCATGTTCGTGAGACGGTTGTGAGCGCCTCATGAGAGTCTTCTCACGTTTCGCAACGGTGCTACATCGCGTCGAACGTCACCGCGAGTTCGAGGTCCTTGCTCGTGAGGGCACCCTGGGAGTGGGTGGTGAGGGCGACCGTCACCTTGTTCCACCGGATGTCGATGTCGGGGTGGTGATCCACGACTTCGGAGGCGAGCGCAACGCGGGTCACGAACCCCATCGCCTCGTTGAAATCCGCAAAGACGAACGTCCGGGTGATGGTCTCGCCGTCGAGGGACCACTCGTCGTGTTCATCGAGGAAGGCTCGGCGCTGGTCGTTGGTGAGGTCCGAGGGCATGCGTCCAATGTAGCAAAGCGTCCTGGGCGGTGGATCGTCAGGAGCGGTCCTCGGACCGAAGTCACCGCCGTCGTCGTGATCCGCGGCGATGTCGGTGGCCATCGGTAGCCTGCGGGTACGGCGAGCGGGACGGGAAATGGCATTACGAAGCGATCAGGGGATCGTGCTGCGGGGATACCCGTTCGGGGAGTCCCATCGCGTCGTCGTGTTCCTGAGCCCGAATCACGGCAAGGTCAGGACCGTCGCCAAGGGCGTCCGCAAGACAAGAAGCAGGTTCGGCGGACGGCTCGAGCCGTTCACCCATGTCGACGTGGTGCTCTACGAGGGGACGAACCTCGACACGATCACCCAGGTGTCGATCATCAATGCGTTTGCGCACCTTCGCAACGACCTCGATCGTGTCCTCGCCGCGGGCACGATGATCGAGGTCGTCGATGCCGTTGCGCAGGAGGACGAGCCCTCCCAACGCCTGTTCCTCCTCCTGCACCGCGGCCTGTCGGTCCTCGATGCAGCCCCACCCCATCCCGATCTCGTCACGTCGTTCCTGTTGAAGGCAGCTGACATCATCGGCGTCGCTCCCGCCCTGTCGTCTTGTGCCGGCTGCGGCAGGTCCGATGGACTGACCCGGTTCAGCTTCGCTGCAGGAGGATCCCTCTGCGATGACTGCAGGACACCAGGCGCCTATGCGTTGCGCGAGGGGCTCGTTCCGTACCTTGCGACCGTCGCCGCGAGCGATCTGTCCAACCTTCCCGAGGTCGATCGATCGTTCTCACGGGAGGCGCTCGGTGTCACGAAACGGTTCGTCGAGTACCACCTCGAAAGGGAGCTCGAGAGCATGGCGATGCTCGATGGCTGACGGTGCGCGGCCCACTGGCCCCCGCCATGTCGCGATCATCATGGATGGCAACGGCCGGTGGGCGAATGCACGTGGCCTCCACCGCACGCAGGGCCACGCCGCCGGAGAACCCGCCCTCTTCGACGTGGTCCACGGCGCCATCGACCTCGGAATCGAATGGCTGACCGTCTATACCTTCTCCACCGAGAATTGGAGTCGCGACGAGTACGAGGTGTCGTTCCTCATGGACTTCAACGTGGACCTCCTCGAGCGCAGGCGGGACGAACTCAACGATCTCGGTGTGCGCGTCCTATTCATGGGGGATCTCGACGACGACCGTATTCCTCCCGTCCTCCTCGAACGGATCCGCGACGCTGAGGAACTCACGAGGGACAACACCGTGATGTCGATGGTGTTCGCATTCAACTACGGGGGGAGGGTCGAGATCCTCGACGCCATGCGAGCCATCGCCGAGGAGGTCGCCAGAGGCAGACTCCTCCCAACCGACATCGAGCTGGACACGATCGCCGCGCACCTCTACATCCCCGAGATGCCGGACCCCGACCTCGTCATCCGCACGAGCGGGGAGCAACGCACGTCGAACTATCTGTTGTGGGAGGCCGCATACAGCGAGTACGTGTTCACCCCGGTGCTGTGGCCCGACTTCGACCGAGTCGAACTTGCCCGGTGCATCGATGAGTTCAGGGGTCGGGATCGCCGCTTCGGTGGTGCCGTCGATGGGTCCTTGGAGGGTGCGCCGCAGTAGCATCCGCTACCGCCGATCCGGGACCTCGTACCGCATGCCAGCCGACTTCGACACGATCGTCAACCTCTCCAAGCGACGCGGCTTCGTCTTCCAGTCCTCCGAGATCTATGGGGGGTTGAGGTCCGCATACGACTACGGGCCCCTCGGTGTCGAGTTGCTGCGCAACGTCAAGGAACAGTGGTGGCGATCGACCGTCCGGATGCGCGACGACGTCGTCGGCATCGACTCCGCGATCCTGCAGTCACCGGAGGTCTGGGTCGCTTCGGGGCATGTCTCATCGTTCTCGGATCCGCTCGTCGAGTGCCGCGAATGCAATGCACGGCACCGCCTGGACCGACTGGATGACCCCGATCGATGTCCCACGTGCGGGAATTCCGGCACCTTCACCGAACCGAAACAGTTCAACCTGATGTTCAAGACCCACATGGGGCCGGTCGAGTCTGACGACAACGCGGTGTACCTACGTCCCGAGACTGCCCAGGGCATCTTCATCAACTTCGAGAACGTCCGAAGGACAGCTCGCATGAAGCTCCCGTTCGGGATCGCCCAGATCGGCAAGTCGTTCCGGAACGAGATCACCCCAGGTCAATTCGTGTTCCGTACCCGGGAATTCGAGCAGATGGAGCTGGAGTACTTCGTCCATCCCGACGATGCCGCGTCGGCGTTCGATGAGTGGGTGGAAACCCGTCACAAGTGGTACATCGATCTCGGAATGGATCCCGCGAACCTGAGGCTGCGCGCCCATGAGCCAGACGAGCTGGCACACTACGCGGCAGGCACGTACGACGTCGAGTACCGCTTCCCGTGGGGCTGGGACGAACTCGAGGGAATCGCCAACCGCACGGATTTCGACCTGAAGGCCCACATGGAGCGCTCCGGTGAGGACCTCACCTACTTCGACCAGGAGACGGATGAACGGTTCGTCCCGTACGTCATCGAACCGGCCGCCGGAGCGACACGGACGACGTTTGCGTTCCTCATCGATGCCTACACCGAAGAGGAGGTCAACGGCGAGTCGCGAACCGTCCTGAGGCTCGATCCGAGGCTCGCTCCGATCAAGGTGGCGGTCCTTCCCCTCTCCAAGAAGCCCGAACTGATCGCCACGACCGAACGAGTCGCCTCGATGCTGCGCGACCGCTGGCAGATCGAGGTCGATACGACCCAGTCGATCGGGCGTCGGTATCGGCGCCAGGATGAAATCGGGACCCCACTGTGCGTCACGGTCGACTTCGACTCCCTCGACGATGCCCAGGTCACGGTTCGCGATCGCGACACGATGGCCCAGGACCGCATTCCCATCGAGAACCTCCCGACGTACCTCGCCGACCGACTACCCGTCTGAGCCCTCGAGCGGGGGAACGCGACCGTCGAAGTAGGTCGCGAGGACGACGATGGTCCTGCTGCGTCCGGGAGCGACACGACGAATCTGGTCGAGGAGCTCGCCGAGGTGACCCGACGACCGTGCCCTGACCGTGAGCAGCAGGTCGAACTCGCCTGTCACGGCGTAGCAGTTCTGGATCTCGGGGATGGCACGGAGCTCCTCGGCGACGTCGGCGAGGCCCTTGTCCCTCGGGGCCTCGACGGAAATCAACGCAGTGACGGGCAGGCCGACGGCCTCCCAGTCGACGCGGACACGCGTCCCCGTGATGATGCCGCGTTCGGTGAGGCGTCGGACCCGCTGGTGGACGGTGGTCGTGGCCACACCGGTCAGCTCGGCGATCCTGGCGTACGGCATTCGCCCGTCCTCCGTCAGGGCCGCAATGATCGTTCTGTCCAACTGATCCATGTATGGAATTCCTTCTCCAATATCGTGGAATACGTGTACAATCTAGCGTGTTGAGCTCAGAGAACGAACAATACGAAGGACACACCATGCATCCTGATACAGCATTGCAGATCGTGAGGTCCCGTGTCCTGGCCGCAGCGGCGATCCAGGCCCGGAGGGCCAGGTAGAACGGCCTCCTCATACACCCGACACACAGGGCACCGCGGGCGACCGCGGTGCCCTGTTCGCGTCCCTCACGGCGGCAATCCCACGATACGTGATCGTATCCGTGCCGGTATCGTCGGCTCGTGGCCTACCGACGAGAAGACATCGACGCCGTTCGCGACAAGACGGATCTCGCCGAGCTCGCCTCCGAGGTGACGAAGGTGAAGCGATCGGGCAGGTCGACGATGGCCGTATGCCCCTTCCACTCCGAGAAGACACCGTCATTGTCAATCGATGCGGCTCGGGGCCTCTATCACTGCTTCGGATGTGGCAAGTCCGGGGACGTCTACCGATGGGTCCAAGAGACACAGGGCCTCGACTTCGCGGGAGCCGTGGAGTTCCTTGCACGTCGTGCAGGTTTCACGCTCACCGTGGACCCAGCGGAGGCCAAGAGCAGGGGCAAACGTGAACGGCTCGTCGAGGTGACCGGAGCTGCCGTCTCCTTCTACACCGAACGCCTCAAGACCGCTCCCGACGCCGGTGCCGCTCGCGGCTATTTGCGATCGCGTGGGTACGACGCCGACGTCGTGGACACCTTCTCCCTCGGGTATTCACCGGACGGGTGGGACCACCTCGTCAACCATCTCAGGGACCTCGGGACACGCGACGAGACGATGATCGCAGCAGGCCTCGCGTCACGTTCTTCACGCGGGGGACTCATCGACAGGTTCCGGGGACGGGTCATGTTCCCGATCTTCGACCTGCGAGGCGACGCCGTCGGGTTCGGCGCGCGCGTCCTCGAGGCGACGGACCCAAGTACCTCAACTCGTCGGAGTCCGCGATCTACCACAAGTCCCGACTCCTGTACGGGCTCAACTGGGCGAAGTCCGACATCGTGCGTCAGGACACCGCGGTCGTCGTGGAGGGATACACGGACGTCATCGCCATGCACATCGCAGGTATGCCGATCGCCGTCGCAACGTGCGGGACGGCGCTCGGCAGCGACCACCTCGACCTCCTCCGCCGCTTCTCGGAGCGAGTGGTGTTCGCCTTCGACGCAGATGAGGCAGGAGCGGGGGCGGCCCTGCGCGGCTTCGACCGCTCGGTTCCTGGCGACCTCGATCTTCGCATCGCCAGTCTCCCCGACGGCAAGGACCCCGCCGATGTCGTCGCCTCAGGCGACCTCGATCGTCTCCGAAAGGCGATCACCGACTCTGAGCCCCTCCTGAAGTTCCGCATCGAGACCGAGTTGGGTCACTACGACCTCGATGAGCCCGAGGCGAGGGCAAAGGCAGTCCATGCCGCTGCGGCGGTGATCGCACTCCATCCCGATCCCGTGACCCGTCATGAGTACGCCGTCCTGGTCTCTCGGTCGACAGGGGTTGAACTGCGGTTCGTGGAGTCCGCGATGCGCCGAGGTGGTCAGGCCACGACCAGCGAGGAGCCGCCACCGGGCGAGCAGGGCCATGCAGGCACGGGAACCGCAGTGCCCCATTCGGGCACCTACCGGATCGAGGAGGAGCTTCTGAGGCTCATGCTCGCAAACGATGAGCGATTGGCCGGCGTCGATCTCGATCCGGAGCTGTTCGCCGACGAACGTCTGCGAGTCGCGTACGAGCGGGCGAAGGACATGCTGGACGGTGTACCGGCGGGGGAGCCTCCCGATCTGGGTGCGGCGATCGGTTCGGAGGACTCACCGACGGCCGAGCTCCTGCGACGGCTCGCCCTCGACGATCGACCGCTACCGGAGCCGTTCGACATCGTTTCGCTGCTCGAGATCGCACGGATCGAGGGGCGGATCGACGAGATCAAGCGACAGCTCCAGCGCATCGACCGCGATGCCGATGCACAGGGGTATTCGGAACTCTGGCAACGCCTGATAGCGTTGGAGCAGTCCAAGCGCGACCTGAGGAGCGATCGGTGAGTGAATCGACGGACAGCGTCATCGAGGAACTCGCGAGTCGGGGAGGGCAACGCGGGTTTCTCATGGCGGGCGAGATCCACCAGGAACTCGAGGAGATCGATGCCCCACCCGAGGCGTTCGAGATCGTCTTCGCCGAGCTGAAGAAGAGCGGTGTCGACATCCGTGAGGACTCGATGACGGCGCTCGCTGACACGGAGATCTCGGGAGACGAGCTCGTCCATGTGTCCGATCCCGTTCGGATGTACCTCCAGGAGATCGGCCGATATCCGCTGCTCACCACCCAGCAGGAGGTCGAGCTCGCAATGCAGGTCGAGTCGGGGACGAAGGCCCGGGAGCAGCTCGCCGCCGGTGGGGACATGACCCCAGCGGAACGGATCATCCTGGAACGCCAGGCTCGCAAGGCCGACCGTGCACGGCAGCGTCTCGTGGTGTCGAACCTCCGGCTCGTGGTGTCGATCGCCAAGAAGTACGTCGGACGGGGCCTCGGGCTCCTCGATCTGATCCAGGAGGGCAACCTCGGGCTCATCAGGGCGGTCGAGAAGTTCGACTATCGGAAGGGCTTCAAGTTCTCGACGTACGCGACGTGGTGGATCCGCCAGTCGGTGACGCGGGCGCTCGCGGACCAGGCGAGGACGATCAGGGTGCCTGTGCACATGGTGGAGACGATCAACAAGCTCGCGATGGTCCAGCGGACCCTGAATCAGGACCTCGGCCGCGAACCGACCATCGCCGAGATCGCGGCCGAGCTCGACATCGAGTCGGTCAAGGTCACAGAGCTCCGAAGGATCGCACAGGATCCCGTTTCGCTCGAGACGCCGATCGGCGAGGAGGACGACGCGACCATCGGTGACGTCGTCCCGGATCTCGGGGCGGACGTCCCGGTGGAAGAGGCCTCGTTCCGGTTGCTCCAGGAGTACCTGTCCCTCGCACTCGAGGCCCTCAACGACCGTGAACGCCAGGTCCTGATCATGCGCTTCGGCCTCGACGACGGCACCGTGCGCACCCTCGAACAGGTCGGTGCGCATTTCGACGTCACACGCGAGCGGGTGCGCCAGATCGAGAACAAGGCGCTCGCCAAGCTGCGGCAGCCGGCCAGGGCCAAACAGCTCGACGGCTACCTCGAGAGCGGCTGATCAGACGCCGGAGGACGTGGCTCGGTCGCGCATGTTGCGTGCGGCCGACACAAGACCCGCGCCGGCAGCAGCCCTCGTGCGGCGGGTCGAGCGTTCCGTGAGGTCCACCGCACCTTGAACCGAGTCGTGTCTCAGCACCTCGCGGAAGCGGGCAACGAGCCTGTCGTAGCGCTCCTTGCCCGCGCGTGCGCCAACGGCGAAACCGATGACGAATCCGATCACCAGACCCAGCTTGAAGCGCATGCATCGATTGTCGCACACGGTCGGTCCCAACTCGTCGTGCGGTCTCGTTGGACGACGCAGATCGCTCTTCAGCCCGAGAACGGTCAGCGCTGCCTCGGCTGGCCGAGAGCATGGAAGGCCTCATCGTCGAGTCAGATATTGATCGAGCCATCGCCAGGTTGTGTCACGAGGTGAAATCCACCGATGGATCCCCGCCCGGCGGTGTCAGCGCGCCGTGGGGCGTGACCGAACACTGACGATCCCTGCCTTTCGCCCTTCCGTGATCGACCTGGTCACGATGTAGATCACGGCAGGTCAGGCGCCGAGCAGCAGGGCGAGGGAGGCGATCGGGAAGAGGACGACGGTGGAGGGTTCTGGCACGGATCGAGCATATCCGGCCGGGATCGGTCGCTGATCGATCACTACCTTTGCCGCCCTGGGATTGCCCGAGCGATGTGTCCCTCACGGGCCGACCATGCGATCCGTCCGGCTCCGGGGGTGGGACTTGAACCCACAACCGACGATAGACAGTCCGTTGCCTACCACTTTCATCGCTGACGAGGTTATGGGCTGCTTCTGTAGCACTCCTTGCATACTGCATCATGCAGTATCTAAGGTGCTAGATCTTGAATCGAAGGAGACGTGCCATGTTCGGAGCCTCCATGAAGCCGCTCAGTCTTTCCCTTGCACTCGCCCTTTCGCTGGCACTCGTCTCGTGCACCGCCGAGGCGTCGAACGAACCCGATCCGGTCGACGATCGAGCGCCCGAGGAACAGCTAGTCGAAGCGATCCGGAACAACGACGCCACCCGAATCGAAGCCCTCGTCGACGCGGGCCTCGATGTGAACGAAAGACTGGAACCGCTTGGGCTGTCGCCGATCGCCTTCATCGCGGCGTCGGGCAACTACGAGCTGATCGCTGTCGTTGTCGCTGCAGGATTCGACCTTGAGGCCCAGACCGCCGGATCAGGGCGCACCGCGTTACACGCAGCCGCAGAGTCTGGCGATCTCGAGCTGATCTCGGCGCTCGTGGAGAACGGTGCAGACCTCGAGCGGGGTGACGACACGCAGCAGAACACTGCGGTTCAGTACGCGTTCTACAACGGTCAGATCGAGGCGGCGAGGCTGCTAATCAGCCTGGGCGCAAACCTTCACTACGTGGACATCACCGGGCGCAACACTGCAGACATGGCCATCAAAGGCGGGAACTCAGAGGCGATCGCGCTTGCGGAAGAACTTGGGCTCACGCCTACTTCCACTGAGTAACTCCGTCGCAGTCCCAAGAGCCGAAAGCCCAAGGAATGCGGTTGCTCGCTCACGACGGCACATATGGGCTCGTGGGAACTCCCGTGAATGTGTCATGAGGTAGTCCGGTTGTCTGGCTTGCCCGGCTACCTTCGAGCCACATGAGTGAGCTACTCCGCAATCCCTTCGTCGCTGCTCTCGCTGGAGCCATAGCCGTAGTGGTCGGAGTGCTCGTGAGTGACCTCGTCGGCTGGAGGGACGGCACCACGGTGTCGACCTACATCATTGCGGCGGTTGCTGGGTTCGTCGGCGGATATCTCGGGACCGTCTCCTTCAAGAGGCGACGTCAGTAGTCAACAACCAAACGTTCGACTCGGTGGCAGCTTCCAGGCGGAACGCTGACGAGCTTCGCACATATCGGCACATGTGCGTCCGCAATTCAGCCGCGCATGGTGTCGATTGTGGGCGGCGCTCTAGCCCTCCGAGCCGAGCGTCGAGATGCCGTATCCGGCTGAATCGAGTGCCTTCACCATCGCTGCCTGTCCCGCTGGCATCGTATGTTCGCCGTCTGATGTGATGAAGCCCTTTTCACGCGGGTCCTCGCTGTGGTCCTCCCCGTTGAACTCGTCGAACATCGAGACTGTCAGTACTCCGTACTCATCGGCGGTGTCCCGTATCGTTTGGGACCACGTTTCCCAGGCTGCGGTGCACTCAGCATCGATCCCTGCTGCTCGCCAGTCGGCGATCACCGGTACATATAGGTCGATCGCTCGAACGATGGTTGGTTGATCGCCGCGCAGCTCCACGACGATGTCGTAGATCGACCTGAGGACCTGCCGATACGGCTCGAAGTCAGCATCCGAATACTGGGTTGGAGGTTCGCGGGGGGTGGTGTCGGTTGATACACATATCCCGATATCTGAGGTTTCTCCGGACTCGTTGGGGTTACCGTAGATGACCACGACTTCGGCTTCAGCAACCTCGTCCCGCAGATCTCCGAGACGCGAATGCGATCCGTCATCAATCCCGTCGAGAGAGTCAAGAACCTCAATGGCCCTCAGACCCCCTGCCGCGTGATCATGAACTCGGACTTCAACGCCAAGCTCCTCCTCGATGCGGTCCGCCCACTGATCAGCGACAAAGAATCCGCCGGAGTCACTGAACCACACGAGATCCCAGGGTTCGCTTGTGTCCAGTGTCGTCGCGCTCGCGCAGCCGCCAACGATCACCAACAATGCGCCAACAGGTACCAACTCGATCAGGGACCGGCGCATCACAACACCTCCACGGTGTGTCCCTCCCACGCCAGCCGAGTACCGAAAGTGGCTCACCACCCACGTTACGCCAAGAGGTTGAGAGCGTGAAGGTGTACTTTCGTCAGCCTCCAAGTAGGCAATGAGCAGAGATGCACGATCCGCAACCATGCATCGAGCCTTCCGGCACATCCATATGTGCCTTGGTTCCTGGTGATCGTTGCAACACCTTCGAGGAGAAATGTCTCGATGGATGTGTGTTGTGGAGCGGATGTCGGATGCTGAGTGGGATGAACTGTGGGATCGGTATGAGGCTGGGGAGTCGTTCCGGGCGATACGTCGTTCGCTCGGTTGGGCTCCGGCACCGATCGAAACGGCTGCCGATCGTCACGCCATCCGTGCATGGGCCTCGAGGTGGTGTTCGTGAGGGTCGGCGATTCAGATCTTGGGCGCTGTTTCGTCGACGAAGCGTCGCAGGATCTCAGAGAACGCTTCTGGCTGCTCGATGAACGGGTAGTGGCCACTTTCGGGAATGATTGCGAGTTCTGAGTGTGGGATGAGGTCGCGTACGAGCTCTGGCGCGGCGGCAACTATGAAGTCTTCTTGGCCATGGATGATCAGCGTCGGACACTTGATGTTCCCCAGCTTCTCCTGAACCGTGATGTTCTTCTTCATCGCTTGGGCAGATCCCGAGATTGCGACCATATTTCGTGCAGTGTCCTCATCGAACGCAACAAGCTCGAAGTACGTCTCTCGCGCCTGGGCAACATGGAATGTGGGTCCTTCAGATAGTCGCATCGCCTCATTGAGGGTTGCTGGATCGCCCGCAAGGAAAGCGTCGCTTGCATACAACCCCTCGAGGTATTCCCATTCGCCGACGGCGAACCGTTCGATCAACGCCTTGTACGACTCGATGAGCAGACCCGTGTTGACGGGCGCAGCATCGACGAGGATGAGGCGCGCTACTCGGTCTGGATGCTCGGTGGCGTAGTACATGCCGAGCAAACCGCCCCAGGAGTGGCCGACGATGTTGATCCGATCAAACCCCCAAGCCTTTCGCAGCTCCTCAATGTCTGACACCAGCCATTCAACGGTGAAGTTGCTTTCGGTTATCTCATCCATCGAAGACCTGCCGTTCCCCCGCTGGTCATAGAAGACCATCTGGTGGTCTTGTGCCAGGTCGTCGAAGAAGGGAAACAACTCGTCGTGCCACATTCCTGGCCCACCGTGCAGAACGACAAACGGCTCCCCATTGCCGATCGTCGTATAGAAGTGCGCCACACCGTTCACCGTGACGTATCCCGCTTCTGCAGACGCTCCGGACTCGTGAGAGAGTTCCGCCATGAGCGATTGTCCCACGCTCGCGCCAGTCACGCCTCGCGAAGCCCCGCACGGGTTTCGTGGTGGCTCCGGGGGTGGGACTTGAACCCACAACCTACGGATTAACAGTCCGCCGCTCTGCCAATTGAGCTACCCCGGAAGGCGCCAGCCAACGTCGTGACCGGCGCGGGGAGAATACCAGCGCAGTCCTCCAACCCCGCGTCGAACGGATCATGCGGCAGGGTCGATCCAGGAGTCCGCCTCATCGAGGAGGGTCGAGTATTCGTCGAGGCAGCCGGAGGCGATGTTCAGGAGTTCCTCGACCGGGACGTTGACGAAGACGTAGAACGGAACGGTGCGAACAGTCTCCCGGACGGTGGCGCCAAGACGGTCGATCGACGGGAGCGCGCCGAAGGTCCGCAGGTGGGCGACACGCCACAGCATGGAGGCCTTGTCGGGGGCCACGTCGTCACGACGGAGCCTGTCGCCTGCCGTGTCGAACATCTCGCTCCACACGGGTCGCCACAGCTCGGCAGGAATCTCCTCGTTGCGTTCCCACACCACGCTCGCAGCAGCTGCACGGAGGAGCTCGTCCGGATGGGATGCGGCCGGAAACCCGTCGAGGACAGCCTCCGACGCGTCCATGAGTGAGGCGAAGGTGTCGGTGTCGGCTTCGACCCTCGTTCGGAGGTACCCCGCCCTGATGCTGGAGTAGTCGGCGTAGTGCTTCTCGGCCTTTGCGACCTCGAGGCGCTGGCCCTGGGCGGCGAGTCCGTCCTCCGCCCAACTCCGGAGGCGGCCGAGCCGCTTCATCGACCGCCTCGTCCGCCGTGGGGGGTCCCGATCGGGCTACTGACCCGCAGGACCATTGTCGGTCGCATCGCCGCTCCTCGCTGGGATGCCGCCGACCATACACGACGATGATCCGAGCCGAGACCCGATCTGGGTCCAGCGGCTCGGATCGTCACGCCCGGTCAGTTGATGAAGCGGATCGTCGCCGGGTAGCGATACGCAACTCCGTTGGAGGCCCTGATCGTTGCCACGATCACCAGGACGAACCAGCTGATGACCACGACAGGGACGAGGAGGATCCCGACGAGCAGGACGATCGCGATCAGTGATGCGACGAAGTAGATGGCCATCGAGATGTTGAAGTTCAACGCCTCCTTGGCCTGGTCCGCCGCGAATGGGTCGTCCTTCTTCATCAGCCAGACCACCAGTGGTCCGACAAGTGCTGGGATTCCCAAGAACTGGACGAATGCGGACAGGTGCCCTATGGCTCCCCAGTTCCTCGACTCCGTGGAGAGTCCGGTTTCGATCGGTTGTGTTGTCATCAGCGGTCCTTTCTCGACATGCTCCCCACATCGTCCACCGTCGAGGCCCTCATCGCTATTGGGGATTCCCCCCATCACACCCCGAGATCCCCGTGGATGCATCCGGGGTCGGGGCGTCACTCACGGCGTGCGTCGTTGTGGTCCCGGGAAGAACGCGTTCGTCCTCGCGACGTACTCGGCGTACTGCGGCTTTGTCTTCGTGAGACTCTTCTCGAGCAGCGTCACCCCAGACACCCTGAGCAGGAGGAAACTCATGACGGCCGGAGCGAAGAAGGTCCACCATGCTCCGGCGGAAGCAGCGATGAGGTACAGACCCCACCAAACGGTGAAGTCCCCGAAGTAGTTCGGATGGCGCGAGAACCGCCACACACCCGTGTCGAGGACCCTGCCCTTGTTGTCGGGGTTGGCCTTGAATCGCGCCAGCTGCAGGTCGGCGGCAGTCTCCCACGCCAGACCAGCCGCCCACACCGCGATCCCGAGGGCGGTGACGACACCGATGCGCGCCGTGGAACCCGAGGCGGCCTGCTGTGGCGTCGAGATGACCCACATCAGCAATCCCTGCAGACCAAAGACGATGACGAGGCTCGTGTAGCGGAACGAGGGACCACGCCCTTCCCGCATTCGCGCATAACGGGGATCCTCGCCGTGGCCGAGATTCCTCCATGCGAGGTATCCGGACAGCCGGATGCCCCAGAGAGTGGTCGCGCCCACCATGACAACGGTGACAGGTCCCCACTCCCCGGAGGTGAGGGCGGTCGCCCACGCCACAAGCACGAACCCTGAACCCCACGCGATGTCGACGATCGACACGTCAGAGATGATCAGGCTGATGAGCCACACGAGGAGCATCAAGGTGGCGACGGTTGCGGCGCCGACGATGTAGGGATTCATTGGCCCATCACCTGGCGAACGGTACACGTCGACAGGCGGCCACGACATGGCTCTCGGCTAACGTCGACAGCCATGCCACGAGACCCCATCGCAGTGCGGCTTCATGTCCTGGGTATCCCGCTGAGGGAGCCGTTCCGCACCGCGGCCGGACGCATCGATCTGCGCACGACCGTGCTGGTGGAGGTCGGCCAGGACGTGACCGGATGGGGCGAGGCCGCTCCCTACCCGGGCCAGGACGAGACGATCGCCGAGCTCGTGACCCGAGCACGAGAAGGCGTCGCCACCGCGACCCTCGCCGCGGCGATCGACGAAGCAGAGAGCGACCGCGCTGGCCTGCTCTCGGGAGTTTCACTCCTGCCGAGCACGACGACGACCGTGCCTGCATCGGTCGCGGTCGGGATCGATGGAGCCCTCGAGAGGGTAGGTCTGCTGGCCGCAATGGGCATTCTGGCGTTCAAGGTGAAGGTCGCCCCGGGCGAGACACAGCACCTCGTGGCAATCCGTGACGCGCATCCCGATGTCGCGCTTGGCGTCGATGGCAATCGTTCGTTCGGCCAACTCGCCGACGATGACCGATCCGCCCTGACCGGGGTGGGTCTGGCCTACAGCGAGGAGCTCTTCACGGATTGGCACTCGCAGGACGCCACCCACTTCGCCCACACCACCGGAATCCCGATGTTCGCCGACGAGACTGCTTCGACGGTCGACGGTGCATTGCGCGCGCTCGACCTGCCGTCTGTTTCTGGCGTGACGATCAAGCCGGGGCGACTCGGCTGGAGTGGCGCGGCTAGCGGTCGTAGAGGCAGCGACGAGGCTCGGGAAGAAGTGGCGTGCCTCAGGGCTGATCGAGACCGGCCTCGGGAGGGCGTATGCCGACCTCCTCGCCTCGGACCCAACCGCCTTCATCTCCGACGTCGCGCCAGCCGAGCTCTTCCTCTCAGCCGACGTGACCGCATCGCGCTTCGATGGGGGAGTGATCCGCGTGCCGAGCGGTCCGGGACTCGGGATCGCGCCGGATCCGGACCTCATCGAAGCGCTCCGGACCGACCTCATCGAGGTCGAGATCGTCACCTGATCGGCAGTCCCAGACCACGGCTGATCACGAGGCGCTGGACTTCCGACGTTCCCTCGCCGATCTCGAGGATCTTCGAGTCGCGGTACTGCCGGGCGACGAGCGTGTCATCCATGAACCCGTAGCCGCCGAAGATCTGGGTCGCGTCGCGGGTCGCCGAGACCGCCGCCTCTGTCGCGTACAGCTTCGCGATCGCCGCCTCCTGCTTGAACGGCATGCCAGTGTCCTTGAGCCAGGCTGCTCGGTAGGTGAGCAGCCGCGCGGCTTCCGTCATCACCTGGAGATCCGCGATTTTGAACGCGATCGCCTGGTAGGACCCGATCGGTTGTCCGAAGCTCTTGCGGTCGAGTGCGTATTGGCGTGACTCGTCGAGACACGACTGGAGGACTCCGACCGCCATCGCCGCGATCGCGATTCGCCCGTCGTCGAGGGTTGCGAGGAACTGGTGGAACCCTCGTCCCCGCTGACCGAGCAGGTTGGCGGCAGGGACCCGACACTCGATGAACGTGAGCCCGTGCGTGTCGGATGCACGCCAACCCATCTTGCGGTACGGTGGCTCGACGACGAACCCGGGCGTCCCTGACGGCACGATGATGGTCGAGATCTCGTCTGGCCCCGTCCTTGCGGTGATCGTCACCAGGCTCGTCATCTCGGTACCCGAGTTCGTGATGAACGCCTTGGTGCCATTGATGACCCACTCGTCACCGTCGAGCTCGGCCCTCGTTGCGGTCGCGCCGGCGTCGGATCCCGCCTCCGGTTCGGTCAGGCCGAAGCCGGCAAGGGCGCGGCCGGCGACCAGGTCGGGGAGCCAGCGCTCCTTCTGCTCGTCGGAGCCGAACTCGTGGATCGGGTTGATTCCGAGCCCCACGCCCGCTTCGAGCGTGATCGCCATCGACTGGTCGACCCTTGCGAGCTCTTCGATCGCGATGCACAGGCTCGTGAGGTCGCTGCCCGCCCCTCCCCACCGGTGGTCGGCGGTGATGCCGAACAGTCCGAGGTCACCCATCTCCCTGACAACGTCAGTGGGGAAGTGGTGGTCGCGGTCCCAGGCAACAGCGTTGGGGGCGATCCTGTCGGTGGCGAACTCCCTGACCATTGCACGGAGTGCCTGCTGTTCGTCGGTGAAGGTGAAGTCCATCGAGCCGACAGGTTAGGTGGCGGAACCCTGCTGTGGTTCGCCGGTGCGATCCCTACGCTCAGGTCCATGAGGCGGTGGTTCTGGATCGTTGATGCACTCGTCGTCGTGGCATTCGTCATCGTCGGTCGCGAGGATCACGGGTTCACGTCGGACGTCTGGGATTACCTTCGGGTGGCGTCGCCGTTCCTCCTTGGCCTTGGGGCGACGATCCTCGCGTTACGCGGCAGGATCGATCCCATGAAGTGGCGAGCCGGGATCATCCTTGCCCTCGGCACCGTGCTCGTCGGGATGCTCCTGCGTCGATGGGTGTGGGACGACGGCACCGCCAGGACCTTCATCCTGGTCACCACGGGGTTCCTGGTCGCCGCCATGGTCGGATGGCGGATCATCGCCTCCGGGATCCGCAGGATCGTGGCATCGCGCTCCGTTCCTGCGACCTGACTTCGCGTCTGCGCGGGCCATCTTCACCCGGTCTGGAAAGCCCGTCGCAGAGTTGCGACCATTGGGCCGGGAGCCCCTGGCGCTCGATGTGATCCTTGCTCGCCGTCGGCATCTTCCGCTCGTCGGCCCCGACGGGCTCCGTCGCGACCTCGACCGGGTCGTGGATCCCTCGGTGTGATCGATGCCGCGTGCGGCACCTCCAGCAAGCCGAAGCCGACTTCGACCCACTTCCTTTCGACGCATCTGCTGCCCGCAGCTTCGGTCGGGTCGCCGCGGGACTCCGAAGTGCCGGCCACAAGCCCGCGTCACGTGCGTACGACGCCATGATCGCCGCCATCGCCATCGCCAACGACCTACCCCTCCACACATGCAATCCGCGAGACTTCGGCGGGATCGCTGGACTCACCGTCGTCGCCGTTCCTCACCCTGACCACTGAGGCACCGAGGGAGTCGGCAGGCGCCAGACTGCGAGGACCGCACCGCACCGCCACCCTTGCGATGAGCGCATCCCCCTAGGCTCCTTCAGATGGACACCGCTGTCGCGTTGGTCAAGTCGTATCTGCAGGCGAATGGCTTCTTCACGGTCACCGAGTATCCGATCCTCGAGATGCTCGAGGGAACCGACACTCGGACGGTCACGGACATCGATGTGATGGCGCTCAGGTTCCCTGGAGCGGGAGGGGCTGATTCGGCCTCCACGACAGGGGGCCTCCGCATCCTCCCTGATCCCATCCTGGGCCTGGACGAGTCCCATATCGAGGTGATCATCGGCGAGGTCAAGGAGGGAGCCGCGGTCCTCAACAAGTCCGCACGGAACCCTGAGGTGCTCCACGCCGTCCTGCGCCGTTTCGGTCATATGCGCCCAGACGTCGCTGATGCCCTCGTGCGTGAGCTCATCACGAGCGGTACCGGATACCACCCCGCCGGGATACGGGTCCGTCTCATGGTCTTTGCGTCCAAGCCCCCTGCGCACTCGCCGGTGCCGTACGAGTGGATCTCGCTCGGACGGGCAGCGACGTGGCTCCAGGAGCAGGTGCGGGAGAACTGGGACCGCGTCAAGACGATCCAGTCGAAGGATCCCGCCCTCGGCATGATGATCCTCTTCGAGAAGGCGACACGGGACGAGCGTTGAGCCGTGTTCAAAGTCGTCTTGTGGCAGCCCGAGATTCCTCCGAATACCGGCAATCTCATGCGGCTCACGGTCAACACGGGTTGTGACCTCCACCTGATCGAGCCACTCGGCTTCAGCTTGGACGATGCCCGGATGCGGCGCGCCGGACTCGACTACCGGGAGTTCGCGAGCGTCACGCTGCATTCATCGTTCGATGCGTTCGTGGCGGCCGAGCGACCCGAGCGCGTTCTTGCGTTCACCCAATACGGGGACCGCTTGTACACCGGTATCGGCTACCTGCCCGGCGACACGCTCCTATTCGGTCGCGAATCGGATGGGCTCCCGAGCGACGTCCTCGAGCACCCGGCAGTCACGGAGCGCCTCCGCATCCCGATCGCTCCGGGCGGGAGGTCGCTCAACCTCGCCAATGCCGCCGCGATCGCCATCTACGAGGCGTGGCGGCAACACGGATTCGTCAGCGGCCCGGGACGGACCACTCCTGCGCGATCCGACGACGAGGACCATTAGTTTCCAAGCCATGGTCCACCGCACCCCGATCTCGGTCCGCTTCTACGAGCTCGACCCGTACCGCCACCTCAACCACTCGGTGTACATCCAGTACTTCGAGGTCGGCCGCATCGATCTGTTCGCCTCCTTCGGATGGACCCTCACGGGAATGGCAGACCTCGGGACCCAGATCGTCGTCGCCGAGATCACGACACGTTTCCTCGGCCCTGGGCTCGAAGGCGACGACCTCGTGGTAGAGACGTGGGTGCAGGAGGTTCGTCGGGCGAGCGCCGTGTTCGGGCAGCGAATCCTCCGTGGGGACGAGACGCTTGCGACCCAGACGGTCCTCGCCGCGTGCACAACCCTCGATGGACGACCGACTCGGTTCCCGACCGAGCTGCTCGCGAGCCTCGAGCGCGTCGTGGCTCCCCGGGCGTGATGCCGTCGATCGCCGACCTCGAGCGGTCTGCGTATGCGACGTGGTCACCGGATGAGCGCATCGACATCGGCGGATGGACGGTGATGTCGAACGGTGGCTGGACACGAAGGGTGAACAGCGCTGGTGGTGTCGGGGCGCCAGACACGTCGGTTGCCGTGCGCGATGCGATCGTCTCATGGATGGTGGAGAGAGGTTCTCCCTTCGTCGTGCGGGTCACGCCGCTGCTCGATCCGCGTGTGGTCGACGAGATCATGGTGTCGTGGGGTCTCGTACGGGAGGACGAGACCTTGGTGATGGCCGCTTCCCTTTCCGCACGGGAGAGCGCCGAGGCTGTTCGGTTCATCGATCCCGCAGATCGGGCATTCACCGACGACCTCCACCGCCTCAACGGTCGGGGGCCATCGGCGGTCGAGCCATGGCTGCGGATCGTCCGCCGCATGGGTGACCGAGCCACCGGGCTCTGGATCCCCGGCCGTGCGTGTGGCGTCGTTGCGATCGAGGGGGGTCTCGCACCCGTGTACTCGGTCGCCGTCGATCCCGGCCACCGACGGCAGGGCCTCGCGACACAGATCATGGCCTCAGCCGCGGCGTGGGCGCAGGAACGTGGCGCAGCGACGCAGTTCCTCCAGGTGCTCGGAACCAACGCTTCAGCCGTGGCTCTCTACGAGGGTCTGGGCTTCGAAGCGTGCTACTCCTACCACTACCTGAGACCGGGCGATGACGACGCTACTGATCCGTCGCGCCCGCCGGTAGCGTGTTGACGGTTCCATCCGACCGTAGGTTCGATGCAAGGATGTACAGGCTGATCACCAGAACCCAGGCTGGGAACACCAAGGTCATCCACAGGCTGTAGTTCACGCTGAAGAGCAGGATCAGGGCCAGCCCATACGTGAGGATGGCGAGCGGTTTCGGAGCGACCTTCGTACGCACGAAGATCGTGCCGAGCGAGATCATGAAGACACCTGCCATGCGAATCGCATAGACGCTGCTGATCCGGTAGGTGACCTCGCGGCCATACGCGTACAGGCCGCTCTGGACGGACCCGACGGGCTCCGCCTGATAGGTGGCGACCAGCGCCCCCGCGAGCCCTGCAGAGACGAACAGCATCGCCAAGTAGATCAGTCCGCTTCCGAGGAAGACCGTGGCGAAGAAGCGATCCTCTGCGACGCCGATCCGATCACGGATGACGCCGATGAACCAGAGGAACGCGATCCCGCTCAGGGGCACGAGGCTGAGCGCAAACGTGACCATCTCCGCCCGCTCGTCGATCCACGCAGGTCCGGTTGACGGGTCCGCCGGTATCGAGAGCCTGATGAGCACATACGAGGCTCCGAGCAGCACAGCGAAGATGATGCCCGCGAACGCCGCAGCCCGGGGCGTCTTGAGACGGTTGCCCGGGAGGAATGTGCCGCGGCCATGCTCGCCGTCGGGTTGTGTCACAGCGATGGTCGCCCTCTCTATGTGGTGTGCCAAGCGGTCCCGCCATGCGCTACCAGGCCTTGCCCAACAGGCTCCGCGCACGATCGAAGTATCGCAGCGAGGCGGTCGACGTGAGGTATCCCGACCGGGACCGGATCTACGAGGAATGATCCCTCGGTCGTAGCTGGAGCAGTCTGGGTCGTATCCTGTGTGTTGCGGGCCCGTAGCTCAGTTGGTTAGAGCAGGCGACTCATAATCGCTTGGCCGTAGCTGCGGTTGCGTGGGTCGTATCCTGTGCGTTGCGGGCCCGTAGCTCAGTTGGTTAGAGCAGGCGACTCATAATCGCTTGGCCGTAGCTGCGGTTGCGTGGGTCGTATCCTGTGTGTTGCGGGCCCGTAGCTCAGTTGGTTAGAGCAGGCGACTCATAATCGCTTGGCCGTAGGTTCAAGTCCTACCGGGCCCACAACTTGGTGATCCTGCGTCGAGATGATCACCTGCCTGACGTTGTCCCGGATCTGCGAGATTGTCTGCGGCGGGGTTGGCACCGGTCCGTGTGTCTTCGGGTGTTCGCTGTGCATCTTCGGTGAGGCTTTGGGTTCAAGTCCTACCGGGCCCACAACTTGGTGATCCTGCGTCGAGATGATCACCTGCCTGACGTTGTCCCGGATCTGCGAGATTGTCTGCGGCGGGGTTGGCACCGGTCCGTGTGTCTTCGGGTGTTCGCTGTGCATCTTCGGTGAGGCTTTGGGTTCAAGTCCTACCGGGCCCACAACTGGTGATCCTGCGGCGAGATGATCACCGCCTCGATGTTGGTGCAGACGTTCAAGTCCTGTCTTCGGAGGCGTGGGCACCGTTCCGTGGTTCTGTGGGTGTTCGGCGTGGTTCTGCGGTGAGGCCGTAGGTTCAAGTCCTACCGGGCCCACAACTTGGTGATCCTGCGTCGAGATGATCACCTGCCTGACGTTGTCCCGGATCTGCGAGATTGTCTGCGGCGGGGTTGGCACCGGTCCGTGTGTCTTCGGGTGTTCGCTGTGCATCTTCGGTGAGGCTTTGGGTTCAAGTCCTACCGGGCCCACAAATGGTGATCCTGCGGTGAGATGATCTCCTGTCAGCCGGCATCCCGGATGTTCAAGCCCGGTCTTCGGAGGCGTAGGCACCGGTCTGTGTGTCTTCGGGTGTTCGCCGTGCATCTTCGGTGAGGCTTCGGGTTCAAGTCCTACCGGGCCCACAACTTGGTGGTGCTGCGTGGAGGTGACCACCTGAATCCCCCTGCATCGTCGCTGCGCTCCTCTGCCGTCCCCCTTTCTCTCGTCGCTTCGTCCGTCTGTTGTGAGGTGGGGGTGCTGGGGAATCCCCCTGCATCGTCGCTTCGCTCCTCTGCCGTCCCCCTTGAAAGGGGGACGAGGGGGACGAGGGGGACGAGTAGCGATGGGTCATCGTCCTCCCTTTAGGGGGGACGGGCGAACGGAGTGAGCCAGGGGGGCAAGCGAGCCCGCGAACACGGAGTGGGAACCGGCCAAACCGTGGAGCTTCGGTCAGGGCTTCCTCTTCGCTTCGCTCTGCCGTCCCCCTTTCCCTCGTCGCTTCGTCCGTCTGTTGTGAGGTGGGGGTGCTGGGGAATCCCCCTGCATCGCTTCGTTCTGCCGTCCCCCTGTCCCTCGTTGGCACCGTCCGATGACTGCGAGGTCCGGGTGTCGAGGAATCCCCCTGCATCGCTTCGCTCTGCCGTCCCCCTTGAAAGGGGGACGAGGGGGACGAGGGGTCGAGGAGGGCAGGTCGTCGTGTCGGCTGGATTCCGAGGTGATTCGGCGTGGGCACCTTGTGTCTGTGGATACTCGGGTGGTTTCGGCTACGATGCGCCGACCCAAGCGGCACTGATGCATCGGCGGGGTGTCCTGTGGGTGGGATTAGCATCCGTGCCACATTCGGCACAAACGGACGCCTGGAGGATGTGTGCGAAGATCGTGGATACCGGTCGGATTGCTCTGGCTGGCGTACACCGTTCTGATGATCTGGGCCATTTCCCAGTTCAGTTGGCTGCCTGCACAGTGGGCAGCAGAGGCCGAGGTCGTCGACGAGGCCATGGTCCTGCTCCAGTACCTCGGAGCCCCGGTGATGGCCCTCGTCCTCGCCGTTATGACATGGTCGCTCATCGGGTGGCGTTCCAACGGGGCCCAGCGCGAAGACGGCCCTCCCCAGCGTGACAGCCGGGTCGTCGTGACGACGTGGCTCGTCATCACATCAGCACTCGCCATCTTCGTCGTCATCAACCCTGGCTTCGTCGGCCTCGCCGAGATCAGGGGAGAGCCGAACGCCGACTACGCCATCGGCATCGAGGGCGCACAGTTCTTCTGGACCGTCACGTACCCCAACGGTGCGGAGGCCCTCGACGAACTCGTCGTTCCGGCCCATGCCCGAGTGCGCTACGACGTATCGAGCGTCGACGTGAACCATTCCTTCTGGATCCCTGCCTTCCGGATCAAGATCGACGCCATCGCTGGCCTGACGACACAGGCCTTTGCGACGGCGGAGGCGGAGGGCGGCATCGACGATGACATCAACCTCCGCATCCAATGTGCCGAGCTGTGCGGTGCCGGCCATGCCCAGATGGCGATGCCGATCAGAGTCGTGAGCGAGGCCGAGTTCAACGAGTACATCGAGACCCTGTTGGAGAGTGAATGACGTCATGACGATGGTTGAGGAACCACCCGTTGGGGCCGCCACCTCCGGAAGGGGAGTGGCACAGGCACCCCGCACCTCGAAGAAGGGCCGCCCGAAGGCACGTCGGCCATTCAGGTACGTCGTCCGCGGCACGATCTTGGCAGCCCTCGGGTACGTGGCTGGCGTCGGTATCACCATCGCAATCCGCGGCGGCAGCCCGACCGACGAGATCGTGGTCATCGTCGGATACGTCCTTGCGCTGATTGGCTGGCTCGCCGGCGTCGGCGGAATCGAGGCATTCGGCAGGCAGTGGGTCGGCAAGACAGCCGAGGTCTCGAAGGACAAGTCGTGGGGTCGGTACTTCGGCTTCAGTGTCGATCACAAGGTGATCGGGATCCAGTACGGGGTCACGCTGATCGCCGTGCTCCTCATTGGTGGCATCTCGGCGATGATCATGCGCATCGAGCTCGCCTCGCCCGGCATCGGGATCGTCGACCTCGACGACTTCAACAAGATCGTGTCGATGCACGGGATCCTGATGGTCGCCGTGGCCGTGGCTGGTGTCATCGGCGCCTTCGGAAACTACGTCGTCCCGATCCAGGTGGGTGCGGCGGACATGGCCTTCCCGCGCCTCAACGCCCTCGCGTACTGGTTGCTCCCCCCGGTAGCGGTGGCGCTGCTCGCGGCGCCATTGCTCGGCGCGTTCAACGCCGGCTGGACCGCGTACGCGCCCCTGTCGGTGACGAACGAATCCGGGCAGATCCTGTTCAACATGGCCATCATCACGTTCGGACTCGTGTCGATCCTCGGCGCCATCAACATCCTGGTCACGACCATCACGATGAGAGCACCGGGCATGACGTGGGGCCGCCTCCCGATCTTCACGTGGGCGGCGTTCGCAACGGCGCTCCTCGCATTCACGGTGACCCAGTTCTTCGCAGCTGCCCTCGTGCTCGTCACGATGGACCGGGTCGCCGGGACCGCGTTCTTCACCCCGGAGGTCGGTACGACGCTGTTGTACCAGCACATCTTCTGGTTCTACTCGCACCCTGCGGTCTACATCATGGTGCTACCGGGTTTCGGTGTGATCCTCGAGCTCACGACGACGTTCGCCCGAAAGCCGCTGTTCGCGTACCGTGCCGTCGTCGCGTCGCTGCTCGCCATCGTGGGCCTGTCCGTCGTCGTGTGGGCACATCACATGTTCACGAGCGGCATGGCCGACTTCCTCCACGGTCCGTTCATGATCCTCACCGAGGCCATCTCGATCCCGACCGGGGTGATCTTCCTCGGGATGATCGGGACCCTGTGGCAGGGGCGATTGTGGTTCCGAACGCCACTCGTGCTCGGTTTCGGATGGCTCTTCAATTTCCTCATCGGAGGCATCACCGGGATCTTCCTCGCCGATGTCGCGACCGACATCCACCTCCACGACACCTACTTCGTGGTCGCACACTTCCATTACACGATCGTCGGTGGCGCGATCTTCGCCCTGCTCGCCGCGACCTTCTACTGGTTCCCGAAGTTCACGGGACGCATGTACAACGACACGCTCGGGAAGGTGTTCGCCGTCTGGGTCACGGTTGCGTTCAACGCGACGTTCATTCCCCTGTTCTGGGCCGGGATGAACGGCATGAACCGGCGGATCGGTGACTATCCGCCTGCGTATGAGGGTGCCAACAAGTTCGCCTCGGTGTCGGCCCTCATCCTCGGAGCGAGTTTCCTCCTCTTCGTCGGGAACCTCGTGTATTCCGCAATCTGGGGGCCAAAGGCCGGACCGAACCCTTGGAACGCTCGAACGCTGGAATGGCTCGTCTCGTCGCCTCCTCCGACGCACAACTTCACCAGCCAACCCCGCGTCGTCGGCCACCCGTACGACTACGGAGTCGAGGGGTCCGTGCACGCCTACTTCCCCGCCGAGCATGGCGCCAACGGACGTGACGACCCTGATGAGGGGCCACCGGCGGAACCAGAATCCGAGGAGGCCCTGGTATGACGACCGAGCAGGTCGCCATCGATCGGGCGGCGCTGTCCAAGGCGACGCGCAAGGGACTCATGGGAGCCTTCTGGCTCGCTGTGATGACCATCGTCGAGTTCATCATCGCCGTGGCCGGCGACGGGCGAATCCTGGACGCTGTGGGCGCTCCTGCCGTTCGTGCTCGCCAAGGGTTGGATCATCCTCGACACGTTCATGCACATCCGTGCCCTGTGGAGCGAGGACCACTGATGACGACGCTCGACACCGCGCATCACGACGCTCCCGGCCACGACGACATCGACCACGACGAGTACCACCAGGACATGTCGTTCCAGCCCAGGGCGAACCGCATGGGCCTGTGGATGTTCATCTTCTCCGAGTGCTTCCTGTTCGCCGCGTTCCTCTCAGCACGATATTTCACGACGGGCACGGAGCGGCCCGAGGACCTCAACCAGGTCGCTCGCCCTCGCCGTCACGGTCGTCCTGCTGCTCTCGTCGATCAGCGCCTATCTCGCCGAGACGTCTATCAAGTACAACCATCGTCGGAACTTCCTGCGTGTTCACGGCGGCAACGATCGGACTCGGCCTCCTGTTCATGGTCGGCGTGTCGATTGAGCTCCACGAGGCCACGCTGCACTATCCGCCTGGAACCCCCTATGGGTCGTCCTACTTCATGCTCATCGGACTCCACGCCTTCCACGTCATCACCGGCCTTGTCGCCCTCCTGATCGTCTTCAGCCTCGGGTTGAGGGGCCACTTCGGCTCAACGCAGTACTGGGGCGTGGAGGGTGTCGTCAAGTACTGGCACTTCGTCGACCTCGCATGGGTGCTCATCTACCCGACCCTCTACCTGTTCTAGATGACGACGACGCTCCTGCCACCGACGAAGCAACCCATCTCCCAGCGGCGCAGGATCATCGAGGCGGTCCTGATCATCGGGGTCTCGACATTCGTGGTGTTCGCACTGTCCTCGATCGCCCTCCTCATCTACACCCAGGGCTCTCGCGAACCGATCGTCCACACGATCGAGATCCCGCCGGGCTCGTACGACCTGATCCTCCAGGGCGAGAATCCCCTCGAGATTCCCCCGACATGGACGTTCTACGCCGATGACACCCTCGTCCTCGACAACCGCGATGACGTTCCGCACACGCTTGGGAACTGGGTCGTTCCACCCAACACGATCCAGTCGTTCGAACTCCAACCCGCATACGGCGGTGTGTTCGCCTGCACCCTGCACCCATCCGGCGGCATCACCCTCAACGTCCAACCACGGGCATACGACTTCTCGATCATCGCATTCCCGACCTTCGGCTTCGGTCTCGCACTCGGCATCGTGATCGTCATCGGCCTCAACGTCATGCGGGCGCTCGATCGCGACGAGGACGACTGGCTCCACGAGGGCGTCAACGGTCCCGTCCGCGATCGTTCGGCCATCGAGCAGGAGATCGCGCACGACCTCGCCGTTGGTGACGAGTAGCCCACGTCGCCCCGTTCGAAGGGCCGGTCGGGCGCCGGACGTTGCATGCAGGTCGTCGGTCGTGGCTCTCCCTGCGAACCAAACACAGGGCGAAACGACACCTTCGAGGCATGACATCGTCCCGCAAGCCATGCCGGTGTGGTAGACAAGGCGGATGGCTTTCCCAAAACCGTTCTACCGCTGGCGTCCGCATCCTTGGCATGGGCTGTCGGTTGGCACCGACCCCCCGCGCATTGTCACCGCGTTCATCGAGATGACGCCGCTCGACGTCATCAAGTACGAGGTCGACAAAGAGACGGGGTATCTGACGGTCGATCGGCCCCAGTCCGGATCGAGCTCGCCACCATCCCTCTACGGCTTCATCCCACGGACGTATTGCGGCGATCGGGTCGCCGCGCTCTGCGACGAGGTGGACCGCTCGGACGGTGATCCCCTCGACATCTGTGTCGTATCCGAGCGCCCCATCGATCGGAGCGAGATCGCGATGCAGGTCAGGGTCGTCGGGGGCTTCCAGATGATCGACGGCGAGGAGGCCGATGACAAGATCGTCGCGGTGCTCGACGTCGATCCCGTGTGGGCGGACGTGACCGAACTCTCGGAACTTCCGAAGGCGATGGTCGACCGACTCGAGCACTACTTCCTGACGTACAAGGTGCTTCCCGGTCGCTCCGGTGACGTGCGGATTCCCCTCGTATATGGCGCTTCACACGCGCGTTCCGTCGTCGAGGCGGCGATGGGCGACTACGCCGACCTCTACGGTGCCGATGGAGGCTGAGTCCCCAGCCACGACCTCTGTGGTCGCCGTACGTCCGTTGACGGACGAAGACGTCGCCGAGCGCATTCGCGCCGGACGCTCGAATCGAACCGAACGCACCGAATCGAGGTCGGTTTCGAGCATCCTCAGGGCGAACATCCTGACTCGCTTCAACGCGATCATCAGCGCAATGGTGGTGGTGATCATCGCCTTCGGCCATCCGATCGACGCCATGTTCGGCATCGTGATGGTCATCAACGCGTTGATCGGCATCGTCCAGGAACTCCGTGCGAAGTTGACCCTCGACCGCCTCACGTTGATGATCGAACCGAAGGCCACGGTGGATCGAGCCGGTGGGGTGAAGGAGATCCCGGCCGCCGGTGTCGTCATGGACGACATCGTGGTGCTGTCCCGAGGCCATGCCATCCCCGTGGACGGAACCGTGATCGAATCCTCGGGGCTCGAGGTCTCCGAGGCACTCCTGACGGGGGAAGCGGATCCCATCCTCAAACAGCGTGGCGAGCCCGTCATGAGCGGAAGCTTCGTCGTGGCAGGAACGGGCCGTTTCCTCGTGACAGCCGTCGGAGCGGATTCATACGCGAATCGCCTGGCCGCCGAAGCCAGGAAGTTCACGCTTGCCAGATCCGAGCTCGCGGATTCGATCGACCAGATCCTCAGGATCGTCACCTGGCTCCTGATCCCGACCGCCAGCCTTCTGCTGTGGAGCCAGCTCCAGACAGACAGACCCGTATCGGACGCGGTTGTCGCCGCCGTCGCGGGAGTCGTTGCGATGGTTCCCCAGGGCCTTGTCCTGCTCGTGTCGATGGCGTTCGCCGTGGCGGTGGTGCGCCTCGGACAACGAAACGTGCTCGTGCAGGAACTCCCTGCCGTCGAAACCCTTGCACGTGTCGACGTCCTGTGCGTCGACAAGACAGGTACGTTGACCGACGGAACGATCGAGCTCGTCGGCATAGCGGACCTCTCTGCTGGCAGGTTCGACGCCCCGGCCGTACTCGGTGCGATAGCGGCTGCCGACCACGATCGGAACCCGACGATGCAGGCGATCGCCGACAAGTACGACGACGTGCTCCATCTGACACCGACCGCCAGGATCCCGTTCTCCTCGGAACGGAAGTTCTCCGCAGTCGCGTTCGACGACGGTTCGGCGTGGGTGCTCGGTGCGCCAGAGTTCGTGCTCCCGCATCCCATCGCAGGCGACATCGCCGACGCGATCGACGCCGCATCCTCGGCAGGGAGACGAAGCGTCGTCGTCGCAGCGACACAGCCTGATCAGATCGGTGACGGCGCCATCGCAGCTGTCGAGCCGGCGTTCCTCGTTCTGTTCGCCGAGCAGATCCGACCGGACGCTGCGGACACGGTGCGATTCTTCACCGAGCAACAGGTCTCCCTGAAGGTGATCTCCGGAGACGCCTCCCACACCGTGGCAGCGATCGCGCGGGCAACAGGCGTCCCTGGCTCGGGCTCCATCGATGGCGACGCCGTTCCCACGGAAGCCGATGCCATGGCGGCGGTGGCGGGCCGAACGAGCGTCTTCGGACGTGTCAGCCCGGAACAGAAGAGGGACCTCGTTCGCGCGATGAAGGCATCCGGCCACGTCGTCGCCATGACGGGGGATGGTGTCAACGACGTCCTCGCCGTGAAGGAGGCGGATCTCGGCATCGCCATGGGATCGGGGACCGGAGCGACGAGGGCCGTCAGTCAGCTCGTGCTGCTCGACGACAGATTCGCCTCCCTGCCCCACGTCGTCGCCGAGGGCCGCAGGGTGGTCGCCAACATGGAGCGCGTTGCTGCCCTGTTCCTGACGAAGACCGTGTACGCGACATTCCTGGCGCTCGCCATCGGGTTCGTCGGCCTCGCGTTCCCGTTCCTCCCTCGCCACATGACGCTCATCGGATCGCTGACGATCGGGATCCCCGCGTTCCTGCTGTCGTTCGAGCCTCGCGAGATCCCCGTCCGTGACGGATTCCTGCCTCGCGTCCTCTCGTTCGCGGTACCTGCGGGCCTCGTGTCGGGGATCGCCACGTTTGCGCTGTACGGCATCTCGAGGATCGACTCGTTCGATCTCACCCTTCAGCAGTCGAGGACGGCCGCTACCACGCTCATGATCGTCCTCGGGCTCGTAGTCCTGTTCGAGCTCATCGATCCCAAGGAGCTCCACCACATGTCGATGATCGGAGGGCTCTTCGGGTGCTACCTGATCGTCCTCACGGTCGACCCCCTCCGGGAGTTGTTCGACCTCAGCGTGCCTCGTCCGCAGTCGTGGATGGTGATCGCTGGCGTGTCGGTCGTTGCCGGGTTCATCATGCGAGGCCTGATCGCCGTTGCGGAGCGGTTGGTGAAGGCCCGCTACGGCGTCGAGCCGATCTGATCAGCATCGACAGGTGCGGCACCGACCCTGCCTTCGGCGATACTCTCTGCCCTGGTGATCTCAGACCGTCGGAGGCGTGCCTCGATGGCCTCCATCTGGGCGGGTGACACATCGTCGAACCGGTATGCGGCTCGCACGAACTCGGCGAGGTCCGCTCGGTAGTCGTGGCCCGTCGAGAAGAACTCGCCGGGTATCACGGTCGCGGCGTTCTTGGTGTCGATGAGGAGCTGCCAGAAGGTGATGCCGGGGAGCCATCGCATCTGGGGATCGACGTTGCGGCCCCTGTCGTGTGTCTTGAGCCACGTCGGCATCTCGTAGAACGTCTTGGGCGTGAACTTCGTGACAGGGTCATTGTCATGGTTGAGAAGAAGGGTCTGTGGGATGTCGTTGCCTTCCTCGAGCCATGCGTGGAGGTCGTCCGCGTGGTCGAACACCGGCGTACCCCCGCCCGTGAGGTCGTTGAAGAGCCTCGAACCCTTGGGCGTGCCCACCCACAGGGCAAAGTCGACGATCAGGCCGTCGCGGTCCTTCGAGGCTTCCTGCACTCCCATCTGTGCCGTAATCGCACCCAGGCTCTCGCCGTATGAAGCGAGGTGGATGTCGCGTCCGATCTCCGTGATCTCTGATCGAAGGCGTGCGAGGAGCTTGCCGTACACGCGTGCGGCGTCCGGTGTCTTGGTGATCGAGAGCATGGACGGAACCTCGCCGTACTGGACCCCGACGGTTGCGACGTCGCCTCGGGCCATGAACTCGGCGGCCTCGACGGCAATGTAGTTGACGTATCCCGTTCCGGCGGGGGATGCGGCGATGATCAGCGAGCGATCGAAGCCCCCGGTCCGCTTGAGCTCCTGGAGGGCGATGTCGATGCGCTCGTCCTCTGTGTCGGCCGTGCCGAGACCCACATACACCCTTACGGGTGCCCGCCTGGCGGATTCACCCATCTCCGCCTCGATGTCTGCGACCGTGGTCGTTTCGGAGACGAGCCTCCGACCCTGGAGGCCGAGCGACCCGTAGTCTGCGAGGCTGTAGTGGCTGCCGGACACCGTGTCGAGGGCGGGTGCATCGGCGTACGCGATCTCGGTCTTGCGGTTCCCTGCGGCGATACGGCCGAGCACCTTCCCAAGCGCGAGACGCCCCCCGACGCCGAGCGTCAGCGCGGTCAACCCAACGCCGCCGACGAACGCGACACCGGGAGCAAACCGCGACCCGCGAGCGGCGAGCGCAGCGACCTTGCCACCGCCGAGGATCACGCCACCGATGCCGGCAAGGCCGACATTGAGGCCAACGGCAACGGCGCCAGCCTTGCCGACGTAGGCGAGGTCGGGTGTGTCCTGACGGTGGGCGAGCCCGGCCTGCGCTTCGAAGAGCGTGCCAGCCCCTACGGCGCTGAGGGTGGACAGGTTGGCGATGGGCGCCTTGCCCTTCCGGCTCGCGAAGCCGACGAGGGCAAGGGCAGATACGACCTCCGTACCGATCTCTGCCCACGCCTCGGATTCGTCGATCGGGGGATGGCTCGACGGGTCCCGGGCATTGAGTGCCTGGGCAGACCGAGCGGACGCAGCGACCATGCCGAGGATGCGCGTCGCCGGCCCTGAGCGGGGCACAGGGAGGAGTCCCGCAGCCGCGCCTGCCGTTGCGCCTGTGACGAATCCCGTCAGGAAGCTTCCACCCATGATGATGCCCTGATCGAGGGCAGATCGGCGCATCAGGCTCGGTTCGAGGGACTTGACGGCGAAGCGAACGCCGACAATGACTCCCGAGAGAGGCGACAGGAAACGAGCCGATGCCATCTCAGTCCCTGACGACGAAGGAGATGGCCGAAGACAGGACGGTGAGTACGAGGGCCCCGAGTACGTTGGCGAGGGCGCCGTCGCTCGTGATCCCCACATCCATCGACCCTGCGAGGGCGATCAACCCGAACATCACGAGCACGTTGATGGCGAGTGTTGCGAGGCCGAGCGTCATCACCCGAAGTGGCAGGGCGAAGACCTTGAGGATGGGGATCACGATGGCGTTGGCGAGCCCGACCAGGAGAGCGACGACCACGAGGACCCACGCCTCGCCGTCGAACCCCAGACCTGGGACGATGCGGAACGTCAACCACACCGCCGCGACCATCAGACCGAGCCGAATCAGCAGCTTCATGGGCTAGACAGTAGTCGTGACCGGGGATTGGGCCTTCACTGGGGTGCCGAACGCAGGTAACGTTCGTACAGGGAGCAAGCCATGCCGAGACCGGACAAACAGATCAGCAACCGCGGACCTCTCGACGGTCCCGTGTCGGCGTCGCGCCCTGTCGTCTGGAAGAAGTACGCAGGACCAGAGACGATCGAGGCGTCCGATGACGGGTTCGCGCCGGTGGATATCACGGTCGATGACATCACGGTCGTGACCCGATCTGCGCCTCCCGAGTCACCTGCGCCTCCCGAGGAGATCTCGAAGTGGACGGCCCGCGCCACGGCCGCGCAGCTCCCCCTCGCGGCGGTGTCTGAGGACGTTGTCATCCAGCCGAGAACGCGACCCACGACCCGGACGGAGTGGGTCGTCACACGCAGTGTCGAGGGCAGGACCTACCGGCGAACCGATGTCCTGACGACGGTGGAGGAGCACTCGGGCGCCTGACGGCATCGGCGCGTCGACGACGCAGGTGACGGTCTAGTGTGCGTAGTGTGCCTCGACGGAGGTGCGAGCGTTCTCCTACGCAGGTGGACCGCACACGTCGTCGAGTTTCTCGAGGCCGAGTTCGTCGATCGCACGCTGCGGATCCGTGATCACGAGGTTCACATGCTCGTGGACGAGGTCGATGTTGGCGACACGACCCGGTTGGCCGTCGTCCCGATACTTGAGGTGGTACTCGGGTGGGATGAACCGTACCGACACCACACTGTCGAGATCGAGGTCGGGGAGCAGCTGGACGAGCTGCGGCAAGGCGTCGAGGGGGATGTCCGTGAGCGTCGTGTCCTTGACGACGTCCGCGAGTTTCCCGAAGTTGCGTAGCAGGGACACCGGGTCTGCCTTGTCGATGATCGCCTCGATGACGCACCGCTGGCGATTCATGCGGAAGTAGTCGCTGTCCTGGTTCCTCGTTCGGGAGTACGCGAGTGCGAGGTGGCCGTCCAGCTCCTGCCAGCCCTGGTCGATCTGGATCCTCTCGGTCGTCGTGCCATCCTCGTTTGGATACTCCTCGTCGATCACGGTCGAGGGGATGTAGATCTCGACACCGCCGAGCGCGTCCACGATGTCGACGAAACCATCCAGGTTCACCATGGCGTAGTAGTGGATCGGGATCCCGAGGAACTCCGAGATGACGCCCTTCACAGCGTTCTCGGAAGGCGTTCCCGGTCCGGGGAACGCCTCCGGATGCTGTTCCCCTGCAACCCACAGCTCGTTGATCAGCTCGGGATAGCAGTTGCAGTCCCAGACACCCATCCCGTCCGGCAGGGGGGCCTGGGTCCAGTTCCGGGGAACCGAGAACATGGCTGCGTCACCGGTGGATGGATCGATGGACACGGTGATCATGGTGTCGGTCCGAATCCCCGTACGCCCCGTCCCGAAGTCCCCTCCGATCAGGAGGATGTTGAGGCGGTCGAGACCGTCCCATATCGCCGATCCCGTCGGCGTCGTGGATGTCGTCGTGTCCCCGGGCTGGGTCGTGACGGTCGAGCCTGTCGCATCGGTGCTCGGAGTGGTCGGCTCCTCTCCGGCAACGACGGTCGTGGACGTCGACGTTGCGGTGAACACCGAGGTCAGCAGGTCGTACTGAACCAGGTCGTAGTAACCGAACACGACGTGGGGCACGAGGAGGACCATCGACAGTACGGCGGCGCCTCCGAGGACTGCGGCAGTGGGGGAGCGGAAGGACGCAGGCGCCCTTCCCTTGGCAGATCGATATGCATCGTCCGCTGCCCAGATGCGGTATCCGAGCAGGACGATGTTGCCGACCATCATGAGGGCGAGCGATGTCGGTTGGAGCCACGCCGTCAACACGGCGACACGGTCGCGGAAGAAGAACGCGATCACCGCGATGATGACGACATCGATGATGAGGAGATTGCGGCCACGGCGCCTGTCCCCTGCAATGAACTGGCCGACACCCGGCACGATCGCCGACGCGAAGGCCGCGAGCCATGGTTTCGATGTGGACGGTGGGGTGCCTGGGGCGGACATCGACGAGATGGTATCTCCGAGTCCCCAATAGTTGGCTCATCAGGCACCCGATGTGCCGAGGATCAAACACCCGAATCGGTAGTCTCACGGCGTGTCGACATCGAGGACCGTGGACAACGACGATACGCCCGCATCAACCGATCCGAGTCCGGCGAGCCGACGCGACCGGTACTCGTACATGGCGAGCGACGGAACCCTCGACATCGTCCTGGGGAGCTTCGTAGCGGGTCTCGGGGGATACGTCTACCAGTTCATCGGCGGCCGCTCCCTCGGTGAGGAGGGCTTCGCACCGATTGGCGTGCTCCTCACCGCCCACTTCCTCGCGTTCGTCATCGTGCTCATGCCGATCGAGCAGTTCGTGATCCGACGTCTGACGATCGGCATTCGGGGGTGGGTGGTGCCCGCCCGAGCCATTGCGTTGACCGCATCAACAGCCGCGGCGGCCACGATCGTGGTCCTCATGGCCGGTACGGACTACTTCACATCGAGGGGCGAGTTCGTGGTCTTCGTGCTGCTCACGGTCGTGGTCCACTTCTTCTTCGCTGTCGGTCGAGGCTACCTAGCGGGATTCCGCCGCTTCCGGGCGTACGGATACGTCTCGGCGGCAGCGTCCCTCCTCCGGGTTGCGATCGCGATCGCCGTCGCCGTCATCGCGCCGAGTGTGACGGGCTTTGCGTGGGCACACATCATCGGACCCCTCGTGATCGTCTTCTGGCGTCCCTGGCGCATGCCGACGACCGCGTCGCGGCTGTCCACCGAGGATGTCGCCGACGCGTCGGATCGGGGCCTCCTCACCGGTCTGGTGCTGTCGGCAGCGGCATCGCAGGCGCTGCTCCTCGCGGGTCCGCTCGTGGCTTCACGGCTCGGTGCCACGGCCGCGGAGTTCTCCATCACCTATGCGACGCTCCTGATCGCCCGCGCGCCACTCACCCTCGGGTACAACCTCATCGCTCGCATCCTCCCACCATTCACCGAGATGGCGGTCCGCGGTGAACGCAGGGAACTGCGTGCGTGGGCCAGGGGGATCGCCATCGCCTCGCTCGTCCTCTCCGTCTTCGGCGCCCTCGCCGGCGCCGTGTTGGGGCCTGTCCTGGTATCCGTCGCGTTCGGTTCGGGATTCGAGCCCGAGCCGATGATCGCTGCCCTTGCGGGTGCGGGTGTCGTGATCGCTTCGGGCGGCTTGTTCATCGGCCAGATCCTGGTCGCGAGGGGCAAGTCATTCCGCCTCGGCGTCGCCTGGGCCGTGGCGGTCGTCGCGGCGGTCGTCCTGGTCGCGCTCCCGATCGGCGACCCGGTGTTCCACGTCATGGTTGCATTCGTCGGTGGAGAGCTCGTGGCGCTCGTCGCCCTCGTGTTCGCAGCACTCCTTCACGATTCCGACGAGGTCCACACCTCCCAGGGCTATCTGGTCGTCAAGAGATCGATCGACATCGCGGGATCGCTCGTCGCCCTCGCTCTCCTCTTCCCGATCCTGATGGTCGCCGCCATTGCCGTGCGTCTCGACTCGCCAGGGCCCGCGTTCTTCCGCCAGCAGAGGGTTGGACGCGATGGTCGTGACTTCTGGATGGTCAAGATCCGCACGATGGTGATCGACCATGACGAAGAGGTGTTCCGGGCGCACCTCGCCAAGCTGAGGGAGACCGGCGGAATCGATGACGAGTACACCATCCGGATCGACGAGGATCCCCGGATCACGAGGGTCGGGTCACGCCTTCGTAGGTGGTCCATCGATGAGCTTCCGAACTTCTGGAACGTGCTGAAGGGATCCATGTCTCTCGTCGGCCCACGACCGCTCGTGCGGTCCGAAGCCGAGCTCATCGGTCTCGACAATCCCCGCTTCACGGTGAAGCCCGGCGTCACCGGCATGGCCCAGGTCCATGGACGGGATTCGATCGCCCTCGTCGAGAGGACCGAGTGGGATGAGCGGTACGTGGAGCAGCGCACCACGAAGCTCGATCTCGAGATCCTGGTCGCAACCGTTCGCACCGTGTTCTCGACTCCGGGAGCCGAGGGTGGTTCGGAATAGCAGCTCGCCGATGGTGTTGAGGTCTCCATGCATGACCCTGTCTCGCAACGCCTGAACCTGCCAGACCCGCTCATCGCGATCGTCGGCGCCACCGATGCACCTGGGAAATACGGGGGCATCATCTACCGCGACCTCAAGGCGAAGGGGTACCGGGTGGTCCCCGTGAACCCGTCGCGTCCGACCGTCGACGGTGACGCCACCGTCGCCACGCTCTCGGAACTGACGGAGCGTCCCGACATCGTCAACGTGGTGGTTCCGCCGAGGCGGACCCTCGCACTCCTCGACGAGGTCGCCGACATCGACGACGTCGCCGTCTGGATCCAGCCGGGGGCTGCAGACGGTGCCGTTCGGGCTCGTATCGCCGAGTTGGGGATTCCTGCGCTCATCGACGCCTGCATCATGGTCCAGGCACGCGCCAGGGTGTGATTCGATACCCTCCACGGTCGGTAGGGTGTCCCTAGCGATGAGGGCTGTGGTGTGGCTTCCGAACAACTGAACGATCAACTTGCCGCGATCCCGGGCGTCGCATCCGCCGAGGTGACCCTCCCCGAGGATGACGGTCCTCCTGTTCGCGAGGGTCGTTCTGGACGGTTCACGTGATCCTGAGGAGGTCCGATCACGGATCAACGCCCTCCTCGGTGCTTCCGTGCCGTCCGTGCCGGAGGCGATTCCTGCGGTCGGTCGGAGGCGCAGCGGCCTCGGCAGGGGACTGGGGGAGGTCATCGAGGAGCAGGGCTCGGATCGTGAACCCGCCCACCTGCGTCCTGCCATCGAACCCGTCGTGGCAGAAATCGTGAGTGTCGGCGTCGTCGAGACGACCGACGGCGTGCATGTCGAGGTCGAGGACGATGCGGGAAACCGCCGTACCCACCTCGTCGATGCGACCGGTTCGATCGACGATGCCATCGTCGGAGCGGTGGGAGCCCTGCTCGGCATCGGTCCGTACCACACGATCACGATCGCGGATGCCTCAACCGCCGACGGCGAGGTCGTGCTTGCGACAGCCGTCACGGCGACCGGTACAAGGACCGTCGGGGCTGCGTACGTCGAGTTCGGCCGACCATGGGCCGTGGCTCGGGCGATCTGTCGCTCGCTGAGCTGACCGTTGCGCTCGACATCGCTGCCTCGGCACTCTCTTGGTCGTCTTGACCCGTCCGGTCACGATGTGCTCGGTGTGTGATGCTGACCGGTTGGCGGGGTACCACGCGAATCGCCCGAACCCGCTGATGTCCGAGAGCCCGCCGATGATGGCCGCGGAACGTCTGAACGGTTAGGCAGCAGCCTTGTCGCTGCCCAGGCTCGGCGCACTCGCCGCGACCTTGGTCGGTCGGCTCACGACGTAGAGCGAGATGGCGGCTGCGAGCATCCAGAACGCCGCCCTCACGTACACGCCATTGAGGACCCACACGGTCGTGATGGTGAAGCTGGCGACGATTGCGGCGATTGCTATGAACTTGGCCCGGACGGTGAACCCGTTTCCCTCACGCCAGTCGGCGACGATCACACCGAAGAACCTGTTGTTGACGAGCCAGTGGTCGAATCGCTCCGAGGATTTCGAGAAGAGGAACGCAGCGAGGATCACGGGTCCCGTCGTTGGGATGACCGGAACGAAGACCCCGACGAAGGCCAACCCAACGAACAACCAGCCGATTCCGGCGAGTAGGACCCTCAGCGCGCGGCTCTTGACGACCGACATGTGGCGATGCTACGAGGTACCGCCACCGACAGTGTGTCGGGGAGTATGGTCGGTCCATGCGTGATTGGGTGAAGAACCTCATGTCACCCGGCGTGCGTGAACGGGTGAGTGGAACTCCGGCGAGCGCGAGCGGTGCGTCGTCGTTCCATCTGTGGTGGGACGTCCCGTTCGGGGAACGTCTCACTGCGGCGAGCGTCACCCTCGAGATCACTCGCAGACCAGACCTCGACCGTCTCGTGTTCTTCGCGTTGCAGGTCGCCTTCATCAAGCCCGCCGCCGGGGGAGGGCACCTCGGCCTCCAGCACCACCCTGCGTATCCCACGCAATCCGCAGTCAACTGGGGCGGATATGACGCGAATGGTGAGATCCTCGCAGGTTCCGAATCGGCACTGCCATCGCGCCAAGGTGACCCGAACACCCGTGACTTCCGATGGGCGGCGAATCGCCCGTACCAGCTGATGGTGGAGCGCATCGATCCCGAGGCGGAGGATCAGTCCCCCGTTGCATGGCGTGGAACGGTCACGGACCTCGTCGACGGCACCCAGACGATCGTGCGCGACCTCTCGACAGCTGGTCACTACCTGCGGGGACCCGTCGTGTGGATCGAGTCCTTCGCTCCCTGCGACGCCCCACGGTTCGAGGCACGGTGGTCAAACGCGACCGTGGTGACCGAGCGGGGCGAGGTCAGGGCCATCAAGCGCATGCGAGCGGACTATCAGCCCCACGCAGCGGGTGGGTGCACGAACACCAACTCGTTCGTCGAGGGGGTGAGCTTCGTCCAACGAACCGGCCAGCTTCGCACAACGAAGGCGGGGACCACGCTCGCCATCAGATGACACGACGGTCCCCCGGCGACAGGTGACCCTTGAGGGGTTCCCCGGTCTACCATCCCGCCGCACGGGCGTTTAGCTCAGTTGGCTAGAGCGCTGCCCTTACAAGGCAGAGGTCCACGGTTCGAGTCCGTGAACGCCCACAACGTTGTCGATTCGACGACGTTTCCAGGCATCGTGGCATTCGGCGCAGGGGCTCGGCCTCTGTGGTCGACCAAGATTGACTGACGCGCCGTGAAACCCTGGCGACCCATATTGCCGGTTGTGGGCGTTCTGTCCGCTGAGCGTCGGACGGTTCAGCCACGTTCGGGCTCCATCTGGCCCGAGGGGGATTGTGGTGACCCGTGAGTGTTAGGGGTGTGGTCTCTGACAATGAGAATGGGACAAGCCACAATCAGCCAAAGGAATAGGGCGAGACCGCCAACACCATAATCAGTCGGGATGAGCGCCACGGTGGCCGCGACGAGTATGACCCCTACCCAGGCCATCGGCTTGGGGAGCAATCCCACGACGAAGGAGCTGACGCTCATAGTGGCGGCGACACCCACAGCACCAAGCATGAAAAGGGCAGTGATGTGTGATTTCAGGATCGATAACGGAAGCACAGCGTCGGCGAGCACGTTCGGAACGATCGGTGCGCTAATCGCCATGCGATATGACGCATGAACGAAAGCGCCGATCGTCATGACAATCCCGAACGCGTAGGCCACAAGAGCCAACAGCTCACCTTTGGAGCCTTCCCGGGCGAGGCGCATCCGCAGCGAGGCAACAAACCCGACCAAGGCAAACGCTCCGACAATGCCGACCGTGCTTCCAGCGACGATTCTCGCCCTGTTGTCAGTGATCTCAGCCGCCAGCTCACTGACCGGACTGTCAGGCCCCAACCAACCACCATGGTCAATGATAAAGAACCCCACGAACATCAATACCAGTGCAGCCAGACCCAACCACCACCCAATCAGGTCAAGTTCATCCGAACGATCGGTAGACATGTTCCAGGTCTCCTCTTTCAAGTTCGCCATCGATCCCGCTACTCATACATGAGAACAGACGAACCAGACGGACAAACGGGTGACACCAGCCAGGCAGGTACATAACGGCACTTATGCGTGGGCGGATTGCTTAGGGTTGCGCCATGGTGCAGGAGAGCCGTCGCACGGTCTGGTCGAGGGTCTACGCAATCTCGACCTGGACGCTGATTGGCTACTTCTCATTGATGGCGGTAGCTCACCTGGTCCTGACCGTGCTCTTCTATCTCGGAATATGGGACACCGGAGTCGGGTACGTCTTGGACTTCGACGTTCCCGCTTGGATGATCACGATCCTCGACGGTGCCGCGGCGTACATGCTGTGGGTCGGATATCGCAGGGGACTCGGCAACCCATGGCTCGGTTTGAGTCTCACGGTGGCTGCGTCGGTGATCATGATTGGAAGGGCGTTGTGGTTCGTGATCATCCCGCTCATGATCGTGGTGACCATCGCTGGATCAATCCTCCGAGTCACGGCCAAGAACTCCGACAGGACCCACGCATAGCGGCGCACATGCGCCCCGCCGAGCATGCATACTGCCGGCTGTGCGCTGAGCGGCGCGGATCAAGGGATCGGCGTAGGTTGGCCTTAGCTCGACGCGATGATCTCGCGCTTTTCGGACCAGAGTGCATAACCCATCCATACGAAGCTCGCACCAAAGATCACATCGCCGATGGTGACGATGAGATGCGATAGTGAGGCATTCGCCGGCACGCTCTCCGAAATGAAGAACATCACTGACCCGACAATGAGCAGTACGCCAGACCCACGGGGGAACACTCCTGCGCGCGTAGTTGCTATGCCAAACAGGATATAGCCCAAGATGTAACCCAGAACGAGCACGATCACTGCATAGGTTGGCGGTGTCACGGCTTGATCAAACAAAGCGGGCGCCTCGACGGCTACGAGGTGTACGACAGTGGAGGCCGCCGCAAATATGCCGCTTACCAGCACTGTGCCAACGAATGCCAGAACGAAACCGACCAGCCCGAGCCAGCCTGCTTCTTCCACTTGGCGCGCATACAGTCCCACCAGGCCGAAAAGCATCAAGATTGCCGCAACCCAATAGACCTGATGCGCTAGCGCCCATCTCGGGCTGAGGTAGGCGTCAAGGTCTTCGCCGACAGGATGAAGGAGTGCGCCCAGGGCGTAGAGGACGCCTGCCAAGATGTTTACCAGTCCACTCCAACGGATTAGTTTCGCCGTTGACACTCCATTTGCCTTCCGTTGGGACACGGCGAAGCGCAGCCGCTCTCCAAACCCTACGCATCAATCTCAACGTGTCCATGGCCGAACATATCGGCCTTGGTTTCAGGTGATCGTTGCAACACCTTCGACGAGAGTTGTCTCGATGGAGGTGTGTTGTGGAACGGATGTCGGATGCTGAGCGGGAGGAACTGTGGGATCGGTATGAGGCTGGGGAGTCGTTCCGGGCGATAAGTCGTTCGCTGGGTCGGGCTCCGTCAACGGTGCGGACTCATGTGGTGGACGCCGGCTGGAAACGCCCGGTGGCTCCTGGCGAGTGGAGTCCGGTGCGGCTGTCGTTGGTTGAACGTGAGGAGATCTCCCGAGGGTTGGCTGAGGGTGTGTCCCTTCGCTGTATTGCGTGTCGGATCGGTCGGTCACCCTCGACGGTGTCTCGCGAGGTCACGAACAACGGTGGCAAGAAGCGGTATCGGGCGACCGCGGCCCACACCGCTTCGAGGCATCGGGCGAGACGGCCCAAACCGATGAAGCTCGAGACGTGTCCCCGGTTGCGGGTCGTGGTCGAAGCCAAGCTCGAGATGTGGTGGTCACCGGTCCAGATCTCTCGGTGGCTGGCGGTGGCATACGCTGACGATGAGGAGATGCGGGTGTCACACGAGACGATCTATCAGTCGCTGTTCGTTCAGGGCAGGGGCGCTCTACGCAAGGAGCTGTGGCGGTGTCTGCGTACCGGGCGCGCCATCCGCCGCCCCCAGGGCCGGGCAGCCTCCCACAAGGGCAGGATCCGGGACATGGTGATGATCTCGGAACGGCCAGCTGAGATCGAGGACCGTGCCGTGCCAGGGCACTGGGAAGGCGACCTGATCATGGGCAAAGGCAAATCCGCGATCGGGACGCTGGTCGAACGCCAATCACGGTTCGTGATGCTGTTCAAAGCACCTCACGGCAACACCGCTGAAGGCGTCAGGGTTGCACTCCAAGCAACAATCGAACAGCTCCCCCAACAGCTCGTCCAGACGGTGACGTGGGATCAGGGCAAAGAAATGTCCCAACATGCCAAGTTCACCATCGACACCGGAATCCAGATCTACTTCTGTGATCCACGCTCGCCGTGGCAACGAGGATCAAACGAGAACACCAACGGACTCCTCCGCCACTACTTCCCCAAAGGCACCGACCTATCCCTGGTCACCCAACAACAACTCGACGACGCCGCCCACAGCCTCAACACCCGCCCTCGACAAACCCTCAACTGGATGACACCATCAGACAAACTCGCCGAAGCGTTGCAATGACCCCCTGAAACCACCGCACATATGGGTGGTTCCAGCTAGGCGTCGCCATAGGACTTGGCGACATCGGCCAGGGATTTGGTGGTCGCCCACTTCAGGAGTCGCGTGCCTCCGAGGCGAACAACGGCAAGGTTCAATCGACCCCGCGTATTTGCAGCGGTGCGATCCCACGTAACCGTCAGAATGCTGCCCCCGCTCCGTTGCGGTTGGATGTCCATTGAGACGTGGCTGCCGGGGGTGCAAAGGTTCGACTCCTGTGCAGTCCAGGTGATGATCGTCGGGTGGGACCAGTCGTAGCGTTCTCGTGACCACACCTTGGGGAACGGGCTGCCCTCAGTCACCTCTGCGGTGGCCTCCTTCACCCAGTGCACCTCGTACGTCTTGGGGTCGAGTTGCGGCCACCGGTTGGGGCGTTCGTCACTGAAGTCGAGCAGCCCCCGCCGGTAACTGCAGCCGGAGCAGCGTCATCGCCTCCACAAGCACCAAGCACTAGCACCATCAAAGCGAAGAGGAGCGTGAAGGAGGTTTGGGCGAGCTGCCCGCACGGAATCAGCCAGCGTCCTCATGAGATGTCCCCCCTCGTAACGGAAACCAACGGTCCGCCGTTCGGACCCTACACCCAGCACCGACCGGCCGCCCAGATCTGAAGGCAGGAACTCTCGCGTTGTGAGCCAACGAGACCGCACAACCCCAATGAAATCCTGACCTCCCCGGGCAATGGCGCAGGCTCCAGAATTTGAGAGGATGGAATTGTGGCAGAGCAGAGAAGACCGGGGCGTTGCCCGGCAGAGATGCGTGATCGTGCTGTCCGGATGGTCTTTGAGGCCGAAGCCAGCACGGGGTCGCAGTGGGAAGCGGTCCGTTCGGTGTCGAGCAAATTGGGGATGACGTCAGAGACGTTGCGTCGGTGGGTTTCGCCAGGGAGAGTTGATGAGGGCCGTCGGGGTGGGGTCACGACCGACGAGCGGGAACGGCTCAAACAGCTCGAGCGGGAGAACCGTGAGCTGCGTCGTGCGTACCTCGCCATCCGTACACCGAACGTCTCCCTCAGAACGGGGTCGCGAACTCGGTCGGGTCACGAGGCAACAGCCATGACAATGCCCTGGCTGAGACGATCATCAGGCTCTACAAGACTGAACTCGTCCGGGCAAGTGGTTAACTTCGCCGAACACCCCGACACCAGACGTTGACACTCACATCTCTCGCCACTTTCATCGTTGGTCTCGTCGCTCTGGTCGCAGGAGCCGAGGGACTGGTCCGCGGCGCCGCCCGCATCGCTGCACGTACCGGGCTCTCGTCGGTGGTCATCGGTCTGACGGTCGTTGCCTTCGGGACTTCCACGCCTGAGCTCGCCGTCAGCGCCAACGCGGTCCTGAACGGCAGCGGCGACCTCGCCATCGGCAACGTCGTCGGAAGCAACATCGCCAATGTGCTGTTGATCCTCGGTCTCTCGGCCCTGGTCGGCGGTGGACTCGTCGTCGCCCAACGCCTCGTTCGCATCGACGTACCGATCATGATCGGCGCGTCCGTCCTCCTCCTGCTGCTGAGCCTCGACGGCGCGTTGGGTCGCATGGAGGGAGCCGCCCTGGTGGGGCTGATCCTCACGTACACGGTCTGGACCGTTCGCAGTGCGCGGGTAGAAAGCGCCGCTGTCACAGCCGAGTACGACGACGCGCTCGATCCCGAAGCCCTCCGCAGGACGCCCCTCGTCGTCGACATCGCCTTGGTCGTCGTCGGCCTCGGCCTGTTGATGGGCGGCGCGCGTTGGATGGTGAACTCCGCCAGCACCATGGCCGCCGATCTGGGTGCGAGCGACCTCATCATCGGCCTCACCATCGTTGCCGTGGGAACGTCGATGCCAGAGCTCGCAACGTCGGTGCTCGCCGCCGTCAGGGGAGAGCGCGACATCGCGGTCGGGAACGCGGTCGGCTCCAACATCTTCAACCTCCTCGCGGTGCTGGGCGTGAGCGCGGTGATCGCGGACGGAGGAATCGTCGTCCTCGAGACGGTCCAGCGGTTCGACCTTCCCGTCATGACCGCCGTCGCCGTCGCCTGCCTCCCCGTCTTTGTCACCGGATACCTCCTCAGCCGGTGGGAGGGCACGGTGTTCGTCGCCTACTACGTGGCGTACGTGGCCTATCTCGTGCTCGATGCAACAGGGTCCACTGCCATCGAGCCCTTCCGAGCGGCCATGGTCGGATTCGTGATCCCCCTCACCTTGCTGACCCTCGGAGTCGTGGGGTTCCGCAGCTGGCGACGGCGAGGCGAAGCCGAAGCCTGACAGCAGGTTCATCGTCATGGACCGCCGGGTGGAGGCGTCGGGACGACGCGTCCGACTACGATGGCGACATGGTGTGGATCATCGTGATCGTCGTATTGGTCGTCCTCGTCGGACTGTTCATCCTGAACACGTACAACCGGCTCGTGAAGCAGCGGAACAGGGTCGACAACGCGTGGGGACAGGTCGAGGTGCAGCTGCAGCGGCGTTACGACCTGATCCCGAACCTGGTCGAGACCGTCAAGGGGTACGCATCCCACGAGCGCGCGACCTTCGAACGCGTCGCCGAGGCGCGATCGGCAGCTGGCAGGGCGAGTGGCCCCGTCGAGCAGGCTCAGGCAGACAACATCCTGACGTCGGCCCTCCGTCAGCTGTTCGCCGTTGCCGAGGACTACCCCGAGCTTCGGGCATCGGACAACTTCGCGAGCCTGCAGTCCGACCTGTCAGACACGGAGAACAAGATCGCCGTTGCGCGACAGATCTACAACGACACGGTGCTCACCTACAACACCTCGGTGCAGCAGGTCCCCACCAACATCGTCGCCTCCCTGACCGGCTTCAGGACCCGCGAAACCTACGATGCCGTCGATCTCGCGGACACCGCCCCGGAAGTCTCCTTCTAGGGTGAGGCGCGCCGCCCGCCTGATCCTGGTCGTCCTGATCCTGGTCTTCGCATGCGTTGCGACCGTCGTTGCCTTCCCCGGCGCGGCGATCGCGAAGTCCTTCTGGATCGAGAGCGCCGACGTCGACATCACGGTGAACGACGACGGCTCCCTTCTGGTCGTGGAGCGGATCACCTTCGACTTCGATGGAAGCTTCTCAGGGGCCTACCGGGACATCCCGCTCCGACCGGGCGAGTCACTCTCTGACATCGTCGTGGGCGACGAGGCGGGGGCGTACTCCACCGGGGGATGCACGGAACTCGGGTGCTCGTCACCACCCGGCACCTACGGCGTGGCGGTCATGCCGACCTTCGTGCGCGTCGTGTGGCATCACAGGTCCATCGACACGACGAGGACCTTCAACATCGCCTACACGATGCGCGGCGTCGCAACGGCATACGACGACGTCGTCGACCTCAACCTCCAGGTGTGGGGAGACCAGTGGGCCGTCGGCGTGGACCGCGTCATCGCACGGGTGAACCTCCCCGGGGATCCGACCTCCGGTGAGGTGTACGTGTGGGGTCACCCGTACGGGGTGGATGGAACGACGTCCCTCGGCGACGATGGCGTGTCGCCGTCCCTCGAGGCCTCAGGCGTCCCCCCCGAGACATGGGTCGAGATCCGAACGGCCTTCCCGACGACGCTGCTGGAGTCGACATCCGGCGCCCGCTCGGGAACGGGAGATGGGCTCGAGGCCATTCTCAACGAGGAGGAGCTCTTTGCCGGCGAGGTCGAGGCGGCAGCGCAGGCGGGGCGCATCGGACTCATCGTGGGCTCCATCGCCCTGATCCTGATTGCCGGAGGGCTGGGCTTGATCACCTACCTCCGCTACGGCAGGGAGCCGAAGGTCGACTACGACCGGGAGTACGAACAGTCGCCCCCGACCGACCTCACGCCAGCCGAGGTCGGAGCCCTCCTGTCCCAGGGCGACGTCACCGAGAAGGAATTCACGGCGACGTTGTTCGACCTGATCCGGCAAGGCGCCATCGACGCGGCCCCGACGCAGATCGAGCGCAGCACCTGGGCGGGTCTGCGGAAGGAGACCATCACAGACCTGGAGCTCAGCCTCGGGACGAAACAGACCGGTCTGCGAGACTTCGAACAGTCGGTCATGACCGTCGTTCGAAGGGTCCTTTCGGAAGGTCCGCAACCCCTGACGGAATTCCGAGACCGGATCCGTGACGACGCCGCTGCGAACGCATCGACCTATCAGACGTACCGGGCAGAGGTTCTCGACGCCGTCAAACGCTCCGGCATGCTCGACACCTCGGGGAACGTCGCAGCCTTCCTCACCGTCCTCCTTGCGGGCATCCTCGCCGCGGCCGGGTGGTTCTTCCTGCCCGGTGCGCTTGGGAGCCGACCCGGTGGCGGGACCATGGCGTTCCTGATCGTGTTCGGAATGGTCCTCGGGACGCTGTTGCTCAGTGCGTTCCTGCTCTTTCGGCGAGTCCGCGTCAAGCGATCCAAAGCGGGTGCACTCGAGGCAGCGCGGTGGTTCGCGTTCAAGCGCTACCTCTCCGACTTCTCGCGGCTCGAAGAGGCGCCGGCAATCTCCCTCGCGCTGTGGGATCGGTTCCTCGTCTATGCGATCGGGTTCGGGGTTGCCTCGGAGGTGCTGGCACAGGCGAGGCTCCACGCACCACCCGAACTTGAAACGACGTCGTCGATCTACTGGTACGGCACATACGGCTATTCGGGTGGCCACACCGAGAACGCGTTCTCCGGTATCGAGTCAGCCCTGTCTGGTGCCTTCACCCCTCCATCATCCAGCGGCGGAGGAGGGGGAGGCTTCTCAGGCGGTGGCGGCGGTGGAGGCGGCGGTGGAGGCGGCGGCGCGTGGTGACGGGAAAGGCCCTCGCGGCCTTCAGGTGAACCGCGACCACGGTCAGGAGAAGGCCGCGTGCCCCGTGATCGCCTGGCCCATGATGAGCTGGTGGATCTCGTTCGTGCCCTCGTAGGTGAGGACGGTCTCGAGGTTCAGCAGGTGCCGGATGGGCACGTACTCGAGGGTGATGCCGTTTGCACCGTGCAATGACCGCGCCTCCCTGGCGACCGCGAGAGCTTCGCGTGTGTTGTCCATCTTGCCGAACGACACCTGGGCCGGTGCGAGGGTTCCGGCGTCCTTCATCCGCCCCAGATGGAGGGCGAGCAGCGTCCCCTTCTCAACGCGCACCATCATCTCGACGAGTCGCTGCTGGGTGATCTGGAACCGTGAGATCGGACCGCCGAACGCCTCTCGCTCACCCGTGTATGCGAGGGATGCCTCGTAGCACGAACGGGCAGCGCCCATCACACCCCAGAGGATCCCGAAGCGTGCCTCCGAGAGGCAGGACAGGGGCCCCCGCATCGACGCAACGCCGGGGAGGGCGGCATCGCCAGGCAGCCTGACGTCCTCGAGCACCAGCTCTGCCGTGTTCGAGGCGCGGAGCGACATCTTGTGCTTGATCGCGTTCGCTCCGAATCCCGGTGTGTCCGTCGGAACGACGAAGCCTCGGACGGTGCCGTCGTCGGCACGTGCCCAGACCACCGCGACGTCTGCGATGTTGCCGTTGGTGATCCACATCTTCGTGCCGTTGATGATCCAGTCGCCACCGGCATCCTGTTTCGCATGGGTCCGCATGTTCGCGGCGTCCGAACCAGAATCCGGTTCGGTCAGGCCGAAGCACCCGACAAGGTCCCCTGCCGCCATGCCCGGCAGCCACTGCTGCTTCTGCTCCTCGGAGCCATAGGCCCAGATCGGGAACATGGCGAGGGACCCTTGGACGCTCATGAACGACCGAACGCCGGTGTCACCTGCTTCGAGTTCGAGCGCGGCGAGGCCGTACTCGACAGCCGACGTTCCCGCGCATCCGTACCCCTCGAGGTGCATACCGAGGAGGCCGAGGCCGCCCATGTCCTTGGCAAGGGACTTCGGGAGCGACCCCTGCTCGAACCACTCGGCGATATTCGGAGCGATCTCCTTGTCCACCCATGACCGCACCGTGTCGCGGATCATCTTCTCCTGCCCGTCGAGCTGATCGGAGATGGCGAGGAAGTCGTGCGGATCGATGCGCAGCTTCGAGGTGTCGGCGTGGCTCATCGGGGGGTGCTCCGTTGGCTCGGGGTCGATGGATCGAATGCTACCGACCCCAAGACGGCTGGGTTCGAGCTCGGTGACGCAGTGCGGCCCGATCACGCCGTGATCACGGCGAACACCCGTAGTATCGGCCCGATGGACCAGATCCTCGGCCCCGACGGGGTCCTCCGACGCACCCACTCGCTCGCGATGGACGAGATCGTCGGCCTCTACGAGGCGATGGTCATCGCCCGCCAGTACGACCACAAGAGTGTCTCGCTCCAGAAACAGGGCAGGCTCGCCACCTATGCGCCTTTCGAGGGGCAGGAGGCCGCGCAGATCGGTGCGGTCGCCGCCCTCGAGCCGAGCGACTGGCTTGTCGCCACGTACCGCGACGCGGCGGCGATGTGGTACCACGGCTATCCGATGGAGGCGCTCTTCCTCGGGAGGACAGGCGACGAGCGAGGTGGGTCCCCACCGGACGGCGTTCCGATCCTCCCGCCCTCGATCACCGTCGGTGGCCACATGATCCACGCGGTCGGGCTTTCGTGGGCAGAGAAGCTCAAGGGCACATCGGTTGCAGCGATGACGATGTTCGGAGATGGTGCGACCAGCGAAGGCGACTTCCACGAGGCGATGAACTTTGCAGCCGTGTACGAGACCCCGACGGTGTTCCTGTGCCAGAACAACGGATACGCCATCAGCCTTCCGATCGAGCGACAGACGCGCTCGGAGTCCATAGCGGCCAAGGCCGCCGCGTACGGCATGCCGGGTGTCCTCGTCGACGGCAATGACCTCCTCGCCGTCCACGAGGCGAGTTTCGCAGCACTCGAACGTGCCCGCTCGGGTGGTGGGCCGACGCTCATCGAGGCGCGGACCTATCGGATAGGGCCACACACGACGAACGACGATCCGGGCCGGTACCGGAGCGAGGAGGAGGAAGCGGCGGCGAGAGCCGCCGACCCGCTCGTGCGGGTCCGCATCCTCCTCGAGGCGAATGAAGCCTGGGACGATGCTCGACAGGTCCTCACCGAGGAGGCAGCGGGCGTGACTGTCGACGGAGCGATCGCCGCCGCCGAGGCGCTCGCCGTCCAGGGGATCGACGACGTGTTCGGAGCCATGTTTGCCGAACGCACCATCCAGCTCGACGAACAGCACGACGAGGCGTCGAGATGGCGGTGAGGAACCTCGCCCAGGCGATCACCGACGCGCACGATGTCGCGCTCGGAGCCGATGACCGCGTCGTCGTGCTCGGCGAGGACGTCGGCGTCAACGGGGGCGTGTTCCGCGTCACCGACGGCCTCCTCGAGGCATACGGCCCGAACCGTGTCATCGACACGCCGGTCGCAGAATCAGGGATCGTGGGTGCGGCGTTCGGGATGGCGATCGCCGGCCTGAGGCCGATCGCAGAGATCCAGTTCATGGGGTTCTCCACGCCTGCGTACGACCAGGTGATCAACCACGTATCGCGTATCCGCAACCGCTCGAGGCACAGGTTCACGAGCCCGCTCGTCCTCCGGATACCATACGGCGGTGGCTTCGGTGCCGCAGAGCACCACTCCGAATCCTGGGAAGCGCTCTACGCCCACATACCGGGACTGAAAGTCGTCACGCCGAGCACACCGCACGATGCGAAGGGGCTGCTCCTGGCTGCTGTCGAGGACCCCGATCCCGTTGTGTACCTCGAGCCCATTCGCCTCTACCGCTCCGTGAAGGAGGAGGTCCCGGAAGGCCATTACACCGTCGAACTCGGCACGGCAGCGATCAGGTCGAGTGGAAGCGATGTCTCGCTGATCACCTGGGGTGCCATGACGAAGGAGTGCCGCGCGGCGACCGAGCAGCTCCTCGAGGAGGGCATCTCTGTCGAGCTGATCGATGTTCGATCGCTCGTGCCCCTCGACACGGACACCATCGTCGAGTCGGTCACGCGGACAGGCAGGGCCGTGATCGTGCACGAAGCGCCTCGCACCGGGGGTTTCGGCGCCGAGATCGCGGCGATCATCTCCGAACGCTGCCTCTATTCGCTGCTGGCGCCGGTACGGCGCATCACCGGGTGGGACACGGTCTTCCCGCTCAAACGCAGCGAGCACATCTACCTCCCGTCGGTCGAACGCATCGTCACGGCCGTCCGTGACTCGCTCGAGGACGGCTGATGGCGAACGTCTTCAGACTCCCCGATATCGGAGAGGGCCTCACCGAGGCCGAGATCGTCGAGTGGCTCGCCGCCGAGGGTGAGGCGGTGACGGCCGACCATCCACTCGTCGTCGTAGAGACCGACAAGACCCAGGCCGAGCTCCCCGCACCGATTTCGGGCACCCTGCTGCACCGTGGAGCGCGCGAGGGCGACATCCTCGCCGTTGGCTCGATCCTCGCCGTGATCGGTGAACCTGGCGAGGAGTGGGACGCAACCGCCAGTGGTCCAGGCGCCGGATCGAGTGACCATGTGCCCGCGCCGGAGGGTGGCGCTGCGGTGCCGGTGAAGAGCGCCAGGCCCCCGGCCCTGCCCGTCGTTCGTCGAGCGGCCAGGGACGCGGGCGTCGACATCGCAGCGATCGCCGGATCGGGACCCGACGGTAGGGTCACGCGGGCCGACCTCGCAGCGCACCTCGATCTTCACCGGAACCAGATGGTGGCGGTGGATCGACCCCCGCTCGTCGGCACACTCGACGAAGCTGCCGAGGACCTCACCTCGAATCCGTCGGTACCGAAGGACGGTCCGGGGTCGACCATCCGTCTGTCGCCGACCCGTAGGGCGATCGCCGCCAGGCTCTCCCGATCATGGAGCGAGATACCCCACGTCACGACGTTCGACTCCTTCGATGCCACAGCGCTCCTGGCGCTCCGAAGGGAGTTGTCGGCCACGTCGGGGAGGTCGATTCCCCTCGAGGCACTCATCATCTGGGCGGTCCTGCCCATCCTCACCGAGTACCCGGAATTCAACGCCACCCTCACGGGTGACGAGTTGACCCTCCATTCCCGCCATGACATCGGCATCGCCGTCGACGGCGCCGACGGCCTTCTCATCGGCGTGGTCCACGACGCCGATGGATCGACGATCACAGAACTGTCCCTGACGATCGATCGGCTCGTCTCGACCGCGAGGAATCGATCCCTCACACGGGAAGATGCCACCGGAGCCACGTTCACGATCTCCAACATCGGAGCTGTCGGAGGCGGCTACGGCACCCCGATCATCCCGCTCGGCACGACGGCGATCCTTTCCATCGGGCGGGCCGTCGACACGGTGGTGGCTCGAGGAGGAGAGATGCTGATCGCACCGATGGCTCCTCTGTCGCTGTCGTATGACCATCGTGTCATCGATGGCGCCCTCGGGAGGTCGTTCATGGCCCGTGTGGTCGATCGGCTGACCGATGCCTCGTAGGAACCTGGGCCCGAGCCGTCCTGGCGGTGCAGGCGACCGTACCGTCGATTCCACCACGCGTTACGCACGGTGACCAGGCAACCGCGAGCGGTGGTCGCAATGAGTCGTACGACCCATGGGACTGGATGGGAGCGTTCCGTAAGATCGTGCCATGATGGAACGGGTCAACACATTCACATACAGGCTTGCGGCACGGTGGCACGCGATCAGGGCGAATGACAACGGGGCCTCGATGGTCGAGTACGCGTTGCTCGTCGGACTCATCGCAGTCGTGGCGCGATCGTCGCTGTGACATTCCTCGGGACACAACTCAGCGCCGAGTACGACGATATCGCGAGCAGCATTCCCTGAGTCGACTTCGCGTTCGATGCCACTTCACGCGAGCGTCGACCAGCCGAGTCTGTTCAGTCGAGGTCTTCTGCGACGTCTTCCAATGCGTCGCGGGCTCGTTCGAGGTCCTCGACCCGCACCATCACCCGCGCCCCGCCGCTGAGGGCGGTCAAGGATGGAATCACTCCTCCGGCGTCATCGCTGAGAACCTTCGCATCGATTCCCACCGACGCGAGGTGCGCGACGGCCAGGCTCGCAGCGAAGGCGGATCCGAACGACGCAGCTTCGACGATGTCATCCATGTCGTGGAGCGTACCCGGACCCGAGCGATCCGGCTCCACACTGGTCCCCATCCATGGGGGCGCTCGACGGTACCGTTCGGTCGAGGAGATCGATGTCGAGCACCGCCATGTATGAAGTGATCGGGTACGCAGGGTCCATCCTGGTCGTCATATCGCTCTCCATGAGCTCGGTTGTCAAGCTCCGAGTCGTGAGCCTCGCAGGGTCATTCGTGTTCGGTGCCTACGGGTTCCTCATCGGGTCCATCCCCATCGTGGTCACCAATATCGTGATCGCTGGCCTCAACGTGTGGCACCTCGCCAGGGAACTCAGAACGCTCGACGTTCTCGGGGTGGTCGTGGTCGACGCGGCCGACCCCTTCCTCGCCAGCTTCATGGACCACCACCACGGGGACATCGAGTCCCATGCGACCACCGACATCTCGCGTGCAGACGTCTACTTCGTCATGTTGCGCGACACGACACTCGCCGGGGCGTTCGGAGGTCGGAGAGTCGGAACGGACGAGCTCGAGATCGTCCTCGACTACGTCGCCCCACCCTTCAGGGATCTCCGGTCCGGCGAATGCCTGTACGCGGACAATGGACGCCGATTCGCAGATCTGGGTTTCCGCACCCTGACCATGCGGGATCCCGATGCCAGACACCTCGACTATCTCGAGGCCATGGGCTTCGAGGAGCAGGAAGGTGTGTTCGTCAAGCATGTCGGATGACGACTCCCTCGTCCACGACGCGGCACTGAGCCCGATGCGTCCTTCGGATCCGCCGACCGACTACCCGCGCGAACTCGAGCAGTGGACAGACCTCCCCGGTGGAGAACGGATCTTCATCCGTCCCATCCTTCCGGAAGACGTCGCCCGGATAGCGAACGCGTTCGAACATGCGGACATCGACACGATCCGTCGCAGATTCTTCACCGCGGCACCTCCGACGGATCGCGCACACCTCGAATACCTCGCGCGTGTCGACTACGTGAAGAGGCTTGCGCTCGTCGCCATGGACTCCAACGGCGACTCCGTCGGAATCGGGCGGTACGAGACGACGGCTGACGGCAAAGCCGAGGTCGCGATCGTCGTCGCACCGACGTGGCGCAGGCTCGGAGTGGCGACAGCGCTCCTCCTTGCACTCGAGGCTCCTGCGATCTCCCACGGAATCGACGCCTTCCATGCGCTCTACCTGCCGGAGAACACGTCGGTCGAGAGACTGCTCGTCGGCCTTGGATACGGTGATCGCCGCGTCATCGACGGCATCGCCGAGCTCGTCAAGCCACTGACCGATACGGGTACCATCGCCGAGTGATCGTCTCGTCCCTCGTCGCAGCCCTCGACGACAGGTTCCCATTCCAGGGTGCGGCCTCGTGGGATCCGGTCGGTCTCCAGGTCGGGTCGGCGGATGCCGACGTCGGCCCCGTCGCGGTCTGTCACGAGGTGACCGAGCGCCTCGTCGATGCCGTCGTCGACGGGGACATCACCACGGTCGTCACCTACCACCCGCTGCTGTTCACCCCCACGGCGCGCATCGTCGCTGGGCCGACACCCGAGGGCCGAGTGCTGAGGCTGGCAGCGCGCGGCGTCTCCGTTGTCGTCATCCACACCGCGCTCGACACAGCGAGCCCCGGCACCGCGGACTTTGCGATCGCGGATCTCGACTGGACGACGTCTGGCACCTTCGGTGCCGTCGAGGATGACGGCCTCCACATCGGGAGGGTCGCAACCCTCGATGACGAGATGACGACCGGCGACCTCGCTGGTCTGCTTTCCGGACCGCATGGGCGTCGCAATTCGTGTGGCCGACGCAGGTCGACCGATCCGTTCGGTCGCCGTCCTCCCCGGCTCTGGTGCGAGCTTCCTCGAAGCTGCGGTGCTCCACGGCGATGCGATCATCACGGGGGATGTGTCCCATCACCGTGCCATCGCAGCGCGCGATGCGGGTCTGACCGTCCTCGACGTCGGGCATAGCGCCACAGAACGCGCCGGTGTGGGAGCGCTGTACGCTGCTGTACGCGAGGTGGTTCCCTCCGCGGTCCACCTCGCCGACGATCCGACCCCCTGGGAGGCCATGACGTGGAACAGCTGACGAGCCTCGCTGACCTGCTCGATCTGCACGACATCGACCTCCAGATCGACCGGTTGCTCGAAGAGCGCGGCTCCCTCGCCGAGCTGGCCCTGTACAAGGATGCACACGAACAAGTGCAGGAGCTCGAGGCAGCCCTGTCCGAGGCCAGGAGCCAGCTCAAGGCTGCGGAGCTCGGCCTCGATCGAACGAACGGTGAACTCGAGATCGCTGCCAACAAGGCAGCGTCCGAGCAGAACCGCCTGTACGCGGGAGGCATCTCCGCCCGCGACGCGGACTACCTCCGTCGGGAGGTCGACATGCTCTACGCACGGGTCAAGGGCCTCGAGGACGGTGTCCTCGAGTACATGGAGGCCAGGGAGGTCGCAGGGAAGACGGTCGACGAGCTCGAAGCCTCGCTGGCCGAGCTCGTCGCAGAGAAGGATCGCCTCGGTGCCGTCATCCAGGACCGATGGAGGCTCATCGACAAGGAACTCGCCGTCAAGGAGGGTCGCAAGGCCGCCGCGGCGGAGCTCGTCGACGAGTACCTGATGGAACTCTATGACGACCTCCGAGCGCGCCGAACAGGCCGCGTCGTGGCGCGGCTCACGGACGCGACCTGTGGTGCGTGTCACCTGAGGCTCTCCGCCGCAGAAGCGGCGAGGGTCGTCAGGGACGACCCGCCAAGGTGCATCCATTGCCAGGCGATCCTGGTCATCTGATCCGTGCTGTTCTGGCATGTCGGCGCCACGGTCGCGTTCATCCGATATGCGTTCCGGGATCCGAACATGGATCTCCGCTTCCTCGCCCTTGGAGCCGTGCTTCCTGACCTGATCGACCTTCCGATCGGTATCGCGATGTGGGACACCTACGGCACTCCCAGGCTCGGTGCTCACTCCTTGCTCTTCGGTGCGATCGTGATGGTGGCCGTACTCTTGGCGACCAGACGGGGACCGCGTCGGAAGCAGTGGATGCTCCTCGCCGTCGGTGTCCTCATGCACATCCTGCTGGATGCGCTCTGGCGGCAGCCCGAGACGCTGTGGTGGCCCTTCCTCGGATCCAGCTTCGCCACGAGCGGTTTCGACTCGTACGCGGCTTACGTGCGCGACCTCCTGGCGAGCCCCACGATGTGGGCCGGAGAGCTCGTGGGTCTGGCGTATCTGGTGTGGCTGGGTCGTCGGTCGGGACTCGGGAGTCCCGACGCGCGCTCACGCCTGCTCTCGACAGGCGTGGTTTCAGCTCGGCTCGACTGATCGCCCCGGGCGGATGTTCCTCGCACGTAGGGCCATACGCACGGCGAGACCGGCGAGAACGAGGGCGAAGATTCGTCGCAGGAGCGCCTCGTCGACCAGATACGCGACCTGCGACCCGATGAGAGCACCGGCGATGCCAGCTGCGCCGGTGAACAGGGCGACCCTCCAGACGACCCGGTTGGCCCGCATGTGACCGATCGTTGCGATGATCGCCGTCGGGACGATCACAGCAAGGGAGGTTCCCTGTGCATCGAGCTGCGAGAAGCCGAACACGGACACCAGCACGGGCACGAAGATGATCCCTCCGCCGATGCCGAGCGATGCGGCGAACATGCCGGCGACGAGGCCGAGAACGACGAGGCCGACGATCTCGATCACAGCGCCATCCGAATCGACGAGACCAGCATCACTACGGAGAAGACCCCTGCGAGCACGTGCTCGGGTACCCGTTCGAGGTAATGGGCACCGACCCATGCACCGATGCCAGAGCCTGCGAGGATCACGATCGCTGACGGCCAGTCGACGGAGCCCTTCGTGCCGAACGCGATGAGCGCTGCGGCAGCGGACATGACGATGGTGGCCGAGGACGTCGCCGTGGCGCCGTACTGGTCCATCCTCAGGATGAGCACGAGACCCGGCACCACGATCACCCCACCACCGATGCCGAGAAGTCCGGAGGCGAAGCCCGCGACGACGCCGATGAGAATCGCCTTCAGCCACGTGGGTCCCATCCGACGCACGGTAGCGGTGCCCGGTTTGTGACCTCCGTCGGTACGCTTCCCGTGTGTTCCGCATGCTCACCCTTGTCGTCGCTCTCGCGACCATCGCGCCCGCATGCTCGGGCGACGATGCCGATCCCGGTGGTCAGGACAGCCCTGAGCGTGCCGTCGTCGCATGGTTCGAAGCGATCGACGCGCGGGATCCCGCGGCGGCCGCTGACACCGTCCACAACGGTTCGTTGACGCTCATCCTTGCGATCGAGAATGACCTCGACGAGGCGACCACGGCGGACTACCTCGAGACCGGGGTGCCGATCGGGGTCCATGCCGCGTACTGGTCCTCGTTCGCGGAAGGCTTCAGCCAATTCGCGTCGCGACCCGTGTCGACGCTCACCGTCGGCGAGAGCGAGCTCGTGGTGGGAGGAGGGCAGCAGTTCGCCCGAGTCCCGATCACGGGCGGACAAGGGGTGTCATCGGTCGTCTTCACCCGTCAGCACCCCGACGGGTCGTGGGAGGTCGACCTCGTCGCGACGCTCGCTGACGGGTTCTCGAGTCTGTTGGTCGACAGGTACGACAGGCTTGGCGCGAGCGAGGATGCAGCGGTCATTCGTGCCGCGTTCGTCGACATCGTCGCGCCGGCGATGTGGGCAGCGATCGCTGACGGGGCATTCGGAGAGGACTTCAACCGTATTGCCCTCACGCTGATCGGCCAGATCGAGGCCTGAGCGGCGTACGGCCTCAGCCCAGCGAACGGAGCTCCGGGAGCACCTCGGATCCGAGCATCGCGATCGTTGCGTCCTGATCCATCGACGTCGTCTGGATCGCAACGATGTCGGCGTGGACCTCGGTGATGAGCGGTGCGTACACCTCGACGTAGTCCGCAGCGGAGTCCACGCGGCTGTAGCGATCGAGGATCTCATTCCGTGGCATGGTGTCGGCGCGCATGCGCAGATCCATGGGGTCGACCGCCTCGAGTCGTCCCGGGGCGCGCAAGCCCCTCCACGCACCGAGCGTCGTCCACGCGTCCTGATCGTTCGACGCCCTGATCGTCCAGCGTGATGCCAACACGGTGGGCGCTGTTCGACCGGCCTCCGCGGCGGCGGATCGAGCAGGTGTGATGACCCGCTCGATTGTTTCGGCAGGGTCCTTCACCGAGACGATGACCCCATCGGCCTTGGTTCCTGCGAGCACCGCAGACTTCGGTCCACCTGCCGCCATGAGGATCGCCAGGTCGTGGACCGGCGGGCTGTACAGCTTCGCACGATCCGTTGAGTAGTACGTCCCGTCGTAGGTGACCTTCTCCCCGTCGAGGAGTCGACGCATGATGTCGAGCGCCTCGCTCATCCGAGCGGCGCGCTCGGAGTAGTCAGGGAAGTGATAGCCGAGGGGGCCCTCATTGAGGTTCTCCCCGGTCCCGACGCCGAGGCTGAACCGACCGCTCGAGAGGCGATCCAGGGTCGCCGCGGCCTGAGCCACCACACCGGGGTGGAACCTCCACAGGGGGGTCGTCACGCCGGTGACGAACTCGACCCGCTCCGTGGCCTGGGCCATGGCGGCGATCGTCGCAAACGCGAATCCGGATGCCCCAAGGTCGTCGACCCACGGGTGGAAGTGTTCCGACACCTCCACCATGTCGAATCCCGCTTCCTCGGCGATCACTGCGTGGCGTACGAGCTCCTCCGGCTGGAACTGTTCGTGGCCGCAGAAGTAGGCGAATCTGGTCATGGATGAACCTCGTCTCGGGGTCCGCCCAGCCTAGGTGGCCATTGGCTCGCAGGTGGCAGCACGTCGATCAGTCGAGGTCGAATCGGTCGAGGCACATGACCTTGTCCCACGCAGCGACGAAGTCGGCGACGAACGCGTCGCATGCATCGTCGCTGGCGTACACCTCGGCCAGGGCACGCAACTCTGAGTTCGATCCGAAGGCGAGATCCACCCTCGTGCCGCGCCACCGCAACTTGCCGGAGTCGCGATCCCTGCCCTCGAAGACATCCTCGGCATCCGAGGTCGGTGCCCACACCGTTCCCATGTCCAGCAGGTTCACGAAGAAGTCGTTCGTCAACGAACCGGGGCGATCGGTGAACACGCCGTACTCGGTCTGCCCGACGTTGGCGTCGAGGACCCGTAGGCCTCCCACGAGGGCCGTCATTTCGGGGGCCGACAGGGTGAGCATGAACGCTTTGTCGACCATGAGGTGCTCGGATGCGAGCGCACTGCCTTTCTGGAGGTAGTTGCGGAATCCGTCGGCAACCGGCTCGAGGACGGAGAACGACTCGACGTCGGTCTGCTCCTGGGAGGCATCGGTGCGTCCGGGACGGAACGGTACGGTGATGTCCGATCCCGCGTCGCGAGCTGCCCTCTCGATAGCTGCGCCTCCACCGAGGACGATCATGTCGGCGAGCGATATCCGCTTGCCACCGGACTGTGCGTCGTTGAACCCACGTCGGATCGAATCGAGCACTCCCACGACCGCCGCTACGCCCGACGTTAGGTTGATGTCCCACTCGGCCTGGGGCGACAGTCGGATGCGAGCGCCATTAGCCCCACCCCGCTTGTCGGTGTCGCGATACGTCGATGCCGATGCCCAGGCGGTCGACACCAGGGCGGAGACCGCGAGACCCGAGTCGAGGATCCGCAACTTCAGATCGGCGATGTCATCTGCATCGACGAGCTCGTGATCGACCGCCGGGACCGGATCCTGCCACAGCATCTGCTCGGCAGGCACCCACGGCCCCAGATACCGCGACACGGGACCCATGTCGCGGTGGAGCAGCTTGAACCATGCACGAGCGAACGCATCGGCGAACTCGTCCGGGTTCTTCGAGAACCGTTCCGAGATCTCCCGGTAGATAGGGTCCTCGATCAGCGAGAGGTCCGTCGTGGCCATCATGGGCGCCTCGCGGCGGGTCGGGTCGTGGGCCACGGGCGGCATGTCCTCTTCCGCGATGTCCTTCGGTGTCCATTGGTAGGCCCCAGCAGGACTCTTCGTGAGCTCCCACTCGTAGGAGAAGAGCAACTTGAAGTACCCATTGTCCCAGGCGATTGGATTCGCGGTCCATGCCCCCTCGAGGCCACTCGTGATCGTGTCGTCGCCCCTGCCGCTGCCGAAGCTGTTCGCCCATCCGAGCCCCTGCTCGGCCATCCCGGCGCCCTCCGGCTCCCTGCCGACGTACTGGTCGGGGTCGGCGGCGCCGTGGGTCTTGCCGAAGGTGTGGCCACCGGCGATCAGGGCTACGGTCTCCTCGTCGTTCATAGCCATCCGAGCAAACGTCTCGCGGATGTCGTGCGCTGCCGCCTTCGGATCGGGGTTGCCGTTCGGTCCCTCGGGATTCACGTAGATGAGTCCCATCTGGACGGCTCCGAGCGGATTCGCGAGCTCGCGGTCGCCGCTGTAGCGTTCGTCGCCGAGCCACTCGCGTTCGGGACCCCAGTACACGTCCTCCTCGGGCGCCCAGATGTCCTCGCGGCCACCGCCGAAGCCGAACGTCGTGAAGCCCATCGTCTCGAGCGCACGGTTGCCGGCGAAGATCAGCAGATCGGCCCACGAGATCCTTCGGCCGTACTTCTGCTTGATCGGCCACAGCAATCGGCGGGCCTTGTCGAGGTTGGCGTTGTCAGGCCAGCTGTTGAGTGGGGCGAACCGTTGTGCGCCGGTCCCGCCGCCCCCGCGGCCGTCCGCAGTGCGATACGTTCCCGCGGAGTGCCATGTCATCCTGATGAACAAGGGGCCGTAGTGGCCGTAGTCGGCGGGCCACCAGTCGTGCGATTCGGTCATGAGCGCGTCCACGTCGCGGGCGAGCTCGTCGAAGTCGAGGCTCATGAACTCCGAGGCGTAGTCGAAGTCGTCACCCATCGGGTCGGCCCCGGGATGGTTCTGGCGTAGGATGCGCAGGTTGAGCTGATTGGGCCACCAGTGCTGGTTCGCGCTATCGCCGACGGCTTGGTGCTCGGTGTGCATCACCGGGCATCGGGCCCCGCCGGTCTCGTCGCTCGTGGCGGTCGTGCCCTGATCCTCGTCGCTCATTGGATCTCCTCGTCGATGATGCTTGATGGTAGATGGCCGGGGACCGTGGAGGGACCTGCGCCCTCGGCGAGCGGCTTGGGCACGACCCCATGATGTGAAGCCACTCGGACCGAGTCAAGACGAGGAGTGCACACCACACATCGCGTGGCGGGTGGATCACCGGAAGAGCGCCGACGAAACCTCGGTGGCCTCCGCGAGGTCGGAGTTCTGGGCAGGGTTCACCCTCGACGATTGGGAGGATTCATGACGGATATCAGGAAGCTCGCTGCCGAGATGCTCGGGTCGTACGTCCTGGTGCTCATTGGGTGCTCGGCGATTCTCGCCGCAGGAGCCAGTGGTGCCACGACGGCGATCGTGCCGATCGCCCTCGCGTTCGGCCTCGCCCTGCTCGTGGGCCTGTACGCCTTCGGGGAGGTCTCCGGGGGCCACTACAACCCAGCGGTTTCGCTCGCGATGTTCATGGACCAGCGCATCGACGCCATGACGATGCTCGGCTACTGGGTCGCCCAGGTCGTCGGCGGCGTCCTCGCAGGGGCGACCATGCTGGTCGTGGCGACGCGGGACCAGGTTGCGAGCACGGCGACCACGCTCGGCGGAGGCGTCGAGGTGTGGGAAGCATTCCTCCTCGAGATCGTATTCACGGCCATCTTCTTGTTGGTCATCCTCAAGGTGACGTCGAGCGCGGCTTCGGCTCCGACCGCCTTCCTGGCCATCGCCTTCACGCTCACGGCGATCCACCTCGTCCTCGTCCCATTCACCGGCACGTCGGTCAACCCCATTCGATCGTTGGGTCCGGCACTTGTGGGCGGCGTGTGGTCAGACCAGTGGATCTACTGGGTCGCACCCCTCATCGGCGGCGCCCTGGGGTGGGCTATCCACCGATTTGTGGCCGGTGGACATCACGAGGAAGCAGCTGCATCCACGTCGTGACCCGTGTAGCGGGCCTGGTGCCTGCGCGTTTGAGGGGCCGCCCTTCGGCGGCCCCTCAAACGTGTGCGAGTCGGTGTGTAAGCCGGATCCTGTCGAGGACGATCATCTATCTCGGACCGCCGTTACCGGACGGCCTCGTGCGACCTACCCGGGACGTAGCGGACGGGCAGCCCTGTCCCTGCTCGGTCTTGCTCCTGACGGGGTTTGCCTAGCCGACGCGGTCACCCGCGCCGCTGGTGGGCTCTTACCCCACCGTTTCACCCTCACCTGTGCCACCCAACCCCTGAGGGCCAAGCGGGAGAAAGTGGAACACTTTCTCCAACGGACTCCGAAGGAGTCCGCGCCATCGGCGGTCTGCTCTCTGTTGCACTGTCCATCGGGTCGCCCCGCCTGGGTGTTACCCAGCGTCATGCCCTGTGGAGTCCGGACTTTCCTCGACCACCCCGAAGGGTGACCGCGATCGTCCCACCGACTCGCAACCACAACGGTAGCGGCGAGGCCAACTACCGGTGAGCGGATCATCGACGACGGAGTGCCTCGGCGATGAAGCCTCCTGCGGATCCGAGGACGAGGGAGATGATCCCGAAGAACACGAGGGCGACACCGGTCAGCGAAGCACCCGAGATGATCGCAGTGGTTGCCAGTCCGAAATAGAGCACGAGCCCCGCAAACCCACCCGCTGCCACGGCTCCGACCAAGGACAGCCGGCCAGCGATGAACCCCGCCACCACGAACGCGATGAGCTGTGCCAGAGCGAGGAGGACGGCGCTCGAATCCGGTCCTCCTGCGAGAGCAGCGAGGCCGAGTCCCAGGATGAATCCACCACCGGCGCCAAAGAGGATGCCGCTCCAGTTGAGGGAGCGAATCATGGTGTCAGAGCCCGGATCCGAGTCGCTCCTCGAGCCCGGCGATCCAGCCAGCGGGAAGACTCCAATGGCGCGACCCTCGCACCATGATCGTCACGTAGTCCCTCGATGGAGCCAAGTCGGTCGATTGCCCGTCGGCTCCCACGTGCGTGAGGACCCTGTGACGCTTCCCCGTGCGGTCCATCGCCTCAACGGTCCGCTCCACCCTGCCCTCGTCGACCTCCACCTCGTTCAGCAGCGAACGTTCGGCATCGGGAACCGAGTAGACGGCCCCCCACACGGTGCTTCCGGGCTCGGGTCGCGCTGTCGGGAGGCCACCGCCCCACCCGTTACCTGTGAGGGGGAATTCGAGTCCCCATTCCGGTAGGTGCGCGATGAACTCGAAGGTGGCGTGCGGGCAGACTTCGGCCATACGATCGGGCGCGATCCGGGCGGTGTAGGCGAAGTACAGCAACTCGTCCTCCGTGCTTGTCGGTCGTGAGTGTAGAGGGCGATGTGAGGGGAACCTCGAGGGCATGCCCGATCGTCGTAGGTGCACATACGAATGAACCTCCTGGAGATACACGACATGAACACCTTGGATGACACGCAGATCCTCGACATACTCGGGGTTCCCTTCGGTGAGGAACGACCGTGGGCGACCTTCGCCGCCTGCGTCACTGTCCCCGGCATGACCTTCTTCCCGCAGAACAAGAAGGAGGAGGCAGCCGCACTAGCCGTGTGCGCCGCGTGCCCGGTTCGGGTCGAGTGCCTCGGCCACGCGCTCGCGACGAACGAGCGATTCGGTGTGTGGGGCGGCACGACCGAGAGGGAACGCCGTTCGCTGTCACGTATCGCCTGACTTGCATCCGCCACCCAATCCATTTCCCCGACACCCACTTTCCCGACGGAGTCGATCCGATCGGACGAGAATCATGTCAATCACCTGGCCCTGATGGACATGAAGGGCTGTGGAACGCACAGCGAGGAATGGCAAGACGCGATTCGAGACCCTGTACGAGGAGTATCGACTCCCGGTGCTTGCGTACTGCGCAAGGCGTACTGGCTCGTCGGATGCGGCTGATGTCTGTGCCGAGACGTTCTTCGTGGCGTGGCGGCGTATCGACGACATCCCGGAACCCCCGAAGACGCTTCCGTATCTCTATCGCATCGCCGGCAACGTCCTGTCCAACCAGCTGAGGACGAGCCGACGGCGCCACCGACTCGTGGCGAGGCTGGCTGGCCTCGGCCTCACGCCATCCCAGGATCCGCTGAACGTCGTCGTCCAGAACTCGTTGGACGACGCGGTGGTGGCTGCGGTCCGTCGGCTGAAGCCTGCTGATCGGGAAATCGTGATGCTCGCTGCGTGGGAGGACCTTCCCAGGGAGGCGATTGCCGAGATGTTCGGGATGTCCAAGGCAGCGGTCGACCAGCGCATCCACAGGGCGTATCAGCGTTTGGCGAGGGTGCTCGGCCCTGCGCTCGCTCGCGAAGGGATGGAGTTTCCACCGATTGCCACGAGGGGTGAGGCATGACGCTCGACCACATCGATCAGATGGTCCGCAGGGCGAACCCGGTGCCGGACCCGCATGCCCTCGAGAGCGTCATCGCGCCGGTGTCCATGATCAATCAGCACGGGACTTCCCAGATGCAGACCCAGAATCTCGTCAATGATCCCCCGACGAACGATCGGAGGCGGCGCGGTTGGGTCGTCGCCGTCGGTGCGTGCGTCGCCGCGGTGGCAGCGGTGGCAGCGGTGTTCGTCCTCAGCGCGCAGGACGAGGACCCGGCAGAGCCGGCGGCACCACCCACCACGGTCACACCCGTCGTGCCGACGACGATTTCTCCTGTGGTGACGCCGCCGGTGGGCTCGTCCCCGTTGGGCCTCGAGCTCGTCGGACTCGACGGCTCGACATCGAACCTCCGGCTTCCCGCCGACGCGTGGATGGCTGATCTGTCCCCGGATGGTTCGAGCATCGTCTTCATCACGGCGTCGACCGAGGTCGCGTTCTGTGGTGGGTGTGCCGAGGGCAAGGTGCAGCTCGCCATCGTACCGGTGTCGTCTGGTATCGGTCGCTTCGTGTACTTCGAGGAAGAGAAGTTCATTTCCATCGGGCAGCCATCATGGTCGCCGGACGGCACGAAGCTCGCATTCCAAGGGGACTACTACGGCAACCTCGACATCTACGTGGCAGACCTCAGCGCCGACGACGACGCAAGTCTTGGCTTCTTCGGTGTACCGACGACGCGTCTGACGACCGATCCCGGCGTCGATGAGTTCCCTGCCTGGTCGCTCGACGGGACCGTGATCTACTACGACAACCTCGGTACCGGCACCGTGAGCTCCGGGATGGCAGACACGGGGGAGATCTGGAGCGTCCCGGCGTCCGGGGGCGAACCGACGAGGCTCACCGACAACGATGTTCCCGACATGCAGCCCGACGTCGGTCCCGACGGAAGGGTGGCCTACTGGTCCGGCGGCGAGATCTGGACCATGGCACCCGACGGCTCCGAGCAGCAGCACCTCTCGACCGTTCCGTGGGACCTCGGCTGGAACCCTCGCTGGTCCCCGGACGGAACGAAGCTCGCCCTCCTTCGCTACGAACCCAGGTCCCCCAGGGCCATCTTCGAGCCAAACCCCATCCATGAGACGGACCTGCCCCCGATGGACGTGGTGGTGGTCGACATCGCCTCGGGCGAGGTCACCGACCTGGGCGTCCAGGTCGCCAGCTTCTACAACCCGGTGTCGTGGACACCGTTTGGCGATGTCCTCCTCGTGACTCGATACCGATGAGCAACTCGAGACTGACGATGCGGTCGGCTGCTGTGGCGGGGATGGTGCTTGTCCTCATCGGTGCCGCCGTATTGGTTGGAACGATCGCAGCTGACGGAGACCAGCGATCCGCCGGAGAAGGTGGCGTGACTTCGACGCAACCGTCCGGTGCTCCGACAACGCAGGTGACGGAGCCTGCAAATCGAGGAAGTATTGAGCCCCGTGGCAACACCCTGCTTCCGGGGAACGGCGCGATCCTCTCCCTATCCGGAGGGGATGTGGCCGCCAGGTCAGCCGATGGGTCATCGATCCGTGGGCTTGCGCTCCCTCACGGCATCGGCGTGGATCAATCACCAGCTTGGGCTCCCGACGGGAAGCGTCTCGCCTGGTCCTCGGACACGGGCACGTGGGTCATCGATACGTCGACTGGGACGGAGCGAAGAATCAGCGGTGTCGGCCGCTGGTGTGGGATCTGCCATGTGGCGTGGTCCCCGGATGGCTCGCGAATCGCGGTGCTCGGAGTGGACCGCGTTCACCTGCTCGATGCCGTGACTGGTGCGTCGGTGGGGGTGATCGACCTTCCAGCGCTCGGCGCCGCCACCGGCCTCGTGTGGTCGACCGACGGCGAGTGGCTCATCCTCGAGGAACGGATCGAGCTCGAAGGGCAGTCGACGGGACGTCTCATCGGCATGCACCCGGATGGAACTGGGCTCAACACCTTCTACGAGGGGGCGGTCGCATGGTCGTTCGCGTGGTCCAGCCAGGTCGGTGGCGTCATCGCGCTCACGGCCACGAACGTGCCATCAGATCTCCCCATCAAGCTCAACGTGGTAGCGATCCCCATTGACGGTTCGCCGGTCCGACATCTCGCCGAGGCTGGGCGGTGTTACTGCCTCGGGTTCATCCCCGGTCTCACGGTGTCGCCGGACGGAGCCGTGATCGCGATGAACGTCCCCGGTCCCGGGCCGAACATACCAGGTCAGGGCTTGTACCTGATGAACATCGATGGGAGCAATGTCCGACACCTCGGCCAGGCAGGGGACGGCGATCCGCTCTGGCAACCATTGCCAGCCACGCCGAATGGGACCCCATGAGGCGACGACTACCGAGGAAGCGACGGGACCAACGAACGCCTGAGCTCCAGGGGACTCGTGATCCGGCTGCCGTCCGGATTCCGCTGGCGGTGGTACTCGGTGCGGTGCTCATCGCGTGTTCGCCGCAGCAAGGGTCGGGTCCGGCGGGCGACTCGCCGTCCACCACGGTGGCGGCACCGACGACAACGGCGACGGCACCCGATAAGCGCCTCGAGGGCTTCTCCCCATGCCCGGGCGGGTACTTGACAGACTGGCTGTGCGGTACCGTCGATGTGCCGTTCGATCGCGGCGTTCCAGGAGCGGGGACCATTCCCATCTGGGTGTGGTTCAGGCCCCAGTCAGACCCATCCTTGCCAAGCAAGGCGCCGCTCTTCACCACACCCGGGGGGCCAGGTGCACCGGGATCGGAGAACTACGCCATGGTCGACTTGCCACGCTTGTTGGGGGCCGATCGAGACTTCGTGTCCATCGACCCCCGCGGGACCGGCCGGTCAGGCGTCATCGAGTGTCCCGACCTTCAGAATGGTGTGCCCGACCGACCCGCCTTGTTGGCGGCGATCGAGGCCTGCGGCGAACAGCTCGGGGACGCCTCGGACCGGTACGGCGCTGCCGACCGCGCCCTCGACCTCGAAGCAGTCCGGGAGTGGTTCGGATACGAACAGATCGACTTCTACGGACCGTCGTACGGAGGTGTCGACCTACAGGCCTATGCCTCCCGATTCCCTCTTCGGCTCAGGGCTGCCGTCATCGACAGCGGATTCCCCGTCAATGATCCCAGATTCCAGACGGCGCTCGGATCGACGGTCGTTCCCTGGTGGTTGAAGTACATCGATCGCGTTTGTCTCAGACGATGCGGAGTGTTCCCGACCAGACCGAAGATGCGAGCGGGGTCCTCTCCAGATTGGTCGTTCGGGCTGGGGTCGAACCCATCGAAGGAGTCGCCGCAGACGGCACCGTCGTGCGTGTCGATCAAGAGTTCCTGGCCGAGGCGGTATATGAACTGGACATCGCTCCTCTCGTCGTCGCGGCGGTCGCGGACGAGGGCGGGAATTCCCAACCACTTCTCGACTATGGAGCCGAGCACCCCCACTGGTACCAGGCGGGACTCGGCGATATCGAATGGTTCTCCGGCGGCGCGAACCTCTCCGGATGGTGCAACGACCAGGACGATCCCTATGACCTCAACGACCCGGTCGATGTGCGCCGTGAGAAGCTCTATGGCGCCCTCGCTGCATTGCCAGAGGATGTCTATGCGCCGTGGTCCAAGGAAGCGACACAGTTCTACAGCGGATTCGACCAATGCGTCGAATGGCCCTCTCCGGACGACCGCTCCGAGCCGGCGCTTCCCGACAACACTCCGACGTCAGCCTTTCCCGTTCTCGCCCTCTCCGGTGAGCTCGACCGGTTGGTTCCCACCGAAACCAGTCGCCGTCTCCTCGAGACCTATCCGGATGCCTCCTTCGTCATCGTGGCCGGCGCCGACCATCCCACCTTGTCGAGCGGTTTGTGCGTCGCCAATCTCATCGCCGACTTCATCGAGACCCTCGAACCCCTCGGTGAGCGGCAGTGCGATGGATGAGCGCGGGCGGCGTGTACCCAACCGGAGTCCCGTGACCTGTCCGTGGAGCGATGGCAGATCAACCGTTCCGTTCATCATCGGGGACGGCACTTCCCTCGTGCATCACGTGATTCTTCCCGGCTTCCACGAGCGGCTCTACCTCCTCGAATGGAACGGAGGCAACGTGGTGATCGAGGTGGGTCCTGAAGGCGCGCCGCTCGATGAGTACCTGACCGAAGTCCTCCCGATCATCGAGAGCCTCACGTTCGGCGCGTGAGTCACGAGCCGAGTGTCGTCCGAGAAGTCGCTTCCTGCTGTTCGCGCCGCTCGAGTCGGGCCGCCGGTACCTAGCATCGGGTGGTCGTGAAGGCTCCTACCCGTGCATGAACTCGCCCTTGCGGACGCCGTGATCAAGGCGGCCCTGCGCGCAGCGGACGATGCGGGCATCGCCGCCATCGAGCGAATCGTTGTGTCCGTCGGTGAGCTCCAACAGATCGAGCCGGAACTGTTCACGTACTCCCTCACAACCGTGCTGCCCCAAAGCGACCCCCGACTCGAAGGCACGTCGTTCGACGTGGAGATCGCCGAGGCGCGCTTCGCGTGCCGTTCGTGCAGCGCGACCTATGGTCGGGCAGACATCGATCTCGGAGCGCATGAGGGAGAGTCGGTCCACTTCATCCCGGAGCTGCTCCACGCCTTCGCAGGGTGTCCACGTTGTACGAGCCCCGACTTCGACATCATCGAGGGCAGGGGCATCCTGCTCAGGCGTATCGTCGGGCGCGCGGGGGACCGACGGTGACTGACAGCATCGATCCGAGGCGCGGTGTGGTGGAGGAGCGGATGTCGGGCATTCGCCGGATCGTTGCGGTCACGGGCTCCAAGGGAGGGATCGGCAAAAGCGTCTTGGCAACCCTGCTCGCACTCCATCTCGCAGACACCGGTCGACGTGTCGGGCTGTTCGACCTCGACCTGACGTCACCGACCGATCACCTCGTCCTCGGTGCGCGTTTCGGGGTACCCGACGAGGTGTTCGGCATCGATCCGTACCGGGTCGAAGGCGTCGACCTCATGTCGATCGCCGGCTTGTCGCACGGAGCTGCACTTGCCCTTCGCGGGACTGGCGCGACCGAGGCGCTCCTGGAGATGCTTGCGATCACGCGGTGGGGCGAACTGGACCTGCTGGTGGTCGACATGCCGCCGGGTCTCGGGGACACGACCCTCGACGTCATCGAGCTCCTGCCGCGCACCGAGTTCCTGGTCGTTGCCGATGGTTCGCCCGTCGTGATCGACAGCGTCAGGCGGGCGGTGGACCTCCTCGTGTCGCTCGGCAAGCCGATCATCGGCGTCTTCGAGAACATGTCCAGGGGAGATGCCGGTGCGGTCGAGCGACTCGCGATCTCGGCTCGGATCGCGTACCTCGGCGTTGCAGGGTCCGATCCGGGGCTCGAGGGTGCCATCGGTGACGGTCGGGCCCTGCGCGCAACGAACCTGTACCGATCGATGCGCGGGTTGGCGGCCCATGTCCATCTATGAGGCGCATGTCAGCGGTTCGCGGACGGACGATCGGTTCATACCCATTGGATGATGCAGCTCTGATGCGTTCCGTGTTGACTGTTCGAAGGAGACCGTGGCGGACGGCGCCGACGGACAAACAGGGATGTAGGATCCTGTATCACCCCAAGGACGATGGAGGAAGGCGACGATGATCAAACACGGACCCGTTGATGTGTACGTACTGGCGTTGGGAGCGCCAAGATTCGATGGCGCGATCCTGAGCGAGCTCCAGCACCAGACCGCCAAGGGGATCATCCGTGTGCTCGACGCCATGGTGTTGTTCAAGGACGAGGGCGGGGCGTGCTTCACGCTCGACATGGAGGACCTTCCCGAGGAGGACCTGGCAGCCCTGTCGTTCATCGAATCGGGAACACGGGGCATGTTCGACGCCGAGGACGCCGACACGCTGTGGGAGGGAATGGTGCCCGGTTCCGCTGTCGTAGCCCTCGCGATCGAACACACGTGGGCAGTCGATCTCGTGAACGCGTTCCACGCGAACGATGTCGAAGTCGCTCTGCACTTCCGCGTCCCCTCACCCATCGTCGACGAGGCCCTCGCCGCGGTCGAGGCAGCACACTGAACGTTCAGGATCAAGGAGGATTCGACATGCCGGGATTGGTACGAACAATGGGTCGGACTGCTGCGGTGGTCGGCACGGCCACCGCAACACGCAACGCGGTGGATCGCCGCAATATGGACAAGACCGCCCAGGCGAATGCAAACGCCATGGAGACCGCCAACGTAACAGCCGCCCCTGCGCCGGCACCACAACCGCAGCAGGCGCCTGTTGACGACCCGATCGCCCAGATCGAGCGACTGGGGGCCCTTCACGCCCAAGGAATCCTGACCGACGAGGAGTTCTCGGCCCAGAAGGCGAAGCTGCTCGGCATGTAGCCGGGGGCCGGTATCGTCGCACCATGAGTGACTTCTCATGGCCGGCGACGATCGGCGCCCTCATCGACTCCGAGGACCTGTCGCGACAGGCGGCAGCGAGAGCGATGGCCGAGATCATGTCCGGTCGCGCCTCCGACGCGCAGATCAGCGCCTTCATCGTCGCACTGCGGACCAAGCGCGAGACCGCCGATGAGGTGGCGGGAATGGTCGACGCGATGATGGACGCAGCCGTGACGGCAAACGTTCCCAACTCGGTCGACATCGTCGGGACGGGCGGCGACGGATTCGGGACGTTCAACGTCTCGACGACGGCGGCCTTCATCGCCGCAGGCGCCGGTGTCCGGATCGCCAAGCACGGCAACCGCGCCGCATCATCCAAGACGGGTTCCGCCGACCTCCTCGAGGCACTCGGATTCGACATCGAGCTCGGACCCGATCAGGTTGCGCGGATGGTCGACGAATCGAACTTCGGCTTCTTCTTCGCCCCGAGGTACCACCCCGCGATGCGCCACGCCGCGAGCTGCGCGGAGGGACCTTGGCGTTCGGACCGTCTTCAACTTCCTGGGACCGCTGTGCAATCCCGCCGGTGCGCGCATGAGCGTCGGCGTTTCCGATCCACGCATGGCCGAGGTCATGATCGAGGTCCTTGCGGCCAGAGGTGTCGACCGCGCGTTCGTGGTGTACGGGGAGGAGGGCCTCGACGAACTCTCACCGGCAGGTCCGTCGAGGATCCATCGCCTGATCGACGGCGAGGTGACCGAGGCCGAGTTCACACCAGAGGACTTCGGGATACGTCGCTCCCGTATCGAGGACATCGTCGGCGGTGACAGCGACCGAAACGTCGCGATCACCCTGGCGATCCTCGACGGCGAGGCAGGCCCACAACGAGACGCAGCCGTCATCAACGCGGCGCCCGCGATCATCCTGGGTGGGCTCGCCGACGGATTCGTGCATGCGGTCGAAGCTCGCCGAGGACGCCATTGACAGCGGAGCCGCGAAACGGGCGCTGACGAAATCCTTGACGATCAATGAACTCGTCTCCAGATCGACGTGGTAGGGCGGGTGCACATCTACCGTCCACGGATGAGTCGAGTGAACCTCACCCTGTCAGCGATCCTCATGCTCGTCGTGTCGGGGTGTGCCGCCTCCACGGACCCGACCCAACCGGACGGGACGACGACCTCCGTCACCACACCATCGACGACGCAATCGGAATCCGAGGCACCTTCGGCTGGCGAACCCACGGACACCACGACGACAACCGTCGATGAAGCACCATCGAGGCCCGACGGACCCGCAGCGCCCGACTTCACCCTCGCCCTCGGCGCGGACGGCGCATCGACCTTCTCACTCTCGCAGGAGGTCAAGCCCGTGTTCATGGTGTTCTGGGCTGAGTGGTGAAGCATCTGTCGACGGGAGTTGCCCGTCGTCGACTCTGTCGCTTCCGACTACCTCGCTGACGTCTCGTTCCTCGCGGTCGCCGGTCGGTCCGACATCGCACGGACGTCGGAGAGGGCGGACGAGCTGTTCAGTGAGAATCTGGCATGGGGGCTCGATGATCGCATCTGGGACCTGTACGGCGTTCCCGGCCAGCCTGCGACCATCCTGATCGCCGACGGCGTGATCGTCGACCAGTGGTTCGGCGCTGCTCCCGAGGAGTTCATCCGCGAGCGCCTCGACAGGCTCGTCAGCCTGTCCGGGTGACCCTGCGGTCGGCGAGGAATGCGGCGGCCATCCACCCCACTCCGACAAGGGCGGCGATCAGGTACAGAGCGACAGGGCCACCGTCGATCGAGATCCGGAGGGGTTCCGTGACGAGCCGCAGCGACCCCGCGGTGGCGATCGCCACGCCGGCGATGACTCCCGGCCACGGCCGTGCCTTCCACTTCCACACGGCGAGGACACCTGCAACGAGGACGAATCCGATCGCGACATACAGCTCGACGGGATGCCTGGTCACCGTGCTCCCCGGAAGCGACCACGCCCACGGGACCCCTGATTCGACACCCAGGCATGCGTTCGACGTCACGCACCCGGCGTGCCATCCGGCGAGCCCCGCGAGTGCTGCGGGGGCGATCGCATCGGCGGTCGTTACGAGGTCCCGTCTGGCAAGGACGGCGAACACGACGAACGCGCCAACTGCGGCTGCCGTGGTCGATACGCCGCTTCGTATGAGCAGGATCTGACCCGGGTCGCTGATCGGGTTGATCCCGGCGCCCACCATTGCCGAAAGCCTTCCAATGAAGACCCCAGCGATCGCAGAGGTGAGTCCCGCCTCCCACAGGTCGACGGCGCAACCCGCGGCGTTGCCTCTCGGCGCCTCCCATCGAAGCACGGTCCAGAAGGAGGCCACACCGATCGCCGCGGCTCCGAGGAGTGAGAACTCCATCAGCGGTCGATCTCGTCGAGGTACCGCGCCATCGTGGGCTCGTCGATGACCCCGAAGTGCAGGTGGGCGAGAGTTCCGTCGGATGCGTAGAAGTAGGTCAGCGGCACACCCGCCGTGCCACCGAGGTCGATCGGGATCCTCCCCGATCGATCACTCAGGTGAGTCATCTCGGCATCGCTGAGGAACTCAGCCATGAATACCCGAGCATCCGGGTCCCGATCCTTGACATTGAGCCCTATGAAGGTGACGGACGGCCGGCTGGTGCTCGCCGATGCGATGAGCGGCGCCTCGCTGCGACACGGCAGGCACCACGAGGCCCACACGTTGACGACCGCCGGAGCCGATGCGGTGATCTCGGCGAGGAGATCCTCCGTCGTCGTCGGTACGGGAGGATCGGGGAGGGGGCCCTGCGGAGACGATGTGCACGATGCGATCCCGATTGCCACAGCCAGGAACGCCGTGACGACGAAGGGTGGGAGCCGCATGGAACCGAGCGTAGGGAGCGGAGGGGTCAATGCATCCGGGCTCGGAGTTCGGCCGCGATCTCCTCGACGTCGAGGCCTGCACCCGACGACGAGCGCGAGCAGGTGATACAGAAGGTCGGCTGCCTCTTCGATCACTCGCGAAGGATCGCCACCGAGCTCGAGGTCCTTCCGTGCGAACGCCACCTCTCCCGCTTCCTCGAGCACCTTGCGTGCGGCGAGATCCGGGTTCGAGATGAGCCTCGCCGTGTAGGAGACCTCCGGATCGGCGTCCGCGCGCGTCGCAATGATCCGGTCCAGACGGTCGATGGTCCCGCCGAGTGACGCGCCGAGTGATGCGGCACGGGACGCTCCGAAGCATGTATCTGCACCCGTGTGGCAGGTGGGTCCGTCGGGCTGTGCGGTGACGAGGAGCGCATCGCCATCGCAGTCCACCGAAACGGAGAGCACCTTCAACGTGTTCCCGCTCGTCTCACCCTTCTTCCAGATGCGACCCCTCGTCCTGCTCCAGAAGTGCACGAACCCTGTGTCCTGGGTGAGGCGGAGTGCCTCGGCATCCATGAACCCGACCATCCGCACAGAGCCTGTGGCCTCGTCCTGGATCACGGAGACCACGAGGCCGTCGCTCGATGGTGTGAGATCGGAGAAGTCGATCACGGCGTGCTCCTGACCGGGATCCCGGCGTCTGCGAGTGCGGCATGGATCTCGCCGACCGTGTAGTGGTCGCGGTGGAAGATGGACGCCGCGAGCACGGCGTCCGCCCTTCCCGTTGCGAGGGCATCCGCCAGGTCCTTCGGGCCGCCCGCGCCGCCCGATGCGATGATCGGAACATCGACGCGGGCGCGAACGGCCTCGAGGAGCTCGAGGTCGTACCCCAGGTTCGTTCCGTCGCGATCCATCGATGTGATCAGGACCTCGCCCGCTCCGAGGCGACACGCACGAGCTGCCCAGTCCAGGGCGTCGAGCCCGATGTCGACGCGCCCTCCATGCGTGTGCACGGTCCAACTCGTCGCCGTGCGTCTGGCGTCGATGGCCACGACGACGCACTGCGATCCGAACGCCGCTGCGCACTCGCGGATCAGCCTCGGACGTTGTACAGCGGCGGAGTTCACGGCGACCTTGTCCGCCCCTGCCCTCAGGACAGCGCGCATGTCCGAGACCCCACGCACACCGCCTCCGACTGTGAGGGGGACGAAGACGTTCTCGGCCGTGCGCCGAACTGTCTCGAGCATCGTGGAGCGACCGGATGGTGTCGCGGCGATGTCGAGGAAGCAGATCTCGTCCGCGCCAGCATCTGCGTACCGGGCGGCCATCTCAACCGGATCCCCTTCATCCGTGAGGTCGACGAAGTTCGTTCCCTTCACGACGCGGCCATCTGCCACGTCGAGGCATGGGATCACACGCCTACGCAGCATGCGCTGCCTCGCGACACGACCTGACGAAGCTGTTCAGGACAGCACGACCCGCATCGGAGGACCGCTCCGGGTGGAACTGGACACCCGCGACGTTCCCGGAACGGACGATCGATGCGAAGCGGTCAGTGCCGTGGCTGGTCCAGCCCGTGACGATCGACGGATCGTCGGGACGCGGGGCGAAGCTGTGGACGAAGTAGAAGGTGGTGTCGGCACCGGGCGGTACGAGCGGGTCCGTGCAGTCGTCGACGTCGTTCCAACCCATGTGGGGGAGTGGGCTGGCCGTCAGGCGACCGATGTGGCCGTCCATGAGGCCGAGGCACGTCGTGTCGTCCTCCTCGGAGTACTCGAACAGCAGCTGCATGCCGACACACACACCGAGGAAGGGGCCCGCGTAGGCCTTGAGTGGTCCGACGAGGTCTGCGCGCCGGAGGGTACGCATCGCAGCACCGGTCGCACCGACGCCGGGAAGGATCACCCCGTCGAAAGGCGAAAGGTCCCGCGCGTCGTCCACCCTCGTGGGATGCGCCCCCGACCGCACCAGGGCCTGCTCCATCGAGACGAGGTTCCCTGCCCCGTGGTCGATGACGGCGATCGATGTGACATCGGACTGCCTCACATCGTGCCCTTCGTCGATGGAAGGCCGACTCGTCGATCGTCCATGGCGACCGCAGCCCGAATCGACCGTGCGAGGGCCTTGAACATCGCCTCGGCGATGTGGTGATCGTTTCGGCCTGTTGCCTCGATGTGCAGGGTGAGCCTCGCGCTCCGGCTGAATGCCTCGAGTGCGTGCTCGATCATCTGGGTCGACAGGCCGCCGAGGCGCTCCCCATGGAACGATGCTGTGACCACCGCATACGCCCTGCCCCCGACGTCTATGGCACACGCGGCCACGGATTCATCCATGGGAACTCGGGCGTCGCCATATCGGGTTATCCCGGAGCGATCGCCGAGTGCGATGTCGATCGCTTCGCCGAGCCTCAGCATCGTGTCCTCCACGGTGTGGTGGTCGTCGACGTGCAGGTCGCCGGTCGTCGTGAGCGTGACATCGATGAGCGAGTGGTGGGCGAATGCGGTGATGAGGTGGTCGAGCATCCCGATCCCCGTGGTGACCGCGGCGCGACCCGCGCCATCGAGGTCGATGCCCACGTCGACGGTCGTCTCGGCTGTCGTGCGCGAGATACTGGCTGTGCGGGTCATGGTTGGCGTCTCCTCAGTGCATCGATGAGCCTGTCATTCTCTTCCCGAGTCCGAACCGTGAATCGCAGGAACTCGTTGATCGGGCTTGCCGGTGCGAATGCCCGAACGACGAGGCCCTCCGTCATGAGATCGTCCGCCAGGGCGTTGGCGTGGGGTCCGACGTTGCAGAGAACGAAGTTGGCCTCGGAACCCTGCACGACGTCCAGACCGACGTCTCGAAGTGCATCGGCGAGTCGACCTCGTTCGCGGATGATCCTGTCCACTTGTCGGTGCATCCTGCTGGTGGTCAGGAGGGCGGACTCCGCGATCTCCGCGGACATGGACGAGATACTTCCCGGTGGCCTGACTCCGTCGAGCTGTCGGGCGATATCAGGGCTCGTCAGGGCGAAACCGACCCGCAGCGCAGCGAGACCGAAACCCTTGGACAGGGTGTGGCACACGATCAGGTTGTCGAACCGTTCCACCCATCGAGACCAGCGGTCCTCCGTGAACTCCGCGTAGGCAGCGTCGATCACGACGATGCCCCCGGCGGCCCCGAGGATGGCCGCTACCTCCTCGTCGGGGATCCGGTGCCCCGTCGGGTTGTTCGGGGAACACAGCCACGTGACGTCAGAGGTCTCAGCGGCCTCACCGATGGGCCTCGAAGGAAACGTGAACCCGGGGAATCCGTAGTCGACGGCGATGAACTCCGCGCCTTGCTGGAGGGAGGCGATCTCGTAGAGCGGATAGGTGGGGATTACGGCTGTCGCGCGCTTGTTCGGGCCGAGGAACGCCTTCGCGATGAGCAGGATGATCTCGTCGATGCCAGCGCCAGGCACGATTCGATCGAGATCGGCGTCCAGGTAGGAAGCGGCGGCGGTGCGCAGCGGTGCGTACGACGCTCCCGGGTATTCGTTGAGGCGTTGCGCCATCGGTGCGACGATCGACGGAGCCCAGTCCGTCGGGAACGGTGAGGTGTTGTGATCGAACCTGACCACGTCGGTTGGACGAAGCCCATAGCGCTGGGCGATCTCAGCCGTTGTCGGTTGCCACGAGTATCGAGGAGCGGTCATGGTGTCGCCCCGAGCCTTGCCGTCACCGAGTTCGCGTGCGCGGTGAAGCCCTCGGCGCTCGCGATGGCGAGGATCGTCGGCGCCAGTGCGATCAGGCCGTCGCGGGTGAGGGTCTGCACCTGGCGCCACGAACCGAAGTCCTCCACAGCGAGCGGCCCATACGAACGCGCGAGGCCTCCCGTCGGCAGGACATGGTTCGCACCCGTTGCGTAGTCACCTGCCGCCTCCGGTGTCCACGTCCCGATGAACACCGATCCCGCGTTCGGCACGCTGTCGGCAGCCTGCCTGGCGTCGGGTGCATGGATCGAGAGATGTTCAGGCGCCCACTCGTTGGCGAACTCCAGTGCCTGTGGGAGGTCCCTGGCGATGGCAACGAGCCCGTGGTTCACGAGTGCCGCGGCGATCGCCTCCCTGCGCTCCAGTCGGGGGAGGGCAGCGTCGATCTCGGCAAGGACATCCGACGCCATCGATGCGTCGGTCACGATGAGGGCGACAGCGGATTCGGCACCGTGCTCGGCCTGGCACATGACATCGGCGGCGACGACCACGGGGTCTGCTTTGCCGTCCACAACGACCGCTGCCTCGCTCGGCCCAGCCGGAAGGTCGATGCCGCAGGATCCGAACACCGCGAGCTTGGCGGCGGTCACCCACGGTCCTCCCGGTCCCACGATCTTGTCGACGCGTTCGATCGTCTCTGTTCCGTGTGCGAGCGCGGCGACCGCCTGCGCACCTCCCATTGCATACACCGTGTCGACGTCGAGGAGGTGCGCAGCGGCGAGGACGACCGGGTCGACGACGCCATCTGGACCCGCCGGGGTCGCCACGACGACCCTGGGGACACCCGCGATCGCGGCTGGTACGACGCCCATGATCAGGGAAGAGGGATACAGTCCGCGACCGCCGGGCACGTACACGCCGACTGACGACAACGGTGTCCAAATGCGCTCGACGGTGACACCACCGATCGGGCTGACCGCGGTATCACTCGGCCGCTGTGGTCGATGCACGGTGGTGACGTGCCTGATCGATTCCTGCAGGGCCGTGAGGAGTGCAGGTGCGATGATCCCGGGTGCCTTCTCGATGTCCTCCGTCGGCACGACATGGGAGCCATCGGCGAGCGCGCCTCCATGCACAGAGCTGAAGCGGTCGAGCGCCGTGTCCCCGCCGGCGGCGACCTCGGCGACGATCGATGCCGCGAGTGCGAAGACCTCGGGGTCGGGCAGCGCCGAGCGGATCACGGACGACGATCGGGTGGCCAGGTCGCGCGTGAGGTCGAACGTCGGGATCTCGATGGTCATGCGAGGACCTGGTCGACTGGCAGGACCAGGATCCCGGAGGCACCTGCGTCCTTGAGCCTCGGCAACACGTGCCACACATCGGCTGCGTCGACGACCGAGTGAACGGCGACCTTGCCCTCGACGGCGAGCGGCACGACCGTTGGCGCGTCGATGCCGGGGATGATTCGGGAGATGGCACCGACCGAGCTCGTCGGGGCGTTCATCACGACGTACCGCCTCCGCAATGCTGCCATCGCGGCGCGCAGCATCGTCACCACGGTGTCCGCAGTCTCTGAACGGGCCGCTCCCGTCGCCTCGACGAGGACGGCCTGGGATTCGAGGAGCGTCGCGATCGGCCGGAGGCCGTTCACCAACATGGTCGAGCCAGACGACACGAGGTCGGCGACCGCGTCGGCGATGTCGAGCTTCGGGGCGACTTCCACAGAGCCGGCGAGCGGAACGGTGGTCACCGCGATGCCCTTGCCGGAGAAGAAGCGCTCCACCGTGTTCGGGTGCGAGGTCGCGACCCGCAGCGAGGCGAGGTCCTCGATGCTCGTCATGGCGGACTCATCAGGCACGGCGGCGACGAGGGAGCACCGCCCGAAGCCGAGCTCGAGGGCGACCTCCAGGGGTGCCTGCATCTCGCGGATCATGTCGAGCCCGGTGACGCCGAGGTCAGCGACTCCGTCGGCGACGAGTTCGCCAACGTCCTTCGCACGGACGAAGAGGAGCTCGATCGGGGCATCGAGGACCGGTACCGCGAGGCTTCGCTCTGTCCGTTCGAAGCGAAACCCTGCCCTTCGGAACAGCTCGGTCGCCGGCTGTTCGAGCCGTCCCTTGTTCGGGAGCACGATCCGAAGTGTCATTCGGAATCCCTTCGCTCGATGCCCGCACGTTCGAGTGCTTCGACATACCCACCGGTGCCATGACGGAGCCACTGGGCGATCCTCGTGATCGTCGCCGTGGAAACGCCTGTGAGTTCGTGGATCTCGCGGTACGAGTGGCCCTCGGCAAGGCGTCTCACGACCTCCCACCGCGACGTCATCTCCTCGAGCTCACGGCGCGTGCAGAGGTCTCGGAAGAAGCGTGCCGCCTCGTCGCGGGTCGTCAGGTCGACGATGGCATCCATGAGCGCGGCGGTCGACGCGTTGCGCCAGTCGTCCGATGTTGGCTGTGTCGTCAAGGTGTATCTCCGACCGGGTCTGTTGCTAGCGCCTTAGTGTAATAGCATGATAGCACGCTATCACATCTAGAATCCACCATCCCCAACCAGCGCGAGCCAACCATGGACATCATCCCGGCAGTTGACATCCTCGACGGCGCCGTCGTGAGGCTGCTTCGTGGCTCGTACGACGAGGTGACGACCTATGGACGGGACCCCGTCGCCGTCGGCGCTCGCTTCGTCGCCGAGGGAGCACCGCTGATCCACGTCGTGGACCTCGGCGCGGCGCGCAACGGGATCCGCGACCTGGCGGCCCTCGAGGCCCTCGCCCGGGCCGGGATCCCGTTCCAGGCAGGTGGGGGAGTGAGGACAGCAGCGGACGCCATCCGGACACTCGAGGCCGGAGCCCTCCGAGTCGTGGTCGGGTCCGTGCTCACTTCGGGGAGCGATGAGTCGTACGGGATCGTCGAGGTCGCTGGACCCGGTCGCGTCGTGGCGGCGATCGACGTGCGCGCAGGCAAGGCGAAGGGATCCGGTTGGCTCGACGAGGGTGTCCCGCTCTCGGACATGGTGGCGAGGGTGGTTGCACTCGAAATACCCCGTGCGCTGGTCACGGGAATCGACCGCGACGGGACCATGGACGGACCGGACATCGATCTCCTTGGCACGGTCCGTGAGCATGGTCCGCGGCTCGCCCTCATCGCGTCTGGCGGCGTCGGCTCCCTGGAGGATCTCGCCGTGCTCAGGTCCTCGGAGGTCCATGTGGAAGCCGCGATCGTCGGCAAGGCGCTCTACGAATCGCGCTTCACGGTCGCCGAGGCGGTCGCGTCCCTCTCTCGCACGGGATGAACGCGCACGGGGGTGCGAACCTCGAGATTCGCACCCCCGTGATCGGCGCCCTGTTCTCAGGGAACCTCGGTGTCAGACCACCTCGGCACTCGGGTCTTCGTCACGGCGTCTGGTCACCGCGAGCGCGGTTGTGCCGATGATGACGAGGGCGATACCGACGATGGCGAACTGATCGCTCGAGAGCCCGGTATCGGGGAGTGTTGCGACGACCCCGAAATCGGCAGCGAGGAACGACTGACCCTCAGCCAGCGTGACGTTGAACAGACCGGGCGTCGTCAACTTCAGGTTGCCCTCGGATGGCGTCGGCAGCGAGCTCATGATGAGTTCGACCTTGTACGTCCCCGCAGGCAGAGCCGAGAAGAGGTAGAGGCCATTCGCGTTCGTCGTTGTCTCGATGGTGGACCCGTCTGGGAGCGTCAGGCGCACGCGGGCACCGGCGATTCCCTTCTCACCGTTGTCCTGGATCCCGTTGGCGTTCTCGTCGGACCACACCGTGTCACCGATCGTTCCGGATGCCGCGACCCGTCCGAAGGTCGCTGTGGACTCGGCAGGTCCGACCGGCCTTCCCTCGGGATCCACGCCGCTCGTCACCGCGGTGTTGCTACCCGGTGCGCCTGCGATGACCGTGCTATCGCACTCGAAGGTCACACTCTGGCCCGCAGGGAGGATGAGCTCGTCTCCAGCGGCCCATCCCTCGGCTCGGATGGCAGCGTCGAAGGCCGCCTCGCACTGGGGTGCGTTCGCATCGGTGAGCGATACCTGCCTCAGATCGAAGCCGTTCGGGTTCGTAACGGTGATCCGCCAGCTCGCCCTCGTCTCAGGCCCCGGTAGGAGACCATCGCTCGCCCAGGCGGGTGGTGTCCCGAGCTGATTCCAGACCTCCTTGACGATCTCGATTGTGCCTTCCTGTGGCGTCTCGACGACGGTCACAGGCTCGTCATCAACGTCGGTGACCTGTGGCCCTGCTGGTGGCACACCCACGACTACGGCGGTGTTGTCAAACGATGCCGTGAGAGGATCCGTGGTGCACGTATACGAGAAGGACTCGCCCACGTCGAGGGTTCCGTCGAACGCACCCCCGGGAATCGTTGTCATTCCGCCTGCGCCGAAGTCGCACGAGGGCGTCTGCTCGTCCGTCACAACGACGTCCGTGAGTGGCACCTGCCCGGTGTTCACAACCGTGATAGTGAAGGTCGCGGTGCCACCGGGTGCAACCTCGGAGTCCTCCGTCTCCTTCGTGATGTCGATTCCTGCAGGCAGGGGATCAAGGGCGACGCATATCGCATGGACGCTGTTGATCTCGGTACCGACTGCTGCGTGCTCGACCGTCACCTGGGTCTGGTCATCGCCGACGACGAGCCGATTGGCGAATGTGCCCTGGGCGAAATCGGTCGTGTCGGGGATGTCCGTTGTCGGATCACTCACGGCGTCCCCGATCCGGAGGCGCCAGATCTCCTCGAGTTGTGCCTGACCCGGTTTGAAGTCATGCCAGTCGTACGACGCCCAGCTGACGGAGTAGGTGCCTGCCGGCACCGACGTCGCGATCGGCCCTACCGTCCAGCCCTGCTGGAGCATGAATCCGCCGTCACCGGTTGGATCGTCTCCGAAGATGTCGATGATGATCCGACCCTGTGCGGGGCCATAGGGGCACACGAGCGTCGGGGTGTAGTGGGACCGGTCGCTGTCGGTGACGGTTCCCTGCTGGCCAACGACGGTCCCCGTGGCGGTCGCCGTGTTGACGTGGAGCTGCATGCTGCGGGTGAAGAGCGAGACCGAGCTCGCGCTGCACTCGATCGACTCCCCGGCGGCGAGGGTGATCGAGCCATTCACCTGCCCTGAGCACGAGATCGAAGCACCCTGCGTGTTGTCGTCCGCTACGGTGATGTTCTCGACGGCTACGCCGCCGTCGTTCGTGACGACGTAGATCCACGTGACGGGATCCTCAGCAGGTATCACCGGTCCTGGAGGATCGTCAGCGTCCTGGCCGTTCGTCGACTTCTCGATCGTCAGCGAGGGTGCTATGTCGAGCACCACCGCGTCTTGCTCGGTGTCGTCCTCTGCGTGGGCGGCCTGGACCGCCCCTGGCATGACGGCCAATGAGGCGAGGGCCAGCGCGGCCGCAATCACGATCACCAGCAATCGACGAGTGACCCCATCTGGGGACCATGTATCAGGCATCGTGCCTTCCTCCGCCTTGTCGTGTCCGAGGCCATCGGCCCCTGTTTCGCCACGTCCTGCCTGTCAAGGCTCGTGACTCGTTCACACCGCCGGTAGCCCCACCGGCTGTGTGTCTCGTTTGCTATTGGTTCATTCTCCCAGATCCGGGACCTCTGTCGTCGCACCGACATGGGTCGGGAGACCCAAAGGTGGATCTCACTGCACCGTAGGGCCACTAAGGGTGGTCGTAAAGCACCAATGTGTGGTCGGTGGTCTATCTAGTCACCGCCGAGCGCCGATCGTACATGATGGATGGCCACCGTGGTCGCATGGGGGTCGTCGCGCATCGCCCGGATGGCGGCACCCCTGAGCAGTCCGTCGAGATCGGCGAAGGACATTCCCTCCGTCATCGCAACGAGATCGCTTCGATCCACATCCTCGTCGAGCGGCACCGACGTCATTTCGAAGAACGTCAACCTCGCCTCCGGCCCGGGGAGATCGAGCAGGAGGTGGACCTCGAATCGGCCAGGTCGAAGCAACGCAGGATCGATGAGGTCGATGCGGTTCGTGGCGCCGATCACGAAGACGTCGCCGCGCCTCGCGACGCCGTCGAGTTCCGTCAACAACGCAGCAACGACGGTGTCCGTGACGTTGTTCGTGGACGACCCGCGTACGGGTGCGAGCGCATCCAACTCGTCGAAGAAGACGATGGCAGGCGCAACAGCGCCCGCACGGGCGAAGACCTCGCGCACGCCGCGCTCGGATTCCCCGACCCATTTGTCGAGGAGCTCTGCGCCCTTGATCGAGAAGAACGCCGCTCCTGACTCGTGCGCGAGTGCCCTGATCACGTAGGTCTTGCCTGTTCCGGGCGGGCCATGGAGCAACAGGCCCCTCGGGGGCTGGATTCCCATGCGGGAGAACCGCTGTGGGTCGGTCAGTTGCCAGATGACGGTTTCGGTCAGTACCTGCTTGACGTCGACGAGATTGGCCACCCGTTCGAAGCCGTATGACGGGATGGATCCAAGGGAGGTCGTGCCCATGGACGGCGGAGTCGCTCGGATGGCGGCGAGAACGGCATCGGTGCTGAGCACGCCGTTCGTCGCCGCGCGGGCATCGAGGACGGCGGTGCTGATGTCGAGGGCGGAGAAACCGGGTGATGCGTTCGCCAGGGCGTCGATGTCGATGCCCTGCACGCCGATCGCTGCGCTCAGGAGGGCTCTTCGGCGCTCGAGGGTCGGTGCCGTGATCTCGAGCGTCCTTCTGAGGAGGTCCTGGGCGTCGAGGTCCGAGGCGATCGAGGGACGGGTCGAGCTGACCACGACGGCGACACCCGGTGTTGCGGCGACCGTATCGAGGAACCATCTCGTGACGGCGGCCGCCTGGTGTCGCACACCGGATTCGCGTTCGAGGAGCGGATCGAGCCTGTCGACGAGGAGTATCGTGCCCGGCCGGGCGTTCGACACGGCCCGCTCGAACGTCGCCAGCAGTCTTTCCGGGGTCGTGACGGTCCGTAGGTCGATCGCTGTGACGGCAAGGCCGAGCGTGTCGGCGGCGCTCTTCACGAGTTCGGATCTCCCCGAGCCCATCGGTCCGCTCACCGTGACACCCGCCACGGGTTCATGACCGGCTGCGCCTGCCCCGGTGAGGAGGCGCAGCCAACCGATCAGCAACTCGAGCTCGTTCTCGAGGCCGGCGACCATCATCGAGGTCTCGGACTCCGGTCGACGTTCAGATCCGCCCGGAGCCACGTCATTGCGCAGTGGTGTGACCACCGCGGTCGTACCGGCGGTGACGACCGCGGGTGACTCCGGTTCGACCAGTACCACGGTGATGACGCCCTCGGCGGTTGGGAACCGGTCCCCGGTTGCGACGGGAAGCGATAGGAGGTCCCGTGGCACGGAGTGGACGGGCTCGCCGTCCAGCTCGAGGTACACCCTCGCTGCCTGTGGCACCACGAGTCGCGTGACGTCGACGGCACCTCCGGGGCTTCCCGCTCCGTTCGAGAATGCGAACTCGGGGATCGCAAGGTCGTTCGGTGCCTTCATGTCCCGGGGCGTCACTCGGACCTGGGTGGACCCGACCCTGACAACGCCGCCGCCCGGTAGTCCGAGGGCCGCCAGCATCGCTGGATCGGCATGGGCGACGACGTCGTCGGTGGATCGGAGTACGAAGCGCATGGACCGAGTCTGCCGGTGCCGCGCGCGCTGTGCAATACGGAGTCCTCCCCCCGGCTACCGTGGTGCGATGTCGTACGCATCGATGAGTGATCTGGAGCGACTCGACCTGCGAATCGGAACTGTCACGGATGCGCGGCCGAACACCGGATCGAGGGATCCGGCGCTGTGCCTGTGGATCGACCTCGGACCGGACCGCGGCGTGGTGCAGTCGTCGGCGAAGATCACCGACGTGTACCCACCGGAGGCAATCGTCGGCACACAGGTCGTGGTTGTGGCCGGCTTCGAACCGATGCGCGTCGGCGGGTTTCGGTCGGACGTCCTCGTTCTCGGCGCCCTCGCCCCGGACGGTGTGGTCGTCCTCCGACCCGATGTCGACGTCGCTGACGGCACTCCGATCGCCTAGCTTCCAGAGGATTCGATCGGCTCTGATGGGTACCGGCGGTTCAGCCAGCCGGTGCCGTGGCCATCAATCCTCGAGCCGATCGAGTTGCGGTATGGGGTGGACCGGCGTCGCAAGGCATCCGGTGACGGACACGAGCGTCGTGCCCGACGCCGTCAGCCACTTCCACAAGAGGACGGCCTCGTCCCCCTCGACGATGCTCGACCCCGGATACGCCTCCTCGAGGCGCCCGTCCGCATGGGATTCGAGCGAGTGGGCCCAACCGCCATCGGTTCGAACATCGATCATGCGCCCGCGTTCGATGCGGATCGTCGCCGTGCCCTCCCGCGCCACGATGGTCCCGGCGTCGGTGAGCGCCTGCTGGATGCGTGAACGCTCGAGGACCCGCGCCAGTGTGCTCCAGCCGTCCCTGCATCGGGCGGCCTCCTCGAACCGACCGTGCTCGACCAGCGCGCCGAGCCTGCGCCGAATGGCCTCGAGCAGGGTCGTCGGATGTGTGAGGCCGGTGCACAGCTCTTCGACAACGGCCGCGTAGTCGGCATCGGTCGTCTCGTCGTCATGGGGACACATCGCGACGCCGAGCTGGGCATAGTGGCAGCCGGATCCGGCACGCGTGCAGCGGCGGATCCTCGATGCGTCCCACAGCGTGTGAACGACCGCCTCTGCCTGCTGTCTGCTGCGAAGCGGTCCGAGATCGGTGATGCCACGCGATGGTGACCGCGTGATCGCCAGGCGTGGATGGCGCTCGCGCGTGAGCGTGACCCAATGAAGGGATCGCGGCTCCTTGGAACGCCGGTTGTAGCGTGGCGACTCCGACGCGATGAGTCGGAGCTCGATGACGGCAGCCTCGATCTCGTTCGCGGTGGTGAGGTGGTCGATCCGACGCAGGTCCCGCAACATCGCGTCGATCGAGCGGCGATGGTCGCCTGCGAAGTACGACCGCACCCTGGCCCTCAGGTTCGTCGCCTTGCCGACGTAGATGGCAGCATCGGTGCGATCCCGGAATATGTACACGCCGGGGCCACGAGGCAGGTGCTCGGTGAGCGAGAGCTTGCCGATCGCCCTCGCACCCTTGATCGTCGGGAGCGCCAGGAGGTCGTCGAGATGGGTCACACCGATCGAGCCTGCACGCTCGAGGAGGGCCCAGAAGACGTGCGCGGTGGCCTGTGCATCGTCAAAGGCGCGATGGTTGGGCGATATCGGCGAACCGAGGTGGGCCGCGAGGCTCGAGAGGCGCAGGCTTCGGACCTCGGAGCCGAGGAGGCGCCTCGCGAGTCGCAAAGTGTCCGCCGATCGATTCGGCAGTCGTCCATAGCCGAGCCTCAGCGATGCCGCGTTCAGGAAGCTGATGTCGAATCGGACGTTGTGTCCGACCACGACGGCACCCGAGAGGAACTCGAGGAACGAGGGGAGGACCTCCTCGATCGTGGGGGCGGTGATCACCATTGCCTGGGTGATCCCCGTCATCACCGTCACCGTCGGCGGAATCGGGGACCGCGGATTCACGAGCGTATGGAACCGGCCGGTCTCGACACCTCCCTCGTAGCGGATCGCACCGATCTCTGTGATCGCGCAGGTGTCCGGTGCCACACCCGTCGTCTCGAGATCGAGGACGCAGAACGGCACGTCTGCGAGGGACACACCCATGTCGGAGAACGATCTCTGGCCAAGCAGCGTCATAGCCCCATCGTAACCGAACACATGTTCGATACAACGACCGGCAGGATGATCGATCGGCGGGTCGCCTACATTTCCTGTATGCGATTCGACGGTCAGGTCTGGTTCGACTTCACGGAGCCTGCCGTGTGGCAGTTCTATCGATTCGTCCGTGCCCTCGCAGAAGAAGGCCACGAGGTGGCGCTCGAGTGGAAGCCGTTGCCCAGGGTCGGCGAGGAATCCATCGCATCGACATTCCTCGGCCTGCAGGAGCCGCGCGAGCGCGGTCGGTTCCTCCACGCCGCACTCGGGCTCATCCACGGGGAACACGAGGACCCGACGGCGAGCTCGACCGTGGAAGCGGCGCTGACCGCCGCAGGACTCAACACGGTCACCGTCGCGCAAGCGGATCGTCTCGATGCACTCCGTGCCGAGGCGAGCGACCTCGGCGTGATCGATGTCCCCACCATGTATCGGCACGGTCCCGTGGTCAGGATCGACCTGAACCCGGCGGCGACGAGGGGGAACGTCGCACTCCGAGCCGGGACCATCCTCCGTATGCTCGACGATGACGGGATCTGGGGACTCACGAAACCATGACGACATACCGATGCGCCGCGTGCGGCAACAAGACCCGCTTCGACGTATTCGACACGGTCCGGAGGCGAAGGTTCGAGCACGCCGACCTCTCCGGCGCAGTGACGGTCGACGAGGAGGAGATCCTCGAGCGCCTCATCGAGCGTGTCGTGTGTAGGTGGTGTGATCGCTCGGACACCATCGAGGTCGATCAGGCGGAGCGCTGACGAACCGCCTCCGCGAGGGCGATCGCCGCGGTCACCGAAGCATTGAACGAGTCGGCCGAGCCGACCATCGGGACCCTGAAGTCGGATCCTGAAGCGATCCACTCGGGGTCGACGCCAAGGTGCTCGCTCCCGATGACGATCGAGACGTCACTGCGCAGGTCGAGGTCCCACAACGCCACCCTCGCTGTCGGGGTCGCCACGACGATCGAGCCGTGGCTTCTGCACCACGCCGTGACCTGCCGACGCGTGCCGACGCCGGTCGGGAAGGCGAACAATGAACCCTGGGCCGATCGGACGACATTCGGATTCACGAGGTCGGTGCCCAGATCCGATCCGATGAATGCGGCACCGAGACCGTCTGCCGTTCGCAGCATGGCGCCAATGTTCCCCGGTTTCTCGATGCCGTCACCGACGAGGATGAGTGCGGGCCGTTGAACGGTCAAGGATGTGATGCTGTGATCGGGCGTCCTCATCACGGCTGCGATGCCGTCGGGGTTCTGGCGTGCGGAGAGCGTGTCGAACACGCGCGGTGACACCGTCACGATGTTCGGAAGGTCGACGGGCATGCGGTCGACACGGACGATGCTCGTGACGACTTCCAACCGCTCCGCCATCGTGAACGTCTCGCGCTCTCCCTCGACGAGGAACGTCCCTGTCGCGTCGCGTTCACTGCGCGCTCGCAGCGAACGCCATCCCTTGACCTGGGCGTTGTTGGGGCTCGTGATCTGCCCGTCGGTCACCATCCGCCGCCTCCGCCCCCGGAGAACCCGCCACCGCCCGAGAACCCGCCGAAGCCGCCCATCGATCCCGTTGGCGTTCCCCACGTGCCGGTGTCCCACGATCCTCCACCGGCCGATCCGAATCCCCTCCCTCCGTCCCACCAGCCGGAACCCCCGTCGTTCCAGGATCGGGATCGGTACAAGCCGTCCCACCCGGTACCTCCGCCGGCGCCGCCGAGGGCCGCCCAGTGCAGGAACAGGAACGTGAACGGATCGAAGTCGACCCTGGACGTCGAGAGTGGGCGATCGGTCCACGAGTCGCGTTGGCGCGACGTGCCGGCGTGGGCGAGCTCGGGGGCGTACCGCGTGAGGTCACCGAGATGAGCATGTTCGAGGGCGCTGCGCTGAGCTGCGTAGGCGAGGGCGAAGACCCTCGGTCCCCTCGGATCCGATGCCCCGAATGCCGCTGCAACGTCCGCATAGGAGCCGACGAGGCCGAGGGATGCGAGCGCAGTCCTGCTCTCTCGCCATCTCGCGACCGCTACCGCAGGCTCGAGCGACACGGCGAGGATCCCTGCGATCACACGAACGTCCGCTGCGTCCGCGTGCTGTGAGATCTCGTCGAGGAGGCGTCGATACACGTCGGGTCCGTCGTCTCGCCGCTCCCGCAGCGCCACGGCGACGGCGATCGGGATGCCGAGCCCATCTGCGACCTCCCTGACCGATCGGAGTTCGGCATCGCTTGACAGTCCGGCCATCACCGCTTCGAGTGCGACGGCAGGCTCCACGGCGTCGGCGAGTTCACTGTATGTGGACACGAAAGTGTCGATCGCGTCCGCCGAGTTGTTGACCAGCAGGAGGGCGGCAACAGCTGGCAGGGAGAGCCCGTCATCGACGAGGGCAGCGCCGACGCGCTCGAGGTGGCTCAGCGTCGATGTGAATCGGCTGAGGGACTCTTCCGGGCTGTCACCGAGATCGGCGAGTGCGATCGAGGCGATGTCCCTTGTCGGTGACTCGTCGAGAGATGAGCGGATCATGATGACCCGTTCGGTCTTCGCCGAGGCGATGTCGCTCGCGGACACGACATCGTCGACCGTCGTGCGGATCACCTGTGCTGGATCGAGGACCGGGGCCGAGGACATGAGGAGGTGCCCGAGGGGCTCCACGGTGACCGCCCCGATGGGTGTGTCGACCAATCCTTCGATCAGGGCATCCGCTGCCCGACGGCGTGCGGCTCCGACGCGATGGGGTCGGAGCGCCTGCACGACATGCCTGACGTCCTCGAGCGCGACCTCGAAGGCTTCGCCATTCCGGGGCTCGATCGCCATGGCATGGGCGACCGACCCATCGAGCCCCGACTCGAGAATTGGCCGTTCGCCGCTCGCGCGCAGGTCCATCGGCACACGTGTCGCATCCCTCAGCGCATCCACGTCGACGGCGGTTATCGCTTCCAGGGCTGCGAGGGCGGTGAGGGCTTCCCCGTCGGTCGCCTTCGCCCTGTTCGCCCGAATGTCGAAGAGGGCTTGGATGGCGAGCGAGGTCGGAACGGTTCCATCGCTGGTGAACCCGATGGCGTGGTGGCGCGCGAGCGCGAGATCGTCGCCGCTCGGCTCGAGCCCGACGAGCACGGCGTCGATGCGGCGGCTTCGACCTGCCATCACGGCTGCGGCGCGGGCCCTACGCGTGACCACGACGGATCCGACGCCGAAGATGACGCCGGGTACGAGGAACACGCCGAGAACCACCAGTCCGATCGGGAGCGACGAGCCTTCGTCTGCCGCATCGAGGCCGTCGGGTATCGAATCCCCGGAGAGCACCTGGTCGACCGCACCGATGATCGCCAGCACACCGGCTTCGAAGTCGCCCGCACCGAAGAACGTGCGTCCGGTGTTGGCCACGGCGCGGCCCGGAAGCTGCACGCCTTCCTGCGTGACGACCTCCGTTCGGCGCTCGTCGATGGCGACAAGGACCAGGATGCCGTTCTGTTCGCTCGGATCCCCGACACCCCACTCGTTGGCGAGATTGGCTGCGAACTCCTCGGGATCCTCACCCCTGGTCGACGACGCGATGACCACGGCGAAGGGATTGCCGTGCGTCGCGGTCACCCGCTCGATCGCGGCAGCGACGCGGTCGGGGTCCTCGACCACGTCCGGCTCATCGGTGAACAGACCCTCGCACACGAGGCCGCGATAGGTGCCACATTCCACGTCCTGGGCCACCGCGGGACCCAGGGTGGATACTCCCACGACCGTGATGGCGAGCAAGGCGCTCCATGTGATCACGCATCGGCGCGACCGCACGACCGCCGACATCAGGACGCGCCGAAGCGGAGAGGTATGTCGGTCGGCCGGTAGAAGCCGGGGCTCAGGCTGTGCATGTGCCGAAGCGCGGTCACGACGTGCGCCGCTGTGCCTTCGTCGACCGGATAACCACCAGGGAACTCGTTCACGATCATCGGATCGCCGTCGATTCGAATCCGGTCGACCTCGTCGGTGACGCCCCATGCCATATGAAGGTCAAGGAGGATCTCGCGCTGGCCGCCCGCCGCCAAACGTGCGGAGTGACTCGCTCCGATGATCGTTCCGTCGACGATCACGGGAACGACCGAGACCGTTACATCGTGATATGGCCATTCCAGGCCGCGAGCGATGAGCCTGGCGCTCGAGTCGAGACCCTTGTGCCCGACCCTGCCAGAAGCGATGCCCTCGGCGAACTGCTCAGCGGTGAGGCCGCGTCCAGACTTGGCGACGAGCGACGGTCGCCGTGTCGACGTGTCCATGCGACGCTCCACCCGGATCCTGGTGATGCCGCGCGTCGCTCCTGCCAGCAGGAGTGGCAGGCGGTCCATGACGAACCCCGGATTCGCCCCTGTCACGATGATCGTTCGGCCGTCCGATCGAGCGGATGTGTGCATTGCGTCCCAGATGTGGCGGGGAGCCCAAGCGAGGCCCTCGCACGTCGTGACCACGTTGTATCCGGCCGATACGAGGCGGATCACGTCTGGTGCGACCTTCTCGGCGGCCGACGCGAACGCGACCAATGCCGCGTCACCCTCCCCGGCCCTCGGGAGGTCAACGGTCGATGCATATCCGGGTGCACCGGTCGCCGCGACCAGTTCGCTTCGAGCCCTGGCGTCCGGATCGACGACGGCCGCGATGCGATCGACGGCGCCGTCTGCCAGCGCGCCTTGCGCCACCCAGGTACCGATCGGCCCTGCTCCAACGATCACCAGTCCTGCCATGCACCTGATGTTGGTCGCTCGGCGATCACTAACCAAACAGCGGGTACACAGCCCGGAGACATTGCTACGGTCGAGCGATGATCGAGCGACGGTTTCCGGTGGATGGACCCTTCGACCTCGCGGCGACGACGCGGGCGCTCGGTGTCGGAACCCGCGACCGTTCCGGACGGTGGTGGTGGGTGGTCGCCGACGATGAGGGTGCCTCGACGTTGTCGATCGAGCATGTGGCAGATGGCATCGCAGCTGCTGCGTGGGGACACCACCCACAGGGTCTGATCGGGAGGGTTCCCGAGCTCCTCGGGTTGGATGATCGCCAACGGGTCGACTTCCGCGGAACGCCCGCGGAGCGGTTCCTGGTCAGGCTCCAAGGACTGCGATTGGGCGCGACGAGGGACGTCCATGGTGCACTCGTCAGGTCCATTCTCGGACAGGTCGTGACGACGGCGGAGGCGGGCGCATCGCTTCGGTCGATGGTGCGACGTTGGGGGGAGCCAGGGCCCGGTCCGGGGAGTGATCTGCGATCCATCCCCGTGCCGTCCCGCATTGCGGCGCTGGGCTACGGCGACCTCCACGAGTGCGGAATCGAGAGGAGGCGCGCGGAAGTTCTGATCGAGGTGTCGAGGCGGGCACGACGCCTCGCGGAGATCGCCGACATGACACCTGTCGATGCCCGTCGTCGGTTGCTGGGCGTCAAGGGAATCGGCCCGTGGACAGCGGAGCTCGTCATCGGATCGGCGCTCGGCGATGCCGATGCCGTACCCGTTGGCGACTACCACCTGCCGAACACGGTCGCGTACGCCCTGGCCGGCGAACCCCGTGGGGACGACGCACTCATGCTCGAGCTCCTCGAGCAATACCGTCCCGAGAGGCGCAGGGTCGTCGTTGCGATCCTCCAATCGGGTGTCCGAGCCCCGAAGTACGGGCCCCGAACACCTGTGAGGCGCCACATCTGACGGTCATGTCGATCGGCTCAGGTGACGCCCCGTGCCGCCCCGTGCTGCTCGAATGACCCCGTGTCGAGTACCGCGGTCAGCCTTTCGACAGCATCGAGGACCTGGCGATGGCTGTTGAAGAGTGGTGCAAAGCCGAACCTGATGATGTCGGGCGCCCTGAAGTCCACGATCACACCCTCGGCGCGCAGGGCCCTGGACACCCCGTATCCATCTTGGTGTCGCAGTGCGATGTGGGATCCCCTGCGACTTCGGTCAGGTGGGCCGACGATTCCGATCGATCCTGCTTGCACCAGCGGAGCCACGGCATCGATGAAGAGGTCCGACATCGCGAGGCTCTTGGCGCGGATCCGGGGGATGCCGGCTTCCGCCGTGACCTCGATCCCGACGACGGTCGCAGCCATCGAGACGACGGGTGGCGTGCCCACCAGGAAGCGCCCGATCGACGGAGCGGGGGCGAATCGCGGTTCGAATGCGAACATGTCGACATGGCCGAACCAACCCGTGATCGGCTGGACGAGTTCACCCTGGAGGTCTCGGCGCACGTAGAGGAATCCGGGAGATCCGGGACCACCGTTGAGGTACTTGTAGGTGCATCCAACGGCGAGGTCGGCTCCCCAGTCGTGCAGGTCCACGATCGTCGCCCCCGCCGAGTGGGCGAGGTCCCACAGCATCCGCGAGCCGTTTCGATGGGCAAGGGCCGTGACCGCGGATCCGTCGTGCATGAACCCCGATCGGTATCCGACGTGGGTCAACGCGACCAGCGCGACGCGGTCGTCGAGTGAGCTCGCGATCTGACTCGGGGTCGGGTCCTCTGGGATGACGATGAGCTCCCCGCCATTGGCGGTTGCCACGGACGACAAGATGTACAGGTCCGACGGGAAGTTCCCCGCGTCGGTGACGATGTTCGGGCGATCGGTCGCGTCGAGCGCCGCGGATGCAAGCTTGTACAGGTTCACGGATGTCTGGTCCGCCACCGCGACCTCGCCCTGCCGCGCGCCGATGATCGGTGCGAGGAGATCCCCCAGCCTTGTCCCTATGTCGATCCATCGGTCCCAGCCCATGACGAGGTCCCTCGCCCACTCGTCCATGATGGTTCCGACACGGTCTCGAGCGGCCAACGGCATCGGCCCGAGGGAGTTCCCGTCGAGGTAGACGAGATCGTCAGCGAGGTCGAAGCGTTCCCGGAAGGAGGCGAGGGGGTCTTCGGCGTCGGCCAGACGCGCCCGATCCTCCAGGTCGCCCACAGTCAGAACAGCTCGTAGGAGCCGTCGATGAGGCGGTCGGTGACGCCGCTCCAGTCTGCGAAGCAGTCGTGGACGATCTCCGTGACAGCGTCATCGTCAGCGGAACCCGAGACCTCGACGTGAACGGCCTGGGGCTCGGTGACGAGGTGCCCGATCGACGAGAGGAGCCGGATGGTGACTTCCTCGATCGAGGTCTCGGAGATCAACCGATCGGAGATGTCGGATCCGATCGCGTGGTAGGTCTTGCCAACGTGGGAAGCGGGGTTCTTGCCTGCTGCCGCCTCGAGGCTCATGGGTCGATAGGGCGTGATGAGGCCACCGAACCGATTCCCCCTCCCGACCTGTCCGTCGTCCCCGGCCTCGGCCGAGGTGCCGGTGAGGGTCAGGTACACGGACTCCTCCTGGTCGGCCTGGTTGACCCGCACCGTCACGGGTCGCCCCGCGATCGCAGATGCGATCGAGGTTGCGTCATCGCGCACGGTGTCCATGACTGCGTCGTACTGATCACGATCAGCCACGCTACGAGCCAGGACGGGGCAGGCGACCGTCACGGTGATGTCGTCTCCGATGCGAGCCCCCATGACCTTGATATCGCGCCCGACGGGAACCCGCTTGCGGTAGGACTCGTCGTTGAGGTGGACCTCGATCTCGTGGACGATCGACTCGAGAATGGAGCGGGGGAGCGACACCGCGGCGAAGGAGGTGTCGTTTGCGAGTGGCGCGACGGTCTCGGCGTGGACGACCGCAGCGAGGTCGACTGACGATCGATTCAGCCAGACCTCGACTTCGAACGCTTCTGGCGATGCATCCGGCAGGAGCTCGAGCAGGCGCTTGTGGTACCGATCTGCGAGCTCGTCGGTGTCAGGCTCCCAATCGAAACCGAACGCGGCCTTGCCCACGAGCACGAGCTTCGAGGGCTTGACGTGGACACCGCCGCCAAACCCGATGTCGACGGCGCCCGCGGCGAGGATCGCCTTGTCGACGTTGAAGTGACGGACGGCGCCCGTGTACTGCAGGTAGTCCCGAGCGAGCTGGCACGCCAACTCCTCGGCCAAGCGGTCGCAGATGGTGTCGGGATGGCCGGTTCCCTTGCGCTCGACGAACTCGATCGGCGGGTTGTAGCGGTCGCGTCGTGTGATGGTCAGGCTCATGGATCATCCCGGGGAGGCGGTGCTGAGGTCGCTGATGGTAGCCACCATCGGCGACGTCTCTTCGCCCATCGACCGCGACGTCGACGACGTACACTCGACCCATGCACGGTGACTCGACGCGCAGTGTTCACGCCGACCGCTCGCTGGCGGACCTACCGGACATCGCTCCACCGATCCGACCTTCGACGACCTTCGCAGCAGGGTCCGACCGCACCTACCGCAGGGACGGCCACGAGACGACCGAGCGCTTCGAGGCCGTCATCGGGGCCCTCGAGGGCGGACACACCGTCGCCTACGCGTCCGGCATGGCTGCGGCGGCGGCAGCGCTCGCCCACGTCCGCCCGCGGAGGATCAGCATTCCCTTGGACGTCTATCGCGGTGTGCGTGACCTCGTGGAGACACGGGCCGCCGAAGGTGCGTTCGAGATCGTCGACCCCGAGGCGCTCGGACCTGGCGACCTGTGGTGGATCGAGACACCATCGAACCCACTCTGCCGGATCACGGATCTCGCCACCGTCGCCGCCGACGCGAAGGGGCGTGGCGTCACCACCGCGTGCGACGCAACATTCGCCACACCCGTCCTCGTGAACCCGCTCTCGTTCGGGATCGACTTCGTCATGCACGCAACGACGAAGGCGATCGCAGGCCACTCGGACGTGATGGGTGGCGTCCTCAGCGTGTCAGACGCCGGCACTGCCGATGTTCTGCGCCGCGAACGTTCCCTGACGGGCGCCGTGCCCGGTTCACTCGACGTGTGGCTCGCCCTTCGGGGCGTTCGGACACTGCCCCTCAGGATGGCCAGGTCCTGTCTCACGGCCGGTGCTCTGACGGAGTGGTTCTCCGGAATCGGTGTGCCGACGTACTACCCGGGCCTCGCCACCGACCCCGGCCACGAGATCGCCGCACGGCAGATGCGTGCGATGGGCTCGATGTTCAGCGTCGACTTCGGTGACGCGACGACGGCGGACCGGTTCATCGACGTGTTGCGGCTCTTCACGAACGCAACGTCCCTCGGTGGCGTGGAGTCCCTCGTCGAGAGGCGGGCGATCAGTGATCCGACCGTCGCCGCGGGTGTGGTCCGGTTCTCGACGGGCATCGAGGATGCAGAGGACCTCCTCGAGGATCTGGCGATGGCAGGGTCGGCCGTGCTCGCCTGAGTCGTGTGACGATCAGAGCCGCTCCAGCGCGGCAAGGGTTTCCTCGAGTGCCTGCTTGGCATCGGCGAAGTACATCAGGGTCCCCTCCTCATAGAACAGGGGATTGTCGATTCCGGCGAACCCGGGAGCGAGGCTCCGTTTCACCACGATCGTCGTCCGTGCAAGGTCGACGTCGAGGATCGGCATGCCGTAGATGGGACTGGTCGGGTCGGTTTTCGCCGAAGGGTTGATCACGTCGTTGGCTCCCACGACGAGGATCACGTCGGTCTGGGCCATCTTCGGGTTCGCATGATCGAGGTCGAGCAGCAACTCGTATGAGATGTCGGCCTCCGCAAGGAGCACGTTCATGTGGCCAGGCATCCGTCCGGCGACGGGATGGATCGCGTAGTAGACCTCGATGTCTCGAGCCTCGAGCGCCTTTGCGAGGTCTCGCACCGCATGCTGGGCTTGTGCGACCGCAAGGCCGTAGCCGGGAACGACGCCCACCCGCTGTGCGTAGGCGAGGGCGATCGCCGCGTCGTCCGCCGTTGCGCGTTTGACCGGTCTCGTGCCGATCTCCGTGTCGATCGGTCCGCCTCCGAAGCCGGAGAAGAGGACATTGGCCAGCGATCGGTTCATCGCGACGGACATTTCGATCGTGAGGATGAGGCCTGCCGCACCGACAAGGGCGCCTCCGACGATGAGCGCTTGGTTCGAGATGACGAAGCCCGCCATTGCCGCAGCGATGCCCGAGAGTGAGTTGAGCAGCGAGATGACGACAGGCATGTCCGCCCCGCCGATCGGCATCACCGCGGTGACACCGAGGACCGCGGCGAGACCCCCTGAAATCCAGTAGAGGATCTCGTTGCCGGTGACGATCGCCGCACCGGCCGAGAGGACCGTCGCGGCGGCGATGGCAGCGTTCGTCGCAGAGCCGCCAGGCATGCCGACGGGTCGTCCCGTGATGATGCCCTGGAGCTTCCCGAACGCGATGAACGAACCGGTCAGTGTGATGGTGCCGATGATGAGCGAGAGGGCCGTGGTGACAGATGTCTCTGTCGCCATCGTCGACGCCGTGGCGATGATCGCCGTGGCCGCGACGAGGGCGGAGGCACCGCCTCCGAAACCGTTGAATGCAGCGACCAGCTGGGGCATGTCGGTCATCTGGACGCGCAATGCGAGGACAGCGCCGATCGCGCCGCCGACGACGACACCACCGATCACGATGGCCCACTTCGCACCGACGTCGAGATCGACCAGGTCGACGACGGCGGTGGCCGCTGCCACCAGCATGCCGACGGCGGCGATGCGGTTGCCGCGGCGCGCTGTCACGGGCGAGGTCAGACCCTTGAGGCCAACGATGAACAGGACTCCGGCCGTGAGGTAGGCGAGCTCGATCATCGCGGTCGCCCTGGGAGCTTCTTGAACATCTCGAGCATGCGATCCGTCACGAGGAAGCCGCCAACCACGTTGATCATGGCGAATACGACAGCCAGGAAACCGAGCGCGCCTGCGACCCAGCCCGAGCCGACCGCCGCTGCGATGATCGCACCGACGATTGTGATGCCGGAGATGGCGTTCGCGCCGGACATCAGTGGTGTATGGAGGGTCGCCGGCACCCGTCGGATGACCTCGAAGCCGACGAACGCGGAGAGTACGAACACCACGATTCCCGAGATGAACGCATCGCTCACGGTGCTTCCCCCGTCGCGAGCAGGGCCGGTCCGATGACGGGATCCTCCGGATCGATCGACAGCGCACCATCGACCACCATTCGCGTCACCACCTCGAGCAGGTTCCGCGCGTACATGCGGCTTGCGTCCTCCGCGACCCGTGAAGCCAGGTCCGTCGGACCAAGGATCGTCACGCCGCCGATCTCCACGCGTTCGTCGGGTCTCGATCCGGCCACATTCCCCCCTGACGAGGCGGCCATGTCGATGATGACCGAGCCCGGCCGCATGAGCTCGACCATGGTCTCGTCGACGAGGCGGGGTGCCCTCCGTCCCGGCACCTGGGCAGTGGTGATGATGAGATCACTCTCGGCGACGACGCCGGTGAGGACCTCTCGCTGGCGCAGGGCGAGATCCTCATCGACGACCCGTGCGTATCCGCCCTCATCCATCTCCTGGGTCGGTGCGTCGACGAACTTCGCACCGAGGCTCTCCACCTGCTCGCGAGTCTCCGGGCGTATGTCATAGGCGAGGACGACCGCACCGAGACGGCGAGCGGTGGCAATCGCCTGGAGGCCGGCGACGCCCACGCCGAGGATGAGGACCCTCGCCGGAGGTACGGTGCCTGCAGCTGTGACCAACATGGGAAGGAACTTCGGCATCGTGGTCGCCCCGAGGAGAACGGCAGCGTATCCCGCCGCCGTGGCCTGCGACGAGAGGGCATCCATCGACTGTGCGAGCGTCGATCTCGGGAGGTTCTCGATCGCGATGCACCGAACTCCGCGCTGTGCCAGGGCTGAGACCGCCTCGGTGTGCGATCCGGGATCGAGGAAGCCGACGATCGCGCCGCCGTCAACCACGACGTCGGCACCACCGTCGAATGGCGGGTTCACCGTCAGAAGCACATCGACCCGTGTGTCGGTGGTGATCGCAGGAACGACCCGGGCTCCCGCTTCCTCGTACGCTTCGTCGCTCGCACCCGCGTCGGAACCAGCGTTCGCCTCGATGATGACCTCGAAGCCGAGGGTCGCGAGCGACGCCACAGAGGTGGGTGTGGCAGCGACGCGGTGTTCTGTGTCGGACCGTTCGGATCTGATTCCCAGGCGCATCAGGCACCAAGGTAATCATGTCGCCGTCACTGAGCGGAAACGGGACCCCTGGATCCGACGGCTTCAGCCACCTGCTGGGCGGCACCCTGGATGAGATCCTTCAGCGGGGGGCGAGGCGAGCCGCTCGCGAGGCCGCAGAGGCCCGCGGCGTGCTTCGTGCCAGGCACACCGTACCCCTCGACGACTGCGGTGAGAGCGTCGAGGCGTGCCTGGGCGTCTCCGTCCCCTGTCACGGCAGCGGCGACATCCGCCAAGGCATAGTTCGCGCTGGCTGTGATCGCGCCGTGGACGCCGGCTCGATGGCTCTCGAGGATGGCACGAGACGCACCAACGTAGGTGATGAACCCGCCTGCGATCGTGCCGGCGAGGGCCGTGATGCGCGTCGGGTCGCCCCCGGAGTCCTTCATGCCGATGATCGAAGGATGGTGTGCGAGCGTGGCGACCGACTCCGTCGGCAATTCCCATCCCGTGACCCTGGGAACGGAGTACAAGAGGATCGGCAGGGGCGATGCGTCGGCGAGATCCTCGTAATACGCCTCGACGGATGCTGCCACCCCTCGTACGAGGGTCGTTGGTGTGACGACCAACACACCGTCTGCCCCTGCGTCCGCCGCTTCCCCGATCTGTCGTACTGCCTGGCGCACCGACTCCGCGAACACCCCGCAGAGCAGCACGAGACCGGGTGCGACCTGTGCTGCGTGCTTCAGGAGCACTGCCCGTTCCCCAGGGTCGAGGTACGGTCCCTCGCCCGTCGATCCTGCGATGAGTACCGCTTCCGCGCCCTGCTCGGCCATCGTCGCGATGTTGTGTGCGTGACCGTCGACGTCGAGTGATCCATCGGGTGTGAACGGGGTGATGAGCGCAGGCATCGTCCGTGGCCAGGCCGTCATGCCGAGTACTGCTCGGATGTCGTGGCCCCACCCGTTCCCGTCCAGTTCGTGTGGAACCACTCACCACGAGGGCGGTCGATCCGCTCGTAGGTGTGTGCTCCGAAGTAGTCACGCTGAGCCTGGATGAGGTTCGCGGGAAGCGTTCCTGACCGGTAAGCGTCATAGAACGACAGTGCCGAGGCGTATGCAGGCGTCGGAATCCCAGCCAGGGCGGCACGAGCGACCGTGCGACGCCAGCCGGGGAGGACGTGGGTGATCTCGCCTGCAAAGAACGGGCTCACGAGGAGGTTCGGCAGCGACGGGTCCGACATGCAGGCCGCCGTGATGTCGTCGAGGAACCGTGAGCGGATGATGCACCCTGCGCGCCACAGCCCGGCAACCGTTCCCGGCGCAAGACCCCACCCGTATGCATCGCTCGCGGCCGACAGCAGCATGAAGCCCTGGGCATAGGAGATGATCTTCGACCCGTAGAGGGCGTCGTGGATGTCGTCGATGACCTCTGCATGAGGATCGGTGATCGCCGCCGCACCGCCAGCGAGGAGTGCGCTCGCCGCCGCACGCTCGTCGACGAGCTCGGACACCATACGTGCGTACACCGACTCGCCCACGAGGGTGACGGGAACGGAGTGGGCGAGGGAGGCTTCGACGATCCACTTCCCTGTTCCCTTCTGACCTGCGGCATCGAGGATCTGATCCAGGGTCACAACACCGGCCTCATCGGTGTGCCCGACGATGTTCGCGGTGATTTCGATGAGATAGGAATCGAGCTTCCCGTCATTCCAGGCCTCGAAGTGCTTCTGTTGCTCGCCTGGGGTCATGCCGAGCCCCCGCCGCATCAGGTCGTATGACTCTGCGATGACCTGCATGTCTCCGTATTCGATGCCGTTGTGGACCATCTTGACGAAGTGTCCGGCGCCTCCGGGGCCGAGCCAGGCAGCCATCGGTTCGCCGTTGGACCGTGCCGCGATCGACGTGAAGATGTCCTTCACGAGCGGCCACGCCGTCGGATCGCCCCCTGGCATGATGGAGGGTCCGAGCCTCGCTCCGTCCTCGCCGCCGCTGATCCCCGCGCCCACGAAGTGGATCCCGTCTGCTCCCAACCGCTCGCAGCGCCGTTCGCTGTCCGTGTACAGCGAGTTCCCGCCGTCGATGATCACGTCGCCAGGGTCGAGCAGTGGCAGGAGGGCCTCGATCTGGGCATCGACAGGGCTCCCCGCCTTGATCATCATCATGATGCGCCTCGGCCGGCCGATCGATCCGACGAACGATTCGAGGTCTGTCCAGCCGGAGAGGCGGTCGTTGCCAGCGCGGTCGACGAACTCGAAGGTCCGCTCAGGTGTCCTGTTGAACACGGATACACGCCATTCGCGATCGAGCATGTTCTCGACGAGGTTCTGGCCCATGACGGCAAGGCCGATCATGCCGATGTCGCTCGGCGGTGCGGGAGGAGGTGAGTCGTTCATCCGTGGGAGCGTACCCCAGGGTGCGAGAGGATTCAGCCGAGGTGGCTGATCACAGCCGCTGTCATGGTCTCCGTGTCGACGGTCGGCCCACCGAACGCGATGTCGGGCGTTCGGAAACCGTCGTCGAGTGCACGCGAGACAGCCAGCTCCACCGAATCGGCCTCCTTCGGCAGTCCCAGGGAGTGTCGGAGGGCCATCGCCGCCGACAGGATCATCGCGAGCGGATTGGCCGTACCGCTGCCAGCGATGTCCGGAGCCGATCCGTGGATGGGCTCATAGAGTCCTGGCCCGTCGGATCCGACCGATGCGCTCGGAAGGAGACCGATCGACCCAGGGATCATCGAGGCCTCATCCGACAAGATGTCACCGAACAGATTGCCTGTCACGATCACGTCGAAGTCCCGTGGCCTCGAGATGAGGTGCATCGCCATTGCGTCGACCAGCTGATTCTCGAACTCGACGTCCGGGAACTCGTCGGCCATGATCCGGTCGGCCGTGCGGCGCCACAACCTCGACACCGCAAGCACGTTCGCCTTGTCGACGGAGGTCACCTTGCCGCGCCTCACCCGTGCCGCCTCGGCCGCCAGCCGAACGATCCGCTCGATCTCGGTGACGGAGTACCGCATGTGGTCTGCGACCTCCGTACCGTCGTCGGAGGTCGTCGAACCACCGAAGTAGATGCCTCCTGTCAATTCCCTGTAGATCACGATGTCGACACCTTCGACGAGGTCGCGGCGGAGCGGGGAGGCGTCGAGGAGCTGTGGGTGGGCGACGATCGGACGCACGTTCGCGAACAGTCCGAGTTCGCTGCGAATCGCGAGGAGGCCCTGCTCGGGTCTCGTCGACGCGTGGGGGTCACTCCATCGCGGCCCCCCGACGGCACCGAGGAGGATCGCGTCCGCACCCCGTGCGGCCTCGAGCGTCGCCGCGGGAAGCGGTTCACCGGTCGCGTCGATCGCGCAACCGCCGATGAGGTGTTCCACGGTGACGATGCGATGGCCGTGGAGGGTGCCCACACGTTCGAGTACCTCCGTGGCGGCTCGGACGACTTCGGGACCGATCCCGTCCCCGGGGAGGAGGACGACCTGGGCCTTCACGACGGTGGCGATTCGATCGGGGTCCTACCGATGGAGGCCTTGTTCAGAGCGGAGACGATGGCCCTCACGGAACCCTCGACGACATCGGTCGAGACACCCCGGCCCGAGTAGGCGGTCGGTCCGACCCGGATGATGACGTCGACCTTCGCCATTGCATCGGCGCCTGCCGTGAGCGGGGACACCCGATAGTCGACGAGGGTCGCCGGGATGTCGTATGCGTCCTGGAGGGCGACGAACGCTGCGTTCACCATCCCGTCTCCCTCGGCTGTCGCGACGACCTCCTCGCCACTGCGATCGAGGGTCACGCTGGCGATCGGTGTCTCGGTGGTTCCGCCTGACACGTGGACGGCGACGAGGCTCATCGCAGCCACCTCCGTGTCCGTCTCCGCCGTGATGATCGCCCTGATGCCCTCCTCGGAGATCTCTCCCTTTCGGTCAGCGAGTTCCTTGAACCTCCGGAAGGAGCGCTGGAAGTCCTCGTCCTCGAGGGTGATGCCGAGCTTTCGGAGGGCGTCCGCGAAGGCCGCCCGACCGGAGTGCTTTCCCAGCACGATCGTCGATTCATGGCCCACTGAGGCGGGGTCCATGATCTCGTACGTCTCACGATTCATGAGGACGCCCTGTTGGTGGATCCCCGACTCGTGGGCGAAGGCGTTGCGGCCGACGACGGCCTTGTTGTACTGGATGGGGTACCCGGTGAGGCTTGACACGAGCCGGGATGTCTCGAATATCTCGGTCGTGTCGGCACCGATCTCGACCCCGAAGTGGTCCTGGCGTGTCGTGACCGCCATGATGACCTCCTCGGTCGACGTGTTCCCCGCGCGCTCACCGATTCCATTGATGGCACCCTCGATCTGTCTGGCGCCCGCATGGATCGCCGAGAGCGAGTTCGCGACGGCGAGTCCGAGATCGTTGTGGCAGTGGGTCGAGATGATCACATCCTCGTTACCCCCCCGAACGTCCGAGTAGACCCTGCTGAGGAGCTCGACGAAGTCCTCAGGCATCGCGTACCCGACGGTGTCAGGGATGTTGATCGTCGTTGCGCCTGCCCTGACGGCCGCCCTGCACACCTCGACGATGAAGTCAGGGTGTGATCGGGTCGCGTCCTGGGGGGAGAATTCGACATCGTCGACGTATCGCTTCGCCCTGGCGACGCCCTCCGTGACCGCCCCGAGCACCTCTGCTGGGGTCATCCTGAGCATCTGCTCCATGTGGATCGGCGACGTGGATACGAACACGTGGATGCGCTTGCGCTCTGCCGCGGCGAGAGCGTCGGCGGCTCTATCGATGTCGTCGGGGCGCGTCCTGGCGAGCGAGGCGATGACGGGCCCCGTCACCTCGGCTGCGATCCTCGAAACGGCCGTGAAGTCGCCGTCGCTCGAAGCCGCAAACCCCGCCTCGATGACGTCCACCCTCAGCTTTGCGAGCTGCGTTGCGATCAGGACCTTGTCATCGGGAGAAAGCGCGATGCCCGGCGCCTGTTCCCCGTCCCTCAGGGTGGTATCGAAGATGATGAGTCGGTCTGACATTGGCGTCCTTTCCTGAGGCGATTCTCAACGAGCCTGCGAGCGCCCCGTTGCCCGTCGTACGTCAGGGAATGGCGATGACCGCATCAGACGTCGTCCGCTGGTGTCTTGGCGACGAGGAAGGTCATCAGCTCGCGGAGCCGCCGTCCCGTGACCTCGACGGGGTGGTCGTGGATGGCGGATCTCGCCGCCATGAGCCTCGGAGCGCCGTTCTCGTACTCGGCCATCCACTCGCGGGCGAATGATCCATCCTGGATCTCGGTGAGGATCGAGCGCAGCTCGGCTCTCGTGGTATCCGTCACGATGCGCGGCCCCCTGGTGATGTCGCCGTACTCGGCGGTATCGGACACGGAGTGCCTCATCCACTCGATGCCACCCTCGAAGAGGAGGTCGACGATGAGTTTGAGCTCGTGCAGGACTTCGAAATACGCCATCTCCGGTGCATATCCGGCATCGGTGAGCGTCTCGAATGCTGCCTGGATCAGTGAGTCGACGCCACCACAGAGGATGGCCTGCTCGCCGAACAGGTCGGTCTCGGTCTCGTCCCTGAACGTCGTCTCGATGACGCCTGCACGCGTCCCACCGATCGCGTGTGCGTACGACAGGGCGAGCGGGAGCGCGCTACCGGACGCGTCCTGATGGACGGCGACCAATGTCGGAACACCGGATCCGTCGACGAACTGCCGTCGAACGAGGTGTCCCGGGCCCTTTGGAGCGACCATCGCGACATCCACGTCGATCGGCGGGGTGATGAAACCGAAGTGGATGGAGAATCCGTGTGCGAACAGGAGGGCGTCGCCTGGGGACAAGCGGGGTGCGATGAGGCTCTCGTAGACGTCGCGCTGGTTCTGGTCGGGGATGAGGACCATGATGACGTCGGCCCACTCGGCGGCGGCCTCGGGATCGACGACCTTGAGACCAGCGTCCGATGCCGGCCTGATTCGCGAGGACCCGTCACGGAGCCCGACGACGACGTCCACGCCGGAGTCCTTGAGGTTGAGCGCGTGCGCGTGCCCCTGGCTGCCGAACCCGAGGACGGCGACCTTCCTCCGCGTGATCAGGCCGGGATCGGCATCGGGCTCGTAGTACATCTTCATGGTGTTCTCCAGTTTCGAGGACGGTGACGCGCCCTTACCTGCGTGCGCCGGCCTTCGCGTCCTTCGCCAGGGCGATTCGACCCGATTTGACCAGCGAAATGATCCCGTAGGTGCGCATGATCTCGAGGAAGTCGGCGAGCCGACTCGGTTCGCCGACGACCTCGAATGTGATGGTCGTGGCTCCCACATCGACGGCCTTCGCCTCGAAGATGTTCGCTGCCTCGAGGATCTCGCTTCGGCGCGCCGTGTCGGCGTTGACCCGCACGAGCATGATCTCGCGCTCGATCGCCTCGCCGGGTAGGTGCTCGGTCACCTTGATCGTGTGCACGAGCTTGTAGAGCTGCTTGACGATCTGCTCGACCTCGGGGGCGTCGACCACCATGGTGATGCGTGACCGTGTCGGGTCCTCCGTCGGTCCGACAGCGAGGGAGTGGATGTTGAAGTCCCTCCTCGCGAACATCGATGAGATGCGGGCGAGTACCCCGGGCTTGTTCTCGACCGTCACCGACAGCACATGGCTCATGTGAAGTCCTCGAGACGGAGGATGATCTCGTCGTTCGAGCCACCGGCGACGACCATCGGGAAGACGAGGGCGTCGGGATCGCAGACGAACTCCATCACGACCGGGCGGTCGTCGACTGCGAGGCCCTTCTCGATGGTGGGAATCACGTCAGACGGGTGCTCCGCACGGAACCCCGCGCACCCCATCGCCTCCGCGAGCATCACGATGTTGGGGTTGTCGAATGACAGGACCGACCCGCTGTAGCGCTCGTCGTAGAACAGTCGCTGCCACTGGCGCACCATGCCGAGGTTCGCGTTGTTCATGACGGCGATCTTCACGGGCACGCCCTCGAGCGCGGCCGTGATGAGCTCCTGGAAGGTCATCTGGAAGCATCCGTCGCCATCGATGGCGATGACCGTCGACGACGGCATGCCGATTTGGGCACCGACGGCCGCGGGCACGGCGAAGCCCATCGTCCCGAGCCCACCCGAGTTGATCCATGTGTTCGGGCGCTCGAACGGCCAGAACTGGGAAGCCCACATCTGGTGCTGGCCGACACCGGCCACCACGGTGGCGTGCGGTGCATGCCGGGCGAGCTGGTCGATCACGTACTGCTGCTGGATCGGCCCGTCGGGATCCTGTTCGTAGGTCAGGGGGTGGTCGTGCTGCCACTGGGCGATGGTGGCGAACCACTCGGCACGATCCGGTGCGTCGTCGTTGGCCAGCGCCCGTGCTCCCCGGTCGATCAGCTGGTCGAGGACCGCCGATGCGTCGCCGACGATCGGCACGTCGGGAACCCGGATCTTGCCGATCTCGGCCGGATCGACATCGACGTGGATCACCTTGGCGCCAGGTGCGAAGAACTCCGGGTTCCCCGTGACCCTGTCATCGAATCGGGCTCCGATCGCGATGAGCAGATCCGCCTTCTGGATGGCCGTCGTCGCCGTGTACGAGCCGTGCATGCCCGACATGCCGAGGGTGAGGGGATGGGAATCGGGGATGGCGCCGCGCGCCATCAGCGTCGTGACCACCGGCAGGTTCTGCTGCTCGGCGAACGCCCTCAGGGCGTTGCTCGCACCGGCACGGATGATGCCGCCACCTGCGTAGAGGACAGGGCGCTCCGAGGCGATGATGAGGTCGATGGCGGCGGCAACCTGCCTTGGATGTCCCTGGACGGAAGGCTTGTACCCGGGGAGGTCCACATGTCCCTGTCCCTTCCATGGTGCCTCGCCCCCGAGCGCGTCCTTCGTGATGTCGACGAGGACCGGCCCCGGTCGACCGGATGCGGCGATGTGGAACGCCTCACGGACGGCATCTGCGATCTCCTCGGTCCTCGTCACGAGGTGGTTGTGCTTCGTGACCGGCATGGAGATGCCCCATGTGTGCGCCTCCTGGAACGCATCGAGACCGATCGACGTCGACGGTACCTGGGCGGTGATGGCCACCACGGGGATCGAGTCCATGTAGGCGTCGGCGAGGGGAGTGATCAGGTTCGTCGCACCCGGTCCCGACGTCGCGAACGTCACCCCGATGCGTCCCGTCGCATGTGCGTACCCCGACGCCATGTGCCCGGCGCCCTGCTCATGGCGCGCGAGGATGTGTCGTATACCGCTGTCGAACAAGGTGTCGTACGCCTTGAGGATCGCTCCTCCCGGCACACCGAAGATGACCTCGACGCCTTCGGCCTCGAGCGACCGTATGAGGATCTCCGAACCAGTGAGGATGTTTGTCATGTCGTGCTCCAGATAAACGAAACCCTCCGGGGCACGGAGGGTTGGGCGCATCGGTTGTGTGATGCGCCTACCTGAGGAGGATTACTACGAGGTGTCTTTTCATGTCCCTATCGCCGACGTATGCGGCAGGTGTGGGAGTATGGCACCGTGGCGAAGAAGGTCAAATCGAGAGGGTGGACGTGGTGTCGGACGGGCCCGTGACCCTGGGTCGAGATGCCAGGCGCCTTCTCCGATCAGTCATTGCCGCGTCTCGGGAGGAGCTCGCTGATCGGGACTCCGATGAGGTGCCGGCGCGCCTTCGCAAGGTGGCTGCGAGCTCGGCTCGTTCGCTTCCACCCCCCCTCGAGAAGGCCCTGGTCGATGTACTCATCGCCGATGAAGCGTTCCGCACCGCCGTTGCTGGGCGGTGGAGCGCCGCTGGTCACGGCGATGCAGCCTCGGAACTGTTCCTCGAGGATCCCGAACGGGCAGCCCCCATCCTCGAGGCGATGGCTGCGGGTGGCCTCCTCGATTCGGAACGCGCTCGGGTCGGTGTCCTCACGGATCGCGTCCAGGACCTCGAGCGCAAGCTAGCGGAGGCCAAGGCGAGGACCAGTGCAGCTCGCGACAAGGCACGCGCGGACATTGCCGCCCTCAAGGAGGCCAATCGCCTCGCACGTTCGAGCACCGCCGAGACTGCGGCCGCCTCACGCCGGATCGCGGAGGCCGCAGCGACCGAGCACCGGAACACCGAAGCCGAGAGGGTTCGCCTCGTCGCCGAGGTCAGCGAACTCCGACGCACGGTGGACCGACTCACGGAGAAGGCGCGCCGAAGGACCGAGGACGGCCGAGCCCCTGCCGACAGGTCGAGGGATGGCACCCTCCCAGGTCCCGGCACGGACCCCTCGGCAATCGCGAGGAATCTCGACGCCTTCGAGCGTGCCGTGCGCCCGTACCGACCCGCCGTTGATGTCACCATGGCCCCCGACCTCGAGGGAGCATTCACCCTTCCCGGCGGGATCGCCCCTGACACCGCGGAGGCGGTCGCTGCGGTCCTCGCCGGGCGGGTCGATGTGATCGTCCTCGACGGGTACAACCTCGCGGGGGTGCTCGGCGTCGAGCAGTTCGCGACATCCGAAGGCCGTGCCATCGTCGGAACCATCGCGACGGGCCTCGCTCGGTCGTCGACGGCCAGGGTCATGGTGATCTTCGACGCGGTCGGCGTGGTCGGAAGGCAAGCCGTTCGAAGCGACCTCGGTGTCGAGGTCATCTTCGCCCAGGATCGGTCAGCGGACGAGGAGATCGTCGATCTCGTCGCCAACGCTCGGGGACGATGGGTCGTCGTCACCAACGATCGTGAGCTGAGGGATCGGTGCGCGTCCCACGGAGCGGTGGTCCTGTGGTCCGACGCCGTTGCCTCCTGGTGGCACCGCTGATCGGAGGATCGAACGGCCACCACCTCGACGCCTGGTCGCGTCGGAACCCCTAAACGCAGGGGCCTGATCGCCCGATACACGACCGAGCGACCCGTTGGGGATCCGTGACTGCAACGCTCCCGCGTGCCCATGTCGAAATCGAAGAGACCCCGCTGCCAGAATACGCGGCGGTGCTGACGCGGTGGCATGGGCTTCGGCGACTCGCCGGCATCGTCACCATGGCGCTCGCCGCTTTCAGTGGCGTCGTACTCCAATGGCCGGTGCTTGCCGTCATCACCGCGTTGGGAGCGGGAATCGCGATCGATGCGTCGATCGCCCTGTCATCGGACAGATCGCGGGTCGGACCGACGCTCGTCGCGGACATCTCACTCACCGGGGTGGGTCTCGCCATTGCAGCGGTTCCCGCAGCCGCAGTCGGAGTCGTCGTCGCGTACTTCGTGCTGGTGACGACGATCCTCGGCACGACGAGGACCGCCTGGCGGATCGGAGCGTACGCGGTTGCGGTCGGCATCGGGGCATCGGTCGCCTCCTTGCTCACCAACACGACGTCCGACATCCAGGTGAGATCTCTGGTCTCTGGTGTCATCACCGTCGCGGTATTCGGACTCCTCACGATCGCAATGGCACGCGAGTACGCGTTGGCCAGAACGCAGGGGGGAGTGACCGTCGGCCGAAGGATCGAGATCTCCGATGCCGTCGCCCAGGCATCCAAGGCCCTCGTCGCCGAGGATGACGCCAGGGCACTCGGATCCGCGCTCGATGCGATCCGCGATGCGATGGGTGTGTCTGCCGTGTTCGTGGAGAGGAACGTCGATGATCCGACCCACGGCCTCGCAGCGGTCGTCGTGGAGCGATCGGCGGATCCCTCGACCGTCCACCCATCGCTCGACGTGAGGTCCAAGGTCCCGTGGTCGGCGATGCCCGGCGCGAGGTCGCATCTCGAGGGAGGTGCGCCGTTCTTCTACCGGGTCGAGGAGGCGCGGGGGACGGTCGCTGACAGGGGAGGTGAGGGGGGCCTCCACGTCGAGGTCAACATCCCCATCACGCTGCGCGACGAGTGGGTAGGCGTCATCGGTGCTGCCGACCGCGATCCGGATCGGCTGTGGCGAACGGACGATCTCACGCTCCTACGGACGATGGCCGATCTCACGGCCGCGTTCTGGCAGCGAATGGAGGACGCACGGGTCCGCGACTCGCTGATCGGGACCCTCGACGGACGCTTGCGATACGAGGAAGCGATCGCCAGGGCGTCCCAGGCCCTCCTCGGTGAGCATGCGATCGACATCCAACCTGCCCTCGTCGCCGTCGGTTCAGCCGCGGGCGTCGATGAGCTCTTCGTCACCGAGACCGTGGTGGGTCCCGACGGGACGCCACACGCCGTCGTGGTCGGAGCTTGGGCATCGCCGGGATCGACGGCGCGCTACGCCGTCGACAGCTCGTGGAGATACGGGGACCAGCCCGACGTCCAGAGTGCACTCCAGCGAGGTGAGATGACGAGCCGCAGGGCGCGCCACGACGTGTCCGAGCTGATCGCAGGTGTCGAGGTCGCCGGCGCATGGCATGGATCCGTCGGATTCGTCGTCAGCGGCGGCGACCATGTCTGGCGAAACAGGGACGAAGCGTTCCTGAGGACCTTCGCCGACATCATCGGAGCCTTCCACGAAAGGGCACAGAACCGTGCCCGCCTGGAGGCCTCGCTCGCCTCGAAGGACCAGCTGATCGCGTCGGTCAGCCACGAACTGCGGTCACCGCTGACGGTGGTGGGGGGGCTCGCCGAAGAACTCCGATCCGCTGGAGACCGGCTCGGCGACGAGGAACGCAGCGAGCTCCTCGGTGTCATCGCGACCGAGAGCTCGGAGATGGCGGACCTCGTCGAGGACCTCCTCGTCGCTGCTCGATCCGATGACGGGGCGCTTCCGGTGTTCCCCGAGCGGATCGACCTGGCGCTCATGACCCGGGTCGTGCTCGATCGCCTCTCGATACCCGATACCCACATCGTCGACGTCGCCGACGCAGCGTCGGCCGCCTACGCCGATCCCGTTCGCGTGCGACAGGTCATCCGGAACCTGCTGACGAATGCGTTCCGGTACGGGGGAGGGAACGTCACCGCGACCTTCGGGTCGTCTGACACGATGGCGTGGATCGACGTCCACGACGATGGTTCTGGCGTGCCGGAGGAGGACAGGGCACAGGTGTTCGAGGCATATGGTCGGTCCCGCTCGGCATTGCCGCTCAAATCGTCCGTCGGTCTCGGCCTGTCGTTGTCGCGCAGGCTCGCACACCTGATGGGTGGTGAGCTCAGCTACGTGGACGGTCCTGGATGCACCTTCCGCTTCGAGGTGCCCCTCCCTCGGGCCGAGGACTGATCACGTCACTACCTCCGCGATGAACCGGATGGTGCGCGGATCGGACGTCCCGACGATCAGGGTTCCGACTCCTGCTTCCTTCCATGCATCGAGCCGGTCACGCACCGCACCCTCCGGTCCCACGAGGCACACCTCGTCGACCAGGGCGTCCGGTACGAGCATCGTCGCCTCCATGCGCTTTCCCTCCAGGTACAGGTCCTGGATGGCTCCGGCCTCGCGCTCGTACCCGTAGCGGCACGCCAGATCGTTGTAGAAGTTCGTCCCCTTGGCCCCCATGCCCCCGATGTACAGGGCGAGCTGTGGCTTCATCTGGAGGCGTCCGGCGTCGATGTCGTCTGTGACGAGCGCCGTGACCGTCGGTGCGATGTCGAAGCGGTCGGCCTTCGTCGGATCGCCTGACCGTGCAAAGCCGGCGTCGAGCAGGGGTTGGTACTGGGAAGTCGTCCGTTCGGGCGAGAAGAAGATCGGCAGCCAACCGTCGGCGATCTCGGCGGTGAGCGAGACATTGCGGGGTCCGATCGCCGCGAGGTAGATGGGGAGGTTCGGGTTCCTCGGTGCGATCATGCTCTTGAGCGGCTTCCCGAGGCCGGTGGCGTCCTCACCCCGGTAGGGGAGTTGGTAGTACTCGCCGTCGAACGCGACGGGCTCCTGCCTGGCAAGGATGCGCCGCACGATCTCGACGTACTCGCGGGTGACGGCGAGCGGCTTGCCGAACGCACGGCCATGCCAACCCTCGACCACCTGTGGCCCTGACACGCCGAGTCCGAGGATGAACCTGCCGTTCGACATCACATCCAGGGTGGCAGCCGACATCGCCGTCATCGCCGGGGTTCGCGCCGGAATCTGGAATACCGCCGTCCCAACACGCAGGCGCTCAGTGCGTGCCGCGATCCACGCGAGGGGAGTGAGGGCATCGGAACCGTACGCCTCCGCACACCAGACACTGTCGTACCCGAGGTCCTCCACCATGTCGATGAGCGCGAAGTTGTCCGCGATCGCCGTTCCGTACAAGCCGATGTTCAGTCCGAGCCGCATGCGCGTCACAGTACCCCGTCCCACGGCGCCACGTCGTCGGCCATCGAACGGGCCGACCGCCGGATCGTGTCACACCCGGTTCGTATGGTTGCCACAACGATCCGGCCTGTTGGAGGTATGCATGATCATCGACTGCGGAAGCTGCGTTGCCCGGCACACCACCGCGTGCCGGGACTGCCTCGTCACCGCGCTGTTGGGGGACACGGGCGTCATCGAGCTCGGGGACGACGAACACGCCGCGATCGACGCGATGGCAACAGCGGGCCTCATCGCCCCCATCCGCCTCGTGGTGGCCGAATCACCGAGGGAGGCATCGGGTTGACGCGACCGCCCCATCGAATACCCGCACTCGGTGGAGAACGATCATCAGGTCCGTGATGCCCGTCGCATCTACAGTTGGACCCGATGGACCTCCTCGAGACCTTGGCAGCCGTTGCCGATTCTTCCGGCGCACGGCTCGGAGTCACCGACCTCGCTCCTTTCGAAGAGGCCCGCATCGAGATCGATCGACGAGCCACATCCGGTGAACGAGGATCGCTTCGGTTCGTGTATGCGAATCCCGCGACGTCGACGGAGCCAGCGCGTTCGTTCCCGTGGGCGAGGGCGATCGTCGTCGCCGCCGTTCCCTATCTCACCGATGGGGATGGCATTGCGACCTCCGATCGGGATGATCGTCCCAGGGATGTGGGCCGGCCAGTGGCGCGGTTCGCAGACGGTGACCGATACGCCTCGGTGCGCACCGTCCTCGACGCGCTCGCCGGCGTTCTCGACGCCCAGGGGTTCCGCACGGAGCGGGTATTCGACGATGATCGACTCGTCGATCGCGCCGTCGCCGTGAGGTCGGGCGTGGCATGGTGGGGGAAGAGCACGATGGTCCTCGCCCCGGGGTTCGGACCCTGGTTCCTGATCGGAAGTGTCGTCACCGACGCACCCATCGAGCCAACGTCGCCGATGGAGCGAACCTGCGGAACGTGCATCGAGTGCATGCCCGCATGCCCGACGGGAGCGATCATCGCCGCCGGGGTCCTCGATGCTCGTCGCTGCCTTGCAGCCGTGTTCCAGGCGAGGGGTCCGATCCCGATCGAGCTCAGGGCTCCGGCCGGTGACCGGGTGTACGGCTGCGATGCCTGCCTGGTCGCGTGCCCTCCGGGCCACGGTGCTCTCGCATCGCATCGCCCTGCGCCCCAAACGAGTGCGCGTGCCATCCTCGCGATGAGCGACGACGAGATCGACGAGTCCTTCACCCATTGGTACATCCCTGGCCGCAGGGCACGCTTCGTGCGCAGGAATGCCCTCGTCGCCATGGCGAACGGCCGCAACGAGGACGATCTCGCGGTTGCGGCGGGCTACCTCGGCCACCCTGACCCCCTCCTGCGACGTCACGCCGCGTGGGCCGTCGCACGGATCGGAACACCCGCCGCGGCCGCCATTCTCACCGTTGCATCGCTCCGAGAATCCGACGGAGACGTCCTCGAGGAGATCGGGAATGTGATGCCCCGATGACGACCCCGCTCCGTCTACGCTCAGGCCTTCGCCGTCAGGGGAGTGCTCGATGACCGCTGTGTACGCCGTGACGCTCGTCGTCGGGCTCCTCGGGTTGGGTGCGTGGATCGTCGCAACCGCTGTCGCAGACACGGTCGAGGGATGGCGCTCGGTGGATCCCGAGGCGCGCTTCGGCCCATGGGCCAGGCGATCCCTCGCTGGCCTCATCGGCTTCGGCATGACAGGGATCTCAACGACCTTCGGCGGGTGGCCGGACATCGCAGCATTCGGTGCGGCCGTCGTCGGCGGGCTCGCCCTGGCAGCCATCTCCGAATGGCTCGGACCGCGCACGGCGGCCCAGCGCGATGTCGATTGAGTGCCGGTGCTGATCGTCTCTGACGTCCACGGCGCATTCGAGACGCTCGCCGGCCTCGCGTCACGCGCCGACACCGTGCTCATCCTGGGCGACCTCATCAACCTGGTGGACTATCGGACGAACGAGGGGATCCTCGCCGACATCGTTGGGAGGGACGTCGTGGAATCCGTCGTCGGGCTTCGCTCGGTGGACGATTCAGCTGCGAATCGTATGTGGGCCACGCGCACGGCATCGCTCGGGTTCGATGTGAGGCTCGCTGTGGGAGATGCAATGCGTAGCGAGTACGAGCGCATGCGCACCGCAATCAGTGGGCTCCGCGCGTACGTCATACCGGGCAACGTGGATGATCCGGACCTCCTCAGGGCCCACCTGCCTTCGTCGGCGACGTGGGTCGATGGGGAGGTTCTCGAGTTCGAGGATGAGACGTTCGGCTTCGTCGGCCGTGGCATCGAACGAATCGGGTCGGCCGGAGAGATCGACGATGCGACGATGCGCGATCGCCTCGCCGCGCTCGGCCCCGTCGACGTCCTGTGCACGCACGTGCCTGCCGCATTGCCGATGGTGTGCGAGGATGTGATCGGCGGTACAGGGAAGGGTTCGGTGCCCGTCCTCGAGTACCTCGATCGGCACCGCCCGAGGCTGCACTACTACGGCGATGTCCACCAGGCGCGTGCCACGTCGATGAGACACGGCGCAACGACGTGCATCAACGTGGGGTACTTCAGGGCGACCGGTCGAGCGTTCCACCACAGAAGCGACACCTAGCGCCGACGCCGTCGGTGATGGCCCGGCGGGCAACGCGGCGAGCCGCGCGCGGGTGTGCATCTCGGCCCACCGCTACCCTTGGGGTGCAAGGGTGTACGAGGAGTCATCATGGCAGTCGAGGGAACGGTTCAGAGCGTCGAGGTGTCGGCTGAGCCCCAGCACGTCTACGAGGTCGCGCTCGACCTCGCTTCGTACCCAGCGTGGGCCGGAGGTGTTCGCACCGTTGCCGTCACCGAGGAGGACGAGTACGGACGGCCGGTGAGGGCGGACTTCGTGGTCGATGGGATGATCAAGGAGATCTCCTACACCCTCGTCTATGACTACGACTTCGACAACGGCTTCGGATGGAGCGCGGTCCCGAACGACGACATCCGCTCGCTCGAAGGCCGCTATGAGTTCAATGAGTTGGACGGTGGGGGAACCGAGGTCGTGTACGCGCTCAAGGTCGATCCGGCGTTCACCGTTCCGGGATTCCTGCGCAAGCAGGCCGAGAAGCAGATCGTCGGCACCGCGCTGCGGGGCCTCAAGAAGCAGGCCGAGTCGACCGCCTGATGCGGATCATCCTCGTCACAGGCAAGGGCGGGGTTGGGAAGACGACGGTGTCGGCCGCAACGGCCCTTCGTTCAGCCGATCTCGGCTACGCAACGCTCGTGATGTCGACGGACCCTGCCCATTCGCTCGGGGACGCCTTCGACATGGAACTCGGCGATGCCCCGAGCAGCATCGTCGAACGACTCGACGGTCAGCAGATCGATACGCAGTTGCGGCTCGAGGAAGCTTGGGGTGACGTGCGCGATCACCTCACCGATCTCTTCGACTGGTCGGGGCTCAGCGGTATCGAGGCCGAGGAACTGACGGTGTTCCCAGGGATGGATGAGCTCTTCGCCCTCGCCACGGTCAGGGATCACGCCCGATCCGGCATCTACGACGTGATCGTCGTCGACTGCGCTCCGACGGCCGAGACGCTCCGACTCCTCAGCCTGCCGGAAGTGATGTCGTGGTACATGGACAAGATGTTCCCCCTGAGCCGCAGGGTTGCGAAGGTCGTCCGGCCGGTGGTGTCGAGGGTGTCGACCATGCCCATGGCCGACGACAAGGTGTTCCAGTCGATCGAACGGTTCTACGAGCGCCTCGACGGGATCCGCGAACTCCTGTCGGATCCGGACATCACAACGGCACGGCTTGTCATGAACCCTGAGAAGATGGTGATCGCCGAGGCGAGGAGGACCTACACCTACCTCGGCCTGTTCGGCTACGCCGTGGATGCGGCCATCGTGAATCGAGTCCTTCCGGATGAGGTCCATGACCCCTACTTCGCGGAGTGGCGCCAGATCCAGAAGGGTCATCTCGAGGCCGTCGAGGAAGGATTCGCTGGCACCGACATCCGCCGGCTCCGCCTGTTCGATCACGAGATGGTGGGGCCGGAACGTCTCCGCGTCGTCGGTGGGGAACTCTACGGGGACGACGATCCCACGGCGCGCCTGTCGAGCATCGACCCCATCCGCGTCGAATCCCTCGCCGAGTCCGACGACGTCGCCCTCGTGCTCGCCATTCCCCTCGTCGACAAGGAGCACGTCGACGTCATGCGCCACGGTGACGAGCTGTTCATCACCGTGGATGCATACAGGCGAAGCATCGTCCTCCCCGATTCGCTCAAGCGCAGAACCATCCGACGCGCCAAGCTCGCTGACGGCGAGCTGCGTGTCGTCTTCACCCTGGAGGCGTGATGCCGGAAACACCCATCGAACCCCTCGTGGACGCAACCAGGAAGGCGACGGTGCACTTCGCGAAGGCTGCGTTCGAGGTCGCGAACGGAATCGGCGCGCTCATGGCGGGCATCGTCAAGACCGTTCGGCCCGAAGCCGAGGGCGACGACAGCGCAGCGACCCAGCACGTGCCCGTCGAGTAGGGCAGTGACGAGCGATACGGGGGTTCGATGAGCGTAATCGGTGTCGACATAGGCGGGTCCAAGGTCCTGTCGGTTCGCCTCGAGGGAACCGAGGTGGTACGTCGGCACCACGAGGTGCTCGATCGCGAAACGGACACGGTCGAGGCCATCGCCGACGCGATCGTCGCGGTGTCGGACGGTTCGCAGACCGCGATCGGTGTAGGCGTCGCAGGGCTCGTGTCGACCACCGACCGGTCGCTCGTGTGGGGACCCCATGTCAGCGGCACGAACCTTCGCATCGGTGACGAGCTGGATCGACGCTTCGGGCTCCCGGTCGTCGTTGACAACGATGCGAACGCTGCAATGGTTGCAGAGCTCGCGCTCGGCGTGGCGGCCGGATACCGCAATGTGCTCCTCGTGACGCTCGGCACCGGGATCGGCGGCGCCATCGCCATTGGCGGCGAGGTCTATCGAGGCGGCTCCTATGCGGGGGAGTGGGGGCACATCAAGGTCGAGCGTGATGGACGCCTGTGCGACTGCGGCAAGCGCGGTTGCTGGGAGACCATCGCTTCGGGACCGGCGCTCGAGCGACTCGCACGCGAGGTCATCGACGGCAACCCCAACAGCTCGCTTGCACGGGCCATCGGCGATCGCGTGGTGAGTGGGCAGGCTGTCGTGGAGGCTGCGGACGCGGGAGACGAGACCGCGAGGGCGCTCGTGACGGAGGTTGGTCGAGCATTCGGACAGGGTCTCGCCGATCTCGTGGCGATCTTCGACCCGGATGTGATCGTCGTGGGCGGAGGACTGGGTTCCGTAGGCGAATCAGTCCTGGCTCCCGCACGAAGGGTGCTTGCTGACTCCCTCCACGGAGGAAGCCACCGGCTTGCTCCCAGCGTCGAGGTCGCTCGGCTCGGAGCCATCGCGGGAGCCGTCGGAGCAGCACTCCTGGCGGCAGGGGGGCTCGATGCGTCGTCGCAACGTTGAGCCGGGAAGCGAAGCGATCGACGAGCGAACGGCTGCTCCGCCGCGCACGGTGCGCGAACTCGCATGGGAGTCCGTCGCCCTTGCTCCGAACCTGGCGAAGCTCCTCGCACGACTGAGCGTGGATCCGAGGGTGCCGATGCGTCGCCGCCTGCTGGTCGGTGCTGCGCTCGCGTATGTGATCTCACCCGTGGACCTGATCCCTGACTTCGTTCCTGGGCTCGGACGCCTCGACGACGTCGTGCTCGTGTCCGTCGCCGTCGATCGGATGCTCTCAGGCGCCGAGGCGGCGGTGGTGGCGGAGCATTGGGACGGATCCGAGGATGCCCTCGATCTCGTGCGAAGTGCCTTTGCCTGGGGTGCCGATCTCGTTCCCTCCGTCGTCGAGAAGCTCCTTCCGCGCTGACGGTGCCCGGTTCGCCGGATCAGCTTCGGCGCGCTCTATGGTGACGCGATGCAGTTCCGACGAATCGACAACCTGCCCCCGTACGTGTTCGCCGAAGTGAACAACCTGAAGACGGCGGCCAGGCGATCCGGTGTCGATGTGATCGACCTGGGGTTCGGCAACCCCGACATACCATCGCCCCCGGGGGTCGTTGACAAGCTCGTGGAAGCCGCGTACCAGGGCAAGAACCACCGGTACTCGGCGTCGCGCGGGCTGCCGAACCTGCGCAGGGCAGTCGCCGATCGCTACCTGCGGTCATACGGTGTCGACCTCGATCCTGACACGGAGGTCATCAACACCATCGGAGCGAAGGAGGGCCTCTCCCATCTGATGTGGGTCCTCGTCCAGCCGGGCGACGTGGCGCTCGTCCCTGAACCGTCGTACCCCATCCACATCTATGCGCCCGTGCTCGCCGGTGCCGAGGTACGGCGGGTGCACCTCTCGACAGACGCGGACTTCTTCGAGCGGTTGACGGCGGCCTTCCGAACGTCGTGGCCCAAACCGAGGGTCATCGTCACGTCGTTCCCCCACAACCCGACGACCGTGACGGTCGACGCTGCGTTCTTCGAGCGCCTCGTCGCGTTCGCGCACCGCAACGGCGTGATGCTCGTCCACGACTTCGCATACGCCGACATCGCGTTCGACGGCTACCGCCCGCCGTCCCTGCTCTCAGTAGACGGCGCGAAGGACGTGGCGGTCGAGTTGTATACCTTGTCGAAGTCCCATTCCATGGCCGGTTGGCGTGTCGGCTTCGTGGTCGGCAACCGGGAGATCGTCGCGGCACTCGGCCAGCTGAAGTCGTACCTCGACTACGGCACGTTCCAGCCGATCCAGATCGCGTCGATCATCGCGCTCAACGATCACGACGCGTACATCGACCTCGTGGTCGACGAGTACAGGAAGCGTCGCGACGCCCTCGTCGGAGGCCTCGCGAGAAGCGGATGGCCTGTAGATGCACCGCACGCGACGATGTTCGTCTGGGCGAGGATCCCTGAACGCCTTCGGTCGATGGGGTCACTGAAGTTCGCCCTCGACATGCTCGACAGGGCAAACGTCGCGGTGAGCCCCGGGATCGGTTTCGGGCCATCCGGCGACGAGCATGTCCGCTTCGCGCTCGTCGAGAACGAGCACCGCATCCTCCAGGCTGTTCGCAACATCCGACGGTACCTGTCGGATCACGGTGTCGAACAGACGGACGATGCGTGAAACGTCTGACTACTGCGACGGGTCAGAACTCGGATCCCAGACCAATGGTCCGTGACCGATGAAGTATGCAGTTCTCTTCCCCGGCCAGGGGAGCCAATCCGTCGGCATGTGTCCCGACGTGCTCGAGATGCGCTCCGACCTCTTTGCAGAGGCGCGAGACATCCTCGGCTGGGATCTCGCCTCGGTCATCTCCGATGGGCCCGACGACCTCCTGACGTCGACCGATCGGGCCCAACCCGCCCTCTACGCGACGTCATTCGCACTGTGGGAGGCGTTCAGGGCACACACACGGGTTGCGCCCGCAGCGGGAGCCGGGCACTCCCTCGGCGAGTACACGGCACTCGCCGCCTCCGGGGCCATGTCGTTCCGCGAGGGAATGCACCTCGTCGCCGAGCGCGGCATCGCCATGGCCGAAGCAGCATCGGCATCGGGTTCCGGTATGGCCGCACTCATCGGTGCGGACGAGGAGGTCGCGGGCGATGTGTGTGCGGCTCGGGTCGCATCGGGTGGCAGCTTGTATGTCGCGAACCTCAATGCACCTGGCCAGGTCGTCGTCGCCGGTGCCGATGCGGACCTCGACTGGCTCGCAGCGAATTCGAAGGAGCTTGGGATTCGGAGGGTGATCAGGCTGAACGTCGCAGGCGGGTTTCACTCCCCGTTCATGGCGTCTGCCGCCGAGCGCCTTGATCGTGGCCTGTCACTGGTCGAGTTCTCGGAAGGTGGATTCGACGTTTACGCGAACGCGTCTGCTGCGCGCACGACAGATCCGCGTTCCTCATTGCGCGAGCAGTTGACATCACCCGTGCTCTTTTCCGCAACGCTCGAGGCGATGGCAGCGTCTGGCATCGACACGTTCGTTCATATCGGTCCGGGAGATGTCACGGCGGGACTCGCCCGTCGGACCGTCCCAACAGCGCGCGTCCATGTCGTGGCGAGCCTCGGCCAAGCGCGAGACGCGGGCGAGGCGCTGTCCGTACAATGACGGCCGCACGGGAAGGAGCGCCATGATCAACGCGACGATCACCGGATGGGGGAAGTGTGTTCCCCAGGCCATTCTCACCAACGATGACCTCGCTTCTGTCATTGAAACCTCCGACGAATGGATCGTGTCCCGTTCCGGGATCAGGGAGCGGCGCGTCTCGCATGTGTCGAACTCGGATCTCGCGACCCTTGCGAGCAAGCGTGCGCTGGCGGCCGCCGGTCGATCAGCCGATGAGATCGACTACATCATCCTCGCGACCTGTACGCCCGATCGACAGATCCCATCATCGGCGTGCTACGTGCAGACGAAGCTCGGTGCGACGAACGCAGCTGCTGCCGACATCAACGCGGGGTGCTCGGGGTTCATCTACGGCCTGTCCATGGCATACGGCCTGATCGGAACGTCCCAGGCATCGAAGGTGCTCGTCATCGGCTCGGAGCGCACCACCTCGTACCTCGACTTCGAGGAGCGCGCAACAGCCGTCCTGTTCGGCGACGGTGCCGGGGCGGTCGTCCTCGAGGCGACCGAGTCGGACGTCGGGATCCGCGCAATCAGGCTCGGTGCCGACGGCGCAGGCTCCGAGTGGCTCACGGCGCGAGGACTCGGGACGGACTATGCGGGGTCGGGTGAACGGCTCGCCATCGTCATGGACGGTGCCGAGGTCTTCAAGGGCGCCGTGAAGCAGATGGGCGACAGCTCCGTCGAGATCGCAGCGGAAGCGGGCTGGGAGCTCGGCGACATCGATCTGCTCATCCCGCACCAGGCCAACCTGAGGATCATCGACGCCGTGAGGCGAAGGATCGGCGCAAGTGAGGACAAGGTCTTCGTCAACATCCACAAGTACGGCAACACCTCCGCCGCGACCATCCCCATTGCGCTCGCCGAGGCACTCGACGAAGGCAAGGTCGGTCCGGGGTCCCGGCTCGTGTTGGTGGCGTACGGCGCCGGGATCACCTGGGGCGCGTGCGCCATCGAATGGGGAGACAGGGTGACACCAACCGGGATCATCGACGACGCGCTCCCAGAGCCCCACGAGACCGCACTCGCGATGATGCTCGCCAAGCAGGTGGTGTTCTCGTGACCGTTCCGGTCGCCCTGGTCACGGGCGCGTCGCGGGGCATCGGCAGGGCGATCGCGATGCGTCTGGCAGGCGATGGATTCGCCGTCGCCGTCAACTACGCGACGAACACGGACCTCGCGGACGAGGTCGTCGCGAGTATCGACGCTGCCGGAGGGACGGCACTCGCCGTTCGCGGGGACATGGCGGACGCCGATGATGTGGCGGCCACGTTCGCGCGGGTTGAACGCGATCTCGGTCCCGTGACCGTGCTCGTGAACAATGCGGGGATCACCGACGACGGCCTCATCCTGCGGATGGACCTCGAACAATGGAACCGCGTCATCTCCACCAACCTCACGTCGGCGTACCTGTGCACGAAGGCTGCGCTCCGGGGCATGGTCAGGGCCCGATACGGGCGAATCATCACGATCAGCTCGGTCTCGGGGATCTCGGGGAATCCGGGACAGGCGAACTACGCAGCCTCCAAGGCCGGACTCATCGGGTTGACGAAGTCCGTCGCGAAGGAGGTCGGTTCCCGAGGCATCACGGTGAACGCCGTGGCGCCCGGATTCATCGACACCGACATGACGGAGTCCCTCGGTGAGGCCGTGACCTCGAGGGCTGTGGAACAGATCTCCCTCGGTCGTCTGGGTCGACCAGAGGAGGTCGCGTCCGTGGTTGGCTATCTTGCCTCGGACGGCGCGTCGTACGTAACGGGTCAGACGATCGTCGTGGACGGCGGCCTGGCCCTTTGAATCAGGAGGCGGAAGCCATGGAACGCTCGGAAATCGAATCGAAGTTGACCGGACTCCTCGTCGACGAGCTCGGCCTCGATGCTGAAAAGATCACGATGGAGTCGAGGTTCGAGGAGGATCTCGAGGTCGACTCGCTCGGCGTCGTCGAGCTGTTGATGGCGCTCGAGGACAACTTCGGCGTACAGATCCCCGATGAGGAAGCCGAATCCCTCACCACCGTTGGCGAGGCCGTTGCCCTCGTCGAACAGAAGCTCAACGGCTGAGGGAGGCCACGTGACCGATCGCCGCGTCGTCGTCACCGGGCTCGGTGCGGTCACCGCGCTCGGCAACGGTGTCGAACCGATCTGGAAGAACCTCCTCGCAGGTACGAGCGGGATCTCGCGCATCGAGCGCGTCGACGTCTCCGACATCCCGACGAAGATCGCAGCGGAGGTCAAGGACTTCGACATCGAGCAGTACATGCCGCGCAAGGAGGCAAGGCGCCTCGACAGGAGCGCGCAGTTCTTCTGGGTCGCGACGAGCCAGGCACTCGATGACGCCGGCCTCCACTACGAGGAAGATGACCCAGCCGCCCTGCGTGCAGGCGTGCTTGCGGGAACAGGGATCGGCGGCGTCGAGACGTTCGAGTCCCAATTCGAGGTGCTGAAGGAACGGGGCCCACAACGGATGTCTCCGACAGGCATCGCCATGATCATCTCGAACATGGCCGGGGGAGTCGTCTCGATCGACTTCAATCTCTACGGTCCGAACTCCACGGTCGTGACCGCCTGCGCGGCATCCGCAAACGCCATCGGGGATGCAGCAGAGGTCATCAGACGCAATGCCGCTGATGTGATGGTCGCAGGTGGCGGTGAGGCCAGCATCACGCGGTTCGCCGTCGGAGGATTCGCCCAGGCCCGGGCGCTCAGCAAGAACAACGACGACCCTTCGGGGTCATCGCGACCGTTCGACCTCAATCGGGACGGATTCGTGATGGGGGAGGGCGCTGCCGTCCTGGTGCTCGAGGAACTCGACCACGCCCTCGCCAGGGGGGCGACCATCCACGGTGAGGTCCTCGGATACGGGATGTCCGCGGACGGGTACCACATCACCCTTCCGCGGCCCGGCGGAGCGGGCGCGGCACGTGCGATGACGGCGGCGCTCCAGGACGCGGGCATCGCACCCGCTGATCTCGGGTACATCAACGCCCATGGCACGTCGACCCCCGCGAATGATGCGACCGAGACGGCTGCCATCAAGCTCGCGTTTGGTGATGCCGCGTACGACATCCCCGTGTCGTCCACGAAGTCGATGACGGGGCACCTCCTCGGTGCTGCGGGGGCGATCGAGTCCCTTGCGTGTCTCCTCGCACTCCGAGATGGTGTCATTCCGCCGACGATCAACTACGAGACGCCTGATCCCGAGTGTGACCTGGACTACGTTCCGAACGCTCCGAGAACCGTCGACATCTCCACGGCGATGACGAACAGTTTCGGCTTCGGAGGACACAACGTGTCCCTCGTGTTCGGCCGGTACGGGGGCTAGAGCCGATCCTCCGGGAATTCGCCTTCGGGCGGATCATCAGGTTCCGCCTCACATCCGACACCCGGGGGTTGTGCACCCGCAGCGATGCTCTCGTTGTACTCGTCGAACGACCGCGTCACGAGGGCGGCGACGAGGCCGACTCCGACGAAAGAGGCAAGTCCGAGGGCGACTGCGGCACTCGCCTCCGCCGCAGCACACGAGCCGGGCAGGCAGATGGTTTCGACGATGCTCGCCCCGATGAGTGCTCCCGCCATTGCACCCACAAACACGGTCGTGGCGATCGCAGGGCGGACGTTGGCGCGCGATGCGATGACCCCGTACACGAGTCCGCCGACGCCGCCCACGGCCGCGAGGGTCGGGCCGGAGATGAACCAACCTGTCACGGCTCCGAAGCACACCGTGGTGATCGTTGCCGCGATGTCCGAGGCGCGCACGTCATGTCCTCCGATCGATCGGCTGGGGGAGGACGGGCGCGATCACCGTGGTCGTATGGCGGGCTGCCGGTGTCCATGCGGCCACACCGATGGCAAGGCCGGCAGATGCGATCGCGAGACCCGGCGCGCCCGTGGTCGCAAGGCCCGCGACCACGGCGGTGATCGGCGTTGCCGTCCTTAGCGTCCAGATCCCGATCCGATTCCCGCGCCCGTAGAGGATGGATCCGACCATGGTGATCCCTGCGAGGAACCAATGGTGCCAATCCGTTCCCGTGCCCATCAGAACGAGGCCGAGGAACAGTGGTGCTGCGGCGCCCACGGCGATGAGGGCGACGGGGGTCGGTCCTGGGGCGTCGGCAATACGGTGGTGTCTCGTCCACAACGTGAGCCACGGTCCGAGAAGCCCGACGAGCGCCATCCCGCCGACGATGTACGCGGTCCATGTGAGAGGTGTGTCACCGACCGAGGACGTGCTCATCGCGACAATCACGGTGCAGATCAGCACGACCCGTCCCCACGGTGCCCTCGCGAGGAGGAGTCCGGAGAGGCCCACCAACGAGGAGACGAGCAGCCCCGTGATGAGCATCGGGACGGTGGAGCCTGCGATCGGGTCCGGTTCTACGGCGACGGCGAGGCACGCGACCACGACGGCGGCAAGGGCGACGGCGCCGATGATCAGGTGAGGTCGTGCCACCGCTCGACTACTGCGCGGGGCGGCTATCGACCGATCCGGGGATGCGTTGGAACCCGATGAGGGCGCTGTAGCGATGGATGGCAGGATCGAGCGTTGAGAAGTCGAACTCGTACGTGGCTCCTGGTGGGAGCGTCACGGGCTCGAAGAAGTCACCCGTAGCGCTCAGGATGTATTCCCGGTCATCGTCGTTGATCCACTGGACGATCTGGGCCACGTCGAGGTCGAGGCGGAGGTTCGAGGGGCGGAATGAGCCATTCTCGAGGTGGACGATGACGACACCCTCGGGAGGCGGTTCCGTGGTCGTCGTGGTCGTGGGCGTCCGTCCTGCGTCCTGGGTGGCCTGTGATGGCTGGCTGCTGAGAGTGGTTCCGACGACGAGTAACACGGCGAAGACGACAGCCACGAGAATGCTGCTCTTCATGAGGTTGAGCCTGCCCACACCGGTCCTCTCGATCGCGGGGTCCCCGAAGTGTAAACGAGGTGGGTCGTACTGCGCTGTCGCTCGGGGTCACATCATCGCCCGAACGGGCGCCAGATTCCTACGTCTTTCCAGTTCGTCAGGTCGTCCGAGGATATCGTCACGACCGTCGAGTGGCCGGGAGGATCGACGAGGAGTTCCGAGAGGCTCCTCCCGGTGAGCCGGAGTCGCCCAGCCTGCAGCGGGTCTTGATGCCCCACGACGACGAATTCACGAAGGCCGCCGCGTGCGGCTTCGGCGACCACCCGCTGGACACGGTCTGCGACGGCGTCGAGTGTCTCTTCGACATCGCCGAGCGTGGATGCATCAGCGAGATACCGCTCCACCTGGCCAGGGAAGCGTGTGGCCAGATCATCCCATCGGTGGCCCGTCCAGCCCGGGTATTGGCGTGTCTCGACGAGGTCGCCGGCGACGATCGGTTCGAGGTCATGGCGTCGCGCGATTGCCGTCGCCGTCTGGCGCGCCCTGGCGAGGGGAGAGGTGAGTACTCCTTCGATGCGGCGTTTCGCGAGGTGGGACGCGGCCGCATGGACCTGACGGACGCCGAGCGGCGAAAGGTTGAAGCCCTCCAGGTCCGCATACACGACATGGTTCGGATTCGCGACTTCGCCGTGGCGGACGAGGTGGACGATCGTCATGCACCGAGCCTACGGTGCACCCGGATCGATGGATGCGGGATCGTTGTCGACCAGGCTCGTCGCCGGATCCACTCATCGGGAACGCACCGACGGAGGTACGGCGTTGCTCAAGAACGAATGGAGCAGCACCGATGCCTGCAGGTATACTGTCCCCACGGAACACCCGTCGACGATGCGGGAAACGCACATGCCACTGAACGAGCACGAGCAGAAGATCCTCGACGAGATCGAACGTCAGCTGTACGAGGACGATCCGAAACTCGCTGAGATGGTCGCACGGGCTGTGCGCACGGGACGGAATCGATGGAAGATGCGGCTCGCCGCAATCCTGTTCGTCGCTGGGGCCGTCATCATGTTCGCGTCGTTCACCCGATCGTGGGTCGTCGCCGGCATGGGGTTCCTGGTCATGGTCGCGACCGCCGGATGGATGGCGCTCACCGCTCGAGCCGCCCGCATCGGATCCGGAGGAGGCACGAGCGACCTGTTCGATCGGCTTCAGAAACGTTTGAGACGAGACGGTTAACATGGCGGTTCTCGTCTCCGCCGAGCGGTAGGACTGGGCGGCGAGATCGATGGTACACATAGCGGGTTGCTGCTTCACGCCCGCACGGAGACGAAGAGGGAGATGGGTCTTGGAAGGTTTCACCGCTGCACAGGCGTGCCAGCTCACGTCGTGCACACCGCACCAGCTTCGGTACTGGGACAAGGTCGGTCTCGTCCAGCCGTCGATCCAGACGACCGATGGTCGCCCTGGGAGGCGGCGGATCTACAGTTTCCGTGATCTGGTCGGCCTCCGGGTGGTGAAGAGCCTCCTCGACAATGGCCTGTCCATCCAGAGGGTCCGAAGGGCGTGGGACTACCTGAGGCGTACCGGCGAGATGGATGACCATCTCGCCGAGGTTCGCCTCGTCACCGATGGGCACTCGATCTTCGCCGTCGCCCACGATGACGCCGAACTCCTCGACGCGCTCCGCCAGGGTCAGCTCGCATTCTTCGTGAAGATCGACGAGATCGCCCAGGATGTAGAGGACGATGTCAGCAAGTTCGAGCTCGATCGCGAGACCTTCCGCGACATGCTGAGGCGGGTCGAGGACGACGTGCGCAGTGAGGCCTCTGGCTGACGGTCCGGTCGGCCCGTGACGAGCGTCGTGCCGAGTGCTCAGCGCCTGCCCATGAGGTTCGATCGGATGCGCTTGGCGCGTTCGAGCAGTCGGGACGGTCGATAGAGCGCCCTGACGCGCTCTGCTCGCGAGTATCGGGTCGTGAGGTGCTGCGCTGCACGGAGCCTCGCAGCGGACGCATCGTCCACGAGGTCGTCCGACTGGTCTTCGCCGTAGAGTGCCCGACCGTATACCGATGCGAGCGGTACGAAGGCGGTATCGATGGCCTTGGCAGCCTCGATTGGCGTCGCTGCGGGATCGACAGGCTCGCGAAGGTCGGTGAGGCGTTCGACGATGTCGGTCCACGCCGCAGTGATGTCGCCGTTGCGGAGCCGGGTGATCAGCCTTCGGCGACGAATCATCTTCACGGCAGGCCCCGTGACGGCAAGGAGGGTCGCGAGACCCGCTGCGGCGAGGGCGACGGGAAGCCATGACGGCAGGTTCCATCCCAGGGGTCCCGCATCCGAGCCTCCTCCAGCCGGAACGAATGGCGTATCGCGTTCGATGGGCGTGAACCTCCCGTCCGGTCCGATCTGGCCACCTTCGGTATCGACGAATGTGGGATTCGGTATGTCGTCCACATAGTCCGCGGGTGAGAAGCCGAGTGCGGCCTCGATCGTCTCGTTCGCCGTCGGTGCCGAGAAGAGACGCCTCGGTGTCGGATCGAATGCCACCCACCCGTGGCTCGGGACCCAGAGCTCGACCCAGGCGTGGGCGTTGCGGTCCATCACCTGGACCGTCGTGTCGTTGATCCTCGTCCCCGGCGTGAATCCGAGGACGACGCGCGAAGGCACGCCGACCGCCCTCGCCATGAGCGCCATCGCAGTTGCGAACTGCTCGCAGTATCCCTGCCTGGCGTATGGGTTGTCCTCGTCGGCCAGCCATGCGTACACATCACTCGTCGTGTACTCGCCGGGGACGCGGTCGTTGTACACGAACTCACCGCTGTCGCGGAACCAGTTCTCGAGGGCGAGGCCCTTCTCGAAGTTCGTCGAGACGTTTCCGACGACGCCAGCGGCGAGGGCACCGAACCCGGCTCCGAGCTCTTCGGTCGGATACTCGAGCCAGAACTCCTCATCGGTCAGTTCCTGGGGCTCCGGCGTGACGGGGGAATCGGGAACCGACGCGCCATTGTCGGTCGCAGCCGCGAAGAGGGGACTGAGCTCGCCAGTCGTCGTTCGAGCGAGTGCAGCGATCGTCGGCCCGTCGTAGAGCGGCATGTCCGCGCGCACGGAGTAGGTCATGCCCTCGTAGCTGATGTCACCCGGCAGCATGAGTGAGCCGTCGAGGCGGCGGATCCGCAGATCGTTCTGGTCGGTGCGGTTCTGCGCGATCACGGCATTCGGTGTGACCGGCGCAGGTAGCCAGGGCTGGGCGAGATTGTCGATTCGGATGTCTGCTCGAACGGGGACCGTCACCCCCCGATAGACCTGCTCGTCCTCGATCCACGGTTCCTCGTCGAGCGGGTAGATCCGGACTCGATCAGTGGACCATCGCCCGTTCACGTACACGTCGAGGGTGACCGTCCTGAAGCGGACCGATGAGGGGTCTGCCCCGCCGATCTCTGCACGGAAGAGGGGATTCGAGGTCTGGGCGATCAGCCCCGCACGGATGTCGGTGAAGGGGTTGTATGACACGGACCCCGAATACCCGTCCGAGTACCCAGCAGGTGACCTCCACGTGATGAGGCCATCACTGGGCACCCTCTCCCCGGCGACGGCAACGGTCGACAGCGACACGAAGACCACCGCCACCACCATGCCGACGATCGCCGCCGATGGCCTGCGTGTCGGTCGCGAAACCCCGTTGACTCGCTGCAGGCGACCGGATCCCGCGTCTCGCTCGTCCGCACGTATGGCAAGGAGCGACAGGGCGACGATGCCGACGAACACAGCGAGGTGTGCCATGCCCTTGGGACGCCGATCGATGATGACGAACTGGAGGGCGACGATCAGCGGCGTCAGCACTGCAACGAACGGACGGCCGTTGAGCAAGCCGGCGACGAGGAGGAATCCGAGGATCCAGAAGAGCGACGCCAGAAGCATCACCATACCGGGGACGGGACGAACAGGCTCCACCCCGAACCGGATGATCTCGAGCGCCCGCCCGAACTCGAACACCACGGCGTCCCAGGTGGCTGCTGTCGGCAGGATGGTCCACAGGGTGTCGGGAGCCATGAGCATCCCCGCCGTCAGGACGAACGCAGCCATATTGACGATGACGACGACGATCGCGCTCGCCCGGTACGCGATCGCCGTCCATGTGATGCCCGCGCCGAGCAGGAAGGCGATGAGGATCGCCAGCTGCCACGGCGTGCCGCTCGTGGAGTCGCGCAGCAAGGACGACAACTCCCAGAACGCAAGCCCGACGGCTGCCGTGCCTGCTATCCAGCTGTAGCGGTAGACCATCCGTGCTCCATCGCGTTGCGCCATGCGCCCGCCCACGTTCCGTCTGGCGTCGTCCTCACCACGAACGCGCCGAGTCTGGCGAAGCCCATGATCGTGTCGTCGTCACCCTCAGAAACGGAAAGTACAACGGTTCTGTAGAAATCCTGACCGAGGAGCCTGAACGAGGTGAGGTCGGCGTCGTCCGGCTTGCCCGTCACCATCACGAGGACACCGCCTGCCATGCCGGACCGCCGGAGCCTGCTGATCACGTGTCGCAGATCCAGCGAACGCACGGGACGGATCACGGCGAGCTCCTCCATCACCCCACGGTACGCGTCCGGGTTCGCCACGACCGTTCCGTTCCCGTGTCCAGCCCACATCGTCGGCGTATAGCCGGCTCGGTACAGGTGGTTGAGCACCGATGCTGCTCCCCGAACCGACTGCTCGAATGACTCCGCGCTCGCGTGGGGCTCGACCCTCGGGTCGAGGAGGACGAAGGCCCGTGATTGCCACGGCATCTCGAGCTGCTTGATCATCAGTTCGTCCCTGCGCGCAGACGACGGCCAGTGCACCCTGCGCAGGTCATCGCCCTGGTGGTACTCGCGCAAGGTGTAGAAGTCCTCTCCACCGCTGTGCCAGAACGCAGCTCGTGACGTGTTGATGGTCTGATCCTGGCCGCGACCTGTGGGGACACCGTCGAGGGTCTCAACCCTGGGATACACGACGAGTCGGCTCGACACCCCGAACCTCGCCGTCGATTCGACGAAGCCGAGCGGGTCACCGAGGCTCACCTTCGCAGGGCCGACCGTGTAGATGCCCCTTGGCCTGCACACCACCTCGTATCTCCCCGCCATCACGTCGTCAGGGCTGATCCGATCGGCCCCGAAGCGTGCAGCGCCGAGTCCGTGGACCCGATCCTCGACGGAGACGCGGTAGATCCGTCGGCGCGACCGAACCGCGATGTCGACGAGTGCACGCTCCCCGTCGTGAAGCTGTACGGGGTTGATGTCACGCTCGAGGGAGAGGCGCGGAGTCGCCATTCGGACGTACGCCGAGCCGCCGAGCACCGCGGCGAGGAGGAAGGCCGACAGGGCGAGGAGGAGGTCCTCCCCGAACGCAGCCCAGAGGACGCCGAGGGCCATGGCCGCCCCGACGGCTGCCCAACCCCTCGTCGTGGGCATCAGGCCGTGACCCTCGTTCCGGGGACCGGTACGGAGGCTCGGACCTCGTCGAGAACGTCCACCACGGTCGTGCCCCGCATCTGGGCATCGGGCCTGACGATGAGCCTGTGGTTGAGCACGGGCTCGAGGATCGACTTCACGTCGTCAGGGCTCGCGTAGTCCCGACCATCGGCAGCGGCTATTGCCCTGGCTGCGCGTTGGAGGTACAGGGTTGCCCGTGGTGATGCACCGAGCAGGATGTCGACATGCGACCGGGTGGCGGCTGCGATGTCGATGAGGTACCCGCGAAGGACATCGGCGACGTGGACGGATCGAGCGATGGACGACATCTTGACGACGTCCTCGGCGTGGACGACAGACTTGAGGTCGATGAAGCGACTTCCCCCGCCGTGCGTCTGGAGCATCTCGAGTTCCTTGCTGCGCTCGGGATAACCCATGGTCACGCGCATCATGAACCGGTCGAGTTGGGCCTCGGGGAGGGGATAGGTCCCCTCGTGCTCGATGGGATTCTGCGTCGCCACGACGATGAAGGGTTCCGAGAGCACGTGGGTTTCCCCGTCGATCGTGATCTGTCGTTCCTCCATGGCCTCGAGGAGTGCCGCCTGGGTCTTCGGGCTTGCACGGTTGATCTCATCGCCGAGTACGACGTTCGCAAACACGGGGCCAGGCCGGAAGGTGAAGGTGGTGCGCTCGCGGTCCCAGACCGAGACTCCCGTGACGTCGCTCGGGAGGAGGTCGGGCGTGAACTGGATCCTCTGGAACTCGCTGTCGATCGATCGTGCGAGCGCCTTGGCGAGCAGTGTCTTCCCGACGCCGGGGACGTCCTCGATCAGGATATGGCCTTCGGCGATGAGGCTCGAGACGACCAGTTCGATCGTCTCGCGTTTGCCCTGGATGGCGCGCTCGATGTTCGAGGTGATTGCTTCGAACTTCTCACCGAACCACGAAAGGTCGTCCTGCGACAGGGACACATTGCCTCCTTCATGTCCGTGCGGCTACCAGACGATACCCGCCCGGAGCCCGCTTGGCGACGGGTCGGCGATGCGACCGCACACAGAGGCGTCATGGAGGAGCCGAACCACTAGCGTGGAACCCCATGATCGAGCTCCGTTCGTTCGTCGCGGTTGCGATTCGGCCCTGGCTGTGGCTGACGGCGATCGGTGCCGTGTTCGCATTCGCACGGCGACGATGGTGGGCAGAGCCCCCGTTCCTCCCCATCCCCGACCGCGACGTCCTCGAATGGCGGGTGACTACTGCCTATGGGCGGTCCGATATGACTCTTGCCCCTGAGGACCTGCTCTCGTATCTTCGGTGGAGGAAGACAAGCCTGAAGAAGGGCTGAGGAGGCCAGGGTGAACGAACGCTCCCTGCAGGACGACCTGCTCCGGATCCCCGGCGTCGAGGGCGCCGAGGTGGAGGGGTCGGCAGACAAACCGGCAGGACTGCGGATACGGATCGCCGAGGGCGCCGATCAGGGTGCCGTCGGTGGCGCTATACGGCGCGTCCTGACCTCCCACGGTCTCGGCACCGATACGAGGCTGCCGGGAGAGCAGAACCATGGCGGCGTCGAGGCGGGATCGAGCGCACCTCGCGAGGAGGTGTCCGACGCCGTTCCCATCGCACGAAGCGCCGGCTCGACCGCCGACATGCCTGGTCAGGGTTCAGGAGTCGCCGTTGCGCCGGCCGAGGAGTCGCGAGACGCCGCCGTGATCGACCTCACCGATCGCGCGTCGACAGCCTCCGAGGAACGGCCGAATGGCCCTCAAGGGCAGGACATGCCACGGGCGGACGAGATCGAGGACATGGACGAGGTCGACGCGAATCAGCGCAGGACCGCCGCCGATGAACTCGAAGCCGCGAATCCACCGGGGCCGCGGCCCGACGACAGGTTCCCCGAAGCGTGCGAGCGACAGCCTGGCGCCAACGACCGACCTGACCACGATCACAGATCTGACGACAGTGAATCCACGGGAGGCTTCGGGGCCAGGCTCGCGAGCGTCGCCGTCCAGGAGGGTCGTGCCGGGATCGTAGTGACCGTGGCCGCATCCGATGGAACCCAGATCCAGCAGGCGGCTGCATCGACCGAGGGAGGCGTCGAGTCGGCCGTTGTACGTGCGACGACTCGCCTCGCGATGCCAGGGGCACCAGACGCCACGGTGATCGAGATCGAAGATCGTCGGATCGAGGGCGTCGACATCGTGCTCATCGTGCTCGATGTGGACGGCGTCATGCATGCCGGGGCCGCCGTTGTCGGTGCAGGTCGCTCCTTCGCCCTCGGCAGGGCGACGTGGTCAGCCCTCACCCTGTGAATCGGACGTCCTGAGCGCTGTCCCTCGTGTCCCTGGTTCCATCCAACGCCTGACGCGGTTCGTCAGCACGCCGTCCCTCAACCGGCCGTCCCTCAACCGGCCGTCCCTCAACCGGCCGTCCCTCAACCGGCCGTCCCTCAACCGGCCGTCCGTCAACCGGTGGGGGCGATCAGCTCCACCACGACGTTCCGACGCTCGTCGATCTCGGGCTCTGCAACCGACGGTGCGACGGGATGCTCCGCCTGTCCGGACAACCCGAAGGCCTCGCGGTATTCGGCGACCTTCGCAACCACAGCACGGACAACGAGCCTCGTGTGGTCGTCGTTGCCGTTCCTGAGGGTCTCGAGGTCGTCATCGTCGGTGGAAATGACGGTTGCACCCGCACGCCGGATGTCGACCAGCATGATCTCCTGGAGCATCTTGTCGGGTGAGAGGGAATCGAGCCGTGCAATCACCACGGCATCGGCCGATCCGGATCGCACGAGCTCGAGGAGGGCCCGGAAGCCGGGACGGTCGAGCGGTGCCGCAGATGCGTGGTGATCCTGGCAGATGGCGACGATGTCGTTACCCGTGTCGAGCGCCCAACGACGAATGCGCTCACTCTGGGCGAACGCGGTGTCCGACTGTCCGCGCCCGGGTGCCTCCCGGACGTACCCGACGATTTTCATGATGCCTTCCTAGGATCGATCGCAGTATCCCAGAGCTGCGATGCGTGGTCAATCACCAGCGTTGCGTGGTCGCAAGGCGGGGAGGCGGACCCGAGGCACTCGACCGGTCCGTCGGGAACCGCCACATCGATCCATTGCTACGATACCGGGCCGTGGCAAGGACGCTCGTGCTGAACGCAAGCAATGAGCCGCTTTCGGTGGTTCCCGCTCGACGCGGCGTCGTGCTCGTACTCGCAGGGACCGCCGACCTCGTCGCCCATCGAGGCGAGGTTTGGAGATCAGGGCGGATCTCGGTCGACGTGCCGAGCGTCGTGCGGCTCCGCCGCTACGTGTCGGTGCCCCACGCGAGGGCCATTCCGCTCAATCGGCGGGCGATCTTCGCTCGCGACGAACACCGCTGCCAATACTGCGGCGGATCTGCCGAGAACGTCGATCACGTGATTCCGCGGGTGCTCGGCGGCACGCACCGCTGGGACAACGTCGTCGCGGCTTGTCGCCGATGCAACACCCGAAAGGGAGGGCGCACCCCGACCGAGGCAGGTCTCCAGCTGAGGCGCCAACCCACCAAACCGGGGCGATTCGATTGGGTGCACGTCGCGGCAGGCGATGCCCTCGATGCGGCGTGGCGACCCTTCCTGTGATCCGCACGCGCCCCGGAGGCCGGCGCACTACCGGATGACCAGAACCGGCAACGGGGAGCGACGTACGAGTTTCGCTCCCGTCGAGCCGAGCAGACCCTGGAACGCCCCGTGTCCGTGCGAACCGACCACGATGACATCTGCCTCCAGCTCGTCGGCGAGGGCCAGGAGGGTGTCCTCGACCTCATCACCTTCGCGAACGGTGGACGTCGCCGTTCCGCCGCGAAGCCGAATCGCCTCGACCACCGGACGGCAGAACTCGATGCGCTTGTCACCGAGGTACTGATCGACGAGGGCATCGTCGCCGGGGAAGCTCCTCTCGAAGTGTGATTCGACCTTCGGCGCACCGACGTACTCGGCATCGGTCTCAACCGAGACAGGGGGTTGGTCGCCGTATTGGAGCCGCAGCTCCTGGACGAGCCGTCTCGGCACCCGCACGACGGTTGCCACCGTCGTCGTCCCCGCCTCGCCGGCGAGCGCCACCGAGAAGTCGGCGGCCTTGTCGATGTCCATCGATCCGTCCGTTGCAACAAGCACGTGCATCTGGGGTCCTCCCGGTACCGGCGACCACCCAAGGCTAAACGGTTCGGCACCGGGCTGTCTCGAACAGCATCGTGCAATGCCATCAGACGAGTCCAGAGGTGGAGGTTCGGTGGGGTTCTGGGGGAAATGATGTTGACAAGTGGGAGATGGTGGGCCATAGTGGGGCGCCGTGGGAGATGTCGGAGATGATGGAGACGTCGAAAGATGTTCCTTGGGGAATACATGCACTCGCTCGACGAGAAGGGTCGAGTCGTGATGCCGTCCAAGTTCCGAGCGGAACTTGCGACGGGCTGCGTGCTGACCAAGGGACAGGAACGTTGTCTGTACGTGTTTCCGCAGGACCGGTGGGACGAGGAGGCAGCTGCCGTCCTCAGGCTCCCGCGCACCGATCGGCGGGCCAGGAACTACTCGCGTTCGTTCTTCGCCTCGGCATCGGATCAGAGCCTCGACCGGGCAGGTCGGTGTCAGATCCCCGAGCCGTTGCGCGGGTACGCGGGACTGACGAAGGACGTCACGGTGGTCGGCGTCGCGGACCGGATCGAGATCTGGGATTCGACGACCTGGAGGGAGGTCGCCACCGTGGCGGACGACTACTACGCCGACATCGAGGAGGTGTTGTCGGAGGGCGGCATTTGACGACGCGAACCGAGAGATCCGACACATCGTGCAGGGCTGGCTCGTGGTCAGTCCCCCGGATGCCAATTGGGAGGCCCCTTACTCCGCCCGCTTCCATGTTGGCGCCAGCGCTCCGGGGGACTGACCATGGATCAGCCCATGCACGTTCATGGATATCACGACCCCGTGATGGTCGCAGAGGTGGTCGATCTCCTCGAGCCGGCGTCGCACGGTTGGATCGTCGACGCGACCTTCGGTGGTGGGGGTCATAGCCGTGCACTCCTTGACCGCTATCGAGACCTTCGCATTGTCGCTGTTGACCGCGACCCGGATGCTGTCGCTGAGGCGAGCGGAGATCCCCGCTGCTTCGTCGTCAGGGGCAACTTCCGCGAGCTGGATCGCGTCATCGCGGAGGGGCCGTCGCCCGACAAGGTCGATGGCGTCCTCTTCGACCTCGGTGTCTCGTCGCACCAGCTCGACGATCCTGGGCGTGGCTTCTCGTACCACCATGAGGGTCCTCTCGACATGCGGATGGGCCCCGACGCGGAACGCACTGCAGCAGACGTCGTCAACACGTTCGACGAGGCCGAACTCGCGAGCATCATCGCCAGATACGGTGAGGAGCGATTCGCAAAGCGAATCGCAAGGGCAATCGTCGAACACCGACCGCTCTCCACGACGACGGAGCTCTCGACATGCATCGCGGAGTCCGTACCTGCTCCGGCACGGCGCGGCAAGCATCCTGCGCGGCGAACGTTCCAGGCGATCCGCATCGCGGTCAACGACGAACTCACCGGCGTCGAGATCGGTGTCGGACTTGCCATCGACCACCTTCGAGTCGGAGGTCGGCTCGTCGTGATGGCCTACCACTCGCTCGAGGACCGCATCGTGAAGAACGTGCTGAGGGCACGGTCGATGACATGCACCTGTCCGCCAGGGCTGCCGACCTGCCAATGCGGGGCGCGGCCGGACATCACCCTCGTCCATCGAAAGGTCCTGCGCGCTTCGGAGGCGGAGATCGCAGGCAACCCACGAGCACGCAGCGCCGTGCTCCGAGTCGCCGAGAGGATCACCCCATGACCACGGAATCGATTCGATCGATCGGTGTCGCCCGTCGCAGGATCGGCCGCACAGCGGAGGCAGCGGGACCCAGGATCGTTCCCCTCGCCTTCTACACGGTGCTCGTCGTCGCGCTGTTCTTCGCGATGATCTACCTGCGGATCGCGCTCGACCGCACGGCGTTCGAACTGGACGAGCTCGAACGGGCGATCGAGCTCGAAGAGAGCAGGACGTTGGACCTCCGGCTCGAGATCGCCCAGCTCCAGGATCCGATTCGCATCGCAACAGAGGCGGAGCGGATCGGGCTGGCGCACCCGTCGCAGCGTCTCGCGCTCATCGTGACCACTTCGAGGGAGACCGCGCCACCCATTGTGGCCGGGACCCCGATCAGCGCCCATCAGGGCAGAACGCCTTGACGGTGCCGGCCATCCCTGGGTGCGATCGGGTGGGCTGCGTGTCAGGCCGGCCACCCGCCTGCGCGTTCCCCATCGGCAGGTCTTTGAACCCTGTCGTTCCGGCATGAGCGGCCGAGTCTGGCGACGCGGAGACCTCAGGCTCCTCATCGTGGGTACGGCCTTCCTCCTCGCATGGGCGGGGATCGGATACCGCCTCTTCGACCTCCAGGGAACACGCGCCGTCGCCCTCGCCAGTGTCGGTTTCGACCAGCGCATACGCGAGGAGCCGATCGATGCCAGGCGGGGAACGATCTACGACCGTGAGGGCGTTGAGCTGGCGATGACCATCGATGGCTGGAACGTCGTCGTCGACCCCACGATGCTCGATGATCCTGCCGGGGCCGCGGAGAGCCTTGCGCCGTTCGCCGATGTCCCGATGTCAGAACTCGTGACGCTGTTGACAGAGGGGCAGGAATCTGGAAAGCGATATGCCGAGATCGCCATGAGGGTCGACACCGCGAGAGCCAATGAGATTCGAGCCGTCGTGGAGGACACGGGTCTCGTCGGCGTGTTCTTCAGGGAGCAGCCGCTTCGGGTGTATCCGGCTGGCCACATCGCTGCGCAGGTGGTCGGCCTGACGAGGTACGAGGACAACAGCGGCATCGAGGGTATCGAGAAGACGTTCGATTCGGAGCTCCAGGGCGAGCCGGGGAGGCTCATCGTCGAGCGCGATCCCTCAGGCCGCGTGATACCCCAGGGAGAGATCCTGCTCGAGCCCGCGACCCCGGGATCGGACGTGATCACGACCATCGACAGGGAGGTCCAGTTCGCCGCCGAGCAGGGCCTGAGACGAGCGATCCAGATCACGGATTCTGTCGGTGGGGCCGTCGTCGTGCTGGATCCGAAGACCGGGGCGATCCTCGCGATGGTGAGTTGGCCGGGTCTCGACCTGAACAACCGGTCGGAGGCCGCACCCGAGGTCCTGAGGAACAGGGCCGTCGCCGACGTGTACGAACCAGGATCGACACTGAAGGTCGTCACCGTCGCCGCTGCCATCGAGGAAGGCGTCGTGACGCCTGACACCCCGATCGACACGCCGAACTCGCTGGTGATCGGTGACTTCGAGTACGAGGATCATGGATCGAACCCCGATTGGATGTCCGTCGCGGACGTCGTCATGCGCTCGTCGAACGTCGGTACGATCGAGATCCAGAACAGGCTCGGCAACGAACGGCACTATGAGTATCTGACCGCGTTCGGTCTCGGTGCGCCCTCAGGTCTCGACGTCGCAGGCGAGCGGCACGGCCGGTTGAACCCCACCACCCAATGGACCCGGACGAGCGGTTCGTCGATCGCCATCGGCTACGCCGTCGGAACGACCCCCCTCCAGATGGCAGCGGTGTACGCCGCCATCGCAAACGACGGCGTCTGGGTCGAGCCGCACCTGGTTCGAGAGGTCATCAGGGCGGACGGACAGCGGATCCTGACCAAGCCTCGCACGAGGGCCGTCGTGTCACAGGAAACGGCGGCAACGATGCGACGCATGCTTGGGCGGGTCGTCGAGAGCGACGAGGGAACCGGAAGCCGTGCCAGGATGTCCGACTACACCTCGGGCGGAAAGACGGGAACGAGCCAGAAGTTCGACGTGGAGCTCGAGCGTTACAGCGACGACACGATCGCATCGTTCATCGGCATGGCGCCACTGGACGATCCCGAGATCGTCGTCGTGGTCGTTCTCGACACACCAAAGGGATCCCTCGACGACGGAGCCGATCTGTCCCTCGGTGGTGCATCCGCTGCGCCGGCCTTTGCCGAGATCACACAGAACGCCCTGCACCAGCTCGGTGTCGCACCGGACCGGGAGTAGGGCCGTGGCAGCGACGCTCGGGCAGATCGCAGACACCCTCGGGATCCAGATCGAATCCGCCGACCGATCCGTGATCGTCACCGACGTCACCCATGATTCACGTGCCGTGGCCGAGGGATGCCTCTTCGTCGCCGTGACCGGAGCGCGCCACGATGGCCACGCCTTCGTCGGGGCAGCCGTAGCCGCTGGCGCAAGGGCGATCCTCGCCGAGCACCCCATCGACCCAGGGGCAATCGTGCGTCCAATTCCCGTCCTGGTGGTCACCGATACGCGGGCTGCAATGGCAGCGGCGGCGCGCGAGGTACATGGTCGTCCCGATGAAGTCCTGTCGATCATCGGTGTGACAGGGACGAACGGCAAGACGACGGTCACCCACATGTGTGAGGCCGTATGGGAGTCCGTCGGGCGCCCTCACGGGATCGTCGGAACGCTCGGTTCCCGGTTCGCAGGCACCCCCGTTCCTCTCAGCCGTACGACACCGGAATCCACCGACCTCCAGCGTCTCCTCGGAACCATGCGCGACGCGGGAGTGGAGTCCGTTGCCATGGAGGTCTCGTCCCACGCGATGGCGCTCCACCGGGCCGACGCGATCCATTTCCGAGCTGTCGGGTTCACGAACCTCACCCAAGACCACCTCGACTTCCATGGGACCATGGCGGCCTACCTCGGAGCAAAGAAGGAGCTCTTCGGCCGAGGTCGAGCGGATACGGCGGTCGTGAACGTCACCAACGCGCCAGGTCGGGATGTTGCTGCGAGCACGCCGCTGCGCGTCATGGCCGTCGGGTGGACAGACGACCTCGCCGTCCATGCGAGCGGGGTGGCGCTGACCCGAACCGGATCGACGTTCACCATCACGCATCGAGGCGAACGAGCGACCGTGACGCTTCCCCTGCTCGGGGCCTTCAACGTCGAGAACGCCCTCGTCGCCGTTGGGCTCCTGTTGTGCGACGGCGTCGACCTCGACCAGGCGGCAGCTGGTCTCGCGACGATGCGGCCGATACCCGGTCGAATGGAAGTCGTTGGCCACGAACACGATGTCACCGTCGTCGTCGACTACGCGCACACACCGGACGCGATCGAGTCCGTCCTCGGCACGGTCGCGGACATGTCGTTCGCGAGGACGATCGTCGTTCTCGGGGCGGGGGGCGACAGAGACCAGGGAAAGCGCTCGGCGATGGGCTCGGCGGCGGCCAGGGGTTCTGACATCACGATCGTCACGACAGACAATCCGCGATCGGAGGACCCTGTCGCGATCGCTCGCGTGGTCCAGGAAGGAGCGCTGTCGGCACGCGCAGGTGATGTGCGTGTCGTCATCGACAGGCGCGAAGCGATCGACGCTGCGATCAGGATCGCGACACCAGGCGATATCGTCCTCATCCTGGGGAGGGGTCACGAGCCAGACCAGGAGATCGCAGGCCTCATGCATCCGTTCGATGATCGGGCGGTGGCACGTGCTGCGCTGGCAGAGCTGGGAGCGGGGATGTGAACGCTTCTACACGTCTCGAATGGCCGATCCAAGCTGTCGCGGCAGCCGTCGCGGGAAGGCTGATCGGAGGTGGCGAGGCCATCGTCTCGTTTGTCGCGACGGACAGCCGTTCGGACGTCCGCGGTGCGGCATTCGTCGCCATTCGCGGAGATCGATTCGACGGGCACGACTTCGTAGCTGCCGCGATCGAAGGAGGCGCCGCAGTGGTGATCGTCGATCGCTCGTATCGAGGGTCCGTTGAGCCGAGGATCGTTGTCGACGATACGCTGGCTGCCCTCCTCGATCTCGCAGTGAAGCGGCGAGGCGAGCTGACCGTACCGGTGATCGCCATCACCGGATCCACGGGCAAGACCTCGACGAAGGACCTCGTCACGGCTGGGATCGCGGGCTCCTGGGCTTCGCCGAGGTCGTTCAACAACGAGGTCGGCCTGCCGCTCACCGTCGTGAACACACCGGAAGCTGCGACGGCAGTCGTCCTCGAGGTCGGGTCACGAGGGAAGGGACACATAGCCTCGATGCGGGCGGCCATTCGCCCTGACGTCGCGGTCGTCACGAACCTCGGTGTCGTCCACCTCGAGACCTTCGGATCGGAGGAGGGTCTCGCCAACGCGAAGTACGAACTCATCGAAGCGCTCGGGCCGTCGGGTGTCGCCGTGGTGCCCGACGACGAGCCCCGTCTCCAGCGGGGAACCGCGCCCCACCAGCTGACTTTCGGCGAAGGTCGAGGGGACGTGGCCGTTGCGGACATCGTCGTCGATGCACTCGGACGTCCGACGTTCTCCCTCAGCGCTGCAGGGACGTCCCACAGGGTGTCGCTCGCCGTCGCAGGAGCGCACCATGCCCGCAACGCCGCCGCTGCCGTCTGCGTGGCGGTCGCGCTCGAGTATGACGTCAGCGAGTTCGTCGAGCGTTTGTCCGTGGCAGCAGGCTCGGCGTGGCGCATGGAGATCCACGAGGGTCGGTTCACGGTCATCAACGACGCGTACAACGCGAACCCACAGTCCGTCGCCTCCGCCCTCGAGACACTCGCGGCGATGGGGGGGGCACGGCGATACGCCGTTCTCGGGCCGATGGCAGAGCTCGGGCCTGTCTGTGAGACGGCCCATCGGGAGATGGGTCAGCTCGCGTCGCGGCTCGGAATCGACGGGATCATCGTCGTGGGAGTGGACCACGGCTACGTCATCGGCGCGGGTGCACTCGCCACGAATGCCGTGGATATCGAGGATGCAGCCGATACGCTGCGCGCCGTCGTGGAGCCGGGAGATGTCGTGTTGGTCAAAGCGTCGCGTTCGGCGGGTCTCGAGCGGCTCGCCATCGCCCTCGCCGAGGAGGCACGACAGTGATCTCGCTGCTGTTGTCATCGGCGATCGCGTTTGCCCTCGTCATCGCTGTCACACCACTTGCGATCCGCTCGCTTCGCCGAAGGAACATCGGCCAGTTCATCCAGTCCGAGGTCGAGGGACACATGCACAAGCAGGGCGTTCCGACGATGGGCGGAATCGTGATCATCCTCGGCGCTACGGCCGGCTATCTCTTCGCCCACTACAAGGTGTTCACGTTCGGAAGCGGGTTCGGCTTCAGCGCCCAGCCGATGGATGACAAGGCCGTTCTCGCCCTCGTCGCCTTGATCGGCATGGGCATGATCGGATTCGCCGACGACTTCACCAAGTACGCGAGGAAGCGGAACGAGGGCCTTTCGAAGCGATGGAAGTTCTCGGGCCAGCTCGTCATCGCAGGGATCGTTGCCTGGGGTGCCGCCCGTGCGGGCGTGAGCACCGAACTGTCATTCGTGCGACCACTCGGAATCGACCTGGGACCGGTCCTCTTCTTCCTCCTCGTGCTGTTCCTCTTGACCGCGACCGCGAACGGGGTGAACCTCACCGATGGCCTCGACGGTCTCGTGGCGGGGTCCAGTGCGCTCGTGTTCGGAGCGTTCGTCCTCATCGCCTTCTGGCAGTCGAGGAATCCCGGCTTCTATTCGGTCGATGGAGCCCTCGACCTTGCCGTGCTCGGTGCGGCACTCCTCGGTGCCGTGCTCGCGTTCTTGTGGTGGAACGCGGCTCCGGCGAAGATCATCATGGGGGACACCGGCTCACATGCGATCGGCGGTGCGATGGCAGCCTTGGCCATCCTCACGAACACACAGCTTCTCTTGGCCGTCCTCGGGGGGCTGTACGTGTTGGAGACGCTTTCCGTGATCATCCAGGTGGTCTCGTTCCGGGGCTTCGGACGACGCGTGTTCCGCATGGCGCCGATCCATCACCACTTCGAGTTGAAGGGTTGGCCTGAGACGACGGTGATCATCAGGTTCTGGATCCTGTCCGGCATCATGGTCGCGATCGGTGTCGGCCTGTTCTATGCCGACTGGGTAGCAGGTCCGGGGTCGATCCAATGAGGTACCTCGTGCTCGGCTCCAGCCTGCGAGGCCTCTCCGATGCGACAGCCCTCGCGCTCGAGGACGGTCACAGCGTCGCTGTCTACGACGCCGAGCACCCTGCCTCTGGCGTCGAATTCGAAGGTCCCGTCGAGGTCCTCCCGCGCGAATGGAACCAGGGCAACCTCGACGGCATCGATCGGGTCATCACGAGTCCGTGGTTCGCGGAGACCACGCCGCCACTTGCGGATGTCCTCGCAGCAGGTATCGATGTCGTCACGGAGGCAGGGTTTGGCCTCGAGCACCTCTCCCTACCCGTGGTCGCTGTCACGGGGACGAATGGGAAGACGACGGTCACCGAGGTGGCGACGGCGATGCTTCGAGCGTCGGGCGTCGACGCCCTCGCTGCGGGGAATATCGGCGTCCCTGTCTCATCGATCCGCCAGGGGGATGCCGAGATCCTGGTCCTCGAGCTGTCGTCGTACCAGCTCCGGTTCATGGACCCCGTCAAGGCTGTCGCTTCGACCGTGCTCAACATCGCACCCGATCACCTCGACTGGCATGGTTCATTCGCGGCGTACGCAGAGGCGAAGGCTCGAATCGTGCGCGATGCGCCCGCCGATTCGGTGTTCGCGTACGACCCAGGGGATCCGCTTGTGTCGCGAATCGCCACGTCCGCACCATGCAGGACGGTGCCGTGCTCGGGTACGACGGTGCCGATCAACGGCAACGGCGTCCACGAAGGTGAGATCGTGGTGAACGGACATCGGTATCGGCCGCAGACCGGTGACGCGTCCTTCCTGTTCGACCTCGTTGTTGCGGCGACCCTGGCATCTGCGTGCGGTGGCACCGTCGAGGGCATCCGGGGAGTGATCGAGGCCTTCGAACCGGGAGCACATCGCCGGGAGCTGGTTGGGACACTGGACGGCGTGCGCTTCGTCAATGACTCGAAGGCGACCAATCCCCATGCCGTGATGGCTGCGGTGTCGGAGTTCACATCGGTCGTCCTCCTCGTCGGCGGTCGGAACAAAGGCCTCGATCTCGCACCCCTCGTGTCCATCCCCGGTGTCATCCACCTCATCGCCTTCGGTGAGGCGGGACCGGAGATCGCAGGGGCGTCATCGGAACCCATCCCCGTCGTGCCGACACTCCGTGCGGCGTTCGCCCTCTCGCTCGCGGTTGCGCAACCGGGCGACACGGTCCTTCTCTCGCCGGGATGTGCGAGCTTCGACGAGTTCGACTCCTACGCCGCACGGGGGGATGCGTTCAGGGAAATGGTGGCGGCAGCAGGCGGAGTGGCGGCATGACCGACACCCTCTCGAGCAGGGCACTGCGGCACGCCAGGACACAGGAGCGCGTTCGGTCCGCCGGCGCCAGACGATCCGTGTTCCTGATGGTCGTCGTCGCGATGCTCGTGACGATCGGACTCGGGGCCATGCTGTCGGCCTCGTCCGTGGTGTCGCTTCGTTCGAGCAGCGATCAATTCGAGCTGTTCTCGAGGCAGCTGATGTGGGTCGGGCTCGGGCTGTCGGCTCTCGTGATCGCCGCATTCATCCCGTACCGATTCTGGCAGCGTGTGGCGCTTCCACTCTATGTCGCGACCCTCCTCGCTCTCGTCGTCACGATCGCGATCGGGGACACCAGGGGTGGGGCGACCCGTTGGATCGTTGTCGGCCCGATCACGATCCAGGCCGCCGAATTCGCGAAGTTCTCCGTCCTTGCGCTCCTCGCAGCCGTCCTCACGAAGAAAGGGGAACTCCTCTCGAGCCTCGGCCACGTCCTCGCACCACTTGCTGCCATCATCGGTGCGGTCGGACTCCTGCTGCTCGCACAGCCCGACTTCGGGAACCTCCTCCTGATCGTGCTGCCGGCGTTCGTCATGCTCGCCGTGTCGACCGTTCCCATGCGTTTCGTCTTCGGTCTCGGCGCGCTTGGCGCAATGGCGATGACGGCACTCGCAATGTCGGCGGACTACCGCAAGGCCCGGCTCCTCGGATTCCTCGATCCGTTCTCGAATGCACAGGGCTCCGGATTGCAGGCGGTGCAGTCCATGGTCGCTCTGGGGACGGGAGGCCTCTTCGGTGTTGGTCTCGGGCAGAGCCGCGCGCGCTGGTCGTGGCTGCCGAACGCGCACACGGACTTCATCTTCGCCATCATCGGGGAGGAGACCGGACTCGCCGGAGCCGGGATCGTCATCACCCTCTTCGCCCTCCTCGCAGTCGTCGGGGTCTCGATAGCATTCCGAGCACCCGAGGGTTTCGGAAGGCTGCTCGCCGTAGGAATCGCCTCGTGGCTGACGATCCAGGCCCTCGTCAACATCGGCGGCGTTGTCGCCGTGCTCCCGATCACCGGTGTGCCGCTTCCATTCATCTCGAACGGAGGGAATGCAATGCTGGTCAACCTCTTCGCCATCGGAGTCCTGCTCAACATCAGTCGCTCGTCGGATCGGGCACGGTCGAGCGCAGGATGACTGTGAGCGTCGCGATCGCCGCCGCTGGATCCGGCGGTCATGTCTTTCCTGCCCTTGCGGTCGCTGACGCCCTCACCGAGCGCGGGCTCCGCCATGAGGATGTGACGTTCTTCGGTGGCGACCGGATGGAGGCAACGACCGTTCCGGCGGCCGGCTACCCGTTCGTCGGTGTGGACATCCACGGTTTGCGCAGGAACCTGTCGATCGACAACGTCATGCTTCCCCTGAGGGTGCTCCGTGCACGATCCGCCATCTCCGCGTCGATCGCGTCGGGTGGCATGCGGGTCATGGTCGTGTTCGGGGGATACATCGCAGGCCCTGCCGCACTCGCAGCGTCGCGGCAGGGGATTCCCCTCGTCGTGCACGAGGCGAACGCCGTGCCGGGTCTCGCGAATCGGCTGATCGCGCGGAGGGCGAGCGTCGTCTACACGTCGTTCCCTGCGACGAACGAGCGTCTGGGAGGCGCTGTCACGATCGGCAGTCCCCTCCGGTCGGCATTCGCATCGTTCGATCGGGCTGCTTCCCGACCGTCGGCACGTGCGAAGTACGGGCTCGCGCCCGATGGCGTCGTCCTCGCCGTCGTCGGCGGAAGCCAGGGGGCCCAGTTCCTCAACGACGTCGCCAGGGTCCTCGCTACGGACCCTGCGCGGACGTTCGCCATCGTCCATGTCACGGGACCGTCGCACGCAGACGCGGCGACAGCAGAAGCGGGTTCCGTGAGCGGTTGGATGCCGATACCGTTCGAGGACGACATGATCGACCTGTACGCCGCCGCCGACCTCGTCCTGTCGAGGGCGGGTGCGCTCACGGTGTCCGAGCTGCAGGCGACCAGAACGCCGTGCGTCGTCGTTCCGCTGCCCGCCGGGGACGCCTATCAGAAGCGCAACGCCGAGGATCTCGTCGCATCGGGTGGAGGAATCGTCGTCCCGCAGACATCGGTGACCGAGGTCGCGGACGTGGTTCGATCCGTCCTGGCCGATGGCGAGCGGCGCACGGTCATGGCGGCGGCCGTGCCGACCATCGACCACGCGGCCGCGGCAGCAACGATGGCCGATCGAGTATTGGAGCTTGCAGATGCGTGATCCGTCGACCATCCCGAACCGCGTGCACATCGTCGGCGCGGGAGGCACGGGAATGTCCGGTCTCGCGAAGATCCTCTCACAGCTTGGCCATTCCGTCTCAGGCTCTGACCTGAAGCCGGGTCGGATGCTCGACGTCCTTCGTGATGTCGGCGTCGAGACCTGGTTGGGCCACGACCCCGCATCGATGGCGGAGGTCGGTGTCGTCGTCCGATCTTCGGCCGTTCCGGCAACCGATCCCGAGGTCGAAGCGGCGCGCGCCCTCGGGATCGAAGTATGGGACCGACCGCAGCTCCTGTCGCGGTTGACGGCGGAGAACCCCACGATGGGAGTCGCAGGGACCCACGGCAAGACCACGTCGACGGCGATGATGGTCTCGGCACTACGGGGCATGGGACATGACCCCTCGTTCCTCGTCGGTGGCGAGATCGTCGGCCTCAATACGGGTGCACACGTGGGCGACGAGACGTTCGTGCTCGAGGCGGACGAGGCGTTCGGAACCTTCAGACACCTCGACCTCGCGTCGGTGCTCGTGACGAACATCGAGGCAGACCACCTCGACTACTACGGGACGATCACCGCCCTCGAAGATGCATTCGGCCAGGTCGTCGACCGTGTCACCGGTCCCAGGGTCGGATGCATCGACGATGCCGGTGTCAGGCGCCTCGCCCAGCGGGTCGAGCTCACGGGATACGGTGTCTCAGAGGATGCGGAGTTCCGGATCGAGGACCTCGACCATGCCGGTGGCGGTGTGTCGTTCACGCTGTCAGGACCCGGCGAGCCCGTGAGGGTCGCTCTCTCCAAGCCGGGTATGCACGTCGCGTCCAACGCAGCAGGTGTTGTCACGATGCTCACGATGCTCGGCTACGACCAGGATGCAGCTGCCACCGCCCTCCGGGGCTTCAGCGGTGTCCGCCGTCGCTATGAAGTGCGCGGCATCGTTCGCGGCGTCACGGTCGTCGACGACTATGCCCATCACCCGACGGAGGTCGGTGCCACCATCGAGGCCGCAGCACGTGCGACGACGGGCAAGGTCATCGTCGTGTTCCAGCCGCACCGATACACCCGTACGGCTGATCTCGGTCCGGCGTTCGGGGTGCCCCTTGCACGCGCCGATCACGTCGTCGTGACGGACATCTACTCGGCAGGAGAGCAGCCGATCATCGGCGTGTCAGGGAGGGTCGTCGTTCAAGCGACAGAGGCGGCCGGCGGAACGGCGTCGTTCGTCCGGGTGCTCGCCGATGTTCCCGAATACATCGCATCGATCGCCACCGAAGGCGACACCGTCCTCCTGCTTGGAGCAGGTGACATCACGACGATCGCTGCCGAGGTGACCAAGGCGATCGGAGCCAGCCCGTGATCGCCCACTCCGGCGTCAAACAGGACGTGATCCTCGCTCCGTTCACGACCTACAAGGTGGGTGGCCCTGCACAGTGGTTCGTCGAGCCGAACGATCTCGAGGAGCTACGGTCGGTCCTCGAGGTGACGCCACCGGGCATCGATATCTGGGTTCTCGGCAGGGGGTCGAACGTCGTCATCTCCGACGACGGGTACGACGGTCTCGTGATCAGGCTCGGGCCAGGCTTCTGTGCGTCCGACGTGCGACAGGATGGGAGCGTCGTCGCCGGTGGCGGTCTCTCCCTACCCGTGCTTGCGCGCGCTGCCGTCGACGCCGGTCGTGGTGGGCTGGAGTTCTACGTGGGGATTCCCGGCACCGTCGGCGGTGCACTGCGAATGAATGCGGGCGGTCATGGCTCAGACACGGCCTCCGTCGTCACGAGCGCCCGGATCCTGCGGGTGTCGGGCAGGGTGGTCGACACGGTGCCCGTCGGCGACCTCTCGTTCTCGTACCGCAGCTCCGCCCTCACCGACGACGACATCGTCGTCCAAGCGACGTTCGCGACGCACGCCATCGATCCGGAGCTCGGGCGGGCGGAGCTGCGTGAGATCACCCGATGGCGAAAAGCCCATCAGCCCGGCGGCACACTGAACGCCGGAAGCGTCTTCAAGAACCCGCCAGGGGACTCGGCGGGCGCGATCATCGATCGCCTCGGGTTGAAAGGGACAGGGGTTGGCAGCGTTACGGTGTCCGATGTCCACGCGAATTGGCTCGTGGCGTCGAGTGATGCAACGGCCGGCGACATCCATCGCTTCGTCCACCGGATCCGGCGGATCGTCGCCGATCGCGCAGGGATCGAGCTCGAACCTGAGATCCGCTTCGTCGGTCGCTTCCCCGACGACGAGGTGACACCGTGACGTCGATGGACTCACGGGTCGCGGATCGTCGTAGGGGAGTGTCCGAGGACAAAGCCCGGAAGCGACTCCGATGGATCCTGATCCTCCTGATCGTCCTTCTCGTGTCCGGTGCATCGATATGGCTCATCCGGTCGCCGCTGCTGTCGATCTCGAAGGTCGAGATCACGGGTGTCGTCAAGTCCGACCCGGCCGAGCCGATCACCGAGCTCGCGATGGGAGTCGGGCGTCCCACCATCGATGTCGATGCGGGTGCGCTCGAGCGCGCGATCGAGGACGATCCCTGGGTGGCGGATGCGTCGGTGTCCGTGATGTGGCCGGGCACGCTCGTCGTCGACATCGTGGAGCACACCGCCGTCGCTCCCGTGCGGTACGGCGATCGCTGGATGCTTGCGGCCGTCGAAGGTGCCGTGATCGTCGATGCGGGCGATCCGGGTTCGGGTCCACGCATCGAGATCGACCTCGAGGGAACCGGTCCCGGAGCAACGACCACCGATAGGCGGATCATCGGTGCCCTCGCCTTCGTCGATGCGACTGCGATCGACCTCAGGGAAGGTCTGCGTGTGTCAGCAGATGGGGATTCGCTGACGGCGGTCGTCGACGGCCACGTCGTGCGCCTCGGTCGGCCCGTCGACATGGCCATGAAGGCTGCCGTCCTCGAGAGCCTCATCGCGCAGGGCCTCGAACCCGGTGCGTTCGTCGACCTGATCGCGCCCAGCCGACCGGCAGTCCTGAACCCTCCATCTCAACAAGAGGGTGAGGAATAGGTGCAACACGAAGGTCGACTGCACCGGTAAGGTTGCCGGGCCACACGGGAGAGGTGACCAATATGACGAGGGATACAGCCAAGGCGCCGAGCACCTACTTGGCCGTCATCAAGGTGGTCGGTGTCGGAGGCGGAGGCGTCAACGCCGTCAATCGCATGATCGACATGGGAGTCGGTGGGGTCGAGTTCATCGCGGTGAACACCGACGCCCAGGCCCTCCTCATGTCCGATGCCGATGTCAAGCTCGACATAGGGCGTGACTCCACGCGCGGTCTCGGAGCGGGGGCCAACCCCGAGGTCGGTCGCGAGGCCGCAGAGGACCACAGGGACGAGATCGAGGATGCCCTCGGAGGGTCCGACATGGTCTTCATCACGGCCGGTGAGGGTGGGGGGACCGGCACCGGTGCAGCTCCCGTCGTCGCGGAGGTTGCTCGATCCCTCGGCGCACTTACCGTCGGCGTCGTCACACGGCCCTTCGGCTTCGAGGGCCGCCGCCGCTCCGTCCAGGCGGAGCAGGGAATCCAAGCCCTCAAGGCAGCGGTCGACACGCTGATCATCATTCCGAACGAGCGCCTCCTCGAGATCGCGGACCAGAACACTCCCGTCGTCGACGCCTTTCGGATGGCGGATGAGGTCCTCACGGCAGGGGTCAAGGGGATAACCGAGCTCATCACGACCCCGGGGCTGATCAACGTCGACTTCGCCGACGTGAAGACGGTGATGTCCGACGCGGGCTCAGCGGTGATGGGGATCGGTGTCGCAACGGGTGACAGTCGGGCCCTTCAGGCGGCCGAGAAGGCGATCTCGAGTCCACTACTCGAAACCTCGATGGAGGGCGCACGGGGTGTGCTCTTGTCGATCGCTGGACCCAGGGACATGACCCTGCACGAGGTCAACACGGCCGCATCACTCATCAGCGAACACTCCGACGCCGATGCGAACATCATCTTCGGATCGGTGATCGACGAGACGCTCGGTGATGAGATGCGGGTCACGGTCATCGCGGCCGGGTTCGACAGGGACCGACGGGGAAGCTTCACGCCGTCGCTCCCCGGCACGACGGCGCCACCTCGCCAACGGTCGTCGCTGCTCGATCAGGGTCGCGACGACGGACCTGATGGAACCGACGAGATGGACATCCCCGGATTCGTTCAGGGATGATCCGATCGGAGGCGATCCGAACGGTCGCGTTCGGCACCCTCGCCGACGGCGACGGACGCACAGACCCTGACGCGCGAAGTCGGATGAGCGCAACCCTCGGTATCCCCGACGCTTGGGCGACGATCACGCAGGTCCACGGCGCAACCGCGCGCCGCGCGATGGAGGCTTCCCCGCTCGGGGAGGCCGACGGGGTATGGACACCTGAACGGGATCTCCCGATCGTCGTGGCGACGGCAGACTGCGTTCCGGTGGCGATCGAGGCAGGCGGTGCCATCGGCCTTGTCCATGCGGGCTGGCGCGGCGTGGTGGCTGGCATCGTGACAGCGACGATCGAGGCAATGGTGGATGAGGGGCAGGAACCGGCACGCGGCAGTCCTGGGACCCCACATCGGGCCTTGCTGCTACGAGGTAGGTACCGAGGTCATCGAAGCCGTCGGGGGCCATGAATCACGAACCATGTGGGGGACGGTGAGTCTCGATCTCGCGGGGGCGATTCGCGAGCAGCTGGTGGACATTCCAGTCGAGGAGGTAGCGATCTGCACACGTGAGGACGGTCGTTTCTCATCACATCGACGCAACGGCACCAGCCATCGACAGGTGACGGTGGCGTGGCGGTCGTAGGGCTCGATGCCGTGCTGGACCGGATTGCACGGGCATGCGCACGTCGCGGTGTGGGGAGCGACGGCATCACACTCGTGGTCGTGTCGAAGCATCGCACGGACGAGGAGGTTCTCGCGGTGTACGAATGCGGCCAGCGCGTGTTCGCAGAGAATCGCGCACAGGAGCTCGCGCGCGACGCGACGCCGACCTCCCCGATGACATCGAATGGCACTTCGTTGGGCCCCTGCAGAGCCGGAAGGCGGCATCGGTCGGCGGGAACGCAGCGCTCCTGCAGTCGATGGACAGGCTGAAACTCGCTCGGATCTGGCGGGACCACTCCATCGACACACCGGTCCTGGTGCAGTTCAACCTGGCGGGAGAGCCGCAGAAGTCTGGGTTCCCGCCCGACGAGCCGGGTCGGGTCCTCGATGATCTCGTCACGCTCGGCCTCGATGTGAGGGGCGTGATGGCGATTCCTCCGAACGCCACCGATCCCGAGTCGGCGCGACCGTGGTTCGCCCGGCTCCGGGAGATTTTCGACCTCTACCGGAGGGACCTGCCGACGATCGACACCTGTTCGATGGGTATGTCGAACGACCTCGAGGTCGCGATCGAGGAGGGTGCCACCATGGTGCGCATCGGACGGGCTATCTTTGACAGGACAGCCGACACCTGAGACGACCTACGGGACGGTACGCATGGCATCTCTGTGGAACAAGACGCTCTTCTACCTGGGTCTCATGGATGAGGACGCCCCGAGCGACGAGGCCCGCGACCAGTCCGTCGGTGACGTACGCCCGATGGGAGCTGAACGACCAGGGACCCCGCCACCCGGGCAGATGTCGACGGTTCGCCCCCCGGGGAGTGGTGTCGCAGGACGCCGTGTCGAGCCTCCCGCATCGACCCGCCGCCAGATGTCGGGTGACCCCGGCCACGCGGAGGCAGGCGTGTACATCCACTCGAACGTGTCATCCATCGGCGGGACGGACATGCCCATGCGGAGGACGGAACCGGAGTCCCAGATCATCGCCGCTCGGAACTTCTCGGACGCCCAGGCCCTCGCAGATGCGATCCGATCGGGCAGGAGCGTCGTCCTGGACCTTCGCGGCACCGAACCAGAGATGGTGAGGCGACTCGTCGACTTCGCCTCCGGCCTGACATACGCGCTCGACGGGAAGATGTCGAAGACCTCGCAGGGCGTGATCCTCGTGACCCCGGGCGGTGTCAGCATCGGGATGGCTGAGCAGGAGCGGCTCTCCGCGCTCGGACTCTACGGATCAGCGAACTGAGGTGGGGATCCTTCGCACGCTGGTCCAGTTCGTTTCGCTCGCCCTTCTCGTGTGGATCGTGTTGTCCTACATCGTGGTGTTCGGGCGCATCCCGTTCGACCATCCGATCCGTCGGCTCTACGAGCTGCTGTCGCGCATGATCGAGCCGATCCTGCGTCCGATCAGGGCAGTCGTGCCTCCGGTGCGTGTCGGGGGAGCGGCACTCGACCTCTCGCCGCTGATCCTGATCTTCGGGCTCCAGATACTCGCTGCCGTGCTTCCACGCTGAAGGATCACGATTCCGTCGGCGCCTTGCTCACGGTGACGGTCATCGACGATCCGGCCAGCTCCACCAGGTCGCCGTCGGTCGCATCCCGCTCGATACGGACCGCAAGGACCTCGGATGCGATGAGGTCGGCGTGGAGCCCGAAGCATGCGACCACGTCGTCGTCGTCGGAGTCCCACCGGACGACGATCCGATCGACAACGTCGAGGCCCAGGTCGCGGCGCGCTGCCTGGAGCCTGTTGACGACTTCGCGTGCAAGGCCCTCGATGCGCAGATCATCGTCGAGCCGCGTGTCGAGGGCCACGGACAGGGAGCCCTCCGTCGCGACGACGGTGCCTTCTCGAGCTGTGCGGCTGATCACGAGGTCGTCTGCCACGAGACCGAAGCCGGTCACGGCTTCCGGTACCCCGTCGAGGATCGAACTCAGGGTCGCCTGGTCCAGCCCTGCGATCGCGTCGGCGACCGTGCCCATGAGTTTTCCGAATCGCGGCCCGAGGACCCTGAAGTTGGGTTTGGCCTCGAGGTCGACCAGGCCTGCCTCGTCGGCGTGGACTTCGACGGAATGGACGTTGAGCTCCTCGGCGATGAGCTCGGCATGGCTCGATATCGCCGCGCCCTCTGATGCCGACCTCGTCACCACCGTGACGAGGCGCAGGGGCTGGCGGGTCCGTATGCCCTCGCGCTTGCGTAGGCCGCGTCCGAGATTGACGACGGTTCGCACCGTCGACATGGCGGCCTCGAGGCCGGGGTCGATCGATGAAGGCACCGCCTCGGGGTAGTCGGTGTGGTGGATGCTCCCCGGAGCGTCCGCGTTGATGGATCGAACGAGCCCTTGGTAGATCTCCTCCGTCACGAACGGCAGCACGGGTGCGGCCACGGAGGCGAACGTCGTGAGCACCTCGTACAGCGTCGCGAAGGCCGAGAGCTTGTCGGCGTCGTCCTCGATGCCGCGATGAGTCCAGAACCGGCGTCGGCTCCTGCGGATGTACCAGTTGGTGAGATGCTCCACGAACCCGATCACCCGAGGGATGACGGCGTAGAGCCGATACGCCTCCATCTCCCTGTTGACATCGGAGATCAGGCTCTGGATCATCGAAACGATCCATCGATCGATCTCGGGACGATCGTCGAGTGGGGGAGCGCCTTTGAGGTCCTGTGCGGTCAGACCGTCCGCCGCTGCGTATGTGGTGAAGAACGAGTACGAGTTCCACAGCGGCAGGAGGACCGTGCGAACGACCTCTCGAACCCCAGCCTCGGAGAACCTGAGGGGCTCACCCCGCACGACGGGAGAGTTGATCAGATAGGCGCGAAGGGCGTCTGCCCCGAACTCGTCGAGCACATGGGAGGGATCCGGGTAGTTGCGGAGGGACTTCGACATCTTCCTGCCGTCCTCCGCGAGGATCATCCCTGTCACCACACAGTTCTGGAACGGGGCCTCGTCACGGATCGCAGTCGACAACACGAGCAGGGTGTAGAACCAGCCGCGCGTCTGGTCGAGCCCCTCGGCGATGAAGTCCGCAGGGAATCGCTGCTCGAAGCGTTCGAGGTTCTCGAACGGATAATGGATCTGGGCGAACGGCATGGATCCGCTCTCGAACCAACAGTCGAGCACCTCGGGAACCCTGCGCATCGTTCCCGCGCATTCGTCGCAGGTCCACGTGATGGCATCGACGAAGTGTTTGTGCAGATCCTCGAGGCGCGTACCAGAGAGCTCAGCCAGTTGGTCGCGCGACGACACGGCCCTCATGTGCCCTCCCTCGTCGCACTCCCAAACAGGGATGGCCGAACCCCAGTATCGGTTGCGGCTGATCGCCCAGTCCCTTGCGCCCTCGAGCCAGTTCCCGAATCGGTTCGCGCCGATCGCCTCGGGTATCCATCGGATTCCCTTGTTGATCTCGACCATGCGATCCCTGAACTGCTCGACTGCGACGAACCATGTAGGGATGGCCTTGTAGATCAGTGGTGTTCCCGTCCGCCAGCAGAACGGGTACGAGTGGTTGATGGTTGCCCGAGCAAAGAGCGCACCGGATTCTGCGAGAAGCGCCATCAGGGTTGCATCGGCCTCCTTGACGTTCATTCCCGAAACGTCAGGCACCTCGTCCGTGAAGCGGGCCTCCTCATCGACCGGATCCACCAGAACGTCGATCCCTGCCTCACCGAGGGCACGGAAGTCCGCTTCACCGTATGCCGGAGCCATGTGGACGAGGCCCGTACCCTCGTCTGTGGTCACATCGTTCGAGTGGATCACGACGAATGCACCGTCGGCCGCCCTCTCCGAGAAGTAGGGGAACGGCGGCCGATAGCGGGTGCCGATCAGGTCCGACCCCATCGCCGTACCGAGAACTTCGGCATCCTCGCCGAAGATCCGCTCGACGAGGTCTGTTGCCGACCAGTAGACGTGTTGTCCGGATCGGATCCGTGTGTATTCGACGTTCGACCCGACGGCGATCGCCAGGTTTGCAGGGACGGTCCACGGGGTCGTCGTCCAGAACAGCAACCGATCGCCTGAGGTGACGGGACCATGTCCGTCGAGGACCTCCACGGCGACGGTGATGGCGGGATCGTCCACATCGCGGTAGTCCAGGTTCGCTTCGAAGTTCGACAGCGGCGTCGTCGCACCGTACGAGTACGGGAGAACCTTGAAGTCCCGATAGACGAGACCTCGATCCCACAGCTGTCCGAAGACCCACCAGACGCTTTCCATGAAGTCGACGTCCATCGTCTTGTAGTCGTTCTCGAAGTCGACCCACCGTCCGATGCGCCCTGTGATCTCGTACCAGTCCTCGGTCGTCGTATTGACCATCGCTCGGCACGCCTCGTTGAAAACGTCGATTCCGAGCGCCTGGATCTGGCGTGGACCCGAGACACCGAGTTGCTTTTCGACCTCCATCTCGACGGGGAGGCCGTGCGTATCCCACCCGAACCTCCGCTCGACGCGGTGTCCTCGCATGGTCCAATATCGCGGGACGATGTCCTTCACGACGCCTTGGAGGATGTGCCCGTAATGCATCGACCCCGTGGCGAAAGGTGGCCCGTCGTAGAACGTGTACTCGGTCTCTGGGCTGCGAAGGTCAACGGACCTCGCGAAGGCGTCGATCGATTCCCAGAACGCGAGGATCCGTGCGTCGAGCGCAGGGAAATCGACGGCGGAATCCACTCGGGGGAAGCTGGTCTCTGTCACGGCGTCGTCCTCAATCTCGTCACCTCTCGGTGCCGGGACGGGGGACCCGCGGTACCACCCGGCTTGCCAGAACGAGTCTGGCCGCTCCATTCGACCCGTTTCGTGGGCTGACCGACGGGTTCTACTCCCGACGCCAAACGGCCGTCGGTTTCTTCCCGTAGCTCGGAGGTGATGTTCCCCTTCGCAGGTGGCGGCCTCTCACCGGCACCGCCTCGCTGTGGACCTGGTATCGGAGGGGATTCGTCCTCGTCGACGCGCCTCAAGAGGATAGCGCGCCGGGGACGGACATCGAGCCGCGAGCCCCTATCGTCGCGTCGTGTCATCTGCGATCAGGCCGTCCGAGTCAGGCGTCGTCGTGGACGTCCTCGTCCAGCCAAACGCCAGTGCGGCGGAGATCGTGGGACCCCATGGGGACCGCATCAAGGTACGGGTCACGGTTCCACCCGAGCGGTTGCGAGCGAACGAAGCGGTGTGCACCCTGCTTGCGCGTGCCTGTGGCGTGCGCGGCGCAACCGTTGTGGCTGGTCGAACAACGCGAGCAAAGACCGTCGAACTCCATGGCGCGGACATCGCGAAGGTCCGATTGGTGCTGCTCGGACCGCAGAAAGGAACGTGACGGTGCTACATTCCTCCCGCCAGCAGGAGGAGACATGGCCAGGCAACTCTCAGCTTCGACGCTCGACCGTCTCCGCCGCAAACTCGCGGAAGAGCGTGAACGCCTCGAGCAGATAATCGACGAGCATGAGCGGGAGCGTGAGGAGAGCAAGCTCTCCGAAGCATCGGCCGACCGCAGCGCCGATCCCGACAACGTCGATGGCGGTGCCATCGAAGTCGAGATGGAGATGGACATCGCGATGGTCCAGAATGCCCGAGGCCTGCTCGAACGTGTCAAACATGCACAGGATCGCATGCAGAAGGGTCTCTACGGAACATGCGAAGTGACGGGCGAACCGATTCCGCTGGCTCGGCTGGAAGCCCTGCCGTACGCGACGACGACGGTGGAAGCGGCAAACCGCATCTGAGCAACAGGCTGCTCGCCATCGCCGTCGCGGGTGCGGTGGTCCTCGTCGACCAGGTCACCAAGTGGTGGGCCGTCAATGAGCTGGCGGACGGTCCGGTCGTCCTCATCGACGACTTCCTCCAGCTCCGTCTGCTGTTCAACACGGGAGCATCCTTCTCGATCCTGTCCAACGCAGGGCCGATCCTCGCCATCGTCGCCTTCGGCGTGATCGGCCTCATCATCTACATCCTCGGTGATGCATCCCGTCGCGTCGAAGCCGTTGCCCTGGGACTCGTGCTCGGCGGCGCAGTCGGCAACCTGCTCGACAGGGTTCTTCGCGGAGATGGGCTCCTCGACGGAGCGGTCGTCGACTTCATCGACTTCTCGTTCTTCGCGACGTTCAACGTGGCCGACGCGGCGATCAACGTCGGAGTCGTGCTCCTTCTGATCGCGACCTTCGTCCGCCGCCGATGACGTCCGTCGTCGTCCCCATGGAGCTCGATGGCGAACGAGCGGACAAAGTGATCGCCGTGGTTCTCGACGTGGCTCGGTCAGAGAGTCGTGGTGCCTTCGACGAGGGAAGGGTGTCCATCGCCGGCCATGCCGTCAGGCCGGGGCAACGCGTTGCAGGAGGCGATCAGATCGAGGTCGAGCTCGCTGCGAGGGCCGTCGACCTCGTCGCTGATCCTTCCGTGCCGTTCTCCGTCGTCTATGAGGATTCCGATCTTGCCGTCGTGGACAAGCCCGTCGGCGTGGTCGTCCATCCTCCATCCGACCGGGCTGCACCCTCGCTCGTCCATGGATTGATCGCACGCTACCCGGAGATCGTGGGCGTCGGCGTCGACGGGAGGTGGGGTATCGTGCATCGACTCGACAGGGACACATCCGGCCTGCTCGTGGTTGCCAGGACGCATCGTGCCCACGAAGCGCTCAGCGAGCTGATGCGGTCCCGGCGGGTGTCCCGTCGATACCTGTCGCTCGTTGCTGGTGCATTCGATGCCGCTCGGGGGACGATCGATGCGCCGATCGGGCGTGATCCCTCGAATCCGACGAGGATGCGGATCGACCGGGCCGGTCGAAGGTCGATCACGCACTACCGAAGGATCGCGACCTGGGCGGACCGCGACCTGTCCCTGGTGTACGTAGCCCTCGAGACGGGGAGGACGCACCAGATCAGGGTTCACATGCAGGCGATCGACCATCCCATCGTCGGGGACCCGTCGTACGGCCGTCCGGGTGGCGACGCCGACCCGGGGAGGCCGTGGCTCCATGCCCAACGGTTGGTCTTCGACCATCCGTTCGCGGATCGGGTCGTCGATGTCACGGCCGATCTTCCCGCCGATCTCGTCGATAGTCTTGCGCGCATCGGGCCGCCGACGAGCGGCTCGATCGACGACTTCGCCGAGGAGCTGCCATGACCGCCCACTATGAACGCCTCTCCAACCTCGACGCATCGTTCCTGGCCCTCGAATCCCGCTCGACCCATATGCACGTCGGCGCCGTCGCGATCTTCGGTCCGGGACCCCATAGCACGGCGGACGGAGTGGACATCGGCTTCATCCGCGATCTGATCGCCTCGCGACTCGACGCGATACCGAGGTATCGCCAACGGATCGCGACCGTTCCCATCGAAGGTCACCCCGTGTGGGTCGATGACGAGCATTTCCACCTTGACTACCACGTTCGTCACACGGCCCTCCCCAACCCGGGGAGCGACGACCAGCTCAAGGCACTCGTCGGGCGGCTCATGTCCCAGCAACTCGATCGAACCCGCCCCTTGTGGGAGCTGAACATCGTCGAGGGGATCGAGGGGGGCGGGTTCGCGGTCGTTGGCAAGATCCACCACTGCATGATCGACGGAATCTCCGGCATCGACCTGATGGCGGTCATCCTCGACTTCACGCCGGACGCGCAGATCACGCCGGCGACGCCGTGGAAACCGAGGCCCGCCCCGAACGGGACCGAGCTGGCGGTGAAGGAGATCTCGCGAGCGCTCTCGACGGTGCTCGCGAACGTCTCGGACTTCTCGTCGATCGTGTCGGACATCGATGCGGTACGCAACGACCTCGGGAAACGGGTGCGCGCCGTGGGCGCGTCGCTGTCATCGGGATGGTTGACCCAGACCGGCCACACGCCGCTCAACGGCCCGATCGGACCGGCGCGATGGTTCGACTGGATCGACATCCCCCTCATCGACGTGAAGGCGATCAAGAACGAACACGGTGCAACGGTCAACGATGTGATGCTCGCCATCGTCGCCGGCGGTGTGCGCCGCTACCTCCTCACCGAGGGGGGGATGACCGACGAGGAGGTCGCCGCGACCGAGTTTCGGATCATGGCACCGGTGTCCGTGCGGTCCGAGACGGAGCAGGGAACCCTTGGGAACAAGGTGGCGATGTGGCTGATGACCCTGCCGATCGGTGAACCCGACCCGGCCACGCGGGTCAAGGCGGTCACGGAAGCGACCAAGAACCTCAAGGAGACGGACCAGGCGCTCGGAGCGTCGACGCTGGTCTCGGTGTCGACGGGAGCACCGGCGACGATCGTTTCCCTCGCCACACGCCTGGCGAGTGGCATCCGCCCGTTCAACATGACGGTCACGAACGTTCCAGGACCCCAATTCCCGATGTACCTCGCGGGCAGTGAGATGCAGGCGTCGTATCCCCTCGTCCCGCTGTGGCAGAGCCACGGTGCAGGTGTTGCGATGTTCTCGCTCAACGGGAAGATCGACATCGGGATCAACATGGACAGGACCCTCATCGAGGAACCTCGAGCGCTCGGTGAGGCGATCCGGGCATCGTTCGAAGAGCTCGTCCGAACGCCTCGCGCCACGACACCCGAACCTCGCGCCAAGAAGGTCAAGAAGGCGCCTCCCATGGGAACCCGCTAGTCCAGGAGCACCGAACGACCGAAGGTTCGACGTCTGCGCAGCCGTCAGCCGAAGAACGTCCTCGCCGTCGCATAGAGCGACTCGGGTACACCCCTGATCCCTGACGTCGCCTCCTCGAGTGGCACCGGCACGATCTCCGTGGCTTTGACACCCGCCATCACGTTCGTGAGGCCATCGATCGCCATGTCCGCTGCCGCGACGCCGAGGCGCGTGGCGAGCACGCGGTCGGAGGCGGCAGGCGTGCCGCCACGCTGGATGTGCCCAAGGATGGATACGCGAGTTTCGAAGCCGGTCAGATCCTCGATGGCGTCTGCAACCTGATAGCCGACGCCGCCGAGGCGGTCGAACCCGAAGGCGTCCTTCTTGAGATCGAGGGGCTGGTACCCCGCGGGTGGCTCGATGCCCTCCGCGATGACCACGATCGAGTATCGGTGACCCGTCCGGTGGCGCTTTCGCAGCGTCGATGCGACCTGTTCGAGGTCGTATGCGAATTCCGGTATGAGTACGTAATCCGCACCACCCGCGATCCCCGCGTAGGTCGCGATCCATCCCTTCGTTCGACCCATCACCTCGACCACGATGACGCGGTTGTGCGCCTCCGCGGTCGTTGCGAGACGGTCGATCGCCTCGGTCGCGATCTGGACGGCTGTGGCGAACCCGAAGGTGGTGTCCGTGCCATTGATGTCGTTGTCGATCGTCTTTGGCACACCGATGACATTCAGGCCCTCCTCCGCGAGCTGCCTGGCTGAACGGAGCGTGCCATCGCCTCCGATGACGACGAGCCTGTCGATGCCGTTGCGTGAAATGGTGGCGCTGCACGACGACAGTCCGTCGCCGTGCACATAGGGGTCCATCCTCGAGGTTCCGAGCATCGTTCCGCCTCGCCCGAGGATGCCACGTACCGCGTCACGGTCGAGGGTCATGGTGCGGTCGTTCATGAGGCCCTCCCACCCGTCACGTATCCCCACGACCTCGGTGTCGCGCTCGAGGGCCCTCCCGACGACACCGCGGATGACGGCATTGAGTCCTGGGCAATCGCCACCTGCGGTGAGCACTCCGATGACGCTCACGGATCCTCCTCGGAGGGGTTGCGGACCGATCGTAGGGCGTGAACGGTGCTCGTCGGGCGTGTTCGCGCCGCCCTAACATTAGGGGTCCGCCGGGTCACGCGATCGGGTGGTGATCTGGGCGAGACAGGCACGACGAAGGCGGGCACGCACAAGCCGCCCCACATGCTTACATGCATGGTATTCGACGATCGAGGTCCGTTTGGCCGACAGCTTCGCCCACCTTCATGTCCACACCGAGTTCTCCATGCTGGACGGGGCTGCTCGTGTGCATGATCTCGTGAGGGCCGTGGAAGCAGACGGCCAGCCGGCTGTTGCGATCACCGATCACGGCGTGCTGTATGGCGTCGTTGACTTCTACAGGGCGGCACGGGACGTCGGGGTGAATCCCATCATCGGCATCGAGGCGTACGTCACCCCGGGAAGTCGATTCGACCGGCCGGCGCGCCGTGACGACATCCGTTACCACATGACGATCCTCGCTGAGAACGAGACCGGGTATCGCAACCTGATGCAACTCGCGTCGCTCGCGTATCGGGACGGGTACTACTACAAGCCGCGCATGGACGCGGAGCTGCTCAGCACCTACTCAGAGGGCCTGATCGCGACAACGGGGTGCCTCGGTGGCCACGTCCCGCAGCTCCTTGGTGTCGACGAACCCGCCGACGACGACCAAAGGGGCCAGGAGCGTGACGTCGACGCCGCGATCGCCGCCGCCGCGATGTATCAGGACATCTTCGGCAGGGACAACTTCTTCATCGAGCTCCAGGACCATGGCATCCCGGCTCAGCGGCGGATCATGGCGGATCTCCTCGACATCGGGAGGCGAATCGACGCACCGCTGCTCGCGGCGAACGACTCCCACTACACGCGGGCAGACGAGGCAGATGCCCACGATGCCCTGCTGTGCATCCAGACCGGGTCGGTGAAGTCCGAGGAGAACCGTTTCAAGTTCCACTCCCAGGAGTTCTACGTGAAGTCGGCGGACCAGATGCGGGCGCTGTTCCCGTCCGGCGAGTTTCCCGGCGCATGCGACAACACGCTCTGGATCGCCGAGCGGGCGCGTGTGGAGATCGAGTTCGACCAGATCCTGCTTCCGAACTTCGAGGTCCCCAGCGGATACGACGAGGACTCGTACCTGCGACACCTCGTCGTCGAGGGCGCCAGAGCCCGTTACGGGACACCCGATGCGGTCGTGTCGGATCGGATCGACTACGAACTCCGTGTGATCTCGGAGATGGGGTTCTCTGCGTACTTCCTGATCGTGTGGGACCTCATCGCCCACGCCGCCCGGCGAGGAATCCGGACAGGGCCGGGTCGCGGTAGCGCCGCGGGTTCGATCGTCGCATATTGCCTGAGGATCACCGACCTCGACCCCATCGCCTACGGCCTGATCTTCGAGCGCTTCTTGAACCCCGGCCGCAAGGAGATGCCGGACATCGACATGGACTTCGACGAACGGTACCGGTCCGAGATGATCGCCTACTGCGCCCAGAAGTACGGCTCGGACCACGTGGCGCAGATCATCACCTTCTCGACCATCAAGGGGAAACAGGCGATCAGGGATGCAGCCAGGGTGCTCGACTATCCCTACTCGGTCGGGGACCAGCTCGCGAAGGCGATGCCACCCGCGATCCTCGGAAACGACGCGACGATCGACCAGTGCCTCGAGGTACCGGGAGGGGACGCGTCGACCATCGACCGCGATCACTACTCCGCCGCGTCGGGACTCCGGGAGCTTCTCGACACCATGGATGGTGCCCGCGAGATCATCGAAACGGCACGCGGGCTCGAAGGCCTGCGACGCCAGGACTCGATCCACGCGGCGGCTGTCGTGATCTCACCGCAACCGCTGACCACGATCGTTCCCACCCAACAGAAGGGAGAGGGCGCCGAGATCGTCACCCAATACGAGATGCATGGGGTCGAGGCGCTCGGGCTCCTCAAGATGGATTTCCTCGGCCTTCGCAACCTCTCGACCATCGAGCGGTCCCTGGAGCTGATCGAACGCAATACGGGCACTCGTCCGGACATCGACGGGGTGGCCCTCGACGACCCTGCCGTGTACGAAATGCTCCAGCGAGGCGACTCGGTCGGAGTCTTCCAGTTCGAGGGCGGTCCGATGCGTGCCCTCATGAGGAACCTCGGACCTGACCGGTTCGAGCACCTCATCGCGCTCAACGCGCTGTACCGGCCAGGCGCCCTCGGCGCAGGAATGCACCTCGAATACGCCGATCGCAAGAACGGCAAGGCCGAAGTCGGCTACCTCCATCCCGATCTCGAGCCTGTCCTGTCCGACACCTACGGGATCATGGTCTACCAGGAGCAGGTGATGCAGACCGCCGAGCGAGTCGCCGGCTTCTCGATGGTCGATGCGGACAGCCTTCGGAAGGCGATGGGAAAGAAGATCCCCGCCCTGATGAGGGAGCAGCAGGACAAGTTCGTCGCAGGGTGCATCGCGAACGGCTACGAAGAGCAGCTCGGTGTCGACCTGTTCGGCTTCATCGAGCACTTCGCCGGATATGGCTTCAACAAGAGCCACTCCGCGGCGTATGCGCTCGTGGCCTACCAGACGGCCTGGCTCAAGGCCCATTACCCAGCCGAGTACATGGCTGCCCTCCTGACCTCCGTCAAACGTGACAAGGATCGGACGGCCGCGTACCTGCACGAGTGTCGCATGATGGGGATCCCCGTACGTGTCCCCGGAGTGAACGTCTCGGAACGGGACTTCCTCGCCCACGATGGACAGATCATCTTCGGCCTGTCAGCCGTGCGCAACGTCGGAGAGGCGGTGACCGACCTCATCGTCGCTGAACGGCTCGAACACGGACCATACGAGGACTTCTTCGACTTCATCGACAGGGTGGACATCCAGGTCCTCAACAAGCGAACGATCGAGTCGATGATCAAGGCTGGCGCGTTCGACTCACTCGGGTATTCACGGCGCGGATTGCTCGAGGTTTCGCACACCATCGTCGATGGGACCCTCGATCGACGCCGCGCCGAGGAGGCGGGCCAGTACAGCCTGTTCGGCGGCTCCACGGCCACGGCGACCGCGGTCGGGACGTCGGTTCCCGAGCACGAGTGGGACAAGAAGGTGCGGTTGGCATTCGAGAAGGAGATGCTCGGACTGTACGTCTCGGACCATCCGCTGCTCGGTGTCGAGAAGGCGCTGACGGGCATGACCGACACCGTGATTCCCGGACTGTGGGAACGCGAGGACCGCTCCCAGGCGACGATCGCAGGCGTCGTCGGTTCGGTGAACCGCCGATACACCCGTGCAGGACAGCCCATGGTGTACTTCGTCCTCGAGGATCTCCAGGGTTCGGTCGAAGCGGTTGCCTTCCCGAAGACCGTCGCGGAGCACGGCCCGATGATTCGCGAGGATGCCGTGCTCGTGCTCCGGGGGAGGGTCGACCACCGAGGGGACGATGTGAAGTTCATCGTCCAGTCCGTGTCCGAGCCCGACCTGTCGAGTGACCGGAGTGTTCGTGTCAGGGTTCCGGCGTCACGGCTGTCACCGACGGTCGTCGGGCGGTTGAAGGACGTCCTGGCAAACCATCCCGGTACCGCGCCCGTCTACATCCACATGCACGGAGACTCGGGCGAGAAGGTGCTGAGGGTCGGTCAGGAACACCGCGTCGACCCACGATCCGCACTCTTCGCGGAGCTCCAGGAGCTCTTCGGGCCGTCAAGCGTGTTCTGAGAGCGAGCGCGTGGTGCCGGTCCCCTCAGGACTCGGCGATGAGACCCATCACACCGCTCTCAGCGATCATCGCTGCGAGGTCCTCGACCGTGGTCGGTGGTGGTGAGCGCCACGCAATGGTCGAAACGGGGACGTCGTACAGAGCGGCGAGTTCGTCGACAGCATCGGACTGGCGTCGTGCCTCCGATGCCCATGCCGCCAGATTGGTCCTGACCGCGACGCGCAGGTCGGGATCATCGATCCCACGCAACGGTCGCTGGGCATCCTCGGTCCAGACGCTCGGCAGGGCCCGGTTGAACACGATGATCGCGGGTTCGATGCGGATGTCCCCGAGCTCGCGGAAGAAGCGATGGGTCTCGTGCAGGGGGGTCGGGTCTGCCGTCGTCGCAATCACGGTGGTCGCCGCCCGTAGGTAGCGCTCGATCGTCCTCGATCGCGACGAGAGGGCGTCGTACATCGTCCGGAGGTCGAGCAGGAAATCCGCGACGTCCGAGAGCATCGGACCTCCGAGGATCGTGTCGGCGATGCGAAGCATCGGCTTCGCGGTGAACCGGTAGAGGATGCTGCGTCCGGGGAGGTGCGATCCCGTGAGCCACTTGAGGAGTTTCCCGGAGATGAGGTCTCCTGTTGTCGCCGGAGCACGGAAGAAGTCGATGCCGCCGCCGGACGGCGGTGTATCTACGACGATCACGTCGTACGATCGGGACTCGATGTACTCGGCAGTTCGCTCGCCCGCGGCGTACGCCTGGGCCGCAGGGAACCGATCGGCGATCGCCCGGAAGTAGGGGTTGACGAGGAGCCGATCTCCCACGTCGGGGTCCGCGTATCGGTGGATGATCGCCTCCCAACTGGCGGACACGTCGAGCATCGCAGCCGACATGCCTTCGACCATCGTCACGGGGGTGGGCTCGTCGCCGAGCGTCGAAACCCCGAGCGCGTCTGCCAGCCGTTTCGCGGGATCGATGGTCAGCACCAGCGTCTTGAGTCCTGCTCCTGCGAGCGCCACGCCCAACGCGGCGGACAGTGTCGTCTTGCCGACTCCGCCCGCGCCGGTCACGACGATCGTTCGTGTCATCGCGGCTCCTCGATCGCATCTGCGAGCTGGACGGCGACCTCGCCGGGCGTGAGCACCCCTCGCAGGAAGGGCAGCTCGAGGTCGTGGTCGATCTCGCGCGCCCAGAGATCCTGCTCGAGCTCCATCGACACCTGGAGAGTCGCCGCGTCTCGCGCCGAGCCTGCGGGCAGCCCGTCGAGGTCCGACGCTGCGATCCCGCTCGCTTCGAGCCAGCGGTTGAGGATGACCATCGGCGGCGGGCAGACGTTGTCTGCGAGCAGCGACTCGATCGATTCGACCGTCTCACGCACGGGAAGCTCGGACGGCGTGCACACGAACACGACCTTGGTCACCGACGGATCCTCGAGCGTCCTGGCGAGCCTGTCCGCCTGCCTCCTCACATTTCCACCGGGAACGAGCTCTGCGATCGTCGTGGGTGCGCGCAGGTACGACTGGAACTGCCCGAGTGAAGGTGCGTCCACCACCACGGCGTCCCAAACGTCGCGCCACGCCTCGTAGACCGGCTTTCCGATGCTGATGATCTCTCGGACGCCGGGTGCCGTGTCCGCCAGAACGGAGAGGGCTCCGGCGATCTGCCTCGTCGGAGCGCCCTGGGGCAGCCTCAGCTGGAGTTTGAGGTACTCGTCGAGCCCGGTCGCCCTGTCCATGACCATCGCGAAGAGGCCTGGCCTGGTCTCGACCGGCCGGTAGCGGAGGTCGGCACGGCGGAGGTGCGCGGCGAGGCCCGTGCTCTGGCCCATGTCGATCGCGAGGACCCGCTGACCCCTGCGTGCCCGTTCAATGGCGATCGCTGCGGATACGGCCGACTTCCCTGTGCCACCCTTGCCTGAAACGAAGACGAGATCGCACGTGGTCATCACGCCGAGGCTAGTTCTCGTGGTCGGAGTGTTCGCCTACGCTTGGGCGATGTAGCCGGAATGGGCAAGGAGACATCGTGGCGCAACTGGACATGGACGACTTCCTCAGGCGATTCGCCGAGCGGGCCGAGGCCGTCAAGGAACGTGGCGTACCGCCCCTCGAGGGTCAGGCCCGCAAAGCGTTCATCGATTCGGCCGAGAAGGATTTCCTCGACTACTCGTTGATCGCCTCCGCATCGTGGACGGTCGACGACGGCCACCTGGTGCTGAGGATCCCGCTCTCAGGCTGAGGGATCGTCGATCCCGAGATCTGCCCGCCTGGCGGCTGCCCTCCGTTCGGTTTCGATGCGGGCGAGGTCGTAGTCCTCGTGGTCGACGAAGGTCATTGCATCGGCGATCCTGCGGTGGCCTGCGACGTCACGGATCTGGTCGTGCATGATCTGGCAGACCCGCCGGTAGTCCGGGTGGCCACCCTGCTGGGTTCGCAGTTCGAGCATGTGGAACGCCTCGCGTGCATTCAGGTTCATCGCGAACCGGATGTTGAACGCAAAGGGGATGGCATATTGTGCAACCGAGCTCGACGTGCGGGACGAGAGCGCTGCGTGGTACTCCGCGAGGTCATCCATGGCGCCGTCCCACTCCGACTCGGCCCCGATGTCGATGACCGATTGCGGAGTGATGTAACCGTGGTCGACGCCGAGGTCCTGCCACTCGATGGTGAGCATCCGGTGGCGCTGCAGGTCGCGGAAGATCCCGTAGTCGCACAGGATGTCGAAGCGATAGAAGGTCTGCTCCATCGCGCGGCCGGGTTTGTGGCGTCGATTGGTGCGGGTCCCGATGTACGCACCGAAGATCTCATCGATCTCGGACTCAGACATCGCGTCGACGATCCCTCGAATCTGGGCTTCGGGGAGGTTGGATGCGCCGTACAGGGCGGCTGCCGCGACCTTGCGCTCCCCGTCACGGTCGTAGTCGACGAGTGTCACGGCAGGAGCCCGTTGGGTGTCAGACGACAGCCGTGCTGCCAATACCTCCATCGCGCGGCGATTGTCCGACAAGTACTCTGTCCATGCGCCGCCCCTGTCGGGGACATCGACACGCTTCATGAAGGATGGGATCATCGTGCGCAGCTCACGAAGCATCTCGGTTCCGCACCACTGCACCTCCTCGAGTGGATGGGCTGCCATGCGCAGGAGGAGGGACTCGTAGGCCTGACCTGACGCGAATACGCCGACGTTCGAGAGGGTCGCGGCAGGCAGGAGGCCCCGTGCGTCGTCGCACGCCTTCGCCCTGATGGTCGACCTCCACACGAAGGACGAGTCGCCATCCTGGCGGGGATAGAGCTCCTCGTAGTAGGTGACGAGCCTGCCCACGATCGCGCTGTAGGTCTCGAAGAGTCCGTCCATCGTCGTCGTGTACTCGTCCGCGAGGCCTGCGCCGGCGATCTCGGAAGGGACCACGTACCGAAAGCGACCACCGAGTCGGGTGTCGTAGAAGATGTAGCGCGTCGATTGCTCGAGGTACGACGCGAGGCGCCCCCACTCGAGCACCTTCGTGAGGATGTTCGATGCCTGTTCGACGGCGACGTGGGCGGCGCCGAGCTGCGCTACCGAGTCGTCCCCGTACTGGGTGAAGACCCTGTCGTAGAGCTGCTCGGCGCGTTCGAGCCCGACGGTGTCACTGTCGGACCTTGCTGTCGCGATGTGTCGGATTCCGAGGTCCGGGTCGGCAGCGAACTCATCGAGGAACAGTCGCCGGACCGACTTGTCCGACCTGCTGTAGCGTGCGAAGAGTGCCCCTTTGACGACCTCCGGGAGGTTCCGTATCCCGAACACCGGACGATCGAGATTCGTGAAGAACGGTTCGAGGGTCGCTCGCTCGCCATCGGTGAACGTCTCGATGTGGAAGGGTGGGGGAGTGGGTGTCACGTCCTGGTCTCCTGGGTGAGGCACCGTACACCCAGCGGGGGGTCCTCTTCAATTCCGCCGCCTCGGTAGCCTCGCTCCGTGGCCTTCGTTCGTTTCGTACTCGGCGTTCTGATCGCTGTGACGGTGGTCGTCGCGGCGATCCCTGCGGTCGTGCTGGTGGACCTCGTGTCGGGTGGGACGGGTCTCGGGCTGTGCCCTGACGGCCTCGGGACGTGCACGACCTCCATCTACACCATGGCCGAACTGACGGTGATCCTCGCGATCGTCCTCGGCATCCTCGGCGCCGGCATGGCGCTGTGCGTCCGATTGCTTCGCCGTGTGCGCTGACGAAGTACGCTCGCACCATGGATCGATTCGACGATGACGTACGCGAGCCTTCGATGCCTCTGCGTGAAAGGCTCCCCGACTATGCCGCCGTGTTCGGAGTCGGGCTCGCAGCATGCGTCGCCGTCGGGCTCGTGGTCTTCGTCCTGTCGACCGTGTCCCTGGCATCGTCCATCGGCTACACGGTCATCCTCTACGGTGTCGTCCTCATGCTCGCGGGTGGCGCGACCGGTGGGGGGTACACCAACCTCGGAATGGGGGCGGTCGGCGCAATGTTCGGATCTCGACGTACCGATGAGCCCCACGAGAACCTCGGTCGGACATGGTCGGGAAGGGGCAGGGTCGATCCTGCGGAGCGCCTCGAGCGTGGGCTGCGCCCCGACGCGAACCCGCGGGCGTTCTGGCAGGTGATCGGTGGGGTCTCGTACCTGGCGATCGGCCTTGCCGTGGTGGTGATCTGGTCCTAATCGAACGCCGCGGCGGTGTGCTCGTGTGCGACGACGAACAGTCCACTCGAGGTGGCCACCGTCCTGTCCGCTCCCTCCATGCGTGCATCGACAAGGAGGCGTCTGCCCCGACGTTCGCGAACGACTCCGTGGAGGGTGTACCTGGCGTCCGTGTGCGCAGGGGTCAGGTAGCGGATCTCGAGCCTCGCGGTGAACACGAGGACTCCCTCGGTCAGCATTGCGGACCATGCCGACGCCTCATCGAGTGCGGCCGCAACGACGCCACCATGGAGCGTCGACGCGAACCCTTCGTACTCGGGTCGGGGAACGAAGGTCGCGGTCACCTCGTCCCGATCCACCATGAAGTCCTCGAGGTGGAGTCCGATGGGGTTGCCGGGGCCGCAACCGAAGCAGCGGTCGTACCGAGCTCGCAAGCTGGCAATCCGCTCCGGTGACGCCGTCATCGGCGATCCCCTCCTCCGGTCGGGACCGGTCGTCGAGCGTTCGAGCCGTCGCACCGCCGATGGGTCGCGCGGCGTGCTTCATCGCGGTTCACCGGGCCACGGTACCATCGCCCGCCATGGCGCCAACCCACACCGAGGAACCGTCCCCTCAGGAGAAACGCAATGCACGCGTCATCCTCAGGAGGCTCAGGACCCGGTATCCGGAGATGCACACCGCGCTCGAGTACCAGGACGCGTGGCAGCTCCTGGTTGCGACGGTGCTGTCCGCCCAGACGACGGATGAGAACGTCAATCGGGTGGCACCCGTCCTGTTCGACCGCTACCCGACACCGGAGGACCTCGCATCCGCCGATCCGGAGGAGGTCGAGCGCATCATCTACTCGACCGGGTTCTACCGACAGAAGACGAAGAGCGTCACCGCCCTCGCCGCTGACCTCGTGGCGTCCCACGGCGGTGAGGTCCCGAGGGACCTCGATGCGCTCACGAAGCTTCGTGGTGTCGGCCGCAAGACCGCATCGGTCGTCCTTGCCGAGGTGTGGGGCGATCCAGCGATCGCAGTCGACACGCATGTCAAGCGGGTCACGAATCGGCTGGGCATCACCCACTCCCCGGACCCTGCCAGGATCGAGCGTGAGCTCATGGGCCTGTACCCGAAGAAGGACTGGGCGGGCGTATCGATGCGGTTCATCCAGTTCGGTCGCGAGGTCTGCGATGCGCGGTCGCCGCGTTGTTGGGAGTGTCCCCTCGCAGATCGGTGCAGGTTCGAGCCGAAGGCGACACCAACGGTGTGACTCGGTCCCTGCCATTGGCCCTGCGACGCAACCCGAGAGACCGGATGATCGCGGCCCTCGCGATCCCCGCCCTCGGGACCCTGGCGATGGACCCTCTCGTGTCGATCGTCGACACCGCCTGGGTAGCGAGACTCGGGACGGAGGCACTCGCCGCCCTCGCGATCGCATCGGCGGTCTTCGCTGCCGTGTTCTCGATCTTCAACTTCGTCCACATGACGATCACCCCGCTCGTGGCGGGCGAGGTCGGGGCCGGTCGGACTGATCGCGCGGGCGCCGTGTCGAGGGGGGCACTCGGTGTGTCCTTCGGCATCGGCCTCGTCGTCGGGCTCGTGGCGATCGCCTTCTCCGACGCGATCGTCGCATTGTTCGGAGCAGCCCCAGACGTCGCCGAACTGGCGTCGGATTACCTACGGATCCGGTTCATAGCGCTGCCGATGATGCTCGTCGCGATGGTGGGACACGGGATCTTCCGCGGCCACTCGGACACGAGGACGCCACTGTGGGTGGCGGTGGGCATGAATGCCATGAATCTCATCCTCGATCCGTTGTTGATATTCGGGCTCGGGCTCGGCGTCGCCGGTGCGGCGTGGGCAACCGTCGTTGCACAGACGATCGCGGCCGTGTGGTTCCTCGTGCTGATCCTCGGGACACAACGTGAGCGTCTCGGTACCGACGCTCCTGTGGGGGACCTCGGTTCCCTCGGAATCGGCAGGATCCTCGATGCCGGCTGGCCGATGATGGTTCGGAGCGCGGCGCTGCTCGCGGCCCTGACGGCAACGACCGTGGCGGCGTCGCGCATCGGAACGGATCAGGTCGCTGCCCACCAGATCGCGATCCAGGTGTGGCTTTTCCTCTCCTTCGTGCTCGACTCGTTCGCCGTCGCCGCACAGGCGATGGTCGGCACGGATCTCGGCGCAGGGTCCGTAGCTTCGGCCCGAGGGATCGCGAACCGGTTGCTCGTCCTCGGATTCGTGGCGGGGGCCGCCCTGTCCGTTGGGCTCGCCCTCACGGCAGGCCTCATACCTGGGCTCTTCTCGGTCGACGATGCGGTGGGCGCAGAGCTCGATTCGATCTATCCGTTCGTCGTCCTGCTGCAGCCTCTGACGGCGCTCGTGTACGTATGGGACGGCATCGCCATAGGGGCAAGCGCCTTCAGGTATCTCGCCGCGTCGATGGTCGTGGCGGGCGTCGTGACGATTGCGGCGCTCGCGACCGTCGGCGACACGCTGGTGGGCGTGTGGTTCGCGATCACGCTGCTCACCGTCACCCGGCTGGCGGCGTTCGTGGTGTGGCACCCCGGGTGGCCACGGGCCGGCGTACCAGGTCCATCCCGCGCGTCTCGGGCAACCTGAGGACCAGGAGCATCGAAACGACGAGTCCCGCGCCGAGCCCCGACACCGTCGCGGCGAGCCCGATCGTGTCGATGAGCCACGCACCGATGCCGAAGCCGGCGATGCTTCCGACGATTGCCGCGTTCGTGACCCATGCGTTCGCCGTTGCGCGAACCCTTGTCGGGAAGAGCTCCGATCGATGCGCTCCGAACGACGGGGTCAGCATCGTGGCTCCGAGCGTCGCGAGGAATATCGAGGCGGCGAGGAACCACCCGGAGTCGAGTGCGTAGAACCCGACTCCTCCCACGAGCCCGATCGCGAGTGCTGCAACGGACGTCGGTCGGCGTCCGTACCGATCGGCAGCCCGACCTCCGACGAGGAGCCCGACTGCCCCGACTCCGGAGAAGACGATGAGGAGGAATCGAGCGGCGCCGGTATCCCAATCGAGGTCGTTGATCAGCCGTTCGAGAACGAAGTCGAACGCCGGGGATGAGAATGCAGCGACGAAGAACGAGATCCCCGCGAGCGGCCAGAAGTGCTTGGAGAGGCCCATGTCGAGCGCCTTCACGAACGCGATCCGGGGTCCCGGTGTGAACGCGCGGCTCTCCGGGAGGTACCGCGAGAGCATCGGGAGGAACAGGAGGCCGAGCGCCGCAAGCCCGAACAGGACACGCCACGCATTGTCGTTTCGCTCTGCGATCGGCAACAGGATGAGGCCGAGGCCGACACCCATCGAACCGGCGAGCCCCAGAACGCCGATGCCGAGTGCTCGGACGCCTGGCTGGAGTTCCTCCGCTATCAGGACGAGCGTCAAGGCAGCCAACGCGACGACGGCGAGCCGAACGATGGCCTGCGAGACAACGTACGCGGGAACCGATGGTATCAGTGCGGTTGCGAGGCTTCCGAAGAGCAGGAGTGCGAATGCCGCCAGGATCGGTCGTTTGCGTCCGTGGGTGTCGGCGGACATCGCGAAGAGCACGCCGAGAAGTGACACTGCCCTGACGATCGCGAACACGGCACTCATCTGACCTTCCGTGAGGTCGAGAGCGGTACGTGCAAACGGCAGGGTGTGGGGCATCTGGCTGCCCGCGTAGCCTGCCACGAATCCCATGATCGACGTGAGGAACAGGATGCGCCTGTCCCCACTCGAGAACGCGGTCAACTGTCGAGTTGAGTTCGGGAGACCCATCGTGCCTTCGTCGACGACGGCGGTGAGGATAGTGGCGTTCGGCCCGGGGAGGCATCGACCAGATGCGACCCCGAGCTCTGTCCTGGTTCATTGCCATCGTGTGAAGTGGGAACATCAGCGACCCCCGTACCGTTGACCATCCGACGATCCCGGACCAGGGCAACCATGGAAGTGTCACTCCTAGCAGCAGTCTTCGCCGGAGCGGCGTCGTTCCTCTCACCGTGTGTGCTTCCGCTCCTTCCCGGATACGTCTCCCTCATGTCGGGCTACGACATGGCAGAGCTCGCCGAGGGCAACGTGTCGATGGGCAGGGTCGTCGGCCGGACAGCGCTCTTCGTCGGAGGCTTCAGCGCCGTGTTCATCGCCCTCGGTGCGACGGCGACGTCCCTCTCGGGGTTCCTCAACCAGTCGATCTTCACGGTGATCGCCGGGTGGTTGATCGTCGCCATGGGTTTGTTCATCGCCACGACCGCGGTGTGGACGCCCTCGTGGCTGCTGCCCGTGATGAAGGACCGTCGCATCGAGTCGTCGGGAGCGCGAAGGCTCGGCCTGTTCGGCCCTCCCGTGATGGGGGCGGCGTTCGCATTTGGATGGACGCCGTGCATCGGGCCGTTCCTGGCGACCGCCTTGCTGCTGGGTGCGAACGGCGACACGGTCACCGATGGCATGATCGTCCTCGCCTTCTACAGCCTCGGCCTCGGAATACCGTTCCTGCTCACCTCGCTTCTCCTGGCCAAGGCGTTCTCGGCGTTCGCCTGGGTCAAGCGATACCTCACCCAGATCACGGTGGTGTCAGGTCTGATGCTGGCGTTCTTCGGCGTCCTGCTCATCACGGGACGGATCACCGACCTGTCCGCCTGGTTCTCGGATCTGCTCATCCGCATCGGCCTCGAGGACCTCGCCGAGATCTGATCCCGCTCGGACCCGGTACCCTCGCCACCCATGCGACCGACGCTCAGCCTCGACGAGTTCCTGCTGTTGGCTCGCGATCACTCCGTCGTTCCGATCGGTGTGGAGATCATGGCCGACTCGCTGACACCTGTTTCGGCGTATCGGGCGCTCGCCGGTGCCGGTGACGGTTTCCTCCTCGAGTCGGTGGAGGGGGGGAGCGCTGGGGACGGTGGTCGTTCATCGGATGGTGCCCCGCCTTCACGATCACGACGACGCGAGGCGTCACATCCATCGATCACCCCGACGTGGCTGTACCGGATGGGGATCCCCTCGACGTGCTCGCCGCGATCACGGACCGCTATGTCGTGCCAGACGACTCGGACCTCGGATTCCCCTCCGAGGTTCCTCCCCTCCACAGCGGCGCAGTGGGCTTTCTGTCCTACGACATCGTGCGCCACATCGAACGTCTGGACAATCAGCCCCCCGATGACCGCAACCTGCCAGAGATGGTGTGGCACATGGTCGGGAAGCTCGCCGCGTTCGACCGCGTGCGCGACTCGATCCTCGTGATCGTCAACGTCTTCGTCGGGGACGATCCGTCCACGCAGTATGCGGATGCAGTCGGATCCATCGCCTCGACCATCGAGATCCTCTCGACCTCGACGCCCATCGAGGCACTCGAGCGCCCCCGATTCGACGGCGTCCCGAACTCGACGAGCAACATGACGAGGGAGGACTTCGAGGGGGCTGTCCGTGTGGCGATCGACCACATCCGGGCTGGCGATGCGTTCCAGATCGTCCCGTCGATCCGATTCGAAGCCACCCTTGGCGGGGATCCACTCGCCCTGTACCGCGCATTGCGGATCGTCAATCCGTCGCCGTTCATGTTTCTCGTTCGCTCCGGCGAGCTCGCGATCGTCGGCTCGTCCCCGGAGTTGATGTCGCGGGTCCGAAACGGAAGGGTCTACTCGCGGCCGATCGCCGGCACGAGGCCACGCGGGGAGACGGCGGATGAGGATCTCGCACTCGAACAGCAGCTTCTCGCCGACCCCAAGGAGCGAGCGGAACACGTGATGCTCATCGATCTCGCCCGCAACGACCTCGGCAGGGTGTGCGTCTTCGGGACGGTGCAGGTCGATGACCTCATGGTCGTCGAGCGATACTCACACGTCATGCACATCGTGTCCGGCGTCTCGGGGGATCTCGTCGAGGGGACGAGCCCTGTCGACGTCCTGCGCGCGACCTTCCCGCACGGAACGGTCTCCGGCGCCCCGAAGGTCCAGCGCGATGGAGATCATCGACACCCTCGAACCGACGGCGCGCGGTCCCTATGCGGGGGCCGTCGGCTACATCGACTTCTCCGGGAACCTCGACACGGCGATCGGTCTCCGAACCTGTGTCGTGCGCGGCTCCACGGCGTGGGTCCAGGCGGGCGCCGGCGTCGTCGCAGATTCCGATCCTGCTACCGAGTACGAGGAGTGCGTCGCAAAGGCTCGTGCCGTCCTCGCTGCCATCGAAGCCGCCCGCCATCTCGGCGGATCGATCCCCGCGGAGGACGAGCGGTGACGTTCCTCGACCAGATCCTGAGATCCGCCGACGTCCGAGCCGAGGGTGCTCGGCGCGACATCGAGCACTTCCACGCGAGATCCACCGACGCACCTTCGCAGCGCAGCCTCGCTGAGGCGCTCGTCGCGGACGGGCTTTCGGTCATCGCGGAGATCAAGCGGCGCTCACCATCCGCCGGCGACATCGATGCATCACTCGATCCTGTGTCGCTCGCCCTCGCATACGAGGCAGGCGGGGCGGCGGCGATCTCGGTTCTCACAGAGCCCCACTTCTTCGGAGGGTCGCTCGACGATCTGGTGGACGTGCGCGCTGCAGTCTCGATTCCGGTGCTGCGCAAGGACTTCACAAGGGATCCCGCACAGGTCTGGGAGGCCAGGGCGGCAGGGGCAGACGCCGTTCTGCTGATCGTCGCTGCGCTTGACGACCGTGACCTGCACGCATGCCTCGCGGCCGCGCACGATGCCGGGGTTGACGCCGTGGTGGAGGTTCACACCCTCGTGGAGGTCGCACGTGCGGTCGCGGTCGGCGCCGGAATCATTGGCGTCAACAACCGTGACCTTCAGAGCTTCACCACGGACCTCACCGTTGCCGAGACCGTCTCGATGGCGATCCCGGACGGCGTGGTGCGAATCGCCGAGTCCGGGGTGTCGTCTGCCGAAGGAGCTCGAAGAATGGCAACGGCGGGCTACGACGCGATCCTCGTCGGTGAGGCTCTCGTTCGTCACGGCGATCCAGCCTCGTTCGTGAACGACGCTGAGGGGCCTGCCATGACGTGGGTCAAGATCTGCGGGATCACCACGCCTGAGGCGATCCGGTCGGCAGAGGATGCAGGCGCCGATGCCCTCGGCTTCGTGCTCGCCCCGGGTTCGGTCAGGACCCTGTCCGTCGAGGCTGCGCGCCCCCTGGTGGGTTCGGCATCGATCTCGACCTATGCCGTGGTCGTCGACCTCACACCCGACGAAGCACTCCATGTCGCCGACACGATCGGGGTGACCGGCATCCAGGCCCACGGGCTCCACGCTCTGGAAACCGCTCGATCCGCCGCCGAGGCAGGCTTCGAGGTGTTGTGCCCGATTCCGGTCGGCCAAGGCGGGCCCACCGTCGATCCCGCGGCCGTGGTGTCCGAAGCGGTGGTCCTGTTCGATACCGCCCGACGCAGCGGTCACGGGGGATCGGGCACGCCATTTGTGTGGGGCACCATCGCCGACATCGAGCGTCCCTACGTGGTGGCAGGGGGCCTAGGGCCCGACAATGTCCGGGAGGTGATCGAGCAACTCGATCCCTTCGGTGTCGATGCGTCGAGCCGTCTCGAGACCATTCCGGGCATCAAGGATCCCGATACCATCAGGGCCTTCGTCGAGGAGGCCAAACGATGAGCGCCGAGCGTGACCGATGAGACTGCAACGCCCCGACACCAGTGGTCGATTCGGTGCCTATGGCGGTAGGTATGCGCCCGAAACCCTGATGCCAGCGCTCATCGAGCTCGAGACTGCCTTCGTCGCGGCATGGTCGGACGACGCGTTCCACGCCGAGCTATCGGGCCTCCTGAGCGATTTCGTGGGTCGTCCGACGCCCGTGTATCGCGCCACTCGCCTGTCGGAGCTCCTCGGAATCGACCTGTGGTTCAAGCGCGAGGACCTGGCCCATACGGGGGCCCACAAGATCAACAACACGGTCGCGCAGGGTCTCCTCGCGAAGCGCATGGGGAAGAAGCGAGTAATCGCCGAGACCGGTGCCGGCCAGCATGGGGTCGCTACCGCAACGGCGTGCGCGCTCTTCGGTATCGACTGCGCCATCTACATGGGCGACAAGGACATGGAGCGGCAGTCGCTCAATGTGCACAGGATGCGCCTCCTCGGAGCCGAGGTCATCCCGGTGTCGTCCGGAGCGGGGACCCTGAAGGACGCCGTGTCGGCGGCGATGCGCGACTGGGTTGCCTCCGTCGAATCGACGCACTACATCATCGGCTCCGTGGTCGGTCCCCACCCGTTCCCCTGGATGGTCCGCGAGTTCCAGAAAGTGATCGGCGAGGAGCTGCGAGCCCAAATGAACGGCGTGGTCAGACCCGCCCCGGACGTGATCGTGGCATGCGTCGGTGGCGGCTCCAACGCGATGGGTGTGTTCCACCCGTTCGCAGGTGATCGAAACGTCGAACTCGTCGGCGTCGAGGCCGCGGGTCTCGGACTCGCGACCGGCAAACATGGCGCGTCCCTTGGCGAGGGTTCGCCAGGGGTCCTCCACGGTGCGATGACCTACATGCTCCAGGACGAGTTCGGTCAGGTCGAGGAGGCACATTCGGTGAGTGCCGGTCTCGACTACCCGGGTGTCGGCCCCGAGCACGCATACTTCAAGGATGCCTCGCTCGTCCGATACGAGAGTGTCACGGATGCCGAGGCGATCGAGGCCTTCCACCTGATGGCGCGAACGGAGGGGATCATCCCGGCCCTGGAGTCCGCCCATGCTCTCGCGTGGATCGTCCGCGAGGCACCTGCCCTCGGTGGACGGACGGTCGTACTGAACCTGTCGGGACGCGGGGACAAGGATGTGGACCAGGTCGTGTCCCGACCATGAGCGGTGAAGGCCGGGCCGAGCTCGAGGCCGTGTTCGCACTTGCGAGGGCTGAGAACCGCGCCCTCCTCCTCCCATACCTCACGGCGGGTCTCCCGACGCTCGACGACTCCGTCGAGCTGTTCGTCGCGATGGCAGATGCGGGGGCCGACGGATTCGAGGTCGGCATTCCGTATGCGGATCCGCTGATGGATGGGCCCGTGATCATGCGGGCAGGGGAGCTCGCTCTCGAGGGTGGCATCACGGTCGAGGGTTCGCTCGAGGTCGTGCGCCGCGTGCGAGAGAGGACGGGAAAGCCGATCCTCGTGATGACGTACGTCAATCCCGTCCTGCGTCACGGAATCGACGCCTTCTTCGACAGGGTCGCCGACGCGGGAGGATCCGGGGTGATCATCGCGGACCTGCCCGTGGACGAATCGGGGCCGTTCGTCGACGCGGCCGCCATGCGCGGCCTCGGGATGGTCCAGTTCGCCGCCCCGACCACCGACCATGATCGTCTCGCAGCGATCGCAGGGCGCGATCCTGTGTTCGTGTACGCGATCGCCGAAGTGGGAGTGACCGGTGAGCGGCATGGGGCCTCGACCCGGATCGAGGGGCTTGCATCAGCCATCCGAGGCGTGACACAGGCGCCAATCGTCTTCGGTGTGGGCATTGCGACGCCTGACCAGGCGGCAGCCGCTGCTCGTGTCGGCGACGGCGTGATCGTCGGGACGGCGATCGTGAGACGGGTGCTCGAATCCGAGTCGGTGGACGACGCCCGCCGTGCACTCGTCGATGCGGTCGAGGCACTAGCCATCGCGGTCCGGCGCGGATAGACCTTCAGTTCGCAGTGCGGCGTCTGCCGATGGAACCTCATGGACATGACGCGTCGCGCCGTACCGGGAGTGGGACTCGAACCCACACGAGCTTTCGCCCAACGGATTTTGAGTCCGCCGCGTCTACCATTCCGCCATCCCGGCTCGGTGGAGAGCACGATGGTAGGGGCGAGCGACCCATTGACGTTGCGTCCTTCGTGTGTGAATCATCGAGGAGCCAGAGGGTGTCGCACGGTGGGGACGTCGCAGGAAGCAGGAGAGAATGTCAGTGACACAATGTGGTCGGTGTGCTACTCTCTGCAAGAATTCGAGCTGAGGGGCCGATGAGGATGTTCACACGCCGAAGGAACGAGACCAACGAACGCGGAGTAGCCATGGTGGAGCTGGCGTTGGTGCTCCCCCTGTTCATCCTGCTCATCTTCGGGCTCATCGAGTTCGGGCTTCTCTTCCGCGAGCGCCTGACGATCGCCTCTGCGGTCTCGTCTGCGGCGAGGACGGGTGCGACGATGGGACAGAATGACGAGGCCGATTATCGGATCCTCCAGGCCCTCGAGGCAGGTCTCTACGATCAGGTCGACGCCTCCGTCCTCATCAGCGTCGAGATCTTCAAGGCCAATCCCGTCACCGGCGCCAAGGCGGGCCCCGTCGACCGATACATCTACGATGGGAGCCTCGTGGGGTGCAAGTGGAGTCCATGCCCCGACCCCAGCCTTGCGGTGATTCCCTACGGCAGCCCCGCAACGTACCCACCGAGCGCGCGGGACACGACCCTCGATCCCCTCGGTGGCGGTCTCGATGTCCTCGGTGTCGAGGTCGTGTACCAGCACTCGACGGCCACGAACCTCATGCCCATGCTCGATTTGCAGTTGACCGAACGAGCCCTCGTCCGCCTCGAGCCTGACGTTTTCGGAGCGCCGTGATGCGACGGGTCGTCGACCGACTCCACGAGATCAGGAGGGAGCAGTCCGGCGTCGTTCTCATCCTCGTCGCCGTGCTCCTTCCGGTCTTCATGGGCATGGTCGGATTCGGCGTGGACTTCGGATGGCTGTACTGGAACGGCGTGAAGATCCAGCACGGTGCGGACGCAGCTGCACTGGCCGGTGTGATCTACGAGCCGGACGACCAGACGTTGGCCTACTCCTCGGCCCACCAGGCAGCGGCAGAGAACGGCTACAACGGTCTCAACGCTGGAACCACGGTCGTTCCCGTCGACTACTCGGATGATCCGACTGCAGTGAACAACCCGAACCAACTCCGGGTCACGGTGACCCACGCCGTCCCGACGTTCTTCATGAAGGTCTTCGGTATCGATTCGATCGACATCACGAAGACGGCCCTTGCGGAGTACGTCCTGCCGCTTCCCCTCGGCAGTCCCGAGCGCCGCTTTGGCAACGACCCTGCGACGGGCCATGCACCGGAGTTTTGGGGCAACATCCACGGGTACTACACGGGCCGGAGCATGGGGGACAGATACTCGTCCCAATGCCTCAGCGGCGGAAGTGGATCAGGGTGCACCGCGAACCCAGACAAGCGGCCAACCGTATGGGACGGTGCAACGCCCGGTACGATCAGCTCGACGACGGGCGGCTACATCTACGGTGTGGAGGTGGGACCGGGTCAGACGAACCTGTCGGTTGAGATCTTCGACGGTCCGTTCACCCGTGGTGGGGGAGACTTCATCCTCGTGGGCGACAACCCGCAGGGCTCGAGCCCCGGACCGACGACCGTCTTCATCCTGTACGGCCCCGACCCGACACCACTCGACACCACCGATGCCAACGAGGTCCTGTGCACCGTTGTATATGCGCCTCGCGATGCGTACATGCCGGGGGCGACCGCCGCGACGACTTGGGCCGATGTCGATGCCTTCCTCCCGGGAGGTGTGGCCTCGCTGTGGGATGAGATGTGCCCTGCGACGAACCTCGACCGCGGTCCCGGCGTCTATCCACTCCGTGTCATCACCCTGGACAATGGCGAGCGTGGACTCAATCGTTGGTCGCTGAAGGCATCGGCCAGCGGTGGCAATCCGAGGATCTTCGGGCTCGGATCGATGGCGATCTACTCGAATGTCGACGGGGCGACCGGGGACACGGTCTTCTACCTCGCCGAGGTGGAGGCCGTGCACGCAGGTAAGGACCTGGTCATCTCCCTATGGGACCCGGGAGACGCATCCGGCAACCACTCCCTGCGGATCCGCAACCCCCAAGGTGGCCTCCCCTCGTGCACGTGGACGTCGACGAACCCTTCATATCCTGGCGGTTCACTCGGGTCATGTGACATCCCGACCAGTTCGAGTCGTTTCAACGACCACCTCGTGACGATCCGGATCGACCTTCCAGACGACTACACGTGTGCCGCTGACTGTTGGTGGAAGATCGACTACAACTACCCGGGTCAGACGAACGACACGACGACGTGGGAAGCGCGGATCGAGGGCAACCCCGTGAAGCTGGTCGAGTAGCCGAACCCGGGGTCCACAGCACCGCTACGCTCGCCAACCATGGCGAAGCTCGCACTGCTCGATGGTCATTCGCTCGCATATCGAGCGTTCTACGCGCTCCCTCCGGATCTCGCTACGCCTTCCGGACAGGTCACGAACGCCGTGTTCGGGTTCACCTCGATGCTCATCAAGCTGCTCGACGAGGAAGCCCCCGACGCGATTGCCGTCGCGTGGGACCGCAGGGAGCCAACCTTCCGGTCGGAGGCGTACCCCGCCTACAAGGCAACCCGTGATGCCGCTCCCGACCTCTTTCGTAGTCAGCTGCCACTGATCCGCGACGTCCTCGAAGCGATGGAGATCCCCCAGGTCAGCCTCGCGGGCTACGAGGCGGACGACGTGATCGCCACCCTCGTGGAGAGCGGCAGAGCGCAGGGTTACGACCTCGTCGTCGTGACGGGGGACCGTGATGCGTTCCAGCTGTCGACGAACGACGTCACGATCCTGTACACGCGACGCGGAATCTCCGACATGGTCCACGCAACGCCCGCGTGGATCCGGGAGCGTTACGGGATATCGCCGGATCGTTACGTCGAGTACGCAGCTCTGCGCGGAGACACCTCGGACAACCTCCCCGGCGTTCCCGGCGTCGGCGAGAAGACGGCGGCGAAGCTGATCACGACGTATCCGAGCCTCGAGGACCTCTACGACCACATCGACGAGCTGAGCCCGAGGCTTCGGGACAACCTCGAATCGGCGCACGATCAGGTGCTGTTGAACCGAACCCTCATGACAATGGTGCGCGACGTCCCGATCGAAGGGCTCGATGCCGAGGACCTCGAGCTCCGACCGTTCGATCGTGAGCGTGTTCGCGCTCTCTTCGACGACCTTGCGTTCCGCAGCCTCTGGATCCGGCTGGACAAGCAGGGCGGCCTCGGAGACGGGGGTGGCGTGGAGTTGGAGGACATGGACGTCGTGACCGCTACGACACTGGATGGGGCGTTGGAAGCATTCCAGGGAGCCGGAACGGCGGTTGCCCCCGTGTGGGATGACGAAACACTGTCGGGATTGGTGGCCCACGGCGATCCTGCGACGTTCGTGCCGCTCGATCTCGTAGCAGGAGTCCTGTCGGGCGAGGGCTGCAGCGTGGTCGGACACGACCTCAAACCGGTGGTCAGGGCGCTCATCGAGAGCGACATCGCGGTACCGAGGATCGGATTCGACACGATGCTCGCAGCGTGGCTCGTGAACCCTGCCCAGCGAGCGCCAGACCTCGACGAGCTCGCGCATCGGGAGCTCGGAGTCGACGTCGATTCGTCGAAGGCCGGCAGATCATCAGGCGGGACCCAGACGTCGATGTCGTTCGACGAGCCGGGGCTCGACCTCGTCGGCCCCGCCCGCCGGGCAGCAGCGATCCACCAGCTCGTGGATCCGCTCACGGTGCAGCTCGACGCCAGGGGATCTCTCGATTTGCTCGAGAGCATTGAGCTGCCGCTCATGGCCATCCTGGCAGCGATGGAGGAGGCAGGAGTCGGCCTCGACACCGACTTCCTGAGATCGTACGGAAGGGACATCTCGGTCCGTATCGCCGACCTGGAGCAGCGAATCCACCTCGAGGCGGGCCGAGCGTTCAACGTCAACTCGACGCTGCAGCTGCGCAGCGTCCTGTACGACGAGCTCGGGCTGCCCGTTGTGAAGAAGACCCCAAAGGGAGCGCCCTCGACGGATGCATCGGTCCTCGAGAAGCTTCGCGGCGATCACGGGATCGTCGATGCGATCCTCTCGTTTCGAGAGCTCGACAAGTTGCGTTCCACGTACGTCGACTCCCTCCTCGCCCTCGTGCAACCGGATGGGCGCCTTCGCGGACGTTTCAACCAGACAGGTGCTGCGACAGGTCGGCTCTCGATGGAACAGCCCAACCTCCAGAACATCCCTGCTCGCAGCGTCGAGGGCCGCGCCATCCGGAGGGCATTCATAGCAGGAGAAGGATCGGTCCTCCTGGTCGCCGACTACAGCCAGATCGAACTCAGGATCCTCGCGCACCTCAGCGGTGACCCCGGGTTGATCGATGCCTTCGAGACGGGGGTCGACATCCACGCGGCGACGGCCGCACGAGTCAACGCCGTGCCACTCGATGATGTCACCGACGACATGCGGCGGACGTCCAAGATGATCAACTTCGGGCTCCTCTACGGTATGGAGGCCTATGGTCTCGCACAACGGCTCGACATCGACAGGTCCGAGGCGCAGCGCCACATCGACGAGTACTTCGAGCAGTTCCCCGATGTGCGGGAGTACATGGCCGGTATCGTCGACGAAGCACGCTCGACCGGGTACACGACCACGATCCTCGGACGAAGGAGGTACCTCCCCGAGCTCCACAGTCGCAGCACCCGCGAACGCCAGATGGGGGAGCGCATGGCGCTCAACGCTCCGATCCAGGGTTCCGCCGCCGACATCATCAAGAAAGCGATGATCGAGCTCGATCGGCACCTCAGGTCGGTCGGTTCGGGTGCGGAGATGGTGCTCCAGATCCACGACGAGCTCGTCCTCGAGGTCCCCGATGCCGAGATCGCGGCGGTGACTGCTGCCACGGTCGACATCATGCGGTCCGTCGTCGACCTCCGCGTACCCCTCGAGGTGGCAACGGGTGCGGGTGTGAACCTCGCCGAGGCACACCACTGATCAGGCTCGACGGTCCAGCGGTACCCGGGTCACGGGAACGTGTTGTATGTTGGTGCATCGGTGCGATACCATGGCTAAGTCCTGGCTCCCTCTTCGCGCGCTCAGGATGTATTACGTATCCAAGGAGACCAACCCTTCCATGCCCACCGACAACGAAACCGACCTCGCGTCGATCGACGTCCCCCAGGACGACGACGCGTCGACTGATCCGAACGACATCCTCACCGACGGTGCCTCGAGCACCGATACCGAGACCACTGCCGTGGCTCCCGAGGCTCTGGACGCACCGCCAGAGGAGGCAGATGCGCCTGTCGAGGCTGCGGCCGCCGACATGACATCGACGACAGAGGCCGTCGCATCCGTGGATGAGGATTCCGGCGAGGAATCAGATGGGCCGGTCGATTCGAAGCAGACGTCGGAATCCGAGGAGGCGGACGAACCCGTCGCGGACTCACCCCGGGGCGATCGCCCTGCGATCAGCGCTCCCGGTCAGATCGGGGACGTGCCGAACGACCTGTCGGCCGATGACTTCGCCGCCGCCATCGAGCAAACGGTGTTCGAGTTCAAGGAAGGCGACATCGTCGTCGGCACCGTCGTGCGGGTCGATCCGGACGAGGTGCTCGTCGACATCGGCTACAAGTCGGAAGGCGTGATCCCCCCGTACGAGCTCTCGGTTCGGAACAACTCCAACCCGGACGAGATCGTCAAGATCGGCGACAGGATCGAGGCTCTCGTTCTCCAGAAGGAGGACGACCAGGGTCGCCTCGTTCTCTCGAAGAAGCGAGCCCAGTACGAGCGCGCATGGGGTCGGATCGAGAAGCTCATGAACGAGGGCGGAACCGTCACGGGCCAGGTGATCGAGGTCGTCAAGGGTGGCCTGATCGTGGACATCGGCCTCCGGGGATTCCTGCCCGCATCGCTCGTCGACCTGCGGCGCGTCAGGGACCTCCAGCCGTTCATCGGCGAACCGATCGAGGCGAAGGTGATCGAACTCGACCGCAACCGGAACAACGTCGTCCTCTCGAGGCGTGCGTACCTCGAGGAGGAGCAGGCGGAACAGAGGCACGCCTTCCTCGCAGACCTCAAGGAGGGCGATGTTCGAGAGGGCGTAGTGTCGAGCGTCGTCAACTTCGGCGCATTCGTCGACCTCGGGGGCATGGACGGCCTTGTCCACGTCTCTGAGCTTTCATGGCGTCACGTCAACCATCCCGGGGAGATCGTCACCGTGGGTGACAAGGTCAAGGTGAAGGTCCTCGAGGTCGACTACGGGCGCGAGCGAATCTCGCTGTCGATCCGCCAGACGGCGGAGGACCCGTGGGAGACGTTTGCTCGAGACGCGGACGTCGGTTCGATCGTCGACGGCAAGGTCACGAAGACGGTTCCATTCGGCGCGTTCGTGTCCGTAGGCGACGGTGTCGAGGGTCTCGTCCACGTCTCGGAGATCGCCTCACACCACGTCGAAAGCCCCGAGTTGGAGCTGAGCATCGGCCAGGAAGTAAAGGTAAAGGTCACCGAGATCGATGCCGACAGACGACGAGTGAGCCTGTCGATCAAGCAGGCACTTCCGGACTGGGAGGATCGTTCGTCGTGGAGCGACAAGCAGCAACCATCACGTCCGCGCCGAAGGGAATTCGAGCGTGATGACGAGGCAAAGGACGAAGCACCAAGCTTCTCTGCAGACTCGTCCCTCGAGGCGATCCTGGAAGAGCTCAAAGAACGCGGCATCGGCCGCTCGTAGACTTCCGGTCCTTGACCCTGCACCAAGCGGTGTGGGAACCTTGGCCGGGCATGCGCGGGGAGCCAGTACCACGCGCGGACTGAAGTCGAATCACAGCATGGGGAGGATCGACTGAAATGGGCCGGCGTACGCTTGTTCTCATCATCGCCGTAGCGCTAGCCGCGATCTCCGGCTTCGCCATCTACCAATACCTCACGGGTGTCGAGGACGACATCCGTGCGAACATCGCCGAGGTCGGCGTCTACCGCGCGACCGAGACGATTGCAGCCGGCCTTGCCGGGAGTGAGGCACAGCCTCTCATCGAAGCGAGCACCGCTCTTCGTGAGAGCGTCGTGTTCGAAGGATCGACGATCCTGTGCACGGGCGCCGTTGGCAGGAACGAGAACGAGAATCCAGCGGAATATGGCTGTGTCGGGAACCCGAGCGACCTGAACGCCGTGCTGGAGAACAAGGTCGCCTCTGGCATCATCTCTGCAGGACAGCTCATCACGACCGAGTCCTTCGCTGACATCCGGGATCTCCAGCAGCGCCTCAACGAGGCGATCACCCCTGGCAAGGTCGCGATATCGCTCGAGGTCGGGGTCCAGGACGCTTCTGGCGGATTCATCCGTCCGGGTGACTACGTGAACGTCTTGGCTTCAGCGAGCCTCGCTCCCCTCGACTTCCTCGGCATCATCTCGAACGACGAGCTCCGCGATCTCCTCGTCCAACTCGATACTCAGCCAGGCCCAGTCGACGAAGAGAATCCAGATGCTGAAGCCCCGCCGTCAAACCTCGGCAGTGCCATCGCAGGTGCGTACGACATCACCCAGACGATCCTCCAGAACGTCCAGGTGCTGGCCGTTGGAGCGGACACACGTCCCTCGCCGCTCGACACCGGTCTGACGCCACTTGCCGGAGTCATCGTGTTCGAGGTGACGCCGCAAGAGGCAGAGATCATCGAGTATGCGAAGCAGTACACGGCCGTGTCGTTGTCGTTGCTCGCAGCAGGCGACTATGTGCCGTACGACGCACAGCCGATCGTGGTCGACGACATCTTCGGACTGTTGGACCGGATCGCATTCGAACTGGGTCAGGTGACGAGTGGCACCGGGAACTGACAGCACCCGGTCGATCCTCGTGGTCGACACGGACACCGCAGCGATGGACGCGGCGGTGGCGCTCCTCGACGGGCACAAGGTCTACCAGGCCCGCAACATCTCCGACGCGCAGCGCAAGCTCGTCGAGGAGGGCATCGAGCTTGCGATGATCGGCCCCGGCTTCGCCCATGAAGCCGGGGTCAACGAGGCGAGCCTGCTCCTCGACATCCAGCCTGCCCTGCCAATCGTGCTCGTGGCTGATGGACTGACGACAGACGTGCTCAGGGCTGCGATCAGGGTCGGCTTCAAGGACGTCGTCGACGCTCCTCTCAACAAAGCCAAGATCGACGCGATGCTCACGCACATCGAGAAAGCCCAGGCGATCGTCGGTCAGGAGTTCAAACCCCGGACGCGCATCGGCAAGGTGGTCACGATCATGTCGCCGAAGGGCGGTGCCGGAAAGACGATGACGACCGTGAACGTCGGTCTTGGGCTCGCGATGATGTCAGGGGCACCGGAGCGTGTCGTGATCATGGACGCAGACCTCCAATTCGGGGATGTCTGCATTTCCCTTCAGGTAGAACCCCAGCACACCATCGTCGATGCCGCAAGGGACATCGACAAGCTCGACGAGCAACTGCTCGACTCTCTCCTCGCAACGCATACATCGGGCCTTCGGGTCCTGTCGGCGCCGCTGGAGCCATCGCTCGCCGACGAGGTCTCCACACAGGTCGTCGTCAAGACACTCGGCATGCTCAAGCGCATGTTCGACTACGTGATCATCGACACCGCACCGTTCCTCGATGAGCCGGTCCTGTCGATCCTCGAACGATCCGACACGGTGCTCCTCGTGGTCGATATGGATCTTCCCGCTGTCAAGAATGCCAAGCTCGCGCTCGACACCCTCAAACTGATCAAGTTCCCGTTCGAGAAGATCAAGTTGATCCTGAACCGCGTGAATTCCAAGGCCCGGCTCGACATCCACGAGCTCGAGCGTTCCTTGGGTCTCGAGGTACAGGCTGCCATCAGCTCGGACAAGCTCGTTCCGCGAGCGGTGAACGAGGGAGAGCCCGTCGTCAGCCTCTATCCAAGGTCTCGGGTGGCGAAGGATCTCAGGGGGGTCGCCGCGCTCGTTCTCGACGGTGAAGCGATCGACGAACCCGAAGAAGAAAAGCGCGGCTGGTTCCGCTAGCCCGGAACCTATGCACATGCTGGAAGGGACATCGAGATGAGCCTCGCAGACAGGGTCAAAGCAGCGAAGTCGACGGATACGTCGTCCGAGACACAGCGCGAAGAGGTCAAGTCCGACCTCCGTCGGAAGCTGCACTACAAGGTGGTCGAGGGCCTCGGGCCGACCCTCTACAACTCCCAGATGTCGGATGCGGAGCTCAAGCTCCGCGTCATGGAGATGCTCGAGTGGGCACTCGAGCAGGAACAGTCGGTGCCGCTCGCCAGGGCTGACCGCTTGGCGCTCCTCCAGGAGATCGCCGATGACGTCCTCGGGTACGGACCGATTGACCCGTACCTCGCTGATCCGGAGATCACTGAGGTCATGGTCAACGGCCCACATGCCGTTTGGGTTGAACGAGCCGGCCGCATCACCAAGACTGACACCCGATTCGTCGATGCGAATCACCTCGAACGGATCATCGAGAAGATCGTCGGTCAGGTCGGTCGGCGGATCGATGAGTCGACTCCGATGGTGGACGCCAGGCTTCCCGACGGTTCCCGTGTGAACGCGATCATCCATCCGCTCGCCATCGGCGGGCCGTACGTCACGATCAGGAAGTTCGCCGTCGACCCCTTCACCGTGGATGACCTGGTCACGAACGATACGATGAACGAGCAGGTCGCTGGGCTTCTGAAACGATGCGTGGAGGGGCGCCTGAACATCATCGTGTCGGGAGCCACCGGCTCTGGAAAGACCACACTGCTCAACGTCCTGTCGAACTTCATTCCCGCGAACGAGCGCATCATCACGGTTGAGGATGCTGCCGAGGTCCAGCTCAACCAGACGCATGTCCTGACACTCGAGTCGCGGCCGCCGAACCTCGAAGGTAAGGGCCAGGTCTCGATCAGGGACCTCGTCAGGAACACACTCCGTATGCGACCGGATCGCATCATCGTTGGCGAGGTTCGTGGTGGCGAAGCGCTCGACATGCTCCAAGCCATGAACACAGGTCATGACGGATCACTGACAACGGTTCACTCCAACGCTCCCCGTGACACGCTTGCCCGCATCGAGACCATGGTCTTGATGGCCGGTATGGACCTGCCCATTCGCGCCATCCGTGAGCAGGTCGCATCCGCCCTCGACTTGATCGTCCACGTCCACAGGCTCCGTGACGGTACGCGACGGGTGACACACGTCACCGAGGTCGTCGGGATGGAAGGGGACATCATCACCCTCCAGGATCTCATGTTGTTCGACTACGGCATGGGAGTAGACGAGAACGGCAAGTACAAGGGCCGTCTCAAGGCAACCGGTATTCGCCCGTCATTCTCCGAGCACCTCGAGAACTACGGGATCAACCTGCCGGCCGAGTTGTTCCTCCCGGAAGCGTTTGCCAGGCGATGAGACGATTGCCAGCGCTCGCAGCTCTCGTCGGGCTCCTGACCGTTGCCAGCCCTGCTCACGCGCAGTCCAGCGAGACCGCGGAGTCGGGTTTGGCCCAGGTGATGCTACCTCTGGCGGCGGCTGGAGCGGCGATCGCAGTCTTCCTGCTCGTGATCATCCTCCTCGGGAAGCCGCGGTCGACCGCCGGTGTGCAGAACCGGCTGGGACGCCTCGGAGCGGAGACCGAGAGCAAAGGCCTGTTTGGCAGGTTCGCGTTCCTGCGGAGGGCTGCGCGTTCAGCGGAGACCGCTGCCGCGAGCCGCGGAGCGACCAACATGATCGAATCCGCGTTGGAGCAGGCGAACGTCCCGTTGAAGGCCGGCGAGGCGATCGTTGCAGCGATCGGAGTAGCGATCGTCGCGTTCACCATCGTGTCCGCCATAGGTCAGTCCCTCGTGTGGGGACTGGTCGTCGCTGCGTTGGTCCTCGTGGGATCGTTGATGTTCGTGAATCATGTCGCAGCCCGAACGAAGAAGAAGTTCGAGGCGCAGCTTCCCGACACCCTCAACCTACTCGCGACTTCATTGAGGGCTGGGTATTCGCTGCTCCAAGCCGTCGAGGCGGTTGGCGAGGAGGCACCGGAACCGACGCGCAGGGAGTTCGGTCGGGCGATGGGGGAGATAAGACTCGGCCGAAATATGAACGATGCGTTGAGTGACATCGCCATCCGCCTCGACTCGGTCGACTTCGAGTGGACGGTCATGGCGATCGGGATCCAACGCGAGGTCGGCGGAAACCTCGCCGAAGTCCTCCAAACGACAGCGGAGACCATGGTGCAACGAAACCGTCTGCGTCGTGAGATGAAGGCACTCACAGCAGAGGGCCGGATCTCCGCGATCGTCCTTTCGCTTCTGCCGATCGGATTGTTCGCATTCATCTATCTGACGAATCCCGGCTACCTCGAACCGCTCATCACGAGCGTGATTGGATGGGTGATGATCGGCGGCGGTCTGATCTTCATCGGTATCGGAATCTTCTGGATGCAGAAGATCGTGAAGGTGGAAGCCTGATGGACCCTCTCCTTTTTGTCGTGATATCCGTCTCTGTTACCGTGGCCGCGCTTGTCGTGTGGGTGGGCAACGGCGTCGTCAAAGCCCAGAAGAGCTCTGGGAACAGACTTGCGAGCCTCCAGAGCAGGGAAACCGTCCTGGATCAGGACTTCTCCCAACGTGCGGTCGCCCCCGTGTTCCAGGGTCTCGGCCGTTTCGCGACGCGTTTCACCCCCACCGGCTGGGTTGCGAAGTCCCAGCACAAGATCGTTCTCGCAGGATGGGCAGAGCGAATGGACGGCAACACGTGGGCGGCGATCCGCATCATGTCGCTCATCGCTGGCATCGTGTTCGCGTTCCTTGCCGTTCCCCTTGTGCAGGGCGGGATGCTCCGGCTCGCTGTCGGAGTGCTGCTCGTGGTCATCGGCTTCTACGGGCCGGAGGCGTCCCTCAACGGGCCATCGACGATCGTCGAAAGGTCATGGAGCGTCAGCTGCCTGACATCATCGATCTTGCTCGTCATCTCGGTCGAAGCTGGCCTCGGCTTCGAGGCTGCGATGGGCAGGGTCGTCCAGAACGTCCCCGGCGAACTCTCGAAGGAGTTCCAGCGGACGCTCCAGGAGACGCGTGTCGGTGTCAGCAGGCACGAAGCTCTCCGCAATATGGCGGATCGAACCGATGTAGAGGACCTCGACTCCTTCATCCTTGCCCTCATCCAGGCAGACCAGTTCGGCGTCTCGATCGCCCGGATGCTGCGCGTGCAAGCCGACGAGATGCGGGTCAGGCGTCGTCAGCGGATCCAGGAGAAGGCGTTCGCAGCTCCCGTGAAGCTCATCTTCCCCATGCTGCTCTGCATCTTCCCATCGATCTTCATCGTCATCCTTGCACCGGCAGCGATCAACATCTCCAACAGCCTGTTGTGAGGTCGTCGTACGTTGTCTGAGCTGCCCTCGGACTCGGCTGTGAAGGGCCGTCGGGGGAGACTTGCCACCATTGCGCCTTTCGTGCCCTTCGTCTTCATTGGTCTGTTCTCTGCGCGTTCCATCAACGACAACTCATTCATCTGGCACCTCCGCGCGGGCCAAGCCCAGATCGAGGCTGAGCAAGTACTCACCCGAGACATCTTCTCGTACACCCATCTCGGTGAACCATGGCGCACCCAGTCGTGGCTGATTGAGCTCGCCTATTCGGGTGCCGAGGCGACATTCGAGGGTCTCGCATGGGCAAACTGGATGGTGTTCGCCACTGGATCGGTGATCCTCGCCCTCGTTGGCCTGGCTGTGTATCGGCGCATCGGCTCGCTCATGGTCACGAGCATCGTGATGGTTATCGCAGCTTGGCTTGTCGCACCGTTCCTGCTGCCTCGACCCGTCATCTTCTCATACCTCTTCCTTGCCTTGCTTGTGATTGCGATTCAGTCGAGACCGCAGCTGGCGTGGACGGTCGTGCCAATCATCTGGGTGTGGTCCGCTGTCCACGGATCGTGGATCCTGGGAGTCGGTCTGATCGTGCTGGAGGCGATACGCACGCGGGAGCGGAGGCTGCTCGCCGCAGGTGCTGTCGCGTTGGCCGCGACATTGGTTACGGCACACGGCACGGGCACGTGGCTGATCGTATGGGACTTCTTCGAGTCCCGCGAGGCCTTGTCGATGATGCAGGAGTGGAAGCCACCAGCTCCTCAGGACCTCATACAGCTCCCCTACCTCCTGATCGTGGCAGGAATCGTCGTTGCCGGAATCCGGGACAAGATCGCGGTGAGGGACCTCATTGTCATCCTGCCGTTCCTTCTCTTCGGCCTCAGCTCTCGGAGGGCCGTATTCCCCGCCACGATCGTGCTCCTCCCCTGGGCAGCAATGTGTCTCCCCGTTCCCCGACAGACTCGGGCGACGATGCACCGTTCCGTGGTGGCGGTCGCTGCTGGCATCGTGGCGTTCGTTGCGCTCGCACCGATGCTCACCACCCCGCTTGGCGTACTGGACGAGCAGCGCTTTCCGAGCCGCCAGATCGTCGACTCACTCGAAGGTCATCGGCTGTTCCATGCGATCGCGACGGGCGGTTATCTCATCTACGCGGACTGGCCTGATCGGGGCGTCTACATCGATGATCGAGCTGAGCTCTACGGTGCAGAGTTCATGACCGGGGCACGCGCCGTCATCTCCGGCGAGTACGCGGATGCCTTCGCAACGTGGGAAATCACGGGTGTCATCGCGGAGATCGGCTGGCCGCTGATCGAGGTGCTCGTCGGCGACGGTTGGGTCGTCAGTGCAGAGGATGAGTACTTCGTAGCGTTGACGCCGCCCTGATGCGCAGCAGTGCCATCGTCGCGCCCTCATTCGCTGCCGGAATGACAGACTGACACTTGGGATCACATTCACAGACACCCTGACCCGTGCCCGAGGCGCCACGGACGCGAGAACGGGGAGCCGAAGGCTCCCCGCTCCAATCCGTATCTACCTGACCCTAGAGGGTGTTGGCGATTTCCTGGAAGTTGTCTCTTACCGCGCCACCCACCGCAGTGACTGCGAGGATTGCGACGATTGCGATGAGGGCGACGAGCAGAGCGTACTCCACCATGCTTGCTCCCTCTTCATCCCGTGCGATTCGGCTGGTGAAGGCCGTCCACAGACGAAGCATTTGTACCTCCTATGTACAAGGCGATCCGTTAATGGAAACTACGGCATCCTGACCGAGAACTGAATGGGTCTTTCGACTCATTCCCGATGGTGAAGAGCGGCTGTCACCACTCGCGATCGAGTCCCAACTTCATTGCTTCGACGACCGCCTGGGCACGATCATTCACACCGAGCTTCTCATAGATGGACGCGAGGTGGTTCTTCACGGTCTTCTGGGAGATATACAGCTCGTCGGCGATGTCCTCGGTGCCGGAAATCCCGTGGACCAGGCATCGCAGGACATCTCGCTCGCGGTCGGTTATCGATGCGGCCCGCGGCGCCAGCTCCGGTGTTCGGTAGTGCTCGAGGACGCCGGGATCGGCAGCGAACAGATCGACGCCCTTACTCACGGCCCGGATGGCGGCTGCCAGGTCAGGAAGGGGCAGTCCTTTCGAGAGGAAGCCCATCGCTCCTGCCTCCTGGGCCGCGGCGCCATACTCTTCTGCGGTGTGCATGGTCACGATGAGGGTGGCCGGGAGGTTCGGGATCTGGGAGATTGCTGACAGGCCCGAACGACCCGGCATCTCCACGTCGACGAGCAACACGGCGGGGGAGTAGCGGCTGACCGCATCCTCGAGCATCGTGCCGTCGACCACGGTCCCTACCACCTCGATGTCCGGAATCGAGTTGAGCCCCTGTGCGAGGCCGTCCAGCATCAAGCGGTGATCGTCAGCGATCACGACGCGTATCGGTGTGTTCATCGGGAATTCCTCCATGTGATCGTCACGGTTGTGCCGGATCCTCGCTTCGAGCGAACCTCGAGTTCGGCACCGATGAGGCCAGCGCGCTCACGCATGCCGATGAGCCCGTAGTGCCCGAGCGCAGGCTGGTCTGCATCAAACCCGACACCGTTGTCCTCGACGGCGATCCACCCATCGGGCTCCGCCATACGTCCCGTCACACGAATGAGCGAACCTTCGGAGTGCAAAACGGCGTTCCGGAACGCCTCCGTCATCAGGGAGGAGATCTCCGCAGCGATGGCCGGACGCGGCGGTGTCCGCTCGTCGATGTCGACGATCACCGTTGGACCGTCGGTATCGACCTCCGCCACGAGTGAGTGGGCGACCTCGACCAGGCTCATGGTGCGGTCCGCGCGTAGGTCCTGTACCCGATTGCGAACACTCTCGACGAGTCGCGTCACGTTCGTACGCGTCGCGTCGAGGTTTCGACGCTGTTCCGCGTCGAGACCATCTGAGAGCAGGATCATGTCGAGAGCGAGTCCCACGCTCGCCATCGAGGGTGCGATGTCGTCATGAAGCTCGCGGGCCAGCCGAACGCGTTCGCGTTGTATGGCCAACCGTGCGAGTTGCTGCACCATGGCGTCATTCTCGAGCGCGAGTCCGACAGGCTCGACGGTCGCCTCGAGTGCGGTGCGTTGCTTTGGAGTCAACGGATCGCCCTCCGACCACAAGTCGAGCCGTGCGATGGCCTCGCCGTTTCGAACGATGGGGATGGTGTTCGTCGCGGCGAGCGCCGGTGGCTGGCCGCGACGGGCGAGATTGATGTCCCCGATCCCGACGATCTGAGTGACAGCGTCAGGTACGACGATGCCGATATCGCGGAGGGCGTCCCTCGCTGCGACGACAGCATTGAGGTCAGGCGAGGTGGCCACACGGAGAAGGTCCTCGAGGAGGCTGTGTGTTGCTTCCAGGTGCTCCCGACGCTCGGTCGAAGTCCGCACGGCGAGAACCAAGTCGTCGACTCGTTCTGTCTCAGACGCGAGGACGCGTTGGACCTCGGAGAAGGCGATCGCGGTGATCAGGTAGATCACCGGGATCCGGATGAGAGAATCCGGCGTGGCATCGGTCTCGTCGATGACGGTTGTCAGGACAACGCCCACGATCGAGATGAGTGTTATCGGGGCAGCGAGACGCACACCACCTGCGAACGAGGCAAGAAAGACAGATGCAACCGGCATGACGACGAATGAACTGTTGATGCCACCGGTCACAGCGGCTGCAAGGACGAACAATGTCACGGAGGCGAGGAGCGCAGGCAGCTCCGTCCTGCTCCCAGGTGTCAGAGGTATCGGGATGGTGTACGCGAGCAGGACCCCGACGGCAGCGAGCAATGTGGCAACCATCAGGTCACCCGTGACCCCGTCCGCCGCCGCTGAGCCTGCCACAGCGACGAGGAATGCACCGACATGAACGGCGTTCGATGTGAGTCGGAGGCGGCTCGTCCAGCGGGGATTTCCTGTCACAGCCGCAGGGTACAGTCCGGATCATGGCGAAGGAGGTACTCCAAGGGCCGCCGATTCGTGTCATCCTCGGCGGAGGCATCGGTGCGGGAAAGTCATCGACCGGCGCGGTATTCGCCCTGCACGGGTTCACAGTGATCCTTGCTGACGACGTCGGACGTGAGGTCCTTTCACGGGGATCGCCTGCGGTGCGACTCGTGGAGGAGAGGTGGCCCTTCGTGGTGTCCGATGGGATCGTCGACCGTGCAGCCCTGGCGGGGATCGTGTTCTCGTCCCCAGAGGACCTCGATGAACTCGAGGCGATCACGCATCCCAGGATCGAGAGACGCATCGAGGCCATGCTCGAAGAAGCCGGTCGGGTGTCATGTGCCATTGAGACGCCGGTTCCGAGCCTCCTCAGGTCTCTTGCCGCTACCAGGATTGCAGTCGTCGCAGACGATCACGTACGGATCGCCAGGGCCGTGTCCCGAGGTGGATCGGTCGAGGACGTTCGGGCCAGGATGGCATCGCAGGTCGGTCAGGATGTGTGGATGGCTTGGGCAGATGTCACCATCGACAATTCGGGGGCATGGGCAGACACGGAACGGGAGATCGTCGCCATCATCGAGGAGATGACATCCCATGCTTGAGTCCAGGCCCTTCGACCTCGTCAGCGACTTCTCACCGAGCGGTGACCAGCCGGAGGCTATCGCCCTCCTCACCGAGGGGATCGAGCGGGGCGACCGGTTCCAGACACTGCTCGGGATCACGGGTTCCGGCAAATCGGCGACGATTGCGTGGACGATCGAGCGCGTGCAACGCCCGACGCTGGTGCTGGCACCGAACAAGGCACTGGCCGCCCAGCTCGCGAACGAATTCCGCCAGTTCTTCCCGCACAACCGCGTCGAGTACTTCGTCTCGTACTACGACTACTACCAACCCGAGGCATATATCGCGCAGACGGACACGTACATCGAGAAGGAGTCGACGATCAACGATGAGATCGACCGTCTCCGACACGCCGCGACTGCCGCCCTGCTCACCCGAAGGGACGTCATCATCGTCGCCTCCGTGTCCGCGATCTACGGCCTCGGATCCCCGGATCATTACGAAGGACAGCTCATTCGGCTCGTCACGGGCGTCGAATTCGCCCTGTCGGAAGTCATCACGCGCCTCGTGAACATCCAGTACGAGCGCAACGAGGTGAATCTCACCCGAGGCACCTTCCGCGTCAAGGGAGACACCCTGGAGGTGTTCCCGACGTACGAGGAGACGATCGTTCGGATCCAGTATTGGGGAGACGAGGTCGAGCGCATCAGCCGCATGAATCCGATCACGGGCGAGGTTCTCGAGGAGATGAGGGAGGCCTGGATCTATCCGGCAACCCACTACGTGACATCGAAGGAGATCCTCGACCGAGCCATTGTGGGCATCGAGGAGGAGCTCGCCGGGCATCTCGCCATGCTCGAGCGGAAGGGTAAATTGCTCGAGGCCCAGCGCCTCAGGATGCGGACGCGCTACGACATCGAGATGATGCGGGAGGTCGGGTACTGCTCTGGCATCGAGAACTACTCGCGGTACCTCGACGGACGATCGGAGGGCCAGGCGCCGTTCACACTCCTCGATTACTTCCCTGATGACTTCCTCATGGTCATTGACGAGAGCCATGTGACGGTTCCCCAGATCAACGGCCAGTTTGCCGGTGACAAGTCGCGAAAGGACGTCCTCATCGAGCACGGGTTCCGGCTGCCTTCCGCGCTCGACAATCGGCCGTTGAGGTTCGATGAGTGGTACGAACGGGTGAACCAGGCAGTTCTCCTGTCGGCGACGCCCAGCGCGTGGGAGTTCCGCGAGTCCGCCCAGGTCGTCGAGCAGATCATCCGCCCAACGGGCTTGGTCGACCCCGAGGTCATCGTCCGGCCCACCAAGGGCCAGATCGACGATCTCGTTGAAGAGATCAGGAACGCGGCGGCGAACGACCACCGGGTTCTCGTCACCACGCTCACCAAGAAGATGGCCGAGGACCTGAGCGACTACCTCCTCGAGCTTGGCGTCCGCGCACGATATCTGCATTCGGACATCGACACCCTCGAGCGGGTCCAGATCCTCCGTGACCTGCGCCTCGGGGAATACGACGTGCTGATCGGGGTGAACCTGCTCCGCGAAGGGCTCGACCTCCCAGAGGTCGCCCTCGTTGCCATCCTCGATGCAGACAAGGAGGGATTCCTACGCTCGGGAACGAGCCTCATCCAGACGATCGGACGCGCGGCGAGGAACGTCGAGGGCGCCGTCGTCATGTACGCCGATCAGGTCACAGACTCGATGCAGCGGGCGATCAACGAGACGAATCGTCGTCGCGTCCGCCAGCTCCAGTACAACGAGGAGCACGGGATCGACCCACAGACGATCCGCAAGCGCGTGACCGACATCCTCGAACTCGTCAGCAGCGGAACAGCTCCGTCCGCCGATCGCAGGGCGAGGGAGCTCCGTCGAAAGGAGCCCCTCGACCTCACGACACCGGACCTCCGAAGGCTCATCCAGAGCCTCGAGTCCGAGATGCACGAGGCGGCCAAGGAGCTCCGTTTCGAGTATGCCGCTCGGCTCCGCGACGAGATCGGGGACCTGCGCCGCGAGCTCAAGGAACTCATCGATGGCGCGGCACCCGTGTCGTGATCGTGTCACAGGCCGTCGATACACTCGCCACTCTGGCGGAGACCTGGTGAGGACCGATGTCGAGTGACCGAATCGTCGTGCAAGGTGCACGCGAGCACAACCTGAAGGACATCCACCTCGAGCTTCCACGCGACAGCCTCATCGTGTTCACGGGCCTGTCCGGTTCCGGCAAATCGTCGCTTGCGTTCGACACGATCTATGCCGAGGGACAGCGCCGATATGTCGAATCGCTCTCTGCGTACGCGCGGCAGTTCCTCGGTCAGATGGACAAGCCGGATGTCGATTTCATCGAAGGCCTCTCACCGGCGATCTCCATCGACCAGAAGACGGCCAGTCGGAACCCTCGTTCGACCGTCGGGACCGTGACCGAGATCCACGACTACCTGCGCCTCCTGTACGCCCGGATCGGGGTTCCGCATTGTCCTAATGACGGATCGACGGTCTCGCGCCAATCCCCCCAGCAGATCGTGGATCGCATCCTCGAATTGGAGGAGGGGACGCGCTTCCAGATCCTCGCACCAGTGGTGCGCGGACGGAAGGGCGAGTACGACGCGCTCATTGCTGACCTCATCAAGGCAGGGTTCTCGCGCGCCAGGGTCGACGGGAACACCGTCGAACTGACCGACGAGATCGAGTTGGCGCGCTACGAGCAACACACGATCGAGGTCATCGTGGACCGCCTCGTCAAGAAGGCCGGCATCGAGAGGCGCCTCACCGACTCGATCGAGACAGCGCTCGGGCTCGCAGAGGGATCAGCGATCGTCGACATCGCAGAGGGCCCATCCCTTGCGTTCTCACAGGCGTTTGCATGTCCTGTGTGCGGTCTGTCGTTCGATGAGCTCCAGCCAAGGAACTTCTCGTTCAACAGCCCCTACGGTGCCTGCACCGACTGTTCCGGCATCGGCACCAAGTACCAGGTCGACAGTGACCTCGTCGTCCCCCAGCCCGACCTCTCGCTCAGCGACGGCGCGATCGCGCCCTGGCGGGGCAGGCACCGGATGACGTACTACCAACGCCTGATCAGGGCTGTCGCTACCGCCCACGGCATCGACATTGACGCCCCGTGGCTGGATCTACCAGAGGACGCGCGCCGGCGCATCCTCGACGGTGGAGGAAGGGCTTCGTACACGATCAGCTATGAGAACCGATTCGGGCGCCAGCGCACGTATGACGCCGCCTACGAAGGCGTCATGCCATGGATCGAACGAAGGTATGCAGACGCGGAGTCCGATGCCGCGAGGGCCTCCTACCAGCAGTACATGCGCGAGACTCCCTGTACGACGTGTCACGGAGGCAGGTTGAACGCCGTGAGCCTCGCGGTCACCGTCGAGGGTGTGTCGATCGCCGACCTGTCGCGAGGGAGCCTCGGATCCTCTCTCGAGTTCCTCCGCTCGCTCGACCTCGATGAACGCAGCGCGACGATCGCGGGACCCATCGTCAAGGAGATCGGCGAGCGCCTCGAGTTCCTGGTCGCCGTCGGACTCGACTACCTGACGCTCGCTCGGTCGGCTGCGACGCTCGCCGGTGGAGAGGCGCAGAGGATCCGGTTGGCGACACAGATCGGGTCGGGTCTCGTGGGCGTCCTCTACATCCTCGATGAACCGTCCATTGGACTCCACCAGCGCGACAACCAGCGTCTGATCGAGACGCTCCTGCGACTCCGCGACCTCGGCAACACCTTGATCGTGGTCGAGCACGACGAGGACACCATCAGGATCGCCGATCATGTCGTCGACATCGGTCCCGGTGCGGGGGAGCACGGTGGGAGGATCGTCGCGGAAGGAACCGTGGCTGAGATCGAGGCAGCGGAGGCGTCGATCACGGGAAAGTACCTGTCGGGCGAGCGCTCGATTTCCGTGCCACCGGTCCGTCGCGAAGGGCGGGCAGACGCGATCAGGGTGTTCGGGGCATCGGAGAACAACCTCAAGAACATCGACGTGGAGTTCCCGCTCGGGCTCTTCGTGGCCGTGACCGGGGTGTCGGGATCCGGCAAGTCGTCGCTCATCGAACAGATCCTCTCGCGGTCGCTCCACGCCTCCCTCCACGGCTCGCGTGTCATGGCGGGCCGCCATCGGCGCATCGAGGGCCTCGAGAGCATCGACAAGGTCATCAACATCGATCAATCCCCGATCGGGAGAACCCCGCGATCGAACCCAGCGACGTACACGAAGGTCTTCGATGCGATCCGCCAGCTCTTCGCGGCTACGCCGGATGCACGAATGCGCGGCTACAAGCCCGGCCGGTTCTCGTTCAACGTCTCGGGCGGCCGGTGTGAGACCTGCAAGGGTGACGGGACCCTCAGGATCGAGATGCACTTCCTGCCAGACGTCTACGTGCCGTGTGACACGTGCGGAGGGCTTCGCTACAACCGGGACACCCTCGAGGTGCTGTTCAAGGGTCATTCGATCGCCGACGTACTCGACATGTCGATCGAGGAAGCCCTGACCTTCTTCGAGAACCAGCCGAAGATCGCTCGCGTTCTCGGGACGCTGTTCGATGTCGGGCTCGGGTACGTCCGCCTCGGACAGCCGGCACCGACCCTGTCCGGTGGGGAAGCCCAGCGTGTGAAGCTCGCGTCCGAGCTGGGGAAACGCTCGACCGGAAGAACGTTCTACATCCTCGACGAACCGACGACCGGTCTGCACTTCGAGGACATCCGCAAGCTGCTCGGCGTGCTCCAGAGATTGGTGGACGGAGGAAACACCGTCGTAGTGATCGAGCACAACCTCGACGTCATCAAGTCGGTCGACTGGATCATCGATCTCGGCCCCGAGGGTGGTGATGGCGGGGGACAGGTCGTCGCGACGGGTACTCCCGAACAAGTCGCCGACATCCCGGAGAGCTACACAGGGAAGTTCCTCCGCGACACTCTCACAAAGAGCGCTCGGCGATGAGCTTCCGTCGCCCTGCCACGCTCGCACATGAGTGACAATTGGAACGACATCGCGGCATGGTGGCGGGACGAGTCGGCACGTGATCCGTCGTATCCGAACGATGTCGTGCCCCTCCTCGGGTCGCTCCTCGAACCCACGGAGGGGCGGGTAATCGACCTCGGTTGTGGCGACGGAAGCCTGATGCGCATGTATGCGGGCAGCGTCGTAGGTGTCGACCTCTCGGTGGACCTCGCCCGCGCAGCACGATCGGTCGCGCCGGTCGTTGTCGCGCAGCTGCCCGATCTGAGCTTCCTGAGGGTGAACTCCTTCGATGCCGCGGTGTCCGTATACCTGCTCGACCTGATCGAGGATCACGACGGGTTCTTCGCGTCCGTAGCCCGCGTCTGTAGACCGTCCGCGACCCTGGCCGTCGTGATCAACCACCCCGTGTTCACCGCCCCCGGATCGGCACCGTTGCTCGATGACGATGGCGAGGTCCTCTGGAGGTGGGGGGAATACCTCTCGGTGGGTTCCTCGATGGAACCGGCAGGCCATCGCGAGATCCGATACCACCACCGTCCGCTCGGGACACTGCTCACATGTGCGGCAAACCACGGGTGGCGTCTCGAGGTGATGGCCGAGCGTCCGCTCAGCGAGGAAACGATCCGAGCCCTTCCCGGCTATGCGGGTCAGGAGGCGATTCCGCGGTTGCTCGGCGTGCGGTGGCGCCTCGATCGGCCAGAGAGGTCGTCGCGGTAGGATCCGCGCCCATGCTCGATCGTCCACCGCCGTCGACCGTCCCGGATGCGCCAGGCGTGTACATCTTCAGAGATGGGTTCGGCCGTGCGCTCTACGTGGGAAAGGCGAAGTCACTGAGGAAGAGGACGGCGAACTACTTCTCGACGGACCTCGCACCTCGAACGCGGTCGATGGTCGGTGCTGCCTCGGACCTCGAGTGGATCGTCACGGACAGTGAGTTGGCAGCCCTGATGCTCGAGTTCTCACTGGTCCAGGAGCACCAACCCCCCTTCAACGTCCGCCTCAAGGACGACAAGTCCTTCCCCTACCTCGCGATCACGCGGCACGAGGAATGGCCGCGCGCCATGGTCGTTCGGGGCAAGCGACGGCGGGGCGTCGAGTACTTCGGACCATATGCACGTGCCTACTCGATTCGCCAGACACTCGACTCCCTCGTCCGGGTGTTTCCCGTCCGAACCTGCACGAACGCGAAGTTCGATCGCCACCACGCCTCCGGGAAACCCTGTCTCCTGTTCCACATCGAGAAGTGCTCGGGGCCCTGTGTCGGTGAGGTCGATCCCGTCACCTACGGGCAGTACCTCGATGGTCTCGGAGCATTCCTGAGTGGGGACAGCGATGTCCTCATCGCAGACCTGCAGGCTGCGATGACAGAAGCCGCGGACGACCTCGAGTACGAGCGTGCGGCGCGTATCAGGGACAGGATCGGTGCGATGCGCACGGTGCTCGAGCGCCAGGAACTCGTGTCGGACAAGCGCGAGGACTTCGACGTCATCGCGTTCGACGAGGACGACCTCGAGATCGTCCTCGTCGTGCTCAATGTCAGGAGGGGGAGGGTGACAGGCCGCAAGACCACGGTCGTCGACAGGGTGGAGGACATCACGATCCCGGAGTTCGTCGGCCGGATGATCGGCCAACTCTATGGGGACGAGACGCCTCCCAAACAGGTTCTCGTCCAGGAACTCCCCGAGGACCCTGACCTCTGGGAGGAGTGGCTCGCCGACCGTCGAGGGAACGCCGTGTCCCTGAGGATTCCTGCACGCGGAGCGAAGCGAAAGGTGATGGACACGGCCAAGGCCAATGCTGTCGAGGAGTTCGCGCGGCATCGCCTGAAGCGCCACGGCGACCACAATGCACGCGCACGGGCGCTGCGGAGCCTCCAGGACGAGCTCTCGCTCCCGACACCACCGCTGAGGATCGAGTGCTACGACATCTCCACGATCCAGGGACGCCACACGGTCGGGTCCATGGTCGTGTTCGAGGACGCCCTCCCGAAGAAGAGCGACTATCGCAGATTCCGCGTCAGGACACTCGACGGCCAGGACGACTTCGCCGCGATGGAGGAGGTGCTTCGGCGGCGGTTCACCGCGTACTTGGTCGAACGTGACGTCGATACCCAGGATCGCGGCAGGTTCTCATATCCGCCGAGCCTCGTGGTCATCGACGGTGGCAAGGGCCAGCTGGGTCGGGCCGTGACCGTGCTCGATGAGCTCGGTCTCGACATTCCGGTTGTCGGCCTCGCAAAGAAACTCGAGGAGGTGTTCGTTCCAGGGGAGTCCGATCCGATCGTCATCGACAGGGGTGAGGAGTCGCTCTACCTGCTGCAGCGGGTCCGCGACGAAGCGCACCGCTTCGCGGTGACCTACCACAGGAAACTCAGGGATCGTTCGATGGTGGATTCGATCCTCGACGACGTCCCCGGCATCGGCCCCGGGCGGAAGAAGGCCCTGATACGCGCCTTCGGATCCGTCAGGAAGATGCGCGACGCCGACGTCGACGCACTTGCGACGATCGTGCCCGATACAGTTGCAAGGGATCTGTTCGAGGCCCTCCACGAGGTGTGACGCCGTGACGAAGAAACTGCAGGCCCACGTCGTCATCGTGACGGGGATGTCCGGAGCGGGACGGTCACAGGCCGCGAACGTCCTCGAGGACATCGGCTATTTCGTGGTCGACAATCTCCCGCTCGACCTCGTGCCGAACCTCGTGACCTCCGTCGGCGTGGCTGACGGATCGCGATCGAAGGTTGCCATCGTGGTCGACACCCGATCGGGAATCGACGCAACCACGCTCGATCTCGCCCTCATCGACCTCCAACGCGCCGGCATTCCGACGACGGTGTTGTTCCTCGACGCTGACGACCGGGTCCTCGTGCAACGATTCGAGGAGTCCCGCCGTCCCCATCCGATACCTCAGACCGCCCTGCTGAGATCAATCACGGCGGAGCGTGAGATGTTCGAGGAGGTCAGAGCCGTGGCCGACGTGATCATCGACACATCGGAGATCTCCGTCCATCAGCTCAGGGATCAACTCCACGACGCGTTCGCATCCGGCTCGCGGCCTGCGATGCGGGTCGACGTGACGTCATTCGGATTCAAGCGCGGGATCCCCAGGGTCGCCGACCTCATGTTCGATGTTCGCTTCCTCCCGAATCCGCACTGGATCGCCGACCTCCGACCGAAGACGGGCCTCGACGACGAAGTCCGGGAGTACGTCTTCTCCCATGATGAGGCCACGACGTTCCTCTCGAAGGTCACCGACCTCCTCGACTTCCTCATCCCCGAGTACGAAGCGGAGGGGAAGTCGTACGTCACGATCGGAATCGGCTGTACGGGGGGGAAGCATCGCAGCGTCGCGATGGCGGAGGCCATCGGGTCGCACCTCGCGGAACGAGGCTTCGAAACCGTGGTCCACCACCGGGACATGCCAGCCTGATGCGGCCGACCGCGGTCGAACCGCAGACCCTCCTCGATGAGCTTGCAAACGAGCTCGCAGGGCCGCGGGTCGTTGCGATCGGCGGGGGACACGGCTTGTCGAAGGCGCTGCGTGCCGCACTGTCGTACGCAGGACGGGTGGACGCCGTCGTTTCTGTGGCAGACGATGGGGGGTCGAGCGGCCGCTTGGCCACCCAGCTCGACATCCCGCCGCCAGGTGACATCCGCAAGTGCCTCCTTGCACTGACGCCGGATGACAACATCTGGAAGCGACTCTTCAATCACCGGTTCGAGGAGGCCGACGTTGCCGGGCACTCGCTCGGCAACCTGATCCTGGCGGGCCTCGCGGACATCGAAGGATCCTTCGAGGCAGCCCTCGTTCGCGCCGAGCGGTTGCTCGGCACCTCCGGATCGGTCATTCCGGCCAGCCCGGTGCATCTTGCACTCGAGGCCGACAGTGGACACGAGGTACTGCGAGGCCAGGTCACGATATCGCTCCACCGAGGTCCGATCGACGAGGTCAGGGTCGCCCCGGCCTCCGCTGCGGCGACCCCGAGGGCGATCGACGCGATCGAGATGGCAGACCAGATCATCCTCGGACCGGGGAGCCTGATCACCTCGACGATCGCTGCAATGAGGGTGCCCGGAATCACCGAGGCCATCAACCGCTCGAGCGCCCGGCTCATCTACGTGGCGAACCTCATCACCCAGGACGGTGAGACCTTCGACATGGACGGGATCGACCATCTCGATGCCCTCTTGCGCCTGACCGGAGTGCGTCCACCCAGTGCTATCGTCGCCAATGAACACGTGATGGACGTATTGCCGCCACTTCGTCGGATCTCATTCGAACGCGAGCACACCGCGACCTACGGCGCAGACCTGATCGCCTGTGACCTCGTCGACGCCGGTGAATCATGGCCGAGCCACGATCCGACGAAGCTCGCCGCAGTACTCACCACGCTCACTCGCTGATCGTCAGGAGAGCACCATGAAAGTAGCCATCAACGGATTCGGCCGCATCGGGAGGAACTTCTTCCGTGCAGCCAAGGGGACCAACAGCGCCTCGGATCTCCGCAAGAGCCTCCTGTCACTCGACATCATGGATGCCGGAAGCATCAAGGGCGCGTGGGACAAGGTCCAATCGGTATTCGAGGGCATCGACATCGTCGCCGTCAACGACCTCGGCGACGTCCATGCGAACGCGAACCTCCTCAAGTACGACTCGGTGCACGGCGCGTATCCGGGAACGGTCGAGGTTGTCGGCGGCGACATCGTGGCCGATGGCGACAGGTTCAAGGTGTTCGCCGAGCGCGACCCCGCCCAACTCCCGTGGGGCGAGCTCGGTGTCGACGTCGTCATTGAATCGACCGGCGTGTTTCGCACCCACGAAACGGCGTCCAAGCACCTGGAGGCAGGCGCCAAGTTCGTCATCGTCTCGGCCCCGATGGGTGATCCGGACATTTCGGTGGTGCTCGGCGTCAACGACGACCTCCTCGACCCGTCCGTGCACAAGATCATCTCGAACGCTTCGTGCACCACGAACTGCCTGGCTCCCATGGCGAAGGTGATCGACGACACGTTCTCGATCGTCAATGGGGCGTTCACGACCGTCCACGCGTACACGAACGACCAGAGCCTGTCCGACGTCCTCCACAAGGATCCCCGCCGTGCGCGCGCTGCGGCGCAGAACATCATCCCGGCGAGCACCGGCGCCGCGTCAGCGGTCGGCAAGGTCCTCCCGAACCTGAACGGCAAGCTCATCGGAACGGCCCTCAGGGTGCCGGTCGTGAACGGTTCGATAACTGACCTCGTGGTGAACGTGGGTCGCCCCACGTCCGTCGACGAGGTGAACGCGGCGCTCTCGAGCGCCTCGAATGGCTCGCTCGCGGGAATCATGCGGTACACCGAGGACCCGATCGTGTCGTCCGACATCATCGGCGATCCCCACTCGTGCATCGTCGACGGTGCATCGACGATGGTCGAGGGCTCGCTCGTCAAGGTGTTCGGCTGGTACGACAACGAGTGGGGCTACTCGAGCCGGCTCGTCGATCTCGCCAAGGCGCTTGCCTGAGGCGATGATCCCGACCCTGGATTCGGTGGATCTGACCGGCCGCACGGTGCTCGTGCGGTCCGACCTGAACGTTCCCCTCGCCGATGGCGTCGTGGGGGACTCATTCCGGCTCTCGTCGAGCCTGCGCACCATCGATGAGGTCAGGGCGTCCGCAAAGCGGGTGATCGTGGCGAGCCACCTGGGTCGTCCGAAGGGCGTCGATCCGAGCCTGTCCATGGCACCGGTCACGGCCAGGCTCGGTGAGCTCGGTGGGTTCGAGACCGTCCAAGCGCCCGGCGTCATCGGCGACGAGGTGGCACGAGTAATCGCCGACGCTCCGGACGGAGCCGTCGTGGTGCTCGAGAACACCCGGTTCGAGGCGGGCGAATCGAAGAACGACCCCCACGTCGCCGACGGCCTCGCCGCCCTCGCCGACGTGTACGTCAACGATGCGTTCGGCACCGCACACCGTGCCCACGCATCGAACGTCGGTGTCTCAGAGCGGTTGCCGTCGGTCGCCGGACGATTGCTGCAATCCGAGATCGAGGCGTTCGAGCGGCTTCTCGATGACCCCCAACGGCCGTACGTCGTGATCATGGGCGGAGCGAAGATCTCCGACAAACTGGCGGTGATCGAGAACCTGCTTCCTTCGGTCGACCGGATGCTGATCGGCGGAGGAATGTGCTTCACGCTGCTTCGTGCGGTGGGCCATGCGATTGGTGACTCGCTCTACGAGGAATCGATGCTCTCGGACGTGACCCGTCTGCTGGCGTCACCTCACGGCAGCAAGATCATGCTGCCGTCTGACATCGTCATCGCCGATTCGTTCGCGGCGGACGCAGCCCATAGGGAGGTTCCGGTCTCGGACATCCCTGAGGGATGGATGGGCCTCGACGTCGGCACGAGCACGGTCGCGGCATTCGCCGAGGCGATCGCGACGGCGCGGTCGGTGTTCTGGAACGGTCCAATGGGTGTGTTCGAGTGGGAGGCATTCCGCGCAGGTACCGAAGGTGTCGCAGACGCGGTCGCCTCGTGCACCGGGTACACCGTGGTGGGCGGCGGTGACAGCGTCGCGGCGCTGAGACTCCTCGGCCGCGACGACGACGTCTCCCACGTGTCGAGTGGTGGGGGAGCAGGACTCGAGATGCTCGAGGGAAAGGTGCTTCCTGGCATCGCGGCGCTGACGAAGGATGGAAACCATGCGTAAGGACCTGATCGCCGGAAACTGGAAGATGAACGCCAACCATCTCGAGGCCATCCAGATGGTGCAGAAGCTCAGCTATCGCTTGGACCCCTCGGACTACGAGCGGGTCGACGTCGTCGTGTGCCCACCGTTCACATCGCTTCGATCCGTGCAAACCGTGATCGAATCCGATCATCTCGCGATCCAGCTCGGTGCACAGAACGTGGACTTTCGCGATGAGGGCGCATTCACGGGGGAGATCTCAGCAACCATGCTTGCGAAGCTCTCGGTGCGATACGTGATCGTCGGTCACTCGGAGCGGCGTCAGATCTTCGGCGAGACCGACGAGACCGTCAACGCGAAGGCCAGGGCTGTCCTTGCGCACTCCATGACGCCGATCCTGTGCGTGGGGGAAACCGAGGACGAGAGGGAGGCGGGGTCGGCGTTCGACCGCGTCGGGAGCCAGGTGCGCGCCGGTCTCGCCGGCATCCCAGAGGACCACGTCGCAGGAATGGTGGTCGCATATGAGCCCATTTGGGCGATCGGCACCGGCCGTACGGCGAGCGCCGACGACGCAGGCGAGATGTGCTCCTTCGTCAGGGATCAGGTGAGGGCGCTGGCAGGCGACGCCGCAGATGGGGTCAGGGTCCTATACGGTGGCTCCGTCAATCCCGGGAATGTCGCTGGATTGATGGCAAAGCGCGACATCGACGGGGGACTGGTCGGGGGTGCTTCGCTCGATCCCGATACGTTCGGTTCCGTGATCCGCTACTGGGTCTGAGTACGACGGTCGGGACCCCTTACGCTGGAGGACGATGGTGTTCGAGCTGCGATGTGAGTTCGTCGTGAAGAGGCGGATCGATTGGGCCGAGATGGAACTCGGGAAGCACATCGACGACGTCCTCGAGCGGCTCCACCAGGCGAAGGGTGTCGTCGGAATCGATGCATCCGCCGACCTCGACTCGGGGCGTACGTCGATCACGATGACGTATGCGGACGTCGAAGAGGACGACTTCGAACGTGCGGGCTCCGCAATCCTCGGTGTCGCGATCCGATCCTGCGGAGGTGGCCATCAGGGCTTGCTTCCGTTCGCCGAGGAGGCCTCGTTCAAACCGGAGACGAACCAGTGGTCTGGCCTCCGTGTCCCCACGTGGGAGGTTCGCAAGAGAACAGCCGCTCGGTCAACGGCGTGATGATCCTGGGGTAGCCTCGGCACCATGGACACCACGTATACCCTCGTACTGCTTCGCCACGGCGAGAGCGTCTGGAACCTGGAGAACGTGTTCACCGGCTGGACAGACGTTCCACTTTCGGACAAGGGAACCGCCGAGGCGATCACCGCTGGCGAGCTGCTGGCCGACGAGGGCATCCTCCCCACGGTCGTGCACACATCCCTCCAGCGGAGGGCGATCAATACCGCTGCGCTCGCGCTCGACGCGATGGACAGGGGTTGGATCCCCGTTCACCGCCATTGGCGGCTGAACGAACGCCACTACGGGGCGCTCCAGGGCCTGAACAAGAAGGCAACAGCCGACCGGTACGGCCTCGACCAGGTGCAGGTGTGGCGACGATCCTACGACGTCCCGCCTCCCGCCCTGGAACCCGACGACGATCGCCACCCACGTCATGACCCACGCTATGCGGGCCTCGCACCCGAGCAACTTCCGGCGACGGAGTGCCTCGCAGACGTCGTCGAGAGGATGCTCCCGTATTGGTATGACGCCATCGTTCCCGATCTGCGCTCTGGCGAGATCGTGCTCGTTGCGGCCCATGGCAACTCACTCAGGGCCCTCGTCAAGCACCTCGACGGCGTTTCGGACGAGGAGATCACCGGTGTCAACATCCCAACGGGGATACCCCTGATGTACGAGCTCGACGCCGACCTCTCCGTTCGATCCAAGCACTACCTCGGCGACGAAGATGCTGCAGCGGCGGCCGCCGCCGCTGTCGCTGCCCAGGCCGGCACGGGTTGACCAGGGCGAACGAGATTCCCTCATCGCGCGAGATGTCAGGCCCACCGTGATCTGTCGGGTGTAGTTGCGGTAGCGCTCGTGCGCCGCCATACTTCACGTCGGATCCGTGTTGACATCGGATCCGAGTGCGAGAAAGGGTCCGAGCATTGGATGGGATCGTCTCCGTTCTCCATCTCCTCATTTCGCTGTCTCTCATCTTCCTCGTCCTGCTCCATGCAGGGCGCGGAGGTGGCATGGGTGACATGTTCGGCGGGGGAATGAGCAGTGGAAACGTTGGTGGCTCGACAGTCGTCGAGAAGAACCTGGACCGCCTCACGGTTGGTCTGGCGATCGCATTTGCCGTGTCCACGTTCTGGTTGACGTGGCTGTTGGCATCCTGACCTTCCGGGTCGGGCTCGGTGGGTGGACCCAGCGCTGACTAAGGAGGCAAATTTGAATCGATTGTGGCGTAGCCGCTCGGTCGCGTTCATGGTGCTCCTCATTGCTTTCGCCCTAGTGGCGGCGGCCTGCTCCTCTGACGAGGGCGGCGAGGAAGAGACCACGACGACGACCGCAGCACCTGAAGAGACAACGACAACGACTGCGGCGCCCGAAACGACAACCACTACCGCGCCGGCCCTCGAGCGGCCATACGGTGGTGAGGCGATCGTTGCGGACGACCAGGAGCCCCCAACCCTGAACTCGTTCGTTCCAGGCGGTGACAACTTCATCGTCTCGATCATCGGGCAGGGATACTTCGCGGGTGTTCAGGAGATCGACGGCTTCACCCTCGAGTACATTCCTGAACTCGTGACGGAGCTCCCGTCCGTGGACAACGGTGGCGTCACCGTCAATGATGACGGGACGATGACCGTTCGGTACACGATCCTGGACGAGGCCGTATGGTCAGATGGCGTCCCGATCACGGGTGAGGACTTCCAGTTCACACTCGACACGATCATGGACCCGGATCTTCCGATCGGCAAGACGGTCTACGAGGACATCGTGTCGTCGACAGCAGACGGCAAGACGTTCGAGTTCACGCTCGCCGAGCCGACGGTCCAGTACGAGTTGCTCTTCGGTGTCATCATTCCGAAGCACGCTGTCGAGGGTTCTGACTTCGTCGCCGACTGGAACGACGTGATGTGGCCTTCAGCCGGTCCGTTCATTCTCCAGGAATGGGCGAAGGGCGAGTTCCTGACGATGGTTCGGAACGACAACTACTGGAAGAACGATGAAGAGACGGGGCAGGAGCTTCCGTACCTCGATCAGGTGACCTTCCGCTTCATCCCGGAGACCGAGTCGATCATCACCGCATTCCGCGGTCGTGAAGTCGACATCATCCAGCCTCCGCCGAACACCGAGACGATCGAGACCCTCCAGGCTCTCGAGCCGGAAGGTGCGAGGGTTGAGGTTCTGAGTGGCCCGGTCTGGGAGCACTTGGACTTCGGATTCGGCCCTGGGCGGTTGGAGAAGAACCCGAACAGCTGTGCGGAGATCTACGAGATGCGCCTTGCTGTCGCCCAGACGGTCGACAAGAAGGTCGTGACCGACGAGATCCTCGCTGGTCAGGTCGAGCCTCTCGACTCGTACGTGGACGCGTACTCGCCGACCTTGTCGACGCAGGCGTGGAGCCAGTACTCGGTCGACCACGAGGCAGCGAACGCGAACTACCTGGCAGCCGTCGAGGCAGCGGGTAAGGAGTGCTCCATCGTGTTCTCCACGACGTCGAACAACGACGCTCGTGTGAAGCTCTCGGAGCTGTTCGTCGGCATGTTCGAGCAGTCGGGAATCCCGTACGAGAACGCACTCGAGGACAGCCAGCTGTTCTTCGGTGAGACGCTCGACAACGGAATCTTCGACCTCGGCGAATGGGCATGGGTCGGTTCACCTGGCTTCTCCGGTCTCATCGGCATCCACGATGTCTGGGATCCGGAAGGTCAGCCACCGGACGGGCAGAACTACAACTTCTGGGGCACGACAGACAGTGCCGTCCAGAATGAGGCGACCGCACGGTTCGCCGAGGTTCGTGATGCAATGAATGCCACCGTCGACGAGACTGAGCTCGTGGCCCTCCTCAACGAGGCCGAGCAGATTCTCGCAGACGAACTGGTCATCATCCCCCTCTATGCACGTCTCGTGACGGCAGCTGTGTGGGCGGACGAGATCGGCAACTTCAAGCACAACCCGACGCAGGCGAGCCACACCTGGAACATGGAGACGTGGTTCCGCACCGACCTCTAGGCGCGGCACCGGCTCAAGAGCCGATTGACTGAGACGAAGGGGCCCCCGAACGGGGGCCCCTTCGCGTTGGAATGGGAACCCGCCATCTCCTCGAACGCGACGGGTGCATGTCTGGGTAATCGGTCGGTTGGGCCTGTGCGTAAGGCCGCGATGGGGTATAGTTCCCTCACCCTGAGCCGGAGGCACCAGCTTGCTCGCATACATCACCCGTCGGTTGGTGTACGGATTGGTCACCCTTCTCGCCCTGAGCATGATCGTGTTCGGTCTCCTCCAGGCGTCCGGCGGTGGCCCGCTCGACCGACTGAAGCTCAATCCCAGGATGCAGCCCTTCATCGCGCAGCTGACGGAGCTGTGGGGGCTCGACCAACCGGTGTGGAAGCAGTACACGACGTGGCTGCGGAACTACCTGACGGTTCAGGAGTTCGAGTTCCAGAATGCGATCCCCCTGATCATGATCGCGGTGGCTGTCGTTGGCACGTTCCTCCTCCTTCGGTACGTGACATCCCCGTGGAGAGGTGCCCAGCTCGTAGGCCTGTGGTCGGTGTCCTTGCTCATCGCACTGAGCAACACCACGATCCGCTTCAACTGGGGCATCTCGTTCCAAGGTGCGGGAGATGTGTGGGATCTCGTGTTCTCGCGTATCGGTGCAACGTTCCGGCTGGGGCTGACGGCTCTGGCCATCGCCCTCATCATCGGGATTCCCCTGGGCATCTACCAGGCGATCCGCCAGTATTCGTTCTTCGATCAACTCGGGACGCTCGGGGCATTCCTCGCCTTCTCCACACCCATCTTCATCATCGGTGTCGGACTCCAGATCATCTTCGCCCTGTACCTCGAGAAGTGGACCGGGGTGAAGCTGTTCTACGTGGCTGGGATGAACGATCCGTCCTACTCCCTGATGACGCCGATCGAGAAGTTCGCCGATACGCTCCAACACCTCGCGCTGCCTGCGATCTCGATCGCGTTGATCTCCCTCGCTGGGTATTCGCGCTTCCAGAGGGCATCGATGCTCGAAGTGCTCCATTCCGATTACCTGCGGACAGCAAAGGCGAAGGGCCTCCCGAGACGCAAGGTGATCGGCAAGCACGCCCTGCGCAACGCGATGATCCCGATCGTGACGCTGGTTTCGCTCGACATCGCGTTCGTGATCGGCGGCGCGATCATCACCGAGTCCATCTTCGGGTGGCCGGGGATCGGACGCCTCTACATCCAAGCGATCGAGACGATCGACTATCCCGTCGTCATGGCGATCGTGATGGTCATCGGCATCCTCATCGTCATCATGAACATCGTCGCAGACATCCTCTACGGGGTGATGGACCCGAGGGTCCGGTATGAGTGATTCGGGCGGAGGGATCACTCCCGAAGACCCGAAGGACGCGACGACCGGCAGTCCCGTTACCGGGATCGCGTTGGCGGAGGCCGAGGGCATTGCCGTCGAGCCGATCACCCAGTGGGACCTGTTCTCGACCCGACTGCGGCGCCATAGGCTCGCGATGGCTTCCACCATCTTCCTCGGCCTCCTGGTGCTCGTGGTCGTTGCTGCGCCCGCGATGCAGGCAGCCGGGTGGATCGACGATCCGACCAAGAGCCTCGTCGACGGTAACGGACGCATCCTCAGGAACATCGAGCCCAGGGGTTCGTCATCCGGCGTGTTCACGACCGTCATCGAGTCTGGCACACAGACCCTCGTGGGGGCCTCGCCGACGGCTCTGACATTCGGCACCGATGATCTCGGTCGCGGCGTATTCACGCGTGTGATCTTCGGTGGCAGGGCCTCCCTCATCGTCGGGGTCGTCGCTGGCCTGATCGTTGCGTCGCTCGGCACGATCACGGGTTCCCTCGCCGGCTACTACCCCGGAGGTGTCGATCAATCGCTCATGCGGTTCACCGACCTCGTGCTCGGTCTTCCCCTGCTGCCCGTCGCGATCGTCGTGGGCAGGATCCTCCCCGAGATCAGCTTCCTCCCGAGTTGGCTGAAGGCAGGGCCCATCGGCATCGCGTTGCTCCTCGGATTCCTGTCGTGGGGCGGACTTGCCCGCATCGTGCGCGCCGAGTTCCTCTCGCTTCGGGAGAAGGAGTTCGTCGAAGCGGCCAGAGCGGCCGGTGCAGGCGATCAGCGGATCGTGTTCCGGCACATCCTCCCGAACGCGATGTCGCCGATCATCGTCCAGACGACGCTCGTCATCGGCGCTGCGATCATCATAGAGGCAGCCCTGTCGTTCCTCGGATTCGGCGTGCGGCCACCCACCCCGACTTGGGGAGGGATGGTCGCCCAGGGAGGGCGTCAGGCTCCTCGAGGCTTCTGGTGGGAGATGGTGTTCGCTGGGATCGCCCTGGTGAGCACGGTCCTCGCCATCAACTTCCTCGGCGATGGCCTGCGTGACGCGCTCGACCCGACCCAGACCATCGAGCGAAAGTAGGCGTGGCGTGAGAGAACCGCTTCTCAGGGTGACTGACCTGCGTACCTACTTCTCGACTGAGGAGGGCGTGGTTCGCGCCGTCGACGGGATCTCATTCGATGTCGCACCCGGAGAGCGTCGCGGGGTGGTGGGGGAGTCCGGATCGGGCAAGTCCGTCACGGCCATGTCCATCATGCGCCTCATCGAGCCGCCAGCCGGGGACATCGTCACGGGCTCCATCGAGTTCCGCGGGACGAATCTCCTCGAACTCGGCGAGGATGAGATGCAGGAGGTGCGCGGCGGCAAGATCGCGATGATCTTCCAGGACCCCATGACGGCGCTCAACCCGGTGTACACCATCGGCGACCAGCTCGTCGAAACGATCGTGCTCCACCAGAACGTCTCCAAGAAGGACGCACAGGACATCGCGATCCAGGCGCTCGCCGACGTGCAGATCCCGAATGCATCCCAGCGACTCGACGATTATCCCCACCAGTTCTCCGGCGGCATGCGCCAGAGGGTGATGATCGCGATGGGACTGTCGTGCAATCCCGATCTGCTGATCGCCGATGAACCGACCACGGCGCTCGACGTCACGACGCAGGCCCAGATCATGGACCTCATGCTCCATCTCGCAGCGGATCGCGATACGGCCGTGCTTCTCATCACCCACGACCTCGGCGTGGTCGCCGGCTTCTGCGACACCATCCAGGTGATGTACGCGGGCGGCATCGTCGAGTCGGGTACCGCAGACGAGATCTTCCACAATCCGCAGCATCCCTACACCTGGGGCCTCCTCGGATCGATGACGCGACTTGACCGCGCACAGCAGGTGCGACTCCATTCGATCGCCGGTGCTCCGCCGTCGGTCATCGACCTCCCGATCGGGTGCAGGTTCAGGCCCCGCTGCGAGTTCGCCGTGGAGATCTGCGGAAGGGTCCTGCCGGCGCTCCGGGACGTGAACGGAATCGCCGTTGCATGCCACCGTGCGGAGGAACTCGACCTCAAGGCGCTGGACGTGCGAGGCGCGGCACAGCGAGGCCAGGAGGCGGCATCATGAGCGAAACCGTCCAAGAGCGGCCCGTGGACGTATCCGAGCTGCCAGACGACGTCATCCTGCGGGTCAACCACCTGGTGAAGGAGTTCCCCATCACCAAGGGTGTGTTCTTCCGCAAGCAGGTGGGAGCCGTTCAGGCGGTCACCGACATCTCGTTCGAGGTGAAGGCGGGTGAGACGCTCGGCCTCGTTGGTGAGTCCGGATGCGGGAAGTCGACGACGGCGCGTGCGGTCATGCGACTGCTCGAACCGACCTCCGGCGACGTGTGGTTCCGGTCTGCCACCGCAGGCGAGGTGGTCAATGTCGCAACCGCGGGCAAGGACAAGCTTCGCGCAATCCGCGAGGACATCCAGATCGTCTTCCAGGATCCGTACGCCTCACTCAATCCGAGACTCACGGTTGCGTCGATCATCGCAGAGCCCCTGACGGTCCACAACGAAGGAACGAAGAAGGGTCGCCTCGACAAGGTCAAGGAGCTCCTCGCGGTCGTCGGGCTCTCACCCGAGCATGCGAACCGGTATCCACACGAGTTCTCCGGCGGACAGCGACAGCGGATCGGGATCGCACGCGCACTGGCCTTGAACCCCTCCTTCATCGTCCTCGACGAGCCGGTGTCTGCGCTCGACGTTTCCATCCAGGCGCAGGTGCTGAACCTCCTCGATGACCTCCAGAAGGAATTCGGCCTGACCTACTTGTTCATCGCGCACGACCTTTCGGTCGTGCGGCACATCTCCGACCGCGTGGCGGTGATGTATCTCGGTCGAATGGTCGAGTTGGCGGACAGGGATGCGCTCTACGAGCGACCGATGCACCCGTACACCCACGCGTTGTTGTCGGCAGTCCCCATTCCCGATCCAACGATCGAGGCGTCCCGGGTGCGCATCCTCCTCGAAGGTGACATTCCATCGCCGGCCAACCCGCCTTCAGGGTGCCGTTTCCACACGCGATGCCCGCTCGCCGTCAAAGGGAAGTGCGATGTGGACGAACCCCAGCTCGCCGAGCTCGAGCCTGGGCACTGGGTGGCGTGCCACTTCCCTGAGGTCAAGCACGTCGTCTGAGCGCCAGCCGGGCAACCGTCCACAGCCGTATTCCGGTTCCCCCGGGTATACTCCCGGCTCCTCACGTCGGAGTGGCGGAATTGGTAGACGCGCTAGGTTGAGGGCCTAGTGGGCTAATAGCCCGTGGAAGTTCGAGTCTTCTCTCCGACACCAACAACCCCAAGGGCTCCACCCCTCGGGGTTGTTGTTCGTTTCGGGCTCGATCGGGCGAACTGCAAGCCAAGTGCAACCCGATCGCAGCCACCTCGTTCGCAATGTGAACCTCCCCGTCGAATGTTTCCGCTCCGCAAGTCAAGGAGTCGGGTGCGAGGGTCCTGCTGGAATAACTCATCGACCCTGCCCTCGTGGTGCTTCGTGACCTCATGCTCGACGAGGGTCATCCCGGATCGGTGCGACTATCCGCCGTCCGCACCGCGCTCGACCGCACCGTCGTATACCCGGGCAGCATGAACCTCGCCCGACCAGGGCGTGCAACACCGACCACAATCATCCCACCCAGCCGGTTCTGGGCGGCCTCCAACCTTGATCCCTGAGTAGCCGACTATGGAATCCGATATGATGTTTGTGGAGACATCTCCGTCTCCGCAATGCGGCAAGGAGCTGACCCATGGATACGACCGAGCGAGTTTCGACCACGGTGCCTCTTGATTGGAGCGAAGTGTGGTTTACGAACTGTCCCATGGTGTCAGCGAACAATGTTGATCAGGAGCTGGGTTGGTGCCGTGAGGAGTTCAAGAAGATCGGGGTGGAGTACGCCTACTTCCGGCATGCTCCTGAGAACAACTGGTATCCGCACTACATCCACAACCTCGACAACCTGATCCGGTTTGGGGGTCTGTACCCGCCTATCCATGTGAATGCAGACCTTCGACGGACCGTATTGCTTGGTGCGACGTGGGTTCATGAGGGTGGATGCATGGCGGTGCGAGCCGCAGATCCGGTCATGAAGATGTCGCATCTGCGGGGCAAGAAGGTCGGCATTTCGAAGAGTCTGAACACCATCAAGAACGACTGGTGGCGCATCCAAGAGCACATGGGCATTTTGAACATGCTCGCACTCAATGACATGACCCTCGATGACATCGAGTTGGTCGAGTTCCCTTATCCCGATGACTGGTACGACAAGCCCGAGATGCTTGTGAACCAGATGAATAACCCGTCGGAGTTGTGGATGCGGCGTGATCACAAACACGACCTGGCGTTCCGTCCGCTCGAGATGGCCCTTCTGGAAGGCAAGGTCGATGCGATCTACACGCAGAGCAAGCCGCTCCAGCATCTCCAGGAGGCCACGGGCCGTATCAAGATGATTGAGGATCTTTCGACGCGGTCGGATTGGACGATTCAGGTCGCTAATACGCCAGCGGTGATCACGTGCACCGAGGTGATGGCCGAAGAGCATCCCGAACTGGTGATTGCCTATATGAAGGCGATGATCAAGGTCGGCCGGTGGGCGAACGAGCACAAGCGGGCTGCGGGGGCCATTCTCAATCGCCAAACGTTCTACCTGGATGCTGAGGACACGTACCAGGGGATCAAGCACGTCGACATGGTTCCAAGCCTCGATGCACGGAACATGGCCACCATCAAGATTGGTAAGGATTTCATGTTCGAGCACGGGTACATCCAGAACGACTTCGATGTCGACGAATGGGCGGCACCGGAATTCCTGGAGCAGGCTGCCAAGGAAGTCCTGGCCGAGGAATGGGAGAGGCGGAGCTGGAGCAAGCTCCCCGAAGGGGGAACGCTCGAAGTCACCGACACCCGTCTCGGATAGGGCTGGAGAGGTCATCAGATGAGCAACGCATCCCGCTACGACATCCCCGATGGGTGTCGCACAAGACTTGAGCTGTATGTGACGCCGAAGGAAGCGTACGAGCTGTGGGCCTCGGGAAGTGACGGGGTCAAGGTTCTCGACGTCCGGACCCCTGAGGAGTATGCGTTCGTCGGTCATCCAGAGATGGCGATGAACATCCCATTTGTGATGCATACGTATCGGTGGGAACCCGAACTCGGGAGGGTTGCCATCGAGCCGAACCCTCATTTCCTCTCTGAGGTGTCCGATTGGGCAGACACCTCGGACACGATCCTGGTCATGTGCCGATCAGGTGGGCGGGCAGCAATGGCCGTGAACGTATTGGCTGACGCTGCCTATGACAACGTCTTCAACATCTTGGAAGGCATGGAAGGCGAGAGAGTCAACGATCCTCGGAGCGTCTACCACCGCAAACGCATGGTGAACGGATGGAAGAACGCAGGACTCCCGTGGACGTACGACCTCAATCCCGACCTCATGCGGCTTCCCGATCGGCCATGACGGCGTACTCGGCAGGTATGCCCTGGTTCGCCTGTGACCTCTCAGTAGAGTTGCTCAGGGTTGTCGATGAAGGGAAGAGATGATGCCAGGGAGAGGTCGAGGCCCGGGTCCAGGTCCAGGTAGAGGTGGTGGACGACGTCGGAGAAGGCGGCAGGCTCGGAGACGGGTCATGCTGGTGGGCGGAATGGTTGCCATCGGCTCGAAGAAGATGAGCGCCAAGAATGCCCAGGCCATCGAGGAGCACACCGGCGTTCCACCCGAGGAGCTTGAGGACGCCGATTTGCAGGAGGCGATGCAAGAGCTGGGCATTCCGGATGAAGAGGTCGGTCCCGGCGACGTGGAGGGTTCGAACTAGTCAGTCCGCCACGACCGAGTCGTGACTCGAACCGTCCACTATCAGAAGGGGCCGGACTTCACTCCGGCCCCTTCTGTCTGCCCGCACATATCGGCTGTGACATCAGGTGGTCGTTGCATCACTTTCGACGAGAGTTGTTCTGACTCCCTGGCGAGTCCGGATTGAGGCGCTCAGGGGTTTGTCATGGGTTGGTCGGTACGTGGCCACGTCCAGGCCCGCACGATGACTAGCAGTATGAATACGACGTAGAACACGCCGAGGTAGTACTCCCACGCCTCGGTGGCGTCAATGAAGAAGCCGATATTGAACAGGAGATACACCGGAGCCACGATCAAGTTGACCAACCGCACTCGGCTCGGAGGACCGATCAACGTGAAGGCAACGACCAACGTCAACACGATGGCCGTCGATGGTGCCACGACCTGAACCCACATGTCGGTGACCGGCTCGGACATGTCTTGCAGCAGGCTGAACATGTCGCCGAAGATCCACAGGATGAAGTGGCAGATCCACAACACGGCAAGCTGGTTGCGGACGCTGACCCGCGAATCAACCAACGTCGAGCGGGCTTGGCCCTCGTCATCCATAGCCATTCTCCGTTCAGTACGTTCGTCGGATTATCCCACACCGGACCTGGTCAGAATCGCTCGGATATCGGCCACCTCGCCGCGGCACCCACCACAAGTATCAATCAGGCACATTTGCATCCTTCGCTATCGCGCCCTAACGCAGCTGCCATCAGCGACGAACCAGCCGTTCAGTTCTCGTGTTCGCGCGCTGTGCACCCGGGTGTACGCTGGATGTGGAGATATTGTGGCTGACCGCGACGAGTCGCAGGCGGGTCGAAGCGCCACTGGGCGCATCGTGTGGTGGCTGTTCGTAATCGGCCTCTCCTTCATCGCTGTCATCCCATTGATTCCGCCGTCGCCTGCCTCCGTTGATGCTGATTCGAGGGATTTCTCGGCTTCTCGGGCCTTCGAGCATGTGTCGGCTATCGCCAGGAATCCCCACCCGCTTGGCAGTGCTGAGAGTGTCGCCGTCCGGGGGTACATCGCGGCGACCCTGGAGGAGGTCGGCTGGACCGTTGATCTACAATCCTTCGTGGCTGACGACTACTTCGGAGAGCCAGGAGGATTAGTCGAAGGCGTCAATGTGGTTGCCCGACGCGACGGGTCCGATGCAACGGGTGCGGTTCTGCTCGTAGCTCACTACGACACCCACCCTGCCTCTCCGGGAGCCAACGACAACTCGGTGCCTGTTGCGACATTGCTCGAGGTAGCGAGGGCTTTGTCGGACCAACCGGCCATTGAGAACGATGTCATGGTGTTGTTCACCGATGGTGAGGAGCCCGCCCCTCGATACGGCGCGCGGGCATTCATCGACCGGCATCCGTGGTTCGATGACGTCGGCTTGGTCGTGAACCTCGAAGCCAGTGGCTCAACAGGCCCATCGCTACTGGCCGAGACCAGTGGTTCAGAGGGATGGCTACTCCGTGGCGCTGCCGACGCCAGCGGCAATGGCACGGCGTACTCGTTTGTAACGAGTATTTCGGACGCGATTGGCGGATTCGGAACCGACTTCACACCCTTCAAGGAAAGGGGCATCCCAGGATTCAGCTTTGCATACAGCCACGGATCTCCGATCTACCACACCGAATTCGACAATGTATCGAACGTCGGGATGCGGAGCATGCAGCACCACGGCAACCGCACGCTGGGTCTGGTGAGGTACTTCGGAGGCCACCCACTCGATGTCGATACCGACTCCCAAACATGGACCTATTTCACCGTCATCGACAATCGATCCGTGCGCTATCCGAACCACCTGGCGCTTCCCATCGCGACGCTAGCGGTCGTTGGCCTCATGCTCCTGATAGGAAGATCGATACGGAGGGGAGAGACTCCGCTGTTGCTCAAGGGCGCTGCCTCAACAGCTGTCTGGATCGTCGCGGTGATCATCGTGTCGGATGTTGTGTGGTTCGGAATCGCCAGGCTTCGCCCGTTCGTCGGAGTCTGGGAATCCTACGCATGGCTCATTGGACTTTCCGGCGCAGCGTTCCTTGCAGGAAGATGGTCCCTTGGTCGCGTTCGGCATTCGGACTTCATCACTGGGCTCATCGCCGTGGGGGTTGGCTTGGCTCTCGGGACGGCGATTGCGGCACCCGGCGCTAGCTACCTCTTCGCCATCCCCTCTCTTGCATGCTGTCTTCTCGCGATCGAAGGAGCCTCGCAATCCAACCATCCTGTCGTCGTTTCGCGCCTCACTGGTGCGATCGTCGTCGGGACGACGATCCTGTTGGCTGTCCCTGCCATCGATGTCTTCTGGCAACTCAGCCAGCCAAGGAGCGGCAATCAAGACTCCGAACTTCTGCCAGTGGCGGGCATTGCCATCGCCATGGCCGCTGCGGCAGCACTTATCGTCGTTTGGGCAAGTCCTCGGACTCGGAATGCGGCCAGGACCCTCCCGGTGGCGACAGAGGCAGACGGCACCAAACCATCCGAGCGCTCTCTGGCACCAGGGGTTCAGCCCTACGACGCGCCTGAACGGTGTCCGGATTGGTGCCTTCAGCGGAGGCGTTATCGGGGCAGTCCCATCCCTTGCCTGTGGAACGGGGGTGTTGTGGCTGATCGTCATCGGTGCAGTGGCCGGTGGCGTATTGGGATATGTCAACGCGCGGCGGGAAACTCAATAGCCAACCGATGACGCCGATCTCCATGCGAGCGAACCCGCAACAGGACCCGGCCCGAGCACCGCAGTCCTTCGAAGTAGCGACCGCGGTATGGGTCGCCTTGTGCGGATCGATCCCGATCATCGTCATCACAGCCTCCCCTGGCTCATGGTGAACCGAGGTGGGCACTCCTGATTCGGGCGATGGTGTTCTTGCCTCTTTCGAGCCACACCCCAGCCGAACGACCGACCGGCAAACACCTCGCTAGAAAGCCAACCCAATCCCCGGGTGGCAGGCACATGGAGAGCCCACCGGCCGAACCGCTCCGAACGCTACGGAACCACCGCAACGATGACCCCATCATCAATCAGGCACATGTGCGGAGATGCCGTTGCCGGTCTAGGAGTCAGGGTCGTGGCGGGTCAGTCCAAAGGTGAGGCCATTGCGTCGTTGGCCGCATGGGTCCTCGATTAGGTCGATGTCGGCGGTGATCTCGTCCGGGAACTGGACCGTGTAGCTGCCTGTCTCATCAGGGCAGTAGTTCGAGTTCGCAACGCCGGTCATCACGAGGGTGAGCCCGTCAAAGGTGTAGGTGCCTGAATCGAACGGGTCGTCACCCAGATCGACGTACAGGGCGTATGACCCGTCTTCTTCGAAGGTAAGGACGTCTCCGCCTCGCACGTCCCACGAACCGAGAAGTTCTTCGGGATCGGCAGGAACGAGGGTTGTCGTCGTGGTACTCGTTGAAGTGGAGGATGTGGTCGAAGAGGGTGCGACGGTTGTAGTCGGGGCCTGAGTCGTTGTCGTGCTGCTGGTCGTGCTCTCGGTCGGCGGTTCGTTGCCCGTGTCGTCCGATGAGGAGCATGCGGCAACGAAGAGGACACTGGCCAGCGCAGCCGCTGCCCACTTCGCCCCGACCCTGGATCGATGGTTGATACGCATGGGTGACAACCCTAGACGGCGGCGGACACCACGACGCAAAGGGCACACATATCGGCCTTGGGTTCAAGTGATCGGCCGATCGGGACATCCATATTGCCCGCTATGCGTGGCCGCGGACCTGATGGACGGCGTCGTGTTGGCCTGATTGAACAAGTGCCACCGTGGTGAGACGATGGTTTCGAGGTGGGTTGACGTGAGCTCCGCCAAGGTCGAGACGTTCCTGTTCTACACGTTGGTCTTTCTCCTCTCAGCTATCTCGGCCATCCGCCCTGTCTTTTGGATACTCGAGCTAGCCCTGGTACCCGACTGTGGTCCGAGCTCACCGGAGGTTTCCTGGTGCGGAGTTACTGAGACATTCTGGGCCGCCATCTTGTCGCTGGTGGGGTCGTTGATGATTGCGTCTGTAGCGGTGGTAGCCGTTGTGTCCCGCAGGAAGCGACGACTCCGAGAGGGCACTGACAGCGACAGACCTGACCTTGACTTGAGCCAGCTGATCTAGCTGCCAAACCTCCACAGAGACACCGTCTCACCAAGGTGTTGCAACGATCACCTGAACTCAAGGCACATATGAGCCTCCCGGTTTGGCCGATTCTGATGGACAGCGATGTTGGCAGGAGATACGTTGTCTGATGGTCGAGTGAAGGAGGCCACATGAGTCCGTACCGAGTCCACAAGCTTGCGTGGGCAGAGGCCAAGGACCCGAGGAACCTCGAACGGTTCCTGAACTCTCTCGACGGCGAGGTAATCGGGATCATGCCGCATGTCACGATGAAGGCGTTCTGGGTTCACGGAACGGACTACCTGCTCATCACCGAAAAGGTGAAGGCGAGCGTCAAGGCCGCCTAGCGAGCTTCTCCGACCGGGGAGCCGCTGAGCGGGAGATAGCTCGCTGCCCGCTCGTCCATCGTGCACACCCATATCGGCAGATATGGGTGCAGCGTATTGCCGGATATGGGAGGCGGACAAGGTCGATGTGTGTCATCTCAATGTGCTCGATGAGCGGCAGCTCAACTCGGTGAAGGACGGCCGAGCCGATGGCAACGAGTTCGGACAGTCCTTTCCCGGTATCGGCGCTTAGGTGTTCGCCTACGGCCCGGTTCCATCGGAATCGGCTCCCTGTTCTCAACCCCGCCAAACAGACTACGCGAAGAGGGGCCCCCACCTTCTTTGGGCTCCCCGGACTCTCGCACCGATCCTACGCTGCCGTGCCATGATTTCCGGATGGGGGCCGATGCGGGCATGAACGGATGGATCCGGATCCACCCCGAATGGGGATCCGTCTGAGTGGGGGAGCCACCCGGCTCCCTCAGTCGCGTCAGTGGCGGGAGCTGTCCCCGATCAGCCCTGTCCGCCGGGCCCCGCCGAGGAAGACCGTGTCGTGCCGATGCCGAACGCGACGACCGAGGCGATGGCGAGAACGGCGACGATGGCCATCGCTCCGAGAGCGGCCGACTGCGAACCCGAGTCCTCGGAGATCTCCGGCCCGGCCGCCACGACGGTGTCGCCTCCGCCGGGATCGACCCCCGCGGACACCCCGGCCGTTCCCGCCTCGACCACGGTGACCGTGCCGACCATGTTCGGATGGAGCGTGCAGAAGTACTCGTAGGCGCCGACGGAGTCGAAGGTCCGCTCGTACGTCTGATCCGTGAGCATGAGATCCGAGTCGAAGGCGCCGTCCCTGTCGGTGACCGTGTGGGGGAGATCCCCGACGTTGGTCCACCGGATCGTGGTACCCGCCTCGACGACGAGCTCGCGCGGGTCGTAGTCGAGGTCGACGACGAGGGCGTCGATGGTCGCGCCCTGCCCCTGGGCGCCGCTTTCGGTGCCCGATCCCCCGGGCGGCTGGGTGGTGCCGGGTGGCGCGGTCGACGGGTCCGTGACCTCGTCGGCGTCGGCGTCTCCGGTGGAGGCGCCGGTGACGGTGACCGTCCCGACCATCTCGGGATGCAACGTGCAGAAGTACTCGAACGACCCCGGATTGTTGAACGTCCGCCGATACGTCCCCGACGGCATCACCAGACCCGAATCGAACGCACCCGACCGCGCCGTGACCGTATGGGGCAACGCACCCGCATTCGACCACACCAACGTCGACCCCGTCGAGATCGTCACCGACCGAGGAGAGAACGCATTGTCGACCACCCGCACGTCCCCGGGCGGCGCGGGACCCGGTGGCACCGTGGGCGGCGGCTCGGGAGGCGGAGGATCCTCCCCCATCGACGAACCCGTCACCGTCACCGTCCCGACCATCTCGGGATGCAACGTGCAGAAGTACTCGAACGACCCCGGATTGTTGAACGTCCGCCGATACGTCCCCGACGGCATCACCAGACCCGAATCGAACGCACCCGACCGCGCCGTGACCGTATGGGGCAACGCACCCGCATTCGACCACACCAACGTCGACCCCGTCGAGATCGTCACCGACCGAGGAGAGAACGCATTGTCGACCACCCGCACGTCCCCGGGCGGCGCGGGACCCGGTGGCACCGTGGGCGGCGGCTCGGGAGGCGGAGGATCCTCCCCCATCGACGAACCCGTCACCGTCACCGTCCCGACCATCTCGGGATGCAACGTGCAGAAGTACTCGAACGACCCCGGATTGTTGAACGTCCGCCGATACGTCCCCGACGGCATCACCAGACCCGAATCGAACGCACCCGACCGCGCCGTGACCGTATGGGGCAACGCACCCGCATTCGACCACACCAACGTCGACCCCGTCGAGATCGTCACCGACCGAGGAGAGAACGCATTGTCGACCACCCGCACGTCCCCGGGCGGCGCGGGACCCGGTGGCACCGTGGGCGGCGGCTCGGGAGGCGGAGGATCCTCCCCCATCGACGAACCCGTCACCGTCACCGTCCCGACCATCTCGGGATGCAACGTGCAGAAGTACTCGAACGACCCCGGATTGTTGAACGTCCGCCGGAAGGTCCCAGCGTCGAAGATGCCCGAGTCGAAGGAGCGGTCCCGTGCGGTCACGGTGTGGTTGCCGTCGAGGTTCCTCCAGACGACCTCCGTGCCCGAGGACACGGAGATGTTGGCGGGGCGGTAGGAGTTGTCGATGATGTCGACGGTGGAGGACCCGCCCGGAGGAGGTGGCGTCGATGCCTCCGCGGACACGGTGATGGTGCCGTGGTAGGCGGTGTCGTCGGGGTTGCGGTCGTCCTGGTAGCTGTAGGTGCCCTCGACGTCGAAGGTCATGACGAACTGGGCCCCTGGATCGAGGTTGCCGCTGTCGATGTCGACGGGACCGGCCGTCGAACGGATCCGGTGGCGTTCGGCGTCCTGGTTGATCCATGTGACGGTCGTGCCGGGCTCGATCCGCACGTCGGGTTCGCTGAGGCGGTCGGTGATGGTCACCGTCACGGGCGGCGAGACGCCGAGGGCCGGGGCGATGGTGGCGATGAACGCGATGGCCATCGCGAGCATGAGGAGGACGGGCCGGTTGCCGGTTCGCCGGGCGAGTCGCGACCCTCGCCGAAGCGACGGCGTCGCCCCTGCCCTCGTGGTCGGGCTGATTCGTGTGGATGCCATGTTCACGAGAACACCGTACGAAGTAGGCGTGAACAGTGCACTAATCGCCGGTAAACGATGGGATAAGCGACTCGCCTTCATCCGTATCACGTACTGACCCTCAGAATCCGTACGTTGGATCATGCGGAGCGCATCCTCGTCCCGAGGACCGGTCAAGCGGCAGGCGAGCAACGGCGGCGAGCAGATTCTTATGACAGGGCGTAGGCGATCTGACCCAGGTTCACGATCGCAACGACCATGTAGATGCCCACGGCTACACGCAGGTAGGCCAGTGTTCGCCCGGAACGCAAGCGCGGCGTCAAGGCGAGGGCGGCAGCGGGGATACCGATCTTGAGCACCACCGCCCACGGCGTGCCGAGGAACACCGCCATAATCGGATTGACCTCGATCGCGCCGAAGTGACGTATCGACAAGTCGGTGAGCATGAGGTCGAGCACATTCAAGGCGACGAGGGCGACACCGAGAGCGATGGCCGCATTGCGCACGTCGAAGTGGTCCCCACTGCTACGCGCACTCGGCGCCAGCCGCTCCATGGATGCCTTCCCTGCCCGACGCCGCCCGACGTCCTGCCCACTCATTGTGGCACGCCGGCCACGGCCTGCGCAAGCTGCTGCTGCCGGGGTGAAGCCGCGGAGGCCGTGCGGAAGCGTATGTTGGGTGGGCGGTCACGGAGCGAGAGAGGGGCTGGCATGGACGGTGACAGGGTCGAACAGCTGCTGGAGGAGATCCTCATCGAGTTGAGGGCGCTCAACGACGTGACCGTGTGGGCGGCGAATCCGCGCGACCTCGGTCGGAGCTGGACAGCGGACAAGCGCGATGAGGTCCTGGCCCGCAAGCGAGAGTACATGCGCGCCATGATCGAGAGGGAGAACGCCGGCGATCGAGGAGATATGGTCGAGGACGAGGACAGGGAAGCGACCGGGTAGGGAGTTCCGTTCACGCCCCCCTGCGCGTCGTGCTTTGGCACAGCAATCCAGCCATTCGAGCTGTACTCATGTTGGCAAGGGGATGGTCGTCAGAGGGTGATCGAAGGGGAGGACGACAAGGCTGGCAAGGATGGGTCCGCCGGGGACAAGGACGCGAAGGCGGACCCGAAGGAGTACTTCGGCTACCAGCGCGACCTCGAGTCGATGTGCGAGTTCATGGGCAGGTGGCTCTCTGAGAACCACCGGTGGGGGTCGCCCGTGTACATCGCTGGGGAGAGCTACGGCGGATATCGCGTCGGGAGACTCGTCCGCATGCTCCAGGAGTCGACAGGAATCGGCCTCAACGGTGCGATCCTCATCTCCCCGGCGTTGGAGATCACCCCGCTCAGCCCCACCGACTACGACATCACTGGGTGGATCGACACGCTTCCGGTCATGGCACTCTCTGCTGTCCACCACGGACGGTCGCGGGCATTCGAGGCGGGCACGGACAGCGCGACGGTGCTCTCTGCTGCCGAAGCGTTCGCGACCGGTGACTACACGACGTTCCTCACCAGGGGAGCGGCGATGCCAGAGGGGGAACGTGACAGGATCCTGACCAGCCATGCCGACCTCATCGGACTGTCCGTCGACTTCGTGCGGCGCGCGGAGGGTCGGATTCCGATCGGGACGTTCGCAAGGGAGCTCCTGCGCGACGAGCGCCGCGTGCTCGGCACGTACGACACGACGGTGACCGTCACGGATCCCTTCCCCGATCGCGACTCGTTCTCCGGCCCCGATCCCACGCTCTCTGGTGCGAGTGCCGCGTTCACGATGGGCATCAACCGCCTGCTCAGGTCCGAGATCGGTGTGGATACAGACCGCGAGTACACCCTCCTTTCCTATGAGGTGGACCCGTACTTCGCGAGCGACCGGCTGAGGAACCTGATGCGCCTCGACCCCGTCATGACGGATCGACTCACCGTCCAGCATTACGGCGGGGGTCACATGTTCTACGCATGGGAGGCAAGCAGGGTGGCCTTCACCGATGCGATCGCCTCCTTCTACGAGCAGTCCGCCTGAATCGAACTCAGGATCCGACAAGGTCGGCGGTGACCTCGGTTGCCGGTGAATGGCCCCCCTCGAGCGCATCGAGGTTCGCGATGGTCGTCTCTGCGATCTGCTCCACAGCCTCTCGGGTGAAGAAGGCCTGATGCCCCGTGACGAGGACGTTCGGGAAGGTCAGGAGGCGTGAGAACACATCGTCCTGGATGACGGTGTCGGAGAGATCCTCGAAGAAGAGGTCGCCCTCCTCCTCGTACACGTCGATGGCCAATGCCCCCAGCTGTCCCGACTTCAAGCCGTCGATCGCGGCGGCGGTGTCGATGAGCGCGCCACGGGAGGTGTTGATCACCATGGGGTGCTTCTCCATCGCGTCGATGGCCCCGGCATCGATGATGTGGTGGGTGTCGGGGGTCAGCGGGCAGTGCAGGCTGATCATGTGGGCCTGTGCGAACAGGGCGCCGAGGTCCACGTAATCGATCCCCATGTCACGAACGGCGTCGTTGGGATACGGGTCGTGGGCGATCACCCGCATACCGAACCCTTGGAGGATGCGTGCCGTTATCTGGCCGATCTTCCCGGTCCCGATGATGCCTGCCGTCTTGCCGAACATGTCGTCCCCCATGAGGCCGATGAGGCGAAAGTCGCCGTCACGGACACGGTTGTGCGCTCGATGGATTCGCCGGTTGAGCGTGATCGCAAGGCCGACCGTGTGCTCTGCCACCGCATGCGGGGAGTAGGCGGGCACCCTGACGACCGTCATCCCGTGCTCGTGCGCCGCCCTGACATCCACATGATTGAACCCCGCGGAGCGCAGCGCGATGAACTCGATGCCGTGTCGATGGAGGCCCTCGATCGTCGCGCGGTCGACAACGTCGTTGACGAACACGCACACGGCACGGGCGCCCTCCGCGAGCGGTGTGGTCGTCCGGTCGAGTCTGGCCTCGAGGAACCAGAGGTCATGGCCCGAGTTCGCGGCAGCAAGGAACTGCTCGTCCCATGGGCGGGTTGAGTAGACGGCGACTCGCATGTGGGCGAGGCTACCGCTCGACGCGCGCACAGGTCGGGTCTGGTCACTCCCCGAGGATCTCGTCGAGGCGCGCGAGGGCCGATAGGACATCGGGAACGACGGTGAGCAGGTCCTCGAATGGATCGTCCCGAAGGGCGGCGAGCCTTCGGGGAACGGACCTCATCGTGAATCTCGCGATGTCCAGGCTCTGCGTCACCTCTGACCACCGCAATGGCGTTGACACCGTTGCACCGGGCACGGGACGGACACTGAACGGCGCGACCAGGAGCTTGCCACGGCCATTCTGGAGATGGTCGATGTACACCTTGTCGCCTCGGCCGGAGGGGGCGCGGATAGTCGTCGCGATCTCGGGGAGCATTCCCTCCACGACGCCGGCGATCAGCGAACCGAGCATTCGTTGATGGTCGTAGGTCAATGGCGGACCCATCGGTATGAGGACGTGCAGTCCAGTCTTCCCGCTGGTCTTGACGACGTGGGGGAGACCCATGTCGTCGCAGAGTTCGTGGATCGCTCGTGCGACGGTCACGACGGACGTGAACGGGGCAGTCTTGGGATCGAGGTCGAGAATGCACCAGTCCGGCGTGTCGAGGGATCGCATGCGGCTGGCCCAGACGTGCAGGGGGATCGACGCCATGTTCGCGACATACCGGAGTGCCTCGACGTCCTCCACCACGAAGTAGTTGTTGCCTGTCTCGTCGTCTCGCTCGATCCACTCGGTTCGGATCCAGTCGGGCACGTAGTCGGGCGCGTTCTTCTGGAAGAAGGACTTTCCCCCGATCCCGTCGGGAAATCGGTCGAGGACGAGCGGTCGATCGCGCAGGTAGGGGAGGATGTGATCGGCGACCGCCGTGTAGTACTCGATGAGGTCACCCTTCGTCAGGCCATCGTCAGGCCAGAACACCTTCTCGGTGTTCGTCGGCTCGGTCGTTCGTGCGTCGACGATCGCAGGCCTTGGTGGCTCCTGGTCGGCTTGCGGTGCTTCGGTGAGGGATTCGTGGGCGAGGGCTTCGAAGCCCTCGAAGACGGGATGCCTGAGCGAGAGGGACTCCGTGAATTCCTTGTAGCGAACGGTGGCCATCAGGCGCGGGGTCACCCATCGGCTGTCCTCGCCTGCTGGGAGGTCACCGGAAACGCCGGGATCGGGTGTCTCGTCTGGCTCGAGGAGCGAACGGAGCTCAGAGAGCGTTGCGTCGTCGAACCCCGTGCCGACGCGGCCAGCGTATGCCAGCCCGGCACCAAGTCGGACACCGAGGTGCAGCGCACCGAGACCCGAGCGGGTTCCCTTGGGCACGGTGTAGCCGATGATTGCGAATCGACCGCTCTGTTCGACCCGGATCTTGCGCCACGCGTCCGACCGTCCCGAGGTGTACGTGCTCGATGACCGCTTCGCGAGGATGCCTTCGAGCCCCATCCGGGTGACCTCTGCGAACATCGCCTCACCCATGCCTGCAACGTGGTCGGCGTATCGCAACGGTCCAAGGCTCGGCGTGATGGCGCGAACCAGCTCCTTGCGATCCATCAGGGGTACGGGCCGTGTGTCGAGGTCGCCAACGGCAACGATGTCGAACGCGAAGAACGTGGCAGGAGATCGCGCCGCGGCTGACGCGACCTCGAACCGGTTGGTGAGCCCGCCGCGTCGTTGGAGGGCGCTGAACGATGGTTTGCCAAGGTCGTCGAGCACCACGACCTCACCGTCGAGAACCACCGTATCGACCGGCAGCCGTCGCGCGGCGCTGACGATCTCGGGGAACACGGCGGAGGCGTCGAGGCCGCTGCGGTACCGCAGCCGGACGCGTCGATCCCGCTTCTCGAGGATCATCCTGTATCCGTCGTATTTGATCTCGAACAGCCACCCGGGGTCGGAGAATGCAGCATCCGCCGTGGTCGCCAGCATCAGGGGCATCGTCATCGCATCGACCGCTCCCACGATCGCTCCCGCTCCGACTGCTGCGTCGATGAGTTCGGCGGACCGCTCCTTCGCATCGGCGATCTCATCGACCGTCATGCCGGAGACGATGGAACGCTCGTCGAACTCGACGTCCTCGTTCGTGGCCCACCCATCCGGCTTCTTGATGAGGAGCCACTCGGTTGGTGCCTTCTTCATCTGGACGAGGGTCCACTGCCCGTTGAGCTTGTAGCCGGAGAGGGTGAACAGCAGCTTGCCCTTTGCGATGCCCGCATCGGGGTCCTCATCGAAGGTCAGCGAACCTCGATCCCAGACGATCATCGCTCCGCCCCCGTACTCACCGGCGGGTATGACGCCTTCGAACTCTGCGTACTCGAGGGGATGGTCCTCGGTGTGGGCGGCGAACCGCTTGACCGTCGGGTCGCGGGACGGCCCGGCCGGCACCGCCCACGACAGCAGGACACCGTCGTGTTCGAGCCGAAGGTCGTAGTGGAGGCGCGTCGCGGCGTGCTTCTGGACGACGAAGATGCCCCCGGCACCAGGGGTATCGGAGGTGAACGGCTCGGGCGTGCGCCCCGCGTCGCGTTTTCGCCGATACTCATCAAGGCGATCGGCGGTGGTCGGACCCATGGGAGGCGATCCTAGACAGCAATCCTGGGGCGCACCGACCGGTCGTGGCAGTACCGGCAGCTCGGATATTCACTGGCGGATTTCGCGGTCTGTGGTATACAAGGGTCTTCCCCAACGAGGAATGTCATGGCTCGCCCAATTGCCACAGGGACGATCAGCTTCGGGCTGGTCGCCATACCGGTCAAGCTCTTCTCCACGAATGAATCCGACTCCCGGATCGCCTTCAACTCACTCCACGAGACGTGCGGCACCCGTGTCCGCCAGCAGTTCTACTGCCCGAAGGACGAGGTGGTGGTGAGTCGCGACGAGATGGTCAAGGGATATGAGTTCGCCAAGGACCAGTACGTCGTGTTCACTCCGGAGGAGCTCAAGGCGATGGAACTGGCTTCCACGCAGTCCATCGACATCAAGGAATTCGTTCCCCTCTCCGAGGTCGACCCGCTCTACTACGAGAAGGCCTATTACCTCGGTCCCGACAAGGGCGGAGCGAAGCCATATGCCCTCCTGTCGGAGGCGATGAAGTCGACAGGGAGGGCCGCACTTGCACGATACGCGGCGCGCGGCAAGGACTACCTCGTCCTCCTTCGCCCGTTCGAAGGCGGAATCCTCATGCAACAGCTGCGCTACACCGACGAGATCAGGGCCTTCGATGATGTCGACCTCGGGGACGCTGTCGTCGACGAGGCAGAGTTGAGGCTCGCCGAGCAGCTCGTGGAGCAGATCGCGAGCGACTCGTTCAATCCCGAGGCCTACTCGGATGGGGTCAAGGACGAGATCCTCGCAGCCATCGAGCAGAAGGTCGCGGGACACGAGATGACCTTCGCCCCCAAGGACGAGCCGAAGGCCCAGGTCATCGATCTGATGGCCGCGCTCAAGGCGAGCCTCGGCGAGCAGGGTGATGCGGCCCCGGGGTCCGAATCGCCGGCTCGCAAGCCTGCGAAGCGGGCCGAAGGGTCGCCGACGAAGAAGCGGGCGAACGCCAAGGAGTGATCTCCATCCGTACGATGGGATGCGATGGCCGACCATGAGACCGTCCCGCGCGACGAGATGTACACGATCGGAGAGGTCTCGGCACTCGTCGGACTGACTGCCCGCCAGATCCGACTCCTCGTCACGGATGACATCGTGCATCCGGCCCGCGATGAGCGCCGCCGGTATCTCTTCTCGTTCGCAGACGTGACCGTCGTTCGGGAGGTAGCGGACCTGGTGAGGCGGGGTGCACCGATGGATCGTGTCCGCGCCGCTGTGAGGCAGATGTGGACGACCGACCGTGGCGTCGGCCTCGAGGGCGTCAGGCTCGACGTGCACGGTCGACGTGTCATCGTCCACACGGATGCGGGGTCCTTCGAGCCCGATTCGGGGCAGGCCGTGCTCGCGTTCGATGAACACGACTCCGGGATCGGAGGACCGGTGGTCATTCCGATGACGACCGATGACCCGTCCGGCCGGTCTGCGTCGGAATGGTTCGCGCACGGTGATCGGCTCGAGGAGGCCGACCCCGCTGCAGCCGAGGAGGCATACCGTCGAGCGCTCACCATCGATCCGTCGCTCGCGGAGGCACACGTGAACCTCGGGAGGCTCCTCCATGCTGCAGGCGCCGTTTACGAAGCCCTCGAATGCTACGAGCGGGCACTCGCCCTCGATCCTGGCGACGCGATCACGATGTTCAACATCGGGGTCGCACACGATGACCTTCGCAACGACGGGGCCGCCATCGACGCCTACTCGAGGACGGTCGAGCTCGCCCCCCGGTTCGCCGATGCGCGATACAACCTCGCTGCGGTGTACGAGAGAACGGGGCAGATCGCGCCGGCGTTGGCTGAGCTGCGTGCGTACCGCGAGCTCATCGAACGCCGGTGACCGGGCGGCGCAGCACCCGTGTGCCCGTTACGCTCCGGTAGCACGCATCCGCAGGCTGGAACATACGAAGGGGCACCCGTGGCTACGAGAACTCACAACAGTCGTCCGACATGGATCGTGGTGGTGGCTGTGCTCATCCTGGTCCCCGTGATCGTCTGGGCGCTGAGCACGGTGATCAACATCCTCGCGGCCGTGTCGATCGGCTTCGTCATCGCGGTGGTGGCGATCGTCGGAGCATTCATCTGGCTCAAGAACCGGGTGGGTTGAATCGCCGGTTCGGAACCTTCCGCGACCGCGTCAGACCGAGCCAGAGAACACGAGCAGCAGCGCCATCACGATGAGCCAGGCGGCGATGCCGCCCCCGACGATGAGCGCGCGCATCCAGGCAGGGATCTGTGACCTGCCGACGACGAAGTACGCGATGACGCCGACGATCGGGATCAGGATGATGGCGAGGTACCACAGGATGACGGTGATCCTCGCCATGTCCTCCTGCCGGCGGACCATGTCCCAGATCGCAAGCGCCATCCACGAGCCGACGAGAGCGAGTGGGAGGAAGTACGCCCACATCGAGGCGATGACCGTCCACACGGTCGGGTCACTCACGGGTATTCCTGACACGGTGATCTCCTTGCCTGCGATCTCGACGCCATCGGGCACACCCGGCGTCTCGATCGCACTCAGGTCGGGTTTGACGAACACGTTGACGGCCGGATGCGGGGTCGCGTTGATGTCTGGCATGCTCGACTGGGGCGGGGGAGCGGGCCAGTCGCGGTAGTCGCTTCCCGGAGGCGTGTCATACCTGGTGTCGGCCGTCGCACCAAGGAGCAGGAGCGGCCCGTACAGGTCCCACACGACGGGGAGGTTGATGCCGCTGCAGCCGTGCAGGATCTCGAGGAACAGGGGGCTGGTTCCCGACGAGTACCTGTTGCCCTCGAAGCAGTTCTGCGGAGCCCACGGACCGAACAGTGCGAGATCGGCGATACCACTTCCCGCGATCGTGTTGTCCCTCACGACATTTCGTTCCGGCCACCAGATGTTCTTGTCAGGGAGGACCGACGCGGCGATGCCGAATCGGCTGTGGTTGAGGATCAGGTTCTTCTCCACGACGTTGCCGACGCCGCCCCCGATGGCGATGCCGTTGCCCCATGCGATGCGCCACCGATCCTTGCTTGGCGCGGCGGGGTCGCTGTTGTCGAGTATCACGTTCCCGCCGATGTATGCCTCACGCTGGGGTGCGAGGAGCTCGCTGTCGATCGAGTTCGGCACGATCCCACCGAGGTTGTGATGCCAATACGAGTTGATCAGGTACAGGTCCCCACCGGCGTTCGACCCTGAGAACGCGAGGCCGTTGCCCGTCGATTCGACGTTCTCGACAACGGCGTTGCACGGGTAGCACTGCCCGATGTAGAACGCGGAGTCGACGTTCCCCGATCCGTAGCTGTCGTTGAAGCGCCCGTCGACCGAGTCGAACGCGTATATCCCGTAGTCCCCGTTGTTGTGCGCGGTGAGGAACGAGCCCCGGTACCCCGTCACGCCGGTCCAGTAGAAGCCATTTGTCCGGTAGTTGCGTGCCGTCATGTTCTCGACGGCGATTCCGTCCGCGACCGCATGGATGCCGTTGTTGAGTTCGAAACCACCGTCGAGGATCACGGTGTTGCGGTCGGTGCCGCGAAGCGTCAGGGAGGGGACCCGCACGATGACCGCCTCGTTGTACACGCCGGGTCCGATGAGGATCATGTCCCCCGGCTCGGCGAGGTCCACGGCTGCCTGGATCGTCTCGTGGTCCTCGGGGACCCTCCGGATCGTCCCGCTCCACACCTCGACGGGCTCTGAACTGTCGGGCTGTGGCCGTTCGTAGTCAGGGACGTCCCCGACGATCACGTAACCTGCCATCCCGTCGCCCTCTGGAGTGCCGTGGAACGTGCAGAAGTACGGAACCACCCCCGGCTGGTCGAAGGTGCGGGAGTACTTCGCCCCGCGTTCCATGACGAGATCGGACTCCCATGATCCGTCGGACGCGAACACGTTGTGGGGATTGTCCCCCTCCATCCGCCACTCGACCGTCCCCCCGACGGGGATCTCGGCGATGGCGGGGGAGAACGAGTCATCGTATCCGAAGACCTGGACCTGATCAGCTGCGGAGTTCCCCTGATCGGCGGCTTCGCCACCACACGCTGCGACGATGATGGACAGGCCGATCACGATGCCGAATCCGATGGCCGAGCGCAGCGTGGTGCGGGAACGTGACTCCACGGCGGCACCCTACTGCGCCTGATGTCACCGCGCCTGTTCTTGCGTAACTGGGTTCCACCCAAGGCGGAACCCAGTTACGCAAGAACGGTTTGAGTGGTCGTACCGCCGTGGATGTGCTTGAATACACGGCACGCCTCCAACGAGGTGCACTGCGAAGCGGACGGTTCGCACTAACTCCCGGAGTTGGCTACCGTTCCTCTTCTGCCGGTCTTCCGGCCGGCTATTGCCGCTTGTTCTGAGCGGTGGTACACTGTGAGGCCCCTGGGCGAAACCGTGAGATTCGGTGTGCGCAGGAACCGGGCTCCTTGACAACTGAACAGTGCGTCGATCGATCGTCCTCGGATGGTCGATCGAGATTGACAGGCGCTTGCCACGAGACCACACAAACTGGGCGGTCGAGAGGCGAGCGTATCAACGTCCATCGGACCGACCGCCTCGGCGGAAGGAAAGATGGTCGTACAAGCCAACGGTCACACAACCAAAGAGGACCCCGTTCCTCGTGTGATCGCATCCTTTTGAGGGATGAAAAACTCCTGGTCCACGTGAGAACGTGGACACGGGATCATTCCCATCGGATATTCGATGGAGAGTTTGATCCTGGCTCAGGACGAACGTTGGCGGCGCGCTTAATGCATGCAAGTCGAGGGTGAAACAGCCACTCCGTAAGGAGTGACTGTGGAAACCGGCGAACGGGTGCGTAACACGTGAGAAACCTGCCCCCCAGACCGGGATAGCCCAGGGAAACTTGGATTAATACCGGATATTCTCTTTGGATCGCATGATCCGTTGAGGAAAGGTCCGCTGCTGGGGGATGGTCTCGCGGCCTATCAGGTAGTTGGTGAGGTAACGGCTCACCAAGCCGAAGACGGGTAGCTGGTCTGAGAGGACGATCAGCCACACTGGAACTGAGACACGGTCCAGACTCCTACGGGAGGCAGCAGCAGGGAATATTGCACAATGGGCGAAAGCCTGATGCAGCGACGCCGCGTGCGGGATGAAGGCCTTCGGGTTGTAAACCGCTTTCAGGAGGGAAGAAAATGACGGTACCTCCAGAAGAAGCTCCGGCCAACTACGTGCCAGCAGCCGCGGTAATACGTAGGGAGCGAACGTTGTCCGGATTTATTGGGCGTAAAGGGCTCGTAGGCGGTTCAACAAGTCGGTCGTGAAAGCCCGGGGCTCAACCCCGGGATGCCGGTCGAAACTGTTGTGACTTGAGTTCGGTAGAGGTGAGTGGAATTCTCGGTGTAGCGGTGGAATGCGCAGATATCGAGAGGAACACCCGTAGCGAAGGCGGCTCACTGGGCCGATACTGACGCTGAGGAGCGAAAGCGTGGGGAGCAAACAGGATTAGATACCCTGGTAGTCCACGCCGTAAACGATGAACACTAGGTGTAGCGGATTCATTCATGTCTGCTGTGCCGTAGCTAACGCATTAAGTGTTCCGCCTGGGGAGTACGGCCGCAAGGCTAAAACTCAAAGGAATTGACGGGGCCCCGCACAAGCGGCGGAGCATGCGGCTTAATTCGATGCAACCCGAAGAACCTTACCTGGGTTTGACATCATGGGTCTAGCTGTGGAAACACAGTGTGCTTACGCGCCCATGACAGGTGGTGCATGGCTGTCGTCAGCTCGTGTCGTGAGATGTTGGGTTAAGTCCCGCAACGAGCGCAACCCTTGTCCTATGTTGCCAGCACGTAATGGTGGGGACTCATAGGAGACTGCCGGGGACAACTCGGAGGAAGGCGAGGACGACGTCAAGTCATCATGCCCCTTATATCCAGGGCTGCACGCATGCTACAATGGGCGGTACAACGGGCTGCGATCCCGCGAGGGTCAGCCAATCCCTGAAAGCCGTCCTCAGTTCGGATTGAAGTCTGCAACTCGACTTCATGAAGCCGGAGTCGCTAGTAATCGTGGATCAGCAAAGCCGCGGTGAATACGTTCTCGGGGCTTGTACACACCGCCCGTCACATCACGGAAGTCGGTAACGCCCGAAGTCAGTGGCCCAACCCACTTGTGGGAGGGAGCTGCCGAAGGTGGGATTGGTAACTGGGATGAAGTCGTAACAAGGTAGCCGTACGGGAACGTGCGGCTGGATCACCTCCTTTCTAAGGAGCAACTACGCACAGGGTCTCACCCTGTGCCAGTTCCTGAGTGAATGGTCAATCTCGATCCTGGTGTGCCCTCGGGCACACCAGGCGCGCACTGTTCAGTCGTGAGGGAGCTGGGAACAGCAACAGCACCCCCGACGGAGTTCCTGACGGAACTCCGGACGGACCGGCGAAGCCGGTACGCGCTCTTTGAGAACTGCATAGCGAGCACAAAGTCAAAGTATTCAACACAATTCAAGCTACTACGGGTAGACGGTGGATGCCTTGGCGCTAGGAGCCGATGAAGGACGTGACAGTCTGCGATAAGCCTCGGGGAGTTGACAAGTAAGCGTCGATCCGGGGATGTCCGAATTGGGAAACCAGGCTGGGGTCATGCCCAGTCATTCCGGTCTGAACACATAGGGCCGGTAAAGGAAACCGAGGGAATTGAAACATCTCAGTACCTCGAGGAACAGAAAGCAACAGCGATTCCCTGAGTAGCGGCGAGCGAAACGGGAACAGCCCAAACCAGTGCGGTGTCAAAGGTCGACGCCGTTGCCGTGCTGGGGTAGTGGGACTCACCTGACGACACGTCGATGCCGTCGAACGAGTTACAAACTCATTGGATAGCCGAATACCGCTGGAAAGCGGAGCCACAGGAGGTAACAGCCCCGTAGGCGAAATGCAATGAGCTCGTGGTGATCATCCCAAGTAGCACGGGGCACGTGAAATCCCGTGTGAATCTGCCAGGACCACCTGGTAAGGCTAAATACTACCTAGCGACCGATAGCGGACAAGTACCGTGAGGGAACGGTGAAAAGTACCCCGGTGAGGGGAGTGAAACAGTACCTGAAACCGTCTACTTACAAGCAGTAGGAGGGATTCTTCGGAATCCTGACTGCCTGCCTTTTGAAGAATGAGCCTACGAGTTATCGATGTGTGGCGAGGTTAAGCCGAGAGGTGTAGCCGCAGCGAAAGCAAGTCTTAATAGGGCGTCTAGTCGCATGTCATAGACCCGAAGCCGAGTGATCTATCCATGGACAGGGTGAAGCGAGGGTAAGACCTCGTGGAGGCCCGAACCCACCTAGGTTGAAAACTGGGGGGATGATCTGTGGATAGGGGTGAAAGGCCAATCAAACTCGGCGATAGCTGGTTCTCCCCGAAATAGCTTTAGGGCTAGCGTCGGGTGTTCCGCATTGGGGGTAGAGCACTGATTGGGCTAGGGGGCCAACAAGCTTACCGAACCCAGTCAAACTCCGAATCCCAATGCGCCAAACCCGGCAGTCAGACCATGTGGGATAAGCTTCATGGTCGAAAGGGAAACAGCCCAGACCGCCAGTTAAGGTCCCAAAATCAGAACTAAGTGGGGAACGATGTAGGGTTGCCCAAACAGCCAGTAGGTTGGCTTAGAAGCAGCCACCCTTTAAAGAGTGCGTAACAGCTCACTGGTCGAGTGATCCCGCGCGGATGATGTAACGGGGCTCAAGTTCTGTACCGAAACTGCGGATTCATACCGTAACCCAGGCCTTCGTGGTCCAGGGGGTATGAGTGGTAGGGGAGCGTCGAATGTCCCTTGAAGCGGCGGCGGAAGCCAGCCGTGGAGGGCATTCGAGTGAGAATGTAGGCATGAGTAGCGAATGAAGAGTGAGAATCTCTTCCGCCGAATGTCCAAGGGTTCCTGGGGAAGGCTCGTCCGCCCAGGGTTAGTCGGGTCCTAAGGCGAGGCCGAAAGGCGTAGTCGATGGACAACAGGTTGATATTCCTGTACTACTCGAGACGCGTCCAGACCGAATCACGTTTGCTAAGGAAAGCCCTTCGGGGCCTACCGACCCAGCGTGTACTAGGTCAGCGATGGAGTGACACGGAAGGGCAAGTGGACCCGGGCGTTGGTTGACCCGGGGTAAGTGCGTAGGCCGAGATCCAGGCAAATCCGGATCTCACGAAGGTCGAGACACGATGCCGAGCCGCTTCAGGCGAAGCCACTGCACCCATGCCGTCGAGAAAAGCTTCTAGCGAGTTTCTCGGGTACCCGTACCCCAAACCGACACAGGTGGACAAGTAGAGAATACTAAGGCGAGCGAGAAAACTCTGGTTAAGGAATTCGGCAAAATGGATCCGTAACTTCGGGAGAAGGATCGCCCCGGTAGGGTGTAGGACTTCGCGTCCGAAGCCCGAGGGGGTTGCAGAGACCAGGCCCAAGCGACTGTTTACTAAAAACACAGGAGCGTGCTAAGTCGCAAGACGACGTATACGCTCTGACGCCTGCCCGGTGCTGGAAGGTCAAGTGGATCGGTTAGTTCTTCGGAGCGAAGCTGTGAAATCAAGCCCCAGTAAACGGCGGCGGTAACTATAACCGTTAGACAGACACCTGAATGGCGGTTGCAAAACCTGGCTATATGCTGGAACATCCGAGAATCCGGCGGTACTCATCCATGTCAGTGGCACGTGATATGCCATGCGCATGGGAAGTGAAAATCCGTCCGGTGCGGACAATCAGCAGGAAACCAAAGTCACGACGCAACGGCTCGATCCGAGCTGGGTCGTCGGCTTCGTTGATGGCGAAGGCTGCTTTTCGGTGGCCATCCACGCCAATCCGCGGAATGCCCGACGCACGAGGGGCTGGCAGCTCACTGCCACGTTCCAAGTGTCCCAGCACGCGAACGAGCGTCGATTGCTGGAACGTCTCCGCACCCATCTCGGGTGTGGGCACGTTTATCACAAGGGTTCGAGGAGCTCGGTCATGACCTACACGGTCACCAGGCTCCACGATCTCGAAGAGCGGGTCATCCCGTTCTTCGAACAGCATCCGTTGCTCGTGAAGGATGACGATTTCCAGATCTTCGCAACGATCGTGAGATCGATGCGAAGGAAAGAACACTTGCATCCGGATGGATTCGATCGACTCGTCCGGCTTGCCTACGCCATGAATGCTCATGGCAAACAGCGAGCCAGGCCGATCGAGGACATCCTGCAGGGATCCTCAGAGACTGTACGCCAGGCCCCCGGGTGAGAATCGGGGGATGATACAGTCCGATCCCCATGGCGACATGGGGAGTCAGGCAGAAATGACCTGACCACGTTCCGTGCGGCCGTCCCGCACACCGACATCAGGAGCGTGTAACAACAATGCCTAAGGTAGCGAAATTCCTTGTCGGGTAAGTTCCGACCTGCACGAATGGCGTAACGACTCGGGCACTGTCTCAACCAGAGACTCGGCGAAATTGCAATGTGAGTAAAGATGCTCACTTCCCGCGACAGGACGGAAAGACCCCGGGACCTTTACTGCAGCTTGATATTGAAGTTCTTCATGTGATGTGCAGGATAGGTGGGAGTCGATGAAGCAGCCGCGCTAGCGGTTGTGGAGACAACCTTGAAATACCACCCTTCCCATGACGTGCTTCTAACTTCGGTCCGTTATCCGGATCAAGGACAGTGTCTGGTGGGCAGTTTCACTGGGGTGGTGGCCTCCTAAAATGTAACGGAGGCGCCCAAAGGTTCCCTCAGCCAGGTCGGCAATCTGGCGTTGAGTGTAAAGGCACAAGGGAGCTTGACTGCGAGACCTACAAGTCGAGCAGGTACGAAAGTAGGGCTTAATGATCCCTCGGCGGCACGTGGGTGCGCCGAGGCCAACGGCTAAAAGGTACCCCGGGGATAACAGGCTCATACCGCCCAAGAGTCCATATCGACGGCGGTGTTTGGCACCTCGATGTCGGCTCGTCTCATCCTGGGGCTGAAGCATGTCCCAAGGGTCGGGCTGTTCGCCCGTTAAAGAGGCACGCGAGCTGGGTTTAGAACGTCGTGAGACAGTTCGGTCCCTATCCGTCGTGGGCGCAGGAGATTTGAGGAGATTTGTCCCTAGTACGAGAGGACCGGGATGAACGTACCTCTGGTGTGCCAGTTGTCCTGCCAAGGGCACGGCTGGTTTGCTACGTACGGAACGGATAAGCGCTGAAAGCATCTAAGCGCGAAGCCGGCTCCAAGATGAGATCTCCCACTGAGAAATCAGGTAAGGCCCCTGGTAGACCACCAGGTTGATAGGCCGGAAGTGGAAGCGCAGCAATGTGTGGAGCTGACCGGTACTAATAGGCCGAGGGCTTGAATTCGAATACAGCGATTTTGTGCTCGCTATGGAGTGCTCAAAGAGCATTCACATAGTTTTGGTGACCATAGCGACAGGGTCCCACCCGTTCCCATTCCGAACACGGAAGTTAAGCCTGTCAGCGCCGATGGTACTTGGGCCGAAGGGCCCCGGGAGAGTAGGTCGTCGCCAAACACTTCAAGGATGAGGGCCGTTCCATGTCATGTGGGGCGGCCCTCTTCCGCGTCCGGGGTACGGTGAGGGCCGGGTCCTCCTAGAATCGGTGGTTCAGGCCCTCCGCCACACGTGTGGGGCGATCAGGAGGACCACCACCCATGGCACACGACGACGGCCGAGGAGCCAAGCCCGGCAAGAGGCGTCCCTCTTCCACGCGCCCGAAGGGGTCCTCGCCGAACCGCGGGCCGAACCGCGGGAAGGGCTCAGGGAAGACCGGCGGCAGCCGATCCGCTGGGGCGGGATCCCCAAAGGGTCGCAAGCCGTCCTCCGGCCGCCCATCGTCCACCCCGTCGACGTCGGGATCGTCGAAGCCAAAGGCATCGAGATCGGGGTCCGGAGCCTCCAAGGCGTCTGCGTCCACGGCGCCTGCGTCCAAGGGGTCCACATCGCGGGCATCCCAGAGACCTGGCTCGAAGTCGACCGGGGGAGTCACCCGATCGAAGGGCTCGGCCAGGGACGGAACCACCGGGCGGACGGGCGGAGGACCACCACCGAGGAAGAAGGTCTATACCGCCACGACCCGCAGTGTCGCGGAGGACCGCCGCAAGAACGCTCCGAAGCGTCGACGCGACCTCAAGGGTGCCGCCGTGAATCTGCCGAACTGGGTGATCGAGGGCGTGGAGCGTGTGACACCGGCCGATCGGGTCGCGCCGACGCTGGAGGCCCTCGGCGCGGCCTCGGAAGCCCTCGCCGACGGCAAGTACCATGCCGCTGTCAAGCATGGGAACCGAGCGAAGGCACTGTCGCCACAGGATCCCACGACGCGCGAGACGATCGGCATCGCGGCGTACCGAATGGGGGATTGGCAGACCGCCCTCAGCGAACTTCGGGCCTTTCGTCGCATGCAGGGCGACACGACGCACCTCCCGGTCGAGATGGACGTCCTGCGTGCGCTGGGCAGGAAGCGCGACGTCGAGCAGGCGTGGAACGAACTCCAGCGACGCGGTGGCCACGGACTCGTGATGAACGAGGGAAAGGTCGTGTACGGCTCGTTCCTCCTCGATCAGGGCCGCGCGGACGAGGCATGGGAGATCGTGAACCCGGGCCGGGTTGTGAACGATCCCAACGAAGCCCATCTTCGCCTCTACTACGTCGCCGCAAGGGTTGCAGCCGCCCGAGGTGACCGCGCGACGGCGCGGAACCTGGCGGATACCATCGTCATGGCCGACCCGTCGTTCCCCGGGTTCGAGCAGCTCGAGGCGGAGATAGCGAAGGTCACCTGACCTTCCCGGTCGGCCGACCCTCCTCCGGAGTTGTGAGCAGGGAATCTGTCGCACACCGGAGATACGTTTTCCAGGTCCTGCACTTCCTCGTGAAAGGAACGTCATGGACCTCAACCTTGTCGTCCTCGCCGGCCGAATCGCGACCGAACCCGAGGTCAGGGTCTTCCCTTCGGGGGCGACCATGATCCGCTATCTCGTCACCGTTCGATCCACGGAGCCCCGTCGTCGGGTCGACGTCGTCCCCGTGTCCCTCTGGGATCCGCCAGCCGAGGTTCTCGAGGCGCGCGACGTCCGTGGTCGCAGCGCTTGGGTCGCGGGAAGCGTACAGCGCCGCTTCTGGTCGGACGGAGGCGACACGAGGAGCAGGGTGGAGGTCGTCGCGTATGAGGTACGCATCGTCGATGGCGCAAACGCCGAGGGAGAGGCTCCCGTCCCGGTCTAAGGTTCCTCGGTGCCCCGTACCGTCATCGCTGCAGCTTCTGAGCCGGCCGCCGAGGCTGGCCGACTCGTCGCCGATCTCGGAGGGAATGCGGTGGACGCGGCGATCGCGGCAGTCGCGGCTTCCATGACGACCGAACTGGGGATCGTCTCGCCGGGGGCGAGCGGTTTCATCACGATCTGGCCACCCGATGACGCGCCCGTGGTGATCGACGCCTACGCCGAGATGCCCGGTCGCGGCAGACCGAAGGACCGACCCGTCGAGACGACCCTCGTTTCGATGGGCTACGGCGGAGGGATGGAGACCGTCGTCGGCTGGGGAAGCGTCGCCATACCGGGTGCATTCGCAGGTTTCGATGTCGCGTCGCGGAGGTACGGTGCGATCCCCTGGGCGGAGCTGTTCCTGCCGTCCGTCGACCTCGCGCGGAACGGTTTCCGAGTGTCGGAGGCGAGCGGGTACTACATGCAGTACGCACATGACGTGATCTACGGCTGGGATGCCGAGGCAGCTGCGATGCATCACCGACCCGATGGTTCACCCGTGGAGGCGGGCGACATCGTGGTGAGCGAGGACCTCGCCAACGGACTCGAGCTGATCGCCCACGAGGGCGCCCAGAGCCTCTATCGGGGAGACCTCGGTGTTGCGCTGGCGAGGGCGTCGAGCGAGCGCGGTGGGCTGATCACCATGCACGATCTCGAGGAATACGCCCCTGTCGTCAGACCCCCTGCCCGCATCGGCCTCCACGGATGGGACATCGCGACCAATGCCCCTCCGGCTGTGGGGGGCATAACACTCGCAGCCCTGTTGACCCTCCTGGAGCGCCTCGACATCGAGTCGTGGAGTGCCGCCGACGTTGCGCGCCACGCTGCCGCACAGCACGCCGTCTTCTCGTTCCGGCGTACGGACCTCGACGGTGACACCGACCGCTTCGTCGGTGGTGACGAGTTGCTGGAACTCGCCGTGGCTGGCAACCTCGAAGCGATTCACCGGTCCCCATCCACCGTGCACACCTCCACCGTGGATGAAACCGGACTTGCCTGTGCCATAACGGTCTCCGCCGGGTACGGCTCAGGAGCCGTGATACCCGGGTACTCGTTCGGCCTCAACAACTCCCTTGGTGAGATCGAGCTGACGTCCGAGGGCATGCACGCGCTCGGAGCCGGACAACGCCTGCTATCGAACATGGCACCGACGATCGGGAGATCGAAGGGGGGAGAGGTGCTCGCCATCGGGTCGCCTGGGGCGGATCGCATCACCTCCGCGATCGCCACCAGCCTGTTCAACCACGTCGTGTGCGGCATGCCGCTCCACGAGGCCGTTTCTGCGCCTCGCATGCACGCCGAGATCTTCCAGGGCATCCCGACCCTGGCGGTCGAGCCAGGCCTCGACGTCTCCGAGGTCTCAGACCTCGAAGTTCGCCAGCTGCCGGCGCGTTCGATGTACTTCGGCGGCGTCCAGGTCGCGGCGCGCGAGGTCGACGGGTCGCTCATCGGTGCGGCGGATCCCCGCCGCACGGGGGCGGTGATCGTCGGTGGGCAGCCGTGACTGCCTCGGCTCCACTCGACGTCCTGAGGGCGCTCCTCGATCCGATCAGGCTCCGTGTCCTCGGTGCAGCCCTCGACGAGTCAGTCTCGGTCGCCGACCTCTCCGCGCGCACGGGACTGGAACCGAGGGATGTCGCCGCGGCCGTTGGATACCTGCGCGGTGTCGGCCTGCTCGACGCCGACGGAACGGTCGATCAAGAGGTGCTTCGATCCGTTGCACGGGAGTTGCCGAGCGACCGGGGAAGGCTCGGCGAGCCCGTCACGGGTCCGTGGTCAGAGCACGAGGCGGAAGTCCTCGGACGGTTCTTCGACGGGGGCAGGTTGGTCGAGATACCCCAGTCTGCCACGAAGCGGCGATTGGTCCTCGAGAAGATCGCGCAGGACTTCGAACCCGGACGGCGATACACCGAACGCGATGTCAACTTCAGGATCCAGCTCGTCCATGCCGACTATGCGGCCATCCGTCGGTATCTCGTCGACGAGGGGTTCATGGATCGCGCCGAGGGTTCGTACTGGCGGATCGGCGGACGCCTCGACCTCCCCGCTCCGGACAACGGCCAGGAACCCCGAGGAGTGGTCGTCGACACGGCATTGGGGGCGGTCGAGCTTCGGCCCTACACATGGGAAATGATCGACACGCTCGCACTGGCAGCGAACGACGCTCGGATACCTCGGTACATGGGGGACGACTTCCCCCACCCCTACCGTCGGGAGGACGCCGAGGAGTGGATCGGCCTCGCGACGGCGAATGATCCACCGACGCACTTCGCGGTCTTCGTCAACGATGTGATGGCTGGCGGCGTCGGGGGATTCCCCGGATCCAAGGAGCACACGGGAGCGATCGAGATCGGCTGGTGGCTGCATCCCGACTTCTGGAATCGCGGGATCACCACGGCGTGTGTCATCGCATTGGTCGACCTTCTCTTCGCCGACGACAACTGCATGCGGCTGTGGGCACCGGTGATGCATCCGAATGTCGCGTCGGCCAGGGTCGCCGAGAAGGCGGGTCTGACATTCGAGGGGCGGGCACCATCGGCGTACGTCAAGCACGGCGTGAGGTACGACCAACTCAACTACGGCATCACGCGTGACCAATGGATGGCGCACAGGTAACCGAAGGGCGACTCGTACGCTTCCACGATGGCGGCGTTCGACAACCGAGTACTCCTGCGGCCTCGATGGATCCTTGCCATCGTGATCGCAGCCGTGCTCGTCATCTCCTTCGTCCGGCTCGGCATCTGGCAGCTCGACCGGCTCGAAGAACGGCGAAGTGGCAACGCCCTCGTCGAGGCTCGGCGTGCGGCGGCTCCGGAGCCGCTGCAGGACCTGATTGCCCTCCACGGCGCCGATCCTGACGACTTGATCCATCGGCGAGCAATCGTCGAGGGCCGATATCGACAGGATCTCGAGTTCTTCTCGATCGGCCGCACCTACGGCGACCGGTCGGGAACGCTCGTTGCAACGCCGTTCGAGCTTTCCGACGGCACGCTGATGATCGTGGTCCGTGGGCTCGTGCCCTCGGACACCGCGGGCCCGCCTGCTATGGACTATGAACCCCCCTCCGGTGTGGTCGTCGTCACAGGGAGGCTGGACGACGGGGAGGAGCCCCTTCGGATCGGCGAACCTGCACCGGAGGGAGGCGTCATCACCTCCATCAGTCGAATCGACCTCGGATTCATCGACAGCTGGATACAGGCCGATGTCGCTCCGATATCCCTGCTCCTCGACTCACAGGAGCCCGAACCGACGACCCAAATCCCCGTGCCTGTGCCCGAGGAGGAACTGACCGAGGGAAGTCACCTCGGATATGCGATCCAATGGTTCGCGTTCGCCCTGATCGTCGCCGTCGGCGTCGCCTATCTCGTGTGGCGTGCCGGGACCGATGTCAAGGACCGAAACGATCAGGAGCCAGCTCCTCGGCCGTGATGCCAAGCGCCTCCAGGTCAAGCGGTACGGCGCCGTCAACGATCAGGCCCGCAGCCAATCGTGCGATCGCAGGGGACGTCTTGATCCCGTATCCGCCCTGACCCGCCAACCAGAAGAACCCGTCGGAGCGATGATCGAAGCCAACCACGGGAACGCGATCACGTGTGAAGGTCCGAATACCGGCCCAACTCGACGAGACGCTCCGAATCGAAAGGCTCGTGGCCTCCTCGATCCGCATGATTCCCAGTGCGACATCCTCCTCGTCGGGTCGCGCATCCGATGGTGGAGCCACGAGCTCGCTCGCGGCCGACCCGAGGAGATTCGGGCCCTCGGGCTTGAGGTACCAACGCTCGTCGACGTCGATGACCATCGGCCACGAGTGTGCATCGATGCCCGGATCGCACAGGAACGCACTTCGCTTCAGCGGGATCAGCCCGAGCGGCGGGACCCCGGCCATGGTTGCGATCACGTCGGCCCACGCGCCAGCCGCATTGACGAGCACCGTGGCGGTGATCGTCTCATCTCCTGCCGTGAGCTCCCACGCAGCAGATCTCGAGATCGCGGTGACGCCATGCTCGAGGAGGATCGTGGCACCGTTGGCCAATGCCGTTGCTCGGAAGGCCATCTGGATGCCGTGCACGTCGAGGTCCATGGCCCCGGGCTCGAGGATGCCCTCCGTGATGACAGACGGGTCGGCGACGGGGAACCGATCGGTGACCCCGTCGGAGGTGAGCAGGACGAGGTCATCAACAGTGGCGGAGTACAGCGCGTAGAGGTCGGCGGTCGTGGCGACCTGGTCCGCACGTCCCACGAACAGGACGCCGCGGGGTGACGCGAGTCCTGCCTCGATGAAGAAGGGTCGCGATGCCTTGGTGAGGCGTGGGACGACACCCGGTCCGTAACACTCCGTGTACAGCGCAGCGGACCTCCCGGTCGCGTGGTACCCCAGCATCGGCTCGGCCTCGACGAGGACGACCGATGTGTGCTCGGAAAGGGACGCGGCGGCCGAGAGCCCGGCGATCCCGCCCCCGATGACAGCGATGTCGAATCTCATCGGAGCGACGGTACCGCGAATCGGCCTCCTCCGTTCCCCTAGGGTTGGGGCAAGGAGGCCGTATGCAGGAACGGATCTATTCGACGGACGCATATGCGACCGCAATGGCCGCGACAGTCGTGAAGGCGGACACCGATGACAGCCGGGTGCTCCTCGACCGCACGGTCTTCTATCCGGGCGGTGGCGGGCAACCGCACGACCTCGGCCATCTGGTCATCGGGGATGACCGCCTCAGGGTGGTCCGCGTCACGAGCGATGCTGACGGTGTCTGGCATTGGATCGAGGGTGCCGTTCCCGGTGTGGGAACGGCGCTCACAGGGGAGCTCGACTGGGAGCGCAGGTACGCCTTGATGCGCACACACACGGCGCTGCACGCACTGTGTGGGGTGATCTGGAATCGATTCCACAGTCCGGTCACGGGAGGGAACATGGAACCGGGGGAGGGGAGGCTCGACTTCGACATCCCCGACTGGAGCGCGGACGCCCTGCCCATCATCGAGGCCGAGCTCAACCGCGAACTCGCATTGCGACGACGCGTCGACGTGTCGTTCCTGCCACGCACCGCCGCTGACGAGGACCCCAGCCTCATTCGGACGAAGGTCAACCTGCTTCCTGCGACGATCCACGAGGTGCGGGTCATCGACATCGTGGGACTCGACCGACAGGCGGACGGCGGGACGCATGTGGCCGAGACGGGCGAGGTCGGTTCCGTGATGATCCCCAAGGCCGAGAACAAGGGTCGGGGGTTCCGGCGGATCCGGGTCCGGCTGTCCGGTTGATCCGTCAGGGATCAGCGCTGCCTGCGCCGCCGAGGTCCTCTCGTCCGATCTCGACCATGACCCGATCCAGTGGCTTGCGCCGGAGATCCGGCACGCGACAGTCGTCCGCGGGGTAACCGACGGGGAACAGGATGAACGGTCGCTCGTTCTCCGGCCGGCCGAGCAGGGTCCGCAGGAATGCCATCGGGCTCGGCGTGTGGGTCAGGGTCACGAGACCCATGCGGTGCACGGCATCGATGAACATGCCACATGCAATGCCGACGGACTCCTTGACGTAGTAGTGGTGGAGCCGTCGGCCATCATCACCGATGCCGTACCGCTGCTCGAAGACGACCACGAGCCATGGAGCGACCTCGAGGAATGGCTTCTCCCAACCGGTGCCGAGTGGCTCGAGGTCATCCAACCAGTGCTGGGGGAGTCTCCCACCCTCGTAGTTGAGGCGTTCCTCGGCCTCGGCGGCATTGCGGACCGCACGCTTGACGTCGGCATCCCGGGTGATCACGAACGTCCACGGCTGCTTGTGGGCACCGCTGGGAGCCGTCGACGCCGCGGCTACCGCCGTTTCGATCATCGCCCTCGGCACGGGACGACTGGAGAAATCCCTGACGGACCGCCGTTGGTCCATCTCCAACAGGACCCTTCGGCCAGTCTCGATCTCGTCGCCCACGGGAACGTCCAGCGCTCGGTGAGGTACGGTCGGGAGTGCCACGGCAGGACCCTACGTGCGCCGGAGGGTGGTTTCAACTCCTCGTTGGGAATCATCGCGATGACCCGAGTGTTGTGACCCGCATGCACAGGGCTTCGAACGTCGCAACTCCGACAATCTGGCGCGACGGCACCGATCGGTAGCGTTGCAGTGATCATGGCAATTCGTGATCGCACGGCGAGGATGAACGTGGTAGTCGGTGTCGTCTTCGCCGCCGTGTTCGTGTCGTCGTGCGGGGCAGCGGTTTCGGGCGACGATGCGGGTGAGCCGGGCGCGCCCTCGAACACGATCGGTTCGTCGGAAGTCACCCCGCCGGTTCCGGATCCGCCGGCGCCTGCCGCGTCCGCCCTTCCCGCCGGCCCGTCGGCCCTCGATGACATGCGCGATGACCGCTTCCCTGATCCACTCGTCGACCTCAACCAGATCATCTCGGGCGGTCCCCCTCCCGACGGCATCCCGCCGATCGACGTCCCGCGCTTCCTCCGGATCTCCGACAACCTCGAGTTCCTCCCAGCGAACGAACCGGTCGTCGCCCTCGAGATCAATGGGGACGCGCGCGCCTACCCCATCCGAGCCATGGTCTGGCATGAGATCGTCAACGACGTCGTGGGAGGGGTCCCTGTCACCGTGACCTACTGCCCGCTGTGCAACTCCGCCGCGACGTATGACAGGCGAATCGACGGTGCCGAGACGACATTCGGCACGTCGGGACTGCTGTTCGCGTCGGCGCTGGTCATGTACGATCGTGCCACCGAGAGTCTCTGGACGCACTTCAACGGAGAAGCGGTCGTCGGCGTCCTGACCGGCGCCCGCCTCGAGGAATACCCATCGCCCCTGCTGTCGTGGGGGGATTTCCGATCGGCGTATCCGGCGGGACAGGTCCTTGATTTCGAGGCAAGCGGGTTTGATCGTGACTACGGGCGCAACCCGTACCTGGGCTACGACGCCGAGGCAAACACCCCATTCCTGTTCCGGGGCGCACTCGATGATCGGGCCAAGGCCATGCAGCGGGTCGTCGGCATCGAGGCAGGCGACGCGTCGTCAGCGTTCTCGCTGTCCGCCGTGAGCGGGGGAGAGGGCAAGGCCACGATGGCAGCGGTGGGGTCGACACCGGTCGCGATCTTCTGGACACCCGGGCAGTCGTCGGCACTCGATACCTCAGCGATCACAGAGGGTCGCGACGTCGGCTCGGTCGGTGTCTTTGTGCCGGAACTCGATGGCCGAACGCTCAGTTTCGCCTTCGAGGATGGACGGTTCGTCGACGAGGAGACGGGCTCGTCCTGGACGATCACCGGCGAGGCGATCGACGGCGACCTGGCCGGAAGCCGCCTCGAGCGCATCCCGCACCTCGACACCTTCTGGTTCGCTTGGTCGACCTACCAACCCGGTACGGAGTTGATCGGGAGCTGATTCCGGCTCCGGCGTATCCTCCGATCGGACGTATGAAGGGGTAGGCGTGAACTTTGCAGCATGGATTCCGATCTTCGCGGTCGGGATCGCCTTCTCGGCGGTCGTGCTCGTCCACCTCGCGACCCATCAGGTGCCGTTCATGCCGAAGTGGGCGTGGGCTCTGCTGATTCTCGTCACGATGCCATTGGGTGGAGTCGTATACCTGCTGATCGTCGTGTTCGGCGCCGGAGTGCGTGAGGACGCCGAGGGCAAGCACACCTAGGCGTCGTCCCTCGGAGAGGTCACCGTGAGCATCGAAGTGAACAACGCCGTCTTCCACTATCCGGATGGCACCATTGCCGTAGACGACGTCTCGTTCAAGGTGCCCACGGGATCGGTGACAGCGCTCGTCGGGCCGAACGGCGTCGGGAAGACGACGCTGCTCAACCTGATCGCGGGAGACCTCGATCTCGCGGATGGAACGATCCGCAGCGACACCGAGGTTGCGTACATGCGTCAGAATCCGGGATTCGACGACCCAGCGACCGCCACGGTGCTCGACGCCCTTGCGCTGTCCCTGCCGAAGGAGCTCAAGCCGGTCCATGCGCGCCTCCAGGCGGTCTACGCCGACATCTCACGCGGCGCCGACGTCGGTGTCGAGCTCGCTGAAGTCCTCGACATGTGGCAGGCGCTCGGCGGCTACACAGCCGAGGCGATGTGGGACCAGGTCACGCGTGCCGTCCTCGACCAGGGGCTGTCCGTCGCCGGGCCCCGCGGGTTGACGGAGCTGTCTGGTGGGGAACGCAAGAGCATCATCCTGCGATCGTTCCTCGCCTCGAGTGTCCCGACGCTCATCCTCGATGAGCCGGACAACTTCCTCGACCTCTACTCCAAAGCATGGCTCGAGCAGTCGCTGAGGGACTCCACGAAGACCATCCTCGTCGTGAGCCACGATCGGACGCTCCTGACCCGATCCGTCGACCGGATGGTGGTGCTCGAGCACAACGGTGCGTGGATCCACGGAGGGAGCTACACCTCGTTCAGGGAGGAGCGCCGCAAGCGCAACGAGCGCCTCGCCAAGGACCTCGATGCATGGAAGGCCGAGGAACGCAGGCTCTACAGGTACTACAAGCTCATGAAGAACCGAGCTGGAGCGAGCGAGGCGCTCGCATCGCGTGCGGACGCCGCCCAGACGAGGTGGGAGCGGTTCCGAGACGCAGGACCACCCCAGCTGCCCCCACCCGAGCGCGAGATCGTGCCCAAGTTCGTCGGATCCCGTGCAGGGAACGAGGCGATGAGGATCACGAACTTCGAGGTCGACGGCCTCGTCCTCCCGTTCTCCCTGACGATCTACAACGGAGACAGGGTGGCACTCCTGGGCGAGAACGGCGTAGGGAAGTCGACCTTCATCCGCGCGATACAGGACCCCGCGCACATCGAGCACGGCTCGGTCCGATTCGGGCCGACGGCACGAGTGGGGTTCTTCAGCCAGGACGTCGACATCCCCGACACGGGGCAGGAGCTGCTGGACATCGTCAAGGTCCGCTTCCCGAATCCGGAGCAGGCGAGGAACGCACTCGGTCGGTACGGCCTCGCGGATCGGATCAGGCATACGCTGGGGGAGTTGTCAGGAGGGCAGAAGGCGCGTGTGCAGCTGCTGCTCCTCGAGAGGGATGATCCGAATGTGCTCCTCCTCGATGAACCGACCGACAACCTCGACCTCGAGTCGATCCAGGTGATCGAGGAGGTCCTCGCCGACCTCGACGCGACACAGGTTGCGATCACGCACGATGGCTGGTTCACGCGGATCTTCAACCGGTTCATCATCTTCGACAAGGACGGTCTCGTCGCCGAGGTGCCCGAACGCCTGAGGGCATTGCACATCGTCGGCGGACGTGGATTCTCCTTGATGGACGAACCCGATGTGAAGATCCTGACGACGATCTGATCGGTCGATCGGCGCATCGTTTAGGCTCGGCTGATGCTGTGCTGCCTGGGTGATCTCGTCGAGGACATCGCCGTCCATCGACCCTCCGGCCTGGCGCGGGGCGCCGATACCGATGTCGAGATCCATCGTCGACAGGGAGGCTCGGCCGCCAACGTCGCCGTCGCTGCCGCCACCTCGGGAACTCCGACCAGGTTCATAGGGAGCGTCGGTGACGACGCCGTGGGCGCTGCGCTGGCTGACCAGCTCGAGGCGGCAGGCGTGGAGGTCTGCCTCCAACGCCGGGGTCGGACCGGGACGATCGTGGTCCTCATCGAACCCGACGGGGATCGCACGATGCTTCGCGATCGCGGCGCAGCTGCGGATCTGCGTGCCCTGCCTCCGCCCGGCCTTGCGGGAGTGACGTGGCTCCATGTTCCCGCATACTCGCTCGTGGAGGGTTCGGTAGCCGTCGTCGCTCGCGAAGCGCTTCGCGTGGCCACGAGCGCGTCGATTCCCACGAGCCTCGATGCCTCATCGACGAGCATCATCCGAGAGGCCGGTGTTGATGCCTTCAAGGAGATCGTGGCTGACATCGGCCCTGACGTCGTCTTCTGCAACACGGCGGAGGCGCAGCTCCTCGGTGTGGCGCACGGCGCCCTCGGAGGTGCTCGGCTGACGGTGGTCAAACACGGCCCGGATCCCGCATTCGCGATCACGGAGACCGGTGAGCGCTTGGCTGCAACCGCCCCCGACCTGGGCAGGGTGGATGACACGACAGGTGCCGGCGATGCATTCGCCGCAGGATTCATCGCAGCACGCATGCGCGGTGAATCGATACCCGCCAGCCTGGGAGCAGGGCATCACCGCGCGGCAGCCCTGATCCTGTCGCGGACGTAGGCCAACTTACGGCGTATGTACGCACCATGCCTCGAGGGCATCGCGAGTGCGATCTGAGACCGAGTGTTCGGTCGAGCGTCCGGACCTGCCGCCAGCGAGATCCGGACGGCGATCGCCGAGCGCCTTGAAGTGGACCATGCATCCCATGTCGAGGGTGTGGAATGAGGCGGTTCAGCGTCGGGTGGAGCTGCGGATCGCGAACTCGCGACGACGGCAACGCAGCGATCCGGGTCCGGAGACCTTCGTTGAGTGAGGGTCAGCGTTGACGGCCCTCGCAATCGATGCCTCGGTTCGGTGCGAGGTCCTCGTGCTTCGGTCCCGTGCCTCGGAAGTATGCTCATCCGAGATGTGCCCATAATCCATGTTATGTAACATACACAGGTCGGGAGCGATGTGAGTGGGGACGGCAAGTGGTGGCGGTGGGTGAAGTGGACGCTGGGGATCGCATCCCCTACCGGTTCGCCCGTGCGGTCTGCGGTCGGTCTGGATCGTAGACGACTCGTTCAGCGATGACGCGGCGAGCGGCCGAGTCTCCTGGTCGTCCCACCGCTCCTGCTCGCGATGACGGCGATCTCTGCGCGGTCCACGGCCGCGGGCTTGGGGATCGTGTCCACCATCTCCCCCATCGGACCATGCCTCCGCCGGATATGCCTCCGCGCGACCACCTGTGGTCGGATCCTGCGAGCGGCGGAGTCTCCCTTGTGGCGGAGAGGGCGCGGAGAGATGATGGAGCTGACGACTCGTAGACACGGTATCGACTCGTTGCCGGGTCGATGGATGGGGTGGAAGATTCCGATGGTGGCCGGGAAGCGGATGACATTCCGCTTTGGCATGGTCGGTTGGTCGTTGGTGATTGCCGTGGCGCTCACGGCGTGCGCCAGTGCGACCGTGACGACGACATCTCGGCCGGTGGACAGCACGACGACCACGGCCACACCCACGACCTCGGACGGGACAGGGACTCCTGAGATCGTCGTCTCACCCGAGTTCGTCAACGGTGCCATCCCCGACAGTCGCCTCGTGCTGCTCGTCGGCACGACGGATGAGTCACAGCGCCCGGTGACGATCACCGCACAAGCCCCGGCGGCCGAGGTCACCGTCGATCCACCGACCATCAGCGGCACCGAGGTAGCCGAGGTGATCGTGGTCCCGGGTCCGACCGAGAGCGACACGACGATGGACGTGACGGTGACCGCGACATGGGGAGATCGGACCTCGGAGGTGACCAGGACCGTCGACGTGGTTCCGTGGGAGGACGATCGGGAGGATCAGGCACGCCAGATCCTCGGCCTGTTCGTCGATTGGCTCGTCGATGCACATCCCGAATTCGGGATCACACCGGAGACCCCCCTCAGCGGCACGCTCACAGCGCCGCTCCTGCTCATCGTGTCGCACTACGGCTTCTACTCCGACGATTGGGAGATCGGGGTGTCTTGGCACATCATGATCCCTCCCGACGACTTCGCGGAGCTGTACCTGAGGCCGAGGAGGGCGATGCTCCCGACGCATGCCTTCCGGATCGACTCGTGGCAGACTGCCCTCGAGACCGGAAGCTACCCAGTCACCGAGATCGAACCGCCTGCCGAGGTCGTGCGGTAGTCACACGACCACGCCGGCCACGATGTCGACGATCGTCAGGGCTGCGCGCCCTCCTCCCCCACGGCCAGCGGGTCGTCCGGAAGGGGCTGGACGACGGGACGGGCGCGGCGCCTTCGGCGAGCAGGGACGAGGTCCCGCATCGCCTCGAGCCGTCCGAAGCACAAGAGACGGTCATCCTTTTCGAGGACTCTGCTGCTCTTCGGGTTCGGGATGACCGTGGTGCCACGCGTCAGTGTCAGGACGGCGATGTCACGGTCTCGGAGGCTCTCCTCGATGGACCGGCCGAGGAGATCCGCACCTTCTCGTACCTGCAGCTCGGCGACTCCGTATCCGGTGCTGACGGTCAATCGTTGCCGAATGTCGAGCTCGGGGAACGCGACCTGGCTCGCGATGTAGTCGATCATCGCTCCTGCGACATCGAGGCCCGTCGACGTCTCGATGCCTTCGAGCCCCGGTGAGCTGTTGACCTCCATCACGAGCGGTCCCACATCGCTCTCGAGCATGTCGACACCTGCCAGCCTCAACCCCATGATCTGTGCCGATTGCACGGCGACTCGTTGGTATTCCTTCGAGAGCTCGACGAGTTCGGAGGTACCGCCGCGATGGAGGTTCGACCGGAACTCGCTCCCGGAGGCCGTCCTTCGCATGGCGGCGACCACCCGGTCGCCGACGACGAGGGCCCGGATGTCCCGGCCCTTGCTCTCCTTGATGAAGTTCTGGATCAGGACGTTCTCGCGTTTGGAGTGCAGCGTCTCGATCACGGCTTCGGCGACGGTGGTGTCGGGGGCGAGGATCACCCCTATCCCCTGGGTCCCCTCGAGGAGCTTGATGACGACCGGTGCGCCTCCGACACGCTCGATCGCAGGCAGGACATCGGCCCTGTCGCGCACGAAGGTGGTTGCAGGGATCCCGATGTCGTGGCGGGAGAGGATCTGTATGGCTCGCAGCTTGTCGCGGGAGTTGGCGATGCCAGCAGCTGTGTTCGGGGTGTACACGTCCATCTGCTCGAACTGGCGGACGACCGCGAGACCGAAGAACGTGATCGATGCCCCGATACGCGGGAGGATCGCGTCGTAGTCAGGGAGCGGCTTGCCTCGGTATTGGAGATCCGGCTCTTCCCGTGAGAGGTCGATCGCGAACCTGAGGGTGTTGAGGACCCGGATCTCGTGCCCTCGTTCGGTGCCCGCAGCAACGAGCCTCTTGGTGCTGTATGCACCCGGTGCTCTGGACAGGATGGCGAGCTTCATGATCGTCCCTCCTCGGCTCGCTCGGAAGCGATACGCCCTGTGAGGTACGACCTCGCAGGATCGATCAGGAACCGCCTCGAAACGGCCGAGCGACCCAGGAGCATGCGAAAGCCCATCTCGTCGCGGCGGGTGAGCGTCAACTCGATCGGAAACGCTACCTCGCCGAGGATCGCGTCCGCCCTGATCACGGGGCGCCTCTCGATCTTGCCATTCGACGATCTGACCTTTCGGAACCCGATGATGTCCGTCGTGACGCTGACGCTGTCGCGGATGGTCCTTTGGTGCGGATGCATGACGAACGTTGCGACCTGGGAACCCGGGTCACCTTGGATCCGGAGCCGGAACGCATGGAGTGCGGATGTCTGGGCGCCTGTATCGACCTTCACCTTGATCGGCGTCTCGCACAGATCGGGAAGGAGGATCCATTCCCGCCACCCGATCGTCGTCTTGGTCACACCGGTCTTCTTCACCGTACGACGATAGGCACACGTGTGGCGCCATCTCAGCGCCTCTCCCCCGTGACGTGGCATCATCGTTGCCATGCGCGATGGCCCACATGACTCGATGCGCCATGTCGCCTTCCTCAGGGCGATCAACACGGGGCGGCGTCGTGTCGCGATGGTCGACCTGCGCCAGGCGTTCGACGATGCGGGATTCGGCCCTGTCGCCACCCACCTGGCGACGGGCAACGTCGTACTTCCACCGGGTCGCCGGCCGAAGCCAGCTGATCTCGAACGGGTCATCACGGATGCGTTCGGCTTCGTGGCCGAAGTGTTCCTCCGTGACGAGGAGCACGTACGGTCCATCGTCGCTCGGACGCCATGGCCGCCTGAGCGATACCTCGTCGAGGTCTCATTTCTCGAGCGCGAGCCTGATTCTCGCGAGGCTCGCGAGTTGGAGGCGACGATTCGGCGGCCTGAGGCACTCGTGGTCGATGGGACCGAGGTGTTCTTTCGCCGCGAGGGCAAGGGCATCGAAACCGTCCACAAGGAAGCAACGACGGAGAGGATCCTCGGCATGCGCACGACACGGCGAGGACTTGCCACCATCGCAGGCATCGTGGAGAAGCATCTCGGGAGTTGACCTTCGACCTCGGTCCGTGGTGGCTCAGCGGTGGGCCGTGGATGAGGTCAGATCAGCCAGAGCTCCTCCTGGCGACCGTCGAGCCATGTGCACGCCCGTCCGTCGAACCAGGCGTCCTGTTCGACCATGAACCGCGTCGGGGCGTTCCCCCACTCGGGGACCGCAAACTCTCCCATGAGCTCGATGGAATGGGCCGTGTTTGCGTGCAGCGGATGGGTGCCCGCTCCTGGCACCCCTTCCTGGTGGTCCCAGAGGCCGATCGTCGTTCCCGCCCCATGTCCGTGGACTCCGATACCGTGGCTGTAGATCGTGGCATTCAGGCCCTCCGAACGAGCCAGGCCGAGGGCCGTTCGGAGGATCTCATCTCCCGTCCGCCCCTCCACGAACGAGTCGAGGAGGATGTCCTGGATCAGGTTTGCCAGGCGGAGACCTTCGGTGAGGCCTTCCGGAGGGCGATCCTCACCGTCGCGCAGGACGTATGCGTGCTCCTGCTGGTCGGTGCACAACCCACGATGGACGATCCCGAAGTCGACATGGACGAGATCCCCCGTTCGGATGACATCATCGACGAGTCCGTGGCGCTGGATTCCCACTGTCGGATGGAACCAGGAGCCGAGTCCCGCTTCGTGGACGGTCTGGCGGTACCACCATGCGAGATCGGTCGTGGACGTTTCACCAGGTGTCACCGCCTCCGAGCTCAGGCCCCGTCGGAGGATGCCGTGCGCTGTTCGGGTCGCCTCGGCGAAGGTCTCTCGCTCCTCGGGGAGGCGCGTTTCGAGCCACCGGACGCCGAGGTCTCCCGCTGACACGAGCCTGCTCGTCAGTTCCGGTGGCAGGGCATCGACGAGGCGATCGTATTCGGTCTTCGTGAGGCCGTCGGCGTGGGCTTGGATCGGTGATGTCCCGACACCGATGGAACCTGGGTCGAGACCACTGAGGACCTCGACGAGGCGAGCCCACTGATCCGGTTGGGTGTCGGGATCCCAGACACCGCGGAACAGGTCTCCCACCGGGTACCTGGCCACCGCGAAGCGGTCGGTTCGCGTGAGGACGAGGATCGTTCGCCGACGTGCGGAGATCCACTCCGCCGGCAGCATCGTCGCAAGGACGGGGTCTTCGGCGTATTCGCGCCCGATGAGGAGCCAGCAGTCGATTCCGCACTCGTCGAGCAGCGTCGGTACGAGTGTGTCGAGTCGCCGGCGGAGGAGGTCGTTGTGCTGGGCAGCATCCCGGCGCAGGTCACTCACCCTCGAGGTCGTCCCCACCGGTCGCGCTCGTCATCCATCCTGGCGAGCTCTGACTTGCCCGGTATCACGATCGAGGGATCCGTGCTGAAATCGAGGACGGGGTTCCGATCGACGTAGTCGACGGAATTCAGGATCACCTTGATCGCGTTCAATCGTGCCGCCGACTTCGTGTTGGATCTGATGATGGTCCACGGTGCGCTGCCCGTTGACGTGCGCTCGAGCATGCGATGCTTCATCTCCGTGAAGTCGTCCCAGAACTCCTGGGCCTGGACGTCGATCTCGCTCAGCTTCCACTGTCGGAGGGGATCATTGCGGCGTCTGTCGAACCGTTGGGCCTGGGTTGCCTTGTCGACGCTGAAATAGAGCTTCACGAGCACCGTGCCCTGGCGAACGATGTCCTTTTCGAACCCGACGACTCCGCGGAGGAAGTCCCGATACTCCTTCTTCGTGCAGAAGCCGAAGATGGGTTCGACCATTGCGCGGTTGTACCACGAGCGATCGAACAGCACCATCTCCCCCCCGGATGGGAAGTGCTGGACGTAGCGCTGGAAGTACCACTGGGTGAGCTGATCCTCGTTGGGTTTGCCGAGTGCGACGACCCTGTACCGCTTCTCGTTCATGTATCGGGTGATTCGGCGGATGGTTCCGCCCTTGCCTGATGCATCCCGACCTTCGAACACGACGATCATGGGGAGTTTCTCGGCCTCGAGATGGCGCTGGAGCTTGAGCAGCTCTATCTGGTAGGGCTTGAGGGGGCTCTCTTCCGTGAGCTTGTCTTCGAGCTTGTCGCGTTCGTCCTGGAGGTCGCGCACACGTGATTGCAGCTCTGCGAGCTGCTTCTCGAGCTCATGTTCGTCGTAGTCGCTCACCCGCTCCCCTCCTCGGCTGCCGATGGTAACAGCGGTCCCGTCATCGTCGTGGTGTCGTCACGCGGAAAGTCCCCGGTGTCGCCCCAACTACGACACTCGGGGACTCCCGTGTGGTTCGACGCCTGGAGGAGCGTCAAGCGGTCTCAATTCCTTGGACTGCACCCAATACCTTAGTTGGAAACTATGGATATCGCAATTCGGGATGCCGACCTGCATTGCCCCGCGCGATGTGACAACCTTGCAGCATGGTGAGTCGTCGTCTCCTTCGATGGTCGGACATGAGCCCGTTGCTCTCCCGCCCCACGCGGTCGGGAACACGCCGCACTCGTCGCATGGGTCGCGCGGCGAGCATCGAAGACCTTCGGCACGTTGCCCGAAGGCGCGCTCCCCGTGCGGTGTTCGACTACGTCGACGGTGGTGCCGACGACGAAGTCACCCTCCGCCGCTCACGTGCCCTGTTTCGGAACCTGGAGTTCCAGCCGAAGGTCCTCCAGGACGTGTCCCGTATCGACACGTCGAGTTCGTTCCTCGGCAGGCCATCTGCATTTCCCTTCGGTTTCGCTCCGACCGGTTTCACGCGGATGATGCACCACGAGGGTGAGTCGGCCGTAGCCAAGGTCGCGCACCGGATCGGGGTCCCATACACGCTCTCTACCATGGGAACGACAGCGCCAGAGGCGGTCGCCGAGGCCGCTCCCGGCGCAGACCTGTGGTTCCAGCTCTATGTGTGGCGGGACCGCTCCACGTCGCTGGACCTCGTCGACCGAGCACGCAAGGCGGGGTTCCGCACCCTCGTGCTCACGGTGGACCTGCCAGTGGGCGGCAATCGTCGAAGGGATGTCCGCAACGGCCTGTCGGTTCCCCCCAACGTGTCGACTCGGACGATCATCGATGCGGCCCTCCACCCGCGTTGGTGGTTCGACCTCCTCACCACACCCCCGCTTCGGTTCGCGACGCTTTCGTCGACCGACGGGACGATCGCCGACTCGGCGGATCGTCTCTTCGATCCTTCGCTCACCGTCGAGGCGCTCGCGTGGCTCAGGGAGCAATGGGATGGCCCGATCGTCGTCAAGGGAATCCAGACGACCGACGATGCCCTGAGGGCGGTGGAAGCGGGGGCAGACGCCATCGTGCTCTCGAACCACGGCGGAAGGCAGCTCGACCGTTCCCCAGCTCCCCTGCTGCTCGTGGCGGACACGAAGGCCGCGCTTGGTACGAGCGCCGAGGTGTACCTCGATGGCGGTGTCATGAACGGCGCGGACATCGTGGCGGCGGCTGCCCTCGGTGCCGACGGGGTGTTCGTGGGACGGGCCTACCTGTATGGGTTGATGGCGGGAGGCGAGGACGGGGTGCAGCGTGTTGCTGACCTGCTCACCGCTGACATCGTGCGAACCATGGCACTGCTCGGCGTGAGGACCGTCGGCGACCTCGAACCGACAATGGTGAGGCTCCCATGAGGGCGGCGCTGTTCTCGGAGTTCGGAGGAGCAGTCGAGGTCACCGGTGTCCCCGATCCTCACCCTCCTCCGGGAGGCATCGTGCTCGAGGTGCATGCCAACGGCGTCTGTCGAAGTGATTGGCATGCGTGGATGGGTCACGACGCCTCCGTCCCCCTCCCCCACGTCCCCGGGCACGAGATGGCGGGTGTCGTCGTCGCTGTCGACCGAGATGTTCGGTCGGTGGCCCTCGGCGATCGGATCACGGTCCCATTCGTCCTCGGTTGCGGGACCTGCCGGATGTGCGTCGAAGGGAACCAACACCTCTGTGACGCCCAGTGGCAGCCGGGCTTCTCGGGCTGGGGATCCTTCGCGCAGTATGTCGCACTCCCCTATGCGGATGTGAACGCCGTCCAGCTCCCTGCTGCGATGGACTTCGTGACGGCTGCCGGCCTCGGTTGCAGGTTTGCGACAGCGTTCCGGGCGGTTGTGGACCAGGGTTCGGTTCGCGAGGGCGATGCCATCGCCGTATGGGGCTGTGGGGGTGTCGGCTTGTCGTGCGTGATGATCGCAGCAGCCGTCGGAGCGAAGGTGTATGCCGTCGATGTGGATTCTGCGGCACTCGATCTCGCACGGCGATTCGGCGCGCTCGAGGTATTCGATTCCTCTGATGGATCGGACGCCTCTGCGGCGATCCGGGACGCAACGGGAGGGGGCGTGAAGGTCTCCATCGATGCCCTCGGTTCCACGCCGACGTCAGTGGCATCGATCCGCAGCCTCGCGAAGCGTGGGCGACACATCCAGGTCGGCCTCATGATCGGCGACGACGCCCGTCCCATCATCCCGATGTGGCGCCTGCACGCAAACGAGATCGAACTCCACGGGAGCCACGGTATGCAGGCATGGCGCTACCCGGCGATGCTCGACATGATCGTGGCGGGGCAACTGAATCCCGCAGCACTCGTGACCGACACCGTGACATTGGGTGAAGGAACGCGTCACCTGACGGCGATGGCCGACTTCCCAGGCAACGGCTTCGTGGTGATCGACGACTTCACGACGTGACGGTGGATGGAACGAACGACGTGCCAGGGGGCGACGTGCCAGGAGGTGATGTAATGGGAACGATCGGATTCGTGGGGCTCGGCATCATGGGATCGGCCATGGCGACGAACCTCGTCAGGGCGGGACACGAGGTCATCTCCTGGAACCGGTCGCCGGAACCGCTCGATCGGCTCGTTCAGGCTGGCGCAGCTCGCGCCGGATCGCCCAGCGAGGTCGCGCGCCGAGCAGACATCGTGATGGTCTGTGTGTCCGACACGCCCGATGTCGAGACCGTCGTGTTCGGAGCGTCAGGGATCGTCGAGGGTGTATCGGAGGGGTCGCTCGTCATCGATCACTCGACGATCTCCCCGGTGGCCACGAGGGATTTCGCCGATCGTCTCGCCGGGCACGGAGCACACTGGCTCGATGCGCCGATCTCGGGCGGCAGTGAGGGCGCCAAGCTCGGAACCCTGTCGATCATGGTCGGAGGTGATGCCTCCCAGCTCGACCGTGCAATGCCCTACCTCGAGGTCGTCGGCGCCACGATCACCCATGTCGGCCCCCAGGGGGCCGGCCAGCTCGTCAAGGCTGTGAACCAGGTCCTCGTCGTGGTGAACCAGCTCGCGGTGTCCGAGGCACTCCTGCTCGCACAGGCCGGGGGTCTCGACCTCGTCGCGACGCTCGACGCAGTCAAGGGAGGAGCTGCCGGATCGTGGATGCTCGCGAACCGCGGTCCGCAGATGATCGTGCGCGACTGGGAGCCGGGCTTCACGATCGACCTCCAGCAAAAGGACCTCAGGATCGTCCTGGACACCGCGGACGAATTGGGTGTGCCGCTTCCCGGCACCTCGTTGGTGTTCCAGCTGTACCGCGCGCTGCAGCAGCGAGGTCTCGGCTCGGACGGAAACCACGCGCTCGTGAAGGCGCTCGAGCACCTCTCCGGCATCGAGCTCGCAGGCGATGGCTGAGGAGGCCGGCGCCATCGGTGTGGGACCTCATCCCCGGCCGTGGCCCGTCGATGAACGACTCGATCCCGACCTCCTCGAGCACGGTGATCGTCGGAATGTGCTCGATCGGTACCGGTACTGGTCGAGGGAGGCGATCATCGCCGACCTCGATGTGCATCGCCATCCGTTCCATGTAGCCATCGAGAACTGGCAGCACGACTTCAACATCGGGACGATCGTGCGCAACGCGAACGCCTTCGGTGCGCACACGGTCCACATCATCGGGCGCCGCAGGTGGAACCGTCGCGGCGCAATGGTCACCGACCGCTACCAGCACATCGATCACCATCCGACGGTGGAGGACTTCGTCGCGTGGTCGGAGGAAGCGGGTGTTCCCCTCGTCGGCGTCGACATCACCGACCGCTCACGTCCGATCGAGCACGCCGACCTGCCCTCACGATGCGCCCTGGTCTTCGGGCAGGAGGGTCCCGGCCTTAGCCCGGAGATGGTCGAGGCGTGCAGCGGGGTGTACGAGATCTCCCAGTACGGCTCCACCAGGTCGATCAACGTGGGGGTCGCGTCCGGGATTGCGATGTACGCATGGTGCCTCCAGCATGAGCCGCGGGACTGAGCAGGGCTCGAGCTACTTCGGGGGCATCCTCAACGCACCGTCCATGCGGATCGTCTCGCCGTTCATGTACCCGTTTTCGATGAGGGCCATGGCGAGGGAGGCGTAGTCCTCGGGCGTCCCGAGCCGCTTCGGGAACGGGACACCCGCAGCGAGCGTCGAGCGGATGTCCTCACCCAACGAGCCAAGGAGCGGGGTGTCGATGATGCCCGGAGCGATCGTGTTGACGCGCACACCGATGCTTGCGAGGTCCCTCGCCATGGGGAGGGTCATGCCGACGACCCCACCCTTGGACGCTGCATAAGCGGTCTGTCCGATCTGGCCGTCGAACGCCGCCACGGAGGCCGTGTTGATGATGACACCGCGTTCGCCATCGGCGAGTGGCTCTGTCGCTGCCATGGCCGCTGCCGCGATGCTCGCCACGTTGTAGGTGCCGATGAGGTTGACACGAACAACGGTCGTGAAGGCGCCGAGGTCCGCAGGCCTGCCGTTGCGGTCGACGGTCTTCTGCCCGATTGCGATCCCTGCGCAGTTGACGGCGACGCGCAGCGGTGCGGCCTCGGCGGCGGCACGAACGGCGAGTTCCACGGCCTCCGCATCGGTCACGTCGGCGTTGACGTACGTCGCGCCGGGAAGTGATTCCGCAAGGACGGTTCCGGTTTCGTCGTTGAGGTCGACGATGGTTACGAACGCGCCGCGCTCCGCGAGGGCTCGGGCGGTGGCTGCGCCGAGACCGGACGCACCGCCGGTAACGATCGCAGCCATGTGGGCGACATCCATGGCGCGATCCTACCCGGTCGCATCCCGCTCCCACCTCGGATGCCGGCCGCTATCGTCTCGCCCATGGACGGTTCCAGGATCGACGCCGACATGGCCGTACTCGCCGCCAACAAGCAGGTCTGGGCGACCCTGCCGATCTCGCGCAAGATCCGCTACCTCGATTCGATCAAAGCGCATACGGTGAGGGTTGCCAGGCCATGGGTGGTGGATGCAGTCAAGGCGAAAGGCCTCACGATGGATGCCCCCACCGCCGGTGAGGAATGGACCGGAGGCCCCTACTCGGTGCTCTCCATCATCCAGGACCTGCGGAGCACGCTGGTGAGGCTCGACAACGCTGAGTCGGTCCTCGATGGTTACCGGGTCAGGCAGCTTCCCTCCGGCCAGGTGACCGTGGACGTCTTCCCCCGAACGAGCCACGACCGCCTCCTCTTCTCGGGGATCTCGGCGGAGGTGCGGATGCAGCCGGACGTGACGCTGGACACACTCGACGACACGGTCGCCACGTTCTACAAGGAGGCTGACCCCTCCGGTGCGGTGAGCGTCGTGCTTGCCGCAGGCAACATCGCATCGATCGCCGTCCTCGACGTCGTGTATGCGATGTTCAACGAGGGCAAGGTCGCCATGTTGAAGATGAATCCCGTCAACGACTATCTCGGGACGCACTTCGAGGAGATCCTCGCCGATCTCATCGCTGATGGCTTCGTGCGCCTCGCATATGGCGGGGCGGATGTGGGGTCGTACCTGACGTCACATCCGCTCGCCGACACGATCCACATCACGGGAAGCGCAACGACCTACGAGTCGATCGTCTTCGGTTCGGGAGATGAGGGTCGCAGGAACAAGGAGCACAAGACGGTGGTGAACCCCAGGCCCATCGGTGCCGAGCTCGGCGGCGTTGGCCCGGTCATCGTGGTTCCCGGCAGGTGGACCAAGCGCGATATCCGGTTCCAGGCGGAGCACATCGTCAGCATGAAGATGCACAACTCCGGATTCAACTGCGTCGCGGCCCAGGTGTTGATCCTCCCAGAGGGGTGGGACCAGAAGGATGAGTTGCTCGACGAGATCAGGGCCGTGCTCGCCGAGATCGACGACCGCCCTCCGTACTATCCGGGCGCCGAGGACCGATGCGACCACATCGCAGGCCTCACACCGAGGGTCGAGGTCTTCGGCGACGAGCATGATCGATTCCTGTTCCTCGAGATCGACCCGAGTGACCGCAGCCACCCGGCATTCCGCTCCGAGATCTTCGGCCCGGCACTCGCGGTCACGACGCTTCCGTGTCCCGACGTCCCGTCCTACCTGATCAAGGCAGTGCGGTTCGCCAACGAGACCCTCGAGGGAACGCTCGGTGCCGTGATCCTGATCGATCCGAGGACGAGGCGCAGGCATGGCGCAGAGCTCGAGCGTGCCCTGGACGACCTCGAATACGGCACGATCGCCGTCAACGCATGGACCGGCGCCGCGTACTTCCTGTCGGCGGTCGCATGGGGAGCGTTTCCGGGGCATCCGCCAGACGACATCGGGAGCGGCGTCGGTGTCGTCCACAACGTCCTCATGTTTGACCGCCCTCAGAAGTCGATCGTCAGGGCGCCCTTCGCCCCGTCCCATCGCGGCTTCCTCCGCGGGGAGTTCCATCTCGGCCCCAAGATGGTCTACTTCGTCACCAACAAGCAGGCGCACAACATCGGCTTCCAGCTCATCGCATACTCCGATGAGGAATCCATGGCGTCCATCGCCAAGGTCGCGTCAGTCGCGATTCGAGGCTGACCTCTCGATTCCGAGGTCGGCAAGGGCCTCGACGACGTCCGCAACCGGCAGCCCCATGACATTGGACCGCGAGCCCCGCACGGATTCGATGAGCCATCCGTCGTCTCCCTGGATTGCGTAGGCCCCCGCCTTGTCGACGGGATCGGTATCCCTGATGTAGTCACGGAGCTCGTCCGGCGTTCTGGCCCGGAACGTGACTTTCGTTTCAGCCACCCCGAAACGGGAGTCCTTCCCCTTGGTCACGGTCCAACCCGTCAACACGGTGTGGGATCTCCCACTCAGCGCCATGAGCATCTCGAGGGCGTGTGCATGATCATCCGGCTTTCCCATGACCACGCCGTCGAGGACGACCGCCGTGTCGGCTGCGACGACGACAGAGTTGGCATCAACACCGACCGCCGCCGCCTTCTCCTCGCTGAGCCTGAGCACGTACGCCCCAGCGTCCTCGCCGAGGAGCGGAGTCTCGTCGATCTCGGGTACCACCACCTCGAAGGTGAAGCCGGCGACCGACAGGAGAAGGGCACGGCGCGCGGAACCGGACGCGAGGACGAGGTGCATCAGAACAGGGTCAGGTCGTCCGTGCTGACGTCACAGCCAGGGATCCCCGACCAGGGAAGGCCCGCCATCCATGCCCAGGACCTCCGATGGGCTGTCGATGGGCCCATGGCGTGGAGGGCGGCCCGATGCCGGGGGCACGGATACCCCTTGTTCGTATCGAAGGCGTACCACGGATACTCCGCGGCGGCGGTGCGCATGATCCTGTCCCGGGTGACCTTGGCCACGATGGACGCTGCGGCGATGCTCAGCGATCGCGAGTCGCCGCGCACAATGGTCGTCGTACGTGCGCGTTCGACGAAGTCCCATGATCCGTCGACGAGCACATGATCGAGTGCCATCCCGATCCCATCGAGGGCACGTCTCGTCGCAAGGCGTTGTGCCTGCGACATGCCGAGGGCGTCGCACTCCGCCGCGGATGCGTGACCGACGCTCCAAGCATCGGCCCATGCCACGATCCTGTCGTACATCGCCTCGCGCTCGCGAGGCGTCATGACCTTCGAGTCCCTGACCTTGTAGATGCGCCCCTCGCGCGGGATGACGACTGCCCCTACCGTGAGCGGACCCGCCCATGCTCCCCGTCCGACCTCGTCGACGCCCGCGATGGTCGACACACCCGCATCCCAGAGGTCCTGCTCGAAGCGAGTGCCGGGAGACCGGGTGCGCAGCGAAGGGCGGAGTTTCGGGACGGTGGTGGGCACGAGTGCAGGTTACCCATGCGACCGGGATGGGCTGGGTTTCAGTTCGTCGTCGGATCGTCAGGGAACGTCGCGTGGTAGGCGATCGGAGCCGGTGCGGACGCCAAGACCCTTGCCCAGATCGTGCTCGTGTCTCGACTGAAGACGACATCGAGGTCGAGGGGCAGGACCCACCAGGAGCGCTCGGCGAGTTCGAACTCGAGCTGCCCCGCCGACCATCCGGAGTACCCGGCGAACACACGCACGTGATCCGCGTCGATCACAGGCTCGGTGATATCGAGGACGCCGACGTCACCGCCGGGAGCGGAGACGAGGAAGGGGCCCGTGGGAGACCGACCGACGATGACGGCCGTGTCGGTCTCCACGGGCCCCCCGATGAAGACGACGGCCGGAGGATCGAGAGGGATGTCGAGGTCGGGAAGGACGTCCTCGACGGGGACGTCGGTAGGCAGGTTCGCCACCACACCCACGGCCCCGTGCCCGTCGTGCTCGAGCATCAGCACGACGGCGCGCTCGAATGGCGCGCCGACGATGAGCGGCGTCGCGACGAGGACCATGCCTGCGGTCGAGTCCATCACGATGCGCCGTGCTCGATGCGCATTCCGTCGAATGCGACCTCGAACCCTGCTGCCTCCGCCGCGGCGCGCACGGGTGACCCGATCGCGCCGAGCGTGTTCGTGTGGTTGAGATGGGTCAGCAGGATGCGTCGCTCCCTGGCGACGGAGGCGAATCGCTCGATGGTTTCGGTCACGAGCGGGTGCGGTATCTCCTCTATCGACCTGCCAGGTACCTCTCCCGCGTCGCTGAACGTCGCATCGAGGAGGCTGATGGGATGTGATCCGATCACGTCGACGGCGTCTGGCCATCGATCCCACCCGTCGATGTCGGGCAGGTACAACACCCAGGGTCGACGATCGACCTCGATCGAGTATGCGACGGTCGTCGAGAAGTCGGCGCGATGGGGAATCGGCACGCCTCGTACGGTGATTGGACCGTATGAGACGTCGGTGTCGTCGGTCGCATGTCCGACGAGGTGCTCTGAGCGCAGGAGCGTCGCCCACGGCTCGTTTGCGTCGAGGAACTCCAGGACGCTCGCAGGGGCATGCAGCGGCGTCATGTGCGTCGCCGCTGCCTCTTTGCCGAAATGCATCAACCCGCCGTAGTGACCCATGTGGGCATGGGTGATGAATACCGCGTCGAAGGGGGTTCGGGCGTCCCGGGAATCGAGGAGCGCCTCGAGTCCCAGATACTGATACCGGAGATCGGGTGTGGCGTCGAACAGCAACACCCGCTCGCGGTCGATGGTGATGGCGATGCTCGATGCCGTCCGTGTTCCCGCGGCGGCGCTGCGGCTGCCGAGTTGGGGGGCGCCACCGTCCTGACCGGATCCGAGCACGACGAGAGAGATGTCCACACGGCTATTGTCGCGCGGACGCCGGACGAAGGAGGATGGAGTGCAGCTCGTGAGCGACACGATCTCCGACGGGGGCAGGATGCCGCGCCGCGGTGCCCTCGCTGTTCCAGCGGATCCCGGCCCCGTCGCCCTCAGCGACAACCGGAACCCGCATCTGGCCTGGTCCGATGTGCCTGCGGGAACGGAGTCCTTCGTTCTCACGTGCATCGACCACGATTGCCCGAGCGCACCAGACGACGTGAACAAGGACGACAGGGAGGTGCCGGCTGATCTCCCGAGGGTTGCGTTCACGCACTGGCTGCTCGCCGATGTACCTGCGGACGTCAGGGAGATCCCAGAGGGCGCCCACTCCGATTGCGTGACGGCCGGTGGAAAGCCGGCACACGCCGCACCGGTCGGGGTTCATGGCCGAAACGATTACACGGCCTGGTTCGAAGGGGATCCCGAGATGGCTGGGGAGTGGAACGGCTACGACGGTCCTGCGCCTCCGTGGAACGACTCGATTCCCCACCGTTACGAGTTCACCATCAGCGCCCTCGACATCCCGAGCCTCGAACTCGAACCGGGCTTCACCCACGACGAGCTGCTGGCTGCGATCGATGGGCATGTTCTCGACTCTGCCTCCATGACGGTGACCTACGCCTCGAATCCCAGGTTGCACGAAGCCTGACGCGTCCTCATCCACGCTGTCAGTGTGACGCAGGTCTCAGAACAGCTTCGCCGTGATCCAATCGAGGACGTCCCCGATCACCTGCCCTGCCTCGGGTTCGTTGTGCATCTCGTGGCGCATACCCGGATACAACTTCCGCACGACCGACGAGGATGCCGCGAGACCGGCCGATGCAGCTGGTTGGACGAGTTCGTCGTCTGCCCCATGGATCACGAGGGTCGGCACGAGGATGTCCCCGAGGCGGGATGAAAGGCGGTCCTGCTCGCCGTAGACGACCCTGGCGAAGCGGGTCGTGGCCCGTGTCTCGACGAGTGGGTCGGCGAAGTACGCCTCGCCGACGGCAGCGTCACGTGACAGTTGGTCGCCTTTGACCATGGTCGGGATGCGCGTTGTGGGCGTCAGCCTGCCGAGGGCGGACAGTGGGCCCTTGAGCACACCGTCAATCGCTCGTGTCGCGACCATGGCCGGTGCCGAGAGCACGGCGACGTTCGGCACCGGCTCGTAACCCTCGATCAGGTACCCGGCGCATTGCAGACCGCCGAGCGAGTGCCCGTAGAGGACCCATGGCCTTCCCGTCGATGCTGCGGTGGCGGACGCCATCGCGGAGATGTCCCTGTAGAACTCCGCGAACTCCTTCAGGTCGATGCGATCGCCCCCGCTCGCACCGTGACCCCTGAGGTCGTAGCTGTAGACGTTGGATCCTGCCGCATTGAACTGGGCGGAGATAGCATCCCAGCGCCCGCAATGCTCGCCGAGACCGTGCACGAGGAGCGTGTCGAACCGAGGTGCATCGATGGTCCATGAGCGGGTGAGCAATTCGACCGCGTCCGATGAGGTGTGGGTTCCCGTTGTCGACGTCATTGTGTCTCCCTCTCCGCCGCGGCCATGGCCGCTCCGACGATTCCCGCATTGTTCCGCAATTCGGCAGGCACCACCTCGGCACGCGTGTCGAGGTGGTGCGCGATCTCCTCGAAACGCTTGGAGATGCCTCCTCCGAAGACGATGGTCTTCGGCGAGAGAATGAGATCGATGTATCTGAGGAGTTCGTTGACCCGCTCGGCCCACCAGTCGATCTGGTCGTGGTTCCTGTCGACGAGCCTCCCCGCTGCATAGTGCTCGGCCTCCATGCCCTTGAACTCGAGGTGGCCGAGCTCCGCGTTCGGCACGAGCTTCCCGTCATTGAGTATCGCAGAACCGATGCCCGTTCCGAAGGTGAGCACGATGCACACACCGTCGTGTCCCCGTGCGGCACCATACCGAGCCTCCGCGAGCCCTGCCGCGTCGGCGTCGTTGAGGACAGTGACATGCCTTCCCAGCCGCTGGCGAAGACCGCGGGCGGCATCGAACCCGATCCAGGACTTGTCGATGTTCGCCGCGGACAACACGACCCCGTCCATCACGACGCTCGGAACCGTGACACCGATGGGCCCTGACCATTCGTGGAAGCGAACGACTGCCTCCACGGTCTCCATCAGGGCTTGGGGAGTCGACGGTTGCGGTGTGGCGATGCGGTGGCGCTCGGCGGACAGCTGCCCGGTCGAGAGGTCGACGGGGGCCCCTTTGATGCCCGATCCGCCGATGTCGATTCCCAGGGCGTCCACCGTTCACGCTCCCCTACTGACGAGGTCCAGGATGTCCCCAGCATATTGGTCGCGCTGTTCCCAGACCTCGTCCGTGACGGTCAGCTGGATCCCACCCGGTAATTCGACGAGGTGGCTCGGCAGGATCGGGTTCGCTGATGGCCAGTCATGCGAGAAGGCCAGGAGCCGATCGAGAGCGATGCCAGACGTGAGAACCACGCCACAGGGCGAGAGCGCTCCTCCGGCGGGGACGACCCCTCGATGCTGTTCGAGCTGTCGCATGAGATTCCGAAGCCACCGGCTGCGCTCCTCGTGGTTCGCCTCCATGGAGGTTCTCACGGAGCGCACGGTTCCCACCGTCGGTGCCGGTGCGAGGTCGCCGTACCACATCACGATGTCGGCCTCCACACCCTCCTCACGGACGCCGAGCCGGTTCGGCCACTCCCGTATCCTCTTGGATCCCTGCGGAACCAGGGCGTCGACGGGGTGCCCTGCCACGTGGGGAACTTCGAACGCTGTGCCATCGTCGACGACGCTGCGCACGAGGTGTGTGGTCTCATCCCAGCCGAGGCGCGAGACGGCGAACGAGATGGCGTTCGTCACTTCCTGCTCATCACCGCACGATGAAGGGAAGCTCGACGACCTGGCCGATCACCTTCTCGCTCCTGATCTCGACGGCGATCGTCGAGCCTGGATCGATCGGCGGCTCCATGTACGCCAAGCCGATCCCGTGTCCGAGCGTCGGCGAGAAGTTTCCTGACGTCACCACCCCGCGGCTCCCATCCGCTTCGACCGTGTATCCCGCTCGCGGAATCGCCCTTCCTGGTGTCGTGAAGGCGGCGAGCCTGCGCGTGGGGCCGCTGGCACGTTGCTGCTCGAGGGCGTGTCTGCCGACGAACTCATGGTCCCAGGCGACCACCCATTCGAGGCCGGCCTCGAGGGGCGTCGTCGAGGAGTCGAGGTCGTTGCCCCATAGCGGATACCCCATTTCCAGGCGCAACGTGTCGCGCGCTCCGAGGCCACATGGCGTTGCCCCTGCACCGACGATGGCATCCCACAGAGCTGCCGCCGACGCACTGTCGACGGCGACCTCGAATCCTCGTTCACCTGTGTACCCGGTTCCTGCCATCGTCACGTCACGATCGGCGAACGACCCCGTCACCACCCGGAAGCGACCCGGCGCGGATCCGAACAGGGCTTCGCCCATACGAATGGCGATTGGACCCTGTACGGCGAGGAGCGCAGTCGTCATCCGGATGTCGGCGATGGTGACGTCCGGAGGCGCCGCGTCCGTGAACCGGGCGACGATCTCGTCGGAGTTCGTCCCATTGGGCATCACCCACAGGAGGTCGTCCGACAGGTACCAGACGATGATGTCGTCCTCCACGCCACCGGAGGTGTTGAGCGCCATGGTGTATTGGGCGCGACCCGGTCCCACTCGCCGTATGTCGTTGCACAGTTGACCCGAGACGACGTCGACTGCACCGGGACCCCTGACCTCGAAGCGGCCGAGGTGCGACACGTCGAAGACACCTACGTCCGTTCGTACGGCTTCGTGCTCCGCCAGCACCCCGACGTACTGGACGGGCATCTGCCATCCACCGAAGTCAGTGAATCGGGCGCCTGCTGCCTCGTGGATGTCGTGGATCGGGGACTGGGGCATGTGCCACCTCGCGGCTGTGGACGAATCGCTTGATGTCCTCAGCCTACGTCGGATGCAATTCCGAGGTCGATGACCTCAGGTGGGCCTGGGATGCGCGTCGGGGCCGCGGAATCGACGGAGGAGTCCGGCTCCTCGAGGCCGTACTTGACGAGCAGGTGCAGGTAATCGCGCTGGTAGAAGACCTTGCACCTCACGTCCGGATACACCTCGCGAAGGCGCTTGACCTTCTTGTTCTTCTTCGTCACCAGTTTCTGGCTCATCGTGGTGATCTCGATGTAGACGTCGTCCTCCGGCAGGTAGAAGTCGGGGCGGAAGTACTTCAGTGGCTCGCCGTCGTCATCCCACTCGATGGCGAATGCGCGTGGCTCGTACGACCATTCGATGCCGTAGAAATCGAGGAGCCTCGCGAACTCTCGCTCGCTGTTGTGAGCGAAGTCCGTGGTGGCGGCTGGTGCCGGACCGAAGAGATCGTCGTGCGTCAGATTCCCGTCGCCTCCGAGAGGGTGCCAATGGCCGATTCCGATTCGGCCTGGTCGGGGAAGAGTCTAAAGATCTCGCCGCGAACCTCGTCGTGCACCGGCCTGACGGCGATCCCGAACACCCCTTGGCCCTTCCTCAGGAGATCGACGACCTCCTCCGGGCTGCGAGCGGCATAGATGGTCGTCCCATCGGAGAGCAACGTGATGTCCTCCTCGCGCCAGTCAGGACCGACTTCCTCCTCGAGTTGGTCGAAGGCCTGCCGAATCTTGTGGAGGCTCGTGCCAGCGTCCTTGAGTCGCTTGATCACGCGGAGCGTCACGATGTCCTGGAACGTATAGAGGCGCTGGGTTCCCGACCCGGTCGCCGTCTGCATGGACGGACCGAGGAGGCCCGTTCGGTCCCAGTAATCGAGCTGTCGATATGTGATTCCGACGATCGCGCAAACCTGTGGCGAGCGGAAGCCAAGGGCCGCATCGGTGTGTGTTTGTTTCATGTTCCTTGCGTCTCCTCACCCAGACCGGTCACGCGGACCGTTACGCGTTCGTAATTCCGCCCGTTGAACTACATCGATGCAAGTTACGCACCAGCCCGTCGCATGTCAACGTTCGAACTCTTCGAGGCTGCTCCGGTGGACCGACGAGGCAGTCATCACCTGTGGTGAGATCTCCTGGCGCGGGTCACTGATCCTTGCCGCTTGCGAAGTCCTCAGGGTCGATGTCGTCCAGGAACTCCCGGAACCGCTCGATCTCGTCCTCTGCGGACTCGTCGGAGATCTGGACCCCTGCCTCGTCCAGGACGGATCGTTCGGCGAAGAGCGGTGCGTCGACCCGTACGGCCAGTGCAACGGCGTCCGATGGCCGCGATGAGATCACTCGATCCTCCCCACCGACGGTGAGGGTCAGATCGGCGTAGAAGGTTCCTCCCCGAAGCTCCGTCACGACGACATCCTTCACCGTCGCTCCCAGGCGGGCGACGACCGTGGCGAGGAGATCGTGCGTCAGCGGACGTTCGGGCTGCATTCCGTCGCGTGCGAGTGCAATGGAGGTCGCCTCGGGGGTGTTGATCCAAATCGGCAGGTACCGCTGACCGTCCCGCTCCTTGAGGAGGAGTATCGGCGTGTTGGTCGGGAGTTCGACGCGTATTCCGATGAGATCGAGCGGAATCCTGTCGGTCATTCCTTCACCCTATCACCGGTCCCGGCGTCGCTCTCTTGCCGAACACGATGGGCTCGAGCGAACGGGGGTTCTCGGTGAAGTCGACCATGTCGAGGACTGCCCACACGGAATCGAGGTTGCGGTATCGACCCCTGTGGTCGAGGCCGTAGCCGAGGAGGTACTCGTCCCCCACCTCGAATCCCCTGTACTCGATGTCGACATCCACGATCCGGCGTGGCACCTTGTCGAGAAGCGCCACCGTGCGGACACTTGCCACCCCTCGCGCCTGGATCATCTTGCGGATCGTGGACAGGGTCAGGCCCGTGTCGACCATGTGCATGGCGAGGAGGACGTGCCTGTCCTCGAGGGGAACGGAGACATCCATGGCGATCGATACCCGCCCGTCGTGGCCGAAGCGCGTGAGGGAGAGGAACTCTGGCGTGTAGGTGAGCGGGAGCTGGTCCATGAGGTCCTTCATGAAGATCAACGATCCCTTGAGGATCCCGATGACCACGACATCGTCGCCCTCGTAGTCGTTCGTGATCTCCTCACCCATTTCGGCGATTCGCCTCTGGATGGTCTCCGCATCGATGGCCTGGGTGAATCCCGGCTTCACGTCAACCGCCCGCAATGCCGGGGATCGCGTCGCGGATCCAGCGGGCAATGATCTCTGCCTTGGGGAGATCCTCCAGGGACGACGTGTTCCATCGACCATCTGCGAGGCGCGTCATGGCCCGCAGTCGTCGCTCGTGGCTTTCGGTGAGTTCGAGGTCGGGTGTCGGTGCCCCTCCCCCACCCTCCTCGCTGTAGAGGGGTCGCAGCCACCGATCGGTGATCGTGTTGGTCGTGTAAGCCCATTCGACGAGCTCTCGCGTATCGTCGAAGTGATCGTCCGCGTGCATCACAACCGAGTAGATCAGGCGCCCGGCGCGCTCGGTCACACCCAACAGGACCTTGTCAGCCCACGGCGTATCGCCGGTCTTGAGTCCGATGGCACCGGGGAAGGACCCGACGAGCCTGTTCGTGTTGGTGTACGACCTGGCGCTTCCGTTCGAATCCGGTGGCATGGTGACGGACTTGATGCGTCCGAGGCGGACGATGTCGGGATACTCACGTGATGCGATGATCAGCGTCAGGAGGTCGTTTGCCGTTGAGTAGTGATCCTCCGCGTCGAGACCTGCCGGATTCGCGAACCGTGTGTCCGTCATGCCGAGCTCGGCTGCCTTGGCGTTCATCATGTCGACGAATGCGGCAGTGGATTGTCCGCCGACGTGGTTGGCGATGGCGAACGCCGCGTCGTTTCCCGAGCGGATCATCATCGCGATGAGGAGGTCTCCGACCGTCCATTGCTCCCCGGGGGTGAGCGCGGCTGTCGAGCCCCGGATGCCAGAGACGAAATCGGGAATCGTGACCACGTCCGACAGGTCGCCGTTCTCGAGGACGACGATCGCTGTCATGACCTTGGTGACGGACGCCATCGGAGCACGATCGTTTGCGTTCCACGATGCCAGGACCACTTCGTCGTGCGCGTCGTAGACGACCCACCGATCGGCGCTGACGGTCGGCGGTGGAGGTACGTCGCTCGCGATGGGTGTCGCCGAGGGTGTCGGATTCACGACCATGGAGGCGACCAATGTGATGGACGCGAATGAGGCAGCAATCATCAGTGCTCCAGTAGCTTGCGAAGCCTACTGCGCACCATGGTTTCGTGGACTTCGGCCGAGGCTTGGGCAGTGTCAGAGAGAATCTCCGCCGATTTTCGCTGGTTGTCGGGGTTGCGATGCCTCAACAGCGGGGCGACGAGCTGCCCGAGGAGTTCGACCTGGCGATCCGCTCCGAGCCTCAATGTCCTGAGGTGGCGCGGCTCGAGACCGCGATTCAGCAACCTGTGCACCGCCCGGGCGATCTGGAGGTCGGCATCGGTGAAGCTCAGGGATCCGTCAGGTAGCTCGCGCGGCGTCAGGATGCCCTCGTCGATCACGGCCGTGAGCTGTTCGCGACCGAGGCCTGAGGATCTGCTGATCTCAGCCGTGGTCAGGGATACGCCGCTGGACGAGAAGTAGGCCTCGGGAGGAGGGCCACCTTCGGGAGCGATCGGGCTCTCCTCCCCGTGTTCCCACGCGGTCAGTTTCGACTTGATGACCTTGAGCGGCAGGTAGTGGTCGCGTTGTTCCGACAGAACGTACTGGATTCGGTGGATGTCGTCCTCGGAGAACATCCGGTATCCCGATGCTGAGCGATCCGGACGGACGAGGCCTTGTGTCTCGAGGAAGCGGATCTTCGACACCGTGACATCGGGGAACTCGGGTCGGAGGAGGTTGATGACCTCTCCGATCGTGTGTGATGGTCGTGCCGGGGAACCGACGGCGCGCAGCTCAGCCATGACCCTTGGAGACGCGCAGGTGGAACTTCCCGATGAGGAGCTCGTCGCCTTCGAAGAGTCGTCCCGCCTCGTGGCGTCTGCCGTTCACGTACGTACCGTTCGTGGAGCCGAGGTCCGTCATGGAGAGCCCGTGGGCATCGACCGAGAACCGTGCATGCTCACGGGATACGGTCACGTCGGCGAGGAAGATGTCGCTGTCGCCGCTGCGGCCCGCCACGGTGTTGCCGGGGGCGAGTACGTAGGTCAACCCGGTCCTGGGTCCCTTCTCGATCGTCAGCGCCCATGCAAAGGTCCCCGAGGTGGCTCCACGGTCCGGCTCGTCCTCGGTGATTCCATCGGGACGCCACGTGACCGTGGGCTCGTGCTCGAGTTCGACGTCATCGTCGCGTCTTCGGTCGTCACTCATTGGGGCAATGGTACCCGGCAACTCTCGAGTTGTGGTTGAACCTTGCCGTCACCCCGGGGACGGGGCGCGCAGAACCGGAGCCTCCTGGTTCAATCGAGGCCTGAGCGGTAGGTTGTGGCGTCCTTCAACGAGTCGAGCTCGGTGAGGTCATCGGCCTCGATGATCACGAACCAACCCTCTCCGTATGGGTCACGGTTCACGAGCTCGGGAGTGGCGTCGAGTGCTGGATTCGCCTCGACCACGGTGCCCGACACCGGGGCGTATACGTCAGAGACGGACTTCGTCGACTCGACCTCGGCAAAGGCATCTCCCTGCCCCACCCGGGTGCCGACCTTGGGGACGTCCACGTACACGATGTCTCCAAGCGCATCCTGTGCGTAGTCCGAGATCCCCATGCGAACCCTGTCGCCTTCGACCCTTGCCCATTCGTGGTTCTCCGTGTACCTGAGGTCATCCGGATAGTTCATGTCCCTCCTCGATGAAGTCCCATCCTACTTCTGGTCCGCTGCGGCCCTCCGCATGTCCCCGAGGTACTCAACACCGACCCAGTAGTACATGACGAGGGATGGAAGGCCTACGAGATTTGCCGCAAGGATGACGAAGTCGAGGTCCGAACCCACTCCGATGTAGAACAGCGTGACGGCGACATATACGCCGAAGGTCGCCGTCTTTCCAAGCCATCGAACGTCGAGGCGATTGACGCCGTGTCGCCATCCCCAGACCGCTCCGATGCCGATCGCGGCCTCGCGGACGATCAGGCCCCATCCGAACCACCCGGGGAGTACACCGACGACGATGCCTCCGATCACGGCGATGACCACTGCTGCACGATCGGCCACCGGATCGAGGATCTTCCCGATCTCTGTCACCTGGTCCATGCGGCGAGCGAGGTATCCGTCGATCCAGTCCGTTGCGCCGATGAAGCCGAACAGGATCCCCGCCCACGTGTACTCGCCAATGGCGATGAGCCATACGAACACGGGTATGAGCCCGATACGTGCCAATGAGACCAGGTTCGGGGGGTTGGCGAGGTCCCTGATCACGAAAGGTTGACCACCCGGAAGGCGATTCGTGCGAGTTCCGCGTCGTTCAGCGAAATGATGAAGGCGTAACCCTTGGCTTCGGGGAACGTGACGTTGTGGAAGGGGCTCACGATCGGGACGATGCTCGATGACCCCGGCGGCAGATTCGGAGGAGCACCGACGCGCAGCTTCCCCTTTGCCTCGACACCCATGCTCTTGCCGTCCTCGTCGACGAGCCTGATCATCAGCTCCAGGTCCCTCTGGCGTTCGTCTGGCTCCACCTCTGCCACCATGGCGAGGGTCAGGGATCGGTGCACGGCGGGCACCGAGCGAACGGTGATCGTATCGAAGCCTCCTCCGAGGACGAAGAGCTTTCCGCTCTGGACCTGGGCTGCGTCCGACAGCATCGCCGATGTCAACCTCATGTTGTGCCTCCGGATTCGAAGTTGTACGTGCGACCGTCAGGATCCGCGATGGTCACCATCCGTGTCCCCCAGTGCGTGTCGGTGATCGGTGCGCCGGCCAGGTCCGCCAGCCGTTCGAGGTCGTCGACCGCCACGAACACCGAGTCGGTGGCCTCTTCGCCCCGCGGGATCTCGGCGATGACGATCGCCGTTGCACCGGCGGTCATTCGCCCGGCGCGATGGGGCGCGGATCCCCATCTCTCCGCGAATGTGAACCCGAGGCCCTCCCACAAGGAGACGGTCGCTTCCCAATGGGCGGTTTCCCGGTAGAGGTGGTCGAGATCCATCTTCACGGCACCGACGATAGTGAACCGTACGTCCGTCGGAGGAAGCCCGAGGTGCCGGCGTCAACCGACGGGTCGGAATCGCGCCTGGAAGAACCGGAGCTCCTCGGGCTCGTAGGTGAACTCGAGGCCCTTGACCGCCTCGCGCTGCTCGTAGACCTCGATGACGGACTCCGCGACCACATCCATGTGGGATTGCGTGTACACCCTCCGCGGGATCGTGAGCCTCACGAGCTCGAGCCTGGGTCGTCGGTTCTCGCCCGTCTCGGGATCGCGTCCGGAGGAGACGATGCCGCGCTCCATGCCGCGGACTCCCGAGTCCACGTAGATCGCCGCGGCGAGTGCCTGGGCCGGGAAGTGCTCCTGGGGAAGGTGGTCGAGGATCGAGCCGGCGTCCAGGAACACGGCATGGCCCCCGATCGGGGTGACGATCGGGACACCGTACTTGTAGAGCCGATTCCCGAGGTACTCGACCTGACCGACGCGTGCGCGCACGTGGTCGTCGGTCCTCACCATCTCCCTGATGCCCTCCGCCAGGGCCTCCATGTCGCGGCCTGCCATGCCCCCGTAGGTGTGGAGGCCTTCGAACGCGACCAGCATCGCGCGTGCCCTTCGGGCGAGTTCCGGGTCCCTCACAGCGAGGAACCCCCCGATGTTGACGAGGTTGTCCTTCTTCGAGGAGACGGTTGCGCCGTCGGAGTAGCTCGTGATCTCGAGCAGGATCTCCGCGATCGATCGATCCTCGTAGCCTGCCTCGCGTTGCTGGATGAAGTAGGCGTTCTCGAGGGCCCTGGTCGCATCGAGCATGACCGGGATGCCGAGGCCGGAGCAGAACTGGTACACCTCGGCGATGTTCGCCATCGAGGCTGGCTGTCCACCCGCCATGTTCACGTTGGTCTCGAACGAGACATAGGGGACCCGATCGACGCCGTATTCGTCGACGACTGCGCGCAGCTTCGAGAGGTCGATGTTCCCCTTGAACGGGTGCATCGAGGCAGGGTCGTGGGCCTCGTCGATGATCACGTCGACGAATCGCCCTCCTGCGTGCTCCTGGTGGTACCGCGTCGTCGTGAAGTACATGTTGCCCGGTACGACGTCGCCCTCCTTGATCAGCAGCTGGCTCAGGATGTGTTCTGCGCCGCGGCCCTGATGGGTCGGGATCAGTTCCTCGTAGCCATACACCTCGTGGACGGCATCGACCAGCTTGTAGAACGAACGTGCTCCCGCATACGACTCGTCTCCGAGCATGAGTGCCGACCACTGCCTGTCCGACATCGCACTCGTGCCGGAGTCCGTGAGCAGGTCGAGGTAGACGTCGTCGCTTCGCAGGAGGAACGTGTTGTAGCCGGCGTCGGCGATCGCAGACTCACGCTGCTCGCGAGTCGTCATCGAGAGGGGCTCGACCATCTTGATCTTCCAGGGTTCGGCCCAGCTGCGGGTCATCTGCGGTCCTTTCGGTCATCCATCTTGGTGAGGGCGTTGCTGAGGTCACAGATGAGGTCGTCGGGATCCTCGACTCCCACCGACAGCCGGATCAGCGATTCGTCGATGCCGAGCTTCGCCCGGTGCTCGGGGTCGACCCCGGCATGTGTCATCGTGGCCGGATGCTCGATGAGGCTCTCGGTGCTCCCGAGGCTCACGGCGAGGTGGATCAGCTCCAGCGCGTCGAGGAATGCGAACGCTCCTTCTTCGTCGGTATCGAGCCAGAACGAGATCATCGATCCGGGACCCTGGCACTGATCCTTGTAGATGGCAGCGGCCTCACTGGCTGCCTCGAGCATCCCGAGGCAGCCAACCCTCCGCACCCGTGGATGGTCGGCGAGGAAGCGGGCGACGAGTGCGGCATTCTCCGACTGCCTGCGCATCCTTATGGCCAGGGTTTCGAGGCTCCTCATGAGGAGCCAACCGGTGTGTGGCGAGGCCATCGTGCCGAGGATCGTCCGGGTCTCGGCCACCGCTCGCATGAGTTCGCGTGAGCCGAGGGCAGCTCCGGCGATGAGGTCGGAGTGCCCTCCGATGAACTTGGTCGCCGAATACAGCACGATGTCGGCGCCGTGGTTCAGGGGGTGCTGCCAGAGCGGCCCGAGGAAGGTGTTGTCGACCGCGACCGGCACCGATCGATCGTCGGAGGAGACCATGTCGGCGAGCCTGCGTGCCTCACGGATTGAGAAGAGGTCGTTGGTCGGGTTGGCGGGTGTCTCGATCAGCACGAGGGCGACGGGACGGCCAGCAACGGCGGCGGCGACGTCAGAGACCGGTGCGTAGGGATGCCATGGAACGGTCGAGAAGCCCATGCGCGGGAGGATGTGCTCGAGGAGGTGGTCGGTTCCGCCGTAGACGGGCGTCGAGTGGACCACGACGGACCCCGGCTGGAGGAAGGTCAGGATCGTGGTCGCAATGGCTGCCATGCCGGAGGCGAACACGAGGCCCGCCTCCGCGCCGTCCCAGAGGGTGAGCCGTTTCTCCAGGATCTCGAGGTCGGGGTTGTTGAGGCGGCTGTAGATCAGGCCGGGTTCCTCGTCCTCGCCGGGTTCATCGAGGCCGTATGCGAGCTCGAAATACCGTTTGCCCTCCGCAGCGGATGCGAACGTGAACGTCGACGTCTGGAAGATCGGGCTCTTGAGCGCACCCTCGGACCACTCGGGGTGGTAGCCGTAGCCCATCATGAGGCTCTCGGGCGACAGCTCCTTGTCCCCTATCGAATGGGTGTACTCACTGGCCATCAGGCATCTCCTCGGCAGGGTGCTCCACCTCGACACGAACAATGAACGTCATTCTCCCCTAGTATCGGATGATTGCCCTAGGCGGTACCACCGCAGCGAAGGAGATTCGCGGAATGGGACCCTCCACCGAACTTGATGCGACCGACCGGCGCATCATCGAGCTCCTGCAGAAGGACGGACGCCACTCCAACAAGGCACTCGCCGCGGCCGTGGGGATTGCGCCATCGACCTGCTCGGAGCGGGTGCAGCGCCTCCGAGAGTCTGGAGTCTTCCGCGGCTTCCACGCCGACGTCGATCCGGCTGCACTGGGTGTCGGGCTGCAGGCGCTCGTGACGGTGCGGCTCCGCCGCCATGCAGAGGAACTGGTGGAGAGCTTCTGGGACCACATCGATGCCATGGACGAGGTCACTGCGGCGTATCACCTCTCCGGTGGGAACGACTTCCTGTGCCACGTCGTCGTCAGGGACTCTGAGCACCTCAGGCGGGTCGCCGTGAGTGGGTTCACATCGTTGCCGGAGGTGTCGCGCATCGAGACCTCGATCATCTTCGATCATCGGTCCAAGAAGGCTCTTCCCGACATCTCAGAATCCTGAAACCCTGGGCATGGCCGTCTTCGGGTAGCCTCCAACCGACCGTACGAGTCGATGGAGGGCATGGATGGAGTTTCGTGATGTCGTCGGGCGCCGACGAAGCGTCAGGGCGTATCGGAGTGACCTTCCACCGGGAGGACTCCTCCGGGAACTCGTCGATATCGCTCGTCGGGCACCGACGGCCGGCTTCGCCCAAGGTGTCGACTTCGTCGTGCTGGAAGATCCAGCGACCGTGGCGGAGTTCTATCGGATCACCGATCCGCCGGGGGTCGAGATACCCGAGCCGCTCTCGACGAGCCGCCCGCCGGTGGTCGTCCTCGTCATGTCGGACCCGCTTCGGTACCGGGATCGCTACTCCGAGGATGACAAGAAGGCATTCGGTCTCGACGACCTGAGTAGGTGGTCCGTTCCGTTCTGGGACGTCGATGCCGCGATGGCGGCGATGCAGTTGCAGCTGGCCGCGGTCGACGCCGGCCTCGATACCTGGTTCTTCGGCATCTCGCACGGGGAGGGCGAACTCCGTGCCCTCCTTCGCGTGCCCGATGACCGTTCGCTCGTGGGCGTCGTTGGTCTCGGCTACCGGACCGAGGACGAGCGGCCGTTCGGATCGGGCACGAAGCGCCCGCGGCGCCCCCTCTCCGAACAGTTCCACCTGAACGGCTGGTGAGACGGTCCTCAGGCCAGGGACGCGCCTGCGAACGGGGTCGAGAACCTCAGGCACCAGATCAGGACGAAGCGGTGGATCTGAGGGTCGTACTCCGCAGGAAGCGCATAGTTCTGGCCACCGATGTTGCCCTTGATCTTGCCGAGGTCGAGGTAGGCGCCGGGATCGCCCCCATCGTATTCGTCCCCTTCGAGCAGCCACACGAACAGGTCGGGGCCGTTCTGGATGTCCGTGTCGTCCTCGAATCGGAGAACGAACTCCCCGTCGAGCTCATAGACGCCCGCTGTTCCCTGTGCGGTGTGGCCGATACCGAAGAACGAACCAACGCTGATCACCGTGGGTCCCGCGGGAGCGGTCGACGTCGTTTCGGGAACGCTCGTCGTCGTCGTGGATGCTGCGGGTTGGTCGGTGGTCGGCGTCGTCGTTGTCGTGGTGGGGTCCGGTGCGGTCGTCGTGAATGCCTGGTCGAGTGATTCGTCGACGACATCGTCGACGAACAGCTTGTCCGGCCGGAATGCGAGGAATGCGAGGAGGAGGGCGGCGAAGCCGACCCCGCCGATGAGCCACTTGTATCTCCTCAGGAACTCCATGGTTGATCTCTCCCCTGCCGTTCGAGACGGTCCGTTCGTGGTCGTGAACCGCCGTCGGGTGCAACGCCTACCTGTTGAACGCAAGTGATAGTGGTGCCCATCCCGTTCGGCAGGTCGGTTCCGCGATTGTTCACAATCGATTGCCCGACACATCCGACGCACGACCGGCGCGAAGCGAAGCGTGTCATGCCCAGCCCATAGGATGAGATGACCCCGGATGAGATGACCCCGACGGCGACTATCGCTGGGTCAGTCCCCTGGACCACGTCCACAGAACCACCGGCCGATCGCCCTAGCGATGCTTCAGACTCGATCGGATGAGGATGATGCCGCCGATGACGGTGATGACCCCCGCCCACAGCCACAGGCGGCTGCCCGTCATGAAGCTCTGGGGCGCGAACGTGGAGTCGAGGCCTTGCAGGATCCATACGGATCCGACCAGCAAGAGCAGGAAGCCTGCGATGAGCCCGAAGACCTTCATGGCGCAAGGGTAGACCGCCGAGCGGCGCCTCTCGGACAACGAAACCCGTAGGACTATCGAGACCAGCGGACTCGCGATGCAACCAGACCGGTGATCAGGAATCCGACAATGACACAGGACGCCGCGGTCGGAAAGATGTCGAGGGGCGACCAGGGCAACCACCGATCGCCGAGCGCGGGTAGCCACCCGAACGACACGTACACCCACCAGGTGAGAACCATCGCGAGTGGAAGCGCCACGACCACGAGCGTTGCAGGTCCGTGGGCGCGCGTAACTCCGGTAGCAGCCGCCCTCGAGGCGAGGCTGAACGCTGCGCCGACGGCCATCATCGTCACGAGCCAACCCGCGAGCCGCCAGGGTGGCCATTCGAACGTCGTTCCGAGGATTCTGCGTATGTCGCCGAGTTGTTCACCAGCCCACCACAGCAACGCAAGTCCTGCGACCGGAAGGGCGATGACCATCACCCATCGCCGAGAACCCATGTGCGCCCTCCCCTTCCACCTGGCCGACACGCCACGCTACCACCCCGCCCGTATCGGTACCTATGCCTCGCGACACGCCGCGTGAGCGTCGTGAGATGGCTCGGTACGCCCTGTGGTCATGAGATGCGACCGTGGCGGAACGAACATCATCGATGGCCATGGGCTTCGAACCAGTGAAACCCCTGCTGCCGCAAGGGTTCCACGTTGTCGGGCTGGCCGGATTTGAACCGGCGACCCCCGGTCCCCCAGACCGGTGCGCTGCCAGACTGCGCCACAGCCCGCCGGACGGCAGGTTACCTGCCGGGTTCCGACTACCCGTCGGCTGCACTGCTGTCAATTGAACAGCTCGATCCCGAGTTCGATGAAGCGGAAGATCAGGTACAGGGCTCCTGCTGCGACGAGCAGGAGGAAACTCCACGGCCAGCCGGGGTCGACGTCACCGTCCGACGGGGCTCCCACCGGTTCCGGATTCTCCGGGGACCCTCGACCGGAGGTGTCGGGTTCGTCGCTTGGACCCTCGCGGCCGGTCATACGGGGGGTACGCCGTGGCGACGGTCCGAGAACCGCCTGTCCTTCCCAACGGATGCGGCGTATCGCTTGATCAGCTCCCGTCGAAGGTGCTCGGGTGGTATGACAGCGTCCACGACTCCCTCGGACGCGAGGTGCATCAGGTCGACGTCCTCCTCGTACTCGGCTCGCTTTTCGGCGACGAAGGAGTCGCGATCCTCGCCCTCGAGGGCTTCGATCCTGTTGAAGTAGACCGCGTTGACGGCCGCTTCGGGGCCCATGACGGCGATCTCGGCTGTCGGGAGCGCAATGGTCGCCTCGGGGCGGAATCCGGGTCCCGAGAATGCGTAGAGGCCTGCTCCATACGCCTTGCGAACGATGACAGATATCCTCGGCACCGTGGCCTCCGCCATCGCGGTGAGCATCTTTGCACCGTGCCTGATGATCCCCTGGGCCTCGACCTGGCTGCCGATCATGAATCCGGGAACGTCGGCGAGGAACAGCAAGGGGATGTTGAAGGCATCGCAGAGCCACATGAAGCGTGCCGCCTTGTCGGCGGAGTCGACGAACAGGACACCTCCCAGGTGGGCGGGTTGGGACGCGACGATCCCGATCGGATGCCCGTCGAGTCTGGCGAAGCCCGTGATCAGCTCTCGCGCATATCGGTCCTTGATGGGGAAGAAACTATCGCCGTCGACGAGGCCACGAATGAAGTCGTGCATGTCGTAGACGTCCTTGGTGTCGGAGGGAATCACGGTCGCCATGTCGATGCCGTGATCGGAGTCCGCCGGTTCGTAGGCGATGGGATGGACCCGGTAGTTGTCCGCGACGTATGAGAAGTACTCCTGTGCCCACACGATCGCATCCTCGTCCGATCCGACCATCGCGTCTCCGACTCCGGAAACCTCGCAGTGGACCCGCGCACCGCCCATCGCCTCGAGCGTGACGTCCTCCCCCACCACCATTTGCGCCATCCGTGGCGACCCGAGGTACATCGATGCGCGACCCTCGACCATGACGACCACGTCGCAGAACGACGGGATGTATGCGCCACCCGCTGCCGATGGTCCGAAGAGGCAGCAGATCTGGGGCACGCGTCCAGAGAGCCTGATCTGGTTGTAGAAGATCCTTCCAGCACCCCTTCGGCCGGGAAACAACTCGACCTGGTCGGTGATGCGCGCGCCTGCCGAATCCACGAGGTAGAACACGGGGAGAAGCTCGTCGTACGCAGATTCGAGGGCGCGGATCATCTTCTCGACGGTGATCCGACCCCACGAGCCGGCCTTTACGGTGGGATCATTTGCGATCACCATGACCGCCCGCCCGTCGATCCGGGCCCGTCCTGTCACCACCCCATCCGCCGCGAGGTCCTCGTCGTCGTTGCGGGCCAACAGGCCGTCCTCGATGAACGAGTCTGCGTCGACGAGGAGGCCGATGCGATCCCTGACGAAGAGCTTGCCCTGGGTCGCCAGCTTCTCGTGGTACTTCTGAGGTCCCCCCGAGCGGGCACGTTGTGAAGCGTCCTCGAATCGTTCCCTCGTCAATGCCTGTTCCTCGTTCTGATCCTTATCGGCGTTCCCGTGAAATCGTATGTGTCGCGGAGGCGGTTCTCGATGAACCGAATGTAGTCGGGACCGAGCTCCCCGCCGCGAACGAACAACACGAAGGTCGGTGGCTCCGTCTCCGCCTGCACGGCATACAGGATCTTGGGGCGCCGGCCCTTCCGCACCGGAGGTGGGTGCGCCTCCTGCAGCTCACGGATCAGCTTGTTGACCTCGGGGGCGGGTACGTGGAAGCGACGATGCTCGAGCACCGCACGGATGTACTTCGGCAGCCGATGGCTGCGCGCACCAGTCAGCGCGGACATGCGGATGACGGGAGCCCACGAAACGAACGCCAACCGGTCCGCCACCGAGTCCTCGGTGTTCAGCCGCTGTTCCTCATCGAGGTCGTCCCACTTGTTGAGAACGAGGATGAGGCCGGCGCCTGCCGACGCGATCTCCTCCGCGAGTCGCTGTTCCTGATGCGTTGCACCCTGCTGGCCGTCGATGACGAAGAGGACCACGTCAGCCTGACGAACCACGCCATGGGCCCGCTGGACGGCGTAGAAGTCGGTGTCCTCACTGATCCTGGTGCGGCGCTTGATTCCCGCCGTGTCGATGACCTCGAACGCCTCCCCGTCGATGTCGACGACGAGGTTCACGGGGTCCCTCGTGGTGCCAGGGACTGGGGAGACGAGGACTCTCTCCTCGCCCGCCAGGCGATTGAGGAGGGTCGATTTCCCGACGTTCGGCCTGCCGACGATTGCGAGGCTGGCGACGGCGTCAGGCCCAGCCTCTCCCTCGACGTCCTCCGGGAGGGCAGCGATGAGCTCGTCGAGGAAGTCGCCCGTGTTGCGTCCGTGGAGGGCCGACACCGGTATCGGGTTTCCGAGGCCGAGGGTCCACAGGTGGGTCAGGTCACTCTCGACGGCGGGCGAATCGGCCTTGTTCGCGACGAACAGCCACGGCACACCGCTCTTCTGGAGCACCCTGGCGACACCGAGGTCGTCGTCGGTGACCTCGGTTGTGGCGTCCGAGACGAACACGACCAGATCTGCACCGGTCACGGCGATCTCCGCCTGCTCGCGGATGTTCGCAGTGAGCTCCTCGCCTGGACGGGCTTCCCATCCACCGGTGTCGATGACCTGGAAGTCGCGCCCTGCCCACTCCGCCTCGAACGTGCGCCGATCCCGCGTCACCCCCGCCTCTTCGTTGGTGACGGCTGCCCTGCTGCGGATGATGCGATTGACCAGGGTGGACTTGCCGACGTTCGGGCGTCCCAGGATGGCCACAATGGGGAGTCTGCTCATGAGCTCTTTCGGTACGTGCGGGCGGCGACGCCTCCGGAGAAGGGTCGTGGTGTCGGCAAGCCTACCGGTGGCGGCCTGTCAGAGGTGATCGCGACCTAACCTCACGGCCATGGCGACAAAGGTGCTCCTGGCCGAACCCCGCGGGTTCTGTGCAGGCGTGGAGATGGCGATCAAGGCCCTCACGTGGATGGTCAAGGTCTTCGAGCCACCCGTGTACTGCTACCACGAGATCGTCCACAATGCGGCAGTCGTGGGTGCATTCGAACGCGCAGGGGTGGTCTTCGTCGACGACATCGACGACGTCCCGCACGGTGCACCGGTCATGTTGTCGGCCCATGGGTCGGCACCCGACGTCGTCACGACGGCGTCAGAGCGAGCGGCGGTGATGGTCGACGCCGTATGCCCCCTCGTGACCAAGGTGCACCACGAGGTCCGGCGCATGGCATCCCAGGGCTACGACATCATCTACGTCGGTCACGAGGGCCACGACGAGGCGATCGGTGCGATCGCCGAGGCTCCGCACGCGGCCCAACTCGTCGACCCCCGGGTCGGCCTCGGGACATTCCGCGTCAGGGAAGGTGGGTCCAACGGGGTCGCACTGCTCGCCCAGACCACCCTGGGGCTCTACGAGTGGGAAGGCGTGCTCGCGGATGCGGAGGAGACCTACCCCGGTCTGTGGACCGCACGCAAGAGCGACCTGTGCTACGCGACCACGAACCGCCAGCTCGCGATCCAGGCGCTTGCGGAGAGGGCCGACGTCATCCTCGTCGTCGGCTCCGAGAACAGCTCCAACACGCAGGCCCTCGTACGTGTGGGGAGGAATGCCGGTGTCCCTGCGTACCGGGTCGACGGACCTGACGGTGTCGACCCCGCCTGGATCGCTGGAGCAGAGGTCGTTGGCGTGACTGCCGGTGCCTCAGCGCCTGATCAGCGGGTTCGCGACGTGATCGCAGCCGTTGCACCGACAGATGGTGTCGAGATGGTCAGGGTCACGGAGGAGGACGAGTACTTCCCCCTGCCCCCTCAGCTCCGGCGGTTCATGACGGTGCTCCAGGCACTCGTCGAGGGCGGATACGCATGCTCGACCCCCGGCGTCGAGGGACCCATCGAGAACGATCGCGAATTCTCCGCAACCGAAGCGCTACGACTTCTCGGCGTCTGACCCATCGTCGTCGAGGGCCTGCACCACGCCAGGCTCCCCGACGAGGGAGACGATCATCGAAACGACCTCTTCGATCGTATGGTCGCTCGTGTCGATCCTGATGGCGTCGTCGGCCTGGCGCATGGGGGATGCCTCCCGAGTTGCATCCGCGGTGTCACGTGCGGCCAACGCTGCTGCGACCTCGTCGATCGCCGCACCGGCCGTCTCTGCATCGAGCGCTCGTCGATGGGCCCGCACCTCCGGTCGGGCGGTCAGGAAGACCTTGACCGCCGCGTTCGGGAACACGACCGTCCCGATGTCCCTGCCCTCGACGACCGCATGTCCCCCGTTGTCATCGACCCAGGCACGTTGGATGTCAACGATGTGTTCGCGCACACCGGGGTGCGCGGAGACCTCACTCACGGCTCGCGTCACCTCGTCGCCGCGGATTGCGGCATCGACAGGGGCGCCATCAACCAGGATGGAGCCGTCCCGATAGTCGATTTCGTGGCGGGAGATCTCCTGGAGGAGCCCGCGCCCGTCGTGCAGGGCTATGCCGGCGCGCAGCGCGATGAGCGTCGCCGCCCGATAGGTCGCACCGGTGTCGAGATACGAGATCCCGAGTCGCCGCGCCACCGCCCTCGAGACCGTGCTCTTGCCAACGCCCCCCGGTCCGTCGATCGCTACGACCACAGGCGCTCCAATGCCTCGTAGAAGCCGGGCCAGGACACGGATGCGATCTGCGCGTTTCGCACGATGACCGGGGTGTCGATCCTCGTCGCGGCTACGGCAGCCGACATCGCGATCCGATGGTCGTTGTTCGTCTCCACGGTCCCGGCCTCGAGAAAGCCCGTTCCGATCACGTCGAAACCGTCCGGATGCTCGGTGATGCCCCCTCCGAGGGCGAGGATCATCCCAACGACCGATGAGATGCGGTCACTCTCCTTGGCGCGGAGCTCCCCCGCACCTCGCACGGATGTGATGCCGTCGCCGTACGCGGCGAGCACGGCGACGAGCGGTAGTTCGTCGAGAGCGGCAGCGACGAGGTCACCCTCGATGGATATGCCATGGAGGTCACCAGCGGCGACCGTCACGTCGCCGACCGGATCGCCTCCGGTCGCGCCCGTCACGACCGCGTCGACACGGGCGCCCATTCGTTCGAGGATCTCGAGGAAGCCGAGCCTGCCGGGGTTGAGTGAGACCGTCCGAGTCGTCACGGACGACGATGGATGGATCGCGGCGCACGCCCACAGATACGCCGCAGACGAAGGGTCCCCGGGTATCTCGTACCGCGCAGGAGGGATGGGTCCCGGCGAGACGGAGAACGCAGTCGCCGTCTCCCATTCACCGAGGCCGATGGCCGTGAGCCAACGTTCGGTGTGATCCCTGAACCCGCCAGGCGAGTCGATGGTCGAGGGCCCGTCAGCGGCCAGGGCGGCGAGTTCGAATGCGGTGCGAACCTGCGCCGATGCGATGGCGATCGTCACCGAGGCTCCGTGGACCGGGCCCGATTCGACGATGTGAAGCGGCGGGCGACCCTCGGGAGACACCTCGACCCTCGCTCCCAGGGCGTTGAGCGGGGGGACGAGCCGCCTCATGGGTCTCGCCATCAGCGAGGAGTCCCCGACGAGGGTGGCGGCGAGGCCAGACGTCGAGAGGACCCCGGCGAGCAGGCGCATGGTCGTACCGGAATTGCCGCAATCGATCGGATCGGCGGGTCCCGTCCAACCACGGACACCCGGCGAGCGAACCTTGTCACCTTCGATGTCGACGCCGAGTGACCGCAGCGCCGACGTAGTCGATCTGATGTCGTGACCGGTGCCGAGCCCGGTGATCAGGCTGTCTCCCTCGGCCATCGCCGCGAACACGAGGGCCCTGTGAGAGAGTGACTTGTCACCGGGAAGGTCGACGGTCGCGTTGAACGAGCCACCGTGACCCATCAGGGAGAGGTCAATCATGGATATCCGCGTCCTTGGCGTAACGGTAGAGGGACCGGATCTCTGCATCGGTCAGCCTTCGGTGGTCTCCCGGTGCGATCGACCGATCGGCGATGGGGCCGATCGCGGTGCGGACGAGCCTTTCGATCGGCAGGCCGATGACATCGAACATCCTGCGGATCTCCCGCTTCCTTCCCTCGGTGAGCACGAGCTCCACGATCGTACGATCGGCCGAGGACGTAACGACGCGAGCCGACACGGCGCGAGCCGGACCGTCATCGAGCTCTACTCCCGAAACCAAGGGGGCGAGGGACGACTCGGAGACCCGCCGCGGCACGAGGACCTGATAGGTCTTCGGCACCTGGTACCGGGGGTGCGTGACGACGAGGGCGAGATCGCCGTCGTTCGTCATGAGCATGAGCCCCTCCGAGTGCAGATCGAGCCTTCCAACCGGCCTGGTCACAGGGTCGGCGGGAACGAGCGACCTGACCGTGGGACGTCCCTGCGGGTCATCCATCGTGGTCACGATGCCAGCTGGCTTGTATATGAGCCATGTCGTCAGGTCCGGTGAGAGTGGCAGCCTCACACCGTCGATGCGAACGTCGGCGGTCATGGCGTCGATCCGGTCCCCCATCGAGGCGGGCGCTCCGTCGACCGTGACCCTGCCCTGGGCGATGAGGACGTCGGCCTTGCGGCGCGAGGCGAAGCCGGTGCGTGCGATCAGCTTGTTCAGTCGTTCGATGATGTCTCCGGGCGAAACGGGATTTCCAGAGTCTCCATGATCTGCGCGGGTGGAACGTGGTCGGCGAGCGGGGGCAGATCAGCCAGCGACGCGATTCCCATCTTCTCGAGGAACAAGGAGGTAGTCCCGTACAGGACCGCCTGGCCGACGCCGGGTGACCGACCGACCTCTGTCACCAGATCTCGTCGCTCGAGCGTCCTGATGGCATGCTCCGAGTCGACGCCTCGGATCTCGGTGACCTGACCACGCGAGACGGGTTGTCGATAGGCGACGACGGCGAGCGTCTCCACGGCGGCCTTGGAGAGCTTGCGTGAACGATCGGTCGATGCGTAGCGCTCGAGGTACGGATGGAGATCCGGGTCGGTCGCGAGCCTCCATCCTCCAGCCACGTTGTGGAGGTGTATTCCGTGGTCGGTGCTCCAGTGGGTTGCGATCTCATCGATGGCGCCCACGACCTCGGCAAGGGGGCGTTCCGTGATCTCAGCGAGTTCCTCCGCCGATATCGGGGATTCGCACACGAACAGAACCGCCTCGATGGTTCGCCGGAGGTCGCTCATGACGCGTCTCCTGCGACGAGCTCGGCGAACCGCTGGTCGGCGGCATCGGCGTCGTAGCGGATCTCGATGGCGTGCTCAGGCGTCGGCTGGGAGACCCGGAGTATGCCCCAACGGGCGAGCTCCAGCAGGGCGAGGAAGTAGGCGACCACCTCCACGTCACGTGAACAGTGCTCGACGACGTCGTCGAAGTTCGCGGTTGCCACAGATGCCATGCGCCCCTGGAGGTCGACGATCGCGTCGTGGACGGACGGGAGGTCGAGGTCGAGGTGATCGAGGTCGGGCTCGTACGCCTGGGCCGAGAGCGCTCGCACTGCGATGTCGGCAAGCGTCACAGCGTCGACGGGGATGACGACCTCCGGCAGGCGGGGAACGATCTCATCGGGCAACCCTGCGGTGCGCACGACGCGTCGATCGATCACCTCCATCCGATGGGAAAGGACCGCTGCGACGTCCTTGAACGTCAGGCATGCGAGGAGGCGGGAAAGGAGGAGGTCACGCTCCTCGGCGAGGGCGAGCTCGTCGTCGAGGTCGATCGGCTCGTCGTCGGGAAGGAGGTGGCGCGCTTTGATCTGGATGAGCGTCGATGCGATGAGGAGGAATTCGCTGGTGACCTCCAGGTCGAGCTCTGCCATCTCCTCGAGGAATGCCATGTACTCACCGACGATGTCCACGAGGCTGAGCTCTGTGATGACGAGCTGGTGGGACGTGATGAGCTGGAGCAGGAGGTCCAGGGGGCCTTCGAACACACGGGTGCGGACAGCAAACGTCATGGGATGCACATGCTATTGGGTGGGTGGCGACTTTCCCCGGTTTGTCACGCATCATCGGCCGATGCGAGGGCCTCCCATGCGACGGGGTCGATTCCCGATGGCGCGCGCCCGGGATGGCCACTCGTGAATGCCACGGTGAACTCGGTCGCACCGGCTCGCTCGAGCATCTCCGAGCCGATCGCGCCGTGCTCGAGATACGTCCTCCACCTGCCCTTGACGGCGAAGGGTGTCAACGACCACAGCGTCGCCGCCGAACGGCCGAAGGGACCGAGATGCGCAACGGACTTGCCGACGTCGTGGGTGAGAGCCGCCTCGAGCACCTCTGGGGTCCGATGTGTCGTTCGGGCCGCGACATCGAACGCGTGGCGTTGGTCCTGATGGGGCTGTCCGGTGAAGAGGCGGTGGAGCTCGGGGCTCAGGATGGTCGCGACGAGAGCCTGCTCGGACGGAGTCAACGGCCGTGCACGAAGGTACCCGAAGAACCGTCGTACGAGGTGGGCCGCGTAGCCGGGCCGTGCCACGACGTCAGCTGGCGGATTTGCAGTCGACGCAGAGGACGGACATGGGGCGGAACTCGAGGCGATCGGCTCCGATGTCCTTGCCGCAGCGGTCGCAGATGCCGTAGGTGCCCTTCGCGATCTTCGCCAGGGCGGCGTTCACATCGTCGAGTTGGTTCTTGAGGTTGTCGATGATGCCCATCGTCTCGGTGCGCTCTGCTGTTGCCGCTCCGGCATCGGCGAAGGCATCACCGAAGTCCATTGCCCCCGTGAGATCCCCGGATTCGTCCGCTCCGAGCTCGGACAACTGATGGACGAGGCGCGCCCGCTCGGACTGCAGGGTCTCCTCGGCATGTGCGTGATCGACGGTGGTCATGGGTTTCCTCCAGGCGCGGGGACGGCAGATCTGGCCGATGCCTGTGCACGGAACGATAGCGCCGGACGACGACTTTCCTCGCGATCATCCTCGTGGATGGCTGGTGATCACGATCTCCCTGAGATGCTCGGGGCTGACCTTCGTGTACACCTGCGTCGTCGTGAGGCTTGCGTGGCCGAGGAGCTCCTGGACGGTCCTCAGGTCGGCCCCGCCCTCGACCATGTGCGTCGCGGCTGAGTGCCTGAGCACGTGAGGGGACAGTCGTCCGGAGCTGATGCCAGCTTCGAGGCCGTGGTGCTTCACCAGCCTCCAAACGGCTTGGCGCGACAGCCGGTTTCCCCGCGTCGACAGGAAGAGTGCACCCGGATCTGCGCCCGGTCGACGGTACGCCGTGCGGTCGGCGAGCCACTGCTGGAGTGCACGATGTGCGAAGGAGCCGATCGGGACGATCCTCTGTCGCGCTCCCTTACCTGTCACGATCGCCGTGCGTGTCTCCGCATCGACGTCGTGGAGATCGAGGTCAACGAGTTCGCTCACCCGACAACCGGTCGCATACATGAACTCGATGATCGCCGTGTCGCGCCTGCCCTGCGGAGTGTCCGTTCCCGGCGAGGCGATGATCGCCTCGACCTCACCCACGGTCAGGGCCTTCGGAAGGCTCGATGGCCGGCGCGGACTCGCGATCGCAGCCGTCGGATCGACCGATGCAAGGCCCTCGACCACGAGGAATCGGTGATACGCCCGTATCGAGGCGAACTTCCGTGCAATCGACGTGGCTGCGAGCTGGCGGTTCCGCAACGAATCGAGGTGTGCACGCACGGTGGCCTCGCTCACACCGCCCTGCTCGTCGATCGTCGCCCTGTACTGCTCGAGGTCCCTCCGATATGCGGCAACGGTGTTCCTGGAGAGTCCCCGCTCTGCGCGCGCCGAGACGAGGAACTCGGTGCCATGGGCGGGGAGCTCTCGGCCTTCGTGCCGAGGAGGCGGAGCGAAATCCGCTCGTTCAGGCCGATCCACGGTCCGCTGCCGCCAGGAGGATCCCCACGGCCGTCTTCGCGTCGCAGATGGTTCCTTCCCTTACATGACGCACGGCCTCCGTGAGCGGCATCCTCACGATTCGCGCGAAGTGCTCCTCGTGGCCCATTGGCGACGGATCCCCGTCCGTGAGGTCGTCGGCGAGGTAGATGGCGATGCGCTCGTCCGTGAACCCGATCGTCGTCCAGATCTCCGTGAGCCAGGTCAACGAGCCTGCTCGCAGGCCTGTCTCCTCCGCGAGTTCACGGAGTGCCGATTCTTCCTTCGTATGCGCGGGATCATCGAGTTTTCCTGCGGGAATCTCGAGCACGGTGCCGTCTGCTGCCGCTCGATACTGCTCGATGAGGACGACGTCCTCGCCGATACACGGCACGACGGCAACGGCACCGGGATGCGTGATCACGATTCGTTCGACCGTCTCGCCCGAGGGCGTGAGGATGTCGCGGATCTGCAGCTCCAGGAAGGCGATATCGAACACCGTGCGCGATCCAACCGTGCGAAACTCCAAATCCTCGCTCACCGCGAGACGTGCTCGGTGGTGGATGCCACGGGACTCCGGTGGCCAACCGCTTCACGGTGCGCCTTCGCAGCGGCGATCAGTCCGACGAACAGCGGGTGTGGCTGGTCAGGGCGCGAGATCAACTCGGGGTGCGCCTGGGTTGCGATGAAGTATGGATGGCCCTCGAGCTCGATGAATTCGACAAGCCGATCGTCAGGGCTCATCCCCGAGAGGCTGAGGCCGGCGTCCACGAGTTGATTGCGGTACCTGTTGTTCACTTCCCAGCGGTGCCGGTGTCGCTCGTAGACCACCTCCGTCCCGTAGAGCGACCTGGCGAGCGATCCCTCGGCGAGCCTGGCTGGATACAGCCCGAGCCGCATGGTGCCCCCCTTGTCCGAGACATCCTTCTGGGACTCCATGAGGTCGATCACGGGATCGGGCGTCATGGGTTCGAACTCGGTCGAGTGGGCCTGGGCATGTCCGAGCACGTTGCGCGAATACTCGATGACGGCACATTGCAGTCCGAGGCAGAGGCCGAGGAAGGGTACGCCGCGTTCGCGGGCGTGCCGGATCGCTTGGATCTTGCCCTCGATCCCGCGGATCCCGAAGCCACCGGGGACGAGAATGCCGTCGAGGCCCTCGAGATGGGACTCCGCGAGGAGGCCGTCCACGTCGTCGGCCGGTATCCATCGAATGTCGACGTCGACTCTCGACGTCCTCCCCGCATGGTTGAGTGCCTCGACGACCGAGAGGTACGCGTCTGGAAGATCGACGTACTTGCCGACGATGCCGATCGTGGCCGTGGTCTGGGGGCTGGTCATCTCATCGACCATCGCCTTCCATGCGGACAGGTCCGCAGGTGGCGCCTCGAGGTTGAGTTCGCGACACACGACCTCGTCGAGGCCGGCATCGTGGAGAGCAAGGGGCACCGCGTAGATGTTCGGAACGTCGACTGCGTTGATGACCGCGTCGGGTGTCACGTCGCAGAAGAGGCTGATCTTGCGACGGGCCGATTCGTCCACGGGTCGATCCGACCGCACGACGATGACCTCGGGCATGATGCCGCGGCTGCGCAACTCGGCCACGGAGTGTTGTGTCGGCTTGGTCTTGAGTTCCTCGCTCGTGTTGAGGTAGGGAACGAGGGTGACGTGCACGTAGCACGTGTTCGACTCCCCGACGTCCTTGCGGAACTGGCGGATCGCCTCGAGGAATGGGAGAGACTCGATGTCGCCAACGGTGCCCCCGACCTCGGTGATGACGATGTCGACGTCGTCACGCTGGCCGAGCTTTCGGATCCTGGCCTTGATCTCGTTCGTGATGTGCGGGATCACCTGCACCGTCGCACCGAGGTAGTCGCCTCGCCGCTCCTTCCGGATCACGGACTGGTAGATGGAGCCTGTGGTCACGTTCGAATCGCGGCTGAGCCGCTCCCCCACGAACCGCTCGTAGTGACCGAGATCGAGGTCCGTTTCGCCGCCGTCGTCGGTCACGAAGACCTCGCCGTGTTCGAACGGGTTCATCGTCCCCGGATCGACGTTGATGTACGGATCCAGCTTCTGGAGGACGACCCGGTATCCGCGTGCCTTCAGGAGTCGACCAAGGGACGCCGATGTGATGCCCTTGCCGAGGCTCGATGTCACCCCGCCGGTCACGAACACGTGTTTCGTCACGTCGTCCTCCGCCTCGGAAGCTTGGATGTTACCAGCGGATCCGCAGCGACCAACGACCGCATCACGCGGACCCCTCGCCGGACGCGAGCGCGAGCAGGTCCCTCGCGTGGTCGCGACCGGTCTCGGATCCCGTGAGGCCTGACAGCATGCGGGTGATCTCCTCGAGGCGATCTTCAGCAACCACCTCGGACGCGACGGCGCCCGCTTCCGATCGGGAGACGACGATATGGGTGTCGGCGAACGCGGCGACCTGGGGCAGGTGTGAGACGCAGATCACCTGGTGGTCGATCGCCAGTTGCTTGAGCTTGTGGCCCATGGCGAGTGCCGTTTCGCCTCCGATCCCGCTGTCGATCTCGTCGAATGCGAGGACGGCGAGGTCCTCGGATCCCGACGCCAGCGTGAGGGCGAGCACGAGCCTCGAAAGCTCTCCCCCTGACGCGACGGATGAGATGGGCTCTGGCACGAGGCCCTCGGTCGATGCGAAGAGGATCACCGGTCGATCCGCACCTTCAGCTGTGGGTTGGCGTTCCGGTACGTCGATCTCCACGTGCGGCGAGGAGAAGCCGAGGTCCTGCAAGTGGCTCATCGCCTCACCGGAGATCATCTTTGCGGCATCCGCGCGCGCCTCCCTCAATCGTCGCCCGACGCTCGACAGGTGTTCCTCGGCGATGGCGATCCTCTCGTCGATGTCTGCGGCGGATGCGATCAGGGCGTCGAGGCGGTCGCGTTCGGTACCTGCAAGGGCACCGAAAGCGATGACCTCCTCGACGGTCGCTCCGTACTTCCTCTTCAGCGATCCGACGAGCGCGATCCGCTCTTCGATGGCGTCGAGTTCGTCGGGGTCCTGCTCGATCGATGCCGCCAGGACGGCGACGTCCCCCGCTGCGTCGTTGAGGAGCGTCGACACGTCGAGGAGCCTTTCGCCGATCGCGCCGGCCTCTGGTGCAAAGGGGCGCGCTCGCCTGAGGGCACCGACAGCGTCGTCGAGGAGGGAACCTGCGCCTGCGTCCCCCAGAGCCCGCATCGTCGTGTCGAGCTCGGCAAGGAGGGCGTCGGCGTTCCGTAGCAGGAGGACCTTCTGGTGCAGGTCGTCGTCCTCTCCGGGGGACAGGTCCGCCCGGTCGATCTCGTCTGCCTGGAATTGCGCCATGTCACGTTCGCGCTCGAGCGCCCTGGCATCGGATCCGATCGCGTCACGCTCCTCCAGGAGTACACGCCTGGCACGCCACGCGGCCTCGTACTCCGAACGCGTCGCGAGGCCATCGGCGCCAAGGCGCCTGTCGATGAGTGCGCGCACGCCTGCCGTCGATGAGATCGCGAGATGGTCGTGCTGTCCGACGATCGAGACGCGCTGTGAAAGGACGTCCGCGAGGGTCCCTGCCGTCGCGGTCAGGTCGTCGACGTAGGCCCGCGACCGCTTGGCGTCGACGCTGCGCCGAAGCACGACCTCATCACTGCCGTCGACGAATCGGACAGCGACCTCGCAGGTGTCCCCGTACGGCCCGATGAGGCCCTTGGCGGCCTTGTCGCCGCGCAGGAGCCTGAGGGCCCCGAGCATGAGTGTCTTGCCTGTTCCCGTCTCCCCTGTGATGACGTTGAGGCCGGACGAGAGCCGAATGTCTGCAGAGGCGATGAGCCCCAGGTTTGCCACGGTGAGCTCGTCAAGCATGGTCGAGACCGAACTGTTCGCGGACGGCTTGCGGGAAGGGGTGGCGTCCGAGGCTCAGGAACTCCACGTGTTTCCCGGACCGGTTGACCGTGACTGTCTCGCCTGGCTCCACGAGGCACAACTCGCGACCATCGACGTTCACTCGGGCTGGACGGTCGATTGCGACCTCGAGCCGGACGACGGCATCGGGTCCGAGGACGACGGCACGGGTGAGGAGGCTGTGGGGTGCAATGGGTGTCATGACGAGCGCGTCGAGGGATGGATCGACGACGGGACCGCCCGCCGACAGGCTGTAGGCAGTCGATCCGAGCGGCGTCGCAACGATGATGCCGTCGGTCCGGTACGTCGCGAGTGGCCGATCGTCGACGGTCACCGCGACTTCGATGATGCGTTGGCTGATGACCTTCTCGACGACGACGTCGTTGACGGCCGTGGCCGATGTCGTGCCGGTGACGACCTCGAGGAGGCTGTGGCTCCTGATCTCGTATGTTCCTGACGCGATCGCGTCGACGAGGTCCCCGATCTCGGCGACCTCGAACTCGGCGAGGTACCCGACCCTGCCGACATTGATCCCGCAGATGGGCACACCTCGCGCGATCGCACCTCCTGCAGCCGCCAGCACCGTGCCATCACCTCCGATCGCGACGACGAGGTCTGCGCCATCGGAGGTCGCGACGGTGATCCCGCGATCGTTGAGACGCTCGATGAGTTCGTGCTCGACACTGCGCGCGTCCGGTCGATCGTCACGTGACACGAGTTGGACGGATCTCACTTCGTCGCTCCTTCTTCCTTCGCAGTGGCCAGTGCCACGGAAGCGATCGTGTCGTCGTCGACCGCTCGCTCCGCCCGAGTGAACATGGCCAGGAACTCGACGTTTCCGTTCGCTCCGGTGATCGACGATACATCGAGTCTCTGACACCCGAGCCCGCGTCCATCGAATGCCGTGATGACACTCTGGACGGCTGACCGGCGGGTGTCGGGATCGCGAACGATGCCCCCCTTGCCGACCGACTCCCTTCCCGCCTCGAACTGGGGTTTGATGAGGAGGATCCACCACGCGTCGCGGGAGCCGAGGCGCTCGAAGACGTCCACCAGGTAGCGGAGTGAGATGAACGAGAGGTCGGCGACGATCAGATCGAACGGTGCACCGAGGGCCTCGGTGTCGGCGGTGCGGATGTTCGTCCGCTCGATCACGGTCACACGTGGGTCGCTCCTGAGGCGGCTGTGGATCTGGCCGTATCCGACATCGATCGCAACCACATGGTCGACGCCGCGCTGGAGCAGGCAATCGGTGAAGCCGCCGGTCGATGCGCCAATGTCGATCGCTCGTACGCCCTCGACATCGAGGTCCCACGCCGCGAGTGCACCATCGAGCTTCCGGCCGCCCCTGCTCACGAATGGCTCCGGCGCAGCCTCGAGGTGCACCGGATCGTCCGGGGACACGAGCGTCGAGGGTTTGGGTGCTGTGATGCCGCCGATCCGTACGAGCCCGGCGTCGATCGCCCGCTGCGCCTCGACCCTGCTCGAGACGAGGTTCCTTCTCACGAGCTCGACATCGAGCCTGCGGCGTGTCAGGTGCGATCCTCCCGCCCATCGGGTCCCGTGTCCTCGAGCAGGTCCGCGAGCTCGGACGCGAGCCGCTCCGCCACGTCGGGTGCGTCTGCGGGGTCGATGCCCTCGAGCTGGTGGTGGATGTCGGCGATGCTGGCGCTTGCCTCGGTCTGTCGTGGGTCGGTCTGTGGGGAGTCCATGACGCATTATCCCCCGATGGTCGCCAGAAGTGAGGGAAGGTTGGCCACAGAGTCGATCACATGGTCCGGCGTGTGGGCCGTGGGTACATCGTCGGGAGACGACGTGACGCCGGTGAGGACGAGAACGGTCGTCCATCCGTATGCGAGGCCGAGCGCGATGTCCGTCTCCGGTCGATCACCGACCATGACGACGGGTCCGGATCCGAGCATGTCGGCAATGAGCGAACCGAAGCGTGTCGTCGGCTTTCCGCAGTCGACCGGTTCGACGCCCGATGCGGCCGCGATGGCGGCGACGATGGTTCCCGCTCCGGGGGCAAGGCCCGTGGGCGTCGGATAGGTCGTGTCCGTGTTGGTGGCGATGAAGGCGCTGCCGGACCTGATGGCGCGCGCCGCCCGATCGATTCGTTCATACGAGATCGTCCTGTCGAGGCCGACCACGACCGCGTCGGGTGCCGTCGGCGCCTCGCGGTCGATGACGGCGATTCCCCTGGCGAGCAGCTCGTATTCGATCGCGTGGGATCCGACGACGAGTGCGTCGCGGCCGATGGACGCGACATGGCGGGCGGCGGACATCGCGGATGTGACGGCACCCCGGGGATCCGCTCGGAATCCGGTGCGTTCCTCGATGTGCCTGACGACGTCGGCGGAGGTCTTCGTCGAGTTGTTGGTCGCGTAGAGGGGTCGCCAGCCTGCCTCCACGCAGGCTTCGAGCGCGTCCCCGGCACCGGGGACACCCTCCGAGTCGATGTAGAGGACGCCATCGAGATCGAACACGACCGTACCTGTGGCACCGGGCTGTGGGCTCATTCGACGGACCGGGCTGAGAAGCCGGACACGACGTCACCGAGCAGGACCGTCGTCAGGACGATCGACTTCTCGGAGACCCGTTCGTTCGCTCCGTGGAACATGCCGAGCATCTGGGCGAGAGTCATGGTGTCGTCGAACAGTCCCACCCCGTATGCGGGGATGCCCCTCGCACGGAGGAAGCGCGCATCCGTTGTTACAGGGGTCATGGTCGGGGCGAGCGACCGCGAACCGAGATGGCGATCGGCCGCGTCCCCGATTGCCTCCCACAGTGGCCCGGAGGTAGGTGAGGCGTTCGCTGACATCTCAAGGACGGGCTCGATGACCATGTCTTCGTAGAGGTCGGGTCCGAGCGCCTTGCGGAAATGGTCGTCGAGGTCGACGCTGTCCTGGCCCGGAAGCAGCCGCACATCGACATCGCCAGCGGCTGTACTGGGCACGACGTTCGCCTTCGATCCACCGACCAGCACATTCGGCGAGAACGTCATGTGGGTGCAGGCATGCACCCAGCGTGCGAGGGTGGCGTCGGAGGCTGCGATCTCGGCGATCGCCTCGTCGACCGTATCGGCGTTCGAGAGCCTGTTCCGCAAATCCGGGCTCACCGGTAGGTACGGAACGAATGCGAGCCACTCCTCGGTGATCGCGACCGGCTGATCGGCGTCGCCGATCCTCGCGAACGCCCGTGCGAGCTTCAGGACTGCGTTGTCCATCCCGTATGGCTGGCTGCCGTGGCCCGCCACGCCCTTCGCGGTGAATGACCGCCACGCCGGCCCCTTCTCGGCCACCGTGACCGGCAACGAGGGCGTCGGAGTCCCTGGAAGGGTGGGGCAGGCGACCTCGGTGAGCGCCGCATCGCACGCGATCCGGTCCCAGTGCTCGTCGACCAGGTGCTGTGCCCCGTATACGCCGCCTGCCTCCTCGTCGGCGACGGCGGCGAGGATCACGTCGCCGCGAGGTGGCGGGAGATCCCCGTCTCGCAGCCCTCGGTACACGCACACCATCGCCGCGGTCACATTGAGCATGTCGACGGCTCCCCTCCCCCAGACCATGCCATCGGCCCGCACACCATCGAAGGGCGGATGCATCCACTCCCGAGGATCTGCAGGGACCACGTCGAGATGGGGGATGAGCAGGAGCCGTTTCGCCCCGGGTTCGGTTCCACGAACCCGGTAGACGACCGAGGCACGGCCGGGATGCGGCTCGATGACGTCGCCCTCCTCGCCGAGGAACTCCTGGATCGTACGAACGGAGGCGATCTCGTTCCCCGAGTCCGGTTGACCCGTATTGACGCACACGTTCGCGATGAGCGACACCGTCAGGTCGACGGCGGCCGATGCCCAGGAATCAGTCACAGGGATCAGTCACGGGGTGAGGCGGCGTGAGGGGCATCCTCATGATGCATGATGATGGACCGCGCCGCGAAGCCGTGCGCCTCGAAGAAGTTCTTCGTCGCGCGCTGCCCTGGACCGACGGGAGCGTCGAAGAAGCGGACTCCGGCGCCCCGCAGCTCCGTGAGGATCGCCTCGAGCATCACATGGCCGACACCGACACCACGAGCCTCGGGTTCCGTGTAGATGAGCCGGATACGGCCCAGTCGCTCACCGTGCGCACGATCGAGCATGGGCTCGATGGTCGCCCAGATGAATCCCACGGTCGCCCCGTCGATCTCGCCGACGAACAGCCAGGAGTCGCGTGCCTGCATGGCATGGAAGAGGGCGAGGTCGACGCGGTCGTCGAGGCCATCGGTCAGCGCCCACACCGGCTTCCTCGCCGTCTGTTCGCGCTCGAGGTCCTTGTACAGCGCCACCAGATGAGGGACGTCGGCGTTGGTCGCCCTCCGAACGGTCAGCTCCATGGATCGGAGCGTAGTAAGGGCTCAGGACGCAGGGGTCCTGCGATGTCCACGGATCCTACTGATCCCCCACTTCGTGACGAGTCCCATCGCCTCCGTGGCAATGGCGAGGTTCATCTTCGATTCACCCCGGACGCGCTCACGGAACGTGATGGGCACCTCGACGATCGACAGACCGGCCTGTTCTGTACGCCACGCCATCTCGACCTGGAACCCGTACCCGGAGGCCTCACAGTTCGTCGGGTCGATCTTGCGCAGGGTCGTGTCCCTGAAGGCACGGAAGCCTGCGGTCGCGTCCTTGACGGACAGGCCGAGCATGACGGCGGCGTAGGCGTTTCCGCCGCGTGAGATGGCGACGCGGTGCCATGGCCATCCCTCGGTTCCCCCGCCATCGACATACCGGGACCCGATGGCGAGGTCGGCGCCCATCGCAACGGCCTCGACGAGCCTCGGGAGGTCGTCGGGATCGTGGGAGAAGTCCGCGTCGATCTCGCACAGGATCTCAGCACCCATCTCGAGTCCTCGCTGGAACCCCGCTGCATATGCGGGGCCGAGACCGAGTTTCTCGGTGCGGTGGAGCACATGGACGCCTTCGTCACTTCCGCTGATCTCGTCGGCGATCACACCGGTGCCATCGGGGGATCCGTCATCGACGACGAGCACGTCGTAGCCGTGCGACCTGACGGCGCTCACGACCTCACGGATGTTGTCCCGTTCGTTGTACGTGGGGACGATGACGAGCACGCTCATTTCGAGGGATTCCATACCGGGTGTATCGGACAGTACACCGTGGCACTTGAACGGACCCGTGAGAGGATCAGGAAGCGCAGTCGGCGCAGATCCTGCGACGCTTGTTCGTCAGCTGGCTCGTGCGCTTGACGAGGAAGCAGCTGGTGCAAACGAACTCGTCCTTGGTGGCCTCGTCCACGCCCTCACCCTCCATCGCGAGCTCGGCCCTTCGAATTGCCCGCATCTCGGCTGCCTCGTCGACCGCGAGGGTCTCGATGGACTCGTCCTCGGTGAGCATCTCGAGCTCCTCGGCCTCGAGTTCGTCGAGGGCCTCGTCGTCCTCGTCGTCCTCGTCATCGTCGACCGCTTCCTCGTCGTCGTCATCGTCGACCTCATCGTCGACCGTCAGCACGTCATCGGAGAGGTCGAGCTCCTCGTCCTCCTCCTCGATGAGGGCCTCGTCGAAGTCCTCGGCGAGGTCTTCGTCGAGGTCTTCCTCTTCAACAAGGTCTGTGTCGTCAGTCATGATTCTCCCGAAGGACAGGGACGCGGCGCGCAGCATAACCACATCCGCTGCATGATCGTTCGCGATGTTCACACGATGTAGTCGATCGCCCCCGGCATGACCCTCGCGGTGACGGAACCGTGACCGAGCAGCTCTCCATCGGCTTCGATTGGCCAGGCAGTCGGGCCGTCGATCGACACGCTGGATCCGGTGTATCGATGCACGGCACGGTGCGTGAGGTGCGCACCGAAGGCGAGTCGCGGCATCACCGTGAACGCGTTCGACCGACGGCCTGCGAAGACGAGGACGTCGAACCGTCCGTCGACGAGGGTCGCCCTGGGTGCGACGTTGAGCCCACCGCCGAAGAACTGTCCGTTCGCGATGACGATGTTCAGTGCTTCGCCCGTGAACCGGTGGTGATCGACCCTGACGTCGACCTCGGCGCCCGGGAACCGCGCGAGGGTCAGCCAGAACGCAAGGGTGTACTTCGCCGTTCCGAGCCTCCTCGGGAGGTGCTCGGCGGTGACGACGCTCTTTGCGGCGATCCCGGCATTGGCGGCGTTGATGAACCGTCGCGTCCCGAACGAGCCCGTAACCTCGCCCACGTCGATCGCGTACCGTTCGGCGTGGGCGAGACGGTCCATCGCCGCTTCGATGCCGTCGTTCTGGCCGAATGTCCTGACGAAGTCGCTCCCGCTACCCGTCGGGATCACAGACAGGCTCACCCGGTCATCGACATCGATGGCAGGCAGCGCATTCACGAGGTGGTGCGCCGTCCCGTCCCCCCCGACGCCGACGAAGCCGCGAACGCCATCAGAGTACGCGTCACGGACGACCGCGCGCATGTCCGATTCGCTCGCGGTGACGACGATGTCGAGGGTGAGCGACCGTGTCCCTGCTGCCTCCCTCAGGGTATCCACGTGGTTCGTTCCCCGACCGGCGTTCTGGTTCACAACCATGAGCCAACGGGTCGGCAACGGGTCCGTCATCGTGTGAAACCTACTTCGACGATGCCGCGATCGATCTGCTCGATCGCCGCGGTGGTGACCGCTCCGTAGCGTGGGAAGCCGTCACGAACCTGGCGCAGCAGGTCGAGGACCTGGCGTGCCGAACGGACGAAGTCGCCGGCACCGACATCCTCCGTCTCGAAGATGTCCTCGAGGTCGAGGCCACTCGCCCAACCGTGGAGCACGTCCACGAGTCCAACGTCGGGTTCGCGTGTCGCCTCGACACCGTGGCGGTCCTCGATCTCGGCAAGGCGCTGCCACAGCTCGAGGATCGCCTCGAGGGGTGTGTGGCTGAAGGTGGTGCGCGGCGATGGCGGTACGTCGCCTCCTCGCGATTCGTACGTGAACACGGACAACACCGCCGCGAACTGCGCAGGGTCCAGATCGTCAAGGAGCCCGGATCGAAGGGACTCCGACAGGAGCAGGTCCAATTCGTTGTAGAGGCGCCGCAACGACCGTCCAGGTTCCTCGAGGCGCCACCCCTTGGTGTAACCGAGATCGTCGAGAACGCCGTGGAGTCTGTCGAAGTCCCTGACGACGGTGTGGTCGCTCGCCCTCGCGAGGCGTCGCTCGAGGCGTTCGAGGTCGCGCTCGGCGCGCCGTGCGCGCTCGACCCACGACAGGTGGGTGTCGAGATCGGGGCAAGTGGCGACAGGTGACCCATCCGGTTCGCCGTACAGGGGAACCGGATCACCGACGGGAATGAAGGTCTCGAGGAGGAGGCCGGCCTCACGACGATACGCATGGTCAGACGCCCTGATCGGCATCGGAAGTGATAGCGATCCAACGAGCATCGCATCTCGTGGCAGATCCCTGGTGCGGATCCTCGATCGTTCACCTCCCACGTCCGTGAGATCGATGCGCGGGCTGTCCCCGCCGTAGGAGCGACCGATGACGAGATGGTCGGCCCCTGCGAAGCGGACGATCGAGCCGGGTTCGATGAGGCTGAGCGTCGGACCGCTACGCGGAGGGCCGCCCACCTGCGCGAACGTCCACACATCCCCCTTGTCGCAGTGGGCGGCGGCCCTGAAGGTCTCGAGGTCGGCTCGACGCTCGGAAAGGTTATCGGCCAGGAGTGCCCTCCGGTGGCCCTCAGCGAAGTTCGCGAACGATGCGGCGAGGAGCTCGTGGGCTCGGGATTCGTCATACTTGGCGATGAGGTTGACCGTCATGTTGTAGGTGGGCGCGAAGGACGACCGGAGAGGGTTCGCACCTGTTGCGGCGATCCCGCTCACACGTTCGAAGGGGACGTATGGGCTGTGGAGCACCACCGCCGTGCCGTGGTCGTCGATCCCCCGACGTCCCGCCCTTCCCGTGAGCTGTGTGTAGTCGCTCGGTCCGAGGAGTTCATGTGACTCACCGTCGAATTTGCTCAGGGACTCGAGCACCACGGTCCGTGCCGGCATGTTGATGCCGAGGGCCAGGGTTTCGGTAGCCGCTACGACCTTCACGAGACCTCGCAGGAACAGTTCCTCCACGGTCTCCTTGAATGCGGGGACGAGCCCTGCATGATGTGCTGCCGCGCCCTTGAGGAGATGCGAACGCCATCGCTCGAAGCCGAGTACGGTCAGGTCCTCGTTGGACAGGTGGGCCACACGACGGGCAATCACCGTCGCGATCTCCGCCTGCTCGGAAGGCGTGGTGAGGTCGAGCCCCGCACCTGCGATCGTCTCGGCGGTCGCGTCGCATCCCTTTCTGGAGAAGACGAAGTAGATGACGGGCAGGAGATCCTCCTCCGACAGCAAGGCGATGACCTCGGTCCGCCTCGGCGTCGAGAACCTCTGGTGCCTCCCCCGTGACCTTCCGAGTGCGCGCGAGATGGCGCCGTTGGGGCGGCCCGCCCTGTCGAAGACCGGCAACATGGCAGAAGCCCCACCATGGTTGCGGTCCCTCCACATGTACATCGACGTGAGCGGGACAGGCCGATGGGACTCGACAACGAGGTCGGTTCCACCCCTCCTGGCGTTCACCCATCCCGTGAATTCCTCCGGGTTCGCGATGGTTGCCGAGAGGCACACGATCGGTACCGACCTGTCGAGGTGGATGATCACCTCCTCCCACACCGAGCCGCGATGTCGGTCTGCGAGGTAGTGGACCTCGTCGAGGATGACCACCCCGAGCCTGTCAAGCGCCGCCGAACCTTCGTAGATCATGTTGCGCAGTACCTCGGTCGTCATCACGACGATCGGCGCGTCCCCGTTGATGACGTTGTCGCCCGTCAGGAGGCCGACCTCGGCGGGACCGTACACCTCGGACAGGTCGTTGAACTTCTGATTGGACAGCGCCTTTATCGGCGTCGTATAGAAGGCGCGAACGCCGCGCCTGAACGTCAAGGAGATCGCTCCATCGGCCACGAGCGTCTTCCCCGCACCAGTCGGGGCCGTGACAACCACAGAGTTCCCTGCAGCGATCGACGCGAGCGCGTCACGCTGGAACGCATCCGGTTCGAACGGAAGCGATCCAAAGAAGTCGTCGAGGGGGGAACCCGTCATGGGAGGCGGATGCTAGGCGCCCATCATCGCCGAACGCGAAGGTGCCGCCGACACGTCGGCGGCACGGTCGCGGCCCCTCACCCCGGAACTCGGGCGGAAGGTCAACCCTCGGAGGCGACGAGTCTCCCGAACCAATCGTCGGAATCCAGCATGGTCACGAACAACGCGATCTCCGGCTCCGTGATGGGTGCCGTTCCGATCGAGATCTCGTAGCTCACGCCCGTGGCGAGCAGGATGCTCACGACCCGTGCCGACGCCGGCCTCCGCTGAATCCGAAGACATGACGGGCAGGTGTAGCGATACGTTCCCTCGGCTCCGGAACCCTGCAGTTCCAGCGAGATATCCGATGTCGTGAGCTCCACGTCCCCGCAGACCTCGCATGTGGTTCGTATCGTTGTCATCCGTTGCTCCATGCGCCAGTGTCCATTTCCACATCGGCACATGGGAGGTGAGGTAAAGGACTATTCGGGCCGTAGTCATTCCGAGCGGCCGTACCTGGTCAGTATCCGCGCACGAAGATCCGCCATCGCGGCGAGCACCTCATCGCCGTCGATCTCGCTCGTTCGTGGCCCAAGGGCGAGGAGCAGCCTCGCCGCCACGAGCGGGTCGGCCACCGACATCGTGATCCGCATCCGACCACCGCCCAATTCCTCCGCGTCGACGGGGTAGTACTCGGCTACCCAGCGCGCATCCGGTTCGATCGTGAACGACACGTGTGCATCCGACTCACTCGGTTGGTATCCGATCGGCTGGGTCGGATTGTGGGCCGGTGCGTCGTAGTACTCGTCGAGTACCTCGAGCTCGGTGATCCGATCGATCCGGAACACCCGCTCGTCCCCGGCGAGCCTGCAGTGACCCGTGAGGTACCAGTTGCCGAGCGCGAAGGACACACTCCAGCCCTCCACCAGTCGCTCGGTGCGCCGATTCGAGGCGATCCCGACGTAGGCGATCCTGACGAGTCGCTGCTGCTCGATGGCTGCTCGGAGCGTTGGCACGTGGCTCGGCGTCGGGACGTCGAAGGCAACAGACTCACCCGCTCCGGTTCCGATGACCGTGAGGAGCTTGTCGACCGCCGACCGGAGGGCCGCAGGTGCCTGCTCCGACTCGATGAGGGTCATTCCGGCTGCCAATAGCCCGAGGCCCTCTGGTGCGGTCAGCCTCACCGGTCGGGAGAAGTAGTCAGCGGCATCCACGTAGACCTCATCGTCGAAGATGTCGACGTCGATGAGGTCGCCGGGTCCGTAGCCGGGCAGCCCTGTGACGAAGACGAGGTGGAGGTCCTTGACGACATCATCCTTGGTCACATAATCGAACCGCTCGGCAAGCTCGTCGATGTCGACGCCGGGGTTCTCGATGACGTACGGGAGCACGGCGAGTATGCGCCCAAGGCGACGCGCCGTGCGATCACTCGTCACGCCGACACCTCGAGGTACTCCACGAAGGCGGATCGAAGCGATTCGGGCGACACGATCTCAGCCCTGTCGTCGAAACCGAGGACCCAGCTGATCATCGAGCCCTCATCGGCCATGGGAACCTCGATGAGCGTCGACGTGTCGTCGGCCTCGACGATCGTCGCTGCACGGCTCCGGTTCATCGCGACGTCGACGACGTCGTTGTCGAACCGGATCCTCGCCGTTTCGTCGCTGTCGGACGCACCGATGCCCTCCAGGACGATCGACGCATCGAAGTTCCTCGGCCGCTTGAACTTCCCGGCTTCGGTGCCAACGGTCGGCGAACCCATCCTGTCGATGCGGAAGGCCTTGACCGTTGTGAGATCTGCCACCTCCGGTCCCACCAGGTACCAGTGTCCATACCGATGCACCAGGCCGAACGGCTGCATCGTGCGCGCCCGGCCGCGGTAGTCGAATCGAACGGTGCGTCGCTGTGTCACCGCACTGAAGAGCTCACCGAGGGTGTTGAGATCCTGCCCCAGATCTGCCGCGAACGGGTGCAGCAGAGGTCGAACGGCGCGCGCCCCCGAGCTTGAACAGCGCGTCCACTCCCGTTCGTTCGCCACCGAAGCGCACGGCCTCCGCTGCGAGGAGGAGGGCGCTTCGCTCGTCGTCCGTGAAGCCGGGGTCCTCGAGCGTGTACTGGTCAGATGGCACGACGTAGCCGAGCTCGACCTCCCAGATGTCGGTGTACGTCGTTTCGAGCGGCACACCGAGCGTCCTGAGGAGGTCCTTGTCCCGCTCGAAGGTTCGCCTGAAGGCCTCGTCCGAGGGTTGGTCGTACCCCTTGACGGTGTGACGGATCTCATCAGCGGTCACCGGTCTCCCCGCCGTGAGGAGGAACGCGAGGAGATTCAGGATCCGTTCGATGACCTTTTGCACGTGGCAAGCGTAAACCGCACGGACGGGGTTCGGAAGGAGGCAGGGAGCGATGAATGCCGTGCGTGGCGAGCTGCGCTCTGCGACGGTACGTGCCGACCGATACCGAGGTCAGAGTGTGGCGATGAGCCTGTCCACGCGTTCGTCGTACGCCCTGAACGGATCCTTGCACAGGACGGTCCTCTGCGCCTGGTCGTTGAGCTTGAGGTGGACCCAATCCACGGTGAAGTCGCGCCGCTTCGCCTTCGCGGCTCGAATGAACTCACCACGGAGGCGGGCACGCGTCGTCGCCGGCGGTGTCGTCATCGCCGCCGCGATCGCCTCGTCGGTCACGAGTCTGTCCACGAGCCCGGCACGTTCGAGGGTGTAGAACAATCCACGACGGCGGTTGACGTCGTGGTAGTTGAGGTCGATGAGTGCGAGCCGTGCGCTCGAGAACGGGAGGGCATGGCGCACCTTGTACCGCTCGATGAGGTGGTACTTCGCCACCCAGTCGACCTCGCGGTTCAGGGTGAGGGGGTCCTTCTCGAGCCCCGTCAGCATGTGCTCCCACATGCCGACGGCACGCTCGACCTCAGGACTGAACGACGATGAGCGCATGTAGCGCATGACACGCTCCAAGTACTCCCACTGTATGTCGAGTGCACTCAGCTCACGCCCGTTCGCGAGGCGGATCTTGCGACGGCACGTCATGTCGTGGCTGATCTCGCGAATGGCCCTGATCGGGTTCTCGAGGCTCAGGTCGCGGAACACCACCTCATCCTCGAGCATCTGGAGAAGGGCGACCATCGAACCGATCTTCGTGTAGGTCGCATACTCTGACATGTTCGAGTCCCCGGCAATGACGTGGAGTCTCCTGTACTTCTCCGCGTCCGCATGGGGTTCGTCGCGTGTGTTGATGATCGGTCGGCTTCGGGTCGTCGCGGACGAGCTCCCCTCCCAGATGTGTTCGGCCCTCTGGGCGAGGGAGAAGACGGTACCCCTCGACGTCTGGAGCAGTTTCCCGGAGCCTGCCCAGATCTGGCGCGTGACGAGGAACGGTATGAGCGTGTCGATCATCCGCTGGAAGTCGGTCGAGCGCTGGATCAGGTAGTTCTCGTGGCATCCGTAGGAATTGCCTGCGGAGTCGGTGTTGTTGCGGTAGAGGTAGATCTGGCCGCGGATGCCCTCCTCGGCGAGTCTCTGCTCGGCAGACTCGACGAGTCCTTCGAGTATCCGCTCGCCGGCGCGGTCGTGGGCCACGACATCGAGGATGCTGTCACACTCCGGGGTCGCGTACTCGGGGTGGCTCCCGACATCGAGGTAGAGCCGTGCTCCGTTCTCGAGGAAGACGTTCGACGATCGACCCCAACTCACGACGCGGCGGAACAGGTACCTCGCAACCTCGTCCGGCGACAGCCTTCGCTGGCCGCGCAGCACACAGGTGACGCCGTATTCGTTCTCGATCCCGAAGATCCGTCTCTGCACACGGTCAGCGTACCCTCAGAACGCCTTTCCGGTCACGCGCCTCGTTCAGGCGCGCGCTGCGACGATCTCGTCCGTGCTCAATCTGCGGAACGCCCTGCGCCTCGCGTCGCGCTGGAGGAACCCCGTCTCCCAGGTCTCAGGAGCGATCTCGTGATCGGTCGCGGCTTCGATGGCACCACAGGCGGCGGCGACCGCCTCGGCGAGGGGTACGGAGATGTCCCACGGGTCACCGAGCTCGCGGGCGATCTCCTCCTCCTCTGCACCGAGGACCGCGATGCCCTCCGCGTCACGCAGTGTTCCGTCGAACTGGACACGGAACAGCACGTCCTGTGCGACGACCGCGCCAACCTCGGCGATCACGATGTCGACCTCGTAGGGCTTCACCTCGTGGGAGAAGATCTGTCCGAGGGTCTGGCTGTAGGCATTCGCGAGGCCTTTCGCCGTCACGTCCGCACGCGCATAGCTGTACCCCTTGAGGTCCGCATAGCGCACCCCTGCGACGCGAAGCGTCTCGAACTCGTTGAAGCGACCCACACCGGCGAACGCGATCCGATCGTAGATCTCACCGATCTTGCGAAGGGACGGTGACGAATTCTCACCGATCAACAGGATCCCCGATTCGAGCTGCACGACGACGATCGGGCGACCGCGGCTGATCCCCTTGCGGGCGAAGTCTGCCCGATCCTTGACGAGCTGTTCCGGCGGCACGTAGAAGGGCATCATGGGCGGCGTTCCAATACGGTCTCGACCATCGGGGCCAGCTCTTCGTCCGTCAGCTCGCGCATTCCCGCCGATGTCACGGTGATGACGTTCGGGTAGATCCCGCGCCGTGGATCCGGGCCTCCGGTGGCGGCATCCTCCTCCGCGGCGGATACGAGGGATTCGATCGCGATCAACATCGCGGATTCCTCGTCGAGGTCCTCGCGCCATGCACCCTTGAGGAAGCTGCGGGCCTCGCTCCCTCCCGAGCCCGTCGTCGCGTAGTGCAGCTCGTCGTACTGGCCGCCGACGACGTCGAAGCTGAACAGCCGTCCCTTCCCCACGACGTCGTCGTACCCGCAGAAGAGCGGGATCACGACCAATCCCTGGAAGGCGAGGGCCAGGTTCCCCCTCACCATCCTCGCGAGGAAGTTCGCCTTGCCGTCGAGGGACAGCCGGGAACCCTCGATCTTCTCGTAGTGCTCGAGCTCGGTCTGGAACAGCTTGATCAGCTCGAGTGCCATCCCGGCAGTTCCCGAGATCGCAACGGCCGAGAGGTCGTCGGCGGGATACACCTTCCGGATGCGCCTGTGGGCGATCAGGTTCCCCGCGGTCGCCCTTCGATCACCTGCCATGACGACCCCGCCGGACCATGTCAGGGCGAGCACCGTCGTCGCGTCAGGGATCTCGATGGTGTGGTCTGCTCCTGGCTCCCAACGCGGCTGGAATCCCCGGTGCTCGAGCACCGAGAGGAAGGATGCATCGAGGATCGGTTCCCCGATGCGGAGTGGGCCCGTCTCGTGCGCGCGCCGTTCACTCGCCGCCCTTCTGCACGTAGTTCTTGACGAACTCCTCCGCGTTCTCCTCGAGGACCGAGTCGATCTCGTCGAGGAGGTCATCGATCTTCCCTGCGACGTCCTCGCCGCGCGAGGTCGGTGCCTCGTCGACGACCTCCTCCTCGCGCCCTTCCCGTCCTTGGGCTCGTTCCCGTTCAGTCATCATCGCCTCCGAGGTTGTCGATCAGGGTTGCGGCATCCGGGCTCGCGTCGAAGACACCCTCGACGAGGGATCTCGTACCCCGCGGAGGCTCCATCATAGGAACGCGGACCAGGGTGGATGCCCCGGTGTCGAACACGAGTGAATCCCAGTTCGCCGCCACGACGGCAGAGCCGTACCGACGCAGCGACTCCCCGCGGAACCATGCCCGTGTGGATTCCGGAGCGTGCGTCGTTGCATGGTCGACCTCCTCGGCACCGAGGAGGGTCCTGATCATGCCAGCGCCAACGAGTCTGTGGTAGAGGCCCTTCGCCGGGTCGATGTCGTGGTACTGGAGGTCGAGCATCTTCATCTTGGGGCTCGTCCACTCGAGTCCGTCTCGTTCACGGTAGGCCTCGAGCATCGCGAGCTTCGCCGCCCAGTCGAGGCGATCCGCAACGGCGGCGTATCCGGCCTCCAGATCGGTGAGCAGCCTCCCCCATTCGCGAAGGACCTGCTTGTACACGGGGTTCACCGACGTCTCGGATGCGAACTCCTCGAGGATCGCGAAGTACTCCCTCTGCAGGTCGAGCGGGGTCATCACCCGACCGTCCTTGAGGGTGAGGGGCGTGGTGAGGGACCTGTCGTGGCTGACGGCCGTCACGTCGGACACGGGGTCCTCGAGCACGAACGGCTCGCCGAGCGCACCGGCCTCGAGAGCGTGGAGGAACAGGGCGAGGGAGCCGAGCTTGACGAACGTCTGGATCTCCGACAGGTTGGCGTCTCCGAAGATCACGTGGAGCCTTCGGTACTTACCGGGATCGGCGTGCGGTTCGTCACGAGTGTTGACGATGGGTCGCTTCAGCGTCGTTTCGAGGCCGATCTCCTCCTCGAAGAAGTCAGCCCTCTGCGTGAGCTGGAAGGCGACGTCGCGCCGTCCGTGTTCGGAGCCGACCTTGCCGGAGCCCGTCAGGATCTGTCGTGACACCAAGAACGCGGTCACGTGCCGTGTGAGGGATCCGAACGGGACCGTCCTGCTGATCAGGTAGTTCTCGTGGGCACCGTAGGAGTTGCCCTTTCCGTCGGAGTTGTTCTTGTGGAGGACGATGCGTGACCCTTCCGGCAGGTACGCCGAGGCCGCCACCGCAGCACGATGCATGACCACTTCGCCAGCCTTGTCGTGGAGGGTCGCTTCGAGCGGATCACCGCACTCCGGAGTCGAGTATTCGGGGTGCGCGTGGTCGACGTACAGGCGTGCGCCGTTGTGGAGCACCGAGTTCACGAGTCCTGAGTCCATCTCGTCAGCCGGGATCTCGCCGAAGGTGAACCCACGCGCGTCCCGACCGGGGCTCTCCTCGTCGTACGACCAGCGAATCCGATCTGCCCCGTGCTGATATCCATTCACCACGGCGGCCGACGCCGTGACGGGGTTGAACGTTGCCTCACCGGTGACGGTGATGCCGTACTCGACCTCGGTGCCCAGGACGCGTGGCTGGTCCACGATCAGAGGTACTGCCCCGGCGAGATTGCCTCGATGGCCCGCTGATCGGAGTCACCCTCGATGAGCGTCCTCACATAGACGATCCGCTCGCCCTTCTTCCCCGAGATCCGTGCCCAGTCGTCGGGGTTCGTGGTGTTCGGGAGGTCCTCGTGCTCACGGAACTCCTGTGTGACCGCACCGAGGAGATCCGCAGTTCGCAGACCCTTGGGGCCGCCTGCGATCTCCCGCTTGATCGCATCCTTCTTCGCCCTGCGCACGATGTTCTCGATCATCGCTCCGGATGCGAAGTCCTTGAAGTAGAGCTCCTCACGGTCTCCGCTCGCATACGTGACCTCCAGGAACCGATTCTCGGGTCCCTCCGCGTACATCGCCTCCGTGACGGTGTCGACGGCGTGGCGCAGGTATGCCTCGATCGACTCGTGCTCCGCGACCTCCTCGGGATCGAACGGCAACCCACTGTCGAGGTAGATGTCGAAGATCCGCCGTGCCGCCTCGATGCCGGGTCGGTCGATCTTGATCTTGACGTCCAGCCGTCCCGGTCGGAGGATGGCGGGATCGATCAGGTCCTCACGGTTCGACGCACCGATCACGATGACGTTCTTGAGCGACTCGACGCCATCGAGCTCGCTCAGGAGTTGAGGCACGATCGTGGACTCGACGTCTGACGACACTCCCGTCCCGCGTGTGCGGAACAGGGAGTCCATCTCGTCGAAGAACACGATGACAGGGACTCCCTCGTCCGACTTCTCCTTGGCCCGTTGGAAGATCAGGCGAATCTGGCGTTCGGTCTCGCCGACGTACTTGTTGAGCAGCTCTGGTCCCTTGATGTTGAGGAAGTACGAGCGGGAGTCCCCGGTCCCCGTGGACTCGGCGACTGCCCTCGCGAGGGCGTTCGCCACGGCCTTCGCGATCAGCGTCTTGCCGCAGCCGGGTGGCCCATACAGCAGGACACCCTTGGGCGCGGCGAGATCGTATTCGGCGAATCGCTCCCTGTGGAGATACGGGAGCTCGACGGCATCCTGGATGATCTCGATCTGCTCGTCGAGCCCTCCGATGTCGGCGTACGTGATATCGGGGACCTCCTCGAGCACCAGTTCCTCGACCTCGGGCCGTTCGAGCTTCTCGAGAACCAGTCCTGTCTTCGGCTCGAGACGCACATGGTCTCCCGCACGGAGGCGGAGGTCAGTCGCGGGAAACCCGATCGTCACGACCCGTTCCTCGTCTGCGCGGCCGAGAACGATGAGGCGCCCGTCCCCGAGTGCCTCCTTGACCGTGACGACCTCTCCGTTCGGTTCGAAGTGGCGAACGTCCACGATGTTGAATGCCTCGTTGAGGATCACTTCCTGGCCGGCCTCGAGCTCCTTGACCTCCACCGTCGGCTCGACGGCGACCCGGAGCTTCCTACCGGATGACACGATGTCGACGGTGCCGTCGGGGTTCATCTGGAGGACGGTGCCGAACGGGTTCGGCGGTGCCGTCAGCTTCTCGACCTCCTCGCGGAGGAGGGCCAGCTGCTCCCGTGTCTCAGCGAGCGCCGTGGTCAGCTTCTCGTTCTGGCTTGAGGCCTGTGCAAGCAGGTTCCTGCTGTCGAGAAGTCGTTCTTCGAGCAGGCGAACACGCCTGGGTGCGTCCTGCAGACGGCGGCGAAGGACGGCGACCTCGTCCTCGAGCACGGTGATCGTGGCAGCGAGCTCATCGCGTTCTCTGTCGGACACCGAAGACCTCCTCCACCTGGAACGTCTGAGTCGACTTCGTTTCGAGTGTAGGGCGTGGACCGCTCTCGCACAGCGTCTTCATACCGGTTCGGCGGCGTCGTCAGGGATCCTTCGCCGCGTGCGCCCGACGGTGATGAAGCCAGTGTGGCCGATCATGCGGTGATCCGGTCGAACCGATCGACCATCGATCGTCCAATGCCGCATGAGAACCTCGAACGTGTCGATCTCGAAGAACACGCCTGCATCGTCCATCGCCTCCCGGACCGTTTGAACCTGGGGGACGGTGGGGAGGTAGCACGCGAGCACCGCACCCCCTCCGAGGTGCTCTGCGGCGATGGGCACGATGCTCCACGGCTCCGGCACGTCGAGGAGGAGGCGATCGGGCATCACATCGGCGAGATGATCGGCGACGTCACCTGACCGGTATTCGATCACGGGCGGCACGGACTCGCCGAACGCCTCGATCAGACGTCGGGCATGGATGGCGTGATCGTCCCGTCGTTCGACGGTTACAACGGCGCCGGTCCCCCCCACGGCGCGTGCCGCGGCCATCGTCAGAGCACCCGACCCCGTGCCCGCCTCGAGGACCGTCATGCCGGGACCGACGTCCGCCCACATGATCATCGCAGCCACGTCCTTGGGGTACATCACAGCGGCGCCCCGCTTCATGTTGAGGACGTAGTCCGCGTAGCGAGGCCGTACCACCACGAGTGGAGATCCGTTGCTCGAACGAAGTGTCGATCCCTCGAGGGCGCCGATCACGACGTCGTGGGACAACGACCCGCGGTCGTAGTGGAACGCCCGTCCGATTCCGAGTTCGGTGAGGTGGTGGCGGCCCTTCGAGTCGTACAGGAGGCAGAGCTCTCCGCTGCGAAACGGCCCCGTTCCGCCCATCAGCTGAGCGCCGGGAACAGTGCCGCCATGAGGGTGAGGACCATCATCGCCACCACGACCCAGATGACGATCTTCACCCATCCGTTGCGGTTCTGGGCCACGATCAGCTCACCGATGATCGCGTGTGGGGGACCACCCTGATGCGGATCTCCTCGCCGGAGGGCACCGTCGCGCGGTACAGGCGCTTGGTCCTTCGCGAACCGAGGAGGAGGCCGAATCCGATGAGGCCGAGGCCGACGTACGTCCGCATTGGATCGCCCGAGGGATTCTCACGCGTGATCGACCAGCCCAGACGAACGAAGCGGTGCCACCTCGACCACCACCATCGGAGTGCAACGTACCCCATCGGTGGGGACATTCGGCGGGCAACCTGGGCGCCAGGCGGGGTCACCGCGCGTGCCATGGGTACCGAACGAGGTGTCACAGCCTGTATACCTCGACCCTGACCTTCGAGCGACGCGATCGCCACACCGCGAACGCGACGAGGCCGACGACGACGGCCGCTCCGACAACGACCAACCGCACATTGGATCGGGCCTCGGAACCGACATCTGTGACGACTCCCTCGATCTCGGCGAGCTTCGCCTCGAGGTCGGCCTTGTCGATCTGGCTCATGGTTTCAGCTCCTCGGGGGAGGGTGAGCCCGACGCGTCATGGACACCACGTTCGGGGACGAGTTTGACGACGAGTGCGAGGAAGCCAACGAGTACCAGCGACGTGACGACGTATGCAAGGCCCTCCCAGTATGCGCCTTCCGGCAGCGCGTCCACGAGTGCGCGGAGTCCCGCCACCGAGAGCAGGACGAGGCCGATCGCCCACAAGGCGGTGGCGCCCACGGAGAATCCCGCGAAGTGTCCCAGCTTCTTGGCCGGTTCGACGGTCTCCTGGAGCAGGTAGGCCTTTGCGAGATCGAAGAACTCTCCGGTGAGCCTCGGTATGTCCTGGATCTGGGCCATTTTCCTCGCAGTCGCTCCCCTGCAGGCTAACGCGGTCCCGAAAGGTCCGCATCGGTGGGTGGGGGGCCAGACGGCTACGCTGCGGGGTCGCCGAGGTGGGGCCAGTGCAAATACGACCGGACGACAGGGTTGGGCAGGCGAAACGGAACATGGTTCCGATCGTCTGGGGCCAGGCCATTTCCTACTTCGGCGACTACATCTCGTACTTCGCGCTCCCCTACTTCATGCTCGCTCTGACGGGAAACGCGATCGACCTCGGCTTCACGGCGGCGGCTGAGACCCTCCCGATGCTCCTGTTCGGACTCGCCGCAGGCGTCTTCCTCGATCGCCGCCGACGTCTCGGGCTCACCTTGATCGGGATCGACGCGATACGCGCGATGATGTTCCTGGGTCTTGCACTCGCGGCCGCCGCGGACCTCGTGAGTCCGCAGGTCGTGTTCGGCGTTGCCTTCCTGGTCGGTTCCATGGCAGTGCTGTTCGATTCGGGCCTCCAGACCTGGATGACCGACGCGCTGGTTGACGACGATCTCGTGCGGGCGAACGCGCAGCTCGGACTCGCCAGGACGGTCACCCTGAGTATCGGTCCGCTCGCAGGTGGGTTGCTCATCGCGGTCGGTGGAGGCTTCGCGATGGCGTTCGCCGCGAACGCGGTCACGTTCGCGGCCTCCGCCATCATGCTCGGGTTCGTTCGCCCGATCCGGGCACCACACGCCGTCGCCAGGGAACCCTTCCGCCGTGCGATCTCGGTTGGCGTCAAGGTGTTGTGGAGCGACGATCGGCTGCGCTGGGGGACGCTTGGTGGAACGCTCACGAACTTCGCCTTCCAGCCACTCGAGGCACTTCTCGTGCTCTACGTCGCGAGCGAGGTCCTCGGCCTCGACACGATGGAAGCAGCCCTCACGGACCAGGGGTTCGCGATCGGCCTCTTCTTCGCACTCCAGGCCGGCGTTGGATCGATCGGGGTGATGTTCGCTGGACGTGTGGCGAGGCGGATCCCCCTCGGATCGATGTACGTTCTCGGCCTCGGGATGCTCGGCTTCGGGTTCCTCGTGGTCGCCCTCATCCCTTCATGGTTCGCCGTGATTCCTGCAGGACTTGCCATCACCGGCGTGACCTGGGTCAACGTCGCCCTGGTCACGATGCGCCAGCGCCTCGCGCCGAAGGACCAGATGGGAAGGGTGATCGCGGCCTCCCGTACGTTCGCATGGGCAGGCCTGCCCGCAGGAGCGGCGGTCGGCGGCCTGCTCGCGGGTGCGTTCGGAGTCGTTCCCGTGTACCTGGGAGGATCGATCGCCGTACTGATCGTCGCGGCGTTCCTGACGCGCACGGCCCTGTACCGCCAGCCCGTCATGGCAACGGGCCCGATCAGGGGCTAGAACCGCTTCTTGGTCGAGCGCTTCTTCGCACTGCGCCGAGACCGCAGCATCCATCCGAGGGCGAAGCCGAACACGGTCGCCACGATGATCCACAAGACGATCTGGGATGCCACGTAGGTCATTGGTCCGTCTCCTCGGCGACCGCGAGCAGGGCGGTGAACTCGATGCGCCTGTTCTTCTGGCGACCTTCCTCGGTGTCGTTTGAAGCCACCGGCCGCGTCTCACCGTAGCCGACGATGTCGAATCTGGCGGGATCCTCGCCATTGGCGACCATGTAGTCGAGGACGGCCCTTGCCCGCTGCTCGGAGAGGAGCTGGTTCGCCGCGGCGGACCCCTGGGCGTCGGTGTGCCCTGTGATGACCACACGGACCTCCGGCGCGTTCCTCAGGGCAGCGAGGACCTCGTCGAGGAGGGCAATTCCCTTCGGGGTCAACTGGAAGCTCGTGACCTCGAACTCGACGACCTGGTCGAGGATGAGCTCATTGATGGTCTCCTGGAGTTCCTCGACCTCCTCGGATGTGGGTCCCGTCCTCGGAGAGAGCACGCCGGGGATCGGATCGAATCCGAAGTCAGCAGCCAGCGCTTCCACGCGCCCGTTCAAGTCGTCGCGCACATCCTTGTCCGTGACCTCGGCCGAGATCGCGACGTAGCTGTTCGCTGCGTCGGCGCGTATGAGGCCGTTCGGGAGCTGATCCGTTGCGACGATCACGAATCCGAGGAGGGGGCCGAGCCAGGTCTCATCGTCGAGTCCCTCCTTGACGTCCATACCGGAGGTGTCGATCGACGTGATCGCACCGCCAACGATCGGCTCGAGGGTCGACGTCACGAACTCGACCTTTTCGGGCGTCGAGAGTTCGCCCTTCACGGTGAGCACCCCATCGCTCCACTGGACCTCGAACGGGTCGCCTGTGATGCGTACGACCGCCTCTTCCTCGCCGAGGGCCTCCGGCCAGATCTGCCCGGCGACCTCGCTGACACCACCGACGGCGCCGACGATCGCAACAGCCTCCTCAACGGACTGGTTGGGTTCCAGATAGGTCCCACTGAGGGTCACGACGGTACCCGTGGCGTCGACCTGCACGTTTTGGTACTCGTTCGCCACGAGGGCCTCTGCGCTCCGGGCCTCGAGATCGGCCTCGATGCTCTGCATACCGAAACGAACCGCGGCGAACACGATGGCGAGGAACACCACGAGGGCAACGAGCGCGAAGGTCGTGCCCGACGTCACCTGCTCGTCGTCGGGCTCGTTACCGAAGGATGGGGGCTTCGTCGACGAACCCGTGTATCGGGCGACGTCAGCGACCCCACGTCCCCTATTCCTTGCCACTTCGATCCACCTCCGCTGATGGGAATGCTACCGGGTGGCCTGCCAACCGCCCTTCATCACAGCACCGAAAAGGGCACTGGGCTTGATCGTCAGCCGGCTTCGGCTCGCACCGTTTCGTCGCCGAACCCGTCGTCGACCCGTTCCAGGACGGCGGCGATATCGGGTGAGCGGGCCGCGCCGTGCTCGAGCATCCCTACGACCGCCGTCTGCAGGGCTCGAACACGCTCGAGGAGCTCTGAGTGCTCTGCTTCGAGCTCTGAGCGGACGTCGGCAGACTCACGCTGTGCAGCCGCGATGCGGATTGCAGCCTCGTGCCTCGCGGCATCGATTGTCTCCTGGGCCCGTCGATCCGCTTCCTCGACCGTACGCCTGCCTCGTTCGGCGGAATCCGCCTCGAGCTGCGCGGACTCGGCGCGTGCTCGTTCCTCGATGGCAGCAGCTTCGCGAGATGCCGCCTCGAGCCGCTCCTTCGCCTGGAGGAGGATCGCAGTGGACTCCTCCTGTGCGCGGTGCGCCTCGCTCTTGGGGACCTCGACGAGCCTCTCCGCCTCGGCCCTGGCCTCGATGATGATCTGGCGGGCGCGCTCTTGGGCCTCGTCGATCAGCTTCTGCTTGGTTTCGGCAGCCGCGAGGAACGCAGCCTCGAGGTTCCCCTCTGCCTGTTCAGGAGTCTGGACACGGCGCTCGAGGGCGTTGGCGCGAACGGCTTCCTTGCGGAGCTCGGTCTCGAGCGCCTCCACCTCGTCAGCGAGTGTCTCGAGGAAGGTCTCGACTTCGTCCGCATCGAAGCCACGGCGCGATCGAGCGAACTCCTTGGCACGGATCCTCTGAGCCAATGTCTGCATGGCGACCTCTCCTTCGCGGGCCGCCTTCCCGGTTGAAACCTGCGCGCTCGCCCGTGTGGCTTCTCCTCTGTGGCCAAGCCCCTACGGCGCTTTGTCGGCAGGTCAACGCCGACCCTTGACCCGTTTCCACGCGGTGTCCCACCGATCGATCGCCGCAGCGGTACCGTGGCGGCGTGAGTCAACTGGTCTGGATCGGGGCAATCGGGGAATCCGATTGCGAGCTGATCGGCGACGGCGCCCTCGCCCAGCCGGTCAATGCACTGTCGAGCCTCGCGTTCTCGCTCGTCGGAGTCGCGCTCATCGGATGGGCATACCGGGCGAGGGGTCACGAGCAGGGCGTTCGATGGGCGTTCGTGGGGGCATTGATCGCCACCGGAATCGGTTCGTTGCTCTACCACGGACCACAGACCGCCGTCAGCAACTTCGCCCACGACATCACGTTCCTCGTCGCGATCGGCATCATCGGGTTCGCGAATCTCGGAGTGGGTCTGGGATGGGCGCCAAGGACCGTGTGGGTGGCCATTGGGGGCTCGGTGCTTGTCTCCGGTGTGATGCTCGCGGTGTTCCCAGCTGCCACCAACGGCTTGGCGGCCCTCGGCATCACGGTCGTCGTGATCGGCGACATCGCCCTCAGGAGGGTCGGGTCCCCGGGGCGACCCTGGTACGTACTCTCGCTGGTCGCGTTCGGACTCGCCGTTGCGCTCCTCGTCGTCGGTCGCACGAACGGCCCGCTCTGTGACCCGTCGACACTGCTCCAGCCGCACGGCGCGTGGCACGTCCTCGGCGCCATCGGCTTCGGCCTGTACGCGGTCGCGACCGGTGATGTCAGACTCGGAACGGGGGTTCGCGAGTGAAGCCCCTTCCAACCTACGATGATGTGCTGACGGCCGCACGTCGCCTCACCGGCCTCATCCACCGGACACCGGTGTTCACGAGCAGGCTCGTAGACGAGCGCGCTGGCGCCTCCGTCTTCTGCAAGGCCGAGAACGTGCAGAAGGTCGGGGCATTCAAGGCGCGCGGAGCAATGAACGCTGTGCTGTCACTGTCGGAGGCCGAGCGTGGACGCGGTGTCGTGACCCACAGCTCCGGCAACCACGGCCAGGCGCTCGCCTACGCGGCCAGGGTGGCAGGTACGTCGGCGGTCATCGTGATGCCGGACCACGCACCAGACGTCAAGGTCGCTGCCGTCGAGGGCTACGGGGCGACGATCGTCTCGTGCGCGCAATCCGAGCGTGATGCCGTCGTCGAGCGGCTCGTCGCAGAGACCGGAAGGACGCTCGTCCACCCCTTCGAGGATCCGATGGTCATCGCCGGCCAGGGGACGGCGGCACTCGAACTGATCGACGAGATCGCGGGCCTCGACGTTGTGATCACACCGATCGGTGGCGGTGGGCTGCTCTCCGGTACGACGATCGTCTGCGCCGAGAACGGCATCGGCGCCGTCGGAGCGGAGCCCGACGTCGTCGATGACGCTGCCCGCTCCCTCCGCGACGGTGTTCGGTATCCAGCAACAGGCTCGCTCAGCGTGGGCGACGGCCTGCTGACGGGCATCGGCGAGCGCGCGTTTGCGATCCTCTCCGCACACGGCATCGAGATCCTGACCGTGGATGAGGAGGCGATCCTCGAAGCCATGCGGTTCGTGGTGACGCGCACCAAGCAGGTCATCGAGCCATCGGCGGCGACCGCATTCGCTGCGCTGTTTGCGAATCCCGACAGGTTCTCGCACACGCGAGTCGGCGTGATCGTGTCCGGCGGCAATGTCGACCTCGCTCGCCTCGGCTCGGTGTGACCGTCAGACGAGCGTGGAGAGGTCCGTCAACGCCTTCGCATACGCGTTGCGCGCCTCCGCCAGGTTCCTCGAGGCTCTGACCTCGCGGTCGCGCGCTTCGATGAGATCCTTCGGGGGAACCCCTGCGGCGTCAGCCGTACGGTACGCGAATCGAGCCTCAGCTCTGGCATCGACCATCTCTCGAGTCGTCCGCATCGTCGATATCACCCGACGCGCCGCTTCGGCGGTTCGGCCGTCGGGAGCGGCAGCCTCGAGCGCGTACAGGGCGTTGGAGGCGTCACCGTGTCGTCGCTGGAGGTCTCCCCACGTCTCTGCGCGACTCGTGGCTGCGGTCGCGCCGACATCTGCGGTTCGGTCGAACGTGGCGTTCCCCCGCCAGATGGCCATGTCCTCGTCGAGGGCGTCGTAGAGCCACCTGGCTTCTGCGTAGCCGCGCCGGGCGTTGTCCTTCCAGGTCAATGGGGCTGTCGTGACGGCGGTCTGGCGCGATCCACGGCGTGTCAGGACGGACACGACGAGCACGAGGCCTGCTCCCACGATGATCAGCACCCACCACGGGGTTTCCCGTTCACCGTCCGTCTCGTCCGGTGCCTCGGTGGAGTCGGTTCCTTCCGTCGTGGTGGGCGCCTCTGTCGTGTCGGGCGCCTCTGTCGTGTCGGGCGCCTCTGTCGTGTCGGGCGCCTCTGTCGTGGTCGGGCGCCTGGGTGCCTGTTCCGTCCACGGTGGTCGTCGGCAGCTCGACGGAATCGCACGCTCCGATCACCATGACGCAGATCAACAACAGGGGTGCGAGCCGTCTCATCCGACCTTCTCCGGGCTTGGTGATCACCAGCGTACCCCTACCCGGTTCCCAGCTCCTCGCCGGCCCGCAGGTTCCCGTGGAACGCGTGTCTGCGTAGGCTGCCGGGCGTGGCGACATCACCGATGATCCGGATGCGAGGAGTGGGCAAGGTTTACGAGGGTTCGGTGGACCCTGCCGTGACCGACCTCACACTCGATGTCGACGAGGGAGACATCGTCGTCCTCGTGGGGCCTTCCGGATGCGGGAAGACCACCACACTGAAGATGGTCAATCGCCTCATCGATCCGACGAGCGGCACGATCACCGTGGCGGGAACAGACATCACCGAGGTGAGCGCCCCCGAGCTCCGACGTGGGATCGGCTATGTCATCCAGCAGATCGGCCTCCTCCCCCACCGCACGATCGAGCAGAACATCGCGACGGTGCCGGCCTTGCTCGGATGGGACACGGCACGCACCATGGCGCGCATCGATGAGCTCTTCGAGGTCGTCGATCTCGATCCGTCGATGCGGTACCGGTACCCGTCCGAGCTCTCCGGCGGCCAGCGCCAACGGGTTGGTGTGGCGAGGGCACTTGCCGCAGACCCGCCTGTGATGCTCATGGACGAACCATTCGGCGCTGTCGACCCGATCGTGCGAGCACGGCTCCAGGAGGAGTTCCTCGCGCTCCAGGAGCGCCTCGGAAAGACGATTGTGATGGTGACCCACGACATCGACGAGGCGATCAAGCTCGGCGACAAGATCGCACTCCTCAATGTCGGAGGGATCCTGGAACAGTACGACACGCCAATGGCGATCCTCGAGGCGCCAGCGAACGATTTCGTGATGGACTTCCTGGGTCCCGAGAGGGGACTCAAACGGCTCTCGTTGATCCCGATACGCACGGCCGAGCTCGAGCGCGGGCCCGTCGTCGGTCGCCACGCATCGATCGAGGACGCACGCGCCGTGATGGCGCGTCACGGGGTGGACTGGATCGGGGTCGGAGACGCCGGGACCCTCGACGGCTGGCTCGATGCCGCAGACCTCGGTGGGATTGGCGACCTCCCCCTCTCGGCCATTCGCCAATTCCGCTCGAGGCTGTCGCTCGATGCGTCCCTGCTCGACGCACTCGATGTCGTGGTCAGTTCGCGTACGAGTGTGGCCGCGGTGTTCGACGGCGAACGCTATCTGGGAATGCTGACCGCCGAGACGATCGGGAGGGAGATCATCCAGTGACCCTCGCCGCGGACCTCCTCGCCCAGAGTCGTGGCCCCCTGATCGACTGGGGTTGGATCGCAGACCACGTCGATGACATGGCCGAGGCGACGCTCCAACACGCCGTTCTGACCGCGATCGCGGTCAGTGTCGGGTTCGTGTTCTCGATGGTGCTGTCGCTGATCGCGATTCGGTGGAGGCGGACGTACACGCCGATCACCTGGGTGACGGGAATCTTCTACACGATCCCGTCGCTGGCACTGTTCACCTTCCTCGTGCCGATCTGGGGCCTGAGCATGACCACGGCGCAGGTGGCGTTGGTGTCCTACACGCTTCTGATCCTGGTGCGGAACACGGTTGCGGGTGTCGATGGTGTTCCTCCCGACGTGCTCGAGGCGTCGCGCGGGATGGGCATGACCCCGCGGCAGACCTTCATGAGCGTGCAACTTCCGCTCGCGCTTCCTGCGATCTTCGCCGGTATCCGCATCGCAGCCGTCACCACCATCGGACTCGTGACCGTGACCGTGCTCATCGGCCAGGGCGGATACGGGGTGTTCATCCTGCGCGGCATTCGCAGGGCCTTTCTGACGGAGGCCCTCGTCGGCACGGTGCTCTCGATCCTCCTCGCCATCGTCGTCGATGCCGCGTTGGTGGGCCTCGAGCGACGAACGACCCCGTGGGCTCGATCGAGGGCTGCATCCTGATGGACTTCCTCGGTGATGTCGCCGCATGGTTCGCCGATCCTGCGAACTGGACCGGTCCACGTGGGCTGCTGATGCGTACGTGGCAGCATGTGTCGATCTCCACGATCGGTACTGCGATCGCGATCGTGGTCGCCCTCCCCTTGGCGGTCGTCCTCGGCCACGTTCGTCGCGGTGGCATCCTCGCTGTGTCAGCGGTCAACATCGGGAGGGCGATTCCGTCATTCGGGATCGTGGGAGTGATGTTCCCGATCACGCTGTCGATTGCCGTTCTCGCGTCCCCGCTGGGGTTCTGGGCGACCCTGATCGCACTCATCCTCCTCGCGATGCCCCCGATGTTCGTCAACGGCTACACGGCCGTACGCGAAGTCGACCCTGCCCTGATCGAGGCAGCACGAGGGATGGGAATGACCGAATCAGAGGTCCTTCGCCGCGTCGAGATCCCCCTCGGCCTTCCCCTGATCATGGCTGGGATCCGAACCGCGGCCGTCGCCGTCATCGCCACGGCGACGCTCGGGGCCGTCGTCGGATTCGGCGGCCTCGGGCGCTACATCATCGACGGCTTCGCACAGGGGGACGATGTCCTGATCTTCGTCGGAGGCCTCGTGGTGGCGCTGCTCGCCGTCGCGACGGAACTCGGGCTCGGCTGGGTCGAATCCAGGACGGATCCGATGCGGTCCGTTCGCGGACGTGCCATGCAACCTCCCGAACCCGCACCGTCCCATCTCGTGCCGGGTGCGAACGTGCCTCCGATATCGACGTGAGCCCTGTCCGATCCGAGAGGTTCGGCGATCGACCGTTCGGAACAGATCAGCCTCGCATTAGGTTGACGGCGGGCGGACCCGTTGCGACGGGTTCGAACCAGCCAATACGAAGGCACCGATAGAAGGAGATACCCATGCGGAAACACCGCAGAGGCGCCATCGGGGCGACCCTCGTGGCGATCGCGCTCGTTGCGACCGCCTGCGGGTCGGGTGATGACGCAGGAGCCGGCGACGGTCCCGAGATCATCATCGGATCACAGGATTTCGGGGAGAGCGCGATCCTCGCGGAGATCTACGCAGGAGCGCTGGAGGCGGAGGGATTCACCACCCGCGTCCAAGCCGTCGGGGGGTTCAGGGACCTCCTCCTCGGTGCGTTCGAGGCCGGTGACGTGAACCTCACGCCTGAGTACGCAGCCTCGATGCTCGAGTTCCTCAACGATCGCGCTGGCGAGGCGACAGGCGATGCACAGGAGACGACCGACCTGTTGAACGAACAGCTCGAAGAAATCGGGCTGGTCGCACTCGAACCGTCGGACGCTGTGGACACCAACGCGTTCGTGATCACACCGGAGACCTCGGCGGCGCTCGGGATCGCCTCGTTGAGCGATCTCGCGGCGAGTGGCTCGGGCCTCGTGCTCGGGGGTCCGCCCGATTGTGAGACGAATCCGTTCTGCATACCCGGCCTCTCGAGGGTCTATGGCCTCGACATGAGCCGGACGTTCCAGCCGCTCGATGCCGGCCAGGTCACGGTGCAGGCCCTGGAGGCAGGCGAGATCGATGTCGCCATCCTGTTCTCGACGAGCGGTGTGATCGCCGATCGAGGATTCGTCCTCCTCGAGGATGACCTCGACATGCTCGCTGCCGACAATGTCGTCCCCGTGCTGGCGACGGAGCTCATCGAGGCGTATGGCGACGAGATCGAGGCCGTCCTGAACGAGGTCAGCTCGAAGTTGACCACTGCCGACCTGACCGCGATGAACAAGCAGTTCGACATCGACACCGAGGACGCAGACGCGATCGCTGCCCAGTGGCTCGCTGAGAACGGCTTCTAGGGGCGTCTCGGAAGCGAAGACCAGGAAGGAAGTGGCGGGTCGAGGGGGTTCGTCCGTCCCTCACACGAGGCGGACGAACCTCCGCTTGCCGACCTGCAGGACGGTTCCGACGAGGTCGCCACGATTGACGGTCTCGGTTGTGATGGCGACACCGTCGATCCTCACGGCGCCCTGTGAGATCATCCTGCGGGCCTCGCTGTTCGACGTCACGAGCCCGCTGTCGGAGAGCAGCTTGGGGATCCACACCTCGTCGTCCGGACCGACAGCGTGGGTCGGCAGATCGGCTGGAGCGGTCTTGTCCCTGAAGAGCATGTCGAAGTGGCGCTCTGCCCCATCCCCGGCTCCGTGACCCCAGTAGCGATCGACGATGCGCCGCGCGAGCTCGCGCTTTGCCTGCCCCGGGTGCACGGACCCATCGGCGATGCCCTCTTCGAGCCGTGAGACCTCATCGGGTGCCGCTCCGGCGGCGAGCCGGTACCACTGCGGCATGAGGTGGTCCGGTATCGACATCGTCTTTCCGAACATCTCCTCGGGGGGATCACTCACGGAGATGTAGTTCCCGAGCGATTGCGACATCTTCGCCGTTCCGTCGGTTCCGATGAGCAGGGGCGTCGTGACGATCGATTGCGGTTCCTGCCCTGCACGTTCCTGGAGGTCCCTTCCCATGAGGAGGTTGAGCAGCTGGTCGTTTCCACCGATCTCGATGTCAGCCTCGACGGCGACCGAGTCCGTGCCCTGGAGAAGCGGGTACATCAGCTCGATCAACGAGATCGGTTCGCGAGCGCGCCACCTCGCTGCGAAGTCCTCGCGGTCCATCAACCGGGATACGGTGACCTTGGCGGTCATCTCGAGGACGTCAGCCATGTCCATGGCGCCGAGCCACTCGGAGTTCCGCCTGATCTCGAGTCGATCCTCCATGAGCAGGGAACGGACCGTCGGGAGGCACGCGTCGACGTGGCGGTTCACTTCATCGTCGGTCAGTCGCTTTCGGGTTGCGCTCTTGCCTGCGGGATCGCCGACCCTTGCGGTGAAGTCCCCGAGGATGAGCACCGCGATGTGCCCCTCCTCCTGGAATGCCCGCAGGAGGTTGAACACCACCGCCCAACCGAGGGTGACGTCCGGGGCGGTCGGATCGATGCCGAGCTTGACACGGAGGGGCCGACCCTTCCCGAGCTGACGGAGCAGCTCACCTTCGGGGAGGGCGACATCGATCGTACGTGTCAGGTATTCGAGTTGTGCGGCGGGATCTCGCATCGTGGGGCGAGGGTAGCCCGCGCGCCGATCTGAGACGGTTCGCGCCTGCGGATCGCGCCTGGCACGGACCCTCAGGTCGGGCTTGGTCGATCTCCAGCGAGAACGAACCTCCACGGCCGATCCACGGCCTTCGTGATCCCGATGCGTGGAGTTGCATGGATCATGGCTCCATCGACGGCTTCCCCAGGCGTGAGCGTGACCACGTCACCGAGGATCGAACCAGATGCGGAACCGTCGACGCCCAACGCCTGGCACAGCTTGCCGGGACCGTCCGTGAGGTGGTCCGTCCGCCGCCTGCGCTCCACGACGACATCGAGACCTTCAACGACCGTACCTCCACGCAACAGCACGGCCGCAGGGTCGCCGAGCGCCCCGACCGTCACGTTCATGCACCAGTGGATGCCGTAGCTCCGGTACACGTACACGGTGCCAGGCGACCCGAACATCGGAGCGTTGCGAGCCGTGCGGCCGCTGTACGCATGGCTCGCGGGGTCGGATTCGCCGCCGTACGCCTCGACCTCCGTGAGCCGGACGCTGACGGTCAGTCCGTCGACCGAGGTCGTCACGGTCGAGCCGAGTAGCCGCCGTGCGACGTCCGTCACGACACCCTCCAACAGCACCGCGAGGCGCTGATCGGTCAGACGGTGCCCCGCAACTCTGCACCAACCGTGTTGCGGACTGCGTCTGCGATGGCCCGACGAACAGGGCCGGCGTCCTCCTCCGTCAGGGTCCGGTCGGGCGCACGAAGCGAGAGTGCGACGGCAATCGACTTGCGACCTTCGCCGATGGACGGTCCTCGAAACACATCGAATACCCGAACACCCTCCAGGTAGGGCCCTGCCGCATCCCTCACGACCGCCAGGACCTCACCTGCGGGGACGGACTCGTCCATTGCGAACGCGAGGTCGAAGATCACGGGCGGGTAGGTCGAGGGTGGGGTGTACTGCCACGGTCCCCGATCGATGAGCAGCTCCACGAGCTCCATCTCCGCGCCGACCACACGGCCTGTCAATCCGAACGCTCCGGCGACCGATGGGTGGATCTCACCGACGGTCCCGACGACGGTGTCAGCGACGAGGATGTCGGCACATCGTCCCGGGTGGAACGACGCGTGGCTCGACGCCCGAACGGACGCATGGGGAACACCGAGCTTGTCTGCGATGAGCTGCCACATTCCCGTGCCGTCGAAGATGTCCGGCTCAGAGCCCTTCGTGTGCCACGTGGCGTCCTCGGCACCGGCGATGACGAAGGCCATCCGGTCTGGCTGCTCAGGGAGCTTGCCGGCACCCTGGAGGAAGACCTTGCCGATCTCGAACAGCCGCACGGATGGGACCCGTCGCGCGAGGTTCGCTGCGGCGGATTTGAGGATGCCGGGGAGGAGCGTCGTCCGCATGATCCCCTCCCCCTCATTGAGCGGGTTCATCACGGGGATCCCGGACCTCACAGGATGCCCCTCGGCGAAGCCGAGTGAGTCGAGGTCCCGTGCTCCCAGGAACGAGAATGAGAGTGTCTCGCTGAATCCCGCTCCCACCATGATCTCGCGGATCGCGCGGAGGCGCTGCTCCCGGAACGGGAGGCCGAGGCCGGGCCCCTGTGGCACCGTGTCCGGCACGGCGTCGAATCCGTGGAGACGCGCGATCTCCTCGACCAGGTCGACGGTGCGACGAACATCAGGCCGCCGTGTCGGCACCGTCACGATGAGGGGGTCATCACCTTCGACTCCGAACCCGAGGCGTCGGAGAAGGCTCGTGGTCTTGGTTGCGTCGAGGTCGATGCCGAGTATGCGGCGTGTCTCCGACAGCGGGTATCGGATCGTCCAGGGGCTCAGGGACCCAGGATTCTCGTCCACGGCCGTCGAAGCCGCGGTGCCTCCTGCGATCTGCTCGAGCAGTTGGGCGACGCGATCGGCCGCCAGGACGCAGAACGACGGATCGGCTCCCCGTTCGAATCTCGCCGATGCCTCGGATCTGAGGTTGAGTCGCTTGGACGTCACGAGGATGCTCGCGGGGCTCCAGTACGCAGCCTCGATGAAGACGTTCGTCGTGGCTGCGTCGACCTCCGTGGAGGCGCCTCCCATGACCCCTGCGATGGCGACGGGCCTTGCACCGTCCGTCACGACGATGTCGTCGGGGTCGAGGATGCGCTCCTGGTCGTCGAGGGTGACGATCGTCTCTCCCCGATCTGCCATTCGTGTCGCCAAGTAGGTTCCGAGCCTGTCGACGTCGAAGGCGTGGGTCGGGTGGCCGAACTCGACCATTGCATAGTTGGAGGCGTCGACGACGTTGGAGATGGGACGCATCCCCGCCTGTGCGATCCTCCACCGCATCCAATGCGGCGACGGTCCAACGGTGATGCCGCGGACCTGACGTCCTGCGAATCTCGGGTTCGCATCGGGCGCCTCGATCACGACGCGGACATCGGTGGGCTGCCCGTCCCCTGTCACGGCGATGAGCGGAGCCCGCAGCGGCAGGTCGAGGTACGCTGCAACGTCGCGTGCAAGGCCGTATACGGACAGGCAATCCGGGCGGTCAGGCGTCACGGTGACGTCGAACCACAGGTCCGGCAGGCCGACGATCGCCTCGAAGGGTCTTCCGATCGCATCGGTTGCGTCGGGGTAATCGGTGTCGAGCACCATGATGCCGTCGCTGTCGTCGCCGAGTCCGAGCTCCGATTCCGAGCAGATCATGCCGTTCGAGGTCACCCCCCTGATCTCGCGACGCACGATCGTGAAGTCGCCGCCGAGCACGGCCCCCGGCAGTGCGACCGGCACGACGGCTCCCGCCTCGAAGTTCCACGCCCCGCAGATGATCTCCAGTTCCTCGGTACCCACGTCCACACGCGTCAAGCGGACCTTGTCCGCGTTGGGGTGCGGTGACACGTCGAGCACCTTGCCGACCACGACTCCTTCGAACCCGGGCTGGAGTGGCCGCCAAGCCTCGACCTCGTGGCCGAGGCTCTCGAAGATGTCGGCGAGTCGTTGGCCGTCGACCTCATCGGGGACGTCGACGAATTCGCGCAGCCATCGCAGTGTCAGCTTCATCGGTACTGCTCCAGGATCCGCAGGTCAGGGTCGATCAGGGCGCGCAGGTCGCGAATGCCGTGGCGAACCATCGCCATCCGCTCGACGCCCATACCGAATGCGAAGCCCGTGACGGCCCCTGGGTCGTAGCCGACGTGCTCGAAGACGGCAGGGTGGACCATGCCACAGCCGAGGAGCTCCATCCATTGCCCGTTCGTGTATGCGTACATCTCCGCTGATGGCTCGGTGAACGGGAAGTAGTGGGGAATGAACTTGACGTCCGTCCCCGGACCGAAGAAGCGTCGAGCGAACTCCGCGAGGGTTCCCTTCAGGTCCCCGAAGGTGATCCCTGTGTCGACCGCGAGGCCCTCGACCTGATGGAACACGGGCGAATGGGTCGCGTCCACGGAATCGGAACGGAAGACCTTCCCTGGTACCACGACGTACACGGGGGGATCATTGCTCTCCATGTGCCGCGCCTGCATGGGCGACGTATGGGTTCGAAGGAGGATCTCCTCCTCCCCGCCGCCGTAGTCGAGGTACAGGGTGTCCGTCTCGAGACGCGATGGATGGGTCTCGGGGATGTTCAGGGCCGTGAAGTTGTAGAACGCCGTCTCCGCCTCGGGTCCGGTTGCCACCGTGTACCCGAGGCTGACGAAGATGTCGACGATCTCGTCGACGGTCTGGTGGATCAGGTGGACACTCCCCCTGCGCGGCACCCTGCCGGGAAGGGTGACATCGACGGCATCTGCCTCGAGGGCGACGGACCGTTCGGCGGACTCGAGCTGGTGGCGCCTGGCCGCGATCTCATCGGACAGCTCGGCCGCAACGGTGTTGATCCTGAGCCCCCGGTCGCTGCGTTCCCGGGGATCAGTGATCGTTCCGAGCTCCCTGCGAGCAGACGCGATCATGGACTGTCTGCCGATCGTCTCTGCCTCGATGATGTCGAGATCGGATGTCGTAGCCGCTGCGGCGATACGCGATGACGCGTCGATACGAAGGTTCTCGAGGGGGTCCATGGGCTCGCCTACTCTAGTCGTGGTGGCCATCGCTCTCCTTCCTGTGGGGGTAGGGCCCGGAAGAGCGAAGAGCCCGGGCTCTACCCGGGCTCGTGGTGTGAAATATCGATCGGACGCGTCACTCGACGCGGGCCGGTGAGCCCGGTATGGGTGAACCCGTAAATCGTCCGCGCATCATGCGGGGACTGTAGCACCCGTCGTCCGCAGACGGCCTATGCGTTCCGCCGGAGCGAGTACATCGCGATACTCGCGGCGACGGCGGCGTTGAGGCTCTCCGTCCCCGGGGCCGTCGGTATGGTCAACGTGGCATCGCATCCCTCGATCAACACCCCTGGGAGGCCCGCGGCCTCCGAGCCTATGAGGATGGCTGTCGGTTGCCCGGTGCGCGCCGGTGCCGCTCCCCCTGCGACGACGGTGGCCACGGTGTGGAGGTTCGCCGCACGGCTGTCCGTGAGCGGGTCAACCGATCGCGCGATGTGTGCCTCGAAGACGGCGCCTGCCGATGACCGGATCACCTTGGGTGACCAGGGGTCGGACGTGGATCCACTCACGGCGACATCGAAGCCGAATGCGACCGCGTCTTCGCACGATCGTGCCGACGTTGCCGGGATCCGAGACGTCGTGGAGCACGACGGTGTCGCGTTCGCGAATCGTCGCGGACGGGGGGATCCGGAAGACGGCGAGAGGACCCCTCGGTTCCTCGGTGTCCGACATGGACTTGAGGACCCTGGGGGTCACGTACAGGACATCGAACGGATGGTGACGATCGACGATGGCCTCGTCCGAGTCCTCCGCTAGCACCAGCAGCGTCGGCCGCACCGATGACCGCAGCAGTGCATCGACGACGTGGGGTCCTTCGGCAAGTGACGATCCCGTCGCCCTGCGACCCTTCGCCGATTGCAGGGATCGGATCTCCTTGATGCGTGGATTCGACGTCGACGTCACGATCTCCATCGGAGGATCGTATTGCAGCCGGCGGGCGAACGGACTCGAGGACCTCAGGCGATCGAGTCGCGGTCGCGGTTGGGTCCTACTCGGTCGCTGCGCTCGAGGCCACCTCGACGAGGGCGCGGAAGCCATCGGGGTCGTTGACTGCCATCTCGGCGAGCATCTTGCGATCAACCTCGACGTCGGCTGCCTTGAGACCTGCCATGAACCGTGAGTAGCTCATGCCGTGGGACCGGGCTGCGGCATTGATCCGCTGGATCCACAGACGACGGAACTGCCCTTTTCGCGCACGACGGTGGTCGTACGAGTCCTGCATCGCGTGCATGACCTGTTCACGGGCGGTTCGATAGCGCCTGCTGCGGGCACCGGTGTATCCGGAGGCCCTCTCCATCACCTTCTTGCGCTTCTTGCGCGCATTCACGGATCGTTTCACACGAGCCATGGGGGCCTCCTAGTTGTGGAGCATGCGGTCGATGCGCTTCGCATCGCCGCCGCTGAGTGTTCCGGTTCCATCGACCCGACGCCAACGCGTCGCGTTCTTCTTGTGTCGGTTGTGGCCCCTCCACGCACGCATGTGCGTGATCTTGCCACTCCCCGTGCGCTTGAAGCGCTTGGCCGCACCCTTGTGCGTCTTCATCTTCGGCATGCTCTCCTCCTTCGCTCGAAACGGCAGTGCGAGCTACTCGTCTTCCGTATCGGGCTCGTCCGGCGAATCGACATCGTCCCGTGAATCGGGCTCGTCACCGACAGGCATGTCCTTTGCCGGTGCAAGGACCATCACCATGTTCCTGCCATCCATCTTGGGCATTGCTTCGATCACCGCGTAATCCTCGACGTCCTCGAAGAGGCGCTGGAGGATGTTGCGACCGAACTCAGGGTGGGCGACCTCTCGGCCCCGGAACCGCATCGTGCACTTGACCTTGTCGCCTGCCTGCAGGAACTTGACGACCCGCTTCCGCTTGACCTCGTAGTCGCTCGCCCCGATCTTCGGTCGGAACTGGACTTCCTTGATCACCGTGCGGGTCTGGCTCTTGCGGGCCTCGCGCGCCTTGACGGACTGGTCGTACTTGTACTTCCCGTAGTCCATCATGCGTACGACCGGCGGTCGGGCGTCGGGAGCGACCTCGACGAGGTCGAGTCCCAGCTGCGCAGCAAGCCATCGAGCCTCGTCGATGTCCTTCTCGCCGATCTGTGCACCGTCCGGTGCGATCAGGCGAACGCGCTTGACGCGAATACGTTCATTGACCCTTGGTTCCGCGATGGGAGTGCCTCCTGATTCGTGGTCCTGCCGCTGAAGGGTCGCCTACGAGAACGACGGCAGCACGATGCCACCAGGAGTTCTGGACCAGGCGCACCTCGAGCGGTGGACTGGTGGGAAGCAGGCGCCCCCTCTTCATTGTCGCAGGGAGCGTATCAGGATCGGGAGCGATTCGACTACGGTTGCGCGCACCAACGGCCGCGATCACCCGATCGCGTCGAGCGCCCTCGCAGCCATGACCGCGGCGATGGCGGCCTCCCTCCCCTTGTTCTCAGGCCCAGGACCGCTGCGTGCCTTCGCGTGGGCGATGTCACGGACGGTGAGGATGCCGAACGCGATGGGAATGCCGGTGTCGAGTTGGACCCGCATGAGGCCTTCTGAGGCCCGATGGGCGACATGCTCGTAGTGGTCGGTCTCCCCCTCGATGACGGCTCCGAGGCATACGACGGCGTCGAATCCCCTCGTTGCGAGGCGCTTGGCGATGAGCGGGAGCTCGAACGCCCCAGGAGCCTCGACCACGAGGACGTCCTCAGCCTCCGCTTCCCTCAGGTACTCCACGGCTCCCAGCGTGAGACCCCTGGTGATCGACCCGTTGAAGACCGAGGTGACCACACCGACGCGCAATCCCCTCGCATGGAGATCGAGCGAGCTCCCCTCGGCATCGTCAGCCCGCATGGGCATCCTCGTCATGTCCGATGTGACCCATCCGTGTCTCCTTGGTTCGCAGATACGTGCGATTGTGCGAGGTCTCGCCGACCCACAGGGGTCTCCGGTCGTCGATGTCGATCCCGAATCGGCCCAGTTGGTCGATCTTGTCGGGGTTGTTGGTCAGCAACACCACGCTCGCGACGCCGAGGTCGCGCAGGATCTGCGCGTCGACGCCGTAGTGGCGGCTGTCGTCTGCATGGCCGATCTGGCGGTTGGCGTCGACGGTGTCGAGTCCCTGCTCCTGGAGTGCGTAGGTGGAGATCTTGTCGAGGATCCCGATACCCCTTCCCTCATGGGAGGTGTTGTACACGATGACTCCCTGGCCCGCTTCCGCGATGAGGTGCATCGACTCCTCGAGCTGGGATCCGCAATCGCACCTGAGGGATCCGAACACGTCACCCGTGAGGCACACCGAGTGGACCCGGGTGAGCACGCCCCTCGCCCCTGCGACGTCTCCCCTCACCAACGCCACGTGGGCGCTTGCATCGATGGTCGAGCGATAGCCGACGACGGTGAACTCGCCGTGCTTCGTGGGGAGCGTCGCTTGCGAACGACGCTCGACGACGTCCTCGGTCCGCCATCGGTACGCAACGAGGTCTGCGATCGAGATCATGGCGAGGTCATGGACCTCGGCGAACTCGCCGAGGTCCGCTCCGCGCATCATCGTTCCGTCGTCGTTCACGACCTCGCACAGCACCCCTGCAGGGAACAGGCCGGCCATTCGCGTGAGATCGACGGCAGCCTCGGTGTGTCCAGGGCGGACGAGCACGCCGCCCTCGTGGTACCTGAGCGGGAAGATGTGGCCCGGTCGATGGAAGTCGCTCGGCCGCGATTCGGGATCGACGACCGCGCGGATCGTCGCGGCCCTGTCCGCTGCCGAGATGCCCGTCGTCGTGCCCCGTGCGTAGTCGATGGACACGGTGAACGCGGTCTGATGTCGTTCGGTGTTGTCGACCACCATGAGCGGAAGGCCGAGTTCGTCGAGCCGATCCCCGGTGGTCGGAAGGCAGATGAGGCCAGACGTGTATCGCACCATGAATGCGATCTGCTCAGGAGTCGCCTTCTCCGCAGCGAGGATGAGGTCTCCTTCGTTCTCACGGTGGACGTCGTCGACGACGAGCACGAACTCCCCATCGCGGATCGCGTCGATGGCCTGGGCGACGGTGTGTCGTGTCATGACCGTCGGTCCAACATGCGCTCGACGTACTTCGCGATGACATCGACCTCCAGGTTCACGACGTCGCCGACGGATCGCGTACCCAAGGTCGTCACGGAGAGCGTGTGGGGTATCAGTGCCACACCGAACCACCCGTCAGGGCTCCCGAGGGGCGTGACCTCAGTGACGGTGAGGCTCGTCCCGTCGATCGTGACGCTGCCCTTCTCCACGACGTACGGTGCCAGATCGGTCGGCAACGTGCATCTCATGAGGATCGATTCCCCATCGGCTGTCATGGACATGATCCTGCCGACCCCGTCGACGTGACCCTGGACGATGTGTCCGTCGAACCTGCTCGATGCAGACATCGGCCGCTCGAGGTTGACACGGGATCCGGGTTGTAGGGATCCGAGGTTCGACCGGTTGAGAGTCTCGGGAACGGCTTGGACCGAGAACCCCGACCCTGTGACCTCGATCGCGGTGAGGCACACGCCGTTCACGGCGACGGAGTCCCCGACACCGAGGTCATGCACCGTCCCCGGGGCGTCCACGGTGATGGTCGTGATCCCGTCGTGGTCAGACCTCTCGACGTTGGAGACCTCTGCGAGTTCGGTCACGATTCCGGTGAACATGGGCTCCCCGTGGGCCTTCCCGTCGAGGTGGCTTCATTCCTCGTCGGGTATCCGGTGATTCGTACGTCGGGGCCGATCATCGTCACGCCGGTCACCGCGAGCTCGATCGCATCTGAAATGGTCGCGAAGGTACCCGCAATCGCGGGGACGCCGACTCCCCCGCCGAGCTTCGCCCCGATGTACCAGACGACCTCGTCCACGACATGGGCATCGAGGAAGGAAGCCGCCACCCGGGGGCCTCCCTCAACGAGGACGGACAGGACACCGTGATCTGGGAGATCCCTGACGACCTCGTCGACGTCGACGTATCCCGATGATCGGTAGAGGATCGGATCACGGCCTGCGATCGAGGCCGTTTCCGGAAGTGTGCGCGTACCCGAGAGGACGACCGCGCGTGGCTGGGGTCCGTCATAACCGTCGATCCTCACGGTCAGGGAGGGATCATCGGCGATCACCGTCCCCATGCCGACGAGGACGGCGTCCGAAAGCGACCGCAGCTTGTGCGCGTCCGCCCTGGCCTCTGGCGACGTGATCCATCGTGATGTGCCGTCGGTGGCAGCCACCTGCCCATCGAGTGTCGTTGCGAGCTTGAGTGTGACGCGGGCCCTGCCGGTGCGGCGATGGTGGAAGTATCCGGGATCTGCCGCCTCGACCTCTGACGCCAGCAGTCCGACCTCCACGGCGATTCCTGCCGATCGCAGCCTCTCGATTCCTCGTCCGCTCACCCGGGCATCGGGATCGAGCGCACCAACGACGACCCTTTGGAATCCGGCATCGATGATCGCCTCGGTGCATGGCGGTGTTCTGCCGTGATGGCTGCATGGCTCGAGGGTGACGACGAGGGTGTCCCCGGGTTCGACGCCGCCGGCGATCGCGGCGACCTCGGCGTGTCGCTCACCTGGGGTGTGGTGCAAGCCCGAGGACCGGACGCGGCCGTCCGGTGAGAGGATGACCGCCCCGACACGCGGATTCGGATGCGGGTGCGCCGTCGACGCGAGGTCGATGGCGTGGCGCATCGCCGAAGCCACGTCGAGGCGTTCGACCGTGTTGTCGATCGCGTGACGCACGAGGCGTCCCCTTTCTTCCATCCGGACTGTCACCGTCGGCCCCGGAGTTCCACCGGATCAGCCCCGTCGCCGGGGGTCGCGGACTTTCACCGCCGGTCGGGAATTGCACCCTGCCCTGAAAGAGGTATGTTCCCCTTCAGTGTACGGCGCGACGGCCGGCATGCTTCCGGACGGAGGGGAAGGGCGTGCCAAGAACCCGACGATGGGCCATGTGCCCACCACCGGAGCCGGGGACCCCGGGGGGTCAGATGCGGCATCCACTGCGGGATCAGGTGCGTCGGTCCACCTGGTAGTTGGTGCCGGGCGTCCGTTTGGCGACTTCCTTCATCTCGGAGGCAATCGACGATGCCTCCCATTCAGAGGTCAGCCGTTTGTGCTCCGAGGTGGCGACGCCCATCGACAGCGAACAGATGGGGAAGGCATGGCGCTCCCCTCGGCGATCGGTGACCTCGATGTAGCCCTGGAGGGCGTCTGCGGTGTCGTAGTGGTCGAGGATGCCGTCGTCGAATCGTCGGACGACCTCGTCGCAGAACGGCACGACGTTGTCGGCGGTGACGATCGCCACGAAGTCGTCCCCTCCGACGTGCCCGACGAACCCGATCGGGTCGTCGATGGCGTCTGCAGCCGCGAGGAGCGTCCTGGCGGTGAACTTGATCACGGTGTCGCCACGCATGAAGCCGTAATGGTCGTTGAAGGCCTTGAAGTTGTCGAGGTCTGCGTGGACGACCCCGATGATCTCGTCGTTGTCGAGGAACTCCTCGAGCCTCGAGGTGATCCGGAAGTTGCCTGGAAGTCCGGTGAGGGGCGAGAGGTCGCGCATCTGCTGGGATCGTCGGAGCACGGTCCTGACCCGTGCGATCAACTCCTCGAGGTCGAAGGGCTTCGTGATGTAGTCGTCGGCACCGAGGTCGAGCCCCTTCACGCGATCCTCGGCGAGGCTGCGGGCGGTGAGCACGATCACCGGGATGTTCGCGGTACCGGGATCGCTTCTGAGGCGCCTCAGGACGGTAAGGCCGTCTATCTCGGGCATCATGATGTCGAGCAGCATCAGGTCGGGCGGAGCGGCCGCCGCCTTCTCGAGCGCCTCGCGGCCACCACCTGCCAGCTCGACGGCGAACCCGTCGAGCTCGAGGTTCAACCTCACGAATTGCAGGATGTCCGGGTCGTCGTCTACGACGAGGATCCGCTCTGTCATGGTGCTCCGTTGTGGTCGAGCAGTAGTCGCATCTCGCGGACGGCTGCCGCCGGGTCAGCCGCTCCGAAGATCGCCGTACCGGCGACAACCACATCTGCACCTGCCCCACGGGCGCGTCCCGCCGTCGAGATGTCGATGCCGCCGTCGACCTGTATATCGGTCGACAGTGCCCTGGAGTCAATCATTTCCCTGAGGCGTGCGATCCTGGGGAGGGCGTCCTCGATGAATCGCTGACCGCCGAATCCCGGATGGACCGACATCACCACCGCCAGGACGCATCGGTCGAGGAAGGGAGCGATCGCCTCGATGGGCGTGTCGGGATTGATCACGAGGCCGGCGTCGAGCCCGAGTTCGCCCGCCTTCGCGAAGAAGGGTTCCGGGTCGGGGATTGCCTCGATGTGCGCTGTCACCCCGTTCGCCCCTGCATCGGCGAGGGGTTCGAGGTAGCGAACCGGGTCGCTGATCATCAGATGACAGTCGAGGTAGAGGTCCGTGACCTTGGACAGGGACGCGATCACCGGGGGACCCAGCGAGATGTTCGGAACGAAATGCCCGTCCATCACGTCGACATGCAACAGGTCTGCAACCTCGGAGACGGAGCGCACGGCATCGCCGAGGTGGGCGAAGTCGGCTGCGAGAATGGAAGGCGCAATGCGTGCAGGGGCTCTCATCGGGAGCGAGTGTACGACGACAGTGTCCGCCAGAGGAGGAACACGATGACGACGATCGACCGATATCGGGTTCGACCGGGTGTTCGGCCGGACCTCGCAGCGATCGACACGAGTGACCACTCCCTGGAGCCCCACATGGACAAGAACGCCGCGAGGGCGGAGCTGAAGCGATGCAACCAGCGGCTCTCGGCCCTCCAGCACCTTCTATGGGCAGACGGATCGAGGAGCCTGCTCCTGGTGCTCCAGGCGATGGATACGGGAGGAAAGGACGGGACGATCCGGAAGGTGTTCACGGGTGTCAATCCCCAGGGCGTCGACGTCGTGGGCTTCGGTGTGCCATCGGATGTCGAGCTCGCGGACGATTACCTGTGGCGGGTCCACGCGCGCACGCCGGCCAAGGGTCGGATCGCGGTCTTCAACAGAAGCCACTACGAAGATGTCCTGATCGTGCGGGTAGAAGAGCTCGTCCCAGAACGACGATGGCGCCAACGCTTCAGCCACATCCGCGACTTCGAGCGCCTGCTCGTCGACGAGGGGACCGTCATTCTCAAGGTGATGCTCCACATCTCCAAGGACGAGCAGAAATCACGCCTCGAGGCACGGCTCGAGGATCCCACGAAGGGGTACAAGTTCAACCCGTCGGACCTCGATACCAGGGCACGGTGGGATGCGTACATGGAGGCCTATGCAGAGGCACTCGGGGAGACCTCGACGGAAGCTGCACCGTGGTACGTCGTACCCGCCGATCGCAAGTGGTATCGCAACCTCGTCGTGTCGCGCATCCTGATCGACGCTCTCGAGTCCCTCGACCTGTCCTATCCGGAACCCGACGTCGATCTATCGACCGTCGTCATCGAGTGACGGGCCGACATCGGAGCGAAACGACGTCGCAGCGTTTCGGCGACCGTTCATCCACGCTGATCCGGTCATCGGGGCCCTGCCCTCCGGCTGGACGATGCGCAGCTCCAACGACCCGTCGTTGAACCCTGCACTCACCGTGCCCATGATCGATTCGACAGAGCCCGGTTCCGTGGCGAGGCTCGACGGTGCCGCGTCGAGGACCCTGACGGTGCCCTCTGGTGTGTCGAGCCATGCGACGGGTCGAGGCATGAATGCGCGCACGGTACGTTCGGCGCGGACACGATCCCATGCCGGATCGAGTCGTGCCTCTGCCCTGGTGAGCATCCGTGCGTGGGAAGGCTCCGTGTCGATCTGGGGAACCGGGTGCCGGCGGCCCTGGAGGTAATCCGGGAGGGCAGTGTCGAGGAGTGAGGCTCCCAGGTACGACAGGCGCGCCGTGAGCGTTCCCCCGGTCTCTGCAGGGCCGATCGGTGTCGCGATCTCACCGATGATCGGACCGGTATCGAGACCTTCGTCGAGCTTCATCAGCGTCACACCTGTCCGCTCGTCCCCTGCCGCGATCGCCCGCTCGACGGGAGCCGCTCCCCGCCACCTCGGCAGGAGGGAGAAGTGCACGTTGAGGAATCCGAGTTGGGTCGACGCGAGGATCGCAGGTGTCAGGATCCGTCCATACGCGACGACCAACCCGAATCTCGCATGTGACCGCCTGATCTCGTCGGCGAGCTCCTCACGGGTCTCGGGCTGCCGAACCTCGATACCCCATTGGAGGGCGGCGACCTTGACGGGGCTGGCAACGACCCTGCCTCCCCTCCCTGCGGGCCTGTCCGGTTGCGTGATCACCATGTCGACGTCTTCGATGCCGCACAACGAGGCGAGGCTCGGAACTGCCGCGGCAGGAGTGCCGAGGAAGATCGCGCCCATCGTCACGGGCTCCGTCGTTGGCTGAGACTCTCCTCGCGGAGGTCGGCGAGCGCTGCCTTGCGGGTGCGTGAGCCGAGGTGGGAGAGCAGCAGGATTCCGTTCAGGTGGTCGATCTCGTGTTGGAGGACGCGGCCCATGAGCTCGTCACCCCCGTACTCGACGGGAGACCCCGACGGATCGAGACCCACGGCCCTGGCGTACTCGGGCCGCTTGACGGTCCAGTATCTCCCAGGAACCGAGAGACACCCCTCCTCGTACTTCCAGCGACCGGACGTCTCTGCGATCTCGGGATTGACCATCGCGAACGGACCCTCACCGATATCGGCGACGAACACCCGCTTTGAGATGCCGATCTGTGGTGCGGCCAGCCCGACACCCGGAGCTTCGTACATCGTCGCGAGCATGTCGTCGACGAGCCTCGCGAGGTCGTCGTCGAAGACCGTGACCGTCGCCGCTCGCAGCGACAGTACGGGATCCGGGAATGTTCGTATCGGATAGATCGCCATCGCCCTGAGGGTACCTCCGTGTCCGATCGTTCGCCGGTGTCAGGGGTCACCTGCGGCCATGGCCACCGGAGTCAGAGGTCGCCATGTGTCACAGGTCGAAGGGGTCGACGTCGACCCTCACCTTCGCTCCCCTGTCGCGAAGTGTCCCCACGAGCGTGCGAAGCGACACCCTCGCGTCGTCGAGGTCGGGTGCCGTGATCAACCATCGGAGTCGATCGCGCATGGCCGCGGGCCCGTGGATGCGCGCCCTGCCCCCGATGGCAGCAGAGACAGCGGGTCCCGGGTCGTCCGAAGCAGAGATCTCAAGGGCGATCAGCTCCCCGAACGGCGGGAAGCCGGATCGTCGCCTGGCAGCGAGGCTCGATCGCATGAAGGCGTCGAAGTGTCCTGACCGGATGGCTTCGACGACCGGCTGACCCGGATCGGAGGTCTGGATGATGCACCTGTGGCCCCGACCCCGTGCGACGGTGTTGGCGAGCCGAACCAGGGTGCGCAACGCGTCCTCCGCTGCTCGGTAGTTCGGTGCGAGCGCGGATCCGTCCACATCCACGGCGACGGCCAAGTGGTTGCCGTGGACCCCGATGAGGTCACGCTCGGTTCCCACGACGATCGGCCTGCTGTCGCTTGCGCTGCCGACGGCGTCGCCGACCGACCGGGCGAGGTCGTCGACGACGACGCCGACTCCTGCCCCCAGGGGTCGCCACGTGGTGCTCGAGCAGTTCGTGCAGGCCGGGGAGGGCGTTGCACATCGGGCACAGGTCGGCTGCGTCACCGTTGCTCCGCACGCAGAGCACGTGCGCAGTTGCCCGCAGACAGAGCATCGGTACGCAGCGGCGTACCCGCGCCGAGGGACGAGGACGAATGCGGTTCCGCCGGAGCGGGCGACCGCCGTGATCGCCGAGCGCGTCGCATCGAGGAGCACAGAAGCCGATGGCGGTTCCTCGTTGCGGTCCATGACCTCGACGAGGGGCCACAATCGACCCTCGGGTGCGCGCACGGCGGCGCCTCTGTGGACGACCTCGAGGGATGGCAGGGGCCCGACAAACGTCAAGGGAAATCCGAACGTCCTGGCCCGCTCCCACGCGATCTCTCGGGTGCCCAGCGTCGGGGTCGAGGGCGACCGCATGACCCTGCGCGCCTCCTCCACGACGACCAGCTGGACCATCGCAGGCATCGGCCACAGGGCGATCTCACGGGTGCCGACGAGAACGATGTCCTCGCGGGTCGCGGACGCGATCCAGGCAGCGGTGGCATCCTTGCCCGGAAGCGATGAATGTGCGATGACGACGTGCCTACCGGTCCGCTCCAGCACGTCGGCGATTGCCTCGACCTCTTCGACGGAGGGGGCGATCACCATGGCGGAGCCGTGCGGGGCATTGTCGATGGCATCCGCGACGACCGTTCCGTACGGTGCGGGACCGACCCTGTACTCGACTCGGATCCCGGGACCGCTGGTGGGCGGCGCAGGCCGCACTCGCGAACGAGGAACGTTCGGAGGGACGGTCCTATTGAGGATCACGGACAGCGGGCCGACGTAGTGCTTGGCGCACCACCTCAGGAGGTCGAGCATCCGGCGGTCGAACGATGGCAAGGCTCCCACCACACCGTCGAGGTCGAGAAGGGGACGATCGCCGACATCTTCGAAGATCTCGGTGACGAAGCCTCGGACCCGCCTTCCGCCGACGCGAACGCGGACGCGGGATCCCACGGACACCGCCATGTCGTGTGGAATCCGGTAGCGGAAGCCATCGTCGACGGCGAACGAGGGTATGTCGGGCACGACCTGGCACGAGGCCAGGCGATTCTCGGTCACGCCGTGCGTTCGAGGACCGCGTCGAGGATTGCCGAAGCGACACGGGCCTTCGTCATGAGCGGCAACGCCGTCGACACACCGTCCCGATCGATGAGCGTGACCTCGTTCGTTTCCGACCCGAATCCGGATCCTGGCCGCGCGACGTCGTTGGCGACAAGGAGGTCGACTCCCTTGGCGGCTGCCTTGGCAGTGGCAGCCTCGAGTGACCCGGATTCGGCGGCGAAGCCGACAACGAACGGCACGGAGCCGGATTCGACGACGCCCTTGAGGATGTCAGGGGTCGGCTCGAGGTCGATTCTCGGCGGTCCGTCGACACGTCGGATCTTGGATGCGTTCGGATCCGATGGGCGGAAGTCGGCAACCGCCGCAGCGAGGATCGCAAGGTCACATGCCTCGACACGACTCCAGACGGCCGCAGCCATCTCGTCAGCCGTCTCGACGGGAACGACCTCGATGAGCGGGTGGTCGACGGGTGGGGCGGAGGTGATGAGCGACACGGTGGCTCCCCGGTTGGCGGCTTCGATGGCCAGTGCGTTGCCCATCTTCCCGCTCGATCGGTTGCCGATGTACCGGACGGGGTCGATCGGCTCGCGGGTCCCACCCGAGGTGATGAGTACGCGCATGCCGGACATGGCGCCAGCGGCGAACAGGCCCTCGATCGCCCGCACGATGTCGTCCGGTTCGGCGAGCCTTCCGATTCCGACGTCGCCGCCCGCGAGTTCGCCGGTTCGGGGCTCGATGATGACGTAGCCGTCGCCACGCAACGTGGCGAGGTTCCGCGACGTTGCGGGGTGTTCCCACATCTCGGTGTGCATGGCAGGAGCGATCACGACGGGAGCGGTTGTGGCGAGTACCGTTGCCGTCAACGCGTCAGATGACAACCCTGTGGCGATGCGCGCCATCGTCGATGCCGTTGCGGGTGCGATGACGATCGCATCGGCCCACCGCGCAAGTGCCGTGTGTGGTGAGACGTCCGATGCTTCGAAGAGCGAGAGCGTCGGTGGCTCACCGGTGATGGCTCCGAACGTCGCCTCGCCGACGAATCGGGTCGCGGATTCGGTCATCACGACGCGAACCCTGGCTCCGGACTCGATGAGCCTCCGTGCGAGGTACGCCGCTTTGTAGGCGGCGACACCACCACTGACGCCGAGGACGATCTGTCGCCCGGCGAGCATCGAGGTCACTCCTCGATCGGAGCGATGACGACCTTGTCCTCGACGATCTCCTCGAGGGCGATCGAGAGCGGCTTTCGGGACAGGGAGTGGACCTGGGGTGGTATATAGCCGCCGATGCCCGCACCCAACTCGTTGAAGTAGGCGTTGATCTGGCGGGCGCGCCGTGCAGAGAGCACGACAAGACCGAAGCGGGTTCCCGTCTTCGAGACCGCGAGGCCGATCGGCGGTTCGAGCATCATTGCCGTACTCCTCAGGTTGGCGGGGGGTCCAGCCGGCTGGGCTCGGTGGACAACGACGCGAGTATATCGAGAACCCGCCCGATTGCGGCGTCGAGGTCATCGTTGAGGATGATGTGGTCGTACAGGCCAGGCGCCTCCTCGATCTGTGTGGCAGCCACGGAGACCCGCCGTGCGATGTCCGTGGCGGACGTATCGCCTCTGGCTGTGAGCCTCCGTTCGAGCTCCTCGATACTGGGAGGACGGATGAAGATCATCACCGCGGCGGGAAACGAGGCACGGATCTGCTTGGCACCCTCGTTCTCGATGTCGAGCACGACGTTCGCCCCCGCGGCGAGGAGCGGGAGGACCTCGCTGCGAAGCGTCCCGTACAGGTGGCCGCCGTACTCGGCCCATTCGAGGACCTCGCCTGCACCGAGGAGGCGCTCGAACTCGTCCCTTCCGATGAAGTGGTACTCGCGTCCATCCTGTTCGGTGACGCGGGGCGGACGCGTCGTGGCCGAGGTCGAGAACACGGAGTTTGTCCGGTCGAGGACGGCGGCGAGGACGCTCGACTTCCCGGCACCCGATGGTCCGGACACGACGATCAGGTGGCCTTCAGGAAAACCGGTCAAGCAGGGCAGCTCGCTGATTCGTGCCGAGGCCGCGAAGGGTGCGGTTCTCGGCGATGCCGATGTCCTCCATCAGGCGCTTCGTGGAGATCTTCCCCATGCCGGGCAATGCGAGGATCACCGCATGGACCTTCGTGCCTGCCACGAGGGGATCCTCGTCGGCGCGTTCGAGGACGTCTCCCAGGCTGAGGCTTCCCGTACTCAGGAGCTCCTTGAGCTCGGCACGTATCCGGCGTGCCTCACCGGCCCTGGCAAGGGCCGCGGCGCGTTGTTCGTCCGTCATCTCGGGCAGCACTGGTCCTCCTCGACGATCCAATCCTACCTGCGTGCCTCCTCGGCCTCGTGTACCGCACGTGCAATGGACGCTGCGGCAGCCACGGGGTCCGGGGCCGCCGTGATCGGACGCCCGATGACGAGCCAGTCGGCGCCCTTCGCCACGGCATCGGCAGGGGTCGCCACCCGTGATTGGTCGTCGTCGACCGATGCGGGCCTGATGCCTGGGGTCACTCGCACGAGTCCCGGTGCTGCCTGACCGACGACATGCAGTTCCTGGGGTGCGCACACGAGGCCCTCACATCCCGCCGACTGGGCGACCTTCGCCATCTTGCCGACGAGCTGTCCCGGCGTGCGCTGGATACCCAAGCGTTCGAGGTCGGTCGCCGACAGCGACGTGAGCACCGAAACGCCGAGGATTCCCGTCTCGGCAGCCCCGCCACCGGAGGCGAGGCCCCGCACGGCTGCCTCGAGCATGTCCGCCCCACCCGACACGTGGGCCGTGACCCAGCGCGCACCGTGGGTGCCGAGCCTGTACGCGGCAGCCTCGACCTGTGAGGGGATGTCATGCAACTTCGCGTCTGCGAACACCGGCTTTCCCAACCTCACCAGGGCGTCGATCGTCGCCGGCCCCGGTCCGTGGAGGAGGCCGAGGCCGACCTTGAAGGCGCCTACGTGTGGTTCGAGGGACGTGGCGAGTGCGACGGCCTCCTCCGCAGAGCGAACATCGAGCGCCACGATGATGCGGTTCGTTCCGTCCGTCACGTCAACACTCCTGATCCCACGGTCAATCCCACGCCTGCTCCCCGGTCAATCCCACGGCACGAACGCCCCTCGCAACTCGGCGAGGTCTTCGATTCGGTTGCGCCTCATATAGCGCACCAAGCCCCCCAGGATTCGACGTGCGACCCTCGGCCTGGCGAAATGTGCGGATCCCACACCGACAGCGTCTGCACCGGCGAGGATGTACTCGACGACGTGCTCGGCGCGCGACACCCCTCCGCATGCGACAACCGGCACGTCGGGCAGGTCGCGCTTGAGCTCGAGCACGCACCGCATCATCACGGGTCGGATGGGGGCCCCCGAATAGCCTGATATCAGCCCGCTCGTCAGCGGTCGCCTGGAGTGGATGTCGATGGCGGCGCCCATGATCGTGTTGCCCATCACGACCCAGTCGGCGCCCGCCCCCATCACCGCCGCTGCGACATCGGTCACCGATCGCGCGTCCGCCGAGAGTTTCGCGCCGATGGGCTTGGACGTTGCCGAGCGCACGGAGCCGACCACTCGCGCGGCATGCGCAGCGTCGAGTGCGAAGGGAACGCCGTCGAGATTCGGACACGACAGGTTGACCTCGATCGCAGCGACCGATGGTCGATCAAGCTTCGCGGTGACGGTTCCGAACCCGTCTGGTTCGTGCGCCACGATGCTCGCCCACACACGGGTCGGTACGTCCTCGAGCCCTGGGGCCACGGCGTCGAGCCAGACGTCGATGCCGGGATTCTGGATGCCGATTCCGTTCAGCATCCCGTCGCGCATCGGAGCGATGCGGGGAGCGGACCGCCCGATCCACGGTTCGGGGGCGACCGACTTCGTGACGGCCGCACCGTAGAGCGAGAAGTCCACGCTGGAGAGGAAGTCGATCACCGATCCGACCGTGCCTGATGCTGCGACGAGGGGCGTGGCGAGCGTCTCGCCGGCGAGCGTCACCGAGACGCTCGTCATGACAGACCCGCCGATGCATGGAGATCCTGGATGGACTCGACGGAGAACTCTGTCGTGAGCGCGGCGGCGATGCTCGATGCAACAGCCATCCCTCCTTCTGCAGTGGTGACACAGGGGATCGCGTGGCGGTTCGCTGCCATTCGAATGAGGCGGCCGTCGCCTCGCGCCTTGCCGCCGGCGGGTGTGTTGATGATCAGGCCGATGTCTCCGTTCTCGACAAGGCGCACGGGGTCGTATGGACCCTCACCGACCTTGTCTACGTGTGTCGAGGCGATGCCGTTTCGCGCCAGGTGACCCGCGGTTCCGTGCGTGGCGAACAGCCGGAATCCGGCGTCGGTCAGGACCCGCGCAATCGCCACACCGAGCGTCTTGTCCCTGTCCGCGAGGGAGATGAACACGCTTCCGGCGAGCGGTACCGAGTGGCCTGCCGCCTTGAGGGCCTTTGAATAGGCGACTGCGGCGTCTGGACCCACCCCCATCACCTCACCCGTCGCACGCATCTCGGGTCCGAGCAGGGTGTCCTCGTGCGGGAACCGCTTCCATGGCAGGACGGCTTCCTTGACCGCCGTGTACGGGAGGTGGGGCGTGTCCTGGGGGACCACGCCGAGCGATCGGAGCTCGGCGAGGGACTCCCCCATCATCACCCTCGTCGCGACCTTCGCGAGGGGTACCCCGGTCGCCTTCGAGATGAATGGCACCGTCCTCGAGGCTCGGGGGTTGGCTTCGAGCACGAACACGTCGGATCCTCGCACCGCGAACTGGATGTTGATCAGGCCCCGCACGCCGAGGCCCTCGGCGAGCCGACGGGTGTCCTCGCGGACGATGTCGATGACATCCTGGGATAGGGTCGGTGGTGGAACGACGCACGCCGAGTCCCCGGAGTGCACACCGGCTTCCTCGACGTGCTCCATGATGCCTCCGATGTAGATGTCGGTGCCGTCGTACACGGCGTCGACGTCGACCTCTGTTGCGGACTCGAGGAACCGATCGATCAGGAGTGGCGCATCGCTCAGGTCCACTTCTCCGCCAGGGACGGCGTCGTAGAGCTCGACGAGGTATCGGGACAGGTCCTCGACGGAGTAGATGATGCGCATCGCACGTCCCCCGAGGACGTACGACGGCCGGACGAGGGCGGGAAGCCCGATGTCATCGATCACGTCGAGCGCTTCCGCAACCGACGTCGCGGTTCCGTGTGGCGGCTGCCGGATACCGAGCTGTGCGCACAGTGCGGAGAACCGTTCACGATCTTCGGCCATGTCGATGGCGTCGGGCGGCGTGCCTGCGACGTGGACACCTGCCGCTTCCAGACCATGGGCGAGCCCGAGCGGGGTCTGGCCCCCCAATTGCACGATGACTGCGATCGGGCGCTCCTGGTCCACGATCGCCAGGACATCCTCCGTTGTCAGGGGCTCGAAGTACAGCCGTGTGGACGTGTCGTAGTCCGTCGACACCGTTTCCGGATTGCAGTTGACCATGACGGACTCATAGCCGGCATCGGAGAGGGCGAACGCCGCATGGACGCAGCAGTAGTCGAACTCGATTCCCTGGCCGATCCTGTTGGGACCGGATCCGAGAACGATCACCGTCCTCGATCCGGCGGGGGATGCCTCGGAGTCGTCCTCGAACGTGCTGTAGAAGTACGGTGTGCGGGCTTCGAATTCCGCGGCACATGTGTCGACCGTCTTGAACGTCACCTCGAGCCCGCTCCCCGACCTCATCGATCGCACGGTCCCTTGGTCGACCTTCCACAGGTGGGCGATCTGCCCATCGGAGAAGCCCATCCGTTTGGCCGTGCGAAGGAGATCGAGCTCGGGTCCTCGCGACTCGAGTTCGCTGCGCACCTCGGTGATCTGGAGGATCTGGTCGATGAACCAGGCATCGATGTGCGTGGCGGCGACGACCTCGTCTGGTCGGATGCCCCTCCTGAGGGCTGCCTCGACCTGCAGGAGTCGTGACGGGCTCGGTTCGGAGATGGCGTCGACGAGCTCGGCGTCCGACATGGCGTCGTACGCCGCCTCTCCCGGGTCCGCATTGAGGCCGAGGCGACCCGTCTCGAGGCTCCTCATCGCCTTCTGGAGCGCCTCGGGGAAGGTCCGTCCGATGGCCATCGCCTCTCCGACCGACTGCATGGAGGTCCCCAGGCGGGGAGGAACCGAGGGGAACTTCGCGAAGTCGAACCTCGGCGCCTTCACGACGACGTAGTCGAGGGCAGGTTCGAACGAAGCCGGTGTGGCGCCTGTGATGTCATTCGTGATCTCGTCGAGGGTGAATCCGACCGCGAGCATCGCTGCCATCTTCGCTATCGGGAATCCCGTCGCCTTGGATGCGAGCGCCGATGATCTCGAGACGCGTGGGTTCATCTCGATGACGATGCGGCGCCCCGTCCTCGGATCAACGGCGAATTGGACGTTCGAGCCCCCCGTCTCGACGCCGATGACGCGCAGGCAGGTGATCGCATCGTCCCTCATCGCCTGGTATTCGCGGTCAGAGAGCGTCATCGCAGGGGCGACGGTGATGGAATCACCCGTGTGGACACCCATCGGGTCGAGGTTCTCGATCGAGCACACGATCACGGCGTTGTCGGCCCGATCGCGCATGACCTCCAGCTCGAACTCCTTCCACCCGTAGACGGATTCCTCGATCAGCACCTCGCTGATCGGTGATGCCGCGAACCCGTTCGCGACGATGCGTGCGAAGGACTCGTCGTCGTGTGCGAGACCCGTCCCTCCCCCGCCGAGGATGAAGCTGGGTCGGACCATGACGGGAAAGCCGAGGTCGCGTGCAGCCTCGACGGCTTCCGCCATGGTCGTCACGTAGAAGGCCCTGGGCGTCTCGAGGCCTGCCGCATCCATCAGCTTCTTGAACCGACCGCGATCCTCGGCGGCGTCGATGGCGTCGAGGCTCGCACCGAGCACCTCGATGCCGAGCTCGTCGAACACCCCCATCCGTGCGAGGTCCATGGTCACGTTGAGGGCCGTCTGGCCGCCGAGCGTGGGAAGGATCGCGTCGGGCCGTTCCTTCCTGAGCACCTGTGCGACCACGTCCGCCGTGATCGGTTCGATGTATGTGGCGTCTGCGAACTCCGGATCGGTCATGATCGTTGCCGGATTCGAGTTGACGAGGATCACCCGGTAGCCGAGTTCCTTGAGGACCTTGACGGCTTGGGTCCCCGAGTAGTCGAATTCGCAGGCCTGGCCGATGACGATGGGTCCTGATCCGATCACGAGGATCGAGGTGATGTCGGTGCGTTCAGGCACGGTCGCCGACCGCAACGGTAACGAACCTGTCGAAGAGCACCGAGGCGTCGTTTGGACCGGGCGCCGCCTCTGGGTGGTACTGCACGGACCACGCTGGCACGTCGTGGCATTCGAGCCCCTCGTTCGTGCCGTCGTTGAGGTTCTGGTGGGTGGCGCTGACATCACCGAACTCTGTCCCCACCATCGTGGGGAGGAGCTCGGGTCCGGGAAGTCCGACGGAGGTGGGCCGATCCCTGCCGCTGATCGACCAGAGGTCCACCGCGAAGCCGTGGTTCTGGGAGGTGATCTCGACCCTTCCGTCCACCATTCGGCGGACGGGATGGTTCCCCCCGTGATGTCCGAAGGGCAGCTTGAAGGTGCTTGCGCCCAACGCGAGGCCGAGGATCTGGTGGCCGAGGCATATCCCGAACACCGGAACCTTGCCGAGGAGGGACCGAACGTTCGCCACGGCCGTCGTGAGCGGTTCGGGATCCCCCGGCCCGTTCGAGAGGAAGACAGCGTCCGGTTCCAGGGCGAGGACCTCTACGGCTGGCGTGGAGGCGGGAACCACGGTGACTTCGAGACCACGGGTCGCCATCGCATCCAGGATGTCCCGCTTGATGCCGAAGTCGTACGCGACGATCGTGCCGAGGGTTTCGCCCTTTGCGGCGATCGCGTAGGGGGACGCCGTGGTGACCGTCGAGACCAGGTCCTGCCCCACCATGGTGGGGAGCGAGGCCGCGGTCGCAGCGAGGTCTCCGACATCCGAGTCCGTCCCGATCGCGACGGGCATGGCACCCCGATCACGGATGTGGCGAGTCAGGCGCCTGGTGTCGATGTCGGTGAGGGCGATGACCTGATGCCGTGCCAGGTACTCCTCGATCGGCTCCGTCGACCGCCACGACGACGCGACCCTTGACATCGACCTCGTGACGAGCGCCCTGGCGTGGATGGTCTCTGCCTGATCGTCGAGCGGCGTGGATCCGTAGTTGCCGATGTGGGGAGCGGTGAGGACGACGACCTGACCCGCATACGACGGGTCGGTCAGGATCTCCTGGTAGCCGGTCATCGCGGTGTTGAACACGATCTCGCCGGTGGCCGTTCCCGCCCCGCCCACCGCCGTACCACGGAAGACGGCCCCGTCGGCGGTCACGAGGGCCGCAGACGTCACCGGCTCTCCCGGTACGTGACGCGGCCGTCGTACACCGTCGCTCGCACCTTGCCCGTGAGCGTTCGACCGAAATAGGGGGCGTTGCGGGATTTCGAGCGCGTCGTCGTCGGAACCCATGACGCGGCCGGGTCGAAGATGACGAGGTTCGCCGCGGTATCCGTGGCGACGGGTCTTCCGTGGCCGCTGAGGCCCGCGATTCGTGCAGGCTCCACCGCCATGCGGTCGAAGAAGCCAACCTGATCGAGTGACGTGCACGTGGTCACGACAGAGGCGGCCCACTCGAGGCCGAGCACGCCGTTTGGCGCCGCCTCGAAGGGAACCTCCTTGTCGATGGCGGCATGGGGGGCATGATCGGTCGCGACCACGTCGATGACACCACGCTCGAGCGCGTCGACGAGTGCGTCCCTGTCTGACGCCTCGCGCAGGGGTGGCATCATCTTGTAGTTCGAATCCGTCGATGCAACGTCCTCATGCGTGAACATGAGGTGATGGGGCGTCACCTCCGCGGTGACCACGACCCCGTCATCGATGGCACGCTCGATCAACGGCAGCGACGACGCACTCGACAGGTGCTGGATGTGGTACCGAACCCCCGTCATGGCTGCAAGGGTGAGGTCCCGCGCGATGATGATGTCGTCCGCCTGGGACGGGATGCCGTACATGCCGAGCCTCGACGACACGGAACCCTCGTGCATGTGCCCCGATGCCGAGAGCGACGGGTCGATCGCATGCTGGGAGACGACCCCTCCGAGCTCGGCGAGGTATTCCATGGCGAGGCGCAGCACGGACGCACGCGAGACGGTCGAGCCGTCGTCGGTGAAGATCCTCACTCCGGCGTCCCACAGCTCGTCGATGTGCGCCATGGTCTCGCCCGCGCGTCCGAGTGTGAGGCACCCGCTCGGCACCACCTCCACGAGACCGACCTGCTTGCCCCTGTCGCGCACGAACCGTGCGAGGTGGCCTGCATCGATCGCCGGTTCCGTGTTCGGCATCGCAACGATGGCTGTGTAGCCGCCAGCGGCTGCGGCAGCGGACCCAGACGCGATGTCCTCAGCCCACTCCGCCCCCGGCTCGCGCAGATGCGCATGGAGATCGACGAAGCCGGGTCCGACCCACGCGCCGGCGGCGTCGAGGACCTCCCGTGCCTCGCCGAGATCGGTTCCGATACCGACGACTGAACCGGACCGGATGGCGATGTCCAATCTCTCGACACCGTCGTCCGTGAGCACCGAACCGCCAGTGATGACGAGATCATGCATCGTGGTCACCTCCCAGGAGGGCGAAGAGAACGGCCATTCTCGCTGCGACGCCGTTCGTCACTTGTTCGAGCACGAGCGAACGTTCGTCGTCCGCGACATCGTGTCCGATTTCGACCCCGCGGTTCATCGGACCCGGATGCATGACGACGGCGTCGGGGTGGAGACGCTCGAATCGTTCCGATGTCATCCCGAACCGTGTCGTGTACTCCGCGAGCGACGGGAAGACGGAGCCTCCTCCCCTCTCGGTCTGGACACGCAGGAGGTACACGACGTCGAGCTCCTCGAGGACCGAATCGATGTCGGTGGTGGTGGTGACGGGCCATGCGTCTGGGTCGAGCGGGAGGAGCGTGGGAGGGCCGACGAGCGTGACGACGGCGCCCAGCGTCGCCATCGCGAAGATGTTCGACCGTGCGACACGCGAATGCCTGATGTCGCCGACGATCGCGATCCTGAGGCCGTCGAGGGTTCCGAAGCGCTGTTTGATCGTCAGACAGTCGAGGAGGGCCTGGGTCGGGTGCTGGTGGGCCCCGTCGCCGCCGTTGACGATGGGGATGTCGAGCCACTCGGCGATGCGCCACGGCGCCCCTGTCTCTTTGTGCCGAACGACCATGAGGTCGACACCCATCGCTCGCACCGTCAGCGCGGTGTCCTTGAGCGATTCCCCCTTCGACAGCGAAGACGTTCCCGGTGAGAATGACATCGTGTCGGCGGACAGCGCCTTCGCTGCCTTCTCGAACGACATCCTTGTCCGCGTTGACGGTTCGAAGAACATCGTCGCGACGGTCTTGCCCCGAAGCGCTGGCACCTTGGGTATTGGCCGGGTGAGGACCTCGGAGAACTCGTCGGCCTCCGTGAGGAGCTCCTCGAGCGTGTCGCGTGAGAGTCCCTCTGTCGTGAGCAGGTGGTTCATGCCTCGCCATCCCTTCCGGTCCAGACCCCTTCGACGTCATCGGTCTCGGCGAATCGAACCGACACGTGCTCGTTGAGCGATGTAGGGAGGTTCTTTCCGACGAAGTCCGCTCGAATCGGCAGTTGCCTGTGGCCGCGGTCGACGACGACCGCGAGCTGCACGGCAGCGGGTCTGCCGATGTCCGCGAGGGCGTCGAGGGCGGCCCTGATCGTGCGACCCGTGAACAACACGTCGTCTGCGAGGACCACGACGGTCCCGTCGATCGGAGTGGGTATCTCTGTCGGTCCGATGCGCGTGCGAGGTCGCGTGTCGATGTCGTCGCGGTACATGCCGATGTCGATGCTGCCCACCGGAATCGGATGTCCTGCAATGGCCTCGAGGGCCGTAGCGATCCTCGATGCGAACGGGACCCCGCGCGTCGGGATCCCGAGCACGATGATCCCCTCAGGCCCTTGATTGCGCTCGACGATCTCGTGCGCAATTCGCGTGGTTGCACGAGTGAGGTCGTCCTCGGTCATCACCTGGGGCACGCGAACCCCCGATCTGGCGGAGGCACAGAATGACGAACGCCGTGCCCCTGCGTGCACGGCGATGATTGGACTGTCATGGTTCTCCTTCCTTGTCGGCCTCACGGGACCGGGTTAAAGGACGGTGTGTCGGCAGCAGCGTACTACACCCCGGGATCGTCGACGCCGAGGTCTGCAATGGCATCGAGCACACCGTTCACGAATGCGGCGCTCCTGGCTGTCGAGTAGCGCTTGGCGATCTCGACGGCTTCTGTGATGACGATTCCCTTTGCAAGCTCGGTGTAACGCAACTCGAACGTCCCGAGGCGGATGATGTTGCGATCAACGGCGTTCATCCTGTCGACGCGCCACCCCGTCGACACGCGCTCCATGAGCGCGTCGATGGCGTGACGGTGTTGCCAGGTGCCGAGTGCCAGAGCAGCTGCTCGGCGCGACAGCGAGGAGCTGTCGACCCCCTCGGAGCGAAGCACGTCAGCGGCGTAGAGGGCCCCGAGTGCATCGACTCGCACATCCGACGCGGGGGCGAAGACCAAGGAGGGGCCGGTCACGATGACGTCGGCAAGGTCTCCCACGCAGACCGAACGGGCGGGCGGATCGTCTCCCGGCGTTACCAGGATGACCTCGGCAGACATGGGCAGCGAGCGCGAGAGCGTGCGTCCGACCCGCGCTGCCGCAGCCTCGTCGTGGATGTCGACGATGAACGTCGGTTCGTACAGCGCGATCGTGGGAGGAAGGTGATCCGCCGATACCACCGTGGCGTCGTCGGTCGTCGGATCCAAACCGACGGCTCGGAACGCGCCGTCTGGCACGCCCCGTCCGTTTGTGGCTTGCCGTGTCACGTTACGCGCGTGATGTAGTCACCGGTTCGCGTGTCGACCTTCACGGTGTCTCCCTGGTCGACGAACAGCGGAGCCTGTATCACCCGACCGGTCGAGAGGGTCACCGGCTTCGTCGCTGCGGAGACCCTGTCACCCTTGATGCCCGGTTCGGCGAACGTCACCTCGAGCTCCACCGACGCAGGAAGCTCCAGATCGACCGGTGTGCCTTCGAACATGGACAGGCGAACCGTCATGCCCTCGGTCAGGAAGTCGACGGACGCCCCGACGAGGTCCGCACCGACGCTGATCTGGTCATAGGTCTCTGCATCCATGAAATTGAAGCCGATGTCGTCGCGGTACAGGAACGTGTGGTCTCGCCGGTCGATCCTCGCCTGGGGGACGTTCTCACCTGCCCGGAAGGTCCTCTCGACGACGGCGCCGGTACGGACGTTCCTCAGCTTCATCCGTACGAACGCCTTTCCCTTGCCAGGCTTGACGTGCTGGGATTCGACGACGGAGAACAGGCCCTCCGGCAGGTCGAGGGCCGTACCGGATCGTACGTCGTTCGTCGAGATCATCTGGTCTCCTCGTGTGGGGGCGGTGCCGTCTCAGAGGCCGACGGCTCTCAGCGCTGCCTCTACGGTAGCGTCGTCAGCGGTGACGACCTCAGGCTCGCCGAACGCCCTGAGGAGGACGAATCTGAGCCCGGATCGGTCACGCTTCTTGTCGAGCGCCATGAGGGGTCGGATGTCGTCCCTGTGTGCCTCCGGCGCCTCGGTGGGGAGCCCGACGTTGCGCAATACGTCCCGTTGGCGATGCTCACCCGTGAAGCCGAAGTGTGCAGCGCTCGCTCCCCCGGCGGCGACGATGCCGATGGAGACGGATTCGCCGTGGCTGCGTCCCGTTGCCGTTTCGATGGCGTGCCCGACGGTGTGACCGTAGTTGAGGAAGGCACGACGCCCATGCTCCCTGAAGTCGTCTCCCACGATCGCGACCTTCACAGCGACGGACCGGTTCACGACATCCTCGAGATCCACTGCGATCCCGTCACGCTCATACGCCTCCACGATCGCCATGTCGGAGATGAAGCCGGTCTTCAGTGCCTCCGCGGCACCATCGACCTTGAGCCGATCGGGGATCGCGTCGAGGATGTCGATGTCGATGATGACGCGATCGGGATGCTTGAAGACCCCTGCGAGGTTCTTGCCGTCGACGTTGACGCCCGTCTTACCGCCGATGGACGCATCGACCGCAGCGAGGAGTGTCGTCGGCACGTAGGAGACCGCGACGCCTCGAAGGTATGTTCCTCCGACGAACCCGACGACGTCTGTGAGCGAGCCCCCACCGACGCCGAGAACGAGATCGTCGCGACTGAACCCCTGTTGGTTGAGATGCCGATACACATCCTCGACGACGGACATCTGCTTTGCATCCTCGCCATCGGGAAGCGTGTATCCCGTCGCCCGGACGCCGGCACCCGCGATGAGGCCTGCGATCCTCTCGGCACGGGTGAATGTCGAAGGCTGACAGATCACGGCGACCGCGCCATGCCCCGCGGCCAGGGCACCGTCGACGACGGCGGATTCCAGGTCTCGGCCGACGACGATCTCGCTCGCGACGCCGGTGCCGTCGTCGATCACATACCGATGCATACGGCGACCTCCTCGGCGACGTCGGCGGGATCCCTGCCCGTCGTCTGCACGACGTACTCGCCGGCCTCGAGATATCGAAGGTGGCGCGCCGAGTGGATGCGGGCGATGTCAGAGGACGTCACGATCAGCGGTCGGTCGCCTTGGTCGCTCACACCGTTCAGCCTCCGCTCGAGCTCTTCGCTCGTCGCCTCGAGGAGCACGACCGTCCCCGTCATCCTCATCACGGCGAGGTTCGCCTCATCGAGCACGGCGCCTCCACCGGTTGCGATGACGGCAGGGTCTGATTCGGACGCCAGTACGATCGCATGTGCCTCGGCCGACCGAAAGAGCTCCTCGGAATCGTCGAAGAGCTCCGGGATGGTCCGACCGGTCTCCTCCATCACGGCGACGTCGGTGTCGATGAGCGGCCGCCCCATCCGCTCGGCGAGGATGGCTCCGACCGTCGTCTTGCCGCTCCCCATCATCCCGATCAACCAGACATGACCCATCGGTCGTCCCCTCAGAACGAGCGGAGCCGGTCGAGGTAACCGGCGTGCGCCCGTTCGATGTCACCGACGGTGTCGCCGCCGAACTTCCTGAGGACCTCCGACGCGAGCACGTACGCGACCATCTGCTCTGCCACGACGCCGGCCGCCGGGACGGCGCACACGTCACTTCTCTCCCGGAAGGCCTTGTCGGGAAGGCCCGTGTCGACGTCGACCGTGTCGAGCGGAGCCATGATCGTCGAGATCGGCTTCATGGCCGCCTTGACCCGCAGCACCCCACCCGTCGTCATACCGCCCTCGAGACCCCCAGCACGGTTCGATCGCCTCCCGTAGCCGCCGCCTGCCTCACCGGGGACGATCTCGTCGTGGGCGTCCGATCCCCGCGCCGCAGCCTGGCTGAGGCCGTCCCCGATCTCTACCGCCTTGATCGCCTGGATGGACATCAGCGCACCCGCGAGGAGGCCGTCGAGCTTTCGGTCCCAGTGGACGTGGCTCCCGAGGCCGGGGGGAAGGCCGTATGCGAGTACTTCCACGATGCCGCCGAGTGTGTCGCGAGCCTCCTTCGCGGCCTCGATCTCGGCGATCATGGCCTCCTCAACGGACCTCTCGTATGCACGGACGGGCGATTCGTCGATGGTGTCGGCGTCGTCCGGCGTCGGGAGGGGTCTGCCGCCACCCACGGCGACCGACCCGATCGCAACCACGTGGGAGAAGACTCGCACGTCGATCACGTCGAGCAGCTGTTTGGAGAGGTACCCGACAACCGTCCGAGCGGCGGTCTCGCGCGCAGAGGCCCGTTCGAGGATGTCGCGGGCATCGTGTGTGTCGTACTTCTGCATGCCGACGAGATCGGCGTGACCGGGCCGAGGCCTGGTTTCGCGCTTGATCGACGCCGCGAGGTCATCGGATATGGGTTCGGGCGACATCCGCTCACTCCAGCGTGGCCACTCGGTGTTCCGGATCAGCACCGTGACAGGCCCTCCGAGCGTTCGTCCGAACCTCACTCCTCCGAGGATCTCGAGTTCATCGCGCTCGAGCTTCATCCGCGGTCCGCGACCGTACCCGAGTCTGCGGCGCGCAAGCTCGGCACCGATGCCTTCGGCGGTGACGACGAGTCCCGACGGAAGGCCCTCGACCGTTGCAACCAGTGCAGGGCCGTGGGACTCACCGGATGTCAAGAAACGCAGCATGATGCCGGAGGCTAGGCGATCCGTGGCTTGACGCTCGACTCTGTCCGGGAGTGGATCAGCGCAGGTACCACGCGATGATCGTGTCACCGAGGTAGACGGCGATCAATCCACCGACGACCATGAACGGTCCGAACGCAATGGCGTCCTTGCGCCCGGCCAGCCGGGTGACGAGGAGGACGAGGGCGACCAGGCCCGCCACGACGAATGCGCTGAGGGCGGCGGTGACGACGTGTCGCCATCCGAGGTAGCCGACGAACAGCCCGATGAGGGCCGCGAGTTTCACGTCCCCGTACCCGAGGGCGCCTCGCGCCAGGAGCGCGAGGCCGAACATGATTCCGAAGTATGCCGCTGATCCGACGACGGCATCGAGGAGTGCTCCGAGGTCGGACACGAACAGCCCGCCAATGACCAGGAGGATGGCACCGACGCCACCGTAGCGAACGAGGATCCGATTCGGGATCAGCCGCGTGTCGAGATCCGTCACGGTCAGCAGGATTCCCGCTGTGACGAAGGTGGCGAAGGCTGGCAGCACCCACAGGCTCGGTAACACGCTGGGCAGGAAGGCGAGCAGGACGACCGTTGAAGCGACGATCGCTGCGTTCGCGCTCCTCTGCCGATGGTGGTCCGGAGTGGTGCATCGCATGAGCGTGGGGCCGAGGTTTGCGCCGCATTCGCACACGGGCGTGATCCACCGATCCGGCGCGCCGTGGCGGTGGGCGTCTGCCTCCGCCACGATCATGCGAGCCGCGAGGAATCCGACGGCGGCGGACATGGCAGCGACGGCGAACGGCATGAGGTGCGAGCTTAGGTGCCGTTTCGCCGCGACCAGGGAAGCCTACGAGGAAGACCGATCGGGCATGGTTCGGGTGCGCGCCACCGCCGTCATCACATCGATCGGTGCGGTCCTCCCTGTGAAGACTTCGAATGCGGCGACCGCCTGGCCGATGAGCATGTCGATCCCATCGGCTGCGGGCAGGCCGTTGCGGACGGCCCACGACACGGTCGGCGTCGGTTCGGAGTCATAGACCATGTCGATCAGTCCCGAGGCGGCCTCGAGCATCGCGGTGGGAAGCATCTCTCCATGCATGCCGAGCGGCGTCGCGTTGACGAGGATGGCACCTTCCGTCGGCGTTCCCCATTCGACGACGTGCCCGTCCACGGAACATGCCTCGAGCGCTGCCGTCGCACGCTCGGCATGCCGTGCCATGACGGTGACCTCCCCGTCGGCGCACGCCACGATCGCCGCCCTGGAGGCGCCTCCCGCACCGAGCACGACGAAGGTTGAACCGATGGCGCCGAGGAGCGATCGCGTATGACGTACGCCGTCGACGTCGGTGTTGTGCCCCCAGAGCTGATCCTCGCGCCGGACGATGGTGTTCACGGCGCGGGTCACACGAGCAGCCTCCGACAGCGAGTCGACGGCCTCGTAGGCAGACCCCTTGTGGGGCATCGTCACGTTCACGCCATCGAGGGTCCCAGAGCGCAGCGCTTCCACCACAGCGGCGAACGATCCGCGTGCTGTGGGAAGGCGCTCGTATCGTGCGTCGATGCCGAGGTCGGCGAATGCGGCATTGTGGATGTCAGGAGAGAGCGAGTGATCGACAGGGTCACCGACCACGGCGAACCTCATGGGAGGATCCCCCGCGAACGCGCGTCTGCGATGTTCAGCTGATGGCCCTCATACGTCTCGGCGAACAGGTGCGAACCGTCCTCCGCGCCAAGGACGTAGAAGAGATACTCCGTCGAGGCGGGATCGACTGCGGCACGGACGCTAACGAGCGACGGGGATCCGATGGGCGTCGGTGGGAGGCCGTCGATGAGGTACGTGTTCCACGGTGACTCTGTGCGGAGGTGTTCCGCTGTCACCCTGCCAGGGTTGTATCCGAGGGCATAGATGACCGTCGCGTCGATCTGGAGCCGCATGGGTTCCGCGAGCCTGTTGTGGATCACGGAGGAGATCGTTGGCCGCTCGCTGTCCGTCCCTGCCTCTCGTTCGATCAGCGATGCGATGATGATCGCTTCGTACCTGCTCACACCGAGGGTGTCGAGCCGTGACCAGTCGAGGCTCGACAGGCGTTTCGCGGTCTCATCGGCCATAGCACCGAGAATGGTCTGGGGTGTTGACGAGTCGGTGAGTTGATAGGTCGCCGGATACAACAGTCCCTCCCATCGGTTGAGGGCGTCTATCGGTCCGTTGACTTCGGGCAGGTACGGCGATGAAATGTCGGTTCCGCGAAGGACGCGCTGGAACTCTGCCTGTGAGTAGCCCGTCGCCTCCGCGAGCTCCTCGATGATCCGGTCGACCGTCCAACCCTCGACGAGTGTGAATCGGTCGCCGCCTTCCGAGTTCGGGCCCGCGACGAGCTGTCTGACCACGTCCTCGGGGTCCATGTCCGTCGTGAGGGCGTAGGAACCTGCCTGGAGCCTGTCCTCCACCCCCAGCCGCTCCGCGGCCGAGGCCACCTCACCGGAGCGGGCGACCTGTGCGTCCTCGAGGGTCGCGTAGATGGAGCGTGCCGTCGCTCCTTGTTCGATGACGACCTCCACGGGTTTGCCCGCTTCGACGTCCCAGCCGCCTCCCGGTGAGATGAGCCCTGCCGCTGCCCATGCGATCACAACGACGACGATCACGCCGACGATGACGACGAGGCCGAGTGCGCCGAGATGCGCTGCACGACCAGGGCCCCCGTCATGTTGGGGAGGATGCGTCTCCGTCTCGGTCATCGTGTGCCTGCCTGTCGAGAAATCCCTGCAACATCACGGCTGCAGCTACCTGGTCCCGTTTCGTCTTCCGTTCCGATCGGCGTACGTTGCCCTCGAGCAGCGCTGCCTCGGCTGTGACGGTGGTGAAGCGCTCGTCTGCGTACACCACGGCGATGTGGAGACCTTCCGACAGGGCCGCACCGAGGGTTCGGCTGCGGTGGGCCGACGGTCCCTCCGAGCCGTCGAGCCGCAGCGGGAGTCCAACGACGATCGTGTCACAGTCCATCTCGATGGCGATGGCGCCGATCGACGACACCGGGTCGCCCGTGGTGGCGTCGATGAAGCCGTACGGTGAGGCGATGGTACCGGTCGGGTCCGATACTGCGATGCCGATCCGCCGGTCGCCTGGGTCGATCCCGAGTACCCGCGTCATCGCGAGGTGGTGATGGCACTCGATGCCCGTTGGCGGGCCAGATCGATGGCCTCGTCCATCGCATGCTCGTTGGGCCCCCCGGCCTGGGCGAGCTTCGAGTCTCGCCCAGCGCCGCCTCCGAGCGCGTTCGCTGCGGCCGATGCGATGTCACCGGCTGATACACCCTTTTCGACGAGATCCTCGGTGGCGAACACGATCAGTGAGGCCTTGCCTTCGGTGACGGAACCGATGATTCCGATGCCGGAGTCGATCCGGTCGCGGACCTGGAAGGCGAGTGATCGGATGCCGTCGCTACCGAGCTCGTCGAAGCGTCCGGACGCGAGCGTGCAGCCGGCAATGACCTCGGAGTTCGACAGGATCGACTCCGCGGCGCCTGCGCGATCGCGGGCTGCGAAGTCCTCCAGGCGTTGCTCTGCGAGCCGCAGTCTCTCCGTTATCGAGAGGGCAGCGTCGACTTCACGCCCCGGCTGTGCCCGCAGCGTGGCACCGACCTCGTGGAGTCGGTCCCGCAGTTGGGCGAGGTGCCCATAGCCGGCACTTCCGGTGAGGGCCTCCACCCTGCGGATGTTCGAACCGACGGAACCCTCACTGACGAGGACCAGCGGACCGACCTGACCCGTCGTGTGAACGTGGGTGCCGCCGCAGAATTCCGTCGAGTAGTCGCCCGTCTGCACGACACGGACGCGCTCTCCGTACTTGTCCCCGAAGAACGCCAGTGCGCCCATCGCCTCGGCCTCGGTCTTCGTCGTTTCGATCGTCGTCACCGTGGCGTTCTCGATGACCCGCTCGTTCACGACTCGCTCGATGTGCAGGAGGTCTTCCCTCCCCACGGCCGAGTGGTGCGAGAAGTCGAAGCGAAGGCGGTCGGGTGCTACCAACGATCCTGCCTGGTGCACATGTTCACCCAGGGCGTCACGCAACGCCCAATGGAGGATGTGCGTGCCTGTGTGGTTCTTCCTGACCGTCTCGCGCCGCTGCGGCGAGACCTTCGCTTGGACCTCCTGACCCCGCTGGATCGAACCCTTGACGACCGTGCCGCGGTGGCCGCGTACTTGGGCGACAGCGAACTGGGTGTCGTTGACGCGTATCGTTCCGGTTGCCGTCTCGATGACCCCGGCATCGCCCACCTGTCCACCTGATTCGGCGTAGAACGGGGTGACGTCGAGGAACACCTCCACCTCGCTCCCCTCGTCGGCTCGTTCGACGGTGCCCCCCTCGCGAATGATCGAGAGGATCGTCCCGGTCGAGGTGAGGTTCGAGTACCCGACGAACTCCGTCTGGTCGACGCCCCTGAGCATGGAGCGATAGGCCTCGGCCGCATCACCCTGGTTACCACCCTCGAATGCGTTCCGAGCCCTCGTGCGCTGCCGCTCCATCGCCTCGTCGAACCCCTCCCTGTCCACGGCGAGCCCCCGCTCCGAGGCGATCTCCACCGTGAGCTCGATCGGGAATCCGAACGTGTCGTGGAGCCTGAACGCCGTCTCCCCAGGTATCGACGCCCCCTCTGCCAGTTCGGACATCGCTGCATCGAGGAGCTGCTCGCCGGTTCGGAGCGTTCGGACGAACTGGCTCTCCTCGCGCTCCGCCATCTCGACGATGCGGTCACGTCGTGCATGGAGCGCCGGATGGGCTTGCCCCATCTCGGCAACCGTGACGTCGATCAGCCCGCTCATCACCGGCGCCTCCGCCCCGAGCATGTGGGCATGGCGCACGGCACGACGCAGCAGTCGCCGCAGGATGTACCCGCGCCCCTCGTTCGACGGTACGACGCCGTCCGAGATCAGGAACGTCACGGATCGCGCGTGGTCCGCCATGATCCTGAGCGAGATGTCCGCCCGGTCGTTCGTCCCATACGACGTGGACGTCTGGTTCTCGGCGACGGCGAGCACCGCCCGCAGCGTGTCGGTCTCGAAGATGGAGTCCACTCCCTGGAGGAGGACGGCCATCCGCTCGAGGCCCATGCCCGTGTCGATCGACTTCATGGGGAGGTCGCCGACGACGTGGTACGGCTCGTCCTGGACGTATTGCATGAATACGAGGTTCCAGAACTCGACGAACCGTTCCTCGTCGACGATGGGGCCGCCTTCGGGACCGAACCTCGGCCCCTTGTCGAAGAAGATCTCAGACGATGGCCCTGCCGGTCCCGGCACGCCCATCTGCCAGAAGTTGTCCCTGTCGCGCCGCTGGAGCCGGTCAGGTGAGATACCGACGACGTCGAGCCAGATCTCTGCGGCCTCATCGTCGGATTCATGCACGGTGACCCAGAGGCGCTCGGGATCGAGGCGGAAGTGCTCGGTGGTCAGTTCCCAAGCGTACGGAATGGCCTTCTCCTTGAAGTAGTCGCCGAAGGAGAAGTTTCCGAGCATCTCGAAGAACGACAGGTGCCGCGCCGTGGTTCCGAGGATCTCGATGTCTGCGGTGCGGATGCACTTCTGTGACGTCGCCACACGCGGTGCCGGGGCCGTCTCCTCCCCGAGGAGGTACGACTTGAAGGGCACCATCCCCGCCACGTTGAGCAGGAGCGCAGGATCGACGGGGATGAGCGATGCGCTCGGCATCACCGTGTGGTCCTTCGATTCGAAGAACTCGAGATAGGTGCGGCGAATGTCGTTCGTGTCCACGAGGAGCGAGGTTACCCCGCGCTTGTCCGGGAGCCGTCAGGTGCAACCCTCAGCGAGGACCGTTGGAGCCTCCGCCCGATCGCCTCCATGCCGTCAGCCGTCATGACGGTGGCAACGCGCACCACGCCATCAGTGTCGATCCGCTCACGGATCGCCCTCGCCCGTCGAACGGCGATCACGGCGGCAACAAGCGTCGCCACCGATCCGTAGACGAACCATCGGACACGAACGAACATCCCGCAAGGGTACGGCCACATCTCGCCGTACGCACGGCAGGTCTCGTTCCAGGCCCGCGGTCAGTGGAGCGTGCGCCATAGCCCTCGGCGGCGGCGATACTGATGGGATGGAACCCTCCCCGCCCTTCTCCGACCTCGACGCACGGATCACCAACCTCGGTAGGTCGTTCAGGGTGCTCTCGCACCTTGCCTGGCCAGAATCCTGCAAGGACGTTTTCCTCACGGGATGGAGGGCTGGCACACCGTCCCTGCCCGAACCGAACCTCTCGCCGATGGACACATCCGCACAGGTCGCCGAGATCGAGGATCTCATGCGCGGATGCGACAGGAGCCACCCCGTAGGGGATTTCCTGTGGAAGACGGCATGGAGCTACGCCACGGCGGCACGCATGCTCGCATCGATCGGAACTCCCGAGTTCACCGAGCACTCTGTCGCGTTGTATGGCCGCCCCGACGTGGTGTACGAGCGCCAGGGCCTCTCGGTGCTCGATGCGGCGGATCCCATCATGGACGTCACGTCGGAGCTCGTGGGAGGTGGCGTGATCCGCTCGGCCGAGCCCACGATCCCAGCCGAGGAGTTCGGTGTCCGCCTCAAGGTCGCCCTCGATGCCTTCTTCGTCGACGATGACGTGGCGGTCGTGATCGACCCTGGGATGGCAGCGAAAGCGGCAGCAGGGAGCCGGCGTGTCAAGTTGCGCGCTGGCGCGCTGTTCTCCGACGCTGACTTCCACCAGCTCCTCAACCATGAGGCCCTGATACACAGCCTGACGTTGCTCAACGGACAACGCCAGCCCCTGCGTGCACTCGGCCTCGGATCACCAAGGACGACACGCACCCAGGAAGGGCTCGCCGTGTTCTCGGAACTCGCGACAGGATCCATCGATCTCCCCCGCCTCCGCAGGGTCGCGCTTCGTGCACAGGCCGTGTCGAAGGCGCTGTCGGGTGCCGACTTCATCGAGGTATTCGAGCACTTCCTCGCCGAGGGGCAGTCCGAGGACGAGGCCTACCACTCCGCACAGCGGATCTTCAGGGGCGGCGACGTGAGGGGCGGCGTCGCGTTCACGAAGGACGGCGCCTACCTGGAAGGCCTGATCCTCGTCCAGACATTCCTGCGCAAGGCGATCAGCGACGGCAGGGAGGAGTTGATTCCACACCTGTTCGCCGGCCGCATGACCCTCGGAGACGCCGTGCTGCTCGAGGAGCTCTTCGGATCTGGCGAGCTCGTGGAACCCCGCTACGTACCTCCATGGGCCAAGGGACTCAGCCAGCTCGCAGCGTCGCTCGCCTACTCGCTCTTCAGCGCGCGGATCAAACTGGATGTTGTCGAGATCGACCGATTCGTGCAGCTCGACGATCGGTGATCGACGCCACCTGACCCCCGGTCGCCCCCACTGGCGTCACGGCACGCGCGGAGGTTTGGCGGGCGGTGACGTGTCCGCACGTCCGGTCTTTCCCGTGATGGCATCCAGCTCCATCAACCGATCAGCGATTCCGGCCTCATCCCCTATGCGCTTTGGCCTGTACACGATCACCGATTGCAGCCCATCTGGCATGTACTGCTGGGCTACTGTGCCGCTCTCCGTGTCGTGGGGGTACCGGTATCCGACACCGTGCCCGAGCTCTCGATCCCCTGCCGTCGCACCCGATCTCAGGTGGGGGGGAACCTCGGTCGCCTGTCCGTTGCGAACGAGGTCGATGGCCGTTCCCATGGCGACCGTGACCGAGTTCGACTTCGGAGCGAGAGCGAGGACGATGGCGGCGTGGCTCAAGGCGTGGTTCGCCTCGGGAAGCCCGACCACCTCGAGGGCCCTGAAGGCGTCCACCGCGATCGCGAGCGCAGCGTTGTCCGCAAGGCCGATGTCCTCGGACGCCAGGATGATCATCCTCCTTGCGATGAACTTCGGGTCCTCCCCCGCCTCGATCATCGTCTGGAGCCAGTAGAGGGCGGCGTCCGGATCGGATCCACGGAGGGACTTGATGAAGGCGGATATGACGTCGTAGTGGCGATCGCCGCCGCGGTCGTACCTGATGATCCTGCGCTGGAGTGCCTCCTCGACGATCTCGACCGTGATGGTTCCCGCTCCCCTGCCTGCGCTGATCGTCGCCGCCGTGTCGAGGGCGTTGAGCGCCAGTCTCGCGTCCCCACCAACGCGCGAGGCCAGGGCGGACACAGCGTCTTCATCCATCGCCACACCGGGAAGGCCCCGCATGGCGTCCTCGAGGGCGTTGTGAACCAGCGTCGCGATGTCGTCCTCACTGAGCGGCTCGGTGCGGAAGATGCTCGAACGCGAGATGAGGGGTGAGTTCACCTCGAAGAACGGGTTCTCCGTGGTCGCTCCGATGAGCGTGACCGTGCCGTCCTCGACACCGGGGAGCAACGCATCCTGCTGCGCCTTGTTGAAGCGATGGATCTCATCGATGAACAGGATCGTTCGTCCGCGGCCCTCACCGAGCCGCTGCTCGGCCCGTGCAAGCACCTCTCTGACGTCCTTGACACCCGCCGAGGTGGCAGACAGCCGGTCGAAGGATGCTTCGACGGCACGGGCGACGAGACCAGCGAGCGTGGTCTTTCCCGTACCCGGCGGTCCCCACAGGATCATCGACGAGACATTCCCTGTCAGAACCATGGATCGGAAGGCGGCACCGTCGGCGAGGAGGTGGCGCTGGCCGACGACCTCGTCGAGTGTCCTGGGTCGCATCCTGGCGGGCAGTGGCGCACTCGTGCGTTTGGACTCCTCGCGCGCCACGGCGAACAGGTCGTCCCCCGCCATCAGGTCACGTCTGGCGGACGGGACTCCATGGCTGCCGCTTCCCAGTCACGGCGGACCTCCGGCCTCACATCGATTCCGAGTTCGGCGAGCTGGGCCTCGTCGACACGTCCCGGTGAACCGGTGAGCGGATCGGCCCCCGTCTGGGTCTTCGGGAAGGGCATGACCTCACGGATGTTCGGCTCGTCGCACAGGATGCTGACCATCCGATCGATGCCGATCGCGAACCCGGCATGGGGTGGTGTCCCGTACCGGAGCGCCTCGAGGAACCAGCCGAAGCGAGCCTGCGCATCCTCATCCGAGATCCCCATCACCTCGAATACCTTCGCCTGCATCGCGGGGTCGTGGATCCTGACGGAACCCGAGCCGAGTTCGGCACCGTTGAGGACGAGGTCGTACGCCTTGGATATGGCGGCCTCGGGACGGTTCACCAGGTCGTCGAGGGAAGCCGGGGCGGTGAACGGGTGATGGGCTGGTGCGAGGGAGCCGTCATCGCCAACGTCGAAGACAGGGAAGTCGACGATGAAGGCGAACACGAGTTCCTCGTTGCCCTCGGGTCGACCGATGTCGAGTCTGAGCTCTCCGAGGACCTGCCGTGCCATCTTCACGGTGTCCGCCACGACCAGGAGCGTGTCGCCTGGTGTCGCGGCCATCGCAGCGACGATTCCAGCGACCTCGGACGGGCCGAGGAACTTCGTAATCGGTGATCGCAGGGTCCCATCCTCCTCGACGACCATCCATACGAGGCCGCGCGCACCGATCTCGAGTGCCCTCGCAACCAGCGCATCGAGTCCCGACCCGCGCGAGCCCGAGTTTGCCACCGTTGATTGCGCGCACCGTTCCGCCATCGGCGAGGACTGCTGCGAACGCGTTGAACTCCGTAGCAGCGAACACCGTGCCGAGGTCGACGAGCTCCATCCCGAAACGAAGATCCGGTTTGTCGGTGCCGAACCGATCCATCGTCTCCCCGTATGTCAGACGAGGGATGGGAAGCGCGATCTCGACGCCGCGGATCTCCTTGACGACGTGGTGGGCGATCTTCTCGAGGGTCCCGAGGACGTCCTCCTGGCCCCAGAACGAACCCTCGAAGTCGAGCTGGGTGAATTCGACCTGCCTGTCGGCCCGGAAGTCCTCATCCCTGTAGCAGCGGGCAACCTGGTAATACCGTTCGACGCCCGCGACCATGAGGAGCTGTTTGAACAGCTGTGGTGACTGGGGCAGCGCATAGAACGTTCCTTTGCGCAGACGCGAGGGCACGAGCATGTCGCGGGCCCCCTCCGGAGTCGATGCGATGAGGGTCGGGGTCTCGACCTCGAGGAAGCCTTCGCGCTCCATGACGTCTCGCATCGCACGGATCGTCCGTGACCGCGCCCTGAGGTTGTCCGCCATCCTCGGCCGCCGCATGTCGAGGTACCGGTACTGGAGTCGTTTGGACTCATCGACGTCTGACCGCTCATCCAGCTGGAACGGAAGCGCGGCCGACGGGCTGAGCACCGTGATCGCGGACGCCACCACCTCGACCGACCCTGTCGGCAGGTCGGGGTTCGTCGTCCCTTCTGGCCTTGGTCTGACGGAACCCTCGACCTGGACGCAGTACTCGAGGCGGAGACCGTGGAGGACATCGTCGGGAGCGGGATGATCCTCCGGGTTCACGACCACCTGGACGATCCCTGACGCGTCGCGCAGATCGAGGAAGATGACCCCGCCATGGTCGCGGCGGCGTGCGACCCATCCCGCGAGCACGACCGACGTCCCGGAGTCGGTGGCTCGGAGCTCGCCGGCTCCGATGGTCTTCATCAGGCCCGTAGCCATCGTTGGATCTCCTTCACATCGATCAATTCCTGTTCGCCGCTCGCGAGGCGTTTCGCGGTGACCTTGCCATCGATCCACTCCGACCCGACGACGACGACGACGGATGCCAGTGCCCTGTCCGCTTCCCTGAACTGCGCCTTGAGGGTCCTGTGGCGGTCCGTCATGTCGACGCGGAATCCCGCACGCCGTAGCTCGGACGTCAGCGCTCGCGCCGTCGATCGGTACTCGTCGGTGGCTGAGACTACGAACAGGTCGAGGAGGTCCGTCGGTGCGGTGCGTGGTGAGGCGAGTCGAATCCTGTCGATACCCATTGCGAGCCCGACGCCGGGTGTGGGCTTGCCGCCGAGGACTTCGAAGAGGCCGTCGTATCGCCCTCCGCCCCCGACGCTGCTCTGTGCGGCGTCGTACGACCTCGGCACGTACTCCCACACGGTTCGGTTGTAGTAATCGAGTCCCCTGACCAGCCTCGAGTCGATGGTGTGCGGGATGCCGATGTCGTCGAGTCCTGAGACGACGGCTGCGAAGTGGTCCGCGGCGTCGGAACCGATGTGGTCCAGGGGAACGGGAGCGTCGGCAACGACATCCGTGTCTGCCTTCGAGTCGAGAACTCGCATCGGATTGGTCGCGATCCGGCGTTGGGCATCCTCGGAAAGCCGCTCCCTCCTCGCCTCGAGGAACTCCTGGATCACACCGCGGTAGTTCGCCCTGTCAGCGGCATCCCCGATCGAGTTGAGCCGGAGCTCCACCTGCTCGATTCCGAGGCGTTCGAGGTACCGCCAACCGAACTCGATGACCTCGACATCCGCCTCCGGTGAGGTCGACCCGAGGTACTCGATTCCGCCTTGGTAGAACTGGCGGTTGCGACCCTTCTGCGGTCGCTCGTATCGGAACATGGGACCCCAGTAGGCGCCCTTGAAACGCGTCGTGACCCCTCCTGCCTCGATCTGTGCCCGCACGACCGAGGCGGTCGCTTCGGGTCGGAGCGTCATCGATCGGCCGCCCTTGTCCGTGAACGTGTACATCTGCTTCTCGACGACCTCGGTGTCGCCACCGACACCACGGGCGAAGACGTCCGTCTCCTCGAACATGGGCGTCAGGGTGAGCGGGTATCCGAAGAGCTCACACAGGTCGTCGAATTCCCGGTGTGCGTCGCGCCACCACTGCGAATCGGGTGGTAGGACGTCGTCGATTCCCTTCGGGGCGCGGAATGTGGTCACAGGAGCTCCTGGAGGAAGGGGTTGTGGCGGCGCTCGGCTGCAAGGGTAGTGGAAGGCCCGTGACCGGGATGCACGACGGTGTCCTCCGGGAGGGGCAGTATCTGGCTCGCCATCGAGTCCATCAACTGCGGATATGAGCCTCCTGGCAGGTCCGTTCGGCCAATGGACCCAGCGAAGAGATGATCGCCGGAGAACAGGACGCCTTCGGCGGGCAGGAGGAAGCAGCAATGGCCCGGTGTGTGGCCGGGTGTGAACAGGACGTGCACGGCGAGTCCTGCGACGTCGAGGACGTCACCGGGTGCGAGATCGACGAACTCGCTCGAGACGACGCTCTCCGCCGGATCGGCGAGCGACATTCCCAGGAGCGTACGGAGCTGGTCTCCGGGATGTCGTGCCATGTCGACGTCTGCGGGGTGGAGGAAGGCACGAACCGTTGGCGAGGCGATGTGATCGACACCGCCTGCGTGATCGACGTGTCCGTGGGTGATGAGCACAGCGACAGGTGTGAGGTCATGTCTGGCGAGCAGCTCGCCGATGCCGCGGCCATCGGGAGGCGCGTCCACCACGACGGCGGGACCGCCACGCTCGGGTGCGATCACGTACGTGTTCGTCTGGAAGTACCACAGTGGCGCGGTGTCGAGCACGATCGGCATGTCCGGACGATAGGGATGGGACGGTTCAGAGCACGAGGCGGTAGGCGTCGTATACACCGTCGACGACCCTCACGCCGCTGAGGAGGCCTTCGAGGGCGTCCCTGTCCGAAAGCTCGATCTCGTACCTCAGGAGGGCGATCCGGTCGCGGCCCGTGACCGACGATGAGGCGTGGATGTTGGCCCCGTAGTCGGACAGCACTGCTGTCACGTCGCGCAGGAGCTTCGCACGGTCGAGCGCTTCGACCTGGATCCATACGTAGAAGGTGCCTGTCTGCTCGGCTGCCCATGCAACATCGATCATTCGCTCCGTCTGCTGTGTGAGCGACCCGATGTTCGCGCAGTCGGACCGGTGGACGGACACGCCGCGCCCGATCGTGACGAAGCCGACGATGTCATCTCCAGGGACGGGACCACAGCACTTCGCCATGCGCACGAGCATGTCCTCGAGCCCCTCGACGATCACATCCCCCGCGACCCGCGATCTTCGGCGATGTGGCACGGGCAGGCGCTCGGCCTTCACCGCCTCTGCCGTGTCCTGCGGTCTGAGCTGGCGTGCCACCCGCTGGGCGACGGTTTGGGCGCTCGTGCGGTTCTCCCCGACCGACGTGTAGAGCGCCTCGACCGTATCGAACCCGAATGCGCTCGCAACGCTCTCGAGTTCCTCCTCGATGCCCTTCAATGGCAAGCCATCGCGGCGCATCGCCTTTGCCACTGCGTCCTTGCCCTCGGCGAATGCGCCCTCGCGTCGTTCCCTCGAGAACCAGGCCCTGATCTTCGAGTTGGCCCTCGAGGACTTCACGAAGTCGAGCCAATCCCTGCTCGGATGGGCATCTTGGGACTTCGATGTGATGATCGAGACGATGTCACCGGATTCGAGCTTCGTGGACAGGGGCACGAGGCGACCGTTGACCTTCGCGCCGACGCACCGATGGCCGACGTCGGTGTGGATCCGGTAGGCGAAGTCGACGGGCGTGGCGCCCCTGGGGAGCGTCTTGACGTCACCCTTCGGGGTGAGGGCGAACACCTCGTCCTGGTAGAGATCGAGCTTGAGGTTCTCGAGGAACTCAGCGGGGTCCTCGGACTCATCCTGCATGTCTCGAATCTCGTCGAGCCCTGGCAGGTGGCCTCCGGTCCCTCCGTCCTCCTTGTACCGCCAGTGCGCCGCGATCCCGGTTTCGGCCCTCTCGTGCATGTCCTGGGTCCGAATCTGGACTTCTAGCGCCTTGCCATCGGGACCGACGACCGTCGTGTGGAGGGACTGGTAGAAATTGAACTTCGGCATCGCGATGTAGTCCTTGAAACGACCCTGGATCGGCGGCCACATCGTGTGGACGAGACCGAGGACCCCGTAGCAGTCCCGAACGCTGCCGACGATGACGCGTATGCCGATCAGGTCATGGATGTCCTCGAACGCGAGCCCTGACGTGATCATCTTGCGGTAGATCGAGTAGAGGTGCTTCGGACGACCGGAGACCTCGGCATGGACTCCGGAGTCTGCCAGCACCTTCGAGAGCTCCTCGATCACTCGCTCGATGTCGTTCGCCCTCTCCGGCGACCGTTTGAGAACGGCCTCCTCGATCTCCGCCCTCGGTCCCGGATAGAGGATGCCGAAGCACGTCTCCTCCATCTCGTGCTTGATCTCCTGCATTCCCAGGCGATGCGCCAGCGGCGCGTAGACCTCGAGCGTCTCTGACGCGACCCTCCGTTGCTTTTCTTCGGGGAGGGGTGCGATCGTTCGGAGGTTGTGGGTGCGGTCGGCGAGCTTGATGACGAGGACCCTGATGTCCTTGGCCATCGCGACGGCCATCTTCCGTATGGTGGCGGCCTGGGCGAGCTCCCGAGACGAGAACTTGATCCGATCGAGCTTCGTGACGCCGTCGATGAGCATCGCGACCTCCGGCCCGAAGTCCGCCGACGCATCATCCAATGAGAACTCGGTGTCCTCGACCGTGTCGTGGAGCAGGGCGGCCACGAGGGTCGCCTGATCCATGCCGTATCCGGCGAGGATCTCTGCGACGGCGATCGGATGGACGATGTACGGGTCGCCGGTCGCTCGCTTCTGGCCGTCGTGGAGCCTCTGTGCGACCGAGTACGCCCGCCTGAGCGCGTCAGCGTCGCCGTCGGGGTGAACAGACGTGAACTGCGCGACGAGGTCTTCCACCATCTCGTCAGGGCTCCGTCCCCGTACCGCGGGATCCACGAAGCGGCGACGGTCGTCGCTGACGTCGGCGAGTGCCGAACGTGTCTCCATCACTGGAGCTTACCGGCGCTTCCGACGTTGCTTGGGAGCCCTGGCGGCGGCTGTGGAGGCTTCGGCGATCGTCCTGGCCGTCGGATCCGGCACGTCTTCGTCTTCGTGATCGTGGTCATCGGTCCTCGTGGCCCTGCGTCGTCGACGCTCCCATTCGGGCTCGCCCTCCTTCCACCGTGCGAGCAGCGGAGCCGCGACGAATATCGAGGAGTATGTTCCGACGGCGATCCCGATGAACAGGGCGAGCGCGAACTCCTGCAGCGTCTCGGCGCCGATGGCCAGGAATCCGACCAGAAGAAGCGATCCGACCGGCAGCAGCGACGTCAGGGACGTGTTCACCGACCGCATCAGCACCTCGTTCATCGAGAGGTTCACGATTCCCGAGTACGTCACCTTGTTCGGTGCATCGTGGACGTTCTCGGTGACCTTGTCGAAGACGACCACGGTGTCATAGAGGGAGTAGCCCATGATCGTCAGCACGGCGATGATCGTCGAAGGCGTGACGGCGAATCCGATGAGCGCGTAGATACCAGCAGCGATCGCAAGGTCGTGGAACAGGGCGGCGAGGGCGGCGAGCGCCATCTTCCATTCGAATCGCCACGCGATGAACGCCGACACCGCGACGAGGAATATCACGAGTGCCTCGACCGCCCTCCTCGTGACCTCGGCGCCGAAGGTGGGACCGACTGCCGAGACGTTGACCTCGGTGGTGTCCGTTCCGGCGGCGCTTGCCACAGCTGCGGCAAGGGCATCCTGGGAGTCGGGGTCGAGTGCCTCGGTCTGGACGTTGATGAAGCCCTCACCCGTGATCTGGACGCGAGCAGTCGCGTAACCGACCTCTCGAAGGTCGGCACGAACGTCCTCGACCGTCGCACCGGCCGTGTTCTCCACCGTCACGATCACCCCGCCGGTGAAGTCGATGCTCAGGTTGAACGGGCGAAGGACGATCAGGAGCAACGACGCGACGATGAGAGCACCTGAAACGACCAGCGTCTTGCGCGAGGCCGCGATGAAGTCGAACTCGGTCTCCCCGCGGTACATCCTGGTGAAGACGCTCACGGGCCGACCTCCACCAGGTCGTCGGTGTGGGCGATGTCACCGCTTCCCATGGCACCTCGAATGGACAGCGCACCGGCGTCGCCGAGCGGACCCCGTCCGAGGAGGTACGTTGCCGGACGCGTGTAGCAGTACGCGACGATGACATCGATGACGGTCGCGATCCCCAACGTGAGAGCGAAGCCCTTGACCTGGCCGATCGCCAGGACGTAGAGGAGCACAGCTGCGAGGAGGGTGACGGTGTCGCCCTTGAGGATCGTCGAGAATGCGGACTCGAAGGCATGGCCGATCGCTCCCCGCAGACCTCGACCGTGTCGGTACTCCTCCTTGATCCGCTCGAAGTAGACGATGTACGAGTCCGATGTGATGCCGATCGATACCACGACACCTGTCACCCCCGCAAGGGTGAGCGTGGTCCCGTTCACCTCGCCGAGCAGGATGATCGCACCGATCAGGTACGAACCGAAGACGGAGAGGCCGACGATCGCGAGGAGGCCGAGTGAGCGGTAGTAGAACACGAGGTAGCACGAAACCAGAAGCAGCCCGATCATTCCCGCGATGAGGCCCGCCCTCAGGGAGTCCTCGCCGAGGGATGCCGACACGGACTCGACGCGCTCGCGCTCGAATGTCGTGGGGAGGGCTCCGTACCGCAGGAGAGCGGCGAGCGACTCCGCTTCCGCTTGCGCGTTCTCCCCTCCCCCGACGGTGATGATGACGCCTGCGGGGTCCAAGCCCTCGCCCGTCGGGACGTCGGATGCGATCGTGGGTGCGGAGAAGACGTCACCGTCGACGACGATCGCCATCTGGCGCCTCGGATCGCCCGGCGGATACGTCGAGAGGTATGCGGTCGCCGCCCGGAACTTCTCGCCGCCCTCGCCCGTGAACTCCGGCACGACGACCCACTGGCCGCCTACCCCCGTGGAGGAGAACTGGGCGGAGGCACCAGCGATGTCCGAGCCTGTCGGGAACTCGACAGATGTGCCGTCCTGGAACTCGACGGTGACCCCACCAACCTCGTACACGAAGTTCGTCTCGCGCTCGGCGAGCAGCGAGCGCAGGGTGATGTCGTCGAGGGTCGAGAGGCCGGTCGTCGCATCGGTTGCGTTGAGCGGTTCGAGAATGGGGTTCACCGTGTCGTCACCGTCGGGGATGACCGACTCGGGATCGCTCAGTACGGGGGATTCCGCGTATTGGGCGATCACCGGACGGAAGGACAACTGGCCGGTCGTACCGACCGCCTGGAGCGCTCGCTCGCGATCGTCGACACCAGGAAGCTGGACGACGATGGCTCGGTCCCCGACCACAGCGACCTCGGGTTCCTGGACGCCTCCGAGGTTCTCGATACGGAGCCGCATGATGTCGGCAGCCGTCTCGAGGGTTGCCGCATCGGTGCCTTCAGGAGCAACGAGCGTGACGGCGAAGCCGCCCTGGAGGTCGAGGCCGAGCTTGGGAGCCCACCCGATGGCCAACATCGTCGCGAGCGAGCCCCACGCAAGGACCACCGTGATGACGAGCGTCGTCCACGCCTTGCGACGATTCACGAGCCGTCTCGGTCGATTCGCTCAGCGACGGCGCGCTTGACGACTCGCATCGTCTGACCGCCGATGTCGATGGTGAAGGTGTCGTCATCCTCCGACACGACGGATCCGAGGATTCCGCCGATGGTCCGGATCTCGTCGCCGACCTGGATCTCGGCACGCAGCTGTTCCAACTTCTTGGCGCGACGCCGTTGAGGGAGGATCAGGAGCACGTAGAACAGACCGCCGAGGATCACGAGGGGGAACAAGAACGCGAGCGCCGAGCCGCCGTCGGCGGCTTCCTGGGCGAGGATGAGTTGCGGTGCAACGGCGAGCACGCGGACGCCTCCGTTCGATGTCGCAGTGTCTTGTGACCGAACGCGATGCTAGCCGGAGGGCCGTCCAACTCCTTGACTGCGCCTCTCCACGAGCTCCTCGGACCACGCCTCGAATGTTCCTTCGGCGATCGTCGTGCGGATGTCGGACATGAGGCGATACATGTACGTCAGGTTGTGCAGGGTCAGCAGTCGGAGCCCTGTGAGTTCCTTGGTCCTGTGGAGGTGTCTCAGGTATGCCCTCGAGTAGCGTGTGCAGACAGGACACGGGCAATCCTGCTCGATCGGTCTGTGGTCGGCGTCCCATGACATCTGCTTCACGGACACGTCCCCGAGCCTCGTGAGCGCCTTTCCGTGACGTGCCAGGCGCGTGGGGATCACGCAGTCGAAGAGATCGACCCCCAGCCGCACCGCGTCGATGATGCCTTCGGTGTCACCGAGGCCCATGACGTACCGAACGGCACGGTCGGGGAGCTCGGGGACAACGGCCTCGATCGCGCCCGCCCTGGCGGTGGCACTCTCGCCCACCGCAAGCCCACCTATGCCATACCCGGGGAATCCGAGCTGCGCGGTCTCTCGCGCCGAGGTCGAGCGGAGTGCGGGATTCGCGCCCCCCTGGACGATCCCGAAGAGTGCACGATCGGCTCGTCCCTTCGCCGCGAGGGCACGCTCCGACCACCGAAGGGTTCGGTACATCGCAGATTCGACCTCCCCGTCCGGGGACGGAAGGCGCACGGGTACATCGAGCACCATGGCGATGTCCGAGCCGAGCATCTCCTGCACCTCGACCGCACCCTCGGGGGTGAGCTCGACGCGCGAGCCGTCGTAGCTCGACCTGAACACGAGCCCGTCCTCGGTGATCTGCGGTTCGAGGCTCAGGACCTGATAGCCGCCCGAGTCGGTCAGGATCGGCTTGTCCCATCCCATGAATCGGTGGACACCGCCGACGCCCGCGACGACTTCGGCACCCGGTCGCAGCATCAGGTGATACGTGTTGGCGAGGACGATGTCCGCGCCAAGGCGCTCCAGATCCTCCGAATCGACGGTTCGTACGGTTGCGCGCGTGCCGACGGCCATGAAGTTCGGGGTCGGGACGCCGCCATGAGGTGTCACCAGGACGCCGGACCGCGCACTGCTCACACCGGCCGTCTTCGTCCACGTCACGGCGTCTGTCATCGGGAGACCTCGATGTACATCGCGTCGCCGAACGAGAGGAATCGGAAACCGTGTGTGATTGCATGGTCGTACGCCAGCCTCCATCGGTCGCCCATCAGGGCGCTGATCATCACGAGGAGGGTGGTCCGTGGCGCGTGGAAGTTGGTCAGGAGGCCGTCGACGATCCGCATCGTGTACCCCGGGGTGATGAAGAGGTCGGTCGTGCCCGTGTACGTGCCGATGCGACCTCGCTCGTCGGCGACGGACTCGAGGGTGCGTGCAACCGTCGTTCCCACCGCGATGATCCGACCACCTGCGTCCCTGGCCCCGTTGACGGTCCGCACAGCGTCGTCATCGACGACGATCTCCTCCGTGTGGATCCTGTGGTCGGCGACGTCGTCCACGACCATGGGGCGGAACGTGTCGAGCCCGATGCGAAGCTCCACCTCGGCAAACGCGACCCCCTTCCGAAGCAGCGACGCCACGACACCTTCGGTGAAGTGCAACGCCGCCGTCGGGGCGGCAGCCGACCCGACCTCCCTCGCAAAGATCGTCTGGTACCGCTCGGGATCTGGGAGGTGCCCGTGGAAGTACGGGGGGAGGGGGACGCTGCCCACGGTGTCGACGAGATCCTCGACGCCGGCGGAAGGCTCGATAGCGATCGTCGCCACACCGTTGAGCGGGTCCGTGAGGAGCGTCGCGATCCGGTCGCCGATGCGTACCCGTGCGTGCTTGCGCAGCCTCCGCGATGGTGCCAACAATGCCTCCCATCGCGTTGCGTCGAAACGGCGCGTCAGCAGGACCTCGACCGCACCGTCCGTGTCCACTCGTGTTCCCCGGAGCCGTGCATGCCGGACCCGTGTCGTGTTCACGACCAGGCAGTCGCCAGGTTCGAAGAGCGACTCGATGTCCCGAAACGCGATCTCATCGAGGGACGACGCGATGAGGACACGAGCGGCATCGCGGGGTTCGATCGCCTCCTGGGCGATTCGATCTGCTGGCAGGTCGTAGTCGAAGTCCGACGTCTTCATCCAGGTCGCCTGTTGTCACATCTAGAGGAGGGTGCCCTGGTCGTCTGCGGGCGTGTCGATCCCGAGGTGTGCGTATCCACGACCCGTCGCGATCCTGCCCCGCGGCGTCCGCTGGATGAATCCTTCCAGGATGAGATACGGCTCGTAGGCGTCCTCGACCGTTTCGGGATCCTCGCCGACCGCTATCGCGAGTGTCGAGAGGCCGACAGGTCCGCCGTCGAACTTCACGATGATCGCCTCGAGGATGGCCCTGTCGACCTTGTCGAGGCCGTAGTGGTCGACCTCGAACACCTCGAGTGCGGCATCTGCCGTCGCTTCGTCGACCGTGCCGTCCGACCGGACGGCGGCGTAGTCCCGGACGCGCCTGAGCAATCGGTTCGCGATCCGGGGTGTCCCACGTGATCGACGTGCGATGGCTTGGCTGCCGCCATCATCGACGGCTGTATCGAGGATGATGGCTGACCGACCCACGATGGACGCGAGGTCGTGGGCGTCGTAGTAGTCGAGCCTCGCGACATAGCCGAATCGATCGCGCAGGGGCGGGGCTACCCGACCGACGCGCGTCGTGGCCCCGATGAGGGTGAACGATGGCAGGTCGATCTTGATGGATCTGGCCGCGGGTCCCTTGCCGACGACGATATCGAGCTGTCCATCCTCCATGGCGGGATACAGGACCTCCTCGACCTGGCGCGGTAGGCGGTGGATCTCGTCGATGAAGAGCACGTCCCCTTCCTCGAGGTTCGTGATCACGGCAGCGAGGTCGCCTGGCCGATCGAGTGCGGGACCGGACGTCGACCGGAACGACGCCCCCATCTCGCTCGCGACGATTCCGGCGAGGCTCGTCTTGCCGAGCCCGGGGGGTCCGGAGAAGAGCAGATGGTCCACGGACTCCGATCGACGTGATGCGGCCTCGATAAGGATCGACAGGCGCTCCTTCAGGTCAGCCTGGCCGACGAACTCGTCGAGGCGCCTCGGACGCAGGCCGATGTCGAGGTCGATGTCCTCAGGCGTACGGGCCGTAGCGAGGAGGCCTTCCTCGCGCGATCAGCTGCGCGCCCTGCCGAGCGCCCGCAATGAGCGTCGGAGCATCTCCTCGACGGGTAGGTCGTTGGGCATGTCCGCGAGCGTACCGCGGATCTCCTCTGGGGCGTATCCGAGCCCTGAGAGGGCCTCTCGTACCTCCGAGAGCGGACCGGACGCTTCGATCGCGGAGTCCGCGAGGTCGAACTTCGGCTTCAGTTCCAGGAGGAGCTTCTGTGCGGATCGTCTGCCGATGCCTGGCACGGCGGTGAGCGCGTCGAGGTCGTCGGACGACACGGCGACCTGCAGCTGGTCGTAGGTCATGGTCGCGAGGATTGCGAGTGCGACCTTGGGGCCGACGCCCGTGACTCCGAGGAGTATGCCGAACACGTCCTTGTCGGCCATGGATGCGAACCCGAACAGGGCCAGTTGATCCTCCCTCACGTGGAGGTGGGTGTGGAGGACGGCTTCGTCGCCAACAGGGGGAAGGACGCTGAGGGTTCGCGGTGTGACCGCGATCTGGTATCCGACTCCGTGGACGTCGATCACGACGGTGTCCGTGCCACGGTGGGCAACGATGCCCCGGATACGGCCGATCATGCCCGCATCCGGATGATCGCAGCGTGCTGGCTGTGGCAGAGGGCGATGCCAAGGGCGTCTGCCACGTCAGCGGGACCGGCGACCGGACCGAGTCCCAGGCGCATGGCGACGACGGCAGAGATCTGCTCCTTGTCCGCAGCCCCCGAGCCTGTGATGGCCATCTTCATCTCCGACGGGCTGTACTCGGCAACGGCGATCCCACGCGCTGCGAGGCACGCCATGATCACACCGGACGCACGGGCGACCGCGATCGCGGTGCCGCGGTTGCGATTCACGAACACCTGCTCGATCGCGGCGCTCTCGATCTCATGCTCATCGAGGACCCCCTCGATATCCCTCTGGAGTTCGAGGAGCCGATCGGCGACAGGCTTGGCGTGGTCGGTGCGAATGACCCCGGCAGCGACGGCCCTCTCCGTGTGGCCGACGCATTCGATGACACCGTATCCGGTGCGGGTGAGGCCGGGGTCGATTCCGAGAACGAACATATGTTCGGAGCGTACATGGGTGCACCGACATAGCAAAGCACCTCACGGACCATCGCTGGACGAGATGGTCAGTCCGAAATACCTTCGAGCACATCGTCCGGGATGTCGAAGTTCGCAAAGACCTCCTGGACGTCATCGAGCTCCTCGAGTGCATCGACGAGGCGAAGCACCCTCGGCGCCGTGCTGGCATCGAGCGGCACCGTCGTCGAAGGAAGGTACGTCACGTCGGCCGATACGACCGTGATCCCCGCCGATTCCATGGTGGAGCGCACCTCGGCGAGCTCGGCCGGCCCACACACGACCTCCCACTGGCCATCGCCGCCGGAGATGTCGTCGGCACCGCCTTCGAGCGCAGCCATCATCACGGCGTCCTCGTCTCCCGAAGCGAGGATGTAGCCCTTGTGTTCGAAGAGGTAGCCGACGGATCCCGGCTCGCCGAGGTTCCCTCCGTTCTTGTTGAATGCGGCCCTGACGTCGCTCGCCGCTCGATTGCGGTTGTCGGTGAGGATCTGGACGTACAGTGCCACACCACCCGGCGCGTAGCCCTCGTAGAAGGTCTCGACATAGTCCACACCGTCGACGTCACCTGATCCGCGGGCGATCGCCCTGTCGATGTTGTCCTTGGGGACCGAGTTGTCCTTTGCCTTCTGCACGGCGGTTGCGAGTGTCGGATTGGCTGAGACGTCACCGCCGCCGTTCCTGGCTGCAGACTCGATCGCCTTGATCAGCTTGGCGAACAGCTGGCCCCGTTTGGCATCCTGACGTCCCTTCCGATGCTTGATGTTCGCCCACTTCGAGTGCCCTGCCATCAGCCCTCCTGATCCCGAACGAGGTCGACGAGCATCTGGTGGAGCCTGGTGTCCCCTGTCAGCTCGGGATGGAACGACGATGCGAGGATGCGGCCCTGGCGTACGAGGACGGGATGCGACTCCCCGTGGGGATCGACGACGGTGGCGAGCACCTCGACATCCGATCCCACCTTCTCGATCCATGGTGCACGGATGAACACGGCGTGCATCGGTTCATCGAAGCCTGCCACGTCGAGGTCGGCCTCGAACGAGTCGACCTGGCGTCCGAAGGCATTCCGTTGGACGGTCGCGTCGAGCACGCCGAGCTGGGGTTGATCGTGCTCGACGGTGGTGGCCGCAAGCAGGATCATGCCAGCACAGGTTCCGAGCATCGGGGTACCCGCACGTGCCCTGTCACGAATGGGCACGATGAGCCCATAGAGCTCGGCGAGCCTTCCGATCGTGGTCGACTCACCCCCTGGGAGCACGAGGGCATCGACAACGGCGAGATCCTCGGGTGTTCGGACCTCGACCGCCTCGACACCGAGACCCTCGACCATCGAGATGTGTTCCCTGAAGTCCCCCTGGAGGGCGAGGACACCGACCCTCATGAGCCGCGCAGCTGCATCAGGTCGCTCTCGGGAAGCGTATCGATGTTGATGCCGACCATTGCCTCGCCGAGGTTCCTCGAGACCTTTGCGATCTTCTCAGGGTCATTGTGGAAGGTCGTCGCCTCGACGATGGCAGCGGCCCTGACGGCGGGGTCCCCCGACTTGAAGATCCCCGAACCGACGAATACGCCATCACAACCGAGCTGCATCATCAGTGCGGCATCCGACGGGGTCGCGATACCGCCAGCAGCGAAGTTCACGACCGGGAGCACACCGCTCGCAGCGACCTCCTTGACCAGGTCGTATGGCGCACGCAGCTCCTTGGCGGCGTTCATGATCTCGTCTGGTCCGAGCGTCGACAGCCACCGCATCTGGGTGTTCATCAGGCGCATGTGCTTCACTGCCTCGATGACGTTGCCCGTTCCTGGCTCTCCCTTCGTTCGGATCATCGCGGCACCTTCACCGATACGCCGAAGCGCTTCGCCGAGGTCCTTCGCTCCGCACACGAAGGGCACGGTGAACGAGTGCTTGTCGATGTGGTGTTCATCGACGGGAGACAGGACCTCGGACTCGTCGATGTAGTCGACACCGAGACTCTCGAGGACCCGCGCCTCGACGAAGTGCCCGATCCGGGACTTGGCCATGACAGGGATGGACACCGCGTTGATGATCTCCTCGACCCGTGCCGGATCCGCCATCCGCGCGACCCCGCCATGGGCACGGATGTCCGCAGGGACCCGTTCGAGCGCCATGACCGCGCACGCGCCCGCATCCTCGGCGAGTTTCGCCTGTTCAGCCGACACCACATCCATGATGACACCGCCCTTGAGCATCTGGGCGAGTCCTCGCTTGACGGTGTCTGTGCCGTGTTGGGGTTCCGGAGCTGACATCTGGGTTCCTTCGTCGGTGGGTTCCAAGTCTATCGACGGCCGGCCGCAGGCTATCGATGAACCGCGATCGCATCCGTGTACGCGTCGAGGTACGAGCGCCCGACGGACTCAATGTCGTAGAGGTGTGCCCTGTCCCTGGCTGCACTGGCCCTCGATGAACGCCGTGGCTCGTCGTCGAGCAGGGCAACGATGCGTTCTGCGAGGCCATCGGCGTCCCCGACCGCGACGAGTTCGCCTGTGGCTCCCAACACACTGATGAAGGCAGGGAGTGCCGAGGCAACGACGGCGCAGCCAGATGCCATCGCCTCGACGATGACGATTCCGAAGGATTCTCCTCCGGTGTTGGGTGCGACGGCGATACCACTCGAGGCGAGGATCGCGACCTTCGTCTCGTCGGGTACGCGGCCGAGGAACTCCACCCCCTCGATCTCGGTGTCACGCGAGGCGCCGATGATGCGCAATCGGGCGCTCGGGTGCAGTTCGCGAACGGCTGGCCACGCTCCGAGCAGCACCGAGAGGCCCTTCCGCTTGTCGTCCCTCCCGACGAACACGACCGATCCGGCCTCCTTCACCGAAGGGGCGAACCTCGTCAGGTCGAGGCCGTTCGGGATGATCCTCACATTCGGCAGCGCCGACACCGACGAGCGCGCGACCTCCGACACGGCGGTCACCACATCGAGGCGCCGAGCCATGGAACGTGTGGCGCCGCGACCGGACTTCAGCAGACGCCGAGCCCACGAAGGCGCGTCCGCGTGGAACGTTCCGACCATCGGTGCGCCACCGGTGAGCGTGCTCGCAAGGGAGACAGCGGGCATGAATGGCTCGTGTACGTGCACGACATCCGCACCGTCGACAGCGTTCCTGACCCTGGCGACGACGCGTGGATCAACGGAGATCGGGGCCGCGCTGCGGTTGGCGGGGATCGTCACCGTGCGACCGACGAGCACCGACGTTTCGGGTCCCGTGGTTCCCGGACCGACAACGACGGGATCGTGGCCCTGGTTCGCGAGCCAACGGGCGAGCATCGCGACCTGATCCTGGACACCACCGGGCCTACCGAGGTCGTACGGGCACACGAGCGCGACCTTCATGTCGAAACCGCGTCGTTGGTCAATCGCTCGTCAGATGGCCAGTTGGGTTGGAAGAGGTGCCACTGAGATGGCGCCTCCCTGATGATGTCCTCGAGCACCGTTGCGAACTCCTGGACACCGAGGGCGATCCGTTCCTCACGGGTCTCTGCGGTAGGGAGATGCACAGCGTCGTGGACCACGATGCGATAGCCACGACCCGCCTTGAAGTACACACCGACCGGTATGAGGTCTGCTCCCGTGAGGTCGGCGAGAGACACTGCTCCTGCTGGCATCGTCGTTCGTTCCCCGAAGAAGTCGACCTCGATGCCTCGACCCGTCACGTCTCGATCGGCCACGAGCGCAATTGCCTTGCCCGCCTTGAGGACAGAAATGAGTTTGCGCGTGCGCCGTGGATCGGACGTCAGGATGATCTCGATGCCGAAGCGGTTCCGCACGTCGATGAACCAGTCGGTGATCCGCTGATTCGACAGGTGCTCGGCGACAGCGACCACGGGGGACCCGATTTCCTCTGCGACGAGACCCGCCACCTCCCAGTTCCCGATGTGAGGAAGCGCAAAGATCCTGCCGTTTCCGTTCCTCATGGATTCGAATATGGGTTCGAAGTGGATGCGCTCAACGGTCGCGCTGATCCTCGATCGTCGTCGGGGCCTGAACCAGAAGGTGTCCGCCCAGTACCGCCCGTAGGATCGATACATGCCGTGGACCGCGTCGTCGACCTCGTCGATCGTCGCATCGGGTCCGAGGACTCGCCTCATGTGCGATCGCGCCAGGGGATACCGGCCCTTCCTGCGCCGTGCGAAGAACTCTCCCCCGCGTTCGCCGATGCGGCGTGCCCAGGGTTCGGGGAACAGGCCGAAGATCCCTGCCGCGATCCGGAAGGCGATGTACTCGAGGAGGTCCTTCACGGCGCGAGCTGCTGCCACGTCCTCCGGATTCGTTGCGTCACGGTGAATCCCGTCAGGACCACGAACACCCACAGCAACGGCTCCAGAATCGGTGCACCGAGGCCGGCGACCATCGTTCCGATGAGGATGAGGATCATGCGCTCGGCCCTTCCCATCCACCCGCCCTTGCCCTCGAGGCCCGCCATCTCAGCCTTGGCACGCACGTAGGGTACGAGGAGCGAGAATGCCATGGCGATGATGCACAGCACGAGCAGCCGCGGCTCTTCCCTGAGATAGACCGACAGACCCACCCACACGGCGATCTCACCGAACCGGTCCGACATCGTGTCGAGGAATGCGCCTCGTTCCGATGCCGTGCCGAGCTTGCGGGCGAGTGGACCGTCGAGGGCGTCGAGGGCGACGCCGATCGCTGCGGTGAGCGCGCCTGGGAACAGGTATCCCCCCGCGATCAGCACCGCACCGACGACGGTGACAATGAGGCCGATGATCGTCACCACGGCAGGGGTCACACCGACCCTGGCGAGTCCCGCCGCGATGGGTTCGAGGATCGGAGCGGCCTTCTTGCGCCCCTTCAGATCGATCACAGCTTGCTCCTCACCGGCGGAAAGGTAGCACAGGCTTGGGCGCCTCCACCTCCGACTAGTATCCCTGACATCCGACGGAGCGCCTATCGGCGGACCGTGTCGACACTGAGGAAAGGGCCAGCACTGATGAGTGAACAGACAGCGAAACTGGACCTCGGATCCAATCCAGTCGAGCTCGACGTCCACGAATCCACCCTCGGGCTCCCTGGGATCGACATCCTCAAGCTCCGGAGGGAGACCGGACACGTCACGTTCGATCCCGGCTTCGGGAATACGGCTGCTGCCCGATCGACGATCACCTATGTCAACGGTTCCGAGGGTGTTCTCCTGTACCGCGGGTACCGGATCGAGGACCTCGCACGTTCGTGCACGTTCCTCGAGGTCGCGTACCTCCTCATCTACGGGAACCTCCCCAACGCGGCGGAGTTGGAACAGTGGGAGTATGACATCACCCACCACGCGCTCTTGAACGAGGAGATGCGTTCGTTCTTCGACGCATTCCCGAGGCGGGCACATCCGATGGCGGTCCTGTCGTCCGCCACGAATGCAATTTCGACCTTTTACGACGTCTACCGCAGGCCGGTACGCGCCTCGGAGGTCGACGCCGGTGCGCGAACCCTCATCGCAAAGCTCCCGACGGTCGCCGCCTGGGCGTACAAGAAGTCCATTGGCGAGCCGTACGTGTATCCGGAGGTCCAGTACAACTACGTCGAGAACTTCCTCAGGATGATGTTCACGACCCCGATCGAGGAGTTCAAGCTCGACCCTTCGGTGGTGAAGGCCCTCAACGTCCTCCTGATCCTCCACGCCGATCACGAGATGAACTGTTCGACGTCGACCGTCCGGGGTGTCGGCTCATCCCGTGCGAACATGTTCACGAGCGTGGCAGCCGGGATGGGAGCCCTCTGGGGGCCGCTCCACGGCGGAGCGAACCAGGCTGTCATCGAGATGCTCCAGGCTATCCACGACGACCCCGATGCGACGATCGAGTCGACGATCGCCAGGGCGAAGGACCGTGATGACGACTTCCGTCTCATGGGATTCGGGCATCGCGTATACACGAACTACGACCCTCGGGCCAGGGTCCTTCGGGAGTTCGCGGCCGACGTGCTCGTCCTCATGGGCCAGGACGATCCCCTCCTCGAGATCGCGAGGGCGCTCGAGGATGCGGCGCTCGCCGACGACTACTTCGCAGAGAGGAAGCTGTTCCCGAACGTCGACTTCTACTCGGGGATCATCTTCAGGGCGTTGGGCTTCCCGCTCCGGATGTTCACCGTGCTCTTCGCGATCGGGCGCCTTCCCGGCTGGATCGCACACTGGATGGAGATGAACACGGATCCCGAGACGCGAATCATGAGACCTCGTCAGCTGTACGTCGGAGAGGTCGAACGGGATCTTCCGCCCCTCGCCGAGCGCTGATTCGAGGGAAGGGAGCTCCCCGTCAGGGGAGGTCGACGGCTTCCTCGTACGATCCGGTGACGTCCCCGGTCATCGCGTCGACCGTGACGAGCGCCTGATGGTCTGGGCTCGGTGACCCGGAAAACACCAGGACCTGCCACACGGGCCTCGCGAGGAGTCCACGGTATCCGAGCGTTGCCGATCCATGCCCGACCGGGAACGACGCGGTACCGGAAGCAATCCTGATGGCGTCCATATCACCGATAGGCATCCGCCAGGCGCCCGCGAACTGGTACGCGGCGAGCGCGACGAGTGGCGCCACGGCCGTGAGCCACAGGGCTGGGATTCCACTCGCCAGGGTGAGGAGACCGACGATGGTGGCAGACGCGAGGTAGGTGTATGCGGCTCGTCTACGGGTGCGGGTGTCGATGGAACGGTACGCGACGGGGGGAGATCCTTCTCCACCATCCACGATGCCTTCGTCGGCCATCCCTCAGACAGCCTCACCGACGGCCCGCTCGAACGCGTCCACATCGATCGGTGAGTCTCCGCGGTTGCGATGCCAACGGTCCCAGAGGACGAGCATGCTCGGCAACACGACGACCGCCGCAAGGAGGGCGAGCAGGATGGTGTAGCCGAGGACGAAGCCGAACTGCCTGAACGGGATCGCCGTCGAGATGACCAGGATGCCGAAGCCTGCGATCGTCGTGACGGCCGAACCGGCGAGTGCCCCTCCGGTATGGGTGAGCGTGTGCTCGATCGCGTCGTTCTCGTCGGTGCGCTCGATGCGTTCCTCGAGGTACCGATGGGTTACGTGGATCATGTACGGGATTCCGATACCGATGCCGAGTGCTGAGATGGTCGCCGTCACGGGCCCGAACGGGATTCCGAAGAGCGCCATCAACCCGAAGGTCCACACGATCACCATGGCGACAGGGAGCGTGGTGATCAGGCCGAGCATCGGTCGGCGCGATTCGAACCAGAAGTTCACGACCAGGAGCAGGAGGGCTGCGGCCAGCGTCAGGAGCAGGGAGGAGACCTGCGAGTCCCGCAGGACGTTCACGACGAGATCGTTGATGATGAAGTTGGATGTCGTGACCGCTGAGAGGCCTGCGTCGATGGTCGGCTGGAACGCCTCGTTCAAGCCCTCAGCCAGGTCCCCGGCGCCCGTCTCGCCACCGACGGTTTCGAAGTTGAACAGTGCAGCGTCGTACGTGCCGTTCTGCTTCGAAAGGACACCGGCCATGACCTCCGGATGGTTGGCGAAGGCGACGTCGTAGAGGGGTGTGAGATCGGCGCCGGCGGGGACGGTGCGGGTCGCGTCGAATCCGACGGCGATAGCCGCGGCGAACATCTCCTCGTCGTACAGCTCCGAGGTCGGACTGAGGTACTGGAAGATCACATTGGTGAACGTCACGCCCGTCGCGAACAGCTCCCCTGTTGGCGTCTCGATCGTGCGCACATCTTCGACCCCCGCAGCGGCCGTCGAGGACTCCAGCATCGCGTTCCAGGCGGATCCGACCGCGACATCGCCGGTGACGAGGACGGACGTCGTCTCTGGGAAGTCAAACCGCTCGTCGACGACGACGGCGGTGTCGCGCAGGGGCGACGTGGTCGGCACGAAGTCGAGGAACGAGAACTGCGTGGTGAGGTTGGTCATGCCGAAGGCCCCGACTCCGGTGAGGACGAGGGCCACGACGAGGGTCGGGACGGCGAACGAGCGAGGGAGGATGGCCGCTCGACCGATGGCACGGGGAAGCGCTCGCGCTTCGCCCCCCTCCAGGCCTTCCGTATCGAGACGGTCGTTGCGCTCCGCCCGACGATCGAGGAGCTCTCGGACGGCCGGCACGAACGTCAGCATGAGGAGGAAGGACACACCAATACCGAAGGCGGCGAGCTCGCCGAACTCCGCAAGCGCGGGGATCTCGTTGACGACGTTGGTGAGGAACCCGACCGATGTCGTCAGCGTCGCGAGCACGAGGGCGATACCGACCGTCCGTATGGCAACGGAGATCGACGCGTCGACCGACCTCCCCTCGTGGAGTTCCTGGCGATACCGAGTGTTCATGTGGATCGCGTAGTCGACACCGAGGCCGATGAGCAGGATCGGGAGGATCTGGACCAATTGGGATTGGTCCTCGAAACGGAGGAAGCCGTATCCGTTGACCCACTGGATCGCCAGACCGATCGTCAGGAACGTGAGCAGCGTGTCCGCCGTCGTGCGCCTGAGCTTGCGCGGGCTCCCGAAGGTCCACAGAAGGAAGGCCGCTGCGTAGAGGATGAGCGCCACGAGCACGATCGTGAGCAGTTCCACATCTCCCCAGCCGGCCGGGAGTGCATCCGGGAACACCTGCGCAAGGCCTGGCACGATCGCCACCGCTGAACCGACGATCATCAAGCCGACCCCTGCGAAGAAGAGCGTCCGGTCCCTGACGTCGGACGGCCTCACGAGGAAGATGATGCCGAGGACGAGGAGGATGATGAGGGCCGCCGACAGCAGCAGACGCGCAACCTCCGTCTGGAAGTCGTCACCCGAAGCGAAGATCAGCTCGACGGAGAACGCCTCCTCGGTGATCGACGCGGGCCTCTCTGCCCCGTCGACCGCCGTCGCGACCGTGAGGGCTCGATCGGCAAGGACGTCGAAGTCGTCGCTCGATGCGTACGAAATCGAGGAGAGGCCGAGTTCCGCGGTCCCTGCAACGAGGTCTGCGTCGTCCGAGACAAGACCCACCAGGAATTGGCGGAACTCCGCAGGGGTGGCTTCGAGCCCCGCAACGTACAGCGCCTTGACCTCCTCGTCCGATTCGGGCATCGGCGCTCCTGCAGCGAGTGCGAACTGGACGGGGCTCATGTACGACAGGATCGCAGGGTTGTTCGGCAGGTCCACCAGGAGATCGGCGGCATCGCTCGAGCGGAGGCTCTCGTCGAGGGCAATGGCCGCGATCAGCCCGTCCAGGGTGATCACGTCACCCGTCGTGCTGGAGGTGACGACCTGCATCCTGCTCACCGCACCGAATCGTTGGCTGATTTCAGCCGACGCAGTCAGCTCGGGGGCATCGGGGGCGAACGACTCGTTCTGGTCCTCAGCGGGGGCGAACTGGCCCCCGAACGCGCCCAGCACCATGCTGAGTACGACGGTCACGGCAATGACGGCCCACGGTGCCTTGCGCACGACAGCGGCGAACGCGTTCACGATGGTCTTCACGAGATCCTCCAAGGAGCAGCATGGTGACGGGATCCCCCGACAGGGCAAGGCTAGGCGAGTCTCGGAGTTCTACGTGCGTCAGCGGGGCGGTCGGGCGAGGTCGGTGATCTCGGCGACGACCTGCTCGAGCGAAACCGCCCGCCGCTCCTGATCCTCCCCTCGCAGCCGCACACCAACCGTTCGTGCCTCGACGTCCTTGTCGCCGACGACGAGGACGACGGGGTGCTTGCGAGTGATCGCGGTGCGCAGCTTCTCGCCGACCGTCTCGTCCGCGGTGTCGACCTCCACGCGGATGTCGGCAGCTTCGAGGGCACTCGCCACCTCTGTGGCGTACGCGCCGTGACGGTCCGCGACCGGGATGACCGTGGCCTGGACGGGTGAGAGCCACGGCGGGAATGCGCCCGCGTAGTGCTCAACGAGGATCCCCACGAATCGCTCGACCGATCCGAGGAGGGCGCGATGGATCATGACGGGCCGCTTGCGTGTGTTCTCGCTCGTCGTGTACTCCAACCCGAAGTTCTCCGGTTGCGCGAAGTCGACCTGGATCGTCGACAACTGCCAGCGGCGTCCGATGGCATCCTTGATGTGGATGTCGATCTTCGGGCCGTAGAAGGCGCCCTCGCCCGGCGCCATCTGATAGGTCAGGCCTGAGGTCTCGAGGGCGGCTGCAAGGTACGCCTCTGCGGCATCCCAGAGCTCGGGTTGGCCGACGAACTTGTCGGGACGGGTCGACAGGTCGGCCTCGAATTCGTCGAAACCGAAGTCCCTCAGGACCATGAGGACGAAGTCGAGCAGGCCCTGGAGCTCGCCTGCGAGGTCCTCCTCTGTTGTGAAGATGTGGCTGTCGTCCTGGGTGAAGCCCCTTGCGCGCATGAGTCCGTGGAGGACACCGGAACGTTCGTATCGATACACGGTTCCAAGCTCGAACAGGCGCATCGGGAGCTCGCGATAGGAGCGGCTGTGGGCACGATATATCAGGATGTGGCCGGGGCAGTTCATGGGCTTGACGAAGTAGCCCTGTCCTGGTCGCCCCTCTCCTGCATCGAGTTCCATCTCGGGATACATGGTCTCCCGATAGAAGTCGACATGTCCGGAGGTCGTCCACAGGTCGGATTTCGCGACGTGGGGCGTCACGACGTAGTCGTACCCGTGGGATGCGTGGGTCCGACGCGAGTAGTCCTCGATCGTTCGTCGGAGGATGCCGCCATTGGGGTGCCACACCGCCAACCCGCTACCGATCTCCGAGGGGAACGAGAACAGGTCGAGCTCGGCCCCGAGCTTTCGGTGGTCCCTTCGTGCAGCCTCCTCGAGCCGATGGAGATACGCATCGAGCGCCTTGGCAGACTCCCACGCGGTGCCGTAGATCCTCTGGAGCTGTTCCCTCGACTCGTCGCCGCGCCAATACGCGCCAGCGCTCCGCATCAGCTTGAACGCCCTCAAGCGACCTGTCGATGGCAGGTGCGGACCGCGACACAGGTCGACGAAGGCGTCGTTTCGATAGGTGCTCACCGTTTCGCGGTCGACCCCTTCTCCCCCATCGACGCCTGCGATGATCTCGAGCTTGAACGGTTGATCGGCAAAGGTGCGACGCGCATCGTCGATCGGGATCTCAGCCCGTTCGAACGACTGGTCGAGCTCGACGATCTCGCTCATCCTCGCCTCGATCCGTTCGAGATCCTCCGGTGTGAACGGCTTGTCGACGGCAAAGTCGTAGTAGAAGCCATCCTCGATGGGCGGTCCGATGGCGAACTTGGCGCCAGGGAAGATGTCCAAAACTGCCTGGGCCATGACATGGGCGGCCGAGTGGCGGATGACATGGCGTCCGGCCTCGGTGTTCTCCGTCACGATCGACACCGCGCCGTCGCTCTCGATGGGTTTCAGGAGATCCACCATCACGCCGTCGACGGTCACCGCAACGGCTGCGTCGGCAAGGCGCGGACCGATGTCACTGGCCACGTCGAGTCCTGTCACTCCTGCGTCATAGTGGCGGTCGGAACCGTCGGGGAGGCTGATGCGGATGGACACGATGCGTCTACCTTCTGATCGTCGCCGGCGAAGAGTACCGCCGATGAGTCGTCATGCCGTTGGGGAACTGCGACAATGCTGCCGACCCCTGCCCGGAGGCGTGGTGGAACCGCAGACGATCGCTCGCATGCTCGCAGTCGGCGGCACCTTCCAGGAACTCACCGCACCAACGGCTCTCGTTGGTCCCAACCGTGTCTTCCGGATCTGGAGGAAGGGTCGCAGCTTCATCCTCAAGGTCTACGGTTCCGACGCCAGGCAGCGCCGTGAGGGGCACGCACTCCACGCCCTCGGGAATCTCAGGCACCTCCCGCGGATCATCGACAGGGGCGTCCACGACGAGACCCATTGGATCACGTTCGAGGATGCCGGTCGCTGGAACCTCCAGTCCCTCCCTGAGAACCCCGGTCTCGCGCGGGCGGCAGGGGCAATCCTCGCCGAGATCCACGGTGCGGACGCCAGCCCGTTCTCGAACCTCGCTCGGGGAATCGACGGGGAGTGGATCGCGGTCGATTTCGGATCAGCCCTCAAGCGCCTCGAACGCTACCGAGCGAGGGTCGGCGTCCGCCAGGAACACATCGAGGCGGCCCTGGCGGTCAACCCTCCGTATGCCGGCACTCCTGTCGTCGCACACACGGATCCGGTTGTCCGCAACTTCATCGTGGACGATGGCGGGAACCTGACCCTGATCGACTGGGGGTGGGCCACGCTCGCGCCGCCGGAGTGGGATCTCACCAAGATCATCTGGTCTGCCGCAATGCACGCTGGGCCCGCAGCGGCCGAAGCGGTCGTCGCAGGCTACGGCAGGGACCTCGACGGCACCCAGCTCGACCGATGGATCGTCTACCACGCAGCGCAGACGCTCGTGCGGTATGCGGAGCGGAATCTCTCCGCCCGACCGGGAGACGTGCCGGACAACCTGGTCGCCGAGTTCGACAGGGCGGTCCTCGGAGCGGTGTCCTAGGGAAATACCACGCGTTTTCGCGCTCTCCACCTACATTGCCGTATCCGATGGAGGAATCAGCATGTTGGAGATGGCACTCGCAGCGTTCCTCGTGACGATCGCCCTCGTTGCGATCGGAGGGACGAGTCAGGCGTCGACCCATTCGCCTGCCATGGCGAAGTTCACGATGAAAGGTGACGGGAGCGACCTCCCGTGCCCATGGTGTCGGGCGCAGACGAACGAGAAGGACGACCACTGCCCGTCGTGTGGCCAACGCTTCGGTTGATGATCGGGACGTCGATCCTGTCGAGCCTGGTCACGGACCGGCGATGAGTTCGAACTCGAGGTTCTCCGAGTCCCGCACCATCCCGATCGATTCGTAGAGCTCGACTGCCGCCGTGTTCGCGTCGTCGACCCACAGCGTCCCCCTCGTGACGTCGGCTCGTCCGGAGAGCAGATCCAGGCCTGCGACGAGCAGGGTTCTGCCGATTCCCTCGCCGTGGCGGTGTGGATCAACGGCGATCCGGTAGATCTCCCCGTCGCCGTTCGCATGGACCTTGGTCCAACAGAACCCCGTGACGGTGCCGTCGTGCGTCGCGACGATGATCCCTGCCTCATCGAACCAGGGGGCTCGTGCGATCTCGTCGAAACCTGCACGATCGAGCGAAGCGACCTCTCTGTGGCCACGGAACGCCGCACGGTGGATGTCGATGATGGCATCGATGTCCCCTGCCCCGAACGAACGGATGGCACTCGACCGATACGGCAACGTGACGGGGAGCGCCACCACGAGGTGGAGCAGCCTTCGTACCCGCCGCAGCCCGAGATCGGTGAGCGCCGTAGTCAGGGAGGATCTCGACGACCAGATCGACGCCGATGTCCCCTTCGGTACGGAAGAACGGCCCTGCATGACGACCATGGACTCGAACTCTGCGAAGGCCATATCGGAGCGTACGACCGTCTCCATCTCCCAATGGATCGATCCGTCGCCCTGGACGTGCGGGGCGCACACGGCGATCGCGGCGAGACCCTCATCGTCGGTGATGAGGACGACCTCCCTCGGTGCATCGCTCAGGCGTCGCCGCTTCGCCTCGCTGAGGGGCTCTCTCCCCGTCCGGCGTTCGACGTCGTCGAGGAGACCGACGATCGCATCGCCTGGATCCATCGGCACAACCTAGTGCGCGAAGGTGGAGGGACGGTGGTCAGTGCCAAGGGACCGGGATGGGGCGCAGGTAGACCCGGCTGCCTCGCTCACACCACGCATACCCCGACCTCGGTGATCGAGGCGGTATGCTCGCAGATGGTGAGCACGGTTGGTCTTGTCCTCGGTGGTGGAGGCGTCACAGGCGCGGCGTTCCATTTCGGCACCCTCCTGGCGATCGAGATGGCAACCGGATGGAACCCGAACCAGGCAGAGGTCGTCGTCGGAACATCCTCTGGAGCGTTCGTCGCCGCCATGGTGAGGGCCGACGCGATTCACCTCGATACGTTTGCAGGTACCGGCGAGACACGCGCCGAGATCCACGATTGGATGAACGGGTACCTCTACCGGAGGGGCGCACCGCGTGGGGCGGTTCGGTGGGTCCGGAGGGGCCTCCTTCCGGCGATCCGTCGGCCCAGCCTGCATGTCGCTCTCGCGAGCCCCGGGATGTATCGAACGGACGGGATCGAACAGTGGGTGGAACTCGCCGCCGGTGAACTCGCGCACGGATGGCCCGACAAGCCAACGGCGATCGTCGCGTACGACGTGGAGCGACGGGTACGTGTTCCCTTCGGCACGGAGGCCGCACCGGAAGCGAGGCTCGCCCAAGCCGTTGCGGCGTCGAGTGCGGTGCCTTTCGTGTACGAGCCGGTACGGATCGGAGACCGTTGGTACGCAGACGGTGGCCTTGCATCAGGGACCTCTGCTGATCTGGTGTTGGCACGCGACGAGCCTCTCGACCTCGTTCTCGTCCTGGCTCCCCTCGCAGCGACCGTGCCACGGCAGGGAGGGCGCTTCTACGAAGACATGTTCGATCGTGTCGGTCGGTCCGCCCTTGCTGCCGAGCTGACAAGGATCAGGGACACGTGGCCCAACACGGAGATCCTCATCCTGCGGCCAGACGAGGAGGTCCTCGATCACGCCAGGCCGAACCCGATGTCCGTGGGCGCGGCGATCCCCACGTTCCTCGAGACACTTCGCTCGATGCGCCACGAACTCGCCCATGCTTCCGTGTGGTCGGTGCTCAACCGCCACCTCGGTGGACATCTCGCACACAACGCAGACCGGTCGAAGTAGCATGCTTCCGCCATGACGAACAGCTCCGCTCCCACAGATGATGACCGCCCGCCACTCATGTTCGGGGCGTCTGACCGTCTCGAACTCGTAGCTACGATCATTCTCGCCATCGCTACCGTCCTGACCGCCTGGTCGGCCTTCCAATCCACGAAGTGGAGCGGCAAGCAATCGATCAACTTCTCCGTGGCCGCGGCCTCCCGAACGGAGTCAACGCGGGCGGACACGCAGGCGGGTCAGCTCACCCAGATCGATGTCGCCATGTTCGTCGACTGGTCGACGGCCGTCATCGGAGAGGTGCGGGAAGGCATCGTCACCCTCGACTCTGACGGTTCGTACGAGCCAACGGCGGGAACGGCGTCCGGCTTCATCTACAACCGATTCAGGGATGAGTTCAAGCCGGCGGTCGACGCCTGGATCGCAACCGATCCCGTCAACGATCCGAACGCACCAACCTCACCGTTCGTGATGACAGACGCGAACGGGGATCCGGTGTACGTCCTCCAGGATCGCATCGAGGCTGACCGGCTCGCCGTGGCCGCAGACGAGGCAGCCGCGCTCGCCAGGGAGGCGAACCAGAATGGCGACAACTACGTGTTCACCATGGTGTTGTTCGCATCCGTCCTGTTCTTCGCCGGGGTGAGCTCGAAGCTCGTTCGGATCCGAAATCGGGTATTTGTGCTCGGCTTCGGGGTGGTGCTCCTCATCTCCGGGTCGATCATCCTGCTATCGCTCCCGATCCTGACCTTGCGCGCCTAGCGAGCTCGATCGCACCGATGACGCCGGCATCGTCACCGAGCCCTGGCGGAACGATCAGCGGCGTTCGCTCTCCGTACGGAACGCTCGGATAGCCTCCGGCGAGACGCTCGAGCGACACGGCCACACGTTCGTGGAAGCCCGGCAGATGGCTGACTCCCCCACCGATCACAACGGTCTCCACAGGCACCACCGCCGTGATACCGACGATGCCGACGGCGAGATAGTGTGCCGAGAGGTCGGATGCATGCTCCTTCTCGGCGACAGACATGGTCTCAGGTGGGCGCCCGTACCGAGCGGCGAGCGCCGTACCGGACGCGAGACCTTCGAGGCAGGCACCGTGGAAGGGGCACGACCCGGGAAAGTCGTCGTCCTCGCGACGTTGCACCAGCATGTGCCCGATCTCTGGATGGTTGGCACCACGGACCACATCACCTGCCACCCACACGGCACCGCCGATGCCGGTACCGACGGTCAGGTACGAAGCTGTTTCGGCGGTTGCGGCACCCCAGACGACCTCTCCCCGCAGAGCGGCGTTCACATCGGTGTCGATGGCGAACGGGACATCCCTCTCGCCGATGATCCGCTCGGCCACCGCAGCCCACGACCAGTACGGTTTCGGCGTGGCCATGATGGAACCGAACGTCGGCGAGTTCCGACGCAGGTCGACCGGTCCGAAGGTCCCGATCCCGACTGCACGGATCCCATGCGACGCATCGATGGCGTCGAGTGCCTCCGCGATCGTCAGGAACGCCTCGTTCGGCGTCGTCGTATCGATACGGATGCGTTCGGTGAGGTCCTTGCCCCCGACACTGGATCCGATGACGATCTTCGTGCCACCGAGTTCGATCCCGACGTCGACGTTTGGCACGATCGATCAGGTCGCCGGGGGGCGAGCCTTCTTGAGTTGGTCGCCGATGATGAAGGCGAGCTCGAGGGCCTGGCTTGCGTTCAGCCGCGGATCGCAATGGGTGTGGTATCGATCGGAGAGGTTCTCCTCGTCGATCCGGGCCGATCCGCCGGTGCACTCGGTGACGTTCTTCCCCGTCATTTCGAAGTGCACACCCCCCGCGTGGGTTCCGTAGCCGCGATGGACCTCGAAGAATGATTCGACCTCTCGGGCCACCTTCTCAAACGGACGCGTCTTGTACCCGTTGGACGAGATGATGGTGTTGGCATGCATCGGGTCGCACGACCACACGACCTCGAATCCCTCCTTCTGGACGGCCTCGATGAGCGGGGGGAGGTACCGCTCCACCTGATCCGCGCCGTGACGGGTGATCAGTGTCAGCCGACCAGGATCGTTCTCGGGATCGAGGATCGAAACGAGCCTCACGAGGTCGCTCGTCGTCAGCGAGGGTCCGCATTTGAGGCCGATCGGATTCCCCACCCCGCGCAGGAGTTCGACGTGCGCACCGTCCACCTGCCTCGTACGGTCTCCGATCCACAACATGTGTGCGGACGTCGCGTAGTAATCCCCGCTCAGTGAATCGACCCTGATCAGGGCCTCCTCATACCCAGGAAGCAGCGCCTCGTGGCTCGTGTAGATGTCCGTTTCGGCGAGTTGGGGGGCAGTCTCAGCAGTGAGTCCGATCGCCCGCATGAATGCGAGCGTCTGATCGATGTCGCTCGCGAGGGCCTCGTACCGCTCGCTCTGTGGAGTGTCCTTGATGAATTCGAGGTTCCAGCGATGGACCTTCTCGAGGTCGGCCATACCCCCGGACGAGAAGGCCCTCAGGATGTTCAGCGTGAGGGCTGATTGGTAGTAGGCCTTGAGCTGGCGTTCGGGGTCCGGCATCCGGGCTTCAGCGTCGAATGCGATGCCGTTGACGATGTCACCACGGTAGCTCGGGAGGGCTACGCCGTCCTGGACTTCGAAGTCCTCCGAGCGTGGCTTCGCGAACTGGCCAGCCATGCGTCCGACCTTGACCACCGGCAGGGCAGCCCCGTAGGTCAATACGACCGCCATCTGGAGCATCACCTTGAAGGAGTCCCTGATCGTGTCGACGTGGAACTCGGCGAACGCCTCGGCACAATCGCCACCCTGGAGCAGGAATGCGTCGCCCTTGGCAACCTCCCGCAACTGGGCCCTGAGCCGTCGCGCCTCGCCAGCGAACACGAGGGGCGGGGACGACGCGATCTGCTTCTCGACGTCGGCGAGCGCGTCCGGATCCGGGTAGGTCGGCTGCTGGCTCGCATGCCGTGTCCGCCAGCTGTCAGGTGTCCAGGTCATCCGTCGTCCTCGTCGTCGGCTGTTGATGGTAACGACGCCGAGCGCATCGGCATCCACACGGTCGCTGCGGTCGCGGTTGGTGGAACCGGTGGTCAGAACGTGATGTGATCGGGGTGGGGACCTACCCGTTCATCGCGATCGAGCGAGCGAATCTGCGCCATGTCGTCGACGCTGAGGGTGAAGTCGAAGACCTCGCCGTTCTCGATGATGCGATCCCTCGTGATGGACTTGGGGATCGTGGCGATGCCCTCCTGGAGCTGCCATCTGAGCACGACCTGTGCGGGCGTCCTTCCCTTCGATCGTGCGATCTGGGCGATCACGGGATCGGTGATCACCTGACCCTGTTTGAGCGGGCTCCATGCCTGGGGAGTGATCCCGATCCTCTCGCACGCGTTTCGAATGTCGTGCTGCTGGAGGTGGGGGTGGAGCTCCACCTGGTTCACCGAGGGTGGGACGGTCGCCGCGGCCATCAGTTCATCGAGGTGGTGGGGCTCGAAGTTGGAGACACCGATGGCTCGGGTGAACCCCTCTGACTGGAGCCTCTCGAGCGCTCTCCAGGATGCAGCGGTGAGCTGTGGCTTGGGCCAATGGATGAGGTACAGATCGATGTAGTCGAAACCGAGCGTCTGGAGGCTCGCGTCGAGTGCATCGAGGGCCGACTCGTAACCCTGGGCCGTGTTCCAGAGCTTGGTGGTGACGAACACCTCGGTTCGTGGAATGCCCGAACGCCGGATCGCCTCACCCACGCCACGCTCGTTCCGATAGATGGCCGCGGTGTCGATCAGGCGATACCCGGCCTCGAGCGCCCAGAGGACGGCATTGATGACGGTGTCGCCGTCCTCGACCTTGAAGACGCCGAGGCCGTGCATGGGCATTTCGACGGTGCCATGGAGCATCGTTGTCATCGGATGGTTCATGGAACCCACGGTAGTCGTGATCGAGTATGCCGAGAGCAGGTGTCCTCACCGGGGCGTGGACGGTTCGAGCATCGGCTCGACGCGTCCTCGACGCTCGCGGCGCCACGCCGTGGCGGCGACCGCAATCGCCAGCAGCGTAAGGACGACGCTCACGATCAGGGTGTCGCGAAGCCCGGCGGCCTGTGCGGAAGGTCCCGCCGACTCGGCCGTTCCCCCTCCTGCATGCGCGGTCGTGCGCGCTGCCCAGAGCGTCCCGAGCACTGCGATCCCGACGATCTGCCCCGTGATGCGGTTGATGGTCAGCATGCCGCTCGTGATGCCGAGGCGCTCTGGTGGAACGGCTCCGAGGATCGCACTGTTGTTCGGAGACTGGAACAGGCCGAAACCGGCACCGATGACGAGCCCCGTTGCGACGAACTGGAGTGCCGTTGTGTCCGTGTCGAACACCCAGGCGGCGAGCGTGAATCCTGTCGCCGTCACGACGAGCCCGGCCGTTGTGACGACGCGAGTGCCGAGACGGTCCGATAGCGACCCCGAGACCGGTGCCAGGATCCCGAGGCTGATCGGGATCGATGCGAGGAGGAGCCCGATCTGTCGCGTCGAGAACCCGAGGACGCTGTCGAGGTAGAACGGCAGGATGAGGAAGAGCCCCGCGATCGCCACGAATTGCAGGAACCCGACGAACAAGCCAGAGGAGAGATCGCGGTTCGAGAACAGCGACAGATCGACCATCGGCTGGCTCGTCGTCCTCTCGATGCCGATGAACGCGATGAATGCCGCGACTGACACGGCCAACCCGCCGATGACGATCGGATCGCCGAGTCCTGCTTCCTGGGAATGGGTCAAGCCGGCCAGGAGACTCAGGAACGCAACGAAGAACGCGACCGCACCCGCCCAGTCGAAACGCTGGGATGCCCGAGGCCGGGTGTTCGGCACGAAGCGGATCGCCGTCAGCGTGCCGATGATGCCGATCGGGAGGTTGACGAGGAAGATGAGCCGCCAGGAAGCGATGTCGATGAGGAGGCCTCCGAGCACGGGACCTGCGATGATCCCGAGCGAAACCATCGCCCCGTTGATGCCGAGTGCCTTTCCGCGTTCGTTCGGAGGGAAGGCCTCGGTGGTGATGGCGAAGCCGAGGGCGAAGATCATCGCAGCCCCCACAGCCTGGAAGATCCTCGCGATGATGAGGAGCTCGACAGTAGGGGCGAGGCCTGCGACCACGGAGAATGCCGTGAACACCGAGAATCCTGCAGTGAAGATCGGCTTCTTGCCGATCATGTCCCCGAGCCTGCCGAATCCGAGCGTCAGGGTCGCCTGGGTGAGCAGATATCCGAGGGAGACCCATTGGACGACCCCGAACGACGTCTCGAACTCCTCGGCGAGCGTCGGAAGCGCGACGTTGACGATTGAGCCGTCGATCGTCCCGAGGAGGATCGCCATCGCGATGGCAGTGAGCACGAACCACTTACGCGAGTAGTCGACGGCGCCCAGGTTGGACTCATCGGATCGGGACCCCATCGGCGCAAGCGTAGGGGTGGCGCTTCACCCTGCACCCGCGACGGGATCTCCCACCGGAACGTCACATCAAGCGTGCGTAATCCGACTCCAACCGATCCCAGTCGAGGAGGGCGTTGAATCCGCCGAGGCTGAGAGAGGAGGCGAGTGCAGGGATGTCATCGAAGGGCGGCGGTATGAAGCGAGGCGCTTCGACGAGCCCCTCGTCGTAGAGGTCACGAAGAGCTCCCATGTCGAGGAGATCGATCTTTCCGCAGAACAGGAGCGGGATGCGCTCGGTCTTGCCGAGCTCGATGGCCAACCTCACATAGAGGAGTGTGAGGACGAGGCCCTTCGCGTACCCCAGGTCCTTCGTGAAAGGTCCGCCCTCGGGGAGGCTCCCCCTGAACGTCCTGCTGGTGGCGGTCCACGCCTCGTTCTCAGAGAGACCGTCCGTACGCATCATCTCGAATACCTCGGTGAAGGATGCGCCACTCGATGCTGCCTCGATCGCCTCGATGCGGTGCATCAGCTTCGTGATGCGGCGGGGGTGGCTGCGCATATTGAGCATTTCCGTGAGGACGGCCAGTCCCTCCTGCGTGACCGTGGTTCGCGGTGCGGCCTTCCCGAGGAATGTGCAGGTCGGCTGGGCGAGGCCGTTCTGGGTCGTCCCGACGTGGACCCAAGCCTCATGGGCCTCGAGGACCGCGAGGTCCCTCGCGGAGAACATCTTGTCCTGTCGGATCTTGATGTAGTCGCTCCCTGCCGCTGCGTCTGCGACGATCTGGTCGTCTGGGCGGACCTCGACCATTCCCGGTCCCATGGATGCATCGACCATCTGCTGGAGGATCTCGACGGCTTCCGGGCCGGTGATGGACCGCACATCGCGCTCCCCCGCCGTCTGGACCTGGAGTCCCGACAACACCGAGCGCATCTGCGCAGCGACATCCGACACGGTTGGGCCGCCAGCGTGGAAGACGTCGTTCGGCGTGCCATAGAGGACGTTGCTGATCGATGAGAACTGGTCCGTCCCACGCGCCTGGAGCATGTCGAGTGTCAGCCGGAACTGGTCGCACATGAAGCGCATCATCTCCCCGGCAGCAGAAACGGGGCCGAGTTCGGCGACGATGTCCGACTTGATGACACGGAACTCCTCCCGTGTCGCCTCGGGATCGAACATGAGCGGAATCGACTCGTAGTAGCCGTGGTCGATCCGCGGCTGCTCCTTGAAGCCTGAGGCGAAGAATGCCTCCTTGATGCCGTCGTGCCAATTGATTGCGGCGAGGACACGGATCGGCCTCTGGGCCTCGACGATCCGCTCGGACAGATCGCGGACCGTCCTGTGATATGGGTCGAGTTCGGTCACATCATCCCTTGCCTCTCCAGCGGGTCAATGTAACCGGGGTGCAGGGGTACGCCACTGACATCGAACGCATCCGGCCTCAGGGGAGCCCATGTTCGGATCGCGGGCCAGCGACCCATGACCCGCGGCCGCAACCGTTCGCGGGTTCAGTGTCCGAACGTCTTGTCCACGGACTGGTTCGAGCCTGGCGTGTGGCCGGATCGCTTGGCCTTCTTGTCCAGCCGCTTCTCCTTCAGGCCCTTGGCAGGCGCCTTCTTGGTCTTGTCTCCGCGCTTGTCCTTGCTACCCATGATCGCCTCCATGCCATCGAAGTCGGTGGCAGTCCCATTGTGTCACATGCCGATACCGGGCGTTCACGACCTGGTGCAACAAGAAGGACGGTTCCCGACGCAGGCCGACGTGGCGCGTGTACGGTTGGAGGTGCGCCTTCGATGCGTCCGTGTCTGCTCCCTGTCGAAAGGAGTGACACGTGGGAGCGATCATCGGACGACACCGAACGGCAACCGCTGGACGCGCAGTCGCTCGGGTTGCGCGGATTCGAGGAGGTCGTATGAAACATGTCAGAGTCTTGCTGGTGTTCGCCGCATGCGTGGCACTAGCGATGGCAGCAAGCCCTGCGTTGGGCGCTCAACCGAAGAACGACGATGTTGGGCTCTTTGATCCCGACCAGGGCCGCTGGCACCTCATCGAGTCGGACGGCAGCACGAACTCGTTCTACTTCGGCAATCCGTCGGACACCCCCTTCATGGGCGACTGGGACGGTGACGGCATCGACACGCCTGGCCTGTACCGAGTGAGCGACGGCTTCGTGTACCTGCGCAATTCGAACACGCAGGGAACAGCTGACGTCACATTCTTCTTTGGCAATCCGGGAGACGTTCCGATCGCAGGTGACTTCGACGGGGACGGCTTCGATTCCGTGTCCCTCTTCCGGCCGGGAACCCAGACGTTCTACATCATCAACGAACTCGGCGAAGATGGCGGAGGCCTCGGAGCCGCGGAGACGGACTTCAGCTTCGGAAACCCCGGTGACACACCGATCGCGGGCGACTGGGACGGCGACGGCACGGACACCATCGGTGTGTACCGGCCATCGACGAGCGAGGTTCTGCAGAGGAACAGCAACACGGCTGGACCCGCCGACACGACCTTCGTGTATGGAGAGCCCGGCGACGCGTTCGTGCCTGGCGACTGGGACGGCAACCCGACGACGGACACGCCGGGCGTGTTCCGCTCCCCTGATGCCAAGTTCTACCTGCGCAACGCGAACAGCACAGGAGTCGCCACCGAATCGTTCTTCTTCGGAGAGGCTGGCTGGATTCCGGTCGCGGGCCGCAGGGCTCCGCTGCCGCCAATCCAGCTCCAGATCCTGGCGATCAACGACTTCCACGGTCACATCGCTACAACGAACAGCGCCTTTGGCGGCGTCGGCCGCGCGGACTACCTCGCGGCGAACATCCGCGCGGCCGAGGCAGGCGTGAATAACTCGATCGTGGTCTCCGCTGGTGACTTGATCGGCGCGTCGCCTCTGGTCTCAGCCCTGTTCCACGACGAACCGACGATCGAGGCGATGAACCTCATCGGTCTGGACATCAACGGTGTCGGGAACCATGAGTTCGACGAGGGATCCCTCGAGCTGCTCCGCATGCAGAACGGTGGGTCCCATCCGGACGGAGATCTGGACGGCGATGGTTTCGCCGGAGCCGACTTCGACTTCCTTGCTGCGAATGTCGTGGTGAAGGCGACCGGAGAGACGGTCTTCCCCGCGTACACCGTCAAGGAATACGAGGGAGTCAAGGTCGCCTTCATCGGGATGACCCTCGAGGGGACGCCGACGATCGTGACGCAGGCAGGTGTCGAGGGCCTCGTCTTCAAGGACGAGGTCGAGACGGTGAACAAGATCGTCCCAATGCTCCAGGCACAGGGCATCGAAGCCATCGTCGTGCTGATGCACGAGGGCGGCGTCGCCAGCGAAGGCGGTGGAGACGGTGACGGATGCGGAACCCTTTCGGGACCGTTGAACGACATCGTGCTCGGCCTCGATGACGCCGTGGACCTCGTGATCGGCGGCCACAACAACGAGCGGTTCGCCTGCATGGATGTGGGTGGCAAGGCCGTCACGATGGCCTACTACCAGGGGCGGATGTACACAGACATCGATGTCACCCTCGATCGATACACGGGTGACATGAACGTCCAGTCCATCGACAATGTACCGAACGCACAGGAGGGCGTCACACCTGCGCCAGATGTGACGAGCCTCATCGATCGATACCTGATGCTGTCAGCACCGTTGTCGAATCAGCTCGTCGGCACGATCACGGCCGACTTGCTACGGACGAAGAACGACGCAGGTGAGTCGCCACTCGGTGACCGCATCGCGGATGCACAGCTCGCGGCGACGGCGGGTCCTACCACGGGCAACGCCGTGGTGGCATTCATGAACCCGGGCGGCATCAGGGCCGACATCACGTATGCCCAGTCCGGTACCGAGGGCGATGGCAACGTCACATACGGAGAGGCGTTCACGACCCAGCCGTTCGGCAACAGCCTGGTGACGATGACGCTGACGGGGGCCCAGATCGACACGCTGCTCGAGCAGCAATGGCTCGGTCAGACATCTCCGAGGATCCTCGAGGTGTCTGAGGGGTTCTCGTACACATGGGATGCCAACGCGGCCGATGGCAGCAAGGTCGATCCGACCACGATCGAGATCGACGGGGTGGCCGTTGAACCGGGCACCGAGTACAGGGTCACCGTGAACAGCTTCCTTGCAGATGGAGGCGACAACTTCACGATCCTGATCCAGGGCACGAACAGGTTGGGCGGCGAGGTCGACCTCGACGCCCTGATCACCTACTTCGGTGACAACCCTGGATTGACCCCTGGACCACAAGACCGGATCACTCGTCTGAATTGAGCGAACCCGCTGAACGTAAAGGGGTGTCGGGCCGATTGGCCCGACACCCTCTTTACGTGCAGGAGGTGTCGTTTAAGAACGACGATTCAGGAACCGCTCGTGTCGATCCCCTCGTTGAAGGCCTCGATCATCCTGTCGCTCGATCATCCTCGTCGCTCGATCATCTCAACGATGGTGTCAGCCATGGCGTGGACTCCCGTCCAACAGTCCGTGTCGTACCACGGGTTGGATGTCCCTTCTTGGTCGCGAAGGGCAGCTTCAGATGCGGTCGAGCGGCTTTCTCTTCCCGGAGCGCTTCTCTCGCCTGGCAAGCCGAAGCCCCAGGTAGATGACCATCACGGAGGCGGCCACACTCGACCCTGCGAACACGATGAGGGCGAAGTCCTGCAACCGGGCGAGTGGGCTGTCGGTCGCTGACCCGACACTCGCAGCGATCGCCGAGCCGATGACGAGGCCGACGAGGATGATGCCGACGGTGACCAACGTGGCGATGCCTCGCAGCCGTTCGACCTGGACGTTCAAGCCGCTGGTGTCGAGCTCGACCTTGAGGCCTCCTCGTTTGAGGTTCGCCATCCATTTGAGGATGCCCTCCTGGAGTGACGGCATCTGCTGGGCCGCCTCCCTGAGCACGTAGCTCCCCTGCTTCATCGCGACCGACTTCACCGCATCTGGCGTGACGACGTCGGGGAGAAGCTCCTTCACCGCGTCGACCGATTTTTCCATGAACTCGGTACCCGTCCACTCGGGAACGAGTGCGTTCGTGATGGCCTCGGCCTGCATCATGGCCTTGATCGCGAGTGTCAGCTGGGGGTCGAGGCGGTACCCGGATTCCCTGAGGAGCTCCATCGAGGCCGGCAGCACCTTGGACGCGACCTCCACCCTTCCCCCGGGTGGAGGGTCGAGATAGGGGGTCAGTTTCCGTTCGAAGTCCTTGTAGAACTGGGCGTCGTCGGCCTCACGGAATGGCGTAGAGAGGGAGCGGAGGGTCTGGGCCATCCCTGTGACGTCCTTGTTGCGGATGACGAGGAGCAAGCTCCCGAGCTTGATCCGCTGCTGGAAGGTCAGCTCGCCCACCATCCCGGTGTCCAACAGCGTGAGCCTGCCCGATTCGAGCTCAACGAACACGTTGCCCGGGTGGGGATCACCGTGGAAGAAGCCGTCGATCATCATCATCTTGACGGCTCCCTGGATCATTCGGACGGCGAGTTGCTGGCGATCGAGTCCCGCAGCGTCGATCTCGGCAGTTCTCGTCGGTTTCACACCGTCGATGAACTCGAGGGTGATGACCCTCGATGAGGAGAGCTCATACACGATGTCGGGAACGTGGAGCCCCTCGATCGGCTCGAGTACGCGCGCGAGCCTCCGGGCGTTGTACGCCTCGATGGTGTAGTCCAACTCCCTGAGGAGCGTGGAACCGAACTCGAGGAGCACGCCCGAGAGGTCGACATCCGCGGCCCAGCGGGCTCGTGGTTCCAGGGCTCGCGACATCCGAACGAGGATCCGGACATCGGACCGAAGCTGTTGGTGGATGTTCGGCCGTTGGACCTTCACCACGACCTGACGACCATCGACCAGCGTCGCTCGATGCACCTGAGCGAGGGAGGCTGCTGCCAAAGGAGTCTCGTCGAATGACGCGTACAGCTGCTCGGGTGGCGCCCCGAAGTCCGAGACGATCCGCTCTCGCACATCTTCGTAGGGGAAGGGTGCGACGTCGCTCTGGAGCTTCTCGAGCTCAGCGTCCCAGTCGGCGGGAAGCGCTCTTCCCTGGCTGGAGATGATTTGACCGATCTTCACGTATGTCGGGCCCAGCTGCTGGAGCATCAGGCGGAACCGGACGGGCCCCGGAATGTGACCCGGCGGCGTCGCCGGTCTCCACAGCCATCGCTGCAGGCGCCACCGCGTTCGGGCGACGATCCCCTCGCGGTCGAATGCGGCGTCCACGCCTGCGATCCACAGCATCTCGTAGACCCTGTGCAGCCGGATCCTTTCGTTGAGCCCTGAACCGAAGCCGCGCACCCTCGAGGACGTCGAGGGCGGCGGAGGCTCGGGGGGAACGGGTGGTGTGAGGCCGAGCAGGCCCTCAGCGGCGAGCCTGAGGATTCCGAGGAGAAGGCCACCGATGATGATCGTGACGAGCCCACTCCCGAAGAGGGGATCGTCGACGAGATCAACGAGGGGTCCTGACAACACAAGGAGGAGTGTGAACAACAGGACGTCCACGGCCACGAGGGCAAGGCCGTATGACTGGACGACGAACGGCATGAGCAGCACGCTCAGCACAGGACGCACATAGGCATCGAGGAGCGCATAGATGAGTGCGACGATCAGTACGGCCCGTAGTGGCCTCTGGAGGTCTGCGCTGACGGATGGCAGTACTGCGACGATGATCGCCACGAGAATGCCACCGAGCGCGAACCGCGTGAGAGTCACCCGCGGGTTCGCCCAGACGAGGCTCCGTCGATGTGGTCCGTTGTGTTCACCTGGCGATGTCATATGCGCCCCCTCGAGGTTGGATCATTCCACAAACGCGTCCGGCACGACCTCAGGAGCCGAATCGCTCCACCAGGACGCCGTGACGCAGGCCTCGGTCGCACACCGTCGCCGACGCCATGCCGAGCTTGTCCATGACGGTCCTCACGATGCACGCACCGGCGAGGATGACCTCGGCGCGGTTCGGCTGGAGTCCGGCGATCGACCGTCGATGATCGGCGTCCATGGATCGGTACAGCTGGATCTGGCGGTCGATCTCGGAGCGGTCGAGCACCGTTCCGTGCACCACCTCGGGATCGTACGTCGCGAGACCGTGCTTGACGGCCGTCATGTTCGTGACGGCGCCACCCATCGCGACGAGGGAGTCGGGTGGTATACGACCGTCGAGCACGGCGAGGTCGTCTGAGATGGCCATGAGCGCTGCACCGAGGGTCTCCTTGTCCACCTCACCACCCAATCCGAACTGCTCGGTGTAGCGGACGGCGCCGACGTCGACGCTGAAGCGCTCGTCGACCTCGGCTCCGGTGCCGAACGTGAACTGGCTACTTCCCCCGCCCGTGTCGAACACGACGATCGGCACGTCTTCGAGACCCAGTCCGCCCAGGACGGCCAGGTAGGCGAGCCTGCTCTCGTCGGTTCCCGAGATGACCTCCACGGCCACTCCCGATCGACTCCGAATCTCCTCGATGACCTCGTCGCTGTTGGACGCGATCCGCATGCCGGCGGTCCCGACCGCGGCTATTGCCGCGCACGCCGTAGCTACGAGCCTCGCCGGCCATTGCCGCGATGGCGACAGCCGTGCGCTCGAGGGCGTCGGGAGATATCTCGCCGGTGGCGTCCAGACCCTCACCGAGACGGGTCACGTCGGCCCGATCGACGATCGTCATCCACCCGCCGGTCGCGGATCGCTCCGCGAGGTGGAACTTCACGGAGTTCGTGCCCACGTCGATCACGCCGTACCGCGCCGGTGCTCCCTCGACGATCCCGTGGAGACCCTTCGTGTAGTTGGCGTTTACGTATCCATCGAGGCCCATCGACCGGACGCCCTCGATGATCGCCGCAGCGTCCTCCGACTCGATCGCGATGGTTCGACACGGTCGACCGTCGGCGGTCAGGTCCGTCACCTCCGACGTGCACCCGTTGACGACGTACCGGACGCGGTGCTTGTGGACGATCACCGGCCGAACCCCGGCTGGCTCCATGAGCTCGGAGATGACCGCATCGAGCTCATACGAGTCGCTGTGGAGCGCTGGTGTTTCGATGTCGAGAGCCTCGAAGACCCTCGCGACGTCCGCTCGCGAGAGCGGGAACGCAGCCTTCATCACGGGCATCCAGCGTTCCAGCCCCATCGGATCCACCTCCTCGAGGACCTTGATGTCCATCAGGCCGTCGCGGACCTTCACGTTGGCACCTTCAGCATGGGACAGGAGGTACAGCTCTTCGCTGTCCTGAACTCCCGTCGACTCGAGCTCGGCGAATCGGGGCTCTGCTCCGGGGAATCGGTCGTCGAACGACCTCCACTCCCATCTCGGAATGATGATCGGCGCGTTCGGTTCCATGGTTTCAGCTCACCAGGACCACAAGGAGCGCGACGGACGCGATCGTCTTCGAGCGGACCTTCATGGCGTGTCCTCCTCAGTCGGATCCATGGAGCTGCTCACCACCTGTCATGTCGGCGATCGTTCCGAGGGTGGCGAAGTACTCGAGTGCGGCCTTCGTCTTTGTCTGTTGCTCGCCGCTCAGGTCGACACCGCGCTCCGCGAAGTAGGCACGTGTTTCTGCGGCGACCTGGAAGGCTTCGGTGGGAAGGCACTTCGTCGAGAGCTCGACGATGCGCGACCCGTCCGGGTACATCCACAGCTCGCCCACCATCTTGCGCTCGAAGCCCTCTGGAGCGAACTTCAGCTTGAGGACGAGGATGGGGCCGAGCACTTTGAGGTCGGCAAACCCCAGGCCTTCCGGTGCGTTGGCACGGAAGAAGGCGCGCTGCTCCTTGGTGAACAGGGACTTGGTCTCCTTCTCGCCGAGGATGACCTGCCTCACATCCGCACTCGTGGCCTCGCCCTTCATGGACGCCGAGCAGACATAACCGCCTGGCATGGCATCGACCTCCACGCCCAGGTTCTTCGATGCACGGAACTCCGAGGGGAGGTCTTCCGGCACGACCGGGCGCAGCTTCACCACGGTGTCAGCACGACCTCCCTGGACCCGTCGTGCCCTGGCGACCACACCGGCGCGATTCAGGGCGAGATCGGTCGTGTCGAAGAACACCACTTGCCGTATCTCGGCGTCGAGCGGGTCGATTCCGAGTGCCTGCACTGTCGACCGGATATCCGAGTCAGGCAAGGTCAGCTTCAGCTCGGCGGTATCAGAGCCCCGGAGGAGCCCAAGGACCTCCTTCAGTTCCTCGTCCGTGAGCCGTACCGTCATCAGTTATCCATCCCTCTTGACGCTGTCCCCTCTGACACGGTGACCGATTCGTCCTCCTCGCTCGCACCTGCTCGCGGCGAGGCGCGGCGCGCAGCCCCGGCGATGAGCCACAGGTACAAGCCGAGGCTCGCCGCGATCACGACGCTGGATATCAGGCTGATGCCGACAAGCCACAGGATGATCAGGGCGACGGCGATGCCGACGATCCGGAGGGGGTCGTGCCGATCCGCGATCCAGCTCCCGAGCCTGCTGTCTTCGGCGTCGCCAGACGACGCGGCGGAGACCTCTTCCACGAGACGGCCGATCCATTCCGGGCGCCCGGCGAGGTATGCGGCAATTGCGACCCCGATGGCTCCCAGCACCACGATGAGGGTCCACGATTGGAGGCTCGATACGACCTCACCAAGGAGTGCGCGAGCAGTCGCGACGCCATCGGGGTTGACGATCTCCTCCACGATCGCATCCTGAATCCTGCGAATCGCAACCGTTGCAACGATCAGGCCCCCTGCGATGCCGAGGCCGAGGTGGATGATCGTCCTCCTGCGGCTCGGCGACAGCGCGAGCGTCCCCGCGATGAGGGCGATTGTGACGACCGCGAGCAGCCACACGATGCGGTCGAGGCGTTGCACCCCGTCCTGAACTTCGTCGAGCCGCTCCTCACTCAGCAGCGTCACCTGACCGAAGTCCTCGGGGAGCTGAGCGTTCACAGCAGCTGCGATTTGCTCGCGTGCCTCATCGAGGAGAGGCGACACGACGTCGGGGAGGGTGACGTCTGGGAGGAAGTCTCGGATCTCGGCGACAACCCTCCGCAGCGCGTCGACGATGGTCGGCACGAGGTCGAGCCTGACCTGTCCGTCCTCGGTGTAGACATTGGGCAGCGCTGCCGTGTCCCCGCGTATGAGGGCCACCGTCGCTGCGTGTGCTCGCTCAACGAGTCCCGTCAGTCTCTCCTCGAACTCGGGTGAGGTGATGAACGAGTCGACCACGTCCGTGATACGCGTCTCGATTGCCTCGGCGATCGGTGCAGCGAGGGCTGCGAGGGACGGCCGATCGAAGCGATCGAGGATCGCCCTACCACGCTCACCGACCTCGAGGGCATCGAGGAGGGTCTCCGAGAGATACTCGTCGACGCTCACCAGCCTCGCCGCGATCCTTTCCTCGATGTCGAGCGTTTCGAGCATCTGTTCCGACACATAGTCACTCAACAGCGCGTACAGGGCAGGGTCGTCGAGGGCGGGCTCGACGGTTTCCATGAACTGATCGGTATCGAATGCCGTCTCGTGGATCCACACCGCCACGGTGGTCGTGACGACAGATATCGCGGTGAGGACGACCAGGGCGATCGTCAGGCGGGAACGCCATCGAGCGCGCGACCTGAGTCGCGCCCGGAGTGCCTCGTTCTCGGCGAGCAGCTCTCCGACATCGGTGACATCGTCCGAGCCTTGCAGGTCCTCTGTACCGTTCCCTGTTGCCACGCGTTTCGACTCCTCGGCTGATGGCTGCCACGCCGCCTCTTCACCCACGATCGGGCATGGTCTGTCCCCGGTCATCACCCCGTGGGGATGACCGCACATGATCGTCGTGCGATCCCCGGTGACCTCGTCGGTCAACCTCGCGAGACTACTCCGACCGTGGAGGCGACTCGTGCGACCGGTGGGTGCGGTGTTGGCCCTGGCGGTGGGCGTCGACTCCCGTGCCGTGTGCGTCCCGCCCTACCATGTGCACCATCATGTGTCAGGAGGTCGAGGGTGCCTGAGATCGAGGAAACGCCGCTTCCGGGTGTCGGAACGAGGCTCGAGTTCACTGCTGAGGACGGCAATCGCGTCGGCGTCGTCCATCACAGGAGTGGCCGCAAGGAGCTGTTCGTGTGCGCACCGGGTGATCCGGACACGGTCGTTGCGAGCCTTCGTCTCTCCGAGGACGAGGGACACGCCCTCGCCGACGTCCTCGGTGGCTCGACGGTCGTCGAGCGGCTCGACGACCTCGAGCAACGCATCGAGGGCCTTGCGATCGATTGGCTCACGGTGGAACCCGAGACGCCCTATGTGGACAGGACGATCGGTGACGCGCGGGTTCGGACCCGCACCGGAGTGTCCGTCGTCGCGGTGATACGAGAGGAAGTCGCGCATCCGGCCCCCGGACCGGATTTCACGATCCACCAAGGGGACACCATGGTCGTCGTTGGCACGTCCAAGGGCATCGACTCGGTTCGCGAGATCTTGAGCGCCGGTTAGGGGAATGGACCACGAGGCACTCCTCCTGGTCGAGCTCGGAGCCCTGATCCTGGCACTCGGGATCCTGGCGAGACTCGCAGGGCGCCTGTCGATCTCCCCCATCCCCCTCTACCTCCTCGGTGGGCTTGCCGCTGGCGAAGGGGGCCTCGTCCCCGTTGTCACCTCGGAGGAGTTCATCGAGGTCGGAGCCGAGCTCGGTGTGATCTTCCTGCTGCTCCTCCTCGGTCTGGAGTACTCCGCACGCGAGCTCGTCGTGGGAATGCGCTCCATTGCACCGGCAGGGCTCATGGACATCGGCCTGAACTTCACACCCGGATTCGTCGCCGGCATCGTTCTCGGCTGGGGGCCGATTCCGAGTCTGTTCCTCGGCGGCGTCACCTACATCTCGTCGAGCGGCGTTATCGCCAAGCTGCTGAGCGACCTCGGATGGACAGGAAACCGCGAGACACCGGTCGTTCTGTCGATCCTCGTCTTCGAAGACCTCGCCATGGCCGTCCTCCTGCCCATCCTCGGTGCGGTAGCCCTCGGTGGGAGCACGAGTGCTGCCGTCCTCAGCATCGGGATCGCGCTCGGCGTGATCGCCGGGGCCCTCACCTTCGCCTACCGGAAGGGCGATCTCCTCGGGTCCCTCGTGTTCCACCGCTCCGACGAGGTGAGCCTGCTGACGGTCTTCGGCGTGACCCTCATCGTGGCAGGTCTCGCCGAGGGGGTGAACGTGTCAGCTGCCGTCGGAGCGTTCCTCGTCGGCATCTCTCTATCGGGAGAGGCCGTCGCCAGGGCCCACTCCCTCCTGACCCCCCTGCGTGACCTGTTCGCCGCCGTCTTCTTCGTCTTCTTCGGACTGTCCACCGATCCGACCACGCTCCCTGGTGTCATCGGGGCGGCCGTCGTGCTCGCGATCGTGACCGGCGCCACCAAGATCATCGTCGGCTGGTGGGCGACTCGCCGACGCGGGATCGGCCGCGCCGGCCAGCGCCGTGCAGGTCTCGCCCTGACGGCCCGGGGCGAGTTCTCGATCATCATCGCGGGCCTCGGTGCAGGCGTCGCGGGTGCAGAGGACCTGCCTGCACTCGCCGCAGCCTACGTGCTGGTGATGGCGATCGCGGGCCCGCTCGCCGCCAGGCTCGGTGACTGGAGGCGGCCCAGCCAAGCCCCCGCGTGAGCCTCCACGCACGGACCAGACCCACGACCATTTCTCACAGGCGTCTGAAGGCACCAAGGGTGCCAGCATCGAACTCACTCGAGGGTTTCAAGCCCCCTGTCGATGTCGTATCCCAGCTCGGCAGCCAGGGGTGCCGTCGCCGCGACCACCCGAGCGCTCCCGACAACGGGTCCCACCGCCAGCAGGGTTCCCACGACCTGCTCAGCGGTGGCACCAGATGCGAGCGCCTCACGGGCCAACCCTGCGAACGTGATCAGAGGAGCGCCGATTGCGATTGCGGCGGCGATTCGCGCGAGGGCCGCCACAGGGCTCTCCGCGGCCTGTCTCGGGAAAGCCTCCGACGTCGTCGAATGGAAGCTGTCATCGCCCTGGTGACGGTTCGGATGAAGGCTTGACGTCACGGTTGCTCCTTCCGTTCTCGGACGAATCATCGATCAACGACGGGCCGCTGTCATCGCCCGGGATGGATGACGTATCAGGATCCCAGCAAGCCGAGTTCGCGGCACCGTTCGACGGCCTCGCTTCGCGACGAGACGCCGAGCTTTCGGTATATCGACATGGCCTGGGTCTTGACCGTATGGCGCGACACGTACAGCCTCTCTCCGATCTCAGGAAAGGTGAGGTGCGTCACGAGGAACGGGAGGAGACGAAGCTCGGCGGTTGTGAGGGAGGACGGTCCGACCGTCCCTGCGGGCAGGCGGGCGATGGTGTCCTGGAGCTCGAGGTGGCGCGCGGTGAGAACGCCGAGGCGGGGTCGGCGGGCGAGAATGTCCTTTGCGTCCCGCAACACCTGGCGTGCACCGGCGATGTCGGCTACCTCGACGAACGCACGTGACATCTCGAGGAGGGTGTAAACCGAAATGCCGGGAAGCGCAGCGGTGAGCAAAGGACGGATCCGCGACGCGTCGACGAGCAAGGCCCTCGCATCGGCGACATCGCCCTGGCGTGCGGAGCATCGGGCAGCCACAACGAAGGGGAGGCACGACGATGAGGAACCAGCCAGATTGAAGGATCGCACGATCGAGACCGCCTCGGAAGCATATGCGCGGGCATCGCCGACTCTGTCCTGGTCGATCGCGATGGTCGCCCGAACGGCGAGCGAGAACGAGGCACTTGGGGGTGCCAACGTGTTGCCGGCCGTGCCGATCGCTCGTTCGAGGGCGGCGTCGGCCGCCTCGACATCTCCCGCCAAGACGTGCGCGACGCCGAGGTTCATCATTGCCGCCGGATACCACTCGCTCCACGGGTCCAAGCGTTCTGCCGCGGCCGTGGCATCCTCGACCATGGACTCGACACCACCTTCGGCGCGCATCACCCGAACGAGCCTGACCAGCGGAAGTTGAACGCTGGCAGGGTCGTCATCTGTTGCGCGATCGATCCGCTCTGCCCATTGTTCGGCGCGCACCACGTCGCCCGTGAGGGCACGACCGAGGAACCCCAACGCCGCCAGTTCCGGATCAGGTCCCGCCTCACTGGAGGACTCCAGCCACTCCAGCCATCCCAATGCCGTGTCGATCTCACCGCTCGAGTACGCAGTGCGCGCTCCCGCGGCAATCAGACGCGACGCAAACTCTCGGTCATTGGCCCTTTGTGCATGGTGGACGGCCCGACCGATCTGCTCGTGGTCGGCAAGCCAGTGCGCCGCCCTGTGGTGCAGATTCGCAACTTCGGTCGCGTTCGTGCGCTCCAACTCCATTCTCAGGTGATCCCTGAGGATTCCGTGATAGCGGTACCACGTTCGGGTGCGATCCAGGGGGACGATGAGCAGGTTCGCCCTCTCGAGCTGCTCGAGTATGAGCGACGAACCTTCTCTCTCGAGGACGAAGTCACAAATCGGACCGCTCAGGCGCTCGAGGATCGAGGTTCGCATCAGGAAGTCCGAGCGCTCCCGCGGCAGTCTGTGAAGCAGCTCCTGGCGGAGGTAATCGGTGATGAATCGATCGTTGCGGCCCTCGTCCACAACGGTGTCGAGGGGAACTCCCGCGTTGACCGCGAGAACGATCAGATACAGAGCGACGGGCCAGCCCTCCGCTCGTGCGACGATAGGCTCCAATGCGGGCCCGGGATCGATGCCTTCGGTGAGGAACATCTCCCTGGCCTCGTCCTCGGACATCACGAGGTCGGCCGGTCCCAACTCGTGGACCGAACCCCTCGTGCGCAGATGCGACGTGGGCACCGGCGGCGCCGATCGCGCGCTCACGACGAGGACGATCCACGCTGGGAGTCGGATCGACAGTTCGGCGAGGACATCCCTGGCTCCCCGTGACCTCAGGGATTCCACGTGATCGAGCATCAGGAGGCCGGGCGACTGCGCTTCTCCGAAACTCCGTGCGAGGACCTCGACGCCCCGGGTTGGTGCACCTTCCGAATCAATCCGAATAGATCCGACCGCGCCATGTGCGACCATGCCGGAGAGCTGAGCGGCCTCGAAGAGGTGCCGTACCAGGACGGCGGGATCGTTGTCGCTCGCATCGACGGTCAACCATGTCGTCGGTCGCTTGTCGTACCTGGCCCATTGGGCCATGAGGGTCGACTTCCCGTATCCCGCCGGCGCGACGATCGTCACGACGCCGCTCTCCACGTCCCTGCGCAGGTTCTTGACGAGTCGGAGCCGCTCGACGGTTCCGCGGCGGTGCCCGGGAACGATGAACCTCGGCTCCATGGTGCTCTCCGGCTCGAGCGCGCCGCGCCCGTTCTTGGGATGCTCGGTATCTGATTCAGCGGTTCCCACGGTGGACGAGCCTACCGGCCTCGTCAGGAGAGATTCGGAGTGGTACTCGCTGGACGACCGTGCTCTACGAGGGGAACGTCGTCACCCCTGCTCTGGCATGCGGGAGCGACAGGGTCTCGATGGCGAGGTCGGCGCCAACCACGCCGATGACACCTGCGACCGCAGCGATCACGGCCACCAGGGTGTCGTCGTCCGCGCCGGCAGCTCGGCACGAGTCGACCTGGGCCGAACAGACCGACCCCGCAGGGTCGATCGCCACCGCCGCCGCGAAGCGCATCAGGCAACGCGTCAGCTCATCGAGGAGGTCACCCTCGATGGGATCGGCGCTCATCACCTGGTCGAGCGTCGTGTCGTCACCGACAACCAGCCGCCGCAAGAGGTCGAGATGTGGATGCAAGGTGCCGCCGATGGAGTCGCTCCCCACATGCTCTCAGCGGCGACACCTCAGGTCATCGCCCAGTAGGGATGACGCGAGCCCTACCGGTCGGTCCGAGGTCACCGTCTCGCAGCACCGATCTCGGTCGGAGCCCGACCTCAGCCACCCAGCGAGGCGAAGACCTCGTACACCATGAAGGCAGGCCAAAAGAGGCCCTGGAAGAAGGCGAGCACGTACTCCCAGAAGGAGTCAGCCTGCTGCCAGAAGTACACCCATGCTCCGAAGATGCCGAGGCCGTAGATGGCCCCTCCGCCGGCCGCGCCGGCGCTCGAGTCGCTCATGATCTCCCCACTCGTGTCGTTCGCCTGATTCTAATCGCGAGACCTGGTGCACTCCTCGGGCACGTCCACGTGCGGCCTTCGTCACGATTCGTCCTCATGCCCTCGGAGCCTCAAGAGGGTCCATTTCCCGGTGCGATCGGGCGGCGGGCCGTTGGTTCTGGGGGGCGTACCCCCTCAGGGACCCAGCTTGGCAGCGGGAACGGTCAAGCCGACCTCGCTTTCCGCCCGATCGATGGTTGAGAGTGCCCGGTACGCAAAGGTCCCTGCGAGAATCGTCACGACACCACCGAGGCCGAGCGCGACACGGGGCCCGATGTGCTCGCCGATCCAACCAGCTATCGGTCCCCCGATCGGCGTCGAGCCCAGGAATGCGACAGCCCACAGGCCCATGACCCGTCCACGCATCTCAGGTGCGGCGTTGAGCTGCAAGGTGGCGTTGCCGAGGGCGAGGAAGGCGATACTCGCGGCACCGAGGAACGCCAGCGCCACCAACGAGAGAAGGTAGGTCGGTGCCGCAGCCGTCATGACTTGCAGGACGCCGAACGCCATCGCCACGAGTGCCATCGAGGCAGCGGTTCGGGAGCGACGTGAAGCTGTCAGGAGGCCACCGACGACCGCACCCGCCCCCATGGCTGCTGTCATCGCAGCGAAGGTGCCCGCATCCCCATCGAAGGTGAACCGTGCGAACAGCGGCAGCACCACGTGGTATTCGTATGCGAACGTCCCCACCACTGCCATCATCAACAAGGGGATGAGGACGGCGCGCTCGCCCGCGGCATATCGAATGCCCTCCATCAGTTGACCGCGGCGCCGGGGCTGGGGTGCGGTTCTGGACAGATCGTGGGGTCGTATCAGGGCGAGGGCGACGAGGATCCCTCCGTACGAGAGTGCGTTGACGATGAAGCACGCACCGATGCCGACCGTCACGATCAAGGCGCCTGCGATGGCAGGACCGACGATCCTCGCTGCGTTCACCAGCACCGAGTTGAGCGACACCGCATTGGTCACCGAATCACGACCCACCATCTCCATGATGAACGTCTGTCGTGCAGGAACGTCGATACTCGCTACCAGACCGAGGCTCCCGACGAGGACGTAGACCATCCACAGCTCGACGACATCGGCGACCACGATGATCCCGAGGATCGCTGCCAGGAGGCCGGCGGTCGATTGCGTCACAAACAGCAGGCGGCGCTTGTCGAAGCGGTCGGCGATGACCCCTCCCCATGGGGCGAGGAACAGCATGGGAAGGAACTGCAGCGCTGTCACAAGCCCCACGGCCGTGCCGCTCCCGGTCAGCTCGAGGACCAACCAGGACTGGCCGATAGCCTGCATCCACGTCCCGGGAAGCGATATCGCCTGACCCAGGAAGTACCAGCGGAAGTTCCGAATCGACAAGGACGCGAAGGTGCGCTGGAACGTCTCCGTCGCCGCCGTCACGAGTCCTCCGCCAATGCTTCAAGGAGCGACACCGCCCTCGCAATGACGTCCCGGTCCTCCCTGCTGACGGTCGAGAGCTTCGTACGGAGGAATGCGTTCCGCTCCGCTCGAGCCTCGACGAGCGCCTCCACAGCGAGGGGTGTCACCTCGACGAGCGTCGATCGAGCATCCTCGGGGTCGCTCGATCGGGTGACGAATCCGCGGGACTCGAGCCTTCCGACGATCCCGCTCAGACTCGGCGCACTGATGTTCTCGATGCGTGCGAGCTCTCCGATTCGCAGCGTGCCGTGCCGATCCAGGGATGCGAGCACGGATCGTTGCGACGGCGTCATGTCGCCCAGGGACTGCTGGCGAAGCCGACGAGCGATGCGCCCGATGACCAAACGGAGGGCATCGGCAAGCTCCTCCTCGGAGGCATGGAGATCAGGCGCTGGCTTGTCCCTCAACATCGTTAGCCATGCTAACGAAGTCAGGCGCCCTCGACGACATCTTTCGATGACACGCTGAGCGCTCAGGTGTGCTACTCGGCGAGGCGGTTCATCATGTAAGTGTGCGCCAGGGGGAGGATGTCATCGACGACTGCAGGGTCGTCTGCGTCCGTTCCGCCTGCGTCCGGCAGCGCTTCGTCGCCTCAGCGCCCGGCACTATCCAATCTACAGCGTGTGGGTCCTGCGCAGGTGCCGTGCCTCCAATCGTGGAAGGCGGAAGCGGCTCGCTACGGCCGATACCAGGCTTGTAGGCTCCGACCGAAATGTTGAGGCGGCGAATCGACGTCGTGGGGCTCGTGGCAGGGCTGCTCGTCTTCGCCCTCTTGACCCGGTCGACAACGGCTGTGGCGAACTCCGTCCCAGCGGGGGGAGCCATCGCGCTCGGCCTCACCTACACCATGCTCTCGTCATGGGGGTTCTCGAAGTCGCGGGCAACCGTATCGATGGTGGTCACGGGGATCTGGAACAACTTCGTCAAGCTCGGCACACAGACACTCGCCGTCTTCGCGTTTGCCAGGCTGCTCACAGCCATCCCCTTGACCCCCGGCGGTGTCGGTGTCATCGAGCTCGCCCTCATTGCAGGCATCTCCCGTGACGGTGGGGACGATGCCGAGGTCGTGGCTGCCGTGTTGTTGTTCCGGCTCCTCACCTTCGTTCTCCCGATCCTCGTCGGTGCCTTCACTTACCGCTACTGGCGGGTGAGTCGGAGCTGGCGCGACTCGGCGCCACCGCTTCCCGTCGAGCGCATGATCGGTGCCGAAGCATGACGGTGACGGGCCGGCGTCACCCGGTCTTCCAGTCGAGCCTCGTCGCTGCTCTGATCGACGGTGTGTATGACGGTGACCTGCGAATCGGTGACCTTCTTCGTCGCGGCAACTTCGGCCTTGGCACGTTCAACTCGCTCGACGGGGAGATGATCGTCCTCGACGCCGTGTGCTACCGCCTCCGGGCCGACGGCACGGCGACACGCGTCGCTGATGACGAGCTCACACCGTTTGCCATCGTCACGGACTTCGTACCCGACATCGTGGCGGAAGTGCCCTCCGAGGCGACTCCTGCCGACCTTGCCGATCTGGTCACATCGCTCACCGGCTCCGAGAACTATCTGTACGCCGCCCGCATGACAGGGAGGTTCGCCGAGGTCGCAGTGAGGAACGTCGTACGTCAGGAACCTCCGTACCGACCGCTCGCCGAGGTGACGCGCGGGGAACCCGTTGTTCGTATGGCGCCCGTGGAGGGGGTCATGGTCGGGTTCCAGACGCCTGCCTACGAGAGGGGCATCGGCGTTCCGGGCGGCCATCTCCACTTCATCGACGACTCCAGGAGCCGCGGAGGCCATGTCCTCGACTTCGTTGTTCTGAGCGCCACGATCGAGTTGTGCCTGGGGACGGACCTCCACCTGGCGTTGCCCCTCACCGCCGACTTCCGGAATGCCGACCTCGCTCCCCCTGACCTGGATGCACAGGTCGAGGCGACCGAACGCCACACGTGAACAGGCCGATCTCGACGCGAGCGACAATGACCTCGGTCAGACGCCGACGATCGCGTCCAGGGTCATCCCGGGATGGTCGCGACGAGCGACGTCGAGCCATGCCTGACTCGTGAACAGAGCGAGGATGGTCCCATCGGTGCGGGTTGCGATCTCGACGCCTCGGCGACCAGAGAGATTGGCCCTCCCCTGGGCATCGGTACGTCGAGCCAGCGTGTAGGGGGCGGACTCGAGATGCGGGCTGGCGCCGAACTCGTTGGCCAGCCGGTACGCGGCCACCTCGAACTGCAATTCGCCGACGGCCGCAAGGATGGGCTCGCGCTCTCCTCCGTCGAAGGTGTTGAGCGCCTGGATGACACCCTCATCGTCGAGCTGGGAGATGCCCCTGCGAAACTGCTTGTACCGATCCGTGTCGAGGTTGCGGGCAATCCGGAAGTGCTCGGGTGCGAACGTCGGGATGGATGGGAACAGCGCCTTTCCGCCGACACTCAGGCTGTCGCCGATTCTGAGGTCAGTGGCATTGACCAACCCGACAACATCTCCCGGATACGCGGTGTCGACGGTCTCGCGGTCCCTCCCGAAGACCTGGTGGGCGTGCTTGGTCGAGAGGCTCCGACCGCTCCTGTGGTTGACCAGTGTCATCCCCCTGTCGAAACGACCGGAGCAGATCCGCAGGAACGCGATCCGGTCGCGGTGGCGGGAGTCGAGGTTCGCCTGGATCTTGAACACGAAACCGGAGAGCCCGTCCTCGAGGGGTATCGGTTCACCGTTGCGTCCGAGCCTTGGACGGGGTGCCGGTGCGATCTCGCCGATCGCGTCGAGCAGGAAGCGAACGCCGAAGTTCCAGAGTGCGGATCCGAAGAACACAGGGGTCGACTCCCCCGCCAGGAACTGCTTCTGATCGTGGTCCGCTCCGATCGCGTCCAGTAGGCCGAGCTCCTGGAAAGCGTGATCCTGCGCTGTATCGTCGTCGACCTGCCGCAGCTCCGCACGCACCTCCCCGCCGATCGTCCCACCTCGGGCGGTGCGCTCGAATCGCCACTGCGATCGGTCCCTCCGGTCGACGACTCCCTCGAAATCGGGCCCGTTGCCCACCGGCCATGTGACGGGTGTTGCCCTGATCCCGAGTTGGGACTCGATGTCGTCGATGAGCGCGAGGGGTCCGAGGCCCGGTCGATCCATCTTGTTCACGAAGGTGATGAGGGGAAGACCGCGTGCCTGGGCCACTTGGAACAGCTTCAGCGTTTGGGGCTCGATGCCACGAGCTGCATCGAGGACGATGACGGCGGCATCCACGGCGGAGAGCACACGGTACGTGTCCTCGGAGAAGTCCCTGTGACCCGGCGTGTCCAGCAGGTTGAACACGAGGTCGGCGTGCGGGAACTGGAGCACGGTCGAGGTGATGCTGATACCGCGTTGGCGCTCCAGTTCCATCCAGTCCGAGGTCACGTCGCGCTGACGTCCGGCACGCGCCCTCACGGCACCTGCTTCCGCTATCGCTCCCGAGTACAACAACAACTTCTCCGTGAGCGTTGTCTTGCCAGCGTCGGGATGGGAGATGATTGCGAAGGTCCGGCGCCTGGAGACCTCGGTCATTATCGATTCTGTCATCCGCACTCCTCGGGTGACAGCGGCGTGGTGTCGAGGCAGTCGCGCGCGATCCCCCGGATCCGGATGTGGTTGTCGATCATCGTGGTCCCATCGCTGGTTGGTTCAGGCTGAGCCACAAGGGCTTCGTGCACGCAACCGGCGGTGGAACTCTACCGTGACGTCGCCGTGGGTACGCGACCACCGTGTAGCGTGCCTCGGTGGCGTCACACTTCGGGAGGCAGGTCGGGTGCATGACCCACGAGAGGGCATGACGCCGAAGGGAACGATCGAAACCGGGGCTCGCCGGGATCGGTGTGGCTGCGCACTTTGAGCCTGTCCTGACTTCGACGGTCACCGCCGTTCGGGCCATCTCGGAGGATGCGTCCATCTATGTGTACGGATCGGTCGCAACCGGAATGGCCCAGGTTGGCAGCTCGATCAGTCGTCCAGCAACATGGCGAGCTCTGATGCCAGCTGGGCGAGCGAGGGACCGACGGTGGAAAGGATGCGCTCGGTGACGCCCTGCCCTTTCGCCGTCAATGTGACGGCGACGCCGCGACCGTCGTCGATGGCGTCCGCGTCGCGCACGACGAGGCCCGAATCCTCGAGGTGGTCGAGCACTTTGGTGGTGCCGCCCGTCGTGAGACCGATCACCTTCGCGACGTCGCGTGGGCGCATCGATTTCTCCAGCCAGAGGCACGTCAGAACAGCGGCCGGCGCGTTCCCCGCGAGATAGCCGTCGCCGGACACCTCAGCTATGTCCCTCGACATCCTCGAACCGAGCTCGCCCGTCTTGAGGAGACAGCGGGCTGCCGTCGTGAGTGTGTGGTTCTGGTGATCGATGGTCACCGGCCGAGCCTACAGCCGCTTCGACTGAACACAATGCGCAGTCATGCCGGGGCAAGACCGCCTTCTGTCCCATCGGCAGGTACGGCAGACCCCGCCTCCGCTTCGGCATCGTCCTGCTCTTCGAGCAGGTTGAGGAGGTCGTTCATGTGGTGGAAACCGAGCTTCAAGCCTTCGACCTCGATGCGTGCCCCTGTCTGTTCGTCCTCGATGACCGCCGTCCGCGTCGACATCCGGTTCTTGAGGGTCACCGTGATCGCGGACCGGTCGAACGTCTCCAGTAGATCCAAATGCTTGGCGAGCAGCATTCCCTGGCCGTGCGATGCCGCTAGCAGGTACAGCTTCTCGGGCGACGCGGCGAGCACACACTTGGGTGGAACGCCCTTTCCCGAAGAAGCGAGCGTGCCGATCGCAAGGCCCCCCGCTGCCCCTGCCGCCGAGCCCCAGTTGCTGTCCGAGACGGCACCACCGGCAATCGAACCAGCGGCAGCACCGGCTGCACGCTTCCACACCATGCCCTTTGGCTGGAAGTCCCCGGCGACGAAGATCTCGCCGTCCCCGGTGGCCTCGCGAGCCAGATCGACCATCTTCTGCTTCAGATCCATGTCCGGTACCTCCTCATCCCTGTGGGCGCGCCGGAGTGTACTGCGCCACGGACATTCGCTGACGGTGGAAGCGAGTTCCCGATCGTCGAGGGGCGACGAGCGATTGACGGGGATGGTTCAGCGGTCGTAGCCCGCTTGGGCGGTGTCGAGCGCTGACTCGAGTCTGGAGGTACCGATGTACAACAGCATGCCTTCGAGAAAGGAACCCTGCCCTACGGGTGGGTACATCGAGTCCGACCCATCGAAGCGGACGACATCGGCAGCGGCGAGCAGGTCGGCCATCCGTGCGTCGAACTCGCTGTCGTACGAGTCGACATCGAAGGAGGCGAAGGGCGAGAGGAAGCTGCCGTTCCTGGCCCATTCCTCCCCACTCTCGGGAGTGGCGAGCCAGCGCATCAGCTGCCAGGTTTCGGGTCGATCGGTGAACGCTGCGGCGATGTCACCACCCACCAGGAGTGGTGACTCCTGCCCTGCATCGGTCGCGGGGAGGACGAACACATCGACATCGCCCTCCGGCCCGACGGTCGTCCCCTGCGGGAGGTTCTGGTATTGGAACGAGGCCTGGCGGTACATCGCACACCGCGCCGGATCCTCGAACATGGGGTCCTGCGCCCTGCCGACAGGTGTGTCGATGATCGTCCGCCTTCCCCCGATGAATCGGGGATCGGCGAGGGCGATCGTGCCGAACTCGGCAACCGCTTCGGCGATCGAGGGATCGGTGAACGCGACCTCGCCATCCACCCACGCGTCGTAGACCTCCGTGCCGGAGAAGCGAAGCACGATGTCCTCCACCCAGTCGGTAGCGGGCCATCCCGAGGCTCCGGATGCTGCAACACCGAGGCACCAGGGGCTGAGCCCGTCCGATGCGGTGCGGGAGGTGAGCGAGGCTAGTTCCTGCCACGTACCGGGCACCGTGTATCCGCGTTCTGCGAAGACGTCCGGGCGATACCAGACCAGGCTCTTGATGTTGGCCTTGTAGAGAACTCCCTCCATGACGTCGGCACCGCCGATGGTTGCGATCGCCGGCTGGTAGTTGGCCTCCGCAGTCGCTCGCACGTCCGGTGGCAGCGGGAGGACGAATCCTCGATCGCTGAGATCGTCGAGCACACCGATCTGGGGGAAGAGCGCAATATCCGGCGCATCGCCCCCCTCTACTCGTTCAACGACGCGCGATGCGAACGAACTCGTACCGATGTAGTGGACGTCGACGCCCGTCTCGGCCTCGAATCGGTCGAGGACGGCGCGAAATGCCTCGCCGTCTGCATCCCGCCACGGACCGAACACCACGAGGGAAGGTTCGGTTCCGGCGGATGAACAGGCACCTGCAAGGAGAGCCAGGCCGACGACGATGACCGCGATGCGGCGGCGATCAGCCCGAGGACGCATCATCTTCGACCTCCTGGCGGTAACGGACGGTGACGTCGACGGTGCGGCCCGTCTCCCTGGAGAGGGAGTCGGCGAGCTTCCACGACGGCTGGAGCTCGGGTGAAGTGGTAGCGACGATCAGGTCGACCTCCGCCCTGCCGTCGGGTTGCATGTCTGCAACGAGTCGCTCGACCGTGGCGTTGGGATCCCATCGTGGCACCTGTCTCGTCACGGTCTGTGCGAAGCGCTGGTCCTGGACCACACCGACGGTGTGGATCGTCAAGGGGATTGCCACCGCCGTGAGGAGCAGCGCGCTCACGATGAGGCCGATCTTCGCCGAACGGAAACCCTCTGATCGGATCTCTGGCGGTATGAAGCCGGAGAGGAGCATCACCGCGATCGCTGACAGAACGATCGCGACGAGGTTGGTGAGGAAGAGGAGGAGCGCTCCCCGCGCCTGGGATGACGCACCGATCTGGAGCAGGATTCCCACCGTCGCCAGCGGAGGGACGAGTGCCACAGCGATCGCCACACCTGGCAACGAGGAACTCGCTCGCGGGTGCGTGAGGACGTAGCCGCCAGCGAGCCCAGCTGCGATCGCCACTCCGAGGTCGATGAGCGTCGGTTGCGTCCTCCCGAGGATCTCCGGCGGGAGTGCATTGGCGGTCGTCACGCTCTGCAACGCAACCCAGGTCACGAGCATGCCAGTGGTAATGGCGACAACCGTGCCTGCGAGGATCACGGCAATGCTCGTCAGAAGCCGTCGAAAGTCCGCTAGCAGCAATGACGCGGCGGAGGCGAGGATCGGGGTCATGAGCGGGGCGACGAGCATGGCGCCGATGATCACCGCAACGCTGTTGGCGGCGAGACCGAACGAAGCGAGGAGTGTCGAGAGCACGATGAGGACGAAGAACCGGGCGAGGTAGGCACCACGTTCGCCGGGACCGAAGAAGAGCTCGTCGGTCACCATCGAACGCTCAGCCTCCGACATCATGCGCTCGGATGGGCGAAGTCCCTCGAGGAACTGGCCCAGGGGCGAAAGGGGTTTCCGACCGTCGAGATCGGACAGCGTCATCCACGGTCATTGCGGTGCCTTGGCGAAGGCCTTGGAGCGAGTCCCGCATCCAGGCACCTCGAGGTGGCAGAAGTGCCGAGCGCGCGTCGCAGGCCGCCGACGAGATGGACGGGAGGACAAGCCCACCGAATGCTCCTGACTGCTTACTTGGGAAGCGACTGACGATAGTATCGCCGCACACTTCCCGAAGCTGACGATCGAAGGGAATATGACTACGACCTTGGAACGGACCGACGTGGTGATCGAGGAGCCGGAGCGGCGGTCGATAGTCCGGCACCCCTCCGATCTCCTCCGCCTCATCGCCGGGTTGGTCTTCACCGGTATCGGCTTCCTGCTTGCATCCAGCCTTGATGAGCTCTCGGAGGCAATCACCGTCGAGGTGATCGAAGGTGTCGACGGTCTCCCCAACGCCGTCGTCGTTGCCGTCATCCTCACCCTCTCGTTCCTCGCCCTGTTCCTCCCGCTCTTCGCGTGGGGCTACTTGTTATGGAAGCGACGCTTGCGCAGGCTCGGCCTGGCCTTCCTTGCATCGATTGCCGCGCTCGGTCTCCTCGCACTCATCGAGAATTTCCTCGTGGAGCGCTTCTCTCCTCCCAACCTGCCGTTCACTCCGCCGAGCTGGATCTGCGAACCGTCCCAGGTCTACGAGGCCACCCTCTCGTGTGTTCCGGGCGACGAGGGCGGATTCGCCAGCCTCATGTTCATCACAGGCGGCGTTGCGTTCTACTCGGCTCTCGCACCGTGGATGACACGAAGGTGGAAGCAGTTCGCGTGGGGGACGATCCTGGTCTTCGCAGTGGTGCGGATGCTGACGAGCCTCGCTCCCCCGATCGATGAGTTCCTTGCCATCGGACTCGCGTATGTCGTTGGCGCAGCCGTCGTGCTTGCGTTCGGTGAGCCGGACCGACGCCCGCGAGGGCGCCACGTGGTGGAATCCCTCAGGAGGAGCGGTGTCGAGCTCGCAACGTTGAAACGGGCCGGGGTGGATGCCCGCGGCTCGACTCCGTACTTCGCCGTCGACCAGGACGGCAACCGCCTCTTCGTGAAGGTGCTCAGCCCAGAGGAGCGCTCCGCGGACATCCTCTTCAGGATCATGCGGATGTTCCGACTGAAGGGTGTCGGCGATGAGCGCCCGTTCTCGTCACTCAAGCGGGGCGTGGAGCACGAGGCAGTTGGCTCCCTCAAAGCCCTCGCCGATGGGGTGCGGACACCGCGCCTCGTTGCCGTTGCCGAGGTCGAGCCGAACTCGATGCTGATGGCCTACGAGATGATCGATGGGTCGTCGCTCGACGGCGTGGACAGCGAGGAGCTCACCGACGGTGTGCTGCGGACCATTTGGGGACAGGTCGGTCAGCTTCGCGAACGCCGCACAGCGCACAGGGACCTTCGCCTCGCCAACGTGTTCCTCGCCGCCGACGGAGAGCCCTGGCTCATCGACTTCGGATTCGCAGAACTGGCGGCTACCGACGGCCAGCTCAGGTCCGACGTCGCCGAGCTGCTCACGTCGACAGCCACGGTCATCGGCGCGGAACGGGCTGTGGCGAATGCGATCGCCGGCATTGGTGCAGAGGCAGTCGCCGACTCGGCCTCGCGCATCCAGCCAATGGCGCTCAGCGGTGCCACTCGGGACGCGCTGAAGAAGCAACACAAGGGTCTCGATGAGGAGATCCGCAGCGAGATCCAGCGTCAAACGGGCGTCGAAGAGATCGCCCTCGAGGATCTCGAGCGGGTCAAGCCGCGAATCGTCTTGATGATCGTCGGATTCGCGCTGGCGATCTACTTCCTCATCCCTCAACTCACGCAGACGGACTTCGGTGCGGTGCTCGACGCCAACTGGGCATGGGCGCCTGCGATCCTCCTTGCCTCATTCATCACCTACGTCGGTGCGGCCTACAACGTGATGGGGTCGGTACCAGACGCAATACGCCTCCTGCCTTCGGTGCTCGCCCAGTTCGCCGGCACCTTCATCAATCGCATCACGCCGATCAAGATCGGTGGGATGGCAACCAACGTCCGCTACCTGCAGAAGAACGGCGTTGACACGGCCGTCGCCGTTAGTGGTATCGGGATCAGCAGCGTCGCGACGACGATCATCCACATGTCACTCCTGCTGGTCACCATCGTCTTCCTCGGTCGTAATGCTGGCGACTTCATCAAGCCGCCATCCGGCCAGACAGTGCTGATCGGTCTGGTGGTCGTGTTCACGCTCGGTGCGTTCGCATTCCTCCTCCCCTTCTTCAGGAACATGTTCAAGAAGAAGGTCTGGCCGATGATCAGGAGGTCCGGCCAGGGCATGGCGAACGTGGCGACGAATCCGGCAAAAGCCGTGATGCTGTTCGGGGGCGCCTTCATGATGATCGCCGCCTACATCACGGCGCTTTGGTTCAGTCTCGAGGCTTTCGGTGGTGGGCTGGGGATCGCTGCGGTCGCGCTGGTGTTCCTCGGCGGTCAGGCGCTCGGTCAGATGGCACCGACCCCCGGCGGCATCGGCGCAACCGAGGCTGCGATGATTGCCGCCATGACTGCCCTCGGGCTCGATGCGTCTGTCGCCGTTCCAACGGTCTTCCTCTACCGGATCGCCACATTCTGGTTGCCGATCCTTCCCGGTGTGTTCAGCCTCCGCAAGCTGGAGGCAGACGGACTGCTGTGACGGCTACTCGTCGCCTCCGGGATCGGCCCCTGCTCCACGACCACCCGGTCGCCCTCCGGTTGTCGCTCGGACTGTGGATGATCGGTGGGCTGTTGTTCCTCGCCCTGGCCGTTCCCAGGCTCGCCGACGGCGTGCAGGTGATCGACGACCGGGTCTACGACTGGGCGATCGCTCTGGAGAACAGTCTGCTGGTCTTCATTGCACGAGGTCCTCGACTTCATCGGGAGCACGTGGGTCACCGCCCCTGTCATCGTGGTCACAGCCCTCTACTTGGCTTCGAAGCACCGCTGGGAGGCGCTCTCGTTCTGGGTAGCTGCCATGGTGGGGTCACAGCTGCTGATCGGACCCGTCAAGGACCTGTACGAACGAGCCCGGCCGTCCCTCCCTCTCGTCGAGACCTCGGGCTTCTCATTCCCCTCAGGCCATGCCGTCGCAGGTGCCGCCATTGCCGTGTCGTTGGTGATCGTGCTCGTCCCTGCCGGTACGCAGCGGAGGAACCTCGAGGTGCTCGCCGCGGCGTTCGCACTACTGATGGCGATGAGCAGGGTGTATCTGCGCGCCCACTGGTTGACCGACGTCGTCGCTGGTGCCGCATTGGGTGCGGCCGTCGCCATCGGTGCGGCAGCACTCATCCATTGGATCGATGAACGACGCGAATCCTCGGCAACAGACGCCGAAGCCAGGAACACGATCCGAGGCGGTCCATAGCCATCAGTGACTTCCTCGGGAAGCCTTCGGTATATACTCCCGGATCATCCCATCCAACAACCGGGGGTACAGACATGGCAGGCAGGAAGCCGCCACTCGGAATTCAGGTGATCACGATCCTCATGCTCGTCGGGGCGATTCTCGACATCGCTGCGGGGATCTTCCTCCTCATCGAGAGCGGGCCAGTTGCCGAGGCCGCGGAGGTGAGCGAGTCGGCCATCACGGGCACAGCGATCGCCATGCTTGTCATGGGCGTGGTCATCGGCCTCCTTGCTCTCGGACTGAGGTCGGGAAGCAAGGGCGTCCGCCTGGTCATCGGCGTCGTGATGGCACTGCGGATCGGTTTCTCGATCTACGCGGTCATCGCGCTCCCCGGATCCCGGTTCGAGGGAGTCGTGACGGGCATCATCGCCCTCGTCGTCCTCTACTACTTGTACGCGGATGAGGATGCGAAGGCGTTCTTCGAGGACACAGCACGCCTCGGCTGAGACCTGAGCGACGCGCAAGAGGGCCGCTCCCCCGGGGGCGGCCCTCCTTTCGTCCTGACCAGTGTCAAAGAACCATCCGCAATCGCCCTTCACACACGGTCCGTGCTTCACGACGAGTAGGCGGCGCCGCCAAGCCGTGAAATAGAGCCGAGATGACCGAGTGGGGGCGATTCACGATCGTCTGAGGCTCCACATCGATGGCAATCTGGGTTCACGCCCACCGTGCATCGATGAGCTGCTGGACAATGGCCCTGGCTTCGCGAACCTCGGCAGCTACCTCAAGGGTATGTTCGACAAGGTTCCTGGAAGATGGTCGCCGCGCAGCTCAAGTCCAAGAAGGCCTACCGCACAATCGGGATACCCGCATTCCTATGCGAGGAGCTCGCAGCTCACTCGGCCCAGTACCCATCCGAGTCGGATTTCGTGTTCTCGCACGCCCAGGGCGTTCAATGCCGCAGGCGCCAGAACCGTTGCACGGATTCTCCCGCACCGTGGCACCAACCCGGGGCTGATCTCAACCTCACAGCGGTTTCGCCGTTTTGAATGGCGAGGTCTCCGTGGCAAATGGAAAACAGATCACAACGGTTTGGCCATCTCCAGCGCAGCCACCCTCGGTGGCCGCTCGGGCCGACGATGCCACCCGCACACGTGCCGATACTGAGCACTCTGCGCAATGATCGTTCGTGTACCCGATTGGTGCTCTGCGCTCAGGCCCTTTGCCGCAACAAGACCCAATTCGCTTCGCGCCAGATGAACCGTGCAGTCGCGTCAAACGCTGTCGTCGTACCGAGAGACATCCTCCCGTTGCCCCTCGGTATTCATCCATCCCACCTCGGTCGAGAGGAGGTCGAGATACGGACTCGGCGTTCCCCGCTTGTCGTCGACGTAGCCCTGCCAAGCCTGCGTTAGTTCGGGCTGGCTGCGCAGGTGCCTGCTCACGACGGCGACGAAGTCGGCCTCGTCGCCGAGGTCGGGAGCAGCTCGCTGGAAGTGCTCTCTGATCGATAGGCCGCTGGTCCGCCACGACTCGGCGATCGTGCAGGTTGCATCAACCCAAATAGCGTGGCTATCCCTGCTCGACACTTGATGATCGTCCCACGTGATCAGGACCCATGAGTATCCGTCGGCTACCAACTCGGCTACCAACGGTCGCCGGAGCGCTTCGATCGCGGCACGGCGGCCGTCCTCGGCAGCAGTAGCGGGATCTATCGGTTCGAAGGAACTCCACGGCACCTCGGTGGCAAGCTGCGTCGATCTCTCGATCTGCACCTCGGGGCCATCGCTTCGCAGATCGAGTCCGAGAATGACCCGGTTGGCCGCTGCCAACGCGTCGACCGCCGCCTCCGCACGATCGAACGGCCACATCACCTCTTGTCCCGCACTCACTCTTATGGCCGAGCTCTGCACCCGTTCGGGGAGGAAAATCAGGTCACGCATGGACGGACGATACCTGCGCTTGACTGGGCGTAGGCAGGCGGCCCATAGCACTCAGCGCCTCGCGCGATATCGCGCACCCACCCGCGCCCTCGAACCCGCAATCCCAGACGCATCACAAACACGGGACTGACCACTCGCAGTGATTCAAACCATTGCTTCTGCGCGGCGGAATCGCGTCGTAGACCTCGGGCGACCGCGTCCTCATCGCAGGGATAAGCCGATCAATGGGCGGTCTTGGTGTGGCTCGCGACGCATCCCAACCGAGCGTCCTTGGTCCTAAGGGCAGACGTATTGGGTGACCGCCACCGGCCAGGACACAACCTCGCCAGGGGAACGCTCGTCGAACACGAAATCGTCTGTCTGGAAGTGGACCTCGTGGTCCATCTGGAGTGGTCCCGGCACGAAGCGGACGTCGAACGTGAACGCGGTGTCGGTGCGGTCTATCGCCTCGCAGTCCACGATGTCATACGTCGCGATGACGATCGCTGTTCCGTTCGGAGGGATTAGTGCCGCCTCCTCGAGCGCTGGTTGTGGCTGATCGGCGATCTCGACCGAGACCAGGGCGAGACCGGGGGACGACTCGACGCCAAGGATCTCGATTGTCCTGGCGCCGTTGTTCGTCAGTGCAAACCCGATTGCGACGGGACCGTCGCCACCAAATTGGGAGCCGGACAGCGCCAGGTTGGTCGTGAGCCATCCTCCGGTCCAGAGGTACACGGCTCCGAGCAGGATGGCTGCAACGCCCGCAGTGAAGATGGTGCGCCTTCGGCGGCTCCACGGCGGCGGAATGAGTCGGTCGATGTCCGCTTGGGTTTCTGGAGAGAGTTGTTCTGGTTGCATGTTGTCATATTGGCATAGTACAATATGACAATCAAGCTCGATTTCGAGAAGAGGAACAAGACGAATGTCCGTCGGATTTGCATTCATCGTCGGCCTCGCAGTCGTCGGAGGCCTTGCATTGCTCGTTCCGACCGAGACGCTGGTGACAGCCAACGCAACCACTCCGGCGGGAAGAGCTCTTGTGCGTCGGTTCATCAGCCGATCGCGTCGCTTCCGCCTCATAGGCGGCCTCGTCGGGATCGGCATCTCGCTGGTGATCACGGCGACACGCTCCGGTGCTTCGGGCTCGATCACGATCCAGCTCCTGCCTGCACTGGCTGGCGCAGTCACTGGCTCGATCATCGCCGAAGCCTTCAGGATTCGACCGGTTCGAGGACCGCGTACTGCGTCCCTCGGGATTCGCCAGGACATCGACTACTCCGATGTGACCGCAGATATCCGCGAGCGCATCATTGCTGTGATCGCCACCGCCGTCGCCGTCGCCGCAGTTGCACAGCGGAGCTGGGGAGCGGTCGGTCTGTTCGTGGTGTTCCTGGGAGCAGGTCTGCTTCGGCGATGGGCCCAACATCGAGTTGCCCTTCGCGGTCGGCCGGCTCTCGAACCGGATCTCGCTCTGGCCGATGATCAGGTACGCCGCATGGCGGTCCGGAACGGTCTGTCTCGCCCCATGGTCACCCTGATGGCCCTCCTCGTTTCGACTCAGGCAGCGCTCCTCGGAGCCGCATACGAACATGCGAGCGTGCCCGGCCAAGCGGCAGGTCTCATATCGCTTGGGCTAGCAGTCGTCGGAGTGGTCTGGTGGTGGACGAACCGCAACTTCGGGTCCCCCTCTATCAACCGAGACCGGCGAAGGTCCCTGGCGGTCCTCGCTGTGGCGATCTTCGGTGTTGTCGTCGTCACCCTCGTTGCCCGCGTCTTGCCATGATCCTGCGCGTGGACCCGTCGGCTCCCGTGCCGGTGATCGAACAGATCCGTCGCCAGATCACCCGCTTGGTCGTCTCGGGACAGCTCAACATCGGAGCGCAGTTGCCGCCCATCCGTCAACTCGCTGCAGACCTCGATCTTTCGAGGGGCACGGTTGCCAAGGCATACGACTTGCTCGAACGTGACGGAGTCGTCGAAACCAGAGGTCGCCATGGAACGGTAATCCGCTCCAAGGGAAAGCCGGTGGCTCGGGCCGACGCGCTCGAACAGGCCGCCGATCAGCTCGCCGTCGTCGGCCGCCAACTTGGTGTGGATCTCATGAACGTGACGGCAGCCCTGGCCACTGCATGGGATCGCCTCACATAGGTCTCCAGAATGTTGGCCGCATGCACCCGCCAGGTCCAGCGCACCCATCGAAATGCGCGTTCCTGCTCGATATTCGATGATCGGCGCGGCTCGATTCCTCCGCAACAAGCCTGTACTGTTTGGAGGCCGGCAACCTCACACGGGAGGCATGAACCGTGGCCTCCTACATGGAGCATCCAAGCAAGGCGAGCCGCTACGCCGGCGGCGCCTACATCGTCTATCCGGGTGCACTCGAAGAAGACGCGACGGTTTGGTTCGCTTTCGACGCCGACAAGGAGTTGTGGGAGGGTGTCCTGGCCATCCGCGAAGCCGACGATCGAGCCCGTCTGGTTGGTGTCCCCCTCTGGACCTACGGTGTGAACCTCGACGACGTTGTTCAAGTCATCGAATCCGGCGAGGGCGCTCCCGTCGCCGTCCGAGTGGTTGATCGAAGCTCCAACCGGACGTTTCGAGTCGTATACCCGGATCTGAAGCCCGGTGATGACGACGATCGCTGGCGACAGCTCATGATCGACATGGGGCCGTGGGGATGCTGGTTCGACGTGCTCGGCCCCGGATATCTCGCCATCTCCGCACCCGAGATAACGGCCGAGGCTGTCGAGCGATACCTGAACAAGAAGGCGAATGCAGGCGACTTTATCTACGAACGGGGAGATGCCGATCAGGCAACAGCTCAGGATCCCGAAGTGTGACCCACAGGTCTGATCAGGCTCCCCACATCTAGTGTTCGTCGCCGTCCGAGAAGCAACGCTGGAGGTGCCGATCCCGGACACTCGCCGAGATGCTCGTTCGTGTACCCGATTTGGTGGTCTGATCGGTGGCCTCCGGGTACCGTTGCCAGGTGGACAATGTCGATTCGGGGCAGCTGGATGCCTTGGTTGGGGGCGTGCTTCGAACCCTCGGAGACAGCATCGTTGGCGTGTATCTCTATGGATCGGCGGTGTTGGGTGGTTTGCGTCGATTCAGTGATCTGGATGTGCCGGTCGTGGTTGACCGCCCCACCAACAACGACCTGCGTCGACAGCTGCTCGTGGAGATCATGCCCGTGTCAGGGAGTCGCGGCGCACGTCTCGCCGGACGCCCGGTCGAGGTGACGATCGTCCTCCACGAGATGGTCAAGCCGTGGCGCCCGCATCAGGAATGCGAGTTTCAATATGGCGAATGGCTGCGAGGAGAGTACGAGGCCGGTGTGGTTCCTGAGCCTCAGCCCGATCACGATCTGGCTCCACTGCTGACCACCGTCCTGACGGCGTCGGCCGCCCTCATCGGTCCACCGGCGAAAGAGGTGATCGACCCAGTGCCGCATGAAGTACTCGTAGCCTCGATGCGTACTGCTGCGCCGTCGCTCCTTGCGGATCTCGACACCGACACCACCAACGTGCTGCTCACATTGGCCCGCATGTGGCACACTGAAGACACTGGGATAATCGTCAGCAAAGACGAAGCCGCCACCTGGACTCTCGACCGGCTTCCCAAGGATCTACGTAGGCCGCTTGAGCATGCCCGAGCGGTGTATCTCGGCGAGGAGGACGCCTCGTTCGAGCATCTGCCAACCCCAGCCGGATCGACAGCCAAGCATCTCGTCGGGATCATCGGCAGATAGCGCCCCTCGGTCCCGGACACCCGGCTGAGTGTTCGTTACTGCTCGGGATTTGGTGATGGGTGCGGCTGGAACCCTCCCGGTCGACACCTGAGCAGCGAACACTGACGTCGGGCACGCTCTGGTATTCGGTGAGCGCCGAGAACAACGTCTGCGAACATGCGCTTCATGGAGATGCATGGCGGCCAGCTGTCCGTGACTGCGGAGATGGTCCGGGATCTCGTCGGCAACCAGTTCCCCGAGTACGCCGGGCTCCCGATCGAGCCGGTTCACTCGGAAGGAACGGTCAATGCGATCTTCCGCATCGGTGAGCAACTGGCAGCCCGTTTCCCGCTCCGGCCCCGTGACGTCGAAGCCACACGGCGGTGGCTGCAGGACGAAGCCAATGCCGCCCGTGAGCTTCTCGGCCGTACTCGGGTCCCGGTGCCCGAGCCAGTGGCCACAGGTGAGCCCGGGGCCGGCTATCCATTGCTATGGTCCATCCAGACCTGGGTGTCCGGCACGACCGCCAGCGAAACCGATACCTCCATGTCTGACGACTTCGCCCACGATCTCGCCGAGTTCATCCAACAAGTGCGATCCATCGATGTGGCCGGTCGAACCTTCACCGGAGACGGCCGCGGCGGTGACCTGCGATCCCACGACAACTGGCTGGAGACCTGCTTCGCCGAGAGCAGACAACTCGTTGACGTCCCCCAACTCCGACAGATCTGGACCCGGCTCCGCCAGCTCCCGAGAAACTCACCCGATGTAATGACCCACGGGGACCTGATTCCCGGCAACGTGCTCGTATCAGAAGGACGCCTCACCGGCATCCTCGACGTAGGGGGTCTGGGCCCTGCCGACCCCGCCCTCGACCTCGTTTCAGCCTGGCATCTCCTCGACACCGATCGTCGACAGCTTCTCCGTGACGATCTTGGCTGCCACGACCTCGACTGGGAACGGGGTAAGGCGTGGGCCCTCCAACAAGCCATGGGTGCAATCTGGTACTACATCGACAGCAACCCGCCAATGCGTCGCATGGGCCGCCGGACCCTCGAACAGATCATCGCCGACGAATCGCACACCTGAGCACCACGTTCAGTGGCCAACGGTACCGATCCTGGAAGTGCCGATCCCGGACACTCTGAGGAATGCCGCTCGTGCTCCATATCTGGCGATCTGGGCGAGTGCTTTCGCCTCGGAAGGTCGGCCCTACCGCCAGATCGCTCACCGCCCCGAGCGTTGTCGAGCGCCCGGACCGACGAGCAGCATCCCGCAGGTCAATAGCGCCCGGAAGTGCCGAGTGGCTCAGTCTGGCCAGGTGCTCGTTCCTACGCCCGATTGCTGACCGGTGCATCCGTACAGTGCCCCCCGCCTCTGGGCTAGAGCTTCCCGGCCGAGTCGGCAACGCTTCGACCCACACACTTGCGGGATCGGGCTTCCAACCCCGACATGGCTCCCGTTTCCAGGACGGTGAAGACCCTCGACCGATTGGTACTGTGCACCCATGAGGAGCACCGATCGCGCCGCCGCTCAACGCATCACCGATGACGTGGCCCACGAGGGTCGCCGCCGCGACGCCCAGGAACTGATCGTCCTCATCGCCGGCATCACCGGCGAGGAGCCAAAGTTGTGGAACGCCAACACCATCGGGTACGGGCAATACCACTACCGGTACAAGACCGGCCAGGAGGGCGACTTTTTCACCGTCGGATTCTCGCCGAAGAAGGACCGCATCACCCTCTACATCATGTCGGGCCTAAGGGGCTTCGACGACATCCTTGACCGGCTCGGCCCACACACGACTGGCAAATCGACCGTCCATCTCAAACGTCTCGGTGACGTCGATCGCACGGTCCTCGCCGAGCTGATAACCGAATGCGTGGCCCACGTCGAAGCGGTCGAACGTTCAATGGGCGCCATTCCGCGTATGAGCGACATCCCGCCTCGGACCCCGCCAGATATCGTCGACTGACCGAACAGGAACTCCGGTCCGACCACCTGAATCGATCCGACTGCGCGCCGGTGCGGAGCCTCCGCCTGAGAAACCTGTTGCCGCACTCGTACGTGCCCGTTAGGCGCTATCTGGCGACGTGGGCGTTCGTGCCCGGGATCAGTTGATCGGCACCTCAGGCTGACTCGATCCGGCGGGTTCGAACGCGTAGCTGTGTTGTCGCCGAACACCGACCAGCCCCGCAGTGTCGGTGAACCGAGAAAGAAGTGCCTCTGCCGCCTCAGTGCTGTCTGGCAGGAGACTCGGTTGGACATGGATCCCTCGAAACCGCAGCCGCTGGTCGACGTGGAGAGATCCCAACCCGAGGCCGTCGATGTCGCCGCGGACGCTTGCGCTGACACGAACATCTGCAGCCTGTTGCTCCACAACCCGGATATCGGCTGCGTCATAGCGGTAGTGCTCGAAGAAGTACACGCTGGATTCGATCGGTTCGGCGAATCGCTGGGTGTTCATCTCGCTGCCCGCCAGGCTCCGCCAGTTGCTTTCACCGAAGGGCACCCAGTCGATGCTGAGACTCGGCTCCGTGGTGCCGTACTCGCGACGTACCGGTTCGTAGTCGAATGTGAAGGTCCAGGTGAGCCGAAGGTCGCACCCAGTCAGGGGATTCTCGTAGAGGAGACCGGACCATGTGCCACCGATCGGCACCAATTCATCTCGATGAGGAGCGTCGGGCACAGTCACCCGAGCAGGATGCCAGCCCAGTGACCTGACCTCAACTTCCACAAGCCGAACCGGTATGCATGGCCGCACGCCTCGGTGCCTTTCCTGGGCGGGCTGCGGCCTCCGACCCCCGTGAGCGATATGCGTACCCGAACAACGCCTCGGGGGAGTCAGCTGGCTCGCTCGGCGGCCTCTCGGAGCCACTCGACGATCTCGTCGTCGATCTCATCCGCTCCGTGAAGCTCCAGGTGGTGCATCCAGTGCCGCGTGGCAGGATGCACGACCTCCTTGAACCGCGCCGATCGATCGTGCCGCCCCAGTGCGATGGAAAGCACGACCTCTGCGTCCGGTGTCTTCAGGTACTGGCCCGGGAGCCAGAGGTAGGCGAAGCCCCTCCTTCGCCGGAATGCGATCTGGCTCTTGGTGGTCCGCACCTCAAACGGCCCGAGGTTGGCCAGGCACGAGCGGACCTTCTTGTACACAGACATGGCAACTGGGTGCCCGTCGAGAAGGTCCTCTGGCTCCACAGCCCTATGCTGCCACGACCCGGCTGCCATACGCATATCGCCGGATCAGGGGCGCATACCGACATCTGCCGACGAGGCTCGGACCCCACGCAGTAACCGGCAATCCCGGACGCATCACAAATACGGGACTGACCACTCGCAGTGATTCAAACCGTTGCTTCTGCGCGGCGGAATCGCGTCGTAGACCTCTGCCGACAGCGTCCTCATCGCCGGGTCTAGGCGACCACCACCGGGCAGGACGCCCAGCGCGCGAGGACGTTGCCCGAGGGAGTCCCATGACGCAGATCCGGACCTCTGACGGACACCAGACGGACACCTGACACCACACAAGGGCTGATTGAAGATCCCGATATGCAAGAATCCCCTGTGTTTACAGGGGATTCTAAAGGTGGGCGCTACTGGGATCGAACCAGTGACCTCTGCCGTGTGAAGGCAGCGCTCTCCCGCTGAGCTAAGCGCCCGGTCGGTGCGGGAGTGTAGACGTGCCGCCGTGAACCGGCGATGCGGACACGCGCACAGGTCGAGTCACTGGCGTGCGGCATGCGCTTGTCGATGTGCCACCAGCAGCCAGAACCCCAGGGCGTAGAGCGCCAGGAACAGCAGTTCGAACACCTCTTCGGCGGTCTTGAGGGTATCGATCGAGATGGGAAGGTCGAAGTACTCGCCGTCGCCGAGCTCGACGACCAAGTACATCGCTTGGATCACGTATCCGGCGACCAGTGCGACGATCGAGGTCATCGGTACGTCCTCGAAGCGAGTGATGGCATACAGCACGAATGCTGTGACGACCCACAGCACGATCTTGAGCCAATCGTCGTTGAGGTTCGGTTCGGTCCGCTCGTGGACCCCGATGATCTCATCGACAGCGAGGGCTCCCGACGCTGCCGTGAACGCGAGCCAGAACCAGAAGCGAGCTCCGCCGGCGACGTTCTGGACGATGGACAGGAGCCCGAAGGCAGCCAGGATCCAGAGCAGACCGGAGGTGAACGCCTCGATGGCCGATCCCTCCTCGCTCGCGTCCGTGTCCGAAATGACCTGCGCCGCCAATCCGCACAGCACGTACACGAGGAAGAAGGCGGAGATGAGGATCTCGGGCCGCCGCCACGGAGGCGGGCGCGACACGGTGTCCGGGCTGGGTGCCTCGCTCATGCGATCGGAGCGGCGTCACGCACCGCGTCGTGGACTCGTTGTCGCTTCCCGACGATTTGGTCGGCGAGCGCAGCGACGCGTCGACTCCGGAGCCATTGACGACCGGAGTGGTAAAACCGCACCACGCGCTCGGATGTGAAGAGGAGTGCCGCGAGCGAGAGCGGCAGCATCACCGCTGAGAACACGCCGAGCAGGATCGATTCCTCGAATGACTGCCATAGGGCGATCCCCCATGCGATCCCGAAGAACAGGATCGCCCCGGCGGGCTTCAGGGTGGCCTTGACTGCCGGGCCGACGGGAAGGAACCCCAATGCCCACACGAGGACCAGCGGCCACACGTTGACGGTCAGCCCGATGAGCGCGATCGGGATGGCGACGAGCAACACCAGCGCCGTGCGCACGATGAATCCGAGGAACGACCCGGTCCCCATGCGCTGGGAGACCTTGAGATCCGACAGGCCGATACCGTCGAGGTCCCGCCGGAGATCCTCGGTCACCTCGATGATCGCATCCTTGCGGTCCGGGTCAACGCGGGCCAACTCCCCCGCCAAGCGATCGCGTGCCGCGATCGGTATCGGTTCGGCCGGGTCGTCCGCCTCGACCCGGAGGGCCGCTTCGGCCGCCATCGTGAGGGTCCTCGCCTCCTGCCAGTCGGCGAAGTTCGGTGCCACGTTGCGCATGAGCTGCTCGATGTCGTCGGTCAACGCACGAACGGCCCGGCGATTCTCCGGTGTCGCGTCCCCGTCGGGTGCATACCGCTCGATCGACGCATCGAGGTCGATCGGCTCGCCGGCGTGGACGAAGATCCGGCTCCGAAGGGCAGCCTTGTCCTCGTAGTGGATGCCCACCGGGACGATGCGGAGACCAGCGGCGCCGGCGAGCCTCGCGCCGAGGGCGATCCGTGCGGCGCCGGTCTTCACCGGGGCGATGGACGGGTCCTCGCGCGTGATGCCTTCGGGAAAGATCAGCAGCTGGAGCCGGGCGACCAACGCCGTGTAGCACGAGGCGAACATCGTGTCGTTGGTCACCGGACCATCGTGCTCTTTCGGCTTGTGGACCGGGATCGCACCGATCCAGTTCATGATCCAACCGGCGAACGGGATCTTCCAGATCTTGTCCCTGGCCACGATGCGGGGCACGGTGGGTGAGGCATAGATGAGCACCAGCGGATCGGCGAAGCCGCCGAAATGGTTCGAGACCAGCACCACGGGCGATCCGGCAGGCACCGCCCCTTCGGGAAGCCGGAAGACCTCGATGTCCTCGTAGAGGAACGGGACGATGAAGGCGACGAAACGCAGCAGGAATCGGTCCCGCAGCCTCATGGTCGTCCGGCCGTCCGCCTCGGTGGTCATCGACCGATTCTATTGGGAGCCCCCATCGTCACCAAGCCCACCCCATTCGGCGCTTCGCGGAGCAGACCGACGGTCGCTGTGCAGGTCGGGCGGCGGTACGCTCGCTGCATGAACGTGGCCGAGTTCGAACGCGAGGTGGACGGCGTCCTCGCCGCGCTCCCCGAGTGGATCCGGGAGAAGATGGACAACGTCTTCGTGGTCGTCGAGCGTCGCCCCGGACGCGATCAGGACCCGACCGGTACGGGCCTTCTGGGCATCTACGAAGGGGTGTCGCTCGCTGAGCGTGGCACCGAGTACTTCGGTGTGGGGCCCGATCGCATCATCGTGTTCTACGACGCCCACATGGCACTCGGGCTGACGGACGCCGAGTTGCGTGACGAGATCCGCACGACGGTTCTCCACGAGCTCGGCCACCACCTCGGACTCTCCGACGACCGCCTCCACGAGCTCGGGTGGGCATGACTGGTGTCCGGTAGCATGGGATGACACGAAGGGAGCACCGGTGGAAGACCTGATCGAAGACATCCAGGAGCGCACGGGGCTGCCCGCGGACAAGGTGCTCGAGGTCGTCACGATGGTGACCGACTACTTGAGGAACGCGCTGCCTGACGATCTCGTCGCACAGATCACCCAGCACCTCAACAACGCAGCGGAGCGTGCGACCAGCGCAGCAGCCTCCGCATCCTCTACGGCGGCATCGTCGGCGTCCGCCGCCATCGGAATGGCTTCCGGTGTCGCATCGAGTGCCTTCTCGGCAGCCAGGGACACGGTGGCGAACGCTCGGAACGACACCAGAGAGTGACCGACGTCGAATGACCGACACGACGCACGACACCTCAGGGAGACCCCACGATCCTCCGTGGCCGACCGAGCGCGGTCCCTACGTCGTGCTCCTCGACGCGGCGAGCGGACTCGAGGCACGCCTCATCCACGAGTGGATCGATCGCGTGAGTGCATCGGTCCGTGCCCCGATCGACACGTTCCGGCTCCCTCCATCGCGCCGCAGGAGGGGCTTCTCGTCGGTCGATCCCTCCATCGATCAACGCCTCCACCAGGAGGACGATCCCCTCCTCATCCCCGTTAGGGTCGCGTGGCTCGCGGCCGAACGCGACGGACAACGAATGATCACCGTGCGCGATGTCGTTCGTTTCGGTGATCCGCGCGACCCAAACCGCCTGCAACAGCGATGGCTCCTCGGCGCACATCCCGACCGAGTGAGGATCGTGGTCGGTACGCCGGCGTTTCGATCCGAACTCGAGGCGCGCTGGACTGAACCGGAGGGCCGCGGTCCCGCTGACGGAACCTCGCTCGGCGAGTACGTTGCCCTTCAAGCCTGGCTCACACTCGAACGGGCTGAACGACGCTTGCGCGGGCAGCGATACAAAGTGCCTCGGTTCCTCGAAGAGGACCTCTTCTGGTCCCGGCCGTTCCAGGTCGGCATCAACCGCCTCTCGAAACTGGAGGGCAGGACCGTGCCGCGCATGCAGAAGCGCACCAGGCGGTACCTGAAGGAGATCGCGGCCCAGCACTCGCCGTTCGTGATCGACGTCGTGAACGCAGTGACGAGCACGATGATCGGTGCGGCCCACCAGGAGATCGACTACTCGGAAAGGGAACTCCGCGAGGTGTACCGACTCGGTGAGGCCGATCCGTTGGTCTTCCTCCCAAGCCACAAGTCGAACTTCGACCACCTCGTCTTCCAGCACATCCTGTACGAGAACGAACTGCCGCTCAACCACACCGCTGGCGGCATCAACATGAACTTCTTCCTCATCGGGCCGCTCCTGCGTCGGTCTGGCATCTTCTTCATACGCAGGGAGTTCAAGGACAACGAACCGTACAAGTTCGTACTCAGGCAGTACCTCGACTACCTGCTCGAGAAGCGTTTCGCACTCGAGTGGTACGTCGAAGGGGGTCGATCCCGCACAGGGAAGCTCCGAGAACCCCGCCTCGGCCTGCTCGCGTACGTCGCTGACTCGTACCAGCGTGGGATCGTCGACGATGTCGTGCTCGTGCCTGTCTCCATCAACTACGACCAGATCACCGACGTGGGCTCATACGCGGATGAGCAGCGCGGCAGGGAGAAGCAGCGGGAGTCCTTCATGTGGGCCGTGAAGTTCGTCACGGGCCTCAGGAAGCGTCACGGCAGCATCCACATCCGATTCGGCGAACCCCTCCGGCTGAGCTCGCGCATCGGGCGCGACGACGACCTCACGTCTGAGGAGGGACGTTTGGCGCTTCCGAAGGTGGCGTTCGAGGTCTCGACGCGCATCAACGATGCGACACCGATCACGGCAACAGGGCTCGTGACGCTCGCCCTGTTGTCGGTCGGCTCGCGCGGCCTGACCGTAGCGGAGACGGTCGACGTCCTCGCACCCTTCCTGGACTTCGTCACCGAACGCGACCTGCCGACGACCTTCGACCACTCCATCTCGTCCCACAGCGCCGTCGAAGGCGCCCTCGAGGCGCTCAGGGACAATGGCGTCGTCGCGAGGACGGACGGCCTCACGGCGACCCTGTACTCGATCGGAGCCGAGCAGTACCTCCAAGCCGCCTACTACCGCAACACGATCATCCACTTCTTCGTGACGATCGGCATCACCGAACTCGCAATCGCCCTCGGCGTGCGCAAGGGCGGACGGATGGACGAGGAGTCGATCGTAGAGCGGGGCCTCCACCTCCGTGACCTGCTGAAGTTCGAGTTCTTCTTCGCACCGAGCAAGGAGTTCGCGGACGAGGTCAGGATCGAGATCGATCGCTATCGACTCGACGACGCGGAACCGGGAAGCGCCGTTGAAGTCGACGTCGAGGCCATGACCCCGGCCAAGAGCCCGATCGTGCTTCGTCCGTTCATCGAGGCGTACTTCGTCGCTGCATCGGCGCTGACCACATTCGACTCGACGACCGTGTCCGTTCCGGATCTCCGGAAGGCATCCATGGCCCTCGGCGAGCAGCTCTTCGTCGAGGGCACGATCCGCAACCACGAGGCGGTTTCGACGGCCCTGTTCGCGACTGCCGCTGACGTCCTCGAGGGTCGAGGTCTTCTCAGCGCCGGCCTCGACGAGCGCGAAGCCTTCAGGGATGAACTCGAGACCATCCTCGGAGCCATGAACGCGATCGCTGCACTCTGACACGCCACTTGCGCTCAGCGGACGCGTCGCACCGAGCCGAATAGGTCGATTGACCCATTTTCGACTCAACTTCGGGTCCCTGCTGCCGATAGAGCACGGAGGGGCAAGCGGAACCGTGTGCGGGACGCACACACAGGAGACGTCGATGACGACGACAGACATGCAGCGCGGTACTGCACCCGTCGCTGCCGAAGAGGATGTGATCGCCGCTGGCGTCGATCCACCCACCTCGGTGGACGACGAGGCAAGATCGATCCTCGCAAAGGCCAGGTACGAGGCCTTCCGATTGATGACCGATGCCCGTGAGGAGGCAGAGGAGATCCTCGCCCAGGCACGCCTCGAAGCGGATGCGATTCGCACCGACGCCGAGATGCAGGCAGAGTCGATCGTCGATGCCGCGCACATGCGCGCTGACGAGATCCGTTCTACACGCCGCCCCCGAGGACGCCCAGACGGCGGAATCCGTCGCAACCCTCGAGAACGAGCACCGCGAACTCACCGATCGCGTGGGATCCCTGCGCCTCCTCGCCGATCAGCTCGAGGAGCGCTTCGCGGCACTCGCTGCGACTGCAAACGCACCCCATCCCGCCATCGAGGAGACACCGCGCCCCGTTCTCGACTACTCACCGTCCGTCCCCGCCCCGGCCAGGACAGTGGTCGAATCGACCCAGGCCGGGACAGCCGATTCCACCACGGCGCCGGCTGAGGAACGGGGCTCGTTCTACAGCCGCCGGTCGGCGAAACTGCCACGCATCGGCGATGCCGGAGGCAAGAACGCCCTCGACATGATGCGCACGATCAGGGAGAGCTACGACGATCACTGACGCAGTGGTCGGGTGTCAGGCGTAGAAGGGATTCGAACCGAGGGCGTGGTCGGTGACGTCAACGACCTCCTCGATCTCTGGAATCGCCTCGAGGATGGCCCGCTCGATGCCCTGACGGAGCGTGACCGCTGCGAGCCCGCATCCCTGGCATCCACCGCCGAGTTCGAGCATCGCCGTCGTGTCCTCCACCGCAACCAGGTGCGCGACGCCGCCATGGGCCGCGATCGCCGGATTGATTCGCTCCGAAAGGAGTGTGCGAATCTTCTCCTCGGGCGTGCCGGTCAGTTCGAGATCTCCGAGATCTCCGCCAGGCAGTTCGGGTGATGGAACGTTCGGATTCCGCATGACGAGCCCCGGACCCGCACCGTCGCCGGAGAGGTCGAGCACCGCTCCACGGAGGTTGTCGATCGAATCCACGGCGATTGCTACGGGGAGCCCTCCGTGGTCCTCGACGATGTCAGACGATGAGATGTCCTCGCTGCGCAGGAAGGCCGTCTCGTAGATGAATCCCTGCGAACCGACGCCCGTGATGCGGAGGCCGAGGTGCAGATCCTCGATGCCCTCGCCGTCGCGGAGGGAGAGGATCTTGTCACGTGCGGCGTCGGTGATTTCAACGATGGTCGTAGTGGTATCAGCCATTGTGCCGGGATGGTACCTCCGGGACACGGGGTACCGCGACGATCATTCCTTGACGACGACCAGCTCGCCCGTTCGAAGGTCGAGAACCTGTTCCTGGGCACTCGAGCGGTCCGCGATCCATCGCGCAAGGGTCTCCCCCGGCACCCTGACGATCCACCACATGACGTCACGCGTGGTCGAAGCCCGCATCTCGATCCATCGCGCACGGCCGACGGCGATCGCCTCTGCCTCGTCGGCATACTCGCCAAGGATCGTTTCCGATGTCACCGGATACGGCATTCCCGGTTCGGGAGTCGGTTCACAGAATTCGACGATCTCGAATGCCACGGTTCCCCTCAGTTCGTCTCGCCCACCGTCATCGTAGCGTCCAACCCGTTGAGCCCACAGGGTCATAATCGACGGTTCCGGAGGAACTAGTCGAGTGTGTCGAGACAACACCGCAAGAAGCGTGAAACAAGGCCTATCGTCTGGGGGTCCGACTGGTGAGCAATCACCCAACCCCACCCATCGGAGCCTCCCCCCATGCCTCGAGACCTGCCCACCATCATCCAGGGCGGAATGGGCGCCGCTGTCTCCGACTGGAGGCTCGCCCACGCCGTATCGTCATACGGCCAACTCGGCGTCGTGTCAGGCACGGCGCTCGACGCGATCCTCGCCCGTCGGCTCCAGATCGGTGACCCCGGTGGCCACATGCGCCGTGGTCTTGCGGCGTTCCCCTTTCCCGGTGTTGCCCAGCGGATCCTCGACAAGTACTTCATCGAGGGCGGCAAGGCTGAGGACGAGCGGTTCAAGACGAAGCCGATGGTCTCACACCGATCCTCTGAAGCGACGGAGGAACTCATCGTCGCAGCGAACTTCGTCGAGGTCTTCCTCGCCAAGGAGGGCCACAAGAACCCCGTCGGGATCAACTTCCTCGAGAAGATCCAGGTGCCGACACTCCCGTCGCTCTACGGCGCCATGCTCGCAAGGGTCGACTACATCCTCATGGGTGCAGGCATCCCGAAGGCCATCCCTGGCCTCCTCGATCGTCTGGCCGAGGGACTCGACGTCGAGATGCGGATCGACGTCAAGGGAGCGACCGACAAGGGCGATCCGTTCGTCCGATTCTCGCCTGCACGCATCGCACGCGATCTACTCGACCGCATCCCACGCCCGCACTTCCTCGCGATCGTCTCCTCCCATGTCCTGGCGAGGATGCTCGCTACGAAGTCATCCGGCGAGGTCGACGGGTTCGTTGTCGAGTACCCCGTCGCCGGGGGGCACAACGCCCCACCACGCACCAAGGGGGAGTTCAACGACCTCGGCGAACCGATCTACGGTGAACGCGACGTTCCCGACCTCCATGCGATCGCCGAGCTTGGCAAACCCTTCTGGTTGGCGGGAGGTTTCGGTGAACCCTCCCAGGTCGCGACCGCACTCGAGTTGGGGGCAGCAGGAGTCCAGGTCGGAACCGCGTTCGCATACTGCAACGAGTCCGGCTTCACACGCGAGGTGAAAGACGAGGTCATCGAGCGTTCGCGCGCGGGCACCGTTTCGGTGTTCACCGACGCCATCGCATCACCGACGGGGTTCCCTTTCAAGGTCGTCCAGCTCGAGGACACCATCTCGAGTGAGACGATGTACGAGAAGCGTGAGCGTGTGTGCGACCTCGGATACCTGCGGCATGCCTACGAGCAGGACAACGGATCGACGGGCTGGCGCTGCCCGTCCGAGCCAGTCGACGACTACCTGAAGAAGGGTGGTGCGATTGAGGACACCGTGGGCCGCAAGTGTCTGTGCAACTCCCTTGTGGCGAATGTCGGAATGCCCCAGATCCAGAAGAACGGCGAGATCGAACCCATGCTGATCACCTCCGGTGACGACGCTGCTGGCGTCGCCCGGTTCGCCCCCGAAGGCTCGACGAGCTATTCCGCCGCCGACGTCCTCGACTACCTGCTCGAAGGCGTTCCCGCCTGAGGTTCGCCTGGACCCTTGCCTCGGACTATCGGACCTTCCCACTGCTGCGCGATACTCGTCGCGCCGTGGTCAGCTTCCCATGAAGAAGATGGGAGGGCCGTCCGGCTGTCATGGGGATTCGGCCGAACAACCCTCCCCTCGCTCCGTCGGCTCCGAATGCCCAGGTTCTTGAGCTCTCCCTCGAGAACGCGAAAACTATCCTTACCTTCGGAGCCAGACAGCCGTGTCAGGAGGAAGCACTCCTGACCCGACATCACCGCTTGCCACGAGCACTTCGCCATCGGGAAGGTCGACGGGAGCACCCGACACGTTGATCATGACCGTGATCCCGGCGCCCCGCTCGAATGCGAGGATGCCGTCGCCGGTGTCGATCCACGCCATCGACTCATCGCCCGTCAGATGTCTCGAGCGCAGTCCAAGGGCGGTGCGATACATCTCGAGTGTCGAACCCGGCAGGCCGTCCTGCGCCGACACTGCGTACTCCCCCCACTCGCCGGGCTGTGGGAGCCACGGTTCGGTATCGCTGAAGCCGAACGAAGGTCCGTCCTCCGTCCACGGGATCGGCACCCTGCATCCGTCCCGGCCCTTCTCCGTGTGCCCCGACCGAAACCACACAGGGTCGTCGAGCACCTCGGAAGGAAGGTCGCACACCTCGCTCAGGCCGAGCTCCTCCCCCTGGTACAGGTATACGGAACCGGGAAGTCCCAGCATCAGCAGCGCCGCTGCGCGCGCCCTGGTCAACCCCACTTCCTCGTCGCGAATGGATCTGTCCCCATCGAGGAGCCAATCCTTCGATCGTACACCGCTTGGAAGCGCGTACCTCGTGCGGTGGCGCACCACGTCGTGGTTCGACAGGACCCAGGTCGGTATCGATCCGACTGACGCGGCGCCTGCCAACGAGTCGTCGATCGCCGTTCGTAGCGCACCGTGCGTCCACTCGGACTCGAGGAACTCGAAGCTGAACACCTGATGGAACTCATCGGGCCGCAAGTACCGAGCGAGGCGATCCCAGTTGTCGACCCAGGCCTCTGCGACCATCATCGTGTCGGGATACTCGTCGAGCACCGACCTCCATCCACGGATGATGTCGTGGACCTCGTCCCTGTCCCAATGCGGATGCTCGGTTCGCGCCAGTGCACGGGCATGGCCGCCGTCCACTCCTGTGTAGTCGATGTCGGGATATCCAGGGTCCTTCGCAAGCCCATGTGCGACGTCGACCCGGAAACCGGATGCGCCGAGGTCGAGCCAGAAGCGCAGGATCTCATGGAAGTCTTCCCTGACCCGGGGGTTCTCCCAGTTCAGGTCCGGCTGGGTCGGATCGAAGAGGTGGAGGTACCATTGGCCGTCGCCGACGGGTGACCAGGTCGACCCGCCGAACACGCTCGTCCAGTTGGTGGGAGGCTCCTCGTAGTCCTGCCCCTTGCCGTAGCGGAACACATATCTGTTGCGCTCCGGCGATCCCGGTTCTGCCTCGAGCGCTGCACGGAACCATGCATGCTCTGATGACGTGTGGTTGGGGACCAGGTCCACGATCACCCGGATGCCGCGGTCCCGGGCGTCTGCGATCAATGCCTTCGCATCGTCGAGGGTGCCGAAGATCGGGTTGATATCGGTGTAATTGGCAACGTCGTACCCGCCGTCGTTGAGAGGCGAGGGATACCACGGGTTCACCCACAGGGCGTCGACGCCAAGGCTCGAGAGGTGATCGAGGCGTGACCGCAACCCCGCGATATCACCGACGCCGTCGCCGTTTCCGTCGGCGAAGGAGCGGATGTACACCTGATAGAAGGCGCCACGGCGCCACCACGGGGGGGTATGGTCGGATTGCATCGCATCAGTATCGCGGAATCGGCGCGCAGTGCGATTCTGGGCGATACCTTTGCGCCCATGCCAACCGTTGCCCGCGTCGCCCTGGCCGCCTGCATCGCCGCGAGCATCCTGGTGCCGACAGCGGCCAACGCAACCGGCGGTGAAGGGGAGGCGTGGCCAGCCTTCACGGAATCGAGCGCCTGCGGCGCGCAGCGGATCACGACACCGCACGCCCCGTACAGCGGGTGGCTGAACCGATCCTTCATCCTTCGGGGCGAGTACGGCGCATACTTCGGTCGCACGGTCCAGGACGTCTTCGACTCCCTCGTGCGCTGGCCCGTACCCGGTTCGACCGAGGTCCTCGCGATCCATCCCGCCATTGTCCCCGCCCTCGACGAAGTCGCTTCCTCGCTCCAATCTGCATTCGACGAAGGTGAGACGTACGCAATCGACAATCGGTCGACCTACTCCACCGCGGCGAGGACGATCGGGGGGAACATCAGGCTCTCCCGCCACACCTACGGCATCGCATTCGACTTCAACGCATCACGAAATCCGTACAGGGGCGACAACACGCTCATCACGGACATGCCAGCGTTCTGGGTCGACTCGTTCCTCGACGCCGGCTTCTGCTGGGGAGGGCTGTGGGTGGGCTCGAAGGACACAATGCACTACGCATGGCAGGGCCCTGCCTTCAGCGGGTATGACGAGATCCCGCTCCCCCTCCCGCCGCTTACGGAACGCTTGCCGCTCGGAAGACCCGATGTGCTGGTCCCGGTGGTGCCACGCCCTCTCGATGGGACCTTCGAGACGCTGCTGGCGGACGTTGACGGGAACGGCGCGGCGGACGTGGTCAGGATCGTCAGGACCGGGGACGATGTGATGATCGACACCTCTGTCGCCTCCCGCAGGCACAACGCGTGCTCGGCACGTCGATCCATCGTGCCATCACTCGGCAACGCGGCCTCCGGCGCACACACCATCGGACTCGGGGACTGGGACGGTCGCGGTGGCAGCGACCTGTGGCTGGTCACCGACGACGAGGGGTCCCTGCGACTCGTCGTTCGGTGGGCCTTCGGCGGATACACAGCCGAAACGGCAGCACTCACCGGCGTACCGACACCGTCTGCGGACGCGTGGGTGACATCGGCTGACTTCGACGTCGATGGCGCCCTCGACCTCTTCGTTGTCGATGATGGAATGCTCACCGTCTGGGCCGTCGATCCGATGACAGGGGATTCGACGCAGCTTCTCCGCACCGCCGACCCCTTCGCCGGCGCGGACGCCTACTTCCTCGGGGACGTCGACCTCGACAACCGGCCGGATCTCTGGTCGCTCTCAGGCTCGACCGTCTCGATCTCCACCGCGGTGTCGGGCTACAGCCTGACCGCCGACCGCCAGCAGCTGACGGGGATGCCATCACGCGTCGTGGACGTGGTCGCCTCGGACTACGACGGCGATGGCCGACCGGACATGGTCACCTTTGACGGTTTCACGAAGCGCGTCTGGTTGGGGAACACTCCCCTCCCCGACGACCTCGCCCACGAGGTCTGGTTCGAGTTCGAGGATCCCGAGTGCGCCGAGGATGAGGCGACCTGGAATCGTGAAGAGCTGAGGCTCTCGGCGAGCACATGGACAGCATCGGGTTCGTACGAGTGGAGGTCCTTGCATGGGCTCTCCGTGGGTTGCGACCCTTCCGAGGAGTCCTGCGTGCCCGAACCGACGACCCGGAGGACCTTCGCCGAGTACATCGCGTGGATCGACGGACTCCCTCCCGCCTCGACTGATCCGGACATCGCTGCGCCTCGGGCTGCTGCGATCGCCGGCTACCGGCTCCCGTGCGCGCTCGACGACGAAGGGTGCTGGGATGGGCCTATGTCGCGCGCCGAGTCCGCGTTGTTCTATGGGCGATTCCTCGCCGACCGCCATGGCAACGCCCCGGAACCACACAGGTGGGTGTCGGTTGTGCCGTACCCCGTCGAAACGCTCCTTCCCGACTGAGCGTCGCAACGCTCCGGGCTATTTCGGGAGGAACTTCAGGACGATGTTCGTCGCGAGTGACAGCACAACGGCGATCACGACAACCACGGCAGGCACGAACCACGGGGAGGTCACCCGTTCGGTTCCCAGCACGTCGGTCCAGGTGCCAGACTCTTCGAACGCTGCCGATCCGATCGGTACACAACCGTCGGTGGGGGCGAAGCTCACCGCAGCGACTTCGAGACCGCCGCCAATCCTCAGTCCGTAACACGTGCCGAGGGAGCTCGGCTGAGGAGCGACGAGCACCGAGACGCTTCGTCCGGTGAGAGCGAAGTCGTACACGCGCATGCCGCTCTGGGCTGCGGCATCCTCGAGTGCTGCCCCGTCCTGCCACACGAGCGCGTAGGCCGCATCCAGTTGATCAGCGATCCCCCGTGCCTCCGCATAGCCGGGGTTGGGCACATCCCCGAACGGCAAGAGTGCCACCGCGACCAACAACGTCCCAGCGATCAGCACCAGGTCGCGTCGGATCACCCGCCTCGCTTCCGGGCTCCTTGCACCCTTCGTGCCACCCGGCGTCTTCTGCGGGGCCCTCGCGCCGGAAAGCCGCCGAGCGCGATGCTCGACCGAGAAGTGGCTCAGATCCTCATCGGAGGAGCCGCTGTCGCTTTGCGTGATATCCGTCACACGAGGCCTCCGCTGCTGGACCGAGCACGGCTGTCGAATCGCCGTGCGCTCAGCATCCCTGCCTTCGAGGGCTCAGAGCCTCCAGACACTGCAAAGCATACGCCATCCAAGGCCCGCCCAAGGAGGCACCCCGCACACGCAGGATGGTGCCCGCAAGCGCAGGCACCATCCTCGTCAGCTTCGCGCCGGCGAACGCACCATCGACCATGCCCTCCTCACCGTCGATGCCCAAGCCGATCAGTGCGCCGATCTTGGTGCCCATCTCGATGGCCTGGTCCCTGTGCCCACGGAAGCCCGTGCTGGACACAGGAAACCGACTGGTGCCAGTCGTTCAGGCCGTCGGACATGCTCCCTGCTGGGACGTCGCAGCTCACCACGCGCCCGCGCCGAGTTGCGCTACAGGTCGACGACTCGACGGAACCCGAGGTGGCTCATGCCGGTGTCGATCATCTGGGGTTGCCTCGCAGCCGGCCGATAGCGGTAGCAGTACTGCGGCGTGCACAGGTGGCTTCCGCCCTTGACGACCTTGCGAGGGATCGGTGTACCGGCCATGAGCGGGTCCAAGCTGTCGTCCCGTCGCGCCCCCTTGGGATCGGGTGGTGCACAGCAGGATGGCTCTCCGACCAGCGACGCGGGATCGTCCGTGTACCAGTCGTCGGTCCACTCCCACGTGTTCCCGGTCATATCGTGGAGCCCGTAGCCGTTCGGGGGATACGAACCGACCGGCGACGTCCGGGTCCAGCCATCGAGTTCGGTGTTCTCGAATGGGAACCTCCCTTGCCATGTGTTGGCCAGCGGCGCCAACTCCTGCGGATCGTCATCTCCCCAGGCGAATCGAGCGCCGTCGAGACCGCCACGGCAGGCGTACTCCCACTCGGCTTCGGTCGGCAGCCGCCCTCCTGCCCACGCGCAGAAGGTGGCGGCGTCCTCATACGAAACGTGCACCACGGGATGATCCTCGAGTCCCGTGAGGTCCGAGCCCGGGCCGAGTGGCCTGGACCACCTGGCCCCCGGTGTCCACCGCCACCACCGACGGAAATCCGTCAGCGGGACGGGAGCGCTGGTCATGGTGAACACGAGGGCGCCCGGCGTGAGGTCGGCGGGCGACGCCCCCGGGTACAGAGCGGGATCGAGATCACGCTCGGCAACGGTGACATAGCCGGTGGCCTCCACGAATTCAGCGAATCGTGCATTCGTGACGGGATACGGATCGATGCCGAACGACCCAACGCGAACGCGCCGCACCGGCGCTTCGTCCCGGTAGAAGTCGTTCGAACCCATGGCGAACTCGCCCCCTTGGATCCGAATCGGCTCGACAGACATCACGACTCCCGCACGCTACCCGACCCACCGCACCGGGTTCCGCGGTGTGTGTGGTGGACCGCTCCCGTCTTCGGGTTCAGCCCACGACGGCTCTCGACCGCGTGGCGCTGGTTCCCCACCGCTCAGGCGCTCGAAACACCCGCCTGGAGCTTCTCCATCACCTTCGCCAGGTTGAACGATGCCGGCTCCTGACGCGGTGGGAATTCGATGACCGTCGTGAGCATCTCGGCCACATACGCCTGTGCCGGTACGAGCACCCAGGCCCGGTCGAGGAGCCAGTCGTAATAGGTGTTGGATGTGATGTCCGCCCGCTCGAACGGGTCCGTGCGCAGGTTGAAGATCTTGGGGACGCGCAGCTCGGTGTACGGCTCGGCCCACACCCTGAGCGTTCCGACGGCGCGTTGCTCCATGAACACGATCTTCCAATTGTCGAATCGCAGCGCCGTCAGGTCGCCGTCGTCGGACACGTAGAAGAAGTGCTGCCGCGGACTCTGGTCCGTCTCACCGGTGAGATAGGCCAGCTGATCGTGCCCGTCGAGGTGGACCTTGTACGTGGCGCCGCCGATGTCGACGCCAGCACGCAGCTCAGCCTTGATGTCTGGGTTCCCTGCCGCCGCGAGCAGGGTGACGAACCAGTCGTTGTGGGAGACGATGCCGTTGCGCACCTCGCCCGCAGGGATCGTCCCGGGCCAGCGGACCACCGCCGGCACTCGATACGCACCCTCCCAGTTCGAGTTCTTCTCGTTGCGGAACGGGGTCATACCTCCGTCCGGCCAGGTGTTCATGTGTGGGCCGTTGTCGGTCGAGTAGACGACGATCGTGTTGTCGGCAAGATCCTGTTCATCGAGGAACTCGAGCAGGTCGCCGACCAGCCTGTCGTGATCGACCATGACGTCGTGGTACTCGGACTGCCAGCGTCCTGCCTGGCCGCGGCTGCCTTCCTTGATGTGTGTTCGGAAGTGCATGTGTGTCGTGTTGAACCACACGAAGAACGGGGTGCCTTCCTCGCTTGCGTCGCGCATGAACCGCAGCGCCTCGGGGAGGATCTCCTCGTCGATCGTCTTCATTCGTTCCCGCGTGAGCGGACCCGTGTCCTCCACGCGCTGGGTGCCATCGGCCTCGGCCCATGAGTGGATGACCCCCCGTGGGCCGAAACGCTTTCGAAAGTTCGGGAACTCCTCCTCGCTCGGATAGTCCTCCTGCTCGGGCTCTTCCTCCGCATTCAGGTGGTAGAGGTTGCCGAAGAACTCGTCGAACCCATGCATGGTCGGCAGGAATTCGTCCTTGTCGCCGAGGTGGTTCTTGCCGAATTGACCCGTGGTGTATCCATTCGCCTTCAATGCGGTGGCTATGGTGGGATCAGCGGAGCGCAGCCCGATGTCCGCTCCCGGCATCCCGACCTTGGTGAGGCCCGTCCGGTATGGGTTCTGGCCGGTGATGAATGCCGCTCGGCCGGCCGTGCAACTCTGCTCTCCGTAGTAGTCGGTGAGCCGAACACCTTCGGCGGCGATCCGGTCGATGTTGGGTGTGCGATACCCCATCAGTCCATCGCTGTAACACGACAGGTTGCTGATGCCGATGTCGTCTCCCCAGATCACCAGGATGTTGGGCTTTGGTTGGGTCACTGTTGTACCTCGCGTCGGGAGCGTTGGGGCGCAGGGATCCCGGGGCCCCACCTGTGGGTGGCACGACGATAGCCCCTTCGAGCGAACGGCGCGCCGCCTGGAACCCTCGCTTCACCGAAGACCCCGCCCATCGCTGGCTCAGCGAGCTCATGGTCGAAGTCACCAACGAAGTGCCCTCGCTGCCTCCCAAGCGAAGCCGCTCGAAGTAGCCGCTACCGCCCGGGCAGCCCACGAGGATATGCTCTCGAACCAGAGCAGCGCATGGCACTCGACGCGACGTGGATCGACACGATGCCCCACCTCGGCCAGGCGGGCCGGGTCGACGAGGCGCGCGCGCTTGCATCGAGACCTGGGATGTCGTTCGTCGAGACTTCGGAAGGCCGCGTGCGGATGCGTCGCGGCGGCTCGACCGGCGAGCTCTCCGTGTTGATGGCCGCCGATGGTCCAAACGTCATCGAACACTACGACCGGCTCATCCCGGCGCTCGAAGCGCGAGTCGACTGGGCCGTGTTCGAGCCGCCCGGAACCGGCGCGTCCATGCCGGCGCGCGGCTTCGATTTCACGGTCGACGCGTTTACCAAATGCTGCACCGAGGTGCTCGAGGCGCTCGGGCCGCGCACGCTCGTCTTTCCTTGCTACCTGGGTTTCGTCGGACAGCGCATCGCACAGTCGCGTCCCGATCTCGTGCTCGGCCTGATCATGCCGCAGACGCCGAGTTGGAGCGACATGCAGCATTGGGCCGACACCGTGGACCCGAAGCGCTTGCTTCGCACGCCGGTCGTCGGGCAGTTGATGCTCGCGCTTCGCCGGCGCGACGTGGCCGCCACCTGGTACCGCATGAGCACGAGCGACCGGCGCTTCCGCGCGCCGTTCATCGAAGCGGCCAACGAAGCATTCGCATTCGGCGGCTGCTTTTGTCTCGCATCGCTGATGCAAGGCTATCAGCGCGGCCCGGCGCCCCCGTCGACCGAGCTGACGGTGCCAACCGCGGTGGTGTGGGGACCACGCGATCGAACCCATTGGCAGTCTGACCCGAAGAAGTCGGTGCCCGGCGCCAAGGTCGTCACCATGCCCGAGTGCGGCCACAGCCCCGAGCTCGAGGACCCCGAGGCCTTCGTCGACTGGCTGCTTCAGTGGCACCGAGAGCAATAGCGGGACCGGGACGGTGTTTGCGGCCGCTCACAAGCCGTTACTACCCGGCAAACCGCTCGAGAAGCTCCGTGTCATCGGGTGTCTTCGCCTGAAAGCCCCGCGCATCGGCGAACGCCTTCACGAAGGCCGGGCGTTTGGACACTCTGGAAAGACAGGATCGCTCCGGCGGGCTTCATGGTGGCCTTGACTGCCGGGCCGACGGGAAGGAACCCCAATATCGGTTTGCCCACTTGCTTGGGATCAGTACCCCGTAAAGCCCGACACGGGCACCCACCCGCTGTTCGAGGGCAGCGGCACGAATGACTTGTCGGCGTTCCCCTGGCTGTTCGTGTAGCGGAAGTACATGGTCGTCGTCGATGGCCGGTACAGCGCAGGCGAGAACGACCCATTGCCGTTCCAGTCACCTGCGACCAACCGATCATCCGGATCACCGAAGAAGAACAACGAGTCCGCGTTTCCCTGAGTGTGGCTGTTTCGGAAATACACGAATCCGGTCGACTCGCGATGCAGGCCAACCGTCTCGATACCGTCGCCATCGAAGTCCCCCACGAACGGCTTGTCGCCGGGATCGCCGAAGACGTACGAGAAGTCGGCAGCGCCGAGGCCACCATCGTTCGCGCCGAGTTGGTTGATGATGTAGAAGGTTTGGTTCGACGGTCGGTAGATCGACACCGTATCGAGGCCGTTCCCGTTGAAGTCGCCAGCGATGGGCACGTCTCCGGGATCTCCGAAGAAGAACTTGATGTCCGCGGGACCCTGACTGTTGGCGTTGCGCAGGTACACGTACCCGTCGGATTGGCGGTAGAGGCCTGGGGTCTCGATGCCGTCGCCATCCCAGTCCCCCATGAACGGGAGGTCACCGGGGTTCCCGAAGAAGAAGTTCGTACCCAAGACCCCGACTGGGTCGTGGAGGTACCAGCGACCCTCTTCGAGGTTCACGAGACCGGTCGCGTGGACGCGCTTTCCGATCGTGAGCTTCACGGTCGCCACGTTCGACAAGGCACCGCTGGGATCCTTCACCCGGTACGTGAACGAGTCTGTCGTGGCTTCCGAGCCGTCATGGGTGTACGACAGCGAGCCATTCGCACTCAGCGCGAGCGTGCCGTGGGCGGGCAGCGACACAACGACCGCCGTCAGGTTGTCCCCATCAGCGTCGACATCGTTTGCCAGCACCCCTGGGGCGGACTTCGTCAGCGTGCCGAGGAACGGAACGGCATACGGACCATCGTTGTTGGCCTTGGGCGCGTCATTGACAGGCGAGACGGAGATCGTCACCGTCGTCGCGGTGCCTTGCACTCCGTCCTGCACGGGTCGATACGTGAAGGTGTCAAACGGAAGCTCCGACCCGTTGTGCGTGTAGGTGAACGACCCGTTCGCATTCAGGGTCAGAGTGCCATGGGCGGGATTGCTGGCCAGTACAGCGGTCATCGCACCGACACCTGCCGGTAGCGGCACATCGTTGACAAGAACCCCTGGGGCGGGAGTGGAGAGAACAGCACCCTCAGCCACTACGTATCCGTCAGCCCCACCCTTGGGGCCTGGAGGGCTTCCCAGATGGACCTGGCCTTGCCCGAACGTGTTATCGAGGCCGCCCGGTCCCCGATCGATGACACGTGATCGGAGGAAGCTCGAGACCGATGACGGCGAGCCAGCCACACCGGCGCCGATCGCCAGTGCAGCGGCACCCGCAACGACCGGGGTCGCGGCACTCGTGCCGTTGAAACAGTCAAGTCCGTAGCTCACCGTCGTGACACAACTGGGAGCGGAGATGTCCGGCTTGACTCTGCCGTCGTTCGTCGGACCCCGCGAGCTGTACGGCGCGATCGTCGATCCCGATGCAGGATCAATCGCCCCAACCGCAACCATGCCCGGATTGGCCGAATCCGACGCTGGCTGCGCCGCCGAGTACGGGTTCTGGGAATACTCGAATGGCGTGCCATTCCCAACAAACTCGAGGATGTCGCCTACCGTCCCGTTCCCAGCAGCCCATCGATAGACCGCCAACCAAAGGACCGGGTAGAGGTTGCAGTTGAGCGCCCCAAAGTTCTCGATCGGAGCCGCCCCTGTGGTCTGATTGCGAACCGATGATGCGACGGGTGATCCGGTCTGGGGGTCGATGGCGTAGATGTCGTAGTCGGTCGCGTTGCCGGACCAATCGGACCAACGGAACCCTTGGATGCCACCGCAGAAGAAGCCGAGCACCTCATCGCCCGGTGCGAATTCCATCCAGTCGTCCGCGTCAGCATCGATGAACGACCCCCTCCAGTAAGAACCGAGCGACGTACCGCTCGGGCTGGCGTGGTTTCCTGCCGCGTTGACCCACGTCATGCCCTTGTTGATCGCGTCGTTCACAACGGCGGCGATCGAGCCGGTACCGTTACCGGGGCCATCGAGTTCCGCGCCGAGGGACCGACTGATAACCGTCACCCCCTGGCTCTGGAACCAGTTCACGGCTGCGGCGAGGTCTGTGACTGTGGCCACGGTCGCTAGGTAGATCTGGGCGGACGGCGCCATCGAGTGGATGATCTCCGACACGGCCACACCATGAGGTGAACCGCCGACCAGATGTCGCACGACGAACCAACGATCCGGCAGAACGTCCCGGAGGGTGCCGGGACCGCTCCTGACGTCTGGGCGCTGGACCACGTCGCCCCGTCGAAGAAGTCAACCACGCCAACCCTGACGCCCTGACCGGTGTACCCGATGTTGTGCCACGCCTGGGCATTGGTGAGGTTGATGACCTCGGTGACCGCAGTAGGAACGATGTCCCCGAGAACTTCACCGACAACGGGTGTCAGATCGACCCGCACCGGCATCCTGATGTCCGAGACCGTCGGCAAACCGCGAAGCTCAGCAAGTGAGCCAACCGGGACCTCGACCAGGAGAACACCCGGCGAACTACCCACGACGAGACCCCCCTGGGCTTCCACCTCGCCGCGAACGGACGCGTCCGTCACAGACGAGTAGGTGATCTCAACACGAACCGTACCGGGTTCGCTCCCGGCGATGCCTAGCCCGGCGCCGGATCCGGTGCGCCCGACCGGATCGAAGGACCCGAGATCCACATTGTCGATGCCCAGAGAGTCGATCGGTGCCTCCGCTTGGGCACTAATCGGCAAGAGCATCGCCGCCATCACGCTCAGCACGACCGCCAAGATCCGAAGCTTCATGTCTTCTCCCGACTGTCTCGCACGGTGTCCTCCCCGTCAGGACAGAATGGTGCATACGGGGAGCGATGCGCACGAACCCCGACGATGCCAGCAGGTCCGCTGGCTAATGGAGAGCATACCACTAAGGAATTCGGCACGGCGGTTATGAACACACGTTGTCGCGGTAGTCCACCGCCCACCCACGGGCATCTAGCACGGCTCGCCGATCGAGGACGCTCCGGTGCTGTTGGTCTGTGATGATCAGGTAGGGATCGCCGGTCATGTGCCCACGGTATCGGGCCACTCCGACAGATTTCAGGAGCGGATGTTCGCCATCGCTTCCCGGTACGCCTCGGTGAGAGCCACCAGCAACTCGTCCGTGACCATGTGGTCACTGTTCCTTGGCCCACCGACAACGGAGCAATAGCCGCCTCGACTGTCATGAGTGAGTTCGGTGCCCGACGCTCGAAGACGGAACGCCAGAACGAGATCGACCCCCTGTATCGGAGTAGTAGATGGTGACGAGTCCTGCGTTGTCAACGGGAAGCCTCGGGAGGAGCGTCAACCGCGTCTGGAAGCCCATAAGAGAGCAACCAGGCGTGGATGCACGGCCCCATTACCTCCGCCACACCGCAATCACTCGTCTGATCCGGGTGGATGGATGGAGTCCGTCGCAGGCTCAGCATTTCGCCGGGCACCGAGATCCTCGAATGGCCCTCAGGGTGTACACACACACACACACATCACCGCCGACGATCTTCCTACCCCATTGGAACTCATTGCTGTCTGAGCGGCGCGACGAAGTCCATCACAGTCGGGGCACACCTGTGGGGGTTTCTGTGGGGATTTCGTACGGAGAGGCCGTTCGATCCCGAGCGCCCACGCGAGAAAACCCCCAAGCTCTGGGGGTTTCCGTCTGGTGGGCGCTACTGGATTTGAACCAGTGACCCCTGCCGTGTCGAGGCAGTGCTCTGCCGCTGAGCTAAGCGCCCGGGTTTGGACCGGAAGGTGACGATACCGGGTCGGTTCCCGATACCGCAACGTCGAGGCGACGCCGGGAATCGAACCCGGGTACAGGGTTTTGCAGACCCTTGCCTAACCACTCGGCCACGTCGCCAATGGGAAGGGCGGCCACGCGGACCGCCCTCTTGGAGCGGACGACCGGGTTCGAACCGGCGACCTCAACCTTGGCAAGGTTGCGCTCTACCAGCTGAGCTACGTCCGCATCGACGGGATGGTACCACCGCGTCGAGGCTTCTTCCTCCGGCGTTTGGGGCTCACGCGGACCCCTCGCGGTTCACGACGTGCACCGGCGAATCGTCACCACCGTCGCCGTCGGCGACACCCGGTGCGTGTGCCAAAGCGGACACGAAGTCGCCTATCGCCGTGTCGAGCCAGGACAACCTCGGACGGTCGTAGGCGTAGTCCCAGCCGTGCGAGAGCAGGAGCATCACCAGGCCCACGAGCTCGCGGAGGGTCATGAGGAGCACGATGAGACCGATCACGAACCACGCGATCCGGCCGTTCGAAGTCCCGGGCGCCACGAACGCGAACGTCGGTATGACGACGAGGACGCCGGCGAGCGCGAGCACAGCGTGACGGATCATCTTCGTCCGCCTCGTCACCATCATCCGATGGTGGATCGCCGCGGCCTTTGCCGATTTGAGGCTGTCGAAGTGCGCGTCCTCGATCGTTTCGAGGACCGGGTGGTGCGGTTCACGAACACGGACGACCCACCCACCCCCTGGAACGGGCTCGATCCCGTAGCCGTCATATCGATGGACCGAACCGTCGAGCATCCATCCGGGTGCCGTCACGGTGGACCTCCCTGGACCTCCTACCCAAGTGTACTCGCGGGGCTTGTCGCCCACCGGTGAGTCATGAGGGTGACACGCCGGTCGAGCCGAAACCCGCCTCGCCACGTGTCGTCTCGTCCAGATCGTCGACCGACACGTACACAGGCCTCTTGACCTCGATGACGACGAGCTGCGCGATCCTGTCGCCCGGCGCGATGTCGAACGTCTCGGCGGAGTGGTTGACGAGGGCGACCTTCACCTCGCCGCGATACCCCGAATCGATGAGACCCGGAGCGTTGATCACGGTCACGCCAGAGCGAATCGCCAGCCCGCTCCTCGGCAGCACCAGACCGGCGTGTCCGTCGGGGATCGCCACCGAGAAGCCTGTCGCAACCAGTGCCCTCCCGCCCGGTGGCAGCGACACCGCCTCGCAGGCGGTCAGGTCGGCGCCTGCATCGCCATCGTGGGCGAAACGCGGGAGTTGGTACATGGCATCCGTCGGGAGGACCGGTATCTTCATGGTCGGATTCTCCCACGGAGTCAGGCCACAAATGTCGAGGAACACATCGAACGGCTCTGACGGCAGCGATGGAAGCTGGTTCCTCGAAGCCGTAGGAGCGAAGAAGAAGACTCCGACGTCGATCGAGGCCGTGACCGAACTCCAGGAGGAGAACACCCGGTCCCAGGAAGCGATCGCCGGTCCGCCGGAACCTGCACCATCCATCGCAACGACGTTCGACGGCGACCCTGGCACATCGACATCTTCGTTCGCACCCGTCCCCGTCATCCCGCGCCCGCCCGATCTCTCTGCACCGCCGAGCGCGATCACGGTCACGGAGGAGCCCGGATTGTCCCAGGGAATCCGCGATGAGTCTCGGACCGTAGACGGCCACCTCCCCCCCGTGTTGAGGTCACGGCGCAACTTCCGGTGGCCAGTCGTGATCGCCATCGTCATCGTCATGGCAGGCGTCGGTGTAGCGGCTCTGTGGCTGCCCCGGTCCGTCGAGCGGCAAGCCGCCGGCATCCGCCAGGGCTACTACGACGCAGCATCCGCCCTCCGGAGCTACCTGCCGACTGCACAGGACGCGCTCGACACCGTCACGAACCCGGAGACGGACGAGGCCGCAGTCTCGGGATCCGTCCCGCTCATCGCCGAGTTCGCGTCGTGGGCGCTCGATCTGCAATCGGTCACGGCCGAAGCCCTTCCCTCGGTCCTTCCCCTCGTTCCGTCTGGTCCCGTCGATGACCTCGCGCCGCTTCGGTTCACCGGCGCGCTGCTGGGTGCTTCCGGATCCGATCTCGCCGGACGCCTCGGTGACGCCTATGTCTACCGCACCACCATGCCGCTCCTGCTCGAGACCGGCACGCTCCCCGTGAACGCGACGACACAAGAACTCAACGATGTGAGCGTCAGGCTCGCCAGCTCCCTCGCAGAGGACTCCGGCGCAGTCGCTGATCTCCCCGAGGACCCGGCTCTCGACGCGGTTGCACTTCTCGCCCGCACGAGCCTTGCCCGCTACGCCGATTGGCAGGACGAGTACCTCGCTGCGCTCGCGTCAGGCGACACCGCAGCGGCCGAGACCCTCGTGACCGAGCTCGAGATGCTTCGTTCCGACCTCGATCGTGCGACCGAGGATGCGTTGCTGGTGGTGAGGACCGAGGTGGACAGCGGCATCGTGAACCTCGCCGGGGATCTCGAGGTGTACATGGAAGATCTCAGTCGTCCGTAGGCCCGGCATCGGCGTCGAGGTTTGCATTTGCCCGTTCCGTCCCTCGGTACGTCTTCGACGTCGAGGTATGGGGCTTCCTCAGTCGTCCGTGGGCCCGGCATCGACGTCGAGGTATGCGGCTTCCTTCTCGAAGTCGCTCGCCGTCTGGAACTCCTTGTAGACGGAGGCAAAGCGCAGGTAGCCGACCTCGTCGAGATCCCTGAGCTCATCGAGCACGATTCGCCCGATGTCGTCGGCGTGGATCCAGCCCTGCGACGTGTACGCGGCCCGTTCGACGGTGGCGACGAGATCGTCCACGGCGTCCTGGGGGACCGGCCGGTCTGCCAGCGTGATCTCGACGCCGAGACGCACCTTCGAGGCATCGAAGGGTTGACGCCTGCCGTCACGCTTGATCACGACGACGACGGATGCTCTCTCGAACGTGGTGAATCGGTGCCCACAGCGCGGACAGGACCGTCGGCGACGTATCGCCCTCCCCTCCTCGGCGGGGCGGCTGTCTACGACCCTGGTGTCGTCGGTCGTGCACATCGGGCAACGCATCGCAGGAGCGTACCCGCGAAAGGATCAGGACGTGCTGAGCACCGGGATCTCGAGCACGGCACCGGCCTGCAGGACGTCGCCGTCGAGGCCGTTGATACGCTCGATCGTCGCGATGATCGCCCTGGTATCCATGCCGTCGGGACCGTGCTCGAGGGCGATCCCCCAGAGGGTGTCGCCGGGTCTGACCCGATAGTCGAACGTGTCCGTGACCTCACCGGTCGCCTGGGAGGCCGAGGTGAGGAGGAGGAACATGATTATCACGGTGATGGAGATGATGGAGAGCGCCCGTATCCGTGCGCTGTTCGTGATGCCCATTGCGTCCTACCCCTCGTCCTCGGCTACCCAGTTGCTCGCTACCAGTGCGCCTTCGCTCCCCGGTGCGATAGGAGCGATGCTCCTCGTCCGAATGTATCGACAGGGTGTGACACGTTTCCGGTGCCTGTCCGATGCGGTGCATCGAGGTCCGGAGCCACCACCGAGCCGAACGTGTGTTCGGTCACGGGGCCAATGTATCGAACATGTGTTCGTGTGTCAAGTCGAACATATGTTTGGTCTCGGCCGCGTATGGCGCTACGCTGTCGATGACGAACAGGAGGACCCATGCCCGACCGCAGCGACCTGACCGACCGCCAATCGCAGATCCTGGACCTCATCAGTACGACGGTCGCCAGGCGCGGGTATCCACCGTCGGTCCGAGAGATCGGCGATGCCGTCGGTCTCAGCTCCCCCTCGACGGTTCACAGCCACCTCTCGACGCTCGCTGATGCAGGCTTCATCCGGAGGGATCCCACGAAGCCGCGCGCCATCGAGGTGGTCATTGACGACGGTGCGATCCCGATCTCGCGGGCTGCGGTGCGGGACGTGCCCCTCGTCGGCCACATTGCGGCCGGTAGCCCGATCCTCGCGGAGGAGGACATCGAGGAGGTGTATCCCCTGCCGACGGAGCTCGTCGGTACCGATCCCGTGTTCATGCTCAGGATCCGTGGCGACTCCATGCGCGACGGCGGAATCTACGACAAGGACTACGTCGTCGTCCAGAAGCAGTCGACGGCCCGCAACGGCGACATCGTCGCAGCACTCGTCGACGGCGAGGAGGCGACTGTGAAGAGGTTCGAGCGTACCGACACGGGAGTCGTCCTCCATCCCGAGAACGATGCCTACGAGCCGATCATCCTGACCAAGGACGTCGAGATCCTCGGTGTGGTGGTCGCCGTCCTCCGCCGCCTGTGAATCAGCGTTTCAGGATCGCGTGGGCCCACTGCCTGGACTCACCGCCCTGGTCCACGCCTGACTGAGGTGCCGTTCAGGGCAGGGTTCCCGAGAAGACCGTCTCGGCGGGCCCCTCCATCCATGCGCCTTCCTCGTCGAAGGACACGGTGAGGGTCCCTCCCTTGAGGTGGACATCGATCGGCAGCGCAATCCCCGCGACGGTGTGGGCGATGTAGGCGGCCGCGGTCGCGCCCGTTCCCGAAGCCTGTGTCTCCCCGACCCCTCGTTCCCAGATTCGAGCCTTGATCCCACCGTCCCCGAGGACCTCCACGAACTCGACGTTGGTACGGTTGGGAAACATCGGATCCTTCTCGATCGCCGACCCGACGCGAGCCACGTCCTCCGAATCCACGTCGTCGACCAGGAGCACCGCGTGCGGGTTTCCGATCGAGAGTGGATGGACACTGCGTTCGGCAACCCTGAGCGTTCCTGCCCTCGAGGCGACGGGGACCCCCACGAAGGCGAGCACCCGATCCTCCTTCACCGTGACAGGATGCTCCCCCGCCGCCGTCTCGACGACGAATTCGCGACCGGCCATCCATCCACGTTCATACGCAAGACGAGCGACGCAACGAAGGCCGTTGCCGCACATCTCGACCTCGCCTCCGTCTGCGTTCCAGTACCGCATGCTCATCCGAGACTGATCGATCGGCTCGATGACGAGAACGCCATCGGCGCCGACGCCGGTGAACCTGGCACACCATCTCCGAACGGCATCCGCCTCGGGTGCGAATGGGCCGTCGATCACGATGAAGTCGTTCCCGAGGCCTTGCACCTTCACGAACTCCATCGAGCACGCTCCCCGATCTCGACGACGGCTGCTGCGAGCCTCCTGCCGTCATCATCCTGCCACGGCTGCCATGCAATGCGCGGATCGCGCCCGAAGAACGTCCGCTGGCGTTTCGCGAGCGCCCGCGTGGCTACGGTGGCGTCTGCGACCGCCACCTCGAGGCTCGTGTCCCCCCTGACATGAGCCAACAGTTCCCGATACCCGACCGCCTGTGATGCCGTGCTTCCGAGTTCATCGGCGAGCGACCGAACCTCGTCGACGAAACCCTCGTCGAGCATCATTGCCAGGCGCTCCTCGACACGGTGAGCCGTCGCGATTCCCGGGTCGATTCCGATGCCAACGAAGGGAAAGAGTGCCCGATATTCGGCGAGCGCCATTCCCTCTGGTGAGGCTGCACGGTCCGATGGGGTGAGGCCCGTCAGTTCCAGGACCTCGAGGGCCCTCACGACCCTTCTCGGGTTGTCCATGTCGACGACGGAAGCGGCGCCGGGATCTGCAGCGTTGAGCCGTCCACGGAGCACGTCGAGGGGCTCGTCCTCCAACGCCGCGCGGAGGCTCCCATCAGTCGGTGCGAACGTCATAGGGTCGACGATCGCCCGAAAGTGGAGCCCGGAACCGCCGCAGACGATGACGCGTCCCCGACGCTCGAGCTCTTCTTCGAGGGCCTGCCTTCCGACGTCCTGGAACCACCGTGCGCTCATGGAGGCGGAGGGCTCGAGAACGTCGATCATCCGGTACCGGAAACGCTGCCTCGCCGCGGCGTCCGGTTTCGCCGTTCCGATGTCCATGCGCCGGTAGACCTGCATGGAGTCGACGGAAAGGATCGAAGCGCCGAATCGCTCGGCCGCGGCTTCCGCGACCTGGGACTTCCCTGCCGCAGTCGGGCCGACGATCGCAACGATGTTCAGGGGTTCATCTCCGCTTCGAGGTAATGCGGTGCCGCCCTTGTTATGCGGACGTCGAAGATGGCACCCGGTTCGAACGCTCCCGGGACGTGGACAAGCCGGTTCCCGCGGGTGCGGGTGGTGGCGATCGTCTCGTCGCGCTTCGATGGTCCCTCTGACATGACCTCCTCGACCCGACCCACCCGCTCGCCGTTTCGCGAGAACGTGATCTCGTTCTGGAGCGCGACGAGACGATCGAACCGCTCCTGGACCACCTCGGCGGGAAGATGACCGTCCATCGTCGCCGCGGGCGTACCGGGACGAGGCGAGAACTGGAACATGAAGGCATTGTCGAACCTTGCCTCTGCCATGACCTCGAGGGTCGCTTCGAAGTCGGCGTCGTCCTCCCCGGGGAACCCGACGATCACGTCGGTCGATGCGGCGAGGTCATCGACGATGCCACGCATCATCTCGAGCCTCTGGAGGAAGCGTTCGGCCGTGTAGCCACGATGCATGGCTGAAAGGATGCGATCCGAGCCGGACTGGAGCGGGAAGTGGATCTGTTCGCACACAGCGGGTGTCTCGGCCATGGCGAGCGCGACGTCTTCCCGGAAATCCTTCGGATGTGGGCTCGTGTAGCGGATCCGCTCGATGCCCTCGACCGTGCCGACCCTTCTCAGGAGGTCCGCGAACAGCGGCTTGCGACCGTTGAGATCCAGGTCACGGCCGTAGGAATTCACGTTCTGCCCCAGGAGCGTGACCTCCTTGACGCCGTCAGCGGCGAGGCGTTCGACCTCCCTGATGATGTCCCCGGGTCGCCTCGAGATCTCCTGGCCCCGAACGATCGGGACGATGCAGAAGGTGCAGGAGTTGTTGCAGCCGATCGTGATGGTCACCCACGCCGAGTGGCTCGATTCGCGCTGGACGGGGAGGCCGCTCGGTATGTCGTCCACCGAGCGCGTCTCGTCCCAGATCTCGGTGATGGGACCCCACTCGTCGGCGTGATCGAGGAGGTCGACGACCCTGTGGACGTTGTGGGTGCCGAACACGACGTCGACCCACCCGGCGCGCTCTCGGATCTGGTCACGTTCCTTCTGCGCCGAGCACCCACCGACCGCGATCCGAAGGCTCGGGTTGGCAAGCTTGGCCTTCTTGAGGGATCCGAGGAATCCGTACAGGCGCATGTCGGCGTTCTCACGGATGGTGCACGTGTTGAGCACGATCAGGTCGGCATCGTCTGCCGATTCCGCCGGAACCATCCCATCTGACTCGAGAAGACCAGATATCCGCTCGGAGTCGTGCTCGTTCATCTGGCATCCGAAGGTACGCACGAAGTATCGCTGGCCCGACCGCGTGGGCGCGCGGACCTCCTTGACCCCCGGCATACCGACCATGGTGACGTTCGACATTGCTCGCCTGCCTAGCGGGCGTAATCCTTCGCCCGGTACTCTCGGATCACCGTGATCTCGATCTGGCCCGGGTACTGCAGGTCATCCTCGAGCTTCCTCGCGATTCGCCGCGCGAGATCCTTCGCCCCCACATCGTCGAGCGATCCGGGATCGACGACCACTCTGACCTCGCGTCCAGCCTGGAGGGCGAACACCTTCTCGACACCGTCGAATCCCTGGGCGATCTCCTCGAGGCGTTCCAGGCGCCTCACGTACGCCTCGAGTGCCTCTCGACGGGCGCCGGGACGTGCCGCCGATACGGCGTCCGCCGCTTGGACCAGCACGGCCGTGAGGGTGCGAGGCTCCACCTCGTTGTGGTGTGCCTCGATCGCATGGACGATCGCCGCATCCTCATCGAATCGACGGGCGATCTCCGCACCGATGATGGCGTGCGAGCCGCCGACCTCGTGGCTGACAGCCTTGCCGATGTCGTGGAGGAATGCCGCACGCTTCGCCTCGGTTCCGTCGATCCCGAGCTCCGACGCCAGCATCCCTGCGATGTGAGCGGCCTCAACGAGGTGATCGAGGACGTTCTGGCCGTAGCTCGTTCGGTAGCGAAGGCGACCGACCAGCGTCGTCAGCTCGGGGTGCAGCCTCGTGATGCCCACTTCGAGCATCGCCCACTCCCCGGCGTCGCGGATCGACTGCTCGACCTCGTCGCGTGCCTTCTCATAGGCCTCCTCGATCGAGGTCGGGTGGATCCTGCCATCCTCAACCAGCCGTTCGAGCGCTCGCCTCGCCACTTCACGGCGAACCGGATCGAACGTCGACACCGTGACTGATTCCGGAGTGTCATCGACGATGAGGTCGACGCCGGTGATGGCCTCGAATGTGCGGATGTTTCGTCCGTCCCGTCCGATGATCCTGCCCTTCATGTCATCGGAGGGCAGCGCCACGGTGGAGATGGTGCTTTCCGAAACGACGTCCGCAGCCATGCGCTGGATGGCGGTTGCGAGGATCCTCCGTGCCCGCTTCTCCGCCTCCTCCCGTGCCCGCGACTCCATGTCGCGCACGAGGACCATGGCGTCCCTCCGGGCCTCGTCCTCGACCTTCTGGAGGAGCTCCTCCTTGGCTGCCTTCGAATCGAACCCCGCAAGGGCCTCCAACTCGATCCTGGCCTCCTCCTGGGCGCGTGCCGCCTCGGCGAGCGTCTCGTTCGCAGACCGTTCCTTGTCGAGGACGAGTTCCTCGCGCTGGGCCAGGTTCGCCGCGCGCTGTTCGAGGGTGGCGGCACGCTGATCGATGCGCTCCTCCATCGTCCCCATCTCGACACGGCGATGCTCGATGGTCGCCTCTTCACGATCGCGGTACGTCTCAGCGAGGGCCCGAGCCTCCTCCTCTGCACGCGCGAGGATCCGCTGTGCCTCGATTCGTGCGCTGGCGAGCACCTCGTCAGGAGCGGGCGGAGGTTTCACGATCCGGCGGCCCACGACGAGACCTGCCGTGAACATGCCGGCGACCAGGAGTCCCGGGATAAGCAGGTTGAGAACCTGTTCCATGCGTCCTCGTTCCTCCGAGACCGAAACGGACGTGCCGAGCCACGGCGGGCTCGGCACTCACACGACTTCCGATGAGTTGTTCAGGCATCGTTTCCGATGCTCACCTCATTGCGTCGTCTCGTTCGTCACGTCTCAGCGTCTCGGTTTCAGTGGTGTATGAGTGTGAATGCGTTCTGATGGTACTCCGTGCGCTCCGATCGCGAAGCGCGAAAATCGCGCGTTCGGTGACGGATCGCCTGCGCTCAGGATTCCTCAGTGATCTCACCTGTCGACTCGTCGACCTCTGGTGCGCCCTCCAAGGCCGCCGCGAGCTCCTCCTCGTCGACGATCACCCCGACCGAGCGCAACACCTGGTCCTGGAGTTGGACGGCGAGCTCGGGGTTCTGACGCAGGAAGTCCTTCGCCTTCTCCCGTCCCTGACCGAGCTGCTCGTTCTCGTAGGTGAACCAGGCGCCCGCCTTGCGCACGATTCCCTCTTCAACCGCGACATCGATGAGGGAGCCTTCACGCGAGATCCCCTCACCGAACATGATGTCGAACTCGGCCACGCGGAACGGCGGCGCCACCTTGTTCTTGACCACCTTCGCACGCACCCTGTTGCCGATGTTCTCCGTCCCGACCTTGATCGACTCGATGCGTCGTATGTCGATGCGTACGCTGGAGTAGAACTTGAGCGCCCGCCCACCGGGTGTCGTCTCGGGGGAGCCGAACATGACGCCGATCTTCTCCCTGAGCTGGTTGATGAAGATGGCCGTCGTGTCGGAGCGGTTGATCGTCCCCGCCAGCTTCCGCAGCGCCTGGGACATGAGGCGTGCCTGGAGGCCGACGTGCGTGTCGCCCATGTCTCCTTCGAGCTCGGCACGCGGAACGAGCGCGGCGACTGAGTCGATGACGACGACATCGAGTGCGCCGGAACGGATGAGCATGTCGGCGATCTCGAGTGCCTGCTCACCAGTGTCCGGCTGTGAGATGAGGAGCTCGTCGATGTCGACACCGATGGCCCTGGCATACTGTGGATCGAGGGCATGCTCGGCGTCGATGAAAGCAGCGATTCCACCGTTGCGCTGTGCCTCGGCGATCACGTGGAGCGCCAACGACGTCTTGCCGGACGACTCGGGGCCATAGATCTCGACGATGCGGCCACGGGGTACTCCGCCGATGCCGAGCGCGAGGTCGAGTGACAGGGCACCGGTGGGGATCGCCTTGATGCGGCGAATCTGGTCCGTGCCAAGTCTCATGATGGCGCCCTTGCCGAACTGGCGCTCGATCTGTGACATCGCCATCTCGAGGTTCTTGTCGTTTTCGGTCGGCTTGTCGGCCATGTGTACCCCTTCAATGATTCGTGATGTGCCTTCACGGTATCGGGCGCCTGTGACACGTTCTCGGACGTCGCACCGCCAGATGACCTGACACGAGGAGGGTAACCGAACACGTGTTCGATGTCGAGGATATCGGCACCCTCGACGACGGCACCGGACCGCCGCCCGTGAGGCCCCTCGCCACGGTGCGCGGTCACCACATGCCCGCTCTCCACGCGAACGCGATGGGCGGTACCGTTCGTACACGCGAACCGCTCGAGACGGAGAAGCACAGCGACATGTCGAAGAGAAACGTGATCATCATCGGTGCGGCAGGGAGGGACTTCCACAACTTCAACACGCGGTTCCGCAACGATGACACGGTCGAGGTCGTGGCGTTCACAGCAGCGCAGATACCCGACATCGCCGACCGCCGATACCCGGCGACGCTTGCGGGTTCCCTGTATCCGGAAGGCATACCGATCCACGCAGAGGACGATCTCGCCGACCTCATCCGAGATCTCGGCGTCGACGAGTGTGTGTTCTCCTACAGCGACATCTCCTACGAGCACGTCATGCATGTCTCGTCGATCGTGCAGGCCGCGGGAGCCAGCTTCACGCTCCTCGGTCCATCCGACACCCAGATCGCCTCTATGAAACCCCTCATCTCCGTCACAGCCGTTCGGACCGGTGTCGGCAAGTCCCAGACGACGCGCAAAGTCATCGAGATCCTCATCGGGATGGGCCTTCGACCCGTCGCCATCCGTCATCCGATGCCATACGGGGACCTGAACCTCCAGCGGGTGCAACGATTTGCCGAAGTCGCAGATCTCGCAAAGCACCATTGCACCATCGAGGAGATGGAGGAGTACGAGCCCCACGTCGTTCGAGGGAACGTCATCTACGCGGGCGCGGACTACGAAGCGATCGTCCGTGCAGCGGAGAGCGATCCTGGAGGCTGCGACGTGATCGTCTGGGACGGCGGGAACAACGACTTCTCGTTCTATCAGTCGGATCTGTACGTGACGCTGGTGGATCCCCACAGGCCCGGCCATGAGCTCGGCTACTACCCGGGAGAGACGAACCTGAGGCTCGCCGATGTTGTCGTCATCAACAAGGTCGACAGCGCTCCCGCAGACGGCGTCGCCACGGTTCGGGCGAACATCGAATCGGTGAACCCCGGTGCCGTTGTGATCACTGCGAACTCCGCCCTCACGGTCGACGATCCCGAGATACTCAGGGGAAAGCGCGTGCTCGCCGTCGAGGACGGCCCGACCCTGACCCACGGCGGGATGACCCTCGGTGCGGGCACCGTCGCGGCGCTCGCCAACGGGGCGACGGAGCTCGTCGACCCCCGGCCGTTCGCCGTCGGCAGGCTCCGCGAGACGTTCGCCATCTACCCGGGGATCGGAGCGCTCCTCCCCGCGATGGGATACGGCGAGGAGCAGGTGCGGGACCTCGAGGAGACGATCAACGCGACAGACTGCGATGCCGTGATCATCGGAACGCCGATCGATCTCACCAGGATCCTGTCGATCGACAAGCCGCACACCCGAGTCCACTACGACCTCGACGAGATCGGTGAACCGAACCTCGCCACCGTCCTCGCCGACTTCGCTGCGAAGTACGGCCTCGCGACCTAGCGAACCCCGGCGCGAATCTCGGCACTCAGAGAAGGGGGATCGATCCGATCTCCTCGTACACCATGCCACGTTCGTCCGTCGTCGTGCGCATCAGGCTGACGCTCGTGACCCGAACGGGGACGGCGAACTCCCCGAAACTCCCGATCAGGCGCGTGACATCTGTCGGCGGTCGGATCCGCGACAGGGTGATGTGTCCGATGAACGGACGCTCCTGCGGTTCCAGCCCGACGTCCCTGCACGCTGCTTCACACTGTGCGGCGATCGACGAGAGGATCGCGGTCGGATCGTCGATGCCGACGTAGAGGACCGTAGCCCTCGCCGGACGCGGGAACGCACCGAGGCCGGTGCACACGACACGTCCCGACCGTGCATCGATCGTTTCGGAGACCTCGTGGAGAACGCGGTCGGCTGCCACCTCGTCGACAGGACCGAGGAATCGGACCGTGACGTGCCAGTTCTCCGGTCGCGCACGCTTTCCCGGAATCCGAGGGCCTGGACTCGCATCATCGAGGGCGGCTGCAAGCGCGTGGCGTTCGTCGGATGACAGATCAACGGCGAGAAAGGCGTTCCCCGTCATCGCCCATCGATCGCCAGCCGCACCTGGTGGAGGGCCGCCGTTGCGGTGTACGTGCGGACACGCTCCCTGTCCCCCGGCATGTGGAACGTTCGGGAGCGCTCGACCTCCGGTGTCACGACGGCAACGCACATGGTCCCGACATCGACCTCGAGAGGGTCCGGACCCGCCGATCCGGTGACGGCGACAGCGACGTCCACGCCGAGCAGTCGGATCGCCCCTCGTGCCATCCCTCGTGCGGTTGCCTCGGACACGACACCGTGGGTGTCGATCACGTCCTGCCCGACGCCGAGCAGAGAGACCTTCAGGTCAGGGGCGTACGCCCCGATCGAGCCTCGGAACGACTCGCTTGCGCCGGCGACCGAGGTGAGGCGGGATGCGACGATACCTGCCGTTGCTGACTCGGCCGTTCCGATGGTCCAACCGCGATCGCGGAGGAGACGATGGATCACGCGTTCGATCGTGTCGTCGTCGACACCGAAGACATGGCTGCCGAGGCGATCGCGCACCGTCCGTTCGACGGGTTCGATCAGGCCGTACGCCAGCTCCTTCGTCGGTGCTCTCGCTGTCAGCCTGACCTTGATCTCACCTGACGACGCCAGGAATGCGACTGTCGGATTCACGGAACCCGTGAAGAGGTCTTCGAAGAGCTCCCCCACCGCGGCCTCTGACTTGCCCCAGCTCCTCACGACCCTGCTCACGACCACCGCTGCCTCGGATCCCGATTCCGCCTGCAGGAACGGCATGACGTCGTCGTCGAGCATGGAGAGCATCTCGGCAGGGACACCGGGAAGGGCGATGACCCAGCAGGATCCGATACGGATGCGGAATCCGGGTGCGCTCCCCTTGTGGTTGGTGATCGCGACGGAGCCTTCCGGACGGTATGCCTGTCGAAGATTCGACATCGGAAAGTCCCTCCCGAGCGCTTCCCATCTGCGCTGGAAGGACTCCGCATATTCCTCGTCGAATACGAGGGGTACACCTGCGACGGCCGCTACGGCTTCACGTGTGATGTCGTCCTGGGTCGGCCCGATACCGCCCGTGATGATGAGTGCGTCTGCTCTGTCGGTCGCACTCCGGATTGCCGACGCCATCCGCTGCGCGTTGTCCCCGACGACAGCCTGGAGGTAGTGCGACATGCCGCGGTCAGCGAGCCGGATGGCGATCTCTGACGCGTTCGTGTTCACGATCTGGCCGAGGAGCAGCTCGGTACCAACGGCGAGGATCTCGACGTTCACGACGCGAGGACCCGTGCAGACAGTTCGGTCCCGTACGTACCGGTCACCTCAGCCGTGACCCACGTGCCGACGTCCCCTGCGTCGAGGAGTATCACACCGTCGATCTCGGGGGCCTCGCGATACGAGCGACCGTGCCGAGTACCGTCCTCGATGCCGTCGATGAGGACGTCGAACGTCGATCCCACGACGGAGGCGTTCTCCTCGGCCGTCACGTCGTCCTGGATCCCCTGGAGATAGCGGAGGCGCTCTGCCGCTTCATCGGACCCGACATGATCCGCGAGGTCCATGGCGGCGGTGCCCTCCTCCGGTGAGAACGCGAAGAACCCTGCCCACGTGAGTCGTGCCTCCGTGAGGAACTCAGCCATGTGCTCGACATCTGCTTCCGTCTCCCCGGGGAACCCGACGATGAAGCTCGAGCGTGTGGCGGCGTTCGGTGCGGCGGATCGGATCCTCGCGATGAGGTCGAGATGGGCGTCTCCGCTCCCTGGGCGTCGCATGGCCCTCAGCAGCGAGGGAGATGCATGTTGGAGGGACAGATCGAAGTAGTCGGCGATCCTGGTGTGGCCGACCATCAGGTCGATCAAACCCTGGCGGATCTCCCTCGGGTACAGGTAGAACAAGCGGAGCCTCGCAAGGCCTTCGACCTCTGCGGCCCTTTCTACCAGAGCTTCGATGGAACCGACGCGATTGTCCCTCCCGGAGGCGTCCCTGCCATAGGCTGCGAGGTCCTGGGCGACCAGCACGATCTCCTGGACGCCGCCAGCGACGAGTCCCTCGATCTCGGCGATGATGCCATCCGGGGTCCGCGATCGCTGCTTGCCCCTGATGAGCGGAATGGCGCAGAATGCACACGTCTTGTTGCAGCCCTCTGCGACCTTCACATATGCGTACGGCGTCGATGGAGCCACGCGAATCGACGAGTCGAGGATGTCCATCGAGGAGCGCTTGACGCCCGTGATGGTGATTGGCTCCCACGCGGTCAGCCGGTCGAGTTCGCCGATCAGTTCCGGATAGCGGTCGAGGCCGATGACGGCGTCCGCCTCGGGAAGTGCCTCGATGAGCTCCTGCTCGTACCGCTGGGCCATGCACCCCATCACAATGAGGCGGGCGTCCGTGCGCTTTGCGGCGGCGAGATCCAAGATGGTGTCGATCGACTCGCGACGTGCCGCGTCGATGAAGCCGCACGTGTTGACCATCACGACGTCAGCGGATTCCGGATCGACCGCCGTGCCGTACCCGGCGTTCGCCAGCGCCGAGGAGATCTTGTCGCTGTCGACCTGGTTCTTGGAGCAGCCGAGCGTCGTCAGCCATACGGACGGAGTGGGCATCTGGGACAGGCTACCGGTTCGAACGTCCACCCCTACACCGATCAGTCGAGCGGAACGAGCTTCCCTATGCGTCGGTCGAACTCGATCCGCTCGCGATAGCCGACAGAACGGGCGAGCTCGATGGCCCGCGCACGATCCCTTCCACAGTGATGCGGCAGGTGGGCGTCCGACGCCAGGGTGATTGGCACGGCGTGGTTGAAGAACCGCTGCAGGAGGTCGACGGCGGGGTACATCTCGCGAGCCGGCTGGTACAACCCAGCGGTGGACACCTCGACCGCTGTCCCGCCTCTTGCAGCAGCGACGGCGAGCTCCTCGTAGAGATCGTGGGGTGGCTCGTCCAGGAAGACGCCCTGTTTCTTCACGACGTCAGCGTGCGCGAGGACATCGAACAAGCCCGAGGCCGCGAGCCTCGTCTCGATCGCGAAGTAGTCCTCGTAGGACGTCCTCGGGCCGCGCACGGCGAACTCGTGACTCTGGTCCTCGAGGTCGATGCCCCAGGCACCCACCCAGTGGGTCGAGGCGATCAGGATGTCGAACGGGTAGGGGGCGAGAAACTCGACGACGGCGTCTGCGGTGTCGGGGAAATAGTCGACCTCGAGGCCGAGCAGCACGGGAAGGCCCCGGTCCTTTGCCGCCACGACGGCCTGGACGTACCGGTCGAGGGACAGGACCCGCTCGGATCGCACGTATGCGCTGGTGTACTGCGCGAGGTCCTTGCGAGGGTCGTCCTCCCACCATTCCCCGAGGACGTCCTTGGACTCGATGCACCGGTAGAGGTGCTCGGTGAAGGCGATCTGGGACGCTCCGTTCGCCATCGCGCTCTCGACGTACGCCTCGATATGGTCGGCCGGATAGTGACCAGGTGGCGGTCCCTCGCCGTTGTATTGGCCATGCGGATGGAGGTGCACGTGGTAGTCGCCCATCGCGGCGAGCGTAGCGGCAGCGAAGACCTGATCAGTCCGGGACGGGAACGTCCACGCCCCTGTCCGAGAGGATGCCCTTCAGGACGCCGATGCGCGCCTTGATGCGTGGCAGGCCGAGGGCATCGTCGATGCCCTTGTTGATCTTCACGCCGCCGAGGTTGCCCATCTCCGATGTCGAGGTGCCTCCTCCACCGGCCTGGCCGACGAGGTCGATGCGCTGCCTCTCGATGCCCTTCATCTGCGTGCGCAGGGCACGGAGCTCCCCGAGGAGCTCCTCATTCGAGCGGCCGGCATCCATCGGGTTGTCCTCGCTCCGGGCGATCGCCCTGAGTTCGTCCTGGCGTTTGCGCAACTCGAAGCGCTCTGCGAATGCGTCATCCGGCAGGTCGAGGAGTGCCTTCTGGACATCGGCGAGTTCCCTGAAGATGTCCCGCGGCTCATCCATGATCTTGAAGCTAGCGCATGCCCCTCCTGCGCGCCTCACCGATCCCGGCCAATGTCGCGTTCCGCCATCCCCTGACGGAGTTGATGAGGGCCACTGCGTCCGCCGCGTACGCCTCCGGCACGCGTACGGATCGTTCGGTGATCGCCCTCTCGTCGAGCAGGTGGGCCCTGAGGATCCCCGGAAGGAGCCCGTCGCGCACGGGCGGTGTCACCCATTCGCCGTCGATCAGGAACACGACGTTCGCGATCGTCGACTCCGTGACGAAGCCGTCGGTGTTGGTGAGGAGGACGTCGTCCCAGTCACCGTGGCGCCGTGCCCGCTCGTCGTAGCGGGACCGGTCGATGGTCTTGTGGTAGAGCTGTTCGTCGCCGGCATCGACGGGATCGAGATCCACACCAACGATCGTCACGTCTGCGTGCGGTCCTGGTCGAGTGGCGAAGGCCCCGGGTGCCTCACCGACGGTGACTTCGACCTCTCCTGACCGGTGGAGCACGAGTCGCACCCTCGACGGGCCGACACACCCGCCTTCCGCCTCGGCGAGGGCGTCGGCGATGCCCTCGCGCGGATACTCGATCCCGAGGTGGTCCGCCGAGGCCTCCAGGCGGCGGAGGTGATCCTCCTGCCACACCCAGCCATCGTCCCAGCGGATCGTCTCGAAGAGGCCCGGCACCTCGTGGCGGGGAGCGAGCACGCGTGCCTTCGCGAGCGCCTCTGCGTACTCGCCATCGACACCGGAACCCCACGTGACCCCGCCGCCGACGCCATAGGTCACGATGCCCTCTGATTGGTCGACCACGGCGGTACGGATCGCGACGGAGAACGATGCGCCATCCAGTCCGTCCCCCGGTGGGATGAAGCCGATCGCCCCGCAGTAGATGCCCCTGGGATGGCTCTCGAGCTCCGAGATGATCCGCATCGTCGAGGGCTTCGGAGCTCCCGTCACGGAACCGCATGGGAACAACGCCGCGAACACGTCCTCGAGGGAGACACCCGCGGCGAGCTGCGCCGAGACACTGGACGTCATCTGCCACACCGTCGGATAGGCCTCCACAGTGAACAGGTCGTCGACCGTGACGCTACCGAACCGTGCGATACGCCCGAGGTCGTTCCTGATGAGGTCGACGATCATGACGTTCTCGGCCCGATCCTTGCCGGAGTCCACGAGATCGTCGCGATTCGCGACGTCCTCTGACAGCCACCTGCCCCGCGGTCGTGTTCCCTTCATGGGGTTCGTGACGATGCGACCACCTTTGACGGTGAAGAACCGCTCAGGGGACACGGATACGACATGGATCTCATCGTGGCGCAGGTAGCTCCCATACGGTGCCTGCTGTGCCGACACGAGGGCGCGATACAGGGACCTCGGGTCTCCGGAGAACGAAGCCCGAAGCGGGAAGGTGAGGTTGACCTGATAGGTGTCTCCGGAGCGGATCCGCTCCCTGACGTGAGCGAACGCCTCCTCGTAGCCGGACCGATCGACCAACGGTTCCCATCGCGAGACATGGTGCGCACCGATCTCGTCGACATCGGGATCAACGTCGGAGCCCACCGATTCCCGGAACGTCGAGAACCATGCGAGCGGGGTCGTCTCGGCTGGCTTCACCGACAGGGCCGCATCGAATGCCGGAGCCGCTTCATACGAGACGTACCCTGCCACCCAACGCCCCTCCGCCGCGGAGGCCTGGGCCCATGCAATGACCGGGCGAACCTCGTCGATGCTGTGAGCCACCCGGCTCTCGACATGGTCCACCAATGCGAACGAATGGCCTGCGACGAGGTCGTCGAAGCGGGCAGTCGGCGACCCGGCCGAGGACCATGGAGTCATCCTGCAAGGCTACGCGCGACCGTGCTCGAACGCGTATGATTGCCCAACTCCCGCCCGGGATCGGAGCATCCCATGCACATGCAAGACGACTTCCCCCTGCTGCTCAGCACGCTCTACGACAACGCCGTGTGGCAGTACGGACCCCAGGAGATCGTGTCGGTCGAGCCAGACCGTTCGATCCACAGGACGACCTATCGGGAGACGGACCTGCGCATCAGGCAGCTGGCAACGGCACTCGATGGGCTCGGCACGGGAGTGGGCGATGCGATCGGCACCTTCGCATGGAACAACCGCCGTCACCACGAGCTGTACTGGGCCACAGCCAACACCGGACGCATCTGCCACACGCTGAACATCCGGCTGTTCCCCGACCAACTCGTCTATATCGTCAACCACGCCAAGGACAAGGTCGTCTTCGTCGACCCGGATCTCGCCCCGCTCCTCGCTCCGATCATCCCCCAATTCGAAACTGTCGAGCACATCGTGGTCATGGGATCCGACGCATCGGTCATCCCGGGCGCCCTCGCATACGAGGACCTGATTGCAGACGCCGCACCACTGAAGGAATGGCCGATGCTCGACGAGCGCAGCCCCATGATGTTCTGCTTCACATCCGGAACCACGGGCAACCCGAAGGGTGTGGCCTACACACAACGGTCGACGTATCTCCACACGATCTCGAACCTCGCGGCGAATCCGATCGGAACCGAGGACAACGTGCTTCCCGTGGTACCGATGTTCCACGCCGCCGCGTGGGGATACCCGTTCATGGCCGTCACCGTCGGCGCCAAGCTGACCTATCCGGGACCGGATCTGTCAGGTGAGGCACTCACGCGGCTGTTCATCGACGAGGGAGTGACCTTCTCGGCGGGCGTGCCGACGGTGTGGCTCGGGATCCAGCATCACCTCGAAGCGAATCCCGATATCGACCTCTCCCACATGCGGGCGCTGTTCTGCGGCGGTTCGGCGGTTCCCCGAGCGATGATCGATTGGTTCGCAACCGAGCGGGGCGTCCGTGTCATCCAGGGTTGGGGCATGACGGAGACGAACCCCGTCGCCTCCGCGGCGACCCTGAAGCCGTGGACGGAGGACCTCCCATGGAGCGAGCAGCTCGACATCCTCGAAACCGCGGGCCGCCCGATCCCGGGGCTCCAGGTCAAGATCGTCGATGAGCTCGGGGAGCCGCTTCCCCATGACGGCGAGGCGTTCGGAGAGCTCCTCATCCGAGGACCCTGGATCGCAGCGGAGTACTACGACGACTCCCGCTCTCCCCAGTCGTTCGTCGATGGATGGCTCAGGACCGGCGACGTGTGCAAGATCACTCCGGACGGCTACATCCGCATCACGGACCGTGCGAAGGACGTGATCAAATCGGGCGGGGAATGGATTTCGTCGCTCGACGTCGAAAACGCGATCATGGCCCATCCGGGCGTCGCGGAGGCCACGGTCGTCGGCCTCAAGCACGCAAAGTGGCAGGAACGGCCCGCGGCGTTCATCGTTCCGAAGCCGGGGACGAACCTCACGCCCGACGACATCAGGGAGTTCCTCGGCCCTCGAATCGCCCATTGGTGGATGCCGGACGAAATCGTGTTCATCGACGCGATCCCGAAGACCGGAACAGGCAAGTTCGACAAGAAGGTCGTGCGCGACCAATACGCAGACCTCCTCATGGACGAATGACACCACCGTTCTTGCGTAACTGGGTTCCACACTGGATGGAACCCAGTTACGCAAGAACGGGGCCTCAATGACGAAGAGCGCCGTACGGGACGACGCTCCTCTCAAGGCTGGACTGGCGAGGTCCTAGCCGAGTACCTGCTCGAGCTCGTCCTCGGTGATGAGGACGGCACGTGCCTTCGATCCTTCGGATGGGCCGACGACTCCCCGTGCCTCGAGGATGTCCATGACCCTGCCTGCCCGTGCGAAACCGATCCGCAACTTCCGCTGGAGCATCGACGTCGAACCGAGCTGCGATCGGACGACGAGATCGATCGCCTCCCGCATGATCTCGGGATCCTCTCCGTCGAACTCGTCGACGTCTGCTGCCCTCTGCTGGGCCTGTTCGAACACCTCGGTGTCGCGGTAACGGGCCTCTCGCTGGGCCTTGACCCAGTTCACGACCGCATGGATCTCGTGCTCGGACACGAAGGATCCCTGGATCCTCTCGGGCTTCGGGTCCCTCGCCGTGACGACGAGCATGTCACCGAGGCCGACGAGTTTGTCTGCGCCGCCCTGATCGATGATGACCCTGCTGTCCGTCTGGGAGGCCACCGAGAAGGCAAGCCTCGACGGGACGTTGGCCTTGATGACGCCCGTGATCACGTTCACGGAGGGCCGCTGGGTGGCGAGGACGAGGTGGATGCCGACGGCACGCGCCATCTGGGCGATGCGAACGATCGAGTCCTCGACCACGCGCCCAGCGACCATCATCAGGTCGTTCAACTCGTCGACGACGACCACGATGTAGGGGAAGCGATCGAACATTTCCTCGTCGAGGCCGCCTGCGTCGTACTGCTCACGGTACGAGTCGATGTCACGGACACCGGCATCGGCGAGGAGCTCGTATCGCCTGTCCATCTCGGCCACCGCCCATTGCAGAGCGTCGGCGGCCTTCTTGGGGTTGGTGATGACCCGTGTCAGGAGGTGCGGCGCGTCGTTGTACTGGCCGAGTTCGACCCTCTTCGGGTCGACGAGGATCAGGCGAACCTCCTCCGGGGTGGCGCGCATGAGGATCGATGTCAGAAGCGAGTTGATGCAGGACGACTTGCCCGCACCGGTCGCACCTGCGATGAGCACGTGGGGTAGCTCCGTCAGGCGCAGCATGCGTGCCGTCCCCGACACGTCGACGCCGAGACTGACGAGCATCGGGTCGTGGTCCGTGCGAGCGATCTCCGACGTCAGGACATCCCCGATCGTGACGAGCTTCCGCTTGCGGTTCGGTACCTCGACTCCGATTGCGGACTTCCCTGGGATCGGTGCGAGGATCCGCACGTCTGCCGTGGCGAGGGCGTATGCGATGTCATTGGCGAGATTGGTGATCCGGTTGACCTTCACGCCCGGTGCGAGCTCGATCTCATAACGGGTCACCGTCGGCCCGGGAACGATGCGAACGAGCTTCGCATCGACACCGTGCTGGACGAGCGCACCCTCGAGGGCTTCGCCCGTCTCCTTGAGGCCTCGGCCGTCGTGACCTGTGGCGCCGCTCAGCTCGAGGATCTCCAACGGTGGGAGCTGGTATCCCTCGGAGCTGAGCGGTGCCGGAACCTTGGGAACGACCTGCCTTCTTCGTGCAGGCTCCGGCGCCGGGGCGTCGGTGCGATCCTCCGAAGGAGGCGGGATGGTCTCGCTGCGAGGTACGGTCTCGGTGTCCCTGAGATCCACGATGATCTCCGTGGCCTCGGCTTCGTCCGCGTTCTTCAGCGAAGTGAGCGCGTTCCATGAACTGCGCGCCGACGACGCGATCGTGCGAACTACGTCGCCAAGGGACGAACGCGTCACGAGCAACGCTCCGACGCCGATAACGGCCACGAGGACGACGAATGCACCCCAGTAGCCCACGAGGCGCTCGAGGGGGTAGGCGATGATTGATCCGACCGCCCCTCCGCTGTCCCCGACGGCGCCATCGGAGCCGGCAATCGGTACGTTCCCCGTCATCAGGTGGAACAGTGCAAGGGACCCGACGAAGAGGAAGACGAGCCCGCTGATCGTCCGGGCATGGTGGTCCTTGCTGATGAGGCCGATCATCGCGAGGCCTGCGGCGATGAGGACGAAGGGCACGACGAACGTCCACATGCCCACCAGGAATCGCGTCGACGTCGACGCGGTGGAGCCAATGGGCCCCGACAGATCGAAGAGCGAGAGGAACGTCAACGCACCGGCGACGATGAGGACGACGCCCCACACGTCGGCCTTGTGGTCGCCGAGATGATCACCAACCTTGGACGGAACTGCCCGTAGCGCTTGGGCGATTCGCTTGATCGGTGACGGTTTCTTCTGTTTGGTTCTCGCAGTACTCCGCCCCGTGGCCCGACCGCTCGAGGTCTTCGTTGCCATGGGACACCAACTGTACCCCCACGATGCGCTACATCCAACCACCCTTCGCGCGATCGGTCGCGCGGAGAGTTACACACGTGTGATTCGCAGCCGTCAGCCGACCGTAGCGATCCTTCGTCCGGCCGTGTTGAACATGACATAGCGACGGGTCCACACCTGGATCGGCTCACCAGGAGCGGGTCCCGCCTCCCCCGTCCTCATGACGATCTCGTCTCCTGCGAGGTCAACGGTCGCAAACCCGTGGTCACCATGGGACACGAAGGACGAGACCGTGCCGTGGAGACCGGCGGTGGTGACGATCTCCCAGTCCTCCGGCCGTACGCCGATGGAAGCGGTTCCCTCCGATCGGACCGAGGGAGCCGGCAGACCACCAGCCGCGACGATGACCTCATGTGGCGTGACACGGGCCTCGAGGAACGACATCGATGGTGACCCCAGGAACCCGGCGACGAACCTGTTGACGGGGTTCCGATAGACATCGGTTGGTGATCCGATCTGGATCAGGCGCCCCCGATCGAGGATTGCGATACGGTCGCCGAGGGCCATCGCCTCCGCCGGATCGTTCGTGGCGTACATCGCCGTGACGCCGTACCCCTGTTGGACCATCTTCAACTCCGAGCGAATCCCTCGCCTGAGCTCCGCATCGACGCGGGCGAGCGGCTCGTCGAGGAGGAAGACCGATGGCTTCCTCACCAGCGCACGTGCGGCTTGCACGAGCTGCTGGTGTCCCGATCCGAGCTGGTGGGGCATGCGCTCGAGGAACCTCTCGATCGCCATGGCGCGGGACTCCGCACCGACTCGCTCATCGATCTCGGTCTGGGGAACGCGATGCACCTCGAGCGGGAAGGCCACGTTGGAGCGGACCGACCTGAAGGGGATCAGGACGTTCTCCTGGAACACCATGGCGATGTCCCGCTTGTGCGGTGGCTGGCTCGTGACGGGTCGCCCGTCGAAGTACACGTCTCCGTGCTGTGGCGTGTCGAGCCCGGCGACGATCCGAAGGAGCGTTGTCTTCCCACTCCCCGAAGGCCCGATGATCGTCAGGAATTCGCCGTCGACGACGTCGAGCGAGAGCTCGGCGAGGATCACAGTCCCGTCACGTGTCACCGTGACCGAGTCGAGGCGAACACCTGCCATGGGCCGAGGCTACCCGGCGCGTCCCGTACGGTCGGCGGGATGGATCAGACCTCGATGACGACCGGCAACACCACGGGTCGACGCTTCACCGATGCCTTCACGGCGCGGGTGGCCGAGTTCCTGATCCGTCGTCTGACCGTGTCCGGGTCGACCGGATGGTCGAGGTCCGCCATCGAGGCCCCAACACGCTCGGTCACCAGCGCATGGAGGTTCTCGTCATCGCTCACGACGCCGTGGGAGTCCACTTCCGGTCCGAAGAGGACCTCTCCCGTCGAGAAGTTGATGCCGACGGTGACGATGAGGACGCCATCGTCGGCAAGGTGCCGACGATCGCGGATGATCGTCTCGCCTTCGCCGATCTCCCCGCCGTCGACGTATACGTACCCTCCGGCGATCGCGTCGCGCTCGACGCGCAGGTCCCCGTTCTCGAGGACGACGACGTCACCGTCCTCACAGATCTCGACCTCGGGGATGCGCATCGCCCTGCCGAGTGCGGCGTTCGCCACCATGTGGCGGTACTCGCCGTGGATCGGGATGAGCGCATCCGGGCGTATGGCGTTGTAGTAGGTCTTGAGTTCCTCTGCCGCGGCGTGACCGCTCACGTGGACGTGCGTGTTGCGTCCGTGATACACCGTGACACCCGCCCGATACAGGTTGTTGATGACTCGCGAGACCCTGGTCTCGTTTCCCGGGATGGGCGTTGCGGAGATGATCACCGTGTCATCCTCGCTCAAGGACACGAAACGGTGTTCACCTGCCGCCATGAGCGACAGTGCGGCGAACGGTTCGCCCTGGCTTCCGGTCGAGATGATCGCCGTCTGATTTGCCGGCATCCCGACGAGTTCGTCGAGTTCGACGAGCGCATCCTGTGGAATGTCGAGAACGCCGAGCGACGCGGCGATCTCCGAGTTCCGGAGCATCGACCGCCCGATGAATGCGAACTTCCTGCCATCGCGGACCACGGCGTGGATCGCCTGCTGCACCCGATGGACATGGGAAGCGAAGCACGCGACGATGACGCGGCCCTCGGCGTGCGAGACGATCTCGTTCAGGCGCTCACCCACGGTGAGCTCGGACGGCACGAACCCGGCTCGCTCCGCGTTCGTCGAGTCCGCCAGGAGGACCCGAACGCCGCGTGCACCGATCGCTGCGAAGGATCGCAGGTCGGTCGGGACCCCGTCGAGGGGTGTCGGATCGAGCTTGAAGTCCCCGGAGTGCAGGACGATGCCCTCAGGCGTGTCGAACGCGACGCCGGCGGCGTCGGGGATCGAATGAGAGACGGGTATGAACGTGAAACGGAACGGCCCGTGGTTGATCCACTCGTACGGCTCCACCGCTCGGAGGTCTGCCGTGATGCCGTTCTCCTCGATCCGCGCCCGTGCGAACTCGATCGTGAGCGAGGTCCCGTACACGGGCACGTTTCGCTCACGCAGCAGATATGAGAGGGCGCCGATGTGGTCCTCATGGCCGTGGGTCAGGACGACACATGACAGGTTGGCGCGTTCGTCGAGAACCGACGAGAAATCGGGGAGGACCAGATCGACACCGAGCATGTCCTCCTCGGGGAACATGAGGCCGCAGTCGATGAGCGCCGAAGTCCCATCGATCTCGAGCGAGGCGCAGTTCCTGCCGACCTCGCCGAGACCTCCGAGGAACCCGATCCTGACGGTCATCGGGACCGGCGCTCAGTGATGAGCGACAGCGCAGCGCCGACGGCGTCGACCGTCTCCGGGTGTGCGGGCACGAGTGGGAGCCGCGGATCTCCCACGCCATCCCAGTAGGCGGTGAGCGCACCCTTGAGCGGCATGGGGCTCGGCTCCGAGAACAAGGCGGTCGTGAGCGGGGTCAAGAGCGCGTGCAACTCCTCTGCCAGGTCCCAGTTCCCATCGACCACGGCATCGACCATGGCGGCGACCTCGCGACCGGCGAGGTGTGAGATCACCGAGACGACGCCGACTCCCCCGGCGGCGACGATGTCCTTGGTGTGGGCGTCGCTGCCCGAGTAGACGGCGAAGCCCTCTGGGAGCGCGGAGATCGCACTTCGGGACCACTCGATGTCGTCGACAGCGTCCTTGACGGCCACGATCCTCGGGTGACGCGCCAGCTCGACGAGCGTGTCTATCTCGATCCTGGTCGCGGTGCGGCCGGGGATGTTGTAGAGCATCATCGGGAGGTCCGTCGCATCGGCGATGGCAGACATGTGTGCGACGATGCCTCGTTGGGGAGGCTTCGAGTAGTACGGCGTGACGGCCATGATCCCGTCAGCTCCACCGTGTGCGGCCGCCTCCGCGAGGGCGATCGACTCTCGCGTGTTGTACGTTCCTGCGCCGGCGATGACCCGCATCGAACCCTTCGCGGCATCGACGGCCGCCTTGAACAGGGCGATCTTCTCCGGCTTCGAGAGCGTCGGTGCCTCACCGGTTGTTCCCGCCACGACGATGCCGTCGGATCCGTTGTCCCTCAGGTGTCGGACGAGTCGCCAGAACGCCGCGTAATCGACGGAGCCATCGGACGCAAAGGGGGTGATGATCGCCGTCACGACTCGGCCGAAGGGTGCGTCTGGACGATGCTCCATGCGCGAAACTTACCATGGCAGCCCTCGTTACCCTTGGCACCATGGAGGACACGAGCCCGTACATCAAGGACGTGACGGTCGCAGACTTCCAGAAGGAAGTGCTTCTGCGTTCCCGCGAAGTCCCCGTGCTCGTCGACTTCTGGGCGGCGTGGTGCGGACCGTGCAAGGCACTCTCCCCGCTCCTCGAACGCATGACGACGGACGCCGGTGGCGCTTTCGAGCTCGCCAAGGTCGACGTCGATGCGAACCCGGATCTCTCGGCGCAGTTCCTCATCCAATCGATCCCGACGGTCGTGGCGATCCGCAACGGCAAAGAGGTCGGTCGTTTCAGCGGTGCCCTCCCCGAACCCTCGATCACGTCCTTCCTCGAATCGGTTCTCCCCACGGAACTCGACATCATGGTCGAGGAAGCCAGGACAGCCCTCGTGTCAGGGGACACGGCCGGCGCGGAGCACATCCTTCGTCAGGTGCTCGCCGCCAAGCCGGATCACCAGGATGCGGGAACGAGCCTCGCGGCGCTGCTCATCGACCACGGAGACATCGATGGGGCGATGATCGTCCTCGGCAAGCTGGTTCCCGACGCCGAGGTCGGACGGCTCCAGGCTGCCGCGCGCCTTCGCCGAACGGCCGGTGACGACATCACGGACCTCGAAGCCGCTGCCACCGCCGCACCGGAGAGCGATGACGCCCAGCTCGCACTCGCCACCGCCCTGGCCGCACGCTCGGAGTTCGAGCCAGCGCTCGACAGGCTCCTCGAGATCGTGCGCCGCAAGGGCGAAGGCAAGGATGCGGCCCGTCAGGCGATGGTCGACATCTTCGGGGTGCTTGGCAACGACCACCCCCTCACCGGAACCTACCGGAAGCACCTCGCGACAGCCCTGTACTGAGGCGGCGACCCTGTCGAGGGCCTCAGATGTCGTAGGGCCTCAGATGTCGTAGGGCCTCAGATGTCGTAGGGCCTCAGATGTCGTAGGGCTTCAGACGTTCCAGGGTTTCAAATGTCCCAGGGCTTCAGAGCCCGAGGAGGGGTTCGAGACCGACCGCCACCGGCTCCTCCTGTGAATTGACCGACCGGATGGCAAGCAGCATGCCTGGCATGAACGACGCCCGGTTCGTCGTGTCGTGGCTTATCGAAAGGATCTCACCGGCCCCGCCGAACACGACGCGCTGGTGCGCGACAAGGCCTGGCAGGCGCACGGAGTGCACATGGACGCCCTCGACGACGGCGCCGAGGGCTCCCTCTGCGATCTCCTCGCCGTCGACGTGGCGCGACTGCTCGGGAGATACCGCGGCGATCCGCATCGCCGTTGCGATGGCCGTCCCCGATGGCGCCTCCGCCTTCCGATCATGATGCATCTCGATGATCTCGGCGACGGGATAGTGGGGGGCGACGACCTCGGCGAGCTTCATCATCAGGACACCGCCGATCGAGAAGTTCGGCACGACGAGGCAATTCCCCGGACCCTTGCCCCAGAGGTGTCGGAGTTCCTCGAGCCGAACCGCGTCGAATCCGGACGTACCGACGACGACGCTTGCACCGAACTGGCGCCAATGGTCGAGGTTGTCCATGACGACATCTGGTCGGGACCACTCGACGATGACATCGCACCCGTCGAGTGCCTCGTACTTCTGGGCGATGGGCAGTCCGCCGATGTTGCCCGAGGTGTAGACGTCGAACAGGCCGATGAGGCTCAGGTCCGGCTGCTCGAGGATCGTCGAAGCAGCGAGCCCGCCCATCTGACCGGAGGCTCCTGCGACGCCGACCTTCATGACACGAACGCCTCGAGGTCCACGGCCTCGAAGGGCCCGACAGCGCCGATCACGTAGGGCGCTCCGTACGAGGCGTTCGCCACCGCGATGATCTCCTCGCCGGTGACGGCGGAGATACGCGCCACGGTCTCGTCGACCGTCAGGTGCTCTGCGCCCGTCAGCTCGGTCCTCCCGATCCTGTTCATCCTGCTGTTGGCATCCTCGAGGCTGATCGCGAGGGACCCGTTGACATTGCCCTTTGCCCGTTCGAGTTCCTCATCCGTTACCCCGTCCTCGAGCATGAGGGAGACCTGCTCCCGGATGATCTTGAGGACCTGCTCGGCCTGGGACGGCGTCGTCCCGACATACACGGCAGACGCGCCGGTCTCCGCGAATGGGAGCCGGAACGAGTGGATGGCGTATGCGAGTCCCCTCGTTTCGCGTATCTCATGGAACAGCCTGGACGACATGCCGCCGCCGAGGATGTGATCGGCGAGGGCGAGGGCGAATCGGCGGTCATCGTTGCGCGAAATCGATGGTGCCCCGAACACGATGTGCGCCTGCTCCGTGTCCTTCGTCTTGACGCGGATCGTCGGGGCCATGATCGGCTCGATCAGGGGTCGGTCGACACCGCTCCCCTGCCACGACCCGAAGTGGTGGGCGACGAGTTCGACGAGGTGATCAGGCAGGTTGCCGGCAATCGCGACCACGGTCGATCGTGGCGTGTACCGGCGATGCCAGTACCCGTGGATGGTGTCCCGTGACATGCCGAGGATCGACTCGGTCGTCCCGAGGATGGGAGGGGCCAGCGGGTGTGATGACCAGAGCGCGTCCATGAACAGCTCATGGGCGACATCCGTCGGATCGTCCTCGTTCATGTTGATCTCTTCGAGGACGACGTGGCGCTCGGAGTCGATCTCGTCCTGCCGGAACGCAGGCTTGCGCAGCATCTCGGCGAGGATCTCGATGCCGATGGGGAGGTCCTCGTCGCGCATGCGTGTCCAAAAGCATGTGTATTCCTTCGAGGTGAAGGCGTTGTGGCGCGCTCCGATCCCGTCGAATGCGTCCGATATCGCCTTTGCGGACCACGCCTCCGACCCCTTGAACAGCAGGTGCTCGAGGAAGTGCGACGCACCCGCCTCCTGCGGGTCCTCGTCCCTGCTTCCCGTGTCGACCCAGCAGCCGATGGCAACGGATCTCACGGATGGCATGTGGTGCGTGATGATCCGCAGCCCGTTGTCGAGTGTCGTCAGTTCGTGTTCCATTGAACGCGATGATAGGAACCCCTCGCTCCACCGATGCCTCCCGCGATGGTTTCCCCCGGGTAGCCCCTTTCCCGAGCCCAACCGTCGGCGTTGGGCCGAGGATCGTGACGGATCATCAAGGATCATCAGGGATCCTGGACCATCACGGATCGTCGAGGTTCCTGGGAGGGCGTCGCTGCTCCTTCGTCCTACCCCTCGCCCGCTTCGACTCCAACCGTCGCAGGCGGGACGACCTCGAGGGCCGCGTTGCGCGACGCGGACGCGGCGGAGGACGAGCCGCATCGTCGAGGACCGCATGCAACCTCCGGAGCGCCTCCCGACGATTCGTCACCTGTGACCGCGAGCCGTCCTCGACGATCCGAACCGACAGACCGAGCCGTGACACGAGGCGGTCGCGCATGTCCGGTGCGAACGCCGAGGACTCCCCTACGTCGAACGTCAGCTCGGCGCGGGTGGCCGCCTTGTTGGCGTGCTGGCCCCCGGGTCCGCCAGAGGGACCGAAGCGCCATTGGAGCTCTGAATCGGGGATGTCGAAACGCATTGCCCTCTTTCCCGGTTCGACGGGGCATCACCATCGTACAATTCGTGGTTATGCGCGACCGTGACCAGTCCGTCCTCAGCGAGATCCTTCCACCGGAGGAGCGCGCGATCGAAGCGGTCGTGGCGAGGTACCAGAGGGTCGCACCGGCAGTCACCCGCTTCGCCAGGTCACTTTCGGGAAACGACGAACTCCAGGTTCGCCTAGGCACGCAGGCGACGGCGACGCCCGACACCATCGTCATCGACCCAGGTGTGTTCCAAACGGCGTATGCGCGATCCGCTCCCGTCACACCTTCGGAAGTCGCACTCACATCTGCTCTGCACGAGGTGATCCACCTCCTCGCGACAGACTTCGACGAGGAGCGCCCCATCCCCAAGGAGTGGCGCGCCTACCTGCCTGACCGCGACCCCCAGGAAGAGGAGGAGGGCGCCATGGTGCCCGTCGGCCTCTTCGAATTCGGGGAGATGGATGAGGACGTCGTTCGCGACGACATCACCGAGGACGACATCGCATTCGACCACGTCCCCGAGCGTTCCGCCGAGGCGGTCCCCCTGCTCAGTGCCCTCAACGAGATCGGCGGCCCTGCAGCGGAAGCACTGTTCCTCTCGATCGAGGACGCACGCCAGGAGCGGGTGAACTTCGAGGCCTACCCGGGTGCGGGTTCGGTGCTGCGGGACCTGTATCGGACCTCCGTCGGGCACGCGATGGGAACCGCACGGCCACTCGGCCAGTTCGCCCTCGCGTGCTTCATGATCGTTGGCGGCCACGAGGAGCGGAACCGGATCCAGCGGCGCGTCGAACCACACGTCGCCCTTGCGATCGACGACGCGATGGCCTTCCTCGACCCTGTCGTCGACGTCGATGACCCCTGGACCGTCGGCACGGTCGCGCTCCAACTGCTTTCGGTGGCACGGATGCACAACCTCATGCAAGAAGGCGCCGCGTCGTCGACGCCGCAGGGTCGCAAGGCGGAGATGGAGGTCGACGGATCGACCATCACGCAGTCCGTGGACGCCGTGCGGATGGTCACCCCCTCCCTCGCCGATCGCGATTCGTACGACCAGACGAGGGCGGCCGCCCAGGCAGTGTCCGCCCAGGACGGACGAAAGGGAGCTGCAGACCAGGCAGGTGACCCAGCAACGGACCAGATCATGAAGGTGTCGACTGCCCCGACCATCTATCTCCCATCTGGCCAGGGCGGCAAGCTCCTCGTCACAGGTGTGCCCGCCCGATTCGCCGCGTTCGCGCCCGAGGGTCGTGCGATGTTGACGCAGGCAGCATCGGAGTGGGGCGTCGCACAGCACAGGGTGAGCGGCGAGCTGTATCCCCTGTTCCTCGCCAACCAGCGCCGAGGCCTGCGATCGGGATTCGACGCAGGGGATCTGTCCCCCTACACGCCACTCCTGCTGGGGGCGGGTGTGTACGATCGGATGTTCGAGCGAAGGGACCTTCCGTCGCGTCGTTCGTATGCGGTGAGCCTCCTCGTCGACGGCTCCGCGTCGATGCTCCAACCCCGTGAGTCCGCTGGCCGGAAGGCTCCGTGGGCCATGGCGGCGGCGCTCCTCGGTGCGTGGACCCTCGCAAGGCTCTCCGATGAGCTCCAGATCGATTTCGAGGTCGCGATCTTCAACCGGTCGTTCGCCACCTCCGTCGAGGACTCCGAAGCCTCCTACCGGGAGCGACGCACCCGTGCAACAGCCGGTCTCCGCCAGGCCCAGGGTGGGAATGCAGAACGGCTCACCCGGACCGTCAACCACTACCTCATCAAGTCCTTCCCCCAGCGCTGGCGGTCAGCTGAAGATGTGCTCGCGGGCCTCTTCTTCACGGCGTCCATGCCAGCGGAGGCCGCAAGGATGGCCCGCAACGATCCCGCCGCCGCTCCTCCGGTGTCGATGTTCGACAAGGCGGCGAACGTGGACGAGTTCAACCTCGCGCACGCAGCGGAGCGCCTCAACTCCCAACGCGCCAACTACCGCATCATCGTCGTGCTCGCAGACGGCATGACGCGAGGATCGGTCCAGGCGCTCGCAGAGACGGCGCACAGCATCGAGCACGGCGGTACGACAGTGCTCGGCATCGGAATCGGTGACGACACGGTGCGCGCCGCGTACTCACGCGCCCAGGTGGTGTCCCAACCCCTCGATCTCGCTGCCGCGATGGTCAACGGGGTGCGCTCGACGCTGTATCGGACGATCGCGGATTCAGGGACGGACGCGTGGTGGGTGCACGCAGGTGAACAACGACTCGAAGAACTGACGGCATAGGAGCGGAATCGTGGCATCGACCGTGACATTCACAGACCCGAGGGGAGAGGGACCCGACGTGGTCCTTCCCATACCCGAAATCGACAAGGACCTGCCTGACAGGCTGAACCGCCTCGACCACATCCCGACGCAGGACCCCTACTACGTCGACCTCGGTATGCAGTACAGGCTCGCACGCCTCGAGGAGATCAGGGTCTCCCATTTCTCGGACTCCCCCCTGCACCTCGCGCTCCGTGGCCACATGGGGACGGGAAAGGATCACGACCTCGAACAGTTCGCCGCGAAGCTCGGAACGCCGTACTACCGGATCCCCCTGACCGGTGAAGTGCGTGACATCACGCTCATCGGTTCGGTCAAGCTCCATGGCGATGGGAAGGGGGGCACGGAGTCGCGGTGGCAGGATGGCGACATCACGCGTGCGCTCCGTGGCCCTGCGATCGTCAACCTGTCCGAATTGAACGCCGCGGGCGCCGAGACCCTCTTCGCACTCCACGGCCTCCTGGACCGGCACCGGGCACTGGAGCTCCCCACAGGGGAGATGGTTCGCCTGCGTGACGACGTTCGGATCTTCGGGACCCTCAACCCGACCGACCTGCGCGACTACGCGGGAACCCAGACACTGAACAAGGCATTCGCCGACCGGTGGATCATCTGGGAGAAGACCTTCCCGAACGAGGACGACCTCACCACGATGCTCTCCCGTCGGCATCCCGACATGGATGAGACCATCCGATCGCTCCTGACGAAACTCGCCGTGGAGATCAACACCTCGTTCACCGCAGGAGACACCAGGACCCGCGTCGAGACCCCCATGTCCCTTCGCACCGTCCTCGACCGGTATCCCGCCGGCCTTCGCATGTACTCCAATGCGACGGATCCGATGAGATCTGCGTGGGAGGAGTTCGTCCTCCCCCATATCGACCCGTACGACCGCGACCACTACGAGACCGTGTGGTCTGCGGTCGTCCGGAAGGGACCTGAGGTCGTGCCCTTCTCGGCCTGACCCCCCAGCACACCGCGAATCGCTGGACGGCAGCGGCATCGAAACGTGTCATAGGCACCAGATACGATCGACGGATGCTCGATCACATCGAACACCAGCGAGGTGCCGAACCCGACTACGACCGCCCGTTCGGTGACCTCACGGTGGATTCGGCGCCGATTGCGACTCGGCCATGGCCCGATAGAGCGCATCCCGGCCTCGACGATGTCGAGCCGAGCGTTGAGCTCGCGGCGTGGGTCTCGGCGGTCGATCGGACCAAGCTGTCAGGATCGGACCGACTCGCAGTCATTCGGGCGCACCAACGGCTCATCAGCCACTACCAAGCACAAATGTACCGCGACATGCACGCGATCAAGGACCTCTTCCACGACATGGAAGGCATCGAGAACCGCGTGGATGCTGCATTCGCCACAGAAGCGGAGATGCGGGCAGCGCTCACATGGACGCGCAGGCGAGCCGAGACCGAGCTCTCCCTCGCCATGGACCTCCACGAGCGACATCCTGAGCTGCTCGCCGCGCTCGACCGTGGAACGATCGACGTCGCCAGGGCCCGCACCATCGTCCGCGGAACGGAGCATCTCGACGATGACACGGCGCGCCGGATCTGCACCACGGTCCTCGAGGAGGCCGAGCACCTCACGACCGGCGAGATCAACGCCCGTGTCCGCGCCCTCGCCGCTGCCGCAGACACCGAAGCGGCCTCCCGCCGCTTTGCCACCGCACACGATCAGCGACGTGTGATCCTCGATGCCACGATCGATGGCACCGCGAACGTGCTCGGCCTTGACCTCTCGCCCGACGATGCAGCCGCAGCGACTCGGCGAATCAACCGCCTCGCGCGGCGTGCGAGGACCGAGGGCGACGACCGTACCACCGACCAGGTGAAGGCCGACGTGTTCATCGACCTGCTCCTGGGACGTTCGACTCGTTCGGAGGATGCGAGGAGTGGCGTACCGGGCAACGGAGCGGCGGACATCGAGGTCCGCGTCGACCTGACGACGCTCATGGGACTCGACGACAACGGCGCCGAGATCGCAGGGTTCGGGCCGGTGGTGGCCGAGATCGCACGTGATCTCGCCAGCCGCGGCGGCGGGCGCTGGACGTACACCGTGATCGACCCTGTCACCGGTAGCCCGAGGGCGAGTGGGCCCATGAGGAGACGCCCCGATGCACAGCAGCGACGTTCCGTGCGGTCGCGGCAGCCCACCTGTGTCTTCCCCGGCTGTCGCGCACCAGCGGTCGACTGCGATCTCGACCACACCCGCTCGTGGGCATCCGGAGGCGAGACATCAGAGGCGAATCTCGCTCCCCTGTGTCGTCATGACCATCGGGTGAAGGGCGATGCCGACTGGAGATACACGTGCGAACCGGATGAATCGGTGACGTGGCAGTCCCCGCTCGGGCCGACCTATCGACGCCGACGGTCCCGTCCCCCACCCGGGTCGTAGGGGCGCGAACCCCCGTATCGTCCCCCTATGCCCACGTTCGACATCGTTTCCCAGGTTGACATGCAGGAGGTCCGCAATGCGGTGGACCAGGCCTCACGAGAGATCGTCAATCGATATGACTTCAAGGGCACCGACTCGTCGGTGCGCCTCACGGACGAAGGCATCGTCGTCGAGTCGAGCGCAGAAGGTCGACTCGCTGCGGCCGTCGACGTCCTCAAGGGGAAGCTCGTGAAGCGCAACGTCAGCCTGAAGTCGATCGCAGGCGGAGATCCCAAGCAGATCGGCGGCGGCAGATACCAGGCGACTTTCACCCTGAACGAGGGCATCGCACAGGACGCCGCGAAGGAGCTCTCGAAGGCGATCCGAGACATGGACCTCAAGGTCCAGGTGCAGATCCAGGGCGATCAACTGCGCATCCAGGGCAAGAAGCGCGACGACCTTCAGGAGGTCATCGCAGCCGTCAAGGGCCTCGACTTCCGGCTGCCGCTCCAATACGTCAACTTCAGGGACTGATGCCTTCGGCACCCGGATGTGCCAAGGTAGTGAGAGATCACCCCACGATTGGGAACCGGACGAGCGAGGATTGCGGGAGCGACGATGAGCACGGAAGAAAGCGACGCGGATCGCTACGAGCGCGAGCGCAAGGAAGCCAACGAAGCAGCCGAGCGCGAACGCATGAAATCCCGCGAGGCTGACGACCTCCGGCGCCAGGACGAGCGCGACAGGTACGAGGAAGAGGAAGCCCGCGAGGGCTGACAACCTCGTCCTCCCACCTCCTCGTCCTCCCTTCAGGGGGGACGGGCGAACGAAGCGAGCCAGGGGGGCCGACGAGCAGCCCAGCACCCCAACCTCGTCCCCTCACCGCCTCGTCCTCCCACCTCCTCGTCCTCCCTTCAATGTGCTCTACCCGGGGGACGGGCGAGCGAAGCGAGCCAGGGGGGCCGACGAGCAGCCCAGCACCCATCCTCGTCCCCCCACCTCCTCGTCCCCCCACCTCCTCGTCCTCCCACCTCCTCGTCCTCCCACCTCCTCGTCCTCCCGCCGCCTCGTCCTCCCGCCGCCTCGTCCTCCCTTCAGGGGGGACGGGCGAACGAAGTGAGCCAGGGGGGTCGCCACCTAGGTGACTAGCCCACTGGTGCGTCGGACAACGGCCATCGATCATCGAGCACCGAATGCCGATATCCGTTGGATGGAGCAGACCGTCACGGATCAGAATGAGGCCCCGCCAGAGTGCGTCGTGTGCCGGAGACCCGCCGTGACGATCGACCGCCAGGACACCGCCATGTGTGCGAAGCACGCAGCGATCTTCATCACCGCCGACCGCCGAGAGACCGTCGCTGACAAAGGACGCGTCGTCCACTGAGCACTCCATGGCGTCCGCGGCGCCACCTCCGGGGACGAGGTACCTTTCGGCGACATGAAGTATCGAATGAACGACGAAGCTATCGATGGCCAGATCGCCGCGCTGATCGACCTCGCCTCTGACCCTGCAACATCTCCCAGGGACCGTGACATCATCGCCGAGATCATCGTCACGGCCCTGAAGCTGCTCAGGGATGGTGCCGACCGCGGCGACATGAAGATGATGAACACCGCACTCAAGGAGCTGCGGTACTCATCCATCGTCTTCGGCCCCCATCGTGGCGTTCGCAAGATCGCCGTCTACGGATCGGCACGCACGCCTCCGGACCTTCCGAACTACCGGCTCGCCGAGGAGTTCGGAAGGCGCATGGCCCATGACGAGGGATGGATGGTGATCACGGGCGCCGGCCCGGGAATCATGGAGGCCGTCAACCGCGGGGCTGGGCTCGATGCGTCGTTCGGCGTGAATATCCGGCTGCCATTCGAGAACGGGGCGAACGAGTACCTGTCCCCTGGCAAGGTGATCAACTTCAAGTACTTCTTCACCAGGAAGGTTCAGTTCGTGAAGGAGGCCGATGCGTTCGCGCTCTTCCCGGGTGGTTGGGGAACGATGGACGAGGCCTTCGAGCTCCTCACACTCATCCAAACGGGGAAGTCCGACATGCATCCGATCGTGCTCCTCGAAGCAGAGGGGACGAACTTCTGGGCGTCGTGGGAAGCGCTGTGCGACACCCTCCTCGACCACGGCATGATCGCCGCTGCCGACAAGAACCTGTACGCAATCGTGTCGACCATCGACGAGGCCGTCGACGAGGTGACCCGCTTCTTCGCCGTCTACCACTCACAACGGTTCGTCGACGACCTCCTCGTACTTCGGCTCTCCACCGACATCCCCGACCAACTCGTTCGTGACCTCAACGCCGAGTTCGCCGACATCGTCACCGTCGGAGAGATCCAGAGGACCGCAGCCCTGGACGCCGAGGTCGCTACCAGTGACCACGTGACGCTTCCAAGGCTCGCATTCGCGTTCGACCGACGCAGCTACGGCAGGCTGCGCGCCATGATCGATCGAATCAACGAAACGGGAGGCGCGTCGGGCAGCCGCGCGGCCACCACGTGATGCATGGGACCCTCGATGCAGGAGGCAAGCCTGCCGGTGGCGCGCCCGCCATGTGATCGTCTGGCGAGCACAAGAAAGAGCCCGCATCGTCCAGCAGACGGTGGTGCAGTAGAATCAGCCGGATGCGGGAGATCCTATCCGACCTGGTCGCGGAGCAACAGCAGCTCGACCAGTTCCTCCAGACGTTGCGTGATCGCCAATGGCCGACGAGGACTCCGGCCGAAGGCTGGACGATCCAGGACACCGTCAGCCACCTGGCATACACCGAAGCATTCGCGGCAGAGGTCCTCGCCCAGGGAAGGGCACGAATCGAGTCCGAGAACATCACGGACATCGACGAGTGGACCCAGCGGGGTGTCGAGAAGGGCCGTGGAAGGCGCCATCAGGAGATCATCGAATGGTGGCGCTTCGGTCGTGCGGACGTCGTCGAGGCGCTGTCCCGAATGACCGCATCTGACAGGGTCCCGTGGCTGTACGGAGACATGAGTGCTCGTTCGTTCGCGACGGTTCGCCTGATGGAGACATGGGCCCACGGACTCGACGTCAAGGCAGCGATCCTCGGACGCATGACACCCCTCCCCGAACCTCCAGGCGACGATGAGGTCTACGACGACCCGCTCGCCGAGACGACTCGTCTCCGCCACATCGCCGCCCTCGGCCAGAAGACCCTTCCCTTCGCCTTCGAGCAGGCCGGCGAGGAGTTCCCAGCAGCGGGGATCAGGGTCGAGGTCATGGGGCCTCTCTACGCCGCGTGGCGGTTCGGGCCGGAGGACACCGACCAGGTGATCAAGGGAATGGCGGGTGACTGGTGCAGGCTGGTCGTCCGGAGGGTTGCACCCGGGGACACCGGCCTCAAGGCTGTCGGCGAGTACGCGGAGAAGGCCCTCACCATCGCCAGGGCCTACTAGTGGCGCTTCCCCGCCTCATCGGGATGGTGCACCTTGGCCCGCTTCCGGGATCCCCCGGGTTCACCGGCGACCTCGACGAGGTCGTCGCATTGGCGATGGCGGACGCCGAAGCCCTCGCCGAGGCAGGGTTCGATGGTGTGATGGTCGAGAACTTCGGTGACGCCCCGTTCTTCGCAGACGACGCCCCGAAGATCACCATCGCCTCTCTGACGACGGCGGTGAATGCCGTGTACGAGGCATCACGGTTGGCGGTTGGCGTGAACGTGCTGCGCAACGATGGCCTCGGTGCCCTCGCTGTCGCGGCAGCAACTCCGGCGTCCTTCATCCGAGTCAATGTGCTCTCGGGAACCATGTACACCGACCAGGGACCCATCGTCGGGACTGCCGCCGAGATCTCCCGCATGAGGGCAGCGGTGTGCCCGGACGTTGCGATCATGGCGGATGTCTTCGTCAAGCACGCGACGCCGCCTGCGGGGCTCTCGCTCACCGATGCGACACACGACCTCGTCGATCGCGGAGGCGCGGACGCAGTTGTCGTGTCCGGAACCGGCACCGGGTCTGCCGCCGACCCCGAGGATCTCGCGACCGTCGCGGGTGCCTCGGACCTCCCCGTGTACGTTGGCTCGGGTGTGAGCACGTCGAACATCGCCGCAACCCTCAAGATCGCGCACGGCGCCATCGTCGGTACGTCGATCAAGGTCGGAGGCATCTCCACCAACCCCGTCGATCCGGCCGCTGCGGCTGCCTTCATCGCTGCCGCGGGTTGATGACAACCGGCCCAGAGGTGCCTTCGCGACCCTGCGTGTCTTACCCACAGGCCGCTGCGTAAGTCGGTTTTGTCATTCCCGAGGACCTCGATCATGGGTTGAGGAATGGCCCGCAATGTGCTGGAACAATGGGCTTTCCGAAACCCTCAAGTCTCGGTTGAGGGTTTCGGGAATCGCAGGCGTTGCACGAATCGCGGGCGCTGGATCCATCCCCCCGAAATCGTCATAGGGTCGCGGTAGCCTGATCGCGTGTCCAGCCTCGACCCCTTCTCCCCTGCGACGACTGCATGGTTCACGTCGACGTTCGATGCACCGACTCCCGCCCAGACGCTCGGATGGGCTTCAATCGCTTCGGGTCGGCACACCTTGATCCACGCGCCAACGGGATCCGGCAAGACGCTCGCCGCGTTCCTCTGGTCCATCGACAGGCTGATGACATCACCCACTCCCCCGGCGACGGAACGGTGCCGAGTCCTGTATGTCTCGCCGCTCAAGGCCCTCGCCTACGACGTCGACCGGAACCTGAGGGCGCCGCTCACGGGCATCGGCGTGGAGGCATCGAGACTCGGACACGGCACCGTCACCGTGACAGTGGGGATGCGAACCGGGGACACGCCGGCGAAGGATCGCCAGGCCATGCTTCGAACGCCACCGGACCTCCTCATTACGACGCCCGAGAGCCTGTACCTGATGCTGACATCGCGCGCACGCAACGTCCTCGCCACGATCGACACCGTGATCATCGACGAAGTGCACGCTATTGCGGGCACCAAACGTGGGGCCCACCTCGCCCTGAGCCTCGAGCGCCTCGACGCGCTGTGTGCCAAACCACCACAGCGGATCGGGCTCTCCGCGACGCAGAGACCCCTCGAGACGATCGCAGCCTTCCTCGGGGGCGGGGCGTCCGACGGAGAAGCGTGGACACCTCGACCCGTCGACATCGTGGATGCACCGAGGGATCGGGAACTCGACATCGAGATCGTGGTCCCCGTAGCGGATATGACGAATCCTTCGGCGGACGATCAGTCTGCTGACGCGGATCCTGCCAGGCGATCGATCTGGCCTGCGATGTACCCGCGCCTCCTCGGGCTGGTGCGCGAGCACCGCAGCACCATCCTCTTCGTCAACAGTCGCGGCCTCGCCGAGCGCCTTGCTGCTGAGATCAACAGGCTCGCCGACGAGGAACTCGTCCAGGCCCATCACGGATCGGTCTCCCGTGAGAAGCGACTCGAAATCGAGGACCGGCTCAAACGCGGTGACCTGCGCGGTGTCGTCGCCACGTCAACGCTCGAGCTCGGAATCGACATGGCGGCCGTCGACCTCGTCGTCCTCGTCGAATCCCCGACGTCGGTCGCACGGGGCCTGCAACGCGTCGGGCGATCAGGTCACTCCGTCGGGCAACGGTCCGTCGCCAAGATCTTCCCCAAGCACCGAGGGGACCTGCTCGAGACCGCCGTGGTGGTCGAGCGCATGTATGCGGGAGCCATCGAGGAGACCGCCGTTCCACGGAATCCGATCGACGTCCTCGCGCAGCAGCTCGTCGCGATGGCGGTGATGGACGACCTCGATGTCGACGAGACGCATGCCCTCGTGCGGCGTGCCATGCCGTTCCAGGATCTCACCCGTGCGACATTCGAGTCGGTGCTCGACATGCTCACTGGCCGCTATCCGAGCGATGACTTCGCAGAGCTGCGGCCTCGCCTCAACTGGGACCGATCGACGGGAATCCTCACCGCCCGTTCGAGCGCTCGCCTCCTGGCCGTGACGAATCCCGGCACCATCCCGGACCGCGGGCTGTACACGGTCCACCTCCCCGAGGGTGGCAGGGTCGGCGAACTGGACGAGGAGATGGTGTACGAGTCCCGACCCGGGGACGTCTTCATCCTTGGCTCGACGTCCTGGCGCATCCAGGACATCGACCACGACAGGGTCGTCGTGACACCTGCGCCCGGCTCTCCGGCGGCACGGATGCCGTTCTGGCACGGCGACGCACCAGGGCGACCCGTCGAGCTGGGGCGTGCCGTTGGAGCCTTCACCCGTACGATCGGCGCCCTCGAGCCGGCACAAGCGCGTGCTCGGCTCGTCGACGAGTACCGGCTCGACGACCACGCCGCAGGCAATCTGGTCTCGTTCATCAGCGAGGAGAAGGCAGCCACCGGTGTCCTTCCCACGGACCGCACCATCGTCGTCGAGCGATTCCGGGACGAGATCGGTGATTGGAGAATCGTCGTGCTCTCGCCCTACGGAGGAAGGGTGCACGCCCCGTGGGCGCTCGCCATCCGATCCCTGTATCGACGGCAGTTCGGAGGCGCGGTCGATGTCCTCTGGTCTGACGACGGCATCATCCTGCGGTTCCCCGATGTCGACACGCCGCCGGACACGGCAATCGTCCACATCGACCCATCCGAGGCGGAGGAAGCCGTGATCGACGAAGTCGGCGACACGGCATTGTTCACCTCCCGGTTCAGGGAATCGGCCGCACGGGCGCTCCTCCTCCCGCGCAGGAGACCGGGGACACGCACCCCCCTCTGGCTGCAGAGGCGAAAGGCTGCGAACCTCCTCGAAGTCACGCGAGGGTTCGGATCCTTTCCCGTGATGCTCGAGACGTATCGCGAAGTGCTCCAGGACCACTTCGACGTTCCCGCCCTGATCTCGCTGCTCACGGAGATCCAGCGAAGGACGACCCGCATCCTGGACGTCGACACGGATGGGCCCTCACCCTTCGCTTCGTCCCTCATGTTCGACTTCGTGGCTTCGTTCATGTACGAATACGACGCACCCGTCGCCGAGCGCAGGGCCACGGCGCTGATGCTGGATAGGTCCCTGCTCGCCGAGCTCCTCGGAGAGCCCGAATTCCGCGATCTGCTCGAGCCTTCGGTCGTTGATGAGGTCGAGGCCGATCTCCAGCACCTTTCCGAGGATCGCAGGGTTCGGTCGGCCGATGGGTTGGCAGACCTCCTCCGCGACCTCGGACCGCTCGGGATCGACGACATTCGGACACGAATCGTCGACCGGTCGGACGCTGAGTCGTGGCTGGAGGAGCTCGCCGGGTCGGGGAGGATCTATCGGGGAAGCCTCGATCGATCCGAGGTCTGGGTTGCGGCCGAGGACGTCGCCGCGCATGAGGGACTCTGTCGGAATGCAGCCCGCCGGTGGCGTTCCGAGCGATCTCCTCGCCCCCGTCGTGGATCCACTCGGGGACGTGGTCGGCCGATACGCACGAACCCATGGGCCGTTCACACTGGAGGACGCGGCAGCCGCAACTGGCCTCGGACCTGCGATCGTTCTCGAGGTCCTCACGCGGCTCGCCAACGACGACAAAGTGCGCCCCGGTGCATACCGACCGGGCGGCACGCAGCAGGAGTGGGTGTCGACCGAAGTCCTCAGGCGGCTCCGGCGCCGTTCCCTCGCTGTATTGAGGCATCAGGTGGAAGCGGTTGAAACCGGCGTATACGCGTCGTTCCTCGCGTCGTGGCATGGAGTCGGTCCAATCCGCGCTGGTTCGAGCCAGCCGATGGACCTCCACGATGTGGTGGCGAAGCTCTCGGGTGCCGCCCTCCCTGCAAGTGTCTTCGAGTCCGACATCCTCGCTGCGCGCACCGTCGATCCCTCACGGGGCAGGGGCATCGACGATCTCCTCGCGTCCGGAGAAGTGGTCTGGTTCGGTATCGAGCCGGTGGGTCCGAGGGATGGCAGGATCGCCATCGCCACACGAGCCACCTCGCACATCCTCGCACCGGAGCCTCTCGAGGAGGGACCGGAGACGGCGGTGCACGCAGGGATCATGGAACACCTCGATCGCCACGGCGCGAGCTTCTTCGACGAGATCTATGCGACGACCGGTGGCGGTGACCCGATGGACCTCGCGGACGCCCTCTGGGACCTCGTGTGGGCGCGCCACGTCACGAACGACTCGCTCGCGCCGCTTCGGGCGTTCACCTCACGCAGGCATCGCAGGGCACGGCGGCCGACTCGTGTCACGGTCCCTCCACACGGGTCGGGTCGTTGGTACCTGACGAGTCGCCTTCGCCTCACGCAAGCTTCGCCAGAAGAGCGAGCCGTTGCGACCTCACAGATGCTGCTCGATCGGCACGGGATCGTCACCAGAGACGCCGTCATGGGTGAGGGAATCCCCGGTGGGTTCACAGGCATCTACCGCGCCCTGTCGTCGCTCGAGGACATCGGAAGTGTCCGACGTGGGTACTTCGTCGAAGGCATGGGGGGCGCACAGTTCGCCACCCCCGGCGCCATCGAGCGCCTCCGCACCGGAACCCGCGTTCCCGACATGGTGATCGCCTCGACCGATCCGGCGAGCGCCTATGGGGCTTCGGTACCGTGGCCGGAAACCAATGGCAGGCCTGAGCGACGCGCAGGAGCGTCGATCGCATGGGTCGATGGTTCGCTCGTCGCGTGGATGGATCCCGCCGGTCGGTCGGTTGCCACCTTCGGCGACGCCGACGACGCCATCGGTGTCGGAATCGAGATGCTTGCACGGCGCCACGGCAGGGCATCGATCTCCCGGATCGACGGCGACGATGCAGCGGGCCACCGTCTCGCTGCCATGCTCACCGAGTACGGCTTCACAGCCGGCTACAAGGGGTTTACCGTACGGCCCTCACCTGCGAGGGGACGGACATGACGACGAGCCCGAACCATGCGACCTTCGTGACTATGTGGCGCTACCGCATCCGAACGGAGCACGTCCCGGAGTTCGAGCGTGCCTACGGACCCGAGGGTGAGTGGGCGGACCTGTTCCGTCGCGATGACGGTTACCGGGGCACCGAGCTGGTTCGAGGTGTGAACCCTGGCGAGTACGCCACGATCGACCGATGGGCTTCTGCCGAAGCACATCGCGCTTCGTCGCTCGGTGGAAGGACGACTACGCCACTCTCGACAGCCGCTTCGAGGGCCTCACCGCCGACGAGCAGCCCGTCATCAACGGACACCTCGCTCCGTGACTTCTCGGGCCATGCCTCTGACACCCAGATTCATCCGTTTACCCTTCGACCGCCACAGGCGAAGGCGAGGGACGCCATGACCAGCCCGATCGACGACCTCCTCGAGGACATCGCGAGAATCTCCTCGAGAATCGACGAGCTTCCTCCCGGATCGGAACTCGCAGAACCTCTCGTCGCGCAACGGGCGACGCTCCGTGTCCGTGCGAAGGCCATGGCGGATGCCATGCGACATCCCGAGTCCGTGCGAACCGAGATCGAGATGCTCGAGGATCGGCTCTCCGAGATCGAGGGCATGGCGATAGCCAAGGGTTTCTCCGAGAAGCGCCTCGGCCGTACCATCCAGGACCCGGGTGCATACTCGCATGGCATCAACAAGCGAATCAGGGCCGAACACGCCGCAGAGGTCCAGGAAATCGGAGAGCGGCTCTCACACCTCCGAGCACTCATGGAGAGCATCGACCGATGAAGAAGACGCCGTACATCCACACCCGATCGGAGGACCCCGACTTCGTTGACCTCGATTGGTCCCAACCGATCAGCAAGTGGACGACAGAGCGCCTCGTCGAGATGCCGGAAGGGATACACCGCCACGAGGTCGTGTTCGTCGCTTACCGCGAGGGCATCTACGTCATCAAGGAACTGCCTCCCCATCTCGCGCGCCACGAGTTCGACATCCTCCGCCAGATGGAGGAGGTCACGCGACACACGGCGAGGGCGGCCGGATACGTCGAGCGACCTTGGGTGGCGAGGGATCGTGAATGGGCGGCGGCCGTGATCACACGGTACGTGTCGCATGCGTTCCCCTACCGCGACCTGCTCTCCGGAATCGGCTTCGGCCACCGGAGGGACGCTCTCCTCGACGCGTTCGCCGGTCTGCTCGTGGAGCTCCACCTTGCCGGCTTCTATTGGGGGGACTGCTCGCTGTCGAACATCCTCTATCGCTGGGATGCATCCTCGATCGAGGCGGTGATGATCGATGCCGAGACGTCGCGGATCTACGAGAACCTCTCGCTCGGCCAACGGCTCGAGGACCTCGCAATCATGGAGTTGAACGTCGCTGGCGAGATGGCGGACATCGCCGCGGAGCGTGGTGCAGACCTCGACGACGCCGACCTGTTCCTCGGTGAGGAGATCTCCCAGCGGTACCACAGCCTGTGGCACGAGCTCACGACGTCGCTCATCGTCACCGCAGGCGACCACTTCAGGATCCGACAGCGGATCGAACGGCTTCACGGCTTGGGGTTCGCAGTCGAGGACATCGACCTCATTCCCGTCGACAACGGATCGAACGTCAAGATCAGGGTCAAGGTCGGTGGCCGCCAGTACCACTCGGAACGGCTGCGCCAGATGACCGGTATCGACATCTCGGAGAACCAGGCGAGGGTGATCCTCACCGATCTCGCGTACCACGAGGCCAAGTTCGGACGCTCATCAGCCACGGGCAAGGCCGTCGCGGCGATGCAATGGAGGGCGTCGGTGTTCGAGCCCTTGATCCTCAGGATCACGGACCTCCTCCCGGGAAGGGACCCGTACCAGGCGTACTGCGACTACCTCGCGTTCCGGCTCGAGATGGCGACCGAGCGCGACCGCGACGTCACGAACGACGAGGCATTCGCACGGTGGGAGAAGGAAGGCTTTCCAAACCTCAAGTCCGTAGTCGACGACGCCTCAGCCAAGACGCTGAAGGTCTGATGCACGGAGCGAGGCAATCCACCCGTTGAGGCCCCGACGCTTGCGCGCGATCCGCCTGACGTCCCTATGCTCATCGCCATGCACGTCCTGGTGGCGACCGCAGGCGCACTGAGTCCCGAACCCGTCGTCGGATTCGCACGTCACCTCATGGGCGGAAACGGCTCCGTCACTGTCGTCACCGTGGTCGAGGTCCCACGTGGATTCCTCGAGGATCTCGACGACGAGGGGTGGCATCCACTGCACGACACGCACGCTGACAAGGACGCACTGGCGGCGCAGTATCTCGACGAGCGGGGCAAGCGGCTCACGGAACCGCTCCGAAGGGCCCTCGAACAGGCGCGGATCCCATGCGAGGTGCGGGTGCTCGAGGGGGCAGATCCCGCCATGGCCATCTCCGCAGCCGCGAATGAGCTCGGAGCCGATGTCGTCCTCCTCGGAACGACGAAGCAGATCTTCGACAGGGATGCGTGGGAGAGCGTGTCAGCTCGCGTGATGCTCGAATCCGGGAGGCCCGTCCTTGTGGTCCCCCAGGCGAAACGGCATGTCGAGAGCCTCGAGCAGCTCGACGACGTGGGACGCATCGGCGAGCCGACTCTCGGTATCGCGGAGCTCGATCTCATGGACACGGACATAGCCTCCGTCGTCGAAGGGGCACCCTGAGAGCGACCCTGAGAGGGTTACGGTTCGTGAGTCGTCGTAGGGCGCGCCTACGTGTCATGCCACTCGAGGAACGCATTCAGCGCAGCCCTCGAGGATGGGATGAAGAGTTCCTTCGGGCCATCGAGCCCCGATCGGATCTCCTCGATCGACCACCACCGCACGTCGGAGGATTCCCCCGGCGTTGACCGTGGTTCCCCGATAGCGTCGACGACAACCACGACGTGGACGGCGGGAAACGCCCCGAGGACGCCTGCGACGATGACGAGCGGTCGAATCGATGCGATCGTGCGGCGATCGTCGATCGCATCCTCGGTGACGCCGTGGACGCGGACGACCGTCAGACCGGTTTCCTCGAACACCTCGCGGCTGATGGCATCGACCGGGGACTCGCCTGCTCGCCACCGACCACCCGGGATCTCGAACAACCCGCGAACGACCTCCGAAGCGTTGTCTCGCCGCTGGACGATCACCCTCGTCGGATCACCCTCCATACGGACAACCGCCCGGATGACGGGAAGCATCACGTTCTCACCACCGCTGACGGGGACATTCACGATCGCGTCCATGTCCCCATCCCACATGCCGTGTCGTCCCGTCATGGGTCCGCCACAGGGGGCACGCAACGCAGGTCGATACCGCGACCTTGATCCCGAACCGCTTGCTCGAGGGTCGAGCACGTCGCAGTCCATCTCAGCTGCCCGTCGGCGAAGCCGGACGAGGCAAGCGCGAGCTGGACCTCATCGATGGACGACGCTGCCTCGACCGCCGCCCTGGTCGGGGCAAGCGACGAGACGACGAATCCGACCGCGTCTGCATATGCGTCATGGTCCGCAACGACCTCGTCCGTCGCATCGAGGGGAGCGATCGCCGCGTGATATCGGTCCATGGCATCACCCAACAGGGCGAGGTACTGAACGGTCTCCGTCGTGACGAGTGTCAGGGCCTCCCCCGTCGGATCGGCGCCACCTTCCGCGACGATCCGGCGAACGCCGTCCTCGACCGCACTCTGGTACTCGAACGACAGCGCCTGGGACTCGTCGACGTACGAATCCGTGTGACGCTCCATCGACTCGATGTAGTCCTCCAGCGACGGCGCCTGGCTGCACCCCGCAGTGACGAGGGCTGTGATGACGGCCACGGGTACGAGCCGTTGTGCCATGCGCAACCCCACGCCGCTCATGGGCGGACCGTCGCCGCTCGGAACTGGGTCTCGAAAAGGTGTGAGTACAGGCCGCCCGAGGTCACGAGTTCGTCATGGGGTCCGATCTCGACGACCCGGCCGTTGTCGAGGACGACGATGGTGTCCGCATTGAGGACGGTCGAGAGCCTGTGGGCGATCACAAGGGAGGTCCGATGCGTCATGATGCCCTCGAGCGCGTCCTGCACGAGCGCCTCCGAGCGGGCGTCGAGGTGTGACGTCGCCTCATCGAGGATGAGGATCGACGGGTTCTTGAGGATGACACGCGCAATCGCGATCCGCTGCTTCTCTCCGCCCGACAGGCGATAGCCCCGCTCCCCCACCCTGGTTGCGAGACCCTCCGGTAGCTTCTCGATGAACTCGAGGATGTTGGCCGCCTCGGCCGCTGCCAGGATCTGATCGGTCGTGGCTGCAGGATCGGCGTACTGCAGGTTGGCCTCGATCGTGTCGTGGAACAGGTACGTGTCCTGCGTGACGACTCCCACGGCGCGAGCGATGCTGTCGGGCGCGAGGTCGCGGACGTCCACACCATCGATGCTCACGACTCCCCTGGACGCGTCGTAGAGGCGGGGAACCAGGTACGTGATCGTCGTCTTCCCTGCCCCCGAAGGGCCAACCAACGCCACGGTCCTGCCTGGCTCGATCGCGAAGCTGACGTCCTCGAGGACCCATCCCGATGACGGGCGAACGGAGGCCTCATCCGCAACACCTGTGTCACCCCACCCGAATCGTCGGACGGACTCGAGGCCCGAGTCCCGGGTCGTGTCGTAACTGAACCACACGCCGTCGAACGAGACCCGACCCTCGACCTTGTCGAGTCTCACAGGATTGCTCGGAGCCGGCACATCGACGGGGAGGTCGAGCACCTCGAAGACACGCTCGAACGAGACGAGCGAGGTCGTGAACTCGACCCTCGCATTGGCCAGGGCCGCGAGCGGTCCGTACAGCCCTGCGAGGTATGCGCTGAGGGCGACGATCGTGCCGATCGTGATCGTGTCGTTGATCACCATCACAGCGCCCAACCAGAACGTCACCGCGGTGCCGAGGGCCGACACGATGCCGAGGGCCATGAAGAACCAGCGACCTATGACCGCCTGGGTGATCCCGAGATTGCGAACCTTCCCTGCACGTGTGCTGAACTGACCGGACTCGTACGCCGACCGCCCGAACAGCTTGACCAGCAGTGCACCCGAGACGGACAGGGTTTCCTGCATCATGCCCGTCATGTCGGCGTTCGCCTCCATCTGGGTTCGACGAATGATGCGCAGGCGCTTGCCGACCTGGCGGGACGCAATGATGAAGAGCGGCAGGATGGACACGGCCAGCAACGTGAGGCGCCACTCGAGCCTCACCATGATGAAGAGCGTCGCCACCACCGCGAATACGTTCGAGATGAGCGTGACGAACGTGCTGGATACCGCCTGCTGGGCACCCACGACGTCCGAGTTCAGTCGGGACATGAGCTCACCGGTCTTGGTGTTCGTGAAGAACCCGAGTGACATCGACTGGAGGTGGTCGAACAGTTCCCGACGCAGGTCGTAGATGATGCCCTCGCCCATCTGCGCCGTGGCACGCCGCTGGAACACCCCGACGACGCCGTTGATGAGCGGTACCGCGACCATGGCGATGCCGAGCCATGTCACGAGCGCCAGATCCTCCGTGGGGATGGCCTCGTCGATGAGGGTACGCATCAGCAGCGGCGGGGCGAGGGACAGGATCGTGATGACCACGATCGTCACGAGGATGTAGACCAGCTGTCGGCGGTACGGGCGCGCATAGCCGAGGACCCGCGAGAGCAGCACCCTGTCCACGTCAGGAGTCTGCGACTCGTCGTGGCGCATGAATGCGCCGAAGCCTCCGTGATGCATCCCCGCACGATAGGGAGCGCACTCCCCCTGTACGCCGACCCTCTCAACGACTCGGTGGAACCAGGCCCGACAGCGCGACCGACGACGCTGCCGTCTCACAAATCACCGGTCGACACATCCGTCGACTCAACCGTCGACTCAACTCTCGACTCAACTCTCGACTCAACGACCAGGTGGCACCAGGCCTGAAAGCGCGACCGACGACGCTGCCGTCTCACAAACCACCGGTCGACACATCCGTCGACTCACCGGTCGACTCAACGACTCGGTGGCACCAGGCCCGAGAGTGCGACCGACGACGCTGCCGTCTCGGTACACAGCTCGTCGGAGACCTCGGACCGACAGAACAGCTCGTACCGATGACCCGACTCGGTCCAACCGACACTCACGCCCTCGGGCACGACGACACGGATGATCTCCGAGCGTGCAGCCGCTACACCCTCCGACGCACGTCCGACTCGGAGAACGCCGATCTGGGCGGAGGTCGATCGGTACGGTTCCTCCGTCCACAACCCGAAGGCCGCTGACGTTTCGCTGTCGAGGGTTCCCGTCGTGGAGTTGTAGACCAGTTGGCTCGTGACCCAACGAACCTGTTGTGGCACGAGCGAAGGGAACATCAGGGCAGGAAGTGCGGCCGCGATCTCGCGGCGGGCGGACTGGACGAATCGGCTGCCGAGCTGCCTCTCCCACACTGCCGCCACGACCTCGGACGGCTCACCCGCGTATTGCGGTTCGATGTCGTCGTTGAACCAGAGGACATCAGCCGCCCGCACGAGGCCCTCGTCGTCCGCGCCCGCCGCCACCGCCACGAGGGTGGTCGTCGTCGTCGTGTTCCCTGCGACGATCCCGCGAGTGCGGTCACCGACGCCGTCGAGTAACCCCGCCTCCCCACATGAAGCGAGGGCGAGTGCGACGACGACGACGGCGAGCGAGCGTGAACGGTTCACCATCGAAGGATGCCACGGATCCCAGGTAATCGGCACGACCTGAGCGAGAGCCGATACGACCTACCCTGTTGGGCATGACATCCACCCTCGACGTGCTTCGCGGGCATCACACGGGCGATGGACCTCTCGACACGGCGGTGTCCAGGGCCATCCTGCAACGCGTCAACGAAGGCTCGCTCGGCGAGACGTTGGAGGTCGGCGCCCCTCATCACATCGCTGCCTTCGGCAAACACGACACCCTGGCGGAGGGGTTCGAGACCGCAGTCGCCATTGCACGCAGCCACGGCTACGACCCGACGATCCGCATTGCCGGAGGTCGCGCCGTGGTGTTCTCACCCACGATCGTCCGCTTTGCATGGACGATCCCCTCACCGGACCCCGCCCGCACGATGCATGAGCGGTTCCGCCTCCTCGCACGTGGAGTTGTCGACGCGCTGGAGTCCCTCGGCATCGCGGCGGCGATCGGTGAGATCCCTCACGAGTACTGCGCAGGTGAGTACAGCGTGAACGTCCTGGGCTCGCGCAAGGTCATGGGAGTGGGCCAGCGCCTTTCGCGCTCCGTCGCCCAGATCGGTGGCATGATCGTCGTCGCGGACCCCGACGACATCAACGGGGTCCTCGTACCCGTCTACGACGCCCTCGGTGTTCCGATCGACCCCTCAGCGACAGGCTCGCTCGCAGATGTCGCGTCCGTAAGCGTCGACGACGTCATCGATGCGCTGATCGTTGCCATCGCGGGAGGTCGCACCACACGGATGCAGATGCCGGACCCGTCGACGATGGACCTCGCTCACACCCTCCGCTCCGATCATGACCCGGCGCACTTGCAGACGCGTCGGTGACCCCCGAGACTCGGCACATGCGATTCCTCATCATCAACGGCCCGAACCTCAACCTCCTCGGAACTCGTGAACCAGAGATCTACGGTCTCGAGACGCTCGACGACCTCGCGGGACAGTGGCGGCGACGCTGCTCGGCCCTCTCGATCGGGATCGAGTCGTTCCAGTCGAACCACGAGGGCGCCATCATCGATTTCATCCAGGCCGAAGCCGGTCGGTCAGACGGTGTCATCATCAACCCGGGTGCCCTGAGCCACACGTCGTACGCGATCCACGATGCCATCCTCGCCGTGGGCAAACCGACGGTCGAGGTCCACATCTCGAACATCCACGAGCGCGAACCGTGGCGCCGTACGTCCGTGACCGCTGCCGCAGCGGACCTCGTGATCGTCGGTCGGGGGACGGTCGGGTATCTCAACGCGATCGACCACCTCTGGGCATCCCTCTCCTCGCCACCGACCATCGAGGCCTACGGCGATGACGACGACCAGGTGTTCGAGTTCCGAGCGTCGTCGGACGCACGGCGTCTTGTGATCCTCATCCACGGCGGTTTCTGGCGCTCGATCTGGGGGCGCGACATCATGGATCCGCTTGCCGTCGAGATCCATCGGGCAGGCTTCGCGACCGCGAACATCGAGTATCGAAGGGGACCAGCCTCATTCGATGCCTCGACCGATGACGTCACTTCCGCTGTGGACGCGGCCATCGCCTTTGCAGGCGACCACGGCATGCCGACCGACGATGTCGTCCTCGTGGGCCACTCGGCCGGCGGCTACCTCGCCATTCGCGAAGCAGCCAATCGAGGCATCGTCCGGGCGGTTGGCCTCGCGCCCGTCGTCGACCTGAGCGGAGTCTCAGCCATGCGGCCCGACCATGATCCGGTGGCTTCGTACCTCGGAGGATCCGCTGACGACCAGCCCGAGGCATGGGCGCGAGCAGCGATCCGCCTCGCTGACGATGCGCCGGTCGAGCTCATCCACGGCACAGAGGACCGTGACGTGCCCATCGACCACTCCCGAGCGTTCGCTGACAGCCACAGGTCGTTGCATCTCGCCGAGCTCAACGGCGCGGGGCACATGGATCTCATCGATCCGAGCCATGCCTCGTTCGCGACGTTGCTGGCCGCCATCGACGGTTCGGCGGCCTGATGTCAGGTCAACTCGAGCGCACGAGGTCTGCGATGCGGCCGAGGCCCTCCTCGAGGTCCGCGTCGGCGAGTGCGAACGACAGCCTCGCGTATCCCGGAGCGCCAAAGGCCTCCCCGGGAACGATCGCGACATTCACCTCATCGAGGAGGATCGCCGCGAGCTCCATCGTCGTCGACGCCGAAGAGCCCCCCAGGCGCCTTCCGAGCAGGCCTGTGAGATTCGGGAAGGCATAGAACGCACCCTGGGGCTCGAGGCATGTGACGCCGTCGATGGCGTTGAGCAGCTCGACCATCCGTTTGCGTCTCCTGTCGAATGCCTCGCGCATCATGGTGACGGCGTCGAGGTTGCCCGTGACCGCTTCGAGGGCTGCCATTTGCGCAACGTTGTTGACGTTCGATGACAGGTGGGATTGGATTCGGGTCGCACCGCTCGACACCTCGTCGGGGCCGATCAACCAACCGACCCGCCATCCCGTCATCGCATAGGTCTTGGCGACGCCGTTGATCACGACGCAGCGCTGCGCGATCTCGGGAGAGACGACCGGCATCGAGTGGAACTCCGCGCCACCGTAGACGAGATGCTCGTAGATCTCGTCGGTCATCACCCAGATGCCGCGTTCGGCGGCCCAAGCGGCAACCGCCCTCATCTGATCGGGATCGTACACGGAACCTGTCGGGTTCGAGGGGCTCACGAAGATCAGCATCTTCGTACGGTCGGTCACGGCGGCCTCGAGCTGGTCGACGGTCACCGTGAAGTTGGTCGACTCGTCGGTCGCGACGGGAATCGCCGTGCCACCGGCGAGCGCTACGGCCTCCGGGTAGGTCACCCAGAACGGAGCGGGGAGGAGCACCTCGTCGCCGGGATCGAGGAGCACCTGACATGCCAGGTAGACCGCCTGCTTGCCCCCGTTCGTCACAACGACCTGCGAGGGCGCGACCTCGTACGCGGAGTCCCTCATCGTCTTCGACGCGATCGCCGCACGCAGTTCGGGAAGGCCTGCAGCTGGCGAGTACCGATGTGATGAGGGGTCGCGGGCAGCGACGATCGCCGCCTGGACGATCGCGTCCGGAGTCGGGAAATCCGGCTCGCCAGCCCCGAAGCCGATGACCGGCTTGCCCGCTGCACGGAGCGCGGCGGCCTTGTTCGTGATTGCGAGGGTCGCTGAAGGCTCGACGGAGAGCGCTCGTCGTGAGATCGATTCGCGATTCGCCACCGTGGCTACCCTCCCTGTCCACTCGAGTGCTGGGAACACTAGACCCCGCCCACGATGAGCCAGCCGCCGGTTGGCCGGAGGTTCCCCGGACATGACCACCCCGATCACCATCCCTCCACACCTCCTGCCACGGGACGGCCGGTTCGGCTCGGGGCCGAGTCGCGTCTCCCAACAGGCCCTGTCGTCCCTCAGCGAGCGAGGAATGGTCTACATGGGAACGAGCCACCGAAAGGCCACGGTCAAGCAGTTCGTGTCACGGATTCGGTCCGGTCTCGGCGACCTGTACGCCCTCCCCTCGGGTTATGAGGTCGTCCTCGGCGTCGGCGGTGCCACGGCATTCTGGGACGCCGCTGCCTTCGGTCTCATCGAGCACCAGAGCGCGCACTATGTGTGCGGTGAGTTCTCCGCGAAGTTCGCCAGCGTCGTGGCCGGTGCACCCCATCTGGACGAGCCCGTGGTGATCTCCGCCACGCCGCCGGGAGCACCGAGACCGACACCGATACCTGGAGTCGACGTCGCGGCCTTCATCCACAATGAGACGTCAACCGGCGTGCGGGCGGAGTGGGCACGGTTCGGGGACGAGCTCATCGTGGTCGACGGAACCTCGGCCGCCGGGGCCGTTCCCATCGACCCGACCATGGTCGATGCGTACTACTTCTCCCCACAGAAAGCCTTCGGATCGGAAGGGGGCCTGTGGCTCGCCCTGATGAGCCCTGGGGCAATCGAACGCATCGGCACGATCGCAGCATCGCCGCGATGGATCCCACCGTTCCTCTCGCTGCAGACAGCGATCGACAACTCGCTGCTCGACCAGACCTACAACACGCCGGCGCTCGCGACACTGTTCCTCCTCGATGCGCGCATCGCCGAGCTGCTCGCCTCTGGCGGGCTGGAGGGCGCAGCGCAGGTTGCTCAGGCCTCGTCGGATCACCTGTACCGATGGGCGGAGGATTCAGACGTCGCGACACCCTTCGTCACGGACGAGCGATCGCGGTCCACCACGGTCGTGACCATCGACTTCACCGACGCCGTCGACGCCAACGCCCTGTCGGATCACCTGAGGTCGAACGGCATCATCGACACGGAGTCGTATCGGAAGCTCGGGAGGAACCAACTCCGGATCGCCACATTCCCGACCATCCCGACGTCCGACGTGGAGGCCCTCACCGCATGCATCGACTACGTCATCGACGCGATGTGACGCAGGCGTCCCGTCGCCCATGACCTTCGCCCTCGTCATAGCCGTCCTGGCGCTTGCCCTCGCGTCAGCCATCTCGCCGTTGCGATCGTGGTGCTGGCCATCGTGACCGCCACCCTCGTGATCGCGATCCTGGTGCTTGCCGTCGGATCGGCCATCCTGACGGATCGCGACAAGCGACTCAGCCGGCTCTGCAAGATGGCGGCGTCGACCCTCGCCATCTTCCTTGCGGTCGTGAACGCACGGGAGTTCGACGCGTACACGCTCGGGATCCTTGCTGCGCTTACGGCGAGTTGGGTCGGCGACCTTTCCCTCAGCTACAGCGGACGGCGTGCATTCACGATCGGACTCGCAGCGTTCGGAGCCGCCCACGTCGCCTACGCCGCGTCATTCATCACACGAGGCTCCGTTTCCGTGCCATGGATGTTCGCAGCAGGCCTGGTGATGGCGGCCGTGGGCACTGCGGTCATCCGTTGGCTCGCACCACACCGTCCAGAGCAACTCGCCGTGCCACTCCTCGCGTACGTGATCATCATCGGCGTGATGGTCGCAGCGGCCTTCGGTTCGCTCGGTACCGACCCTGACCTGCGAATACCGGTGGGCGCCTGCCTCTTCGCCGCGAGCGACGTCCTGGTGGCGAGGCAGCAGTTCGTCGTGCGATCCCTGTCGAATCGGCTCATCGGGCTCCCGTTGTACTTCGTCGCCCAGGTGATGCTGGCCCTCACCGTCGCGTGAGCGTCGGCGGGTACGATGTGCGCATGAACCTGATGCTGATGCGCCACGCCAAGTCCGACTGGGATTCGGGTGCCACAGACGACCACAGCAGGCCCCTGTCGGCTCGCGGCACGCAGTCTGCCCAGAGGATGGGAGAGGTGCTGCGCGACCTCGGCCTCGTCCCCGAGATCGTCGTCTCGTCGACCGCCACCCGTGCACGGTCAACCGCCGAGCTCGCGCGCCTGTCCGGTGGCTGGTCGTCGCGCCTGATCCTCGAACCCGACCTCTACGGTGCCTCGTACCTCGACACCCTTCGTATCGCGGGACGCCACGGTGACGGCCACGAACGAATCATGCTCGTGGGTCACGAGCCGACCTGGTCCCAGACCGTTCGCCACGTGACCGGCGCCCGGGTCGCCATGAGAACCGGCACGTGCGTCGACATCGAGATGGATCTCAGCCGATGGGACGCAGCGGGGGACGGATCCACAGGCCTGCTCACTGCCGTGCTCCAACCGAGGCACTTCCTCCGATGACGGCATCACGTCCATGACCGAATCGGCAACCCCTCATATGGCCCGCCCATGATCGACCTTCGGAGCGACACGATCACCCGGCCGAGCGACGCGATGCGCACAGCGATGGCGAACGCAGAAGTCGGCGATGACCTCTACGGCGAGGATCCGACGGTCATCGAGCTCGAGGCGACCGTGGCGGGGCTCCTCGGCAAGGAGTGGGCGGTGTATGTGCCGACGGGCACGATGGCGAACCAGATCGCGGTTCGAATGCACACCCAACCGGGCGACACAGTCATCCTCGAGGCCGGCGCGCACATCGGAAACCACGAGATGGGCGCCGCCGCCCACCACTCTGGAGTGACACTCAAACGGCTCACGGGGACCTACGGAACGTTCACCGCCCGGGACCTGACCGATGCCATCCCCGTTCCCCACCCGTCACTCCCTTCCCACCTGTACGACCCGCACACGCTCGTGTGCATGGAGAACACGCACAACGACGCAGGCGGCACGATCTGGGACCTCGACCAGTTGCGTTCGGTCGCCGCCGTAGCCTCGGATCGCGGCCTCGCGCGCCATCTCGACGGATCGAGGCTCTGGAACGCATCTGCGGCGACGGGTATCGACGTCTCCGAGTACGCGGCACCGTTCGACACGATCACCGTGTGCTTCTCGAAGGGCCTCGGCGCCCCCGTGGGATCCGCACTCGTCGGTTCAGGGGATGTCGGTGAGGCGAGGCGATTCAAACAGATGTTCGGAGGGGGCTTCCGTCAGGCAGGAATCGTCGCTGCCGGAGCCCTGTTTGCGGTTTCGAACAACCGCGAGCGGCTCGTCGAGGACCATCGCAATGCCAAGGCGTTCGCGCAAGCCCTCGCGGCGACGAACAACGGACGCGTGGATCTGGATGCCGTTCAGACGAATCTCGTGTACTTCGACGTCCCTGATCCCGCAGCCGTCGTCGCATCGTGCCTCGATGCAGGGGTTGCGATGCTGGTCCTCGGGAAGACGCGGGTCAGGGCGGTCTTCCACCTCGACGTGAGCAGCGACGACACGGCACGGGCAATCGACATCGTGACCAGCATCGTCGACGCCTGAGACGCACGCGTTCGATGCACGCGTATCCCAATCCAGCGTGTCCGGATCCAGCGTGTCCGGATCCAGCGTGTTCGGCCCGTCGTTCCTGACGACCTGCCCGCCCGCTACCTTCTTGACATGGATGCACAGCACGACGACATCAAGCAGAGGTTGACACCCGAGCAATACCACGTCACCCAGGAAGCTGGGACAGAGCGGGCGTTCACCGGCAAGTACTGGAACGAGAAGCGGCCGGGCACCTACCGGTGCGTGGTGTGCGGTGAGCCGCTGTTCAGCTCGCAGACGAAGTACGACTCCGGTTCCGGGTGGCCGAGCTTCACTGCACCGATCGACCTGGGTGCAGTGGTCGAGCACAAGGACCGCACCTTCGGGATGGTCCGTACCGAGACCCGGTGCGCGAGCTGCGACGCCCACCTCGGTCACGTGTTCGACGACGGACCTGGACCCAACGGCCTGCGCTACTGCATCAACTCAGCGGCACTCGAGCTCGCCGAGGGTGACGACCCGGACGCGTGACGTCCTCTGTCAGAGGACGAAGCTCATTCCGACGAGACCGGCCATGAGTGAGCCGGCGACGACGACGATCGTTGCGAGGAGCGGCTTCGAGAGGATGTCATCCTCGTCGTTGACGGACCGCAGCGGCTTCACGTTCGCAATCGCTTCGTCGATCGCCGCGTCGATGTCGTACTTCGGCTTCGTGTCCTTGGCTGGCGCCTCGGGTTGGAGTGGGACGTGCATCGCCTCGGCGAACGAAGAGGGCGACGACGGCGTGAAGAAGAGCTCCTCGCCTCCGAGTCCGATCCGGAATGCACCCTTGCCAGAGGGTTCGACGTAGAAGTCGCGGGCACCCCAAGCACCCAGCTCGTCCGTTCCCGGACGTGAGCCGCACGACGTCATCTTGCATCTCGAACGTTGCGTTCAGGCCCTGGCCCTGCTCGCCAGGGAGCAGCACCGATCCGGTGAATGCGTGGGTCATCGTTCCTCCACTACCAAAAGCTGACCCCATCGATATCGGCCGGCGCGAACGGATCCTGTAGGCGCCCACCGAGAACGGGTCGATCGACCTATGTCGTCTGCTCGTGGTCACCTGCCCACGGTCATCTACTCACGGTCATCTACTCACGGTCATCTACCCATGGTCACCTGGGCACGGTCGCCTGGTCACGGTCGCCTGCCCACGGTCATCTGCCCACGGTCATCTACTCACGGTCATCTACCCACGGTCATCTGCCCACGGTCACCTGCCCACGGTCATCTACTCACGGTCATCTACTCACGGTCATCTACTCACGGTCGCCTGCCCACAATCGCCTGCCCACGGTCATCTACTCACGGTCGCCTGCTCATGGTCATCTGCTCACGGTCGCCTGCCCACGGTCGCCTGGGCACGGGTTGCCTGCCGCACATTGCCGGTCATCCGAGACTGGTCATCGGAAATCACGGGAGGGAATCACCGGGGCAGGCCATACCTCGAACCGGTGAGCCACGAGGTTGGTCACGCCGTCGCGGTACTCGAGGATTCCCGAGATGACGAGGCCGATGGCCTTGCGAGCGATCTCGAAGTTCGCGTCCCACACCGGTGGCATGACGACGACATTCATGATCCCCGTCTCGTCCTCGATGTTGAAGAACCGGACCCCGTTGGCCGTGCCCGGACGCTGCCGGTGGGTCACGACCCCTCCAACGCTCACACGGGTGGCATGCCGCCGAAGGCGGAGGGCATCCTCGATCCTGAGCACACCCCGAGCATCGAGCTGGTCGCGGATGAAGCTGACGGGATGGATGAGGGTGATGCCGGTCGACCAGAGGTCGGCATGCATGGTCTCGATCCCGTCCATCGGGCTGAGCTCCGGCGGCACGGATGCGTCCTCGAGGGCGAGGCGGTTCGGTCCGAGTCGTGCGAGTGCTCCGGCCTGCCACATCCCCTCCCGCTTCCCGTACCCGAGGGATGCGAACGCCCCGGAAGCCGCCAGGGCCTCATGGGCGTCAACGGGAAGACCTGTGCGCTGTGCGAAGTCCTCGAGGGACGAGAAGGAGCCACCGGTGTGGCGAGCAGCTTCGATGCGTGTGATCTCCGTTTCGCCGAGGCCGCGGACGTACCTCAGCCCCAGCCGCAGTGCGACGGCCTGACGGATGGGGTCATCGGCGGCACCACGCCCCCGACGCCAGGCCATCCCGAGATACTCGACGAGATCGTCCGGATCCGCCTCGTGTGGTTCAACCGTGCAGTCGTGGGCGGAAGCGTTGACGTCGGGCTGGCGGACGACCACTCCGTGGTGGACGGCGTCTGCGACGAGGGAGTTCGGTGAGTAGAACCCCATCGGTTGGGCATTGAGCAGCCCTGCGAAGAACTCCGTCGGCCAGTGGTACTTCAACCAGGAAGCCGAGTACACGATGTACGCGAACGAGACCGAATGGGACTCGGGGAACCCGAACGACGCGAACCCCTGGAGCTTCTCCCACAGCTCGTCTGCCGGCGGGCCCGTGATGTTCCTCGACGCCATCCCTGCGTACACCTCGTCGCGAAGCTTCGCCATCTCCTCGTCGGATCGTTTGTGGGTCATCGCCTGGCGGAGGCGGTCCGACTGCCCTGGCGTGAAACCGGCACAGACCCGTGCGATCTCCATGAGCTGTTCCTGGAAGATCGGGACACCGAGTGTCTTGCGGAGGATGGGCTCAGCGGACGGGTGGATGTAGCGGACCGGTTCCTCGCCGTTTCGCCTTCTCAGATAGGGGTGGACCGATTGGCCCTGGATCGGGCCGGGTCGGATCAGGGCGACCTCGACGGCGAGGTCATAGAACGTCCTTGGCTTCATCCGGGGAAGCGTCGCCATCTGGGCGCGTGACTCGACCTGGAACACGCCGACCGTGTCAGCTCGGGTCAGCATCTCGTACACCACGGGTTCCTGCGGTATGAAGGCGAGGTCGATGTCGACGCCATGGGTCTCCCTGATCGCATCGACGGAGAGATGCAACGCGTTGAGGGCGCCCAACGCGAGGAGGTCGAACTTGACGACGCCCATCGCCCCCGTGTCGTTCTTGTCCCACTGGAGGACGGAACGATCCTGCATCCGCCCCCACTCCATGGGCACGGTCTCCCAGAGGGGTCGGCGCGAGACCACCATGCCGCCGGAGTGGATGCCGAGATGGCGTGGGAACCCGTCGAGCCGGACGCAGACGTCGTAGATGTGATCGGCCGTCAAACCTTCCGGGAGCTCGACCACGTCCCTCAGGACTTTGGGTGATCGGTGATCGAGGTACTTCGTGAGGGCGTTGACCTGTGCCTGTGTCAGTCCGAATGCCTTGCCAACGTCCTGGAGGACCGAGCGTGCCCGGTAGGTGATCACGTTCGCGACCATCGCAGCGCGTTCCCTGCCGTAGGTGCGATAGCAGTACTGGATGACCTCTTCGCGACGCTCTGCCTCGAAATCGATGTCGATGTCGGGAGGACGACCCCGTTCGTGCGACAGGAATCGCTCGAACGGCAGCCCGAGGCGGATCGGATCGACCCGTGTCAGGCCGATGCATCGACACACGGCGGAGTCGGCTCCCGAGCCTCGGATCTGGCAGTAGATGTCCCTGGATCTCGCGAAACCCACGATGTCCCACGCCACGAGGAAGAAGCCCGCGAATCCGAGCTCGGAGATGACGTCGAGCTCGTGCTCGAGGCGCCTTCGTGCACGGGGGTCGATGCCGTCGTCGCTTCCCGGATACACGTCGCGAGCGCCCTCGTACACGAGGTGGGACAGGAACTCGTCCTCGGAGGTGAACGAGCCCGGCATCGGGAAGTCCGGGAGCTCGGGTGTCAGGAGCTCGAGATCGAAGGCGAGCGACCGTCCGAGCTCCGCTGCCCGCTCGACAGCACCCGGATACCTGGTGAACCGTGCAGCCATCTCCTGCGGTGTGCGCAGGTGTCGCATGTCGGTGGCGGGCCTGAACCCGTCCTGCTCATCGAGTGATCGACGCCCACCGATCGCTGCGAGCACTTCGGACAGGTCGGCGTCGTGTCGATGTGCGTAGTGGACGTTGTTGGTCGCAACCGTCGGGATACCGAGCCTCATCCCCACTTCGGCGAGCAGGTCGTTGCGATGGTCGTCCCCTGGCATCGCGTGGTGGGTCAGTTCGAGGCGGAACCGGTCACCGAACACCTCCCTGAGACGTGCCGCGGCACGCATGGCTCCCGGCAGGTCACCCGCTGCGGCAGCCCGTGGGACGGCACCCTGCCAACAGCCTGAGAGGGCGACGAGACCGCCATCCGAGGCAGCCTCGGAGAGGTCACGGTACGAGTACAGGGGCTCGTCCTTCCGCCCTCGGTACTGTCCCCTGGTCACGAACCTCCCGATGGCGGCGTACCCGACGGGGTCGGGGGCGAGGAGGACGAGGTGGTCCGTCTCCTGACGTCGCACGGGTTTCGTTCCGTGCATCGTGCGCCTGCGTCCCCTACGGGTCTGGTCGTCCGAGCCGGTGAGGGGAACGTCCTCAGGTGAGGGATCCAGGATCGCTTCGACCGACATGTCAGCTTCGATCGACATGTGAGGGGATTCGGACGCATCCCCGTCGACAGGAAGACCCACCTCCGTTCCATAGACCACCGGCAGTCCGACGGCGGAAGCCGAGGCGTGGACCTGGACGGCACCCCTGAAGCCGTCGTGATCCGTCACCGCCAGGGCCTCGTATCCCAGATCCGAAGCACGTTGCACGAGCTCATCCGCCCACGATGCCCCATCGAGGAACGAGTAGTTGGTGTGGCAATGCAGCTCCGCATAGCGCGACATCCGACCATCCTAATCGAACATGTGTTCGATCGTCGAAAGGCTTCGCTATCGGCACCGAGATACGGGTGACGAGGATGGGTCCTTTCGGAAGCGCCGCGTCGCGGGTACCGTTGCACACAGTCACGCAGGAACAGGCATGTCAGCGACAAACGACGAGAACCAGAACAATCCCCCTGTCCCGACCGAGGAGATCTTCCTCGAGCTCGAGGAGCTACGGGAGCTCCAGGAACTTCACGGATCCGTCGATCGGTCAGAGGATGAACCAGCACCGGTCACGAGCGAGGATGATCCGTCGGGGATCAAGGCGAGAATCGCACGGCTCCGCACCATGTTGTCGGACCGTGGCGCACCGCTCGACGAGTAGCACCACGGCGCTGCCCACAGAGCCTGCCCCTCAATCGACCAGGCTTCGCAATCGTCTGAGTGTGGCGCCTCGCTCGACGAGTAGCACCACTGCGCCACCCACCGAGGCTCTCTGTCCCTCGATCAGCCTTCACAGCCGTGTGTCGCGGCGTAGTGTTGGCGTATGACAGAGTTCTCGATCCGCCTCGCAAACCGGCCAGGACAGCTCGCCGCACTCGCTCGGATCCTCTCGGACGCAGGCGTCGAGATCGAGGCCTTCGCCGCGGTAGGCGACGACGGCCACAGCCATGTCCGGATCATCGTCGAGTCACCGCCCGTCGCGCGCCGGGCGCTCATGGCTGCCGACCTCGCATTCGACGAGCGCGAGGTGCTCGACACGTTCCTGCCCCGCGGTACGCAGTCCCTTGCACACATCGCTGAGGGCCTCGCGCAGGCATCTGTCAACATCGATTCGATGTATCTCCTCCACTCGAACGCGGAGGGTTTCCATTTCGCCGTCACCGTCGACGATCCCGACGCCGCGTCTGGCGCGCTTGCGAGCTGACGGAGTCGTGCGCTTCAGGGCCAGCTGATCAGCCGAGGGCGGCCAGGGTAGATCTCGCGACACCCGGTCCGTCGAGGCCCAACCGCGACAGGATCACGTCGGGGTTCGCATGGTCGATGTAGGTGACGGGGACCCCGAGGATCTCGACCGGCGTGCGAACGCCCATGTCGCGCAGTGCGGTCTCGATGCCCGTCCCCGCACCTCCCTCCCGAAACCCGTCCTCGACGGTCACGATGAGGTCGTGGCGGGCGGCATCGGCGAGCATGTTGGGGTCGAGCGGCTTGACGACCCGTGGATCCCACACAGTTGCGTCGATCCCTTCGGCTTCCAGGCGATGGGCGGCATCGAGGCACGCCGCGAGCATCTTCCCTACGCCGATGAGGCAGACCCTGTCACCCGAACCGAGCCTGGCGCGTCTGGCCGCAAGACCCGAGCCGACCTCCGCATCGTCGACCATCACGGCCGCCGTCTTTGGCCACCTCACCGAAGCAGGACCATCACACAGCTCGACTGCGTCCTGGAGCATCACCTGGAGCTCCTGATACGACGAGGGGGCGAACACGGTCATGTTCGGGACCTTCAGGCACAGCACCATGTCGAGGAGGCCGTGATGCGACGGACCATCGTCTCCGGTGACTCCCGCCCTGTCGAGTGCAAGGACGATGTGCTGTCCGTGGAGGCCTGCATCGAGGTTCAGCTGATCGAACGCCCTCGTGAGGAAGGTCGAGTAGATCGCAACGACCGGCTTCATCCCGACCATCGCCATACCCGTCGCCATGGTCACAGCGTGCTGCTCTGCGATCCCGACGTCGAAGCACCGGTCCTCGAAACGCTCTGCGAATGCGAGCAGGCCGGTCGAGTCCGGCATTGCAGCTGTGATCGCGACAACGTCCTCGTGCTCCTCCCCGAGTTTGCACATCGTGTCCATGAACGCGGCCGTGTAGCTGCCCGGCTTGATCGACCCCGTGTCGTGCATGAGCTTGACGGAGTCGTTCTCGGCCGGCGGGTAGCCGTGGCCCTTCTGGGTCAGGACATGGACGACCTTCGGACCGTCGAACTCCGCCGCATTCCGGAGTGCCTGTTCAACGACCTCGACGGAGTGGCCGTCGAAGGGTCCGAGGTACCGGATACCGAGATCCTCGAAGAACGCAGGGGGCTCCCACATCTCGCGAACGGCGGCCTTCGTCGCCCCGATGCCGCGGTCCGCGAAGCTCCCGACGAGGGGAAGACCCTTGACGAAGCGCTCGAGCCGGCGCTGGCGCTGCATGTAGACGGGGTTCGCGCGGATCCTGGCGAGGCTGTCCGAGAGCTTCGACACCGTCGGTGCGTACGACCGGCCGTTGTCGTTGAGGATGATCGTCACGTTCGATCCGCTGTGGCCGAGGTTGTTGAGGCCCTCGTATGCCATGCCGCCCGTGAGGGAGCCATCACCGATGACCGCAACGACCATGCCGGCGTCGTCGCCGTCACGGAGCTGGCGGGCAGCGGTGATGCCATGTGCGTACGACAGCACCGTCGATGCGTGGCTGTTCTCGATGACGTCGTGCTTTGACTCCGCCCGATTGGGATAGCCGCTGAGGCCGCCCTCGCTGCGAAGCCTGGCGAACCCGTCCCTGCGGCCCGTCACGATCTTGTGGACGTATGCCTGATGGCCCGTGTCCCACAGGATGATGTCACGAGGGGACGAGAAGACCCGGTGGAGCGCGAGCGTGATCTCTACCACACCGAGGTTGGACCCCAGGTGTCCACCGTTGGCCTCGACAGCGTCGACAATGAACGTGCGGATCTCCCCGGCGAGCTCATCGAGTTGGTCATAGGTCAGATCGGCGAGATCGGCCGGGCTCTCGATGCCTTCGAGGTACATGCAGGGGTATCCGTCTTCGCGGTCGGTGCGACACGGCTGGTGTCGCCATTGGTGTCGTCCAAGGGTAGCCACCGGGAGTCGGAATCTCCGACAGGTTCGCCGAACGGCCACCGGTAGGCTCGTCCCGAACCTCCACTGAAGGGACACGACGATGGCACTCGGATTCGGCCTCCTCTCCGCCCAACGGATAGCCGACGACCCACGCACCTGGGAGGACGTCTACCGGGAGACCCTCGACCTCGCCGTGCTGACGGACCGCCTCGGATTCGACTCGGTATGGACGACGGAGCACCACTTCGTCGATGACGGGTACATGCCGTCGCTGCTCGTGACGTCCGCTGCGATCGCTGCGCGAACGGAGAGCATCAGGATCGGGACGGGTGTGCTCCTCGCACCCCTCCACGACCCCATCCGCCTCGCCGAGGACGCGGCCACCGTGCAGGTCATCTCGAACGGTCGGCTCGACCTCGGCCTCGGCCTCGGGTGGTCCGCAACGGAGTTCGAGGCCCTCGGAGTCGACATCACCGAACGCGGGAGGGCGATGACCGAGATGCTCCAGATCCTTCGGCGCGCGTGGACAGGAGAGCCGTTCCGCTGGTCAGGGGACATCTACGATGTGCCGGAGCTCGGCGTCAGGCCGTCCCCCACCACTGCGATCCCGCTGATCATCGGCGGTGGTGTCGACGCCGCCGTGAGGCGCGCGGCGCGCCATGCCGATGGCTTCTTCTCGAACGCGTCACCTGACCGATTCGTCGACCAGGTCCGCGTCGCGCATGAGGAGATGGAGTTGATCGGACGCGATCCAGGGACCTTCCGGTGGATCTACTACGGCGTCATGTACCCGGGCGACCTGGGCGACATCATCGCTTCGGCATGGCACCAGTCCTGGAAGTACTCGGACATGGAGGAGTCGGCGAGGCGAACCGGTATCGCGGCGACGCCGGCGCTCGACGACGCTATGGCAGAGAGGATCCGCAAGCGCATCATCGGGGGCTCCGCCCAGGAGATCGTCGACACGATCGGCTCCCTCCGTGCCCGGTTGGACGTCCCCGTCGAATGGGTCGCGCGCAGCTACTTCCCTGACCTTCCGTACGACCGGCAGGCGTCGATCGTCGAGGAGCTCGCCAGCGACGTCATGCCGTTCCTTCCCACGGGCTGAATCAAGGACGTCGATTCACACGCGTCCAGTGCGGACAGAACCCACGCGATGTCGTTTCACAAGGCGTCCACCGCGGACAGGACCCACGCGATGCCGTCCTGGGGATCCTCGATGCCGATGTGGAGGTTCCAGCCGCCGACCCTGTCCCCGGGGTCCCACAGGACCCAGCGGAGCCCTGCGGCCTCCTCCCCCAATCCCGATGGGTCGTCGGGGGGTTCGCCGTGGCCGAGGACCTCGAGCATGACCCACCACGCCCCTGCCCTTCCCGCCGGGGTGCCTCGGCGCCGTCCATGTCCCCCTCCGCTCGCACCCGCCCACGCCATCGCAGCCATGGCGGTCGCGGGGTCGACGTCGAGGAGCCGTGCGCGGGATCGCCCGAGCGACCGGATCGCAGACTCCACACTGCCGGTGACCGTGACGACCTCGGCCTTTCCCTGGCTGTCCTCCCACCACGGCTTGACGAGGTCGAGCAGGATGTCGCACACGGCGTCGTGATCGTCCGGCGGTGCAGCATCTGGCATGTCAGCCCATTCCATGGGGAGGTCGAACACGTCGTCCGGGAAGGCCGCTCGGTCCGATCGGTACTCCGCCGTCGGATAGGTAGGTTCCCACGCCTGGACCGCCACGGGGATCCCGAGCACGGCGCCATCGATCTCGTCCTCGCCGACGGCGTCCCCCCGGATGGATCGTTCGTGGCCGACCATGGCGCGCACGGTCGGGAGCTGGACGTGTGGTGACAGTTCCGCCCACGTGTGGCTCGAGGCAGCGACCTCCCAGAGGGGTCCGAGGGCGAACCGGCCCCGTCCGTCGGTGATCACCGAGGCGGCGAGGTCCGCGGGCCCCTCGAGGGCGAGGCGGTACTCGGCGAACTGGGCGATCGCCCAGACCTGCTTCCCCCTCGTGACGGCCTCCTCGCACCGGTCACGCAGGTCGATGAGGGCATCCCAGTCACGACGGGCACATATCCCGTCGACGGCGCGCATGAGCCCTGCGAGGTCCGACCCCTCGATGAGGGGGGTGAGCACGTCGTCTGGCACGGCATGACCCTAGCCCCTCGGCGAAGGGACGAAACGACGACGCGACAGCAACGAACTGCTGTTCACCCGGATGCCGGCGCCGAACACGACGCGACCTCGATCAACTGATCACCCCCACCTATTCCTCCGAGGAAGACCGCCCGATGGGTTCGATGGATCCTCACACAGAACGAGGATGCATCCACGGTGAACCTCACCTCGGCGGGATCCAGCCCGAGATCGACGGCGAGCCCTGCGGCGTACGCCACGGACCGCTCGGTATCGATGGCAAGAACACCGAGGTGGACGCGGCCCTCGTCGAGCACCCCGGCGCCGGCCTCGGCGATTCGGTCCGCCATCGATGCAGCTGAGCGGTACTCATGGTGGACGAGAGCGATGTCCGAGACGAGCGCCACGATCAGGAGCGCTACGAAGAGGAGTGCCGCGGTCATGGGGAGGAGGGTGCCGCCTTCATCGGCGCGGACCGAGGGCCGGCACCTCACCGGTCGCTCCGATACGGACTGATCGCCGCTCGGGCCCGCTCTGTGATCGTGACGGCGACCCTTCGGCCCATCACGTCGACGAGCGTCACCTCGGTGGATGCCGTGGCGACAACCGCATCGCCATCGAGCTCGTAAGTGACGATCGTCGCACCGTCCGGAGGATCGAGTTCCTGCCCATGCCTGGCATACCAGGATGCGGCTTCCGTAGCGGTGACGGACATGTCCCCGGTGGCGTCGGCGAGTGCGCCCACCGCAAGGAGGGTCGGCACCATCACCGCCACGGCGACGAAGCCGACAACGACGACTTCGATCAGCGCCGTTCCTGCACTGTTCCTCACGGAGGGACGACCCTTGTTCGCGTCTCCGACACCTGCATGGTGATCGGCACGAGATCAGGACCCGGAGGCGTCCACCGGACATCGACCCGCATCGTCACGGTCGTATCGGTCGATCCGATCGTGACGGACTCGACGGCGATGCCCGGAACGGCACGAATCAGCTCCTCCGTGATCCGGGATCTCTCTGCTGTCGCCCCATCCGGATCCCACGAGAGGCGTCGCACCGATCCGTCTACTGCTGCCATCACCATGGATCGGGCCGACATCAGGAAGCCGATCTGGACGATGAGGAGGAGCAGGAGGAAGAACACAGCCATCGCAACGAGCCCCTCGATCGTGGTCGAGCCCCGTTCTACCCGAAGAATCCGGTGAACTGGCCGGCGACGTTCGACCAGATGTCCCCCGCCGTGTTCCTCACCTGCGGTAGGAGGATGGCGATGACCAGGATCGCGATCGTCGCGAGTCCGAGCCATTCCACCGTCGTCGCTCCTCGTTCGTCTCTGAACAGCATGTCTATCTCCTTTCAGATAGCTCGTCATGGCGCACCCGAGAGGGTGCGAAGCCCCATCAGGGTCGGGTACAGGAGGAACAGGAGCGCCGTGGGCACCATCAAGGCGAGGACAGGCCCATATGTCGTCACCATCCGGCGGCCACTCTCGCTCGTGAGGTCACGTTCGAGGCTCGCCCGATAGTCGGTCGCGAGTTCGAGCAGAGGGTCGGCAAGCCGCCCGCCCACGACGTGGGCATGGGCGAGGACCTCATACAGCCTCCGTGCATCCGGATGCGCGGTGATCCGACCGGCATCACCAAGCGCTCGATCGAATGCCACATCGGCGTCGGCCGCCTCGAGCACGCTGCGAAGCTCGTCGGAGACCACTCCGTGGGTCCGCTCGACAACGGCTGCCACCGCAGACGACACCGACTCCCCCGAGAGAACCTGGAGCGCGAGAGCATCGGAGATCACCGGCAACTCGAATCGGAGCCTCCTCGATCGCTGCTCGAGGATGGTCGAGCGACGAGCGGAGAAGAGGAACCATCCAGCCGCTGCGCCAAGCGCCCCGGAGACGCCCACCGACCTTCCAGGGCCTGCGAGGAACAGGTCGCCCTGTGCAAGCAGCAGACCCGTGAACGATCCGATGACGACCCATGCGACCGCGCGAGGATCGATCAGAACGCGAGTCCCGCTCTGCTCCTCCGTTGCCGACGGAGGGTCCAGGTAGGTGCCGATGAACGCCGTCAGGTTCGGCCGGCGAACGGCCAGGGCGAGGAGTCCGACACTGGCGAAGGTGAGACCGACCGCGAGCCACCTCATCGGAAGACCCCCGGCGGTCGACTGAGGCGGGCTGCTCTCGTCGACAACGCCCAACCCGTCACGGTCGTCACAACACCAATCATCACGATCACCGCCCCGGCGGGGGTGCTGAATGCGTCCTCCGCTTGCGGATTCGTCACGATGGCGAGCACGAGCATCGCCCATGGTGCGACGAGTGCCACGCTCACCGTCAGACGCTGCTCTGTGAGCGCGGCGTCGTGGGCCCTGCGGAGTCGCAGCTCGTCGGCAACGGAACGCGAGAGGACGGCAACGATCTCCGCCACGCGCCCACCGCCCGTTGCACTGGCCGCCGACAGGGTTACGAGAATCCGGCGGGTCATCGCATCCGGTCGCTCCGCGAGCAGCCGGGTGGCAGCGGCTCCGAAGCCGCCTCCGAACGCCGTTTCCGATCTCAGCACTGATGCCATCTGGGAGAACTCGCCGCCCGACCGATCGAGGGCCTCGACGAGTGCATCTGCGAGCGTCGAGCCGGATGCGAGTGTCGAACGCACCTGTGTGAGGATGTCTGGCCACATCTCGAGTCGCGCCATCTCAGCTGCCGCCGCGCGTCGTCGGAGCCACGAGATCGGAATGATCGATGCCATGATCCCACCGGCGAGGCCCACGATTGGTATCCCGGAGAGGGCAAACGCGATGGCCGCCCCGAGCGCGGTCGCTGCCACGCCGAGCGCCACAGCGGAAGTCGAAGGCGGTCGGAGTCCCGGTCTCCATCGTCTCCCGGTCGCCGGGAACGAGCCGGTGGCCATCGTCCACGCGGCGCCGCCGGCGAGGAGGACGGCGAGGCCCCTCACGTCAATCTCCCCTGCACGATCGACGGTGATGCCATCCCCAAGGCCACCCCCCGGTCGCCGTTCCATGTGAACACGCTGTGCGTCGTGAACGCCTCGGGATCACCCTGATCGGTCACCTCGATGATTTCGTCGACGTGGCGGTGTCCTGCCGATCGGGTCAGGTGTACGACGAGGTCGACCACGGACGACACAGTCCTGCGCAAGTACGGGATCGACACGTTCTCCCCTGCGAGCATTCCGTATGAGACGAGCTTCTCGAGGGCGTCCCGCGCCGAGTTCGCATGGAGCGTCGCAATACCGCTGCACCCCGCGTTGAGCGCCATCAGCATGTCGAGCGCCTCGGCTCCCCTCACCTCGCCGACCACGATCCGGTCGGGCCTCTGACGGAGGGCCTCCCGGACGAGGTCGCGCAGGGTGATCCTCGCCCCACCATCGAGACCGGCCTCGCGCGTCTGCATCTGGGTCATGTCCGGTAGGTCGACGCCGATTTCGAAGACTTCCTCGCAGCTGACCACCCGCAGCTGAGGGTCGACCTCTCTGAGGAGGCAGTTGACCAATGTCGTCTTCCCTGCGCCGGGCGCTCCGGACACGAGGACGGTTCTGTCCGACGCGATCGCGCCCCTCAGCAGGGTCGCCGCCGCCGCTGTCATGGACTGCTTGGCGACCAGGTCGTCGAGATCGACCGCGCTCAGGACGAACTTCCGGATCTGGATGTTCATTCGATCGGGATGGGTTACCGGGGGACCCGTGATGTGCACCCTCGAGCCGTTCGGCAGCTGAGCCGAGACGATCGGATCTGCCAGGTCGACTCTCCGACCCGTGCCGGCGAGCAGCTGATCTGCAATCCGTCGGACGTCGTCCGGGCTCACCACTGCGCTGACGAGCTCCTTCGATCCGTTGCGCACGACGAATGTGCGTCGACCACCGATCACGATGATCTCCTCGACCTCAGGGTCGTCGAGGAGCTCGGCCAGGTACCCGTACCGAACGGGAGCGTCGAGGGTCACGAGTCGTCCCTCAAACGCCCGACCGCCTGCGCAAAGCGACGCTCTGGGAGACGCGCCGCGCACGACGCCTTTCGTACCGCACGACGATCCGGCACGATCACCGCAGGATCCAGCCCTGTCCAGCGTCGCACTGCTTCGACAGACGCGGCTCGATTCGATGGTGTCACTCGGTTGAGTACGAGGGCCGGAGCGGGACCCATCCAGACTTCGGCCAGCCTCGCTGCACGGACGATGCCGAGGGCCGAAGCATCGACGACCAGGATCGCATCGTCGAGGTCCCCGACCGACGAAGCGATCCGGGAAGCACCGATGTCGATGATCACGGTCTTCCACCGGTTCCGGGCTGCCCTGACGACACTCTCGAGGTGCACATCGCGGAGCGGGGCCTCCCCTGGTCGGTGGGATCCGACGATCACACCGAGGGAACCCACGCTGTGCACGACGCGTTGGGGCAACGATCCATCCTGACGCACCTCGTCGGCGGCGTCCGTCACGTCAGGGCGCGGCGGAAGGCCCAACCGGATAGCGACTGACGGCGCATCGACGTCGGCGTCGATGAGGACCGTGGATCTCCGCTCCGCCATGGCGAGGGCGAACGAAATCGCAACCTCGGTGCATCCGGGGGCACCCCTGGCTCCGACGACGCCGATGACGGTGCCAGCCGTATCCGAACGCGAAACGGCAGATTCCGGAGCGACGAATCGGATGGCCTGCACGAGTGCACTGACGTCGATCGTATCCGGGACGACATCGTCCGATCCCCCGGCAAGCAGGAGATCCCTGGCCGGCGCGTCACCTGCCGGCACCACTCCGAGCACACCCACGCCCGATGCCTTCCAGGCTCGAATGTGGGCAGGTGTCACCCATGAGACCTCGCCCCCTGCGACGACGACGTCGATTCCGTCGATCCTGTCCTCGATGTCCCTCGGCTGGAATGCCCTCACGACGATGCGAACGGCGACGCTGTCGCGTGCGTGTGAGACGAGGTTGGGTTCCCAGTCACGGGATGAGAGGATCGTCGCAACCCGGACCGTCACGACGCCCTCCTGACCACGTCGATCGTGCCGGCATGGATCGCGCCGGCAAGGATCGGTGCGAGCTCGTCGTCGACGGCGACAAGCATGCTCACGACGGGGTCTCCACCTGCTCGCTCACTTATCTCGACAGCGACCACGTACACGTTCGATGCCACCAGCACCGTGTCTGGCCGTGTGTCGAGGCCGCCGGATTCGGTCAGGTACACATCGATCCGGTCTCCCGAGCTGATCCGTCCCAGCGCTGCATGCTGTGAGGGGATTGCCATCGCGAAGACGTGGGGTGCCGCGGCCACCTCAGGTGGACGGATCGCCGAAGCAAGGATCGGCTCGCCAGCGGTGAGGGGAATGACGAGCGACCAATCGGCGAGTTCGCCGACGGAGTCACCCTGCACGAGTCCCTCGGGGTTCTCGACCCAGCGGACGTCGACGTCGAGGCCAGCCAGCGGTGTTCCGGCCGCCAGATCTGACCCAGCCACCAGAACCGGTGTCCGTGCCGCGGGTTGGGTCACGATCAGAACGAGGATCGCAGAGAGACCCGCCAGGATCCCACCGATCAGGTAGCGCCGATCGAGGTGGGGAATCGCTCTCGAGAGTGCCAACGTGCGGACGGCCATCAGCGGCTCTCGAGGGTCACCAGGTGCCCGATCGCGATGTACCGATCGCGCACTCCATCGCTCAGTACGACGTGGTCGACGCCAACGGCCGTGACGGTGCCGGAGGTCACCTGACCATCAGTCGTTGCAAGGATGACCCGTTCGCGACGATCCTCGGCCTCGATGAGCCTGTCCCTCATCGACCGCCGCCTGAACGCCGCCGATCGTGCGGCTTCCTGCTCCGATTCGAGCGTTTCGTCGAGCCGGTTCCGCAAGGTGCGGCCGAGCCTCTGCAGATCGGGATGACCGAATGGGTCCATGCGCACCTTCCTCGCTCTGGCCCTATCCGATTCCCACCCGGGTCGAAACCCAACCCGGGCCACTCCCCTTGCATGAGCGAACACGCTGAGTGGCTGCGATGCAAGGGATCCGTCACGCATTTTCTTCGCGCGATACGCCACACTTTCGCGACCGGAGGGTCGCGGCGTCGTCGAGGCAGGGTCAATCCGGCGTGAGGAAGGCCTCGATTTCCGAGCGGATCCGGTCCGGTTCGGCGCCGAATGGCCACACGATGACGATCTCGCCCGTGTCGTCGACCCCGTAGAGGTACGGGGTGTGGGTCACCTCGACACCTCCGTCAGCGGCCTTGACGACGTCGTAGTCGGCCCCGAAGGCATCGGCAGCGGCACGCAGGGCGGTGTCGTCCTCCGTGCGGAGAGCATGGCCGTCAGGGACGAAGAAGCGAAGGTACGCGTCCAATGTGGCATCGAGATCCCGCTCGGGATCGATGGTCACCATGGCGGCCGTCACACGCTCGCGTGCATCACCGAGCCCGGCGAGCGCCGACTTGACATCGGAGAGGGTCGTCGGGCAGATGTCCGGGCACGAGGTGAAACCGAAGTACACGATCAGGATCCCGTCGGTGGCGGCGCGCAGGGTGAAGGGAACGCCCCCGTTCGAGACATCGGGAAGGGCGATGTCGCCGACGGAACGACCGATGACGCCTGCGCTCGGCAGTACCTGGGAGAGTGACTCGTCGTACTCGGCCGCTACCGGCACCGACTCCTCCGAGCAACCCGTCACCACGAGCGCACACAGGGCGAGTGTCGTGAGCAGCACATGCCGTCGCATCGTCGAACGGTAGGCACGCAGGAGGTCAACGATGTGACGGGGCCTCACCGCGAGATCGCCATATCATCCGGATCGGTCCCGGCGAGAGCTCGGGTGCTGGTCCGGACCTCCCCTCCATCGATCAAGGATCTCGCGTGAGCATCACCTGTGGAATCGTCGGCCTGCCGAACGTCGGGAAATCCACGTTGTTCAACGCCCTCACCGGGGGTGAGATCGCCGCCGAGAACTACCCCTTCACCACGATCGACCCCAATGCAGGGATCGCAGCGGTCCCCGACCCTCGCCTTGCGTCGCTCGCAGCGATCGTGAACCCGAAACAGATCATCCCGACCGTGGTGGAGTTCGTCGACATCGCAGGTCTCGTGGCAGGCGCCTCCCAGGGTGAGGGCCTCGGCAACCAGTTCCTGAGCCACATCAGGGAAACAGACGCCATCGCCCATGTCGTGAGGTGCTTCGAGGACGGCAATGTCGTCCACGTCGAGGGCAGGGTCGACCCGCTCGACGACATCACGACGATCTCAACGGAACTCGCACTCGCCGACCTCGACACCGTGACCCGCGCGCTCGACAAGCAGTCCCGAAAGGCACGGTCCGGAGACAAGGACGCTCAGGCGTCCGTCGGTACGATGGAGCGGCTCCTCGCCCATCTCTCGGCGGGAAACCCCGTCCGTACGATGCGGATCGACCCATCTGACCGAAGGACGGTGCGCGATCTCTTCCTCCTCACGGCGAAGCCCACGATGTACATCGCAAACGTCTCCGAGGACGGGCTCGGCGACAATCCCCTCGTCGACACGGTTCGGGAGATCGCCGCATCTGAGGGTGCCCGGGTCGTCGTCATCTGCGGTGCCCTCGAGGCCGAGCTCGCCTCCCTCGATCCCGCTGACCGCGACGACCTCCTCGCCGAGTACGGTCTCGACGAGCCAGGCCTGCACAAGGTGATACGAGCCGCCTACGACCTCCTCGGCCTCCTCACCTACTTCACCGCAGGCGACAAGGAGGTCAGGGCCTGGACCGTCACGGCCGGTGCCACCGCCCCGCAGGCGGCAGGGGTCATCCACACGGACTTCGAAAAGGGCTTCATCAAGGCCGAGGTCATCGCATACGACGACTACATCGCCCACAACGGTGAGGCAGGGGCGAAGGACGCCGGCAAGTGGCGCATCGAGGGCAAGGACTACATCGTCGCCGAAGGCGACGTGATGCACTTCCGTTTCAACGTCTGAGGCATCCAGCTACCTTCTCCTCATGGACACATGGGAGAGCATCACCTCACGCCGCCAGGTGCGCACGTTCACCTCGGATCCGATTCCGGGGGAAGACCTCGAGCGCATCCTCGAGGCCGGCCGACGGGCGCCATCGTCAAGGAACGGGCAGCGATGGGACTTCGTCGTTGTGACCGACGCTGATCAGAAGGCGCGTCTGTCGGGTGTCTGGCAGGGTGCGGGATGGACAGCGGGTGCGGCAGCGACGATCGCCCTCGTGATGCCCGATTCAGAGGGCCCCGAGGAGCTGACCGATCGGTTCGACCTCGGTCAGGCGGCGATGCAGATCATGATCGCTGCGACCGGCTTCGGGATTGCGAGCGGACAGGCAGCATGCCGTGACCAGGCCCTCGCTCGCGAGGTGCTTGGACTTCCGGAGGGCAAGCAGTGCAACCTCCTCATCGCCCTCGGCTACCCGGGCGACCGACCCCTCAAGCCGATCAGGAACCCGTCACGGCGCCCGTTCGACGACGTCGTGCACTTCGGGTCCTGGTGATCGCTACAGACGACCTGCGCAATGCCCTCACCGCCCGATACGGGCTGCGATCGCTGCCCGGAGGCCCTCGACGTCGTTCGTGCCGATACGGAAGCGCGTGTCGTCGGTGAGGAGGAGTTCGACGGCGTCGAGACCCCAGGCGTTGTACATCCATCCCTGAGGTGCACGTCGGATCCCGAATCCGTACCACCACTTGTTCCTGACCGGCGTCGCCTGCGACACGGTGTGGAGGGGAAACGTGCGCCGCGGCCTTCCTGCTCCGAACACGACGTGGACCGCTTCGCCGTCCACCCGTACCTCGAGGCGTGAGAACCACATCATCAACCCGACCAATGCCAGCAGGAACACCGTGAGGAACGGGATCAACCACGGTGCCTCGCCCGTGTCCACGATCACGATGACGACGAAGAAGATCAGCTCACCGATGGCGGCGATCACCCCCATCGGGCTCCATTGGACGTTTCGATAGCCCATCGGGGCAGTATTCCATACGGGCGAACCGCCATCCGAGATGGTGGGATTCCCGACACCGGACCGGTACGGTGCTGTCGATGCCGGGATACTTCCAGAAGCCTGACGATGAGCTCGTGGATCCCACCGCGATCCAGAACGCCTTCGACTGGATCCAACTCAAGCACTCCGGGGCGACGTTGCGGTGCCCTGTGTGTGAAGGCGTGGTCTGGGGATACGGGGGTCGGGTCGGACTCACCAAGGAATCCGAGGCGTTCAGCCCGAAGAAGCAGCGAAAGCTCGTCCAGATCATCTGCAAGAACTGCGAACACGTGCTCCTGTTCTCGGACCGAATCCTCAAGGGACCGCTCGAGACCGAGTGATTTCGTGAAGCGGGTCGGTGCATCCTCGACACTGGGACAATGACGACATGAACGCATGGCGAATCGCACGACCCCCGCTTGCCGCCGCGGGAATCCTGACCGGCCAGGTCCTCCGGGCCGCGTATCGCGACGACCTGCCCTCCTACGAGAACCAGGATCCGTCTGGCACCTTCGGCGATCCCACCCTCCCGAAGCTGAGGCTCGTGTTCCTCGGGGACAGTTCCGTCACGGCACCGGGCGTCGACCCCCTCGATCACTGCTGGGCCCGCCAGATCGCCATCCACCTCGGCGACCGATTCCACGTCGACGCACGCTCGGTCGCGGTCGGTGGCTCACGGGTTCGCGACGTCCTCGAAGCGCAGGTCGATCGTGCCCTCGCCCTCGATCCGGACATCGCGTACGTCTCGGTCGGATCGAACGATGCCCTCCGCGGCACGCCGATCGGTCGTTTCGAGGCCGAGTACTCGAAGGTCGTCGATCGCCTGGATCGACACGTGTCCGCGATCGGGTTGTCAGGGATCGGTGACCTCGGGACGATCCCACGCCTGCCGGAACTCGCACGTGGCGTCGCCCGCATCAGGGCCCGGGCCGTGAACAACGCCGTCGCGAGGATCGCGGCGCGGTATCCGAGCACCGTGAAGTCGAATGCGTGGGGTGTGATGGAAGGAAGGTTCGATGGCGATCCCTCCCTGTTCGCCGGTGACCTGTTCCATGCGTCGGCCGCCGGGCACCTCGTGTTCGCAGAGGTCGCACTCCCCGTCGCCGACAGGCTTGTCGAGATCTGGCTCGGCGACAGCTCCTGAGCTCGAATCCGGGCCCGGTGTCACACCTTCTGGTCGAGGAAGTGCTTGATCATCGATGACACGGTCCCGATCGCCCCGGTGTTGTACCCCTCGGGGATGATGAGGTCCGCGTAACGCTTCGAGGGCTCCACGAACTGGTAGTGCATCGGCCTGACGGTCTTCTCGTACTGGTGCAGCACGGATTCGACGGTTCGCCCACGCTCGAGGATGTCACGCTGGAGGCGGCGCATGAGGCGTATGTCCGGTTCGGTGTCGATGTACACCCGCACATCGAACAAGTCACGGAGCCGTTCGTCTGCGAGCACGAGGATGCCCTCGACGATGACCGCAGGTTCCGGGACAATCAGGACCGTCTCGGTCGTGCGGGTGTGCGATGCAAAGTCATACACCGGCCGGTCGATCGGCTGGCCGTTTCGCAACGCCTCCAGGTGCTCGATCAGCAGGTCCATCTCGAAGGAGTCCGGATGGTCGTAGTTGATCTTGGTCCGTTCCTCGAACGACAGGTGCGTCTGGTCCCGGTAGTAGGCGTCGAGCTGGAGGTACACCACAGAGTCCCTCCCGACGATGTCGACGACACTGTCGGCGATGGTGGTCTTGCCCGATCCCGATCCTCCGGCGACGGCGATGAAGAGGGGACGCCAGTCCCCCACCGTTGGTCCGAACTGGTGCTTCGCGAGGATGTCCGCGATGTCGATCGTCATACGGTGGACGGTACCAAGGACCGGTCGACACGGCATGTCGGCGGTCCCGATCGTATCGTGGCCGTATGGAACGGATCATGCCCACGCCCGAGCTCGTCGTCGTCGGGAGTCCCTCCTGGGATCGGCTCATCGGGCCCGGTGGCGAGGCACGCGCTCCCGGCGGCTCCGGCTTCAACACCACGTTGGCCGCCCGATCCGCCGGTGTCGATGTCGGTCTCGTGGCTGCCATCCCAACGCACCTGCCCCGCGAGATCGGCGCAGCGTTCGGACCCGGTGGCATCAGACGGGACGGCCTCGTGGTGCGCGACGGTCCCATCCTCTCGTTCCACATCGCCTACGACGAGAACCAGGACGCCGATTACGTCGAGGTCGACCTCGGGATCGAACGCACATTGCGTGCCGAGGACGTGCCCGAGGCGTGGCTCGCTGCCCGTCATGTCCATGTGGGCCCTCTCGGTGCGTCGTCACAGCGCCAGCTTGCGTTCGTGAAGGGCGTGCGGGAGCGTGGCTTCGCAGGATCCCTGTCGGTCGGCAGCTTCCATGCCGCGCTCGACGAGGACCGCGACGCCGCACGCACCCTCGTCGCCGAGACCGACATCTTCTTCCTCAACGCGGCGGAGTTCTCCGACCTGTTCCCAGAGGGGCCTCCTTCCACGGCCGTGCTCGTGGTCACCGAGGGCAGCCGGGGTGCCACAGTCCATCACGGAGGGACGGCGACACGATATCCGGCCGATCCGGTACCCGTCGTCGATCCGACGGGTGCCGGTGACGCGTTCTGCGGCGGCTACCTGGCAGGGTGGCTCCACGGCGTCGACCCGATGAAGTCTGCGAGGACGGCGGCGCGCACCGCCCTCTCGGGTCACGGGTCCACGCAACTCGTCTCGCGCGTTGCGGCCATGGTCGGGCCGAGGGTCCGACTCGATCAGGATCGGATAGAGCGCGTCGCTCGGATGCTCGCCGACGAGGCGAGGGAGGCCTCCCTCGACTTCTGCGGCTTCCCCTTCCCCGACGAGGGAACGCCGTGGGCGCTGGAGATGCTCGCGATGGCAACCCTCCACCAGTACGGGTTCTGGCGCTCGGACGTCGATGGATGGGTCGAGCCGATGTACGCGACCGCGGGTGGCGACCGTTTCAAGGGCTCTGACTACATCTGGCAGGCCTTCACACGAGCCGCCAGCCGGGATCCCTCCGTGCTCGATGCCGCTCGCGCGGCGTCCGACCCGGTGCTCTTCGACACGATCTGCTCCGACGACTCGGGAACCTGCCCCGTCCCCTCGATCGAGTCCCATCGCGACCTCCAGCAACGCTACGGCGCCGCGCTCGCCGACACCGGAGGGTTCGGGGCGATCGTCGCGGCCGCGAATCGGTCCGAGCGGCCAGGAGCTGCCCTGTTGGAGCGCCTGAGCACACTCCCCGGGTACGCAGAGGATCCGCTCGCCAAGAAGGCCAACCTGCTGGCGATCATCCTCGCCAACCGGCCAGAACGGTTCCTCGACCTCCGTGACCCGGACTCCATCACGCCGATCGTCGACTACCACCTCATGCGCAGCTGCCTCCGGACCGGGTGTGTCGAGATCCTCGACGCTGACCTGGCACGCCGTATCGAGCGACGCGCATGGGTCGACGAGGCAGAGGAGGACGAGATCCGCGGTGCCTGCTTCGACGCCATTCAATCGCTGGTCCAATGGAGTGGACTCAGCCAGGCGGCGGTCGACGGGTTCTTCTTCAGCAACGCCAGGCGCGTCTGCGTGGAGGTGGAGCCGCCGCGATGCGATGAGTGCGTCGCAGCCGATGCGTGCGCCCGCCGGATCGAACTCTTCCAGCCCATCATCCGCACGACCGCCTACTGACCCCCCTTTCGGGACAATGCGCTGATTCGCGACTCCGAGGACTCGGGGTGCTTCGGCTGCCGCTGCGGCGGCGTAGGGTAGGTGGGAGCGAGGAGGGACCCATGGGTGGAACAGACCGATACACGATGGACGAGGCTCGGTCGTACGGAGAAGCCGTCGGCATCGACTGGGACTCGGCGGCGTTCGACGTTGCACAGTTCCATCGAGGGATGCACGTCGAACTCGAGCACGGCAGCCAGGATCCGGACACCGACGTCACGGGGAACGATCCGATCATGACCGCGAAGATCGCGTTGGCCCACCTCAACGAATTCCCCGACTACTACACACGGCTCGACAAGCTCGAGGCCGACGCCGAGGAATACTGGTCGGACCGCCAGTAGGTCCCGCTGTCACAACGTGCATCGAGGCGACGCATCGAGCTGGGTATGACGCGTCCGTCAGGTTGCGGATGGCGCCGCCGTCGATCCCTGGCGCGGCTCGCTGCTCAGCAGGCGTCCCTCGGGACGGTGCTTGCCGCAACTCGCGCGACGAACCAGAACGCAACGCCCACTGCGGCCGAATGGATTGTGCCCTGCCCCATGCGTCGGCCCTGCCCGCGCTCGCGCCGGCGAGGCATCGATGGTCGGCGCCCCAGCATGCCGGAAAGGCCTGTGATCTCGATCATGCCGCAATGATGTACGAGGAAGATGACGGTCGCGAGAACACGATGTGAACGGAGCGCGAATCTCGCAACAGTGGTCGCGGACGTGCTCGATCCCTGATAGCAGGGGTCGAGCACGCCTCGTGTGGAGGTCAGCCGTCGCCGACTGTGAACTCGCTCACCATCCCGAGCGTGAAGTGTGGGGGCCCACCCTCGAACTCGCCTGACTCGAGCGCGTCGATGTTGTCCGGTGTCGCCCCCTGGGGAACGAAACAGATCACGGCGTATGACCCATCATCGAGGGGGACGAACGTCGTTGCCGACTCCCCCGGCATGGCGAAGGTCCCGCCCACGAAGGTGACGAGCCCACCCGACTCCTCCTCCGGGAGGGCGAGGATCTCGGCGAGCTCCATGTCGACACCGTCGTTCACCCTGAGGACGGCCATCTCGTGCGCCTCGGTACCGCCGTTTGCGAAGCCGAACGCATACGTTCCCGTGTCGAGGCTCTCCGGAACACCTGTGAAGGCATAGTCGATGGCCTCAGGGCGGAGTGCGCGCGGTGATCCTCAACTTCACCGACATCGCCTACATGAACAGCGGCGGAATCGGGCTCCTGGTCACCAACCTCATCCGGGCCCAGCGGTCAGGCCACCGTCTGCTCGCATACGGTTTGACCGACCACTACCGGGAGATCTTCTCCCTCACGAGGCTCGACGAGGCCATCGAGATCTTCGAAGACGAGAGCTCCGCTGTCGCATCGGCGTGATCGACGAGAACGAACTCTCGGTCAGGAACCGCTGAGCGCCGCCACGGCGGCGTGGTAGCCGCACATGCCGTGCACGCCCGCACCGGGCGGTGTGGCCGACGAGCACAGGTAGAGGCCATCGCCGAGTCGGTACGGCCTCGATCCACCGAACTGGAACGTCTTGCGCATCGAGAAGGCGCCGCCTGCGATGTCGCCACGCACGTAGTTCGGATTGTGGTCGGCGAAGGCGGCAGGTCCCATCGTGTTCCTGGCAAGGATGCGGTCTCGGAACCCCGGGGCGAATCGTTCGATCTGCCCCTCGATGGCATCGGCCATGTCGACTCCCGAGCCTGACGGCACGTGGCAGTAGCCCCACAAAGTCTGTTTCCCCACGGGAGCACGCGATGGATCGAACAGCGACTGTTGCGTGACGATGACGAACGGCCGGTCTGGATGCCCCCCGGCATGCACCTGCGCCTCGGCTGCGGCGATCTCCTCGAAGGTCCCTCCCACATGGACGGTTCCCGCGTCCCGGCTGTGTTCGTCCGCCCACGGGACAGGGCCGTCGAGTGCCCAGTCCACCTTGAACACACCGGGGCCCGAGCGCCAACGGCCCATCCGCCGGCGCGCCCCGGCCTCGACGCGGTCACCCGCAATGGTCAGGGCGGCGTCCGGCATCACATCGAGGAGGATGATGGGAGCATTCGGTAGATCATCGAGTGACGTCACCGTGCGACCTGTCACGATCTCGCCACCAGCTGCCGTCACCCGTGCGGCGAGTTCCTCGGCGATCGACTGTGATCCGCCTCGAGCGAGGGGCCATCCATACGCGTGCGCCGCCATGGCGAAGAGCTCGAACACGGCGCCGGTGAGCGGCATCGAGAAGGGTGCTACGGCGTGTGCGGCGAGACCCGCGAGGAGCCCCCTGGCCTCGTCGGTTCGCAGGCCCTTGGCCAACCACGTCGCGGGTACGAGTCCCGGGGCACCGAACCGTGTGAGGGAGATCGGGTGTGGCGGAGGGACGCGCAACGGGCCGAGCACCTGATCCACGATGTCGTCTGCGTTGTCGACCAGTCCGGCCAGGAATCGCCGGTAGCGTTGGCCGTCCATCCCGAGGCCGTCGACGGTCTGATCGAGGTCCCGTTGGAGCACCCCGACCCTCCCGCCATCGAGTGGGTGCGTGGCAGGGATCGTCGGTTGGATCCACTCACCGATGCCCGCGCTTCGGAAGAACGGCGAGCCTGCACCAAGGGGGTGGATGGCGGAGCAGATGTCGTGACGGAACCCGGGAAGGGTCAACTCCTCGGTGCGAGTGCCGCCGCCGATGACATCCGAACCTTCGACAACGAGTACACGCCGGCCCCTGCGGGTCAACTCGACCGCAGCCGACAGACCGTTGGGACCGGCTCCCACCACGACGGCATCGAACCCTGTCACCTCCCGATTCTGCCCCTCCATCCGTTACAAGACGATGACCCGGTCGCCGTAACGGTTTCGGGACGGACACCTGATGTGATGCCGACAAGAGAAGGGAGCAATCGTGACCGAACCCAAGGACCGGGAGAACTGGGCCAAGCCCGTCGAGCAGCTCCACGTCGGCGACGTCGATCCGAAGGCGCCTCGTGGGAACGTCGAAGGGAGGAGGGTCAACACCGCGATGCATGGCTTCGGCCAGATGTGGCAGAAGACCTACCAGGTGGTCGTCCCGAACGCCACCCCCGAGGACGTCGTGGCCACGTGGAAGGCCAGATTCGGGGACTTCTGGCCGAAAGGGAACAAGTTCTACCCGCCGCCTGCCGGCATTGCGCCCGGCGAGGTGGCTGTGATCGCTGGAGGCAAGGGACCGACGAAGCTCTCCACAGGAGTCCTCGTCATGTACGCCGACGCCACGTCGTTCGCCTACGTCACACCAGAGGGTCATCCGTTCGCGGGGACGATCACGTTCTCCTCCCATGTCGGCGACACTGGCGACACGATCGCCGAGGTAGCCCTCCTCATCCGCAACAACGACCCGATCTACGAGCTCGGCTTCAAGGTGTACACGTCGAGGATGGAGGACCGCATGTGGCAGCACACGTTGCGTTCACTCGCAGGTGCGTACGGAATTGACAACGCTGACGTCGCAACGAAGGTCGTTTGCATCGACAAGCGGCGTCAGTGGGACCGCTTCGGAAACATCTACAAGAACTCGGCGCTGCGCACGCTGACACGGCGAGATCGAAGGTAGCGGAGCCGTCGCGTTCGCGGGAGTCGAAGGCCGGTTTGGCAGGTTCACTTCGCGGTTGTCAGGACCACGTCGCCTGTGAAGGACGTGACGGAGAGGTTCATCGTTCCGATCCGGAGGCCGCCGGAGGGCTTGATCCGGTTCCGAAAGTCACCGGACATCGTCTTGATCGCGGCGTTCACCACCATGCCGGGAACGATCCCGACATGTGCATCGCCGCTCATCGTCTTGATCTCGAGGTCCGTGCCCGAGAACTTCGCGACACGAACGTCGCCCGTCGCTGATTTGAGGCGGGCGGACTCGGTGACCTCGCCGACATGCATGTCACCCGCGGCGGTTGTGACAGTCACATCGGTTGCCGAATCCAGCCTGACGTCTCCGGATGCCGAGGAGATACGTGTCGTACCGTTGAGCCTGCCGCATCGGACGTCTCCTGATCCAACTTTGATGTCTGTGGAGCGCACGACGTCGTCGGTCCGAACATCGCCAGACCCGAGATTGATCTCCAGTTCGGTCGTTGCCAGCCCGACCTGGACGTCACCCGCCCCGAGGTTGAGCGCGACGTGCGCTCCAGGCGGAAGCGTGACCACCATGTCGATGGATCCGCCGACGAACCACCGCTTCCTCTTCGCCGTGCTCCTGACGGTGACGGTGTCCGAGGTCGCATCCACGACGATGCTGTCGAGGGCCTCTCCGGAGCCGCTGATCTGGACCGTCACCCTCCCGGGATCGCCCTCCTTCAGGCGGATGTCGCCCGAATGGATCTCGACCACGAGGTGGGCGTCCCCGGTGATCTCATAGGTGTCGATTCTGTCGCTCATGTCTCGATCGTTCCCTTGAATGTCGCACGGGATGAGTGGCGTCCTGCACGCGTCGTGCTCGAGAGGGCCCGCACGACGAACGTGTTCACGGAATCGCCGAGGTCCTGGGCAGCCGATTCGATGTCCTCTTTCAGGTTCTCTGGGAGCCTGACCGTCATCCGTGCGTCGAGTTCGTCCGTCGACACGGTGATCGCTTGTTCCGCGTCCCGCACGAGCAGCGACGGCTGGCCTTCAGACAGTACGACGTCGATCTTGCGATCCGGCAACTGCGCACCGACCTCGGCCGCCGCCTGCTCCGCGAGGGCCATCCCCGCCTGGCGAAGCGCTGGGTCGAGCGCATTGAGAATCGCCTCACCTGCCGCCTCGACCGCAGGATCGTCCGCTGCGAGCCTCAGCTGCCCGTAGATCATGGCGTTCACCTGACCGATCACGCTGTCGATGTCCATCGTCGTTCCGTTCTCCTCGGTGGTCGTTCCGTCGCCCTCAGTGCAGTCTGTCGCTCGTGGGGCGGGCAAGCCGCATGAGTCGTGACCTGGTGGTCGTGTTCTCCAGCCGTCCCTCGCGGATCGCCTTCACGCTCTCAGGATTGTTGTACCACAGCATTCCGGTTCCTCCGTCTCTCGCTGTCGGGGTGATGTCATCATGATGTCATAGTGGCATCATAATGTCAACCCCAAACAGGGAACTTCTTCCGGTAAGCTCAACGTGAACGACAACCACACCGGGGAGCTCGGACAGCCGGGCTGAGAGGGTGGCGCGAGCCACCGACCCGTCGAACCTGTCTGGATAATGCCAGCGGAGGAAGCAGTGGAGATCCCCACCACATACACCACCGGGACACGACGAGCCATCATCCTCGCCGGGGGCTACATGCACGCTGCGCCGCCAGCCGATCCGGATGGCGCCATCGTCATCGCTGCGGACTCGGGGTATGACCACGCCCGTGCCCTGGATCTGGTGGTCGACGTGTTGGTCGGCGATATGGACTCGATCTCGGCGCGGGGACTCGAGCACGCGACAACGCACGGCGTCATCATCGAACGACACGAGGCATCCAAGGACGAGACCGACCTGGAACTCGCCCTCGCCGCTGCTCGACGCCTCGGGGCAACGAGGGTCGCGATCCACGGAGGCGAGGACGGTCGCATCGCACACCTGCTCGGCATCGCGCTCGGGCTGACCCACGCACACATAGACGACCTGGACGTTGCATGGCACACCCGTACCGGAGTGATCCGCGTAGCGACGCCATCACGTGCCGTTGAAGTAGCAGGCTCCCTCGGTGACATCCTGTCGCTCATACCGAGCGGACAGGTCGTCGGTGTGACCACAGAGGGCCTCCGCTGGCAACTCGACGACGACACGCTGGAGGCCGGCTCGACACGCGGCCTGAGCAACGAGATGACCGCGCCCCGAGCGTCGGTGTCCGTCCGATCCGGGCGTTTGCTCGTTGTTGCAGAACGGGAGAACCCGTGAGGCGGCGAACCCACATCATGTCATTGGCCCTCGCCGTCGCAGTGATTGCCGGCGGCTGCGTGGGTGGATCCGCGACAGACGAGGTCGTCCTGCTCACACACGAGTCATTCGCCCTGAGCGAGGGAACGCTGGAGGCGTTCACGGAGGAGACCGGGGCCACGGTGGTCGTGCGGACCGCGGGAGACGCCGGCACCATGGTGAACCAGGCGATACTCACAAAGGACAATCCCATCGCCGACGTGCTCTACGGAATCGACAACACGTTCATCTCGAGGGCGTTGGACGAAGGGATCTTCCTCCCCCACCAAGCAGATTCGATCGGAACCGTCCCTCCGTCCCTCCACGTCGAGGGAGATCCGGTCACGCCGATCGATTTCGGCGACGTCTGCGTGAACTACGACATCGACGCCCTCGCCGAGCGTGGGGTCGAGCCGCCCTCGACTCTCACCGACCTCACCAGTGACTCCTATCGGGACCTCCTGGTTGTTCAGAACCCTGCGACGTCGTCCCCTGGCCTCGCCTTCCTGTTCGCGACGATCGCCGCGTTCGGCGAGGACAGCGCCTACGACTGGCGTGACTACTGGACGGATCTGTTCTCCAACGGCGTCGCGGTCGTGTCCGACTGGACACAGGCGTACAGCGTCGAGTTCACCATGGCAGGTGGCAACCGGCCGCTGGTGGTGTCGTATGCCTCGTCGCCGCCTTTCGAGGTCCTCTACGGCGAGCTCACCGAGGCACCGACGGGCGTGATGACAGACGGATGCTTCCGACAGGTCGAGTACGCAGGCGTCCTCGCCGGAACGGGCAACGAGGATGCGGCGCGACGACTCGTCGATTTCCTCCTGAGCGTTCCCGTCCAGGAGGACATACCGCTCAACATGTTCGTCTACCCGGCGAACTCGCAGGCGGAGCTACCTCCGGTACTCACCGAGTTCTCGGTGCTCCCCGATGATCCGGTGAGCATCGACCCTGCACTGATCGAAGCGAACAGGGAACGGTGGATCGAGGAATGGACGACGATCGCACGATCCTAGGTCGCTCGAGGCTCGGCGCACTTCCGACCGTCGCACTCATCGCCGTGCCCGTCCTGTTCCTCGGATACTTCTTTGCGTACCCGCTGGTCGCCATCACGCTTCGGGGATTGAGCTCCGATGGGCGCTTCGACCTGTCCGTCGTCCTCGACGTCCTCACGAACCCCACGCTCCAGGGTGTTGCCCTCTTCACCCTGTGGCAGGCGATCCTCTCCACGGTCATCACGCTGTCGCTCGGCCTTCCCGTTGCGTGGGTGTTTGCCAAGTTCGACTTCCCAGGCAAGCGGCTGCTCTCGGCTCTGACACTCGTCCCATTCGTCCTTCCGACACTCGTGGTCGCGACCGCCTTCGTGAACCTGATCGGCCCGAGGAGCGTCGTCGGCATCGACCTCACCGGAACGCTCGCGATCATCCTGATCGCCCACGCGTTCTACAACCTCGCTGTCGTGGTGCGGGGTGTGGGTTCCTTCTGGGCAGGTATCGATCCGCGACTCGAGGACGCCGCACGAACGTTGGGGGCAACGTCATGGCAGGCGTTTCGCACCGTCACGCTCCCCCTCCTCCTTCCGGCCATCGCCGCGACAAGTGCACTCGTGTTCCTCTTCTCGTTCACCTCCTTCGGCGTCGTACTGGTCCTCGGCGACCTCACCCACACGACGATCGAGGTCGAGATCTATCGCCAGGCGACGACGTTCCTTCGCCTCGATGTCGCATCCACCCTCGCTGTGCTCCAGGTCGTCGGCATCGCGGGAATCCTGATCGTGTATCCGCGCATCGAGCGAAGGACGGGAACGAGCTTCACGCGGCACTTCGCTTCGGCGCCCGCACCCACGTCCCGCCGCCAACGCATGACGGTCGCCGCGATCCTCGGATTCGCCCTGGCGTTTGTCGGTGTGCCCCTCGCCCTGCTCGTCGCGCGGTCGCTCCGTGTCCCCGGCGGCGGTGTCGGCCTCACGAACTATCGCAACCTCGTCGACCTCCCCGCGACCAGCGCCTCCTTCGTGAATCCGAGTGAGGCGATCCTCAACTCGCTCGCGTTCGCCGTCGCCGCCCTCATCATCGCGGCGGGCATCGGGATCCTCGCGACCGCAAGCCTGACCTACGCCTCGCGTCGGACTGCGCGCGCCTTCGACGTGTTCGTGATGCTTCCCCTCGGGACGTCGGCCGTGACGATCGGCTTCGGATTCCTCGTTGCGCTCGACAAACCCGTCGACATCAGGTCGTCGGTGATGCTGATCCCGATCGCGCATGCGCTCGTGGGCATACCATTCGTCGTCCGTTCGGCTGCACCCTCGTTGGCGAGCATCGGCCAGAACCTTCGAGACGCGGCGGCGACCCTGGGGGCATCCCCCCTGCGGGTCTTCCTCACCATCGACCTTCGGATCATCAGGCGCGCGCTCCTCGTCGGTGCGGCGTTCGCGTTCGCTATCTCGATGGGCGAGTTCGGAGCGACATCCTTCATCGCTCGACCGGCCACACCGACCATCCCGATCGCGATCTATCGGTACCTCGGTCGCCCAGGCGACGTGCCGTTCGGGGCGGCGCTCGCCATGAGCGTGCTCCTCATGGTCGTCACCGCCGCGGCGATCCTCGTGATCGAACTCGGCGACAGGCGTGGGAGATCCAGGCGATGAGCATTGTCATGCGGTCGGTCGGCGTATCCATCGGCGGGACCAGGATCCTCGATGACATCGACCTCGACGTCGGCGACGCCGAACGGTTCGCCATCATGGGACCCTCGGGAGCCGGCAAGTCGACGATCCTGCGCGTCATCGCCGGCCTCGTCCCGCAGCACACAGGAACCGTGACGATCCGCGGCGTCGACGTGACGGACCTGCCCCCGCATAGGCGCAATGTCGGCCTGATGTTCCAGGACTATGCCCTGTTCCCGCACCTGAGCGTCGGCGAGAACGTGGCCTATGGCCTCCGCATGGGCGGCGTCGATGCCACGACGAGGACCGAACAGTCGAGTGAGCTCCTCGCCACTGTCGGGTTGGCAGGCTACGCGCCCCGCGGCATCGAATCACTCTCCGGCGGTGAGCAGCAACGCGTTGCCCTCGCCCGCACCCTCGCGCCCGAGCCCGCTGTCGTGCTCTTCGACGAACCGCTCGGATCGCTCGACCAGGCGCTGAAGGACGACCTCCTCGTCGAGATGCGCGAGATCACGGCGACGCTCGGCATCACCTCGGTGTATGTGACGCACGATCGGCTGGAGGCCGAGGGGTTCGCCGATCGGCTCGCCATCATCAACGAGGGAAGGGTGATCCGCACCGACACACCCGAGGTGATCTGGCAGGACCCCGGAACGGAGTTCGTCGCGAGGTTCATCGGGCATCGCAACATCGTGGACGCATGCGTCGTGGGATCAGAGGGTCTCGTCGTCGTCCCTGAGAACGCCGTGACCGTCGATCCCGATTGGGGCGTCGACGCTACCGTCTCGGCGTGTCTGTTCCGTGACGGGCGGTACCGGGTGACCGTAACAACCATCGGAGGAACGCTCCACGCAGTGACCGACACCGCCGTGCCCGTGGGTCAGCCGACTCGGATCGGAATCGACGCGTCCCGTGTGATACCGCTAGTCGATGAGGTCCGAGGTCCTCACGACGCGCCCGAATGAGGCAGCGATCGTGAGCGCCGTGTAGCGGGCGATCTCACGGGCCCGATATACCTTCTTCGTCGGCGTGACGATATCGAAGGTATGGGTCGCATCCTCGACGAACAACATGTCGTACCCGAGGTCCGAGGCCATTCGGGCGGTCGTCTCACAGCACATGTTCGTCTGGATTCCGCAAATGGCGACACCTGCGATCCCGTGCTGTTTCAGCCACGCGTCGAGGTCCGGGTCGCCGTAGAACGCCGAGTGGACGCTCTTGGTCACGAGGAGGTCCGGCGTGCCCGTGATGACGTCCTTGAACTCGTTGCCCTTCCCCCCGGGGGCGAGCGGTGAGGATGGCTGCCTCGAATTGTGCTTGACGAATACGACGGGCCAATCCTGGTCACGCCACGCCTTGATGAGGTTGAAGACGTTCATCTCGCAGTCGGGATTGTTCCGCGGACCCCAGAAGGCGCCATCGTCGAAGCCCTTCTGGACGTCCACGACGATCAGAGCAGTACTGCCATTCCAGTCGGCCACGTTCACCCCCGTACAGCCACGTCGGCTCGTTCAGCTACGTCGACCCATCGCGCTCCACTGGCGGCGACGAGACGGTCGAGCGCGACGGCATACACCGTATCGGGTGTTCCACCGGCCGACCAAACCCAACGGTAGCGTCCGATGCTCGGGTCTGCGACAACCTCGAGCGGGTGGGCGTAGCCGAACGCCGGTGTCCCGCCAGCGACGAACCCCGTCACCTCACGTACTGTCTCGAGGGGTGCGGGCCGGGCAACGGTCCCACCGAGGGCCCTTGCGAGCTTTGCCTCGTCGACCCTGTGATCGCCTGAGCAGATCACGGTGACCGGGCGATCATCCACGAGGAAGACGAGCGATTTGGCGATCGCCCCGAGGTCGCAGCCCACAGCTGCGGCCGCATCGCGTGACGTCTTGGTGCCTGCCGGAAAGTGGACCATCGCGGCCGCAAGGCCGCGGTCGATGCCAGCACGCACGACCGATTCGCTGCTGGGCCCGAGGGCTGCGCCCACACGATGGATCCCTGACTCGGTTGCGACCCAGTCGACCGACCGATCGTGCGACTCGAACGGAACTGCGTCCACGAATGCCTCATCGATCGCGATGCCGACGCGCACGACACCGAGTGCGAGACGATCGAGCAGGCGATCGTACATCCCAGCGCCATGCCCGATCCTGTACCCCGCACGATCGAAGGCCAGTCCAGGGACGAGGACGACATCGACGTCGTCGAGGTGGACCGGAACGGACCGTCGCGCGGGCTCCCGAAATCCAAACCGATGCGTGACCAGTGAGCCGGGATCCATGTCGTGGACCGTGAGGCCGCCGTCGGATTCCGTCCTGGGGATGAGGACACGGCACCGCTCCCCTGCCGTGGCCTGCGCCACGTCCACCTCGTGCGGCATTGCCAGGTAGGTCAGAACCGCACCGTGAATGGGTGGCCACGCGGCAAGGTGCTCGACCACCCCAGGGCTGAGGTGTGCGCGTGGGACGGTCCTCGCCCAGGATCGCCACGCAGCCTTCCCCGATCCCGCATCCGGCTTCGCGATGTGGCTTTCGGGTCCGGTGACCATGGCGAGCAACCCTACCGGACTTGGAGCCGGAGCATGCCCAACAGATGCAATGACCGGTTCAGGTGCATACCATCACGTCATGGAGGCATGGGACGAGGAGCAGCGAGTCCGCCCGATCCCGATCGACGAACCGTTCCGCGACGAGGATGGCGTCGGAGGCACCGTCGGAAGGGGACAGACACCCACGGCGCGGGCTCCTCGGCGCTGGCTCCCGTTCGCTGCCGCCATCGGTGCGATCGTGATCGTCACGGCTTCCGTCGGAGCCTTTGGAGCCCTCAGATACGAGGACGCCCCGCCGACGGGTTTCGATGCTCTGCAGTCACCGGAGAACGACACGGATGCCCCGACCACGACCGTCCCACCCGCTCTGCGACAGCTCGACGAGATCCTGCCCGGCGTCTCTGTGCGTCTGACGCTGATCGCCGAACGCGACGACACGCTGTGGGCACTGCTGTGGGACCCATCCTTCCGCGAGCCCAAGGCCGTGCCACTCCTGGTCGAATCCACACAGACGTCACGACTTTCGCGTGCCGAGTTCGATCGCTCCGGACGCTTCGTGGCCGTTGAAGCGTGCGGACACCGGACCTGCGACGTGTACGTGGGTTCGTCGAGCGACGTGGGGACCCAGCCGGTTCTGGGAGGAATCCTCGGATTCACGTGGCATGCGTCCGAGGTCGGACGACTGTCGTGGATCGCTCCGGTCGCAGACGGCTACGCGATCCGCACGGGAACGGTCGATCCCCTGACCATGACGATCAAGGACGAGGAGTCCGCATTCGTCCTGCCCGAACCCGTCCGCCTCGTCCAGTGGGATGCGCTCGGCTTCGTCGTCGGACAGTTCATCAACGATCAATCCACGTCAGCCCTCGGCCCCGACGGCGCTGTCCTGTGGACGGTTCCCGGATCGGCATCCACGGGTACCGCATCGATCGTCGCCGTCCTCGACGAGGGGTCTGGGTGGGTCACCGTGGATCGCGCGACAGGGGTGCCGTTGGCAGCCGTCGATGGCCAGCCGAACGGATCGCTGGTGTTCGTCACGACGTCCGACAGCGCTGACCTCATCGGACGGCTCGCGGAGCGGACAGACGGCTCGTATTCCCTCACGGTGACGGGCGGATCGATGTCTGCGGTGAGGGTTGTGACGATCGCCCAACGGTACGAACCTGTCGGGTTCACCGACGACGGCGCCTACTTCCTCCTCATCGGACAGGGAAGACGCGTCGTGTTCGTCGATTGGAGCCGCAGCGCCTCATACGAGGTCGTCGTACCTGATGGGTACGACGTCCTGGGACTCGACCTCGGCTGACGTCAGAGCAGCTTCGACAGGGTCGGCGCCATGTCGCCCTTCTGCTCCACGCTGATCCCCGTGAGGCCCAACCATGCGGCGAACAGCTCGAGCTCCAATGCCAGTGAGGCAGCGACGGCACTCCGGTCAACCCCCTCCTCCGCAAACGCTGACCGGACGAGGAGCGTCCCGGATCCCCTGTCGGCCTTGAGATCGACACGAGCCACGAGCTCCCCGTCGAGGAGGAACGGGAGCACGTAGTACCCGTGGATCCGGTCCTTCTCAGGGACGTAGATCTCGATGCGGTACCGGAAGCCGAAGAGCCGCTCAGCACGGGGCCGGCACCACACAACAGGGTCGAAGGGACTGAGGAGGCTCGATGACGATATGGATCGCGGCCTTGTTGCATCGGGATCCAGGTACACGGGTCCCTTCCAACCGGGTACGTGGACCTCACCGACCTCGCCTGCTTCCGCCAATCCTGCGAGGATCGGGCGTGCGGTGGGTAGGTGGAGCCGGTAATAGTCGGCGATGTCGCCGGCGGTTCCGATGCCGTGATGCCGAACGGCCTCACGCAGCAGCGTCCGGTAGGCCTCATCTCTCGATGGTGTCGGCATCTCGAGCACGGGAGTCGGCAGCATGCGCTCGGGAATGTCGTACAGGCGCATGAAGTTGCCCGTCCTCAGGGCTGTGACCTCCCCCCGGTCGAACAGGTGCTCGAGGGCGACCTTCGCCGGTCCGTATCCCCACCACGGCGTGCTCTTGTGGCTGGGCCCGTCGAGATCACTGACAGTCAGCGGCCCGGAGTCGCGCACTTGCTGGAGGACGCTCTCGATGATCCCCGGATGCTCGGCCATGAACGCAACAGCCCGACTCCATGGTTTGATGGTGGCCATCTTCCACCGCCACAGCGGATGCCGGTCGACCGGTAGGACGGCTGCCTCGTGGGCCCAGTACTCGAAGTGCTCCCCGCTCCCGTTGAGCCATGTGTCGAGGGCTGCGAGGTCGTATGGTCCGAGGCGCGAGTAGAACGGCATGTAGTGCGTCCGGACGCACACGTTCACCGAATCGAGCTGGACCAGACCCAGGGTCCTCATGACCCTCCGGAAGTGTCGAACGTCCACGCGACCCCCGGGCCTCCCACTCCCGCCGAAACCCTGCGCCGCGAGCGCGATGCGGCGTGCTGCATCGACCGGCACCGTCCTCATAGGCTCTCCCCTGTCATCCCGTCTACGCTACCGCCATGCTTCGCGAGTCCGTCGCTGCCGTGCGCACGTTCGTCCTGGTTCCGTTGGCGTTCCTCTACACGATGGCCCTTGCCCTCATCATCCTCGTGATCGGTGTGTTCTCCCCCACTGCGTCGATCCACGATCGGATCGTCGATCACTGGGCACGCATGTTCCTCCGGATCCCCCCGGTGACGGTCGTCGCAGAGGGAAAGGAGAACGTCGATCTGTCGCGACGCTATGTCGTCGCTGCGAATCACCTCTCGCTCTTCGACATTCCCCTCCTGCTCGAGGAGCTGCCGATCTCGGGCCGTTACCTGTCCAAGAAGGAGCTCTTCCGCCTGCCGCTCATCGGTCGGGCGATGCGGACGATCGGGATCATCGAGGTCGATCGCCAGGCAGGGGGCTCGTCGAGACAGGCGATCAACGAGGGGGTGCGCGTCGCCGCGGAGCGTGGACATTCGTTGCTGGTCTTCCCTGAAGGAACGAGGAGCCGCGACGGGAACCTGCTCCCGTTCAAGAAGGGCGCATTCCGCATCGCCATCGACACCGGCCTTCCGCTGCTGCCGGTGGTCATCGAGGGAACGGACCGCATCTCGCGTCCTGGTTCGAAGGTCTACCGACCAGGCACCGTGTACCTTCGGATGCTCGAGCCAATCGAGACCTCGGCGATGACCAATCGCGACGACCTCGGATCCCTCGCCGCTCGCGTCGAACGGTCGATCACCGAGCACTACGAGGCCATGAGAACAGCGGCCCGCCACACACAGTGACCACGGCATCAGTCGTAGACGCCGAGCAGATAGGTCGTACCGTCTCGCACCTCACACAGGTACGCACCGACCGAGGTGACGATCTGGTAGCGATCGGCTGAGGTCTGCCCGTCCCACCACCGCCCGACGTTGCGCCAGGGTCCCGCCCACGACAGGACGGGTTCCCATCGGGAGCGCAGCCGTACCTGCTCGGGGATTCCGTCTACGAAGCTGACCTGGAACGGGACGGCGCGGGGAGGTACCAGGGCGGGCACAGGACTCGGAATCTGGCCGGGCCATGGTGCCGAAGGGTCCCGATCGGGTACCCCATGGCCCTCTCCCCACCTGGTCCATACGATCCGATCACCGGGATCACGCCCTCCCTGGGGGTGTGCGATGAGCAGGCTGTCCGATCCAGCGATCGCCTGGACCTCCATGAGGGCACGTTGTGTCTCCTCGAAACTCAAGGCATCCTCCTGGAGACCCATCTGACGGCCGGCTCCCGACAGGTCGGTCGGTTCCAGGACGAGCGATACGAGGCCACCCCGGATACCTGCCGAAACACCTTCGATCCACGATCGCAGCTGCCATCTGATCCGCTCGGCAAGCGATCGATCCGAGAATGGATCGGCGCTGCGCCAGGTTCTCGATCGCTCGGTTCCGTCTGCCGCCCTGGCAACCACGACGACACGGTGGGGAGCGACACCGTGGGAGGCGAGACCCCCGATGAGCCTCTGGGCGAGCTCCCTGGCGGCGAAGGCCGCCTGTTCCGTGTCCACGATGGGAGGATCGAACTCCATCGCCACAGACGGGTCCGAAGGGACGGTGCGGGGGTCGAGCGACCGGTCGATCCCAAGGGCGATGCGGTGGGCCTCGATCCCCGTACGCCCGAACCTGGATGCCACGGCGTCTCGAGGGAGGTCGGCGACCTCACCGAGGGTCGTGATGCCGAGCCATCGAAACGTGGCAGCGAGATCCTCATCCCCGAGGCTCCCGACATCGAGCCCCGTCAGGAACTCGGCATCATCCTCGACGATCCTCACCGACTCGGCCTCCGTCGTCCGTATCGCAGCCTGCTGGGCGGCGAATGGCCCGAATGCGACACCGATACGGTGCCCTGACCCGAAGGCGGCGAGCTCCTTGTCCAAACGCTCGATGAGGGCATGCTCACCGCCGTAGTAGGTGACCGCACCGCTCGTGGGAATGAAGGCCGTGCCGGGCTCGACGATCTCGACCCTGGGTACGAGCGCCTCGATCAGCTCGACCACAGGATCGAAACGGCCCATCTCGGCCGTCCTGTCCTGGCGAAGGGTCACCACGGCGGGGCACAGCGCCTCGGCGGCTCGGCGGGTCATGCCGATGATGACACCGGCTCCGGCCGCGAGGTCGTTCCTCGCGATGACGAGGCCCTTCTCCCCGACCACTTGGACAGGTACCTCAGGCGAGGCGTCTGGCCGCCTGAGTGCCCACGCGGGATACCACACGCAGATCGTTCGTTCCATCGTCCTCGATCTCGATCATTCGTTGCATTCCACCGACCGCCTTGCCGGAGACCTCGAAACGGGACCTCCTGGTACGAAGGTGTCCGTACCCCGAGTCCGTTCCTGTCCAGACGGTCCCACGGGCGATGAGGCTGAGATGGGCGAGCCCGAGGGGAAGCGAGCCCTCGATGGGTCTGAGAACGAGCGCCGTCCGATGTGTCCTCGCCTTTGCCGCGAGCGTCCGAATCACAGGACCCCTGACGTTGACCGGCACCTCGGCATAGACACCTCGAACCCCCGACACCAGGGCTGCGACGACCCTGCCCCACACCACCGGATCCTCACATCGGACCACGACCAGGCGATCCGCCTCGATTCCGACATCCCATGCGGCTGCCGGGTTCATCCATCCTCGGACATCGAGATATGCGAGGCTGCCTCCCGGTGCGTGTCTGGCGAGCAGGGAAAGCCCGATCCTGGTGAGCCCACTTCCGGGAAGTCCCGAGAGGCCGGCGACCTGACCTGCCTCGAGGGTGAGTGCACCGGCATCCAACGGTCGGCCGATCACCGCATCGTCGACAATCACCCGCTGCAGGGATACGACCACACCGATGTCCTTCCGTCCTCATCCAGCGGGTCGATCCGCTGGACCGCCATGCTAATCGAACATGTGTTCGATTGCCAGAGGAAAGTAGCTAGAGGAAATCGAACACATACCAAAGGCCTCCCCGTCGCCAGAGGCGAACGGCCCCGTGTACGCTGAGTCACGAGATCATCCGACGAAAGGAGTGCCCAGGTGTCAGTTGCGAAGGTGATCGAGATCACATCCACCTCCCCCGGATCGTTCGAGGATGCGATACGCAAGGGCATCGCAAAGGCGCAGCAATCCATCGATGGCATCAAGGGCGCTTGGATCTCCGAGCAGAAGGTGGAACTCGCAGACGACGGGACGATCAGCCACTTCCGAGTCGACATGAAGCTCACATTCGTTCTCGAGTAGCCCCTCCTTCGAGCCGCTCGCGCGACCACAACTGGGCACGGTCAGCATGACCACGCACAACCAACCGCACCTCGTCCCCGTCAGGATCGACACGGTCCCCACGCATCCGCGAGACGCGGACGTGACCATCGGTGTCCACGAGAGCCTGGGTGACGCCCTGCACAGGATCACCCTCGATCAGTTCGACATCATGATCCCTGCCCTCCTCCATCCCGACGACATCGACCGCGGGATCCACGAGGCGAGGAAGGCGATGAAACGCACCAGGGCCCTGCTGCGCCTCGTACGCGACGAGATCGGGTACGACGTCTACAGGAACGAGAACGTCGTCCTACGCGACGTGTCACGGCACCTGGCGCCCGTCAGGGACTCCGACGTCCTCCTCCGCACACTCGCATCGATCAGGGAGATCTTCGGACCGTCCGTCTCGTCACATGCGTTCGCCTCGACACGCTCACATCTGCGGCTCGAGCACCGACGGCTGAGGACGACCGTCGTCGATGACCGCCAGCTCATGACCGACCTCGCGACCACGCTCAACGCTGCGAGGGCTCGGTTCTCCGCCCGCGGTGGGCCAGGAATGCAGGGCGCCGGTCCGAAGATCAGGGACGACTTCCGAGCGATACGCGGCGGCCTCCGGCGCGTCCATGCCAGGGGCCGACACGGATTCGAGCGGGCGACGCGCACGCCCGACCCAGAGACCCTCCACGAGTGGCGAAAGCGGGTCAAATACCTGCAGTATCAGGTCGAGACCCTGTCCCCGCTGTGGCCGGACCTCCTCGGCGCGTACGGCGCTCGATTGGCGACACTCGGCGAGACACTCGGGACCGAGCACGACTTCTCGGTCCTACGTTCTGTGATCATCGACCAACCCGATGCCTGCCCCGACCCCAGGGAACGTTCGACACTGGTCGCCCTCATCGACCACCACACCCCACACCTTCGCCACGAGGCCCTCACCCTCGGCACGACGATCTACGACGAACGGACGAAGGCCTTCGTCGAACGCATGGAGTCGTACTGGCAGGCATCACGGCCCACGACGACCGCAACGAGGGGGAACGGCCACTAGCCCCGAGCAACGGGACCGGAAGCCGAGCCGCACGACCGGAGAGCAGCCCGGGAAACAAACAGCCCGAGAAACAGGTTGGGCCCGAGATTCACCCGGGCCCAACACATGTTCGTCGCTCGATGAGCGCAGGCTCTCCTAGAGGCCCGACTCGAAGTCGTCCTCGAACGACACGACCTTGCGACCGGGCTTGTCCGCGGTCACCGGCTCAGGCCGTCGGTCGCGGTTCCTGTCACCTCGGTCGCGGTTGCGATCGCCTCCGCGATCACGGTTGCGGTTCCTGTCCCCGCCATCGCCGTTGCCCCGGCTGTCGCTGTCGTCACGTTCGGCGCGGGGAGCCTCCGAGGCGGACTCGCCACCGTCAGGGGATGCCGCACCGTCCATGTCGAGGCTGACCTTGCCGCGATCGTCGATCTCTCGCACGATCACCTTGACGCTGTCGCCGAGTGCAAGCACGTCCTCGACCTTGTCGATGCGCTTGCCGCCTCCGATCTTGGAGATGTGCAGCAGTCCGTCGCGTCCAGGGAGGATGTTGACGAAGGCGCCGAACTTGGTGATGTTCACCACCTCGCCGTCGTACACCTGACCGACCTTGACCTCAGGCGGGAAGCCGATTGCGAGGATGCGCTCCTTCGCCAGGTTCAGCGACGTCGTGTCCGGTGCACCGACGCGCACCGTCCCGTCATCGTCGATCTCGATCGAGGCACCGGTCTCCTCCTCGAGCTCACGGATGGTCTTGCCCTTCGGCCCGATGACCTCACCGATCTTGTCCTTCGGGACCATGATCGCCTCGATCTTCGGCGCCGTCGGTGCAAGTTCGGCCCGTGGCTCGGCGAGCGTTGCCGCCATGGCGTCGAGGATGAACATCCTCGCGTCGTAGGCCTGGCCCATTGCTGCGATCAGGACCTCGGCAGGAAGGCCTTCGATCTTCGTGTCGAGCTGGACCGCGGTGATCATGTCACACGTTCCCGCGACCTTGAAGTCCATGTCGCCGAGGTGGTCCTCAACGCCCAGGATGTCCGTGAGGGTGACGAACTTGCCATCGTGGTGGATGAGGCCCATGGCGATGCCCGCCACAGGTGCGTGGATCGGTACGCCTGCATCCATCAGTGACAAGGACGACCCACACACCGATGCCATCGACGAAGAGCCGTTCGACATCAGCACCTCCGAGACGAGGCGATAGGCGTACGGGAAGTCCTCGGCCGGCGGGATCACGGGGAGCACTGCCTTTTCGGCGAGGGCTCCGTGGCCGATCTCACGACGCTTCGGTCCCCGCATGAACCCTGCCTCACCCGTCGCATAGGGAGGCATGTTGTAGTGGTGCATGTATCGCTTCGAGTCCTCAGGCGAGATCGTGTCGAGCATCTGCTCCATCTTCAGCATCCCGAGGGTCGCAACGTTGAGCACCTGGGTCTCACCGCGCTGGAACAGCGCCGAACCGTGCGCACCGGGCACGACGCCGACGTCGACGCTGATCTGGCGGACGTCGGTGAGTCCACGACCGTCGATGCGCACGCCGTCGTTGACGACCCTGGAACGCATGACGTCCTTGTGGATCTTCGAGAAGGCGGCCTTCACCTGAGCGAGCGTGTCGTTGTCATCCTCAGCTATGCCAAGAGCAGCGATCGTCTCGTCGCGGATTGCACGCTCAGCATCCTGGCGCTCGTGCTTCATGACGATCGTTGCGAGCTCCACGAGCTTCGGACGGGCGATCTCGGCGACCCTGCCGTAGATCTCATCCGTGTAGTCATGGATGAGCTCCCACTCGACGGGCTCGGGTGCACCGTGCTTGTCCCGAAGCTCGAGCTGGAGATCGATCATCGTGGCGATGTACTGCTTGGCGATTTCGAGGCCCTCGGCGACCGTTGCCTCGTCTGACGCCTTCGCACCTGCCTGGACGAGGCGGTAGCTGTCCTCTGACGCACCTGCCTCGACCATCGCGATGTCGATGCCTCCGTCACTGTTGCGCTTTCCCGCCACGACGATCTCGAACACTGCATCAGTGCCCTGCTCGTAGGTGGGAAACGGAATCCAGTCGCCATCGACGAGGGCGAGACGCACCGAGCCGATGGGACCCTCGAACGGAATCGGGCTCACGGTCAGCGCAGCGGATGCACCGTTGAGGGCGACGATGTCGTGGGGGTTCTGGAGGTCGGCCGACAAGACGGTGGCAACGACATGGGTGTCGTTGCGGTAGCCGTCCTTGAAGTTCGGTCGCAAGGGCCTGTCGATGAGGCGAGCGGTGAGCGTCGCCATCTCGGTCGCACGTCCTTCACGACGGAAGAACGAGCCGGGGATCCTTCCCACGGCGTACGTGCGCTCCTCGACGTCGACCGTGAGGGGGAAGAAGTCGACTCCCTCCCGGAGTTTGCGGCTTGCGGTTGCGGTCACGAGGACCGTGGTGTCTCCGACGCGAACCGTTACGGCGCCATCGGACAGTTGTGCGAGCTTTCCTGTGCTCAGCGAGATCTCTACCTCGCCGACACGCCCGCGGACGGTGGTTTCTACCACTCGTTTCTCCTTCGTATTGGGGAGGAGATCCAATTGGCAGTGGTCATGATTCGAGGTGTGGGGGCCGAATCATGGCCACTGACAACTGGAAGTCATCCTCCGGTTGTACGTCACCGGCGCGTCGTGCAGATAAGACGGAAGGCGGCACGGATGCCGCCTTCGTATCTGGTGCTATCGACGCAGACCCAGTTTCGCAATCAGGGCTCGGTAGCGCTCCACGTCTTGTTCCTGGAGGTACCGCAGCAGTCGTCGACGCTTCCCGACCATCATGAGCAGTCCTCGCCGGCTGTGATGATCCTTCTTGTGGATCTTCAGGTGCTCGGTGAGGTGGTTGATCCGCTCGGTGAGCAACGCGACCTGGACCTCGGGCGAGCCCGTGTCCGTGGCATGCGTGCCGTATTCGTCTACAACAGATTGAGTGTCGTTCACGAGGTACTTTCCTACGCGAGTACGTGATCGGGCGAACGCCCACGGGCAGGCTACCAGAGATGTGTGGGTAGTGCGCGCCCGAATTCGGTCAGTGCGCTCCCAAACGGGCAGCGTCCACACATTGCGCAGTGCGACCCAAGTCGATCGTCAGACGATGGCCTCGACCTCGATCTCCACGCGCCACCGCGAGTCGAGGAGACCGGCGACGACGACCATGGTCGCGGCCGGCGCAGCTTCACCGAAGGCAAGGGCGTGAACACGCCCCACCGCGTCGGCGTCCTCCGCGTCGACGATGAACATCCGTGTCCGCACGACATCGCCCATCGTTCCACCCAGTGACTCGATCGCCTCCCTGGCGATCTCGACGCATCGCTCCATCTGTGCGCTCGCCGTCAGCGCGAGCTCTGACCCCGGTGCGGGAACGGGAGCGGTCCCCGAGACGATGATCCGATCGTCCACCCGCAGGGCACGGGAGAATCCGTAGAGCTCCTCGTACGGCGACTCCCCTGCGTGGCGTTGCACTTCCATCGGCGGAACCATAGATCCGTCCCAGACGATGGGTCCCACATCGCCGATGGCATGGGTACGCCTAGATCCTCAGGGCTGACCGACGTGCGCCGATACCCCTCCCCCACCAGATGCGCGGCAATCGCCGATGTCCCTTCCACGAACACGACGCCGCTGCGGCGACTTCGGCGGAGATGCAGTCCGCGACTGCCCAGTGGCTGAGGACGCTCCCGTGTGCCTCGAAGACCCTCCGGAGGATCCCAAGCGGGTTCCACCAGTGGGCCACGGCGATCGGCTTGCCGTCGTCGATCAGATCGTATGTCCGCAGACCGGGTGGATCGTCGAGGAAGTTCGTGATCATGGCGTCGGGGTTCCGAATGGCGATGACCTCGACACCTGCGGCGGTGCCGAGGTTCGCGCGTATGTCCCTGCATCCTGTCGCGTCGCAGCGTCGGGGGTCGAATCCCCCGTTGTCGGGGATCGGACCGAACCATCCTCCGAGGCGCTGGAGTCGACCGAGGTCGCCTGACCCGATCGCAGGGTCGAGCAGGGCCGCTCCCCGGTACCCCTCGATCGGAGGACGGTCACCGGCGTCGATCGCGGCGATCATCTCGACGCCGACCGCTCCACCTCTCGAGTGATGGATCGAGTACACCGTCCCGTGGTCACGAGCGACTCTTCGAATCAGCTCGTCGAGCTCGGCGGCCGCTTCGTCCGTCGGTGCCACGCGGGACGCCGCCGTCGAGCTCGATGCAGGGTGTGCCGACCGATAGTCGAATGCCACGGTGCGTTCAGGGGGTACCCCCATCGCGTGCATGAGGCCATCGAAGTCCGATGCGGAGCCGCCATGCCCGTGGACGAGCACGAACATCGCCTCCCGCTCCCTCCTTCGACGCGCCACGGTGAGGCCAAGTGCCGCAACCGTGAGCCCACCAGCGGTGCCCAACGGAAGAACCGGCGGGAACGATGGCGGCGATGCGCCGGGAAGGGCCACAGGTGACGGGACGACCTCCCGGACGGACAGTCCGAGCGCATCGCCCGGAGCAAGGTCCTCTGCGTCTGCGGAGATCGGTGCACTCATCACGAGTGCGAGGACGAGACCGGCGACCATGGCGACTTCCCTTCGGGAAGTGCGGCACGGTCGACTCTGTCAGGTTTCGTCGGCCTCGGCAAGGGTGGTCCCGGTCGTAGCCACATCTGGGCTGCCGAGGTACGACCCGCATCCCGGTGTCACGGCTCGAGGGTCACCCTGGCTCGTTCCACGTCGCTCGAGATCTGGGCGACGAGGGCGTCGATCGTCGCGAATCGCTGCTCATTGCGGATCCTGTCGATGAATGCGACGCGAACGGTTCTCCCGTAGAGGTCCATGTCGACGTCGAGCAGGTGCACCTCGATCTTCTCGGACCCCCCTCCGAAGGTGGGGCTCGTCCCGACGTTGCACACGCCATCGAAGGTGACATCGTCGACCGTGCATCGCACGGCGTACACGCCACCCGCTGGGCGAACGAAACCGGGCGGCATGGAGACATTCGCTGTCGGGAATCCAATGGTTCTTCCCCGAGCGTCGCCGGCAACGACTTCGCCGTCGATCTCAAACGGACGGCCGAGCATCCTGGCAGCGAGTTCGACTCCTCCCGACGCGATAGCAGCGCGAATCGTCGATGACCGGACCTCGGTGCCGTGGATGGTCACGATGGGCGTTGCGAGGATCGTGAATCCGTGGTCGAGTCCGAGCAACCTCAACGTGTCGACAGTCCCTCGCGCTCCGTGACCGAACCGGAATCCGTCGCCGACTGCAACGACGCCCGCACGCAGACCGCTGACGAGGTACCGCTGCACGAAGCGATCCGGGGAGAGTTGCATCGTGTCGTGGTCGAAGTCGATGATCGCAACCATCGAGATACCCGCTTCGTCGAACAGTTCGATGCGGCGTTCGAGCGTCGTGAGTGCGGGTGGTGGCGGACCACCGTCGACAACGGCGTCCGGATGATCCGAGAAGGTCATCGCGACCAGCGGCAGCCCATCTGACGCCCTGGCCAGGGTGTCGAAGACCGCTCGATGACCGCGATGGACGCCGTCGAACACACCGATCGCCACTGCATGGGCCGTGCCCGAGGCGTCCCACGTCTCGGGGCTCCCGGTGAGGACCCTCACGAGAACACGACCTCGGGCACCAGGGAATCACCTTCTCGTCGGTATACGGCCATCAGGTCTCCATCCCCGGTCCCCATGCGGACCATGGCGCCCTCGGCGATTCGGTCCTCATCGAATGGGACAGGTCGACCGTTGCGGACACGGAAGGCGACCGAGTCGTCGACGATCACATCCGGCATGAACGCGAGGGCATCCCAAGGGCTGATGATCATCGGGCTGTCGAACATCGCGTCGATCGTACTCTCGGCGAGCGCATCGACGATGTCGGCTACCGGTGCTGCATCCTCGACGAGCATGGTGCCATTGCGGGTGCGGCGAAGTGCGGTGAGGTGCGCTCGTCCGCCCAAGGATCGTGCGATGTCGTCGGCGAGGGTTCGCACATACGTTCCCGTGGAGCACACCACCCGGAACGTGATCTCGGGATAGTCGCACGGTGCGACCTCGAGGAGGTCGAGCTGGTGGATCGTCACCGGTCGGGCCTCCCGCTCGACGACCTTTCCCTCCCTCGCCAGCTCGTAGAGACGCCGGCCTTCGACCCTTCGGGCCGAGACCATAGGAGGAACCTGGACGATGGTGCCGACGAAGCGTTCCATGGCGGAGGCGATCTGGTCCTCATCGACGCTCATCGGCTCACGTGAGATGATCGCACCGTCGGCATCGAGGGAGTCCGTCGCGACGCCGAACTGTGCCGTGGCGATGTACTCCTTCTCGTTGCCCTGGACGAATCTCAGCAGCTTCGTCGCACGACCGATCCCAAGGATGAGGAGCCCCGTCGCCATCGGATCGAGGGTTCCAGCGTGGCCGACCTTCCCCCCGAGCGGCCGCTTCAGCCGTGCAACGACGTCATGGGACGTCCACCCCTGCTCCTTGTCGACGAGGACGAAGCCCGGCGGTACCGGACCGGTCACGGGAGCTGGGCCACCACGAGCTCGATGATCGCCTCGATCGGTTCGCTCGATGTGAACCCCGATGCGTTGTGGTGTCCGCCGCCGCCGAACGACCTCGCGATCGCAGCAACGTCCACACGACCCCGAGACCGTAGCGATCCCTTGTAGACACCAGGGGTCTGTTCCTTCAAGAGACAGGCGACGTCCGATTCACGTGCCATGCGGACGAGGTCGATCAAGGGATCGGTCTGGTGGTACCCGAGCCCCCCAACGGCGAGGTCCTCTGTGGTCATCAGGGACCAGACGAACCGGTGGTCGACATCGAGGACGGCACGATCGAGCACCCGGGACGCCACCGCGTAATATCCGAACGGTGCCTCCTCGAACAGTCGCTGGCCGATGACGTCTGGCTCGACCCCCACCCTCAGGAGCTGTGCAGCGATCTCATGGGTCCTCGGCGACGTCGACGAATACTGGAACCGCCCCGTGTCCGTGACGATGCCGGTGTAGATCGCGGCTGCGACGCCTGGCGATATCGGCCACCCGAGACGGAGCAGGAGCTCGTACACGAGCTCGGCGGTCGACCCCGCTGTCGAATCGAGGACGATCAGGTCTCCCCACTCCCCATCCGAGACATGGTGATCGATCACGAGCAGCTTGGACGCCGACTCCATCCTGTCAGCAAGCCGACCCACACGCGATCGCACGGATGTGTCAACGGCGACGGCGACATCGAGATCGGCTGGAAAGGCGTCTGGCGCGACCAGGGTGGTCGTGTCGAGGAACCTCATCTCGTCGGGGACGACGAACGGCTCGTCGAACGAAGCGAACGCGGAGCGCCCCGTGGCCACAGCGGAGAGCGAGAGGGCGAGCATCGATCCGAGCGCATCGCCGTCAGGGCCGACATGGCCGACGACACCGATCCTGTTGCTGGTGTCGAGGAGGGTCGCCGCCGAATCGATCGCCCGGTCGACGTCAGGATGCATCGCGGTCCTCCGTGGCCACATCCGCCGATTCCTCGGCGAGCTCCGCGAGCAGTTCGCTGATGCGCAGGCCGCGGTCGATCGACGTGTCCACCCGGAACTCGAGCTTCGGTGTGTACCTCAGCCGTGTCTGGTCCCCGAGGGCGCCCTGGATCCTCGGCGTCGCCTTCGTGAGCGCCACCGCAGCCTCAGCCTTCTCATCGTCCGTGCCGAGCACCGAGTAGTACACGATCGCGTGGCGAAGATCCGGGCTCGTCTCGGCACCCGTGATAGTGAGGAATCCCACCCTGGGATCCTTCAGGTCCTGGATCGCATCGGCGACCACCTCGCGCACGAGCTCATTCACCTTGCGCATCCTCGAGCTCTGCTGGCGTGCCATGATCCCTCCGTGCCTGACGATCAGGTGCGAGCGATCTCACGAACCTCGTACGACTCGATCGTGTCGCCTTCCTTGATGTCCCTGAAGTTCGCGAGCCCGATACCGCACTCGTACCCTGTTGCGACGGTCGGAACGTCATCCTTGAATCTCCGCAGCGACACGATCCTCCCGTCGTAGACGACGACACCGTCGCGCACCAGGCGAGCCCGAGCGTTCCGGTTGATGGATCCTTCCGTCACATAGGAGCCGGCCACCGCACCGACCCTCGGCGCGCGGAACACCTGACGCACCTCGGCGACGCCGAGGAAGTTCTCGACTTCTTCCGGGCTGAGCTCGCCGACGAGGAGCGATTCCACGTCGTCGAGGAGTTCATAGATGATGGAGAACGTCCGGATGTCGATCGCGGTTTCCTTCGCAGCTGCCCGCGCAGAGGCATCGGGCCGTGCGTTGAAGCCGTAGATGATGGCACCGGATGCCTCGGCGAGTGCGACATCGTTCGCCGTGATGCCGCCCACGCCCGAGTGCACGATCGACACGTAGCCGTCATCCCTGCTGATCTTTCCAACGGAGTCCTTGATCGCCTCGAGCGATCCGTGGGCGTCGGCCTTGACGATGATGCGCAGCTCGGAGTAGTCCTGGGTGCGGATCTGTTCGATCAGCATGCCGAGGCGGTCGGTCGCACTCGGGACGACGAGATCGTGGGCGCGGATCTCATCGACCTTGGCTTCGGCCATCTTCCTGGCGGTTCGTTCGTCCTTCGCGACCTCGAACATGTCACCCGCCGTGGGAATGTCGTCCCAACCCATCACGACGACGGGCGTGGACGGAGGCGCTTCCTTGATCTGTCCGCCGGCGTGATCGAACATCGCACGGACCCGACCGGCCACGGGCCCTGCGACGATGGCGTCGCCCGTCCTGAGCGTGCCCCGCTGGACGATGAGGCTCGCCACTGGTCCACGACCGACCTCCAACTGCGCCTCGATGACCGTTCCTATCGCCGGGGCCTTCGGGTTGGCTGTCAACTCCTCGACCTCCGCGACGAGGGTGATCATCTCGAGGAGGTCCTCGATGTTGGTTCCCTTGAGGGCCGATATCTCGATCGCAGGGACATCGCCTCCAAGATCCTCAACGACGATTCCGTGCTGGGTGAGGGCTGCGCGCACGGTGTGCGGATCCGCCGCTTCGAGGTCCATCTTGTTGATTGCGACGATGATCGGAACGTCCGCTGCCTTTGCGTGGTTGATCGCCTCCACGGTCTGGGGCATGACGGAGTCATCGGCGGCCACGACGATGATCGCGATGTCGGTGACGTCGGCGCCCCGAGCACGGAGCGCGGTGAATGCCTCGTGACCGGGTGTGTCGATGAAGGTGATGAGGGATCCCCCGTGGGCTACCTGGTACGCCCCGATGTGCTGCGTGATGCGTCCTGCCTCACCCTCGACCACGTTCGAGCTGCGGATCGTGTCGAGCAGCTGGGTCTTGCCGTGGTCGACGTGACCCATGACGGTCACGACGGGAGGCCTCGCTACGAGGCTGTCCGGATCGTCGTCGTAGGCGATGAGGTGCCGCTGGCGAACCTCGTCCTCCTCGACGATGTCAGACTCCGCGACGAGGAACTCCCATCCGAGCTCGTGTCCAAGGCGTTCGAGCGCGCCGACCGGGATCTCGCCGCCACCTGGCACCATCTCGCCCATGAACATGAGTGTCTTGACGATCTCGGCGGTCCGGGTCTTGATCATGCGTGCGAGTTCGTGGACGGTGATGCCTGGCTCGACGAGGAGAACCCGCTCCTCGTCGTCGTCTCCCGGCTGTGCCGAGTCCACCGACTTCTCAGCCTGTTCGTCCTGCTCGTCGTGCTGCCCGGCGGCCTCCGCTTCCCCATCGACGGCGCCATGGTCGATTGCCGGCCCTGATTCGGGCTCCGCGACCGCTGCCACCTCCGTGGGAGGAGGTGCGGTCGGTTCGGTTGCCGCTTCCGACTTCGTGGCCTTCCCCGAAACCGCACCGAACGACGTGCGAACGAGGTTTGCCGCCTCCTCGTCGAGTCCGGAGGAGGCGGTCTTCACCTCGAAGCCGAGCTCCAGGGCGCGCTCGAGCACGTCCTTGGAATCCTGACCAAGATCTCGTGCCAATTCGTATACGCGTACCTTCGCCACGCTCACCTCCGTGCCAACAACGGCGCCCGATCACTGATCCTCAGGGGGCGCCTCCTCGGTGTCCGATGCGACGGGTTCGGCGTCGTCGCCGGACTCGCCCTCCACCGGGCTCAAACTCTTCTCGACCTCGGGATTCGCGGACTCCGGATCTCCGGACTCGGGATCCGCGGACTCGGAACCCGCGGACTCGGGGTCCACCGACTCCGATGTCGCATCGTCCTCCGGAGCGTCGAGCGATGCATCCTCGTCGGCCACCGCCGGGGACACCTCGGCGCGATCCGCCCCGTCTCCCTCTTCGACCGTCTCGAACTCGACGTCATCAGCGTCGTCATCGTCAACCTCGATGCCAAGGGCCTGGGACTCGGACCGGATGTCGATGCGATATCCGGACAGCCGCGCCGCGAGCCTCGCGTTCTGCCCCTCCTTGCCGATGGCGAGGGAGAGTTGGTGGTCGGGCACCGTCACCGTCGCCGTGCCCTCGTCCTCGTCGATCTGGACGTCCTGGACCCTGGCCGGGCTCAATGCCTCTGCGATGAACGCCCGCGAATCGTCGTTCCATTCGACGATGTCGACCTTCTCGCCCTTGAGCTCGTTCACGACCTGTCGGACGCGTGATCCGCGGGCGCCCACGCAGGCCCCAACGGGATCGACGTTCGGATCGTGTGACATGACCGCGATCTTCGTGCGGTGGCCTGCTTCCCTGGCAATGGCCTTGATCTCGATATCACCGTCGACCAACTCGGGAACCTCGAGCTCGAAGAGCGCCCTGATGAACTCAGGGTGGCTGCGGGACAGGACGATCTGGGGTCCCTTGCCCTCGCCTCGCACCTCGAGGATCCATGCCTTGACCCGGTTGCCGCGCTCGAGGCGCTCATACGGGATCTTCTCCGATCCGGGGAGGATCGCCTCCGCATCGCCGAGGTCGACGATCGAGTACCGGTGATCGGACTGCTGGATGATGCCGGTGATCAGATCGCCTTCACGACCGTCGTACAGGTCGAATACCTGCTCGCGCTTCGCGTCGCGGAGTCGTTGGATGATGACCTGTTTCGCTGTCTGCGCAGCGATCCGCCCGAAGTCATCGGGCGTGTCCTCCCACTCGTCCGTGACGTTGCCGTCCTCGTCGAGTTCCTGGCCGTACACCTTGATCTCGCCGGTATCGGCGTCGATCGTGACCCTCGCCTCCTCAGCCGCACCGGGAGTCCGCTTGTAGGCCGACACCAGCACGTTCGCGAGCGCCTCGAGGATGGTGTCGCGCGGCACGCCCTTCTCGCGTTCGAGCAGTTCCAGCGCATCCATCAGGTTGTAGTCCATGGTGTCTCCCTACGAGCTCTTGCCGGGGCGTGTCGACGCTTCCCACTCGAACACCGTCCGAGCGGACGCAACCTGTGCATATGCGAGGGTCCGTTCCGTGCCATCGACGTCGATCGTGAATGTTTCATCGTCGGCGGCCGTGAGATACCCGGTGTGGCTCTTCTCACCGTCGACTGCAACGAGCGTCTTGACCTTGACCTGGCTGCCGATCGACTTGTCGTAGTGCCTGGGTCGACGGAGCCTGCGCTCGAGGCCTGGCGAGGAGACCTCGAGTGTGTAGGACGTCGGGAACGGGTCCTCCTCGTCGATGATCCGGCTGATCCCACGCGAAAGCTCCGCGATCCGGTCGACACCGAGCGGTTCGTCCGCGTCAACCGTGACGCGGACGATCTGTCCGCCTCCGAGGACCTCGACATCGTCGAGTTCGACATCCTCTGCAGCGACGTACGGACCGATGCGGTCCCATAAGCGGTCTACGACGCTCAACGTTCTCCTCTTGTGTCACCCGAGAAACCTGCTCAAAGAAAGAGGCGGGCCACGGCCCACCTCGGCAGAGATCTCGGTTCGTCCAGGAAGCAGTATATCAGCTCGACGAGTTGCCGCTGCTTCGGGACTCGGCTTCGGGAGGAACCGGGTGCGCTCAGCCGACGAGGGAGCGAATCTCGTCGACCACACGATCGACCGAGACCTCACGCGAGGCCCCCGAAGCACGCTCAACGAGCTCCACGACGCCCCGCTCCAGCCCGCGGGGACCCACGGTGATCCGGAACGGGATTCCGATCAACTCGGCGTCGTTGAACTTGACCCCGGGTCGCTCGTCACGATCGTCCAGGAGTACCTCGATTCCGGACGCGATCAGCTCCGTGTACAGGGCCGTCGACGTCGCCGCCGGCAGCTCCTCGTCCGGTCGCAGAACCGTGATCACGACCTTGAACGGGGCGATCTCGATCGGCCACACGATGCCGCGCTCGTCGTGGTTCACCTCGATGGAGGCCGCCATGTTCCGCTCGACACCGATCCCGTACGAACCCATGACGACGGGAACCATTCGCCCTTCGGCATCCGGAACCTTCATCCCGAGCGGTTCCGCGTAGAACGTGCCGAGCTTGAAGATGTGGCCGACCTCGATCGCCTTGAACACCGACATCGGTGTGAGGCATTCCGGGCACGCATCGCCGTCAGCGACGGCCCTCAGGTCCAAGAACGCCTCGACGGCGATGTCGCGCGCCACGTCGACGTTCCTGACGTGGACGTCGTTCTCGTTGGCCCCTGTGGTCATGAACCTCCTGCCCTCGAGTGCTCGATCGGCGATCACACGGAGGTCGTCGACGCCGACTGCCCCGAGGCTCCCCGCGTCTGCGCCGAGGAGCGCCATGATCTCGTCGGCACGAGCCGGACGCACGTCGATCGAGCGGGTCTGGTCGGCGAGCTTCTGCTCCTGGAGCGCGTGGTCCCCCCGCATGAGCACGAGCACGGGTGTGGCGTCGAGCATGTACACCAGCGTCTTGATCTGGCGCTCGGCGGCGGCGCCGCCGTCGAACACCTCGAGGTCGGCGATCGTCCGAACCCCGGGCGTCGGGAACCGCTCAGGAGGCTCGTCCCCTGACGGATCCTCTACGGGATCGATCGCGGAGGTCGCTGTCTCGACGTTTGCCGCGTACCCGCACGCCGAGCAGTGCGCGACGAAATCCTCGCCGACCCCACTCGCCACCATGAACTCGACCGACTCCTTCCCGCCCATCGCACCGGATGAGGCCCGCACGGCGACTGCGTCCATGCCCAAACGCCTGAAGATGCGCACGTACGCATCGAAGTGCCGGTCGAACTGCACGTCAAGGCCTGCCTCGTCGATGTCGAACGAGTACGAATCCTTCATCGTGAACTCCCTGACCCGCAAGAGCCCGCTCTTGGGCCTCGGCTCGTCACGGAACTTCGTCTGGATGTGGTACCACAGTTGGGGCAGTTGCCGATACGAGTCGAGCTCCGTGGACACCGTGGCGAAGATCTCCTCGTGCGTCGGGCCGAGGACGATGGGTGAGCCCTTGTTGTCGTCGAAGGTCATGAGGATGTCCGCCATCGTCTCGATCCGGCCCGTGCGGTCCCATATCTCGCGCGGATGGAGCTGTGGGAGGAGGAACTCCTGCCCACCGATGGCGTTCATCTCCTCGCGGATGATCGCCATCACCTTCTCCCTGACGCGCTGACCGAGCGGGAGCATGGAGTAGACGCCCGACATGAGCTGTCGGATGTAGCCGCCACGGACGAGCAGCTTGTGGCTGACCGCCTCGGCATCGGTCGGGTCCTCGCGAAGCGTGGGTATGAAGGCTTGGGACCAGCGCACGACGACTCCCGGTCGGTCGATGATGAGGTTGCGAGGTTAGCGGGTCCTCACTCCGTCGACGATGCGATGTCGGCGACTGCCGCCTTGCGCTCCTCAGAGCGATTGGCATCTCCACGAAGCGAGAGCAGCTCGATGCGCTCCTCCATGGCGACGTCCGCGGCCGACGCGTCGCGCGCTGCCAGGCGGGCATCGACCCCCTCGGCGGCGAGGAGTTTCGCCTCCGTGACGAGCGCGTCCACCATCTCTGCCTCCGGAACCACCCGCACGACCTCCCCCTTGATGAAGAGGTGGCCACGTCCGCGCCCCGCGGCGAGGCCGAGATCCGCTTCGCGTGCCTCCCCCGGTCCGTTGACGACGCATCCCATGACGGCCACCTGGATCGGGAGGTTCAAGGCTCCGAGCCGTTCATTCGCCTCCTTGGCGACCGCGATCACATCGACCTCCGCCCTGCCACACGACGGACACGCGATGAGATCGAGGCCGGTCCGCTCTCGCAGACCCAGATATTCGAGGAGTTGCTTGCCGGCCTTTGCCTCCTCGACGGGATCGGCGGTGAGGGAGAACCTGATGGTGTCTCCTATCCCCTCGTTGAGGAGCGTGGCGATTCCCGCCACGGACTTGATGAGTCCACCCGGTAGCGGCCCAGCCTCGGTGACACCGAGGTGGAGTGGGTAGTCCGTCGTGTCTGCGAGCAGCCGGTAGCTCTCCACCATGAGGGGAACGTTCGAGTGCTTGACGGAGATCTTCACGTCGTGGAAGTCGACGTCGTCGAAGTAGCGGACCTCCATCATGGCGGATTCGACGAGGGCCGCAGGCACGGGACCTCCGTACTTGTCGAGCAGGTCCTTGTCGAGGGATCCGGCGTTGACGCCGATGCGGATCGGGATCCCTGCTTCTTTCGCCGCGCTCGCAACCGCCTTGATGTGTGACTCCTTGCGGATGTTGCCTGGATTCAGCCGGAGACCCGACACGCCTGCCTCGATCGCGGCGAGTGCGAGCCTGTACTGGTAGTGGATGTCGGCGATGATGGGTACGGGCACGCGTGGCATCATCTCTGCGAGGCCCTGGGCGGCTTCCACGGTGTTGCAGGTCACCCGTACGATGTCGGCGCCTGACCCTGCCAGGGCGTAGATCTGGGCGAGTGTGCCGTCGACGTCGTGGGTCTTGGTCGTCGTCATCGACTGGACGGAGATCCGAGCCCCGCCACCGACGGCGACCTTCCCGACCATGAGCTGGCGTGTCTGGCGTCGTTCGTGCATACCGGAAGGGTACTTCGCACACATCGTGATGGGTCGAACCGCCGTCGGCTCAGAGCGGCTTGACGATGTCGAGGTAGACACCCATGAGCCCGAGGCTCACGAGGAAGATGAACACGACCGCGGCGACGGGAACGAGCTTCTGGACGTTCGGCACCCGTCCGGTCGCCTTCTCGTAGGTAGCGACGGCGAAGTGGCCCCCGTCGAGCGGATACAGCGGCACGAAGTTGAGGATTCCGACGAAGATGTTGACGAGCGCGAGGAGCTGGAGCGTGGACTCTGCGGGTCCTGCGAGTTGCACCAACCCGATGGGACTGATCGGCCGCACCGTTTCGAGGATCTCGTCGTTGCCACCGAACAGCGATGCCACGAGCTCGGGGAAGCCGACGACGAGCTCCCACAGGCCGCGGATGCTTGCGATGGCGGCCTCACCGAATTGGGAGAACGCCACGGGGATCATGCCGATGATGCCCTGGTCCTCGCGAACAGCCTCAGGGGTGACGCCGAAGAACCCTGCTTCCTCCACGACAGGCTCGCCTGCTGAGTCCGTGATCGGCTCGCCATTCTCGTCGAAGAGGGGTCGCTCGACGATGGCGAGCGTCGCCTGGAGCTCCAGTGCCTCGCCGTTGCGCTCGACACCGACCACGACCAGGCGACCCCCGTTGTCGCGGGCGAAGGAGGTGAAGTCGTCCCATTGGTCGACAGGTGTGCCGTCCGTTGACACGATGGTGTCCCCGACAAGGATGCCAGATTGCTCCGCCGGCGACGGTGTCGAGGTTCCCGGCACGGTCGGCGAGACGGCGGCGATGGTCGTCGACCGGATTGCCTGTCCTTCGTCATCGAAAGCCACCGTTCCCCACACGACACCCACGATCCAGAGCAGGGCGAGGGCTACAACGAAATGGCTGGCGATACCGGCGAGGACGACGACGGTCTTCTTCCAATACGGGGCAACGCGATAGGTCCGATCCTCCTCGGAGGGATCGATCTCCTCGAACGGGTTCATGCCGATGATGCGTACGTAGCCACCGAAGGGCACCGCTTTGATGCCGTACTCGGTCTCACCGCGAGTGGTCGACCACAGCCTGGGCCCGAATCCGAAGAACGCCTCTGTCGCCTTCATCCCGAACGCCTTGGCTGCAACGAAGTGGCCACCCTCATGGATGACGATCATGAGGATGACGCCGATGATCATGATGAGAGCACCCATCGCGCCTCCTCGGTGCCGGGAGCGGTAACGGTACTCCTCGAACCCACCAACTCAGCGCCGCAGCGAACCAACCACCTGGCGCGCCATGGCCCGTGCATCCGCATCTACCTGTTGGACGTCGGCGATCGTCGTTGGGATGAAGACGTCATGTCGCGCGAGTACGTCCTCGACGATCCTTGCGATCTCGGTGAACGAGATCTCCCCCGACAGGAAGGCGGCAACGGCCACCTCATCCGCTGCGTTCAGCGCCGCGGGTGCGGTCCCGCCAGCACGACCGGCGGCGTAACCGAGATCGAGGCACGGGAACGAATCCCTGTCGGGTTCCTCGAAGGTGAGGGTCGAGCCGACGAGTGAGAACGGTTCGGTGCGGACCGGCACCCTGGAGGGACCGGTGATGGCGTATTGGATCGGCTTCCTCATGTCAGGGAACCCGACCTCGGCCTTCACAACCCCGTCCGTGAACTCGACGAAGGAATGGACCACGCTCTGGGGATGAACCACGACATCGATCGCGTCGTAGGAAATGCCGAACAGGTGATGCGCCTCGATCACCTCGAACGCCTTGTTCATCAGGGTCGCCGAGTCCACGCTGATTCGCCTGCCCATGTCCCACGTCGGGTGTGCGAGGGCCTCCTCCACCGTGACGTGATGCAACGAAGCGGGGGATCGTCCGCGGAAGGGACCACCGGACGCGGTGAGGACCAGCCGCCGAACCGACCCTGCAGGCTCACCGACGAGGCACTGCCACACGGCGGAGTGCTCTGAGTCGATCGGAATGACCTCTCCTCCTCCCGCCTCGAGCGCGGCTCGCATCAGGGGGCCACCGATGACCATGCTCTCCTTGTTCGCCAGCGCAAGGCGGTTCCCGGCGTGGAGCGCTGCAAGCGAAGGTGCGAGCCCTGCTGCGCCGACGATGCCGTTCACGACGATGGCGCCCTGCGTCGACGCGGCTTGCGAGACCGCTCCTTCCCCGACCATGAGGCGAGCACCGAGCAGCGATTCGAGGCGAGGTAGCTCGTCCCCGGCATCGACCACGCACACGGTCGCATCGGGGTGTTCGAGCGCGAGATCGAACAGCGCGTTCGAAGCCCTGGCCGCAGCGATCACGGCGACGGGTGCACCGATGCGCCGTGCGACATCGAGCGTCTGGCGACCGATCGACCCGGTGGCACCGAGGACGACGAGTGGTCTCAGAGGATGCCAGCCCACACGAAGATGCCCCAAGCAGCGGGAATGACGAATAGCAGGCCGTCGATGCGGTCAAGGAACCCACCGTGCCCTGGCAGGATCGAGCCCATGTCCTTGATCGCGAGGGCACGCTTCGCTGCCGACATCGCGAGGTCCCCGAGGGGCACGAGGAGTGCCACAGCGGCTCCGACCGCCAATCCCGACGTCAGCTCGAACGGTGGGAAGAAGTGCAGCAGCGAACCGATGGCAAGGGCGACGATCACGCCTCCGACGAGGCCCTCGACCGTCTTGTTCGGTGAGACCCACGGCGAGAGCTTGTGCCGCCCGAGGGTGCGTCCCACGAAGTACTGCGCGATGTCCATCATCGCCACCGCGAAGACCACTCCGACGATGAGGATCCGATAGTCCTCGGACACCGCGATCATCATCGAGTAGGTGCCGAGCCCCACCCAGGTCATCACGGTGATCGTGAGCGCGAGGTTCTCCATCGGGTCCAGCTTCCCCGGAACCACCGCGTAGAAGAGCAGGAGGAGCGTTGCAACGGCCGCGAACGCCATGGGTATCGCAATGGCGCCCCAGACGTAGGCGCCGACGCTGGCGGCGAGGATGCCTACGAACCCGAACAGGGCGATGGGCTGGCGACCCGTCCGACGAAGCGCGGTGTAGAACTCGCCCGCACCGATGATGAAGACGACCGTCGCGAGGGTGATGAGAGCCGGGCCGCCACACGAGGGATGCTGCGAGCGCTCCGATCAACACGATCGCCGTGATGATCCTCGCAACGAGGTCACCGCTCGCGCGAGCTCGCACCCTCCCGTGACCCTCCGCCTCGACCACGTCCTCGAAGCCGACGACCGTCGCCTCGAGACCGGGTATCGGTGCAGCAAGTGCAACCCTCTCAGTCGCCTCCGCGTCGGCTTCGGCTATAGCGGCGGCGAGACCCGCATGCTCGCGGGTCGAGGTCTGGGGATAATCCTCCTTGAGGGGATCCACATCCTCGGGTGATTCGCCCCCCTCCAGGAGGTCGAACTCCTCGAACATTGCGGCGAGGTCTGCCGAGACCCCGGAAGGTTGCTGATTGTCGATGTCCTCGTCGGATGCCTCGCCGAAACCGTCCTCGGTGGCCACGCCGGGATCCGACGCGTCGCCGACGATGGGGAGGTCGCCCGTATCGACGTCCACCTCGTCCCCGAGCACCGGCAACTCGTCGGTGTCGTCAGCATCGGCTTCGCTGTCGACGATGCCCGCGTCGCTGGCAGTGACCTCCGCGGCAGCGATGATGGGGATCTCGTCCGTGTCTGCTCGCCCACCGCCATCGAAGTCGGCAAGCTCCACGGAGGTTGCGGGTTCGAATCCCGATCGCTCGGGAGGTGAGACGGGGATTTCCTCCGTCTCGTCACCATCGCCGAAGGCGACGTACCCAGCATCGGATGGTCGACCCACCGATTCAGCCTCTTCATCAGCAGCGCTGGGGTCATGGCCTTCGTCGGCGGCACGAGGATCGCTGTCCTCATCGGCGACAGCCGAGTCGCCATCATCGACCGAAGAACCGGTGAACGCGACCCACTCGGAGATCTCGGCTTCGGCCCCGTCCTCGTCCTCGTCCGCCAGGGCGGCGTACGGATCGGTGTCGGGCCCCGGCTCCTCGTCGAGCCAGTCGTCGAATCCTCCGCCGGACTCGTTGGGTCGTTCGTCGTCAACCATGTTCTCTGCACGCTACCCGAAGCCGACTCCTGACACCCACATCCGACCCACGGTGCCGGAGTCTGGAGGAGCCGGATCACACCTCGAGAAGCTCCTCCTCTTTGCGGGCAAGCGCTTCGTCGATCGACGCTATGTGCGTGTTCGTGAGGTCCTGGAGGTCCTTCTCGGCACGGTGGATGTCGTCCTCTGACACGTCCTCCGCCTCGATCGCGTCCTTCGCATGCCGACGAACGTTGCGAATGGCGACGCGACCGTCCTCGGCGAGCCGATGGACCACCTTGATGAGATCCCTGCGTCGTTCCTCCGTGAGGGTGGGGAACGCCAGCCGAATGACGTTGCCGTCGTTCGACGGATTCAACCCGAGGTCTGCAGCCTGGATGGATCGTTCGATCGCCGGTATCGCCGACTTGTCATATGGCTGCACGACGAGCATGCGCGCCTCGGGTACGGAGAAGTTGGCGAGCTGCTGAAGCGGTGTCTGGGTTCCGTAGTAATCGACGGTGATACGGCTGAGGAGGCCGGGATTCGCCCTGCCCGTGCGGACCGTGCCGAATTCCGAGATGGTGTGCGTGACTGCCTGATCCATCTTGGCCCTTGCGTCGTCGAGTTGTTCACCGATCACGGGTTCCTCCCGGCGTCGACCAGCGTCCCGACCGGTTCCCCACGAAGCGCCCTGGCGATGTTGCCGGGAACGGTCATGTTGAAGACCCGGATCGGGAGGTCGTTCTCCATGCACATCGTAATCGCCGTCGTATCCATCACACCGAGCTGCTCGGCGATCGCGTGCATGTAGTCCAGTTCCGATAGCAGCTCCGCCTCTGGATCCGTCCGCGGATCCGAGGTGTAGATACCTTCGACCTTCGTCGCCTTCAACACGGCATCTGCGCCGATCTCTGCGGCGCGGAGGGCAGCCGTCGTGTCCGTCGTGAAGAAGGGATTCCCCGTACCCGCGGCGAAGATGACGACTCGTCCCTTCTCGAGGTGGCGGATCGCCCTCAGGCGGATGTACGGCTCGGCGACTTCCTGGATCGTGAGGGCGGTCTGGACGCGGCATTCGGCTCCGGCGCGCTCGAGCCCATCGCGCAGGGCGAGCGCGTTGATGACCGTTGCGAGCATCCCCATGTAGTCGGCATTGGCCCGATCCATGCCCGCCGCAGCATCGCTGAGGCCCCTGAAGATGTTGCCACCTCCTACGACGACGGCAATCTCGTACCCCTCCCCAGATACCTCGGCGATTTCACCTGCCGTGCGATCGATGGTGAGCGGATCGATGCCGTATCCGAGGTCGGCATTTGCGAACGCCTCACCCGATAGTTTGAGGACGACTCGCCGGTTCGCCATTCGCTCAGCTCTCCCCGATCTCGACCCTGGCCATGGAGGCCACGGAGATGTTCTCCCCCATCTTGACGGCAAGCTGCTTGACGAGCTCACCGACGGTTCCTTCGAAGCGGTCCGTGCGAACGAACACCTGATCCTCGAGGACATTGTCGCGGTAGAACGTACCGATCCTACCTTCGACGATCTTGTCGATGATCTCCGCAGGCTTGCCCTCGTTCCGCGCCTGGGCCGCGATCAGCTCCTTCTCCTTCGAAAGGACATCCTCGGGGACGTCCTCACGACGGATCCACGTTGGGCGCGCGGCCGCAGCGTGCATCGCGATGTCGTTCGCCGTGGCGACGAACTCCTCGCTCTTTGCCACGAAGTCTGTCTCGGACGCAAGGCCGATGAGCACCCCGATCACCGGTCGACCGGCCTGGTTGTGCAGATACGCCCCGACGGCACCTTCCCCTTGCTCGCGCTCGGACCGTTTCGCAACGGCGGCGAGACCCTTCTCGCGCAGGTAGTCCTTCGCCTTGTCCATGTCACCGTCGGTTTCGGTGAGCGCCCTCTTTGCATCCATCATGCCCGCACCTGTCGCGTGCCTGAGTGCTTGAATGTCCTGTACGGTGAAGTCGGCCACGACGGTCACTCCTCATCCAGTCGGTCCGCATCCTGCGGTTCGGCGTCAGGATCCTTTGCGTCCTTGCGTTTGGCCTGTGCGATCTCTTTGCCTGCGATACAGCCGTCGGCGATGACGCCTGCGATGAGCTGCGCGGCTCGGATGGCGTCGTCGTTTCCGGGGATGACGAAGTCGACGAGGTCGGGGTCGCAGTTCGTGTCGACGAGCGCGATCACGGGGATGGCGAGCCTGTTCGCCTCGCCGACCGCGATGTGTTCGGCGTTGATGTCGATGATGAACACGACATCAGGGGCACGGCGCAGGTCGCGTACGCCTCCGAGGACCGCGACGAGCTTCTCCGCCTCCCGGCGAAGCCTCAGGCGTTCCTTCTTCGGCAACGAGTTCATCTCGCCGCTCGTTTCCATCTGCTCGAGTTCGAGCATGTAGAGGATCCGCTTGTGGATCGTCTGGAAGTTCGTGAGCATGCCACCGAGCCAGCGGTGATTCACATAGGGCATGCCGGCGCGCGTAGCGGCCTCCTGGACGGCGGCCTGGGCCTGCTTCTTCGTGCCCACGAACAGGACCGTCCCGCCGCCTGCGACGGTGTCACGGGCGATCGCGTAGGACTCCTCTGCAGCCTCGAGAGTCTGGCGAAGGTCGAGGATGTGGATCCCGTTGCGCTCCGAGAAAATGAACGGTCGCATCTTGGGGTTCCACCTGGCGGTCTGGTGACCGAAGTGGACGCCGGCTTCGAGTAGCTGGCGCATGGCGACAACAGCCATGGTGTCTTCTCCTTGTTCGGGTTGGTACTTCCGCCCGATCCTTCGAGCCCCCAAACGTCCCCTCGGGGACGCACCACGCGGGGATTGCGATGGGCGTGTGTGATTGGGATGCAGTGTAGGTGGGCGAGGCGCACAGTACGCATCCGTCGTTGCCCGGCTCTTCGCGGGCCGCAGCGTCCATTCCGCGATCATCGGTGGGGAGGCCTTCTCGGGCCGCAGCGTTCAGTCCGAGATCATCGATAGGCCGGTTCGATGAACCTGTTGCGCAGGCTCATCACGGCCTTCGTGTGGATCTGGCAGATCCTCGACTCCGTCACGTTGAGGACACCGCCGATCTCGGCAAGGGTCAGCCCCTCGTAGTAGTACAGGGTGAGCACGAGCCGCTCCCTGTCGGGAAGGCGGTTGATGGAATCGGCGAGCATGTACCGCGTCTCTTCCTTCTCGAAGCTTCCCAGCGGATCGACGGCCTTTGGGTCGGCGATCATCTCCGAGATCGCACCGGACTCCCGTTCGGATGGATTGAGGAGCTCGTCAAGGGCGACGAAGCCGAGATTCGCGATCTCCCCGAGGTGATCGCGGAGCGTGTCGAGCGGGACGTCCATCGACTCTGCGATCTCCTCCTCTGTCGGGGTTCGGAGCAGGCGATGCTCGAGCTCGGCCATCGTGCGTTGGATCTCCCTCGCACGTGAACGGACCGATCGCGGCACCCAGTCCAGGGCTCGCAGCTCGTCGAGGATCGCACCTTTGATGCGGTTGACGGCGTACGTCTCGAACTTGAACCCTCGCTCCGGCTCGAACTTGTCGACCGCGTCGATGAGTCCGAACGTTCCGAACGACACGAGGTCCGACTGATCGACGTTCTTCGGGAGACCGGAACCGACGCGCCCTGCGACGAACTTCACCAACGGTGAGTAGTGCAGGATCAGGCCCTCGCGGGCGCGCTCGTCACCCGTCGACTTGTACGCCTCCCAGAGGGAGTCGAGATCCAGCTGACCACGGTCAGGCACGCGGGTGGCTTCTTTCGTAGGTCTCGGTGAGGTGTTTACGGGTCACTGCAGTGTAGAGCTGAGTTGTGGCGAGCTCGGTGTGTCCGAGGAGTTCTTGGACGGACCGCAGATCGGCTCCGTTCTCGAGCATGTGCGTCGCGTAGGAGTGGCGGAGGGCATGAGGGAACGTACCCACACGCGCCTGCACCACACGACGTACCACGCGTGGTCCCATTCTCGCTCCGCGCTCACCGACCCAGAGGGCATCGCCGGTCGTCGGACCGGTGAGGGACGGGCGTCCCGACGCGAGGTACCGATCGAGGGCGGCACCTGCCTGGCGAGGTATCGGGACGTCGCGCTCCTTGGATCCCTTCCCCTTGACCCTGACGAAGGCTCGATGATGCACGTCCGACACGGAGAGTCCAACGAGCTCGGACACTCGCAACCCGGTTCCGTACAGCATCTCGAGGATCGCGCGATCCCGCAGATCAACGGGGTCAGCGCCGGAGATCCCGTCGAGGAGGGTGCCGAGGGCACCCGCCGGAACCCCTTTCGGCAGGTTCGTCGGCACCTTCGGCCCAGGTACCGTGGCCGCCGGATTGGCCTCGATCAGTCCGTGTCGCGCCGCATCCTCCAGAAACGCCCTCAGCGACGACATCCTGCGCGCGACCGTCCTCGGGGCATACCCCCGAGTCGTCAGGTTCGCGATGTAGCTGCGAACCGTGCGTCGGTCGACGTCGGCAACGTCATCGATCCCGCCGCGTGATGCGAAGGCCGTGAATCCCTCGAGGTCGCGTCGATATGCCGCGATCGTGTGGGGTGAGAGGCCGCGCTCGACTCGGCATCGATCGACGTATTCGGCGACTGCGACGCCGAGGGGAAGGTCAGGCATCGTCCAATGGTGGTCCTTCCCCTTCGTCGAGTCAACGACGCACCCGGACAGGGCACCTCACACGAGGGCAAACGGGACGATCAGATCGAGGACGGTCCCGAGGTCGTCCGACCCGAAGACGGGGAACGCGCCGTCACGGATCAGCGTGTTCGTGCCCACGGAGGCAGGTCGGTCGACATCTCCTGGCGTCGCGAAGACGGCGATGCCGTAGTCGAGCGCTATCCGAGCCGTGATGAGTGCTCCACCCGTGGCGCCCGCCTCGACGACGAGGACGGCGTCTGCCAGCCCGGCGATGATGCGATTGCGCGTCGGGAAGCGCCAACCGTCGGGTCGCGTCCCCGGCGGGAACTCCGACACCACGGCACCCCCCTTCTCGAGGATCTCGTCGTGGAGGCCCGCATGGCGTCGGGGATACACGACGTCGATGCCGGAACCGAGCACGGCGGCGCTGACACCACCTGCCGTGACGGCGCCTCGATGGGCCGCGCCATCGATGCCCTTCGCGAGTCCACTGACCACGATCCACCCACGATCGGCGGCAACCCGACCGTATTCTTCGGCGAGCTCGACACCGTACGGCGTACACGTCCTCGTCCCCACGATGGCGAGCCTTGGCGAGTCGGGGATCGACCCGCGGATGAACAGCCACCTCGGCCCGTCCTCGTGGCGACGAAGGTGACGCGGGAAGTCGGGATCCGCCGCGGACAGCCATCGTATGCCCAGCTGCTCGAGGACCTCCCTGCGGACATCGGCCGGAACGGCCATCTCGCTGACCGCGGTCGCCCCGAGGCGCGTCCTGCCCTCCACGACTGCCGCGAGCGCTGCCTTCGAGCTCGCGTGCTCGGCGAAGAGCAGATCCACCGAACGAGGTGCGAGTGCCGCGTGGGCGATCCGGAGCAGTTCGTCGCTCACGGCCACTGGCCCCTGAGTACGACCGCCTCGTCGACGTGTTCCGCATCGACGACATCCGACGACGCAAGGTCTGCGATGGTCCGAGCCACCCTGCGTACGCGGTCCCATCCCCGGCCTGTGATGTCGTCGGATTCGGCGAGCTTGACGAGGCTCGCGCGCGCCGAACCGGAGGTTGCCATCGCATCGAGCTGCGAGCCTTCGAGATCGCGATTGAGCGAACCACGACGGTGTTGATGCGCGAGCGCCGTCTCGACGCGTGCTCGCACCGTTGCCGACGACTCGCCGAAGGGGCCGGTCAGCGCTGCGGCCCGCAACCTCGGAACGCGGACACGAAGGTCGAACCGATCGACCAGGGGTCCCGACAGCCGTCTCCGGTACCGCTCGAGCTGGGACTCGCCGCACGTGCACGGAGTGATCCGGTCACCCTCGTAGCCACACGGACAGGGATTCATCGCTGCGACGAGCTGGAACCTCGCGGGGAACGTGACCGCTCCAGCGGATCTGGCGATCGTGACGACGCCGTCCTCGATCGGTTGGCGAAGGGCATCGAGCGACGACGGTGCAAACTCGCCGAGCTCATCGAGGAAGAGGACACCACGATGTGCCTTCGCAACCTCGCCGGGACGGGGGTTCCCGATCCCGCCGCCGACGAGCGCGGCCAGGGAGGACGAGTGGTGCGGGGACCGAAATGGCGGGATCGTAGGTTCCGAGCGATCGAGGCCTGCCACCGCCCAGATGAGTGCGACCTCCCGTTCCTGGGCCTCCGACAGGCGAGGAAGCAGGGACGGCATCCTCCGTGCGATCATCGTCTTCCCTGCGCCGGGCGAGCCGCTGAGGAGCAGGTGGTGGCCACCGGCAGCGGCGACCTCGAGGGCGCGACGAGCGAGCGGTTGGCCACGAACCGATGCAAGGTCACCACCCTCGGGCACAGGCGATCCATGTGGTCCGTCGATGGGTCTCGCCTCCATACGGCCACGTGCGAGCGCGACAGCCTCACGCAGGTCTGCAACGCCTGCGACGACCCCACGGTCGTCCACTCGCATCAATGTGGCATCGGAGACGAGGCACCGCCTCCCGTCGCGAATGGCCACATCCAGTGCCCCGAGGGCGGCGCGAACGGGCCTGACCGTTCCCTCGAGGGACAGTTCCCCCACCGCGACGAAGCCGTCGAAGTCCAACGGTGTGTCGAAGGCAGCCGCGAGGATCGAAAGGGCGATGGGGAGGTCATAGGTGACACCGACCTTCGGGATGTCCGCAGGAGAGAGGTTGACGACGACGCGACCACTGGGGAACCGGAAGCCCTGGTGGCGAATGGCCGAGCGAACACGCTCGCGTGCCTCCCTGACAGCTGTGTCCGGTAGGCCCACGATGAGGAAGGCATGCTTGCCGCCCGTGACCGTCGTCTCGATGTGGACAGGGCGCGGCTCGGCGCCGACCATTGCGCACGAAGTGACTGACGAGTACATGGTGCGACCGTATGCCGTCGGTGTGACAGGATCGCGATCCGCATGGCACGGGCCGATCGAGGGTCCCGCGCGATAGCCTCAGGTCATGGCAGCGGTCTTCGTGCTCGGCGTCGTCCTCGCCCTCGGCGTGGCTGCGCTCATCGTGCATGCGGTGCTGACGTGGGCCGACCGTCGTGGATGGGTGTACTACCGGAATCCGCAACGGCCCCCTCCCCGCTCCCTCGGCATCCTCGAGGAGATCTACCAGCCGTCGGTTCACCACTTCATCGAGGAAACGGTCTCGAAGCAGACGGAAGCGGACTCGGCGGACTCGGGAGCGCCCCTGGATCCTTCCCGTGGGGATCCTCTTGTTGGGGAACCTGGAGATCCTCTGTGGGGATCCTCTTGTTGGGGAACCTTCTCGAGGAGATCCTCTTGTTGGGGAACCTTCCGGGAGATCCTCTTGTTGGGGAACCTTCTCGAGGAGATCCCTCTCGTGGGGATCCTTTGCCGTGACTCAGCGTCCCCGGAACCGGGGAGGACGCCTTTCGACGAACGCCGCCGCACCCTCGGCGAGGTCTTCGGATCCCAAGAGGATGCCCTGCGCGTGGGCTTCGAACGCCAGCGCCTGTTCGAACGTCATCGATGACGACCGATCGAGCGCCCTCTTGATCATCGCCTGCGCGAGGGGCGCACCAGCTTCCAGCTCGCCAGCGAGCTCCTCGACGCGCGAACCCAGCGCATCCTGATCGACCACCTCGCCGACCAATCCGATCGAGAGCGCCTCCGTGGCATCGATGATCCTGCCCGTGAGGGCGAGCTCCCTGGCACGAGCGAGGCCGACGAGGCGCGGAAGCAGCCAGGTTCCGCCGAAGTCGAGTGTCAAGCCTCGCTTGACGAACACCTCGGCGAACCTCGCCCGATGCGATGCGACCACGATATCGCAACCGATCGCGAGGTTCATTCCCGCACCAACGGCGACACCGTCCACCGCGGCGACGGTGGGCTTGGATGTGCGGTGCAGCGCGATCGCGGCCCTGTTCACCGTCGAAGCCATGCGCGCCACGTTGTCCGCTGCGCTCGGGACAGCGGCGCGACTGGTCATGTCGGCACCCGCGCAGAACTCCCCGTCGGCTCCCGTGAGGACCAGGACGCGTGCGTCGGACGCTTCGAAGGCCTCGAACGCATCGGCGAGTTCGCTCCAACCCTCGGGAGGAACGGCGTTCATGCGCCCCGGGCTCGACATCGTGATCGTCCGGACGTTTCCCGTGTCGGTGATCGTGAGGAAGCTCGCCACGGGGCGATCGTACCGTGTGCCCCATGCGATCGGGTGCTTCCGCTGTCCACGGTCGCCCGGTAGCCTCCGTCGCCATGACAACCCATCCTGAACACGTGACGACCGATCACCTGGCGATCGACCACCTGGACGACATGCTGGCATGTGACGACTCGGCGGCGCCGTGCGCTGAGACCGTGGCACCCATCCAGCCGTATCAGGCGCGCAAGACGTATTCGTGTCCGGGTTGCCTCACCGAGATCGCTGTGGGCACCGGCCATCTCGTGGTCGTGCCCCACGACGCGCCGGACCTTCGCCGCCATTGGCACAGGGGTTGCTGGCACAAGGAGCGTCGTCGACGCGGCGGCGCCTCAGTACACCCCTCGTAGCCAACGAACCACGACACGGTCGGCGCGCCGTGAGACCCCGACGAGATCCATCCTGGCGATCGGTCGGCCGGATCCACCGACGGCACGCGCGAACCGGTGGAGCTTGGCGTCATCGACGAATTCCAATGGGTCGGCACTGCCCCTCGAGTACTTCACTTCGACCGCGACGAGCGTCCTGCCCTCTGCGACGATCAGATCGATCTCGTCCGGCCACACGCGGATGTTGCGTGACACGATGACGCATCCTCGATCCCGGAGGTACCACGAGGCGATGTCCTCCCCTCGATGACCCGCAACGGTGTGCTCCAGCGGCATCTCACGACCGTATCCGGTGCATGTGACATGCGCTGGCGGCCTCCTGCACCCGGTCGATCCTCGAGCGCGCCGATAGCGTGCCCACCGGTTCATCGGATGACGATCAGAGCCCACTCCAACGAGCCGGTGGCCAGATGATCACGAATGCCTTGCCGACGACGTCTTCCATCGGGATCGGACCGAAGAACCGCGAGTCCTGGCTCGCCGCGCGGTTGTCGCCCATGACGAACAGGGAGTCCTCGGGAACGATCACAGGCCCAAATGGCGGCACGACATACTCCGCGTCCTTGACGTACGGCTCGACGAGGCGCACGCCATTGACCCACACGGATCCGTCACGTGCCTCGACCGCGTCACCGGGGAGTCCGATGACCCGCTTGATGAACTCCGAGCGTGGGGTGCGGATACCGATCGACTCGAAGACGTTGCGGGTAGCGCTCGCGATGATCGATTCGGGGTCCTCCTCGAAGCCACCCCGCGGGTCGTCGAACACGATCACATCACCGCGGCCGATGTCCCCGATGCGGTAGCTCAGCTTGCTGACGAGGACACGATCGTTGATGAGCAGCGTGTCCTCCATCGACGACGATGGGATGTAGAACGCCTGGAAGAGGAACGTCTTGATGATGATCGCAACGCCGAGGGCGACCACGATCAGGATGGGGAATTCGACCCAGAACGGGATGTGACGTTTCGTCTCGGAGCCGTCGGTCGATGCATCGACCCCGTCCGGCTCGCGTGCGATGTCGGGCTCGAGCTCTGTCACGGGCCGAACGTTACCCGTGCCTCACGCGAACCCGGCGTTGGGAAGGGCCCGGTACGACGCGCCACCGAGGTAGTCGTGCCACAACATTCGGGCGGCTGTTGATCGGTGGGGCGACCACTCGGACGCCATCTCATCCACGACGCCCGAGGCGGGAACAGACTCGAGTCGGAGCACGTGTGTCATCGACAGGTGCAGCGCACGATCCCCCGATGGCCATACATCGGGATCCCCGCAGGCGAAGATGAGGTAACACGCCGCCGTCCATGGCCCGACGCCGGTCAGCGAGACCAATGCGGCGAGGGCGTCCTCGCGGTCGGACCCGGGACCGGGGAGGCGAAAGCTTCCTCCTTCGATCCTCGATGCGGCGAGCCTGACGTAGCGACTCTTCTGGCGGGAGAAGCCGTCCTGCCTGAGCTCCTCGTCCGTCGAGGCGAGCACTGCCGCCGGCGTAACCCTTCCGACGCGATCGTGGAGCTTCGAGAATGCAGCGGAGGCGGACGCGAGCGAGACCTGTTGTTCGAGGATCAGGCGGACAAGGGTCGCGAAGGTCGGTTGGCGCCTCCACAGTGGGGGGAACCCGTTATCAGCGAGCAGACGGTCGAACGGGGCCCCACGGGATGCCAGTTCAACGGCATGTTGCTCGAGTGACGCCTGGTCCGATACGAGGCGAGCGGTGTCGCTCGATCCGTGTCCGACGCCGACGCGACCTGCCATGCGGCTAGTCGCGTTTTTCCTTGATGCGAGTGGCCTTGCCGACGCGATCGCGCAGGTAGTACAGCTTCGCGCGACGCACGTCTCCGCGCCGGACGACCTCGATCTCCTGGATGATCGGTGAGTGGACGGGGAAGATGCGCTCGACGCCGACGCCGAAGCTGAGCTTGCGGACGGTGAACGTGGCGCGGGCGCCGCCCCCTCCGCTCCTGCCGATCACGACTCCCTCGAAGACCTGGATTCGCTCGCGTCCGCCCTCGATGACGCGGACATGCACGCGCACTGCGTCACCCGGGGAGAACTCGGGGATGTCGTCGCGCATCTGCGCAGCTTCGATCTCTTCGATCGTGTTCACGAGGTGCCTCCGGGTACAAGGGAGAGGTGGATGCGGGCGTGAGTGTATATGGTGGGTGCGCGTATGCGCAGCGATCAATCGTCGTCCGGCATCGCGTCGATGAGGTCCGGACGGCGGTGTTCGGTTCTGCGCCGACGCTGCTCGGCTCGCCATTGTGCGATCCGCCCATGGTCCCCCGACAACAGGACCTCGGGCACGCGCCATCCCCGGAAGTCCGCCGGTCGTGTGTATTGGGGTTCCTCGAGCTCGCCGCTCCGGAAGCTCTCCGATGACAGGGAGAGAGGATTCCCGATCGTTCCCGGCAACAGTCTCACGACCCCTTCGATGACGGCGAGGGCCGCTGCCTCGCCGCCGAGGAGCACGAAGTCACCAAGCGAGACCTCCTCGTCGATGAAGTGCTCGACAACGCGCTCATCGATGCCCTCATACCTGCCGCACACGAGCGTGAGCTCATCGAGTCCGGCGAATCGGTCGAGCGTCGCCTGGGTGACGGGCGCTCCGGCAGGGGTGAGGAAGACCCTGTGACTGGCCGCAAGGGGCTCGAGTGTCTCGGCGAGCGGTTCGACCATCATCACCATCCCGGCCCCGCCGCCGTACGGTGCATCATCGACCTGGCGATGGACGCCACGTGCATGGTCCCGAGGGTCGTGGAACTCGACGGTGAGGTCACCCACCTCGATCGCCTTCGCCACGAGTGACACCGACAACGGGGATGTGAAGTACTCGGCGAAGAGGGTGACGACGTTGATCTTCACCGGTGCCTCAGGTCGAGGAGCGCAGCGCTGCGACCAGGGTGTCGGCGGTGGCCGAGGCGAGCTCCTCCACGGACGCCTTTGGATCCGCCGAATCCATGACCACTTTGCCACCTGTCATGATGATCCCCTCCATCATGCGGCCTACGAGCATCCGCGGCATCGGACGGAAGGTACCTGCTTGGACCCCGTCGCGGTAGATGGAGGCGAACTCGTCTGCGATCCCGCCGTGGGCGTCCGCGATCTCGCGCTGGGCACCTGGTGAGAGCAGGGGAACCTCCGTGTGGAGGATGAGGCCGAGATGGTCCGTCCCCACGAACTGCACCATCTTCCTCGCGAGCCGCGTGGAGCCGTTCGGCGGGCGGTAGGGCGGAGTCGACCGATTGGAGGATGTCGATGATCAGCGGGGGCAGGTCCCTGCGCACGAGCTCGATGAGGAGGTCCTCCTTGGATGCGAAGTGTTCGTAGAAGGTGGTCCTCCCCATCCCGACGGAGGCGGTGATGTCTGCGTGTGACATCGACGCATACCCGAACTCGGCGATCAGGTCGCGAGCGGCATCGAGCATCGCGTCACGTGTCGAGGTGGAGGCGGATCGCACGGCCATGCCCGCAGGCTAACGCGCGTTGCCGGACTCGACCACGGGACGCTCTGGTGTGGTCAGCCGAGGTGTCCCGTGATGTCGAGGCCTGACTCGATGCGGTCGTACAAGGTCGTGCGTCGCACGGGGTTGCGATCGAGGTCGAGGATCAGGTCGACGAAGTCCCCCGAGCTGACCGTGGTGCCGTGGCTCGCACCCGCCGCCCTGGAGATCGACTCATCCATGAGCGTCCCGCCAACGTCGTTGCAGCCGGATCGCAGCAGGGCCTCGGCACCGTCGAGGCCGAGCTTGACCCATGAGGCCTGGATGTTGTCGATGAGACCGATGAAGGCGAGCCGTGCAACGGCGTGGATGAGGATGACCTCGTCCCACGTCGGACCGGGGCGAGCCCTTCCCCGAAGCCAGATCGGCGCTCCCATGTGCACGAACGGGAGCGGCACGAACTCGGTGAATCCCCCCGTTCGCCTCTGGATGACCCGGAGGACCTCGAGATGGTTCGCCCACGAACGGGGCCCGTCCACGTGACCGAACATGATGGTCGCGGTGGTTCGGAGCCCGATCTCGTGCGCTGTGATCATGACGGATGACCACTGGCTGGTTCGGATCTTGTCAGGACACAACGTGAGGCGAACATCATCGTCGAGGATCTCGGCCGCCGTTCCCGGGAGGGTCCCGAGGCCAGCCTCCTTCAGCTCGAGCAGCAACTCGCGAATCGTGCGGCCCGATGTCTCGGCCCCCTGCCAGATCTCGAGCGGTGTGAACCCATGGATGTGCATCCCTGGCACACGTGCCTTGATCGCACGGACCACCTCGATGTAGAAGTCGCCGGTGAAGTCGGGATGGATGCCTCCCTGGAGGCACACCTCGGTGGCTCCGCGCGCCCACGCCTCCACTGACCTGTCCGCGACCTCGTCGATCGTCATGAGATACGGTGTCTCACGCAGATCGAGCGAGCGTGGCCCTTTCGAGAAGGCGCAGAATCCACACTTGAAGTAGCACTGATTCGTGTAGTTGATGTTTCGATTGACGACGAACGTCACGTCGTCGCCCACCGCCTGGACTCGAACGCGGTCTGCGGCGTCGGAGATCGCCTCGACATCCCTGCCGTGGGCTGACAGCAGCAACTCGAGTTCGTCACGATCGGGTGCCATGCCGGCGACGGCGGCCTCGAGGATGGCACGGATCTGCGGTGTGGCATCCTCGAGGTGCGCCGGGTCACCGGACATCCATGCCTCATCGGACCACGCCGCCGACAAGCGACCCTTCGGCATGGGGATCGCCACATCCTTGCCTGGCGCCCAATCGAGGCGCGGCCTCGCCCAACCTGACCCGTCGATCTGGTTGCAGTACGTCGCGAACGCGCCGCCTTCGAGAGCACTGGCAACCTCGTCGTAGTCGAGGCCGACGGGAAAGACCGTTCGCTCGACGAGTGCATGGGGACGGAGGGCATCGCGCAGCTCTCCGATGCGCTCGGTGTCCCAGTCGCGCAGGACGAGGTCGGTTGCACCCTCCTCGACGGCGAGACAGGCATCGGCCACGGTGTCGACGAATGTCGAGACGGACACGTCGAGATCTGGGAGATCGACGAGCGCGCTGGCGCGTGCGACGGTGCTGCGAGCCGTTCGCAGGAACGCCGCCCTCGTGAAGGCCACGGCATCGATGACGGCCATGTCAGACCCCACGTCGACGATCGTGGTCCTCCATCCCTCGACGGGATCACGCTTGAAACGTGACACGGCGTCAGGGGCGAGCGCGAACGCAGGCGCGGCTGCGGTTTCGATGCCTGACACGAGGAGGAGACCCCCGCGCTGGGCACCCTCGATGTCCGCGGGCATCGGGTTCGGGACCTCCACGGCAAGAGCGCCCTCGCGCCTGCGGGTAGAGGCCCACACCTCGGTGACGGTGTCGGCGGGTCTCAGCCGGAGGAAGGTGACGGTGGTCATGGGAGTGCGCGAGCTCGGGACAGTACTGCGTACCCGTCGTCGTCGGTACGGGCGCGCACGTCGTCGATGAGCCGATCATCGATCCACGCGTCCGACACGAACTCGGGATACACGGGGAGCCGTGGGACCAGGTCGTAGCCTGCGCTCTCGGTGATCGAAGCGAGCGAGTCGAGATGCGGCCACGGTGCCTCTGGGTTGACCCAGTCGATCGTCACAGGGCTGACCCCGCCCCAATCGTTGATTCCAGCATCGAGGTACACGGAGAAGTCCTCGGTCAGGTTCGGTGGAACCTGGATGTTCGCCGTCGGTCCCAGTATCCATCGTGATACCGCGACCACCTTCACGAAGAACGGGATGTCGGGTTCAGGAGAGAGTCGCATCCTGGTGTTCGCCTTCGCGCGGAAGTTCTGGATGATGTACTCCTGGATGTGGCCGCCCCGCTCGTTGGCTGCACGGAGGGCGAACAGGCTGTCGACGATCTCGGAGGTGGTCTCGCCGATACCCACGAGGATTCCGGTCGTGAACGGGACGCGGACCGCACCGGCGGCGTTGATCGTGTCCATCCGCAGGGAGGGCACCTTGTCCGGGCACAGATGGTGGGGCATACCCTCCTCGGTGAGCCGGTCGGAGATGTTCTCGAGCATGAGGCCCATCGATACGTTCGTCGGCCTCAGCGCCCGGATGTCAGATGGTGTCATGATGCCGGGATTGGCGTGGGGGAACAGCCCCGACTCCGCACGGATCAGCTCCGACATCACGACCACGTAGTCGATCGTCGTGTCACAACCGTGGTCGCTGAGGAACTCCACTGCCTGTGGCCACTTGTCCTCGGGCTTGTCACCGAGGGTGAGAAGGGCCTCGGTGCAGTCATGGGCATCACCGGCACGGACGATCGCGAGCACGTCGTCGGGCGTCAGGAACTGGCCACCGGCACCGGGAGGCTTGACGAAGGTGCAATACGTACAGGTGTCCCGACACAGCGTCGTGATCGGAACGAAGACCTTCCGCGAGTACGTGATGGTGCGCCCGTGCCCCTCGTCGCGCAACCTCGCCGCTTCACGCAGCAGCGGCGCCGCATCGAGTCCGCCGTCGAGGTACGCGACGGCCATGTCCCTGTCAGGATCCGCGAATGGCATCGGGCCAAGGTATCACGCGGGGAGGTTCGACCTGACGGCGGGTCGGGTCAGGTGATCTCAGGAATCGGGTCGCCCGTCACCAGCGGGAGATCGTCGAGATGGAGGTTCGCGCCCTCGCTCGGGAGTCCCTCGGCGTCGGGAAGGTCCCGTTCGAGGTTGCGGAGCGGCGCGAAGCTCCACGCTCCGATGGCAAGGACGATGCACCCGCAGCCTATGACCACGAAGAACGCCGCATATCCGGCGCTCTCACCGCGGCCCGTCAGGCTCGCGATGGCGGAGCTGAGCGCAGAGTCACCGGCCATGAGTGGTATGAAGACGCGGTCGACGAGCGGCCCGGTCATGGCGAGCGCGACGGGATGCGTGATCTGGGCGATCATCGATCGGACCGAGAAGACCCTGCCCTGGACGTCTGGTTCGACCTTCGCCATCCAGATCGACTGGCTCATGGCGGATGCGTACGGCACGACGAGCATGCCGACCCACAGGGCGATGAGGATGACGACCAGCATCGTGGACGATCCGACGAGGATCAGCATCGCGCCGAGGATCGCTGCGGCGATGATGATGCGAAGGACCCTGCGATCCGTGACCTTGATCGCCGAAGCGACGATCGAGCCGATGAGCATTCCCGTCGCTCCGAGGGACATGATGAGACCCATGGTCGCCTCCGACGTGAAGGTCAGCATGTATGCGATGAAGACGGGCCCGATGAAGCCGAGGACGAGGTTCAACGCGCTGAAGGCAACGAGCAGTGACAGGAGGGGACGTTTCCTCCAGACGTATCGGAAACCGAACATGGATTCCTGCCACAGCGTTCCTGCGGACGCAGCTCCCACTTCGGTCGTCGTCGGGCGAGGGAACCGGACCAGGAACAGGGTCGCGACCGCAACCATGAAGGTGGCCACATCGATCGCAAGGAGGACCGCAACGCCTCCGATCGCCACGACGGCGCCGCCAAGGAGTGGGGCGAGCAACTGCCCTGCAGCCTCTGCCATCTGAACCATTCCGGACGCCTGTGAGTATCGCTCCTTCGGCACGAGCAACGACATCGACGCCTGGTACGCGGGCCAATGGATCGACTCGAACGACGAGATGATGGCAGCCATCACGATGAGGAGCCCGATCGACATCGTGTCCGTCATGAAGGCGATCGCGATGACGATCGTCCCGATGCCGGAGGCCCCATCGGAGAGGATCATCGCCCAACGACGATCCCAGCGGTCGACCAATGCTCCCGCGACCGGTGCCAGAAGGATCCTCGGGAGGCTCCCTGCGAGCATCATCAGGGACAGCTGCGTCACGGAACCGGTCTCGAGATACACCCACACCGCGAGGCCGAACCACGTGAGGCTCGTCCCGATGATCGAGACGAGCTGACCGCTCCAGACGATGAGGAAGGTCCGGAAGCTGGTGGTGTTCGTCGTCGTGGGCTCCGCCATTCCCCTGCTCCTCCCCTGCGGCTCGCTGTATTGTCGGGAATTCCCGACCATTTGTCAAGGGCCATGACGAGGCGCCGGTCTACCCTGCTCGCATGAAATGGTGGCACGGTTCGCTCATCGCATTGGCGATCGCCGGGAGCGGTTGCACATCGATCGACGAAGCCGGAGCTCCACCGGAGGTGACACCCACGCAGGCAACGTCGACGACGGCTGCGGTGACGACGATCCCGGGCGCAGTGGACGGCGATGTGTGCCAGACCGGGGATCTCGGCTTTCGCGGCGATGGCCTGATCGCGGCACTCGGTGGCCTCGAATCCGACGCGACGAGCATCAGTGACATCAGGTGGGAACCCTCGACCTCGTGCGAGCGCCTCGTGATCTCCTTCGCTGCGGCTTCGGGTGCACCGGCAACGGCACTCGGAATCACGGCGGTCACGGCAGTCCCGTCCTCGGGATTCGTTCGGGTCTCCCTCTCCCCCGAGGTCGCCACGACGGCAGTCGCCGACATGCGTGTCGACGGCACGCTCATCGATCGCATCTACGTCGTGCGAGCGTCCGATGGGTCGATGTTCGTCGACGTGCTCGGTTCCGCCGATGCATCGCTCGCCGTTCGCGCCTTTGTCTCGGGACCTCCTTCTTCGATCGTCATCGACGTGATCGACGTCCCGGACCGTCCAAGTCACTCCCGTGTCGCCGTGTCCGACACCGCCGTCGTCTTCTCGCCCCTGCCCGGTCCGGCCCTCTATCCCGTGACAATCGACGCCTACGCGCAGCCTTCCTTGCGGTCCGTGCGAATCCAGATGACGAACGGCACGACGATGACCGTCGACAGGGCCCTCGGCGTGGAAGGACGTTCGGATGCCTGGCAGGCAGTGTCGTCCCAGATCGAAGGGGGTCCACCTGGCCCTGCGACGATCTTCGTCGGCACCGTTGACCCGAACGGACGCCCCCTCGTCGGGGCGACCGTGCCGATCGATCTTCCCTGACCACGTCCGACGTGCTCGTACGCCTCGATCCGGGCCGACGTCTACATGTTGCGCCGGTACCTGCCACCCACCTCGAACAGGCCCGATGTCAGCTGTCCGAGCGAGCAGAATGGTGCGGCCTCCAACAACGCCTCGAACACGTTCCCACCAGACAGCGCAACCTGTTGGAGGTTCGCGATCGCTGCTTCCGCATCCTTGCCTGCCCTGTCGTGGAGCGCTGTCACGTCGTCGATCAACGTGTCCTTGGCGGAATCCGAGGAGCGGATCACCGAGCTCGGGCGCACGAACGGTGATCCTTCGGCAGAGAGGAAGGTGTTGACCCCGATGATCTGCAGCTCGCCACTGTCCTTGCGCGTCTCGTAGCGGAGCGATTCCTCCTGGATCTTGGATCGTTGGTACATCGTCTCCATCGCTCCGAGCACTCCCCCACGATCGGTGAGCCTGTCGAACTCCGCCATGACGGCTTCCTCGACGAGGTCGGTCAGCTCCTCGATGATGAACGAACCCTGGAGGCTGTTCTCGTTCCGTGCGATGCCGAGCTCACGATTGATGATGAGTTGGATCGCAAGCGCTCGCCGAACCGACTGCTCCGTCGGAGTGGTGATCGCCTCGTCGTAGGCGTTGGTGTGGAGGCTGTTCGTGTTGTCGTAGATCGCATGGAGCGCCTGGAGGGTCGTTCGGATGTCATTGAACTCGATCTCCTGCGCGTGGAGCGATCGTCCAGACGTCTGGATGTGGTACTTGAGCTTCTGGGAACGCTCATCCGCTCCGTACACGTCGCGCATCGCCTTTGCCCAGACCCTGCGCGCCACCCGCCCGATCACGGCGTACTCGGCGTCGAGCCCGTTCGAGAAGAAGAAGCTGAGGTTCGGTGCGAACTCGTCAACGTCCATCCCCCGAGAGAGGAAGTACTCGACGAACGTGAAACCGTTCGCAAGCGTGAACGCCAGCTGCGTGATCGGGTTCGCTCCGGCCTCCGCCATGTGATATCCCGAAATCGACACCGAGTAGAAGTTCGTCACGTCGTTGTCGATGAAGAACTCCTGGATGTCCCCCTGCATCTTCAGCGCGAATTCGGTGGAGAAGATGCACGTGTTCTGGGCCTGGTCCTCCTTGAGGATGTCGGCTTGGATCGTTCCTCGAACGCGTGCGAGCGCGCCGGCACGCAGCGTGGCGTATGTCTCGTCGTCGATGTAGTCCGATCCTCGGACTCCGAGGAGGAGGAGACCCGATCCGTCGTGACCCTCCGGGAGTTCCCCCCGATACCGTGGTCGCTCGACACCCTGGGCGCGGAATCGCTCGTCGATCGCCGCATCGACCTCGTCATAGCGACCCACCTCGCGAAGGTGCTGCTCGCAAGCCTGGTCGATAACGGCTGTGAGGAAGAACGCCAGCATCATCGGGGCGGGCCCGTTGATCGTCATGGACACGGAGGTCGCGGGATCGAGGAGGTCGAAACCGGAGTACAGCTTCTTCGCATCGTCGAGCGTCGGCACGGACACGCCCGAGTTCCCGACCTTGCCGTAGACGTCAGGTCGTCGGCCGGGATCGTTCCCGTAGAGCGTCACCGAGTCGAAGGCGGTTGAGAGCCGGATCGCGGGCATCCCGGATGCCAGGTAGTGGAATCTTCGATTCGTCTGTTCCGGACCACCCTCACCGGCGAACATCCGCGTGGGGTCCTCGGCCTGTCGCTTGAACGGGAACACGCCTGCCGTGAAGGGGAATCGCCCAGGAAGGTTCTCGCTTCGCAGCCACCTCACCCTGTCTCCCCATCCCCCCATGTCCGGATGGATGACCTTGGGGAACGTCGTCCCCGAGAGCGTCGTGATGCTGTTGTCGACGGAGACTTCGTTTCCCCTGACCGTGTACGCGATGTCCGAGCCGTCGTACGCGCTGGCCGTGGCGTCCCACGCATCGAGTTGGGCGAGCGTGTCGGACGGTATGGAGGCGCGGATCGCGGAGGCGTCGATACCGACCGGCTCACCGAGGAGCGATTCGACTCGATCGACCGCTTGCAGGTTCACCGCTGCCTGAGCCGCCTGGTCGGTCACATCGTCGTACGCCCGGTTGGCCTCCGCGATCTCGGAGAGATAACGCACCCTCGCCCTCGGGACGAGTGCACCGCCAGAGACTGCCCCCTCCCTGTGTGGCACCACCCCGAACGACCCCCCACGATGGTCGTCGACGGCCGACATGATGCGCTCGTACAAACGCTGCGTTCCAGCGTCGTTGAACTGCGATGCGATCGTTGCCTCGACGGGGAGGGCGTCATCGGGAGCATCGAACCACTGCCTGTTGCGCCTCACCTGCTTGCGAACATCACGCAGCGCATCCTCGGCGCCTCTTCGGTCAGACTTGTTGATGGCGATGACATCCGCGAAGTCGAGCATGTCGATCTTCTCGAGCTGGGTCGCCGCGCCGTAGTCCGGTGTCATCACGTACACCGACAGATCGGATTGATCGACGATCTCGGTGTCGGATTGACCGATGCCGGACGTCTCGAGGAAGACGAGGTCGTAGCCAGCGGCCTTGACGACGCTGACCGCATCCGCCACGTGGGGCGACATCGCGAGGTTCGGCTGCCGGGTGGCGAGAGAGCGCATGTAGGTGGCGGGGCCCGACACCGCGTTCATGCGGATGCGGTCACCGAGAAGGGCTCCGCCCGTCCGGCGACGGGAGGGATCCACGGAGATCACGGCGATTCGCTTGTCAGGGAAGTCCCTGCGAAAACGCAGGACGAGCTCGTCGAGGATGGAGGACTTCCCTGCACCACCGGTTCCTGTGAATCCGACAACGGGGGCATGACTGGTCAGGGAAACGGCACGAACCGCATCGAGGAGCTCCATCGATGCATCCCGGTCGTTCTCCGCCACCGTGATCACGCGGGCGATCGCTGAGACATCCCCGTTCTGCACGCTCCCGAGGAGGTCATCGGTTGCCGGCTGGGGGTGGATCGCATGCTCCATGAGGTCAGCGATCATCCCCGTGAGGCCGAGGCGCCTGCCGTCGTCCGGTGAGTAGATGCGGGCGACCCCCTCCGCCTGAAGTGCTTCGCCCTCTTCGGGGAGGATCGTTCCCCCACCACCACCGAAGACGGCGATCGTCTCTCCGCCCATCTCGTCGAGGAGGACCCGGAGGTACCGGAAGAACTCCATGTGCCCACCCTGGTACGAGGTGACGGCCACCGCATGCGCATCTTCCTCGACGGCGGTCTCGGCGATCTCGAAGGCAGAGCGATCGTGCCCGAGGTGGATCACTTCCGCACCGTTCGACTGGAGGATCCGCCGCATGATGTTGATCGACGCGTCGTGTCCATCGAACAGCGAAGTCGCCGTGACGATGCGAAGCCGCCGGTCCCGTGTGGTCATGGACCGAGGATAGGGACGCAAACCATCCTTGGCCGGAGTTGGAATGGCACTACGCCTGACGTCTCGTGTGTCGTGGCTGCGCCATCACATCATCTCCACACGATCGCCAACCCGGCGTCACCGTGCGAACGGCACGATGGCCAGGTGGATCCGGGCCATCGCATCCTCGTCGATGTACTCCATGCCGTGGTGGTCGTGGAGGTGCTTCAGGGCCTTCTCCCTCGTCGCCTCAGGGGTGTCCCCGGTCTCGGTGTGTGGGCATCCGGGGACGACATGGTCGCAGATATACTCGAACATACGGCGGGCCTGCGCACACCCTCGGGTCCGGAGAAGGGTACCAGCGGGTCCACCGGCATGCCGGATCACCGACGCACGGACGATGTGCCCGATTGCCTCCCATGGGCGATGACAGTGATGAGGTCCTCGACCGTCCTCGTTCTCTCGTGTTTCTTGGTCCTGACCGGCTGCGGACCCGTGGGCAGCCCGCTCCCGACGTCGGAGTCGACGATCGAGGTCGACACGACGCATATCGACCAAGCGTCACGCGTAGTGGACCTCTTGCCTCCCTCAGGAGCGGTGCCGGGCGACGCGAACCCACCGCTCATCGTCCTCGTGCCAGGCGGCGGTTGGGAGACGGCGGATCCTGCTGGCATGGTTCCGCTGGCGGAAGCGCTGGCGGAGCGAGGGGCGATCGTCGCCACCACGACGTACCGAGCCGCAGCGGACGGCGTCATCTTCCCCGACCAGGCCAACGATGTCGCGTGCGCCGTCGCTGAAGCCTACGAGCGAGCAAGGACGGCAGGCCACGAACCGGGAGAGGTGGTGGTCGTCGGTCACTCCGCAGGAGCTCACCTCGGGGCGCTCGTGACCCTCGATCCCGTCCGTTTCCTCGATGGTTGCGACCATCCGTCCGTCCTGCCGGGCCGGTTCATCGGCCTCGCAGGACCCTACGACATCGAGCAGGCGGGAGGCGCGGCGGATGCGCTGTTCGGCACGGCAAACCCTGCTCAGGGGCTGCTGTCGTCGGCGAACCCGCTCGAGTCCGTCTCTTCGAGACCGGAGGTGGCGGTCCTTCTCATCCACGGCCTGGCGGACAGGACGGTCCCCATCGTGTTCACCGAGTCCTTCGCTGGTGCCCTGCTGACGGCCGGCCATGCGGTCGCTGCCGTGTATCCGGAGGGGGTCGACCACCATTCCGTCTACTCGAGCGAGATCGCCGATCCTCTGATCGCGGATTGGCTCGGCTTGTAGGTGTGAAACCGCGGACGTCGCCCGAACGCCTACTCCATCAGGCCATCCGGCAGGTCCACCACGATGCGCCGTGCGGCGATGTCGACGACGGGGACGAGCGGATCGACGAGTGGGATCTCACCGAACGAGCCGTCGTCGGCCGTGACCGCGAGCCGATCCTGTGCCGCACCGACGATCACACCCGTGACCGTGCCGACGGTCGTCCCGTCACGCTCCACGACGACACACCCCACGAGATCCTCGATCCACCATTCGTCGGCGTCGAGATGCCTGCGGTCCGACAGTGGGATCACGAATTGCGTCCCGACGAGCGCCTCTGCCTCGTTTCTCGTATCGATCCCCTCGAGGCTGAGGATGAAGTCCCCCTGATGGGGAGCCACCCCCTCGATGATGAATGAGCGGCTCCGGGGTTCCCCAGTGACGAGCGTTGCCGAATTGGTGAACCGCTCGGCGGCGTCGGTCACCAGCCCCCGAACGAGGACATCCCCTCGGATGCCGTGAGCCTTGCGCACGTACCCGATGGGGATGTGGTCGTGGACGATGTGGTCCTGATCGTCTGTCACGTCAGTCGAGGAAGTCGACCTCGACAGCGAGTCCCTCTTCTTCCGCTGCGGCGGAGGCGACATTGCGAATCGCCCGAGCAACGCGACCCCGCTTGCCGATGACGCGTCCCATGTCGCCCTTCGCTGCGCGCACCTCGGCCACGACTGCATCCTCGCCGTCCGACACGATGTTGACCTCGACGGCATCGCGGTCATCGACGATCTCCGAGACGACGTAGGTGACGACCCTGTCGACGATCTCACCCTGGCTCATGATGCATCCGTCTTGTCGGAGGCTTCGGATGCGGGCTCGATCGGCGACGATCCATCGACGCCACCGACCTCGGCTTCCTCTGCGACCTCATCCGGGGCGTCGATCTGATCCACCGGCGCGGCAGGAGCAACGGTCGGTTCCTCCTCCTCCGTGACGGAAGCCTCGGGGGTCACGACCTCATCGGCCTTGGCACTGGTGTTCTTCGCGCTCGGCGCCTTTGCATTCGAGGCCTTGGCTTTGGGCGACGTGGCCTTCGGCGCATCGCCGCCGACCGTGTGGATCTCACCCTTCGCGATCTTGAACTGCGTCCAAGCGCCCGAGATCTCGAGGAGCTTCCTGGCACGCTCGGTCGGCTGTGCGCCGGTCGTGAGCCAGTGGAGCGCTCGGTCGTTGTCGATCTGGACGAGCGACGGCTCTTGCCGTGGATCGTAGAAGCCGAGCTGCTCGATGTACTGGCCGTCGCGGGCCCTGCGGGAGTCCATCACGACGACGCGGTAGGTCGGCTGCTTCTTCTTGCCAAGCCGCGTAAGGCGGATCTTGACTGCCATCGGTCACCTCTTCTTGCTCTGGCGTGGCATGGGGGGCATCGAGAGTCCGGGGATGGGACTCTTCCCGCCTGCCATGGCCTTCATCATCTTCTGTGCTTGCGAGAACTGTCTGAGGACTCCGTTGACGTCCTGCGGCTTCGTTCCCGACCCGGCGGCGATGCGGCGCTTCCGACTGCCGTTGATCGTCTTCGGATTCCTCCGTTCACCCGGTGTCATCGACCGGATGATCGCTTCCACGCGTGCGAGCTGTCGCTCGTCCACCTGGACATCTCGCAGGGCGGAGCCTGCGCCCGGGAGCATACCCACGAGCTGCTGCAAAGGCCCCATCTTCTTGAGTTGCTGGAACTGCTCGAGGAAATCCTCGAGGTCGAATGAGGCGTCGAACATCTTCCTGGCGGTGCGTTCTGCCTCGTCCTTGTCGTACGTCGCCTCAGCCTTCTCGATCAACGACAGGACATCACCCATGCCGAGGATGCGCGATGCCATCCGTTCGGGATAGAACGCATCCAGGTCGCCGATCGTCTCCCCGGTGCCCACGAACTTGACAGGAACGCCGGTGACCTCCCTCGCCGAGATCGTTGCGCCACCGCGGGCATCACCGTCAACCTTGGTCATGACGAGGCCCGTGAGGGCGGTGTATTCGGAGAACCCGAGAGCGACGTTCACCGCCTCCTGGCCGGTCATCGCATCGACGACCAGCAGCGTCTCGTCGGGTTCTGCGATCTTTCGAATCGCGGCGAGCTCCTTCATCAGGTCGGTGTTGATCTGGAGCCGCCCCGCCGTGTCGATGATCACGACGTTGGCGGACACCTCCCGCGCATGGCGCATTCCGGCCTTGACCACCTTCGCCGGGGAGCTGCGCCGGTCGACGAACACCGGGACATCGATCCTCCGACCGAGTGTCTCGAGCTGATCGATCGCGGCCGGGCGTTGCAGGTCAGCCGCGATGAGCAGGGGACGTTTGCCTTTGCCCTTGAGGTGCAAGGCGATCTTGGCCGCGGTTGTCGTCTTCCCCGATCCCTGAAGGCCGACGACCATGACCACGAGGGGAGGTGCCGCGGGCCGCACCAGGGGTGCCTCCTGCTCGCCGAGGGTGACGATGAGCTCCTCGTGGACGATCTTGATCACCTGCTGGCCCGGGGTGAGGCTCTTCGTCACCTCCGACCCGAGGGCCCGCTCGCGAACCCTCGCGAGGAAGGTCTTGACGACGCCGAGGTTGACGTCCGCCTCGAGGAGTGCGAGCCGCACCTCTCGCAGCGCGGCATCGACGTCCTCCTCGGAGAGCCGCCCCTTGCTTCGCAATCGATCGAAGACGCCACCGAGGCGTCCGGAGAGAGCATCGAACATGGACCGAGTGTATGGGGCGATGTCCGCCATGTGCTGCGACGACCTTTGGTACCGTGAAGGGAGCAACTGGGGACTCCATGAATCTCACGGTCATCGACCATCCACTCACGCGCCACTACCTGACGGTCCTGCGCGATCGTACGACCCCTCCCCAGGCGTTTCGTGCGGCGGCCAGGGGGCTCACATACACGCTCGTGATCGAAGCGACCAAACGGCTGCCGCTCACAGCGAAGGCGATCGAGACACCCATGGAACCGACAACAGGGCATGTCGTCGAGAACGTCGTCGCGGTGCCCGTCCTGCGTGCCGGCCTCGGCATGCTCGACGCCGTCCTCGAGACGATCCCGAACGTGAAGGTCGGTTTCGCCGGCGTCGCCAGGGACGAGGAGACCGCCATGCCCCAGGAGTACTACGCCAAGCTCCCCGACCTGTCGGACGCCTTCGTCCTGATCTGCGAACCGATGCTCGCGACGGGCGGTTCGTTGTCGTGGGCCGTGGACAAGGTGAAGTCCTCAGGAGCACGCGATATCACGGCACTGTGTGTCGTCACCGCACCGGAAGGGGTCAACCGGATGTATCGCGATCATCCGGATGTCCGTATCGTCGCGGCGGCACACGACCGAGAGCTGAACGACGACTTCTACATCGTCCCGGGCCTCGGCGACATGGGCGATCGACTGTTCGGTACGTTCTGATGCGCGACGATGGCTTCGAGGAGGACGTGATCGCAACCGTACGAGGAATTCCATTCGGTTCGGTGAGCACCTACGGCGAGGTCGCGGCGGAAGCAGGGCATCCGGGCGCTGCGAGGGCTGTCGGCAACCTCCTGCGATCCACGCCCGGCCTTCCCTGGTGGCGCGTCGTTGCCGCTTCCGGGAGGTTGGTACCCGGTGCCGAGGCAGAGCATGCACAGCACCTCCGGGCCGAAGGCATCACGATCGAGCGCGGCAGGGTCGTGATGAGGTCCCAGCGATGACGTGGTCGATGGTCGAACTCATCGGTAGGAAGCGCGATGGGTCTGCACTCGAACCCGAAGCCATCCGGTGGATCATCAACCAGTACACGGCCGATCAGATCCCCGACTACCAGATGTCGTCGCTCCTCATGGCCATCCTCACCCAGGGCATGGAGGACACCGAGCTCGCCACGTGGACGGACGCCATGCTCCGATCCGGGAATCGCCTCGACCTGTCTGGTGTGAACAAGCCGAAGATCGACAAGCATTCGACCGGGGGGGTCGGTGACAAGATCTCCATACCGCTCGTGCCCATCGTCGCTGCATGCGGCATCGCCGTGCCCATGGTGTCGGGCCGCGGCCTCGGTCACACGGGTGGGACGCTCGACAAGCTCGAGTCGATTCCCGGGTTCTCGACCTCCGTCGACCCGGAGGACTTCGCCGAGCAACTCAACGAGGTTGGCGTCGTGATGACGGGCCAGTCCGATTGGCTCGTTCCCGCCGATCAACGGATCTACGCGCTCAGGGATGCCACAGGCACGGTTCCGTGCAAGAACCTGATCTCGTCGTCCATCATGTCGAAGAAGCTCGCAGAGGACCTCGATGGACTCGTGCTCGATGTCAAGGTCGGAAGCGGTGCGTTCATGAAGCAGCGAGAACACGCCGAGGCCCTGGCTCGGACCATGATCGGTATCGGCCGATCCTATGAGACGCCCGTGACCGCTCTCCTCACCGACATGTCCCAGCCGCTCGGCAGAGCCGTCGGAAATGCAAACGAGATCAGGGAGTCGCTCGAGATCCTGAGGGGTGAAGGCCCGGACGACAGCACGGCACTCACGGAGATCCTCGCGATCGAGATGCTCGTCCTCGCAGGCGAAGGCGATCGTGAGGCCGCCAGGAAGAGGGTCGTCGCTGCGGTGTCGAGTGGCGAGGCCATGGAGGTCCTGGTGGAGCTCGTCCGACGCCAGGGTGGGGACCCGAGGGTCGTCGAGGATCCCTCGCTCCTGCCCCAACCTCCGCGTGAGCACGTCATCACGGCCGAGCGTGATGGGTTCGTGGCGCGCTGCGACGCCCTCTCGATCGGCAAGGCCTCCGTGAGGCTCGGCGCCGGACGAGCGACGAAGGAGGAGGCCATAGACCATGCCGTCGGATTCGAGGTCGAGGCCAAGGCGGGTATGGTCGTCGCACGCGGGGACATCCTCGCCCGCGTCGGGTACCGGGATTCCAGCCGCCTCGACAGCGCCCTCAGTGTCCTACAGGATGCGTGGGTGATCGCCGATGAACCAGTGGAACAGCCCGACCTCATCCTGGATGTGATCACATGAGCTACCACACCATCATGGCTGCTGCCGCGGTGATCGCCGCTCGCAGCGAGCGCGACAGGCACGATGCGGCCGTGGTGCTCGGCTCAGGATTGAGCTCGTACGCCCGTTCCCTGCCAGAGGCGGTCGAACTGCCCTACCAGGGCATCCCGGGGTTCCCGACACCACAGGTCACGGGGCATGCAGGGTCCCTCTTCTCGGCACGGATCGACGGACGGTCCCTGCTGGTGTTCGCAGGAAGGGTCCACAGCTATGAGGGCTGGGACATGGACGACGTCGTCTTCGGCGTCAGGACGGCCGTGGCGACCGGCGCTCGAAGGATCCTCCTGACGAACGCGGCCGGTGCAGTCAACGAGTCCTTCTCACCAGGGGACCTCGTCGTGATCTCGGATCATCTGAACCTGTCTGGCCGCAATCCCCTGACAGGACCCAACGATGACAGGCTCGGGCCCCGGTTTCCCGACATGACCGAGGTGTACACCCCGTCGCTGCGCACACGGCTCAGGGAGATCCTCACCGATCGCGGCCTCCCCGCACACGAGGGCGTGTACGCGGCGTTTCCGGGACCCACGTACGAGACACCCGCCGAGGTGCAGATGGCGAAGCGACTCGGTGCCGACCTCGTCGGAATGTCGACGGTGCCAGAGGCCATCGCCGTTCGCCACATGGGGGCGGAGATCGCGGGCATCTCGCTGGTCACGAACCTCGCTGCAGGCATCAGCCCGACGCCGCTGTCCCATGATGAGGTCACCGAGACGGCCATGCGCGCCCAGACCGTCTTCGCAGACGTCGTCGACGCGTTCATCCCGACCCTCATCGCCGACTGAACCCGGCGCTTTTTGGGCAGTCGCTCAAGTTCCGTAGACTGACGCGACCGTCCCACGAAGGAGCGCTGCGCCCATGAACATCGCGGTCTGTGTGAAGCAGATCCCCGACCCTGCGACGCCGTACGAGCTCGACGGCGAGAACCACTGGGTCATCAGGCCTGAGGACCAGGTCCTCGACGACACGGACCGATACGGCATCGAGGTGGCCCTCCAGCTCGCAGAGGCGCACGAGGGCACCGTCACACTCGTGTCGATGTCACCGTCGGGTTCGCTCCAGGGCATCCGTCAGGCGTTGGCCATGGGGGCAGACAGGGCGATCCTCATCGACGACCCGTCGCTCAAGGGATCCGACGCGCTCACGACGGCGCGTGTGCTCGCAGCGGCGATCGCCCGCGACGGCGCCGACCTCGTGATCGCAGGCAGCGAATCGACGGACGGCTATAGCGGCGTCGTTCCCCAGATGATGTCCGAACTCCTCGACATGCCGTGTCTCACGTTCGCCAGGAGGGTCGAGGTGACCGACGGGATCGCGACGATCGAACGCCAGACCGCGGCGGGCTACGACGTCGTATCCGCTCCCGTGCCGGCACTCCTCGCCGTGACGGCGGGCGCCGTCGAGCCACGATATCCGACCTTCAAGGGGATCATGCAGGCGAAGTCCAAGCCGATCGACACGTTGACGGTCGCCGACCTCGGCGTGGAGCTCGCGAACGACCAGACGATCATCAGCGTCGAGCCCGTGGCCTCCCGCGAGGCCGGCGAGATCGTCGAGGACGACGGCATGGCGCACGAACGGATCGTCGCCGTGCTGAGGGAAGCGAAGGTGATCTGATGGCCACGTGGATTCTCGCGGAAGTGCTCGAAGGGGACGTGTCGACCTCCACCCTGGAACTCGCGTCGAAGGCAAGATCGTTCGGTGAGGTACGCGCGCTGTGTCTGGGAGCTGCATCGGATGCCGTGTTCGGTCGGCTCGGCGAGTACGGCGTCGCGTCGGTGTATCACCTCGACACCGGCACCGCCCTGCCGTCAGCTGCTGCAACCGCCGCCCTCGAGGAGCTGATCTCGAGCGAGGGAGGCGATCTCGTGTTGTTCGGGAGCAGCACGACCGAACGCGACATCGCAGGGCGCCTCGCTGCCCGGATGGGCAAGCCGGTGATCGCGAACGCCCTCGACGTTTCCCTCGACAATGGCGTCACGGCCACGTCGGAGATCCTCGGTGGCACCCGAAGCGTCACGACACGAGCGACCGATGGCGCACCGACCATCGTCCTGACGAGGCCGAAGGCATTCGCTGCGGCTCCCGCCGGCGGATCGGCTCCTACGGTGACCGTGGTCCCGATGCCCGAAGCGGGCCACTCCGGAGCAGCCACCGTCACAGAGCGCCACATCGAGGCGTCCGAGGGACCAGACCTCGGCTCGGCGAGTGTCGTGGTAACCGGCGGACGAGGACTCGGTTCCCCTGACAAGTTCGACATGATCGCCGACCTCGCCTCCCTCCTCGGAGGGGCCGTGGGAGGAACGCGCGCCGTCGTGGATGCGGGGTGGGTTCCCTACTCGTACCAGATCGGCCAGACCGGCAAGACCGTCAAGCCGAGTGTGTATATCGCGTGCGGGGTCTCGGGAGCGATGCAGCACGTGGTCGGGATGAAGGGCGCTTCGACGATCATCGCCATCAACAAGGATCCTGATGCGCCGATCTTCTCCATCGCTGACCTCGGCGTGGTTGGTGACCTGCACTCGGTCGTGCCGAAGCTGATCGAAGCGCTTCGCTCCGAGGGCTGATCGGGTCAGCCCTCGAGCGCCTCGGGTCCGAAGGACGCTGGCAGCAACTCGTCGAGGCTCATCTCGAGCGTCGATCCATCGCGTCCGCGCATGATGACCCGCTCGACACCGAACTCCCTCATGACCTGGCGACAGGTGCCGCACGGCGTGCAGACGTCCCCGTCGGGACAGGCAACCGCCACCGTCGTGATGCGCCTGGCACCGGCGGCGATCGCGGTCGTGATGGCGTTCGTCTCGGCGCACTCGGTCGCGCCGTAGGCGGCGTTCTCGATGTTCGCGCCGGTCACGACCGTGCCGGTGTCGGTCACGATGGCGGCGCCGACGCGGAAGCGCGAATACGGCGAATACGAGCGCGTCGCGGCATCGGCGGCGAGTTCGACGAGCTCTTCATCCGTGTGTGTCATTGTGCCACCAGTGCGTGTGCGAACGCTGCCGGATCGAACGGTATCAGGTCGTCCATGCCCTCGCCGACGCCGATGAGCTTGACCGGGACGTCGAGCTGCTGCTCGATCGCGATGGCGACGCCACCGCGCGCCGTGCCGTCGAGCTTCGTGAGGATCACCCCCGTGACGCCAACGGTCGCGGTGAACGCCGATGCCTGTGCGATTCCGTTCTGTCCGACGGTGCCGTCGAGGACGAGAAGCACCTCGTCGATGCGACCCGCCTCCCGCCCGAGCACCCGTACGACCTTCCCGAGCTCATCCATGAGGTTCGCCTGCGAGTGCAGCCTCCCTGCGGTGTCGATGATCACGACATCGGCGTCGTCATCGACGGCACGTCGATACGCCTCGAATGCGACCGATGCGGGATCAGCGCCCGATCCTCCCGACACCACGGGGACGCCCACACGGTCCCCCCAGGTCCGCAGCTGCGTGTCGGCGGCCGCTCGATAGGTGTCAGCGGCACCGAGAACGACGGATCGTCCCTCGTCGACGAGATGCTTCGCCACTTTCGCGATGCTCGTCGTCTTGCCCGTGCCGTTCACGCCCACGACGACGATGACGGCCGGGTGGGCGCCGACCGACAGACGTCTGTCCTTCCCCTCGAGGATCGCTGCGAGTTCGGCTTCGAGCGCCACCCTCGCCTCGGCTCCCGACGAGGGGCCTCGTGTGCGCACCCCGGCCACGATCTCACTCGCCGCTCTCGGTCCGACGTCGGCGGCGATCAGCGCCTCCTCCATGTCCGTCCAGGTGCCATCGGAGACATCGGAGGACGCGAACACACCTCCGAGGGCGGTCGTGAGGGCGGAACGGGATCTCGAGAGCCTTCGCGCGAGCGATCGATCCACGACCTCGGGGACGGTTGTCCCTGGCCTCTGCTCTGCCACCATCGTCCCGGATCGCCGACGCTGTGCCACGAAGACGCCGACGATGGCGACGATCGCGACGATGGCGACGAGTGCGATGACGAGAATGTCCACGAAGTGACCTCCAGGACCGGGAAGACCTTCCTAGACGGTAACCGAGCTCATGCGCTTCGAGAGAACCTTCGAGGACTCCCCCGGCTCCATGGTGACACCGTAGAGGACGTCCGCCGCCTCCATCGTCTGCTGCTGGTGCGTGATGATGACGAGCTGCGTCTCACGACGGAGCGTGTCGACGAGCCTCAGGAACCGGTGGAGGTTTGCGTCATCGAGCGCTGCCTCGACCTCGTCGAGGACATAGAACGGGCTCGGTCGAGCGCGGAACACGGCGAAGAGGAACGCCAACGCCGCAAGCGATCGCTCTCCGCCCGAGAGGAGGGACAGCCTCCCGACCTTCTTTCCCGCCGGTTGTGCCTCGACGAGGACACCCGTGCCCATGGGATCGGACGGATCCGACAGCCGTAGCCGGCCGGTGCCTCCGGGGAACACGAGCGCGAAGTTCTCCTCGTAGAGCGCCTCGATCTCCGAGAACGCCTCGTGGAAGAGCACCTCCATCTTGTCGTCAAGCGCGCCGATCACGGCGCGAAGGTCGTTTCGCGCGGTCTCGAGGTCCGCCAACTGGCTCTCGAGCTCGGCGACGCCTGCTGCGAGTTCCTCGTATTCGGAGGCTGCCAGGGGGTTGATCGGCCCCATTCGCCGCAGGTCGGCCTCGAGGGTCGCCAGGCGTTCCTCGAGCGTCCCACCTGTCTCGAGCTCCGGCTCCGGTGCGGCAAGCGCCTGCTCCTCGGTGGCGTCCGCCTCCCTGCGTATGGCCTCGGTGGTCGCCTCCAGCCTGACACGCAGCTCCGCCAGTTCCACCTCGAGCTCGTTGAGCGCATCGGAAGCGGTGCGGCGTTCCGTGTCGAGGCGTTCGCGCTGCGCTTCAGCCGCCTCCAGCTCGGAGTGGGCAGAGCCTGCCCGTTCGCGAAGCTCACGCTGACGGGTCCTGAGGGTGTCGATGTGACCGGAGACGAGCGTGTTCGTGCGTTCAGCGGCGGCTTCGATGTCCGTGAGCGCGCTGAGCCTCTCGGCCGAGTCCGGGATGAGGACGAGCTGGGTGAGCTCGTTTCGGATGACGGCGAGCCGCTGCTCGCTCAGTCGCCGACGCTCTGCGAGCGAGGCCCTCCTCCCTGCCGCGTCCTCGAGGGATCGCCTGGCGAGATCGCGTTGTCGAGCCACCTCGGCCCTGCGATCGTTCAGCGTCTCCCAGGCTGCCTGACGTGCAGCTTCCTCGCCTTCGAACTCGGCAACCCTCTCACGGAGCGCATCCATTCGCTCGCGACGGGCGAGCTGCGCCTCCTCGATCGCGGTGATGCGGACCGCCAGCCGTTCTCGCTCTTCCCTGGACGCGCCGAGGGAGCGCTCTGTCATGGCAAGGGCCTCGGTGTATCCGGCGAGTTCGGCCTCGGCAGCCTCGAGCCTCTCGAGCGCCTCACGTTCGCGCTGTCGTGCCGACTCGAAGGTCCTTTGCGACGAGGTGAGCAGGCTGGAGGTGCGCTGCAACTCGCGCTCTGCGATCTCGACCTCGACCCGCGCTGCTTCGAGTGCGGCGGGACCGGAGCCGTCCGGCTGGGACACGAGAATCCCGTCGGCGGTGATCACATCACCTTCGGGCGTCACGGCCGTGACCATGGGATGACGCGAGACGACGCCACGACCGGTCTTCCATCCCTCCACGAGCACGCAGTCGCCGAGGTAGGCCGCAGCGAGAGCCCTGTCCGCTTTCGGTCCGAGCCGATCGATGAGCATGTCGAGGCCGAGCGACCTGGCGGCATCGCTCGCGTCGTGCACCGTGCGGGAACCGACGACAAGGGACACACCTCCGGTTCCCGCAGACTTGACGGCACCGGCGGTGGCATCGACGTCATCCAGCGTCCGAACGAGGTATGCGGACCGCCAGGCGCCGAGCGCTGCGTCGACCGCCTGGGCGATGTCCGCCGGCACGTCGAGCGCGGCGACGAGGGCGCCGATCACCCCATCGGCGTGCTCGGCGATGTCGCGTGCGCGCTCATCGATGAGCCCGTCGAGCGCACCTTCGAGTGCGTCGACGCGAGCACGTGCTCCTGCAACGACGATTCGCCGTTCCGCGGAGGCCTCCGTCTGATGCTCCCACGCCGACTGTGCCTCGATTCGCTCGTTGGACACCGACGTGTACGCATCCTGAAGTGGCGCCGTTGCCTCGTCGACACGAAGGATTGCCTGGTTCAGACGTTCGAGCTCGTCGCTCTCCTCCTCGATGCGGGAGTCGACGACGGCCAATCGGGCAAGCACCCGACCCTTCTCGCCAGCATCACGCTCGGTCGCCGTTTCGAGCGCACGGAGGTCTCCCCGAAGGCTCGCGATCACGCCCTCTGCCGGGAGCTTGATCTGCTCTGCCAGGGATCGTTCCTCATCCTCGAGGGCCCTGAGCGCTGTCTCGCGACGTTCCGTCTCGTCCGAGGCTGCCACCTCGTCCTCCGTCGTTCGGGCGATCGCTTCGACGAGGCTCTCCTCCTCCGCGACGAGGTCCTCCCTGCGCTCTCCCGCACCGTCGATGCGGTCCTCGAGCGACCTGCGACGTTCCCGCGCCACCGAACCGATCTTGGTGAGGCGCTCCCTGACCGTCTCGAGGCGAGCCGCGGCAGCCGTGTCACGCGACAACAGGGCGCCGACCTCTCCGGACTCGGCCCTCAGGAGATCGAGGGACCCCTTGAGGGCCGAGAGGCGAGCGTCGGCATCGGTACGCACTTCGAGCGCTGACTCGCGCTCGAGGGCGGCGTTGGACAGTCGCCCACGGATGCGGCGGATCTCCTCACCGCCGAGGAACAGACGCAACGCGTGGACCTCGCTGCGTACGGCATCATGGCGTGCCGCCGCACTCGCCTGCCTCTTGAGTGGTCGAAGCGCCCGGCGCTTCTCCGACAGGATGTCGTTGAGGCGTTCCACGTCGTGATCGGTGCGCTCGAGTCGGCGCACCGCCCGATCACGGCGGCTGCGATGCTTCATCACGCCTGCCGCCTCCTCGATGACCGAACGGTGGTCCTCGGGGCGCGCGTTGAGGATGTCACCGATCTGACCCTGGCCCACCAGCACGTGCTGGTTCCTGCCGATGCCGCCGTCAGAGAGCAGATCCTGGATGTCGAGAAGGCGACAGGACACCCCGTTGAGCTCATATTCGCTCGTCCCATCACGGAAGAGCCTTCTCGTGATCGTGATCTCAGCAAGGTCGAGGACACTGTCCTCGTCGTCGTTCACGAAGCTCAGCTGCACCTCGGCACGCGGCAGTGCGGGGCGGGTCGCCGTGCCGGCGAAGACGACGTCCTCCATCTTCTCCGTCCGCAGCGATCGGGTCGCCTGGGTTCCCATGACCCACGCGATCGCATCGAGGATGTTCGACTTGCCGGAGCCGTTCGGCCCTACGACGACGTTCACGCCCGATGCGAAGTCGAGCCTCGTTCGGTCCGCGAACGACTTGAACCCGCGAAGGGTGAGGTGCTTGAGTTTCACGGTCAGGAAGGTTACCAGAGCGAATTACAGGTGTGTAACCCAATCCTCCGAAGTGCTGTCGCGTCCGCCTCTACACACCGCTCTCGAGGGCGTCGGTTGCGGCGGCGATGGCGGCAGCCTTCTTGGAACCGCCTGTCCCCTGCCCGACGATCGCACCATCGACGACCGCGAGCGCTCTGTACACAGCTGCATGATCGGGCCCGCTCCGCTCGTATCGGAACGTCACGATGCGTCCGGTGTTTGCGAGGAGCTCCTGGAGCCTCGATCGTGCATCGCTGACATCGGGTTGCGCGATCCTGTCCGCGAGAATGGATCCCCACGTCGAACGCACAAGCCGCTCCGCAGCGGCGAACCCTCCATCGAGGAACACCGCCGCGATCAGGGATTCACAGACGTCGGAGAGGATCGAATCCCGTTCCCTGCCCCCGGAGCGCTCCTCACCGACGCCGAGTCGGATCAGGTCGCCGAGACCCCATTCCCTGGCGATCGAGGCGAGCGTCGACTCGTCGACGACCGCAGCGCGCACCTTGGTCATCGACCCCTCCGGTTCCCCCGGCAGGGCCTCGTAGATCATCTGGGTCGTGATGAGTTCCACGACGGCATCTCCGAGGAACTCGAGCCGCTCGTACGATGCGGCGTCTGCATGCTCGGCTGCGTACGAGGCGTGGGTCAGGGCCTCCTCGGCCCTCCTCGCCTCCACGAATCGATAGCCGATCGCCTTGTCGATCGCTCTGGCGACCGCGTCGATGGCCTCGTCGGACGTCATCGACGTCACATGGCCGTCGCCGCAGCGATGCCTGATCCGACTCGTTCGACGAGTCCGTGCTCGACGCCCTCGCTGGCGATGCGAATCGCGTTCGACACGGCGAGCCTCGATGATGAACCGTGGGCGATGACGACCACTCCCTTCGTCCCGACGAGGTGGGCGCCGCCGACGCTCTCGGGGCTGAGCCGTTCGCGAAGCTCCATGAATGCCGGCATCAGGCCCGCTACGAGATCCGCGTACTCAGGGCGCGAGAGCGTCTCGAGGATCATGCGCTGGATCGCCTTCCCAGAGCCTTCGCTCGTCTTGAGCAGCACATTGCCGGTGAAGCCATCCGTCACGATCACATCTGCGGTGTCGGTCGCGATGTCACGACCCTCGACGTTTCCCACGAAGTTGATCGCCGGACTCGCTGCGAGCAGGCGATGGGTGGCGCGCTCGACTTCTCGACCCTTCGACGGCTCCTCCCCGATGTTCAACAGCCCCACCTTCGGACGATCGACATGCCCGTAGACCTCGGCGAGTGCCGATCCCATGACGGCGAACTGGAGGAGATGCTCGGGTCGACATTCGAGGTTCGCCCCGACGTCGAGGACGACGTGGCCCGTGGGGAAGATGCTCGCGATTCCTGGTCTCGACACACCGGGAAGGCGCCCGATCAGGAACGTGGCTGCTGCCATCGCGGCACCCGTGCTCCCCGCCGACACGACTGCGTCTGCGCTCCCGTCGCTCACGAGCCGAGCGGCGACGGCGATCGAAGCATCCTTCTTCTCCCTGAGCGTGTGCGCGGGATCATCATGGAAGCCGATGACCTCGGAGGCAGGCACGACGGGGATGTCCGCTCGTCCGTCGACGATGGCGCCGATGGCGTGCACATCCCCCACCAGGACGACAGGGGCGCCTTCGGCGTGTGCCATCAGCGCGCCTTCGACGATTTCGCGAGGAGCGCTGTCACCACCCATCGCGTCGACGGCGATCATGGCCATGTTCTGCTACGAGGCTTCGATGACGTCGCGCCCGTTGTAGGTGCCGCAGGTCGTGCATGCGCGATGGGGTACATGCGGCGCGTTGCACCGTGAACACCTGGCCACGGTCGGACGTGCGATCTTCCACTGCGCCTTGCGCCGCCTGGTCCGTGACCGCGACATCTTCTTCTTGGGAACCGCCATGGTGGAAACCTCTTCCGCTCAGTCCTCGGGGTCGAGGAAGTCCTTGAGGACGGCAAAGGGCGAACGCGTGTCGCCTTCGTCACCCGAGGAACCTGTATTCAAGTCCGTTCCTGCGCTAGTCACAAGTCCTGGGCACTCGTCACCGCAGGTGTGGGCGATGGGCAGCGACAGGAGGACCTCGTCACGCAGCATCTGCTCGACGTCGATCTCGTGACCCTGGAGCGGATAGCTCTCCTCGTCGCCCGAACGGTCGAAGAGGGCACCCACCGTGACCTCGCGGTCGGTGGTGGACGCTGCGAGACACCGCACACATGCCTCGTGCGAGGTGAACGAGACCGATCCGGTGACGGCGATCCCACCCGAGACAGGGTGGAGTACGAGGTCTGCCCGAAGCGGGGGCTCGGGCTCGACGCCCATCAGATCGACCGACCAATCGACCGAGGCCTCGATCGTCTCTGGCCGCGAGGAGACGTTCCGGCTGAGAAGGTCCGACACGTTCACGAGGAAGGGGCTTCGGCTCATGGGCGAACGGTAGTGCGACGGTCCCTTGGCCGGACCGCTCAGACCCCTGGGACGTCCGGAGCTGGGGGAAGCGCTGTGTGGAGCTCTGCTCTGGCCTCGGTCACGTAGCGGTAGAGCTCACCGAGGATGGTCTCGGCCTCGGAGAGGTGGCGCTCCGCATAGTCCTCTGCCTCGAGCCTGATCCTGCGTGCCTCATTCTCGGCGTTGCGTATCAGCGTGTTGGCCTCCTCGACGGCCTCCTGGACGATGTAGTTGTCAGACACGAGCCGTTCCGACTCAGCCTTTGCGTTGGCCACGACCTCACGCGCCCGCTCGTTCGTCTTGGCGATGTACGTCTCGCGTTCACGGACCATCCAACGTGCTGCCCTGAGCTCCTCGGGTAATTGCTCGGCGGCGTGGTGGAGCCTGTCGAGCATCTCCTCCTGGTTGATCATCACGTTGCTCGACAACGGCACGGCCCTGGCATGCTCGATCTCGGTGATGAGATCCTCGAGGAGCTCCGCGAGTGCTCCGGGAACGGGGGGAGACGGCCGACTGCCTTCTGGTTGATCGATCATCCGAGGCGCTCCTTGAGTGCATCCGAGACGATGGGGGGTACGAGGTCCTCCACCGAGCCGCCGAGCCTGGCAACTTCCTTGACCAGCGACGACGAGAGATAACCGTACTCCGGCTTGGTGGCAACGAATAGGGAGACGACATCACCCGAGAGATGCCGATTCATCTGCGACATCTGGATCTCGTAGTCGAAGTCCGTGACAGCCCGGAGCCCCTTGACGACCGTCTTGGCACCGATCCTCTTCGCAAAATCCACGAGGAGCCCCTCGAAGGACTCGACATGGACGTTGTCCCACGGGGCACAGCATCGGGCGAGGAGATCGACGCGTTCTGCAGCGGAGAACAGTGCCGACTTCGATGGGTTGTGCACGACCCCCACCACGACCCTGTCGAAGATGCCCGTACACCGCTCGATCACGTCGAGGTGACCCTTGGTCGGCGGGTCGAAACTGCCGGGCACCAGGGCGATGATCACGATGACGGCCTCTCGAACATGCTCACCACGGCATCACCGTACCGCCGCTCATCGACACAAGTGAGGAATTCCGGCGCTGTGAGTGCGCTGGATGCCTGCCGATGGACGACGACGATGCCGGTGTCCGCGAGCAGGGCGTCCAGGCGTCCGAGCACGTGTTCGACGCTCTGGTCGGTATCCCGATACGGAGGGTCTACGAAGATGACGTCGAACGTCCCCCTGAGCCGACCCACCACGTCATACGCCGATCCCTGGTGGACCGTTCCACCGAGCCCGACAGCTTCGACGTTCTCGGCGATGATGCGCGCTGCGCGACTGGAACGCTCGACGAACACTGCGGACCTCGCCCCCCTGCTGAGCGCCTCGAGCCCGAGTCCCCCCGAGCCCGCGTAGAGGTCGAGCACATCAGCGTCGACGAGATGGCCTGCGATGATCGAGAAGAGCGACTCGCGGGCGCGACCTGTCATCGGCCGCGTGCCCGAAGGGGGTGCAGTGATCGTCCGGCCCTTGGCTCGTCCAGCGATGATCCTCATGTCAGCTCTTCCCCAACCACTCATCGGACTCCCCGATGAAGATACGGAACTCCTCGAGTACCTCGAGGACCAGCCGACCCATTCGATCCTCGCGCGACGGCGTCGGTCGCGCACTGCGAAGCGGCGATGACGAGGTCGCCGTCACGGAGCAGGTCACCGAAGCGAAGGTCTCCAGCACCCGACTGGGAGGACCCGAAAATGGTCCCGTGCCCACGGATGTCGAGATCCACCCTGGCGAGCTCGAAACCGTCCGTTGTGGCGACCATGGCATCGACCCTGCGCTCTGCGTCAGATGTGGACGCGTCGACGACGAGGAGGCACCGACCGGGGTCGGAACCACGTCCGACGCGCCCGCGGAGCTGGTGGAGCTGGCTGAGGCCGAATCGTTCCGCGTTCCACACGACGATGAGGGTGGCGTTCGCGACGTCGATGCCGACCTCGATCACGGTTGTCGCGACCAGGATGTCGATGGCCCCCATGCGGAAGGCCTCCATGACCTCCGCCTTGTCAGACGATGGCATCTGGCCGTGGAGGAGCCCGACCCTCAGATCAGGGAGCGAAGACGACACACGCTCGAACTCCTCCGTCGCCGATCGCGCGTCGATCTTGTCAGACGGTTCGACGAGCGGGCACACCACGAAGACCTGGTTTCCGGCCGCCACCACGGACCGGATGCCCTCGTCGACCAGGCCGTCCGCGTGCTTGTCGGCCTTGATCGCAGCTGTCTCCAGAACGGTCCTGCCGGGCGGCATCGTTGCGATGGTCGAGACCTCGAGGTCACCGTAGAGGGCCATCACAAAGGTGCGCGGGATCGGCGTTGCCGTCATGAGGAGGAGATCAGGGACACCGTCCTTTCGATCGATGTCGCGAAGGTGCACGCGCTGCTCGACGCCGAACCGATGCTGCTCGTCGACGACCGTGATGCCGAGGGAGTGGAATGTCACGTCCGATTGGATCAGGGCATGTGTGCCGAAGGCGATGTCGATCGTGCCGTCGGCGAGCCACTCGAGCGCCCTCGCCCTGGTGACGTCGGAATGGGAGAAGTTCACGAGGACGCGTCCCGATGTGAACAGGGCGACCCTCACGGGTCGGGTGGCAGCCGGCTCCGATCCGAAGAGCGAGGCGGTTCCCGTGCGGTGGTCCGCATCCGCAACGGGAGCCATCCCGGCCTCGGCGAGAGATCGTATGGTGCCGAGGTAGTGCTGGGTCGCGAGGACCTCGGTCGGGGCCATGAACGCCGCCTGGTGCCCGCTCTCGACGGAGGTCAGCAATGCCGCGATGACCACGACGGTCTTCCCAGAGCCCACCTCGCCCTGGAGCAGGCGATGGAGGGGCGTTCCGGCGGCCATGTCGTCGAGGATCTCGGAGAGCGCCGTCTGCTGGTCGGTCGTCAACTCGAAGGGGAGGGAACCAACGTACCGCTCGAGCAGAGGACCACGAATCGAGTTCGATACGCCGACCTGAGTCTCGAACTCGTCGTGCGCACGGACCCGCAGGGCCATCTGGATGCGAAGGAACTCGTCAAAGACGAGGCGCCGCCGAGCCTGGTCGACGTCAGAGAGATCCTCGGGGAAGTGGATCCGCTCGATCGCGAATGACCGGTCGACGAGATCGTAGGCATCGAGGGTCGCCTCGTCGAGGACGTCACGCACCGGGATCGACCGACGGACCGCATTCGCGATCGATGAGCGGAGCGTGGCCGCCTTGATCCCTGCGATCGTCGAATAGATGGGTACGACCCGACCAGTGGTGAGTGCCGGCTCGCGCGAGAGCCTGTCGACGTCAGGACCCGTCATCTGGAGCCTGCTACCGAACCTCTCGAGTTTGCCGGATAGCGCCACCTCCTCACCCTCGTCGAGCTTGATGTACGGGTTGAACCACACGATTCGAACGGAGCTCGTACCGTCGGACACGTTCGCTTCGATCATCCTTCGGCCCCGTGAGATGCGCCGGCTGGAGAACGTCCTGACGACGCCACCGATCGTGACCTCCTCACCGATCGGGGCGGAGGCGATGTCGAAGAGCTGGCTCCGATCGATGTAGCGCCGCGGCGGTGTCAGGAGGAGGTCGGCGACCGAGCGGATGCCATTGGCCACGAGCTTCTTCAGATAGCCGGGCCCGATGCCCTTGACCCGGTCAACAGGAAGGGCGGCGAGGTAGACGAGCGTTCGCTGCGCGCCGTCGTTCGATGAGGTCATGACCCGATGTTGGTCGCGACTGGGCGCAAACGTGCCGACCAACGTCGAATACCAGCATCTGGCTGGTACTCTTCGTCGCTGCCTCAGGAGGTCTCCCGCACATGGCATACAGATGTGAAGTCTGCGGCAAGGAACCGTGGACCGGCAAGCAGGTCAGCTTCTCGCACAAGCGATCGTCGAAGACCTGGCGCCCCAACATCCAGAAGATCCGCGTCAAGTACGGCAGCAATTCACGCCGCGCACGCGTGTGCACGTCGTGCATCAAGGCCGGCAAGGTCGAAAAGGTCTGATGCAGGGCGTCATCAAGGCATATGACGATGCGACCGGCATCGGCATCATCGTCAGGGATGACGACCGTTCCGAGGTGATGCTCCGACCGGGCAGCCTCGATGGCTCCATGTTCCGCTTCCTGCGCCAGGGCCAACGCGTCCGCTTCGACCAGGTCGGCCAGGGCGACGACGCGATGGCGACCAACCTCCGGTTCGGCAGCGACGGCTACTGACGAGCCTTCGCAGCTCCTCGCTCCCAACGACCACGCTGCTGGTAGCGTTGTCACATGGTTCAAGCATTCGTGCTCATCCAGACGGACAGTGGGAAGGCCTCGGAGGTCTCTCGCGCCATCGGCCAGATCGACGGCGTGAAGTCGGCCGAGGCCGTAACGGGACCGTATGACGTGATCGTGGCGGCGGAGGCAGCCGATGTCGACGCGCTCGGCCACCTCGTCGTGACCCAGATCCAGCCCGTCCCCGGCATCGTGCGCACCCTGACCTGTCCGGTCGTCCGGCTCTAGTCCTGACGAACCGACAGGTCGGCCCGCCTGGTGTGACGCTCGACCGCGGCCTCGACGAGGCCGTTGCACAGGTCGGGATAGGACACCCCAGAAGCGATCCACATCTTCGGGAAGCCACTGATCGAGGTGAACCCGGGCATCGTGTTCGCCTCGTTGAACCAGAACTCTCGCGAGTCGCGTTCGTAGAAGAAGTCGATGCGAGCCAGCCCGTCGAGGCCGAGCAGGGCGAACACTCGCTCCGCGAGGCGCCGAACCTTCTCGGTGTCGTCAGCCGGAAGGTCAGCGGGTGCCTCGAACCTCGACGTGTCGTCTGCGTACTTCGCGTCGTACGTGTACCAACCCGATGCCACCAGCACCTCACCCGGCACGGACGCCCGAGGTCCGTCGAGAACGGCCACCTCGATCTCGCGCCCCTCGATCTCCTGCTCGACGACGACCTTGGAGTCGTAGCGAAACGCGTTCGTGACTGCATCCTTCAGTCCATCCTCGGACACGACGCGGGTGATCCCGACCGACGATCCCTGCGCAGACGGCTTGACGAACACGGGTAGGCGCAAGGACCGAACCGACTCCTCGAGGGCCTGTTGCGCGTCGTCCTCCCACGAGTCACGGCGAATCGTCCGCCAACGCGCCGTCTGGATCCCGGATGCCGAGACCAGCTGCTTCGTGAGGTCCTTGTCCATGGCGAGGGCACTTCCGAGCACTCCACATCCGACATAGGGGACTCCGCAGGTCTCGAACATGCCCTGGACCGTGCCGTCCTCACCCTGTGGTCCATGGAGCACAGGAAAGGCGACGTCGAAGCCGATGTCGTCAGGGCCCACGAACAGGTGACCGCCGGGAACGCTCATCGACACGACCCTGCCCTGTGCCCTGAACGGGCGAACGGACGCGTCTGCGAGGAACCACGAACCAGAACGATCGATGCCGACGGGGATGACACGATGCCCGGAGGCGACGAGCGCATCGTGGACCGAGACCGCAGACGCGCACGATACCTCATGCTCTGCCGAGCGTCCGCCGAAGAGAAGGAGCACACGTGACATGGAGCGAGGTTACCGTGTGACCCGATCTCCACCGAGGTAATCAGCGGCCGTGGAACGCACCGATCCGATCATCGAGTACCGAATCCGTGTGATCGTCACCGGACTGATCGTGTCGTGGTTCGGCTTCATCGGTGTCGCCGTGTGGACGGTGACGTCGACGGACCTCACCACCATGTCCTTGGCGATCCTCCTCGGTGGCTTCCTGATCGCCCTCATCATCCTTTCGGTCGCTCCGTGGCGGACGATGCTCTCGTCCGGCATCGGCGACTGGGTGCTTCTCGCCTGGGTGGTCGGCCTGCTCGTCGCCGTCGCCATCCTCGGCGTCACGGGGGATGACGCACCGTCGGCGATCGGGTTCCTGCTCGTGACCTTCTTCGCTGCTGCCACCCTGCTCCCGAACGGCATCCTCCTGACCGTTGGACTCGCATCGGCGCTGCTCTACGGCTTCACGGTCTTCGACGACACCGGCCTCGGGCGGTTGGATGGGATGACCCTCCTCGCCTTCGTCGGGTCGTTGATCTTCGTCCTCCTGTTGTCCGTGGGCATCAGGACCCAGCTGGAGCAAACCTCGTCCGCCTATGCCGAGATGGTCGAACGCGAGGCGGTGCTTGCTCGTCGCGAACGCGAGATGAGCCAGCTCTATGACGTGTCCCGAACCATCGGCGCAGGGTCAAAGCTCGACGAGGTACTCCCCGAGCTCGTCGGTCGCGTTGCCCAATCCGTGCGCGCCCGCGTGGGCCTTGTGCTGTTGTACGATCCCGAGACCGAGCACCTCGACCTCATGTCGCCGATCTGGGCCGCAGGTCATACCGTGCCGGCCGATCCGTTGACGCTCAGCCTCGACGAGCCTGGTATCGGGCCCCGAGTGTTCATGGGGGGCGATCCGGTCCTCGTCAACGACACGAGGACCGCGCCGGATGTCGATCGCCTCATCTCGGAGCTCCAGGCCGATCGTGTCGCGGCCGTGGCGATGAGGATCGAGAATCGGACGATCGGTGTGCTCCTGGTCGCGGACAAGGCCGAAGCGTTCACCGCCATGGACATCGAGACCCTCCAGTCCGTTGCCGCGCCAGCCGCGCTCGTCATGAACCAGATGGCCCGCTACGAGCGCGCACGGTCCACCGGCGAACGGATGGCGGAACTCGCCGAGCTCAAGACCGACTTCGTGTCGGTCGTCTCCCATGAGCTGCGCACACCCCTCACCAGCATCATCGGCGCCCTCTCGACGCTCCAGAGACCCGAACTCATGCCGGACGATCCGCGCTCGCGCCAACTCATCGACATGGCATCCAAACAGTCGAACCGTTTGAAGACGCTGATCGAGGACCTCCTCGTGATGTCACGTATCGAGGCCGACTCGCTGCCTGTTCGACCGGAGACGATCGACCTCGGACCATATATCGAGGATCTGCTCGGCACGTTGCCGGGGGGCGACGTCATCGACTACCAGCCGACCCCCGGGAGCGATCGCGTCGTGGCAGATCCGGACCACCTCACCAGGGTCATCACGAACCTCGTGGACAACGCAATCAAGTACGGGGGCGATACGACGATCGAGCTCGTCACATCTGTCAGCGCAGGCGAGGTGCACATCTCGATCGTCGACCACGGGCCGGGGATCCCGTACGAGCAGCACGATCGGATGTTCGAGCGGTTCACCCAACTCCAGCCGCACGCAACACGATCGAAGGGAGGGGCGGGACTCGGCCTGTCGATCGTGAAGGGCCTCGTCGAGGCGATGGGCGGTCGGGTGTGGTTCGAGCCAACCGTCGGAGGTGGGGCGACCTTCACGGTCGCCATCCCCGCCGCCTGACCTCCCGGGACGGGCTCAGTCGTCCGTCGAGGGAACGATGTATCCCTCTGTGTCGCCCGCCGCCACGGCATGGAAGCCTCCATCGACGTGCACGACCTCGCCGGTCGTCGCACTCGCATAGTCCGAGAGGAGGAAACACGCCATGTTCGCGACAGGTTCCGGATCCCGCGGTTCCCAACCGAGCGGCGCACGGACCTGCCAGAGGTTCTCGTACTGGGTGAAGCCAGGTATCGACTTTGCGGCAACCGTTCCGAGCGGACCCGCCGAGACGAGGTTCACGCGTATCTGATCGGAACCCAGATACCGCGCGAGGTAACGGTTCACCGACTGGAGCGCCGACTTCGAGACGCCCATCCAGTCGTACGCGGGCCACGCGTGCGAATTGTCGAAGTCGAGACCGACGAGCCCCCCTCCACCCGCCTTCTTGAGCAGCGGCCGGAGCCCGACGGCGAGGGTCTTGTACGAGAAGGCAGACGTCAGGAATGCAGTGCTCGCCGACGCAGCAGGCGTTTCGAGGAAGTTCCCGCCGAGCGCGTCGTTCGGCGCGAATGCGATGGCATGGAGAGCGCCGTGGAGTTCTCCCCACCGACGATCGAGGTCGGCAACGAGCGCTTCCATGTGGGCCTCGTCGTTGATGTCGAGCTCGAGGACGTCGGCGGGATCGGGGAGCCGCTTCGCAGACCTGGTCGTCAGGGACATCCCACGTCCGAAACCCGTCAGCACCACCGAAGCCCCGAGTTCCTGGGCCACTCGAGCGGTATGGAACGCTATCGAGTCGTCGGTCAGCACGCCCGTGATGAGCAGCTTCTTCCCGGCCAGCATCGGTGCCCCCTTCGTGGTGTGAGCGCGAGACTAGTCGCGCTCGCTGCGGGGGCACGGTGTGACCGGAACCCACCGCGCTTGGACGGGTTCAGCCCACATTCGCCCAGGCTCGCAGTCCGAGCCCCATCACGAACAACAGCAGGATCCCGTACGTCAGCGCAGGTCGACGAGCCATCGTCGAGCGGTACAGGTACGCGAGGGTCAGCGTGATGACGATGACGACGCCGTAGAAGACGTGGAACGAGTTTCCTGGCCGTACGTTGTTCGAATACAGATAGACCCCCGCCCCGACCTGTACGAGCATGGCTGCGATCGCAACGGCGCGTGCGATAGCGAAGGCCCTGCCAGGTTCTCGCCGTGCGAGGGCGGTGACGAGACCCCAGGCTCCCACGATCCCACACGTGACGACGGCGACGTAGAACCACCACTGGTGAAAGTCGAGTACGACGTTGAGTGGCACGGGCTCATCTCCTGGGGTCCGGCGCTCGGTCGCTGTGCGTCCGACCGCCTGCACGGTAGGTTATCCGCATGATCGAACTGCACCCCCACGGCATGGCCCACGGCGGCGAGGCCGTCGCACGGCGCGACGGAAAGGCACACTTCGTCGCTGGTGCACTCCCCGGCGAGGTCATCGAAGCGACCGTGGTCGAGGACAAGGGATCCTGGGCCCGTGCTGAACTCATACGCATCGTCGAGACCTCCGACGAGCGCAGGACCGCCCCATGCCCACACGCAGCGACGTGTGGCGGGTGCCAATGGCAGTTCGTCGACGAGGCCGCCCAGCGCCGGTACAAGCGCGAGACCGTCATCTCACAACTCACCCATCTCGGCAAACTCACGGACCCCGTCATCCACGAGGTCGTCTCCCCCGGTCCGGACTTCGGATACCGCAACCGGATGGACTTCCATGTGGTCGACGGGTCGCCGGGCCTCATGCGGCCTCGATCGAACGATCCTGTCGCCCTCGACGTATGCCTCCTCATCGACCCGATGCTCGCGGAGGTATTCGACCGTCTCGGCGACCTCTCAGGTCTCGAGCGGCTCACGATCCGCGCAGGGACGAGGACCGGCGACCTCGTCTCCGTCGTGGAGGGAACCCTGCCTGCCGATTCGGACCGATGGGGAACCTCGATCGCCCGTCGGACGCCCGAAGGGCTCGAACCCATCGTCGGTGGCCCGACCTTCACCGAGATCGTCGATGGAACGTCGTTCACGATTCCCGTGGATGGATTCTTCCAGAACAACACCCAGGGGGCGGACGCGCTCGTGGCACTCGCACGGGCTGCGGCCTCGGTCGCTGCGCACGAAACCATCCTCGATGCCTACAGCGGCGTCGGACTCTTCGGTGCGACCGTCGGCAAGGGCGCAGGCCTGGTGCTCGGCATCGATTCGTCAGACACGGCAATCGCTGCGGCGAGGCGGAACCTCACCGCGGCAGGGGTGGCCCACCGGTACATCACGGGATCGATCACCCGCGACATCGAACGTCTCGACGCCTACTGGGATGTCGCGATCGTCGACCCGCCGAGGAAGGGGCTCGGTGAGCGCGGGATCGACGCGATCACATCCGCCATGCCGCGGCGTGTCGTGTACGTCTCATGTGATCCCGCATCGCTCGCACGCGACGCACGGATCCTTGCGGCCGCGGGGTATTCCTTCGTCGAGGCGACACCCGTCGACATGTTCCCCCAGACCTATCACGTCGAGGTCGTTGCATCGTTCGACAGGGACACGGACGACGTCGATGGAGGGACTGGCTGACAGGCCGACCAGCGTCGCATGCGATCAGCTTCATACACGGTCAGCTTCATACACAGGGGAACCGGTGCCCGATGCGCTGGTCACATGTCGTTGAGCAGATCCGTCCGTTTCGCCTCGTACTCCTCTGCGGAGATGAGGCCCTCGTCCCTGAGCACAGCGAGCTTGCGGATCTGCTCCGCGTGATCCCGTTCGGGGGAGGGTGCGGGAGGCGGTGGCGCCGAGGGGCTGGAACCAGTATGTGAGTGAGCTTCCCCCTTCCCCTCGCGAGCCTTGTACAGGATCGTCTGGAAGGCGTCGGGATGGGGGATGTCCTTGAACCGGCTCTGTCCGGTGGACCCCGCCGACTCGATGAGGAGGTCACCGGCACCGAGGAGCCGTTCGATGATCGACTGGGAGAAGTTCACGTTGGTGATGCGATCGAGTGGGATCTCGACGCCCGATTTGGCGACGAGCCCCGTACGGGTTATGAGCCTCTCGGACGTCAGGACGTACCGCGTCGTGTACCAGTTCACCAGCGGTTTGACGACGAAGATCACGGCGAACACCGCGAGGGCGGCGATCAGGATCCACTGGAGGACGTCGAGGTTCACGGCGACCAGGATCATCGCGATCGATAGGCCGATGAACCACAGGATCGGTATGAGGAGCAGCTTCCAGTGCGGACGGAACGAGGTGATGATCGTTTCGCCATCGGTGAGTACATCTTCAGGCCAAGGCATCGCGTCACGTTACCACGTCGCAGCCGATCAAAAGCGCTCAGAGGAAGCGATTTCCCTAGGCCTTCCGGGCATCCGTTCCGGACACCCTTCCGGACGCGAGAAACCCCAAGGAAGCCGAAGCCCCCTTGGGGTTCCCGTCGGACCGCCGACCTTGCGACCGGCAGCCACGCCGCTCCGTCACCGGAGCGATTGCCAAGAGCCGAAGCTCTCGACGTTCTCCGTCAGATCCGACCGGCCGAAGCCGTCCGGCGGGGCTCTCACCCCTTCCACCCGAAGGTGTCTCCGTCAGGAGATGGCCCGTCTCCGGGCCCTCCGGCTCTCACCGGAGTGCCAGCTCTCGCTGGCCCGCCTCGGGTTGCCCCTCGGCGCTCCGCTTCCGGGTTTCCCCTTCCGCAGTTCTGACATATTGGCCCCAAGCGCGCGGCTGATGCAAGCCGAAACGCTCCTTCGTTTTCGCGTTCCACATCGGGTTTTCGCGATACCGGTCGACGATGGCCCCTACCCTCCGACGATGGGCCATCGAACCACGGGCATTGCATCCCTCCTCGTGTGCATTACGTTGATCGGAGGGTGTTCCTCGGGCGATGGAACGGACACGGCGCAGCCTCCCAATTCCCCACCCGGCCTCGTGCTGACCGCCTCCGGTATCGGTCCGTACGACGTCGGAATGCCGGCAGAGCGGGTGATCGATGGCATATCGAGCGAGATCGGGGGACCGGACGCGGACTCCACGGAGTCCGACAGCAGCGTCATCGTGCCGGACTGCGGCGTCGGAACCGTGCGACTCGTGTCCTGGGGGAACCTCATCATCCTCTTCGCCGGCGAGGAGCCTGACTCCCCCTTCCTGACGTGGTCGTACGGTTTCGACCCCGTGACCGCGAGCGCCGACGACCTTCGTCGGCTCGGGCTCGTGACCGAGGAGGGCATCGGCCTCGGGAGTCCACGGCCCGACGTGGAGCGTGCGTACCGCGGCAGGATCCTGATCCAGGACGACACGGTCATCAACGTCTCGACCTTCACCATCGACGGGGATGAGGAGGAACACCTCACGGGACGGTTCCCCACGACGGACCCCGACGACACGGTCCAGTACCTCGAGAGGGCACCGGGCTGTTCGCACTCCGCCTGAGCTCGGAACGCACATCGAGCCCGGACGCGAAGAACCCCGAGGAAGCTCGACCGAAGTCTCGCCCTCTCGGGGTTCTGCCGAAGTGGACGATGTCCACTCCGATCCGGGACTCGCCGGTTTCCCGACTCCGCCCGGGGTGGCCCGTCGTCTCCGTCGGACCGAAGTCCTCAGGCCCGTTTCGAGCCGCACCCATCGGCGTGAACCGATCGGCGCTGTTTCCCGAGGGGCCAATGACCCGTTCGGGAGGACATGACCTCTCGGTCGTGCCCGACCACCTGGTTGAGGCTGGGCTCCCCCGCCAGATGGAGGTGGCCCCGCCGAAGCGGAACCGCGACCCGGGTTTCCCCGTGTCGATCGGCCCGGTTTCCCGGTGACCAGCGACCCGAAGGTCTTGGCCTGCCGAACTCTCCGGGTTTGCACCCTTCGAGCGAGCGGAAAGGTAGGTGACCCACCGGGGTTCGGCAACCCCAACGCGTGGTTCGTTTTCGCGTCCTTCGACACGATTTCGCGGACGTTGCGCAGCATCGCTCGACGCGGGACAGGGGACCGTCGGTCGGGTCGTTTGTGTCACAGGGTCCGGGTACAGTCGCCCCATGACCCTCGACGCCAAAGAGACATCCCTCGATCGGCCCCGATTGACATCACTCTCCCCATCGAGGGCGAGCGACTTCAAGACGTGTCCCCAGCTCTACAAGTTCAGATCCATCGACAAGATCCCGACGGAGCCGACGCCCTACCAAGCCAGGGGAACCACGGCACACCTCGCACTCGAGCGTCTCTTCACCGAGCCCGCACCGGCGCGAACACCCGAGCGGCTGTACGACCTGTTCCGTGAGGCATGGGCCGAGATCAAGCCCGTGGAGTTCCCCGGCCTCTTCGCGACGCTCGAAGAAGAGCGTGCGTGGGGAATCGAGAGCCTCGGACTGCTCGCCGCCTACTTCGGAATCGAGGATCCGACTTCGTTCGAACCCGAGGAGCTCGAGATGGACCTCACGGCGGACATGGATTCCATCACGATTCGCGGCATCCTCGACCGCATGGAGCGCATCACCGAGCCGAACCCCGACGGGGGCACACGAGAACTTCTCGTGATCACGGACTACAAGACGGGCAAGGCACCGCCCGAGCAGTACGCCCACAAGGCCTTCTTCGCCCTCAAGATCTACGCGCTGCTGATTCGCGTCACCCGCGGCATCACGCCCGACCGCGTGCGATTGCTATACCTCAATGGGCCCACCGAGTACACCATGGACATCAACGATGCCCAGCTCGACGCCATGGAGCGTCAGCTGCACGCCCTCTGGGCTGCGATCCAGAAGGCGATCGACAGCGACCTCTGGCCGGCGCGTACCTCGGCGCTGTGTGATTGGTGTGACTTCAAGGACACGCTGTGCCCGGCCTGGAATCCTCCGGATGTCGTCGACACCGTGGGTCCCGATCCGGCAGGCGGCTCCCCCACGTCGGTTCCGCGACTTCCCGGTTCGGATAGCGGTGGCTGACACGCTCTTCGACGTCGAGGACCTGGACAGGGCGACCACCCCCGCCCGAACCACCACCCCGACCGAGCATCGGATCGGCCCACAGGCCTGGGATCAGGCGCTGCTGCCCTCGGGCAAGCCGCGAATCGTCGTCGGCGGGCCAGGCACGGGAAAGACGGAGTTCCTCGTCAGGACGGTCGTCAGGGCGGGTCGGGACCGGGACGTGGCGCCGGAGCGAATCCTGGTCCTCGGGTTCTCACGCCGAGGCGTCGACGACTTCCGGAGTCGGCTCGTCGGCCAGCTCGGTACCACCGCCCACCGGGTCACGATGGCGACGTCCCACTCCCTGGCGATGCGCCTCGTCGAGGCCAACGCGTCGCTGCTGGGCTGGGACGGCCCACCTCGGCTCCTTACGAGTGCAGAGCAGGAGCGCCTCGTGAGGGAGCTCCTCGCCGATGAGGATCCCATGGCATGGCCAGTCGGATTCAGATCCTTCCTGTCGTCAGAGGCGATGGCCGCAGAGGTCACGGACTTCATCCTTCGGGCGAGGGAGCAGATGGTCGATGCCGAATCGATCGCCCGATCCGGGCGCGCCGATTGGCGCCAGTTGCCGAAGTTCCTCGACACGTACGAGCACGCGCTCCGCACGTCGGGGCGCATCGACTACGGGTTCCTCCTCGCCGAGGCATTGAGGCTCGCCACGATCGACCCCGATGCCCTCGCCGCGTTCGACGTGGTCGTGGCGGACGAGTACCAGGACACGGCCCCCATCCAGGCTGCACTCCTGATGGCGTGCGCGACGAACGCGACCGAGTTCGTGGTGGGTGCAGACCCGTACCAGTCGATCTACTCATTCCGCGGGGCGAACGTGGGAAACGTCTTCTCCTTCCCCGACGACGTCCAGCGCGTGCTGGGTCGACAGGTCGAGCGCCTCATCCTCGACACGTCCTTCAGGGTGCCCTCCGAGATCCTCGGCGCTGCCGTGTCCGTGACGGCGCGCGAACTCCCCGGTGGGGCGGGACGAGTCGCAAGCACCCGCAGCGGCGGAACGGTCGCATGCCACACGTTCGGTACCGTCGGAGATGAAGCGGAGTGGATCGCATCCGACATCGAACGCATCCACCTCGTCGATCGCATACCCCTCGAGCGAATCGCCGTGTTCGTTCGCACCCATGGGCCCTTCGTCGAGGATCTGGCACGCGCACTCGATCGCCGATCGATCGAGCACTCCCACGCCGACGATCGGTTGCTCGACGAGCCCATCATCCGGTTCCTCCACGACCTGGTGCGAACATCCTCAGGAGGCGACCTCGCCGAGGCCGCCATGCGCAGGGTTCTCCTCGGTCCCTTCGTCGGTCTCGCGCACGGCGTGGTCAGCACCCTCCCGGAGGTCGCAGGCGAGTGGCCGGAATGGATCAGGACCCGAACCGCCAGCGATCACCATCCGCTCGCCGCACTGATCGAGGACACCGCATGGTGTCATGAAGCCGACGCGCCGAGCGGCCTGTGGCGGGTGTGGTCAACCCTCCCTGTGATGGCGAGGATCGCCGTCGAGCCTGACTCCCTGCGCGATCGCAGGGCGTGGTCTGCGTACGCGCAGGCGATGGTGCGGGCTGTCGAACGTGATGCCACATCCACCCTCGCCGCCCAGCTGGAACTCGCCGGTGACGTCGACTTCGAGGTCGACACGCTCTTCGACGTGCACGACGGGGGCGTTGTGATCGCAACCCTCCACCGGTCGAAGGGGACCGAGTTCGACGTCGTGTACATCGCGGACGCCGTCGAGGGCTCGCTCCCTGATCTACGCCACCGGGACTCGATGCTCGGCGTTCGCCACGTCAATCCACACCTCCCGACAGCGACCGCCGAGTACGTGACGTTCCGGCTCGACGAGGAACGACGCCTCGCATATACCGCAATGACCCGATCGACCTCCCGCGTCGTGTGGACAGCGACGGTGCCGACCGATCGCGGTGCGGGCACGACGCCCAGCCGGTTCATGCGCCTCGTTGCACCCATCACCGATCCCGCGGGCCCCGCGGGCCCGCTGACGCCACGGGCCCTCCTCGCGCACCTTCGGAGGGAGGTCGCCGATCCCCTGGCAGATCCGGTTCGACGGCTCGCCGGTATCGCGTTCCTCGCGGGACGAGGAGCAGAGATCGTCCATCCCCTCGACCGCTATGGCACCCGCCTGCGGGGAGGCGATGATGGCATCGTCGGGAAGCCGATCCGCCTCTCACCGACCCAGGCGACCGACTACGCGACGTGCCCGCGCAAGTACGCCATCGAGAAGTACCTCCTGACCGTCGACGAGGAGTCGCCATACCTGCTCCTGGGAAAGCTGGTGCACGCGGTGCTCGAGGAGACAGAGCGGGAAGCGCTCAAAGCGGGGGCCGAACGGAGCACCTTCGCAGAGGCGGCCACGTGGCTCGACCGCCTCTGGGCCGATTCCGGGTTCCCCGACGACAACGTCGGCAGGGCCTGGAAACAGCGCGCCCTCTCGGTTGTGTCGACGCTGTACGACCTGTGGCCGTCGAGCGCACGGCCTGTGGCACTCGAGACGACCCTCGAGATGGACCTCGGGGGCTGGGCGTGGACAGGACGTGCCGACCGGATCGAACGGAACGGCGATGCACTCACGATCGTCGACTACAAGACCTCTGCGAATGCCGTGACGAAGGACGAGGCTTCCGGATCCCTCCAGCTCGGCTACTACGTCCTCGCGGCGGGCGTGTCCGATCCCATCTCGGAGATGGGCGTCGTGACGGGGGCGTCGTTCTGGTATCCGGCGGCCTCACCGACGAAGGCGGCGATCGCAACTCGGGACTTCGACATGGCGCGCATCGACGACGTGCGAACACAGCTGATCGAGATCGCCGAGGCGATCGACGCCGAGCGCCTGCCAGCCACCCCGAACAAGGACTGCGACCGCTGCGCCGTGTCCGTGGTGTGCCCTGCAGTACATCGGGGAAGGGAGGCATTCGCACCGTGACGACCTTCCTCCCTTTCACACCGTCGGACGAGCAACGGGTGATCATCGATCACCCGCGCGAGCCGCTCCGGATTTCGGCAGGAGCGGGCACCGGCAAGACGACGACCATCGTCCAGAGGCTCACGGCATCCCTGATCGCCGGTGCGGATCCTGCTCGGGCCCTCGGCATCACCTTCACGAACAAGGCCGCGGACGAGCTTCGCGATCGGCTCCGATTGGCAGTGCCCGACAGGGCCGATGGCCGCGAGATCGAGGTTGCCACGTATCACTCATTCGCATCAGGGATCCTCGACGAGTTCGGCGGACGCATCGGCCACCGGCAGGGAGCCGTCCTCATGGACGAGGGCCACCGCTTCGAACTGGCTGCACGGGTTCTCCGTTCGCTCGATCAGACCTCCCTCGACCTCACGAAGATCCCGAACCTGCGCAAGGACCTGCTCGCGGTGGCGGATGCACTCAACGACAACCTGATCGATGCCGAGGACGTCCTGGCGACCATGCCACGGGACGCCGATGAAGTCTGGCTGACGAGGGCTGCCCTCCTCGCCGCTGCTTCCGAGTTCCACCGACGCAAGGAGGAGCTGGGCCTCATCGAGTACAGCGACCTGATTCGGAGGGCTGTGGCGATCGTCGAAGCCCACGATGACGTCGCCGTGTCCATCGCAGAACGCTACGACACCGTGCTGCTCGACGAGTATCAGGACACGGACCGTGCACAGCGCAGGCTCCTGACCCGCGTGTTCGCATCGACCCCGTCGGTGACCGCGGTGGGCGACACGGACCAGACGATCTACGAGTGGCGCGGAGCGTCCCTCGAGAATTTCGAGGCGTTCCCCGAGGACTTCCCGACGCCCGCCGGCCTGCCGGCTCCCACGCTGCCCCTATCGATCAACCGACGCTCCGACCGCCTGATCATCGACCTCGCAAACGTGGTTCGTGACCACCTCCCGCACATCGGGGAGGCGAGACCGCTCCAGCCCCGTGCCGACGCATCCGAAGGGGACGTCGTGGCGGCATGGCTCCGCACCGACCTCGATGAAGCCGCCTGGATCGCACAACAGGTGGGGCAACGCAATGCCGACGGTGTCCCGTTCGTCGACATGGCGGTCCTGTGTCGGCGTCGAGAGAGCCTTCGGATCATCGCCGATGCATTCCGCACAGCCGAGATCCCGTTCACGATCTCGTCGATGAGCGACCTCCTCGACGTACCCGAGGTCGCCGACCTCCTGGCGTGGTTGCGCGTCCTCGCCGACCCGTCCGACGAGGTCTCGCTCCTGCGCATCCTGATGGGTGGTCGGTACCGCCTCGGGATGGCAGATGTCGCCGCCCTCGCGCGCAGCGTCGGGCGCAACAGCGGCCGCAGCCTGATCGACGCCGTTGTCTCGGAGGTCGTTCCAGAGACCGTCACGGCGGCAGGTGCGGACGCGATCGGGGCGTTCGGCCCCCTCTTCCGGGGCGTGTTCACCCATTCGCAGGCTTCATCGGTCGCTGCGTCGCTCGACGCCGTCATCGACTCCCTCCACTACTGGGATGAGGTCGCAGCCCTCCCTCCCCACGCGGCAACGACGGCACGCCTCAACATCACACGGTTCGTCGACCTCGCCAGTCGGTGGCGCCCGATCGGCGGCACCGCCGACATCGCAGGTTTCCTCCGGTATCTGGATGCACTTGCCGAGCCGGGACGAGCGGAGGAGCTCGATGCCGTTGAACCCCCGAGCGAAGATGCCGTCCTCCTCGTCACCGCACACGGGGCCAAGGGCCTCGAATGGAGCGACGTCTACCTCCCCGACCTCGCGCACAACGTGTTCCCCTCCGGCGTACGGAACTACTACGAACCGCTGAGCACCGCCGTCGCCCTCCCCTATGAGGTACGCCTCGATGCGGACTCCGTCCGCGATGTCGCGGTCCTCGACGATCCGCAAGCGCGGAAGCGACTCCTCAAAGTCCGCCACGACCATCAGGAGTGGCGTCTGGCGTACGTCGCCGTCACCAGGGCCAAGCACCGTGTGGTCCTCAGCGGCCACGCGTGGCACGGCGACAACAAGACTCCCCGAAAGCCGAGCCAACTGCTCGCCGACGCTTGCGCCCTGGTGGGCGCGACCGTCGGGCCCTGGGTCGACGACCCAGGCGAGCGACCGGAACAGGCTCCGTACCGTCCGCCACCTGAGGCACCCGATCCCCTCTTCGACGGGGGTTGGGCCGCAGGACTCCGACGATCCATCGAGGATCCGGGGTGGATCGGGGAGTACCACGGAGACCTCGTCGATCGCGTCGACGAGGAGGTCGGGCAGCTCGAGATGATCCTCGCCGACCTGGCAGAGCCACATGGGATCGAACCGGAACGACCGTTCATGACCTCCGTCACGAACCTCGTCGCCCTCGCCGAGTGCCCACTCAAATTCCGATGGATACACCACGACCGCTTGCCACGCCGGCCCATGGCATCCGCCGTGCGCGGAACCGAGTTCCACCGGAAGGTCGAACTCCACAATCTGGGGATCATCCCGCTCACCGACGCCACCGAAGCCGTCTACGACGGCGAGGTCGGCGAAGGACCCCTTGACACCGATGCACGCGCGGGAGCGGATCCGTGGGAGTCGTTCCTCGGATCACGCTTCGAGGAGTCGACACCGATCCTGGTCGAGACGCCATTCGCGATCACGTTCGAGGGGCGAACCTTGCGGGGCAAGGTCGATGCCGTCTATGAGACGGACGCCGGTTGGGAGATCGTCGACTACAAGTCGGGCGCTGCAACCGACACGGCCACCAAGCGCGTCCAGCTCCAGGCGTACGCCACTGCGGTGCGCGCAGGTGCGCTCGGCATCGATCCGCATCGACCCTTGGACGTCACGTTTGCGTTCTTCGGTGAGAACCCGCCTGTCGAGGTGACCGAGCATGCCGATGAGGCCTGGCTCGGCGAAGCTGAACGCACGATGTCCGAACTCCTCCGTGTCGCCCAGGAAGGCCCGTTCGATGCTGCCCCATCAGCCGCATGTCGATGGTGCGACTTCCTCCACCACTGTGAGGCAGGCACCACCCACCTCCGTCACATCGGGGGTTGACCGGGGAGGATCGCACCGTCGACGACGTCGATCACGAAGGTCACGGGCCCATCGTTGACCAGCTCGACCTCCATCATCGCCCCGAACCGTCCCGTCTCGGTGTGGATGCCGTCCGAACGAAGGTGATCGACGAGCGCCTCGAGCATGCCGGTTGCGATCTCCGGTTGCGCGGCATCCGAGAAGCTCGGCCTTCGACCGCGCCGGAGGTCTGCAGCCAGCGTGAACTGCGAGACGACGAGGATCGAGCCGTCGACGTCGAGGACCGACCGGTTCATCCTGCCTTCGGAATCCGGGAAGACCCTCATGTCGCGCACTTTCGTCCCGAGGACGATCGCATCCTCGATGCTGTCCCGACCGGCAACGGCGACCAGCATCAGGAACCCGCCACCGATGGCACCCACGACCTCGCCCCCCACACGGACCTCTGCCCGCGAGACCCTCTGGACGACTGCACGCATGGCTCCCCCGTGTCGTGAATGCGTGAACCTACACTCGTGCGGATGTTCACGGTCCTCCTCACGCTCCTACGCGGGTTCGCCATGGGCGCCGCGGACATCGTCCCCGGCGTCTCAGGCGGGACGATCGCCCTGGTCTTCGGCATCTACGAGCGCCTCATCGCCTCCGTCCGAGCAGGATCGTCTGCCCTCGGCGCCATCCTTCGCGCAGATGGTGGGGCCGCACGGGAGTGGTTCGGGAGGGTCGAGTGGTCGTTCATCATCCCTCTCGGCCTCGGCATCCTCTCAGCGATCGTCCTGCTCGCCCATCTCATCGAGGATCTCCTCGTCGACCAGCCGGTGACCATGGCCGCCGCATTCCTCGGCCTCGTGGCGGGATCCGTGGTGATCGCGTGGAGGCTCCTTCGCCGCCCGGAGCGACGTCACCTCGTCGATCATCGTGGTCGTGGGAATCGTCGTGTTCTTCCTCCTCGGACTCCAGGGCGGAACGAGCGAGGAGACCGTCACCCAGATCAGCGAGCCCACGCTCCTGGCCTTCTTCCTCGCAGGCTCCATCGCCATCTGCGCGATGATCCTTCCCGGCATCTCAGGGTCGTTCCTCCTCGTGGTGCTCGGGATGTACGGAGCCGTCCTCGGTGCGGTCACGAGCCGCGACCTGGTGTCGCTTGGTGTCTTCACGATGGGTGCGATCGTCGGTCTCGCCCTGTTCTCCCAGGTTCTCGACAGGTCCCTACATTCGCACCATGACACGGTCCTCGCCGTGCTGATCGGATTGATGGCGGGATCGGTGCGGGTTCTGTGGCCGTGGCCCCTCGGCGTGGATTCGACGGACCTCGGAGCACCGTCGGGCGACGTCCTCGTCGCCGTCATCGTCGCGGCGATCGGATTCATCGTCGTCGTGGTGGTCGGTGGATTCGCCCAGAAGCTCGAGGAATCCACCCACCACGCCGACGTCGACTGAGGACGTCCCTCGCCAAAGCTCCCCCGGAGTCAGACGACCCGGATCCTCCCCGCTGCATCGAGTGCCGAGACGGCGTCCGCGGGGAGACCGAACGATCTCAGCACGCCGGTGGCGTCGCCGAGGGCACTCGGTTGGATCGCATCCGGACCAGGGCCACCCCAACCAGGGTCATCCGAACCAGGGCCATCCGAACCAGGGTCATCCGAATGCATGCGAGGGGCGATGTTCGGCCTCTGACCCGCCGGTGTTCCGATCAGCGCGCTGCGCTGCGCGTTGTGCGGGTGGTCCATCACCTCGCTCATCGTCAACACTGGCGTGACGCACGCATCCGTCCCGTCGAAGACGAGGGCCCAGTCGTCGCGAGTTCGGGTTGAGAACGCCTCGGAGAAGATGACCTCCAATTCACGCCACGAACCGGGATCCATGCGATCGGGGATCGAGCTGGAGTCGATGCCGAGCCCCGAGAGGAGGGCCTCGTAGAACGGGGCTTCGAGGGCACCGACCGCGACGTACCGTCCGTCGGAGGTCCGATACGTGCGGTAGAACGGTGCACCGCCGTCGAGCAGGTTGGCCGATCGCCCCTCCCCCCACAAGCCCACGTTCAGGAGGTCCCGGATCGGCGCAAGCAGCGCTGCTGAACCATCGACCATGGCGGCATCGATGACGGTGCCATGGCCCGTCCGTTCGCGCTCGATGATGCCTGCGAGGATGCCGACCACGGCGAACATCGCACCACCGCCGTAGTCGCCGACGAGGTTCAGCGGAGGGATCGGATCGTCCCGGCCAATCGAGGCGAGGACACCGGACAGGCCGATGTAGTTGATGTCGTGCCCCGCCATCCCCGCAAGAGCCCCGGATTGGCCCCATCCGGTGATCCTCGCGTACACGACACGAGGATTGATCGCATGCACATCGACCGGTCCGAGACCGAGGCGCTCGGCGACGCCAGGTCGAAATCCCTCCACGAGCACGTCTGCGTGCCTGACCATCGTCCGCACCGTCTCGAGGCCCGCTGCCTCCTTGACGTCGACCTCGACGATGACCCTGTCGCGGATGCCGATGCCCCCGAGGCCACCCGGAAGGCCATCAGCGCCCATCGGGCGCTCGACGCGCACGACCTGTGCGCCGAGGTCCGCGAGCAATCCGCAGGCGAAGGGGCCGGGGCCGATCCCCGCCAGCTCGACGACGTTGAGGCCGTCGAGAGGGCGGGAAGTCTCGCTCACAACGAACCGATCCGCGACACGAGCAACTCGAAGAACCGGCCGGCATCGACATCCTGCATGACGAGCGCGGTGCGACCCGAGTCATCGCCAGCGGCGAACGTGGTGTTCCCGATCGACGCTTCGTGCTCGTGATCGACGGCGACGGGCTGGCGGGTGCCCGTGAACAAGGATGGGTCGACCAGGTATGCGATCACGCACGGATCGTGCATCGGCGCACCGGGGATGTGGTACTTGTCGATGTCGTGGCGCTCGTAGAACCTGACCATCCCTGCCGCAGCGATGGCGACGGGCCTGTCATATGCAGCGAGCTGCTCGATCGAGCTCGCGGTCATCAATGCCCGGTGGGTGACGTCGAGCGGGAAGATCGTCAGGGGGACGCCCGAGCTGAACACGATGTGTGCCGCATGTGGATCGACGAACGCGTTGAACTCAGCGAGGGGCGTCGTATTGCCTGCCTCGACGAATGCCCCGCCCATCCAGGCGATCTCGGCGATGCGATCGACGATGCGCGGCTCCTTGGCGATCGCCATGCCGATGTTGGTGAGGGGACCAAGCGGACACAATGTCACCTGACGATCCTCCGAGTCCATGCACAGCTCGATGATCCTGTCCACACCGTGCCCTGGGCCCGCGTCCACGGCCGGCTCCGGGAGATCGGCACCGTCGACGCCCGTGGGTCCATGGACATACTCGGCGGTGTACAGCTCTCGCAACAGCGGCCGCTCGCAGCCGCGGTAGACCGGGATGTCCGTACGACCGGCGAGGGTCAGGAGGGAAAGCGCGTTCCGTGTGACGAGTGGCTGGGGGACGTTGCCGGCAACGGTCGTTATGGCGAGGACCTCGACCTCTGGAGACGCGACAGCGAGCAGGATCGCAAGCGCGTCGTCCTGCCCGGGATCCGTGTCGATGATGATGGGTCGTCTGCTCATCGGTGCTTCTCCAGTGCTCGAAGGAGGCGATCGCGGGTCGGCATCGCCGTCCGAGCCCCGACTCCCATGGTTGCGAGCGATCCTGCCACAACGCCGCGCGCTGTGGCATCGAAGATGTCGAGCCCCTCGTCGAGCGAAGCCGCGAGTGCGCCACAGAACGTGTCGCCTGCCCCCGTCGTGTCCCGAGCGTCGACCACGGGAGCAGGGACGAAACCGACATCGGATGTCGTGACGATCTGGGCACCCCTCGCGCCGAGTGTCACGACCACCGTCGGTACACCGAGGGTCCTGGCGGCGGATGGCTCCGCCGAACCGGCAAGCGAAGCGAGCTCGTGCTGGTTCACGACCAGGACGTCGACAAGGCCGAGCGTCGCGGACGGTACCGCTCGGGCCGGGGCGGCGTTCAGGATGAACACACCCCGCGACGCTTCTGCCGCGGCCGCCACGGCACGCATCGGGACCTCGAGCTGGCAGAGGACGACATCCGCGTCCGCCAACGCTGCTCGTTCCTGCGCATCGATGCTGACGTGGGCGTTCGCTCCGCTCCCGACGACGATCGTGTTCTCACCGCGATGGTCGACCGTCACGAGGGCAACGCCTGACGGTCCACGGACCCGCCGGACGAGGTCGGTGTCAATGCCCTCGCGCGCCAACTCATCGGTCAGCGACGCACCCGCAGCATCCTCACCGACCGCGCCGATGAAACGCACGACCGCCCCCAGCCTCGCCGCGGCGACGGCCTGGTTCGCACCCTTGCCGCCGTGCGCCGTCACGTGGGACGATGCCAGGACCGTCTCGCCGGGACGCGGATGGTCCTCGACCGTCGCAACGGTGTCGAGGTTCACCGAGCCGACGACGACGATCACGGCCGTCGCTCCAGGCGCAGGATCGCACCGTCGCGCGAAACGACGTACACCTCGCCATCCCCACCGATTCCGAAGGCCGACACGGAGGGCACCCTGCCGACCATCTCGGTCCAATCGGTGCCGCCGGTCTCTGGGGAATAGCTGCGGATGAATCCGCTGCAGAAGTCCGAATAGAAGAAGTGGCCGTCGAGTTCGGGGATGCGGGACCCGCGATAGACGACGCCCCCTGTGACCGAACACCCCTCACCGTGGCCGTACTCGGTGATCGGCAGCGTCAACCCCTCCGTGGCGCATGACGTCGCCTGAAAGCACTTGGTTCCTTCCATGATCGGCCAACCGTAGTTGAGGCGACCGACGGTGGCGTCGACGAGGTTGATCTCCTCCACCTCGCCCTGACCGACGTCGGCGATCCACAGGTCCTGGCCGTCGAACGCGAATCGCCACGGGTTGCGGAGGCCGATCGCCCACACCTCGGGCGCGCCCTCGACACCGTCGGTGAAGGGGTTGTCCGGCGGAATGGCATACCTCTCGACGCCATCGACGCCCACGGCGATTCGCAACATCGCTCCGAGGAGGGTCTCTGCGCGTTGCGCCTGGTCGAACCGATCGTTCGCACCTCCGCCGTCACCCATGCCGATGTAGAGGTATCCGTCTGGCCCGAAGGCGATCATCCCGCCATTGTGGTTCGGGGCGGGCTGATCGATCGACAGCACGACCTTCCGCGTCGAGGTGTCGAACACACCGCCATCGCCCACTGCGAACTCCTCGACGATGCTGCGGGGACCTTCGCCGACGTATGCCACGTAAACCAGCCGATTCGCCGCGAACTCCGGGTGGTAGGCGAGGCCGAGGAGACCCTGTTCGCCGCCGTACACGACCTCCGAGGACAGGTCGACGAGCACATCGCGGGCGGCATCGGAACGCACGACTCGACCGGACTGTTCCACGACGATATCCGAGCCGCCATCGGGATCGGCAACGAGGAGGACGGGGGCGTCGAAGCCATCGGCGACACGTGTGAGCACGAGGTCGAGCTCGTCGAGCGGTACGAGTGGAACCTGCGCGATCGACGTCGTCGTGGTTGTGTCAGGGACCGTCGTCGTTTCAGACGGAACGGTCACCGTCGTGGTCGTGCTGGTGGTCGTCGAGAGGACCGGAGCGCTCGATGTGGGTGGATCCGTCGCTGTCCGAGCAACCGACCACGACGATTGCGGCAAGTGCGATCGCCAGCGACAGACGAAGGCTCCCACTCACTGTCGAAGGCCTTCGCCGGGGAGGAGGGATCCGATCCCGGAGCTGGTCGCAGGAGCCATGATCCAAGTCAAGCATCCCTCGGGACTCACCACATCGCCCGTCAGCCGTATGCCTCGTGCTCCTGCTTCGAGAGGAACTCGTAGATCTCGACCATGTCCACTCCTGGGATCGTCTCCACCGGCATCGCGGCGAGAACGTGGGAGTTGGGCTTCACGGATGGTCGCGCAAACCCGTTCCAATGTGACGCCATCTCGTCCGACACGCGCCTGCAGCAGTCGCCGTCCGGGCATCCGGACACCGATCGGCGCTCCGTGTTCCATCCCCGGAACCACTTCGAATCCTCGAAGCGAACACCGACGGTGATGGCGGATGCGGGTTCCCGTGACGTCTCGACGAAGGTGGCACACCAGAAGGTTCCGAGGGCCGTGTCCGTGTACTGATAGTGGATCGTGTAGCGGGCATCCGACAGGAAGGCCTGGCGGGTTCCCCATTCCCTGCAGAGCCGCTGACCCTCGATGGCTCCCGCCGAGTTCCTGGGGAACGGCACACCGTTGTTCTCGTATGCCTTCCAGATGATGCCCTGGTCATCCGATCGCACGAAGTGGGTCCTGAGGTCGAGATGCTCCGTCGCGAGATTGGTGAAACGGTGACCCGCCATCTCGTACGAGACGAAGAAGCGGTCCTTGAGATCCTCGATGGAGAGGTTCCGATCGGACTTCGCCGCGACGAGGAACGGGACGGACGCCTTCTCTGGAACGAGGACCGCTCCCGCGAAGTAGTTCGCTTCCACCCGCTGTCTCAGGAACTCGCCGAAATCCTGCGGCTCGGCATGCTCGAGGGCGAAGTGGCCGAGGGTCTGGAGGATCACGGACCTCGACTGCTTGGAGTCGAAGCTGTCGCGTCCATGGACGTAGATCCTGCCGTTGCGCGTGTCGGTCACCGACCTCACCGATGCCGGCACCTCGGGTGTGCGGATCACCCTGAAACCGAAGAGCTCGGCCAACGCATTGAGATCTCCCTTGGACATCGCTCCCTGCCCTGAGAATCCGACGGCATCGACGGCCCTGCTCGCGATGCGTTCGATGTCCGCGAAGTAGTTGCCCTTGTCAGTCATCTCGGAGCGAAGCTGCGCGTTCACGGCTCGTGCCTCGTCCCTCGTGAACGACGACACACCGTCCCTGCCGCGCATCTCGTCGTACAACCTGACGATGTGCTCGAGGGCCACGTCCGGCACGCGGCTCGAGGGCTTCAGGTACGGGAGCGAGAGGTCCTGGTATGCCCTGTCGCGCTGCGCCTTCTCGATGGCGACCTCGAGTGCGGCGCGACGCGAGGGTGCCTCCTGGGCGAGGAGGTCGGACACCTCGACACCGAGGGCTCGCGACAGTTCGTTGATGAGACCGAGCTTGGGTTCCTTCTTGCCATTCTCGAGCAGCGACAGGTACGGGGCAGGCTTGCCGACACGTGAACCGAGGTCGTCGAGCGTCATGCCCGCCCGCTTGCGGTAATGCCGCACACGGTGCCCGAACATCAGTGCATCGATCATCGAATGCGGATCCTATCTCTCGAATGGCGAAAGAGTAGCATTTGTTATCGGCCGCAAGCGTTGCGATACTCGAAAGTATGTCGTTTCCTAGGGCCTCCCGACGAGAGGAACTCGTGTCGAACATCGAATGCGCCCATTCACCGGTTGCCGACGCCGACGCGATCTTGAGCGATGCGGCGCTCGCGTTCATCGCGATGCTCCACGATCGATACGACGACCGACGCCGCTCGTTGCTGGCCGCTCGCGAGGAGCGGCAGCACCGAATCGATGAGGGGGACACGTTCGGGTTCCTGGCTTCGACGGCAGATGTCCGGTACGGCTCATGGAGGGTCGCCTCCCCTCCTGAGGACCTCGCAGATCGAAGATGTGAGATCACGGGACCCACCGACCGCAAGATGGTGATCAACGCGTTGAACTCAGGGGCGCGCGTCTTCATGGCGGACTTCGAGGACTCGAACTCCCCCACGTGGTCGAATGTCGTCGAGGGGCAGGTGAACCTGAGGGACGCGATCCGTCGAGACGTCGACTTCACCGCCGATACGGGCAAGCGGTACGAGCTCGGCGACCAGGTCGCGACGCTCATGGTGCGGCCGCGCGGCTGGCACCTCGTGGAGCGACACATGACGATCGATGGGGAACCCGTTTCTGCCTCCCTCTTCGACTTCGGCTTGTACATGTTCCACAACGCACATGAGCTGCGGGACCGGGGATCCGGGCCGTACTTCTACCTCCCGAAGCTCGAGTCCCATCTCGAGGCGAGGCTGTGGAACGACGTGTTCGTGACCGCACAGGATGCGCTCGACATCCCCACAGGGACGATCCGTGCGACCGTGCTCATCGAGACCATTCCGGCTGCCTTCGAGATGGAGGAGATCCTCTTCGAGCTCAGGAACCACTCGGCGGGCCTGAACGCAGGCCGATGGGACTACATCTTCTCCGTGATCAAGAAGCACCGCAACCGCGAGGGGTTCGCGTTGCCCGATCGCTCCCAGATCGTGATGACGGTGCCGTTCATGCGCGCATACACCGAGCTCCTCGTCTCGACCTGCCACCGCCGCGGAGCCCACGCCATGGGAGGCATGGCGGCGTTCATCCCCTCGCGTACCGACGACGAGGTCAATCGGACAGCCCTCTCGAAGGTTCGCGAGGACAAGATGCGCGAGGCAGGCGACGGATGCGACGGAACGTGGGTCGCACATCCCGACCTCGTCCCTGTGGCGACGGAGGTATTCGACGACGTCCTCGGGGACCGCCCGAACCAGATCGACAGGCTCCGTGACGATGTCGACGTCGTCGCTGGGGATCTCGTCTCGTTCGACGTACCTGGTGGGACCATCACCGAGGCGGGTGTCCGCCAGAACGTCGACGTCGCCATCCAGTATCTGGCGTCCTGGCTGCGGGGTACCGGTGCAGCAGCCATCTACAACCTGATGGAGGATGCCGCAACCGCCGAAATCTCCCGATCACAGGTGTGGCAGTGGGTTCGATCCGGTGCTCGCACTGAGGAAGGGGACGACGTCACCACCTCCTTCATCCGCAAGATCGCAGACGAGGAGACGGATCGCCTGAGGTCCGAACTCGGCCACGAAGCATTCGACGCGGGACGTTTCGATGAGGCGCGTGACCTGTTCGAACAGGTCGCCCTCTCCACCGAGTTCCCCGACTTCCTGACCGTACCCGCATACGAGATCCTCGAACCATGACCCTCGAACCATGAACCGGCACAGACGGGAGCGCCCATGACGAACGAACACGACATCGCACGACGCGCGGAGAAGATCAAGCGCGACTGGGAGACCGACAGCCGGTGGAAGGATGTCGTGAGGGACTACAGCGCCGAGGATGTCGTTCGCCTCCAGGGTTCCCTGGTCGAGGAACACACCCTTGCCAGGGCAATGTCAGAGAAGCTGTGGCGACTCCTGCGGGACGAGGACTACGTGCACGCCCTCGGCGCGATGACCGGCGGCCAGGCCGTACAGATGGCAAGGGCGGGGCTCAAGGCCATCTACCTTTCGGGGTGGCAGGTCGCGGCGGACGCCAACCTGGCAGATTCGGTCTATCCCGACCAGTCGCTGTATCCCGCGAATTCGGCGCCAGCACTCGTGCGCCGGATCAACAATGCGCTGCGACGAGCCGACGAGATCGAGTGGTCGGAAGGCGGAACGTCCACGGATTGGTTCGTACCGATCGTGGCGGATGCGGAATCCGGCTTCGGTGGCGCGCTCAACGTCTTCGAGATCACCAAGTCGTTCATCTCCGCTGGGGCGGCAGCCGTCCACCTCGAGGACCAACTCTCATCAGAGAAGAAGTGCGGGCACATGGGGGGCAAGGTCCTCATCCCCACGGCGCAGCACGTTCGGGCGCTCAAGGCTGCTCGCCTCGCCGCGGATGTCATGGGCGTTCCGACGCTGATCGTCGCGCGCACGGACTCCCTCGGTGCGACGCTGCTCACGACAGACGTCGACGAGCGCGACCGGGCGTTCACGACCGGTGAGCGCACGGCCGAGGGCTTCTACACGGTGAACAACTCGATGGAGGCGGCAATATCGAGGGGCCTCGCCTACGCACCGTACGCCGACCTGGTGTGGTGCGAGACGTCGACCCCCGACCTCGATGAGGCAGCCCGCTTCGCCGAGGCCATGCATGCGGAGTTCCCTGGCAAGATGCTCGCATACAACTGCTCGCCTTCGTTCAACTGGAAGCGCCACCTCGACGACGCTGCGATCGCCACCTTCCAGAAGGAACTCGGTGCACTGGGGTATCGCTTCCAGTTCATCACGCTCGCTGGCTTCCATGCCCTCAACGCCACCATGTTCGATCTCGCTCGCGGGTACGTCGAGCGAGGCATGGAGGCCTACGTGGAGCTCCAGGAATCGGAGTTCGCCATGGAGAAGGCCGGCTACACGGCGACCCGCCACCAGCGCGAGGTCGGTGCAGGGTATTTCGACCAGGTCAGCCAGGTCGTCACCGGCGGAATGTCGTCGACCCTGGCACTCGAGGGTTCAACAGAAGAGGACCAGTTCTACGACGGCAACGGCTGAGGGGCAACTGCTGACGGGCGACGGCCCTCACCTGAGGTTCGGGATGACCTCACGAGCGAAGAGTTCGATCGATGTCGGGTCGTACGCCGCGTCAGGGAAGTACGCGATCGCATAGGCCATTCCGGCGTCCTTGAACGCAGCGATCGTCTCGATCACGGCATCCGGCGTGCCGACGGCGGAGCCAGGGCCACCGAACCACCGGGCGATGGTCCGTTGGCCGTCGATCGTCTCGACCGACTCGAACCGCTCAGCGAGCGCATCCATCTTGTTTCGGACCTCGGCGTCTGACTCGCCGATCACCACGTTGAAGTTCGTCGACCGTGTGATCGAACTGAAGTCGCGCCCCTCTGCCTCGCAGTGCCCTTCCAGCACGGACGATTTGTGCTCGAAGTTCTCGACCGACTCGCCGAAGTTCGTGAAGTCGGCGTACCTGGCAGCAGTGCGCAGGGTCAACTGCTCTCCCCCACCGGCGATCCAGAGCGGGATGGAGCCGCTCTGGACGGGCTTCGGCTGGCAGATCGCTCCTGCGACGGTGTAGTGCTGTCCCTCGAAGGTCGTCGTTTCGTCGGTCCACATCGAACGCATGATCTGGACGGCTTCGTCCAGTTCGCCGAGACGAACGGATGGCTTCGGGAACGGATACCCGTAGGCGAGGTATTCGTGCTCGTACCAGCCACCACCGATGCCCATTTCGACCCGGCCGTTCGAGATGACGTCGATGGATGCCGCGACCTTCGCGAGGTAGGTGGGCGACCGATATCCGTTGCACGTGCACATCTGCCCGAGGCGTACACGCTCGGTCACCGTCGCGAGCGCCGCCATGAGTGTCCACGCCTCATACGTCGGTTCCTGGGTCGGTAGCGGGACCGTGTGGAAGTGGTCGTAGACCCAGATCGAGTCGAAGCCGAGTTGCTCTGCCTGCCACGCGACACGCTGCATGGTCGGCCACTGTTCGGATATGGGGATGCCGGCGAGGTCGAGTCGCCAGCCCTGCGGAATGAATGCTCCGAATCTCATGGGCTCACACTAGGCGGTCGGTGCGACCGTCGATCCGAGGGCAGATCCACGACACACCTAGATCCCGAGCGCGTCTCCGAGGCGATCGCGGTAGCTGCCGACAGAGCCGAGGAGCAGGGAATCTGCCTTTGCACGCTTGAAGAACAGGTGGGCGTCGTGCTCCCACGTGAAGCCGATCCCACCGTGGATCTGGATCGTGTCCCCAGCGATCCTGATGAAGGCGTCCGAGCAGACACCCTTCGCAAGGGGGACCATGATCGCTGCCTCGTCGGGATCGTCGAACGTCGCAGCAGCATGCCACGCCACGGATCGTGCGTGCTCGAGTGCAACCAGCATGTCTGCGCATCGGTGCTTGACGGCCTGGAATGATCCGATCGCCCGACCGAACTGGTATCGGCTCTTTGCGTAGTCGACGGACATCTCGAGACAGCGACTCGCCCCTCCGACCTGCTCCTGGGCAATGGCCACCACTCCCACGTCACATGCTCGGCGAACGATCTCTGATCCCTCGGCGCCGGTCAGTCGATGATGGGCCGGCACCGTCGCCTCGATGGCGAGCTCCCCGAGGGGACGGGTCGCATCGAGGGCGGGGGTCTGTGTGATGGAGACCCCCTCGGTTCCCGCGGGGATGAGGAAGACGCCGAGGCCGTCACCTGTGTCCGCGGAAACGACGAAGAGGTCTGCATGGATCGCGTCGGTGACGAATCGCTTGGTGCCTTCGATTCGCCAACCCCCTGGCCCTTCGGTGGCGGTGGTGAGAGGGTGGTCCGGCGAACCATGGGCCGTCTCGAAGAACGCGACGGTCGCGACCGATGACCCGGCTGCAATCGATGGCAGGAACTCTGCCTTCTGCCCTTCTGTGCCGCCCTTGTCGATGGCGGCCGCCGCCATGACGCTGGACAGGAGCGGCACGGGGACAACGTGTCGTCCGAGTTCCTCGAACACCACGGCGAGGTCGGTGAATGGTGAGTCGGCACCGCCATGTGCAGACGGCAGCGTCAGCCCGACGAGCCCCATGGCGGCGATGGCCTTCCACACGTCCTCGTCGATCGCCGCCGTCGTGAGGGATGCCTCACGGACCCTGTCCATGTCGACCATCTCACCGAGCATGTCACGGAGGGTGCTGGCGAGCATCGTCTGCTCCTCCGAACGGGCGAACGTCACGGTGTCAGCCACGCGGAACCTCCTTCCACGGGAGGTCCTTGTCGACCCTCGGCTCGCCGGGCAGTCCGAGGACCCGCTCGCCGAGGATGTTCCGCATGATCTCGGAGGTTCCCCCTTCGATGCTGTTCGCCCTGGCACGCAGGAAGTGCCTCTGGGCGCTCATCACCCGCTCCTCCTCTCGCGTGTCGTATGTGGTCGGTTCGAGCGTGTAGCCCTCGGGGATCGTTGTCCCATCCATCCCGAGCATCGAGACCGTGAAGGAGGTGACCTCCTTGTTGAGGTCCGCCCAGGCGAGCTTCCCCGTCGATCCCTCGGGTCCCGGGGTGCCAGCCTTCATGTTCTCGGTTGCGCGCAGCGCCGTCAGCCGCATCGCCTCGACCTCACTCCACAGCCGGACGAGCTCGCGTCGGGTCGCGGCATCGCCAGAGCCAGAGGCCTTCCACGTCGAAACCGCGTTCGCGATGGCCCCCGTTCCCCGTGCGACGGTGTTGCCGCCGATCGCGACCCGCTCGTTCATGAGGGTGGTCATCGAGACCCTCCAGCCCGCGCCGACCTCGTCGATCCGCTGTGAGTCGGGGATCCGAACGTCATCGAAGAAGACCTCGTTGAACTCCGCCTCGCCCGTGATCTGATACAGCGGGCGCACGTCGACCCCCTCTGCCTCCATGTCGACGACGAAGTAGGTCAGGCCCAGGTGTTTCGGTTGATCGGGGTCGGTTCGGGTGACGAGGAGCCCCCACTTCGACAGGTGGGCCAGCGTCGTCCACACCTTCTGGCCGTTGACGATCCACTCCTCGCCGTCGCGCACGGCACGGGTGGAGAGGCCGGCGAGGTCCGAACCTGCCCCCGGCTCGGAAAACAGCTGGCACCAGATCTCATCCATCGTGAACATCGGTCGAAGCCAGCGCTCTCGTTGGTCCGGTGTACCGTGCGCCGCGAGCACTCCGGCACCCATACCGATGCCGAGGATGTTCGCGGTGCGGTTCCATGTCGGTGCGCCTGCCTCGGTGAGGCGTCGCGCGACGTGTTCCCGAAAGCGCGGGGATACGCCGAGGCCGCCGTCGCCTTGTGGGAAGTCCACCCACGCGAGTCCCGCATCGAACTGCGCTCCCCAGAACGCCTTCGGCTCGGTTGACGACGGCGGGTGCTCAGCGAGGAGGCGGTCGAGTGCCTCTTCGACACGTTTGTCCGGAGCTGCCATCGCCGTCACCCCTGCGCCATCACGGCGAGGGTGAGGATGTCGGCGACGAGTGCTGGACGCTCCTCACCCTCGATCTCGACCGTGACCGTCGAGGTGAGCAGGATCTGGCCGGGTGACTTCTCGGTGACGTCCTTGAGCACGCTGACCGTCCTGATCCTCGAGCCCTCCTTGACGGGGTTCAGGAACCGAACCCTGTCGGAACCGTAGTTGACGAGCAGGGCTGCACCCTGTGGCAGGATCGCTGCCTCCGTCGAGAGGTAGCTCACGAGCGACAGGGTGAGGAAACCGTGGGCGATCGTGGTGCCGAAGGGGCCCTTTGCTGCCGCTTCGCGATCGACGTGGATCCACTGACGATCGAGCGTCACCTCGGCGAAGCGATCGATACGGTCCTGATCGATCACGAACCAGTCGGATCGACCGGTCTCGGTGCCTACGTGGCGAGCGAGTTCATCAGCGGGTACGACCTGCATCGACCATCCTCTCGGGAAACCGACGGTGAGCATACCTGCTTGCCAGAACCGGGCATGCACAGCAGTCTGGGACCCACATGGTCGCGGGAGTACCGTCGGGCGAGCGCCAACAGGGAGGAACATGGACATCCAGGGGCGAGTCGTCCTGGTCACGGGAGCAGCGAGCGGTATCGGTGAGGGCATGTGCCGCGCCTTCGCAGCACGAGGCGCACAGCGTGTGATCGCCACGGACATCGACGAGGACGGCGCCCTTCGCGTGGCGACGGAGATCGGTGGCGGTCATGCGCGAGTCGATGTGTCGAGCGAATCCGACATCGCCAGGGTCATCGGGGAGGTCGAGGCCGAGTACGGGAGACTCGACATCCTGTGCGCCAACGCAGGGATCGCCGTCGACGGCTCCGTCGACGCCCCGGACGATGACTGGCACAGATCCTGGAGCGTCAACCTGATGGCCCACGTATATGCGACGCGCCACGCCCTCCCAGGGATGCTGCAGCGTTCCTCCGGATACATCGTGACGACGGCGTCTGCTGCGGGTCTCCTGACCAACCTCGGAGCTGCTCCATACACCGTGACGAAGCATGCCGCGGTCGCCCTCGCGGAGTGGCTCGCCATCACCTACCGCTCGCAGGGGATTCGCGTCTCGTGCCTGTGCCCCCAGTTCGTCGAGACGCCGATGCTGGACGTCTTCGCCGGCCACACCGAAGGGATGCGAAGCTGGGTCGAGGGGATCGCGATCACGGTGGATGAGGTCGCCGAGGCCGTGATGCTCGGGATCGAGCAGGAGCGATTCCTGATCCTCCCCCACCCCGAGGTCTCGGGCTACATGGTCAACAAGGCGACCGACCCCGACCGGTGGATCGCAGGCATGGCCCGTTTGCAGGCCTCGATGGAGGACTAGCCGCGAACGGCGAGCAGCGCCTTGCCCATGACCGAGCGAGAGGCGAGCATCGCGAAACCGTCTGCGAACGCATCGAACGGCAGCGTGGCGGCGATCCTCGGTGAGAGCGCTCCGCTGCCGACCATCTCGAAGATGTGGCCTGCATTCGATCGGTTCATCTCCGGGTTCCTCGCTGCGAACGAACCCCAGAACACACCGACCAGGCTCGCACCCTTCAGGAGTGGGATGTTGAGGCCGATCCTGGGAATCTCGCCTGCCGTGAACCCGACGATCAGGTGTCTGCCTCCCCAGGCGATGGAGCGCAGGGCGGCCTCCGAGTGCGGCCCCCCGACGGGGTCGTACACGACGTCGACGCCCCGACCATCGGTCAGCTCTGCGATGATCTCCCTGAACCGCTCGTCCGTGTAGTCGATGGCGTGGTCGGCACCGAGGTCGAGGCAGAACGCGCGCTTTTCCTCGGTGCTCGCCGCGGCGATGACCGTGGCGCCTATCGCCTTCCCGATGTCGATCGCTGCAGACCCGACACCTCCCGCCGCACCCAGGACGAGCATCGTCTCCTCTGGTCGAATCCCGGCCCTCTGGACGAGCCCGTGGTACGACGTGCCGTAGGTCATCGTGCACGCGGCTGCCGTCTCGAACGAGATGCCGTCGGGGATCGGGACGGTCAGGGCCGCGTCGACGGACCACGTCGTCGCGAACGCGCCGGACGATCCGATCGCTGCGACCCTGTCGCCGACCTCGAAGCCGGTGACCCCTCGCCCGAGGGCGACGATCGTCCCCGCCGCTTCCCCGCCGGGGGCGAACGGCGGCTCGGCCCTGAACTGGTACTCGCCCGCGATGACGAGGAGGTCGGGGAAGTTGAAGCTCGCCGTCTCGACCTCGATCGTGACCTGGCCTGGTCCCGGTTCGGGGTACGGCAGATCGCCGATCGAGAGCAGATCCGGCGTCCCGAGCTGCGAGCAGACGACCGCGCGCATCAGGCGATCTCGAAGAGGCCGGCAGCGCCCATCCCGCCGCCGACGCACATCGTCGCCACGACGAACCTGGCGCCTCGGCGCCGACCCTCGATGAGGGCGTGCATCACCATCCGGGCACCCGTCATCCCGTACGGGTGACCGATCGAGATCGCTCCGCCGTGCACGTTCAGCCTGGCGTCGTCGATCCCGAGCTCGTCGCGGCAATAGATCACCTGGACGGCGAACGCTTCGTTGAGCTCCCACAGGTCGATGTCGCCCATCGACAACCCCGCCCGATCCAGGAGCTTGGGGACCGCGTAGACCGGGCCGATGCCCATGATGTCGGGATCGACTCCGGCAACCGCGATTCCCCGGTAGTAGCCGAGGGGTTCCAGTCCCCGCTCAGCTGCCATCGATGAGCTCATCACGACGGTCGCCGCCGCACCATCGGACAGCTGGCTGGCGTTTCCAGCCGTGATGGTGCCGCCGACCACAGGGGGAAGGCCAGCGAGGCCCTCGAGCGTCGTCTCCGGACGATTCCCCTCATCGGCACTGAGGGTGACCGTCTCGTAGGTCGTCTCACCCGTCGCCCGATCCACCATGGCCTTGGTCGCGGTGACGGGTACGACCTCATCGTCGAACGCCCCGTTTGCCTGGGCGGCGGCGGTCCTCGCCTGGGATTGGTATCCGTACTCGTCCTGGGCCTCTCGACTGATCCCGAAGCGCTCTGCCACCACTTCGGCGGTCTGGAGCATCGGCATGTACGCCGCGGGATGCCGTTCGACGAGTGCGGGATCCACCATCCGGAACGTATTGGTGTGCTCGTTCTGGGCGAGCGAGATCGATTCGAGGCCGCCTGCGACGACGATGTCCATTCCGTCGTACATGACCTGCTTGGCAGCTGTTGCGATCGCCATCATCCCCGAGGAGCACTGTCGATCGATGGTCATGCCGCTGACCGAGGTCGGAAGTCCCGCTGCGAGTGCGGTGAGCCTGCCGATGTTCGGGAACTGCGTCCCCTGGGGCATCGCGCAACCCATGATCACATCGTCGACATCGACCGGGTCGACGCCGGCGCGCTCAACGGCCGCGGCGACGGGGATCGCGCCGAGGCTCGGCGCCTCGAGGTTGTTGAACGCACCGCGGTATGCCCGACCGATCGGTGTCCTCGCGGCCGAGACGATGACTGCTTCGCGTTCGCTCATTCGGTCCCACCTCCGCCTGCCGACATCGCCTTCTCCAGGAACTTCATCGTCTGCTCGCCTCCCGCCAACAGCTCACGCTGGCCGGTCGGATCGGTGATCTCGTCGAAGCGTCCCGCGATCGCCTCTGGCGTCCTCTCGTCGGGCGGCAGCCAGATGCCGTCGGTCTCGTAGATCTTGGCGGCTGCGTATCCGCCGGCCCCGGCCGCGAGGATCGTGCGCGTCGGCGCATCCCGCGACACGAGGAACAGCACAGCGGGTGTGACCTCGGACGGTTTGAGGAGGTCCTTCGCCTCATCAGGGAGGAGGTCGTCCGTCATGCGGGTGTGCGCCACGGGTGCCAGGGCATTGACCCTTATGTCGTACTTCACCCCCTCGATCGCGAGGGTGTTCATGAGCCCGACGACGCCCATCTTCGCTGCTCCGTAGTTGGCCTGGCCGAAGTTCCCGTACAGACCAGACGACGAGGTCGTGACGACGATGCGGCCGTAGCCACGCTCGCGCATGTGGCCCCAAACGGCCTTCGTACACAGCGCCGTTCCGATGAGATGGACCCCGACGACAAGATCGAAATCGGCCTGATCCATGTTCGCGAACGACTTGTCCCTCAGGATCCCTGCATTGTTGATGAGGATGTCGACTCTGCCCCATCTCTCGATGGCGCTGCCCACCATCGCATCGACCGCTGAAGGGTCCGTGACGTCTGCACCGTCGGCAACGGCCTCGCCACCTGCGTCCTCGATCTCCGCGACCACCGTCTCGGCAGCCGACAGGGATGAACCGGTTCCGTCCCTGGCACCTCCGAGGTCGTTCACCACGACGCGCGCGCCGCGCTCGGCGAGGGCGAGGGCATGCGATCTGCCGAGTCCGTGACCGGCACCGGTGACGATCGCCACCTGCTCGTCGAACGTGATCATGAACGTGCTCCTGGGACGACGGTGCCGCATTGTAGGTCGGTGGGGACCAGCGGCTTCGGGGCTACTTCTTCAGGTATCCGCCGTCGATGGTGATGGTGTCCGCCGTATGCCAGCGTGACGCATCGGACGCGAGGTACACAGCGATGCCCGCGAAGTCATCCGGTTGCCCCCATCTGCCGAGGGGTACTCGCGGCAGCACGTTGTCGGTGAAGCGATCGCCCTCGATGAACCCGTCGGTCATGCCGGTCACGACCCACCCCGGCGCGATCGCGTTGGCACGGATGCCGTACTTCCCGAACTCGACGGCGATTCCCTGTACGAGTGCCCTGACGCCTGCCTTCGTCGCGGCGTAGTGCTCTCCGCGGGGGAAGCCGAAGTCCGCGGAAACCGAGGACGTGACGACGAGCGAACCTCCTCCACGTTCCTTCATGTGGTTCACGGCCTCACGGAAGGTCCAGAACACACCGTCCATATTCACTCGAAACATCCACCTCCACTCCTCCGTCGTCATGTCTCCGAAGGGGGTCGCCCCTGCTCCGACGCCGGCGTTCGCGAACACGGAGTCGACGTGGCCGAATGCGGCCATGGATGCAGCGAACGCCTCGACGACCTCCTCCTCGACCCCGACGTCGACCTTCAGCGCGAGCGTTTCGTGACCGTGCGATGCGATGAGGTCGATGGCCGTCGCGTTGCGCTCCTCATTGCGACCCCAGATCACCACGGTGGCGCCCGCTGCAGCCAGACCGTTCGCGATGCCAAGGCCGATTCCCCCGTTCCCGCCGGTCACGATCGCAACCTTGCCGGTCAGGTCGAACAGGTCGGTCATCGTTCCTCCATCGTTGCTCTGGTCGGTGGGGGTCGATACTAGATCCGGGGATCCGACGCCGTTCGTCCTCCTCGACGTTCGCGATGATCCCAGTTCGGGATTACGGGTCCTACCGTTGCGCCATGTCGAGGATCTGGATCCCGGTGATCGTCACGCTCGCCCTCTTCGGTGCGGCGTGTGACACGAGACCCCAGGCTCCCGAGTTCCAGACCACCACGAGTTCGACGTCGACGACCCTTCCTGGTGGCTCGTCGACACCCACCACTATGCCGTCCCTGCCGCCTCCGGACGAGCGCGTCATCGGGAGTGTGTCGGCGGTCACCGACGGCGACACGATGACCGTGCTCATCGGCGGTTCGGAGACGGTCGTTCGCCTCCTCGGAGTGAACGCCCCCGAACTCACAGAGTGCTGGGGACCGGAATCCGGTTCCGCGCTGACCAATCTGGTTCTCGGGCGAGACGTCGTCCTCGTCGAGGATGACGAACCGACTGACGAGTTCGGACGGGCCCTTCGATTCGTGCTCGTCGTCGATGGGGATGCCGTCGAGTTCGTCAACGCGCGGCTCGTCGCCGACGGGAACGCCGTTTCCGTTCAGAATGGCAACCCCTATGCCTCGATGATGAAACAGAGCGAGGCGAGGGCGTTCCAATCGGGGAAGGGGATGTGGGGTACGCTCGCGTGCGGTTCGGGAGAGGGTGTCACCACCGATCGACCGGTCGTGAGGGTCGCTGAGCTGAACCACGATCCGCAGGGCCCTGACGACGCAGCCCTCGATGAGGAGTACATCGTCATCGAGAACGAGGGCTACGCAGCGGTACCCATGGACCTGTGGGTCATCAGGGATGAGAGCTCGACCAACCGGCTCACGTTCCCGAGGGGAACGACGATCGACGTCGGTGGCACGATCACGGTCGTCACCGGTTGCACCGGGGGGCCGCTCGGCGCAATCCACTGGTGCTCGGAGACTCCGGTGTGGTCGAACGGTGGCGACACCGCGATCGTGACGGACTCCCTCGGGAACGTTGTGATCTGGTACACCTACTCGGGCGACGGGGAGTGATGTCGGTCGACCGTCCGATGCACATGGAGGCCGGGGTTCACAGACGCCTCGTCACCGACTTCATCTCCATGAAGAGCCTCAGGTAGTCCGGGCCACCGGCCTTTGCGTTGCTGCCGGACATGTTGAAACCGCCGAAGGGCTGGACACCGACGAGGGCTCCGGTGATCTTCCGGTTCAGGTACAGGTTCCCGACGTGGAACTCCCGCCTCGCGCGCTCGAGCCGTTGCTCGTCGCCCGAGTGCAGCCCGCCCGTAAGACCGAACTCCGTTCCGTTCGCGACGTCGAGCGCCTCGTCGAAGTCGTTGACGACGATGACCGAGAGGACGGGGCCGAAGATCTCATGCTGGGCGAGCCTGCCGAGCGGATCGACACCGTCGAAGATCGTGGGCTCGATGTAGAAGCCTCCATCCCTGTCGATCGGCCTGCCGCCCATCACGAGGGTCGGCCTCCTCGCGTCCCCTGTCGATCTCCGACAGGACGGCGCGGTGCTGCGCCGCAGAGATCACGGGTCCGACAGCGTGGTTCTCGGACGCAGGACCCACGGAGAGCTGGGAGGCGATACCGACCACACGCTCCAGCAGCTCGTCGTGAACGGAGGAGAACACGATGAGGCGCGAGCACGCCGAGCACTTCTGGCCCTGGAAACCGAACGCCGACCGCACGACGTCCGCCGCAGCGACGTCGAGGTCGCACGTGTCGTCGACGATCAGGGCATCCTTGCCCCCCATCTCCATGTACGCGCGCTTGAGCCACTTCTGGCCGGGCCGCACGATCGCCGAGCGCTCGGCGATCCGGAGCCCGACCTCCTTGGATCCCGTGAAGTTCACGAACCGCGTCCTGGGATGATCGACGAGCGCGTCCCCGATGGTGCCTCCGGACCCCGGCAGGAAATTGACGACACCGGGCGGAAGGCCGGCTTCCTCGAGGATCTCCATGAACCCCCATCCGACCATCGGGGTGTTCGAAGCCGGCTTGAGCACCACGGTGTTGCCTGCCGCCACCGGGCCGATCGTCATCCCGACGAGGATCGCGAGCGGGAAGTTCCACGGGGGGATCACCACACCGGCACCGATGGGTTGGAGCCAGGACTCGTTCGTCTCCCCGGGGTACGAGTGGACAGGGACGGGTTCGGCCATGGCGAGTGCCTGATGCGCGTAGTAGCGACAGAAATCGACCGCCTCGGCGACGTCCGCCTCGGCCTCAGCCCAGTTCTTGCCTGCTTCGAACGTCTGCCAGGCAGCAAACGAGTACGTCCGCTCCGAGATCAGGTCGCCGACCCGATGGATGAGACCGGCACGCTCCTCAGCCGTCCTGCGGGACCATGGACCGAACGCGTCCCATGCTGCTGCAATCGCGGCATCTGCATGCGCGACATCTGCCGATGCCGTCGTCCCGACCAACCGGTCGGGAAGGGACGGGTCGATGGATTCGATCGTCGTCTTCGTGGTCACACGTTCGCCACCGATGACCAGGGGCGCAGCGCCGCCGAGGGAAGCCTCGACGGCAGCGAGGGACTCCCGGTACCGGGTTGCCTGGGTGTCGTCCGTGAAGTCGGAGTACGGTTGTGGCCGATAGGGTTGAAGCACCTGTCCTCCTGGAAACGCTCGATCCTGCTGCCCCAAGGGTACGTGCCCACCCGTCGGTGTGCCCTCCATGACTCCCAACAACTGCTGAAGTCGGCAGCGGAATCACCCGATACCCTCTCCGTGGATCAACATGTGCTCGTTATCGAGGACTCGGCGTCCGTCAGGCGCCTCATCGAGGTCTGCCTGCGCGTGCTCGGCGTCACCGTGTCCTCAGCCGACGATGGTGTCAGCGGCCTCGCCGCCATCCGCGAGGTTCGCCCAGACGCCGTCGTGCTCGACATCGGGCTTCCCGGGCTCGACGGGTGGGAGGTCCTCCGTCAGCTCCGCGACGACCACGAGACGTCGTCGATCAAGGTCCTCGTGCTCACCGCCCACGCCCAGCCCGAGATGGCCGACAAGGCAGAGCGCGGCGGTGCGGACAGCTTCATGACGAAGCCCTTCCGGCCCCTCGACCTGCGCGTCCAGGTCGAGAAGCTCCTCGCTGGCTGATTCGGGGACTCACCGCCGCTGACACGCTGGTGGTCCGTAGTCTTACCGGATGCTTCCGGGATGCACGTCGTGCCAACCGCCCTCCTGATCGCCAATCCGTCGGCCTCGCAGTTCACCGGCGGTGGATTCCGACAGATCAGGGCCACACTCGCTCGTAACTACGATCTCGCCACCGAGTGGCCCGTCAGCGCGGTCGAGGCCGAGATCGCCGCACGAACAGCGACCGAGCGCGGCGTCGATGCCGTGTTCGCCATGGGCGGCGACGGCGTCGCACACCACGTCGCGAATGCGCTCGTCGGGACGCCGACAGCGCTCGGCCTCATACCCGTGGGGACGACCAACGTCCTTGCCCGGATCCTCGGCCTGCCCATGAAGCCAACAGGAGCCGCAGAGGCAGCCATCACGTACACGCCGCTCGCTACCCGCATGGTCCGGATCGACGCCGAGACGGTCGTCGGCCAGGTCACCAGACATGCGACATTCTCCGTCGGATTCGGATTCGACGCTGATGTCGTCGAGGTGGCCGAGTCCCGCCCGTTCGCCAAGAGCCGATTCGGTGGTCTCTACTACGCATCCACCGCCGTCACGCGATTGATCTCGACATGGCGATCAGAGCAACCGAACATTCGGATGGAGTCGGGTGGCCGCCGGTTCGACGCAGTCGCTGCCTTGACCCAGGTCCATGACCCCTACACCTACTTCGGTCGGTTCCCGCTTCGGCTGACCTCGAGTCCGTCCAACGGAGTCGCGACGCTCGCTGCGAACGACCTCGGGGTACGGCGCGCTGCTGAGATCTTCTCGAGGGCGGCCGTCGGCATTGACCACAGACCGGCAACGGGCATCTGCGTGTGGCAGGACTACGAGTCACTCAGCCTCGAGGCCGACCCCGTCGCACCATTCCAGGCCGACGGCGAGATGCTCGGCCATGCCCATTCCGCGACCCTGTCACCCGTCGAGGACGCGGTCCTCGTCCTCCGCCCCGACATTCGTTGACGTGGCGTCGCGTGTCACGAGGTTGACATACTGGAACGGGATCTCGATCCCTTCACGGTCGAGGCGCTGCTTGATGAGCTTCAGGAACCCTCGCTTGACCTGCCATCGCTCGTCGCTGACCGTCGTGAGGACGAGGCGGATGTTCACGGACGAGGCATCGAGGCGATCGACGCCGAGCATCGATGGCGGCTCCAGGAAGGTTTCCCTCCACTCCTCGGAAGCGAACATGAGCGAGGCCTCGTCCGCGATCACCTCCATCGCCCGATCGAGGTCGGTGTCGTAGGAGACGGGGACGTCGACCACCACCCTGGAGAACCCGGACGTCATGTTCGAAGCGACCTGAATCTGGCCGTTCGGGACGAAGTGGCGGTTTCCGTCGAGGTCCCTCAAGACCGTCGAGCGCAGTGTTATGGCTTCGACGCTTCCCGACACGTCAGCGATCTTGACGACGTCGCCGACCGAGTACTGGTCCTCGACGAGGACGAAGAAGCCGCCGATCACATCCCTGACGAAATCCTGGGCACCGAATCCGATTGCGACGCCGATCGTCGTGCCGACGGCGAGGAGGGGCGTCATCGGGATGCCCCAGATCGCCATGACGGTCAGGACTGCGATGGCCCATATTGCAAGGGAGATCACCATCCTCACGACATCCGTGATGGTCCTCAGCCTCTTGGCCTGTTCGCGCTGTTCGTGATCGTCCGACAGTGCGTAGCGTTCCTCGACCCTGGCCATCCATCGCCGTATAGCGATGCGTACCGATACGAGGACGGCTGCACTCACGACGATGACCGCGATGGTTGCGCCGATCTCGGCACCCCAATCGGATATCGCGGTCTCGATGAAGTCCGTGATTGCTTCCATCGTCGCCTTACCTCCCTGCCACGTGGTGATACAAGGCGAACGCTTCGACGCCCAACCATACGAAGGTCGCGCGTGCAAGGGCCACATCGTCGCGAGAACGGTCCCCCATCTCGCGCGTGTCGACGGACCCGCATGCCTTCCACCCGTCGTTCGCGACAGACCGGGTGTCGAGGGCGAGCTTCGCGATCGCTGCCGCCTTTGTGTCCCAACGCTCGGCAAGCGCAGTTGCAAGGTCGGCGACGTCAGCGGTCTCGAGGTCGACCGCCGTCGAACCCACGACACGCGGTGACGTGAACCCGTCCTCGGTGAGGTGACCGTTCAGGCTGGAGATCGCCGACTCGACCTCCTCACCCAAGCGGTCGATCTGGTTCAGCACGAAGAGGAACTGCTCCTCGTACCGCGTCATGGTCGCCAGGAAATCATCGTGCAGAATCGGGTCTGCGTATTTCTCCGGATCCACGACCCACACCACGACGTCGACGACGGGAAGCACCTCAGACACGATGTGTCGATGCGCCTCGACGATGCTGTCGAAGTCGGGGAGGTCCACGAGGACGAGGGAGTTCGCACCGTCGTGGGCGACGTGACGGTCGATACCGAGGGCCGACCACAGTGGTCCCAGATCCACGTACGGATCGTCCTTGAAGACGGCGAGCGCATCCGATGTCGTCGGACGAACGACACCGGTCGTCACGAGTTCCTCACCGACGAGGGCGTTCAGGAGGGATGACTTACCGGAGCCCGTCCCTCCCGCGAGCGCCACGACGAGGACGTCACCGATGAATCCGGTGCGCGTGCGGAGTCGTGACGCGAGGGTCGTCATCGAGCGCGTGGTGGCTTCGTCGAGGACGGCTTCGCTGCGTGCGATCGCGAGATCGAGCGTGTCGAGCACCGATCTCACATCAGGCACGGCTCGACGCCGATCTGAACTCGTCCGACATGGTCAGCAGGTCGCCGGGCGCGTAGGAGTTGAGTCCTGCGACGACGTCGAGCCACTCCCCCCTGCGGCGAGCGACCGCACCGCCGAGGACGGCTTCGAGGTCGGACCGGCACACAGCGGCGGTCCCAGCCAGCCGACTGCCCATCACCCTCCGCATGCGCCTCGGCACCTCGACGGATGCGTTGATGGATCTGCGCCACGCGAACCGGTCAAGCATCTCGTTCGTGGATCGCTTCCACAGCCTGTTCCTTGCCTCGTCGCGGAACGCGGAGCGACATCCCTCCATCCAGGCATCGAGGTCACGTGCGACGCCATCGGCGTCGAACGATCCGAGTTGCACGCGGATCCGAGCGGCGAGATCGGAGCCGGTGTCCTCCACGATCTGGCCGTCGAGATGCTCGATGGCCCTGCGAACCTCGGCGGTGAGCTCATCCCTCGTCAGTGCCCAGTCGTCGTAGACGGTGAACACGGCTCCGGAGAGGCCCGCATCGCCGACGCCCGTCACGGTCCGTTCGAGGCGAGCGAGCTCGGGCGCGATCGATCCGATCGCCTTCGCAACGAAGCGGCCACCCGCCGCCGCTGCATTTCGCAGCACGGTCGCGCGCTGATATCCCTGGGAGTCGATCGGAAGCGCGTCGAGCAGGTCACCGACGGCATCGATCACGGTTCCGCCCTCATCGAGCTGGATGACCTCGGCACGGAGGGTCTCCCGAACCGAGGCGACGAGCGGATCGCGATCATCATCGGCGACCGCGATCCGATTCAGTACGACTGCCGAGGGTCGTCTGGATGGAATCTCGTCGAGGAGTGCGGCGAAGGAAGCGTCGGCGTAACGCGAGGGCGTCGCCACCACGACGACGAGATCAGCCGCAGCGACGGCCGCACGCACCGCCTGTGGATCATGCTCCCACGCCGGGGTGTCGATGAGGAGGAGACCTGAGCGCATCGAGGGAACGTGGACGTACTCGGACTGGCTGGCGAGCGACACCGGACCAGAGCCTCCGTACATCGTCGCGCGGGTCGTCGTCGGCCTGACGACACCGACGGACGCAACGTCGTGACCGACGACCGCGTTCACGATCGAGGACTTCCCCGATCCCGAGCTTCCGACGAACGCGACCGTGGTCGGCACCACGTCGATCCGTTCGAGGGCGTCGAGCGTATTGAGTGAGTCGCTGAGCACACGGAGCTCATCGGTCGTCAGAGCGACGCGGGGAACCGAAGCCAGCGTTCGGCGGAAATCGGCGATCGACGTCACGATCCCATTCCACCACAGGTGCCGTCCCTGACGCTAGGTGAGACCCTCGAAGAGATCCGTCTCACCCTCCCGTACGGGCACCGACGAGGCGAGAAGCTCGAAGTCCTCCCACGGATACACCTCCTCCACGAGCTGTGTGGGCACTTCGAACCAGAAACCGTCAGGATCGACCTGCGTTCGATGGGCACGCAGCGCGTCCCTTCCCTGCTCGACGTAGCCGGTGACGTCGATGCGGGTGATTCGACGTTCGACACCGTTGCCGAGGTCCATCCGATCGATCCCCATCCGATCAATCCAATGGGCGAACGGTGACTGACCCGTGCGCTCGAGCATCGCCGTGTGGAGTGCACCGATGCGGTCGATGGTGAACACGGGAGCGTACAGCTTCCCGATCTGCCACGGTGGACCCGCATCGGGGAATCGTTCCTCGTCCGCAGCGGCTCCGAACACATCGAGCGAGAGCCTGTGGATCGCAAGGTGATCGGGGTGCGGATAGAACTCGTGGTCGTCATAGCCGAGGACGATCTGGGGCTGGATCGCCCGCACGATTCGCACGAGGCGCTCGAGAACGGCTTCATGTGGCTGGTTGCACAGTGCCTCGGGTCTTGCATTGTCCTCGGAGTCTGGCATTCCGGAGTCCCGATATCCGAGGAGCACGACATCGTCGTACCCGATGATGGCAGCTGCCTCTGCAAGTTCCGCCGCACGCACCTCGGGCAGCCGGAGCGCGACCTCAGGGGTGTCCATGGCGGGGTTCAGGATGTCGCCTGCCTCACCACCGGTCGCGGTGACGAGCACGGCTCGCACACCTGCCGAGACGTACCGCGACACCGTTGCCGCGCCCTTCGACGACTCATCGTCGGGATGGGCGTGGAGCGAGAGGAGTGTGCGTGGCATCGCCGGGAGTATGGTCACATCCCCGCGCCACCGTGTCGTCAGTCCAGTATGTCGCGTGCCGCAAGACCCTCAGCGCAGTCGTCGAGGAGTGGGCACCACCGACAGTGTGGCCCTGCTGTACGATCGAGGTCCTCGCCCGACCTTCGAGCCTCCCGAAGCACGCGGACCATCTCTGAGATCGCCGCCGCCGTGGCCGAGACATCTTCGACCGTCGGATGCGTCGTGAGCCGTTCGCCCGAGACGAGGGACATGGCCTCCGTCGTGGCAGGGAGCTCACCGGTTGACCGCTCCCACGCCATGGCGTAGAACGCGAGCTGGGCCGCCACATCATCCCCGAGATCTGCCCCCGTCTTCCAGTCGACGATCCGATCGCCGTCGTCGTCGCTGAACACAGCATCGATGCGACCGCGAAGCACGATCCCGCCCGAGGCCTCGTCCTCGAACGCCACCTCCGGGGTTGCCACGCCGTCCATGGGCAGCGCCGCGAAACGCCGGTAGAGCTGTGCAACTTCGTTCACCACGGCATCGAACTCGCTCGGCTTCAATCCGACCCCTGCGAGCTGTGCGTTGAGGTTCGCTCCGGTCTCCTGGCGACATGCGAGCGCGAACTCCCCGTCGTCGATCGGGCCACTCGCCAGGTGCCGTGCAATCAGTCGATGCATGAGCGCGCCCTTGAACGATGCCCTCGTCGGTGGGGCGTAGATGCCCTGGACGCGCGCGAGCGCCTGCTGGGGACACCGCCGATAGGTGACGAAGAGGGTCGCCGAGACGATGAAGCGCTCACTCTCGGGAACCCGATCGAAGGTCTCCATCGTCCCAGAGTACGTGGAACGACCGGGAACGGCTCAAACCACCGACCTAATCGGGCACCGTTCATATACTCGGCGACCTCCGCACAAGCAATACGGAGCGGTCATGGCTACCTCCAGAAAACGAGCTTTGCTCTTCACCGCGGTCCCGCTCGTCATCCTCATGCTGCCGTTTTCGGTCTATTTCATCGACTCGGCGGCCGCTTCGGACAAGGTCGCACGCAACGTCACGATCTCCGGCGTCGACGTCGCCCGCTACGGAAGGGCGGATGCGGTGGCGGCGATCGAGGCTCATGCAGCGCAGCTGACGAGCCAGACTGCCACCGTGACCGTCAATGGCATGTCGTTCGAGCTCGACCCCTCCGAGGTCGGCCTGGTCTTCGACACGGAGACGGCCGTGGATGTGGCCCTCGAGCAGAACAAGGACGGGATAACGGATTGGCTTCGAGCATTCTCGGAGGAGGTCGACGTGGCGATGCACGCCGACATCGACCCTGACCTGCTCGAGATCAAGCTGACCGAATGGGAGGGTGAGGCGGTCGAGAACCCGGCATTCGAGGGCTCGATCGAGATCGTCGATGGCGAGGTCGAACTCGAGTATCCGCACGACGGCGAGGCAATCGACAGGGCGATCGCCATCGAGCGGGTGACGAGGGCGCTCGAATCCGGCTCAACGGACCCGATCGTCCTGCCCACGGCCACCGCTACCCCGACGCTCACGGCCGCGGACCTCGACGCCGCTGCGGCAGAGGCGAACCGCATCATGGGGACACCGGTGATCCTCACCCAGGACGAGTATGGCTTCACGCTCCGAATCGATCCAAGCGATATGAAGCGTGCGTTCGGCGCACGGGTCGTGCGCGGCAATCCGAGCACGGTCGAGTTCGCCTTCGATCGTTCGGCGCTCTTCCCACTCGTGGAGGCCGCCCGCCAGGACCTCGAGCTCGCGCCCCAGGACGCCTACTGGGAGACGGTGCTCGTCGACGATCACGAGCCGTGGGACGAGAACTACGAGATCACCGACAGCGAGCAGGTCGACGCGGCGGATCTCCCCGAGAACGACACCATCACGCTCGTCCCTGCGAAGAACGGCACCACCATCGACGCGGCCGCCGTTGTCGACGCCATCGAGCAAGCTGCGCTCGGAGAGGGCTCTGGTGAGCTTCCGATCCTGCTCGACGCGCCACCCGCCTTCACGACGGAGATGGCGCAGGCGTACGGCGACCTGTACGAAGTGTCCGAGTTCACGACGTACAAGCCGGGCGTCAACCGAGCCCACAACATCAACCTGATGGCCGACCTCATCGACAACACGATCGTCTGGCCCGGTGAGACGTTCTCCGTGAACGAGCAAGTTGGCCGCAGGACCCTCGACAAGGGTTTCAAATACGACTGCGCCATCGTCAGCGGTGAGTTGTCCTGTGAAGAGGACGCCGTCAACGTTGGAGGCGGCGTGAGCCAGTTCGGCACGACGATCTTCAACACGATCTACTTCGGTTGCTACGAGGTCGTCACCCACCAGCCGCACAGCATCTACTTCTCGAAGTACCCGGAGGGTCGCGAGGCGACGCTCGGGTATCCGTCGCCTGACGTCGCGTTCCTGAACGATTCGAACGCCCCGGTCATCATCCGCACGTCCTACACGAAGCGCTCCATCACCGTCACCTTCTTCGGGAACCAGGAAGGCCGGTACTGCGGTACGGAGCGGTCGGGGCGAAGCAGCGTGAGCTCGCCGACACCCGAGTACCAGGCCGACCCGGACGGTGTCGTGAGACCCGGCGAGGAGAAGGTCAAGTCGAAGGGGACCAACGGATGGTTCGTCCTCAACACACGGATCTTCTACGACGCCTCCGGCAACGAGCTGGCCAGGGAGGACTTCCCGTGGCGGTACCGGGGTGAGCGCAACATCATCCTGGTCCATCCCTGCGATACGAGGGTCGGTGGGAGCGGGGAGTGCCCGGTCCAGGTCCCGAGCCTGGCAGGGATGACACAGGCGGATGCGTCGGCGACCCTCACCGGACTCGGCCTCCAGGTCGCCGTCATCGCGCAGGCGACGGATGACCCGTCCAAGGACGGCATCGTCCTGTCAGTCGCTCCGGGCGGATGGCAGGAGCCAGGCACCGTGATCACGATCGCCGTGGGCCAATTCACCGGAGGATCCGGCGATGGCGGGGGCGATGGCGACGGCGGCGAGGGCTGACGCCACCTTCGGCATCTCCAAAGGGGGAACCGGAAGCCGAGTCGGGTACGTCTGCTTACCGGATGCCGTCCCTACACTCGCCTCGCATCGTCACCGCCACCGCCACGGCCACCGGACATCATGAAACCGCCTCGCAGAGCCATCTTCCTCATCGTGCCCCTGGCGATTCTCCTGCTTCCGCTTGCGGTGTACGGGATCGACCGCTACACGTCGAGCGACGAGATCGCACGGAATGTGACGATTGCGGGGGTCGCCGTCGGAGGACTGAGCGAGCCCGACGCGACGCTGACCGTCCGCGCACACGAACAAGCCCTTCGTGAAAGCACCGGGGTCTTCATCGTCAACGGTGTCTCGTTCAAGCTCTCACCCGTGGCCGTCGGCGTCACCGCCGACGCCAACGCAGCGGTCGACTCAGCCATGCGAACGAGGCGAGACGGGAACCCGATCGAGAACTTCATCTCGTGGGTGGCTTCGTTCAGCACCGTCGAGGACGTTCCGCTGGATGTCACGATGAGCGAAACGGCGATCGACGAGCAGCTCGACGCGTGGGAGGAAGAGTCGATCCCGAACGCGGCATTCGAAGGTGCCGTGTTCGTCGCAGACGACGCCGTCATGGCGGAGTATCCCCGCTCCGGCGAGGCGATCGACCGCGCGATGGCACACGAGGCGATTCGCGCGGAGATGAGCACGCTCGACAAATCGGGTGTCTCCCTTGCCGTCATCACGGCCGAGCCCGTCCTGACCGCCGAGGACATCGAGGCAGCGGTGGCCGAGATGGAGGCAATGATCGATGGCGAGGTGACCCTGCGATCGAACGACGTCGGATTCCGCACTTCGTTCTCCGCGAGCCAGCTCGCCTCCGCCGCGAGGGCAGACCTCAACGAAGCGGGGGACGCCCTCGTCGTCTCGTTCGATGAGCAGCGAATCCTCGAGATCCTCGAACCGCGCAGGGGCGAGTACGAGATCCAGCCGATCGATGCCGCCTTCGACATCGACCTGGATACGGACGGGATCCGGGTCATCCCTGGACGCAACGGCACCCTGCTCGACGTGCCCGCACTCCTGATCGAGCTCAAGCGGGCTGCACTCGGCGACGGAACCGGCGTGTTTCCCCTCGTGGTTGGGGCGGAACCCGACTTCACGACCGAGGAGGCGGAGACCTACACATCCCTCGAGAAGCTCTCGGAGTTCACCACGAGCCATCCGGCGAGGGAGGACAGGGTCACCAACATCCAGCAGATGGCACGCGATGTCGATGGGGCCATCGTCCAGCCCGGGGACGAATGGTCGGTCAACGATTGGGTCGGGCAGCGTACTGAGGCGAAGGGATACATCCCGGCACCGGCGATCATCAACGGCGAACCGTACTGCTGCGACCATCCCGCGAACATCGGGGGTGGAGTCAGCCAGTTCGGCACCACGATCTTCAACGCGATCTTCTATGCCTGCCTCGAGGACGTCGAGCACCGTCCCCACTCCCTCTCATTTGCGCGGTACCCGAAGGGCCTCGAGGCGACCCTCGGGTACCCCCACCCCGATGTGCGGTTCCGCAACAACACGGATGCCCCGGTGATCATCAAGACGGCGTACACAGACACGAGCATCACCGTGAAGATGTACGGCGACAACGGCGGAAAGACGTGCACGGCGCAGACGTCCGAGCCCGAGCAGGTCGTGGCATTCGAGGAGGAGCTCGTCGCGGACGAAGAAGGCGTCGTCGAACCCGGTGAACGCGTGAAGGAGCGTGACGGCATCGACGGGTTCCTCGTTCGCGTCGATAGGATCGTCACACATCCCGACGGCCGGGAGGAGATCGACCTCGAACTCGTGTGGCGCTACTCGACGCTGACCGAGCGCTACATCGTCCACCCGTGCGAGGTCACCGGGGAGCCGGTCAATTGCCCCGTCAAGCTCCCGTCACTCACGAACATGACATGGGAGACGGCACTCGCGACGCTCCAGGACCTCGGCCTGCTCGCCGCACGGGTGTCGACGCCTGTGGAGGATCCCGATCGCGATGGCGTTGTCGTCGACCAGAACCCCGCGCCCGGTGAGTGGGTCACGCCGGGATCGACCATCACGCTGACCGTTGGTGAGTTCACCGGGGATGTGGACGAGGACGGCGGCTGACGCCGGCGTGGCGGTGGCACACGGCCGAGCTCGTCACGCAGCCGGATAGAAGAGGAGGAACTCCTCGATCACCGTCGATGTGGACGCGATTGCCTCGTCCGTCCAACCGCCGTTCCTGGCCGCGATCACGACGTTCTGGGCGACGAACACCCTGGTGAGTGAGCCGTCCGATTCGAACAGGTCGACGGCGAGCCTGGCAGGAAACGACGTGCCGGATCTCGCCGCATCGAGGGTTGCGAAGCTCTCGCTGTCCGTTCCCGTCAGCGAGCGGTCCGTGGAGAACACGGCCGAATCGTCGATGATGCGTGTTTCGTTGACTCTGATCCGTTGCCCCACGTTTCCTCCTGTGGCGTCGGCCATCCTAGATCCGCTCCGAAACATGCCGTCGATCACACCGGGTGGAGAACGTCCCCCGAGCCGATCACATGCAGCTTCATCAGGTTCGTCGAGGACTGCTGATTGGGCGGAACTCCCGCAACCATGATGACCCCCTCACCACGTTCGACGAGGCGGTCCTCGAGGAGCCGCTTCTCCGCGGCGGCGATCATGTCGTCGGTGGAGTGGACACGGTCGAGCAACATCGGTCGAATGCCGCCGTATGCAGCCATGCGCCTGTAGGTCTCGACGATCGGGGTGAAGGCGAACACATCTGCCTTTGGTCGGTACTTCGAGAGCAGCCGTGCCGTTGTGCCCGACTCGGTGAACGCGACGATCGTCGAAAGGCCAAGACGATCCGCCGTGTCGACGCTCGCCTCGGCCGTGGCAGAAGCGAAGACGGCACCTTCGCTCAGATTCGAGATGTGCGCGGCTCGACCCCAGTCAGGCGCGATCTCCGCCTCGGAGCAGATGACGTCCATGGCGCGCACCGCCCTGTCGGGATAGCTTCCGATCGCAGTCTCGGCAGAGAGCATCACGGCATCCGTCCCGTCGAGTACGGACCGGTACACATCGGTCACCTCGGCGCGGGTGGGTCGAGGCGCCGAGATCATCGACTCGAGCATCTCGGTCGCCGTGATGGAGATCTTTCCCGCCGCGTTCGTCTTCGCGAGGATCTCGGTCTGGGCACGAGGAACCGACTCGAGGGACAGCTCGACACCCAGATCGCCCCGTGCCACCATCGCCCCCGCTGCCTCCGTGAGGATGTCGTCGAGATGGAGATAGCCGACCGCTGTCTCGATCTTGGCGATGATCGGGAGGTCGCCTGCGACCTCGCGTACCGACCGGATATCACGTCCGGAGCTGACGAACGACGCCGCGAGCAGGTCGAAACCGAGGCTCTGGCCGAATGCGAGGTCGTCCTCGTCCTTCGCCGTTACGACGGGAACGGTGGTTCGCGCACCGGGGAACGCCGCGCCCTTGTGGTCCTTGAGGATGCCGCCTTCGGTGACGAGGGCGACGACCCCGTCATCGGCGACCTTGGTCGCCTGCAACTCGATGAGCCCATCGGCAAGCAGGATCTTGCCACCGACTTCCATCGAGACGTTCTCGAGGTAGGCGATGTGGACATGTGACTCGTTCCCCAGCCCCGATCCCGGCACGAGCGTCACCGTTGAGCCGCGAACCAGTTCGACCTGACCGTCGGGAAACTCACCCACCCGGATCTTCGGTCCCTGGATGTCCTGCATGATCGCGACGGGCACATCGAGAGAGTCCGCGATGTCGCGAACAAGCCGGAATCTCCTCGCGTGGTCTTCGTGGGATCCGTGGCTGAAATTGAAGCGAGCGACGTTCATCCCGCGTTCGATCAGCAGCCGGATCACCTCGGGACTGTTCGAGGCGGGGCCCAATGTGGCGATGACCTTCGTCTTGCGTTTCATCCGGCCGAACCTTAGGCGCAGGGTGGAGCCAGCCCCGCGATGGGCATGGCATCGCATCACTCGGCTACGATCTCGGTACGGTACCGCCTGATCTCAGGTGTCCACCACACTGGAGGAACGACCAATGACCAAGACATGGAGACTGCTCGTCGTTGCACTCGCCGTCATGCTCGTCGCATCGGCGTGCGGCAGCGACGACACCGCCGACCTTGAGGGGCAAACCGTGCGGGTGGCTGTCGAGAACGCCTACCTGCCGTTCAACTTCATCGACGATGCCGGCAACGGCGTCGGGTTCGACTACGACATCTGGCGTGAGATCTGCGAGCGGCTCGACTGCACCGCCGAGTTCGTCGAGGCTGGCTGGCCCGCCGTGATCGAGGAGACGGGACGCGGCGTATACGACGTTGCAGCCGACGGCATCACCATCACCGACGAGCGCAAGGAAGTCGTGGACTTCTCCGACGAGTACATGACGACGATCCAGAAGTTGATGATCCGCACGGGAGAAGACCGTTTCACCAACCTCGCAGAGTTCCAGGCTGGTGACTTCAAGCTGGGCACTCAGGTCGGCACGTCGAACTACGAGCTCGGCATCACGCTCGTCGATGAGTCGCGGGTGGATGCATACGACCAGTTCGGCCTGGCGGTTCAGGCGCTGATCGCTGGCGACGTGGATGCCGTGATCATCGACGACATCGCCGGACAGGGATATCAGGGCGTGAGCGCGGATCAGACCGCACTGCTCCCCGACGACCTCCAGTCGGATCCGCTCGGGTTCATCTATCCGAAGGGCTCCGACCTCGTCGATCCGGTCAACGATGTGATCGCAGACATGAAAGAGGACGGGACCCTCACTGCGCTGATCACGAAGTGGTTCATCGAATACGAGGAGTGACGACTCCTCGATGCGAGTGGCAGGGGCCGGTTCATCCGGCCCCTGCTTCGCGTCCGGCTACATTGCCACGAAGCGACGTGTGAGGAATGATGACGACACTGAATCCGGACCTTGGAACCGATCCGACACCTCCGGGAGCGAAGGCCACCTTCGAATGGTCCGGATTTCCATGGTGGTTTGTCGGCATCGTGCTGGTCGTTGCGTTCCCCTTCTACAAGATCGTCACCGATCCGACGTGGGAAGAAGGGTTCCTGTTCATCCGCGACGGTCTGACGCTCACGGTCGGCGTGACACTTGGCGGCTTCGTCATCGCAATGGTGGTCGGCCTGCTCGTTGCCCTCGCGCGGATGTCGCGAAATGGCCTGCTCAGGAACGCTGCGATCTTCTACATCGAGCTCATCAGGGGGATCCCTGTCCTCGTCACGATCTTCATCGTCGCATTCGTCGTGTGGGATGGCATCACCACGTTCCTCCAGATGTCGCCGCAGAGCTTCTTCGCGTCGAACACGGTCGCGGCAACGGTCGCGCTCGGCCTCATCTACGGTGCGTTCATCGCCGAGGTCTTCAGGGCGGGGATCCAGTCGGTGAACCTAGGCCAGCGAGAAGCCGGGATGTCGATGGGGCTGCACAAGCGCCAGGTGTTCAGGCTGATCGTGTGGCCCCAGGCGTTGAAGAACGTGTTCCCCGCGCTCGGGAACGACCTGATCGCGCTCCTGAAGGACTCCTCGCTCGTGTCGGTCCTCGCCGTGCGTGAGGTGACGCAGATGACGAGGCTCTGGACAGGCCGCACATTCCAGTTCATGGTCGGCTTCCTCATCCTCGCGGCCCTGTACCTGATGCTGACCGTGTCACTCAGCCTGTTGCTGCAGTGGTACGAGCGTCGGATGACGGTGCCCCAGTGACGGTGCCGGTGACGCCCGAACCCATTCCGGCTGCGCTCGCCGACGTCGTGGAACGATTCGACCACGTGTCGATGGCGGTCCGATCATTCGATGCAACCGAACCGCTGCTCGCCCTGATGGGCGCCAGGCACTTCGATGGCGGCTATGAGGCTGCGTCTGATTTCCACTGGATCCAATACGACCTCCCCGGTGCGGGAAGGCTGGAGCTGATCCGCACGGACAGCACCGACCCCGGCCACTTCATCAATCGCTTCCTGTCGGAAAGGGGTGAGGGACTCCACCACCTCACATTCAAGGTCCAGGATCTCGCACGAGCGCGCGAGCGTGCCATTCGGGCAGGGTTCGACGTCGTCGGCTTCAACGACACCGACCCTGCGTGGAAGGAGCTGTTCATCCACCCTCGGTCTGCCTCCGGCGTCCTCATCCAATTCGCCGAGTTCGCGCAGAAGTGATGAACCGAGGCGACGACGCGACCGTGATGGTCGTGCCGATCCGTGACTTTGCGGGCATGACCAGGCTCTCGGGCGTCCTCACATCGGACGCGCGGTCCGCGCTTGCGATGGAACTCGCCGAGCGTGTCGTCCGTGCAGGGGTTGACGCCGGCCTCGACGTCAGGGTCGTCACGGCAGATCCGACAGTCGAGTCCTTGAGCGGGCAGATGGGCGTCTCCGTGGTCGCCGATCCGGGTGCGGGTCTCGATGGCGCCGCTACCGCCGGTGTGGCTACTGCGGGTGAGGACGCATGGATCGTCGTCCATGCGGACCTGCCGTTCGTTACTGCGGAGGCGCTGGACGAAGTCGCTCACATCGCACGCCGGAGCCGTGTCCTCGTGCCGAGCGCCGACGGCGGCACGAACGTCATCGGCGGTCGAGGGAGGTTTCCCTTCTCGTTCGGACCCGGATCGTTCACTCACCATCTCGCCGCGTGTCCCGACGCCGTCATCTCCTCGTCGCGGGCGTTGTCCGTCGACATCGATACCGCACTCCACCTGCGCTCCTACCTCGCGATCGAGCGCACTTCTACCCTCCCGACATGACCACGAACACCTACGACCAACTCCGTGCCTCGCACGACCCGCTGGACCCGCCCGGGCGCGTCCTGACCATCGGCGCCCATCCCGACGATGCCGAGTTCGGAGCGGGGGCCACCATCGCACGGTGGGCAGATCAGGGGGCCGATGTGACGATGTGCGTCGTCACCGATGGATCGAAGGGCTCCTGGGACCCGTCCGAGGACTCCGCCGACCTGATCGAGCGACGGCGGCGCGAGCAGGAGATGGCCGCGAACGTGCTGGGTGCATCGAGGGTCATCCACCTCGGACACGTCGATGGGGAGCTCGAGTACTCGATGGACCTCCGCAAGGAGATCGGCCGCCAGATCCGCATCTTCCGGCCAGACGTCGTCCTCAGCCATGACCCATGGCAGCGCTACCAGATGCACCCCGATCATCGGGCGACGGGCCTCGCTGCCGTCGACGGCGTCGTCGTCGCCCGCGAACCTCGCGCACTCCCCGACTTCGGGGAACCCGCCCACCGCCCGATGGCGCTCCTGTTGTGGTCGGCAGACGAACCCGACCACGCCGAGCCGGTCTCCGATCGGTGGTTCGCCACGAAGCTCGAGGCACTGTTGTGCCATTCGTCCCAGACGGTGACAACGATGGGGGATGCCGAGCGAGGAGACGAGGAGCGTGCACGGTTCATCGAGCGGCTGCAAGACTGGCACCGTGCCGCTGGCGACAGGTTCGGCCTCGGGCCGTGCGAGACGTTCAAGCGGTTGACACCGTAGGGAGGAATCATGGCTGTCCTGGTACTCGGCGCAGGGATCGTCGGCTCCGCCGCGGTGTGGGACCTTCGTCGACGGGGTTGGGATGTCACGGTCGCCGATGTCGATGACGAGGCGGTCGCGCGTGTGGCGAACGCCTACGGCGCCACAGCGGCCACCATCGACGTATCGAGCGGGAAGGACCTCATGGGGCTCCTCTCACTCCACCAGGTCGTGGTCTCCGCCGTGCCCTACCGGCTTGGCTACGCCGTGGCGTCGGCCGCCCTCGCGACATCGACCCACTACCTCGACTTCGGTGGGAACCCGACGGTCGTCGCGGCACAGAAGCGAATGCACGAAGACGCTCGGGCCAACGGTGTCATGATCGTCCCGGACTGCGGCCTCGCGCCCGGGCTTGCGAACGTACTCGCAGAGGATCTCATCGCCTCTGCGTCACCGGATCACATCGACTCGATCCAGCTCCGGGTCGGTGCCCTGCCACAGGAACCGCTCGGCGTGCTCGGCTACCAGCTCGCCTTCAGCCCCGCAGGCCTCATCAACGAGTACGCGGAGCCGTGCGAGGTGCTGATCGATGGCCGGCACACCACGATTGAGCCACTGTCGCGTTTCGAGGACGTCGCATGGTCGACCTGGGGACCGCTCGAGGCCTTCTCCACGGCCGGTGGGACATCGACCATGTGCATCAGGCATGAGGACAGGGTGTCGTCGCTCGAGTACAAGACCCTTCGGTACCCGGGACACGGAAGGATCTTCAGGGCCCTCTACGAGATGGGCATGTTCGACGAGACGCCACACCATGCGGGTGGCGTCGACGTCGCTCCACGTTCGATCCTCCTCGAGGCGCTCAGCCGGAACCTTCCCCGCGACAGGGACGACATCGTGTTCATCCGCGTGTGGCGGGATCAAGGTGGTGTTCGCACGACGCTCGAAGTCGTCGACAAGGCGCACGGGGCGTTCTCGGCGCTTGCACGAACGACCGCGTTCCCGGCGACCGCGCTCACTGACCTCATCATGCGCGAGGAGGTATCCCGTCCCGGGGTCCTGACGATGAACGAGGCGGTGACGGGAGCGGAGCTACTGCCCGAACTGTCACCGCTTGGCATCCGCGTCACGACGACATCCAATCCGGTCGTCGACCCGATGTAGGGCGCCCCGGCCCGGCGTCAGTCCCAGGCGCGATAGCCGACCTTGTCGGACGTCTCCAGATCGAAGAAGTGGAGCTTGTCCGTCTCGATGACGAGGTCGACGTCCGAGTTGTCGGGTACCGGTACATCGGCGTTGACGCGTGCCGTGAACTTCGACTTGCCACCGAGGGATACCGCTTCCGTTCCGCTGTCCGCGAGGAGCTCCTCGATGTCGGGGGTGACAACGGGTGGTGTGTCGAGCATGAAGTGCACGTACGACTCGGATCCGAGCAGCTCGTTGACATCGGTGTTGACGCGAATCGTCCGATCGGGATGGTGCCCTGCGACCCTCGCATCCTCGAATGCGCCGGGCCTGATCCCGACGACGATCTGCTTGCCGAAGTAATCCTCGATGCCCGGATGCGAGTCGAGCGCCGCCTGATCGACGCGGATACGGAAATCAGCGAAGCTCAGCCACGCGCCGTCGTGCTCGCGGTTCAGCGTCCCATACACCATGTTCATGGCAGGCGACCCGATGAAACCGGCAACGAACAAGTTCGCCGGATTGTTGAAGAGCTCTGTCGGAGGTGCCACCTGCTGGAGGTTGAACGGGCGCTTCTGTGATACCGCTCGAAGCACGGCGACACGGTGACCGAGCGTCATGGCCTCGACCTGATCATGCGTGACATACACGGTCGTCGTGTTGAGCCTGTGATGGAGCCGACCGAGTTCGGTGCGCATCTGGACACGCAGCTTCGCGTCGAGGTTCGACAGCGGCTCGTCCATCAGGAATGCCTTCGGCTCGCGCACGATCGCCCGTCCCATCGCGACGCGCTGGCGCTGACCGCCCGAGAGCGCTTTCGGCTTGCGATCGAGGAACTCGGTGATCTCGAGCGTCTCGGCAGCCTCCTTGACGCGACGATCGATCTCGTCCTTGGACATCTTGCGCAGCTTGAGACCGAACGCCATGTTGTCGTACACCGACATGTGCGGGTAGAGGGCGTAGTTCTGGAACACCATCGCGATGTCCCTGTCCTTGGGCGGGATGTCGTTGACGACCTTGTCGCCGATCGTCATCTTTCCCTCTGAGATGTCCTCGAGGCCGGCGATCATCCGCAGCACGGTCGACTTACCGCATCCCGAGGGACCGACGAGTACGAGGAACTCCCCGTCGACGACGTCGATGTTCACCGAGCCGACCGCACGGGTGCCGTCCGGATAGATCTTGCCGATGTCCTCGAGCGTGATGGACGCCATAACGTTCCCTCCGTCTTCGGGTCTGCAACGCCAAACGATCGTACCACGCGCCGCGCCCGATGGCTGCGCCACCCCACCTCGCCTGCTCCGGGCTAGGGTGTCGCCCATGACAACAGCCCCCGTCGCCATCATCCCCGGCGGAACCGGATCCGTCGGACGCTGCCTGGTCCCCAGGCTCATCGAGCGCGGATTCCGGGTTGCCGCGACGTACCTCATGCCAGACGAGGCGACCGTCCTCGAGCAGCAGCTCCTCCTCGACGAGGATCGCCTCATCCTGCGCCGCGTCGACTGCACGGACGCCACAGCCGTCAACGCGTTCGTTGCCGAGGCCGTGGAGGCCTACGGGTCGATCAATGTGATGGCTTCCCTCGTTGGTGGCTGGGCCGGAGGCAGGGACGTCGCGGAGACGGACGATGTCAGGCTCGACCGCATGCTCGACTTGAACCTCAGGACAGCGTGGAACACGGCACGGGCGGCGATTCCACACATGAGCGACGACTGGGGCCGCATCGTGCTGATGGGATCCAAGCACGCGGTCGACTCGCCGGCGGGACAGGCTGCCTACAACGTTGCGAAGGCGGGCGTCCTTGCACTCGCCAAGTCGATCGCAATCGAGCTCCTCGACACGAACACCACCTGCAACGCGCTGCTTCCGTCCGTCATCAACACGGATGCGACCCGGAGCGCGCTGCCATACGCCGACTACGTGAACTGGCCCCAGCCACAGGAGATCGCGGACGTCATCAGCTTCGTCGCCAGCGAGGAATCCAAGGTCATCAACGGCGCATTCCTTCCGGTGTGGGGTTCCGCAGTCATCTGACAGGTTCGCCCCCCGGCGGTTACCGTGCGGTTGTGGTGGACACCCGTACATTCGACGTGGTCATCGTTGGCTCGGGCTTCGGCGGGAGTGTGGCTGCGCATCGACTGACCGAGAAGGGCTACTCCGTGGTTGTCCTCGAGGCAGGAAAGCGATGGGCATCCACCGATTTCCCGAAGACCAACTGGAGTGTCCGCAAGTCACTGTGGTTCCCCAGGCTCGGGATGCTCGGCATCCAGCGGATCAGCCTGCTGCGCGACATCATGATCCTCTCGGGTGTTGGGGTCGGCGGCGGTTCCCTCGTCTACGCCAACACCCACTACGAGCCGCACGACGCGTTCTACACGGACCCGCAATGGGCCGACATCACCGACTGGAGAGCCGAGCTCGAGCCATGGTTCGACACGGCACGGACGATGCTCGGAGTGGTGGAGAATCCGAACGAAACCGCGGCAGACGGTGTCATCCGCGGAATCGCACAACGGTTCGGAGTCGAGGGGACCTACCAACCGACACCCGTGGCTGTCTACTTCGGAGAGCCCGGTGTCACCGTCGCTGATCCGTATTTCGGAGGGTCCGGCCCTCATCGGTCGGGGTGCATCGGGTGCGGCAACTGCATGGTCGGGTGTCGCCACGAGGCGAAGAACACCCTCGACAAGAACTACCTCTGGTTCGCCGAACGCAACGGAGCCGTTGTCGAGCCGCTCCAGCAGGTTGTCGACGTCAGGCGTGTCGGCAGCCACTGGGAGGTGATCGCCAAGCGCCCCGGGTGGCGTCGCTCCCGCCGTTCGTACATCGCCGATCAGGTCGTCTTCTCGGCCGGTGCCCTCGGGACTACCAGGCTGCTCCTCGAACTCGTCGAACGGGGCAGGCTTCCCAACATCTCGAGCCGCCTCGGCTACCAGACCCGAACAAACAGCGAGGCATTGGTGGGCGCGGTCGCACGAAGTCGTACCGTGGATTACTCGAAGGGTGTCGCGATCACCTCGTCCATCCACCTCGCGAGCGATACGCACATAGAACCCGTCCGCTACGGGAAGGGATCGAACGTCCTTGGCCTGCTGTCCACGGTCCTGGTCGATGGAGGTCCCGGCGCGCCTCGCCAGCTCAGGTTCCTGCGATCGGTGCTTCGCCATCCGATCCGGTTCCTGCGCTCGCTCTCCGTCTGGCACTGGTCGGAGCGCAGCGTCATCCTCCTCGTCATGCAGAGCAGGGACAACAGTCTGCGCCTGCTCCGAAGGCGCAGACTGTGGCGGTCGCACCTCACGTCCCAGAAGGGGCACGGGGATCCGAATCCGAGCTACATCCCCGAAGCCAACGACGCGGCGAGGGCAGCAGCGACGATCATGGGTGGGGACGCAATGGGCTCGATCAACGAGGTGCTCTTCGACACACCGACGACTGCCCACATCCTCGGGGGGTCGCCGATCGGCGCGACGCCGGCTGACGGTGTCATCGACGCCTACCACCGCGTCTTCGGTCACGAGGGCCTCCATGTCGTCGACGGTGCGGCGATCGGAGCGAATCTGGGGGTGAACCCGGCGCTGACGATCACCGCTATGGCGGAGCGGGCGATGTCGATGTGGCCGGTCAAGGGCAGACCTGACGAACGTCCTGCCCTTGGCGAGTATCGGTCGCGCTGACACCCGAGGTCGGCCAGCGGGTTCCGCCGTCAGCCGCGGTGGGTGATCGGTTTGGCGAGACGGCGCGGGGGCATGTGTGTGGCGGCACCGAACTCGGGCATCGACGAGGCGTCCGGAACCCCGGCCAGTCGCGAACACCACGCTGCGTACCGCACGGACCACGGCCACGCCGTGAGGCCGTGCAGGATCACCGATAGTCCAACGGCCACGGCACCTGCGGCAATCACGGTCCCTGATGCACCGGGCTCGGATCCTGCGACGACGGTCCCGAGGAACACGAGGGACGCCAAGCCGCGCGGTCCGAACCATCCGATGAACAGTTGCGAGGGCGGTCTCAGGTTCGTACCCACCAGGGCGATGCCGACGGGAACCATCCGGATGACGGTGAGGCTGAGCGCCGCGTAGAGCACCATGCGCCATGTAAGGAACTCGAGCGATGGCACGAGGATGAGTGAGCCGAAGACGAAGAAGGCGAGCATGGTGAGGAGGTGACCGGTGGTCTCGGCGTACTGCGTGATGTTCGGATGCGAGGCACGCATGAACGAACCGAACACGAGTCCCGCCACGAAAGCTGCGATGAAGCCCGAGCCATGGATCTCGTCCGCAACGAGGTAGCTGAGGATGGCCAGCACCGGGACGGAGATCTGGAGTCCTTCACGACCTGCCCACCCACGTCGCACCGTGTACCGCATCACTGCGGCACCGAGCAGCCCGACCCCTACACCGACAATGATCGCGAACCCGATCTCACGGCCGAAGACCGTGACGATCTCACCGATCGTCTGCATCTCGTTCGCCGCTCCCGCGACAGCAACGGCGAGGACGGGCACCGCGATGCCGTCGTTGAGTCCGCTCTCGATCCCGAGGCCCTGCCGGACCATGTCGGGAACATCCTCGTTCGACACCACCGCCTGCCCGAGGGCAGCATCGGTGGGTGCCAGGATCACGGCCAGGACGGCTGCCGGCCAGAACCCGAGCCCGGGAAAGACGACCATCGCAAGAGCCGTGCCTGCCACGATCGTGAGCGGCAGTCCGATCCCGAGCAGCCGCCCCGGCAGGAAGGCCTCGCGGCGTGCCGCACGAACATCGATGGCGACGGCATCCGAGAACAGGATGATCACGAGGGTGACCTCGAGAAGAGCCTGGATGGTTCCGCTCTCGAGCGCGATCTCGAACGAGACGAGCGATCGACCGCCCCCGAGCAGCTCTGCGGCAGCAACGACACCCGCAATGGTGAAGAGCATCGGACCGGTGATCGAACTCCGAGCGAGGCGTCGCGCGAACAACGCATATCCGATGAACAGGAGCGTCAAGACGATCGCACCGCTCAACATCAGTATCTGACTGCTCGCACCGGATCACGATAGACACCAAGCGAGGGACCAGGCGGTCACGGGTCGGGTGGCGAGCGGCGGCCACTGTGTGGATCACCGCCCTCGTGGACCGCTCGGTGGTGGCGTCGGCACAAGAGCTGCGTGTTCGCGAGGCTGGTCGGCCCACCGTCGGCCCAGTGGCGGATGTGATGGGCGTCGCACCATCCCAGGGGTACGTCACACCCGCGCCACACGCAACCGCCATCCCGGAGGTCGAGTGCCCTCCGGATCGCCGGAGTCACCGTACGGACCGCTCGACCGACATCGAGCGGCTGGCCCTCACCGTCGATCAGGACGCGCACGATGCGCGAATCGCACGCGAGGCGACGGATCGTCGCAACGTCCATGGGCGTGCCGTCGATCTCCGGGAGCGTTCCTGCCCTCCCTGTGCTGGTCAGACTGCCGAGCAATTGCTCGTGGGTGACCGTCACCGTGACGTGGGGCTTCTCGCCGCCCGAGGAGTTGGTGGCGCCAGCGTCGAGGTGCCGACGGGCCAGCTCTGTGAGGCCGTCGGCCATGCGCTGCCCGTGGGTGCGAGCGTCCGAGGGATCGATGTTGCCGGGATCGGCCAGCAATCGGAGTGCTGCGGCGACCGTGTGGCCGGACTCCGGATCCAGGAGTCCGCCGAGGTGCCACATCCCGTCGATCGTCTGGCCGATGGACACTTGGCGCCGTGCGTACCGCCTCGCGATCTCCCGCTCCACGTCGGCGTGGTCCACCTGCTGGCGCCAGTGCCCGATGGCCCGACGCAGGTCCCGCACATCGAGAATGGACGCCACATCGGCGAGCACCTCCTCGTGGTCGGCAAACTCGCTCCGATAGCGGCGAGCCACACGGGCGATCTCGCGAAGGCTCGATGTCGGCACCTCCCCCGCCAGAGCACGCTTGGCGACGTGCGGCATCGACGGGAGGTTCCGCGCGACCGTCACGGTGGCGGCGGCCTCGTCACCGGTTTGGCGGCAGAATCGTCGCAGCCACTGCCGTGTCGACAGTGCATACGTGCGGTCGGGAACACAGCGACGGTCGAGCTCACCCACCGCGTGGGCGACGACGGTGTCGGCACGTCGCGCGAGCTCCTGGAAGGCAACGGTGATCTGCTCCAGCTCGCCGTCATCGAGGCGATCGAGCTCGCCCACGAGTGCCTCGGGTGAGCCCGCGTTCAGGAAGGGAACGAGGTTTTCCATGCCTCGAACGTATCACCCACCTGTGACACGCAACCACCAACTACAAATAGTTGGCAGCGATTGGGTATAGGTTCAGATGGCGTACCTCAACGTGGCGGCCACTGATGACGACCCGTCCCGAAGCTCGTCCGCCCTCACCACGAGGACCTCTCCCCCGGCAAGGATCACCCGGCGTGCGATCTCGTCAGTCACGCCGTAGTTCGATACGTCGCCCGCGTCCTCGACGTGGATCCGGCCCTCATCATCGATGGATCCCGGCACGACGGCATCCATGTCGATCAGAAGGCTCTCGACGGCGCCGTATGTCGCCGCACGGGCGACTCGACCCAGGTCGGTCGACGCACGGTCTGCCCCGTTTCGGTCGTCGAACCGTCGGTGCCAGTCCTCGATTCGTCGATCGTGCAGCTCGTCGAGGATGGGGCGTGCCCGGGAGGCGAGCTCCGCCTCCGACAGCCGCTCGGGGTTCCCGTCGATGCGATGCGTCGCGATGTGCGGATACGAGCTGACCGAGCGGTAGATCTCGGCGATCCTCCGATCCGAGGCGAGGATCAGCGGGACAGAACCGCCCGACAACAGTCCTCGGATGGCAGCGTCGATCTGACGGCTGTAGTGACGCAGCCGCACCCGCCCGGTCTCGCCACCCGTCGAACGGTCGCCACCGGTTCCGTCGACGAGCGCCCGCCCCCGTCCGGACGCGGCCGCGTCTTCTGGAAGGCCGGGGACCTCCACGGTGGTCGGCGGGAGGTCGGCAGGCACCTCGATCAGCCGTGCGGCGCCCTCCGAGAGCGCCAGTACGTAGCAGGCATCGAAGTAGTTCATCGTCCGCATCAGCGGCTTGAGGTGGAAGCGGTCCGAGACCTCCACGCTCGGCTCGAGACCAGTCGCGACGCGATACGTCCGCATCTCGTCCGGTGTCGCGAGGATCGCAAGACCGTGCGCCTGGTACCGCCAGAACTGGATGTCGTCGTGGAGGTCCTCGATCTCCTCCATCAGCGCCGCGACGCGTCGCTTGTCGGCCCCTGCCGAGCGGAGCGCGCCCTCGGCGTCGCTCGCGAGGTTCTTGAGCTGGAGGCGCTCCGCTGCCGTCTCGGTGCTCACCGGCGTCGTCGGCAGGTAGATCGACACGGCAATGTCCGAGCGCCGCTCGGCTAGGGCAGTCAGCTCGGCGGGTGTCGGAATGTCGAGGTGCAGCACATGGCCTCCAGGAGATCGGCTTCCATGTCGAGGCTACCGACCTGCCGCACCACTGCCAGCACGCGGGTGATCGCTCGTGAGGTCTTCACTGCGGCCGAGGGATCCGAAGCCTCTCAACCCGATCGGGCCAAGGGAGCACCCGTGTTCTATCAGGCCACATTCTCGACGGGATCGGGCCACACTACCTGTGACACGGAGGTCAGAACCGAATGCGGCTCACAACCCCGGACTGTTGGGATCGGTTGACGAATGCGACGTTTGGCGTCCTGGGAACCGTCGATGCAGCGATCGGGGTCCATCTCGTCCCCGTCGTCTTCGCGGTCAGGGGCGAAACCCTTGCTGTTCCGATCGACAGGGTGAAACCGAAGGCCTCGCCACGTCTTCGCAGGATCACGAACCTCGAGCAAGACTCCAGGGCATCGTTCCTCGTCGATCACCGCTCGTCCGACTGGGCCGAGCTCTGGTGGGTGCGGGCAGACATGATCTTCATCGGTTCGGTCGATCCCGATGAATGGCTCCCCGATCTCGCCGAGCGATACCCGCTGTACACCTCGACGAGTTCGGTCGCAACGCTGATCACCTTCACGATCGATTCGCTTTCGGGTTGGCAGGCACTCGGTCCACCCGAGCCGGAAACGATCACGTGATCACGCGGGAGGCACCCTCAACCAGAGGAAGGGAATGATACAATCTGCAGGGAAGGGGAGTATCCCCAACACCAGCGCAGTCGTCAGTACGGCCTCCGGGCCCGGCGCACTGGACCCCCTCCGGGGTGGGAGAGACCTTCACTGAGTAAGTGATGTTGTCAGAGCCTCCGGAGGTCGCAATGGACCTTTTCACTCGGCTGCAACGAGTGCCTTCGTTTGCACCAACGCCTCCTGTCCCTGACGCTGGCACGCGACGTCACGGGACGAGTGTCGGGCCTCTGCCCGCTTCACACCTGATACGCCGAGGAACGGCGCCACCAGGGTCGCCAAGAGCCCCGTTGGCGACACCAAGACCACGCGTAGCGGATCGGTCGATCGAGGAAAGGACTGCGTCATGGACAGGTTCAAGAACATCCTGGTTGCGGCGTCTCCTGGGCACCTGGAGCCCCTGACGCTCCGCTCCGCGATCGAACTTGCGAACGCCAATCAGGCCCGTCTCACTGTGCTCGACGTCGTCGCACCCTTGCCGGCATGGAGGAAAACGGTGAACGTCGATGGTCGTGTCGTCGACATCGAGGCCGCGTTGTTGCACGATCACGAGCAGCGACTCCGACATCTGGTCGACAACACTCGGGGTGGTGCGAGCGCAGAAGTGACGGTTGGAGTCGGCGAACCCTTCCTCGAGGTGATCCGGCGGGTGCTCTCGGAAGGGCACGATCTGGTCATGGTCGGCGAACCTGCAGCTGACGCCCCCGACGTACCACAGCTGAGTAGCGGAGTGACACACGTGCTGCGTAAGTGCCCGGTCCCCGTGTGGGTGATTCGGCCGTCGCGAGCCGCCAACCGCCGGATCCTGGCTCTGGTCGATCCGCAGCCTGATGACCCGGTTCGTGACGGGCTGAACGACCTGGTTATGGAGCTGGCAGTGTCCTTGGCTCATCGCACCGGCGGGGAGCTGCACGTTGGTCACGCCTGGAGCCTCGTCGGTGAGGCAACGCTGCGGTCATCACCCTACGTGAAACTGGGGAAGGCCGAAGTCGATGCGATCGTACGGAGCACCCAGGCCATCGTCCGTGAGCAGGTCGACATGCTGATCCTTCGCCACACGACCGAGTCGGAATGCTCGGTTCACACCGTTGCAGGCGAGCCCGGCATCGTGCTCCCCCGTCTTGCCCATCGCCTCGATGTTGACCTCATTGTCATGGGCACGGTAGGACGAACCGGTCTGAGGGGCCTGATCATGGGAAATACCGCCGAGACCATCCTGCGGTCCGTTCGCTGTTCCGTTCTGGCAGTGAAGCCAAGGGGGTTCGTCACTCCCGTCAAGCCCGCCAGGATGCCGCACCGAACCAGCAAGGCGCAGGAATGATCGTCACTTCTCGTGGAAGGCCTGCCCGTGCCCACTGACACTGCTTCCGCAGCGGCAGCTTCATCACGCTCCGGAGGACTCACATCTGGTGAAGCCGCTGCGCTCCTCGTCGAAGTCGGTGCCAACGTCCTGCCGGAAGCCAGGCCGATCCCGTGGTGGGCTCGGGTGCTGCACCAGTTGCACAACCCGATCATCTACATCCTGTTGTTCGCGCTGGCGTTCGACGCCGTGGTGTGGACGATCGAGGGAATGCACGGCTGGCCGATCGAGTCGATCGCGATTCTGGCGATTCTCGCGTTCAACACCGCCATGGGTGTGTGGCAGGAGTACCGGGCTGAGGACGCTCTGGCTCGTCTCAAGGAAATGGCGGCACCGTTCGTGTGGGTTCGCCGCGACGGGAACCTGGTGCACGTCCCGGCTGCCGAGTTGGTCCCGGGAGACCTGGTGCGGGTGGAGTCCGGAGACCGCATTCCCGCGGACGGGGAACTCACCAGCGAGCAGGGCCTGACAGTGGACGAATCGATGCTCACCGGCGAATCGGTACCCGTCGAGCGAAGGGCTGGAGATGACCTCTACTCGGGGACGCTCGCAGTGCGTGGCCTCGGATGGCTGGTCGTGACCAACACAGGCCCCGCGTCCGCGATGGGCCGGATCGCCGGCATGTTGACCGAAGTCGAAGCAGAAGGCACGCCCCTCGAGCGGCGGATGGCCCACTTCGGTCATCGCATCGCCCGGTGGGTCGCCGCCCTCGCGGTTGTCCTTGTAGTGGCAGGCGTTGGAGTGGAGGGGATCGACCGGATCGACGAAGCCCTGCTGTTCGCGGTCGCCGTCGCTGTCGCGGCCGTACCCGAGGGTCTGCCTGCAGTCCTGACGCTGACCCTCGCTCTCGGCACCGAACGCATGGCAATGCGCAAGGCCGTCGTTCGCCGGTTGGCCGCGGTTGAGACCCTCGGTTCGGTGACCGTGATCGCCACCGACAAGACCGGAACCCTCACCGAGAACGCCATGACGGTACGAGCCATGGACTCACCCGACGAGGATCGGGCGCTCCTCGCAATGGTGCTTGCGGCCGACGCCGAGCCCGACGGGGCCTCCGGTGACCCGCTCGAAGTCGGGTTGTATGACTTTGCAGCACAACGCGGTGTGGATCCTGCTGCGACCCGCCTCCGCTATGAGCGCACATCGGTACAGCCCTTCGACTCGGAGTGGAGGTATATGCGGGCCACCGTCATCGAGGACGACGCACCGGTGTCCTACTTGAAGGGCGCTCCCGAGGTGTTGCTGGGGCGCTCCCGCCTCACGTCCGACGAACGGTCAGCATGGGCGGCAAGGATCGACGCCGCTGCCGCAGATGGTTACCGAGTGCTCGGACTGGCATGGACGCGAGGCGACGTCGATGCCCACGTCGAGTGGCTCGGCACTGTCTCTCTCTGGGACCCTCCCCGACCTGAAGTTGCCGGCGCCATCGAAGCCGCCCAGAACGCCGGCATCCGCGTCCTCATGATCACGGGCGATCACCCCGCTACCGCAAGGGCAATCGCCAACGCGGTCGGAATCGCATCCGACACGGTGGTGACAGGACAACAGCTCGACCGCATGGACGCCGACGAACTGGCACGCACCGTGACGGACGCCGGCGTCTTTGCCCGTGTCGGCCCCGAACACAAACTCGCACTCGTTGAAGCCCTCAAGGCACACGGCGAGGTCGTGGCCATGACAGGAGACGGCGTCAACGACGCCCCGGCCCTGAAACGAGCAGACATCGGAGTTGCCATGGGGCAACGGGGAAGCGACGTCAGCCGCGAGGTCGCCGACCTCGTGCTCCTCGACGACAACTTCGCCACCATCACGGCCGCGGTCGAGGAAGGCCGCAGCATCTACGCCAACATCCTCAAGTTCATCCGATTCCTGTTCTCCACCAATGTCGCGCTCGTTCTGCTGATCGCCATCGGTGTCATGGGTGCGGCTGCGCTCGGCTTGCAGGACGACGCAGGCAATCTCCTCGTCCCCCTCCTCGCCGTTCAACTGTTGTGGATCAACATCATCGCCGACGGACCACCCGCTCTGGCGCTCGGAATGGACCGCAACCCCGGGATGATGTCGCAACGTCCCCGGTCACCGTCAGCGCCGCTCCTCACGCGGACCGGTATCCGCTTCATCCTGAGCACCGGGATGCTCAAGGCCGGGATGGGCCTCGCGGTGTTCTTCTCGCTCCCCGCCCTCTCGTTCTCCGGAAGCACCACGCAAACCGCCGTCTTCCTGTACGAGTCCCTCGCCCAGCTTGCGTTCGTGTATCCGGCACGCCGGCTCACCAACGAGTCCCTTCCGAACAGGACGCTCAACATCATCATTGTTGCCAGCGTCGCACTCCAGATGCTCACCATCACGGTTCCGGGGCTGCGCACGATGCTCGGCCTCGTCCCCCTCGAGGCACCCGTTCTCGGCCTCGTTGCCGCCTCGCTGCTCATCACGGTCGTCGGAGCCGAAATCTGGTCACGCCGAATGCTCCGGAAGGGCGACATCTCGTGAAGTCCCATGAGCGACGAACTTCGACCGCATCAGGCACCGAAACGCCTGGCTACGAGGTATCGGCGGTCGCGGTGCCTGCGTACCTGCCTGTCAGTAGTTGAGCAGTGTCCTGATGACGGCGCTGACCTCGCTGGCGAAATCTGGCCCTGTGGCGCCGAGGCGATGGACGAGTCGGTTCCTGTTGACCGAGCGGATCAGCTCGCATTGGATGTAGTGGGTGGTGTCGAGACCGGTGTCGGCGCCGGCCTCGATCTCGATGTGCAGCGAGAGGCCACGCCGGACCGTGGTCAGCGGGGCGACGATCACGAACGGAAACCCGGGACCGAACGTGTCGAGCGGACCGAGGATCAATGCCGGACGGTGCGCGGCCGGCTCACCGGGATACGGCTCGCCGAAGTCGACGAGCCAGAGATCATCAACCGATGCCATCGGGCACCGACGTGTCATCCGACTCGGCGAGGTACGCCTGCAGGCCCGCCGGTCCTCTCGGAGTTCGGCAAGCTCGGCGGCTACCTGATGGGCGAAACGTTGGCGTCCGAGTGCTTCGGCGGCGTCGCGAACGGTCTCGATTGAGCGATGCCCCGGTCGCCGTCACGATGGACCGCTACGGGCACCTCATGGACGGGCTCGACGACCAGATCGCACTCCACCTCGACGCCAGAGCCCGATCTGTCGCGCCCCCACCGCGCCCCGACCTCACACGAGACCCTCCACATGGAGCGGAGAAGCCGCACCAGCGGGTTCTCCAACGGACTCGCACCGCGAGTCCGCCCCGACCGGATTTGAACCGGCGCTACCGCCTTGCCAAAGGGACAAACCGAGCGGCGGAGTTGCGCAGCAACTCCAACCTGATCCGAAGGATCAGGCTACGCCGCCCTCTCGAGGAGGTAGCGCAAAGAAACCCCTCGCGTGAGATGCGAGAGGTTTCTTCGTAGCCCCGACCGGATTTGAACCGGCGCTACCGCCTTGAGAGGGCGGCGTCCTAGGCCGCTAGACGACGGGGCCATATGTGACGGACGTCAGTCCGTTCGCTCGGGGGGAAGGACTCGAACCCTCAATAACGGGACCAGAACCCGGCGTGTTGCCAATTACACCACCCCCGAAAGCAGGGGCAAGGATACGAGGTCGAACCTCGTATTGGCAACGAGGCGCCTATGGGTTTGATTCCGACCAATCGGGGTCGTCGAAGCGCTGGATCTCGAGGCGGTTCCCGTCAGGGTCACGGAGGAAGGCGTGGTGGATGCCGTACGTCACGCTGTGCTCGGGGCCCGATTCGATCTCGATGCCCCGTTTCGCGATGCCGTCGCACCAGCCGTCGACGTCGTCGGTGACGAAGGTGAAGATGACACCGTCACTCGTCTGGACCGGGTCACGGGCGCAGATCCCGAGATAGGCGTCCTCGGTGACGCGATAGATGAGACACGATCCCTGATCCACGACGAGGGGGAGCCCCAGGCCCGTCCCGTAGAACACCGAACTCGCCCCGAGGTCGCTGACGGGGAGGAAGGTGATCTGGGCGTCGATCATGCGAGCAGCGCCCTGGCGGCATCGATCCTGGCGAGGGTCTCCTCCCTGCCGAGGATCTCGATCGACTCGAACAACGGCGGGCTCACGTTCGAACCCGAAATGGCGACGCGTATGGGTTGGAGGCCCTTCCGGGCGGACAGTTCGTGCTCGGCGAGCATCCCGCGCAGGGTGTCGTCGATGGCCTCCGTCGTCCACGGATCCAGTGATGCCAAGGCGTCGCGGGCGCCGTCGAGGGCGATCGGACCCTCCTCGGTCAGCATCACCGCGTTCCACGAGTCCTGGTCGTAGGCCGTCAGCGGTTGGAGGAGGAATCGCACCTGATCGGGCACCTCGGAGAGCAGCTTGGTGCGTTCCTTGATGAGGGGAATGGCCGCCATGAACCGTGCGCGCCCGATGTCGTCGAGTTCACGTCCGAGGTCCTCGACGACAAGGTCGAGCGTGAGTGAGGCGAACTCGTCGTCGGACATCGACCTGATGTAGACCCCGTTCATCCACTCGAGCTTCGCGGTGTCGAACACGGCAGGGTTCCTCGAGACGTCCGAGAGGTCGAAGCGGTCGATCATCTCGGCGAGCGAGGCGATGTCGTCGTCGGCCTGGCCCGCGGACCATCCGAGCAGGGCGAGGTAGTTGTTCATGGCCTGGGGCAGGTACCCCGCCTCCCGGTACGCGCTCAGGGCGGTGTCACCGTGGCGCTTCGAGAGCTTCTTGCCGTCGGGCCCCATCAGGAGCGACAGGTGGGCGTACGTGGCGGGTTCGGCACCGAGGGCGAGGCTCAGGAGGATGTGCTTGGGTGTGGACGACAGCAGGTCCTCCCCCCTGATCACGTGCGTGATGCCGTAGTCGACATCGTCGACGCCGGAGGCGAGGTGGTACGTCGGCGATCCGTCGGAGCGCAGGATGACGAAGTCGTCGACCTGGATGTGGTCGAAGCGCATCTCGCCGCGCACTGCGTCCTCGAAGATGGTCTCTCCGGGTCTGGGAACCTTGAACCGGATGACCGCCGTGTCCCCATCGGCGAGCCGTCGCGACACCTGGTCCCTGGTCGGTTCCATGGACCCGTCGTACGCGGGCGACGATCCGGTGTCGCGGGCGGCACGCTTGAAGTCGTCGAGCTGGTCGGGCGTTGCGAACGAGTAGTACGCCTTCCCCTGCCTGACCAGTTCGTGTGCGACCTCCGCGTACCGGTCGTACCGGTCCGACTGGCGATACGTGCCGTGCGGCCCTCCGTGGACGATGCCCTCGTCCCAGTCGAGTCCGAGCCACACGAGCTGCTCGAGGATGTCCTCCTGGAACTCCTGGGTGGATCGGGCGGTGTCGGTGTCGTCGGATCGCAGGATGAACGTCCCGCCCTTGGACCGGGCGAAGAGGTAGTTGTACAACGCCGTGCGGGCAGCACCGACGTGCAGGTACCCGGTCGGAGACGGGGCGAACCGCACCCTGACCGTCATGCCGACACCACGGGATTCATGAGCACTCCGATCCCCTCGATCTCGATCTCGACCCTGTCACCGCTTCTGATGGGCCCGACGCCCGCCGGTGTCCCCGTGAGGAGGACGTCCCCTGGCAGGAGGGTCATCACCGATGACACGAACGCCACGAGGTCTGCGACGCCGAACACCATGTCGACGGTCGAACCGTCCTGGCGAACCTCGTCGTTGACGGTGCAGATGATCTGATGCGCCTCGGTCGGATCGAACTCGGTGTCGATCGCCGGTCCGAGGGGGCAGAACGTGTCGAAGCCCTTGGCACGGGTCCACTGGCCATCGGAGCGCTGCAGGTCCCTCGCCGTGACGTCGTTCGCGATCGTGTAACCGAGGATGTAGTCGTTCGCGTCCTCGGCTGGGACGTTCCTCGCCACCTTCGCCATGACGACCGCGAGTTCGGCCTCGTGGTGCACCTCGGCCGAGGAACTCGGCAGCCGGATGGCGGCCATCGGCCCGATCACGGACGTAGGGGGTTTGAGGAAGATGATGGGCGTGTCCGGGACGTCGGATGCCATCTCGGCCGCGTGGTCGGCGTAGTTCTTCCCGACGGCGACGACCTTCGTCGGGATGACGGGTGCGAGGAACTTGACCTTGGTGATCGGGAGGACGGTCTCGGACCGCTCCCACTGGAACAGCGGGGATCCGTGATAGAGCCGGATCCCGTCTGGCTCGACGGTCCCGTACGTGATGTCGTCTGCCTCGGCATCGATGCGGACGATCTTCATCCGACCTCCGATCACGGAAAATAGTCACCTGAACCGTAGGCGGCACTCCGTGCCAGTTGTTCCTCGGTGAGCTGCTCGTGCACCTTTCGGTAGTGCTCGAAGCTGATGGCGATGAAGAGCGCAGACGCTTCGACGTACACCTCGCCGTTCGCCTCGATCGTGCCCTCGGCCCACATCTTGTCACCATCGACGGCGGACAGCCATGCCCTGCCGTGCACGGTGACACCGAGCGGGACAGGCTTTCGGTAGCTCGTGTCGAGGCGGGCCGTCACCCCCGGGGATCCGTAGACAACGGGTACGTACCCGAGGAGGTCGTCCAGGAACGCGGCGATCGCACCGCCGTGCACGGTGCCCGGTCCACCTTCGAAGCGAGGGTCGAACTCCAGGTCCGCCACGGGATCGCTGCCGTCGAGGCGTGGTGACAGGCCGAGGCCCTCTCGGGCGTTGGGACCGCAGCCCCAGCAGTAGGGAGTGTGTGTTCCGACGAGCTCGGTGACCGCGGGCTCGAAGGCCACGCGCGTGCCTGTGATGAACCGATAACCGGGTTGACTCATGCGTGACGACTCAGATGTACTCGAGCCACTCCGGGTGTGAACCGAGTTCACCCTTCACGGTGGCCATGTAGAGCTCCTGGGCCCGACGGGTCACCGGTCCCGGCTTGCCGTCTCCGACATCGCGGTCGTCGATCTCGCGGACGGGGGTCACCTCGGCTGCGGTGCCGGTGAAGAAGACCTCGTCCGCGTAGTACAGGTCGGTCCGCGAGATGCTCGACTCCTTGATCGCGTAGCCATCCTCGGCGAGGAGGGCATACACGGAGTCACGGGTGATTCCGTCGAGTGCGCCGGCGGATGTGGGAGGCGTGTGCACGATGCCCTTCCTGACCATGAAGAGGTTCTCACCAGAGCCCTCGGCGATGAGCCCGTCCTCATTCAGGAGGAGCGCCTCGTCGTAGCCTCCCTTGATCGCCGCCGTCTTGGCGAGCACCGAGTTCATGTAGCCACCTGTGCCCTTGGCGTCGGGCATGAACGAGTTGTGGCCGATCCGCCGCCACGAGGACACGGCGACGCGGATCCCGTTGGCGAGGCCCTCCTCGCCGAGGTAGGCGCCCCACTCCCAGGTTGCGATGACGGTGTGGACCGACGCACCTGCGGGGTTGAGGCCCATCGAACCCGTGCCGTAGAAGGTGATCGGGCGGATGTAGCAGGAGCCAAGCCCGTTCCGTCGAATGGTCTCCTTCGCCGCCTCGACCAGCTCCGCTACCTCGTATTCGAAGGGGATTCCGAGCGCCTTCGCCGAGCGCCGGAACCTGTCCATGTGGTCGGTGAGGCGGAATACCGCTGGCCCATCCGCAGTGTCGTACGCACGGATCCCCTCGAAGGCTCCGGTGCCGTAATGCAGGCCGTGGACGAGGACATGGACCGTGGCGTCCTCCCACGGAACGAACTCGCCGTCCATCCAGATGTAGTCAGTGGCGTTCATGGCGGACAGTTTGGCATGTGCGTCGGCCTTTCGTGCACCGGACGGTCATGGCTCGGAAGCCACGGCGACCTCGTCACCGAGATGTCGGGCGTGCCAGTCGAGCATCGCGTCGAAGCGCTCGACGCGATGCTTCGGCTTCCCGCTGCGCGACAGCTCGTGCCCCTCCCCCGTCGGGAACAGCACCAGTTCCGTCTCGACTCCCTGCGTGTAGAGCAGCGTGAAGAGCTGTTGCCCCTGTTCGACGGGGCATCGGTAGTCGGTCTCTGAGTGCAGCACGAGGGTCGGGGTCGTGATGCGGTGTGCCCTCGCGAGCGGGCTCGCCTTCCAGATCTCATCGACACCGTCCGGCATCGTCGCGTGGAGGTACAGCTCGATGAACCACGGGATGTCGCTCGTACCCGCCATCGAGACCCAGTTGTAGACGCCGCGCTCGGCAATGGCCGACCGATACCGCTGGTCGATCGACGTCAGCATGACGGTCGACAGCCCACCGTACGAGCCGCCCATGACGCCAAGCCTCGACACGTCGAGGCGGGGAAACTGCTCGGCGGCGGCATGGGGGGCGAGCAGGAGGTCGGCCTGATCGGGTGGCACGTCCTCACCCCATCGCCCCGCGGGGACCTGCATGAAGGTGTCGCCGTAGCCCGAGGCACCTCGCGGGTTGACGGCGACGACTCCGTACCCGGCACCGACGAAGACCTGGAACTCGTCGAAGAATCCCCATCCGTACTGGGTTGCAGGCCCACCGTGGATGTTGTGGAGCACGGGAACGGCCTCATCGCCCGGTGGGAGGAACACCCATCCATGGATCTCGGTTCCGTCTGACTCGTAGGTGAACTCCATCGGCATCACGAGATCGGCGGACGCAGTGAACTCCTCGTTCAGGGAGGTCAACGTGTGCTCGTCGCCGGCCTCCCACCGATACACCTCACCGGGATTGACGGGATCCGTCGCCGTGAACAGCGCCGTCGAGCCGTCTGGAGAGGGGTCCCAGCCGGTGATGAGGCGGGGACCGCCCGCGACCTCGGCCACGGTCCCGTCCACGGCGATCCCGATGACCCGTTGCATCCCGCGGTCCTCCACCAGGGTGTGGATGGTGCCGTCGGCGAGGAACCGCGGTGCGGCGAGGACGCCGGCGGGATGTCCCGGCATCAGCTGCCTGTCGAGGTCCGTGATCGGTTCGAACGCACCGTCCTCGTTCATCCGCTGGAGTGGCCAGGCCTCGAGGCGCCACTCGTCCATGGCGAGGCCGATCGCGTGCAGGCGACCGGCCGGACTCCACCCGACCCACGACCATCCACCTCTGGGTGACGCGGCGCGAGCGTCGCCTCCCGCCGACGGAATGATGAACACGTACTCGAGCGGGTTGATCCATCGATCGTCGTCGACCGCCGACACGTATGCGATCTCCGAGCCGTCGGTGCTCCAGGCTGGGTTGGTCTCTGAGCAATCACCCTCGGTGAGCTGGGTCACCTCACCGCTTGCGACGTCGAGCAGCCACAGGTGTGAGCGCTTGTCGTGCGTCCATCCGAGGTTGTCGAACCTGAACGCCGGATGCGTGATCCGACGAGGCGCCCGCGTCCGCTCCTCCTCGTCCTCGATTCCGTCGATGTACTCGGGTACCTGGAGCAGGAGCCTCGATCCGTCGGGTGACCACACCATTGACGACACACCGAGCTCGAAGCCCGTCACGACCTTCGCCTCGCCCCCCGCGATGGGCAGCAGCGCGACCTGGGCCTTGTCCTTGGGCTCGGAACCCTTGCGCAGGAACGCCAGCGAGTGCCCGTCAGGGGACCACCGTGGACTGGTGTCCGCACGCCCCGAGGTCAGACGACGCACGCCGTCGGCCTCGAGGAGCCAGATCTCCGAGACGTAGGAGTCCTCCTCGAGATCCATCCGGGAGACGACGAAGGCTCCTCGGCGGCCGTCGGGGTGGAGGTGTGCGTCCGACGGTGTCCGGAACTCTCCGAGATGGCGCGGCTCCATGGTTCCCCCTTGGAATCGATGTGGGACAACGGTAGCGGGATCCCGAACAGTGGGACCGCGCCCCGATAACGTGGCCCGATGCATCGGTTCGTGGCGTCCGGATTCCTCGTCGGCCTGATCCCTTCGCGTCTGTGGGGTTCGCACAACGGCGCCGGCACCTTCGGTGCGGTGCTCGCCGCGGCCTTAGCGTTCCTGTGGATCGATCAGCCGTGGTGGTGGCACCTGGTCGTGTTCGCGGTGTTCCTGGCGCTCTCACTGTGGTCCTCCGCCCCGTTCTCTCGTGACCACGAGGATCCGGGTTGGGTGGTCATCGACGAGATGGCAGGGACGTTCGTCGCGGTCATCGGACTGTCGGGATGGCCGTGGCTCGTCGCGGTGGTCGTGGCACGGCTCGCCGACATCTTCAAGGTGCTCCCCGGAGTGCCGCAGGCCGAAGCTCTCCCCGGCTCAGTCGGCGTGACCATGGACGACGTGGTCGCCGGGGTGTACGGGCTCGGGGCGGGGTGGCTCGTGTGGTGGCTCCTGTAGAGGAGCCGAGCCGGTTCAGCTGAGATCGATGTACCTGACGGCAGCGACGCCTTCGAGTTCGAGCAACTCGGCCAGGTTCGTGGCAGTGAGTCCCCCGTCGAGTGCGATGCCCATCATGGCCGCGGCGCCGTCCGGTGACCTCCCCACGACCATGTCGGCGATGTTCTTGCCGATGTCGCCGAGATAGGTTCCGACCCGTCCGATGCACCCCGGTATGTCGTCGTTGCGGATGAGGAGCATGTGGGCCGTGAGAGGCACCTCGATCTGGTACCCCTCGAGGCCCACGAGGACGGCGCCCTTGCGGGCCATGTAGGTGCCTGCGACGGTGCGATGCCGGTCGTCGACGACCCCGCTGATCCGGATGACCGACTGGTAGTCCTCGATGTCGAGCTGGGACTCCTCGATCACCGATACGCCCCGCGCCTCGGCGATGAGCGGGGCGTTGACGTACGAGACCGCGATGTCGCTGCTCGCCGAGAGCGCGCCCTTCAGCGCGGAGAGGGCGATCGGTTTGACCGGTTCCTCGGCGAGCTCACCCCGTACGGTGACGACGAGCTCTGCCGGGAGGCCCTTCGCCAGCGCCGTGAAGATCTTGCCGAGCTGTTCGGCGAGGGTGATGAACGGCTTCACGTGCGGCGAGACGGATGGCCCGATGTCGAGGTTCACGGCGCTGAGCACGAGTTCACCGTTGAGGGCATCGGCGACCGCCTCCGCAACGGCGATGCCTGCCTTCCCCTGCGCTTCGGTGGTGCTCGCTCCGAGATGGGGGGTGACGATGATCCCCGGCACGTCGAAAAGCGGGCTGTCGGTCGTGGGTTCGATCGCGAACACGTCGACGGCGGCGCCTCCCACCTTTCCCGACCGAACCGCGTCTGCGAGGTCCTGTTCGTTGACGATGCCGCCCCTGGCGACATTCACGATGCGGACGCCGTCCTTCATCGTGGCGATCGTCGCCGCGTTGACAAGGTTCTCCGTCTTGGCCGTCCTCGGAAGGTGGATGGTGATCACATCTGCGACGGCCAGCACCTCCTCGAGGGTGAGCATCTCGACACCCAGTCGCCGCGCCCGGTCGCTCGACACATAGGGATCGAAGGCGACGAGCCTCATGCCGAACGCCGACGCACGTTGTGCGACGAGGGTCCCGATCTTGCCGAGTCCCAGGACGCCGAGCGTCTTGCCGTGCAGCTCCACACCCTCGAATCGTGAACGGTCCCAACGCCCCTCGCGGAGGCTGCGATCGGCGGCGGCGATGTGTCGTGCCTGCGCGAGGATCAGCGCCATCGTGTGCTCGGCGGCGCTGATCGTGTTCGCATTCGGCGCGTTCACGACCATCACACCGCGCTCGGTCGCTGCATCGAGGTCGATGTTGTCGGTTCCGATCCCTGCGCGGCCGATGACGACGAGGTTGGGTGCCGCTTCGATCATCTCCCGATCGACCTTGGTCGCCGACCGGACGATGATCGCCGAGGCGCCCGGGATCGCAGCCATGATCGCCGCCCGATCCGCCCCAACGAGGTCGACCACGTCACCCGTCCGTGCGAGTGTCGCGACGCCCTCGTCGGCGATCGCTTCTGCGATGATGACATTCGGACGACTCATGGCGACTCCAAGGGACCATCGGGGGTTCACGGCCTGCCCGACTCGATGACTTCGCGAGATTACGGCACTCGCGGTGGGTGCCATCCGACAGCCGGCGATATCGACCAACCGGTGCCGCCCCTAGCCTGTTCCCGATGCCTGATCGAGCCGGCGATCCCGATTCCGCACTGAGGGCCGACGTTCGCCTGCTCGGCGACCTGCTCGGGGAGACACTCGTGCGCCAGCACGGTCCGGAACTGCTCGACCTCGTCGAAGAGGTCCGATCCCTGGCGAAGACGGTGAGGGACACGACGGATCGTGATGCATCCGACCGGGCGGCGTCACAGCTCGTCGAGCTCCTCGACGCCATCGACATGGACCGCACGATCCAGCTGGTCCGGGCGTTCTCGACCTACTTCGCCCTCGCCAACGTCGCCGAACAGGAGCACCGGTACGACACGGCGAAGCTGACCGTCGACCTCGCGACGACGGTTGACAAGATCCTCGATGCAGGCATCGACCGTGACCTCGTGGCCGACGTCGTGGACAGGCTCGAGGTCCGTCCCGTCTTCACGGCCCACCCGACGGAGGCAGCGCGCCGCTCGGTCCAGTCCAAGACCGTCGAAATCGCAGGGCTGCTGCGCGACCGGACGGTCCGGATCGCCTCCGATGCCGAGCGCGCCCGCGTGCGCCGCAGGATCGCCGAACTCATCGACGCGATCTGGCAGACAGACGAACTCAGGGTGGACCGCCCGACGCCGATCGACGAGGCGCGATCGGTGATCCACTTCTTCGACGCGCTCGCTGCTGACTCGATCCCAGAGGTCTACGACGAACTCGACCATCAGCTTCTCCGCCTCGGGATCTCCCTCGCCCCGGATCGCAAACCGCTTCGATTCGGCACGTGGGTGGGTGGCGACCGCGACGGGAACCCGAACGTGACTCCGGAGGTCACGATCGAGGTCCTGAGGATCCAGCACGTCCACGCGGTGCGAGATCTCATTGCGAAGGTCGAGGACCTGGCCGTCGAGCTCTCCTCGTCGGATCGGATCGTTGGGGTCGCCCAGGAACTCCTCGAGTCGCTCGACGGGGACTCCCGTGTGTTCCCTGCCGTGCACAGCCGCTTCACCACCCTGTCCGCAGGTGAGCCGTACCGGCAGAAGCTTGCCTTCATCCACGAGCGCCTCATGAACACGCTCGCCTCCTTCGAGAAGGGGGTGAGGCCGGACTCCCGGATCGCCTACGGGTCCGCGCTCGAACTCATCGACGACCTGATGGTCATTCGCCGCTCGCTCACGGAGAATCGGGGAGAGATGCTGGCGAGCGGGGCGGTTGCGAGGCTCATCCACCTCGTCAGCGCACTCGGGTTCGGGCTTGCCACGATGGACGTCCGCGAGCATGCCTCGAAGCACCACGAAACCGTCGCAGCCCTCTACGACACCGTCGGGGTTGCGTACGAGGCAACACCGGAAGGGATCGCCGTCGATGACCTGGTCGCCGAGCTGTCGGGACGCCGTCCGATCGCGTCGACCGCGACCACACTCGAGGGAGATGCCGCGAGGACGCTCGAGACGATGCGAACGGTGCTCACGGCCAAGGAACTGTTCGGCGAGGACGTGATCGAGTCCTACATCGTCTCGTGGACACGGGGTGCTGCCGACATCCTCGCCCCGATGGTGATAGCCAGGGAGGTCGGGCTGATCGACACCCACGCAGGCGTGGCGCGCATCGGTTTCGTCCCGCTGTTCGAAACGATCGACGAGGTGAGGTCTGCCGGGGCGCTGCTCGACGAGCTTCTGTCCATCGGCCCGTACCGCGAGCACCTCAGGCTCCGAGGGGACCTCCAGGAGGTCATGCTCGGGTACTCCGACTCGAACAAGCACGCGGGGATCGCGACGAGCCAATGGGAGCTCTACCGAGCGTCGCGCGACGTCCGGGACGTTGCGCGGAGCCACGGCGTGGCGGTCCGCATCTTCCATGGCAGGGGCGGCACGGTCGGAAGGGGCGGAGGCCCCACCGAGGCGGCGATCCTCGCCCAGCCGTGGGGAACCGTGGACGGGCGCATCAAGATCACCGAGCAGGGAGAGGTGATCTCGGACAAGTACGCCCTCCCCGTCCTGGCGCGGCGCAACCTCGAGCTGACGGTGGCCGCAACGCTCGAGGCTTCGCTCCTGCACCGATCGTCGCGCCAGTCTCCCGAGGTCCTCGAGAAGTGGGACCGCACGATGGGGGCCGTGTCCGATGCCGCGTTCACGAAATACCGATCTCTGATCGACGGACCGAGACTCGTCGACTACTTCCTCGCCTCGACCCCCGTCGACGAGCTCGGCAGCATGAACATCGGATCACGGCCGAGCCGGCGACCCGGGTCGGGCTCGGTGTCGATCGAGGGCCTTCGCGCCATCCCGTGGGTGTTCGGCTGGACGCAGTCCCGCCAGATCGTGCCCGGCTGGTACGGCGTGGGAACCGGCCTCGACGCGGCGAAGGCAGCGTTCGGATCCGGTGCCATCGCCGACATGTACGAGCGATGGTCGTTCTTCCGCACCTTCGTATCGAACGTCGAGATGACGCTCGCCAAGACCGACCTGACGATCGCCGCCCGGTACGCAGCACTGGCGACCGATGATCAGCGCTCGGTGTTCGAGGACATCTCTGCGGAGCACGACCGCACGGTCGCGGCGATCACGGCGATCACCGGATCCGGCCTCGTCGACCACGACCCCGCCCTCCAGAGGACGCTCGAGGTCAGGGACCGGTACCTCGACCCGATCAGCTACCTCCAGGTGTCGCTGCTGCGTCGGTGGCGGGACCACACCGGGGACGACGAGCAACTCCAGCGGGCGTTGCTCCTGACGATCAACGGCCTGGCGTCCGGGCTCCGAAACACGGGTTGATCAGGCCCCGGTCTTGTCCCTGACGAGCCGTTGCACGATCTGTGGGTCGGCCTTGCCCCCCGTGGCCCGCATCACCTGACCCACCAGGAAGCCCATGGGCTTGAGGTCCCCGCCGGCGATCTTGGCGACTGCATCGGCATTATCGGCGAGCACCGCGTCGACGGCGGACTCGATGGCGGACTCGTCCGAGACCTGGAGGAGGTCTCGTGCGTCGGCGATCGAGCGCGGCGTGCCCTCACCGTCCATCGCCGCGATCAGGACGTCCTTCGCCGCAGACGATGAGAGTTGGCCTCGGTCGACCATCGAGGCGAGCTCGGCGAGATGCGCTCCAGTGAGCGCGCTCTTCGCGACATCGGTGCCGGTGCGGCGACTGTGGGCAACCACCTCACCCGTGAGCCAGATGCCCATCGTGCGTCCCGGGGCACCGAGCGCGACCGCATCGTCGAACAGGGAGGCAAGCTCGTCGGAGTCGGCAAGCATCTCGGCGGCTGCGGCGTCGGCACCGCGTTCGACGTACCGGACCCGCCGGGCAGCGGGAAGCTCTCCGATCGTCGACCGGATCTCGTCCTGCCACGCCTGGGACACCTCGAGCGGCAGGAGGTCAGGGTCCTGGAAGTACCGGTAGTCCTCCGACTCCTCCTTCGTTCGCATCAACGAGGTGGCACCCGTCTCCTCGTTCCAATGCCTCGTTTCCTGCTGGATGACGCCTCCGGACTCGAGAACCCGGATCTGGCGGTCGATCTCGAAGGCGACCGCTCGCTGGAGGCTGCGCAGCGAGTTCACGTTCTTGGTTTCCGTGCGCGTCCCGAGGGTCGATGAACCCGCGGGACGGACCGAAACGTTGGCGTCGAAGCGCATCGAGCCCGCCTCGAGCCGCGCATCGGACACCCCGAGGGCGAGGACGATGCGCTGGAGCTCCGCGCCATACGCGCGGGCCTGCTCGGGCGTCCGGATGTCGGGCTCGGTGACGATCTCGACGAGCGGCACCCCGGCTCGGTTGAAGTCGAGGAGCGTGTGCGTTGCATCGTGGATACGCCCACCGCCTTCGCCGACGTGGGAGCTCTTGCCGGTGTCCTCCTCCATGTGGACCCTGGTAATGCCGATCGTTGTCGGCGCTCCGTCGACGTCAATGGCGATCGATCCGTGCTCACACACGGGGAACGTGTACTGGCTGATCTGGTAGTTCTTCGGGAGGTCCGGGTAGAAGTAGTTCTTGCGGTAGAAGACCGACCGTTCGTTGATCGTGCACTCGAGCGCAAGGCCGATCTTGACGATCCCCTCGATCGCCTTCTCGTTCGGGACGGGAAGGGCGCCGGGGAGGGCGAGGCAGACGGGACAGCACTTGGTGTTCGGGTCCCCGTCACCATCCGCGGGGCACCCGCAGAACATCTTCGACGCGGTGCTCAGCTCCACGTGGGTCTCGATGCCGATGACGGGCTCCCAACGGGACAGTGGGGTGGTCATGGTGCCGTGACCTCGGAGGTTGCGAGGGGTGCGCGGGCGGTGAAGCCTGCGAGCCGCTCTACCTCGGCCGCCACCCGGAACATGGTCGCCTCGCCGAGGGCGGGAGCCATGACCTGGAACCCGATCGGCAACGCGTCGTCGTCGAGGCCGACGGGGACCGAGATCGCAGGGTCCCCTGCGAGGTTCGACGGGATGGTGCACACGTCCGAGTAGTACATGGCGATCGGGTCCGCCGACCGCTCCCCCACCTTGAACGCCGTCGTCGGGGACGTCGGCGACACGAGGGCATCCACCTGTGCGTACGCGGCAGCGAAGTCGTTCCGTACGAGCGTCCGAACCTTCTGCGCCTGGCCGTAGAACGCGTCGTAGTAGCCGGCCGAGAGTGCGTACGTGCCGAGGAGGATGCGCCGAATCACCTCCGGGCCGAAGCCCTCGGCGCGCGAGTGGCTCATCATGTCCTCGGTCGTCCCCGTCACGGTGGACCGATGGCCGTAGCGGACCCCGTCGAAGCGGGCGAGGTTCGCAGAGCACTCGGCAGGCGCGATGAGGTAGTACGCAGACAGCGCGTACTCCGAGGATGGCAGCGAGATGTCCACGATCTCGGCGCCGTTCCCCGAGAGCTTGTCGACCATGGCGAGCGTCGCAGCCCTGACCTGGGGATCGATGCCCTCACCCAGCAGCTCGGTGACGACGCCGATCCTCATGCCAGCCACCCCGGCGCCGAGCTGGGAGCCGAGGTCGGGAACCGGGCCGTCGATGCTGGTGGCGTCCATGCGGTCCCATCCCGCGACGGCATCGAGCAGGGTTACGCAGTCCTCGACGGTGCGGGCGAACGGACCGATCTGGTCGAGGGACGAGGCGAACGCGATCAGCCCGTAGCGTGAGACGAGCCCGTAGGTCGGCTTCATGCCGACGACGCCTGTCAGCGCCGCCGGTTGGCGGATCGATCCCCCCGTATCGCTCCCGAACGCGCCGAACGCCGACCCGACCGCGACGGTCGCAGCCGAGCCACCGGACGATCCACCGGGGACACGGTCGGTGTTCCATGGGTTCCTCGTCGGGCCGAATGCCGAGTTCTCGGTCGACGAGCCCATGGCGAACTCGTCGAGGTTGGTCTTGCCGACGATCACGGCACCCGCGCTCTTCAGGCGTGCGACCACGGTTGCGTCGTATGGGGGCTTCCACCCCTGGAGGATCTTCGACGAGGCCGTGGTCTCGATGCCCGTCGTGCACATGTTGTCCTTCAACGCCAGCGGGATCCCGTGGAGGGGACCAGCCTCCTTCCCGGCGGCGAGGGCGGCATCGGCGGCGTCGGCAGCGCTGAATGCGGCGGTGCGATCGATCGTCAGGAAGGCATGCAGGTGGGCCTCGGTGATGGCTGCCCGCCTGATCACCGCTTCGAGGAGATCACGGGATGTGAACGATCCGGCACGCAGGCCGGCTCCCGCCTCGGCTATTGACAGGTCGGCGAGGTCGTTCATTCCCCGAGGATCCTCGGGACGCGGAACTGGCCCTCGTGGGCATCGGGAGCCTCCGAGAGGACGAGGTCCCTGTCGAGGCACGGGCGTATCTCGTCCGGCCGGAAGCCGTTCACCATCGGGAGGGGATGCGAGGTCGGCTCGACGCCATCGGTCGGGAGTGCCTGGACCCGCTCGGCGTGCTCGAGGATGTCCTCGAGCTGTGCACCATACGTCTCGAGTTCGTCCGCGCTCAGGGCCAGACGGGCGAGGTGCGCGACCTTGGCGATGTCGATGTCGACGGGCATGTCCGCGATGGTACCGAATGGCAGGACCCTGCATCTGCCGGGCTACCGTTCACCGATGCTCCCCATGCCATCTCGCTCCGAACTCGGGCGACGACTTCCCAGGCTCCTCGTCGGGCTCGTCCTCTTCGGATTCGGCATCGCCCTCATGGTCCTCGCCGACCTCGGGCTCTCACCGTGGGAGGTGCTCCACCAGGGGATCTCGATCAACACCGGCATCCCGATCGGGACCGTCGGGATCATCACGGGCATGATCGTCCTGCTGCTGTGGATCCCCCTGCGGGAGCGGGCAGGCATCGGGACGGTCCTCAATGTGCTGCTGATCGGCGTGGTCATCGACCTCACGCTGTGGCTGGCCCCGATCGACCCGACGCAGCCCTGGCACCGGTGGACGCTCCTCATCGTCGGCATCCTCATCATCGCCGTCGCTTCCGGCCTGTACATCGGTGTCGGCCTCGGTCCCGGTCCGAGGGACGGTCTGATGACGGGGCTCGGCAAGCGAGGCATCCCCATCGGGTGGGCACGGGGGGCGATCGAGCTCACCGTCCTCGGGATCGGGTTCGTCCTCGGAGGCACCGTCGGTGTGGGAACCGTGCTCTTCGCCTTCGGGATCGGCCCCCTCGTCGGATGGATGCTCCCCGCTCTGACGATCGCCCCGGTACAGGGTCGAAGGGCGCCCGCGGTCCCGCCCACCGGCATCCCCGTCCCCGACGAGGCCTGACAGGTCCATCCGGCGTCGGAAGGCCTTCCACGCGCGCGACGACAGGGATGCGGCCTATGACACCCAGGACGTGGTGGTGATGCCGACGTCGACGCCATCAACGACGACCCATGTCCCACCAGACCACTGGAAGAGCACCGTCGACCCGTGGCCGCCATCTCTCGCCGTAACGGTGCCGACATCGATCGCCACGACGCCGTCCCCGAGTTCCTCGAGCGGGGCGATGGAGATCAGGACCCCCTCGGTGATGAACCCGTTCTCGTCGAAGAGCGCGTCAGCCTCGTCCGTGGTGACGATGCTTGCTCCGGGGAACTCCCCGGCAATGGCGTCCCGAGTGGCCGGTGTCATGGGTACCTCGTTCCCGAGGAGCGTGGAGGCCTTGAAGAGCTGATCGTGGACGTACACACTGCCGCTCGAACAATCGGTACCACAAGCCTCTGCCATGGCCCTGACGGAAAGGTGCGCCTCGACTTCTGGGGACATGGGAGGTGGCGCCGCGTCATCGAGAGCAGCATCCGCGCATGAAGCAAGGAGGACGAGGGCAGCTCCCGCTCCCACCTTCCACCAGCGCCGTTTCACGAGACTCCTTCGAGACGGCCTCACGGTAGATCCGACTGTCGACGATGAACGACCTGAACCTTCGGACGAGTAGCTGTTCGTTTCTCGGCCGTTCCGAATCTGTCACACCCGGCTGAGATCATGAGGCATGCTCGGAATGAGAAACACTGCTGATGGCCGGTTCCCGGTCGACCTTGCTTCGGTCGATTCGGCATCCGTCGACACCGATTCGGTTGGTCCGGATGTGGTTGATCTGTTTGAGGTTCCGTTCGTGCCGGGTGCGATGCCTCCGGCGTGGGTTGATCCGTTCCCTGATGGGGTGATGGGACATGTCCCGGGTCGGGTTACGGAGTCGGTGCCGCCACGTCTGGATGGGATGGCTCCGGGTCCGGTGCTTGCTGCGTTCATGGCGTCGGTTGATGTGGAGCAGTTGTCGGGGTATGACATCGTGTCGGTGTTGGTTGCGCATCAACGGTTGGTGTCGCATTTCCAGGCGGCGGTGTATCGGGACATGATCGCCCTCATCGACGTGTTCGCCCAGGACGAGCCGTTTGGGGAGGCGTGTTTCGATGCGGAGGCCGAGATACGGGCCGCGTTGCATCTGACCCGCCGTGCCGCTGAGGGTGAGGTGTCGTTCGCGGTGGAACTCCACCGCCGTATCCCTGCCGTGCTGGAGGCGCTTGGGGCTGGTGTGATCGATGTTCGGCGTGCCAGGGTGATCGAACGCAACACCATCGACCTCCCTGTCGCTGTGGCCCAGGCGATCGTCGATCGGGTGATCGATGAGGCGCCGAATCTGACGACGGGTGAACTGGCGGCGCTGTTGCGCAGGCTCCGGGTCGAAACAGACCCTGACGAGGCCACGTCACGGATGGAGCATGCAATCGATGAGCGCAGGGTGGTGCTCGAAGCCACCGCGGCGGGAACGGCGAACCTGCACGCCTATGACCTGCCACCGGATCGGGCCGCAGCGATCATGGACCGCATCAACCACACCGCACGGCTCCTCCCCACCGACGACCGCACATCTGATCAGAGACGTGCCGATGTGTTCATGGACCTCCTCGAAGGCACAACCGGCGTGGTGTCCGGGGTGAGGCGAGGCGTGGTCGATCTCCATGTCGATCTCGACACGTTGGCAGGGTTGAACGACCGGGCAGGAGAACTCGCCGGATACGGGCCCGTCACCGCCGACATCGCACGCAAAGTCGCCGCAAACGCAACCGACGCGCAGTGGCGGTACACCGTCACCGACCCGAACACCGGTGCCATCATCGACACCGGGACCACCCGACGCCGCCCAACCGCACGCCAGCGGCGTGACGTGCAGGCCAGGGACCGCACCTGTGTGTTCCCCGGATGCCGCATGCCAGCACTCGCATCCGACCTCGACCACCGCATCCCATGGGCAGAGTCGGGCCGCACCAAAGCTTCGGATCTTGCACCGCTGTGCCGGCACTGCCACCGCATCCGCCACCAATCCAACTGGACCTACCGCCGCCACCCCAACGGACACACCCAATGGACCACCAAAACCGGACGAACCTACACCACACGAAACCGATCACCCTGAACCACGGTGAACCGTCGCTAGCCGCGCTCGTCGCCCTCGAGGAACCGCTTGAGCACCTGATACGACGTGTCGAGGTGCACGATCGGGACGTACTCCCCCACCTGGTGCGCCTGGGCAACCAAGCCGGGTCCGTAGTTCACCGCGATGGCACCACGGGACGTGAGGCGAGCGACATCCGTCCAACCCTGCTTGGCGTTGCGGCCGGCGCCTGCGATCGCCTCGAGGCGCCTGACCTCGGGGTGGTCGGGGAATGCGCCTCCCGCAGGTGCCCGGTCCGTGATGATGACCTCGTCGGCCTCAGTCGTCAGGTCCCTGAGCCGGGCGATCGCGTCGTCGATCGAGTAGATCGGCGGGAAGCGGTGGTTGAGGTTGATCGTGAACTCCGGCGGGATGATGTTGTTGGCGATCCCGCCGCTCGCCCTCGTGACGGAGAACACCTCGCGGTACTCCAGTCCATCGATGTCGACGAGGTCCGGTTCGAGGTCGTCGAGCTTCTTGAGCCACGCACCTGCCTTGGTGATCGCATTCTCCCCGAGCCACGGCCGTGCCGAGTGGGCGCTCTTGCCCTTGAAGACCACCGTTGCGTTGAGGACGCCGTTGCAGCCCATCTCGAGGTTGAGGTCCGTGGGCTCGAGCACGATCGACAGCGCAGCTTCGAGGAGCCAAGGCGCTGCGTCGAGGACACGCTCCATCTCGTTCCCCGATGCCGGCCCCTCCTCCCCGGAATAGAACACACACACCAGCGACCCAACCGGGTCGAGCGTGTCGTCCTCGAGGAGCTCGATCATCACCGAGACGCCGGCCTTCATGTCCGTGGCGCCGAGTCCGACCACACGATCCTCCTCGACACGGGCCCTCGGGTCGCCCTGGACCGGGACCGTGTCGAGGTGGCCGTAGAGGACGTAGAAGGGCTCACCGGGTGCAGGTCGGCCGACGACCAACGAGTTCCCGATCCGCTCCACGGCATGGGCACCCGAGAACCGGGTCGCGAGGAGACTGCAGAGGGCATCCTCGTCACCGGTCACGGATGGGACATCGATGATCTCGACGAGGGTGTCGATGATGCTCATGACAACCCGCTCATGACGACACGCTCATGACGACACACTCATGACAAACACGCTGACCAGGCGTCTCACACCGAGACCTCGAAGGTGCGGAGCGCGTCGTTGAGACTGGTCTTTCGGTCGGTCGACTCGGTTCGCCGCCCGATGATCAGAGCACACTGGAGGTCGTAGGTCCCGGCAGGGAACGTCTTCGGTCGCGTGCCAGGGACGACGACGCTGTTCGCAGGCACCCTTCCACGGAATTCGATCGGTTCGGGGCCGGTGACGTCGATGATCGGCGTCGATGCCGTGATCGTCGTGTTCGCCCCAATGACGGCGCCGTGCTCGATGAGGGTCCCTTCGACGATGATCGACCGGCTTCCGATGAATGCGCCGTCCTCGACGATGACGGGGCTAGCACCGGGCGGCTCGAGGACACCGCCGATGCCGACGCCGCCACTCAGGTGCACGTCCTTGCCGATCTGGGCACACGAACCCACCGTCGCCCACGTGTCGACCATGGTGCCGCTGCCGACGTATGCGCCGATGTTCACATACCCGGGCATCACGATGACCCCCGGCTCACAGAACGCCCCGTACCGCACGGTACCGGGAGGAACGACACGCACCCCCTGGCCTGCGAGGTCGGTCTTCGTCGGGATCTTGTCGTGGTACTCGAACGGCCCCGCCGTCGTCGTCGTGAGGCCGGACAGGCGGAAGTACAGGATGATCGCTTCCTTGATCCAGGCATGAACCGTCCACGCATCCGAGCCCCAGGAACCATCGTCCCTCGAAGCGACCCTGATCTCACCGCGATCGAGCGCCGCAACGGTGCGCTTCACCGCATCGAGGGCATCGACTGCCTCGATCCTGCCCTCATAGGCTGCCTCGATCGCCTCACGGTCCGTCATCCGAGCGCATCCTTGAGCGCCTGGGCTGCAGCCTCGCAGTCCTCGAGGGCGGGGACGAGGGCGAGGCGGATGTATCCCTCACCGCCCTCGCCGAAGTACGTTCCAGGGGACACGACGATGCCGTGCTCGAGGAGAAGGTCGGTGATCGCGAGGTCGTCGCCGACCGAAACCCACAGGTACAGGCCGGCTCGGGAAGCCACGACGGGCATCCCGACATCGGTGAACGCCCGCTCGAGAATGCGACGCTTCGCAGTGAACACCTTCCGCCTGTCGGCGGCGTGGCCGTCATCGCCCCATGCAGCGATGGCGGCGGATTGAACGAAGTCGGCTGAGGCCGTCCCCGTCGTCGATCGCAGCGACTTCAGTGCCGAGATGGCCGCCGCGTCACCGACGATCGCCCCGGATCGATAGCCGGTCATGCCGGACCGCTTCGACAGCGACAGGTAGACGAGTACGTCGGACATCGCGTCGCCTGCGACCTGGAGCACGGATCCAGGGCCCTCGGGGAAGGCCTCGTCCTCGTAGGTGTCGGCGTAGCACTCGTCCGAGAGCAGCAGGGCACCTGAGCTCCTGGCAGCACCGACGAGGTCCTCGAGATCGTCGAGGGAGGTCACCGACCCCGTCGGGTTGTGCGGTGTGCACGTCCACACGAGCGCGGCTCGTTCCCACGCCTCGGGAGGGATGTCCGACGCCCTCATCACGAAGTCGCCGGAGAGCACAACCCGGTGGAGCTCCGCCCCGGCGAACATGGCGCCCCTCTCATACACCGGGTAGCCGGGTGATGGGAAGACGACGAGATCGCGGGCGTCGCGATCCACGAAGGCGAGCGGAGTCGAGAAGATCGCCTCCTTCGAACCGCTCGTCGGGATGACCTGGGTCGCGGGATCGACGCTGACACCGTGCCGACGCCACAGGTACTCGGCCACCGCTACGCGCAGCTCCTCCTTGCCTGCCGTCGTCGGGTACTGGCTCACCTCGGGCACGCCGGAGCGCAGGGCGTCCGCGATGAACGGAGGGGTCGGCTCGATGGGGTCACCGATCGAGAAGTCCACCACCGGCAGCCCCGCACGGCGACGTGCGGCAGCACGTTCCTGGACGGTGGCGATCGGGTAGTTGCCGAGTTGCTCGAGCACCGGATTCATGCGCATGTCGGCACGGTACCGCATCGGCGGGCATCGTTCGCCAGATGCGCCCGTAGGATCTCTGCCATGACGACCACCGGCTATCGCATCGTCTACACGCTCCTCGGTCTCGCATTCGCTGCGGTGATCGCCGGTGCGATCTTCCTCATCCCGGCGGGGGATCCCGCAAGCCTGCCCGACGCCGTCGAGTCGTTCTCACCTGGTGAGGGAGACCTCGTCGTCCAGCCGATCAAGGTCGTCCTCGACCTCCAGGCGGACTATGACGCCCGATTGGTCATCGACGGCATCGCGATCCCACCAGAGCAGGTCGACAGCATCGTCGCAACGGGCCGCCATCAGTTCGAGCCAGGTCCCGGCAAGGCCATCGAGCAATGGACACCCGGCGAGCACACGGTCGTCGCCACCTACATAGGTGGCCCGAACAACACCGACAGTGGAACCATTGTCTGGACCTTCCGGATCCAATGACTTCCGGATCCACATTGCTCAGAACACATGGACTCGAAACGCATGATCCGGAACTGGTGATTCCGGCGACTTCCCCCAACCCGCAAGGAGCAACACGGTGACAGACAGCTACACCTACGATCCCGACGCCTGGCATCCGGCGGTCGCCGGATTGGTCGCAGGTGCGATCGCAGCCACCGTGGCGGGGATCCTCTCTGCGATCCTCCGAAGCCCTGACGAGGTCGTCGCCAACAGCCTCTCCGTCGCGCTCACGTCGTTGGCCCTCGGAATCGTCGCCGGTGCACTGTGGCGTCGCATTCGCCTCGCGGACAACGCGAAGCGCCTCTTCGGATGGACCATGGCAGGGGGCTGGTTCGTTTCGATGCTCGCCGTCACGATCATCGACCAGACGGTCCTGTCGAACCTCGTCGCCTATGCCGCACCGATCGCGGCGATCATCTTCATCACGCTCGGATTCCTCGTGCCGATCTTGTCGACCGTCACGGCTCCGCGATGGATCGCAGTCGTCGCCGTGCTCGCTGCAATCGCCGTGGGAGTCGGCCTGTTCGGGCGCGGCAACGTCGCCTCCGGCGAGCTCTCCCTCGACGATCTCGACACCGTGACGACGACCTCGGTGACATCGACCTCGGTCACGACCACATCACTCGACGGTGAACCGGCTGACACGACAACATCGACGACGGCGACAACGACCGTCCCACCGGTCACGGGCACGATCGCCATCCCCGAGGACCTCGCTTCCAGCTACACGATCGTGACCGGACTCGCCACCTACTCGGTCGAAGAGCGCCTCCAGGGCCTCTCGACCCAGGGCGTCGGAACGACGGATCAGATTGCAGGGAACGTCACACCCACGGGTCCCTTCACCTTCACGATCGACCTCCAGTCGTTCACCTCCGACCAGAGCCGGCGCGATTCACGCGTCGTCGGATGGTTCGCGGAGTTCCCAGAAGGGAAGTTCTCTGGCTCATCGTTCGCGCTCCCCGAGATGGCCGAGGTCGGAGAGATCGTGACCTTCGACGTCGATGGCGACATGACGGTCAACGGCATCACGCAACCCGCGACCTGGGCGATCGAGGCGCGACTCGAGGCCGACGGAACCATCTCCGTGGCTGGCAAGACCTTCATCGTGCTGTCCGAGTTCGACGTGCCCGTCATCACGCAGGGCTTCGTCGAGATGGAGGACGGCGCCACGATCGAGGTCGTGTTCTCAGCGGTGCCATCACCCTGAGAAGAATCGGCCACCTTGACTGAGAACGGTCACGCCTGAGATCGGTCGCACCCTGGTCAGGACGCGAAGAACTCCGATCCCCGTTCGAGGAGCTCCACGAAGCCCGCCTCGTCGAGTACGGGCACGCCGAGGCTCTCGGCACGTGCGAGCTTGCTCCCCGCGTTCTCACCGGCGATGAGGGCGTCGGTCCGCGACGACACGGATCCAGTGACCTTGCCTCCCCTGTCGGTCACGGCCCGACCGGCGGACTCCCTGGTGAAGCCCGTCAGTGTTCCCGTGATGACGACGGTCAGACCCTCCATCGTCCTCGGAACATCCGGTGTCGCGACCGGAGCGTCCTCGAGCGACACACCGGCGGCGCCGAGCCTCTCGATCAGGTGCAGGTTGTCGGGATCTCGGAACCACTCCGTGACCGATCGTGCGATCTCGGGGCCGATACCTTCGATGGCCTCGACGTCGGATGCCGATGCCGATGCGATCGTATCCAGGGATCCGAAATACGAGGCGAGGACGCCGGCGACCGTACCGCCGACATGGTCGATTCCGAGGCCGAAGATGAGCTTGGCGAGGGGACGGTTCTTCGACGCCTCGATGGCCCCGACCAGGTTCGAGGCGGATGTCTCCTTCCATCCCTCCAGCGGAAGGAGGTCGTCGACGGTGATCCGATAGATGTCGGCCGGATCGGAGATCATCTGCCGGGTGAGGAGCATGTCGATCGTTCGATAGCCGAGACCCTCGATGTCCATCGCTCCTCGCGACACGAAGTGTGCGAGATACTCCCGCAACCTGCTCGGGCATTCGTATCCGCCCGTGCACTTCGCCTTCGCCTGGCCCTCCGGCAGCACGATCGGATTTCCGCAGAATGGGCATCGTTTCGGCATGGTCCATCGTTTCGATCCCTTGGGGCGCAATTCCATGACCGGTCCGAGAACTTCCGGTATGACGTCACCGGCCCTACGCACGACGACGGTGTCGCCCGGCCTCACGTCCTTGCGGTGCACCTCCCCCTCGTTGTGGAGCGTGGCGTTGGTGACGGTCACTCCCCCGACGAAGACGGGTTCCATGACCGCGTACGGTGTGACGGCGCCCGTTCGTCCCACGTTGATGCGAATCTCGCGCAGGAGCGTCGACTTCTGCTCCGGCGGCAGCTTGTACGCGATCGCCCAGCGTGGAGATCGGGCGGTGAAGCCGACCTCGACCTGCTCGGCGATCCGGTCGACCTTGACGACGATCCCATCCGTCTCGTAGTCACGATCGTGGCGGTGCGCCGTGGCCTCCTCGATGTACCGCACCACCCCGTCATAGTCGGCGACCTTCTCGTTGGCAGGGTTGATCCGGAGTCCGAGATCCGCGAGCCACTGCATCTGCTCGCTGTGGGACTGGAGCTGGGGACCGCCCTCGATGTACCCGAGTTGGTAGATCCACACGGCGAGGTTGCGATCAGCGGTCTTCGCCGGGTCCTTCTGCCTCACCGACCCGGCAGCCGTGTTGCGCGGGTTGATGTACGGCCTCTCCCCCGCCTCGGCCTGGCGCACGTTCAGGGCGTCGAACTCCGACACAGGCAGGTAGATCTCCCCGCGCACCTCCATGATCGCGGGTGCCCCCGCCCTGAGCTGGAGTGGCACCGAGCGGATCGTCCTGACGTTGGCGGTGACGTCCTCGCCGACGGCGCCGTCACCGCGGGTCGCTGCTCGCACGAGGACGCCGTCCTCGTAGGTGATCGACACCGCGAGGCCGTCGATCTTGAGCTCACACACGAACCCGGACGGTTCGCTGCCGAGCGCCGATGCCAACCGGGTGTGCCAAGCATCCAGCTCGTCGAAGGACATGGCGTTGTCCAGGGAAAACATCCGCAATCGATGCGTCACCTCGGCGAAGGTCCCGACCGGTTCGTCCCCGACCCGCCTCGTGGGCGACGTGGACGAAACGACCTCCGGGTGCTCCCGCTCGATGTCCGTGAGCTCCTTGTAGAGCAGGTCGTAGGCGTTGTCGTCGATGATCGGGGCGTCGAGCACGTGGTAGCGGTAGTTGTGCTCGTTCAGCTCAGCGAGCAGTTCCTCGTACCGCTTTGCGATGTCCGACATTCGGCCTCCTCGGCCCTGCACGCTACCCGACGGCTACGTCAGAAAAGCGATCCGTGAGGATCGTCCCTCCCCCGAGGACGTACTCCCCGTCGTATGCGACCAGTGTCTGGCCAGGGGCAGGGCGCGGCTGGCGTTCGGAGAATCGGAAGATCCAACGGTCACCGTGACGGGTGACAACCGCGGGTATGGGCTCGCCGCGGTACCTGACCTTGACCGTAACGAGATCGCCATCGTCCAGAGGCTCGAGGGTGAAGGCCATCTCCCCCACGATGCATCCCTCCGTCAGGAGGTCCTCGTAGCGCCCGATCGTGATCCGCTGTCGGCGAGGCTCGATGTCGACCACGTATCTGGCGTCACCGAGGGCGACGCCGAGGCCCTTCCTCTGTCCGATCGTGAACGATGCGGTCCCCTCGTGGCGGCCGACCACGGTCCCATCGACATCGACGACATCGCCCGGTCGGGAGACACCGTCGACATGGCCCCTCAGGAAGTCCCTGTAGTCGCCCGATGTCACGAAGCAGATGTCCTGGGAGTCCGGCTTTGACGCCGTCCTGAGCCCCAGGTCCCTCGCACGCCGTCGGACGTCGTCCTTGGTCATCTCCCCGACGGGAAGCCTGACGCGTGCGAGTGCACGCTGATCGAGCATGTGGAGCACGTACGACTGGTCCTTGCTGCGGTCGACCGCCATCCGAAGTCGGTGGATGCCTTCGTGCTCCTCTATTCGTGCGTGGTGCCCCGTGACGAGCACGTCACAGCCGAGCTCCTCTGTGCGATCGAGAAGCGCACGGAACCGGACCTTGCGATTGCACTCGATGCACGGATTCGGAGTCAGGCCATCGAGGTAATCCCGGGCGAAGGGCTCGACGACCGCCTCCGTGAAGTCGTCCACGTAGTCGAGGACGTAGTACGGGATGTCGAGCTGTGCAGCAACCCGTCGTGCGTCCTCGGCATCGGAAAGGGTGCAACATCCAGCAACCGGCATCTGCCCGTCGACGCCCTCCCACTGCTTGAGGGTGACGCCGACGACGTCATAGCCCGCATCGAGCATCAGAGCGGCTGCCACCGAGCTGTCGACACCACCGGACATCGCAACGAGGGCCCTCATGTCGACCCTGCCTCGGTGACACCCTCCATAGTGTGGATGACCTCGGCGACGGCGCGGGCGGCTCGGATGCCATCACCGGCTGTTGCGTTCCACCCGAACGTGAATCGGACACAGCTGGCCGCCTCCGCCGATGTCATCCCCATGGCGGTGAGGACGTGGCTCGGCTCGATCGCGCCCGATTGGCATGCCGAGCCGGCTGCTGCGAACACACCTCGCTGATCGAGCCTGATGAGGATCGTCTCGGCACGCAGAGCAGGAAACCGCACATGGGAGAAGTGGGGCATACGGGGTGACCCGGAACCGTTCACGACGATCCCCGGAACGAGGCCTTTGATCGTCGCCTCGAATGCGTCACGCTCGGCACCGACGACCGAAGCGAACCGCTCGCGCTCCCGTTCGACCGCCTCCATCGCCGCGACCATGCCGAGGATTCCGGGAACATTCGACGTTCCAGATCTTCTGCCTGCCTCCTGGCCTCCACCGTGGACGATCGGATCGAGGCGCACACCGGGGCGCGTCGCGAGCAGCCCAACACCGGAAGGGCCACCGAACTTGTGTGCGGACAGGCTGAGGAGGTCGGCACCCGTGCCAGCGAGCGACGTTCTCGTGCCGACGAAGGCCTGGACCGCGTCGGTGTGGACAACGGCGCCAGGTGCCCGCTCCCTCACCACCGCGACGATCTCCCGGATGGGCTGGACCGTCCCGATCTCATTGTTCGCCGCCATCACCGAGACGATTGCCGTCTCGGTGTCGATCACAGCCTCGATGTGGTCCGGGGTCACGATGCCGTCGGGACCACAGCCTGCCTCGCTCACGGAGTACCCGAACCGTTCGAGGGCGTGCGCAGCCGAGCCAACGGCCTTGTGCTCGATCGCGGACACGACGATGCGTCGCCGGCTGCTCGTTGCTGCTGCGCCGGAAACGGCGAGATTGTCCGACTCCGTCCCTCCCGAGGTGAACACGATGTCGTGGGGACGTTCGGTGCCGAGCAGCGCAGCAGCCCGCTCACGGGCGTCCTCGAGGGCGTTCTTGGCACGCCGAGCCACGGCGTGAGTGCCAGAGGCGTTGCCGAACGAGGACGTCCACGCGGTCGTGACGGCTTCGATGGCCTCGGGACGCATTGGGGTCGTCGCGGCATGATCGAGGTAGACGCCGCTCCCGTCTTCCGTCGTGTTGTCACTGCCTGCTGCTCGAACCACCATCGTCACTCCGCCCCGATCAGATCGACGAGCCAGTTTCGCACGGTCGCCTCGTATCGGATCTGGTCGATGTTCCACAGATCCGTGTGGGCCCCCTGCTCGAATCTCGTGAACGCCGCTCGATCGCCCATCTCGTCTGCGAATACCGCTGTCACGTCTGGGTCGCTGACCGTGTCCTCGCCACCGACCATGATGAGCATGGGCACGTCGAATTCGTCGACGCGCCGTGTCTGGTCGAGCTCACGCCAATCCACGCCGAACCGGACCGTAGCGAGACGTCGACCGAGCCACCCAACGGTGCGTGGCACACCCGCGTCCGCGGCCCAGTTCCTCACGACCTCTTCGAGGTCAATGACCGGGGAGTCGTAGATGACCCCTCGCACCGCGGCGATCTGATCCGACTCGTGGAGGAACATCGACACGATACTGGCTCCGAAGCCCGATCCGACGATGACGAAGTCACGTGCTCCGCGCCGCTGACCGAGGGCGATCGCGGCGTCGACGTCGACCCATTCCTCGAGTCCCCACAGACGCATGCCGCTGTCGCTGGCAGTCGCCCCGATGTCGTTGCGGTACGCCATGACCATGACAGGGAACCCCTCCTCGACCAGGCTCGGGATGATTCGCAGCGACTCGGGAAGGCGGTCGTCGCCTCGTCCGTGAACAAACAGGATCCACGTCGATCTCCGTCCGTCGACGAACCACCCCGGATGTGGGCCGATGTCGGCAGGGATGACGAGGTCCTCGAACCCGATCGAGTGCGACGTCATGGGATCGCCTGTGAACGCATCGATGTCCATCGTGACGAGGTCACCGGTCGACACTTCCCCGTCCAGCATGCGGACGCCACGCTCCACCGTGTCATCCGTGATCCGCACGATGGTCGACACCTGTGCATATGCCTCGGTCCCGAGCATCCCCCACACGCCCTCGCGGACGGTCTCCGGGGCTCGGGGAAGGACAGCGCGTCCAGCGTCGAGGGAAAGAACCTCGAACTCCGGACCATCGACGTGGTTCGACGGGATGAGGAACTCGGCACGGATCGCGTTCGCGTGGAACCACGATGCCACCACCCATGCCACGGAGAGCACTGCGATCACGCCGACGGCGACGCGAATTGCCCAGATCGGAAACGTTCGGGCCATGGTCAGGTGGCGCGCTCGCGGTGTGTCACGAGCCCGTGAACTCGGGCTTCTGCTTGTCGATGAAGGCACGAACCCCGATCCGGGCATCGTTGGTCGTGAACACTTTGGCGAATTGCTCCGCCTCGATCGCGAGGCCTTCTTCGAGTGTGCGGTCGAATCCGCGGTCGACCGCGCGCTTGATGGCCCCGTAGGCGATCGTCGGACCGGAGGCGAACCTCGTCGCGTCCTCCATGGCGACATCCATCAGATCGTCATCGGGGACGACGCGATCGGCGATACCCATCGCTTCTGCCTCGGAGGCGGGGACATGGCGTCCCGTGAGGCACATCTCCTTGCAGCGCTGCGGGCCGACCAATCGTGCGAGTCGTTGGGTGCCGCCCGCGCCAGGGATGATCCCGAGGAGGATTTCAGGCTGGCCGACCTTCGCTCCTTCGGCGAGATAGCGGAAGTCCGCCCCCATGGCGAGCTCGAGGCCGCCGCCGAGGGCGAACCCGCGGATGGCGGCGATCGTGGGCTTCGGGAGGTTCTCGAGGCGCAATGCCGCCTCGGACAAGCCCGAAGCCGCGCGTTCTTTCGCCCCCGAATCGAACGCCTCCTGGAAACCCGTGATGTCGGCGCCGGCAGCAAAGTGCGGCGATCCCGTGATCACCACAGCGCGAATGCTCGGATCCTCGGCGAGCCCGATCGCCTCGTCGATGTCCGCAATCAGGGCATGGTTGAGTGCATTCACCGGCGGGCGATTCAGGGTGATGACGGCAACGGCGCCAACAGTGGCGTACTCGACGAGTTCCACGCGATCTCCTCCAAGGTTCGGTTGGCTGCTCGACACCGAGGCTACCCGGTCACCCGGATGAGGTGCCGCCGTTCATCACCGGCCGTTCATGACCGGCCGAGGACATCGTCTGCCGCGGTCCACGGATCGACCTCGCGCGCAAAGACCCTTGCGAGCGTCCCCGAGTCGGATTCGAGGTGGATGTCGCCCAGGATCTGCCGACGGATCGCTTCAGCCACCTCGCGAGCAGCGCGCCTGCGGCGTCGGCCCTCTAGTTCGCCTGACTCGGTCAGATGTCGACGGTGGGATCGAATCGCTTCGACGAGGTCGTCGGTCCCGCCGCCATCGATCGCGGTCGTGGTGACGATGGGTGGCATCCATGCGAGCTGCGGCCCGGTCGCGAGCATCGTCGACAGGTCGTGAACCGTCTGGTCGGCGTCGGGCCGGTCGGCCTTGTTGACGACCAACACGTCCGCGATCTCGAGGAACCCTGCCTTGCTCGCCTGCACGGCATCACCCCATCCAGGGCTCACGACGACGACCGTCGTGTCGGCGGTCGATGCGATCTCCACCTCGGACTGGCCGACCCCGACCGTCTCGATGACGACCTCGGCGAAGCCGAGACCATCGAGCGCCGACACGATGGAAGGCGTCGAGTCCGAAATCCCTCCGAGCGCACCCCTGTTGGCGACCGAGCGTATGAACACACGGTCGTCTGCGGTGTGCTCGGCCATCCGGATGCGGTCACCGAGGATCGCACCTCCGGTGAACGGGCTCGATGGATCAACCGCCACCACGGCGAGCCTGCCGGACTCCTCGACGAGCCTCGGGATGAGGTTCGCCACGAGGGTCGACTTGCCTGCTCCCGGAGCTCCCGTGACGCCGGTCGTCGCTGCCGATCCGGAGGTCCGGTACAGGGATGCGAAGAGGCGTCGGCCGATCGTCGTGCGGTTCTCGATGTGCGTGATGATGCGGGCAATGCCGCGAGTGTCCCCACCGAGGGCCGATTCGAGGAGGTTGGGGACGTTCACGGGGCCGACGATAGACCTGTAGGTTCCGAGGGACGGTCTTCCGGGTCGGTGCCTTCCCGTCAGCCGGTTGCGATGACCTCTGTCACGCCGGGAACACGGTCCTTGAGGATGCGCTCGATGCCCGCGGTCACCGTGGTCTCGGAGATGGGACAGCCGCCGCACGCCCCGACGAGCTGGAGATTGACGGTTCCGCCGTTCGTGCCGAGGAGGATCATGTCCCCGCCGTCTGCCTGGAGTGCGGGTCGGATGTACTCGAGCGTTGCTTCGAGCGCGTCGCGGTCGATGTTCGACTCCCCGTCCTTCGGTTTGTCCGATGGCGAGGCGATCTCGATGATGCTGCCTTCGATGTTCATCGTCGCGCTCCTGACCCGGGATGGTACCGGACGTCGGCTACGACGTTACCAACCCGCCGGTAGTGGTAAATGTTCCGCATCAGCCGGCGCATTCGGTCAGCCCCATTCGGTCAGCCCCATTCGGTCAGCCCCGTGTCAGCGCGGCCACGGCCGCTCGTCGAGTGCCCCGAACGGATGCGGGCCGTCGAGCGGGAAGACCAGGATCCCCGAACGAGAGGTCCTGACGATCCACGTACCGGCGGGCACCGCGCCGAACGGAACACCGTTCACGCGCAGGATCGCCGTCCCGTCGACGGTGACCTCGAACTCGAACCTCCCCCAATCGAGGCCGACGACGACCTCGTCAGGGACCAGCTCATCGGACTGCACGGTCTCGGTGCCCGTGTAGTAGTGATCGAGGATCTCGGTGTGTGTGGCGCCTTCGTCCGCCATGATCCTGGCACCCCACTGGCTCATGCCGACACCGTGGCCCCACCCCTCGCCAGTGATCACGACCTGGTCGCGATCGATGCGGTCCTCCGCGGGAAGCACCAGGTCGATCCCACGTTGCGGGACGGACACGTGCTCGATGTCGAACGTGTACGAGAGGAGGGGCTCGGGGAGGCGTCCGCCGTCGGCCCTCTGTGCGGGAAGCGCGCCTGGGTACAGCTCGTCGCCGTGGCGGTTGAACGTCCCTTTCAGTGCCGGAGCGAGGATGCTGTCCGTGCCACCATCGGTCGCCACCGTGATCGTCGTCCTGCCCCCACCCTCGACGGGGTCGTCGACGACGAGTCCATTCAGCGCACCGCCGACGTCGAGGCCGTCTGCGCGCAGGATCTGAACGAACTGCTCCGCACCGAGTTCGACCGACCACTGCGCGTACGGAGCGCGACCGATCTCGGGTGAGTCGACGGGTTGGAGGTACGGAACGGGAGACGACGCCCACACATCCTGGTTCGCACGTGACCGGCTCCCGACCATGGCACCGTACACGGCCTCGATCGGTCGACCGTTGTACAGCACCAGCTGGTCGCGGGTCGACCGGACCGCGAGCCTCCATCGGTCGCCTGAGTCGCCCTCGACGTATTGGACTCCCCGATACACCTGACAGCGGTTCGTTGCACAGATGTCGAACTCGTACCTGGCAGCGTCGCCGGCTCGGCCGCCGTTGAGGCGGTACGTGAGATAGGTCCTCGCGGCGACGGCCTGGGCTGCGAGGGCCTCCTGGTTCCACAGGAACGGCATCTCCGCGATGCCCTCGAGGTACTGATCGATCGACGCCCGTTCGGTGAAGGCGAGGCCATCTGCATGTCGTGTGAAGGTGATGGGACCTCGGTAACGGCGGCCGTCGATCTCGAATCGCGTATCGGCATCACCGACGAGCTCTACCGACACGACGGATGCGGTCAGGTCGGCCGCCTCTGCACGCGGCGTGGCTGCGGCGACCGACCCGATAAGGGCAACCGCAACGCTCACGACGACGGCGACGAGGCGACGTCGCGTCCTCATGATCGGCTGATGCGCGCGCCGAGCCCAGCCAGCTTGTCGACGAACCCGTCATACCCGCGGTCGACATGATGTGCGTCGGTGATGATGGTCTGCCCGTCGGCGCGCAGGGCAGCGATCGTCAGCGCGGCGGCAGCTCTGATGTCACATCCGTCGACCTCACATCCGGAGAGTCCCTCGACACCGCGGATGACGACGTGCTGGCCATCTGCGTGGATTTCGGCGCCCATTCGGTTGAGCTCCCCGATGTAGCGGAAGCGCCCGCTGTAGATGTTCTCCGTGACCAGCGACGTTCCACTGGCCGTTGACAGGTACGCGACCATCTGGGGATGCATGTCGGTGTGGAATCCGGGAAACGGAAGCGTCGCGACGTCGACCGCCGCAGGACGTTCCGGTCCCTCGAGCGTGATCGTGCTGTCCGTCGTTTCGATCGTGCAGCCCGTTGCAGCCAGCTTGGAGAGCTCCATGCGCAGGTGCTCGGGGCGGCAATCCGTCACGGTCACGCGCCCGCGGCTCATCGCTCCGGCAACGAGATAGGTTCCCGCTTCGAGTCGGTCGGGGACGGTGCGGTGCGTCGTGGGTTCGAGCATGGGGACACCGTGGATTTCGATCGTTGAGGACCCAGCGCCGTCGATCTTCGCTCCCATCTTCCTGAGGAGTTCGGCCAGGTCGGTGAGCTCGGGCTCTCGCGCGGCGTTCCCGATGACCGTCGTTCCATTCGCGAGGACGGCGGCAAGCAACAGGTTCTCGGTGGCCCCGACGGAAGGGATCTCGAGGAAGACCTCGGTGCCGTGCAGTCCTTCGGGGGCGGTTCCGTGGAGGACGCCGTGACTCAGTTCGAACCTCGCCCCCATGGCCTCGAGGCCGTGAACATGCAGATCGATTGGCCGCGATCCGAAGTCGTCACCTCCGGGTAGCGCAACATTGGCCTCACCGGTCCTCGCGAGAAGCGCACCGAGGACGAGGATGGACGCTCGCATCTGCCGCACGAGGTCGAGAGGTGCCTCCGGAATCGGATCCTCCGGCACGGCCACCGTGAGCGTCGTGCCGCTTCGGGTGCACGTCGCACCGACATGCTCGAGGACGCGGCCCATGATGTCGACATCGAGGATGTTTGGGACGTTCTCGATTGTGTGGTGCCCCGGCGCGAGGAGGGTCGCCACCATGTGTTTGAGGACGGCGTTCTTCGCACCAAGCACCGCAACCGTTCCATCGAGCGGTGTCCCACCACGGACGAGGATCGCATCGGACATCGCACCGAGGTTACGGCGAACCACCGGTAGGGCCGGTCTTTCGGCTTCGGGCAGCATGCCATCGAGGTGATGGTCGACGGGTCATCCGACGGGTCATCCGATGGGTTCGACGGAGGGAAGCACGACGTCCGCGTGCTCCTCCCATGACGCGTTCGGTCCCCGAAGCTCGACAGCGATGGCAACCGATCCGTCCACGGGCACGAGCACGTGCCACATGTCCCCCGTCGAGTGACGCCCCCACGACCGGATGGCGCCACCGACCTGTCGCTCGGTGCGGATGAGCGACCCCTCATCGACATCTTCGAGAAGTGCCCAGAACGCCTCGACAACCTCGTCGGGAGGAACAGGCCACGTACCGCCTGCGGCGGTCACGATCGCCTCCATGTCGACCATGCTCGCGGTGAGGAAGGTGCTGTCCGGCGCCAGCTCGTGGTGGAAGGCTACGTGGGTGTCACCGACCTCGTCCCCCCAGCCCGCAGGGACGTCGATGCAGAAGGCCTCGTTGCACACGCGCGTGATCGGCTCGACGTCCGGTGCGGCCGGTCCCGACGAGCATCCAGCCGCGACGAGAGCCAGGGCCGAGACGATGGAAGGGATGGATCGACGCATCGAATGGAGGGTAGGCACACCCGCTCGATCCGACCGCACAGCGAGCCGCACGGCACCGGGAACGCGAAGGGCATTACGCTCCGGCCGTCACCGGAGGAACAACGTGCGCGTCGTCATCGGGTCCGATCACGCCGGCTTCGAACTCAAGCAGCATCTCGTCGAACACCTCAGGTCGACTGGTCACGTGGTCCTCGATGTCGGAACCGACTCAGTCGAGCCCGTCGATTATCCGGACGTCGCCGCATCGGTCGCACGTTCGGTCGTTGCAGGACAGGCCGAACGAGGAATCGTCGTGTGTGGTTCGGGAGCAGGTGCCTCGATCGCGGCGAACAAGATCACAGGAGCCCGCAGTGCGGTCGCCCACGACCACTACACAGCGCATCAGGCGGTCGAGCACGACGACATGAACGTCCTCGCGCTCGGTGCGAGGGTCATCGGGATGACCACGGCAATGGAGCTCGTCGATGCATTCCTGTCTGCGAAATTCTCAGGTGAGGAACGCCACGCACGACGCCTCCGCAAGGTCGTCGAATTGGATCGCAACCGCGGATGAGCCTCTCGGCAGGGAAGACATGCTGACCGATCCCCCACCATCAGATTCCATCTGGGCCGCGGGGTGCGTCGTGACCCGACCAGGGCGCGACGGCCAACCCAGGTACCTGATCATCCACCGTCCCGCCTACGACGACTGGACCCTTCCGAAGGGCAAGCTGGACGACGGGGAGACCTTCCTCGAGGGCGCCGTCCGTGAGACGTACGAAGAGACCGGGTTCAAGGCGGAGAGCCCTCGGCTCATCGGAACGATCGCGTACGACACGGCGAACGAGAACCCGAAGGTGGTTCGCTGGTGGCTCGCTCAAGCGGCCGGCGGGAAGTTCGCACCGAACTCCGAGGTCGACCGCGTCAAGTGGGTACGGTTCACAAAGGGCCAGAACTGGTTGACCTACCGCAATGACAGGGAGGTCCTCGATCGAGCGAACGACATGCAGCTCGATCGGTCGGCCGGCATCGTGTACCTCGTTCGCCACGGGTGGGCAGGCCATCGGGCACGGGTGACCAGTGACGACTGGAGCCGGCCACTCGACGAACGCGGCCGCCGCCAGCGCGACGCCCTGCTTCAGGTCCTCCAGGCCCATCCGCTGACGAGGATCGGATCGTCCGATTACACCCGTTGTATCGAAACCGTGAGGCCCCTGTCGGATCGCATGGGCATACCGCTCGAATCCGAAACGGCCCTCGTCGAAGGTTCCCATCCGCACCGCCTCGTCGCCCTGGTCAACGAACTCCAGGGAGAAGCAGCCGTCCTGTGCACCCATGGAGACGTCATCAGCAACCTCGTGGGCCATCTCTTCGCGTCCGGTATCCCGATGGACGGAGAGATGATGTGGAAGAAGGGCTCGATCTGGGAGCTGAGGACGATCGAGGGCAGGGTCGTGTCTGGCCGCTACGTGCCGCCGCCTGCCTGAACGGCCGCACGCTCGAGCCACGGTACGAGTGCGTCGACCGCGATGCCCATCGTGTCGTCGAGCGTCAGGCCCGAGCTCTTGAGCGGCACGAACGAGTGGTCACCCGACTCGATGATCACGACCTCGCCTACGGGCACGGACCCGGCAACCTCGGTGATGAGTTCGACGGGACCCATCGCGTCACGAGAGCCCGAGATGAACAGCTGCGGCACATCGATCGTGGCGAGATGGTCGGTCGATCGCTGCTCGGACCGGCCGATCGGCACCAGGGGATAGCCGAGATAAGCGACACCGGACACCCGACACCGCCCGAGTGCGGCGAGATGGCCCCCGACACGCCCACCCATCGACTTGCCGACGAGGAAGGTGCTTGGCACTCTTCCTTCCATCTCCGAGACCGCGCACTCGTGGACATCGATCAGCTTGTCGATCCTGTCTGGGGCACGACGCCCCGCCGCCATGTAGGCGTAGTCGAAGGTCATCACGGAAACGCCGCGGCTGACGAGCCGGTCGCGCATCGCCGTCATCCATGGATGGCTCCTGCCGGCGCCCGCACCGTGGGCGAGCACGATGCCGATGGAGCTCGCCGGAGCGAGTTCGAGGGTGCAGGGAACGGCGCCGTGGGGCGTTTCGATGTCGATCTCCATGGCACCTCACATCTCCGTTGGTGGGCAACGCTAACAATCCCCCTTCGGACCCGACCACGATCGGTATCGTTCGCGGGTGGACTTCGTCATCCTTCCCGACGCCGCTTCCCTCGCGAAGAAGGCGGCCGACATCGTCCAGGACCAGATTGCCTCATCGTCGCGGGTGCTGCTCGCCCTCGCCGGTGGGTCCACTCCCCGCTCTGTGCACGACCAGCTCGCCACACGCACCATCGATTGGTCCGATGTCACCGCATGGATCGCCGACGAGCGCTGGGTTCCCCCGACGAGCGAGGACGCCAACCAGCAGATGATCAGGGAGTCGATCGCCGATCACGTCGGGGTTCGCTTCGTCGCACCCGACACGACGCTCGCCACACCAGCGAAGGCGGCCACGGCGTACGGGGACGAGATCGTCCCCCTCATCACCGACAGGGACGTCACATCGATCACGATGCTCGGCATCGGCGCCGACGGGCACACGGCGTCACTGTTTCCCGGCACCACCGCGCTGTCGGTTCGGTCGCTTGCGTATGTCGCGAACTTCGTACCCCAGCTCGACGCGTGGCGGCTCACCGCGACCTTCAGGCTCATCGCAGAATCCGACATCGTCGTGTTCGTCGTCGGCGGGGAATCGAAGGCCGATGTGATGGCGGGCATCGTCGCTGGCGATGACCATCCGGCCGCCCGAGTCGAGGCGAAGGAACGTGTCCTCTGGCTCCTCGACGAGGCGGCCGCAGCACACCTTGGCTAGCCCCGTCCCCGGCTGTCACACCTAGAGGCCACCGGACCGCAGTGCGCTGATGATGAACCTGCCGACATCGGTGGTTGCGTCAAGCTCACCGATTCGTGCCGCAACATCGGCCGAGATCTCACTCTGCGTGCAGCCGAGATCCGCTGCGATCTCGTCGATCCGATCGGCGTCCTCCTCGAAATCCTCGAGGGAGGGGAGGTCATCGGCGGTCTCGAGGAACTGCTCAACGGTGAGATCGGTGAACTCGGCGTCGACGTCGTCGATCAGCCTCTGGAAGAGCGCAAGGGTCTCGTCGACGACCTCGTCACATGTCGACGCCGACACACCGCTTCCGCCGCACGCGCTCAATGCGATCAGGAGCAGCGGAAGGATGGAGCGCGCGCCGGTCCTGATCATCGATTCAGAGCACTTCATGGACATCGTCGACGATACCGACGACGACCGACCGGATCGGACCGCTGTCCACACCGTAGATCTGGCGCGCGGACGATCCCTCATCCAGGATGAGCACGGTCTCGTCGGCACCCGCTCCGACGCGGTCGGTACAGATCAGGTAGGCGCCGGTGTCTGCGTCGCGATCGACCAAGCGGCACACAAGCAGTCGCTCCCCGTCGAAGAAGTCGTGGTTGATGGTCGACACGACGTTCCCGACGACCCTTCCGACCTTCATGACGAAACGCTCACAGTCTGACCTCGATGTCGTCGACGATGCCGACGATGGCGTGGTCAACGGGCACAAAGCGCGGGTGCATGGCCTCAGCGGCCTCACGGGATGCCACGAAGTACACGATGTCACCGGGTCCCGCCTGGTTGACCGCGTCCGCCGCAACGACACACGACCCGGTGTCGGCTCGATGCTCATCGAGCGGCTGGACGATCAAGAGCCTCATGCCTGACATGTTCGGATCCTTCGTCGTCGCAACGACAGCGCCACGGACGCGTCCGAGGATCACGCGTCCCCTCCGCCCCTCGATCGGACACTCTCGATGAACGACGCGGAGGCAGCGAGATCCCCCCGCAACTCCTCGGTGAGCTGCGGTATCACGACGGACGCCAGGAGGTGCCCTCCTGCGCGATCGGTCGCGGCCTCGACCGCGGCAGCCACCTCCCCGACGATCCCGTCGACGACGAGGTACGCCTTGCCGCCGATTCCATCCGCCATCCGCAGCCCCGAGAGGACCACGTTCGCCGCCTTCACCGCAGCGTCGGCTGCGTCGATGATCGACGACACGGTGGCGGTCTCAACGACACCGATCGCGTCACCCGTGGCACGTGCCGCTGTGGAATCCGTCGTCACGGCCGTCACCACACTTGGCGCGATGTCCGGAAGGAAGCGGTCATCGATCGTGGCGATGCCGAGGTCGGTGACGATGTCGCGAGCGACGGCGACACTCGCCACGTCTCCTGCAACGAGCACGATGTACCTGCCGGGGTGTGTGGTGCCCGTCAGCAGATGCGACACGGGCGATCCCTTCGCGATCGCGTCGGCGGCGTGGATGCCGTCGACGATCGACGAGAACTCCCAGACCGCGACTGCAGGTGAGACGGAGGCTTCAGACAATGCGCAACGCCCCGATCACCGACACGCGACGCTCGCGGGAGAAGGTGCGGGGGCGCGTGAGCCCCTCCCCTGTCGGGCTCGCGATCGAGAATGACGTGTACCCCTCGCCGTCGGCACCGAGTCCGGCAACGTTTGGACCATTCGCCACGAAGACCGAGCAGTTCATCGCTCGTGCCATTCGGGTGATGGCGTCGACATTCGTGGAGTGAATCGAGGCCGTGTGCCGGAACCCATGCTCTGAGCGGACGGCCAGATCGATGGCCGCGTCGACGTCCTTGACACGCACGACCGGCATGACCGGCATCATCTGCTCCGTCCAGACGAGGTTGTGCTCGACGGGTACCTCCGCGATGAGCAGCCTGGTCTCGGCAGGCAACGTGAGCCCGATCTCGTTCGCGATGACCGCTGCGTCCTTGCCGATGAAGCGACCGTCGATGAGCCCTGGCTTGCTCGGTGGGCCCATCTCCTTGAAGATCACACGCTCGAGCCGCTTCAGCTCGTGTTCCTTGAGGCGGTACGCGCCGGACGCGGCCATGAGCTGGACGAGCCGGTCGGCGACCGTGTCGACGACGATCGTCGTCTTCTCGTCCACACAGATGATGTTGTTGTCGAACGAGGCCCCGAAGACGATGTCCTTGGCTGCCTTTGCCACGTCGGCGGTCTGGTCGACGACTGCCGGTGGGTTGCCCGGTCCTGCCGTGATGGCCTTCTTCGGCGTCCTGAGCGCCTCCTTCACGACTCCCGGCCCTCCCGTCACGAGGAGCACACGGACGTCGGGATGCTGCATCAATGCCTGGGCGGATTCGAGTGTCGGATGAGCGATGCACGTCACGAGGTCTGGCGGTCCACCGGCTCCGACGATCGCGCGATTCAGGAGCTTGACGTTCTCGGTCGACACTCGCCGGGCGCTCGGATGGACGTTGAACGTGACCGTGTTCCCTGCAGAGAGGATCGCGATCGTGTTGTTGATGATGGTCGACGTGGGGTTCGTGGTCGGCGTGATCGCACCCACGACCCCATAGGGCGCATACTCGGTGACCATCATCCCCCGGTCCCCGGTCACCACCTTCGGTTCGAGGTCCTCCGGCCCCGGGGTCCGATCGATCACGAGTTGGTTCTTGAGGATCTTGTCCTCCGCGCGCCCGAGGCCGGTCTCTTGCCTCGCGAGATAAGCGAGGTGCTCGTTCTCCTTGCGCATCGCGTCGCGGATCGCGGCGACGATCACCTTCCTGCGATCGAGGCCGAGGCCCTGGTAGGAGCGGAACGCCGCCGACGCAGCCCGCACGGCGTCATCAACAGAGCCGAAGACGCCCTCACCGAGTTCGATGTCGTCACGGTCGATCTCATCGGCTGCGCGCAATGCGGGACCCGTCCGTGCGCCGATGTCACCGGACGCGACGCGTCCTTTGACCCGCGCGATGATCGCCTGGATGTCCGAATCGCTCAGTTGGGGCATGTCACCTCACGCACGTTCATCACTTCACATACACCGTTTCGCCGTCGAGGTCCCATTGGTCGACGATCGCCATGATGACGGCATCGCACGGCTTGTCCCTCGTCACGGTGGTCTGTCGTGCAGAGCTCCCCGAGGCGTACAACACGACCTCGCCGACTCCGGCGCCGACGGAGTCGACCGCAACGACATACCCACCCGATGGCTCGCCGTGCTCGTCGAGCTGGCGCACCACGAGGAGCGCGAGCCCTTCGAGCAGTGGCTCCTTGCGGGACGCGACCAGTGTGCCCGTGACTCTGCCGAGGTTCATCGTGTCATCCCCCTTCCGGGGTTCTGGTCGGACGACTCAGCCGACGGAGTCCCTGGCTTCCTCCGCACGTCCCAAGGGAAGCACGAGATCGAGGTTGACATGGGGCCGTGCGATGACGTGCGTTGCGATGACCTCACCCACCTTCTCCCCGCTCCGGACGCCGGCGTCCACTGCGGCCTTGACGGCTGCGACGTCGCCACGGACGATCGCCGTCACGTAGCCGCCACCGGTCTCCTCGTAACTCACGAGCTCGACCTTCGCCGCCTTCACCATTGCATCAGCGGCCTCCACCATCGCAGCGAAGCTGCGACATTCGATCATTCCGAGTGCGTCTGCCATTCCGTTCCTTCCTTCGTCCGATTCTCGCTATTCGTCGCGGCCGCTGAGACCCTCGAGGGCGCTGACGGCTGCTTGCCATCCGACTTCCACATCCTGTTCCTCGCCCCCCAGGTAGATCCGGCCAACGGCCCCGAAGGCACGTACCTCGAGCACGTTGATCCGCGACGCCTTCTCCGCCTCGTTCGCGGCAAGGGCGGCATACGCAGCGGGATTGCATTCGAGCACGTACAGCGTCTGGCCGGGGATGATCATCTGGCCGTGTCGCGTTCGGTTGATGAGCTGGGCATGGTGATCGTCGATGCGGCGGATGATCTGGCTGGACAGGACCTTCGGCTTCACCCTGTCGTGCTCGGTCAGCGACAGTGCATCGAGGATCGCCTCACCGGCGGCCCGCGTCTCGGCCTGATTGGGCGAGTGGACCTCGAGGAGCCCGAACACCCGCTCGATGATCTGCATGCCTGGCTTTACGGTCGTTGCCTTGAGGGCGATGTCGGTGAGCCTGTTGATCTCGATGCCCGGTGCAACCTCGACGAACAGCGATGCCTCGCCGGCAAGGGGCAGGAAACCCTGTGCGATCGTGCCGAGGAACGCCGCGTACTGCGGCTGGAGGCTGTCGAGGAAGGCATATGAACGCAGTTCAATACCGGTCGCCATCGTGATCTCCTTGTTCGTGCCGTCTGCGATCAGTATGCCGGATCATCGCCGTCCCTCTCTGCACCACCGACGATCTGGACCCCAGCGGAGGCTCCGATACGCGTGGCGCCTGCGGCGATCATGTCCTCCGCGTCCTCGAGGGTCCGCACGCCGCCAGAGGCCTTGACCCCCATGTCCGGCCCGATCGTCTCGCGCATCAGGGCCACGTCATACACCGTTGCGCCCCCACCTCCGAACCCCGTGGAGGTCTTGACGAAGTCTGCCTTCGCCTGCTTCGCGAGCGAGGACGCGACGACCTTCTCCTCGTCGGTGAGCAGTGACGTCTCGAGGATGACCTTGCAGATCGCGCCGCTCTCGTGTGCTGCGTCGACGACCTTCTCGATGTCCGTTCGAACGAGTTCGAGGTCCCCTGACTTGAGCGCGCCGATGTTGATGACCATGTCGACTTCCCTCGCACCTTCGCGGAGCGCCTTTCTTGCCTCCATCGACTTGATCTCCGGTGTGTTCGCTCCAAGTGGGAATCCGATCACGGTGCACACCTTGACGGGCGATCCTCGGAGACGCTCCGCCGCCACCTTCACCCAGGTGGGGTTGATGCACACCGATGCGAACCCGAACGTGAGCGCCTCGTCGCACAGCACCTCGATCTCGGCGAGCGTGGCGTCCGGCCTCAGGAGGGTGTGGTCGATGTACTTGGCGAGATCGACGGGAACATCCTCTGCGTCCCCGTGGTAGGCGACTCGATCCGCACCGTTCTCGACGACCTGGCGCAGCTTGTGCGGACTCGAGAGGATGTCCGCTCGTTCCGCCAGGGCTGTCAGCACCTCTCTCGTGATGAGTTCGACGAGTTGCTGGCGTTCGAGATCAGTCATCGGACCTGCTCCGGCACAGGGCTATCGAGAGCATCGATCATGGCGACACGACGCGCGTGCCTCCCCGAGCCGAAGGGCGTCGAGAGGAACTCCTCCGTGATCTGCCATGCAAGGGCATCCCCTGTCATGCCCGCCCCCAACGTGAGCACGTTGGCATGGTTGTGCTCCCGTGCGTTGCGAGCAGTCGAGATGTCGTAACACAGCGCAGCGCGCACGCCGGGAACCTTGTTCGCGACCATCGCGGACCCGATGCCCGCACCGTCGACCACGATCCCGACGATCGCCTCGCCCTCGGAGACGAGACGCGCCACTGCGTGGGCGATGTCGGGATAGTCCACCGGATCGCTCGAGTTGGTTCCGCAGTCCACGACCGTGCGTCCCTGCTCCTTCAGTCTGAACCCGATCCGCTCCTTCAGGGCGAAGCCACCGTGGTCGGCGCCGATGGCGATGACTCCCTCGGCCGGATCGACGATCGACTCGGGTTGGTGCTGATCCGTGTCGGAGGCCCGATCGCCCACGGACACCACATCTGGGGTCGCGCCATCACCCGTACCGAGGAGGCCATCGACGATGCGCTGGACCATCGCGCGGACGTCGGCTTCGATGTTGGGATCGCGTGCGGTCACGGTGGAATCGTCTCCTCTGAAACCATCCTAGATACGGCATCACAGGCAACGAGGTGAGTCCGGCCGATAGGATCACACCGCATGGATGCGACGACGCGCTGGGAGACCGAGGCATTGCGCTCAGGTGGCGCAGGACGGTCAGCGCCACCCCGACCGAGCGCGAAGCATCCCCCGCAGGCACCTGCGCGGCGCCCGGATCCCCTCGCTGGAGGATCGTGGGTGACGCTCCGGGAAGCAGAAGCTGCGACCGGTATCCCCGTGAACACCCTTCGCAAATGGGTCCGGAGGGCCGGCGTCAGCTCCTATCTCGAGTCGGATGGCGAGACGCAGGTCCGTATGATCGACCTCGACGCAGTCGTGGCTCGCGCCGCCGAACTCGGCAGGCACATCGAGCTCGTCGACGCGGACAACGCCGACACTGATCACGGCGCCGAACTCCACCTCACCCTGCGCGACACGGGCCCGGCGACCCCGCACGTCGTCGATGAGCCGGCGCAGGGCACCGTCGATGAACCACCTGTCACGGCGGGAGGCGAGACGATGATCGTGCCCATCGATGCGTGGAACAAGATGTTGACGCAACTGGGGAACCTCCACGAGGCGGGTCAACAGCTCGCTGATGCCCGCGAACGGGCGGCCAAGGCCGAGACGGAGGCGACGTTCCTCAGGCAACGCCTCGCCGAGATGCGGACGGGAGAATCGGACGCCACGGTGGAAGACAGCGAGGAAGCGCTGAGCAAGGATCCGGTGAGCAAGGTTCCAGTGAGCAAAGATCCAGTGAGCGAGGATCGGAGCGACCGGGAGGCGACCACCGCTCCCGGGGCAGGCGTTCCCTCCACCACGTCGTACTGGCGGTATGTCACGACCGGTTGGCGGAGTCGGAAGCGGCGCTGACCATACCTCGGTCGCAGATCACGCCACTCGTGCCCGCGCTCCGCTCGCGAGTCGGTAGCCCCACCACAGGAGGATGATCCCCACCGCAAGGGAGACCGACAGGGCTGCAGACTCTCCGAGGGCCGTCAGGGAGCCGCCAATGGCGGGTACCAACACACCCGCCACGATCAGCATGTTGCCCCTTGCCAATTGGGGACTCTGCCGCCTGACCCTGACCGCGGTCGTGAGGGCGAGGCCCACCACGATGATCGTTCCGACGGAACCCGAAATCGCAGCGAACATCCTTGGGCCGGGCAAGGTGAGCGCGTCGATCGAGAACGTGAACCCGAACACCTCACTGCCCTCGGGGATCCCCGATGCGGGAAGGGCACCGACAAAGGGAGCGAGGAACGTGGCGAAGAACCCGAGGACGATCCACAGAGTCGTCACATGGAGCGCAACCCGCCCCGCACGGTCGTTCGCGAGCGCGATCGACCCGGCGGCGAGCAGGGGGATGTTCGCGATCGCACCGAAGAAGTAGAAGCTCCGGAAGCTGAACGAGGACCATCCGAAGGCCAGCCCGAAGACGAGTGCCCATGTCGCGATCGAGTACGCCCCGAACGCCCAGGTCCAGATCTCGGCGTGGAGTCGCCTCCGTGCTCGCCAGCTGACGAGGAGCTCGCGAGTGAACCAGGTGGCGATCGACGCCGCGATGATCGACAGGATGACGTCCACGACCGTGAGGGTACGGTGTCATGCCTCGCCTATCGTTCACCGGACATGGACACGATGTTCAGCACGGTCGGCCTCGGCCACGCATACGGAAGCGTCGCAGCGCTGCACACGCTCGACGTCGACGTGCCGGAGGGCAGGATCGGCCTCGTCGGTGCGAACGGAGCAGGCAAGTCGACCCTGATCAAGATCCTGCTCGGCATCCTCACACCTACGACGGGGTCGGCTTCGGTCCTTGGCCTCGATCCGCGCACGAGGATGATCGATATCCGGTCGAATGCGGGATACATGCCCGAAGGTGCATGCCTGCCCCTCGATCAGACCGCCGCCGACTTCCTCGTGTACGCGGCAGGCACGGCAGGGCTGCCTCCCGACGCCGCACGGCAGCGTGCCTCCGACGTCCTGACCCTCGTCGGGCTCAATGACGAGCGGTTCCGCTATCTCGGGGACTTCTCGACGGGAATGAAGCAACGAGCCAAACTGGCCCAGGCGATCGTCCACGATCCGAAGCTGGTCTTCCTCGACGAGCCGACCGCTGGCCTCGACCCGAGCGGACGCGAGCAGATGCTCGACCTGATAGCCCGCCTCGGGGGCTTCGGTATCGACGTGGTCGTCTCGTCGCACGTGCTTCGCGACATCGAACGCACGTGTGACTGGGTGGTCATGCTCGATCAGGGAACACTCCTGCACTCTGGTCCGCTCGGAGGCGAGGAGGCGGGGACGACGGTGCGCCTCGAGGTCAACGGTCCGACGGATCCCGTGGCAGAGCTCCTCGAACGCACCGGTGCGTCGGTCGACGTCGACGGGCGCCGGATCCTCGTGTCACATCCCGATCGGGACGTCTTCGACATCATCCGCGACGCGACGGCCGAAGCCGGTGCGAGCATCAGGAGGCTCGATGCGGGCGCAGCCACGCTCGAGGAGCTCTTCCTTCGAGGAGGGCGGCCGACATGAGCGAGACGGGAGCCGTCTACGACCTCGGATATGTCCCGTACGACGGTGAACGGCGAGGACGACGGGGAGCCAGGCGCACCGTGTTCGCCGACGGCGTGCGCAGGGTCCTCGGCATCCGCAGGAAGGGCAGGAGGAAGATCCTCCCGTGGCTGTTGGTCTCGGTGGCAGTGCTTCCGCCGATCGCCTTCGTTGGGATCAGCTTCTTCATCCCGATCGACGTGGAGGAAGCCTTCAACGCGGCCCAGCAACACGCCCAGTTCTTCCAGCTCGGGGGAACGATCGCGATGCTCTTCGTGGCGCTCGCCGCACCTGAGCTCCTCATTCCCGATCGACGGGACGGCGTGCTCTCCATGCTGTCGTCGCGTCCGATGACGTCGAACGACTACCTCGGAGCGCGCTTCGCCAGCCTCATCGCCATCGTCGGCGCATTCCTCCTCATCCCCCAGTTCGTCCTCTTCATCGGACAGGCCGCTGTCGATGACGACGGCTTGCTCCAGGGACTCGTCGATGGACTCCCGAACCTGCCACGCATCCTGGTCGTCGCAGCGATCTACGCGACGGCATTCGTCCCCCTCGGTTTTGTCATCGCCAGCCTGTCGAATCGCAAGGCCATAGCCTCGAGCGTGTACGTGGCGACCATGATCGCGCTGACAGGCTTCGCCGATGGGATCGTCAGGAACACAACCTTCACGGGTGGCCGCTTCGTCGCACTCCTCGCACCGATCAACACCGCGGACGCCGCCAACGCATGGGTCTTCGGCGTATCGAACCCCGAATCCCTGCTCGCCGCAGCCCAGATCAACCCTGCCTGGGGAATCGTGGCGCTCGTCGTCATTGGCGCCATCGCGACGAGCTTCTCGGTCGCCCGCTATCGGAGGCTCTTGTGACCGGCACCGAACACGGCAACGGCGTCATCCACGATCCGGCATTTGTCGCCTCCCCCACGATCGAGGTCCGCAACGTGTCGAAGTGGTTCGGCCAGAAGGTCGCCGTCTCGAACCTGTCATGCTCGTTCGGACCGGGCGTGACCGGCCTTCTGGGCCCGAACGGCGCGGGGAAGACGACCCTGCTGCGCGCCATCTCCGGCCTCAGCGACATCTCGAACGGTTCGATCTCCGTGCTCGGTTCGGATCCCCGGCGCGATCACGGCATATACCGGTCCGTGTCGCTGGTGCCGGATGAGGACGCCGTGTACGGCGACATGACCGGCCGCCGGTTCGTCCGCTATGCGGCCCAGCTCGCAGGAGCCGCTGCCGGCGCGGGCGACATCGACGACGCGATCGACCTCGTTGACATGCAGGTCGCCGCCGATCGATCGGTCGGCGGATACTCGAAGGGCATGCGGCAGCGCATCAAGATCGCGGCTGCCCTCGTCACGAAACCGAAGGTCCTCATCCTGGACGAGCCACTCAACGGAACCGATCCGATCCAGCGTGCGCATCTGATCGACCTGTTCCACGGAATCGGTGAGGCAGGCGGAACCGTCATCGTCTCGTCCCACGTACTCGAGGAGGTCGAGCGCGTTTCCACAAGGGTCATCGCGATCGTCGACGGCAGGCTCGCAGCCGCCGGATCCGTGGAGTCAATCAGGGCTGCCATGAACGACAAGCCGTATGTCGTGCGGATCGGCACGGATCGGCCGAAGGAGCTCGGATCTGCCCTGTTCTCGACAGAGGCGGTATTCAGCGTGGAGGCGGGCTCGAATGCCGTGATCGTCCGGACTGCTGACATTGCCGAGCTCGGTCGCCAGGCGCCCGCGATCGCTGTTGCGATCAGCGCACGATTGACGGCCTTCACGCCCCAGGACGAATCCCTCGAGTCCGTGTTCCGCTACCTGGTGGAACGGCGATGACCTCGATCGGCGCCCTCTTCACCGTCTCGTTCGGGCAGGCCCTGCCACTGCGCAGGACGCTCATGCTGGTACTCCTCGAGTTGGCGCCCGTGACCATCTACCTCCTCGCCACGTCCAGCCGCACCGCCGATGCCGCATTCCAGGGTCTTGTCGAGATCGGCGCGTCTACGTTCTTCGCCCTCGTGCTGCCCGTGGTGGCGATCGTGATCGCGGCAGGAGCGCTCGGAAACGAACGCAGGGACCTCACCCTCTCGTTCATCGCACTGCGTCCCATCCCCAGGACCGGCATCGCTGCGGCCAAGCTCGCAGCGGCGGTCGCCGCCGCGGGGATGGTGAACCTGGTCGGAGCAACCGCCCTCGGCGTCGCCCACACCGTTCGATATGGCGGGTCCGGGGCCATCGTCGCGCTCATCCTCGGGTCCCTCGTCGCAACGACGGCCTATGCATCGTTGTTCCTGCCGCTCGGCTTCCTCACAGACCGAGCGGTGATCATCGGCATTGGATACCTCCTGGTCTTCGAGAATGGCGTCATCTTCGCCCTCTCAGGGCTCGCCCTCCTCTCCCCGTGGCGGCTCGGGGTTGCGGTGTTCGCCGACCGCCTCGCGGGGGCGCGCATCTACCTCGGTGATGCGATCGGATCCCTATCGACGGGGCGAATACTCATCACCCTCGCCATCTACGTCACCGTGGGTCTGGCGGGGACGACCTGGCTCCTGCGACACCGAGACCTCGCCTGACCCGCACGCGTCGGCGCCCGGGTGACGAAGCGAATGCCACCCGTGCCGGTACCGTGATGCCGTGACCTCGTTCCTCATCCGGCTGCGTCGCGGCGATGTGGGCGCAGCGGCGATCATCGTCGCTGCCGGCATCCTGATCTCGCGCCTGTTGGGCATCATCCGCGACATGGTCTTCGCCGCGATGCTCGGCTCCTCCGGTGTCACCGACGAGTACGTCGCCGCGTTCCGGATTCCCGACTACGCCAACTACCTGTTGGCCGGTGGCTTCCTGACCATCACGTTCATCCCGATCTTCGCACGCTACCTGGCACAGGACGACGAAACGGAGGGCTGGAGGGGATTCACGGCGATCCTCCGGTGGCTCGCGATCGGCATCACGACCGTCATCATCGTTGCGTGGTTCCTCACACCCACCATCATCCGCTGGCTGTACCCCGAGTTCTCTGCCGACCAGATCACGAGCACCATCACGCTCACGAGGGTGATCCTTCCCGCACAGTTCGCGTTCGTCGTCGGAGCCATGTTCTCGTCCGTCCAGTACGCGAAGGGCGTGTTCACGATCCCGACACTCGCTCCCATCGTCTACAACGTGGGGATCATCGCGGGCGGTGTCACGTGGGCCATCGTGACAGGCGACCCCGCTCCGGACGGGTTCGTCTGGGGTGCCCTCGTCGGTGCGTTCGTCGGGAACTTCGCCCTCCAGGCATGGGGTGCACGGCGCGTCGGCTTGCGTTTCGACCTCCGTGCACAATGGCTCCACCCCGCGGTCAGGGCGTACATCGTGATCGCCCTTCCCCTGATGATCGGCCAATCGATCGTCGCCCTGGACGAAGTGTTCATGTCGGTCTTCGGCGGACTCGTCGGCGAGGGGGCACAGACCGACCTCCAATATGCGCGGCGGACGATGTTCGTGCCGATCGGCGTGATCGGTCAGGCTGCGGCGGTTGCTGCCTATCCGACGCTGGCTCGGCTGTTCGCCGAGGGCAACCGCGCACAGCTCCTCCGCACGGTCGATCGCGCGCTCCGGTGGGTCATCGTCCTCTCGATCGGAGCCGCAGGTGCCATGGCGGCCCTGGCGCTCCCCATCATCCGCGTCCTGTACGAGCGGGGTGCGTTCACGGCGCAGGACACGGACTCGGTGTCAGCGGCCTTGTTCGTCTACGCCTTCGGCATACCGGTGTGGGGAGCACTCCAGATCATCACACGGGCCTTCTACGCCAAGCGGGAGATGTGGACCCCGGTGATCGCCGGCACGGCCATCACGGTTGTCGCGATCCCCAGCTACTTCTACATGCAGGACCGGTTCGGCATCCAGGGCATCGCGGTGACGTCGGTGGTCATGCTCGGCGTCTACACGGCGATCCTGTGCGCCATCTGGTACTGGCCGTCGGACGCTCGCGCGGGGCTCGGCTCTGTGACGACGAGCGCGGGACGGGCGATCCCACTCGCCGTCCCTGCGGCTCTCATCTCGTCGTCGGTGGCGTGGGCGATCGCAACAGGAATCGCCGGGGCACCGGCGATCTCGGCTGTCATGGCACTCCTCGCTGGGGCAGCCGTCTACGGGGCCATCGCCCTCGGTATCGGCAGCGGCCTGTATGAGTGGCTGTCCGCACGCCAGCGCTCGCGTACGGTCTAGGCCTGTGGTCTAGGAGGGTGGGTAGACGCCCGTCGCCTTTGACTCCTCCGTCTGCCAGAAAACCTCGGATACCTCGTCGATGAGGTCGATCATCGCCTGGCTGACGGCGGGATCCATGGACTTCTTGGCCTCGGACGCCGCCTTGATGGCCCTCCAGAAGAGGTCGTGGAGACCGGGAAAGGACTCGACGTGGTGCGGCTTGAAGAAGTCCGTCCACAGGACGCCCAGATGGTGCTTCACGAGCTCGGCGCGCTCCTCCTTGATGGCGATGCACCGGGCGCGGAACACGTCATCTGTCGAGTCGTGGTACTTCTGCGCTGCCTTGAGGCACGAGACCGCCTCGATCTTCGCCTGGGCGGGGTCGTACACGCCGCAGAACAGGTCGCAGTGTGCATAGGCATCGTGTCTCGGTCGGAGCACTCGCTCGACGAGGTTCATGGGTACCTCCCTGGGTTGGTTGACGACACTTCCACCATACCGATCGATGCCGCGCTCGGTGACGGCCCCTGGCCGGCGGGTCCGGGTAACCAGCGGCGACCTTTCCGTGTCCCACAGGCAGGAGGACAGGCAGGAGATCCGGATCGTGCGTACCAAACGTGTTGTTGGGGGGGTCGCTGGCGCTGCACTCCTCACCGCCGTGACGCTGCGCGGGTTCGTCCGCCGATTCGCCATCCATGAGTCATCGATGGCTCCCTCCATCGAGGATGGTGATTGGGTCATAGCCCGGCGCCTGATGGGACCCCTCGGACGCGGCGACATCGTGGTGTTCGCCGATCCCGCAGGTTCGGGCCTCAACCTCGTCAAGCGCGTGATCGGCCTCCCCGGTGAGGTCATCGGAATCGAGGGTGGGAGGGTGACCGTGAATGGCGCACTGCTGGCTGATCGATGGGCAAGCGGGTCGACGAGACCCGACGGCGAGTGGAAACTCTCCGAGGATGAGGTCTGGCTTCTCGGCGACAATCGCGCCCACTCGGTCTCCGACGGTCGGGTTCTCGGACCCACGAGGATCGACGAGCTGAGCTGGGTCGTCTTCGCGAGGTACTGGCCCACGGCGCGGGCAGGGCTGCTGGCCTGATTCACATGCGCGACGCGACAGGGTGCTCACCGATCGGACTGACCGCTACCTTGCCTGACGAATGACCACTGATCCGACCACCCTCCGCCGGGACAACGTAGGAACCGGGCTCATCGTCGCCGCCACCGCCTTCAGCGCGGTCGCCGTGCTCGTGTTCCAGGCGTTGGGGAGCCGGACCCTTGGCACCGAGGGGTTTGCGCCCATCGCGGTCCTCTGGACGCTCATGTTCCTGATCTACACCATCCTCCAGCTCCCTGCTGAACAGCACATGACGCGTGCACTCGCCGTCACGCACGACCGTGCCGCCATCGGCCGCGTCCGTACCCAGATGGCCGGAGCCTTCGGGCTCGCCGTCGTCATCGGCGTCGCGTTCGTCTGGTTCACGCTCGATAGGTTCTTCGAGGGCGACGTGCGATACGTGCTCGTGACCGGCCTCATCATGGTCACCCGTTCAGTCCTGGCGGCTGGTCGAGGCACGCTCGCAGGACATCGTCGTTTTGCGGGATACGGGGCGTCGATCGCGCTCGAGGCCGGCGCGTTGCTGGTCGGAGGCATCGTCATGGCGGTCCTCGATGTGCCTGCGATCACATTCACCCTCGTACTCGTGCTCGCACCGCTTGCAAGCCTCCTCGCACGACCATTCGCCGAGATCGTCGGATCCGGCCCTCCCCCGGGGATCGTCGCCCAGCGTGGGTCCTTCCTCGTGTGGCTGATCCTCGCAACCGGCTCGAGCCAGCTGATCATCGCGGGTGGCCCGATCGCGGTGAGCTTTGTCGGAGGCTCTGCTGCGGCGGTGAGCATCTACTTCACGACGTTCTCGCTCCTTCGCGGACCGATCACATCTGCCTACAGCCTCGTCGCCAGGGTGCTACCCGACTTCACGGCGCTCGCGAACAGTGCTGATCCCGGTCGCCTGTGGGCGTGGGCTCCCAGGTTGGCCGCGGGAGGCGCCGCGCTTGCGGTCATCGGAGCGCTTGGCGCATGGCTCTTCCTCGATCCGATCGTGTCCGCGATCTACGGGCCGGCATTCGTCCCCCCGACTGCCGCCGCTGTCTTCGGAGGTGCTGGCATAGGCCTCGGCCTCGGTGCGCTGTTCGCAAGCCAGATCTACACCGCCGCCGATCGGGGTCCGCTCCTCGCCGCAGGGTGGGGAATCGCCCTGGTCGCATCGATCGCCGTGCTCGTCATCCTGAACACCGATCCGATCGACCGGGCAGCCCTGGCGTTTGCTGTCGGTGAGGGGGTTGGCCTCGCAGCGCTCGGGCTGGTGTTCCCCTTCCTCGCGGTGCGGTCCCAACGTCGAGTTGGTAAGCCCCCCACCTAAGCTGCCGCCGATGATCCGCAAGGCCCCCACCCTCGTGCTCGGACTCGTCGCGTTCGCGCTCGTCGCGGCTGCGTGTTCGTCCGGTGGTTCCGATGACTCGACGACGACCACCACGACCGAAGCGACGACGACCACCTCCACCACGCTCGCCGAAACGACGACGACCGAGCCGGGAACGACCACGACCACCACTCCCGGCTTGGAGGTCTCGGCTTCGATCAACGGCCTCCCCGCGGACGAAGCCCTCATCGATCGCAGGGTCGTCGCCGTGAAGATCGACAACCACATCAAGGCACGGCCGCAGTCGGGTCTCGAGATTGCGGACGCCGTATTCGAGATCCCTGTGGAGGGTGGCATCACCCGGTTCATCGCGATGTTCCACCAGTCCGACTCCGACTACGTCGGGCCGAACCGTTCGGGACGTGTGACCGACTCGAAGATCATGGCCTCGATGGCGGGAAGCCCGATCCAGATCTCGGGTGCCCAGGACTGGGTTCAAGCAGTCTTCCGCGCCGACGACATCAACGTGTCGTACGACAACGGCTTCACCACATTCCGCCGCTCCCACCGTTCAGCACCGCACAACCTGTTCACCTCCACGCTGTTGATCCGCGAGTATGCGGACGAACGCGGATGGCCTGACGAGAACCCGGGGAACCTGTTCACCTTCGGAGAACCGAGTCCGACGGATGGTTCGGCTACGACGATCGAGGTGCCGTTCTCCGGTACACCTCCGTCGACCTGGGCATGGGACGGTGAGCAGTACCTGCACTTCCAGGGCACCGAGCCGCACGTCTGGGTTTCGGAGAATGACGAGGAGACCGGCCAGGTCGCATTCGACACGCTCGTCGTGATGAAGATGACCAAGTACACCGCACGTCCGGCATCAGGCTCGGGGACACCCATACCGAGCGTCGAGACCGTCGGAACGGGCGATGCACTCGTGTTCTACGGCGGCGAGGTGGTAGCAGGGTCGTGGGAGCGAGGGTCGATCGAGGATCGGTTCACGCTCACCGCGGAGGATGGGACCGAGCTGGTGCTCCCGCCGGGGAGGGTGTGGATCCACCTCCAGCCGGACACCGAGACGGTCACCTGGGAGTGACGCGATGGAACCTGCGGTCGCCGTTGCATCGCAGGTTCGCACCGGACGACTCCGGGCAACCGACGTGGTTGCCTCAGCTCTCGAGGCGGCACGTGTCTCACACGACGATCTGAACGCATTCACGCTGATCGACGTTGACGGAGCGATGCGCCGCGCAGAGGCCATCGACGAGCTGGTCGCCTCCGGCAGGGATCCGGGACCGCTCGCCGGGATCCCGGTCGCGATCAAGGACATCATCGATGACACGGGTCTCCCGAATCGCCTCGGATCGTCATTTCCCGCGGCGCCCGCTCGAGCATCCGCGACCGTTGTTCGGAATCTCGGCGCAGCTGGCGCCGTGATCATCGGCCGTACCGGACTCCACGAGTTCGCCTTCGGATTCACCTCCGAGAACCCTTGGTTCGGACCGGTGCGCAACCCATGGGACACCGCCACATCACCCGGCGGATCCTCCGGAGGATCGGGAGCGGCAGTCGCGGCAGGGATCGTGCCGATCAGCGTGGGGACAGACACTGGGGGATCCGTGAGGGTACCTGCCGCGATGTGCGGGATCCTGGGACTCAAGGTGACACACGGCCGCGTATCCCTCGCCGGCGTGTTCCCGCTCGTGCAGTCACTCGACACGGTCGGTCCCCTCGCTCGAACGGTCGCCGACCTCGAACTCGCCTACAGGGCGATGGCAGGCGATGACCCCGCAGATCCATGGAGCCAACCCCGTCCGATCCAGGCGTCACAACGAAAAGACACGGGTGCCCTGCGTCTCGGGATCGTGAGCCAGTGGCTCGAGCCGCCGATGTCCGCCGATGTGCGCGCCGGCCTCGACACCTTCGTCTCGGCGTGCGCCGACCTCGGTATCGACGTCCATGAGATCTCGGTCCGGGAGCTCGCCCCCGTGCCCGAGGTGACCGCGGCGATCGGGCCTGAGATCATCGCTGTACACGGTGAGCGCTACCGGGCCCACCCAGACCGGTATGGCAAGGATGTGGCGCAACGGATCGAGGCCGCAGGATCGGCCACCGCTGACGATGTGCTTGCGGCCGAGCGTTGGGGGTCCGCTGCGAGGGCAGCCATCACCCGCCTCACCGACGCCGGCTACGACGCGCTCGTCGCACCCACCGTCGGGGTGATGACGAAGGTGATCGGTGAAGACGACGTGGACGTCGATGGGAAGAAGGTGTTCCACAGGGAGGCCCTCGCCCGATTCACCGCCCCGATCAACCGCATCAGGGTTCCATCCCTGTCCTTTCCCGTCGCCGGGACCGCTGGCCAGGGAGTCTCGCTGCAGCTCGTGGGACCCATGTGGTCCGAGTCGCGGTTGCTCGGGATCGCATCAAGGCTCGAAACCGAACGCGTTCTGGAAGTGCTGCGACCTCCCATATTCTTGGGCTGAGCGAAACGAAGAAAGTGGCGATCCGCCTGCGGTCGAATATGCTCCCACCGGCTGGAACCGAACGGCCCGGAAACGAACGATGTGTGCACCTTCCGATGCGCGGCTGGCCCGGAGTGACCGTGAACGACGATCAAAGACGATGCAATCCCGAAGAGGAGCTGAACCCGTGTCCGATGAGACCCTGACCCAGGAACGACCTGCGCCTGAGCAGATCGAGGACGTGGTCATCCGCTTCGCTGGCGATTCCGGCGATGGCATGCAGCTCGCCGGCACGCAATTCGCGTCGACCTCCGCGCTGTTCGGGAACGACCTGTCGACGCTTCCCAACTTCCCGGCGGAGATCCGGGCTCCCCAGGGCACCATCGCAGGTGTCTCCTCGTTCCAGGTCCACATCGCCGACTGGGACATCCTCACGCCGGGTGACAGCCCCGATTGCCTCATCGCGATGAATCCCGCAGCCCTCAAGGCGAACCTCCATGACCTGGTCAAGGGTGGGCTCCTGATCGTCAACACCGACGCATTCGAGGAGAGGAACTTCGCAAAGGCCGGCTACGACACGAACCCACTGGAGGACGGCTCGCTCGATGCGTACCAGGTGGTCGGCGCACCGATGGAGGAGCTGACGAAGGACGCGGTCGCCGAATCGGGTGTTTCCGGTAGGGCGACGTTGCGGTCGAAGAACTTCTTCGCACTCGGTCTCGTCTCGTGGATCTACACGCGCCCGCTCGATCCCGTCATCGAGTGGTCCGACGGCAAGTTCGGCGCGGACTCCCCCGTCGGTAAGGCGAACGTCATGGCGCTCAAGGCCGGATACAACTTCGGGATCACGATCGAAGCCCTCCACCACACGTATGAGATCCAGCCTGCCCAACTCCCTCCCGGCGAGTACACGAACGTGGTCGGGAACACCGCAACTGCGTGGGGACTCATCGCCGCATCGGAGAAGGCGAAGCTGCCGCTGTTCCTTGGTTCGTACCCGATCACACCGGCGTCGACAATCCTCGAGGAGCTCGCGAGGCACAAGAACTTCGGGGTGAAGACCCTCCAGGCCGAGGATGAGATCGCAGGGATCGGTAGTGCCCTCGGCGCTGCATTCACGGGACGGCTGGCGGTCACGTCGACGTCGGGGCCGGGACTCGCCCTCAAATCGGAGACGCTGTCACTCGCCCTGATCATGGAGCTGCCCCTGATCGTCATCGACGTCCAGCGCGGAGGGCCGTCGACGGGGCTCCCGACGAAGGTCGAGCAGTCCGATCTCCTGTTCGCCATGTACGGCCGCCACGGGGAGTCTCCACTTCCGATCGTATCGACGTCGTCACCGTCGGACGCATTCGATGCGGCATTCGAGGCAGCCCGGATCGCCGTCAAGTTCATGACGCCGGTGATCCTGCTCACGGACGGCTACATCGCAACGAGCTCGGAACCGTGGCGACTCCCCGACGTGGATGCACTGCCGGATATCTCCCACCCGTTCGCCCAGCTCGTGGAGGGTGAGAAGTTCCTCCCGTACCTCAGGGACGAGGTGACCCTGTTCGCGGCCGTGGGCCATACCCGGCCAACCAGGCCTCGAGCATCGAATCGGCGGGCTCGAGAAGGACGCCGTATCGGGGAACGTCTCCTATGACCCCGACAACCACGAGACGATGACCAAGATCCGGCTGCGCAAGATCGAGGCCATCGCGAAGGACATTCCCGAAGTCGAGGTGCACGGCGATGGTTCAGAGCTCCTCGTCCTGGGGTGGGGATCTACCTACGGCGCGATCCGCATGGGGGTGAACCGTGTTCGCAAGTCCGGACGCCAGGTCGCCCATGCCCACCTCCGTCACCTGAACCCATTCCCGACCAATCTCGGCGACGTGCTCAGCCGCTACGAAAAGGTGCTGGTTCCCGAGATCAACATGGGCCAGCTCTCGCATCTCATCAGGGCGAAGTACCTCGTACCGACCATCGGGTACAACCGGGTCCAGGGGCTTCCCATGAAGGCTCGGGAAGTCGAGACGAAGATCCACGAAATCCTCGACGGAGGGGTGAGCGAATGACCGACACCGCCCGCTACCAGAGATCCGACTTCCAGACCGATCAGGAGGTCAGGTGGTGTCCAGGCTGTGGCGACTACACGATCCTCGCATCCGTCCAGACGTATCTGGCATCACTCGACATCGATCGTGAGAAGCACGTCTTCGTCAGTGGGATCGGCTGTTCGAGTCGATTCCCGTACTACATGAACACCTATGGGATGCACACCGTCCACGGGCGAGCCCCCGCGATCGCGACGGGTGTCGCAACAGCGAACCCCGACCTCACCGTCTGGGTCATCACCGGCGACGGGGATGGGTTGTCGATCGGCGGCAACCATCTCATCCATGCGCTGCGCCGCAATGTCAACCTGAACATCATCCTGTTCAACAACCAGATCTACGGACTCACCAAGGGTCAGTACTCGCCGACCTCAGAGGTGGGAAAGACGACGAAGACCAGCCCCATGGGGTCGCTGGATCGGCCGTTCAACCCTGTGAGCCTCGCACTGGGCTCGGAGGCCTCCTTCGTCGCCAGGACGATCGACATGGACCGCAACCACACGATCGCCATGCTTGCGGCGATGCACGGCAACGATGGCGCTGGCTTCCTCGAGATCTATCAGAACTGCAACGTCTTCAATGACAAGGCGTTCGCGGACCTCACGGACAAGGGAACGAGGGACCAGAACAGGATCTGGCTCGAGGATGGCAAGCCGATCATCTTCGGTGAGAACGAGGAGTTCGGCGTCCAGATCGATGCCCACGGTGCGCGCATCGTGGAGGTCGCCGAGGTCGGACGGGACAACCTCCACGTCCATGACGCGTCTGCCCCGAATCCGGCAGCGGCCTTTGCGTTGAGCAGGATCTCGCAAGGACCCTACGGGCCGACGCCACTCGGGGTGTTCCGGGACGTCAAAGCGCCGAGCTACGGGCACATGATGGAGCAGCAGATCGCCGCTGCCCAGCACAAGCGCGGACCCGGTGACCTCGCGAAGCTCGTGCGGTCACGCGGGACCTGGGAGATCACGGGCTGAGATCCGTCTCCGGACTGCTGCTTGCAGGGGCACCGATCAGGTCGGAGTGGGGCCGGGCGGTGGATCTGGGGCCGGTGGCGGTGGCGCCGGTGGTTCCTCGTCGACCTCGATCGGCGCGTTGTACGTGTGGGTCCATGACTCGATCGTCGCGGTGCCGTTGGCGTACGTGATCGATCGGTATACCGTCGCCTTCCCACCAAGACTCGGCGTGACCGCTTCACCCGTGAGCCATGTCCCAACGGACCGACCCTCGTTGTTCCCGATCAGGCGAACCGTGACCGAGGTATCCGAGTGCTCGGTGTCGATGGTGACCGGGTAGGCCGTGTCGTTGCGGAACACGACGTCAGGACCCGGATATCCCAGCGTCGCCTCCCTGACCACCGGGTATCGGGTGAAGTACAGCGAATGCGGTCGGTGGGAGACGTCGTCGTACGCGCCGAAGAAGATGGCGTTGTAGAGGGTCGTCGCGAACTGTGACGTCCCGCCACCGATGTTCGCAGGGTGGTCGCAGCAGTAGAGCTCGCCACCGATGATCGCACCGGCAGCGACATAGCCCTTCTCCTCGGTTCTCTGGCCCACGTGGTCGTTGAGGCTGAACGTCTCCCCCGGTTGGACGACGACGCCGTCGGTCGCATCCGCGATCAGCTGGATGTTGATGTTCCTCGCCTGTCCGGCCGGATGGAAGGTGGTGTACTCCGACACCACGAACACGTCGTGTCGGGGCGCTTGATCCCCTCCAGGGAGTTCACCGAAGGCTCCGGCAATCGGCTCGAACCGGTGGTTGCCGTAGACATGGGAGAGGTTCGCCCCGCCGCTCGAGAGGTCGTTCCTGAGGTAGAACGTCGTGTTCGACGGTCTAAACAGGCCGAGGGTGTCGCCGCTGATCCCGTCCCAGGAGCCCGCCAGGACCACGTCACCGGGGTCGCCATACAAGAACCTGAGGTCGTCTCCACCGCCAGCGAGACTGTTCTTGAGATAGACGGTCCCGTCGAGTGTTCGGCGCATCCCGAAGGTGTCGACGCCATCTCCGTCGAAGTCCCCCACGAACGGCTCATCCGAGGGGTTCCCGAATTCGAAGTCGATGTCAGCCGCACCGAGGCCGGCGTCTTCCGACCCGAGGGCGTTGATCACGAAGAAGCGCCCCTCCCCCGGTCGGTACAGGGACACCGTGTCGCACCCGTCGCCGTTGAAGTCCCCCGCCAGCGGGATGTCGCCGGGATTGCCGAAGAAGAAGGACACGTCGGCGACTCCCTGTGAGTTCGAGTTCCGCAGGTACACGTACCCGTCCGATCGGCGATACAGGCCGGGTGTGTCCACGCCGTCACAGTCCCAGTCGCCCGTGAACGGCGTGTCACCGGGGTTGCCGTAGAAGAACGATGTCGTCGAGCCCGTCGCCGGGTCACGCAGGTACCAGAACCCTTGTGTGGTGTCGACGACGCCTACGGAGTCGACCCGGCCAAGGCTGACGCCAACCTCCGCCGCCGCGGGACCGATCGCCACCATCGTTGCGACGACGAGTGAGAAGCCCGCCAATGCCACCAGGATCGGTCGTGCACGGGAGCCTGGGTCAGGGAAATTCGCTGTTTCGCTACCGCCATGCACGCCCGGAGGATATCCACCCGGGGAAGACTTCGGTTGCACCCCGATCGCGCCGATACAGGTGGAATGGTGCTTGTTGCCGGACAGGACCAATAGATTGCTGTGGACATCATGAGTTTCACCACGAACCGACGCATGCGCTTCGCCGCGGGTGTCATGGCAGGCAGCCTCATGCTGGTCATGGTCCCTACGCCTCCACCCGCCACAGCGGCGGCACCCGAACCCTCCATCACCTTCGAGGGTGCAGGGTGGGGCCATGGCGTCGGAATGAGCCAATACGGCGCCTACGCACGTGCCCTCGCTGGCCAATCACACCAGCAGATCCTGACGGATTACTACAGCGGAGCGACAATCGGGACGCTCGGACAGGGTGGCGTCCCTGCGGTCGACGAGATCGTCACCAACGTGGCATCCGACATCACCTCGACGACCTTGACCGTGTTCGACGGCCCTGCCACCCCGAGGCCCGGGATGGTGGTGACGAGAGGATCCGCCGAACCGTCACCACAGACGGCAACACTCAACTCGGGCGACACCCTCACCGTCGTCGACGTCACACCGCTCGCGGGGAATCCCCATGGATGTTCCATGACGGTCGTGATCGGCGGCACCGCGACCGAGTGGGGAGAGGGCTCGTGTGACCTGACCGTGCAGCTCACGACGGGCGGGGCAGTGCCGGCGAACCTGGTCCGAGCGACGAACTGCCGACGGCCGACCCAGTGCACGTACGGCTACGGAACCAGCTTTCAGCTCGTCGACAATGGATCCAGCCAGCGAACCGCTCCTGACACATTCTTCGACCCTCCGACCCAGACATTCAAGGTGTACAACGGATTCGACCTCGTGGTGTCGACGACGCCGGACGAGTACACGCGAGGCATCGCCGAGGTGCCGTATTCGTGGGGAATCAACGCTTCGGCTGCCCTGCGAACCCAGGCGATCGCCGCACGATCGTACGCCGCGTCGTTCGCGGCCAGTACGAACCACCGGGCCATGGGGTGCTTCTGCGACGTCCGGAACGACGCGTCGTACCAGGTGTATGCGGGCTGGGTGGGAGGGTGGCCCGAGTTCCAGCGGTGGGACGATGCCGCCACCGACACGAACGGAAACGTGATGGCGACACCCGGATGCACCGGACTCTGGCATTGTGCGTGCGTACTACTCGTCGTCGAACGGTGGTGCGTCCGAATGGGTGAAGGAGAAGTGGGGCGGGGAGCTCCCCTACCTCGTGTCGGTCGACGACCCCTGGTCACTCGAGCCGCCCAATCCCCGCCGATCGTGGACGGCGAAGTTCACTGCGGACACCGTCGTGGACAAGATCTGGGGTACCACCGTCGACTACCTGTTGACCGGAGCGACCGTCACCGCCAGAAACACGTCAGGGAGCGCCAAGACCATTCGGTTCGAGGCCGTGACGCCCGAGGGTCAGCTCGTCACGAAGAACGTGGCCGTGGGGACCGTGGCGTCGAAGTTCAACCTGTTCAGCTGGTACTTCGACATCGATGTGGACGGTCTCACCGTCGCCATGCCCAACGGTGCGGACACCGCTGCGGTCCAGGACCCGACCACGGGCATCTGGACGCTACGCGGCCCCACCGGCGCGGTCAGCTCGTTCTACTTCGGGAACCCCAAGGACATCCCGTTCATCGGCGACTGGAACGGGAACGGCACCCAGACGGTCGGCCTGTACCGCGAGAGCACCGGGTACCTCTTCCTGCGCAACTCGAACACCCAGGGCGTCGCGGACATCGAGATCTACTACGGCGATCCGGGTGACCTTCCGGTTGCCGGTGACTGGAACGGCGACGGCACCGACACGGTCGGCATCTACCGCCGTTCCGACAACGCGTTCTACCTGAGGAATTCGAACACACAGGGCATCGCGGACATCGTGGTCCCGTTCGGCGATGTGGGCGACGTTCCCGTCGCCGGTGACTGGAACGGGGACGGCAAGGACACGATCGGCGTGTACCGGCCGTCCACGAGGATGGTGTACCTCGTCAACGACCTCGCGAACCCAGCACCAGACATAGCCTTCGAGTACTCGGGGGCGACATCGGGCGATCGGATCGTCGTCGGCGACTGGGACGCAGACGGTGTCGACACCGTCGGCGTCTTCCGACCGTCAACAGCGATGTGGTACCTCCGCGACTCGTTCACCCAGAGCTCCGCGAACATCGTGTTCGAGTTCGGTGCGGGCTACATGAACCCGGTTGCGGGATACTGGGGCAACTGACCCGCCGAGGCATCCCACACCGAGGTGACCAATGGAGACGACATCCGTCGTCATCGTCACGCACCAATCCGGGCCGTTCGTCGGACCGGTGCTCGACGCGCTCGCCGAAGACGAATTCGGGCCGGACGAGGTCATCGTCGTGGACAGTGCCTCGACCGACGACACCCGGTCGATCCTCGCAGATCATGGCGTCAGGGCGATCCTCCTCGACGACAACGTCGGTTTCGCGGCGGCGTGCCATGTAGGGGCCGAAGCGGCAACGGGCTCGATCCTCGCCTTCCTCGGGCACGACACGACGCCCGAGCCCGGCTGGCTGGAGCCCCTGATCGAAGCGGTGAAGATCGACGGGGTGGGCGCGGTGATGGCGACCGTCGTCGACGCCGACCATCCGGACCGTTTCAACACGTCGGGCGGTCATCTCACGTTCGTCGGCCTGGCATGGCTCAGCGGCCTCGGCGACCCCGTTCCCGGCGACGAGCCGGACCTGATCGACGTGGCGTTCCCCTCCGGCGCAGCGATGGCGATGCGGGCCGAGACATGGGAGCGCTTCGGAGGATTCCGCAAGAGCCTGTTCATGTACCTCGAGGACACCGACCTCGGATGGAGGATGCGACTCGCAGGGCTCCGTGTGGTCCGGTCGTCCCGATCCAGGGTGCGCCACCGATACGACTTCTCTCGAACGCCGACGAAGATGTACTACCTGGAACGCAATCGGTGGGTGCTGGTGTGCACCAACTACCGGCCTGCGACGCTCGGCGTGCTCCTCCCCGCCCTCGCCATCGCGGACCTCGGTGTGTGGGTCGTCGCGATCCGTGACGGATGGGTGAGGCAGAAGATGCGCGCAAACCTCGACGCGCTCCGCACGCGCAAGGCATGGAAGACACGAGCGCGCCCTCGTCGAAGCCAACAGGGTCATCGGTGACGCGGCCATGCTCGCAACACTCGATGCCGGAGTGTCGACGGTACGCCAGATCGACACCCCGCGGGGATCACGGTCCGTCGATGCCGTCCTCGGTGGGTACCTCAGGCTTGCCATCCGAATCGTCAGGTTCCTCGAGCGATCCACCTGACGGCGCGGTCGTCCGGTACGGTCTGAGCGCGACCGCCTCGGCGAGGTCCCTGACCCGCTCCTCGAGCCTCGACACGGCGACCGAGAGCTGGAGCTGGACGCCGAGGATCACCAGAACGGCGAGGAGGAACACCGTCGTGGTCCCCGACTGGATGCCGAGCTCGTCGGAGAGGCGATCGAGGAGGGGTCGAAACACGGCGAGCAACACCATTCCGGACGTGACGACGAGCCATGTGACCGCGAATCGCTCCTTGAGCCTCTGCCGCCGCACGAGCACCAGCACGAGCACGACAGCCGCGATCGAGATCAGGATCGTCAGGGCGCTCACCGCAGGACTCATCGGCCCATCCTCTGTGGCTTCCCAGCGACGATCGACACGGCCATCCGTGCGAGGTGGCCACCCGCTGCCACGGCGGAAGTCGCATCGCCTGCGCCCCGTTGGTCCATAGGTATGGGCACCTGGGCGATCGTTGCACCGAAGGCGTGTGCCTGGACGACCGCTTCGACCGTGTCGCCGAGGTACTCCGCTGGATAGTGCTCGGCGAAGAACCCGAGGAGGGGTTCCGTGACGACCTTGAATCCAGAGGTCACGTCGTCCAACGCAACGCCCACCCGCCTCGACACCCACCAGGCGACGAGCCGCATGGCGAGCCTCCGGTGGCCCGCAGTGACGTAGCCGTCGTCGAAGCGGGAGCCGATGACGAGGTCGACGCCCGTATCCGCAACGGCGAGGAGGGCTGGTATCGACTCGGGAGGATGTTGGAGGTCGGCATCGACCTGGACCACCCTGTCGAAGCCGTTCTCGACGGCGTACCGGAAGCCTGTCCGCATGGCGCCACCGACGCCGACGTTGATGGGGAGCCGAACGACCGTTGCCCCAGCCTCAACCGCCCGCTCGGCGGTCTCGTCGGTGGAGCCGTCATCGACGACCAGGACGGGAAGGCCCATCCGCCGTGCACGGTCGACCACGACGCCAACCGTGTGCTCCTCGTGAAAGGCGGGCACCACGACGAGGGTCTGGTGATCGGTCATCGACCGCACTGTACCTGCGGACGGTCAGCTGATTCGGTCGTGTACTCCTACGGGATGGCGTGGACGACCGTTCCGATGTCCGCCCACTCGAACAGGGCCGCAGCCTTGTGATCGGCTTGGCGGACGCATCCGCCCGAGCGGTAGTACCCGAGCTCATCCTCTGTCTGCATAGGCTCTCCGTTGGGATAGCGCGGGATCGAGTGGAACCCGTAGGACCACTTGTTCCCCCACGTCCCGGGGCGCACGAACCGCACCATGTGCTTCATCGTGATGCCACCGTACGGTGCCCATGCGTTGACGGACTTGCTGAAGACGGAGTAGGTGCCCACGTATGGGATGCCATTCCGGCCGGACACGGCATACGTGTCGACGAGGTTGTCGTTCTCGTCGATGAGCCACACCTGCTGCTGTGAGTTCGAGTAGATGATCCGCTTGCCGGATCCGATGTCCGGGTAGGGCGGCGGCCGCGGAGGCGCCTCGTCGCCGCCGGGAAGCGTTCCAAAGTTGCCTGCGATCGCGGTCATGTGCGGCGAGCCGTACTCGAACGATGCGGCGTCCGGCAACTGATACAGCGCAGCGGCCGTCCCGAACATGCCAACGGCTCCCGGCGTCGGCCACTCCCCGATCAGTGGTTGAACCCCGTCAGGCACTTCGATGGTGGTGGCGGCGAGTCCGTGGAGGCCCGTGGTCAGATGCACGCTCTTCGTCGATGGCCGGTACACGCTGACCGTGTCGCGGCCGTCGCCGTTCGTGTCGCCGACTATGGGACGGTCTCCACGGTTGCCGAGAAGGTAGGAGTAGTCGGCGCCGCCGAGCCCCTGACCGTCGGAGCCGAGCGCGTTGATCACATGCACCGTCGTGTTCGAGGGCCGGTAGATCGAGACCGTGTCGCACCCGTCCGCATCGAAGTCACCGGGCACTGGCACGTCACCGGGATTCCCGAAGAAGAACTCGATGTCGGCGATCCCCTGCGTGTTCGCATTCCTGAGGTACACGAACCCGTCGGATTGGCGATACAGGCCCGGCGTGTCGACGCCATCACAGTCCCAGTCACCGACGAACGCGACGTCACCCGGATCACCGAAGTAGAACGCCGTCGTCTCACCTGTTGCCTGGTCGTAGAGGTACCAGATACCGGTCTCGTCGTCGAAGAGCCCGACGTCGTCGCGCGCATGTGAAGGCGCGGCGACGAGGAGCAAGAACATGATGGCTCCGGTGACTGTCAACAACAGTCGCCGTGTCGTCAGGACGTTGGGAATGCCCAGCATTCGGTCTCCTTCCCGGCGTGTGACCTCTCCTTCGGGGAAAGGGTTTCGCAGATGGTTGCGGTCATGGTTGTGACTCCAGGGATGCCGCGAGCACCACGGAATGGCTGCCGATGTGGCCTGACCAGTCCGCGGTCGACGGTCGATTCTCGAAATTCAGGTGGATCGTGCTCGTCGACGGCCGGTACACGGCGACGGTGTCGTCGCCGTCGCCGTCCCAGTCACCGACGAGGATCTGGTCGCCTGGGTCACCGTAGAAGAACTCGAATTCGGCTGCGCCCGACGTGTTCGAGTTGCGGAAGTACACGAAACCTGTCGACTGGCGGTAGAGGCCGACCGTGTCCACACCGTCCCCGTCGAAGTCACCCACGAAGGGAACGTCGCCCTGATTGCCGAACTCGTACGAGTACTCGGCGACACCGAGTCCATGGCCCTCGGTGCCGAGCTCGTTGACGACGTACACCCGTGCTTCGGAGGCCCTCCAGATGGCGACCGTGTCACGTCCGTCGCCGTCGAAGTCACCGACGAGGGGGTAGTCACCGGGATCGCCGAAGAAGAACTCGACGTCGGCGACGCCCTCGGAGTTCTCGTTCCTCAGGTAGACATACCCATCGGATTGGCGGTACAGACCGGGCGTCGACGTTCCATCCCCGTTCCAATCGCCCATGAACGGCACATCACCAGGGTTCCCGAAATAGAAGCTGTCCTTCGCCGCGCCCCACGTGATGTCGCTCCACAGTGTCCACAGGCCTGTCTCCACGTCGGTCGTGATGATCGTGTCGCAGACGTTGCCGTCAGGGCAGGCAGGCTGGGCGTTCACGGCACCCACCTCCTGGATCCGCATCGCGGCATCGGCATGGGGGGTCGGGTTCACGACGATTCCCCCTGGTGCATGGACCTCCCAGTGGAGGTGTGGATAGGTTCCCTCGGCGTTCCCCGAGTCACCTACCCAACCGATGAGCTGCCCGGCCTGCACATCGACGCCAGGGAGGATTCCCGGCGCGATGCCCCAGCCGAGTCCGTCGTCGGTTCCCGGCGTGTCGTTGTCGAGGTGGATGTACCACGTCGCCCAGCCGCCCGCATGTTCGAGGGCGATGGTGCAGCACCGATCGGGGTTGAGATACGTCGGGTCTGACGACCAGTTCACGTATCGGACGACGCCGTCGGCGGCCGCGACAACGGGAACACCCTTGACGCCGTATGTTCCGATGTCGACGCCGTGGTGGACGCGTCCCGAACCACGCGGCGCCCCGAACGTGTCGTAGTACCCGAAGTCGACACCATCGGTACCGACGACGGGGAAGATCCAGTCGGGGGCGGGGGCCTCCGTCGTGTCCATCGCCGTGAATCCGACAGGCGGGATGTAGTCGTCGAAAGCGTCGCCTTCGTGGGCGTCCAGAGGCTGCGCCGCCCCGACCAGCGCGACGAACACGGCCAGGCACGTGGCGAGGCGCGAGGTCGTGCGTCGCGATGCGAACTCCATCCCGTCTGTATCGGGAAGGTGTGATCAGACCTTTATAGGTCGGTTGGACTAGTCACCGAAGCTGGCACGCCAGCGGAATCGTCGGCCTGGGCTGGGGTTCAGGATCTCCCTGCGGTGACCAGGAAGGCGGGGCTCCCGACGTAGCGACTCCAGTCTGCGGGGCCTGCAGCATTCTCGAGGCTCACGTAGAACCGGCCAGTGGATGCCCGATACACGCCAAGCGAGTCCCGACGGTCCCCATCCCAATCCCCCGCGACGATCCGATCACCGGGATCCCCGAAGAAGAACGACGAATCCGCGGCTCCCGACGAATTCGCGTTGCGGAAGTACACGAACCCGGTCGACTCCCGATACAAACCGACGGTGTCGATCCCGTCACCATCGAAATCACCCACGTACGGCGCATCACCGGGATTCCCGAACGAGAACGAGTACTGCGCAGACCCCAAGCCCTTCCCGGCCTCACCCAACTCGTTGATCACATACACACGAGCCTCGGACGCACGCCAGATCGACACCGAGTCTCGCCCATCACCGTCGAAGTCCCCGACCAACGGAACGTCACCCGGATCACCGAAGAAGAACTCCAGATCCGCAACACCCTGACTGTTCGAGAAGCGCAGGTATACGAACCCGTCAGACTGCCGATACAACCCCGGCGTCGCCACCCCGTCACCGTCCCAATCCCCCATGAACGGCACATCACCCGGATCACCGAAGAAGAACGGCGACACGGGCGGCGTGCCTCTCAGGCCTTGCCAGAGGCTCCACCGGCCACCGGTGTCGACCTCGATGACGCTGTCGCAAGTCCTCCCGATGGGACAGGGAGGCGTCGCGGCAGCCACCGAGGGGCCGATGGCAAGCCGACCATGTCCGTGGAGGGGATCCCAGCCGGGCGATCCGAGATCAACGGCGCGCTCGCGGAGGATGTGCCGGACGTCGACCCTCGACAGCGTCGGGTCCGCATCCAGCATGAGCGCGATCGCTGCGGTCACGTGGGGCGCTGCCATCGACGTACCGGCGCCAGATCCATAGGAGTACTCCCCGAACGCGGTCGTCTCCTGGACGATGTCCACGCCGGGAGCGACGATGTCGAGGGTCGCTCCACCGCTCGAACCGAGCACGGGACCCTCGTACCACAGATTGTCCGCATCATCGGTCGCTCCGACAGACAACAGGTCAGGGTGGGCAGCCGGGTACGCGAGGTGATCCGATGCCTGGTTCCCCGACGACGCCACGAGGATGACGCCCGCTTGAATCGCCCTGCCGATCGCGAGGTCGACGAGGAAGTCCGAACACACAGGCCAGGGTGTGGTGCATTCCTTGCCCAGCGACAGGTTGATCACGTCCGCACCGTGGTCGACGGCCCAGTCGATCCCGGCGGCGAGGTCGGAACTCAGCCCGGTACCCGTCTCGTCGAGCACCTGGACCGGCATGATCGTTGCTCCGGGCGCGAACCCTGCAACCCCGACGCCGTTGTTCGTGCACTGGGCGACCGTCCCGGCGATGTGCGTTCCGTGCCCGAAGCCCGAGACCACGTTGAGCGGTGAGAGACCTGGCGTGCGTGTGAGGGCGTTGTAAGGGTGGACCATCTCCGCGCACAACCCGTCGGAACCCGTGAAGTTGATTGGTGAATCCAGGATCGCCACAACCGTTCCCGCGCCGTTGAACGTCTTCCAGGCATCCGCGACACCCACGGCATCGAGGTTCCACTGGACTCCAGCGAGGGGGTCATTCAAGGGGTACGCCACGCCCGTGTGCGATCGATAGACCAATTCGATGTGCAGAGCCTCACCCGAGCGAGCTGCGAAGGCCGATTCGAGGGCATCGGCCGCGTCCTCGGCGTCGAAGACCGTTGCGACGATCTCGCCGGTTCCCGTCACGACGAACGCCTCCGGCTCGGCGGCGATGCCGGCCTGGGCGAGCAACACCGCCAGAACGATGCCGCAGCCGAGGGCACCGACGAGGCGGGACAATGAAGGAGAACCAACGCGCACGGTGGGATCCTACGGCGACGAGCGCCGTGGCGGTTCGCCGCAAACACAATCGCCCGTCCTGTCCTCACCCATCGTCCTCCTTTCAAGGGGGACGGCAGAGCGAAGCGATGCAGGGGGATCGTCTTCGGCGACTCGCGTGATGGCCGGTTCCCACTCCCGTGCTCGCAGGCTCGCAGACCCCCCCTGGCTCACTGCGTTCGCCCGTCCCCCCAAAGGTCTCGATGTCTCCCACGTGAGCCGACCGTCTGAGGCCTCGAACCCCAGCCTGCAGGCAGCAGGCTGCCGATCACGGCGTGATCGGACTCCGATCCTGAAGGGAGGACGAAGTTGCGTCTCGTCCCCCTTTCAAGGGGGACGGCAGAGGAGCGCAGCGACGATGCAGGGGGATCACCGACCGCAGACTCGCGTCCCGGCCGGTTCCCACTTGCGTGCTCGCAGGCTCGCAGACCCCCCTGGCTCACTCCGTTCGCCCGTCCCCCCAAGAGTCTCGATGTCTCCCACGTGAGCCGACCGTCTGAGGCCTCGAACCCCAGCCCGCAGGCAGCAGGCTGCCGATCGCGGCGTGATCGGACTCCGATCCTGAAGGGAGGACGAGAAGAAGGCTGCCGATCGTGAAGGGAGGACGAGAGGGCTAGCTCAGGTGTTGCCTGCGGTGACGAGGAACGGATACGACCCCACATACCCGTGCCAGTCCGCAGGACCCGCAGCATTCTCCAGGCTCACATAGAACCGGCCAGTGGACGCCCGATACACACCAACCGAATCCCGACCATCGCCATCCCAATCCCCCGCAACGATCCGATCACCCGGATCACCGAAGAAGAACGACGAATCAGCATTCCCCGACGACAACGAATCCCGGAAATACACAAACCCCGTCGACTCCCGATACAACCCAACCGTATCGATCCCATCACCATCAAAATCACCCACAAACGGCGCATCACCCGGATTCCCAAACCCGAACGAAAACTCAGCAGCCCCCAAACCCTTCCCCGCCACACCCAACTCATTGATCACATACACCCGAGCCTCAGACGCACGCCAAATCGACACACTGTCACGACCATCACCATCAAAATCCCCAACCAACGGCACATCACCCGGATCCCCAAAGAAGAACTCCCGATCCGCGACACCCTGACTATTCGAGAACCTCACATACACAAACCCATCAGACTGCCGATACAACCCAGGCGTCCCAACCCCATCACCATCCCAATCCCCCATAAACGGCACATCACCCGGATTACCGAAGAAGAACGAGGTCGGGTCCGACGGCCCGACCTCGGGATACACGAACCACTTCCCGCCCCCGTCGATGAGCGCGAAACCGTCACATGCCGAGCCGCACACGGACGCCGGCAGGTCGGGTTCGGGTGGGCTCTCGGGCGGTGGCTGATGCGGCGATGGCCCGTTCGTTCCGTCCGAGTCACCAAAGGTGACCGTGACATGCAGGATCCCACCCTGCGCAGGGTCGTAGACGACCCCGATGCCCACCATGTCGAATGAGGCCCTGAGGATGTTCGCCCTGTGGCCGGGGGAGTTCATGAAGCTGTTGTGGAGGACGGCGCAGTCCTCGCCGTGGCCCTGATGCCATCCGATGTTCTCACCGCGGCCGTACCAGTGGCCATCCCAGGAGAGGTCGGAGTGCCGGAAGTGTCCCGACGCCTCCATCTCGAACGACCACGCCCGTGCGAAATCCCGCAGGGTCGCGTCGACGACCAACGGGTGAAGCCCGCCAGAGGTCCGTTCACCGTTGTGCAACTCGAGGAAGCATTGCTCGATGCTCGGTGTGACACTCCCGGCCGCGTACGAGGGCGAAGCCATGCCCACCGTCGCGAGGAAGGATCCGGCGAGGCCCACGGCGAGCAACACGGCGAAACCACGCGAGCGCGCCACCGGTCGGCGAGTGATGTCAGCGTCCATCCCCGACTACATCGGAACCACGGCCGAAACCCTTGAGCGCCGGCCGGAACTCCATCGTCCCCTTTCTTGACGGGGGACGGCAGAGGGAAGCAATGCAGGGGATCCACTCCGGAGACCCGCGACATGGCCGGTTCCCCCGTCGCGCATCGTCCCCCTTTCAAGGGGGACGGCAGAGGAGCGCAGCGACGATGCAGGGGGATCACCGACCGCAGACTCGCGTCCCGGCCGGTTCCCACTTGCGTGCTCGCAGGCTCGCAGACCCCCCTGGCTCACTCCGTTCGCCCGTCCCCCCAAGAGTCTCGATGTCTCCCACGTGAGCCGACCGTCTGAGGCCTCGAACCCCAGCCCGCAGGCAGCAGGCTGCCGATCGCGGCGTGATCGGACTCCGATCCTGAAGGGAGGACGAGAAGAAGGCTGCCGATCGTGAAGGGAGGACGAGAGGGCTGGCTCAGGTGTTGCCTGCGGTGACGAGGAACGGATACGACCCGACATACCCGTGCCAGTCCGCAGGACCCGCAGCGTTCTCCAGGCTCACATAGAACCGGCCAGTGGACGCCCGATACACACCAACCGAATCCCGACCATCGCCATCCCAATCCCCCGCAACGATCCGATCACCCGGATCACCGAAGAAGAACGACGAATCAGCATTCCCCGACGACAACGAATCCCGGAAATACACAAACCCCGTCGACTCCCGATACAACCCAACCGTATCGATCCCATCACCATCAAAATCACCCACAAACGGCGCATCACCCGGATTCCCAAACCCGAACGAAAACTCAGCAGCCCCCAAACCCTTCCCCGCCACACCCAACTCATTGATCACATACACCCGAGCCTCAGACGCACGCCAAATCGACACACTGTCACGACCATCACCATCAAAATCCCCAACCAACGGCACATCACCCGGATCCCCAAAGAAGAACTCCCGATCCGCGACACCCTGACTATTCGAGAACCTCACATACACAAACCCATCAGACTGCCGATACAACCCAGGCGTCCCAACCCCATCACCATCCCAATCCCCCATAAACGGCACATCACCCGGATTACCGAAGAAATAGCTCTTCACTGCCGGTGGGCTCTCGAGTCGATCCCACAGGCCCCACTGGCTTCCCGCGTCTATGGTGACGATCGCGTCGCACTTCTTCTTGGATGGACACGGCGGTGGCGGTGGCGGGCCGAGGGTCAGGTCGCCGGGCTGGAACCAACTGGTGAGCGGCCACTCATAGCTGGTGAGGCCGGATTGCACACCGCTGACCCAACCCTGGGTCAGGTCGGAACCCGTCCAAGTACGCCAATCGGTCTCCTTGACGAAGTTGAACCACACGAACCCGACAACGTCGGGCTGGCCTGACAGGTGCTCGATCATCGTCTGCACCCAGGCCGATTGGTTGCCACCGCAGTCAACCCGCCGCGGACGACGCGGTCTGTGCGATGAGGAGCGGCTTCGTGTCGGTAACGGTCGTGCGGATCTCGTTCAGGTAGGGATCGAATGCCTCAGCCGGCGTCTGATACTGACCGTTGCTAACGCAGGTGCCGAAGTTGTACGAGGAGATGCCGATGACGTCGACATACGCATCGCCCGGGTAGTAGTCGGCGAGCGATCCGCAGCCGGGGGAGGTCCAGCCGTTCGGCGCCCAGGCGAAGCGAACCTTCGTCTCATCGATCCCGGCGTTTCGGAACGAGGTGACGAACTTGCGGTACGCGGTCTTGAAGTTGACGGGATCGCAGCCGTACGAGGTCCAGTCTCCGTTGTGCTCCTGAAGAGGGGCGACGATGACGGTGCGTCCACCACCGAGATCCAGGAACTTCTTGACGTGGTTCCTCCACTCGGCGATCTTCCCGTCGAAGTCGCCACGTGCGATGCGGTAGGCGGTCGCGTTCACGGTGACGTTCGCGAAAGGCGTTGCCTTGCCTCCCAGACACTCCTTCGAGGATCTCTCGGGTGTTCGACCACGTGGCCGTTGCGACACCGTCGTTCTCGTTCACGCTGTGAAACGTTCCCCCGAAGGTCACCCGCTGACCCGCTTCGGGTCGCGATGCCATTCAGATCGCCTGTCGCATAGAAGTCATCGGAATAGACACCTGTATGGAGGCCCTGCGGCACCTCCCCGGCGTTGGCCGCGACGGGAAGTGCGAGGAACATCGCGAGAACGGGTATCAGGTGGCGCGCACGGATCATGTGGGTAGGAATCGGCAGATCGGCGAGGCTACTTGAGCGAGGAGCTACTGCCAGTTCGGTATCCTCGGCTTCCATGCCCTCCCCCACCGCCGCAGTGATCGTCGCAACCCTGAACGAGGTGGCCAACATCGATCACGTCATCGACACGGCACTTGCATCGCGCCATGTGACGGCGGTCATCATCGCCGACGGCGGATCCGTCAGACGGCACGAGGGAACGGGTGGCCCAACGCGCCAAGGACGATCAGAGGATCAGGCTCATCGACAATCCGCACCGCGTCCAGTCGGCAGGACTGAACGTGGCGGCTTCCGTCGCCGACACGGATCTCCTCGTGCGCCTCGACGGACACACGGAATACGACCCGCACTATGTCGATGCCTCCGTTGCTGCTTGGGCCAAGGATCTCGCGGTCGGTGGTCCGATGACGGCACGGGGCGACACACCGTGGTCGGAGGCCACGGCATACGCGATGGACGATCCGATGGCGATCGGTCCCGCACGTTTCCACCACGCAACCGAGCCCGAGACGTATATCGGTAACCTCGGCCGACATGCCCAATCCCACCGCCGCAGTGATCGTCGCGACCCTCGACGAGGTGGACAACATCGACCACGTGATCGACACGGCGCTCGCATCCCGCCACGTGACCATGGTCGTCATCGCAGATGGCGGTTCGATCGATGGCACGAGAGAACGGGTCGCTCAGCGGGCGCTGGACGATCCTCGGGTCCAGTTCATCGACAACCCGCACCGGGTCCAATCAGCCGGGCTGAACGTGGCTGCGTCTAGCGCGGACACGGATCTCTTGGTGCGTCTCGACGGACACACGACCTACGCGCCGGACTACGTCGACGCGTCCGTTGCCGCATGGCGAACGGATCTCGCGGTGGGCGGCCCGATGACGGCACGAGGCGAAACACCGTGGTCGGAGGCCACGGCATACGCCATGGACGATCCGATGGCGATCGGTCCCGCACGCTTCCACCATGCGACCGCACCCGAAGACGTGGACACCGTCTATCTCGGCACGTTCGAGCGAGCAGCATTCCTCGACGTGGGAGGGTACCGAACGTTCCCGAGCGGTACCGTCGAGGACACGGACTTCTATCGGCGCTGGCGAGCCCTTGGCGGCGTCGTGCGAGTGGACCCTGCGATTAGGTCGTGGTATCACCCGAGGTCGACGTGGAGAGGCCTGTGGCGCCAGTACGTGCGCTACGGGCGCGGCAAGGCTGAGCTTCTGTGGACGAACGGGAGGCTCCCGTCGCTGCGCCCCGTCGCACCTGCCGGCCTCGTCATGCTGCTGGCCGCTGGCACCATCGTGGCCGTTGTGAGCACGCCGTGGCCGCTCGTGGTCCTCGTGGGCATGTGGGGCCTCTTACTCGGTGTCGTGGCAACACGCTCGCCCGCTCGTCGTCTGCGAACAGCGGCAGCCGCGGCAACGATGCACCTCGCCTATGGGACAGGGCTGTGGGCAGGAGTGCTGGGCGGCCGCCCGAAGGTCCGCACCCTGGGGATGCCAGAGCCAGCCTCACGGCCCTGAGGGTCCGCCGGAAGCGGCGACGAGTCAGTCGTCGCGGCTCGCACGTAGGAAGGGCTCAAGGGCTCTGGCTTTGCCGATGCGGTGGGCGAGCTCGGTGCGCTGGAACCCGCCAGAGGAACGGTGCACCCGGTGACGGATGAGGGGCTCCGGAACCAGGCCCATCGTGCCGCCCGCCGCAACGATCTGGGACCAGAAGTTCCAGTCCTCGCAGTAGAGAAAGGCGAGGTCGGGAACGAACGCAAGTCCGAGGTCGCGCACCCGCATGTCGACGAGAGCGGCCGTGGACACGATCGGGTTCTCACGGAAGGCGACCCGTCGATCGAATGGCGGTTTCGCTTCGATCGCGGAGTATTCACCGAAGAACTCCGTCCAGACGGCGACTGCGGTCACGTCCACGTTCTGGCGGAGTGCCTCTGACGTCGCCTCGATGAATCCCGGACGGAGTTCGTCGTCCTGATCGACGAGGACGAAGGCATCTCCGGTCATCTCAGCGATCATCCGATTCCGTGCGACGCATACTCCCCGATTGGGTTGTCGCAAGGATCGGATGACACCTTCGCCGCGATCCTCCCATTGGGCGAGGGCTGCATCCACGTCCGCCGATCCACTGCCGTCGTCCATGAGGATCACCTCGTGAGGCTTCACCGTCTGGGCGAGGATCGACTCGATGCAGTCCTCGAGGAATGGGGATGCCCCGAAGAGTGGCACACCTACCGAGACCAACCCTGCACGCGACTCAGCCGGCTCTGCGGCCGTGGCGGGCCCGTGCCAGCGTTCGAGTGATCTCTCCACCTGGTGGCCACCCACCAGGAGGTTGGCAAGATCGTCCGATGTGTCCCACGTCGAAACCCCGCTCCAGAGGGCCTCGGCGACACTCCCGCGGGCCGCCAAGACGGTCGTGCCCGAGTCGATGAGGCCCACCGTGTCGTGGTCCGGTGCAGCGAGTGGGTCGCCGATTATGACGGCGTCGGGGTGCGTTGCCGGCCCGTCGCTCCGGCGAAGCCTCTGGCCGAGTAGCCCTCTGACGCCAGCAAGAGCGTCCCAGGTGGTGCCCTCCCACACGTCGTCGATCTCGTCAGTCGCTCCGACCGTCACCGACAGTCCCTGTCCTGAAGCGGCAGCACGAAGGACGTCACCCGTCCTGTTGCGCCTCGAAACAGGACCCGGTACCCACACAGAACGCACGATCGTTGGACGGGCCGTCTCGGAGGGGTCTGCCGACATCGGTACGATCGCTGCTTCGACCCCAAGTGGGGCGATCAGGTCCACAGCCGCCGCGCCGGTCGCGAGGACCTCCGCCGAATGCCGATACTGGGCGATCTCCCAGTCGATGGTGGACGCCTCCGGGAGCTCGACGTGGTCGATCGTACCGGCAACGAGCATGGTCTCGAGATAGAGGCTCGAACCGGCAGCCGTCCAGATCCGACGCCGTACAGCCGGTGGCCGGATCGACTCCGCGACGCTGATGATGCCACCGAGGCCGCCCACGTCGGAGACGAGGACGGTCCCGCCGTCGGGGACGACGGACCGAACGGCGTGGGCGAACAGCCACGAGTGGATCAGGGGTTCCGGCGTGTGCTGGAAGAGGTCGAAGGTGCGGCGAGCATCACCCGTGAGGCGCTCGGCGACGGCCCCGAGCGACACCTCGTGCCTCCTGACGCTCCAGCGCTCGGCCACGGCTCGCTCGACGAGGTCCAAGTTGCCGTCCGGCGGGATGCCCTCGACGAGGATGACGTGAACCACCCCGCCGTCCGCGTCCCTCGAATCTCGCTGGTCCACGCTCACCGGCGGACGGGTCGCAGCGCCGTCATGTCACCGTGGCGGTGCCTGCATCGCCGGTCCGGCCCTTGGCGAGTTCTCGCGCTTCTGTGAGGTCCAGGCCCACCTCTGCGAGATCAGCCCCCACCATCTCGGCGACGAGCTGTTCGAAGGTAACCTCAGGCTTCCATCCGAGCTCGTCGCGCGCCAGGGACGGGTCGGCCTGGAGGTACTCCACCTCGGTCGGGCGGAAGTAGGCATGGTCGATCTCGACGAACGGTTCCCAATCAAGGCCCACGACGCCGAAGGACACGTCGAGGAACTCGCGAATCGAGTACGACTCCCCAGTACCGATCACATAGTCGCGAGGCGTGTCCGCCTGCACCATCATCCACATCGCCCGCACATAGTCCGCGGCGTGACCCCAGTCGCGCTTGGCGTCGAGGTTCCCGAGGTAGAGCTTGTCCTGATGACCAGAGACGATGCGGGCGAGCGCTCTGGTGATCTTGCGGGTCACGAAGGTCTCGCCACGGCGGGGTGATTCGTGGTTGAACAGGATCCCCGTGACGGCGTGCATGTCGTAGGCCTCGCGGTAGTTGCGGACCACCCAGTACGCGTAGAGTTTGGCGGCGGCGTACGGCGATCTCGGCTGGAACGGAGATGCCTCAGACTGTGGAGGTGGAGCGTCCCCGAACATCTCGGATGTCCCTGCCTGGTACAACCTGGTATCGATGCCGGACTCCCTGACCGCTTCGAGCAGCCGGATGACGCCGAGACCGTCGACGTTCCCCGTGTACTCGGGCTGCTGGAACGACACCGCGACGTGTGACTGGGCGGCGAGGTTGTAGATCTCATCAGGTTCGATCGTCCGTATCAGCCGTGCGAGCTGGGACCCGTCCGTGAGGTCCCCGTAGTGCAGGATCAGGCGCTGGTCGGCTTCGTGGGGGTCCTGATAGAGGTGGTCGATGCGATCCGTGTTGAACGACGAAGCCCGGCGGATCACACCGTGGACCCGATACCCCTTGGACAACAGCAGTTCGGCGAGGTAGGAACCGTCCTGTCCCGTGATACCCGTGATGAGGGCGTTCTTCACATGTCTCCCTGGTCGGACGGCTTCGAGGTTAGCCGCGGTCGAGGTGTGCTCCGTTGCAGAGAGCGCCGCGCAGGTCTACTCGCGGTGATCCCTCAGCCGCTTCCTCTCCTCGATCTGGCGGCGAATCGTCTTCTCTGCCCCGCGGCTGGAGCGCCAATCGTTGAACGTGGCAATCGGTCCAGAGGTACGCCACCACACGGAGATAGGCGTACCCCTCGATCGCCTGGTCTGTGTCGACACCCTTCGCTTCTCACGGCCGCGGTCGAATGCGAGCACGAACCCAGGTGTCGATCCGACGGGTCGTCTGCTTCGCCAGAAAGCGAAGGTTCCGCCCAGAAGGATGAGGATGCCCGCACCGCCGGCGATCAGCCCGAAAGGCAGTCCCCCGCCATCCCCGGTCTCGCCGCCGGCATCGATGATCGCCGGGACGAGCGTTGTCGTGGTCGTGGTCGGTGGCGCAGTGGTGGTCGTCGTCGGTGGCGCTGTGGTGTGGTCGTCGTTGGTGGCTCAGTTGTCGTGGTCGTTGGAGGTTCCGTGGTGGTGGTCGTTGGAGGTTCCGTCGTGGTGGTCGTCGTCGGAGCTCGTGTCGTGGTTGTGGTGACGGGAGGTGGAGAGGTCGTGGTCGTGGGTGGTGCCGTTGTGGTGGTTGTCGCCGGCGGCGGCTGCGTGACGGTGAGCGTGAAGGGCGAGGAGCTCTGTCCATCGGTGAATGTGAACGAGTACGACCCGGGCGTGGCCGTAGTAAGTGCCGTGAAGGTGAAGGTCACGGAAGGTCCTGTGCCGTTTCGTGGCGCAACCGTGACCCCTGGCGGATTGGCGCCGGTGAGCGCGATACCTGCCTGATCGGTCGTTACGGTGACGCTGACAGCGCTCCCGGGCGTAACGGATCGGCTGCCGGGCGCTTGGAGCGCCGCATGAGCCGGTGGAGCGAGGACAACCAAGAGGCCACTGACGAGGAAGACAAGCCCACTGAGCACGATCCGCAATCGGTCCAGGCCGTGCTCCGTGTGCCTGCCGCGATGAACTGACCTCACCACTACCTCTCGAGAATCGTTTCTCCTCGTAGCCTAAGCGGGTTGTGCCGAAACGAGCCACCACACGATTGCCGTTCGGCGACGGCGGAGGAGCGACTCCTCACCGCGTATCGCTCCTCGCGCACCGTTGGCGCCGACTCCTGGAGGTCGACGCTCAGGACGATCGCCGCGTACTCGTCGAGCGTATCGGTGATCGACCATGCGGACAGGGTCATCTCGGCGCGCAAGGGCGAGGTCGTCAACGACACAGATCCAAGGTGCACCGACGGACTCAACCTGGTTGCGCGGCTCGTCGACGATGTGGATGCCATCGCCGTGGGCATCCACGAGAATCACCCGGTCGGCGAGCCGGGCAAGAGTCCTGGCTGCTTCTCTCAGAGCGTAGAACAGCGCCTTACGGCGAAGGTGATACGAAGAAGTCTGGAGAGCGCACGATGACTCGACCTGGGCCATCCACTAGTTCGTGCGTCCGGACACGGGTACCCAGGCCGAGTTGACGGGATTCGGCACGAACTGGCGTGTCCGCATTTCCCTGGGTGTTGGTGAACCTGAAGTACATCGTGCTGTCGAACGGTCGGAACAGGGCAGGGCTGAACACGCCATTGTCGTTCCAGTCCCCGGCGATCAGCCGGTCCCCGGGATCTCCGAAGAAGAAGAGGGCATTCGCATTCCCCTGCGTGTGGGTGTTTCGGAAGTACACGAACCCGGTCGACTCCCTGTGCAATCCGACCGTCTCGACACCGTCACCGTCGAAGTCGCCGACGAACGGCTTGTCCCCAGGATCACCGAACACATAGGAGAGTTCAGCGGCACCGAGTCCTCCCTCGTCCTTGCCCAGCTCGTTGATGATGTAGAACGTCTGGTTCGACGGTCGGTAGATGGACAAGGTGTCGCGGCCGTCTCCGTCGAAGTCGCCAGCGATCGGGACGTCACCGGGGTCCCCGAAGAAGAATCGGATGTCGGCGGGACCCGCCGTGTTGGTGTTGCGCAGGTACACGAAGCCGTCGGACTGGCGATAGAGGCCCGGCGTCTCGATGCCGTTGCCGTTCCAGTCGCCCATGAACGGGATGTCACCGGGATTGCCGAAGTAGAAGTCCGTTGAGCTTGGTTGCCGTCACTGGTCGTACAGGTACCATCGACCCTGCGCTGTGTCCACCAAGCCGACCGTGTGCCCCGAGCTGGCTGCCGCTCCTGATCACGACGAAGACCTGCTTGACGTCGGCACCCCACCATCACGTCACCGCACGGTCATCGAGATGACGTAGAAGCCCGCTGTTGACCGTAGGAATGGGTCGACTCGAAGGCACGGGTTCCGACCGGTGTGAGCGGGAGCACCGTGGCCGGTCTTCCGTCACCCCAGTTGATCGTCACGGTGTGGACGTCAACCGAGCCCGGGATCGGTGAAGGTGCCGGTCAATCGGACAGTCTCGCCAGGTGCGAACACGATCTTGTCGGCACCTGTGCCGTCAACGGTCTTCATGACTCCGATCGTGGGAGCGACGTTGTCATCGTCGACGATCGTGCCCACTGCCGTGTCGTCAACGACCTCGGTGTTTGGTGGGATCGGATTCGACAGGACAAGCGAGAAAGTCCTGTCGACACCGTCATCGTCGTCGTCGATGATCGTCACCGGGACGATCTTGGACGTCTCACCCGGCGCGAACGTGATCTGTCCCGAGTCGGCCACGTAGTCCGCAGGCGAGGTGGCTGTGCCATCGGCGGTCGCCCAATCCACCGTCACGGGTTGCCCGGCCGCCGGGAGCAGCACCACCTGGAACTCGATGACCCCGTCTGCCTCGTTCGCCGTCGCGTCGAGCGCCGAGATCCCGGGAGGACCATCATTGTCGAGGATCGTCCCCGTCCCCGTCGCATCCGAGATCGTCGCACCGGTCTGCCCGTCCAGGTCCAGCGTGAAGGTCTCAGTCGCCTCGAAGAGCGCATCGTCGATCGTCTGCACATTCACGGTCCGGGTCAATTCCGTCCCCGGATCGAACGTCAACGTTCCCGAGGTGGGTGTGTAGTCACCAGGAGCACCAGCCGTCCCATTCGCTGTCGCATAGTCCACGGTGACAGGGAAGGCCGACAGGTTCGACATGGTCACCGTGAACACAACGACCTCACCCTCCTGCCACCGCAGTCGGCGAATTCACCGACAACGTCGGCTGACTATCACTGGCATTGATCGTCCCCGTACCAGAACCAACCAAAACCGTCGCATTCGAAGGATTACTCAAGTTCAGCGTGAACGACTCGCTCCCCTCAAACACAGCGTCATTGATCGTGTCCACCACCACCGGCTTTGACGTCTCACCCGGATTGAAGGACAACGTGCCAGACCTCGCCGTGTAATCACCCGGAGCAACCGCCGTCCCATCCGCCGTGTCATAGTCCACCGTGATCGTGGACGCCGACGGATTCGACAACGTCACAAAGAACGTGATCGAACTCCCCTCCGCCACCGCAGTCGGCGAATTCACCGACAACGTCGGCTGACTATCACTGGCATTGATCGTCCCCGTACCAGAACCAACCAAAACCGTCGCATTCGAAGGATTACTCAAGTTCAGCGTGAACGACTCGCTCCCCTCAAACACAGCGTCATTGATCGTGTCCACCACCACCGGCTTTGACGTCTCACCCGGATGAACGTCAACGTGCCAGACCTCGCCGTGTAATCACCCGGAGCAACCGCCGTCCCATTCGCCGTGTCATAGTCCACCGTGATCGTGGACGCCGACGGATTCGACAACGTCACAAAGAACGTGATCGAACTCCCCTCCGCCACCGCAGTCGGCGAATTCACCGACAACGTCGGCTGACTATCACTGGCATTGATCGTCCCCGTACCAGAACCAACCAAAATCGTCGCATTCGAAGGATTACTCAAGTTCAGCGTGAACGACTCGCTCCCCTCAAACACAGCGTCATTGATCGTGTCCACCACCACCGGCTTTGACGTCTCACCCGGATTGAAGGACAACGTGCCAGACCTCGCCGTGTAATCACCCGGAGCAACCGCCGTCCCATTCGCCGTGTCATAGTCCACCGTGATCGTGGACGCCGACGGATTCGACAACGTCACAAGAACGTGATCGAACTCCCCTCCGCCACCGCAGTCGGCGAATTCACCGACAACGTCGGCTGACTGTCACTGGCATTGATCGTCCCCGTACCAGAACCAACCAAAATCGTCGCATTCGAAGGATTACTCAAGTTCAGCGTGAACGACTCGCTCCCCTCAAACACAGCGTCATTGATCGTGTCCACCACCACCGGCTTCGACGTCTCACCCGGATTGAAGGACAACGTGCCAGACCTCGCCGTGTAATCACCCGGAGCAACCGCCGTCCCATCCGCCGTGTCATAGTCCACCGTGATCGTGGACGCCGACGGATTCGACAACGTCACAAAGAACGTGATCGAACTCCCCTCCGCCACCGCAGTCGGCGAATTCACCGACAACGTCGGCTCGGGATCGTCGTCCGAGATGGTGACCGTGTGCCTGCTGGACAACGGATCAGCCTCACCCCCGGACACAGCGACAAGATCCAGGACGACTTCCTCATCGGGTTCGTGTTCGTTGTCCTGCGTAGCCTGGAATGTCACGAACCGAATCGCGCCGTCGTTGTCATCGACATCGAACTGGAGCGCCGCCGGAGGCGTGAACCCGTCCCAGTCGGAATCGCCGGCAGATGAAAGTCCGGCATTCACGACAACCTCAAACTCGAGGGGAGCAGCTAGGGCCGTTCCATCCGTGGAGAGCTCGATCGCGATCGAATAGGATCCATCCCCTTCCGATGTGAGGCTCGCGTCGTCGGTGAACCCAACGATCAGGCCGGGAGCGGCGCGCCCTGAGCGGGGGGAATCACCAAGCAGGACCGCAGCGGCTACCGCTATGGCTACGAGGACTCGAAGGAAGCGACCGGACCCTACTCCGGTGGATGTGGCCAGACCCATGAACTACGTACCTCTGTCGACGACTCTCGCTGAACGGTAGCGCCCGATCCAAAGCAGCGTCCGGGGACGGCTGTGGGTCGCGAAATCGCGGTCAGTGGTTCGCGTACCGGCCGACACCCTCGTACTCGAGGCCGGCAGCCATCACCGCCTCGGGATCGAGTGCGTTCCTGGCGTCGATGACGACGTTGCCACGCATGCAGTCCGCGACCTTGGAAAGATCGATTGAGGTGAACTCCGGCCAATCGGTGACGAGCACGATCGCATCGGCGTCACAGATCGCATCGAAGGGATTGGAGAAGACCTTCAACTCGGGAAGCTCCGGGACCTCGCTCACCAGGGGGTCACATGCCCGAAGCATGACGCCCTTCTCCTCGAGCGACTTGGCGATAGTGATCGCCGGAGCGTCGCGCAGATCGTCGGTACCGGGCTTGAACGCCAGGCCGAGCAGGGCGACACGGCGACCCCGGAGGGGACGGAGGTGGTTCTGGAGCTTGCGGACGATCATGTGCCGCTGGTTCATGTTGACCCTGCGGACCGCATCGAGGATCAGAGGCTCGATGCCCTGCTCCCTCGCCATGGAAGCCAGCGCCGACGTGTCCTTGCCGAAGCAGGATCCACCCCATCCAACACCTGCGTTGAGGAACTTGGGGCCGATCCGCGAGTCGAGCCCGATCGCGTAAGCGACCTCTGAGACATCTGCGTCGAGCCACTCGCAGATGTTCGCTATCTCGTTGATGAAGCTGATCTTGGTCGCGAGGAACGCATTCGCGGCATACTTGATGGTCTCGGCGGTCGCCCTGCTGGTCTTGATGAGCGCTGGCTTCCCTGTCGGGTCGCCCCCCTCGAACGATTGGCTGAGGATCTTGTCGTACACGTGTGCGACCTTCTCGACCGCCACGGGAGAGTCGCCACCTACGACGACCCGTTCGGGATGCAGGAAGTCCTCGACAGCCGAACCCTCGCGAAGGAACTCGGGGTTGCTGACAACGGTGAGAACGCTCGGATCGACACCGTCCGGGAGCTCCGCCTGGATGGTCGCCTCGAGCCAGTTGCCGCTTCCGACGGGCACGGTGCTCTTGGTGACGATGATGTGCGGATCGCGAAGGGCGGCGCCGATCGACCGGGCGGCGGAGGCCACGGAGGTCATGTCCGGGTGCCCGTTGGTTCCCGGAGGTGTGTCGACGCACAGGAACACGATCTCGGTGTTGTCCATGGCGTACTGGTAGTCATTCGTGAACTCCAGCAGACCCTGACGCAGCCCCGATTCGAGACGTTCGTCGAGCCCAACCTCGAAGAATGGGGCTGTTCCCCCGTTCAGGGAGAGGAGCTTGTCGGTGTTGATCTCGACACCGATGACGCGATGACCGAGATCGGCCAGGCACGCTGCCATGACGGTACCGACGTATCCGCTACCTACGACGGCTATTCCGCGCTCGTCGACCATGTGTTCCCCCAAGATGCCTTCCATTGCTCCGCTCGGGTACCAGCCCCTTGCCCGAGTGCCATTGTAGGCGGTGCAACCACAGATTGCAACTGATCAACTACTTTTGGTGGTCTCTGCTCCCCCAGAGGTTCGCAAGAACACTTCGCATACCCATCGTCGACCTGTGATAGACGTCCGTCAAGGACGGGTATTCGCCCAAGCAATGCTAGGCCCCGTCATGGCCCGTCCTGTCGGCCGGTTTTCGCACTCTTCCGATCCTCTGTGCCAAGAGTTGCCTCGTGACGAGCACCATGAACATGGGATTGTTCAAGATGTAGCGCCTCCAGAGCCTTCGGGGCTCCCTGCTGAGGCGATACAGCCACTCGAGCCCCGAGCGCATCATCCACGCCGGCGCTTCCTCGACGGTCCCTGCGATGAAGTCGAACGCCGCTCCCACGCCGATGAGCGCCATGCCGGGTAGCTCCGCTGACACCCGGTTCATCCACAGCTCCTGCTTCGGCATGCCGAGACCCACCCAGACGATGTCGGCACCGCTGGCGCGGATCCTCTCGATGTCCGCCGCGTCCTGCTCAGGAGTTGGCGGGGCGAAAGGCGGGGAGTACATACCGACGACCTCGGCCTCTGGGGCGATGTCCGATATCGACTCCACAAGCCGTTCCAGGGTCTCAGGCGTGCTTCCGTAGAGGTAGTGGCTCCAACCTCGCTCTGCAGATTCCATGAGGGCCCGGCGCATCAGGTCAGGGCCATAGACCCTTGTCTGGTCCGGATTCGCGGTACGTCGGAGGGTCCACACGAGCGGAACGCCATCCGGAGTCGAGACGGCCGTCGCGTCGAGCGCGGCTCGCAGGACGGGATCGCGCCTTGCCGACATCACGGAATGGACGTTGCACACCGCGATCGAGAGTGCCCGGTCGGGTCGACGGGAACTCACCACCTCGATGACTTCGTCGTACGACGTCATCGAGATCCACGTGCCGACCACTGGGGACTTCTCTGGAAGCTCCATCGTCACCTCATCGTCCCCCTTGGAGACTGTGGGTTCTCCACTTCAACGTTCATCCGCGACACCCAAACTTGGAGCATCGCTTGGCCGATGGAGCGACCGAGGGTCGGCTCAAGACGCTGGCAGAGGATGCCACCGTTGAGAACCGGTCATCGCCCGGACCAGGCGAGTTGTGCGTGTCGACCATATGTCCATCGTTCGTGCGCTCGGCACGCCCGATCAACCGAGAATGCTTCCGTGGACGGCAGGATCGAGGTTGTACCTCATGGCATCCTCAAACGTCGTTCGCATGTCCCGCGTCGGGTTCCAGCCGAGCTCCTGGAGCTTGGTGATGTCCGGCGGAACCCTGTCCATGTCTTCATAACCCTTGCCGTAGAACTCCTCACCCGAGATCTCGATGATCTCATTCTCGGCCGGTCTACCGGTGAGCTCGGTGTACATGGCCTTCATGTAGAGAGCCAGTTCGCGGATGGACGTGTCCGTCGTCGGGTTGCCCACGTTGTAGATCTGATTGGTGGTGCGTGGATCGTCGATGATGATCGAGAACGCATCAGCTGCGTCATCGATGTGCGTGAAGCTCCGGCGCTGGTTCCCGCCATCGACAAGGTACATGGGGCCACCCGTGATCAATGCCGACATGAAGTGGGCAAAGACCCGCGGTCCACCCAAGGTGCCTGCCTCGACCAGATAGTCGAACCTGGGACCCACGAAGTTGAACGGACGGATGATGGTGTATTCAAGGTCGCCGCGTAGCCCGTGGGCATGGAGGATCCGCTCGAGGAACTGCTTGCCAGTGGCGTAGATCCACCGCTGCTTCGTTGTCGGTCCCATGATCAGATCCGACGTCTCCTCGTTGTATGCGCCATCGCGTCCGGACTTGCCATACACCTCTGACGTCGAATACTGGATCAGGCGCTTGCCATGGTCGATGCACATCTGGGTGATCGCCATGTTCTCGAAGAAGTTCAACTTCACCACATCGAGCGGTGCAGCCACGTAGATACTCGGGTTCGCGTATGCGATGAGGTCGACGACCACATCACTCTGCTTGATGAGCTCCTCGACGTCGTCATGGCTCTCTGTGATGTCCATGTCGATGTAGGTGAAGTTGGGGCCCTCTATGCCCTCAAGCTTGTCGGCCGTCTTGTCGACGCCCACCACCTCATGCTCACCCCGTTCGATCAGATGATCGACGAGGTTCGAGCCGATGAATCCTCCAGCCCCAATCAACAACAGTTTCACGACTACTCCTTGGTCTTCCTGTCCACCACGACGGCCCAATGGACCGTCAATGACCTTTGTTCGAACCCAGCATCGCCGACGGCGTTCGCACGACGATCCCGAAGTCTGTAGAGAGGCTGATGCTGTCGACATACGCGATGTCGATTTCGGTTGCCTCGTGCATCGGGACGTCGCCTCGTGCAGAGACCTGCCACAGTCCCGTCAGGCCCGGCTTGACCTCGTGCCGGCGATGCTGCCACGGCTCGTAGCGCTCGACGATGTTGGGCAGCTCGGGTCGAGGACCGATGAGACTCATGTGCCCGAGCGCGACATTCCAGAACTGCGGGATCTCGTCGAGGCTCCACTTTCGAAGGAACCGACCAAGGCCCGTGTGACGCGGGTCGTTTGCCGACTTGTGGTTCACGCGCCGATCGCTGCCGTCAATTGGAGCGGCAGCCATTCGACGATCCTGGTTCATCGTCCGGAACTTGTAGACGGTGAAGGGAACGCCAAACCGGCCGATGCGTTCCTGCCGGAAAATGGCTGGCCTTCCCATCTGCCACCAGATCAGGGGAACGATGATGAGCACGATTGGGAGGGTGATGATGCTCAGGAGGATTCCCGCCGTCCGGTCTATGAAGGGCTTGACGAATCGCTCGTACACGCCGGGGGCGTGGACTTCCGGCACCGCACGCAACTGCGCCTTGTGCTCCGAAGCCGCATCGATGCCGGCAGCGGCCGCGTTGCGATCGCGCTTCTGCATGGTCCCTTCCTAAGTCCGCCTGCCTCGAAGTATATGGACGCCTCGGGGTCGCACAAGAACGAACGCGACGCGTCCGGTCTGACTAGTCAGGAACCCGGACGGATCGGCCAGAACTCGTCAGCGAGAGGCTTGGAGAAGGGCGATCGCACGTGAGAGGGCCTCCCGATAATCGGGAAGCGGGGCAAGGCCGAGGTCGTCACGTCGCTCTGAATCGAGAACCGAGTTCGCCGGACGTTTCGCCGCTGTCGGATAGTCCGATGTCGAGCACGGATGTACTCGATCAGTGTCCAGGTCCGCCATGCTCTGCGATCTCACGTGCAATCTCGAACCAGCTCGCCTCGCCGGCGTTCGTCAGGTGGAGAATGCCGTGAACGCCTGCATCGATGGCAGCCATCGTTGCGCCAGCGAGGTCGTCGACGAACGTGGGACGGCCGCGCTGGTCATCGATCACAGTCACGTCACCGCGCCCGATCAAGTCGAGCATCACCGATGCGAAGCTCCGGTGCGTTCCCGACATCACCCAGGACGTCCGGACGACGAGGGCCTGGGAATCGGCCTCGAGGGCGAGGACCTCGCCGTCGCGCTTCGTGTCTCCGTAGACGTTGATGGGTGCCGTGTCGTCGCTCTCTACGTATCCGCGTGACTTTGTCCCGTCGAACACGTAATCGGTCGAGAAGGTGACGAAGCGGGATCCGACGATCCGGCATGCGCGCGCCATTACGGCAACCGCATCCGTATTGACCTGCCTGGCAACCTCGGGCTCGCTCTCGGCACGATCGACGGCCGTATATGCGGCACAGTTGATGAGAACTGCAGGACGCACGTCCTCGACCACCTGCGTGATCCGGTGCGGGTGGGTGAGGTCGAGCGATGCCCGATCGAGGAGGATCGCACTGTCGCCGAGCAGCTTCGAGAACGCGTGCCCGAGCTGGCCGGAAGCTCCGGTCACGACGATCACGCTCAGCCGATCCCCTCCACGAGAACCGCCTCGACATAGTCGCGATAACCGCTCTTCGGCATCGACTCGACGAGGTCCCCGAGCTGGACTGCGGTGAGGTATCCCTGTTTGAACGCGATCTCCTCAAGGCATGCGATCTTGAAACCCTGCCGGTGCTCGATCGTTGCTATGAAGTTGGCAGCCTCGAGCAACGAGTCGTGTGTGCCGGAGTCGAGCCATGCGATGCCTCGCTCGAGCCGCTTGGCGCGAAGCTGACCTCGGTCCATGTATGCACGGATGAGGTCGGTGATCTCCAGCTCCCCACGAGCCGATGGCACCAGGCCTCGTGCGAGGGATGCGACGTGGTTGTCGAAGAGGTACAGGCCGGGAACGGCGAGATGTGAGCGCGGACGCTGCGGCTTCTCCTCGAGGGAGATGACGACGTCACCGTCGAGCTCCACGACGCCGTATCGCTGCGGATCCTTGACCGGATAGGCGAAGACGACAGCCCCGGATTCGAATGAGGACGTCAACTCGGCGAGCCCGAGGTCGCCGTAGAAGATGTTGTCACCGAGGATGAGAGCGACCTCATCGTCACCGATGAAGGCCTCGCCGATGACGAAGGCCTCGGCGATGCCCCTCGGTTCATCCTGGACCGCATACTCGATCGATATTCCCCACTGGGTACCGTTCTGGAGGAGCGACTCGAATCTGGGGACGTCGGTATGCGTCGATATCAGGAGAATCTCGCGTATTCCTGCATCCATCAATGTGGCGAGTGGGTAGTAGATCATCGGCTTGTCGTATACCGGTTGAAGCTGCTTGCTCGCTACTCGCGTCATCGGGTCGAGCCGCGATCCGGCGCCTCCGGCCAGGACGATCCCCTTCATGGTCGCGCCTTCAGTGGTTCCCACCAATCCCTGCGGGACCGGTACCAGTCGATGGTCGCTGCGAGATGCGTGTCGAAATCGTGCTGGGGCTTCCAGCCGAGGGCACGGATCTTCGAGGAGTCGACCGCATATCGCACATCGTGACCGAGCCGGTCCTCGACGTTGTCGATCCGGTCTGCACCCTCCCCCATCGCCGCGAGGATTCGGAGGGTCAGGTCCAGGTTGGAGAGTTGGGCATTGGCTCCGATGTTGTAGATCTCGCCAGGATCCCCCTCATCGACCAGCAGGTGAAGGGCAGCCGTATGGTCGTCGACATAGAGCCAGTCCCGTTCGTTGCGGCCGTCCCCATACAGGGGCACGTTGCATCCATCCAGCAGGTTCGTCACAAACAGGGGGATCACCTTCTCCGGAAACTGGTACGGACCGTAGTTGTTCGTGCACCGAGTGACCAAGACGTCGTACCCGAAGGTCGTGTGGTACGACAACGCGAGGAGGTCCGATCCGGCCTTCGACGACGAGTACGGCGAGGACGGTTGGAGAAAGGCCGATTCGTCTGGAAACCCCTCGGCGACCGATCCGTAGACTTCGTCCGTGGACACATGGATGAACCTCGGGATCGCGTGACGCCGGGCGGCCTCGAGGAGGACGCCGGTCCCCACCACGTTGGTCTCCAGGAACACGGTGGGTCCCGCGATCGATCGGTCCACGTGGCTCTCCGCTGCGAAGTGGACGATCACGTCGTGGCCCGGAATCACCTCGTCCACAACGCCCGCGTCGCGTATGTCGCCCTTCACGAGCGTGTGCCGCCCGAGCCGGTCGAGTTCGACCACTGTCGCAGGAACGCCCGCATACGTCATGGTGTCGAGGTTCGTGACGGTGGCCTCCGGCTCACAGGAGAGCACCCGCCGAATGAAGTTCGAGCCGATGAACCCCGCCCCTCCGGTCACGAGATACTTGCGAGCCATGTGTGCTCCCTGTGTCGCCTCAGTCGAAGACCTCGGCATCGGCGAGGAGGGGCGCAGCGGCATCCCTCGGCGACACGAGTGGGTCTTCACCGTTGATGGGCCATGTGATCCCGATCGCCGGGTCATCCCACTTGATCGATCGCTCGGCCGCCAGATCGTAGTGACCAGTCGTCTTGTAGACCAGCTCAGCCTCGTCGGTAAGTGCAATGTAGCCGTGTGCAAATCCCTCGGGAATCCACAGCTGACGAAGATTGGCGGCACTGAGAATCGACCCGTACCACTGGCCAAACGTCGGTGACGACCGGCGGATGTCAACGGCGACGTCGAACACCTCACCCGTGCTCACCCTGACGAGCTTGCCCTGCGGACTTGGCGGTAGTTGGTAGTGCAAGCCACGTAGCACCCCCCGGCGGGAAACGGACACGTTGTCCTGCATGAACTCATGCCGACCCCCGAGAACCTCCTCATACCGGTCGCGGTTGTACACCTCGACGAACCACCCGCGCTCGTCGCGATGACAGAACGGGGTGATCACGGCCAAGCCAGCAATCGGCGTCGCCTCAACCGTGGGCTGAATCGACATGCGTCACAAGGATGACCGGTACGCGGTGATGACCTCTTTGGCAGCACCGGCGGCCTTCACGTACCCCCGGTCGAACCACATCGCGCGCTCACACAGGTTCTCGATCATCGATAGCGAATGGGAAACCATCACGACAGATGTCCCCCCGTCCATGAGGAACTGGATGCGGTCGAGCGACTTGGTGCGAAAGGCCTCGTCCCCGACGGAAAGGACTTCATCAATGAGGAGGACATCCGGCTTCACATCCGTCGCGACAGCGAATCCGAGACGCGCGACCATACCGGTGGAGTATCCGCGCATCGGGACGTCGATGAAGTCCAACAGGCCAGCCCACTCGGCAAGCGGCACAACTCTCTCTTCCATCTCCCGTGCCTCACGTCCCAGCAGTGTCCCGTTCAGGATGATGTTCTCGCGGCCGGTTTGTTCCATGTTCATTCCACCGCTGAGCTCGATCATCGGCGACAATCGGCCTCGAACGATGACCCTCCCCCGGGTAGGTCTCAGCACGCCAGCAAGCACCTTCATCAGCGTGCTCTTGCCAGCCCCATTCGCACCAATGACGCCGACGATCTCACCAGGATCGACCGTGAACGAGACATCGTTCAGCGCCCACAGATCCTCGTAGACGACCTGTCGCTTCAGCATGCTGATGACGTACTCCTTCGCGGTGCCCGCGCGATGCCTGGCCAATTGGTAGGCCAGGGAGACGTCCCGAACCTCAATGGACGGTACGGCCTCACTCATAGCTTCACCACCATCGCTCGCCAACTCCTGGAGAAGACCCATACACCAACGGCGACGAACACGACTGCGGAGAGGCCCATCATGGCGAAGTTCCAGGCTGGAGCGAAGTCGCCGCGGTAGAGGAAGCCGCGGAACACCTCCAAGTAGGAGTAGAGCGGGTTGATCTTCACGATGAACTGGTATTGCTCCGGGATCATCTCGATGGGATAGAACGTCGGCACGAGCCAAATGGCCAACTGGATGAGGATGCGGACGAAGTCGATGGTGTCATAGAAGTGCACGGCGGCGGAGGCGATGATCATGCCTACCCCGGTGACCAGCAGGAGCATGGCAAGTGCGGGAAGCGGCACCAGAACGATCGTCCACGGGATCGCCGTGCCCGTGAGAACCATCACGAGTAGCAGGACCACCATGCCGAGGCCGAAGTTCACAAGCGCTGCTACCGCCGAGGTGAAGGCGAAGACCTCGCCCGGCACGCGGATCTTGGAGAGAATCGACTTGCTCGCGATCAATGAGTTCCCGGCAGCCAGCACACCCTGCGAGAAGAACGTCTGAATCAGCAATATCCCCGACAGCAGATAGACGATGAACGGAACATCCTCAGAGATCCGCGTGAACAGCTGGGAGAAGACAAGCCACATGACCGCAGCCGTCAGCATCGGATTCAGAAGGGTCCACCAGACGCCAAGGACCGATCGCTTGTACCTGACCGTGAGTTCCCGCGCTACCAACAGGCGAATCAGGGACCGACGGGTCCACAACGTGTGCGCTTCATCGAGAAACGGGCGATGCACCTCCGCGGAGTCATAAACCTGAGAAGTCACAGTCATCGCTTCACGACCAAGCCAGTCATGGAGCAGCCGAGTACTGCTCACATCTCGGGAACTCTACCCACGTGGCACAGACGACCGCCCTATCCGGACCCAGACGACCACACCGTCAATGGCGGCATCAATTGCAGCCATCGTGCAATCCAGAGTGACGCGTGTCACTCGATCAGCGCCTACCCGTCGTGAAGCAGCTGAGGAAGCATGGCTGACAGCTACGATCGTCAGATGCTCACCTTCGAACCGGATTTGTTCCGTGTCTTTCGGATCGATGACGACGCCAAGGGAGATGTTTCGCTATCTCCCATTCCTGCAGGCGATCGGTGGCCGGATGTGGAAGAGGCCATTCGTGCGGCCTCTGCTACAGCAGGGAGAGTTCTCGTCGTCCGGCCGGGTGTGATCCTCCACCACAGGGTCGAAGCGGAGGTGGCCGATGCGCTGCGTGACCCGGGACTTCAGCCAATCCGGTGGCTCGCGATCGCCAGCGACGGACTCGATATCACGGGAACCAGGTGGGACACGGGCAACTACCTCGATGATCCGACAGATCCAGCACCACGACCACTGCGGATCGCCGCCGTCGCCGAGCCTGCACTCATGGTCATCAACACAGGAGCCGTCGCGTGGTCCGACCTTTCGTCAGGTACGTCCAGCTATGGTCAGTTCGTCGAAGAGCTGATTCGTTGCGGCATTCCGGTCTACATCACGCATCGACTCCGCTTCTCCGCCCCCGAACCGCTCACACCGACCAGTTCCCCGACGCCCATGCCGCACGACTTCATCAACCTCGAAGCAGTACGACGTGATCCATCAATCACGATCATTGTGCGCACGACATGCCAACGTCCCTCGCTTCTCCGCCGAGGGCTGAGTGAGATCATTGCCGAGCAGGGTCGCTTCCGCGGAGTTGCAGACGTAATCGTCGCATCAGACCAATCTGAGATGACGATCGACCACCACCTGGAGGCCTTGGGTATCGGCTCGTCAGCCAGAGTGCGCTCCGTGACGAGCTCACCGGTCGATCTCCCGCTGCGCACCGCGACACTGCTTGCGGGCTTGAATGCCGCGGCGACGGACTATGTGTGGTTCGTCGATGACGACGATTGGGTTTCGCCTGGTTCGCTCACGGCAATCACGTCCTGTGTCCATGCGAATGACCGTCCACTCATCATCGGCGCCGTGACTGCTTTCGAAGAAGAGTGGGTCGGTGACAACGTTGATGCTCGTACATCGATCCGGACCTACCTACCGGACGAGTGGTTTCGCGCGTTCACCGGCTGGAACCACCTGCCAAATTGCGCCCTCATCTTCCCACGCGAGGCACTCATGAAACGCCTAGCGGCAACACCCCTTATCCATGACCTGGGAGAAGACTATGCGCTTCAGCTGCTCGCGCTGACTGCGCCGGACGTGACCGTCGCGACGACCTCCGAGCAGATCGCGAACGTGTCGATGAGATCCGAGGGCACGACGGTGGGTATGGAGGATCGAAGGCCATGGCTGCAGGACATCGGCTCCCACCTCTCCGAACTGACTCGGGATCCGCGGGCGTCGTCTGCCGCCGTCTGGCGATTGGGCCATGCTGTTCGCTCACTCCCCTATCCCTCGACAGGCACCGTACGCCTTTCCGAGGCAGGTGACGACGCCATCGATCGAGCTCCTCGGCTGCGGCGATGGCTGGATCGATTCATGCAACCCAGCCGAGCCGGATCGGAATCAGAGGCACTACCTGCGGTCGAACCATGACCCGTGTGCGACCCACTTCGCCCGCGACTGAGTTGCGGGCCTCCGTGCTTGGCTCGCTGACCATCGTGCCGCTGCTCATCTGGTGGGCAGGATGGGCACCGGCGATCATGAGCAGCGATTCCGTCGATCAGTGGAATCAGGCCCTGACCTTCGACTTCATCAATACACACCCGATCGTCCACACGACGCTCCTCTGGCTGGCATCGCTCGTGTGGGCCTCACCCGCATCGGTGACCCTTGCCCAGGTGGCGATCACCACCGTGCTCCTGGCCGTCGTCGCGAGGCGGCTGGTCCAGATCGGCGTCCGCCTCCCTGTAGCGGTCGGGGTCACCTGGATCATCGCCGTCCTGCCGATGACGGGTGCGGTCACCGTGACGATGTGGAAGGACGTGCCCTTCTCGCTCGCGATGCTCTGGGTCGTCACCGAACTGCTCCTCATGGCGCGCGACAAGCAAGCCTTCTGGACCGGATTGTGGGGACCCGGTCGACTCGGAGTCGCACTGGGCCTCGTATGGGCGCTGCGGGAGAACGGGCGGCTCACGGTGGCCCTGTTCGCCGTTGCCCTGGCGGTCGCGTTCTGGTCCCTGTGGAGGGGAGTCGCCACGATGTTCGCCGCTGTTGTAGCCGTCGGTGTTGCCCTTCCGGTCGTGCTGATCACGGTTCTCCCCGTGACCGATGCACCCATCGAACCGGCACAGGTCTTCATGCCGGACGTCGCCTCGGTGGTCGTCAACGACCGAGGCGATCTTTCCCCCGCCGATCTGGTACTGGTCACGGCAGTCGCACCACTGCGCATCTTCGAGGCCTATTACGCATGCGGAGACTCGACCCCCCTCCTCTTCCACCCCGAGTACGACAATCAGGAGATCCGGGACAACGCGTCCGCGTACAGGGGCCTCATCATCCGCACCGGCATCGGGTCCTTCCCGACGGTACTCGGCCACCGCTGGTGCGCCGCGGAGTACCTCTTGTCCCCCGTCAACCGGACGGACACGTACGTTCACCGTCCGCCGTTCGACATCTGGCCGAACACGCTCGGCCTCGCACGGGACCCGATATCGGATCGGGCGTACGACCTGACCCTCGCGATGTACAAGGCAGCCGAACAGTCCGAGATCGAATGGCTCACTTGGCGACCCGCCCTCGTCATCCTCATGGGCCTCGCCACGACCGTCGCCGTCTGGTCACGCCGCGGCCTGCGACCGCTCAGATGGATCGGCGCCTTCTTCGTGATCCATCTCGTGAACGTCGCCGCCACGTCGCCTGCGCACGAGTTCCGATACGCCTACGGGCTGTATCTCATCAGCCTGGCCACGCTCCCCTTGTGGATCCTGGTCGCCGATCCCGCTCGTGCGATCATCGCCCCCGACCTTGGCAGGGGATCATCCCCTGTGGGGCGTACGCCTCCAGGAGCGGGTCAGCCTGCTGGCGACACGGATCGGAAGCCACAGCAGCCCGATGACGACCACATACGGATACCGGATCAGGTACCGACCGGGAATCCCATCGATCGCAAGGAAGGCGACCGGTAGCAGGACGACGAAGGCGGCGATCGCACCCAGTATCCATGCCGACCACAGTCCGAGGTCCGGGAAGACCGCAGCGACCACGGCGAGGCCGATGAGCGCGAGTGCGAGGAAGGACCGACCCGGGTTGTAGAGCCGGAAGCCGAGGTCGAGGAGCGCTGGCTTTCTCTGCAGCAAAGCGGTACGGAAGAGCTCTCCCCCATGGCGGCGCTGCACGTCGCGCTTGCCCCTGACCCAGCGAGCGCGCTGGAGGACGGCATCATCGGCGGCGGTCGGCTTCTCGTCGCGGACGTGGACGTGGTGCAGCCAATGGGTGCGGTAGCCGGCGAGGTTGAGTCGCACATTGAGGGCGAGGTCGTCGGTGAGGTCGTCTTCGAACCCTCCGACCGCGGCCAGCGCCTCTGATGACACCGCCATACCCGTCCCGCCGAGGTCACACGACCATCCGATGTTCGAACGGGCGAGCTGAACCGATCGGTTCGAGGCCCAATACGTCAATGCGTTCGCCATCGTGAGGACCGAAGCATCCGGGTTCGAGACGTCGAGATATGCCTGGACTGCGTGATGCCCCGATTCGAGGGCTGCCGCGATCGAGCGGATGAAGGTCGTGTCGATCCGGTTGTCGGAGTCAAGGACGACGAGTGCCTCGCCAACGCGTAGCGGGTGCTGGGTCAGGAACCATGAGATGGCAGCCCCCTTCCCGCCTGCTCCGTCCGACCGCTCGGCGACCGAGACATGCGCGGAGGCGAGGCGGGCTGTGTCATCAGAGGATCGGTCGGCGATCACCCAGGCCTCCAGGAGGTCGCTCGGATAGTCCTGGGCGGCGAGGTCGGCGGCGATCCCCTCGATCACGTCTTCCTCGTCGTGTGCTGGAACGACCACCCGGATCGGCGTGGCGGCAGCACCCCCAACCGATTCTGCGGGGGTTCGTAGTCCGAACAGGCTCACGAGTGCCTCGTACACGCTTGGCGCGACGACGACAAACTGACCCAACCAGAGGAGGACTCGTAACATGCCGCGCAGCGTAGCCAGCGGAGCCGAGCACCAGATGACAGGACCGAACCCCAGCGGACCAGTAGCGGTCGTCCTCGGTACGCGCCCAGAGATCATCAAGCTCGCCCGCATCGTCGAGCTCCTAGGTGATGCGGCGCACGTGATCCACACCGGACAGCACTTCGATGACAACCTCTCCTCGAGCTTCTTCACCGAGTTCGGGATGCGCAACCCCGACACGACCGTCGGCGTCGGCGGGCAGACGAGGGGAGCCCAGATCGGCATGGCGACGAGCCAGCTCGACACCCTCTTCAGGGAGATCCGGCCATCAGCTGTCGTCGTCCAGGGCGACACGAATGCGGTCACCGCGGGAGCGCTCGCAGCAAACGCGAATGAGATCCCGATCGCGCACGTCGAGGCCGGCCTGCGATCCTTCGATCGGCGAATGCCCGAGGAGCACAACCGTGTGATCGCGGACCACCTGAGCGACCTGTGCCTTGCCGCCACATCTCGCAACGTGGAGAACCTCGCAAACGAAGGCATCGTTGGAGACAGGGTCGCCCTGACGGGCAATCCCATCGTCGAAGCGGTGGAACGGCTCCTGCCCTCCGATGCCGAAAGGAAGGCGCTGGCGGAGAGCTACGGCCTCGACGTGGACGGATTCGTCCTCTCCACCTTCCACCGTCCCGAGAACGTGGACGGCGCCGACACCCTCACCTTCATCCTCGAGGCGCTCGGCGACCTCGATGCACCGGTGTTGCTGCCACTGCATCCGAGGACGCAGGCCCGCATCGAGTCCTTCGGCCTTCACGACCTCGCGGAGAGGATCACGATCGTCGACCCCATCGGCTACCGCGACTTCATCGGGCTCGGCGCTGCGTCGAAGCTGATCGTGTCCGATTCGGGAGGCGTGCAGGAGGAGGTGTCGGTGTTCAAGCGTCCCTCGGTCGTCGTGCGGAGGTCCACCGAGCGCCAGGAGGTGGAGGGGACGTTCGTGCGGAGAGTGGAGCCCGGACCGCACCTCGGCGAGCTGCTCACCGACGAACTTGCAGGAGCAGACGTCCGACGGAGCGAGCTGATCGATCTCCCGAGCCCGTATGGCGATTCGTCATCCCCTGACCGAATCGTCGAGGCGATCCGACGCCTCGTCGCCCGCACGCGATGACCAGGTTCACACGGCGCCGCGATTCGACCGTTGCCGACACGGCACCACCCATTCCGCGTGTGGCAGACGGCGTGCTCCAAGTGTGCCACCCACTGTGGAGGGGCGTGCGCGCCTCGGCGATCGCGTTCGGCGACCCGATACTCGACGTGCCGGACCTCACCACGCTGATACCGCGAATCGATGAGATCCGCGATGCCCAGGTCGTGACGATCGTCATCCAGGGTTGGCCTCCCGGATCGGAACCCTTCGCGCGGGCAGCCCATAACCGGGGCATGGACGTTCGCGCGGTCAGTCACTCGGCACCGACACAGCACGGAGTCGATGCAGGTGAGGCGGAGGCGGTCGCTGGGGCCCTCAGGCTCCTGCGAGAAGGAGTCCTCACTCGTTTCGGGACGGTCAAGGCGGGGTTGCATGAGGCATATGCGTCGCTCGGCCACACCGTCGACCACGTGCCGAACCGGGTGCCCGAAGTGAGCGGCGTCGTCGCCAGGCCACACGGGGGTGGCGTCCACGCAGGGGTGTTCCTCTTTCCCATGTGGCGCAAGAACGTGACGACGCAGGTCCTGGCGGCCGGGACCCTCGGCTGGACACCGCATGTGATGGCCGACCCGAACGTTCCCTACCTGGCGAGTGGCGATTTCGTGGTCCATGGCGAACTCGGGCGCGATGACTTCCTCCCCCTCATGGCGTCGATGGACATCAACCTCAACGTGACCCTCTCAGAGTGCCACCCGATGATGCCGATGGAGTCCTATCGGCTCGGCGTTCCATGCCTCATGTCGCGGACATCTGACCTCTTCGCTGCCCATGATGATCTGTGGCAGCTGACGACCGTCGACCGCATCGACGATCCGAACGCGATCGCTGCGGCCGCCGCGCACTTGCTGGAGAACAGGGATCGCGCGGTCGAGCTCGCAAATGTGAAGCTCGACGAGGTCGACGTCGCCGCTCGGACGGCCTGGCGGGAGTTCACGGGCCGTTCGGATTGATCGCCGTGCCCGGCAGGTCCCGAACCCACCGATCCCTCCTCGCGTAGCGTACCGGTGCCTTCCGTAGCACCCTGATCCCGTCTTCGACCGGTTCCGCGAGATCCCGCCCAACGGCCTCCATCATCACCGCAAGGCGGGCTCCCCACGAGTGTGCATCCAACGCATCCCGCGCGTCTGGCCTCGGACCCGCCAGCGCCTCGCGAACGGCGGTCGTGAGATCCGCGTCGGTCGAGACACCCGCGACACCTTCGAGCGCACGCAGGGGTGGGGCGGCCACAGGCACGCCACATGCGAGGTACTCGTACACCTTCAGCGGGGATACGGCGTGGGTGACGTCGGTGATGGTGAACGGGACGAGACCGACCTCGAAGTGCCGAAGGTAGGCGGCTAGGTCACCCTGTGCCTTGAGACCGAGGAACACGATGTTCCCTGGAAGATCGGTCGGAACCCCCCGGTTGTCGCCGATCACCACCACCGTGTGGTCGGTGAAGGCCTCCGCGACCCGCCTCAGGGCACCCCAGTCGAACCAATCCCCGTACAGCGATCCGTGGTAACCCATCAACGGGCCGTCGGGGAGGTCCAAGGGTCTGGTGCCATCGGACGGTCGGCCGAACACGACCACATTCACGGCGTTGGGAGCCAACACGGCTTCATGGCCGAAACCGGCGATCCGCGTGCGGAGGTCCGGTGCCGACGCGGAGAACCCATCCGCAAGGTCGACGATGCGCTGCTCGAAAACTGGGGCGTACCACATGCCTCCGAGGGCCTCATCGGTCCAGTCGTCGATCACGTCGTAGAGCACGGTCCAGCCCGACGCCTTGAGACGTTCGATCGACGGGATGAACTCCCCGATCGGCGCCTCCACGATCACCGTGCCGTCGCTCGCCCTGTCGATGACCGACTCGACGTCGAATGCCTCGAGATGATGCTCCTCGAGGCGTCGATGCGGGTACCTGAGGCCGAGGTCGACCCCTTCAGACGAGGGAAACTGGTACACGTAGGTTACGTGATATCCCCGTCGGACGAGCTCGAACGCTATCTGGGCTGCTCGGCTTCCACCGCCGATGTCGTGCAACGGGACCGCGGCCATGACCACGACAGCATCGTGATCGATGGGAGGAAGGTCGGCGGCGACGCATTCATCGACCACTTCCGGAAGGAGTCCGATTCGAGCGCCTGCGTCGCCGAGGACACGAAGGACCGTTGGTGGGTCGGTCATGTCCGCGACCCCGGCTTCCTCGAGAATCGCCCTCGTCGTGAGGATGGATCGGGGTCGGATCACCGGCTCGGTGATCCGCATCGAGCGCATCGACGGCCTGTTCACACGACCGAGCGCCACCACCTCGCATCCGAGGAACCCGAGGTAGGGCTCGAGGTCGGGATTCGGCTCACCGATCAGGACCGCGTCATGGCTCGGCGTCGTGACCGGGATCGCAGAAACAACCCGGTACGTGTCGGGCGTGAACGCACGCCACCGCCTCCCTGCCCACCCATCACGAACGTAGATGTCCACGTTGGTCCTGACGGCCCGTGAATGTTGGTGACGGCGGTATCGCGCCATCAGAGAATCGGGGATGAGTGGCCGGATCGCCTTCCGCGCCATCGAGGTAACTCCACTCATGACGGAACCCAGTCCGGTATCAGGCCGGCCTCTTCAGGACGTTGGCGGAGAACCGGGACACCGTTGATCGTCTGAGGCACCAACCATGCTGGGTCGGGGTAGGCCCCGGGATCGATGCGCGCTGGGGACGTGCCGAAGATACTCATCGTCTCGACGCGGTCCGGTCCGTCGGGGTCGAATATGGACCACGTTCTCGTCACGACGACCGGATCGACCGAAGCGGTAGCGACTGCGCCGAGATCGGGGTTCGCCTCGAGATGCTCACACATCCGGATCAGACCGAGAGGATCGACCTCCGAGCCCTGGGACAGGCGCACCACGTACTTGCCGCGAACGTTCCCCATCGCGTCCTCGATGGTGCCGCCATCGATGGCAATGGACTCGATGTCCGCCATGCCGCTCATGGGAGCCGATTGGCTCTGGTCGTCGACGACCATCGTCAGCAGCGGGTATTCGTCAGCCTTGAGTGCCTTCATCCGATCCCGTTGGTAGATGTCGGGGTGTCGGAGCGTGCGGTCGCGCAGGACCTCCTCATACCGCGACTCGGTCTCGACACTCATCGAAACTCCGTGCTTGCGGTATCGGAACAGCGGCTCCCGGACCTGGACGGCCGAGTATCCCGCATCCATGAGCCTGATCCACAGATCCCAGTCCTCGTTTCCTGATCGCATGGACTCGTCATAGCCCCCCACCGAGGACCACGCATCCCTACGGAGCAGAACACAGCCGACGACGGAGTTGGATAGCAGCAGCTGGTACCGGTTGTACGGGCGGGTGGCCCAGATCATGTGGGTGTCGCCGAAGAGCTCCGCCCAGCAATGGGCGTACGCGGCGTCGGGGTCCGCTGCGATCGCGTCACCGAGTACCTCCAAGTAGGTTGGAGCGAGGAGGTCATCGGCGTCGAGCGTGACGACGAGATCGGCTCGACTGTGCGAAATCCCTGCGTTTCGGGCCGCGGGGAGACCCCGATTCTCCTGGTGGATCACGCTCACGCGTGGCAGGTTCAGGGATGCCAGCACCGGCGTGGTCGTCCCATCATCGGAGCCATCATCGACGATCACGACGTCGAACCCCCCGACGGTCTGTTCGAAGACGGACAGCAGGGCCTCGCGGATGAACGCTCCCTGGTTGTAGCAGGGTATGACGACCGACACGGTCGGGCCTGTCTCGTCGGCTGACATCGCCGCGACCCTTGCGGTGGCCCTGTCGAAGCGGTCCTCCCACTTCCTCCGATCGGCCTCCGCTCCCCAGTCCGTCGTGTCCCTGAGCCGGTCCTTGACACTGTTTGGGACAACGCTCTTGAGACCTCGGAACACACCGTCGGGCACGTGGCGAAGCAGCCTCCTTCCGAGCGACTCCTTCGGTCCCGCGCGACGGGGCTCGAGCCAAACCTCCTCGACCCTCGCGATCGCAGCAGTCGCCAGACCGCCTTGACTCCGCAGATGCCAAGGATCGACCCCGGAACCCTCGTAAGGAGCGAGGGGATCGCCAACCTCTGGTGGAGGGCGATTGGCGAGGTCGGCCAGCATCTCGGGATGGCGCACCGCCATCCCGAGGGCTTCGCCAAGGCCTGCAACGGTTCCGTCGTAGACCATGGCACCCGAGGTCTCGTCCAACACGCCGTTGAACGCCGCAATCCGCGGGGCGATGACAGGCGCACCGAGCAGCCTCGCCTCATGAACTGCGAGGTTGAAGCTCTCGAACCTGCTCGGTGCGACGACGACCATGCTCGCTGCAATCCGTTCAGCGAGTTCGTGGGCATCCAGATGGTCGATGAAGCCGACCCTGTCACGGAGCGATTCGGGTAGGCGAGCCAGGAGCCATTCGCGCATCGGCCGTGCTGCCGAGGCGCTCCAACCGTCGGACCCGACGAACGAGACGGTGACACCGGGATGGTCCACGAGGCACGGGATCGCCGCGTCGACCATGTCGTGGGATCCCTTGACCTCGCCCAGCCGTCCAATCACGAGGATCTCGGAACCACCCTGATGCCATCGCCGATCCGTCGGGAGAACGCGGACAGGCGGTGGCCCGACGACGACGCGCTCGGCATCCACGCCATACCGGGATCGCACCAACTCCGCGATGCCCGCCGAGGGTGCGACGACGCGGTCGGCCATCGCAAACACCTCCCGTTCCATTGCTGCAACTGCGTCCAGCTCCGGAGTCGACGTGCCAACTGCTTCCGTCTGGAGGTCGACAGGGCCGTGGAACCGGACCGAGATCGGCACCTTGGCGATCCCGAGGTCGGAGCGGTGGGTGAGCGCCCAGAAACCGAGTCCATCGAAGTCCTGGATCTCGATCAGATCGACGGGATCCCGTGCGTGGAGTTCGGAGAGCGCCTCCGCGGCAGCCTTGGATGTGGCCATGAACGCCAGGTCCCAGCCAGCGGAATCGTTCCCGGAAGCAACGATGATGTCGCCCGTCCCGGCGGCGACGTCAGTCGATGCAGCCAGGACCACCGACACTCGGTGACCCGCATGCTCGAGGAGGGTCCGCAACTCGGAGACGAGCACTCCTGCTCCCCCGCGCACGTACGGTGCGAGCTCGGTCGTGACGAACGCGATGTGGCTCACCCGGGAACCCTCAGCTTCGAGTGCTCATCGAGACGGGCGATCACCGGTGCGATCCTGTTGGACCAGCTCGCTTCGTGCGCCGATCGCCGTAGCGCATCCACGAATGCCGAGTCATGGGAACGATCGAGCGCTTCGGCCACGAGTCCGACGAAGGTTTGCGGGTCGTCGGCCGTGGAGATGAGGGGATGGGCCTCACACACGGGTAGCGGTGTCGCAACGACGGGAACACCGGCTGCCATGTACTCGTACATCTTCAGCGGACTCACAGCGCGGGTCAGGTCGTCGACCACGAACGGGACCACGCCGACATCGAAGGCATGGACGTACGCCGCTATCTCGTCGCTCGGCCGCGGTCCGAGGTAGTGGACGTTGGCGAGCCCTTCGAGATCGGTGAGGTGCTCCCTGACACTCGGATCCACAGGACCGACCAGCACGATCTGCGCGTCATCCAGCCGACCCGCGAGGGCGCCGACGAGGTCGAAGTCGAACCATCGCGCGATCATGCCGTGGTACCCCACGACCGGGCCATCGACGTCAGGCATGTCGGAGGGCCGGGGTCTGGGCCGACCGAAGGCCTTCGGATCGACTCCGTTCTCGACGTACAGGATGTCGCTGCGCTCGGACCGGTGCTGGTCGATCAGTGCCGGTGCGGATGCCATCACTACGTCGGCACGATCCATGGCGACCGGATGGTGGAATCGAACACGTCGATGCTCGGGCATGCCGACCTCGTCTTCGTCGTAGATCGTGAGGTCGTCGAGGATGTCATACACCACAACGGCATCCTCGTAGCGCTCGAACAGGGACACCAGCGGTGCGAAGTGCACGTACAGGATGACGCCGGAGCGGGGGGTTTCCTCGAGGGTCGGGACGATCGTGACCCTTCCGATCTTCCGAGTGTGCGTCTCTCGGGGGTCGACGAAGTATGCGTCGTGCCCGTACTCGGCGAATGCCTCCACGATGAACTGCGGCCGTTGGCGCATATCGTCCCACCGTGCCCATGTGGGGAGGTACACGACGGGCCGGAGCTCGCCGGTCCGTGGAGGTTCCAGCTTCGGGTACCCGGCGAGGGAGTCCTTGGCTGTGGCAGCACCGGGGATCCGCTTGAGCAGCCTGCGCACGGACGGAGGCAGTCGGTTGGCTAACTGGACGGCTCGGCGCATGCTGCGACGATAGAGCGTGGCCCGATGAACCCTCGCCCGATCAGGGAAGGACGCTGCCCAACGATCGGGAAGCTCGTACCGTCGTGTGAGTGGAGGTGGATCACGTGGTCAGCTACACCGGAACTGTTGGAGAGTCTGATGTACCAATTGCCGGTCGACTCCCTGTACATAGCGATCGTGTCGATGCCGTCCCCATTCCAGTCTCCGGCAATCGGGATGTCGCCACGCTCACCGAACGCGAATGAGACGTCGGCGGGGCCTGCGCCCAGCTCCCACTTGAGGTAGATGTGACCCGCCGTTGGTCTGTGGAGGCCGATCTCGGTGTCGTCATCGCCATCGAAGTCGCCCGTGAACGGAATGTCACCGAAGTCACCGAAGTCGAAGAAGTAGTCGGCTTCACCGAGGCCCTCGCTCCCGTCGCCGAGTGCGTTGATCACGTAGATCCTCTGCTCCGAAGGTCGGAAGATGCTGACGGTGTCGCATCCGTCACCGTTGAAGTCGCCGGCAAGGGGGACGTCCGAAGGATTTCCGAAGAAGAACTCGAGATCCGCAATCCCTTCGGTGTTCGAGTTCCGTAGGTACACGAATCCATCGGACCGCCGATACAGGCCAGGGGTGTCGACGCCGTCGCAGTCCCAGTCACCCATGAATGGGACATCGTTCGGGTTGCCGTAGAAGAACTCGGTCAGATCGGCCTCGGACCTCGGGCGATCCGCTTGCGTCCACACTCCGCCGAGATCGACGAAGCCGATGGTGTCACAAGAGGCGCCGATGCACTCGGGGCCGGCGTCCACAGGCAGCGACGTGGCCCGTTGGAACCATGCATCCGGGGCTCCGGAAGACCAGCCACCGAGAGCGATCACGACCGAAGAACCATTGACGACGAAGAGGTCGTCCCTGCCATCGCCGTCATAGTCCCCGATACCGACCGACGCGCCAGCAGGGATCGAAACATCCGGATTGAGGGACACCGAGCCTCCGGTGGCGAGGGACACCCTCACGTTGGGAGAGCCTCCGCTCGGAACGGCGTACACGTCACTCTTGCCGTCGACGTCATGGTCGCCGGTGATCAGGCGGTCACCCGAGCCACCCGGACGGGGAATCAGCCCAACGACGGATGAGTATCCCGTCACCGACGCGTAGATGTCGATCGTCGAGCCATTGACGGCGTAGATGTCCGGTCTGAAGTCGTTGTCGAGGTGACCGAGCATGAGGGTCGACGCCGTGGAAGGGACCTTGGTCGTGACCGAGACCGACGACGTGTAGTCGCTCTCCCCCGTCCACACGTCGAACCGGATCTCGGGACCGCTCCGGTCGGGAACCCACGCGTCCATGCGCCCGTCGAGGTCGTAGTCACCGATGAGCGAGTCGGCCGCGCCGGTGCTCGCCGTCGCACGCACTGCGACGGTTCGATAGTTCCCGACTGCTCCAGCAGCCTCCATGCGTCCGGTCGGTTCGAGGCGCACGATGTCCGGTGCCCCCTCCCCCGTCATGTCGGCGATGGTGATCGACGACCCTTCCTTGGTGCCAACGACCGTTGTGTGGGCGATCGACGCGCCGCGAAACCCTGTCGCACCGGTAACGGGGGGATACGGTGCCAGCCGCTCGACCCCGGGAGTCACGACGGGTCCACTCCAGGAGAAGTGCATGGCATCCTTCACATCGACCCAGTCACCACCCCAACAGAATCCGGCGTCGCTGAACGATCGAACGAGCCAGTCGGGATAGTCCGTCCTCAGGACGTTGTCGCGGCTGTAGGGGTTCTGCGCCGGGTTGAAGTCGAACGCAGTCCCGAATGCATGCTCGGACGGCTGGACGGTGCCCCCGACGGTCCGCCACACCCAGGATCCAGCGGAGTAGATGTAGTACGACTTTCCCTGTGCGTGATGGGCGGCGAGTGCCTGGCCCGCTTGCTCGAGGGCAGGCAGCATCCGCGCATGGGCACGAATGACGCGGCTCGAACCGGGTAGCCGCCAATCACGAATCGACTGCTGGACTTGGTAGTACGTCCGTCCAAACATGGATCCCCACGGCCCACGAATCTGCGTCGAGGTCGGCATCGATCCCGACACGCCGACAAATGGCCTCATCGTGCCACGCACGTGTGGTTCACATCCGTGCGACTCAGAGAAGTTGACGATGTTCTCCCCCGCATCGTTCGCCGAAGCCGGTGAGGGCGACAGGAGGAGCACCGCAACGAGCGCGGCGAACACCCAGAGTGTTGGCTTCCTGACCATCAGACGGTCAGGGTACGTACCGAGGCCATTGGATTCGTGCCTTTCAGCGCGCTCCGAAGCCCGATAGGACCGTCCACACGCTCTTGCCGATGATCTGGACATCGAGCCAGAACGACGAGTGCTTGATGTAGAACAGGTCGTATGTGAGCTTCTCTACTGTCTCGGCTTGATCATCGGCATACCCGTAGTTCACTTGAGCCCATCCGGTGACGCCCGGCCGGACGAGGTGGCGCGATTCGTAGAAGGGGATCTCCCTGGCGTACTCGGCGACGAACACGGGACGCTCCGGTCGTGGGCCGATCAGGCTCAACTCTCCCTTCACGACGCCCCAGAGCTGGGGGAACTCGTCGAGGCGGCTCTTGCGAAGGAACCGTCCGGTCCTCGTGATCCGCGGATCGAACTCGCTCGCAAACGCCGGACCCTCGCTCTCGGCGTCGTCGATCATCGTCCGGAACTTCGTCAACGTGAATGTCTTGCCGTCCCTCCCGACACGCTCCTGTCGATACAGGACAGGCCCCGGGGAGTCGAGCTTCACGGCGATGGCGACGATGCCTGCCACGGCGAGCCACAGCGGGAACGTGAGCACGACGGCGATAACGTCCAGCACACGCTTGACAGGCGCATAGGACGATCGCGACACAGGCTGGGAGAGCTCCCATCCCTCCGCGAGATGGACCATCGGGATCCGTCCGGTGTGTTCCTCGTAGACAGTCGAGAACGCCCGGATCGTCGTTCCCGCGATCGATGCCGACGACACGTACTGCGCCATCGACTGGGAGAGCACGGCTCTGAGGTCGACGGCAAGGGTGACCCCTTCGTCCACCGGTTCCCGTGGCGACTCCTCAGACGGATCGAGTACCGACATCACCCTGATGTGGGGCGCATCCAGGAGATCCTCGATGAGCGCCTTCTCCGATGTCACGAGCGACACGGGTTCCTGCCACGGCCTCGCACGACGAATGGACCGATGCAGGAGCGAGAGGAAGAGCCAGATGACGCCGAACCACACGAGGTAGGACCGGGAGAAGTAGGTCCTCGACAACACGATTCCCATGGCGGTGAACACGACGGTGAACGTGACGAAGAAGACCGCCCTGCCGTACAGAGGCCGGGGAGCCGTCGTTCGCCACGCCTTGAACGAGACGGTGAGCCCGATGACGGCACCGATCACCAACAGACCGATCTTCGGCCAGATGGAGTCCCCCGGAGCAAGCGACACGTTCCAGAACCACGGCGTGTCGAAGACGATCCACGATGCGAAGAGCACCGCAACGACGAATCCCGCGACATCGGTGACGAGCACGGATCTGACGAATCTTCGTCTCATGTATGCGTAGGCTACCCACTGGACGATGTCGGGAGCACCGGAAACCATGGCCTCCGTCTTCACGAGGATCATCGAGGGAGACCTCCCAGGGAGGTTCGTCCACCGCGACGATCGGTGCGTCGCATTCCTCACGATCGAGCCACTCTCACCCGGTCACACGCTCGTCGTCCCGATCGAGGAGGTCGATCACTGGATCGACCTCGATCCCGACCTCGCTGCGCATCTGATGGTCGTTGCGCAACGGATCGGCCGGGCAATCGACACCGCGTTCGACCCTGCCAGGGTGGCGGTACTGATCATCGGTGACGAGGTGCCCCACGTCCACCTCCACGTGGTCCCGATCAACGGAATCGCCGACTTGAATTTCGCCAACGTCGACCGGAATCCCGCCCCTTCGTCGCTCGATGACGCACGGGAAAGGATCGCAGCCGCCCTCGACGGCTAGAGTCCCACCATGCCGTCAGCCACGTTCAGTCACACCGTGTCCGTTGACGCGTCGCCAGGCCGTGCTTGGGCGGTGCTCCAGGATCCTGACACGTGGTCGCGGATCGGTCCGGTGTCCGATGTCACGAATCCGACATTCCTCGAGGATGGCACCCTGTCGGGCTTCGACTGGATCGCCAATGTGGGCGGCAAGAAGTACGACGGATCCGCAGTCGGCGGCGCCTACACGGTCGACGAGCGTTTCACGATGACCCTCGACACATCGGAGATTGCCGGCGACGTCGTGGCCACGATCGCACGCGACAATCCCTCGACCCAGGTCACGGTCGAGATCACGTTCCGCACCAAGGGCATGCTCTCGGCGATGTTCTTTCCCGCCATCAGGCAGGCACTCGCCTCCGGTTTCCCCCAACAGGTCGAAGATCTCGCCGCCGCGATCTGAGCACTTCGCCTCCACGTTCGCTTCCCGTCACGCAAGAGATCAACGTTGCGAGACGATCCGGTCCTCCTCCGAAGCAAGGTCGTCCCGCGTCCGTTGAGATGCATGTCGCGGGCAGGCATGCGGCAGCGCCGCTGAACAGCAACGCGATGGGAACGATGTAGTAGTTCGGGAACGCTTGTTTCGAGAACACGATGAGTGCGAGCAGGATTGCCGCTGATGAGACTGCGAACCCGTGCGGTCCGATCGGTGACCGCCGAAGGACCACGAAGACCACCCCGATCACGACCGCTGCCTGACCTGCGAGAACCAGCAATTCCGGTGGTGGCGAACCGATAACCCTCGCTACCGCGGCGGGGAGGGCGAGGGAATCAATGCGGAAGGGTTGCAGGAAATGCACACGCACAACTGAGTGCAGGAAGCCCGTAGGACTCCAGATGAGGAACGGGAGCGTCGTGACAATCAGCACCGCAAACGCGGGCCACATCTCACGAGTCACTCTCCGCACCGACCACGGTCGCTCGATCAGAAGCAGGGATGCGGGAAACAACAGGACGGCATACTGTTTCAGACTCACAGCCAGCCCCACGAGATACGGTGCAGCACGAGAACGGCGTGATGCAGCAAGGACTGCGAGCGACGCAGCGAGCATGAGGATCGGTTCGGTCCACCCGAATCGAACCACATAGAGGCCGGGTGACACACAAAGGAACGCGGCGGACATCATGCGACCGTGATGGGTGGGAGAGATCGCCGCTACAACCACTCCGGTGGCGATGAGAGCCAGCGCATACGCGACACGCACCTCATCGAACAGGACTTCGAAGGGTGTGACCACGATGAGGCTCAGCGGCGGATAGAGGTATCCGAACTGCAGAACGCCGTCGACAACGAGTGACGGGTCGTAGAATCGCTGCGTCTTCTCCGGGGTGTAGTGGTTGTCATATGTGATCTCATATGGGCTGCTCCCGGCTACAAGAGCGTTGGCAGCCTCGGATTGGAACAGCATGACGTCGATGGTGTCGTTGCGTTCCATCGATGCAGACAGACCGATCACCAAGGCAACGGTCACGCAGGTAAGCAGGATGACGTAGGGAACCCACGAACTCTCTGCTACGGCATTCCAAGTGATCGACCCTGCGACGACCACGGATACAACACCAAAGGCCACGGCGAATCCCGTAGTCCGGGGCAACACCATGCCATAGAACGACGAGGCGAACATCACGATCGCTAGCACCTGGATCACCCGCAGGTACCTCGAGAGGCCGTACACGGTGTCCGGAACACCTGACGCTGATCGGCCAACCACGGCAGCGACGGCGACCACGAGCCCTACCACGACGCATCCACTTGACAGCATCATCATCGAGACAGCGCCCGGACCATCGAGGAGCCACAAAAGGCATCCTACGGAGACGGCAGTCCCGGCCGATACGGCCAACGTAGCCCTCTGGATGTCCGTCATCGAGGATACCGCCCACCGCTGACCGCGTCGGCAACGAGGAACTCCACGGAAGGGGTGGACTCGGCGACGACGAAGATCTGGAACGAGAACAGAGTTCTGCTCAGGCCGATCATGAGGACGTTGAGCCAAAGCATCGCGTGCTACTCGCACGCCTCCCGAGTATGAGCGGAAATGGCACGGGAACGCCCTGCATCGATGAGATGCGGAATCCCGAATCGCGAAGGAGGTGTCGGAGGGTTCGAAACGTGAAGAGCCTCTTGTGCTTCCTATCCAGGATGCCCGACCGACCGTAGTTGAACTGCCCGAGGAGCAACGACAACCGCTGAGTGAAGAAGGCGATGTTGGCTGTCGACATCACGAGCTGGACTGGACGATGATCGAACTGCGATCTCAACCGATCGAGGAAGTCCTCCGGGTGGGATACATGTTCGATGGCGTCGAGCATCAAGATGGTGTCGAAATCCGCTGCGTCGAATTCGAGGGGATCATCGAGATCTTGCTGGACGTAGTCGATGGAGGGATGGGCTGTCACGAGAGGCGTCGCGTCGACGACGGTGACCTTGCACCCCCTCTCTGTGAGGGCGGCTGCCACCTCGAATCCACCGCCTCCGAGATCCAAGACACGCGAGCCCGGTCGAACTGTCGACACGGCGAGCGAATGCGAGCTGACGAAACTCAGCTTTGGCCGATAGGGCGACGGGGCATTGACGGGATCGAGCCGACGCAATTGCCAGAACCCCAGTCGATGCGTGACACTCGCCGCCGTGTTCACCACCACGTCGAACGCATAGCGAAGTCCGTTGACGCGCGATATCTCATCGCCGTAGTAGGTCGGTATCGGGAGCTCCACGATCAACGACCCATTGTTCAGTAGCTGGAGGATGATCTGTGTGTCGAAGTGGAAGTCATTCGTATTGAGCTTGTAGTGGATCTGGTCGAGGGCGGTCACCCTGTAGATCCGGTATCCGCTGTGGTACTCGGAGAAGCTCCGACCCAACATGGTGTTCTGCAGTCGAGTGAGGACCTTGTTGCCGACGAACTTGTAGAGGGGCATTCCACCCTTGAGCGCCGCGCCGCGCTGCCAGCATGCGACTTCCGAATACCGCATCTGCTCGCCCTTCGACAATCGGTTCCAGCAATCGCCCGAGCTCTTCCGGCGCGTACTGACCGTCTCCATGAATGAGAGCCACGAAGTCGAAACCCTGCTTTGACGCATAGGCGTAGCCGATCTTCTGGTTACCGCCATATCCCTGGTTGTAGACGTTTCGAAGGACTGTCAGGGGAAGTTCGGGATGGGCCGTCGCGTACTCGCGGCCGATCTCGAAGGTTCGATCCGTCGAAGCATCGTCCACGACGAGCACCTCAACATCGAAACCTGTCAGAACCTCACCCGGCAATCGGTCGAGCACCTCCTTGAGCGTCGACTCCGCCTGGTAGGCGACGACGAAGATCAACAAGCGCGGGGCACCCGTGCGGCCGCGACTCTCAGGCATCGAGGATCCCTCCAGGTACGTGGTCCCATTGGTTTCGGCGGGTGATGCTCAGCCTTGAGCACCTTGGCCGGTTCGTACCGTATCAGCAGCAGACAACACTCGGATCACTCCTGCAACGGTCGAACAGCGAGGGGCTGTCGAACTTGCGAAGTCCGGTCGTGTGTATCACTCACGAGCGCAATCAAGACGACGCCCACCACCAGTATCCAGTAGTTGACGAATGCCTGGAATCCTGTGACGAAGACGATTGCGAGCGTGGCCGCGATTCCAAGGTAGAACCTCCGGAGGTCCGACGCCCGGAGGCCGGCCACGACGCTGATCACGGCCGCCAGGCCCAATGACACGAACCTTGGGACATTCCACCAATGCCCGCAAGACCAAGGCTATCCGGCCGATAATCGGCCGACCCAGCACCTCCAATCTGGTTCGAGACTGCTGAGAAGTCGACTGCAGCAAATGGTGCATGCGTCGCAACGATCGCCGCAGCGACAATCGCGACCCGACGCCAACGGAAGTCGTCGCGCATGAAGAAGATGAGTGGGAAGCGCCAAGAGGAAGTACACCTTTGATGAGAAACCCAACCCGAGTGCGATCGCCGCAAGAGCTGGGTGTCGCGTCCACAGCATGCCAGCGGTGGCGAGAAAGGGCAGCGCCAACAGATCTGTCCAACCGAGATGGAACATCGCGCCGAGGTACGGGAGCGAGACGAAGACGAGTGCCATGGCTGCTCGAGCGGCAGTCACCTCGACGGTGGCGGCGCTCCACGGCTGAACCAGCAGTACGACGAACGCCATTGCAGCGACGATCGACGCCCACCGCGCATCGCCACCGAGCCACTCCGCACCGACGAAGGACACGAGCGCCAGCGGGGAATAGACGTATCCGACGAAGTCGGACTCCTGTTCGAGATACGGATTCGTGTTCCGAACCTCGAAGTCGGTGTACGGGTTGCCTCCGTTGCTGATCGTCTCCGCTGCTCCCACGTGCATGTCAAGGACGTCGACCACAGGCCGGGGACCGACGATTCCGAATACACCAATCACCAAGACCGTCGACGCGAGCAACAGGGTGATCCCGGATCGAAACAAGCGCGAGGCGGAATGGGATGCTTCTGTGGATGATGTGATGTGCCGAAAGACGATCAATATCGCGGGTACCAACAGGAGCGTCCTCGCGAGCGCAGCAAGTGGAGACGGGGCAAGGACCGAGCCGAGCACCACCATCATCAAGCTGACGAACAACCCACCAAGGGTCACGAATCTGATGCCGACGTCGGGCGGCAACGGACGTGCCAGCCATGCACCGAGAACAGCAATGGTGGCGAGGGTTACGAAGGTGACCGTCGCTGTCTCGACGAAGACGCCGTCGATGTAGGGCAGGATCATGCCAAACAGGCCGAGTGCAACGATGGCAAGTCCCTGCCATGAACGCCAGCGCTGCACGCCTCGGCGGCTGGTCACGGTCTCGCCGTTTGAGTCGGCATCGCGGAGATCTACCACTTACTGCGCCCCATGGTCGTGCCTGTATTGCACCCTCATCTTCGGCTGGCTACCACGTTGACTCAAGGACAACGATCACGGGCTGCACTCATCCGGCCGACCCTTGGTGGTCAGGCGTCTGACTGTCCTGGACTCGCAGCATCCCGCAGCATCCGCGCCGCTTCGCGGGCCGTCTCGAGGCCGCCTTCGGTGAGTTCGGCTCTGTCGGTGAGGAGGGTGACCTGGTTCCTGTAGATCTGGAGGAACCCACCGTGTATTCCGGCCGCGGTGACCTTGCCGTCGTGATGGATCGTCACGGCGCCGGTCGCGAGCGCCGCCATGGTCGGCTCGTGATCGGCGAGGATGCCGATGTCCCCCTCGGTCGTCCTGGCGGACACCATCTCGGCCTGACCCGACCACACCACGGACTCGGGCGTCACGATGTCGACCTGGAAGGTGTTCGCCATCAGACCGCCGCCTCGAGCTCCTTGGCCTTGGCGATCGCCTGTTCGGCGCCACCGACCATGTAGAACGCCTGCTCTGGCAGATGGTCGAGATCGCCTTCGAGGATCGCCTTGAAGGACGCGATCGTCTCATCGCGAGGCGTGAAGATGCCAGCCTGGCCGGTGAACTGCTCGGCGACGAACATCGGCTGGGAGAGGAATCGCTGGATCCTCCGTGCACGGTTCACGACCAGCTTGTCCTCCTCGGAGAGTTCATCCATGCCGAGGATGGCGATGATGTCCTGGAGGTCCTTGTAGCGCTGGAGCACCAGCTGGACCTGCGTCGCAACCCGGTAGTGCTCATCGCCGACGATCTGGGGATCGAGAGCACGACTGTTCGAATCGAGCGGATCGACCGCGGGGTAGATACCGAGCGCCGTGAGTGGCCTCGAGAGAACCGTGGTCGCATCGAGGTGGGCGAACGCCGTATGGGGCGCTGGGTCGGTGATGTCATCCGCTGGCACGTAGATCGCCTGGAGTGACGTGATGGATCGACCCTTGAGCGATGTGATCCGCTCCTGGAGCGCACCCATCTCGGACGAGAGCGTCGGCTGGTACCCGACAGCAGATGGCATACGGCCAAGCAGGGTCGAGACCTCAGATCCCGCCTGCGTGAACCGGAAGATGTTGTCGATGAACAGGAGGACATCCTGTTGCTGCACATCTCGGAAGTACTCGGCCATCGTCAGCGCCGAAAGAGCGACGCGGAGACGGACGCCGGGAGGCTCATCCATCTGACCGAAGACGAGGGCAGCCTTGTCGATGACGCCAGAGTCCTTCATCTCGAGGAAGAGGTCGTTGCCCTCGCGTGTCCGCTCCCCGACGCCTGCGAACACGGACACACCGCCATGCTGTGTGGCGACACGGTTGATCATCTCCTGGATCAGCACTGTCTTGCCGACGCCCGCGCCACCGAAGAGACCGATCTTGCCGCCTTCGAGGTAGGGACAGATGAGGTCGATGACCTTGATGCCGGTCTCGAAGACCTTCTTCTGCGCCTCGATGTCCTCGAACGGCGGCGGATCGCGGTGGATCGGCCACCACTCCCCCGTGAACTCGAGCTCCGGATCGTCGAGTGCCGTTCCCCAGACGTTGAAGATGTGGCCGAGTGTCTGATCGCCGACCGGAACGGAGATCGGGGCACCGGTGTTGCGGACCTCTGCTCCGCGCACGAGGCCGTCCGTCGGGGCGAGCGCGACGGCTCGTACCTTGTCGTCGCCGAGTTGCTGGGCGACCTCACAGATGATGGTGCTCTCGACGCCCTGCACGGAGATGTCAACCTCGATCGCGAAGTTGATCTCTGGCAATGCGTCCGGCGGGAACTCTACGTCAACGACCGGTCCTGCGACCTTGACGATCCGGCCGGTGGCGAGGGTTGTCACGCTCATGTGTGGTCTCCGTCTTCCTTGATCCGTCAACCGCCGGCAAGCGCTTCCGCGCCGCCGACGATCTCGCTGATTTCCGTCGTGATCTCTGCCTGGCGGGCCTGATTGGCCTCTCGGGTGAGGATGCGGGTGAGCTCCTCTGCGTTCTCGGTTGCAGCCTTCATGGCTCGCCTGCGGGCCGCGTGCTCCGAAGCCGATGCCTCGAGGAGCATGCCAAACACCGTGCCCTCGAGGTACCTCGGGAGCAGCCGTCCGAGGATGTCCTCAGGTGACGGTTCGAACGTGTACCCGACAGGCATTGCCTCGACACCCAACTCGGAGGAAGGCGGCTCGATCGGGAGCACGGCCCAGTGGATCGCGTTCTGCGTCAGCGCCGACACGTATTGCGTCGTGTACGCCTCGACCGCATCCACGCGCTCGGTTGCGTATTCGTCGAGGAGGATGTTGGCGATCGACCTGGCGTCGGCGTAGGTCGGGGTGTCCGTCACGTTGAGCCAGACGTGGTCGAGGGTGTATCGGCGGTATCGGAAGTAGCCCTGCGCCTTGCTCCCGACTGCATACACCCTCACGCGCCGACCGGCCTTCTGGTGGCGGCGGATCGCCGTCTCGGCAAGTCTGATGATCGACGAGTTGTACCCACCGGCGAGTCCCCTGTCCGATGTGACAACCAGGACGCCGACCGTCTTCACCTCACGGCTGTCGAGCAGCGGGTGGCTCAGGGTCCCCGTGGCTGCGGCGATGTTCCTGATGACGTCGTTCATCTTCGCTGTGTACGGCTTGGCCTGGGCGACCCTGACCTGTGCCTTGCCGATCCGGGCGGTTGCGATCAGCTCCATGGCGCGAGTGATCTTCATCGTCGACTGGACGCTCCTGATGCGCCGCCGGATCGCTCGTACTTCAGCCGATGCCACGGTTCGTCAGGCCTCCAACTCGCCCGTATCGTCGCTGGTCGACAGGGATGCCTTGTACGCCGAGATCGCAGCGACAAGTTCGTCCGTGGGCAACTCGCCCGTGTCAGCGATTCCGGCAAGCACCGACCCGTACCGCTCACGGGCGTAGGCGATCAACCCTGCCTCGAACTTCGGAATGTCGCTGGGGTCGACATCATCCATGTGGCCCTCGGTCACCGCGAAGATGATGAGCACCTGCTCCTCGACTGGCATAGGTCGGTACTGGCCCTGCTTGAGGACCTCGACGACACGCCGACCCCGATCGAGCTGTGCGAGTGACGTGGCATCGAGCTCGGACCCGAACTCTGCAAACGCCTCGAGCTCGCGGAACTGCGCGAGGTTGAGCCGGAGCGGGCCAGCGATCTTCTTCATCGCCTTCACCTGGGCGGCGCCACCGACCCGCGACACCGAGATGCCTGCGTTGATGGCGGGTCGGATGCCCGAGAAGAACAGGTCGGTCTCGAGGAAGATCTGTCCGTCTGTGATCGAGATCACGTTGGTCGGAATGTACGCCGACACGTCGTTCGCCTTGGTCTCGATGATCGGCAGACCAGTGAGGGAGCCGCCTCCGAGCTCGTCGGATAGCTTGGCGCACCGCTCGAGGAGCCGGCTGTGGAGGTAAAATACGTCACCCGGGTACGCCTCACGCCCCGGTGGGCGCCTCAGCAGCAGCGAGATCTCACGGTACGCCACCGCCTGCTTGGTCAGGTCGTCGAAGATGACGAGGGCATGCTGGCCGTTGTACATCCAGTGCTGTCCGATGGCAGACCCGGCGTAGGGAGCGTACATCTGGAGCGCTGCCGAGTCCCCTGCCGAGGCGTTGACCACGACGCTGTATTCCATCGCCCCGTTGCGTTCCAGGATGTCGACAACCTCGGCGACCGTCGAGTTCTTCTGCCCGATCGCCACATAGATGCACTTCACCCCCAAGCCCTTCTGGGCCAGGATGGTGTCGACGACGATCGCCGTCTTTCCGGTCTGGCGGTCACCGATGATCAGCTGGCGCTGCCCTCGGCCGATGGGCGTCATCGCGTCGATCGCCTTGATACCCGTCTGCAGGGGCTCGGACACGGGCTGTCGCTGGACGACACTGGGCGCCTGGGTCTCGAGCAACCGGCGTTCCGTGGTTCCGAGGTCGCCCTTGCCGTCGATCGGGATCCCGAGGGGGTTGACCACGCGACCGAGGAGTGCATCGCCCACGGGGATCGACAGGACGCGGCCCGTCGATCGAACCTCGTCGCCCTCTTCGACGCCCGAGGCATCGCCCATGATCACTGCGCCGATCGAGTCCTCGTCGAGGTTGAGTGCGACGCCGAGCAGGCCACCAGGGAACTCGAGGAGCTCAGAAGCCATGGCCTTCGGGAGTCCGGCGACGCGGGCGACCCCGTCACCGACGGAGGTGACGTAGCCCATCGTCTCTGATTCCAGGGACGGCGACCAGCCCGCGAGGTTGGAGCGGAGCGCAGATGTGATGTCGTCGGTGTTCAGTGTGAGTTCAGCCATCGTGCCTCAGCCCCATTGCTCTCGAAGCTCGTTGAACCGACCCTGGATCGATCCGTCGAGCACGGTGTCTCCTACCTTCGTGACAAGCCCGCCGACCACCGAGGGATCGACGACGACCTTGACCTGGATTCGCTTCCCCGTCGCGAGTACCAAAGCCTCCCGCAGGCGCGAGATCTGGGACTCATCGAGCTCCAAGGGCGTCCTCACCTCGGCGACGACCTCCCCTTCGGCCTCCGCCGTGAGGTCTGCCAGCCTCGCCGCGATGTCCCTGAGGTGCCTCCCCTGCCCTGCAGCGACGACGAAGTTGAGCGCAGCGACCGTGACCCCCGACGCCCGGGATCCGAGGAGGTCGTTCACGATCCCGTGCTTGCGCTCCATGGGAATCGCCGGATCGCGCAGCACCTCCATGAGCTCGGGGTTCGCTGCGATTGCGTTCGCGGCCGAATAGAACTCGTCGGTGACCTTGGCGTCTGCACCCTCGGCCCGCGCCACATCGAGCAATGCGGACGCATACCCGTCGACCTTCGTTGCCTCAACGGTGGAATGATCCATCAGCTACTGAACCCCGCCCAGCTCTTCGATGTACCGGTCGACGAGCTGGCGTTGCCGATCGGCGTCGATCGTCCCACCGACGACCCGCTCGGCCACCTCGATCGACAGGTCGGCGACCTGGCGTCGTAGGTCGCCCGAGACGCGCTCGCGCTCGGTCGCGATCTCGTCGTGTGCCCTCGCCTTGATCTGGCTTGCCTCGACCTCAGCCCGTGCGACGATGTCGGCCTTGACCACCTCGCCTGCATCCCTCGCGTCCGCGACGATCCGGGCGGCCTCGTCCTTGGCCGCCGCCATCTGTGTCCGATAGTCCGTGAGCAGGCTCTCAGCCTCGAGCTTTGCCTTCTCTGCAGATTCGTGCTCCGCCGCGATCTCCGCCTGACGGGCCGCGAGGATCGCAGTGAGGGCAGGGATGGCCCACTTCCAGATGAAGAAGAAGACGATCGAGAACGCGATGATTCCCGCGATCAGCTCCTCGAAGGCGGGAAGGAGGAGGTCGATGCCTCCGCTCTCGCCCGACTCCTCAGCCGCAAGGATCATGGTGGCGCTGGCGTACGTAAGCATTCTTCGCTCCTCCGGCTACGCGAGGAAGAAGAGCACGAAGCCGATGAGGGCGAGTGCCTCCGTGAATGCGATCCCGAGGAACATCGTGGTTCGGACCATGCCTGCAGCCTCCGGCTGACGGGCCATTGCCTGCACCGCGTTTCCGGCGATGAGGCCGATGCCCACACCAGGGCCGATGGCCGCAAGGCCGTACCCGATGAGGGAGAACGCTCCCTTGAGTTCTTCCATTGTTTCCCTTTCCTTGTCTCTTGAGACGGAACCTGGATCAGTGTTCTGCGTTGACGGATGTTTCGATGTACACGGCGCTGAGCAGGGTGAAGATGTACGCCTGGAGCATGATCACGATGACCTCGAACACGAAGATTGCGAGGGCGAGCGCCCACCACGCGATGCCGAAGAGGCCCTTGACCGCGGAGATGTCTCCTGCGACGAAGGCCGTGATCGACACGAACGCCGTGGTGAGGAGGAGCGACAGCATGACGTGCCCCGCCACGAGGTTGGCGAAGAGTCGAACGGCGAGCGAGAAGGGCCGCACCAGGAAGGTCGAGAAGAACTCGATCACGCCAACGAGCGGTTTGAGCGCTACGGGGACGCCGGGTGGCCAGATGATGGCCGTCAGGTAGCTGATCCCGTTCCGCTTGAAGCCCACCACGATGAAGATGACCCACGTGAGGAGGGCGAGGAAGAGCGGAAGCGCCATCCTGGAGGTGATCGGGAAGTTGATGAACGGGGTCACCTCGAAGGCATTCCCGATGAGGATGAATATGAACAGGGCCATGAGGTACGGGTAGTACCGGATCCCCACAGGGCCGATGATCCCGATCGCGATCTCGTCGCGGACGAAGGTCATGAGGCTCTCGATGCCGAGCTGGAACTTCGACGGCCTCGTGGCCTTCTTGCGCAGGCCGAAGTAGATGAGTGCGACGGCGAAGGCGGCAGCGAGGAAGATGAGGAAAACCGTTCGGGTGACGGGGAATCCGAAGACATCGATGACCGCATTGCGGAACTCGAACAGATCGGTGACGTTCTCAGGAGCGCAGACCGCGTTCTCCGACAGGTCGCATTCCTCGATCGCGAGTATCAGTTCGTCCACTCGAGTTCCCTTTCCGCGCCCTTGGCGACCGCTACCGCTTCCAGCGAGAGCAGCACGAGATAACTGACAACCACTGAAACGCCCATGGCCACCCGGTCGATGTCGACCATGCTCACGATGAGCACCATCGTCAACGTGATGAGGCCAAGACGGATGAAGAATCCGAACAGCGCGGCGGCATGATACATACCCAGGGACACTCCCGCAGCCGTCGCCAGGATGTACCCGCCGAGGACGAAGTTGACCACGACGATGGCGATGCCAATGGCGGACGATGCGGCTCCGAGCCAGCCCCCGGTGATTGCGAACACGATGACGATCAAGGGTGCGACGACAACGGCCCGCTTCGCGATGTTGCGACCGATGATCGCCTCGACCGGTCGCCTCTCGGACGACGGCGAATGCATCACCGAGGGGTCGAAAGCGTCGTCAGACACCGTGGGCACGCTTCTTGCCTTCTTCGTCGAGAACCGCTGACGCCTGCCAGAGCCTCCAGAACCCGATGCCCATCCCAGCAAGGGTCCAGAGGATCACCATGATCGGTGAGGTGGAGAGGAACCAGTCGAGCAGAAGGCCGATGATGAGGCCGGAGACGATGTACGAGATGAGGTCCGCGTTCTTGGAGAAGGCACCGGTGATGGCATCGCGGTTCGGCACATGCGCCGAGGATCCTGTCATCACGTCGTCTCTGGAGGTGTCAGGGTCGCTCACGTGCATCCTCGAAGCCGCATACCGGATCGTCGTGCATGGCAGGGTACCTCGGTCATGTACGGCAGTCGCAATCGTCTGACGAGCGGTCGAGCGCGCTGCGCGACATCGAGCATCGCGTCAGACGTACCCGTTGAAGTCAACCGGATAAGCGGGGAAGGCCCTTGCGAGTTCGCCGACCCGCGCACGCAGCTGGTCGAGCACGCTGGGATCGTTTCGCCTGCGGAGGATCTCAACGATGGCGTTGCCCAGGGTGACCATCTGCTCCTGCTTCATTCCAGCGGTGGTGACCGCGGGGGTGCCGATGCGAATGCCGGACGTGATGAACGGCGAGCGCGGGTCGAACGGGATCGCGTTCCTGTTGAGTGTCACCCCCATCTCATCGAGGAGTGACGCCGCCTCCTTGCCGGTGAGCTCCTCGTCGATGGATCGGAGGTCCGTGAGGAACATGTGATTCTCGGTTCCGCCTGACACGACCCTGGCGCCCGCACCGATCATCGCTTCAGCGAGTACGGAGGCGTTGCGCACGATCTGGTGCGCGTACTGGGCGAACTCGTCCGATGCGGCCTGCTTGAAGCACAGCGCCTTGCCTGCGATCTGATGGTTGATCGCTCCACCTTGTGCGTACGGGAAGACACTCTTGTCGATTGCCTTGGCGTACTCGTCCACGGAGAGGATCAGGCCGCCACGGGGTCCTCGCAGCGCCTTGTGCGTCGTCGCCGTGACGATGTGGGCATGGGGAACGGGCGATGGGTGGGCGCCGCCCGCGATGAGCCCGATGATGTGCGCTGCGTCGACGAGGAAGATTGCTCCGACCTCGTCTGCGATCGCCCGGAAGGCCGCCCAATCGATGAGCCTGGAGTACGCCGAGTACCCGGCGACGATGAGCTTCGGCTTGTGCTCCCGTGCGGCGGCTCGCACCTGCTCGAGGTCGATCGTCTCGGTTGCGGGGTCGACACCGTAAGCGACGAAGTTGAAGAGGTTCCCCGAGAAGTTGACCGGTGAGCCATGTGTCAGATGGCCTCCCTGATCGAGCGCCATGCCGAGGATCGTGTCACCGGGTTCGAGCACCGCGAGGTACGCGGCCATGTTCGCCTGCGAACCCGAGTGCGCCTGGACGTTTGCGTGGTCGGCACCGAAGAGCACCTTCGCCCTGTCGATTGCCAGGTTCTCGATCTCATCGATCACCGCGCAGCCCTCGTAGTACCTCCGTCCCGGATACCCCTCGGAGTACTTGTTCGCGAGGACGCTTCCGGATGCCTGCATCATCGCGTAACTCACGAAGTTCTCGGATGCGATGAGCTGGATGTGGCTCCGTTGCCGCTGCGCATCCTTCGCAATGAGTGCGGCGAGGGTCGGATCCGCTGCAGACAGCGGTGTCATGTCGGTCATCGGAGCTCCTGTTGCCGGTCGTCGGGAATCTAGTCAGTCACCGTCCCCTGCCACGCCCGCCCGCACCCTGTCGAAGTAGACATCGGTCACGGCAATCGCTGGGAACACGATGAGCGGTGAGAGGAGCCCGTACACGGTCGAGTCGATCCGGTACAGGGCGACGGCAAGGAAGGTGAGCGCTCCAAGCGAGGCGAGGCGGGCAGCGATCCTGACCCGATCGTGCGTCGGTTCGAGGCCGAACGCACCTGCGATCCCTGCCGCGACGACAGGTGTCGCGACGGCGAAGGTGTCGATGCCCGTGATCTGGAACCCGATGACGAGCCCGATGCCGGTACCGAGGCCGATGAGGGAGGATCGAAAGCCGGTTCCGACCGGGTCATCGGTCCCCGAGAAACCCGCAAGGGCGTATGAGGCGAACACGAGTCCGAACGCGATGATGGCAAACGCGGTCACCCGTTCGCTCGACACGGCCAGGAACCCGAACCACAGCGCAAGGGCCCAGACGAGCGTCGCGACGGTGACCGCGAACCAAAGGTTCGGCGTCACAGGGTTCGGCGTCACAGGACGATTGGTCCGTCCCGAAGCACCATCTCGGAAGGCTGGGTCAGGTCCACGAGGGTCGACGGCTCTCCGCCGCCGGGCTCGCCGGGCAGGTAGGTCAGAACGTGGTCGGCGAACACGGCTTGTGCCTCGCTTGCCGAGTTCACCGGCTCCCTTGACGAGATGTTCGCTGATGTCACCGCGAGCGGACCTGCGAGGCGCAGCAGCTCCAGCGTCACCGGATGGTCAGGGCAGCGCAAGGCGATCGTCTTGCGGCGCGTGTCGCCGAGCCATGTCGGTGCCGTGTCCAGCCTCGGCACGATGAGCGTCACTGCGCCCGGCCAATAACGCTCGGCCAGGTCGAGCGCGCGATCCGACATCGCGCCGAGGAGGAGACCCTGATCGAGGTCCGCCACGAGGAGAGCGATCGGCTTGCGCTCGTCGCGTCCCTTGAGGTCGTAGAGCCGCTCCAGAGCTGCCTCGTCGTAAGGGTCCACGGCCAATCCGTACACGGTGTCGGTCGGGACACCGATGACCTCACCGCGCTTGATCGCCCGTGCAGCAGCAGAAACATCCACCAGTACCTCCCGTGCTCGAAACCACAACGCTACTCGACCCTGCGTCGCCCGAACACGAAGCGATCCTTGCCGTACATGTCGGTGCGAATGTGCCCATCGAGGCTCGCGAACATCGGGACGACCGACTGTGCGTGGAACTCCGATACCTCACATGCCACGACTCCGCCAGGCGCGAGCCACCGGTGTGCCGCCGCGGCGATCCGTGCCACGATCTCATCCCCACGCGGCCCCGACACGAGGGCGACCGCCGGCTCGCGACGAACATCTCCGGGAAGGTGACCGTACTCGGACTCCGCGAGGTACGGAGGGTTGGCGACGAGCAGATCGACTGATCCCTCGACATTCGTCGGGAGGGCATCGAAGAGGTCGCCACGGTGGTACGAGACAGCCACCCCGTTCGCCTCGGCATTCGATGCTGCCACCGACAGGGCATCGGCGGACAGATCGGTGCCGTACACGACCGCGTCGGGGAACGTCGCAGCGAGCGCAACGGCGAGGTTGCCACTCCCGGTGCACAGGTCGACGATCACGGCCGGGTCATCAACAAGGTCACGTGCCATGGTGAAGAGCTCCTCGGTCTCGGGACGCGGAATGAGCACGCGCGGATCGACGGCGATCGTGACGGGCCCGAAAGGCACCGATCCCTCGAGATACTGGAGAGGCTCTCCCCCGAGCCTTCGATGCTCGAGATCGGCGAACCTCGCGAGCTCGAGGTCGTCGAGCCGAACACCAATGCCGATCTCGGCAATCGAGAATCCCGTCACCGTCGCAAGCAGTCGCTTTGCTTCATGGCGGGGAAGGTCGGTCCGCCGGAGGATGTCGGGGGTCGTGTGCACCATCAATCGTCTGAGGCGAGACTCCGAGCGACATCGTCCGAGATGAGCGCGTCGTGGATGGCATCGAGGTCGCCGTCCAGCACCGCTGGAAGGGCGTGGATCGTGAGGCCGATCCGATGATCCGTCACCCGGTTCTCCTTGAAGTTGTATGTCCGGATCTTCTCAGAGCGCTCGCCAGAGCCCACCTGGGACTTGCGAACGGAGGCGCGTTCACCGAGCTGTTCCTGGATCTGGATCTGATAGATCCTCGCCCGAAGGACGCGCATGGCCTTGAGCTTGTTCTGGAGCTGGGACTTCTCGTCCTGGCACGACACGACGATGCCTGTCGGCTTGTGTGTGATACGGACCGCGGAGTCCGTCGTGTTCACGGATTGGCCGCCGGGACCCTGGGACCGCATCGTCTCGATGATGAGATCGCTGTCGTTGATGTGGACCTCGACCTCTTCGACCTCTGGCAACACGGCGACGGTACCGATGGACGTGTGGATGCGTCCCTGCGACTCGGTCCTCGGAACCCGCTGGACGCGATGCGGGCCTGCCTCGTACTTGAAGCGGGCGTAGACGTTGCGGCCCTTCACCGCGAACGTCGCCTCCTTGATCCCTCCACCGTCGGTCGGTGAGATGTCGATGGGCTCGATCGCCCAACCGGACCGCTCGGCGAACCGCTCGTACATGCGGTACAGGTCCCCTGCCCACAAAGCAGCCTCATCTCCCCCTGCAGCTGATCGGATCTCCACGATGACGTCCTTGTCGTCGTCGGGATCCCTCGGTACGAGGAGCTTTCGCAGCTCTGCTTCCAGGGCATTCGCCTCTGCACTGCGGGACTCGATGGTCTCGCCGAGGTATGCCCGCATCTCGGGGTCGACTTCCGAGGAAGCCATCTCGGAGGCCTCTGCAACCTCGTCGGATGCCTCGCGGTAGCGGCGATACGCCTCGACGACCGGCCTGAGTTCGGCATGACGTGTCGAGACCTCGACGTACCGCTGCTGGTCGGCATGGATCGTCTGGTCGGAGAGCTGGATCAACGTGTCCTCGAAGGCGGCCTCTATCGTCTCGAGCCGCTCGACGAGCCTGTCATCCATCTCGGTCACCGAGGTCGAACTCGGCGGCGAGAGCTCCGGGATCGATATCGCCACGGGCGCGCACCTCATCGACCTGCTGCGGATCGAGCGCCGCGAGCAGAGAGGCGACGGCGACCTCGACCTGACGATCGTCGGGTTCCTTGGTGGTGATGGCCTGAATCCAGATACCGGGGCGCGAGGCCCAGGCGAGCCAGGGACTACCAGCGGCAGAGCGAAGCACTTCGTACGACAGCCCTGCGATGACAGGGATGAGGAGGATACGGGCGAGGATCTGCCAGAGGAATGGCAGAGGCGCGAGCGTGAGGAACACCACGAACGACACCATCGCGACGATGATGATGAACGAGGTCCCGCACCGCGGATGGCGCGGGCTATACCCCTGGATCGAGACGATGTCGAGGGGGTCTCCGTTCTCGTATGCGTGGATCGTCTTGTGTTCTGCCCCGTGGTACTGGAAGACGCGTTGGATGTCGGGGTTGCGCCCGATCAGCCAGATGTACGCCACCACGAGGAAGATGCGCAGGACACCGTCGATGATGACAAAGGCGAGCGCATTACCCCCGACGAGGTCCTTGATCCAGTTCGCCGCGAACGCGGGGCCGAGGACGAAGATGCCGAGTGCGACGACGACTGCGATCACCATGGTGAAGAAGATCTCACGTCGTCCGATCTCCTCTTCCTCGTCCCCTGCGCGTTGCGCTGACCAGGAAAGGGCCCGGAAACCGAGCGACAGGGATTCGGCGAGCACGAAGATGCCGCGGAGGAACGGCACACGCGCCCACCGATTACGTGTGGTGAGCGCAGGAAGATCGTTGCGTTTCGCCTCGATCACCCCGTCGGGACGTCGCACGGCGACAGCCCAGGCGTCCGGGGCTCGCATCATGACGCCCTCGATGACCGCCTGGCCACCGACGGTGGCGCCAGGGGATCGGCTCAACTACGCCTCCGAGTCTGCGTCCGAGGTCTCCGCCTTCTTCGCGGTACCGGTCTGGCCGTACCGTCGACGGAAGCGCTCGACGCGACCGGTGGTGTCAACGAGGATCTGCTTGCCCGTGTAGAACGGATGGCTTGCAGACGAGATCTCCACCTTGGCGAGCGGATATGTGTTCCCATCATCCCACTCGATCGTGTCGGTGGTCTCAATGGTGGACTTCGTGAGGAACCGGAAGTCCGAGGACGTGTCCTGGAACACGACGGGGCGGTAGTTCGGGTGGGTGTCGGGCTTCACGGGCTCTCCTGATCGATTCGTGAACTGTAGCGAGGTTCCTATTGTCCGCTCTTCGCCACGGACATGAGGAACTCGGCGTTCGACTTCGTGCTCTTGAGGCGGTCGATGAGGAGCTCGAGGGCTGCGCCGGACTCGAGGGCGAGCAGCACCCTGCGAAGCTTCCAGACTTCCTGAAGCTCGGAGCGGTCGAACAGCAACTCTTCACGACGGGTGCCTGACGACTCGATATCGATCGCGGGATAGATTCGCTTGTCCGCGAGCTTCCGGTCGAGCCTGAGCTCCATGTTGCCGGTGCCCTTGAACTCCTCGAAGATGACCTCATCCATACGGCTACCGGTCTCGACGAGCGCCGTGCCGATGATGGTGAGGCTGCCCCCCTCCTCGATGTTTCGCGCGGCGCCGAAGAATCGCTTCGGCGGATACAGAGCAGTCGAATCGACACCACCGGAGAGGATGCGCCCGGATGCCGGCGTCGCGAGGTTGTGAGCTCTCGCGAGCCGCGTGATCGAATCGAGCAGGATGACTACGTCGGTACCTGCCTCGACGAGCCTCTTCGCACGCTCGATGGCGAGCTCCGATACCTGCGTGTGCTCCTCGGCGGGACGGTCGAATGTCGAGTAGATGACCTCGCCCTTGACCGACCGCTGCATGTCGGTCACTTCCTCGGGCCGCTCATCCACGAGGACGACCATGAGGTAGCACTCGGGATTGTTCGCGGCGATCGAGTTGGCGATGTCCTTGAGGACCGTTGTCTTGCCCGCCTTCGGAGGTGACACCACGAGGCCACGCTGACCCTTGCCGATCGGGGCGATCAGGTCGATGATGCGAGCCATCATGAGGTCGTGATGCCCTTCGACCTCCAACCGGAGCCGCTCGTCGGGGAAGAGGGGCGTCAGCGTGGCGAATTTCGGACGGTCCGCCGCCACCTCGGGATCCATGCCGTTGACCTTGACCGCACGCACCAGTGCGGGGAACTTCTCCTGGGCACGTGCAGGGCGCACGGGACCTTCAACGACGTCACCCTTGCGAAGCCTGTCCCTTCGGACGATGTTCGCTGCGACGTACACGTCCTTGTCGCCGGGGAGGTATCCGGTGACCCTGAGGAAGCCATACCCCTCGGGGAGGATGTCGAGGATTCCCTGACGTACCTCCAGGTCGGTCTCATCGACAGGTTCGCGGTTGCGGGTTCGGCTGCGGTTCCGGTTCCGGTTGCGGTTGCGCCTTCCACCCTGCTGGTCATCATTGCGGTCGTAGCGGTCGGAGCGATCGTCGTCGTCGTCCGCGCCACCGTCGCCATCTGCAGACTCGGACGCGGGGGACTCTGACGCGACCTCGGCGATGGACTCTGGGGTCACCTCGGGAAGCATGGAGGCATCGAACTTGTCCGCATCCAGAATCGCTGCGATCAGTTTCGACTTCTGCATTCCGTCCGGATCGACGTCGACCGACGTCGCCATGTCTCGCAGTTGCGGGAGCTTCAACTCCTGCAGACGTGCCCTTTCGATGCTCATCTCGGCTGGTCCCCTTTCGAGATGGTTGGGATGGTGTGGCCTCGTCCCGAATGGGCGTGCGGCCACGGATGCAGCGCGACACGCGAGTGTGCGGGTGAGCGCTTCGGGGATCCCACGAAGCGACCGAAGGGCCGTTGGCGGGATTGACGACACTATAGGGTCGCGTTGGCGCTAGTCGTCGGGATTTCCGTCGAAGTCGAAAGCGTCCGGTGGACCGAGGGCGGGCGTTTGAGCCCCATCATCGAGCTCGAGCTCCTCGATCCTCGCGCCGCGACCCGAGATCTTGTCAGCCGAGATACGGATGTCCTTGATGTCACGTTCGGCCTGGTCGAAGTGCGTCTCGAGCTTGTGGACCCGATCCATGAGACGATCGACATCCTTGAGCATCACACCGATCTCAACCTGGATGAGCCCGGCCTGCTCGCGCATCCGAACGTCGCGAAGCACGGCACGCACCGTGGTGAGGGTCGCCATCATCGTCGTTGGCGAGACGAGGTACACCTTCGAGCGGTGGCTCAGCTCGATCACATCGGGGTGATGGGCATGAAGCTCCGCATACACCGCTTCGGAGGGGATGAACATGAGGGCGGAATCGGAGGTCTCCCCGGGAAGGATGTAGCGCTCGGCGATGTCCCTGATGTGCTTCTTGGTGTCCATCCCCAGCTGCTTCGAGAAGACAGCCCGCTCCACGTCGCTGTCCGTGTTGAGCATCGACATGTACGAAGTCAGCGGGAACTTCGCGTCGATGACGATCGGACCCGGAGGATTCGGCAGCTTGATCACGCAGTCGGCGCGCTTTGCATTGGACAGGACGACCTGGAATGCATACGCACTCGGCGGGAGCGCATCGATGACGATGTCGTTGAGCTGCACCTCTCCGAACGCCCCCCTGGCATGTTTGTCGTCCAAGACGTGCTGCAGGCTCACGACCTGCTCGGAGAGCTCCGTTATGTTCTTCTGCGCCTTGTCGATCGTCTCGAGGCGCTGGGACAGCTCACCGAGGGACTTCGCCGTTGCCTTTGCCGAGCCCGTGAGATTCTCCCCCATCGTGGAATGCACCGCGTCGAGTCTCTCGTTGAGTTGCTGTGCGAGCTGTTGCTGGGAGACCGTGAGCGTGTCCGTCAGGGCTTTCGACGTAGCGACCTGGTTCTGCGCAACCGACTCGACCTTGCCAACGAGGGCCTGCTGGGCTGCCATGAGTTCCGACATCCGCCGATCGACGTCATCCGTCGCAGACGCCCGCGCCATCGAGACCAGCCGCACGAGGGCGACCGTGAGACCGATCACCACGATGACCAGGAATCCGACGAGTGCGTACGTCACGATGGTCCACAACCTGTTCTGCCGCCAGTTTCGCTCACGCTTTCAGCGTAGATCCCGGGTATGACAGAAACGCGGATGCTCCCGCCCACGGTGTGTTCGCCGGGATTCGGGCTCTCAGCCAAGCCCGGCGGCCGATGCGACGGCGCTGGCGATGGCGGGGACCGGGTCCGGCAACACCAGGTCCCGTGTCGCTGTCGCAGGATCCTTCAGGCCGTGACCCGTCACCGTGCACACGACGACGCCCTCTGGCAGTTCGGTGCGGTATTTCATGATCCCCGCGACACCGGCGGCGGACGCCGGTTCACAGAAGACCCCTACGGATGCGGCGAGGAGTCGATACGCATCGAGGATCTCCTCGTCGGTGACGGCGTCGATCCTCCCACCGGACTCGTCGCGAGCGGCAATGGCTCCGTCCCATGAGGCGGGATTGCCGATGCGGATCGCGGTGGCGATCGTCTCCGGCTCGTCGAACACTTCACCGAACACGATGGGTGCGGCGCCCTCTGCCTGGAAGCCCCACATCGCGGGTGCCGTCCGCGCCTCTGTGTATCCCTTCCAATGCGCGGTGATGTTGCCGGCATTCCCGACGGGTAGGGCATGGACGGCGGGCGCGCCGCCGAGGGCATCGATGATCTCGAACGCAGCCGTCTTCTGGGCCTCGATCCGATAGGGGTTCACCGAATTGACGAGCTCGACGTCGAACTCGACCGCGAGGTCCCTGACGATGCGAAGCGCGTCGTCGAAGTTCCCCTCGATGGGCACCACCGTTGCACCGTGGACGAGTGCCTGTGCGAGCTTTCCCGCCGCGATCCTTCCGGCGGGGAGGACCACGATGCAGCCGATCCCCGCCCGCCCCGCGTAGGCGGCCGCCGAGGCGGACGTGTTGCCGGTTGAGGCACACGCCACGGCACGCGCACCCGCTTCGACCGCCTTGGACACGGCGAGGGTCATTCCCCGGTCCTTGAAGGATCCCGTCGGGTTCATCCCCTCGAACTTGAGGAGGACCTCCCGATCGACGATGGCCGATACGGCGGGTGCCGGGATGAGCGGGGTGCCGCCTTCGAGGAGCGACACGACCGGGGTGTCGTCCGTCACCGGGAGCCGGTCCCTGAACTCCTCGATGACTCCTCGCCAGGTCACGTCGCGTCGCCGAGGACCCTGATGACGGATGCCACCTCGATCACGTCGTCGAGGGCCCGGAGGTTCGCAACCGCGGCACGCTGGTCGCGTTCCATGGCGCGATGGGTGACGATCACGAGGGACGCCTCGTGCTCAGCCCCCTCCTGCCACACGGACCGGATCGAGACACCTGCATCCCCGAAGACCGACGCGATCCTGGCGAGGACGCCGGGGCGATCCTGGACGAGCAGTCGCACGTACCGGGCTGTCGACACATCCTCGAACGGGACGATGTCGCCAGGAGAGAACCGGATTCGCGGGGCAACCTGGGCTCCGGCGAGCATCTCCCGCGCGGCGTCGATCACATCGCCCAGGACAGCCGTTGCCGTGGGCTCGCCGCCGGCACCGGGGCCAGCGAACAGCAGCGAATCGATCGACGGACCCTCGATGAACACTGCATTCGTCGCCCCGCGAATGGCAGCGAGCGGATGATCCGTCGGGATGAGGGCAGGGTGGACTCGTGCGCTGATACCTGCGGGTGTGCGTTCGCACACCGCGATCAGCTTCACGGCGTACCCGAACTCCGCAGCGAACCCGATGTCGACGGCCTCGATCGACTCGATCCCCTCGCGGTAGACGTCATCGAGCCCCGTCCAGGTACCGAACGCGAGCGAGGCGAGGATCGCAGCTTTCGCAGCCGAGTCGGCCCCTGACACGTCGGCGGTGGGATCCGGTTCCGCGTATCCGAGTACCTGTGCACCCGACAGCGCATCGGCGTACGACTCCCCGAACTCGGCCATCTGCGTGAGGATGTGGTTGGTGGTGCCGTTCACGATCCCCAGGACGCGAGTGATCGACTCGCCCGCGAGCGTCTCGGACAGGGGCCGGATGATCGGGATACCGCCACCGACGGAGGCCTCGAACAGAAGGGGCACCCCGGCGCGTTCAGCAGCGGCGATGAGCTCGGGTCCACGCGCTGCGATCAGCTCCTTGTTGGCCGAGACGACAGGTTTCCCGAGCTGGATCGCTGCGAGGATCAGGTCTCCGGCAGGGTCGCGACCACCCATGACCTCGACGATCAGGTCGACGCTCGGGTCGTTGACGACGGCGAAGGGGTCGTCGGTGAGGAGACCATCGGACACCGGGAACTTCCGCTCTCGATGGATGTCGCGCACACCGATCCTGCGGACATCGAAGGTGAGGCCCGTCTTGAGCGCGATTGCAGCCGAGTCGCCTATCAGCCGGCGCACGAGCGCGCCACCGACGGTTCCAGCGCCCAGCAGGCCGATTCCAATCGTTCGTTCCATGTCGGGCGACGATAGCCGTGGGCACGCCGCTCCCGACCGCGAAGCCCCACCCCGGGCGGAGCATCCACGATGGGCACTTCAGGTTTCGGTGCTTCCTGCCGTTACCACTACGCATGGGGATGGATCGCTATCGGCTGGGCGCGATGCTCGTGTCGGTCGTCGTCGTCGCGACGGCGATCGTCACCGGTCCCGCGTACGCCGATGATCACGACCTCCCGGACGTCACGACCGTCACGACCACTGTCGACACGCCGGACACGACCACTGCTGACACGCCGGACACGACCACTGTCGACACGCCGGCCGCGACCGAGGCCGATGTCACCCCAGACACGATCGAGACCGTCGCCCCGGCACCCGGGCCACGGCGCACCTTCGTGCCCGTGAAGCGCTACAACGTCCTCAGGAAACTCGTCTTCCCCGTCGTCGGGCTCTCCAAGTACTGGTCCGGATTCGGCGATTGCCGCGACAACTGCACGCGGGAGCACCACGGCATCGACATCGTCTCCTATGGGTACAAGGGCCTGCCCATCGTCGCCGCCCACGACGGAACGGTCACCACGGTCACGTACGACGAGGGCAACGCCGGCTGCTCAGTCCGGATCCGCGGGAAGGATCGCTGGGAGACCCGGTACTACCACCTCAACAACGACTTCCCGGGGACCGACGTGATTGGAGCGCCGTGCCCGGCTCCCGGCATCGAGGTCGGCACCGAGGTCGTCGCGGGTCAGATCATCGGGTACATGGGTGACAGCGGCAACTCCGAGCACACCGTGCCTCACCTTCACTTCGAACTCCGGAACAGGTCGGGATACCCGATCGACCCGTACCGGTCATTGAAGAAGGCGGCACGGGTTTCGTACGAGTGGCTGCCCGGAGATCCGCAGACAGCGACGATGCGGCTGTCGGAGGCCTCCCATACCTCGGCACGGATCCTCACCATCATCCCTGCCGACGAGATGCACCGCCTGGGTGCCAGCGAGGCGGGAGCCACCTTCCTCGAGAGCCCTTTGCTCGCCATCGATCGGGCTGATCCCACGCCGGCGATTTCGGAGATCAAGAGGCTGGCGCCCGAGCGGATCCTGATCATGCACGACGACCCTGCCCGCTGGTTGGAGCAGCTCGCTCGGCCGCTCGCACCAATCGTCGCCCGCTGGGAGATCCCAGACCCCGATGCGCCTCCACCAGGGCTGACGCCTGACGCCGTGGAGCCCGTGCCCTTCGAGTACAACCCTCCCGATCGCTTCACCACCGTCATCGCGGGCGTCGTCGACCGGATCCATAGGTCACGTGTGGAGACATTCGAGGCATTCGCCTTCGACCACCTCTCGATCGTCCTGACGTCAGAGACGTGGGCGCCGCACGGAATCGGCGAGCCATCGCGCAGCTGGCCTGGCAAGGGCGCAGACGAGACCCTGCTGTGGTGGCCGACGGGCTCGGGCTGGGTGGGAACGTCGACCATCGAGGAAGCGCCACATCCCGGTGTCGCGTACGTCACGGAGAAGCTCGCCCAGCCCCAGACACTGAACTTCCTCTCCAGCCTCGCCGAGCTGCCCCCGTACCCCGTGTGGAGGTCCTCCTGACCACACATGGCCTGACGGACAACCGCTGAGCTCGCACTCACCCGTGTGCCAACGTATGCTCGGTGGATGACGTCTCGGCATCGATCCGGTCGGATCATGACCATCCTCTCCATCGCATTGCTCGCCCTGATGGGGTCGGCGAACGCGGCCGAAGCGACCGAGGGCGTCGATGGCGACGCCTCCGGATCGGTCGATGGCCTGGTCGGCGAAGCCGCATTCGATCCGACCGATCCGCTCCAGATCCTCCGTCCGCTCGTGTTCCCCGTGGTCGGCACGAGTTCGTTCTCCCCCACTTTCGGGGCGTGCAGGGACGGGTGCACGCGCCTGCACGAGGGCAACGACATCATGACCTTCGGGTGGAAGGGCGTACCCGTGGTGGCAGCCCACGATGGCCTGGTCACATGGGCGCACGTTGGGGGCGACCTTGCCGGGTGCGGAGTCGTCATCACGGCGGACGATGGCTGGTCCACGGTGTACACCCACCTCAACACGGATCTGCCTGGCACGGACGTCGACGATGCCCCGTGTCTCGCCCCTGGCGTCGAAGTCGGCGCGGTGCTGTCGGCGGGTACGGTCATCGGATGGGTCGGCGATGCCGGGAACGCGGAGGACACACCGCCCCACCTCCACTTCGAGATTCGGCATCCGAGCGGCATCGCTGTCGACCCCTGGATCTCCCTCATCGAAGCAGAGCGAATCGATCACCATTGGATCGACGCCTCCGACCTCGCCACGGTGGCCAGGGCAATGCACACCGAAGCCCGCACCATCTACGTGGTCTCCGTCGATGTGCTCGCGTCGCTGGCCGACACCGATACCGCACAAGCGACCTACGACGCCCCGTTGATCCCCTACGACCCGAATGATCCGGGGACGGTCCTCGACGCCGTGCGCGCCTACGGTCCGGAACGGATCATCTTGTTCACAGGCGACGGGTCGTCGGAGTTCATCTCCGATCTCGTCACCGTGGCACCCATCGTTGCGATCGTGCGAGTGGGCGATGAAATCGCCGAGGTTGACACCAGTGTGATCGCTCCCGCTGACGCCGGCGTGAGCGCGGATCCGATCGTGGAGGTCCCTGAGGTTCCTGCGACTAACCACGAGCCCATCGAGAGCGAAACGGTCGTGATCCTCGCCATGAAGGGGTCTGTTCCGAAGCAGATCGCCCAACACCTCGATGGCGTACCTGTGATCGTGCTGTCGGGCCGAGACGCAGACGTCGAGGCCGGTTTGAGCGTCACAGGAAAGCCCGACGACAACGCGAATCGAAATGGTCTGTGGTGGCTCACCGCCGACGGTTGGCGGATGACGGAATCGATGGATGACCGTCCGGCGCAACCGATGGCATATGTGACCTCACCCAATGCCAGGCCGTGGACGCTCGCGTTCGTGACGAGCTCGGCGGCGGCGCCGCCCATGCCCCTCTGGCATCATCAGCCGACGTCCTTCGCAACCAGGTCCCGATAGCTCTCGCGCTCGACGACGACTCGTGCCGTTCCTTGTCGTGCGAAGATGACCGCGGGACGAGGCACCTTGTTGTAGTTCGAGCCCATGGAGTGGCCGTAAGCGCCTGTGACCGGCGTCACGAGGATGTCCCCGACGCTGGCATCGGCAGGAAGCCGTGCGTCACGCACGATGAAGTCCCCCGACTCGCAGTGCTTCCCGACGATTCGCACGGCCTTCGGTCGCTCGGCTCCGACAGCCCTCGCGAGGAACGCCTCGTATCCGCTGCCGTAGAGGACGGGTCGAGGATTGTCGGACATCCCGCCGTCCACTGCGACGTATGTGCGCGTTCGGGGGATGTCCTTGATCGTGCCGATCGTGTACGCCGTGACGGCGGCGCCCGCGACGATGGAACGCCCTGGCTCGGCGGTGATCCTGGCGGTGATCCCCGCCTCGGCAACGGCATCGTGGACGACCCTCCCCCACTCTGCTATCGATGGGCTTACCTCACCGCCGACGTAGGCCACACCGAGTCCTCCGCCAATCGAGACCTCCTCGACGTCCGCGCCCGCGATGAACGGCGCGATCGCTGCGATCGCCCTTGCGAAGGAGGACACGTCGAAGACCTGGCTTCCAACGTGGACATGGAATCCCGCGAGTGTCATCGCCGGCGATCGTTCGATCGCCTCGATGGCGCGGTCCGCGATGCCGTCAGCCATCGGGAACCCGAACTTCGAATCGATTGCACCGGTCTGGAGGTACTCGTGCGTGTGTGCCTCGATGCCCGGATTGAGCCGTAGGAGAACCCGAACGGGGGCGGAAGCCGGTACGAGGGACCGGATTCGATCGATCTCATCGAATGAGTCGACCACGATCCGACCGATGTCCTCCTCGATCGCGTACGCGAGCTCCTCATCGGATTTGTTGTTGCCGTGCAGGACGATGCGAGACCCCGGCACGCCGGCAGCACGAGCGACGAACAGCTCGCCCCCCGTAGCGACGTCGATGTCCATTCCAGCATCATGCGCGAGGCGCGCCATTGCCTTGCACAGGAAGGCCTTCGATGCGTATGCGACGCCGGCGGGGAACGCGGCGACCGCCTCGTGGCACCTGTCGACGAGATGCTGCTCGTCATACACGAACAGTGGTGTGCCGAAGCGTTCGGTGAGCTCGATGACGTCGCATCCCCCGATGTGGAGCGTGTCCCCGGGATGGCTCGCCCCAGACGGCAAGAGGTGCAGCGGGACCGGCCCTCCCGCGATCACATACGCTCCGGGACGTCGATGCCCAACAGATCGAGGAGGAGCGCAAGGGTGCGCAGGGTAGTGTCGACGAGCGTGAGCCACGATGCCTGACGCTGCCGATCGGGTTCATTGAGAATGTGGCACTGCTCGTAGAATCGGCTGAAGTCGGTGGCCACGTCGTACGCGTACTCGGCGATCACGTTTGGACCGCGGAGCTCGGCCGCCCGATCGAGGGTCTCCGGGAGGCGGACGAGCCTCAGCATGAGCCCACGTTCTGCAGCTACCGACGGGGCGACAACTGGCCCGGCCACGAGTTGGGCTTCCGCCGCCCTCCGGACGATCGATTTGATCCTGACCGCCGAGTACTGGAGGTACGGACCCGTCTTGCCCTCGAACGAGGAGAACCGATCGATATCGAAGACGTAGTTCGATGTGCGGTGGTTCGACAGATCTCCGAACTTGAGCGCCGCAAGCCCCACCATCCTCGCGATCTGCTCCTGCTCGTCGGCGGGGTAGTCATCAGCGATGTGCGCCTCCCTCAGCCTGGACCGTGCAGCATCGGTGACGAGGTCGATCAGGTCGCCAAGGCGCAGCACGCCGCCTTCGCGCGTCTTGAACGGCTTGCCGTCCAAACCGTTCACGGTTCCGAAGCCGATGTGCTCGAGCGTCACATCCTCCTTCGCTATGCCTGCTCGCCGAGCGGCCCTGAAGACCTGTTCGAAGTGCAGTCCCTGGCGTGCGTCGACGACGTACAGGCCGACGTCCATCCCCATGTCCGTCACCCGCATGTCGATCGTTGCGAGGTCGGTCGTCGAGTAGAGGTAGGAACCGTCGGAGCGTGTGAGGAGCAGTGGGGGTAGCTCCTTTTTGTCCGTCGGCTCAGAGACATCGACGATCACCGCACCATCGCTCTCGCGTGCGATGCCCCTCGCGAGGAGGTCATCCACCATCGGCTGGAGGCGATCGTTGACGGTTGACTCCCCGTACCAGACATCGAACTCGACGCCCAGTTGCTGGAAGTCCTTCGTCTGCTCGGCGACGGACACGTCGTGGAAGTGCCTCCAGAGTGCGAGGTACCCCACCCTCCCGTTCTGGAGGTCGAAGGTCGCCCTTCGTGCCCGTTCCGCAACAGCGGGGTCCTCGGCACACCGACGGGTGATCGTCGGATACATGTCGGAGAGGTCGTCGAGTGTGACGGGCGAGTCCACGGGGTACGGACCGTCCGAGGCTGGGTCGTAGGCCTCGTCGAAGTACGGAAGGCCGGGCATCCGATCCTCCAATTCGACGATGAGCTGGCCTATCGGCATGCCCCAGTCGCCCATGTGGATGTCCCCGATGACGCGGTGACCGAGGAACCGGAAGAGCCGCTTGATCGATTCCCCGATGACGGCCGCACGAAGGTGGCCGACGTGCAATGCCTTGGACATGTTCGGGCCGCCGTAATCGACGACCACCGTCGCAGCGGGACTCAGCGCGGCCACCCCGAGCCTCGGATCGCCCGCCATCTCCGAGATGGTGGACCCGATGGTGTCGGGGCGAAGGACGATGTTGATGAATCCAGGGCCAGCGATGGACACCTCGGCGATGTCGGCGACCTCCACGCTCGCGACCACATCGGCTGCCAGCTCCCTCGGCTGTCGGCCGACCTGGGCCGCTGCCCCCATGGCACCGTTGCACTGGAAGTCCGCGAGCTCCGGGCGCTGGGACGCAACGACCTCGCCGAAGGCCCGGTCGGCACCATGGGCTGCGAAGGCGTCGGCGAATCGCTCGGTGAGGGTGGATTGGATCGACATGGCCTCGCTCGGTCGGAATCCGCCGCCGAGGGCCGGTGGCGGATGGGCAAGGTTACAATCGGCGGGCGCCCCAGTAGCTCAGGGGATAGAGCATCGGCCTCCGGAGCCGGGAGCGCAGGTTCGAATCCTGCCTGGGGCACGTGCGGCGCGGCTGATACCGCTACTGATCTTCGAGCGCTTCGCGGACGATGCGATTCACGAGCGCACCATCGAGGTCCTCTCCCGACTTCATCACAGCACCGATGACCTGTCCGACGGGCGTTGCCGATGTCGCACCGAGATCGGCGATCGTCCGTTCGACGAGACTCCGGGTAGCAGTTTCGTCGAGCTTGACAGGGAGGTAGCGGGTCAGGTAGTCGATCTCGAACGCCAGTTCAGCCGCCTGCTGGGCACCTGCATCGCCCATGGCCTCGTACTCGACCCTCGACTTGTCGATCCGCTTCACGTAGGTGGATATGGTTGCGACGTACAGGTCGTCGTCGACGCCACCCGAGAACCCTGGGGCGGATTTGGCCATCGAGATCTCTGCCTGAACCGACCGAATGGCATTGAGCTTCGGCTTGTCCTTCGACTTCATCGCCTCCGTCTGGTCGGCGGCGAGGCGTTCCTGGATCGTCATCTATGGCTCCGTCGATCGGCACCTGTGTGGCGAATCCTAGATATCGGGCGATCACCGTCGCCCTCGCACGATCGCCCTCTTTTTTGGATCGTTCGAGCCCTCCTGGGTTGCAGGAGCCAAGAACCGTTTGACACTGCCGGAGGTTTGTGAAAAGCTTCACATTGCCCCCGCCCCAACCACGCCAAGGAGACGCTCCGTGCTCACCGTCACCGATTGGAGAGAGCTGTCAGCCTGTCGCGACTCGGATCCTGACATCTTCTTCCCCGTCGGAACCACTGGACCTGCCATCGACATGATCGAACGTGCGACCGCCATCTGCAGCGCATGCACCGTCGCCGAGGAGTGCCTCCTCTACGCACTCGAGACGAATCAGGAGGCAGGAGTGTGGGGCGGACTCCCTGAGGACGACCGTCGCCGCTACCGGAAGCGGTGGCTGGCGGAACGGCGCAGGGCACGCCACGCAAGCTGAACGAGCGCTCACCGACCTCAGACGGAAGGACCCGGCATCAACAGCCGGGTCCTTTCAGTTGGCAGCCTTTTGCGTTCAGCTGCTTTCGTTCGAAGGCTGCTTGATTCGGAGCGCCGATCTCAGGACCGGCCGAACCCCACGCCACGCTCTTGGGGCTTGTCGAACTCGATGAACGCGATCGACTGTACGGCGATACCGAACCGGTGACCGCGTGCATCGGTGACCCACAGCACGGGTTCGGATGTCTTGACCGCCTGTGTGTACGCATCGATGACGATCTGGGTCTCGGTCACCTCGAGTTCGAGTTCACGGGCTGAAGCCACACCGATCCTGACCTTGAACTTCTCGCTCATTGGCAGTCCTCTCTTTCGGACACGATGCTACCCGTCACGAGATGACGAGCTCCGGGTGTGATCTCAGTCGTGGGCCGCGCGCAACGACCTGCTCGGCGAGGGCGGCAAAGGCTTGGGCCGCCTCTCCTCCGGGGTCGACCACGGTGATGGGACGACCATCGTCGGCTCCTTCACGGAGCGCCGTCACGAGCGGGATCTGGCCGAGGAGGGGCACGTCGAGTTGATCGGACAGCGATTGACCCCCACCGCTGCCGAAGATCTCATACCGCTTGCCGTCGTCCCCTGTGAACCAGGACATGTTCTCGACGATCCCGATGATGTCCTGGTTCACCTTGCGAGCCATGAGCCCCGCGGCGCGGCCACGCGCTCGAGCCGTCGGCTGTGGGGTCGTCACGACGAGGATCTCCGAACGGGGCAGGTACTGGCTGATCGAGATGGCGACGTCACCCGTTCCTGGCGGCATGTCGATCAGCAGATAGTCGAGGTCTCCCCAGTGCACATCCACGAGGAACTGCTCCAACGCCTTGTGCAGCATCGGACCGCGCCACACAACGGCCTGGTCGGGTTGGACGAAGAAGTCCATCGAGATCACCGCAACACCGTGGGCTTCTGGTGGCAACAGCATGTCGTCGATGACGGTCGGGGGCCTGTCGACGCCCAACATCTTCGGTATCGAGAAACCCCAGACGTCGGCGTCGATGATGCCGACCCTGAGTCCCTGCGCCGCCATGGCAACGCCGAGATTCGCCGTGACGGACGACTTGCCCACGCCACCCTTGCCTGACGCGACACCGATCACCCGTGTCTTGCTCCCTGGCTTGCCGATCGTGACCTCGCGGCTCTGTGCCGAGCCGCCACGGAGATCTGCCGACAAGGCCGCTCGCTCCTCGTCGGTCATCGATGTGAACGAGACGTCAACGCCTGTGACCCCATCCACACCCATGGCGGCAGATGTCACATCATCGTTGAGCTTGTCCTTGAGCGGGCATCCTGGGATCGTCAGAGCGATGAGCACAGACACGCGGCCGTCGGCGACGTCCAGCTCCCGCACCATGCCGAGGTCGCCGAGGGATCGATGTATCTCGGGATCCTCGACGCGTTCAATGGCCGCTCGCACGGCGCCGACATCTGGCATGTTCATCAACTCCCATCGGGTGACATCCGGGAGGGTAGCGATCGGTGATCGCGTCGATCCCGCCGGTGCGAGCCACGATCGGGTGCTCTCGACCGTATGATTCAGTGGAGGAGACGACATGCGATCGAGTTCGTTCGATGCCCAGATCGAGGAGATCACCGGCGCCCTCGGTGATGCCACCCGACGCGGCATCTACGTGATGATCCGTGAGTCCCACGAACCTCTGACCGCCGGCCAGATCGCTGCAGCTTTCGAGATCCACCCCAACGTTGCACGCCACCACCTCGACAGGCTCTACTCGAACGAGTTCATCCGGATCTCGGATCAGCCGCTCGCCTCTCCGGCGGCCGGCCGACCTGCGAAGCGCTATGAGGTGACGAACAAGTCCGTCTCCGTCCAATACTCGGCAGCCAAGTACGACGCCTTGGCAGGCCTCCTCACGACGATCATCGACCGACTGGATGACGGTTCGGCACTCGATGTGGCAGAGGAGGTTGGGCACACCTACGGGCGGTCCCTCGGCGCCGAGATCGGGATCCCCGAGGACGAGGGCTACGAAACCGCAGCGATGGCCGTCGCCACGGCCATGATGGGTCGAGGCCTCGGCACATCGACGATTCCTGGCGAGAACCGCATCGTCGCCCACTTCTGCCCGCTCGCGGACGATGGGGACGAGATCTCCGAGGTCATCAGGCGGATAGACCAGGGAATCATCCGCGGCCTCCTCGAGTCGGCTGCAGAGAGACCGGTACCCCTCGAAGTCGGACACGCCAGCGGGGCCTGATTCGACGCATCACCTGCGACGGGATCGGGGGTCGAACGTGAGGACGGCGCTACGCCCCGCTCGCCATCTGCCTCACCACCATGTGCAGGATCCCTCCATGTCGCAGGTAGTCGATCTCGATGGGGGTGTCGCACCTGGCCGTCGCGCCGAAGGTGGTCACCGAACCGTCTCCCGACATCGCGCGGACGGTGACCTCCTGCTGGGGCACGAGCGAGTCGTCGACGTCGACGTCGAACACCTCGGTGCCGTCGAGGCCGAGCGACTCGGCATTCTGGCCGTCAGGGAAGGTGAGCGGGAGCACGCCCATCATCACGAGGTTCGACCGGTGGATCCGCTCGAAGCTCTCCGCGATGACCGCCTTTACACCGAGGAGGAACGTCCCCTTCGCCGCCCAGTCGCGTGACGAACCCATGCCGTAGTCGACCCCGGCAAGGACGATGAGGGGAATCCCGGAGGCCTGGTACGACAGGCTCGCCTCGTACACCGTCTTGACCGACCCGTCCGTGAAGTCGGTCGTGAACCCGCCCTCGGTGCCCGGTGCGAGCTGGTTCCGGACTCGCACGTTGGCGAAGGTGCCGCGTGTCATGACGCGGTCATTTCCACGTCGCGAACCATAAGAGTTGAACATCCTCGGGCTGACGCCCGAGTCGATCAGGAACTGTCCCGCAGGCGTGTCCTGCCCGATCGCACCAGCGGGTGAGATGTGGTCGGTCGTGACGGAGTCGCCGAGCTTGAGCAGGGCCCGTGCGCCTTCGATCGGTGTGATCGGAGTCGGATCGGGTCCGAGGTCGAGGAAGAACGGTGGTTCCTGCACATACGTGGAACTCGGGTCCCAGTCGAAGAGGGCGCCGCCCGACGTCTCGATCGCCTTCCACTGACCAGATCCCTCGAACACGGAAGCGTATTGGTGTATGAACTGGCCGCGCGTCACGGATGCAGCGACCGTCTCATCGATCTCTCGTTGCGTGGGCCAGATATCGGCGAGGTACACGTCATCACCGTTGTGATCCGTACCGATCGGTTCGGTCGTGAGGTCGATGTCCACCGTTCCCGCGAGCGCGTATGCCACGACGAGCGGGGGGCTCGCCAGGTAGTTGGCCCTGACATCGGAGCTGATCCTGCCCTCGAAGTTCCGGTTGCCTGACAGGACGCTGGTCACTACGAGACCGTTCGATCGGACCGCGTCTGCGATCGGATCCGGGAGGGGACCCGAGTTCCCGATGCAGGTCGTGCATCCGTAGCCGACGGTGTAGAAACCGACAGCTTCGAGGTCGGCGAGTAGTCCCGCCTTGGCGAGATAGTCCGTCACCACCTTCGATCCGGGGGCAAGGGACGTCTTCACCCACGGCTTCCGGTTCAAACCGCGCTCGCGGGCCTTGCGGGCGACCAGTCCCGCTCCAACCATGACCTCCGGGTTCGAGGTGTTGGTGCAGCTGGTGATCGCCGCAATCACGACGTCGCCATCCGACAAGGCGAAGGTCGCGCCGTCGAAGGCAACGTCGTCGACCGTCCCCTTGCCACCATCGGGACGGAGGTGGCCTTCGAGGTCGACGTGCCACTGCTCCTTCATCGCAGGCAGTTCCACTCTGTCCTGGGGACGTTTCGGCCCGGCGAGGGATGGCACCACGGTGGACATGTCGAGCTCGAGGTCCGCGCTGTAGGTGATGGCGCGTTCGTCGTCCCTCCACATCCCCTGGAGCCGGTAGTACTGCTCGACGGTCGCAAGGAGTTCCTCGGATCGCCCTGACAGGCGAAGGTACTGGATGGTCATCTCGTCGACAGGGAAGAAGCCGACGGTCGCTCCGTACTCGGGCGCCATATTCGCGATCGTCGCCCTGTTCGCGACGGGCATCGTGGCGAGGCCTGGGCCGTGGAACTCGACGAACTTGCCGACCACACCATGGTCGCGCAGCATCTCGGTGACCCTGAGCACGAGATCGGTCGCCGTGGCTCCCTCGGGGAGGCGTCCTGTGAGGCGGAAGCCGACGACCTCGGGGAGCAGCATGTAGATGGGCTGGCCCACCATGACCGCTTCCGCTTCGATCCCGCCGACACCCCAGCCGACGACTCCGAGGCCGTTGATCATCGTCGTGTGACTGTCCGTACCGACGAGCGAGTCCGGATACAGCACGCCCTGCTCATCCCACACGACCTTTGCGAGGTACTCGAGGTTGACCTGATGGACGATGCCCGTTGCAGGAGGCACGACAGAGAAGTTGTCGAATGCCGATTGGCCCCATTTGAGGAACTCGTACCGTTCCTGGTTCCTCTCGAACTCGTAGTCCGAGTTGATCCCGAGGGCGTCGGGTGAATTGAACGCATCGACCTGGACGCTGTGGTCGACGACGAGGTCGGATTGGACCTTCGGGTTGACCTTCGCCGCGGATGCCTCGTCACCGGTGATTCGGACGATCGCGGCGCGCATGGCCGCGAGGTCGACGATGGCAGGCACACCAGTGAAGTCCTGGAGCACGACCCGTGCCGGCTTGAAGGCGACTTCGGTCGCCCCGACCTTCGACGCATCGTATTGCGCCACCGCCCTCACGTCCTCGTCGCGCACGACACGGCCATCGTGGGTGCGGAGCACGGACTCGAGGAGCACCTTGATCGAGTACGGGAGGGCGTCGACGTCACCCATGTCCCGGAGCGCATCGATCCGGAAGACCTCTCGGGTACCAAGTGCCGTCTCGATGACGTGTCTTGCTGCGAATGGATCGTGCGTCACGGGCGCTCCTCGGATGTACGTGTATCAGTGTCGTTCCAGCATCCAAGATTAGGGCTCGAAGACAAGGGGAATCGTCCGGCAAGTCGATCGACGATTGGCGATCCCGACAAAGGGCGTGCATCTTGCTGCTGGAGGGCCCGTCACCTTTCCCGACTGCGCAAGCAGCGTCATTCTTGCGCCTCAATCGCCCCAGTAGCGCTGCTCCGCGAAGGGATCACCGTACATGTGGTAGCCGTTTCGCTCCCAGAACCCTGGTGAATCCTGCGTCAGGAGCGTCAGACCGCGGACCCACTTCGCCGACTTCCAGAAGTACAGGTGTGGCACGACCAGCCGCATCGGGAATCCGTGTTCGGGTGTGAGGGGCTCACCCTCGTACTTCATGGCGAACATCGACGTGTCGGCGAGGAAGTCATCGAGGGGCAGGTTCGTCGTGTAGCCGTGTTCTGCCCTCACCATGACGTGGGTCACATCAGGGCTCGGTTGGAGGAGGTCCCAGATCGCCGTCGTGGGTATCCCCTCCCACGTCGTGTCCAACTTCGTCCACTTCGTGACGCAGTGGATGTCTGTCGTGATCGTCAACGTCGACATATCCAGGATGTCGTCCCACGTCAGGCGCTTCGGCTCGGCCACTGATCCGTCGACGGTGAAGTCCCACGTCGTGAGGTCGACGTCTGGCACGCTCCCCTCGTGGAGAACGGGGAACCGCTCCGTGTGGTACTGCCCCGGCGGAAGGCGATCCGGATCGATTCCGAGTGCCACGAGCTCGTCGCGTTTCCTGGTGAAGAAGGACACGGCGCCGAGGCTAGACACGCCACGCTCCCTGGGGGACGGGGTTGTCCATCCGGCACGCAGCTACCCGGCCAGTCGACCTACCGTACCGCAGTGAACATGTCCGCACGCCTCGTCCTCGTTGTCTCAACCCTCGCCATGGTGGTCGGTGCCTGCTCGGTCTCGACCGACGCTGCGTCACCCACGGCCACCGCTGAACAGAGCGAGATCGCTCCGATCTTCGCCGTGGAAACGATGGACGGCTCGTTCTCGCTCTCGGACCACCTCGCGAACGATGGGCGACCGGTCTTCCTGAATCTCTGGGCCTCGTGGTGCTTCCCCTGCCGTGAGGAGATGCCGGCGATCGACCGCTCCTCTGTCCAGCATCCCGACATCGCCTTCGTCGGGGTGTCGGTCCAGGACAGCAGGGAGGACGCGATGGCCTTCGCCGAGGAGATCGGCGTTGGCTACACCCTCGGGTTCGATGAGGGCAATGCCGTCGACGACGCCTACCGGCCGCTCGGCCTGCCAGCGTCGTACATCATCTCGTCAGAAGGCATCATCCTCGAACGCATCTTCGGGAAGATCACCGAGGAAGATCTCACCGAGAAGTTCGAGAAGCACTTCGGCTGATCCGGCCCGAGCCAACCGACCGGTGGTAGCTTCGTGCGTTCCTCCGACGGGATGAGAGATGGACAACACACTCCAGGCACCGACGTGGACTGACGGAATCCGGGCCGTCAGCCCCCTCATCCTCGGGGTTGCCCCCTTCGGTCTGATCTTCGGCGTCACGGCGATCGCTGCCGACGTGCCCCCCATAGCTGCGTGGGCATCGTCGTTCCTCGTGTTCGCAGGCGCGAGCCAGATCGCGATCGTGGAGATCCTCGGAAGTGGTGGCAGTGCCGCCGTGGCCTTCATCACCGCCGTCATCATCAATGCGCGGCTCCTGATGTACTCGGCGGACATGGGCAGATACACGGTGGACCTTCCGTGGCGGACGAAGGTCTCGATCGGCTACCTGCTCACCGACCAGGCATACCTCACAGCGGCACATCGATTCCCTGATCCCGGTTCCCGCGACGGGATCGTTCCCTTCTACTTCGGAGCAGGGCTCGCGTTGTGGACGACGTGGCAGATCACGACGACAACCGGCATGGTCCTCGGTACCGCCGTTCCCAGTTCGTGGTCACTCGAGTTCGCCATCCCGCTCACCTTCATGGCGCTGCTCGTCCTCGCCGTGAAGGACACACCCCAACTCGTTGCCGCCATCGTCGGAGCGGGGTTCGCCGTTGCGGCCATCGGCCTTCCCTACAACCTCGGACTTCTTCTCGGCGCGGGCATGGGGGTCGCCGGGGGCATCGTCGCGGAGCGGTTCCGATCGTGACGATGTGGCTCGTCGTCGTCGCCGCGGGCATCGCGACATTCGCCATGCGATTCTCGTTCATCGCCCTCTTCGGGAAGATGGAGGTGCCTTCAGCTCTCGAGCGATCCCTCCGCTACGTCGCCCCTGCCGTGCTCGCAGCGCTCACGGTCCCCGCGATCGTCGGACCAGGCGGGCACTTCGATCCGTGGAACGCCTTCCTGCCAGCTGCCGTTGCGGGAGGGCTGGCGGCATGGCGGACGCGAAGCATCGGTGCGGGCATCCTCGTCGGCCTGCCGACGCTGTGGCTCATCGAATCGTTGATCCGCTCCTCAACCTGAGTCGCGTCTCGTGATCCGGGGTTGCGCCTGGAGTCAGCGCCCGCGCCACGACGGGGCGCGCTTTTCGAGGAATGCGGCAACCCCCTCGATTCCGTCCTCTGTCATCGCCTGTGCGGTGAGGCCCAGGTGGAGCAGGTCGAACGCTGAGTCGATGTCGAGGTCCTGCATCGCGTAGAAGGCTCGCTTACCGAGCGCGAGCGCCGCTGGTGAACGGTCGATGAGGGCGGACACCGCGGAATCGACGGCCGCGTCGAGCTCTTCGCCGCGCCACGACCCTGGTCACGAGTCCATGTGCGAGGGCCTCCTCGGCGTCGATGACCCGACCGGTCAGCATCATGTCGAGCAGCGCCTTCCGGGGCATCGTGCGAACGAGTACGGCAGAGATCATCATGGGCCACAGGCCGATGCCGATCTCAGGGGTGCCCATCCTCGCGTGGTCGGCGGCAATCGTGATGTCCGCCGCAACCGCGATACCGAATCCGCCGCCGAGTGCTACCCCATTGACCCTGGCGATGATGGGTTTCGGGTTCTGCATCATCGCCCGCAGGAGTCCGACGAGGGCACCCCGTTCTCCGTGTCGCTCGAGAGGCTCGTCGATGAAGCCACCCGCCAGGTCGCCACCTGCAGAGAACGCCTCTTCTCCGGCGCCGGTGAGTACGACGACCCGGACGTCGGGATCGGCGGCTGACCGATCGATTGCCATGTGGAGGTGATGCATCTCGGCGTTGGACAGTGGATTTCGCCGCTCGGGGTCGTCGATCACGATACGGGCGACACTCCCGACGGCCTCATATGTGATCATCCGCACCTCTTTCGCGCCAGAGCGCGAAACACTAATCAGAAACCGCTCTGGCGCCATCGGAGCACCGTGGCACCAGCACTATCGTCAGCGGATGCAGTGGATCCTGCTCGTCCTCGTCATCTCGATCGTAGTCGGAGGCCTCCGGGGCGGGAAACTCCGCAACCTGACGGAGATCCGCGTGATCAGCTGGTGGCTGCTGCCCCTCGCCCTCATCGTGCTGACGGCGTCCAACTTCGTTCCCGTCGACTACGAAACCATCGCGGTCGGACTGGTGCTCGCGTCATATCTGCCTCTCCTGTTGTTCGTCTGGTTGAACCGGGATCTCACAGGCATCTGGATCGCCGGTATGGGAATCCTCATGAACTTCACGGTGATCCTCGCCAACGGCGGAATGCCCGTGCTTGCGGAAGCCGCGATGATCGCAGGTGAGGCGGGCGAGCTGGTCCTGGACGCGAAGCACGTTCTCCTGACGGAGAGCACGCGGTTGCCATTCCTCGCTGACATCATCCCCCTCCCCGGGGCCGTCCTCTCGCTCGGGGACGTGTTCCTCGCGATCGGAGTGGGGGTGTTCCTCGAGGACCAGATGCGCCAGCCGTTGTCCCTCTTTGCGCACAGGGTCACGGGTATCCCGGGTTCAGCCGCAGACAGCTGATCGCCTCTGACCTTCCGATCGGTTTACCAGTGTTGATCAGTACGGAATCGCGCCTCGGAAGACCAGGACACGGCGAAGGGACGCGGCGACCTGGGGATCGAACTCGTACGCAGAGCCCTGATGTATCCGCTCCAGCGCCTCGACGGGCGAGAGGCCGAGCTCGATCTGGCCCTGGTCGTAGGCAGATGCGACCTTGATGATCTTCGACGCCATCGGGACGTCGGGGTCGATCTCGATGCCCGGCGAGCGATACGGCCGGTGCTGGCCCTCGACGAGCGTGCTCACGTGCTCGAGGTACGGGGCCTCGGCGATGATCTGGGCGCCCCACCGTGCGATGTCCTCGTCGGTGTACCCGGCCTTGAGGATCGCAGGCTCGTTCAGCGTGATGCGCCCCACGTCGTGCATGAGGGCCGCGTACTCGAGCTCGACGACCTCGTTCGGATGGAGACCGAGCTCCTGCGCGACGGCGACCGCCAACTCTGCGGTCCTGGTGGAGTGGCCGAGGGGAGCGAGTCCCGCGACCTCGGGGATCTGGGCGAGTGCCCGAATCGTCTGACCGTAGGTGACCCTCGTCGAGTGGTACCGCTCGAACGCGAGGTGACCGAACGCGTACGGGAGGACGGCCACGGCGAAGGCCCACGCACCCATCACCGGCCATGTGAGCCCGAACAGCGTGCCCGCAGCGAAGATCGACACCACGACCGCCCAGTCCTCGAGCGAGAGCAACCAGAGGTATCGACCTGCGAGATCGGTTCGCTCGACACCCACGAACGCGGCAACGAGGGCTCGCACGACGAACCAGACGACGCCACTCACGGTGACGGCGGCCACGGTGGCCCAGCTGGCATCGGCGATGCCTCCCTCGATCAGCGCGCCACTCAGGTACGCAAACGTCAAGGCGTAGATCGCCGTCGCGAGTGCGTCGGTGAGGAAGTCCCCGTCCGTGCGATGGTTCCATGCATCGAACCGCCTCTGGATGGCCCATGAGAGAGCGAGGGCTGTCGCCGTGGCCGCGCCCACCGCAGTCAGGTCTGAGGTGAGGATCGACCCCGCAACGACCGCTCCGATGCCGAGGCTGATCCTCGATCCAGACGGCGCAGGCACCGAGATGAGGGCGACGCACGTGATGGCGACCGTCCACACGGATGCGTCGACGATCCATTGGCCAGTGTCGACACCCTCTGCGCTCAAACCGAGGATCCCCAGAGTCAGGGCGGCTCCCCCGAGCGCGAGCCAAGCGATGACGCTGATCGTGCGCAGCCTCGACTCAGCCATGGGCGGCCCTCGATCCCGTTCCACGGTTCGTGTCCATGTGTGGCGACTCCGTCGCAGCATGGCTGTGGCCGATTCCCTGCTCGGCCCGCCGCCGTGCCTCGTCCTCTGACAGCTCCACAGGGGATCCGTACCGCTCGCCGGATGCGCCGAGGACGTCGACGAACACCTCGACGACCTCTGGGTCGAACTGGGACCCTGCATGGCGTCGAAGTTCGGCGAAGGCGTACTCCTGGGTGAGCGCCACCCGGTAGGAGCGAGTCGACGTCATCGCGTCGAACGAGTCGGCAACCGCGAGTATCCGCGCCTCGATCGATGGCGTGGCACCGGCGTCAGCCGTCGAGCCGTGGTATCCGTTCCCGTCGAAGTGGGCGTGGTGGTTCGATGCGATCTCCACCATGGGACGGAGGAACTCGACTTCGTTGAGGAGGTCCTCCACGTGATGGACGTGCGCCTGCATCTCGTGGTACTCGTCGTCGGTGAGCCGCGCCTTCTTGCGGATGACCTCTCTGGGGACGGCGAGCTTGCCTACGTCGTGGATGAGCGCTGCCCAGCGGAGTTTCTCGAGCTGGGTTCCGTTGAATCCCATCGCCTGGCCGATCATGTTCGAGAAGTACGCGACGCGCTCGGTGTGCCCTCGGGTGTAGAGGTCCTTCGCCTCGAGGGCCTTGATGAAGCCCGCGAGCGTCGACAACTGGGCCTCGCGCAGCTTCGCATACGACTCGAACGCCATGTACCCGGTGAAGAACACGATGCCGATCAGAGGGATACTCGCCGAGCCGATCAGCAGATACGTCGCACCGAGGAGCCCCCCGAGGAATCCCATCCCTGTATATGGAACGAGAATCGAGCCGATGTGTGACCATGGATTCATTTCCCGCTGGCCGTACACCCTCCTGACAATGAACGAGACGAGCTGGAACTGGACGACTCCGTAGATGATCGCGCCAACCCCGGATGCCACAGCGATCCACACGAGCGATCCCGATGTCGTTCGAGACAGGACAACTGAGACGACGCCCGACGCCGCAGCCACCGTGATGACCATCTGCCCAAAGTTCACCGACGGCTGGAACCACCGTCGCTCGCGGAGGTCCTCCGGTGTGAACAGGGCAATCGCAGCCAGTGTGCACGAACCGAGAACGGCCGACTCCGGCCCGAAGACGACTGCAGCAGTCATCACGACCATGATCGAGGGACTCGCGTATAGCTTGTCGTTGACCTCGACGGTGTTCCACTCGAAGAAGACGAAGGCGGCCGCGAACAGCGCCCACAGCCACAACGGGCTTGGGAATTCTTGGACTACGAACAGCAGCGCAAGAACGGCGAGCCCGACTGCTGCAAACCCTATGGCGAGGCGAATCTTCGCCTTCTGCTGTCGTACCAACTCGTTCGGGTACATGGGCTGGGACCCCTGGCCGCATGAACGATGATGTGAGGTGTGGTTCCCGGGACTCGTTAGCCGACTCTGAGATTTGCCGCGCCGGCCAGGAGGGCCGAAGCAAGTGCTCCGAGGGTCAGTGCAAGTTTCAGTACTCTGCTCTTCACGTGGTTTGCTCCAGTGGTTCGTTTCCTCTTCTCCGACATCACATTCGTCAGATCAGGGAACGTTCGATCCGCTTCGCTGGAGTAGTCCGATATGAGCTTCCCGGGTCCCACCACCTCCATCGACCCGGGTGATATCTCTCCCGGGTACATCGTTCGATCTTCGGTTATCTCAGCCTGTCCCAACCGAAGACGATCCGCGTCCTACCGCGAAACCGTCCTGACCCCGCCCAGGGCCATGCTGCCGCAGCGACAGCCGCAACCAACATATCGGAGATCCCCCACTCGCGCAAGCACATACCGTGGTCGCCGCCGCCACGCACAGCGCGGCAGAGAAACGCGAATCGTGCGCTGCTTTGCGCTACGATCGCGCCATGCCGGTCAATTTCAAGGAGCTCGAAGAGGGGCTCACGCGCCTCGAGTCGATCGACGCGGCCCGAGTCATCAACCAGGGCGAACGCATCACCGAGGTCCACGTGATCGCCGCCGCCGACAAGCCGGCGAAACAGGTGGTACGGGACGTGCAGAGCCTCGCCATGGCGCGGTTCGGCCTCTCGATCGACCACCGCGTGATCTCGGTCGTCCAGATCAGCCCCCATGACCTCATCCTCGCGGCAGCGCCGCGTGCAGCACTCACGAGGATCTCGGAGTCACCGAACGGCACGCGAACCACGATCGAGGTGACACTCCGCCACGACGATGCAGAGCATGTTGGGCTGGCAACCGGGCCAGCCGTCGCCTCCGCTCGACTCCGGCTCGTGGGTGAGGCAACCATCGATGCCGTGGAGAAGACGTTCCCTACGCTCCCTCCGATCGCGCTCGACGCGATCACCGACACCGTCGTCGGCGCGAGGAACGCCGTGGTCGCCATCGTGGTGCAGGCGGGTGCCCATGGAGGTGAGGATCTGAACGTGGGCTCAGCACTGTCGACGGGCAACAACGACGATGCTGCCGTGAAGGCCGTGCTCAACGCCCTGAATCGCCGGGTCGCCAGTATCGCCGAATGACACGGCCCACCGGCGCAATCCTCTCGACCGGACCGCGCCCCATCGGAACAGGGATCGCCGTTTCCCCCCACCATCTCGCGTCACAGGCAGGCGTCGACATCCTCGATGCCGGGGGAAATGCCGTTGATGCAGCGATCGCCGTCGATGCCGTCCTGGGTGTCGTCCTACCAGACACGTGCGGGCCCGGAGGCGACCTGTTCGCCCTCATCCACAGGCCGGGCATGGCCGCACCGGCGACGCTGAACGCGTCCGGCAGGGCGGGATCGGGAATGACAGCCGATGATCTGCGCGACCTCGATCTCGGCGAGATCCCTTGGCGATCACCATGGTCGATCACCGTGCCCGGCTGTGTCGACGGATGGCTCGCGCTCTCCGAGACCTTCGGATCCCTCCCACTCGCCGCGTCACTGGCGCCCGCCATCGCAATCGCACGCGAGGGATTCCCAGCGTCAGAGGAGTTGATCCAGTCGCTGGCCCGACTGCACCCGATGATTGCCGACCAGTCCTCCGCTGGATCGTTCTACCCCAACGGTGGCCTTCTCCGGAACGGTGACCGCATGACGCGACACGACCTTGCCCAGACACTCGAGGACATCGCTTCATCGGGCAGGGATGGCTTCTACACCGGTGCCGTCGCCTCTGGCATCAACGCAGCCTCCGAGGGCGCCATCACCCAGGACGATCTCGACCGGATGCAGGCGGATTGGATCGACGCCGTCTCGCTCGAAGTCCTGGGCCGAACAGGATGGACGATCCCGCCGAACAGCCAGGGCTACCTCACGCTGGCAACGCTGTGGATCTTCGAGCACCTCGATCCGCCGAGCGATCCGAACGACCCCCTCTACCAACACCTCCTCATCGAGGCGTACCGGTCGGTCGCCTGGGAACGTGCCGACACCGTCTCAGATCCCGACACTGCCGTGATCGGCGTCGAGGAGCTCCTGTCGCCCGAGCGCCTCGGCTCACGGATGAACCGAATCCGCCGCGATCGGACCACGCGATGGCCGATGCCCCAGCCTTCCCCCGGAGGGACGGCATACATGACCGTGCTCGACAGCGCTGGCATGGGTGTTTCACTCATCCAATCGAACTACGCAGGCATCGGCTCGGGCCGGTCTGCTGGCGCCACCGGTGTCTGGCTGCACAACCGAGGCGCGGGCTTCAACCTCCTCCCCGGTCATCCCAACGAGTATGCACCCCACAAGCGGCCCCTGCACACCCTCTCTCCGACCCTCTGGACCTCCGGACCAGACCTGTCGCTCCTCCTCGGTACCCGTGGCGGGGACCAACAGCCCCAGTTCCTTGCCCAGGTCGCAGCCCATCATCTCCATGCAAGTTCGTGTACCGACGACTCCCAGGTCGCACCGAGGTGGAGCATGGACCAGCCGATGCCTGGCACCGACAGTGCGATCCGTGTCGAGTCCCGTTTTGCGCAGCACACGATCCAGGGCCTACGTGATCGAGGCCACGTGGTCGACATTGCGGATCCGTACGAGACGGGTTGGGGACCCATCTCGGCAATCGACGTCATCGGCGAACACAAGGGATCGGCCGACCCTCGGATCTCGACGAGTTCCGCCCTGACCTCATCGAGATGAGCGCCGTGGGAGAGACCGTCTCACGGCGGGCGCACCCGAGCCCTTGGCAGTTTCTTCCAGTGATCGGGTTGCTCTAGGGGTCCGACACCTATACGCTGATGGGAGCGAACCGGACCGTTCCGCGCTGGAACCTCGTCCGACCTCCACGACACCCCGTCGCGGATAGCTTGTGACCAACTGCCGAGCTCCACGGAGCCAGGTGAAACCCCGAATACCCCTCGCATACGCCGGAATGCTCGTCATCGCCTTGGTGGCCGTGGTCGGCTTCGCCGCGTTCTCACCATCGTCCGGTACCCAACCGACGACGACGCTCGAGCCCGAAGCCACCGCGCCCGACGTGTCCGCCCGTGTTGCATCAGCCATCCTCGCCATTCGCGTCTCCGAACCGGAGACCCGGACCGCGTCGACGCTCACCGCTCCCACGACGGTCGTGGACGTGGAGGCACAGTCCGACACCACCGTCACGTCCAGTGCGCCCGAGGAATCGACGACCTCCGAGAGTCCGACGACCTCGCTCCCCACGACGACCAGTTCCGCCGCCACGACCGCCGCACCGGCACGTGATACGACGCCTCCCGCACTTCGGGTCACATCACCGAAGGACGGTTCCACCGTCGACGATCGCATCGTCACGTTCAGCGGCACCACCGAACGCGGTGCAAGCGTTACATCGGGCCCGTACGAGGCCACGGTGGACGATGATGGCTCCTGGAGCATCCGCCTCGTGCTCTCCCCCGGACCGAACGGAGCACTCTTCACGGCGAAGGACGATTCCGGCAACACCGCCACCGTGCGAGTCGTCGTGACATACGACGCCCCCGCCCCCACGACGACATCAGCACCCACGACAACGACCGAGCCTCCGCCTGCCACGACGACGACCGGATCGACCGAACCGAAGTGGTCGCCGCTGTGGCCGGCAGACGCAGGCGGAAAGCGCAACGTCGAGCACTGGCGACCGCTCGTTGAGAAGTACTGGCCCGCCGACCTCGTCAGCTGCGCCCTCAACATCATCGATCTCGAGTCACAGGGCGACCCCCGGGCATGGAACAGCAGCGTCGGCGCCGAGGGCCTGTTCCAGCACCTCAGCAAGTACTGGAAGAACCGTGCGGCGTCGGCCGGGTTCAGGGATGCCGACGGTCTGTATGCGACGCCCTACAACGCCGAAGCCAACATCGCCGCTGCATGGCTCATCGCGAAGAACTCGAGTCCCTGGCACAGACCGTGGAGTGTGAACCCGTTCTACGGCGACTGCCAGTCCTGATGGTCGTTGGCCGCACCGCAGGGCGGGCGGCGTATCATCGAATGCCATGAACCACACAGCGAAGAACCTCATCAGGATTGCTGGCGTCGTAGCGGGACTCGGTGCGGCCGTCTGGGCGATGCGTGACCGCCTCCTCCCAACTCCCGAGGTTCCCGAGGGACCACCGCCTCGATTCAGGGAGGCACCACGACCAGCGGCAGCCGCGCCAGAGCCGGACGATCTCACGATCATCAAGGGCATCGGGCCCGTCACCGCCCGCAAGCTGGCCGACGCCGGAATCGCGACCTTCAGGGCACTCGCGGATGCCGATGCGACCACGGTCGCCGGCGCAGCTGGCACGAGCGAGGCAGCCTGCAAGGCATGGATCGACGCGGCGAAATCGCTGACCTGACGTGCTCTATCTGACCGAGCCCGAGAGTCTCGGTGACCTCATGCCCGAAGAACCGCGGTTCCGGGCGGACCAGCTCCGCGAATGGCTCTACGGGAACCCCGTGCTCACCATGGCGGAGATGACCAACCTCCCGGCAGGGCTGAGGGAAGCGCTCGAAGACAACCATTGGCCGTTCGTCATCGACGTCGAGCAGCGCGCTGACCACGGCACGACGATCAAATGGCTGTTCCGTTGTTCGGACGGCGCACCGATCGAGACGGTCCTGATGGGCTACCGGAACAGGACCACCCTGTGCATCTCATCGCAGGTCGGCTGCGCCATGGGATGCACGTTCTGCGCCACGGGCCAATTCGGATTCGATCGACACCTCGATGCGGGGGAGATCGTCGCCCAGGTCGCGTTCGCGAATGCCTTTCTGCGCGCCCACCCACTCCCCCACAGCCCAGGGCACGTGACGAACGTCGTGTTCATGGGAATGGGCGAGCCGCTCGCCAACTACCGCAACACCATCGAATCGATACGACGCATGGTCGAAGTGATGGGCATCTCAGCGCGATCGATCACTGTGTCGACGGTCGGCTTTGCGCCGGGGATGCGCAAGCTGCTCGACGAGCCGTGGCCAGTGAACCTCGCCGTGAGTCTCCACTCGACCGTTCCCTCCGAGCGTTCGAGACTCGTCCCGATCAACGATCGGTGGCCAATCGACGAGGTGATCGGACTCGCCGGGGAGTACTACGAGAAGAAGGGCCGGAGGGTGTCCCTCGAATGGACGCTCATCGCACGGGAGAACGACTCCGACGAGGAGGCGGTGGGCCTGGCGAGGATCGCTCGGCGCATCCACGCCCACGTCAATGTCATCGCCCTGAACCCGACACCGCTGAGCACTGATCGACCTCCCGACGGCGACAGCGTCCGGCGCTTCATCGGGACACTTCGGCGGGAGGGGGCAAACGTCACCCTCCGCGACACGCGAGGACAGGACATCGACGCCGCGTGCGGACAGCTGCGCGTCCGATCCGCCGTGCGCTGACGCAGGTACCCTCATCTCATGACCAATGCCTCACCATCATCAGAGCCTTCGAAGCTCCAAACAGGGGACGCCGCCCCATCATTCGTCGCGGTCGACCACACGGGCACATCGCGTTCCTCAGAGGAATTCAGGGGCAGCAACTTGATCATCTACTTCTATCCGCGTGCGTTCACTCCCGGTTGCACGACGGAGTCGTGTGACTTCCGGGATCGATACGACGTCTTCACCGACCAGGGCTACCGAATCCTCGGTGTCTCCCCCGATGCTCCCGACAAGCTCGCCGAGTTCCGAACCGAGTACGGCCTGCCATTCGATCTGCTGTCTGATCCGGATCATGTCATGGCGACTGCCTTCGGAGCGTGGGGCGTGAAGAAGAACTACGGCAAGGAGTATGAGGGTCTCATCCGTTCGACCTTCGTGATCAACGACGAGGGCATCGTCGAAGACGCCTTCTACAACGTCAAGGCGAAGGACCACGCCGAGCGCGTTTCCCAAGCGGTGACGTCCTGATGTCAGCGGTTCGAACGGCGGTCTTCCCCATCGCAGGGTTCGGAACGCGCTTCCTCCCTGCAACCAAGGCGATGCCGAAGGTGCTGCTCCCCGTCGTCGACCGTCCGCTCATCCAGTACGCCGTCGACGAGGCGAATGCAGCGGGCATCGAGTCGCTCGTCTTCGTGACGGGGCGTGATCACTCGGCGGTCGAGGACTACTTCGATGTGAGTTACGAGCTCGAACGTGAGCTCGTGGAGAAGGGCAAGACCGACCTGGCCGCGATGCTCGAGGAGATGCGTCCGCGTCCCGGACAGTTCGCATTCTTGCGGCAGATGGAACCCTTGGGCCTCGGCCATGCCGTTTGGTGCGCCCGAAACCTCATCGGCAACGAGCCATTCGCCGTATTGCTCGCCGATGAGCTCATCATCGGGGACGATCTCCCCCTCTCAGCCATGATCGCTATCCATGCCACTCACGGTGGAAACGTCGTCCTCGTCGACGACGTCGATCCATCGAGGACGGACCGATACGGCATCATCAGGCCAACACACGAACACGATGGCGTCATCCACGTCGACGACGTCGTCGAGAAGCCAGCTCCAGCCGACGCCCCGTCGAACCTCGCGATCATCGGGCGCTACATCCTCGACCCGTCCGTCATGGATGCCTTGGGTTCCACGAGGCCGGGAGCTGGTGGACGAGATCCAGCTGACCGATGCGATCCGCCAATCGATCGCCACCGTGCCTCTTCACGCGGTCAGATCCAGCGCTCGACGGTTCGACTGCGGGTCGCCGACCGGGTTTCTGGAGGCAACCGCCCACGTTGCCATGCAGAATCCCGAGCTGGCACCGACAATGCGGTCCGTTGCCCGTGAGATCGTCGAGTCGCCCGGTGGGTGAGATGGGATCCACGGGCGCGAACGGCATTCGACCGTATCGGAGGAAACCATGACGAAGCTTCACGAACTCCTCGCTGTCGGCCAGTCGGTCTGGTACGACTTCATCCGCAGGGACATGCTCGCTGAAGGCGGGGAGCTCGCCGATCTCGTCGACCGCGGCGTCCGTGGCATGACATCGAATCCATCGATCTTCGACAAGGCGATCGCCCAATCCGATCTGTATGACGACCAGATCGCCGACCTGGGGAACCAGAGCCCGGACGCCGTCTTCGAACACTTGGCGATCGCGGACATCGTCGCCGCTGCGGACACGCTTGCGGGCGTCTATTCGACCTCGAAGGGCGTCGACGGGTACGTCAGCCTCGAAGTGTCACCGCGACTCGCACATGACACCGCTGGGACGATCGCCGACGCGATGAGGCTGTGGGATCGGGTCGACAGGCCCAACCTCATGGTGAAGGTTCCCGCAACGAGGGAAGGTATCCCCGCGATCGAGGAGCTGACCGCTGCCGGAATCAACATCAACGCCACCCTGATGTTCTCCCTCGACGACTACGAAGCGGTGGCGAATGCATACCTGCGCGGTGCCGAGCGCGCCTCCGATCCCTCGACACTCGCGTCCGTCGCCTCGTTCTTCGTGAGCAGGGTGGACACGTACGCGGATCAGGCGCTCGAGCGGATCGGGTCGAGCGAGGCGCTGGACCTGCGTGGAACGCTCGCCATCGCGAACGCGAAGGCGGCCTATGCGCGCTATCTGGAGCTCTTCGAGGGCGATGGATTCACGGCTCTCGCAGAGCGCGGCACGAGGCCGCAGCGTGTTCTTTGGGCATCGACATCGACGAAGAACCCGAGTTATCGAGACGTGATGTATGTGGAGGAATTGATCGGACCGAACACGGTGAATACCGCCCCTCCCGACACGATCGATGATTTCGAGGACCACGGCATCGTCAAGGCGGGTTCCCTGCTCGACGGAATCGAAGCGGCAGCGGCACGGATCCGGTCCCTACGAGAGATCGGTCTCGACTTCGGCTCGATCACCGATCGTCTCCAGGTCGACGGAGTCGCGGCGTTCGCCGATTCCTACGAGAGCCTCCTCGGCACCATCGCCGAGAAGCAGGCGTCGATGGACGCCTGACGCGTCCTACCCCAGGTCGACCCCGATCCGTCCGACACCGATGGCACTCGGACGCGGGATGACGACGTCCCTGCCGTCTTCGAGTGCCGACACCCTGGCGCGCTCCGCATCGGCATCGCGGGACAACTCGAGCCGGAATCGCGACCTGCCGTCGTACTGGTACGTCAGGGAGCCCCCCATGAGCTCGGCGAGCGTTCTCGACACGGTCAGCCCCAACCCGACGGAACCCGGGAGGCCGATGGCCGTGTGCGCCCTCTCGTACGGTTCGAAGACACGGTCACGGTCCTCGGTGGGGATACCTGGCCCATCGTCGATCACTTCGATGACATGTGCCCCGGACGTCGATGTCATCACCACCTCGATGTTCGGTCCTCCGTATCGGATCGCATTGGTGATGAGGTTTCGGAGGATCTGCTTGACCCGCATGGGATCAGCGTCGACGATTCCCTCATGGACGTCCACGCGGATCGTCCGACCCGGAGATGGCGGATAGCTGGCGAGCACGGTGCGAATGTGTCGATCGATCTCGATCGGTTCGTTGACGACTGTCACGCTTCCAACGTTCGCGCGTGCCGCGACGAGGAGATCCTCGATCAGGTCGGACATGTCCTGGCTCTGTTCGACGAGCATCCGAGTGAACTCCGCACACTCCTCCTGGGTCAGCTCGGCCCAGCGCTCGTTCAGCTCGAGTGCCATCCCGTTGACCACCGTGAGCGGTGTCCGCAGCTCGTGGCTCACCGAGGCGACGAAGGCATCCTTCGACTGGAGGAGGGTTTCGAGGCGCGCCTTCGCGCTGGCACGATCGATCGCTGCAGCGAGCACATTCGCCACAGAGTGGAGGAAGTTGAGGTCCTCGGAGCTGAACACCCGCTCGGTCCGCGAGAGCGCGATCAACGTCCCGAAGTCGATATCGGCACCAGGGATCATCACGGCGATCACCGACTCGACGCTTGCGTCGGCGAGGTCGGGCGCTGCGAACCTGACCTCGACCGCGGACCTGAGCACGACGGGCGCTGCTGTCATGTGGGCGCGGTCCGCAAGGGAAGCAACCGCGAGCGGGTCCAGCTCGAACGTCGCTGTGTGGCCGAGAAGGCTGAATGAACCGTCGGGGGCGCGCGCGAGGACCACGGCTCCATCCGTCCTGAGGACGCGAGCGACCGATTCGGTCACGGATCGCATGACGAGCGAGATGTCGTCTGCCTCGAGGGCGATCTGTCCGATCGAGGCTGCCGCCTCCTGCTGGATTGCACGCGCCCACAGCTCGTCCTCGATGTTTCGCCGGCCGGTGACATCCACGAGGGCGCCCTCGTAGATCTCACCGACATCGGTGTCGATCATCCGCGTCGTGTCACGAACCCAGATGACCGTTCCATCGAGACGTCGCATCCTCGCCTCGAATCCGACGACCGTTCGCTGTTCTGCGAGCATTTCGTTGAGACGTTCACGGTCCACGGAGTCGACGTACATGGATCCCGCATCCATACCCAGTAGCTCGGCCTCCGATCGTGCACCGAGGAGGTCGACGAGAGCCCTGTTCGCCTGGATGATCTCGCCGTTTGGGCGCGACCGGTAAAGGGCGACAGGGATCCGCTCGAAGAAGGTTCGGAAGTTGAGCCTGGTCTCGAGGAGCTCCGACTCCGCCCGGCGCTGCGCCGAGACGTCGTGGAGGGCGACCTGCACGGCCAACTCGTTGCCGTAGTCGATTGGCGTCACCGCTGCATCGACGACAATCGCCTCCCCTGCCGCGTTCACCATGGTGATACCGCTGAGCGTGAACGGTTCGAGCCTCTGTTCACACCGATCGATGCTGTCGAGGAGGCCATCGCGGTTCGTCGTATCAACGAAGTCGCCGAACGAGCGGTCATCGAGTGCAACGGCTCCTCCCGTGAGGAGCCGTTGCGCCGCATCGTTCGCATATCTGATCACACCATCGGTCACGACGAGAAACGCCGTCGGTGCCGAAGCGAGCAACCGCTGATAGCGGTCCGCGCTCGTCTCGGCCGCCGCATGGAGGCTCTGGAGGTACCGATCGAATCCTCGCATGACCAGGAAGGAGAGTCCGATCGCCACAGTCCTCCCTGCAATCAACATGATGGAGAGACTCTGGTCCGCCATGAAGCTCGTCGGAGCGATGAGCACGATGCCGACCTTGGAGATCTCCATGGCCATGACGGAGCCGGCGAATCGGGTCGAGGTCGTTCGCTTCGAGAAGAACTCGACAACGGCGACGGTCCAGATGCTGAGCACGAGCGTCATTGCAGCCGCATCGGGCACGGCGACCCACACGAAGTACGACAGGACGGCATCAATACCCCCCGACAGGCGCACACCCGAGTATCTCCCACCACGTCGGACGATGAACGGTGCACCGGCACACGCGGCGAGGGCGATGAACGCACCGATCTGTGTGGACGCGTCGAGGTCGAGGGCGATCACCCCGGGGAGACCGACTACCGCGTACGCGATCAAGCGGAGCCTGAGGAGAAGGCCCATGAGCCGATACCGCTCGTTGCGCGCGATCAGAACAGACGACATCAGACCGGTTATCGGCGGATTCCGGGGTGGCCTTGACCTTCGGGGATCCCTGGCACCTCCGACGCGTACGCCATCCGTGACGGACCTGACAGCGACTCTCGAGATGCGGAAGCCCTGGACCCGGCAGTCAACTCCGGATGGTCAGGTCTCACACTCGGTGGACACCGCGAAGTCGGCAGCAGGGTCGGATTGGCCCCTGATCACCTGGCGGACCTTCGACCGGATGCGGTCGACGTCTGGCACCGGATGTCCCTTGTGGTCACGCTCGTCGAGCCAATAGCCGTGCGTGAATCCGATGGTTTCGATGTCATCGAAGTCGAGGCCTGACACCGCATCGATGAAGTCCGGCAGGAACGTCAGCGGGATGTCCGTCACCACGGACCCGGTGATTGCGTCAACGATCGCCGGGAACGACCGCAGCAGGGTCAACGGGTCAGACTTCGCTGCGACGGCCTTCACCATGCATCGTTGGCGGGCCATGCGCGTGTAGTCCGACGAACCCTTTCGCGCCCTCGCGTACGCGAGGGCCTGTGGACCATCGAGGTGGTTCCAGCCGGGCTCGACCTTGACGTATGCCCACGGGTCGCCCTCCCGTGGCGGCGATACCTCTGACTCGAAGGGTTGGAGAACGAACACGTCGATGCCACCGATCGCATCGACGAGATCAACGAATGCCGCCATGTCGATCAGTGCGTAGTAGTCGATGTCGAGGTCCATCAGGTTCTCGAGGACGTCGCGCAGTGCCGCCATGCCGGGATCCGGTTCGTTGGGATAGGTGCCGGTCCAGCGTCGTGTGAAGGGGTACACGGCGTTGAGCTGTTCTGGGAAGCACTTGCACGATTCGAACTCGGGGATCACCTCCTCGATCACCGTGGTGTCAGTCGTGCCCGGCACGGTCGTGTCCGGCACGGTCGTGTCCACAACGGGTTCCGGCGGGGGTGCCAGACGGAGCTCGAGATCCACGAACGCGTCCTCGAACGCCTTCGGCAGCGGAATTTGGGCCATGTTCCTCGGGAAGCTGAAGAGCGAGGCGCGGCCGGTGACCGTGTCGATCGTGGCGACCATCATCGCATCGGTTCGAAGGCCCCCCCTCCCTGGTCCGGCATCACCGCCCGCGAAGAGGATCGTGATCCTGCTGGCGCCGACACGTTCGTTGAAGTCGGGGAACGGCGCCGAGCGAAGGCGGGAGTTGCGCTCCGCGACGATCGCCGGCCAGATCGCGACGGCCTCTGGGTCACCGACCCCTTCTCGGAACAAGAGGTTTCGCGTCGACGTCTCGACGACCCCATCGGTCTCATACACGTGAACGACCGGATCGGGAACGATGTCGGCGTCCGTTCCGATCGGGATCAAAGGGGTACCCGGCGGCTCCTCGTCGATGACGAAGACCGACTCGATGACCGTCACCGCGTCGTAGGTGTACCGACCGATGAACACGTGAGGCAGAATCACGACCAGGCCCAGAGCGCACGAAAGCAGGACGATGCGGACGTGGGAAGGGGCCGACCCTCTCGTCATGGATGCGACCGCATACGCATCGATGGAGGCTGCGATCCTCCACACGGCGATGACGACGTTGGCTGCGAAGATCGCCCACAGCACGTCTGGGTCGAGGGCGGCACCGACGAGATCCGTCAACCCGAACGTCGAGAGTGGGATGAAACCCGCAAGGACGAGGATGGTCGGGCCGAACCAGACGAGCGCCCTGCGATACCTGCGCGAGTAGGCCTGACCTGCGCCGGGCACGAGCGCACTCAGGATGGCTGCGAGCCATGGCCTCGGATGCGAGACACCTTCGATGGCGGAGGTCGCCACGTTCCCCTCACGGTCGACAGTCCAACGGTACGCCCGGACAGCTGATACTCGGCAGGGTGCGTCGCTCGGCGGTGCGTCACCACCTGCCGGGGTTCAGAAGCGGCACTCGCTGTCGGACCCCGTCGAGAACGTGGTCGTCTCGTCGGCGTTGAGCGCCCAACGGACCATTGCCTGGATCCGCGGAAGGTCCGGGGTCGGCTTCCCTCGTGCATCGACGACGGGGGTGTAGTAGGGCGGTACGAACCCCACCGTGGCCACGTCCTCGAAGTCGAGTGCGGACGCATACTCGATGAGCCGTGGGAGGTATGCGAGGTCGATGTCCGTCTTCACCGAGGACCCGATCGCTCGCGAGATCGCGCTGAATCGAGTGATGAGCCTTGCCGCATCGGCTTGCGCCGCCACGGCCTTGAGCATGCAGCGCTGGCGGTGCATCCGCGTGTAATCGGACGTGCTCTTGCGCTCCCGAACGTAGGCGAGGGCTTCGTGACCGTTGAGGCGCTGCCATCCTGGCGAGAGATCGATGATGATCCAATCTTCCCCTTCCCTTGCAGGGGACACCTCGGTGGAGACGGACCCCGTAACGTATACCCGCACTCCGCCGAGCGCGTCGACGACCCTTACGAACCCACTCATGTTGACCATCGCGTAGTAGTCGATCTCGATCCCGAGCAGGATCTCGAGCGTGTCGCGAAGGGCGGCGAGCCCGGGATCCACCTCCTCGGGATAGGTGTCGACCCACTTGCGGGTGAAGGGGTAGATCGCGTTGATCTGATCGGGGAAGCAGTTACAGGGTACGAACTGATCGGGCTCTCCGTCTCCGTCCTCGTCGGTCCAGGCCGAACGCTCGGAGTAGGGGACGAGCTGCTTCTCGAGATCGACGAACGCCGTCGACCACTCGTCGGGAATCGGGACATGGGTCATGTTGCGGGGGATGCTGAAGAGTGCAGCCTTCCCCGTCGTCGTGTCGAGCGATGCGACCATGATCGAATCGGTACGCGATCCGCCTCGACCGGGACCTCCGTCGCCGCCGGCGAGCAGGATCGTCACACGGTCGACACCGTCGATGTCGTCGCCGATCAGGGACTGGAGAGATGTATCGCTGCTTTGCTGGTACTCGCGACCGAGCGCGACGGCGTCAGGGTCACCAACACCGTCCACGAAGATGAGGTTCCTTGTCGGAACGTCCCGTACGACGGTCACTCGCGTCGACGCCGGGTCCTGCACCTCGGTGATCGCGAGGTCGTCAGGAGCGAACGGCGCAGGACGCGGCTCGACGTCGTCGAAGGCGACGGTGGGAGCCTCGTCCTCGGTCACGAAGACGTCGTCAAGGAGCTGGGCAGCATCGAGTGTGTACCGTGCCACGAGCACGTGTGGCAGGGCGACGGCGACGGCGAGCAGCGCGACGATCATCGATGCACCTATTCCACGCCTCGATCGCGCGAGGCGGTAGGGGTCGGCTACACCGACAACGCGCCACACCAGTATCGCGACGTTGAGGACGAGGATGGCCTTGAGCACCGTCGGTCGAACCACCCAGCCGAGGAGGTCGAAGCTCGACATCCGGCTTACGGCAACCGCTCCGACACCGATCACAACGATCGGCAGCGCCATGAGGAGCGCCCGTCGGCGATAGCCGATGTACCCGTGCCCGAGTCCCGGGAACAGGGCGCCAAGGGCGGCGGCTGCTACCCCGCTTCGGTCGCGGGTCTCGCCTGCTACATCGCCCATGATCGCCTTCACGATCAAAGCGTACGCGTCGGCCACCGATACGCATCAGGACCGGGTCGACTCACCCCACGCCGAGCGTTGCACGCGTGCGGGGCCCGACGAGGCCATCGACCCACAGCTTGTGGTACTGCTGGAAGGAGACCACGGCATTGAGCGTCATCGGCCCGAAGATCCCATCCGCGGCTCCAGGATCGAAGCCCTTCTCATCGAGTGCCCGCTGCACGGCAACCACGGATTCGCCGCGCGAACCGAGCGACAGGACACGTGAGTCCGTGGCGTCGTACGTCAGTCCTGCTACCGCCGCCTTCGTTGAACGCCCTACGAGGCCATCGGCGGTCAACGAGTTCGCTGCCTGGAAGCGCCGGACGGCTGAGTCGGTGAGAGGTCCGAACCGACCGTCCGGTGGCCCGCTGTCGTAGCCCAGGGCGGCGAGCCTCTCTTGCAGGACACGCACATCCGCCCCGTGGACTCCGCTCTGGAGGACCCGTGCACCACCGACGAGCGGATCGCGCGCCTTTCCGCCGACGTCGTTGCCTCCTGCAGCAACGAGGGCCGAGTACGGGTTGACGACCACACCGGCGGGGTTTCGCAACTCGAAGTGGAGGTGGGGTGCCGTGTCCTCGGCCGTTCCGCTGTCCCCCACCCACGCGATGTGTTGGCCTGCCTCCACTCGAACGCCGGGGGCGATGGCACGCTTGATGCCCCATCCCTTTCCGTCGTCCGTTCCTGTCTTGTCGTTGTCGAGGTGGATGTACCAACTCTCCCACCCATCATCGTGGCGAATAACGAGAGAGCAGCACCGATCGGGGTTCATGTGCTCGCGATCGGTCCAATTGACGAGCCTCACCACCCCCGAGGCAGCGGCCACGACCGGGACCATCTTGTCGGCCATGATGTCCTGGCCCGTGTGGAAACCGTGCGACCGACCTGCCCAGAACGTGTCCGAGAAGTGGTGGACACCGTCGACGGGGAAGACGAGGTCATAGGCGACATCCTCACCGAGGTCGACGGCGTACGCCGCAGCCGGGAGGAGGACGGTGAAGGTCGTGACGAGGGCGACGAGGCCCCGAGCGTATCGACGTGCCATCCATCAGGTATCGGCGCGTTCCGCCGCAACCTGAGCGTTGGGGGCCGGAACAGCTGCGGGAACTGTGCGTCCACGAAGATGCGCGGCGCACCGTGCCCGAAGACGGCCGGAGGGCCAGCTCACGGCGACCATCATGTGATCGGCCAGATGATCCTCGTCTGCCAGTTGGCTGGATCGCGTTCGACCTCGGGGTCGGAGAGGTAGCTCTCCCACATAGCCGGCGCCGGGTGGAGACCTTGGACGGCCATCCATGCCTGAAGGTCGTTGTAGGTCTTCTCCATGGTGTCGTACGGACCGGTATGGATCACGTGAACCGCGCGACCTCCTGGCAACACGAATCGGTGGGCACTGCCGTGAGCCTTGGCCGGCGTCGACACCGGAAAGCCGGCCTCAACTGCAACGGTCTCCGCCGGCATCTCCGGATAGAAGCCGAACGGCGGTCCGATGATCTGGATGCCACAGGCGTTCGCTGCTTCGGCTGCTTCGTGGAAGGCTCGCTCGAAGAACCTTGGGAGCTCTGCGACGACAACGTCGCCCCGCACGGCAATCGCTTCTTGCGGCTCGAGTTCGACGATCTCCGGAGACACTTCGCTCATGTGCCAAGAGTAGGGCTGCGTGGACCCTGCCACAAAGTGACGGGGCAGGCCCAGATGCCAAAGCTTCGTCCCAGGGCACGGTCCGGGACCGAATCGCCGACGCACCGAAGGAGGCGATGGCCATGCACCTCGATGGCGTCAATCGGCCGCTTCCCCGCGCCCGGAGTCCGGATGACCTGCCTGCGTGTGGTGCGCCGTGATTTCGTGTCTTCCGGGGTGGTCGCTCGGCTCGACGTGAATCGTTGCGACAATGGGAGTCGCGAACGCATGGTGGAGTTCGTGCTCGACGGTGTGCGCTATGTCATGGCCATCCTTGACGGTCAGCGACGACGCGACCGATATCGATGCCGTGATCCTGAGCTGGTGGCCATGCCACCTGACGCGGAGATCGTCGACCGAGTCGACCCCCTCGACGGAAGCGATGGTCGACGCGACGGTGTCGACGACCTCCGGTTCGATCCCGTCAATGAGCCTTCGGAAGATGCGCTGTGCTGACCTGGCCAGCAACCACAGCATCGGAACGGCAACGGCCAGGCCCGCAACGGGATCGACCCACGCTCGCCCGAATGCCGCACCCAACCCGGCTGCCACGACAGCAAGCGATGTGAGCGCGTCCGTCCGGGCATGGCGTCCGTCGGTGATCAGCGCCTCGGATCCGATCGACTGACCGACCCGAATCCGGTAGCGAGCAACGAGCTCGTTCCCGAGCGCACCGATGACACCTGCCGCCACGACCCAGGGGATGTGATCGATGAGGCGAGGTTCGATCAGCCTCTGGGTCGACTCCCAGATCACCAAGCCCGTCGACACCGCGATCGCGATCACGATGACCAGCCCTGCCCAATCCTCGGCTCGATTGAATCCGTAGGTGTACCTGCGGGTTGCGGGCCTTCGACCAGCTGCAAACGCGATCCAGAGTGGAATCGCGGTGAGGGCGTCTGTGAGATTGTGGAGGGTATCCGACAGGAGGGCGACCGAGCCGCTGATGACGACGATGACTGCCTGGAGCAGGGCTGTCACGCCGAGGCCCGCGAGGGACACCTTGGTCGCCCGTATCCCCACCGCACCGGTGTCGAGAATCGCGGATGCGGGTGCGTGTTCGTGGTCATGCGCCAGTGCATGTCCGAGCCGATGCCGGAAGCGCTTCATCCAGCCTTCATCCGCATCGTGGTGGTCATGGTCGCCCATGGCCTACAGGCTATCGGCTGACCCGACACCCAAGCGAGTCGCCAACGCGTCGCAAGAGGGAACCTGATCGCATGGTCGGTGCGTCGAACCGGGGAGAAGGTCAGCCCTGGGGTTGATCCACAGGCAGCAAGCCAGCAAAGGGTCACGCGACCGGGAGGAATCGATGCGCAGACACATCATCGTTGCAGTTCTGGGGGCAGGTGCATTGCTCATGGCAGCATGCACCCCTTCGGTCACGGTGGAGAACTCCGGATCGCCTGGTGACGGACTCACCCACGGGATCTCGGTTTCCGGCGTTGGCAAGGTGACTGGCACGCCTGACACGCTGACGATGTCGTTCGGCGTCCAGGTGGTCGACGACTCCGTGTCGGCGGCGGTCGACCGCGCTGCCCAACGTGCGGATGCCGTCATCGCCGCCCTCATCGCCTCCGGGGTCGCCGAGTCTGACATACAAACGGCGAACTACTCGGTCTACCCGCGCTACGAATGGCGAGATGAGCAGCAGATCCTGACGGGTTACGAGGTGTCGAACACGGTCACGGCGAAGATCCGTGAGATCGGCACTGCCGGAGAGACGATCGACGCCGTCACGACAGCCGGCGGTGATGACGTCACGGTCTCTGGTGTCAGCTTCTCGATAGAGGACAACGAGGCTCTCCTCGAGGCAGCCCGTGAGGCCGCCTGGACCGACGCGCGAGCGAAGGCGGAACAGCTCGCGTCGCTCAGTGGTGTGACGCTCGGATCGCCGAGTGCGATCTCCGAATCCTTCTCGTCTGCGCAGCCGCCGATCTGGTATGACGCGAGGGCCGAGGCCGCAGATGCCGGTGCCGTCACGCCCATCACACCAGGGGAACAGGAAGTCGCGGTCACGCTCCAGGTCCAGTTCTCCATCGACGGGTGATCGACGGGTTGTCGGTCCGGTGCGGCGATGACGACGGAGATGTCAGCGCGGCTCGAGACGCGATGCCTCGACGCAACCGACCAGATCGCTCTCACTTGCGACCGAGGGGTCGTACCGCACGATGAAGGCTGTGCGGAGACGGTCGAGCCGAACGCTGATCACACCTGCGACGCTCTCCATCGAGGCGACGGCGTCGCTCATGCAGGTGCTGCAATCACAGCCCGCGGAGGTGAACGAGCGGACAGGGATGTGTGAAACGGTCGGGGTCATCGCACACGGTTCGTCGGGCTCCGGATGGTACATGAGGCAAGGTGTCGGTTCGACGTCTCGCACCGAATCATTCGATTCGGTAGGGTGCTGTCAATATCGCATCTGGGACGCAGGGGTACGTCGGTGGTGATGATCCGAGGCAGAGCACGAACCGGAGCCGCACTCCTCGTCGGAGCGCTGTTCATGGGAGCATGCGGTGGCGATGGCGCGGAGTCGACAACGACCACCACCACCGAGCCGCCGTCGACCTCGACCTCCTCGACGACGACCTCCACCCTCGCCACCACAACCACCACATCGACGACGGCGCCTCCGACCGTCCCTGCGACAGCGACGACCTATGTCGTGCAGACCGACCTGACCGCGCTGGGATACTTCAGCGGTGTCATCGACGGTATCGCCGGGGATGAGACCAGGGCAGCCATCGCGAGCTTCCAGTCCGACGCCGGCATCGAGGCCGATGGGGAGTTCGGGCCCGTTACCGACGCAGCTCTGTTCCCACTGCTCCAGGACGACGCGCCATACGTCGAAACCGTCCAGGAGACCCTTGCCGCCCTCGAGCTCTACACAGGACCGATCGACGGGGACTTCGGTGCAGGTACCCGAGCCGCGGTCGAGCGGTTCCAGGAGTCGTGTGAGCTGGAGCCGACAGGAGAGCTCGACATCGCGACGAGGCTGTGCCTCTTCGAGGTGTGACGGAGCCGCTCGAACCGATACCGGACTCTGTCCGATCACCCCGGGGTAGGGTCGGAACCCACCGAGGAGGTTCACCATGCTCACCGAGGAACTCATCAACAAGGTCACATGGAAGATCCCGAACGCACTCGTGCTCGTCGGGTCGCGCTCAGGGGAGGACTGGAACGGGATGACCACGTCCTGGGTGACGCAGGTCGCGCAGGATCCCGTGCTGATCGGCATCGGTGTCGACACCGTTGCCGTCACGCATCGCCTCATCGAATCGGGAGGATCGTTCACGGTCAACCTGTGGAACGCAGACAACACCCGGCCGTTCGTGAAGTTCTCGAAGCCTGCCAGCAAGGAAGGCATGACGCTCAACGGCTACCCCATCACCGAGGGCACGACCGGAGCACCCGTGTTCGATGATGCGATTGCGTGGATGGAATGCGAGGTTCGGCAGGCCGTCGACTGTGGGAGCCACACCTTCTTCATCGGTGAGCTGGTTGCAGCGGGCGTGAACGACGACGAGGCGACGCCCGCTTCGATGTCCGACACGAGGATGAAGTATGGGGGAACTCGCCGAGGGCACTGACCACGGTGCTCCGTCGGAAGGCCCTACGGCGCGACGTCGGTCGTCCGGGTGGGTTCGCCGAGATCCCTCAGGATCGGGAACGGATAGATGCCGGTGCTGTGCCCATCGGGTGCGAAGACCATGTTGATGGCATAGGCGCCTACGAGGCCGATGGTCGTGATCCGACAGGTCTCGGGATCTGCTGGCGCCCTCGACACGTTCTTGCACCCCGCACACCCACATGCGTCGCGCAATTGGACGGCCGTGAATGTGTCGAGACGCCCATCGGACCACGTGATACGAACCGACGTGCCTTCGACGAGCTCGATTCTGTCCGGTTCGATCATGGCGATGAGTGTACGAGGCGGGCGCCGCAGGCAGACGGTCCCCAGATTGGTAGCCTCCGATGATTGCGATCCGGAGAGGGACGGAGTGACCGATCGGCCGATCTACATCGATGGCTTCACACATCAGCTGAGCGATCTCGATCCTGCCGAGACCGGTGAATGGCTTGCCGCACTCAGCGACGTCATCGACACCGACGGTGAGACACGGGCCCGCTACCTGATGGCGAGACTCCTCGAGCACGCACGCGAGCGCAGCGTGGGAGTCCCCGGCTCTGTATCGACGCCGTACATCAACACGATCCCGCCAGAGGTCGAGGCTCCGTATCCCGGCGATGAGTACCTCGAGAAGCGGATTCGCCGCTTCATCCGGTGGAACGCCGCCGTCATGGTCATCAAGGCCAACAAGAAGGCCGACGGCATCGGAGGCCACCTCTCTACATTCGCGTCGTCGGCAACCCTGTACGAGATCGGCTTCAACCACTTCTTCCGTGGCAAGGCGGATGGCACGCCAGGTGACCACGTGTACTTCCAGGGCCATGCAACGCCGGGTGTGTACGCCAGGGCATTCCTCGAGGGCCGTCTCACCGAGGCCGAGCTTGACCGGTTCCGCACCGAGATCGGCGAACCTGGCCTCTCGAGCTACCCCCACCCCCGCCTCATGCCGGAGTTCTGGGAGTTCCCGACCGTGTCGATGGGCCTCGGACCCATCAACTCCATCTACCACGCCCAATTCCTCAAGTACCTCCACAACCGTGGCATCGAGGACACGACTGCGAGCAGGGTCTGGTCGTTCATCGGTGACGGGGAGACCGACGAGCCCGAGACACTCGGATCGATCTCCCTGGCTGGCCGTGAGAAGCTCGACAACTTGACGTGGGTCGTCAACTGCAACCTCCAACGCCTGGACGGGCCGGTACGGGGCAACGGGAAGATCATCCAGGAACTCGAGGCGATGTTCCGGGGTGCCGGCTGGAACGTGATCAAGGTCATCTGGGGCAGCGACTGGGATCCGATCCTCGCCCGCGACGTTGACGGCACCCTGGTCAACAAGATGAACGCGGTCGTGGACGGCGAGTACCAGAGATACAGGGCGGAGTCCGGCGCCTACATCAGGGAGCACTTCTTCGGACCCGATCCACGGCTCCGTGAGCTCGTGTCCGACATGACCGACGACGACATCTGGGCGTTGCGCCGCGGCGGTCTCGACCATCGGAAGATCTACGCGGCGTACAAGTCCGCGACCGAGCTTCGTGGCGCCCCCACCGTGATCCTCGCGAAGACGATCAAGGGATGGACCCTCGGACCTGACGTCGCTGGCAAGAACGCGACGCACTCGATCAAGAAGCTGACACCTGCCCAACTGCGGTCCCTGCGCGACCGGCTCAATCTCGAGAACGAGATACCCGACGACGTGCTCGAGAGCGGCGAACCGCCGTATCTCGCCTTCGACGAGGACTCGCCCGAGTTCCGATACATGATGGCTCGTCGGGACGCCCTCAACGGGCTCATCCCGTCGCGGACCCTCGCCGAACGCGAGCCGCTGACCCTCCCAACACACAAGCCGTTCGCCGAGTTCGATGCCGGATCGGGAACGAACGAGGTTTCGACGACGGGGGCGTTCACCCGGCTGCTGCGGAGCCTCATGAGGGATCCCGACGTCGGAGAACGCATCGTCCCCATCATCCCGGACGAGGGCCGAACCTTCGGAATGGACGCACTCTTCAAGGAGGCAGGGATCTACGCGTCGCAGGGCCAGCTGTACGAGCCCGTCGACCACAACCTGATCCTCTCGTACCGAGAGTCGACCGACGGTCAGATCCTCGAACAGGGAATCACGGAGGCCGGCTCGACGGCGAGCTGGATCGCCGCGGCGACCTCGTACGCCACCAGGGGCGTTCCGATGGTCCCCTTCTACGCCTTCTACTCGATGTTCGGTTTCCAGAGGGTCGGGGATGCGTTGTGGGGGGCATCCGATTCGCAGGTCCCGAGGCTTCCTTCTCGGCGCGACCGCAGGCCGCACGACCCTCCACGGCGAGGGCCTCCAACACCAGGACGGTCACAGCCATGTGCTGGCATCGGTCGTGCCTGCGTGCGAGGCGTACGACCCAGCGTTCGCCTACGAGATGAGCACCATCATCGAACACGGGCTCCACCGCATGTACGGCAGGAACGACGACGTGTACTACTACCTGACCCTCTACAACGAGCCCTATATCCAGCCCCCGAAGCCCGAGGGTATCGATGAGGCCATCGTCGAGGGTATGTACCGCTTCGCCGATGCCCCCGAGTCCGACATCAGGGCAACGATCCTCTTCTCGGGTCCTGCGCACGCCGCGGCCCGTACGGCACAGGAGGAGCTCGCAGAACACTACGGAGTAGGCGTCGAGCTGTGGAGCGTGACGTCGTACAAGCGCCTGAGGGAGGATGCGCTCGAGACCGATCGCTGGAACCGACTCCATCCGGGGGACGAGCGGCGCACACCGCTCGTGACGCAGCGTCTCGCATCGAGTGCGGGGCCGATCGTCGCGGTCACCGACTACATGCGCACCGTGCCCGACCAGATCGCTCCGTACGCGCCACGGACCTTCCGATCGCTCGGGACGGACGGGTACGGTCGGAGCGACACACGCGAGGCCCTCAGAGGCTTCTTCGAGGTCGACACAGGCAACGTCATTGTCGCTGTCCTCGCGGCACTCGCCGAGGACGGTGCCATCGACCCGTCCACGGTGCAGACCGCCATCGATCGGTACGGCATCGACGCGGATTCACTGCCCCCCTGGAAGCGTTGAGGCTCAGCGCTCCGCAAGGGCGCGCGCAACTTCATCGTCTGAAGTCTGCGTGAAGTCCTCGTACCACACCCCGACCGCGTGGAACGGCTCCGGCGTGCCCACCACCACGACGTGGTCGACGAGGCGGGCGATCCGCTCAACGGTGTCGCGTGGCGCGACGGGCACGGCGACGGTCAGCGTTGCGGGACCCATGCCCGTGAGTACGTCGATCGCCACGAGCATCGACGCACCGGTGGCCACCCCGTCGTCGACGAGGACAACTCCCCTCCCCTGAACGTCGAGCGGCGGGCGCCCGAACCGATACCGCTTCTCGCGGCGCTCGAGCTCGGAGCGTTCAGACGCCTCGATCCGGTCGAGGACCACACGCGACAAACGGAGGTAGTCAACGGCGTCCTCGTCGACGAACCTCCCTCCCCCGGACGCGATGGCGCCGATGGCGTACTCCGGGTTCGACGGCGCTCCGAGCTTGCGGACGACGAACACGTCGAGGTGGCAGCCCAGGCGGTCCGCTACTCGCGGCTGCGACCGGAACACCACCTCGGGGAAGTCCGAGGACGAGGTCGTCTGGGCCGTATCGGCCGGTCTCTGCCAGCAGGTCACCGAGGATTCGTCCTGCGGTCGCTCGATCCGGGAATGGTCGCATCTCCACTCCCGAACCTAGTCGCGATCACCGACGGTGGGAGTTGGAGGCCGAGGCGACCAAGCTCCTCGTGGCGGACCTCAGGAGGTCGCGCCGCTGCCTGGACGCCAGAACGCAGCGAGCAATGCCAACCCACCTGCCAACCCGAGGAGGGCGGCTCCGAGTCCAACCCACCCGTCGAGCAGTGCTGCGATCGTCGAGTCGTCGAGTGTTACCTGTGCATCGAGCGAGAAGTCGCCTGGCCCCGCGAGAGCGAGGGCAACGGCAGCCACGGACAACATCATCACGTACTCGTAGCCCTCGACGTCGACACCGTCCTTCATGAACGCTGTGATGAAGAAACCCGCCTTTCGGTGGACCGTCCAGAACGCCACGAACATGATGCCGATCACCCCGGCCGCTGCCAGGCCCGTCGTCAACCCGACGATGAGGAGCACACCCGCCCCGATCTCGGTCGCCGTCGACGCGAGCCATTGGAAGCCGGGAGCCTTGAAACCGAGCGACGCGAACCATCTTGTCGTCTTCTCGCGCCCGAGGAGGTGCTTGATGCCGTGCGCGAGGAACACGACGCCGAGACCAACCCTGAGGACGAGGAGCCCAGCAGATACGGGATCCGTCATGTTGCACACCTTTCGACGAACAGTCGCTTGCCCTCGCTCCAGCCGCCGATCGCGGTCCTTTGGCGGTCACCAGAGCCGCCAGCGAGAATACTCCGAAAGGAGCTCGCCCGCAGGCTCACTCCGCGTCACTGGACTGTGCTCAGACACCGCCCATGGCGATGTACTTCGTCTCGAGGTACTCGTCGAGGCCCTCGTGGGAGCCTTCCCTGCCGACGCCGGACTCCTTGAGGCCACCGAAGGGCGCGACCTCCGTCGAGATCAGGCCGGTGTTCACGCCGACCAGGCCGTACTCGAGACCTTCCGAGACCCTCCACACCCTGCCCATGTCCCTCGCGAAGAAGTACGAGGCGAGACCGTACGGTGTGTTGTTGGCCTCCCGGATCGCCTCCTCCTCGCTGTGGAACCGGAACAGCGGTGCGACGGGGCCGAAGATCTCATCCTTTGCGATGTCCATCGAGGAAGTCACCTCCGTCAGGACGGTCACCTCGTAGAAGGTCCTTCCGAGTTCGTGACGCTTGCCACCAGTGAGGACCCGCGCACCGTTGTCGCACGCATTCGCGACCAGCGCTTCCACCTTCTCGAGGGCTGCCTCGTTGACGAGCGGACCTACGCTCGCCGACTCGTCGAGTCCCGGCCCGACCTTCAAGTCCTGGACGGCGTAGGCCAACCGTTTTGCGAACTCGTCGTAGACCCCGTCCTGGACGTAGATGCGGTTCGCGCAGATGCAGGTCTGTCCCGAGTTTCGGTACTTGGATGCGATGACACCTTCGACGGCTGCGTCGAGGTCTGCGTCGTCGAAGACGAGGAAGGGTGCGTTGCCGCCGAGCTCCATCGAAACGTTCTTGACGGTGCCGGCCGACTGTGCCATGAGGACCTTCCCGACCTCCGTCGAACCGGTGAACGACACCTTCCTCACCTTGGGGTTCGTGGTCAGCTCCAAGCCGATCGCGCTGCTCCGGGACGAGGTGACCACGTTCAGGACCCCGGCTGGAACGCCTGCTCGATGTGCGAGCTCCGCGGCGGCGAGTGCGGAGATCGGTGTGAGGCTGGAAGGCTTCACTACGGCGGAGCATCCCGCGGCCAGCGCTGGACCCACCTTCCTCGTGATCATCGCCTGGGGGAAGTTCCACGGTGTGATCGCAGCGATCACACCGACTGGCTGACGGATCGTGAGCAGGCGCTTCGACGCATCATGGGTCGGAATGACGTCGCCGTATGCGCGCTTTGCCTCCTCGGCGAACCAGTCGATGAAGCCCGCGGCGTAGGAGACTTCGGCTCGCGACTCGGCGATCGGCTTGCCCATCTCCGCGGTCATGATCCTGGCGAGATCTTCCACATTCGCCATCATCAGGTCATACCAACGTCGCAGGATCACGCCACGCTGCTTCGCTGTCATCCTCGCCCATTCCACCTGGGCGAGTGCCGCGCCATCGATTGCGGTGGCGGTCTCTGCCGCCCCGAGGTCCGCGACGGATGCAACGACCTCTCCTGTTGCGGGATCAACGACGTCGAAGGTCGCCCCGGAGTCTGCACCGACCCATTCACCGTCTATGAACGCCTCTGTCTTCAACAACGATTGGTCGGCGAGCTTCACGGCATCTCCTTGCGTCGAGCTGGTGCGATGATCTCGTGCGATGGTACCGATGTCACCACCGACACGACCCGAACAAGCAGACCCACCAATAGCGGCGAAGATGCCCCGGCTCGACGCTTCTCAGCTGGAGGCCTGCCAGACGGCGACGGGTGTTGCCTCCGAGACGGCAACTCCCCCGGCGACCTCGACGGTGAGGGCGAGGACGGCCGGATCTCCCTCGATGCGCAGAGGTACGGTGGCAGGTGCAGGCCCAAGGAGGCCGACCGAGACGACCTCGTCGCCGACCACCGACCACAGCTGATACGTGGAGCCATCATCGAGGGCGTTGAGGCCCACGGACGTCGCATACGCCGCTCCGTCGCCGTCTGTCGTGATGGTCATCGTGATCGCTCCGGTCAGGGGATCGACGAGCTCATATACAGGGGAGGCCACGACCACGGATCCGTCGTCGGTGACACCGTTGAGGATTGCGATGGATCCGACGATGGCGATCATGATCGCGGCAATGGAGAATAGGGCGGGAAGGAAGCGCGAACGGCCGGACCCGAGTTCGATGGAGTCCGGGGGGTTTGGGGCATCGGCAGGTCTGGCGGCCGATACTTCGGCGGAGATCCTGGTCCATACGGACTCATCGGGGCGAACGGGGGGAAAGCTCTCGATGAGCATCCGAGCGACCTCTTCAGAGCCACCTGGCGCCGACTCGTCGGACGCGGCGCCAGGAACGTAGTCCCTACGCGCAGCGTCGGAGGATCCGGGACCCTCGTCTCCCGAGGGCCGTGTGTGGTCGTACATGCTCGGAGGTCCTTCTCAAATCGTCTCAGCCCCGAGCGCCATCTGCAGGCGACGCATGCCGGTGCGGATCCTGGACTTGATCGTACCCTCGGGTACTCCCAGCATCTCGGCAACGTCGCGATACGAGTATCCGTCGAAGAACGCCATCGCAATCGGTGTGCGTTGTTCATCGGGAAGGCTCATCAGCGCTGAGCGCACGGTGGTAGCGGTAACAGATTCCATCGCCAATTCTTCGGTACCGGCCGTCGGCGTGGATGCCTGCTTCTGGTGATCAGCGATCTCCCTCGCGGCTGCAGCTCGACGTGACCGAAGCAGGTCGATGCTCCGCCCGTGTGCGTCCATCTGGAGGAAAGCCTTGAGGGATCCCCTCGTCGGGTCGTAGCGCTCGAATCGCTCCCAGAGGCGAACGAACACCTCCTGGGTGATGTCAGCAGCGAGGTCCCGATCCTTGAGGATGCCGATGGCAACGCCATTCACGTGAGCCGCGTACAGGTCGTACGCCTCCCTCAGAGCCGACTCGTCCCTGATCGCGATCGCCTCGACGATCAGCCTGTCCTGGTCCCTCAGGTCCTGCGTCGGGGCAGATCTCGTGCTGGGTGTTGAGGTTGCGGTGGTCATCGTTCGTTCACTTCCTATTCCCGTGTGAGTGACTTAGTGCTAAATTAGCATGGTATGCTCCCAACTGTCAATCCCCATCGAAATTCCTCGACTCGGCCGCTCGACTGTTAGCTTCCTACTAAATGCACTCCACTACAGACCAGCCCGATGAACTCACCCTGCACGAGGTCGCCGACGAGCTCGGCGTGCACTACATGACGGCGTACCGGTACGTGAGGCTCGGAATGCTCGAGGCGACGAAACGTGGTCGATCATGGGTCGTCACCCGCGAGGACCTCGGTCATTTCCTCGAAGCTCCAACCGAACCCCTCGGACGCGGTATGGCCCCATGGGACGAGCGTCTCCTCAACCGGATGCTCGCTCCCGACGATGCCGGGGCGTGGCAGGTGATCGAGGCCGCACTCTCGTCAGGCATGTCAGCACCGGATATCTACACCGATGTCATCGCGCCCGCGATGCGCGAGGTCGGGACGAAGTGGGAGAACGGGGACATCGATGTAGCCCAAGAGCACGCCGCCTCCCAGATCGCGCGGCGAGTCGTCGCACGCCTCTCCCCCAGGATGACCCGACGGGGCGTGCGACGCGGGACCGTGGTCGTCGGCTCGACCGCCACCGAGCTGCACGACCTCCCGATATCGATCGTTGCGGACCTGCTCCGGTCACGACACTTCGACGTCATCGATCTGGGGGGCAACCTCCCTCCCGAGTCGTTCGCTTCGGCCGTGCGAGCGGCGAACAACGTCGTCGCAGCAGCGATCGGGGTCACGGCTCGAGGCCAGGAGGAGGAGATCAGCCGCACGGTCGCCGCCATCCGCGGGGCCTCCGACGTGCCGATCCTCATCGGCGGCTCCGGGGTCACCAGTGATGTTGCGCGCACGCTCGGAGCCGATGCGGTGGCGACCACCGGCGCGGAAGCCATAGAGGCCATCGAGCGACTGGCGACCCGCAGCTGACCCGTACGCGTCCCGTCGGACGCTACGGTGCGAGTCCCGTTCCCGGAAGGATGATCGACCCGTGAGTCTCGGCAATGCCGTCGCGCTGGCGGCCGAACGCATCCTGGATCCGATCGAGGACATGCATTCGGGCATCTCGGGTTCGTGGTTCCGCGCGGTTGGACCGGCCTCTGGCCCTGTACGCATCGTCACGTCGGGATCACGACCGGGGTGTATCGAACGCTTCGGTTCGGTGCCGTCGTCGTGGGCCTCGGCATCGACGCGCGGGTCCCACGAGACTCACCGACCTCTGATGCCGCCGGCGCTTTCGTCACCGGCGTGTGGGGCGATCGCCTCGGACCCCGGGAGGACAGCCTCGCCATCGAGATGGGAGTCAGGGACCGCAGCGGTGTACCGGTGTCGCTCGGAACGAAGCTCGCGGCCTCCTACCCGACTGCCACGCCGAGGATCGTCGTCCTCGTACACGGCCTCACGAAGACGGAGCGATGCTGGCGCGGCACGACGGAATCGCCGGGGCTGCTCGACATCCTGGAGGAGGACGAGACCGTGACCCCCATCACGGTTCGGTACAACACCGGGCTGGCAATCCGCGACAACGGCGAGAAGCTCGCGGCCCTCCTCGACGAGATCCATGTGCACTGGCCCGTTGCGGTCGAATCTATGACCCTCGTAGGCCATTCGATGGGTGGGCTCGTTATTCGCAGCGCATGCGGCTCGGGCGTTCGCGAGGGCCACCGGTGGCTCGACGACGTCACGGACGTCATCACGATCGCATCACCCCACCGTGGGGCGCCGCTCGAGAAGTTCGCCCACATCGTCGCCAGAGGGCTCGCGGCGACCGATAGGACTCGACCGCTCTCGGATTTCCTCGACGGACGCAGTCAAGGGATCAAGGATCTGCGCCTCGGCGACGTCGGTGTCGATCCGCTCGAGTCGCCCGAGATCTCACACATGCTTTCGAGAATCCGCCACCACGTGATCGCGGGAGTGGTCACCAGCGACCCTTCACATCCGCTCGGCGCCGTCGTGGGAGATCTCATGGTCCGTCCGACCAGCGGAACGAATCCTCCCGACGTGACCCCTGTCGACGTGGCGGTACTCGGAGGCGTGAACCACGCGAACCTTCTCAACGATCGGGCCGTCATCAGCCACCTCATGGAACGCATCGCAAGCGGGCCTCAGGACCTCCCCCGACCTGCGCGGTAGCGGCGGATGAGCGCATTCGTCGATGCGTCATGGAACAGCTTGGGAGACGCCACGGACGTCAGCTCATCGATCACCGTCGCGGCCAGGGCCTTGCCGAGCTCGACCCCCCACTGGTCGAACGAGTTGACTCCCCAGATGACCCCCTGGGTGAAGACCTTGTGCTCGTAGAGCGCGATGAGCTGGCCGAGGACTGCGGGCGTGAGCCGAGGGGCGAGGATGACCGACGTCGGCCGGTTCCCGGGGAACGTGCGGTGCGGCACGAGGTCCGCTGGGACCCCTGCTGCTTCGACCTCCTCGGCGGTGCGCCCGAACGCGAGCGCCTCGGCCTGGGCGAACAGGTTGCCCATGAGGAGATCGTGCTGACCCCCGATGTCGTTTGCTGGCTCGATGAACCCGATGAGGTCGGCCGGAACGACGGACGTCCCCTGGTGAAGGAGCTGGAAGAACGCGTGCTGACCGTTCGTTCCCGGTTCACCCCACACGATGGGACCGGTCTCGACGTCCACCGGTGACCCGTCGAGGCGCACCTGTTTGCCGTTGGACTCCATGTCGAGTTGCTGGAGGTAGGCGGGGAAGCGGGCCAGGTCCTGGCTGTAGGGCAGGACCGCATGGGTCGGGTAGCCGAGGAAGTTGCGGTACCACACCCCGATGAGGCCCATCAGGACCGGGACGTTGCCTTCGAACGGTGCGGTGCGGAAGTGCAGGTCGATCGCGCGGAATCCATCGAGCATCTCCCTGAACGCGGACGGTCCGATCGTCAGCATCAGGCTGAGGCCGATCGCCGAGTCCATCGAGTAGCGGCCGCCGACCCAATCCCAGAACCCGAACACGTTCGCAGCGTCGATCCCGAATGCTGCCACCTCGTCCACGTTCGTGGACACGGCCACGAAGTGGCTGGCGACCGCCTCGTCGGCACCCAGTGCGTCCACGAGCCACGTCCGAGCGGTACGGGCGTTCGTCATGGTCTCGAGCGTCGTGAACGTCTTCGACGCCACGATGAACAACGTCGACTGTGGTTCGACGACATCGAGAACGGCGGTCAGGTCGGCTGGGTCGATGTTCGAGACGAAGTGGGCGTCGATGTCTGGGTGGACGAAGGGCCGTAGCGCCCGGTACGCCATCGCCGGTCCGAGGTCGGAGCCGCCGATTCCGATGTTGACGACGTGGCGGATCCGTTCGCCGGTGTTCCCCCGCCAGTCCCCACTGCGAACACGGCCTGCAAAGGCTTCCATCGCGTCGAGCACGGCGTGCACCTCGGGGACGACGTCGACGCCGTCGACCAGGAACAGGTCCCCCTGCGCCGCCCTCAGGGCAGGATGCAGCACGGCGCGATCCTCGGTCGCATTGATGTGCTCGCCCGCAAACATCGCCTCGATCCGCTGGTCGAGTCCCGCCCTACGTGCAAGGGCGATCAGGGACGCGACGATGTCGTCGGTCACGAGGTTCTTGGAGAGGTCGACAACGAGGTCACCAGCGGTGAACGTCAGCCGTTCGACCCGCCCCGGATCGTCATGGAAGGCCTTCCGGAGGTCGAATACGTCTTCCGTGTCGTCGCGGAGTGACTCGAGGGTTGCCCACTCCGGCGTCGTGCTGATCGGCTTCACTTGGGTCTCCCATGCGGTCGTGGTCGGCCGGGACGGTGCAGCCTGCCCATTGCGCCGACGATGCCAAGGCTACGCAGGATCGAACCCGCAACGGAACCATGTTCTTCCGAGGGTCAGCGGATTGGCCCCATCAGTGCGGGGTCGCTGCGAGGCGCCTGACTATCGATCGCAATCCACGGCGACCGCCAACGCATCACAGATCGCGCGCATGCGATCATCGGCCAATCGGCCGAGACGCTCGGTCATCGTCCCCACCGACACACTCACGATCGAGTCCAGGTTCACTGCCGATCGGAGGGGGACTGGATCGTCGCCCGGCTCTAGCTCGACCTCACTGGCCAACCCACGGATCGTGGTGGTGCAGGGGGCAATCAGCACCCTACGGAGTCTGGCAATTGCCGCATTCCTCGAGAGGACGACGACCGGACGTCGCGAGATCTCGGGGAGCTCACACCACCACACCTCTCCCCTCGCAGGCAGTGCCGTCACGAGGTCGCGGCCTCGCGAAACGACGCCAGGTCGCCCCACACGTCGGGCTCCTCGAGCGGGCGTTCCTCGTAGATGGCGTACCCGGCATCGATCTCAGCCGAGCGGTGACGGGCCACCAGCGCACCGAGGGCCTCGTCGAGGAGCGCCGCGTCGTTCAGGTTCGAACGCAATCGCCGTGCGTTCTCGATCAGCGTCTCATCCACTGTCGTGCTCACTCGTATGCGTGCCATGCCATGATCATGCCACAGTCCCGGGTGCGCGACAAGAGGCCCGACCGAAGGAGTCAGGTGCTGGGGAATCGGCGACACTCGAAGCCACATGCGTTGCTGGATGCGTGGAGAACCACGGTTCAGACCGTCAGCTCCGGGTTCCATACGACTTCCCAAAGGTGTCCGTCGGGATCAGAGAAGTAGCCGGCATAGCCTCCCCAGAACGTGGCGGTCGCCCGTTTCACGATTTCGGCTCCCGCCTGCGCGGCTTGGGCCATCACCTCATCGACGTCTGCCCTGCTGTTGACGTTGTGCCCAATGGTCAATTCCGTTCGGCAAGGCGCTGCGGACTCGATCCCGGCATCGTGCGCGATGCTGTCACGGGGCCACAGCGCGAGCCGGACACCGGACTGGAGCTGGAAGAACGCAACCGCACCGTGCTCGAACTCCTCGCCGACGATGCCACCAGTCGACAGTCCCAGGCCGCGGTAGAAGGCGACGGCTCGGCGCAGGTCGGTGACTCCCAAGGTGATCACGGTGATTCGTGGTTCCAAGGTTGTCCTCATCCTGTGGCACGGACTCGGGTGGAGGTACAAGACGCACTCGGGTGGAGGTGACGGGATTCGAACCTAGAGTCTCGCCGCAGCAGCACCCCCAGACCCGAAGACCCACGGGCTGGGCAGCTACCTCGATGTCGATACCTCGTCGATGTTGCGCCCCACGACCGGCAGGTGCTCATCTCCTGCGAGACGCACTCGGGTGGAGGTGACGGGATTCGAACCTAGAGTCTCGCCGCAGCAGCACCTCCCAGACCCGAAGACCCACGGGCTGGGCAGCTACCTCGATGTCGATACCGTCGAGGTTGCAGCCCCACGACCGGCAGGTGCTCATCTCCTGCGAGACGCACTCGGGTGGAGGTGACGGGATTCGAACCTAGAGTCTCGCCGCAGCACCACCCCCAGACCCAAAGACCCACGGGCTGGGCAGCTACCTCGAAGTCGATACCGTCGTAGGTGTGGCCACGCGACCGGCGGGTGCTCATCTCCTGCGAAACGCACTCGGGTGGAGGTGACGGGATTCGAACCCGTGGCCCCTACGTTGCGAACGTAGTGCTCTGCCGGACTGAGCTACACCCCCGGAGGCGCCATGGTATCGCCGTGTTGTCGCTTTCCTCGAAAGCGCCGAGTCAATCCGAGGCCTCCTGATCGGTTTCGGCCAGTTGGCGACGGAGGCGCTCCTGGACGATCGTGGTGGTGAGATCGGCACGGGACCGCTCGATCAGGGATCGGGCGACGTCCGTCGTGCGGCGGAGTCCCGACGTCATTCCGTCCGGGTAGTCGAGGGCGGCGAGGAGGTCGTGGATAACCTCCATGTCCGCGAAGGTTCGCTCCGCCTCGGCGAGCTCGCCGTGGCGCAACTGGTCGAGAAGGCGCCTGCGCTGCTCCCCGACGGCCTCGCCGAGCCCCTTGCAGTACGGGACGGCATGGACCCCGATGTCCGAAGGCAGGGGAAGCGGCCGTCCTCCGAGTAGGGCCGCCGTCAGCTCGGCTTCCGCATACTCCTTGACCGCGTCGTAGAAGAATCCCGCGTGGTAGATGTCGGGATGGTCGGCGAGCGCCTGCTCGGCCTCGACCACCATGGCCCGTGCGTCATCGAGCAGGGACCGGGCCGTTGCGGCATCATTTCGGTGGAGTGCCCTGATCGCATTCGCCGAGGTCCGGATGATCGGCCTGGACAGCTTCAGGCCGGTTTCACGAGCCTGGTGCTTGGCGTCGAGTTCGGTGCGCACCTCATCCTCGACCCTGTCGAGATCGAGGTCCCGTGACACGGATCAGCCCGCGATGACCCGGACGGTCTTGGATTCCTCGTAGGGGGCGGGCTCGACCCACGACTCGAGAGGCGACACGGCAGGTCCGGCGACCTCGGTTGCCGGCATCGGCAGGACCGATGCACGGGGCAAGGTGCCCTGCTGCTTGATGGTGAGCAGCACCGTGATGTATCCGGCGAACGCGACGTCGAGGGCGATCGTCAGCCACAGCCAGGGAACGGAACCGGTCCATGTGGCCACACCGAGGGTGAGCAGCGCGGCGATCCCGAGACCGAGGAGCGTGCGAGTCCTTTTCACCTGCGCATGATGCCGAACGTAATCCTCGGAGTCGGGACGAGCGGACGAGACGGCGGCGAGGAGTTGCTTCGTGCGCGCGAAGTCCTTGGTCGTCGATTTCGGTGTCTGGTTCCGATGATCGAAGAACGATGGAAGGAGGAATGCCGCCCACAATCCCGCGATCAGGATGAACAGGACTATCGCCATCGTTGGTTGTCTCGCTTACTCCGCCGCCAGCGGTCTCGAGCGTACCGGTCGACCGCTGCGGGTCAAAGGATCTTCGGGGTTCGTGCAACCTCAGTCTGGTCCCCATCGGGCGCTTTGAGCAACTCCGACTCCTGAATCCTAGGAGGCTGGTAGGGCTAGGGCCTCGTCAGTCGTGCCGACCGTGGTGGCCCGACGCGACCTCGACGGCGTGGCGGAGGGCGGGGCCGATCACGTCGAGGCCCTCACGGACAGCACGTACCGACCCCGGGAGGTTCACGACGAGGCACGTTCCGACGAGGCCGGCGATCCCCCTCGAGAGCATGCCGTGGGGTATCACGCCGAAGGTCGCGGACCGCATCGCCTCGGAGATGCCGGGGACCGGTCGGTCGATGACCGAGGCCGTTGCCTCCGGTGTCAGGTCGCGCGGCGACAAACCTGTGCCACCGGTGGTCACGATCAGGTCGGTTGCGGTTGAGAGGCGTCGGATCTCGTCGGCGAGCGGCTGAATGCCGTCCGGCACGACGCTCCTCTCGGTGACACGGAACCCGAGGGCGGTGAGAGCCTCCACGATGACAGGACCCGAACCATCCTCCGCCGTTCCAGCCGAGATCGAGTCGGAGACGGTGATCACTGCGGCTCGCGGATCATCCACGGCTCCACTCCCCCGATCGTCCACCCGACTTCGAGACGAGTGCGATCTCGGCAACGAACGCGGATCGGTCGATGCCCTTGATCATGTCATACAGGGCGAGGGCACCGATGCCGGCCCCGGTCATCGCTTCCATCTCCACGCCCGTGCGTGCGTGCACGCCGACGGTCACACGGATCTCGACACCGGTATCGACACGGGCGACGTCGACGTCGATCCGGTCGATCGGGAGTGGATGACACAGCGGTATGAGATCCGCCGTCCGCTTCGCCCCTTGGATCGCCGCGACCCGGACGGTGGCAATGCCGTCCCCTTTCGGTAGCCCGCCGCTGAACAGCAGGTCTGCGGTGGCATCTGCCATCGTCACCACCGCTGACGCAATGGCCAAGCGGTCGGTCGAGGCCTTCGACCCCACGTCGACCATGTGGACGTTGCCTTCCTCATCGAGGTGGGTGAGTTCGCTCATTCGATTCCTCTCGCCTCGGGCCATTGGAACATCTCGACGATCACATCGTCGCCCGCCGAGAGCGCGCCAGTCCCAACGGGGACGACGGCGAGGGCCTGCGCCGTGGCGAGGGACGACAGGACGTTGGAGTCCTGGCCGCCCGATCGCACCGCGACGAACCGGCCGTTGTCGTCGGCGAGCAGCACCCGCAGGAACACGGTCTTGTCGGGATTCGTCTCGACGTCCTCGCCCATGGTCGCACGAACGCGGGGCCTGAGCAGATGCCTGGCGCCCATCATGTGGAGGATCGCAGGGCGCACGAATTGCTCGAAGGCGATGAAGGTCGACACCGGGTTCCCCGGAAGGCCGAACAGGGGAACCCCTCTCACGGATCCGAATGCGAACGGCTTCGCCGGTTGCATGGCCACCCGCCAGAACTCGACCGATCCTGCCTCACCGAGCACTTGTTTGACGAAGTCGTAGTCCCCCATCGACACACCGCCCGTCGACACGATGAGCTCCGCCCGATTCGCCGCTTCCGTGTAGGCGGAGCGCAGCGCGTCGAGGTCGTCACCGATGATCCCGAGGTCGATCGTCGGGATGCCGAGGTCGCCGAGCATGGCGCCGAGAAGCACGCGGTTCGTGTCCCTGATCGCGCCCGGCGAGAGGTGCTCCGTGGACGGAGCGACGACTTCGTCGCCGGTCGACATGATCGCGACCGTCGGACGACGGGCGACCTCGACCGATCCCGTCACGGAGGCGATGCTCGCGAGGTGCCGAGCGGTGAGCCTGACACCGGCGGGAACGACGACATCACCAACCGCCACGTCTCCCCCGGCGACCCGAACCGACGTGCCTCGGCGGACCGGCTCGAGGACCTCGACCGAGCCGTCCGGTCCGGCCGCCGTCAGCTCGACCATCACGACCGTGTCCGCACCCTCGGGAATGGGCGCACCGGTCATGATCCGTGTCGCCGTACCGCGTGTGACGGGCATCGTCGGGACCGAGCCCGCAGGCACGTCCTCGAGCACCCGGAGGGTCACCGGGGCTCCTTCGACGTCTAGGCCGAGCACCGCGTATCCGTCCATGGCTGAGTTCGGGAACGGAGGCACCGAATGCCGAGCGATGACGGGCACGGCGGTGACCATGCCGAGCGCATCCGCAACCGCAACGCTCTCGCTGTCCATTCTGGGCATTGCCTCGAGAACCCTCGTGCGAGCCTCTTCGAGAGGGATCATGAGACGGTGCCCTCCCTCCTCATCAGGATCCGCTCGATGTTGCCGGAGTGTCTGACGATCACGAACACCGCCGTCGCCCCCGCCCAGAGCAGCTCCGACGTCGTTTCACCCGCGATCGCGAGGCCGGGCACGAGCAGGACCATCACGGTGAGTGATGCGATCGACGCCGTCTTCCACACGAGGACCAGCGCCAGCCAGACGACGGCGAGCACGACCCCGACGATCGGGGACAAGTAGAGGACTCCTCCGATCGCGGTCGCGACGCTCTTGCCCCCGCTGAACCGGTGCCAGACGGGGAAGGAGTGCCCAACGACCGCCGCGAACAGCGTGACATATCCGAAGGTCGGATCGACCATGGCCGCACCGATCAGTGCCGCGATGACACCCTTCAACCCGTCGCCGACCAATACCACGGCAGCCCGCCGCTTCCCGAGGACACGCATGACGTTCGACGTGCCCGGATTCCCCGACCCGACGGTTCGGATGTCGATGCCGTTCGCAGACGCGACGATGATGCCGAAGCTCACGGAGCCGATGAGGTACGCCGCGATCACGGCCACGATCTGTTGCACGGCAACGAGTGTAGGGAACGCCCCATACCCTGGATCGGGTCCCTTCCCACGCGAGGCCCCAGCCGATACGTTTGTTCGTGTTGCTGCTCACCAAGCCCCCGTACCTGCGCTGGCTCGCGGCCCTAGCCCTCTTCGTCGTCGCCGTGGCGTGGGACCTGTCCGGCAGGGCGACGGAGGCTGTGCCGTTCGCTGTTCGGGACATCGAGCAGGGCTCGTGGATCGATTCCGAGGACGTCGAGTGGAGACAGCTCCCCCGAGGCAGCGTCGACTTGGCGATGCTCGAAGGTGCCCGGGCCGCGACGGCGATCCTGGCCGGTGATCCGATCACCCGATCGGTGACCGCCGTGGGGTCACTCGTCCCGAGAGACTGGTGGTCTGTTCCTGTCGACCTTCCTACCGGCGTCGCCGCAGGGACCGCGGTTCGGCTCGTTCTGCCGGGCGGCACGACCGCCGACGGCATCGTCGCGATCGCGCCTTCCGATGACATGTTCACCGGCGCACCAACGGGAGCCGTCGCCGTGCCCGAGGACGTCGTCGCACGGGTGGCGGAGGCATCAGCCGCAGGGCTGCTCCTCGTGCTGATCGCACCAGGGCGCTGACGCGGTCCGGATGCTCAGTCGACGTCGCGACGGCGGAAGACGAGTGCCGCAATCGTCACGGCGACGGCGGCGTACACCAACACCGTCACCGCAGCACGCGTGAGACCGTGCGAGTACACGGAGATCAACTCGCCGTCGGCACGTACGAAACGCCCGACCTCGCCGCCTGTTGCGAAGGCAACCATGTTCTCGTTGAGGTCGAACGGTCGGAGGCCCCGAAGCAGCACCATGGTCAGCAACGGGCTGGCGATCGCGGTGTAGCCGAGAATCACGGCGACTCCGCCAACCGTGTTCCGAGTCAGGACGGACACCGAAAGGGCGATCGCTGCGGTCGCTGCTGCCGCCACGCCTCCTCGGAGGATCACGCCCACGACGCCGAACCAGAAGTCGGCATCGGCACCCGCCGTGCTTCCCCGCCACTGGGCTGCGGGCAGCATCGCCAGGACGAGGAACCCAAGGAGTAGGACGTGGATGGCGAAAGCAGACAGGGACACAGCGACGACCTTCGAACCGAGAACCCTCACGCGCCTCGGCTCCCAGAGCAGCGTCGTCTCGATCGTGCCCGACTTGTACTCGGCTCCGATGAACGATGCTCCGAGAATGGCGGCGATGACGAACAGGAACAGGCCCGTGCTCGGAACGATCCCGCTCGGGATGGGAGCAACGGATCGATACGTTCGGCCATCGATCGTGTAACTCCCCTGGATGTACTCGCCGACCTCACCTGTGTCGACGTCCGGGCAGGCCTCGCGATACGGGACTGTGGGTTCATAGAGCGATACGAGGCAGAAACGCGGGTCGTCGATGTAGCCCTGGAAGTACATGGGATTGCACTGCTCGTCTGCCATCGCCTCCGCAGACTCGAAGGACGACAGGTACTCCTCATAGCCGGGGTCGACACCCTGGATCTCGCCGTTGGACCACGCGTTCCATTCAGCGACCGTCGAGGTTCGGCACAGCTCGACGTCCCGAGTGATCTGGGCCTCGACATCACCGGCGTCCGGGACCTCATCCCTGTGCGTCACGAACGTGATCACGCCACCGACGACGATCGCCACGGACACGCCGAGGATCATGATCCATGGCATCAGCCTGCTCCACATTCGGCGCAGCTCGATGCTGATCAAGCGGATCATTCCGGGGCCCCCGCCTCACCGGTGAGCTCGAGGAAGACGGACTCGAGACTCACCGACTCCGTTTGCAGGCCGCGCAGGTACCTCCCGGCCGAGGCGAGCGCATGGGTGACACGAGCGGCATCGTCCTGTCCCAGCTCGACGACGATGGTGTCCGCCTCTGTTCCCAGTCGCGCAGTGAAGCCGGCCGACGAGAGGACCGTGATCGCTCCGGGAGCATCGTCGATCGTGACGACGAGCCGGTCGCCGTGGTTCGTCATGACATCGGACACCCGACCGGACGTGATGAGCCTTCCGCGGTTGATGATGGCGACCTGATCGCACATCAACTGGACCTCAGCGAGCTGATGACTGGACACGAGGACGGTCGCACCTGTTGATCCGTATCGTCGGATCAACTCCCGCATGTCCTTTATCCCTGCCGGATCGAGGCCGTTCGCTGGTTCATCCAAGACCAGCAGATCCGGGTTCTTGAGGATGGCACCGGCCACGGCGAGGCGCTGCTTCATGCCGAGCGAGTACGTGCCGAACTTGTCCTTGGCACGTCCGGAGAGCCCCACCTCATCGAGCACACGGTCCAGCTCACTGGAGGGGATCCCATGCGTCGCTGCGAGCAGTTCGAGGTTCAGGCGGCCGGAGAACCCGGGGAAGAACTTGGGCGTCTCCACGAGTGCCCCGACACGGCTGATCACCTCCGGGAGCTGATGGGGAATCTCAATACCGAGCAGCCGTACCGACCCGGCGGTGGGTGCCACGAGGCCGAGGAGGCAGCGAATCGTGGTCGTCTTGCCTGCACCGTTGGGCCCGAGGAAGCCGAATACACCGCCGCGCGGAACGTCGAGGTCCAGGGCGTCGATCGCCACGGTCCCACTCCCACGAACACGCGAGTAGACCTTGCGAAGGCCCCGGATCTCGATCGCCGCATCCGTCATCGCGTACCCCGTTTCGAGATCCGGACAAACCACCTATTCGCAGCGCAACGCTAGCGCTTCGACCGCCGGCGGCCATTGGTTGTTCAGGGTGATCGGTTTCGTGTGGTGTAGGTTCGTCCGGTTTTGGTGGTCCATTGGGGTTGCGGCCCTGACCAGCTCGCACTTCCGCGTCGCCACGGAGCCGGACTTCGAGGGCATGTAGGCACCGTCGAAGCAGAACGGTGCGCTCATCGGTCGTCGGGTAGGCCGGGTTCTCAGATCACGATCGCCGAGAAGGCGCCGAACGCAACGCAGTAGATCCCGAAGGGTGCCAGACCGATCCTGGACAGCAGCCGGAGCAGGATCGCGATCGCCGCGTACCCGGAGAGGGCCGCCGCCGCCATGCCGACCCACACCTCGGTGCCGATCGCCTCACCGGACGAGACGACCTCAGCCATCTGGAGGAGGCCCGCACCAGCGATGACGGGGATTCCGAGCAGGAAGGCGAATCGCGCGGACTCGGTACGGTCGAGACCCCTCGTCAGGCCGGCCGTGATCGTCATACCCGAGCGCGAGATTCCCGGGATGAGCGCGAAGGACTGCGCGAGGCCGACCAGGATGCCGTCGAGTGGCCGCACATCCTCCGTGACCCTGTCACCGATGCGGATCAGCGTCGTCGCCAGGAGGATCACACCCGTGAGGATGAGCATCATCGACACCGCGAAGGGATCCGAGACCAGCTCCTCGATGCGGTCCTCGAAGGCGAGCCCGAGCACGACGGCGGGGATGGTCCCGATGACGATCACGGTGATGAGCCTCCGAGCAGGACGATCGAATCGTGCCATCTGGGCGAGGTCCCGCCGGAAGTAGACGAGGACCGCAAGGAGGGTACCGAGGTGGAGCATCGCGTTCGTGGCCAGGTCGGGAGCGGGCCTCCCGAAGATCGCCGGGATGAGGACGAGATGCCCGCTCGAGGAGATGGGTAGGAATTCGGTGAGTCCCTGGATGATGCCCCAGAAGATGGCGTTGAGCATCCGGCGAGCATAGGCGGACACCCAGACGTGACACGGATCCCTCTACAGGGAGGCTTGTTCGTGCTCAGGGACCGCCACCCTGGCGATCCTGCGTGTGAAGTAGTTGACCCGCTTGAGGTTGGCGACGACGTCGGTCTCGAAGCGGTAGGTGGCAACGCGATTCGGTGCATCGGCGATCAACCGCGCTGCGTACCGTTCCGTTGCGTCGCGCTCAAGCCTACGGACACCGCTCTTGCGGTCGGCGACGCTGCGCGCTGCGACGAGATCCTTCTCGGTCATGGCAACGATCGCGAGGTCGAAGTCCTCGATGATCTCCCTGTGGTAGCGCTCGATGATCGCTCGGGTTCCATGGCTGACGACGACCGACCCCATGATGCGGTCGCGGCCGAGGCCCACGAGGTTCGTCTCGATGATGTCCCCCACGGCCTCGAGGGCGTTGGTCGCCTCCAAGAGGTCGACGAGCTCCGCGCTCGCCTCCTCGCTGAGCCGCTCCCTCGAGATCTGACCGAGGTACTCGAGGATGAGGCCATGCAGGGCATCGACCTCGTCATCCATCTCGTTGATCCGCGCCAGCTCGTCGATGTCCCCGTCGAGCATGGCCGGTAGGACATCGACGAGCATCCCCCGAACCCTGGAGGCCATCCTCAGCATCTCCATGCGAGCCTTTGCCAAGGCGAGCGTCGGCGTGTGCAGGAGCCCCAGGTCGATGTACCGGGGAGCGATCGCGCCCTCCACCACCCTGTCGGGAAGGAGCCACGTCACGAGCGCTGCCATCTGCACCACGAAGGGGAGGAACACAAGGGCGTTGACGACATTGAACATCGTGTGTGCATTCGCGATCTCACGCGGCGTTCCCCCGCCGACCGATGCGATCCACCCCGTCGCAAGGCCGATGAACGGAAGCCACATGAGCACTCCGACCACGTTGAACACGACGTTCGTCGCCGCCGTCCGTTGCGCGTCCCGCGGCTTTCCGATCGCAGCAAGGACGGCCGTCACCGAGGTTCCGATGTTCGAGCCGAGGATCAGTGCGATGCCAGCGTCGAGCGTGATGAGGCCCTGACCGGCGAGGACGATCACGACGCCGACGGTCGCCGATGACGACTGAACCAGGGCCGTGAAGACCGCACCGACGAGGATCCCGAGCAGGATCGAGTCGAGCGACGCCATCGCGTCGATGAACGGCTGGTAGGTCCTCAGGGGAGCCATGGCCTCGCTCATCACCACCATGCCGAAGAAGAGCAGGCCGAGCCCCATCAGCGCGGTCGCCTGCGCCCGATGGCTCTCCCTCCTGGCGACCGATGCGCCGAGGAACCCCACGGCGACGAACACGAGTGCCCAGCTCGTCACATTGAAGGCGATGATCTGCGCGGTGACCGTCGTGCCGATGTTGGATCCGAGCACGACCGGTATCGATTGGATGAGGGTCATCAGCCCTGCGCTGACGAAACCGACGGTCAGGACGGTGGTCACAGAAGACGACTGGACGACGGCCGTGAGGGCGGCGCCGGTCAGCAGGCCGACGAACCGATTGTTCGTGAGCCTCGTGAGGAGGCGACGCGCACTGTCGCCGACGATGATGCGCAGGGAATCGGTCATGCGCTCCATTCCGAGGAGGAACAGCGCAAGCCCGCCGACGAGGCCCACGATCAGCTCGAACCAATCGATCGCCTCCGTTGCCACCTCGACCGCAGCAAACAACGCGGTCATGGCATCGCCACCCGCGGTGAGAGGAGGGCACGCCACCACAGGTGGCATCCCGCCACGGAAAGGGCGCCGCCAACGCCTCTCAGGGGCATCGGTCCAAGCCTAGATGGTGGACCACCGTCGACCGGGCTCAGAACCCGTAGGCAGAGGACATCCGTAGCTGTTCGGCGATGTGCACGTTCACCAGGGCGGGAAGGCCGGATTCTTCGGCCCGTTCGAGGGCGGGACGGAGATCCTTCGGATTCTCGACGAACTCGCCGTATCCGCCGAGACCCTCGACCATCTTCTCGTACGGTCGGACACCGAGGTCCGCTCCGACCATCCTCTCTGGGTACAGCATCCGGTGGATGGCCTTGATGTTGTTCCAGACGCCGTCGTTGCCGATGACCCCCACGACCGGCATGCCATGGCGCACGAGGGTGTCATATTCCATGCCATTGAATCCGAACGATCCGTCGCCGTAGACGATGCCGACGCGGGTGTCCGGCTCGACCGCCTTCGCGGCGATAGCGAACGGTGCGCCGACACCGAGGCAGCCGAACGGCCCCGGATCGAGGAGACCACCCGGCCGTGACGTCCTGAGCCACTTGGCGGTCGTCGACACGATGTCTCCGCCGTCAGCGGCCACGATCGAGTCCTCGCCGAAGAACTCGGCGACTTCCCGGGCGAAACGCTCGGGATGGACGGGCGATTCGTCCGACATCGATGCCTCGTCGGCGATCCGCTGCCTCGCCTCCTCCGCAGCGAAGACCTCCACCGTCCACTCCGGGTCGGTGGTCCGCCCGATGCGGCCCGCCGCGGCAGCGAGCTGGGCGACGACCGCCCCCGGATCGGCAGTGATCCCGAGGTCTGCGTCGCGATTCCACCCGACCTTCATCGCATCCGCGTCCACATGGATCACCAAGGCGTCTGGGTTCACCTTCTTCCCGAACCCGGTGCGGAAGTCCCAGTCGACGCCGAGCGCGAGGATCACGTCGGCAGACCTGAGCGCATCACCTCGGGAGCGGTTCCCGAGGTACGGATGGCCGAACGGCAACGCACCGCGGCCGAGCGAGTTGAGGAAGACGGGTGCCCGATAGGCCGATGCGAGCTCTTCGAAGTGCGTTGTGAAGTCGGGCTGGCCGGTCCACCGGAGTCCGGTTCCCCCGAAGATGACGGGTTTCGCGGCACGGACGAGGATGTCGGCGATCTCTGCAAGTGTCTCGTCGGGCACGCCGGACGGTCGGTTCGTACGGTAATGCTTCGGCCACATGATGGCCGTCTCCTCGACCATGTCGGCGCTGATGTCCCAGGGGATGTCGAGGAAGACAGGACCGCCGCGGCCGGCGAAGGCGTTCCTGGCGGCCATGGCGATGTACTCAGGGAAACGCCCTGCGTCGTATGCGGTGTCGGCCCACACGGTGATCGATGAGAACAGCTTCGGGTGGTCCATCTCCTGGAGGCCGCCCTTGAGGTTCTCCTTCGTGAGGTGTCGCCCCCCGATGAGCAGCATCGGGGTGTTGGCGAAGTAGGCGTTGGCGACGCCCGTCAGCGCATCGGTGACTCCCGGACCTGCGGTGACGATGGCGACGCCGAGCCTCCCGGTGAGGCGTGCATACGCGTCCGCCGCATGGGCAGCCGCCTGCTCGTGGCGGACGTCGATGACCTTGATGCCCTCCGAAACGCACCCGTCGATAACGGGAAGGATGTGCCCACCGGTGAGGGCGAACACCGTGTCGACACCCTCCTCCTTGAGAGCACGAGCGATCACCTGCCCGCCGTGGATCTTGGCCATCGTGTTCCTCCGGGTCGGTCCTCCCGAGGGTAGGCGCGACGGGACCCGGTACGCTTGGGTGCATGGAGATGAAACCGGCATTCCGCACCAGGCTCGTCGACGAACCCATCGGGTGGATGACGACCGTGAGCGCTTCGGGTGTCCCCTCGACCAATCCGGTGTGGTTCCTCCTGCGCGGCGACGACACGATCGTGGTCCACAGCAAGGATCCGTCGACACGGGTGCGCAACCTCGGCGCCAACCCGCAGGTCACGCTGCACCTCGAGGGGAACGGACGCGGTGGCGACATCCTCGTGTGCAACGGTGTTGCGCGGGTCGACCCGTCGGAGCCGAACGCAGCGCACGACGCTGCCTTCCTCGACAAGTACCGGTCGTTCCTCGAGAGGAACCGGTGGACACCGCAATGGTTCGCGGACAATTACCCCACCCCGATCGTCATCGAGGTCTCGTCGATGCGAGGCTGGTGACGGGCATAATCACCGCCCCGATGCGTTGGTAGGCATTGCACCCAGACCAGGAAGACCATGTTCACAAAGAAACCGAAGGCTCGAAAAGTCACGAGCCTCGCCGAGATCGATGACCTCAGCCGCACCGGCAAGCCCGTGCTCGTCGACTTCTACCAGGTGGGCTGCGCGCCATGCCAGGTCATGGACGGGATCATGAACGAGCTCGCACGCGAGTACGGGTCGTCGGCGCACGTCGTCAAGGCCGACATCTCGTCGATGCCCGACGCGATCGCGAGGTACGGCATCCGCTCCACACCGACGATGATCCTGCTCGGCCGGCCACCCGTGAAGGCGTCCAAGAAGGCGAAGGACCGCTCCACCGGGACGAAGGGCGGTCAGCGTCCCGTGACCCAGCGTTGGCGTGCGTCGGGACTCGTCCAGAAGAACCAACTCACGAGACTCCTCGAGTCGAACGGTGCCCGCAGGGTGACGGCGGGCTGACGGGGATCCGACCGCTCAGTACTCGTAGAAGCCTCGACCGGTCTTGCGACCGAGGAGTCCTGCCTCGACCATCCGACGCAGCAATGGCGGCGCGGCGTACCTGACATCGCGGTACTCGTCCATGAACGCGTCGGACACCGCAAGCATGGTGTCATTGCCGATCAGGTCGGACAAGGCCAGCGGGCCCATCGGATATCCCGCGCCGTTCACCATGGCGGCGTCGATGTCCTCACGGGTCGCGAAGCCCTCCTCGTACATGCGGATAGCCTCGAACACGTACGGGCACAGGAGCTTGTTCACGATGAAACCCGCCCTGTCGGAGGCCCGAACGACGGTCTTGCCGAGCACGTCGGATGCGAACGATGCGGCTCGATCGACCTGCGAGTCGTCGGATACGACGGTCGAGATGACCTCGACCAGCGGCATGACCGGCGCCGGGTTGAAGAAGTGCATGCCGACGACCGAGCCCGGCCGACTCGTCGCTCCTGCTATCTGGGTGATGGGGATCGACGACGTGTTGGATGCCAGGATGGCTGTCTCGGATGTGACGATGCGGTCGATCCGTGAGAACAGGTCTCGCTTGACGTCGAGGTTCTCGACCACCGCCTCGATGACGAGCTCGCGGTCGGAGAGCGCGTCGAGGTCGGTGACCACGTCGATGTGCGACAGCGCCTCGTCACGCGCCGCTGCGTCGAGCTTCCCACGATCGACGGCCCGCCCCAGCGACCGTTCGATGCCCTCGAGCGACCTCTCGGCGAGCTCGTCCGACACCTCGACCACGGTGGTCGCGACTCCGGCTTTCGCGCACACCTCCGCAATTCCCCCACCCATCTGACCCCCGCCGATCACCCCGACCCTGTCGATGTCCATGGGCCCAACCCCTCTTATCTCGCCTGGGGACCAATGGTAGGTTCCCGGGATCTTCGATCGGATCAGGCCGGCCACTGTGTTCTTGCGTAACTGGGTTCCACCCATGGGTGGAACCCAGTTACGCAAGAACGCTTGATCAGTGGCCGGGTGGGTTCCGGATCGCTCCGAACGCCTGGCGCCTGGCCTCGACGATCTCGTGGCCGATCTGTTCGACCGTGTCCATCAGCCACAGGTAGGCCGGCTTCCCCGGGCGGTAGTCCGCCTCGGCCATGCCCTGGATGCGACCCTGCTCCTGGAGTTTCTTCACCTTGGCGTGGTTGTTGGCGGGTTCGAGCGTGTAGACCCCGAGCGTTCGCCCCCCGGCAGTGTTCAGGATCGAAAACGCGGGGACGTCGGATGGGCCGTCGGCGATGTACACCATGTTCTTCATCGGGACGCGGCGCTGGTCCGCTGACATTCGTGCGTTGACGTCGAGTCCGGGGTTCTTGTTGACACCCTTGTTGATGTCGAACAAGGCCCTGGTCTTGGACGTGTTGTCGATGCTGTACCCGACCTGGGAGATGGGTGCCGAAGCGTTGACGACGGGGAGACGATCGAGGTACCCGGGTTCTGCGACGTGTTCGATGAACGTGTTCGCCCAGACTCCGTCGGCGACGCGACCGAAGGGGCTTCCCTCGATCATCGCCCGGAGACCCGTCGAGACGATGTAGTTCTCGACGGTGATCCCCTCTGCCGCGAACTCGGGAATCTCACCGACGTGGGCACGGACGGCGTCCATGAACTCGGGCATACCCGCGACAGGCTCGAGTCGGCCTCCGAGCTCCCGCAGCTTGTCGTTCGTCAGGTCCGCGAAGATGCCCTCGCGCACGTAGGTGAGCAGGTGGCCGAGATACACGGTGTCCCTTTGGACGATGACGCCCTCGCGTGCATAGTGGTCGACGAGTCCCTCGACCTCGGCCCAGAACACGTCACGATCGACCCCGTACTCGTCGAAGATGGGATCCTGCATGTTGCCGGCGATCAGCGTGCGGTCGAAGTCCCATACGAAGGCGATGACAGTCTGGGTGTGGAGCGGAGCCGGCACGTCACGCGCTCCCGATCATGGGGCGACGCCCCAAGCGGTCACGGAGTCTCGTACCCGGTGAAGTGCACATCGTCGTCCTCGAACCACCATCCCTGGAGCGAACACGGCGTGCCGCGAAGCTCGCCATGCGCCTCGCCGAGTCGGTCCAGGCTCACGAGGACGTTCATGTGCATGCCGTCACGATCGAGCCGCCACGCGACCTCCCCCATCTCATGGATCGGAGTCTCCTGGTCGAGGATCACCTCGACGGTGTGCGCACTGCCGGCGAGGACAGCCCGGAGGGCGCCGACGCTTCTCGGCGCGTCGATGATCTCCGCGAGCGTGATCTCGGCCGCGTTCTCGACACGTGCCTGGTAACTGAACATGACGGCACCCGTGACGAAGTCGACACCGGTACCCGATTCCGCAACTGCTACAGCCATCTCCGCCCTCCGCAGTGAATGACAGAAGTGTAATTCACTGACCCGGCAAAGGCGAACGCTCTAGACGGTTGCACGCACCGAATAGGCGCCCGAGGTCTCGTCGAAGTCCAGCTCGACCGCTCCGTATGCGCGGGCGGCCTTCACGAACTGGAGGAAGCCGCTGTAGCCGTATTGCTTCTCCGAGAACTCGGGATCCGTCTTTCGCATCTCATCCTTGAGACCCGACAGCGGAACCGGCGCTCCCCCGTCGAGGCCTGCAGCCGTCGTCGCGAGCAGGGCGAATGCCGCTGCCTCGCCGTGGCCACCCTCTGGGAATCCGACGACGGGATCTCCTTGGCGTGCCGAGTCCACGAGGGAGACCTTGCCGCGCTCCGCGAGGTTGCGCACCAGTTCCCCGAACGACCGGAACCCGTAGTCAGCCTCCGAGAAGGTGGAGTCCTTCCGCAACAGCGCACGCTTGAGCTCCGAGGAACGCACCTGCGGATCGCCCGTCCGCTGGAGGCCGCTCAGCGTGCGGAAGACGAGGTCGTCCAGGCCCTCCGGGTCTCGTTCCGCCGGTGGGGCAGACTCGTCCGAGCTCCGCCGGAGGACCTTTGGCTGGGGCATCTCGACGCCGTCGAGGTTCTCATAGAAGAGGAACTCATCACACGCAGGGGGCAGCAGGGCGGATGTCGATGCTTTCAAGCCCACGCCGATGACCTGCTTGTTCAGTTCCCGCAGCTTGTGGACGAGCGGGCTGAAATCCGAGTCACCCGTGCAGATCACGAACGTCGTGATGTATTGGCGCTCGAGTGCCAGTTCGACGGCATCGACGGCCATCTTGATGTCCGCCGCGTTCTTGCGGACGAACCCCTTCCGCTGGGGGATCTCGATCAGCTCGATGTGGTTCTCAGTGAGCATCCGACGATCCGGCTCGAAGCGGGACCAGTCACCGTATGCCCTGCGGACGACGACGCGCCCACGGTCTGCGAGGGCGTCGGAGATGGGCCTGAAATCGAACTGCATACCGAGGTCCTCACGCGCTCCGATCGCGAGATTCTCATAGTCGATGAACAGGCCGATGCGTACGTCTTCCATGGACGAAGCGTATCAGTGCGGTGGCCCCTGTCCCGTATGCCATTCATCAAGGGTCCCCTGCGTGAACGCACGGCACCGTGAGACGATGTCTTTGACGTCCTCGTCGGGGGCCCGTTCGATCGGCTCCCCGAACCTGACCCGTACGTTCGTGCCGTACGGGATGGGCAGCATGTTGTTCTCGAAGACCCGCCACGATCCATCGATCGCGGTTGGGACGACGGCGAGTCGGGGCGCCGCCTTCATCAGTGTCTCGACACCGGCCTCCCGATACTGACCGAGCGATCCGTCCCTGGATCGAGTGCCCTCGGGGAAGATCACCGCGGCGACGTCGCGATCCTGGCACATGGCACCCATCTCGGAAATGGCCGCAACGGCCTGCGCCCTGTCGCCCCTGTCGATCAGCGCATTTCCCCCGCGTTGGAGATACAGGCTCACCGTCGGAATCCTTCTCGCAAGCGACTTCTTTGCGACATAGCGCGGGCTGTGGTCGCTCAGGACCCCACCGAAAATCGGGATGTCGAACATGCTCTGGTGGTTCGAAACGAAGATGTAGCCGCCGCTGTCTGCCAGCCGATCACGACTCTCGACGTCGACGGATACGCCCGAGATCCCGAACGTGCGAATCAGCGTTCGCTGGATCAACCCGATCGACCACTCGTATCGATCCATGCCCATGCGGAATGTGATCCTCTGGAACAGGTCCCCGAGAAGGAGCACGAACCCGAACACGACGACGGTTACCAGTGAGATCGCCCAATCGCGAACGAGCCTCATGATCCCAACCAACTGATGAGGGCGTCGTTGACCTCGCTGGGTCGTTCCTGCTGGGTCCAGTGGCCGCAGTCCTCGATCACCACGACGTCGAGGCGGGGAGCCCATCGATCGAGGCCCTCAGTCAGGCTGAGGGGAAGGACCGGATCCGCGTCGGCGGCGATGAGGAGGCACGGTTGGTCGATCACAGCATTCCGGGCGTAGGCAAGGGCCGCAGCGTTCTCATCGATGTTCCGGTACCAATTGACAGGTCCCGTGATTCCTCCCGTCGAGAAGGCATCGACGTACACCTCGAACTCCTCGTCGGTGAGGAAGGTCCTGCCCCGTGCGCCGCCGAGGTAGAAGGCGCTCAGCCAAGACCGGGGATCTCGTGCGAAACCGCGCTCGGCGGCCCCTTCCTCCTGGAACATGAGGACGTACGAGAACCGGTCGGCCAGATTCTCCCTTATGAAGTCCGTCGTCGGGAAACCCCAGCACGCTCCCCGATACGGAACGTTCAGGGACACGATGCGATCGAAGCGAGCAGGATGGAGGATCGCACATGCGTACGCGATGATGCTCCCCCAGTCGTGACCCACGACGGTTGCGCTGTCGATGTCCAACCGGTCGAGGACCCCGACGACGTCACCGGTCAGCTTGGTGAGCGTGTAGTCCGACACCGCCTCTGGCACCGCCGAGGAGCCACAGCCGCGCTGGTCGATCGCGACCACCCGGTATCCGGCTTCGACGAGGGCGGGGATCTGATGGCGCCACGAGTACGCGATCTCGGGAAACCCGTGGAGCAGCACGACGACCGGTCCCTCCCCGCGGTCATCGACAGCGAGTTCCGTGCCGTTCACCTCGAGTCGTTCCATGCCGTCTCCTCCCAACGACCACAGCCTACGGTCCGTCCAGGATCGACGTTCCCTGCGGAAACCAGTGCTCACCTTCCCCGAGGACGTGCACGGAACCGCTCGACGTGCGCACGCCGAACGAGGACCGCCCCGCATCGAGGGGGAGCGATGCGGGGCGGTCGGGACGACCGACCGGCGGGCGTACCCGCTGATCGATCGTCGAACCTGCCGATCGGGGCTCGGACGCGAGGTTCGCGAGCCAATTCCGATCGACGGAAACCGATGGACCAGGTGCCTTGTGAAGAAGCTCACAAGAGGTCTCGCAGGAGGATCGATCCGGTTTCCGGGATCCGCATGACACCGAGGTCGGTCCTCGGTCCGCCCTGCGAGCGACCGGAACCGTAAGGGAGGAGTTCATGTAGCGACACCGATTCCATCAGCGTCGTGGCGGTCTGATCGCTGTTGGTTGCCACGCTGGGCAAGATGCCCGCTAGGGCAGAAAGGGGATGATGATGTCTCCAACGCCGGGCGTGAGTCGGTGACCTACGGCCCTCTCTGCGTCGCTTCGCTCCGCGTCTCTCCCGCGGGGAGACAGGAAGGGGTCTGCGTCGCTTCGCTCCAAGAAGGGTGTCACCCCATGGTGATCGACGGGGCATGGTCTGCGGACGGTGAGTCGACGAGGACGGCTGCAAGCTCGGTCGTCGGATCCTCGAGTGCGACGTGCGGGACCACATCCCCGTGGTGAACGACCACCAGTGCGAGGTGGATGCCGTCGGTGACCGCTCGCCCACCAACGGGGCCGATCGCGAGATCGAAGCGCGACGTCACCTCGTCATCCGAGAACCCGGTTCCCGGGACGATCCACATCCGGTCACGTGGGGATGCGTAGCCACCGGACCGTCGGTCCGCCTCCGTCGCCGACATCCCGAGCATCCCGGCGATCTCATCGATAGCGGAGCCCGCGATCACGCCGACGTCAAGCAAGGGCGCGAGCAGGACACTGACGTTCACGGCGATCGTCGTTGCTGCGTGATCGTCGCCGACGACGACAACGGTTACGGCACGCCCCGGTGACGTCCAGGTGACCTCCTGGACGAGCCGGAACACGTGGCGAGCGATGTTCTTGAAGCACCTCGAACGTTCGCCATCGGGGTCTGCTTCCACCACGAGGGGGTCGATGTCGGCAGGAATGGTGAGGACGGCGCCTGCAATCGGGATCTCCATTGCCATGGCTCGATGGTACGCGTCGAGGACACCGACGAATCACAAACACCATTCCCAGGAGGCACACAAACCCTTAGACTATGAGTAAGGATTTATCCAGAGGGTGCCGACTCCGGCAACGCAGCGATCCATCGCTGAGCGCGGCCGGTCGGCCCGGGACGGAGTTGTCATGCCAACACGGGTGGTCGGTACGGGCGGATTCGACGCACTCATCCCCCATCTCGCCGCAGCCGGGTACACGGTTATCGGCCCGACCGTCCGCGACGGCGTCATCGTGTACGACGAGATCGATCGTGCGACCGACCTTCCCATCGGGTGGCGCGACGAGCAGGGACCGGCGTCCTACGGCATCAGCGACGAGGGGGACGACGCCTACTTCTCATTCGTCGTGGGCCCGCGGACCCTCAAGCACTATCTCTTTCCGCCCCGCCAGACCCTCCTGACCATCGAGCACGCCGAGACGGGCCTGCGATTCACCTCCGAGGAACCGACGTCGAAGCGTTACGCGTTCGTTGGCGTGCGACCATGTGAACTCGCTGCCATGGCGATCCAGGACACCGTGTTCCTGGACACGCCGTATGCCGACCCGCACTACGGGGCACGACGAGGCGGAGCGTTCACGGTCGCGGTGAACTGCACTGTGGCGGCATCGACCTGCTTCTGTGCGTCCATGGGAACCGGTCCCAGGGCCTTCGAGGGATACGACCTCGTCGTCACCGAGGTCGTCGACGGCGACCGTCATGAGTTCGTCATCTCGTCAGGGTCCGATGCAGGTGCAGCGGTTCTCGCCGAGCTCGGAGGCAGGGATGCCACACACGACGACGAGGATCGAGTGGCGGAGATCGCTGCGACCACTTCCGCACAGCTCCAGCGTTCGATGGATCCCGAGGTCGCACGAGATCTCCTTGCGGAATCCTTCGACGACGACCTCTGGGACGCGGTTGCGGAGCGATGCTTGAGCTGTACGAACTGCACGCTCGTTTGCCCGACCTGTTTCTGCAACACCATCGAGGACTCGACGGACCTCCTGGGGACGGCAAGTCGCGAGCGTCGCTGGGACTCGTGCTTCAACCGCGAGTTCACCTACCTCCATGGCCACGCGGTCCGTTCGTCGACCAAGTCGCGATACCGGCAGTGGATGACGCACAAGCTCTCCTACTGGTACGACCAGTTCGGCTCCTCCGGCTGCGTCGGGTGCGGACGGTGCATCACCTGGTGCCCCGCCGCCATCGACATCACCGAGGAAGTGGCCAAGCTCATCGCAGGTCAGGAGGTGACGGTATGACCCTCGCATCCTTGCGCTCATCGAGCCCGTGGCTGGCGTCCCTCGACGACCGCTGTATCTCCCTCCTCGACCCGCTCGGGAAGGAGGAGACCTTCTCGAAAGGGGATATCCTCTTCCGCGCCGACGGCATCGCTGACCGCTTCTACGTCGTTGCTTCGGGCACCGTCGCACTCCTCCTCGCAGGTCCCTCGCGCCCGCCCGTGACCATCCAGACGGTGGGTCGCGGTGGCCTCCTCGGGCTGAGCTGGCGCCTCGCACCTCACCGATGGCAGTGGACCGCAAAGGCCATCGAGGACGTGGAGGCACTTCGGTTCAACGCGCTCGACGTTCGAACGATGTGCAAGGAACACCCCGAACTCGATGACGTGCTTCTCGAGGTCGTCGCCCAGGAGGCTGCCCGGCGACTCCAGAACGTTCGGATGCAGCTCCTCGACCTGTACGGAAGGACGTGACATGACGACCGTGATGGAACCGCGAGTGCCGGCGGTGGGAGCCGACCCCATGTTCCTGCGTCCCTTCAGGGTCTTTGCGACCCGTCGTGACACGGTTGACACGGTGACCCTCGAACTCGTCGCTGCCGACGGGGGCGCTCCCCTCGTCTTCAGGCCGGGCCAGTTCACGATGATGTACATCTACGGCGTCGGAGAGGTCCCGATCTCGATCGCAGGCAACCCTTCTACACCCGAGACCCTCATTCACACCGTCCGCGCCGTGGGAGCCGTCACGAACGCCATCTGTGCGCTCGAACGCGGGGACACGATCGGGATCCGCGGACCGTACGGGACACACTGGCCCATCGAGGATGCGACGGATCGCGACGTGATCATCGTCGCAGGCGGCATCGGAATCGCACCGGTTCGTCCGGTGATCCACCATCTCATGACGTATCGCCCCGATTACCGATCCGTGTCCATCGTGTACGGCTCGCGGTCGCCCGCCGACCTCCTCTACACCGAGGACATCCACCGCTGGCGGTCGCGATTCGACACCAACGTACAGGTCACGGTCGACAGGGCTGATGACTCGTGGCTCGGCGATGTCGGCGTCGTGACCCCCATGATCGACCGGCTTTCCTACGAACCAGGCGCCACGACAGCGATCGTGTGCGGTCCCGAGATCATGATGCGCATCGTCGCCAGGGAGCTCGTGAACCGCGGTGTCACCGCCGACCAGATATGGGTCAGCCTCGAGCGGAACCTCAAGTGCGGGCTCGGCTACTGCGGGCACTGCCAGATCGGTCCGGCTTTCGTCTGCAGGAACGGCCCCGTCGTGAGCTTCGAGAGCGTCTCGACCCGGTTGGGAATGGAGGAGCTGTGACCACCACTGCGGTCCGCAAGCCCACGGTTGCGGTATGGAAGTTCGCATCCTGTGATGGATGCCAACTGACGCTCCTCGACTGCGAGGACGAATTCCTGTCGATCGTCGGCGCGATCGACATCGCGTACTTCCCTGAGGCGACCAGGGCCCAGCGCGACGGACCGTACGACCTATCCATCGTCGAAGGTTCGATCACGACTCGCCACGACGCCGAGCGGATCCACGACATCCGCGCCGCGTCGAAGACGCTGATCACCATCGGCGCCTGCGCAACCGCGGGCGGCATCCAAGCGCTCAAGAACTGGGCGGACGTCGATGAGTTCACCTCGATCGTGTACGCCCATCCCGAGTACATCTCCTCCCTCGCGACGTCGACGCCGATCTCCGACCATGTCGAGGTCGACTTCGAGCTGCGCGGTTGCCCCATCTCGAAGCACCAGCTCATCGAGGTGATCGACGCGTTCGTCCACGGGCGCAAACCCGCCACGCCCGCACACACGGTGTGCGTCGAATGCAAGTTGCGGGGCGTGACCTGCGTCATGGTCGCGCACGGCACCCCGTGCATGGGCCCGATCACGCATGCGGGATGCGGGGCTCTCTGCCCTGCATTCAACCGCGGCTGCTACGGGTGTTTCGGCCCGTCCGAATCCCCGAACGTGGACGCGCTGCGTGATGCGTGGCACGCGATCGGTGTCGACGATCCGCACCTCGTTCGTGCCCTGCGGACGTTCAACGCATACGCGCCTGCCTTCAAGGAAGCGAGTGACAGCTATGACCGGTAGGACCCGCGAGATCAACGTCGACTATCTCGCTCGTGTCGAGGGCGAGGGCGCGATGTACCTCAAGCTCGATGGCGACCAGGTCAAGGACGTCCGGTTCAACATCTTCGAACCGCCGCGCTTCTACGAGGCGTTCCTGCGGGGGAGGGCCTTCACCGAGGCACCCGACATCACGGCGCGCATCTGCGGCATCTGCCCTGTTGCGTACCAGACGAGTTCGGTGAACGCCATGGAACAGGCTGCGGGGGTCACGGTCGACCCCGCCATTCGTGAACTGCGGCGGCTCCTGTACTTCGGGGAGTGGATCGAGAGCCACACCCTCCACGTCTTCATGCTCCACGCTCCCGACTTCCTCGGATACCCGAGCGCCATCGAGATGGCTGCCGACATGCCTGATGTCGTCACGAACGCGCTGCGGCTCAAGAAGCTCGGCAACGACATCATGACCGTGGTCGGAGGGCGCGAGATCCACCCGATCAACGTCCGAGTCGGAGGGCTTCTATCGGGCTCCGACGAAGGCCGAGCTGTCCGCGCTCGTCGACGAGTTGGTTTGGGCGAGGGACACGGCGTCCGCAGCGGTCGATCTCGTCGCGGGATTCGACTTCCCCGACTTCACCATGGCCTATGAGTTCGTGGCCCTCCGCCATCCCGATGAGTATGCGATCGTCGATGGCCGGATCGTATCGTCCGCCGGGCTCGACATCGATGTCACCGAGTGGCGCGACCACTTCGAGGAGATCCACGTCGAGTGGTCGAACGCACTCCACTCCAGGATCAAGGGACGGGGCCGCTACTACCTGGGTCCGATGGCGAGATTCGCCATCAACGGGGACAAGTTGACGCCACACGCCAAGGCAGCTGCTGAGAGGGTCGGTGTGCGACCGGGCGAGTCGAATCCCTTCAAGAGCATCATCGTGAGGGCGATCGAGATCGTGCTGTCCTGTGAGGAGGCACTGGCGATCATCGATCGATACCAGCGGCCGGAGCCATCCTTCGTCGAGGTGTCCCCGCACGGACGCGTCGGCTGTGGAGCGAGCGAGGCGCCGAGGGGGCTCCTGTTCCATCGATACGTCGTGGACTACGACGGCCTCATCACCGACGCCCAGATCGTGCCGCCCACGTCCCAGAACCAGGCACAGATCGAGGAGGACCTCAGGCAGTTCGTGCCGGGACGCACCCACCTCGACGACGAGACGCTCCAGTGGCAGCTCGAACAGGCGATCCGCAACTACGACCCCTGCATCTCGTGTGCCACCCACTTCCTCGACCTGACCGTGGAACGAACGGGAGGTGTGCGACGAGACGGCTGATCGGCATCGGGAACCCCGATCGCGGCGATGACGCCGCGGGATGGGAGGTGGCCGCACGGGTGACATCGTGGTCGGTGGATCGACGCATGGCGGGTTCGTTCGACCTCGTCAACTCGTGGACCGACGAGGACGAGGTCGTCATCGTCGACGCCATGCACTCCGGTGAGGTCCCGGGAACCGTCCTGAGGTTCGACATGCACACCGAGAGGGTGCCTTCGTGCATGTTCTCGTCGACTCACTCGTTCGGCCCGATGGAGATCGCCGAGCTGGCACGCTCGCTGGATCGCCTCCCGCGATCGCTGGTGGTCATCGGGATCGAAGTAGGAACAACCGAGCACGGCGCTGAGATGTCGCCTGCGGTCGCCGAGGCCGTCGTAGGACTGGCGTGGGAGTTGGAACATGCACGAAGCGATGCTGATACGGGATCTGCTCTCTCAGATCGACACGATCGCACGCGAAGAGCGGGCTGACCGGGTCGAGCGCATCCGGATCGAGATCGGAGCGCTGAGCCACGTCACACCGGAATCGCTTCGCGGCGCAGTTCGAACTCCATGCCCACGGCTCGGTCGCCGAGGCGGCCACCTTGGACTTCTCGAGGTCGAACGACCAAGCGGCCGCCGACTCCCACGACATCCGCCTCGTCTCGCTGACGGTCAGCGACACGGAAGTCGGCGTCAGCGACCTGAGGTATCCGCATGGACCCGACACGTATCGACGCCGATGTCGAAGCCCGTGTCGACCTCTACTGGATCCCCCTCGGCGCGGGAGGCGCCGGCTTCGTACGGCTCAATGGCCGCATCTACGAGGCCATACGGGCACGGGTCGAGCGGAGGACCAGCTTCGACCTCTATCACACGGCGCTCGAGGTGCGCACCGGGGGTGAGCGTTTCACGATCGAGAGCGCATGGCCAAGCCCGGACCACGACACCGAGTCACGAGGCGTGGAGGTCGAGGGCCCGGTCGGCAGTCCGCGCCTGTCGCGCCTTCGCCCGTTGCGCTACGAGGTGCGATGCTGGCGAGACGGAATCATCCCCGACATCGGTGAAGCGATGGCAAGTCCCCGAATCGTGACCGACGACCCTCTCACCACCCAACGTGTCCTCGATCTGGTGCCGTCGGTGCCGGCACTCGCGTGGGGACGGGATGAGACTGGTACGGGCGACATGTGGAACTCGAACTCGGTGATCTCGTGGCTCCTCACCCGAGCAGGGATCGCCCTGGACGCCGTCGCACCACCGCCGGGAGGATCGGCACCCGGGTGGAAGGCAGGCATCGCGATCGCCCGCCTCCCCGACACGACCGGTTGACCCCAGCCTGTAGATCGACCCTCGTCGCCACGGTCGAATAATCCGACGCGATTCCCATGGAACTCCGGCACCGATGGTGGGACAATGGAATCGGGTCGTTGGCCGGAGAGGAGTCTTCATGGCAACTACCCACCACCCGGCACCGACCCACATCGGTTTCGGGCACCATCACGAATGGCTCTGGATCGCTGTCGGCGCCGTGGTCGTGGCGATCATCGCAGGTTCCATCTCATGGATCGTCATGCGTGATCAGCCCACCGTAACGGACAGCGCCCTCGCCGTCAGCGGGTTCGAGTATGGCCACGAGGTGACCGCCATCCACATGCCGACGACAGGAGTGACGGGCATGTACTTCGGCTACAGCGGTGCCCTCGGCGCCGTTGTCGCCCCCGTGTCAGGGTTCGATCTGGACCACGACACGACGACCATCCACATGCCGTCAATTACAGTAACGGGCTCGTACTTCGGTAACAGCGGAGAGGTCGATCCGGAGAAGTGACAGGAGCTCAGGCCGCACCTCAGCCACTGTGCACTCTCCTCGCAACTATCCGGAGTCCCAGTCGTTCGTCGAAAGTGTGAAGACCAGCCTGAAGCCGCGGGGGTAGTCGCCCAGTTCGGTTCGGATCGAGTCGATGATGGCGTAGGCCTCTGCGAGGTCCGCCTGACTGGTGCCCGGCCTCGCAACGAGCCGGATCTCCATCATTGTCCCCTCGATGCCTACGATCCACTCCTCTTGGCGGGCGTCGATACGTCGATAAACCCCGTCATGCCCGGCGAATCTGACCGTCGTCGCGCCCTCATCTGTCAACGCCTCTGTCAATGCCTGTTCGGGCACGGCTCTGAAGGTGATGTCGACATCACCGGACCCGTATCCGTTGTGCATCCAGCCCACGTTGCACGAGCCTCCGGAGCAGCGGAAACCATTCCACGAATACGCTCCTGCCGCATTCACAACGGTGGACGGCCAACCCCGGACCGATGTCGTGGTTGGCTGGTCCCGCGGCGCGTCGATCGTGATCGAGTCGAGAATGGTTTGCAGTTCGGTGAGGTCCTCGTCTGGAGTCCCGGCTCGATAGTGGGTGACGAAGACCTGGCGCTCGCCGTTCACGTCGAGGATGTACACGCTGGCGGTGCCGTCAGCCAGGAGGACGAGGTACTTGTCGGCCGGCACGCTGTACCAGATTTGAAGCTCGCCAGGAATGTTGCACGCTGCCCCGTCGAAGCCGTCAGGGATGGCCAGATCGATCCTCGTTGCTGGCAGGCCACCGAGCGTCGTGGCGAACGGGCCGGTAGCCCCCGTGAAGGGCTGAGTGAGAAGGGCGGCGGCCAGGTCATCGACGCTGGGGCCCACCTCGGTCAGTTCGTCCGCTTCTCCACCGGATCCCACGCACGGGTCGGAATAGATCGCATCAACGATCACGAAATCGAAGAAGAGCTCTCCAACCTGATCAGAGTGCTTGATGGCACCGGGGTAACCGTACTGGGTCTCCCACCCCTCCGGAACGGTCAGTCTGAGATCCGCGACGGACCATGCGGAGGACGCAATGTCATAAGTGCCGGCCTCGACTGGTCCACTCGGCGGAAGCCCGGTGTTGACCGTTGCAGCCGTCCCGGATTTCGAGGTCGTCGAGGAGGTCGAGGTCGTCGAGGAAATCGAGGTCGTCGAGGAGGTCGAGGTCGTCGAGGAGGTCGAGGAACTGGTGGGTGTCGTGTCTTGGCCGGTTTGGGGGGCGCAGGCCGCCAGTCCGATGGTGGCCACGATCCATACATTCCTGAGTCCCCACGAGTTGATGTTCATGATCAGGAAAGCTCGCTCCTTGGCATTCGTACGACAAAGAGCCCTCGCTGACGGCACCGCCAGCGTCTACATCCTCGACGTGAACGGCGAGCGTCAGGTGTTCGTCACCCAGTATCCCGCCGGGACTCCAGCCGAGGACCTCACCGAACTGCAAACCATCATCGACTCGATCAACATCGAAACCATGGAAGACCAGCCACCCAACCCTCGGCTCTCCTGCGTCACCGAACGGGGCGGCAGGACCGAATCGAGACCGATCCCACCGCTGCCGTAGACTCCTGGGCGCGGAAGGGTCTCCACAGGCACTTCACCAACGCATGCCCTCGTAGCTCAGGGGATAGAGCACCGGTTTCCTAAACCGGGTGTCGCAAGTTCGAATCTTGCCGAGGGCGCTCCCACCGGTAGCACTGAGCATTGCCGCCGCTCGCTCCATGCGGCTCGGCCGATCGGCACCCATGTCGGGTCGATTGCTCCAGCCCGATCGCCATTGGACGCCACTCCTTAGGTACCTCGAGATCGTGGCTCCCCGGGAACAAGGATCGTCTCTCAGGCGAACTGGAACCATGAAGCCAGGAGTCCTCATGACTGGTCCAGGAGGTCGATGTACCGTCGGTGTACTTCGTCTCGGCAGACGCGGACTGGCGATCGGGTTCGTTTCTCTGGCTCTGATCGCCACACCGGTCGCCGCTGTGCCACACGGTTTCGGCACATCGGCTAGTCCGGACCACTACGTCGCCGACAGCTCACTCCGTCCGTTGGCGTTGCGGATGCACTCTGCGTGGACTAGAGCGGAGCAGCTTCTTCGGTAGACACGTCAGCCACCGAGTGAACACGCTCGATGGCATTCTCTCTGTCGAACCCGATGGGACCGTGAACACGACCCTCCACGGCGCAGGCCGGCCAGCCCATCTCATCGACGGCGCTCCGATCAGCGAGGTTCCCGACATCCTCGCAGATTCGCCATGACAAGGGTCCCGGAGCGGACTCGCGGACTAGCGTTGACGAGGTCGCCAGTTTCAACTTTGCCGTAGGTACCCGATCATCACCCTGTCGAACAAGCCGTTGCCGCGCCGATACGTTGCGATGCCCCTGGGATCGTCAGAGGTACTCGTGGCGCTCGAGCCAATGCATCGCGAAGAAGCCTTGGAGGGACGGCAGGTAGAAGGTGATCACACGCCAGGTGATCGTCGCCGCGAATGCGGCATTCTCGTCGACGCCGAGGGCTACGAGGAACCCGGTCATCACGGTCTCGGTCACCCCAATTCCACCCGGGACCGGGACCAGCCCTTGGAGGAGGTTCGTGGCGACGACAGCGACGAGGCAGGCTGCGAAGCTGATCGGGGTGTTAATCGCCTCCAGGACCAGCCACAGGGCGGCCGCCATCACCAGCCTGGTGACGAGGTTGCTCGTGAGAATGCCGACCGCTCGCCCCGGCTCCTTCAGCACCGCAACGAACGACCCCCACGACTCCTGGATCACCGGAAGCACCTTCTCACGAAGCCTCCTGATCCGCCAGAAGGCGGCCACCGTGATGAGGGCGATCCCTGCCACGACGAGGATCACGATGCCCCAGCTCACGTCGCCGCTCTCGAGGCTGACACCGAGGTCGAAGCCTCCCGCAAGGAAGGCGAGGATGAGGATGCTGGCCTCGACGAGGAACCCGCTGAAGCTGTCGATGGCTCCCTGTGTCACCGACTCCGTGACGCCCACGCCGAACTTGTGGAGGAATGCCGAGTTCATCGCCACCCGGCCTGCGGCACTGGGAACGGCGAGGCCTATGAACATGATCGCAACCTGCAGAGTGACCAGCGGCCAGAACGGGAGGGAGACGGTGACGGCGAACATCATCCCCATCGCCTGCGGCATGAACATCGTCTGGCCTACCGCCAGAGCCGAGACGATCAAGCTCCACGTCGCATCCTGCAGGATCGACCAGACCTCCACGAAGTCGATCCCGGCGATCATGGGAACCAGGGCTCCGAGCGCCAGGAGGAGGAGGAGAGCCGTAGCGAGGTTGCGAACTGAGACCCGACGCAGCTTCACCGGCTCGGGCAGACCTTCCCCGGTCGCCTCGGTCACCGCTTCCTGGATCTCCTTCATCGTCGCCTTGGCGTCGTCTGCCTCCTTGCGGGTTCCACGACTGACGGCCGGTAGTTGCAGATAGGGAAGCGTTGATACGAGGCGCTCGCTGCCAAGCCCTGCGACGGCGGCGTCGACGGCACGGGCCGAGCCGAAAAGCAGTGCCATGGAGAAGAGCAATTCCACGACATCCTGGGCCCGGTCCGACTCGGACGCGACCAGTGAGCCGAACGTGAAGTCCCTGATGACATGGCCGGAATCTCCGTAGAGGACCGCATTGGTGGTGAGGGATCCGTGGCTGATCGATGCGTCGTGGAGGCGACCCACGTCCTGCCAGATCCGTTTCAGGACGTCGTCTCCGATCTCAACAGCTTCGACTTCGCGCAGCGAAGGCAAGCCACCTCGCTGCACCAGAAGTGCGATCTCGGATGAGGTTTCGCCGGCTGCGATCACCTCGATCGCGCTGGCTCCGGTTCGCCCTGCCATCACGGCGACGAGCGCCTCATGTTCTACCGCTTGGAGCCGCGAGTAGCTGACGGAACGTCCCCCCTCCCGGTACCAGAGCATCCGCCATGCCTTGGCGATTCGAGCATTGTCCGAGGCGTCACGGCCGTAGGCCTTGATCGCGAGCGTGGACCCGTCCTGAGCGGTACCCACGAGACGGCGAACCCCCCATGTCTGCTCGGGGTCGAGCTGGACCTCGGTAACCGCAAGGCCCATTCCGTCGAGCGCATCGGCAACCTGGTTCGGATCCGGGTACCCCCGCGGCGAACCGAACGCGAAGAGCACCGAACCCGCTACCACCATGCCGATTCCCACGGATCCGATGGCATCCGAAGGGTCCGCATACCCGAGCGATACGGCCGCCAGGGCGCTCAGCCCTATCGTAAACCAGTCCAGACGGCGCATCGGCCTGCCCAAGTGGGGCGATGCGGCAACGAGCGTGGCGACGATGAGGACAACCCGCAGGACGGGCATGCGCGGATCGGGACTCTCGAGCCCGAACTCGGGGAACACGTAGGGCCAATCACCGTGCAGTGCCAGGGTGAGCACCACGGCGAGAACCATTGAACCGACTACGGCGACCAGGACGTCCCGCAGCGCACTACGCATCCTCGGCCCCATGCGGACCATCACCACGATCACCGACACTGCGTAGATCAACCCGAACGTGAAGACCAGCTCCGTCACCGCGGTGAGCCACGAGGCCTGGGCAGCCACGAGGTCAGCTATCGCCCCCTCGGTCGCCGCTAAATGGTCCACGCCGTACACGCCGATGACCGTGAGCAGCAGGCCGAAGACCGCCGTCGTCAGGTCGGCGGCGCGGCGCACCCGGGGCTGTGAATCCGTCGAGACGAAGTACGTGAGGCGAAGCTTCCGGGTCGGACCCGTGCCTCCCTGCACAGCGGATGTCATCGCAGCAGAAGCTTCGTCGAACGCACAATGCCTCCTGCGCCGATCCTCGGTTGACGCAGCCCGGTGGTCAACGAGAAGCTAGCACTTCAGCTCTCCGCAACGCGATCGCGACAGGGTCAGGGGTCGGGCTGATGGCCACCGACTCGCTGTCGGATCCGCAACGGAAACCGCATTCCTGAACAACATCGTGTCGCAGGGCGACTACCTGTGCTTCTCGTTCGTGACCCTCACCACTGTCGGCTACGGCGACCTCACCGCCGCCAGCGATCTCGCCGAGAGGCTCGTGGTGGTCGAAGCCTTCCTCGGCCAGGTGTTCATCATCACCCTCGTAGCCAGACTGGTCTCCCTCTGGGGGAATCCGCTCCGACGCTGACGACCCGAACGAAGGCGCTCGCTGGTGCGAACTGGTATCGCGCCCATCGAGTTCTCGGCGCGGACGTGGCCGAGGCGCGACTCAGCGAGTCGTCTGCGCGTCGATCCATGCCCTGGCATCTGCGTGCGCACGGGCCAGAGTTCCACCGATCCACTCATCGGACGGGTATACGTTCTCAGGTCCGATGATGTCGGCAACACCGGTGATATTGAGCTGCTCGATCACCCTGGGCGATGCGGAGACGATCATCAGCTTGCTGTCGACCTCGTTGAGCTTGATCCCATAACGGGAGATGATCTCCATGAACGTCGAGCCAAGATCGCTCTTCCCTCGAAGCCGAAGGATGACAACGGAGCGCCGCGAGTTCTCCGTGACTCGAGGCAGCGCATTCTCGAACACCGGAGCCGCAGCGAAGAACAAGCTGCCATAGGGCTGCAGCACCAGAACGGATTGCTCCGGCACCTCGGCCGGGGGGTCGATCTCCCTCGTCCGGCCGCTCCCGTCGAACTCCCACTCCTTCACCTTGACCTGATTCGACTGTCGAATCACGTAGAGGATCACCGAGATACCCGCACCGACCAGAACGGCAGTTTGCAGCGGGATCAGCATCGTGAGCGTGAATGTGACAGCAAGGACGGCGGCCTGAGTCGGACCGGTTCGCCATACCGCCTTGATGTCGGCGGGCTTGATGGTACGGAATCCGATCAGCATCAGGAGTCCCGCCAGGGCGGGCATGGCCATGTAGGCCACTGCCTCCCCAAGGACGAGGATGCACACGGCCATCACGACCGAGGCGATGACCATTGCCGCTTTCGTCCTCCCTCCCGCTTCCTTCACCAGGGAACTCCCGGACATCGATCCACCAACCGGCATGCCCTGGAAGAGTCCCGACGCCACGTTGGCGACTCCCTGCCCGACGAAGTCACGAGAAGCATCGGGGTAGCGGCCATCCGGGTTTGGGAAGTTCGCTGATATCGCGGCGCCCTGCACCAGCCCAACGAACGCGAGCGCCGCGGCGGGAACGATGAGATCGACGATCAGGCCCGGGTCGGGAAGGACGGGCAGCGGCAGTGACCCCGGTATCTCCGTGACGTCACCGAGTGTCGCCACGGTTCTGTCGATGATCACGGCCAGAGCGGAAGTAGCGACGATGGCCACGACCATTCCGAGTGCTCCTAACCGGGTTCGCTCCAGGATGATGATCAGAAGGATGGTGACGGTACCGATGAGCATCGAGGGCCAGTGCGCTTCACTCAGGTTGAGCAGGAGATCGAATGCGCGCAGGACACGGTTGGATCCCTCCGCCTCGTACCCGCTGAAGCTGTCCAGCTGTCCGAGAATGATGTTCACGCCCACGGCGTTGATGAAGCCCACCATTACGGCGTTCGACACCCAGCGGAGCAGGGACCCGAGTCTGAGCAGGCCGGCTACCAGCATGATCACCCCGGTGATGATCGAGAGAGTGAATAGGGCCGACTCCGGGTCCTCACCAGTGCGAACGCTCGGCACGTCCGACACGATGATCGCCATGGCGCCGGTGGCCTGGACGGCCATGAAGGTGGAACTCGTGAAGAGGGCGCCGGAAACGGTGCCCACCATGTAGGCATAGAGCCCGAAGACAGGATTGACTCCGGCGAGGAGCCCGCCAGCAAGCCCATCCGGGACGCTCTCGACTCCCAGGACGAGACCTGCCACCGCATCCTGCTTGAGGCCCCTTCGTCGTCTCAGCGAGTCGACCCGGTTCCTGATCCCTGTCACGATCGCTCCACCTGATTCTTGGTCACCGAGTCTGTGACAGTTGAGCCGTCAGGATCCCAGCACTGGCGCGCTTCGACATCCTCCCGATGGGGTGAGGCGTGGGTTGCAGGTGTGGATATACGGTCACGACGGCCATCATTCCTCGATGCGACGGTACCTCATTTTGGTTCTTTCGGTTGTCCTCGTGCTCGCGACGCACGGACCCGCATGGGCTGAAGATGATCCATCGGCCGGTGAATGGCCGATCACGTCGCTCGGTTCCGAGGTGTCGGGCCTCGAACCGGGGATGAAGTGGGTGCGGACGAACCCGATGCTTATCACATCCCTGTCCGCTTCCATGGGACCGCCACCGCCATCCGTCGTCGCTGACTACTTCGGACCCTTCGGAGCCACAGCGACCCTGCTTTGGGAGGACGGCGCGGCAGAGGTCGACGGATGGAACCCGTCGTCGAATCCGTTCATCTCGTGGCTGAGGAGCGACGGCACGTCCTCGGTGTGGAACGGGTTCGCCTTCGAGTCCACGGGGGAGCTGGTAGGGGGCATGGCAGGTAAGCAGGGACGGATCGGATTCCAGGTCGGTGACGAGGCAGGCAGCATCACCGCACTCGCTCAGGTCCAGGCCGGGATCGAGGCCGTCCGAGCGGCTGATCCCGACGCCCTCGTGTACACGAACATGAGCATCTACGTCGCGAACGCCGACGAGGTCCTCGACTACTGGGTATCGAACGTCGAAGCCGACGTCCTGATGAGCAGCGACTACTTCTTCGACCACCTGCACTACTCGGCGCTCGAGCGGTACCGCGCACGCGCACTCCAGAAGGGTGTCCCCTACTGGCAGTACCTCAACGCGTATGTGGGGGCCGAGAGCGGCTTCGACCGTTCGCACACCGAATCGGACCTCAGATGGCAGGCCATGGTCGGGCTCCTGTACGGGTACACGGGCCATGCATGGTTCATCTACCAAGCCGCCGACGGGGCAAAGCACTCGACAGCCACGGCGTGGGGAGGATCGGCACTCTTCGACGGCGTTGGCGACTGGGCCGCACCCAAGACGGACGCATGGGGCATCGTCGCGAAGGTGAACGAGGAGCTCGCCAACCTCGGCCGCACGATGACGCAACTCACGTCCGTCGACGTTCGGTTCATCAGGGCGAACCATCCCGATGCCATAACGCCCCTTGGCACGCGCCCGTGGGCACGGGGCGCGGCCGGCGACCCGTATCTGGCGGCCATCCGGGCAGCTACCGGCGAAGCACCGATGGACATCCCTGTCGGCTTCTTCCGTGACGCCACGGGGCAGCGATACGTCATGGTGCAGAACGGCCGTCACACCCACTCCGTCGGGTTCGGGACGGATCCGCTCCCCGGAGCCGAGTCACCAGGTCGGATCCGACTCGAGTTCGACTTCACCGGTGCGCCGTTCACCGTGGACCGCACGAAGGTCGAGTACCTCGATCCCGAGGATGGCAAGGTCAAGGCCCTGTCCCTCGACCAGGTCGCGCCGGTCTCGGACGGGGAGCCGAACCCGGACCTGAGGTTCGCCGAGCCCCTCCTCGATCCCGGCGAGGTCCTCCTGTTCAAGTACGCCGACACGATCCCCTTCCGCCTCGGACCCACCCAAGACGGCGTGGGCGTCGTCGATCCAACCCAGGGCCTGTGGCACCTGCGCGACCGCGCCGGCGTGAGGTCGTTCTACTTCGGCGATCCGGGCGACGTGCCGTTCATGGGTGACTGGGACTGCGACGGTGTCGATACACCTGGCCTGTACCGCCAGTCTGACGGATTCGTCTACCTGCGGAACTCGAACACCCAGGGCATCGCAGACGTCCGGTTCTTCTTCGGGAACCCGGGCGATGTACCGCTCGCCGGGGACTTCAACGGTGACGGGTGTGACACCGTGTCGATCTACCGGCCGAGCGAGGCACAGATCTTCGTCATCGACCGGCTCGGCTCCGACGACGGCGGCCTCGGTGCGGCTGAGCGCTCGTACTACTTCGGTGACGTCGGCGACCGACCGTTCGTCGGGGACTTCGACGGGGACGGGATCGACACGATCGGTCTGCACCGTGTCGGCACGGGACTCTTCTACATGAGAAACTCGCACACGAAGGGCAACGCCGACATCCAGTTCATCTTCGGTGATCCGGCAGACCGCGTCGTGGCCGGTGACTGGCAGGGCACCGGCACGGACTCGGTCGGCCTGTTCAGGGACCAACAGGCGCGCTTCTACCTGCGGTTCACGAACACGCCAGGCGATGCAGACGTCGACTTCCTCTTTGGTGAGACAGGGTTCCTTCCGATCACCGGGAACTTCTGATCCCCGCTCGACACGAACGACCGCCAAGGGTTGATTGGCCATCTAGGGTTCGCTGTGGAGGTGGCAGCGACGTGGAAGACAGCACGACCCACGATGGTGAGGGGATCGAGGAGATCATCGAGGATCTTCGGGCAGAGCACGTGACGATCGCACAGGGCGGAGCCGGCCGCATCGAGGCCGACGTCGTCGAGATCACCCAGGGCGGCGCCCAGTCGATCGAGGCGGACAACGTCTCGCTGTCACAGGCTGGCGCGTTCACGATCGAGTCGACGACGGCAGACGTGACCATGAGCGGTGTGGGGTTCCTCACAACGGACACCGTGACCCTTCGATCCGGTGGTGCGGGCATCGTGGTCGCCGATACGGTGAAAGCGGAGAGCGGAAGCGTCATCGGGTTCCTGTTCGCCGGCACCATCGAGGGCGACCCGAACGTCCGGATCGACTTCAGGTCCGCAGCGGCGGCAGGGGCGGGATTCGCCCTCGCCCTCTTCGTCCTCCGGCGGGTCTTCGGTCGCCGCTGACCTCAGCAACACACGGGTCGGCGACCCGGAGGCCGTCGGCCACGCAGTGGGCTCGGGTAGGCTCGGGAAGAGGCCACGGAGGACAATCGTTCAACGCATCATCGTCGTAGCGAATCGGCTGCCTGTTTCCCGCGAGGACGACGGGTGGACCACGAGCCCCGGCGGGTTGGTTCGAGCCCTCGTTCCTGTCCTGCAGAACGCGTCTGGCGCATGGGTGGGCTGGCCTGGCATCGCGGACTTCGGAGCCGAACCCTTCGAGCACGACGGCATCCTCCAGCGCCCCGTCACGCTCAGCGAGCGCGAGGTCGACGAGTTCTACCACGGCTTCTGCAATGGAACCCTGTGGCCTCTGTACCACGACGCCATCGTCGCCCCCGAGTTCCATCGCCACTGGTGGGGGCCGTACGTCGATGTGAACAGGCGGTACGCCGAGGAGACGGCGGCGGTGACCCGTCCAGGGGACATCGCATGGGTGCAGGACTACCAGCTCCAACTGGTGCCGTCGATGCTGCGGGCGATGACGCCCGATGCGACGATCGGGTTCTACCTCCACATCCCGTTCCCGCCCATCGAGATCTTCTCGCGCCTTCCATGGCGTCGGCAGATCCTCGAGGGTCTCCTCGGCGCCGACGTGCTCGCCTTCCAGACGCGCCAGAGTGCCGACAACTTCTCGAGGGCAGCGCGAAGGATCGCGGGCGCGGAGTCGATACGGCGCCGGGACCTCCGCTGGAACGGGCGTGCGGTGCACCTCCAGCCAGCGCCCATCGCGATCGACACGGCCGAGTTCGAGCGGATGGCCCGCTCCCCCGAGATCCGCGACCGTGCTGCACAGATCCGGCACGACCTCGGCGATCCCGCGACCGTGATCCTCGGCATGGATCGCCTCGACTACACGAAGGGCATCGACCTCAGGTTGAAGGCGTTCTCCAACCTGCTCGACCGCTCACCGGTCACCGAACGGCCCTATTCGTTCATCCAGGTCGCCGTCCCGAGCCGTGAACAGGTCCCCGCCTACCAGAACCTCCGAAGCGAGATCGAGCAACTCGTTGGACGAATCAACGGAGATCACCGCGAACCCGGGTGGGCGCCTGTCTCGTACCTGTATCGCACCCTCCCGTTCGAGGATGTCATCGCGTACTACGTCGCCGCTGACGTCATGCTCGTGACGCCACTGCGGGACGGCATGAACCTCGTCGCCAAGGAATATGCCGCCTGCCGTGTGGACAACGACGGCGTGCTGGTGCTCTCGGAGTTCGCAGGCGCTGCCGAGCAGCTCAGATCCGCCGTGATCGTGAACCCATACGACATCGACGCCGTCGTCGACGGCATTGCATCGGCTGCGACGATGCCACGTGACGAACAGGCCCGCCGCATGCGTGAGCTCCGAAGGGTCGTCAGGCGTTCCGATGTGTTCGAATGGGCGCGCGATTGCCTGGCAACCCTCGAGGACCTGTGATCAGTAGCGACCTCGAAGCTGCCCTCGCGCGTGTTGCGACCGCCGCGACGTTGTTGGTCGCGAGCGACTACGACGGAGTCCTCTCCCCCATCGTCCCGAGACCCGAGGATGCGGTGCCCCACCGCGGGGCGCTCGACGCGTTCCTCGAGGTGGCGAGGCATCCAAGCGTTCGATCGGTCATCATCTCCGGGCGGTCCGAGCCGACGCTCGAGTCCTTCGTCGGGACACCCGTCGGTGTGCGCCTCATCGGCAACCACGGTGCACTCCTCGGTGGCACACCGAGCGACGAGGAGCTGGCCACCATTGCAGCGATCACCGACTCTCTCTCGTCGGTCGCTCAACATCACCCAGGAGCCGCCGTCGAACCGAAACGGCTCGGCGCTGCCTTCCATTACCGCAATACCGAGGATCGGGGCGCCGCGATGAATGACGCACGTGCCGTCGTTGCCGGTTTCGACGCACGGATCATCGAGGGAAAAGAGGTTCTCGAGGTCGTGATCGGCCATGGGACGAAGGGCACGGCAATCGAGTCCGTGCGAACACAGACGAATGCCGAGCACGTTGTCTACATCGGTGACGACGTGACAGACGAGGACGTGTTCACGTCACTCGATCCAGACGACGTCGGGATCAAGGTCGGCGAAGGCCCGACCGCTGCACGGTTCAGGATCGGCGGGCCCGACGACGTGGCAGCCACCTTCGCCACCCTCGAAGGGTTCCTCTCGGCTATGTGATGACCTTCGGGTCCAGCGCGAGCAGTCGAAGAATCGCCGTGAGGGGAACCCCGGCCATCTCGGGTCGCGTTGCGAGCTCCCAATGGAGTTCCCTGAGCGACCTCGCGACGATGAACGCGTTCACGAGGGCGTCGAATGCTTCGTCCGTGTCGGGAAGGAGCGTCGAGCCCTCCATCGCATCGAGGTACGACACGACGAAGGCTGCGGCGACGGTCCTCGACCACTGCTCCGACCATGCTGCGACCTCGGAGCCGCGACCCTGCGCCGCGGTCAACGCGACGTAGTCGATCGATCGAACCATCTGGGCGACATCGCGCAACGCGGACCCACGGAGCCGTCGCTCGCTGAGGGGACGGCTGTGATCACCCGAGAAGTCCTCGATGATGAACTCGCCGTTCACGAAGTAGACCTCATCGAGCCGGTAATCGCCGTGGCAACGGATCCGGGATCCGCTCATGGCGATACGCCGAACGGGATCGAGCCTTTCGAGGAGATCGGCCTCGGATCCGAGGATCTCATCGACGCCTGTCGCAATGTCTGGTCCGGCGTTGGAACGGAGCTTCCGAATCGACCTCAACTCCTGACGAACCCCTGCGCGGAGGGACTGGTAGAGCGACTGCTGATAGAGCTGGGTGAAACCGACCGGCTGGAGATCCGGCTCCTCACTCGGTGACCCCAGCGCGATGTGCATCCGTGCGGTCACGGAACCCAACTGTCGTGCGAGCGCGACAGCGTCGCCCATGTCGGGATCATGGTCCGCGTCGACCCGCCGGAGCCCCTCGATCGAGATCACCTCGGGAGCCGCCGGCGGCGACTGACCGTTGCGGCGCTCGAGCCAGTCTGAACAGAGTCCGGAGAAAGCACCCCACGCCGTCTCCGACGCGTCGAAGGATTGCTGGAGGACGCCGATCGTATTGGTGTCCCCCGATCGATACTCGATCGCCCCGTACGTGTCCGAGACGTTGTCGAAACCCGTCCTCTCTGTGAGGAAGCGACGCAGTTCGAGGTCGGGGTTGATTCCCGGCTCCACCTTTCGGAAGAGCTTGATCGCGATCCCCGAGCCGTACGAGATGTACGACTCTCCCCGCTGGTTGGTTGATACGGTCGATGTGAGACCAGCAACCGCGTCAGGGCCGATGGGAACGTCACCAGCGGAGCAAATCAGCGACCCCGCACGCCCCAGCATCGTCTCGTCCGCGATCATTGCTGTCAGTAGCGCTCTGCGCAGCCGCTCGTCGGCGAGGCCGTCGTAGACCACGCCATCGTGGCCGTCCCTGCGAACGCGGGCGATGACCGCGCCAGGGTCCACGCCATCGGCTTCGCTCTCGAGACTGATACCGATGGGAACCAGGTACACGTCATCTGGCGATGTGGTGTGAGCGATCGAGACGAGGGCGATCCACAGGTTGGCCTCCTGCTCGCCCTTCGTGACGGGAATCAGATCCCGCACGGAGATCTGCGACCGTCGAGGCGCCGGACCGAGGAACCAGGACCGGTGGGCCAGGTACTTCCCGAGCACGGACAGCATCGGTCCGTCGGTTGCGAACGCGTCCTCGAGCGGGCCGAACACCTCGACCACGTCGCCCTCACCATGGGCATCCGTGCCGAGCCCGTCGATGATGAACCAGTAGTACCCGTAGGGGCCGAGGGACAGGACATAGGGTGTGTCGCCGATTGCGGGGAACTCGGTTCGGCCGAGCATCTCGGTGACGGACTGACCCGCGTACCTCGCCAGGTCGAGCTCCACGAACTGGGACTGCTTCGACAGGTTCGCAACGACCAGGATCGTCTCTGTCTCTCCGTGGCGCAGGTACGCCAGGACCTGCTCGTTGGCCGGACCGAGGAACTCGATGTCGCCACGCCCGAACACGGGATGGCGCTTGCGGCGGTGGACCATGTCGCGGACCCACCAGAGCAAGGAGTTCGGGTTGGCCTGCTCTGCCTCCACATTGACGGTCTCGTAATGGAACTGGGGGTCGACGACGACGGGCAGGTACAGCGACTGTGGATTGGCTCTGGAGAACCCGGCGTTGCGGTCGTTGCTCCACTGCATCGGCGTGCGGACGCCGTCACGGTCGGCGAGGAAGATGTTGTCACCCATTCCGATCTCGTCGCCGTAATAGAGCACAGGTGTTCCGGGCAGCGACAGGAGCAGGCCGAAGAGCAGCTCGATGCGGCGACGGTCATTGTCGAGAAGCGGAGCGAGTCTCCGCCGGATGCCGAGGTTGAGCCGTGCACGACGATCGGGGGCGTACGTCCGCCACATGAGGTCGCGCTCTTCCTCAGAAACCATCTCGAGCGTCAACTCGTCGTGGTTCCGCAGGAAGATCGCCCATTGTGCGTCATGGGGGATCGGAGGCGTCTGCTCGAGGATGTCGATGATCGGGAGACGGTTCTCGCGCTGGAGCGCGAGATACAGGCGGGGCATCAAGGGGAAATGAAAAGCCATGTGGCATTCGTCCCCGTCCCCGAAGTACTCGACGGAGTCCTCGGGCCACTGGTTCGCCTCGGCTAGCAGCATCCTGTTCTCGTAATGGTCGTCTATGACGGACCGGAGGCGCTTGAGCTCCGCGTGCGTTTCAGCGAGGTTCTCGCCGTTCGTGCCCTCACGCTCGTACAGGTACGGGACGGCATCGAGGCGCAGGCCGTCGACCCCGAGGTCGAACCAGAACCGGAGGGCGTCCGTCACCGCTTCCTTGACAAGGTCGTTGTCGTAGTTGAGGTCCGGTTGGTGGGAGAAGAAGCGATGCCAGAAGTACGCCCCTGCGACCGGATCCCAGCTCCAGTTCGAGGTCTCGGAGTCCTGGAAGATGATCCTCACGTCGCTGTACTTGTCCGGCGTGTCACTCCACACGTAGAAGTCACGTTCGGGTGATCCAGGCTCGGCCCGACGGGCTCGTTGGAACCACGGATGCTGGTCGGAGGTGTGGTTGATCACCAACTCGGTGATCACCCTCATGTTCCGGGAGTGGGCTGCGTCGAGGAAGGTTCGGAAGTCGTCCAGGGAGCCATAGCTCGAATGCACGTCGTAGTAGTCGGCGATGTCGTACCCGTCGTCACGCAACGGCGAGGGATAGAACGGGAGCAGCCAGATCGTGTCGATGCCGAGGGTGTTCAGGTAGTCGAGGCGGGACGTCAATCCAGGGAAGTCACCGATGCCGTCGTCGTTCGAGTCCGAGAACGCCCGAACGTGAAGTTCGTAGATGACCGCATCTTTGTACCAGAGCGGCGGACGGAGGACTCTCGGATCGACTGCCATGGCGGTCCAGCCTAGGTCCCCAGCCGTTCATGGCGTGGCCATCGTCAGTGGAGGAAATCCCTTGACCCTCACGTAACGTGAGGGTATAGGGTCACGGCATGAAGACGATCACCGTTGGCGAACTCGCCCGAATATCGGGCGTCTCCGTTCGCACGCTGCATCATTACGACGAGATCGGACTACTCAAACCGGCCGACCGTACCGAGAGCGGCTATCGACTCTACGGAGCGACCGACGTCGACAGGCTCCGGTTGATCCTGACGTATCGAGCGCTCGACCTGGCCCTGGACGACATCGCCCGGATCCTCGAGGAAGGGGACACGGTCGCGACGTTGCGTCGTGCCCGCGATCGGGTCAGCGATCAGATCAGTCACCTGCGGGCGATACGGGCGAGCCTCGACTCGGCGATCGAATCAGAGGAGAAGGGAACGACCATGACACCGGAGGAGAAGCTCTCCGTATTCGGGGATTTCGACCCTGAAGAACACCGTTCCGAGGCCGAGGAACGCTGGGGCGGCACCGACGCCTATGCCGAGTCGACTCGGCGTGCCGCCACCTACGGCGTCGAGGACTGGGCACGGATCAAGAGCGAGGCAGGCGCGATCTACGCCCGCGCAGCGCAGTACGCGGCCAGCAACACCGCCCCGGACGGGATCGAGGCCGCCGCGCTCGTGGCGTCCCATCGGGATCACATCAGCGACAGCTTCTACGAGTGCACGCCTGAGATCCATGCCGGGCTCGGCAGGATGTATGTCGAGGATCCTCGCTTCACGGCGAACATCGATCAGGCAGGTCCGGGTACCGCCGAATTCCTGTCCAAGGCAATCGCTGCCTATTACGGCTGAGCAGGGTCAGGCGATGGCAGGGAGGTACGCTTGCGGGTCCCTCAAGAGCGCGCCGGTCGTCACGACCAGCGCCGCTCCGAGGGCGCGCAGGCCCGCACGCTCGATGTCGTCGATCGCGTCTCCGAATGCCACGACGTGGGCGCCTTCGCCAACAGCACGCCTGATCGCGTCGTGGGCGCCCGGCACCGAGGCGTCGATGAGGGCGACTGCGGGGGATTCGTCGTCAGGCGACGTCGCCCGGTAGCCGAGATCGGTCACCGCTGACCTGAGTGTGTCGAGGAGATCGCCGGACGCCACGATGCGGGCGTACGGGCGGTTCACGAGGGGTGCCAACGCTGAGGCCTTCGCCACGCCCCACTGGAGGTGCGCATGGTGCGCCCGGTGTCCGAGGACCTGCGAGGAACCCGGTGCCAAACCGTACCGGTCCCATGTGGTCGCGAGGCCACGGGTCGGGTCCGGTGGCAGGGTTCCCTGCGTGGCGAGTGCGCGATCGACGGGTCTCAGGGCTTCGCGGAACAGCTCGAGTGGACTGTGCCGCTGGTCAATCGGATCGAGCCTGTCGAGAGTGGACAGCATGCCATCGAGGACCGCCGCTCCCTCCACGATGGCGTCCGCGATGACCTCGTCGACGACGATCCCCTTCGACTCGAGCGTTCGCGCTACATACGTCGGATACGCCTGGACGAAGGACTCATGGAGCTCGGATCGGTCGCCGATCATGGAAGTTCACAACCCTGCTGGCATGGAGTGGCATTCCGACGATACCGCCTACCATCCGGTTCAGAACCGAGGGGAACCATGCGCAAATACCTGATCCTGTTCGCAATGCTCGCCGTGGTGCTCTCGGCGTGCCGCATCGAGTCGAATGTCATCCTCGACATCGAGGAAGATGGGTCCGCCGTGGTCGGCGCGGAGATCGGTTTCGACGAGGAATTCCGTGAACTGCTCGGGGACATGGGGGAAGGGTCACCCGAAGACTTGTTCGGCGAACTCCCCGACTTCGGTGGCGAGAACGTCCAACCGACGGAACGAACCGAAGGGGACATGACCTTCTACGGTGTCACCACGACGGTCGAGGACCTGTCGACCTTTGACACCTCCGCTGCAGGAGGTGAGGCGTTCGAGACCTTCAGCTACGTGTTCGACGAGGACACGGCGACGCTGTCCGCGACCGTGGCCGCGGCCGACCTTGGCGACGCAGGTGGTGATCTACCGATCGACCCGAGCCAGATCACCGACGAGTTCTTCTCCGCAAACGTCCTTGTGACGATGCCGGGTACCGTTACCAGCCACGACGCGGACGAGGTTCGCTCCGACGGTACGCTGGTTTGGACGATCCCCTTCACCGGTTCGAAGACCATCTCAGCCACATCAGACCTCGGCTCCGGTGGCTCATCGAACCTTATCCTGATCGCCCTGGTCGCGCTTTCTGGTGATCGGGGCCATCATCGCAGTGGTTGTCTCGATCATGAATCGTCGCCGATCCCAAGCGGCTGTCGACGCAGCAGCCGCCTCCCATTCCACCGAGATCGCGGCCACGGAGATGGTTGCCGAGGGTGGACCCGTGGAACCCGGGGAGTCCGATGTGGCACTCGGGGCTTCGACCGTGGCACCTCCCGGGGACACGCTCGCGGGTGACGCCGGCGATGCAACGGAAATCTCGGAGCCGTCGAGCGAGGCGATTGCCGACGACGTCGACCCTGGATCCGAACAGGGCGATCAGCCGGACAGGACCTGAACGGCCAACAGCCCATACGGTCCCTCGACGACACCGACGCCGGCCGTGCGGTAGTTGGGGTCCGTCGTCGCTTCTGCGTACCCCGAGGCCCCGGCGATGGCCTCTGCCAGGCCGTCGGTGGATGCGGCGAGCACGACGAGATCGGTGTGCGTCGTCCCTGGCACCCCGGCGGCTCGGAACGCGGAGTCGAGGTCGTCATCGAGTGACAGGACACCCGACCGATAAACGCTCGTGGCCCGCGAGACGGCGATGACTGCGAGATCCGGCGACCAGGCGAGCGGATCCGTCCCGGCGATGATGCGTTCCTCGTTGATGCGGTCGAACAGCTCCTGGGCGTCGACCTGGGACGGGAGGAGCGACGCCTCCCCCACCGAGGGGAGTGGAATCGGCAACGTGCCTGCCATCAGGCGATCGCCCACCGCCTCGCGCACCGCGATGATCGCGCCGAAGAGCCGCTCACCGCTCGCCGTCGACACCATTGCCTGGATCGGGCCTTGGGCATCCGTGATCGTGGACCCCGCCGAGCTCTCGGACACGGCCTCACCGAAGCCGCGCCGAATGGGATCGGGCAACGGCGACGCCGAGACGACCGTTGTCCCGAGCACGACCACAACGACGGCAAAGACGGCTCCGATCGCTGCCCCGCCGAGTTTGTTCACCGTCGCCGCGCCAGGTACGACGTGGAGCGCGGTCGAGATGAAACTACCGAGGACGATCGAACCGACCACGAGCGCTGCGAAGACCAGGCCGCCCGCCACGACCCGACCGATCTCGTACGGCACGTTCGCCATTCCTGCGACGATCGTCCCGATGACCGGTGAAACCCGGAACACCACGAGGGAACCGATGAGGAGAAGCCCGACATCGATCGCCTGTCTGGCGAAGCCGCGTGTCCATCCGCGGATGACGAAACCCGCGATGATCGCGATGAGTGCCCAGTCGTAGAAGGTCACGCCGTCCCTAGTCCGGATCCCGCTCGTCCTCGGTGACCACGACGACGGGCATCTCGCCCGTTCGCCGAAGCTTCGAGGGTTGGGGCTCCTGGAACATCTCCGCCGAGGCCTGCTCCCAGGTCTGGTCGAGAACCCGGGTTCTCCACCAGTGACCGAGCACGATCTTGATCGCGGCCGTCAGGGGCACCGCGATGATCACGCCCCAGAAGCCCGCGAGTGCACCCGCAAGCACGAGGACGAGGAGCGTGACTGCGGGATGGAGCCGCACGGTTGCTCGCAGCACGGTCGGTGACACGAAGTTGTTGTCGATCTGCTGCACCACCACCGCAACCACCACCGCCCACACCGCAGTCCGTGCGTCCGCCGTCGTGATGGCGATGGCAACACCGAGGATGCCCCCGACCCACGGCCCGAGAAGGGGCACGATATTGAGCAGTCCACCGATGAGTCCGATGAGGAGCCAGAACTCCAACCCGATGATCCGATATCCGAAGGACAGCAGGACGCCGACGATCAACGCGACGAGCAGTTGGCCCCGGAGGAAGCCGCCGAGCGCCGCATTCAGCTGCCGACCGACGTGTGCCGCCTCCGCCCGTCGTCGCTCGGGGAACACTCCGAGCAGTCGGGTCTGGACGCTCTGGAGGTCGACGAGGAAGTAGAACGCTACAACCGGACCGATGAGGAATACCAGGATGAATTCGAAGATCCCAGCGGTGACGGAGCCAAGGCGGTCGAGGAGTACCGAAACGATGGCGTCGCGGTTCTCGGGGTCATTGAGGTAATCCACGATCCGCTCGTAGTCCCAGATGACCACGCCCTCCAACCCGAGCGACTCGAAGAGCGACTCGAGATCGTCGGCTGAGTCGTCATACAGGTTCGGGAACTCCTCCACGAAACCCTGTGCCTGATCAGCGACATTCGGAAGGACGAGGAGCGCAAGGAGGGTGACACCGGCGAAGAATGCGATGAATCCGATGCTGGTGCCGATGATGCGGGGCACCCCCCGACCATGGAGCCACGTCACGAGTGGGTTCAGGATGACGATCACCACGAGCGCGAGGAACAGCGGCGCGAGGATGATCCGACCTTCGACGAGGACGTAGAACGAGGCGACGACCAGCAGGAGTACACCGATCACGGACCAGGAGTAGATCCCGACCCGCCGGACGATCGTGCCAAGGTCATCATCGGCCATCCAACGAGTGTATTGGCAGGCTGCACCTTGGCCGCGGATTGGAAAGCAACCAGGTTCGACAGGGAATCCCCCTGCATCGCTCCGCTCTGCCGTCCCCCTGTCCCTCGTTGGCACCGTCCGATGACTGCAAGGTCCGGGTGCCGAGGAATCCCCCTGCATCGTCGCTGCGCTCCTCTGCCGTCCCCCTGTCCCTCGTTGGCACCGTCCGATGACTGCAAGGTCAGGTGCCGAGGAATCCCCCTGCATCGCTCCGCTCTGCCGTCCCCCTGGGGGCGTGACGCGAGGCAGTGGAGGAATCCTGCTCGCCGCTCTGTCCCCCTTGAAGGGGGACGGGGACGAGGACGAGCGGGGACGAGGGGGACGGGATCTGCTTGCCGCTTGTCCTCCCTTCAGGGGGGACGGGCGAACGAAGTGAGCCAGGGGGGTCTGCGAGCCTGCGAGCACGTGAGTGGGAACCGACCAAGGCGTGATTCTTCGCCATGGGTGGGAACTGGTCCGAGCGAAGCGAGGACACCCATTCCAGAGTGCCCTACGGATACGGAGCTGGCGGTGGGACTCGAACCCACGACCCAAAGTCTCACCGAAGCACCACGTGAGCTGACCGTCTGCGACCTCGGACCTCAGCCCAGAGGCGGCGGCTGGTCCGAGCGAAGCGAAGGACACGAATCACCATGCGGTCGAGCGAACGGGAGCTGGCGGTGGGACTCGAACCCACGACCTGCCGCTTACAAGGCGGCTGCTCTGGCCATCTGAGCTACGCCAGCAGATCCGTCAGGATACCCAACCCCGTACTCGAGCCACCTCGAAGCAGGCGAGCGCGGACGCCACCGAGGCGTTGAGGCTCTCCATGTCCCCCGCCATCGGGATGCGGGCGAGCACGTCGCATCGATCGGCGACGAGGCGGGACAGGCCCGACCCCTCGGCCCCGATGCAGATCGCGACCGGCCTGTCGAGCAGCTCGAGGCCGAACAACGACGCCTCGGCCTCCCCATCGAGGCCGACCGTCCAGATATCGGATTTCGCGAACCGCCTCATTGCATCGGCGATCGACGAGATCATCGCCACAGGAAGGTGCTCGAGGGCGCCCGCTGCGGCCTTGAAGGCGGTGGCGCCAATCGGCGCACTCCGGCGGTGCGAAACCACGAGGCCCGTCATTCCTGCAGCGAAGGCCGATCTGGCGGCCGCTCCGACGTTTCGCGGATCCTCGATGTGATCGAGCACGAGGAGTGCCGGCACCGGGACGAGGGCCATCATCTCGTCGATCGAAAGCGAGGGAATCGGGGTGCATCGGGCCACGACACCCTGGGGAGCATCGGTTGCGGCCAGCGGTCGGACATCGTCGACCGTGCGCACGGGAATCGCGAAGGAGCGGGCTCGTTGGACGAGGCCGGCGACGTCGGGACGGCCGGATCGACCAGACTCGACGACGAGCTCACGGACACGTCCCGCCCCGAGGGCGGCATCGACGGCGTGGACGCCCTCGACGTCAGCTCCGATGCCAGCGTGCGCCATCGGCGGTGTCCTCCACGACGATCCCTGCCTCGAGCAAACGGTCGCGTATCGCATCGGCCCGATCCCAGTCACGGGCATTCCGAGCGTCCTCCCTGAGGGCGACCAGGTCCTCGACGGACGAAGCCTCAACACCGAGATCGGTTGCGATCCCGCTGACATCCATCAACGAGTCATCCCCTGCAGCCTCGAGACCAAGGACTCCGACCATCACGTCGAACGCAGCGGCCAGGCTCGAGGCATCGTCGCCGGCGTCAAGGACCGCATTACCACGCCGCACCAGCTCGAAGACCACGGCCAACGCCCCTGCGACGTCGAGATCGGCATCCATGGCGGCGGAGAAGGCGCCCAGGACCTCTGCGTCGGGAACGGCCTCAACCGGCGCTGTGAACCGACGCCTGAACGCACGGAGCCTGTGCAGGCTCGCCTCTGCATCATCGAGGGCCTCCTCGGAGAAGTCGAGAGGCTTGCGGTAATGGGTCCGCAAGTAGAAGAGTCGCACGGCGAGCGGGTCCCAACGCTCGAGGGACTCGAGGAGCGTCACGACGTGTCCCGTCGACTTCGCCATCTTCTCGCCCCTGAGATTCAGCATGCCGTTGTGCATCCAGTATCGGGCGAACGGGATGCCACTCGCCGCTTCCGACTGCGCGATCTCGTTCTCGTGGTGGGGGAAGATGAGGTCGGTGCCACCAGCGTGGATGTCGAACGGCTGGCCGAGATACTCCACAGCCATCGCCGAACACTCGATGTGCCATCCGGGTCGACCGCCTCCCCACGGCGAATCCCAGCTCGGCTCCCCCGGCTTGGATGCCTTCCATAGTGCGAAGTCGAGGGGATCGCGCTTCTTGTCGCCGGGCTCGACGCGATCTCCCGCCCGGAGATCGTCGAGATCGTGTCGTGACAGGGCCCCATAACGATCGAAGGAGCGAACTGCGAAATACACGTCGCCGCCGCTCTCGTAGGCATGCCCGGACGCGATCAGCGACTCGATGAGGGAGATCATCCCCCCGATGTGCTCCGTCGCACGGGGCTCCACCGTGGGGGTGAGGTTCCCGAGGAGCGTGTATGCCCTGTCGAACGCATCAAAGGCTCTCGCCGCGACCTCGTCAGTAGATATGCCGAGTTCCTGGGCACGCACGATGATCTTGTCGTCGACGTCCGTGACGTTCCTCACGAAGACGACCTCGTTGCCGAGCCATTCGAGGTACCGACGCAGCACGTCGAAGGCGACGGCCGAACGCCCGTGGCCGAGATGGGGCTCTGACTGCACCGTCGGGCCGCACACGTAGATCGTCACCCGGCCGTCGTAGACGTCGAGTGGTACCAGCGCACGCGCGAGCGTGGAGTAGACCTGCATTCGAAGCGATGGTAGCGACCCTCGCTCAGGGGTCGGCTCGGAGTAGCCTCTCGGCATGCATCGATCTCCCCTCGGACAGGCAACGGGCGGCACGGCGCCGCTCATCTACGCGCACCGTGGCGACAGGTCGCGTGCACCGGACAACACACTCGAGGCATTCGCACTCGCCGTCGAGGCGGGGGCGGACGGAATCGAGTGCGATGTCAGGCGAACGGCCGATGGCGTGCTCATCATGAGCCACGATCCGACACACGGCGATCTACCGCCGCTGAGTGAGCTCACCTTCGCAGAACTGCGGGATGCGGCACCGGAGGTGCCTACGCTCGCCGAGACACTCGAGGCTGTTCCCTCCCGTGTCTTCCTGAATGTGGAGATCAAGAACATCCCGGGCCAACCGGGCTTCGATCCGACGAGATCGATCGTCGCCGAGGCACTCGACCTCGTGACCGCGTCCGACGACCCGGAACGAATACTCCTCTCGTCCTTCGACCCTGACTCGGTGCGAGCCGCCCAGGGGCACCGGAAGATCGTCCGCGGCCTGCTGATCGCTGGTGCTGTCCCGATGGACACGGCGATCGGCCTGGCCATGGACCTCGGGGTCGAGGCCCTTCACCCACCGATGTCGTCGATCGCCAGGGATCCGCGTCTGATCGTCGAAGCGATCCACGCAGCACGGCTCGCCGTCGTCGTGTGGAACGCCAACACGGCCAAGGACATCGAGGCTGCCGTGGAGGCGGGCGTCGATGTGATCATCACGGACGATCCCGGCTTGGGCCGCTCCATCGTCGGCCCTGGCTAGCGCTCCACCGTCGCCACCGCGTACGCCGCGAGACCCTCGCCTGCACCAATCCACCCGAGCCCGTCCGTGGTCGTCGCCTTCACGGAGACCTGGGCGAAGGGGATCCGCATGGCCGTCGCCAGGTTCTGGCGCATCTCGTCCCGGTAGGGGGCGATGCGCACATCCTGGACGACGATGCTCACATCGACATGGGATATCTCGAGTCCCCTGTCGTACACCATCGCTGCGCACCGTGCGACCATGTCGATCGAACTCGCGTTGTGCCACTGGGGATCGCCGCTCGGGAAGTGATGTCCAATGTCCGCCAGGGCGGCCGACCCGAGCAGCGCGTCACACACAGCGTGCGATGCGACGTCACCGTCGGATGTGGCTTCGACACCCGTCGTGTGTTCTATGGACACCCCGCACAGGACGACGGGTCCTGATCCACCGAATCGGTGGGCATCGAAACCGATCCCTGTTCTCACGCTAGGCATCGGCGCTCCCTCGGTGCCGTTCAACCCATCGAGCACGCTCGAGGTCGTCTGGATACGTGATCTTGAAGTTGTCCCTGTCCCCTGGCACCGTCACAACCCTACCTCCCACAGATTCGATGAGGCTTGCATCGTCGGTGGCGTCGTCTGCGCGATCGCGTCCGTGGGCCTCGATCAACGCTCGAGTGGGGAAGCCCTGCGGCGTCTGGACGAGGACCAGGTTGGCCCGGTCCACGGTTACGACCACCGCTTCACCGTCGACTCGCTTCACCGTATCGGCGACAGCGATGACAGGTATGACGCCTTCGACGTCCCCCCGGCGCAGCCGTTCGAGAACTCGTGCGATGACGGAGGCCGGCACGAGCGGCCGTGCCGCATCGTGGATGAGCACCCAGGTCGAGCCAGCCACGTGCTCCAACCCCGCTGCAACGGAATCCCGACGACGCTCTCCCCCGGGGACTCCCCCTGGCACATCACCCACGACGATCACGTCATCGATGCCCTGGGACCGGAACCGATCCACGGAGATCTGCCACAGCTCGACACCGCCGATCGTGAGGGTCGCCTTCGATCCTCCGAACCTGGTGCCGCTACCGGCGGCGACGATGACCGCAGCGGTGGACCCGTCACCGTGCAGGTCGGTCACGGCGTCACTCGTCGGGAACGTCGACCTTCGGCAGCGCCCGGTCGAGCTTCTTGATCGTGTCCTCCTCGGACAGATCGAGGGAGAACTGGAGCTCCGAGACGATGATGAGCCGTGCCTTCGCGAGCATCCGCTTGAGGGCCGGCGAGATGCCCTTGATCTGCTGCGCGTAGGTGAGGTCGCGTACGACCTCCGCGACCTGGAAGATGTCACCCGAGTTGATCTTCTCCGTGAGGAGCTTGTACCAACGGCTCCAGTTCGCACCGGCCTCCTGGGGTTCGTCCTTGAAGACGGCGAACACCTGGCGCGCCTTGCTCTTGGAGATGACGGGCCGGACACCCCTATCCAGGGCAGATGCTGCCGGTACGCTGAGGGTCAGTTGGTCGGTGACGATCTCGAGGACGAAGTAGTCCTGCTTGTCGCCTTCGAACTCCCTGCGCTCCTTGCGAATGATGGTCGCAGCACCGTGGTGCGGGTAGACGACCTTGTCCCCGACGTCGAACGGGTAGGAAGGCTTCTTCGCCGCAGGCTTCTTCGCCGCAGGCTTCTTCGCCGCAGGCTTCTTCGCCGCAGGCTTCTTCGCCGCAGGCTTCTTCGCCGCAGGCTTCTTCGCCGCGGCGGACGCAGGCGGGGTCTTGTCGGCGGTTTTCTTGGTGGCCACAGGTCCTCGGGGATCGTCGGAATCGTTCAGTGTACCGGACACCGTGTCGGCGTTCGCTACGCGTGGGAATCGAATGGCGAGACGGTGGTGCCGCGGCGCGCCAGATAGTTCCGAATCGTGGTCGCTCGCATCCTTCCGACACCGTCCACCTCGGCGAGCTTCTCGGCCGACGCGTGCATGAGCTGCTCGTAACTGGAGAATCGCCTCAGGATCGAATCACGGACGACCTCCGGAAGCCGCGGCACGTCGGCGAGCGCTCGAATTCCTCGCGGTGTGGCGAGGTCGTCCAGGGACCCGAACCCGAGGACCGAAGCGATCTCGTCGGCGCTGTACAGGTCATCGTGATCGAGGTCATCGAGTCGTCGGAACACCGTTGAACCCTTGCGCGGCTTGCGCGGCTGGTAGTCGGCGTTGACCAGGTCGGCGATCTCCGAGACTCCGTGTTCGAAGTCCTCCGCCTGCAGGGCCAGGAGCGCAGCCTCATCGCCGATCTCGGCAGAGATGGTGTCGAGATCATCCCCGATTCGACGGATGACCGCCGCCCTCTGGATCACCCCGACGACGTCACGAATGGACACGACGCCATCGGTCTCATATCGATCGAGGCGAGCCACGGCGTCGTCGAACTGGTGGCGCAGCCGTTCGAGGGACTGCAGACGCTGATTCGCCTCCGCAAGGAGCTCTGTCACCGAATGCAGCTGGAACTGGACCTCGCCCGAGAAGACGATTGCCCGGAGGTGACCCTCCTCGGACACGGCGAGGACCGCATGCCCCGTTTGGCGGGCCAAGCGCTCGGCGGTGCGGAACCGGGTCCCCGTCTCGACGGTCTCGATGTCGGGATCGGGCATGAAGTGGACATTCGCTGCGAGGATCCTGCCGGACTCATCGTCGACGACGATGCCACCATCCATCTTTGCGAGCTCCGCGAGGCGCTGGGCGGTGAACCGCGCGTCGTCGAGCCTGAAGCCCCCTGCCGTGACAGACTCCACCTTCGGCCCGGTACCGATCAGCACGAGCGCACCTGTTCCCTGCGCCATCACGAGCTCTGCCGCATTGCGCAGGGGTGTGCCTGGTGCGAACCGACGAAGGAGGTCGAGGGATGCGGCAGCCTGCGGAGTCATTCGTCAACAGGGTAGTCGCACGTCGGGGGTGAGGTCGGAACCCCGAGCCCGGTCCTTCACCGGATCGCCGACCCGAACCCGCACTCGATCAGGATCTCGAAGAGGCGCGTCGTCCCCTGCTCCGGAGCCAGAATCGGATCCGCACCGATCCTCGTGGCCTCGGAGCGCCGAAGTGACGAACGGCTGGCGGGTCTGACATCCCCCGTGAGTCCCAGTTCGCCCCACGCCGCAGTGCGACGAAGGGGGATGTCGGCGTACGACGATGCAATAGCGAGGGCGACGGCGAGGTCCGCCCCCGGCTCGGTGATCCTCACACCACCCATCACGCTCACGTATACGTCATGGTTGCCGAGGGGAATGGATGCGTGACGATCGATGACACCGAGGATCTGATGCACCCTCGACGTCGGAAATCCCGTGACTGCCCGGCGCGGTTGGTCCAACTGTGATGGCACGACGAGGGCCTGGATCTCGACCATCATCGGCCTGCGCCCCTCGATCGTCGGGAACAGGATCGAACCTGCCGCATCACCGTCCCTGCCGCCGATGAGGACACCGCTCGGATCCGGAACCTCTGCGAGGCCCTGCGCTGTCATCTCGAAGACACCGACCTCGTTCACGGATCCGTATCGATTCTTGATCCCGCGCAGGAACCGCAGACCCTGCTGGTTGTCGCCCTCGAGGTACAGGACGACGTCGACCATGTGCTCGAGGGTGCGGGGTCCGGCGATCGACCCGTCCTTCGTGACGTGACCGACGAGGATGACGGGCGTGCCCGTCGATTTCGCGTGTGCGATGAGCCTCGCTGCCGACTCGCGAACCTGGGTCACTCCCCCGGCGCTGCCTCCGACATCGAGCGACGACACGGTCTGGATGGAGTCGACGATGAGCACCGCCGGGCGGTGTTCGATGGCGAGCGTGATGATGTCGTCGACGTCGGCCACCGATGCGACCGCTACACCGCCCGAACCCACGCCGATCCGCCGTGAGCGCATCTGGACCTGATGGGGCGACTCCTCCGCCGTTGCCACGAGCGCCATCCGGTCATCCGAGCTGAGCGCATCCGCTACGTGGAGGAGCAGGGTCGACTTTCCCACGCCCGGTTCACCACCGACGAGGAGTGCAGCACCGGGAACGATCCCGCCACCGAGCACGCGGTCGAACTCACCGATGCCTGTCGCTTCGCGATCCGCGACACCCGAGTCACGGCCGATAGCACGGACGAGCTCCGTCGATCCGCCGACCGACGTGCCCGAGGCCGCAACCGTCTCGACGAGCGGCTCCTGAGTCCTGCACTGGGGGCAGAAACCAGACCACTTGCCGGAGTGGTGTCCGCATGTGATGCACAGGTAGGTGGGTTTGCCGGACCGGCTGGTACCTTTCATACGGCGACACTAGGGCGTCGGTACGACACGTTCAGGACCGGCGGATGAGCCACAGAGCCATGCCGACGAGGATGACGACGAGTGCCACGAAGACCATCTGCGAAAGCGCGGTCCACGGCTCGGCCACTCGTATCGACAAGAGGGTGGGCATCCGTGGCACAATACCGCTGCGGCGCTCTGATACTTCCGGCAGGGCTTCGGGATGACGGACGGGGATGGCATGGCCGACGATAGAAACGACCAATTCGACGATCTGTTCGAACCGTTCGAGCTCCCCGCCGATCCTGTGCCTACCAAGACATCCGGTCCACCGACCGGCTCGGCTTCCTCGGCCAACAGCAATCGAGTGGTTCCCGCGGCGCATGTGACGACGGAGCACGCCGCACTCGACAGCGTTGCATGCCCTGCGTGTGGTGCCTCGAACCCGTCGTTCAACCATCACTGTGAGCGGTGCGGTTCGCGGCTCAGCACCGAGCCGATGCCCCTGGCTCCGGCGCCTGTTGGTCGAACGTCTCCCGGCTTCCGGGCTCTCGGCGTTCTGGCAGCGGTCGTGCTCGTGGTTGCGCTGGTCGCGCTCATGATCAACATCTTCCGCAGTGGGGAGGCCTCGGTGGCGGGACCGGAGACGACGTCGACGTCGACCACCACGACTCAGCCTGTCATCGTCGCTGAACTCACGCCCGCATCGGTCACGGCGAGCTCGGAGCTGTCAGAGAGCTTCGGTCCCGAGAATCTCCTCGATGGCGACCCGGAGACCCGATGGAACGATGCGAGCGCACGCGGTGTCGACGCCTGGCTGGAGTTCACGTTCGCAACACCGGTGCAGATCACCGAGATGGAGTTCCAGAACGTCACCGATGACACGAAGTTCCGCCAGAACTACAAGATCCAGGGCTACACGATCACGGTGAACGACCTCAACGTCCCCATCAGCGGGAGGCTCGTCAATTCGAACGAGGCACAGCGGGTCCGGATCGCGAGCCTCGAGACCTTCACGCTTCGGGTCGACATCTCGACCACCTACCCCGCAGAGCCTGTCGGCGACGCCCCACCCTTCAACGAGCTCGCCCTCGAGGACGTCCGGTTCTTCGGCGTCGAGAGGTGACCGCAGACGCGCCGCTACCGCGGGTCGGCGCCTAGTCCTTGACGTAGGGCTGGCCGTCGGCTGCCGGAGGCCTCGCCCGCCCGACGACCCCTGCCACCACGATGATCGTGACGATGTAGGGCGTCATCGAGAGGAACTCCGACGGGATCGGTGTTCCGAGGATTCCGAGCTTCTGTTGGAGGGCGAGCGCGAAGCCGAACACGAGCCCCGCCCCGAAGACACCGAACGGCATCCACCGACCGAAGATCATCGCAGCGAGGCCGATGAAGCCGATGCCCGCTGTCAGGTTCTCCTCGAACCGGGAGACCTGGGAGAGGGTGAAGAAGGCCCCACCGAAACCGGCGATGAATCCCCCGAGGATGACGTTGCGATATCGCGTCCGGTACACGTTGATGCCGACCGTGTCAGCGGCCTTCGGATGCTCACCGACCGAGCGCGACCTCAACCCCCATCGGGTGTAGAACAGTCCGAAGTGGACGACCAACACCAGCAGGAACGTCGCATACACGAACATGGCGTGATCGAAGAACATGGGTCCCAGTACCGGGATGTCGCCGAGGATCGGGATCTTGAACTGCGTGAACCGCCCCGGTGAGTTCAGATCGGGTGCTTCCGACAGGACGCGCCTCGCGAGGAATGATGTGAGCCCCAGCGCGAAGATGTTGATCACCACGCCGGCGATGATCTGATCGATGCGGAACCTGATGGCAAGCACCGCCAGGACGGCGCCGAGCAGCGCTCCGGTCAGCATCGCAGCGAAGAGGCCCGCCCAGATCCCCCACGCAGATCCCACGATCGTTCCCACGAATGCCGCCGTGAGGAGCTGGCCCTCGATGGCGATGTTGATCACCGCGACGCGCTCACACATCAGACCCGTCATCGCGCCGAGGGTCACCGGGACCGAGAGCACAACCGTCGACTTCAGCATTCCGACCAGGCTGAATGACTTCCCCCCGGCGGCCCACGTCAGGAACGCCAGGGCAAACAGGACGAGGCCGATCGCCAAGGCGATGTTCGTCCAGGCGAGATGGGACCTGCGCAGCACCATGCCGCCGAGGAACGCGAGGATGATCGCAACCGCGATTCCGAGCCAACGCGCGTTGACGACCCACGTCAGATCCGTGAACCGTGCACCGGGCAACGAGAGGTTGAATGTGGCCTGCGCCCCTGATTCGCTCCCGAGGGCAAATGCCCACAACACGAAGGCTCCGAGCAGGATCAACACGATCCCGATCACGGTCGCACGGCGTTCGTCCGGTGTGGCCCTGGTCGCGATGGCGGCTCCAGCGTCGGTTGTTGCAGTCGTCATCCGCCCCACCCCGTCGAGATCGTCGTCGTGAGCTCCTTCTCCGGCGTCTTGATGCGATAGATGGCACGGACAAGCTCGGGGGCGGCGATCATCACGATGATCAATGCCTGGAGGACCAGCACGAGGTCGATCGGCACACCCGCTGCCCCCTGCATTTCGCGACCACCGGCGCGAAGCGCTCCGAAGAGCAGACCCGCGACGAGCACACCGACCGGATGGGATCGCCCGAGGAGCGCGAGCGCGATCGCGTCGAATCCGATTGTCCCGGCGAAGTTCGACAGGCCGCGATAGGGCTCGAGGCCGAGGATCTGGTTCGCACCACCGATACCAGCCATCGCCCCGGACACAGCCATCACGGAGACGTAGATCCACGCGACGCTCATGCCGGCGTATCGAGCTCCGCTCGGATTGAATCCAACGGCGCGGAATTCGTAACCGATCGTCGATCGATACATGAGCCACCAGACGAAGCCGACCGCCGCGAGCGCGATCAGGAACCCGATGTTCAGCCGATAGCTGCCGAGAAGGAGCGGGAACCGAGCACTCTCTGCGACCTGCTGGGAGATGGGATCGTTCCTCCCTGCTTCCTGGAAGATCGACGACTTCAGGAGGTAGTCGACCATGAACAGGGCGATGAAGTTCAACATGATCGTCGTGATGACCTCGTGGGCGCCCGTCCTCGCCTTGAGCAGGCCTGCGATCCCGGCCCATGCAGCGCCGCCGATGATCGCTGCTGCGATCGCCATTGGGATGTGGACCATGGCAGGGAGGGCGAAGCTGAAGCCGACCCACAGCGCAGCCATGCCGCCGATGTGCATCTGCCCGTTCACGCCGATGTTGAACAGCCCTGCCTGGAACCCGACCGCGACGGCGAGACCGGCGAAGATGAGCGGCGTAGCGGCGAAGAGCGTCTCCGTCACCGCCCGCGTGGATCCGAAGGAACCGACGAAGAGCGCCTTGTAGGAGTCGATGATTCCCGACATGGTCAGTCGGAAGGCCTCTCCGGGATCGCTCCCCCACACGCTCAGCGTGTCGATGTCGGTCACCGCGATGATGACCGCACCGATGATCAAGGCTGTCAGTACTGCGAGCAGCGGAACGAGGATGGCCTGCCAGATGGAGCTTCCGACACCCGTGATCCTCTCGAAGAGCGTCGGCTGATCCTGCAGTTCGGGGCCTTGCTCCGGAGGTGCTTCGTTTGTCACGACGCCTCCTCCTCCTCCTCGCCATGGCTGCCGAGCATCGCAAGCCCGATGTCCGTCATCGACGCATCCCCGCTGAACTCGCCCGCGATCTTTCCCTGGTACATGACCAGGATCCGGTCCGAGAGCGCCATGACCTCATCGAGCTCCGACGAGACGATGAGGACGGCAGCACCCTCGTCCCGTTCCTCGACGATTCTCGAGTGGATGTACTCGATCGAGCCGACGTCGATGCCTCGCGTCGGCTGGGAAGCGACCACGAGCGCTACGTCGCGGTCGAACTCCCTCGCGACGATGACCTTCTGCTGGTTGCCACCGGAGAGCGTCGAGACCGTCACATCGACGCCAGGCGTGCGCACGTCGTACTGGTCGACCAGCCGCTCGGCACGCTCGCGAGCGGCATCCCAATCCAGGAGCACCCCGCGCGAGATCGGTGCCTCGTGGTACGAGTCGAGGATGATGTTCTCCGTCACGGTGAACGGTAGAACCAGCCCGCTCTGCTGGCGGTCCTCCGGAACGTGGGCCACCCTTCGATTGTGGATCGCGCGGGGCGTCTTCGTCGTGATGTCCTCACCATTGAGCATGACGACCCCGCCAAGGGAAGGTCTGAGACCGGTCAGGGTCTCGACGAGTTCGGTCTGGCCGTTCCCCTGGACTCCGGCGATACCGACGATCTCTCCGCTGCGCACCGTGAACGAGACACCGTCGACGGATCGATGGTTGCGATCGTCGAGCACGGTGAGCGCCTCGACGGACAGGACGACATCGCCGGGGTTGGCCTCCGCCTTGCTCACCACGAGGTCGACCGGTCGCCCGACCATCAGCTCCGCGAGGCCCTCTTCATCAACCTCGCTCGGCAGCACTTCGGCGACCGTTCTGCCGCGTCGCATGATCACGATGCGGTCGGCGATAGCAAGTGCTTCACCGAGCTTGTGGCTGATGAAGATGATGCCCTTGCCGTCGGCTTTCAGTCCCTCGACGATCTCGAAGAAGCGCTCGACCTCCGCAGGAGTCAGCACGGATGTCGGTTCGTCGAACACGACGAAGCGAGCCTCGCGCTCGAGCACCTTGATGATCTCCACGCGTTGCTGGATTCCGACAGGAAGGTCCTCGATGATCGCATCGGGATCGACGTCGAGGCTGTAACGGCTCGAGATATCGCTCACCGTGGTGCGTGCACGCCGCTTGTCGAGCCAGCCGATCCGTTTCGTCGGCTCGTCACCGAGGATCACGTTCTCCGCGACGGAGAAAACGGGCACCAGCATGAAATGCTGGTGCACCATGCCGATGCCCGCAGCGATGGCGTCACCTGGCGAGTTCAGGACGAGCGGGGACCCATCCATCAGGACCTCCCCCGAGGTAGGGGTGTAGAGGCCGTAGAGGATGTTCATCAACGTGGTCTTGCCTGCCCCGTTCTCGCCCAAGAGCGCGACGGTCTCACCCTGGGCGACCGTGAGGTTCACATCGTCGTTTGCAAGCACGCCGGGGAACCGCTTCGTGATGCCCCGTAGTTCCAGTGCCACGCCCCAAGCCTCTCTTCAACGATGCAGGGCGTACCTTAGATCACCATGGGAGCACATGCGGCTCGGACGCGGGAAGGGGCCCCGCTCAGGCGGGGCCCCTCCTTGCGATCCTGTGATCGGTGTCGGCTCAGTAGCCGACAGGCGTGAATGCCGCCTGGATCGTGCCGTCCTTGATGTCCTGGAGGAGCTGCTCGACCTCAGCCTTGAGCTCATCCGAGACCTTCGACTCCCAGTCGTGCAAGGGGGCCAGTCCGACACCCTCGTTGGCGAGGTTGCCGACAAAGGAGCCTGCCGTCCACGTTCCCGCAGCCTGATCGCTCACGGCCAGTGCCACGAATGGTGCGATGGCCTTCTCGACCGTCGTCAGCCACAGGGACTGGTACTGCTCTGGCATCGCGAAGTAGGCGTCGGCGTCGACACCAACGAGTGCGGCATCGAGGCCCAGGTCGTTGATGACGTCACCAGCGGGAAGGTTGATCGCCCCACCAACCGGGATGATGATGTCACAGTTCTCCTGGAACAGGCTCTCCGCCGTGCTCCGTGCGAGGTTCATGTCGGTGAAGCTTCCCGTGAAGAGGCCGTCGCCGGCCTCGGGATCCCATCCGAGAACCTGCACATCGGCACTCTTGACCTCGTTGTAATGCTGGGCGCCCCTCGTGAACCCATCCATGAAGATGGACACCGTCGGGAAGTTCGCGCCGCCGTAGGTGCACAGGACACCGGTGGTCGACGTGCCTGCGGCGAGGTACCCGGCAGCGAACGCCGCCTCATCCGTCTGGTAGACGAGCTCACGCACGTTCGGCAGTGCCAACGGAGCGAAGCTCGCGTCCGTCAGGACGTTGTCGATCATCGTCCAGATGATGTCAGGATGAGCCTGCGCATTGATCCCGGTGACCTCGCCGAGGGCGAAGCCGACGGTCACGATGTGCTCACAACCCTGCGAGACCATCTGGTCGATGTTCGGCTGCCAGTCCGTAGAGTCCGTCGACTCGAGGAAGAACGAATCCTCGGTGGCGACGCCGGCTTCGATCGCGAGCTGGACACCCGCCCACGCGCTTGCGTTGAAGCTCCGGTCGTCGACGCCCGCGAGGTCCGTCACGAGGCAGGTCTTGATCGCTTCGCCGGTGAAGGGCTCAGTGGTCGTCGTCGTTTCGGCCGCCGTCGTCGTCGTTTCTGCAGCAGTCGTCGTGGTTTCTTCACCGCCGCCAGCTGTGGTTGTCGTCTCGTCTGCATCGTCGCTACACGCGGCAACGACGAGGGCGAACGCGAGCATCAGAACGATGATCGACGATCGCTTGGTGAACCTTGAGCGCATCAGTGCACCCTTTCGTTGGTCGTAGTCATTGACTTGCCTGCCCGGATGAGTTGCGGGAAGGTGACTCGAAGTCTAGGCGAACAGCACGACGAACCACGCTCTGAACGCGTTCCTGAGTGCGGGGATGCTCAATTCTCTGCGAGCTCGACGGGAGGCTTCTCTGGCATCTCGACGGTCTCGAACGACAGCGAATCAGGGCTGTCCGAGTCGACCGAGACGAGGATCGTGCTGCCTGCCGGGAACTCCTTGAACAGGACCTTCTCCGACAGCGGATCCTCCAGCATGCGCTGGATGGCCCGACGCAGAGGCCTCGCCCCGAGCTGGGGATCGTACCCCTTGCGACCGAGAAGCTCCTTCGCATCGTCGGTGAGGACGAGGTCGAGTGCACGGGATTCGAGCTGCTCGCGGACACGGACGAGGAGGAGGTCGACGATCTGCTTGACCTCGTCCATGGTGAGTTCGTGGAAGACGATCACCTCGTCGATGCGGTTGAGGAACTCTGGACGGAAGTGCGTCTTCAGGGCGTCCATCACCTTCTCTCGCATCTTGTCGTAGTTGAGCTCGTCACTTGTGTCCGAGAACCCGATTCGCGTCTTGCGCAAGTCGGCCGTGCCGAGGTTCGACGTCATGATGATGACGGTGTTCTTGAAGTCCACCGTGCGACCCTGTGAGTCGGTCAGTCGTCCGTCCTCGAGGATCTGGAGGAGGATGTTGAACACGTCGGGATGTGCCTTCTCGATCTCGTCGAACAGGACGACCGAGAACGGCTTGCGCCGCACTGCCTCGGTGAGTTGTCCGCCCTCGTCGTAACCGACGTATCCGGGAGGTGAGCCGACGAGGCGGCTGACGGCGTGCTTCTCCATGTATTCGGACATGTCGATCTGGATGAGGGCGCTCTCCTCACCGAAGAGGAATTCCGTCAGCGACTTTGCGGTCTCGGTCTTGCCGACACCCGAGGGTCCGAGGAAGATGAACGACCCGGAGGGTCGCTTCGGATCCTTGAGCCCGGCCCTGGTCCGGCGAATCGCCTTCGAGACCGCGTTGATCCCGTCCTGCTGGCCGATGATCCGCTTGTGGAGTTCTTCTTCCATGTTGAGGAGCTTTGCGGTCTCCTCCTCGGTCAAGCGATGGACGGGGATCCCCGTCCACTGCGCGAGCACCTGGGCGATCTCCTCCTCGTCGATCGTGGACCTGAACACCTGGCCTGCGGCCGTCGACATCGACTCCGCATCGGCGCGCTGATCCATCAACTCGCGCTCACGGTCGCGCAGCTGGGCCGCACGCTCGTACTGTTGGGCGTTGATGGCCTCACGCTTGTCGGTTCGGAGCTTCCCGATCTGGTCATCGATCTGCTTGACCTCGTCCGGCAGGTTCGACCGGCGGAGGCGCATCCGGCTTCCTGCCTCGTCGAGCAGGTCGATCGCCTTGTCGGGGAGGAAGCGGTCCGCGATGTACCGGTCGGCGAGATTCGCCGCATTCACCAACGCTTGCTCGGTGAACTCGACCTTGTGGTGCTCCTCGTATGACTCCCTCAGCCCTTCGAGGATCTTGATCGTGTCGGCGACCGAGGGCTCCTCGACGCGGATCGGTTGGAATCGCCGTTCGAGGGCGGAGTCCTTCTCGAGGTACTTGCGGTACTCCTCGAGCGTGGTCGCTCCGATGGTCTGGAGCTCCCCGCGGGCGAGCATCGGTTTCAGGATGCTCGCTGCGTCGATCGCCCCCTCTGCGGCACCCGCACCGACGAGCGTGTGGATCTCGTCGATGAACAGGATGATGTCGCCGCGGGTGCGGATCTCCTTCAGGACCTTCTTGAGGCGCTCCTCGAAGTCGCCTCGATACCTCGAGCCTGCGACGAGGGCACCCAGGTCGAGGGTGTAGATGTGCTTGTCGGTCAACGTGTCGGGGACCGTGCCGTCGACGATCTGCTGGGCGAGGCCCTCTACGATCGCAGTCTTTCCGACACCGGGTTCGCCGATGAGGACGGGGTTGTTCTTGGATCGACGCGACAGCACCTGCATGACACGTTCGATCTCCTTGGCGCGCCCGATGACAGGGTCGAGGCTCTGTTCCCGCGCGAGCTGGGTGAGGTTCCTGCCGAACTGATCGAGCACGGCGGATCCCGAGGAGCTCGCCTCGCCACGTGAGCTGGATGATCCTGATCCCTGGGAGGACCCCGACCCTCCGCCTTCGTCGCCCTGGACGCCGCTGAGGAGCTGGATCACGGTCTGGCGGACCTTGGTGAGCTCAGCGCCGAGCTTCACGAGGACCTGGGCGGCGACACCTTCACCCTCGCGGATGAGGCCGAGGAGGATGTGCTCGGTCCCGATGTAGTTGTGGCCGAGCTGGAGGGCTTCACGGAGGGAGAGTTCGAGGACCTTCTTCGCACGAGGGGTGAACGGGATGTGTCCGCTCGGAGCCTGGGAACCCTGCCCGATGATCTCGACGACCTGGCTGCGCACGGATTCGAGGCTGATGTCCATGCTCTCGAGGGCACGAGCGGCGACGCCCTCGCCCTCGTGGATGAGGCCGAGCAGGATGTGCTCCGTGCCGATGTAGTTGTGATTGAGAAGCCTTGCTTCTTCCTGCGCGAGGACAACGACTCGTCGGGCTCTATCTGTGAAACGTTCGAACAACGTCCTTCACCCCTTGATCAACAGTGGCGCATCGTCACCGTGCGCCCCGCGGAGTATAGATACCCGATCCGGGTACCCCGAGGAACCTCCTCGGTCCGATGGCCGGCGCTCGCTACCCAGAACGTGCGTTGTACCATCCTCATTCCTTCGTTGGAGCGCACTGCCGTGGATCGCCCAATCTTCCAAGATCTCGTTCCCATCCCGCGGGTGTGGGACCGTATGGCGGCAGTCGAGCGTCGGCTCCGGGAAGTGACGGTTGCCGACACCGAGTTCCTCACGAACATCGCACAGCACCTCTTGTCGGCCGGTGGGAAGCGATACAGACCTCTCCTCGCCCAGGTCGCGGCGGAACTCGGACCGAACAGCGGTGCCGAACCCGTCGAGGCCGGCGTCTCGGTCGAGCTCGTCCACCTCGGTTCCCTCTACCACGATGACGTCATCGACGAGGCCGATTCACGACGGGGCCAGACGAGCGTCAACGCGAATTGGGACAACACGATCGCCATCCTCGCCGGCGACTTCCTCCTCGCCAGGGCATCGGAGATCGCCGCTCCCCTCGGTGAGGAGGCCGTCGCCCTGATCGCACGCACGTACGCCACGCTCTGCGAGGGACAGGTCAGCGAACTCGTCTGGGCGAACGACCTCTCCCACGGTCCGGCCGGATATCACGCCGTGATCGGCGGCAAGACGGCATCGCTCATCCGCACGTCAGCCCGTCTCGGTGCGATCACGGGCGGCGCGGATCCGGAAGCCGTCGAGGCGATCAGCGAGTGGGCGTGGGAGATGGGGATGGTGTTCCAGATCACCGATGACGTCCTCGACCTCATCGCTTCGGACGTCTTCCTCGGTAAGCCAGCGGGGTCCGACATCGGCGAGGGCACGTTCACCCTCCCGGTGCTCCTGGCCGCGGAGGGGCCGGACGGTGAGGAGATCGCATCCCTGCTCGCCTCGGGAAAGCCGTACAGCGAGGGCTCGATCGCACGGGTCATCGAGCTGACCGTCTCGGGCGGCTACATCGATGCCGCACTCGACGAGGCCGCCGAACGCATCCGCGTCGCAGAGAAGGCTGCCCAGCGCATTCCGGACAACCCGCTGACCGACGTCCTCGCCAACCTCGATCAGTACCTGTTGGACCGGGTCGGATCTGCCAGGAGCTGATCGGGTGCGCCCAGCGGAGCGATCGCGAGCCGAGCGATCGAGAGCCGAGCGATTGATGGGGTCGGTGTCCTCACGCATCCTGGCCGTGTTCGTCTCGTCCGCCATTGCCGTGACGTCGTGCACGGTGACATCCGGCACGACCTCTTCGTCGACCTCCGTACCCGCCGCTCCGGAGTCATCCACCACCACACAGCCGATCGAGCCGGGGGCACCCCTGGTGCCCCCCGAACCGCCGGACCAGGACGCACTTGCATCCTCGTGGCTCTCCGCACCGGAAGGTTTCGCCCCGACCGAGGAACGGGGCCTCTTCGAGCAGGACGCGATCACCGCAATCGGCCTCTGGCTGCCCGATGGACTCGTCGCTGGCAGGTCGGATGCCGTGTACAGATCCGACGACCGATACCTCGTGGTCGTGTCGGTCATCCCGACGATGTCCCTTCGAGGCGACCCCGGCCTCGTCCCCGTTCTCGCCTCCCTCGACGATCAGGGTTCCGAGGTCACCGAAGGCGTATTCGAGACCTCGACGCCTGCGGGTCTCGCCATATCCCTGTGGTCGACGGGAGACGGCTTCCTGGCGGCGACGTCGATAGACGATGGCGTCGCGACCGACTACCTCGCGTCACGGGAACGGTCTCGGCTGCCGCTCCCGATATGGCAGACAGGTGACTGCGTGTACCTGGATCCCGAGGAGGGACTTCCGTGGGCACCGATTGCACTCGATGCCGTCGTTCCCTGTGACGGCCCACACAACGGGGAGGTCCTGTTCGGAGACCAGACGGCGACCGACGCCGAGACGTTCGACGAGGATGACGTGACCTACCAGCGGAACTACACGTGCGACCGCGAGTTCGAGGCGTTGCTCGGACCCCAGAAGGACCGAACTCCCAGCCTCGTCACCTACATGCCGGACGAGGACGAGTTCGCCAGGGGCGACCGATACCTCGCGTGCCTCGTCAGGATCCAGACGAACGATGGCGTCGAGTTGTTCGCAGGCAAGCTCGCCGACCGCGACGATCTCGTCTGGTCCCCTGAGCCCGGGACGTGCTTCGGACCTTCGCTCGCACCGGAGGGTCTCGAGTGCGCCACTGCCCACTCCTACGAGTACATCGGTACCGGCGAGACCGACATCGACGTGTGGCCGCTCTCGACCGAGGCGTTCGCTTCCGCATGCGACCCACTCGTCGAAGCCCTCCCGACAGGACCAGTCAGGATCGACGTGTTCCCGATGGGCCCGTATCCATATGCGTTCGAGCGTGGTGACCGGACGATTCGGTGCATGGCGTTCGCATCCGACGCGGACGGCATGGTCGACGTCGTAGGGAGCTTCTCCGAGGGATGGCGCGTGGTTCGGACGGACGGCATCCCCGCCTGATCGGAACGGAGCGTTCCTGCGGGCGAGTGCCCGTGCACAGACACGTCGCATGATGCGCGCCAGGAAGAGCCTTCCGACCGTCAATCGGGTCACACCGGGTCGCCCATATTGCGGGATCGAGGGCGCCTGTGGGTGCTCGACAACGTGCTCGGTGGTCAACGACGTGGGCGGCGCATGGAATGCCCTCGGTTCGAGTCTCTCCACGCCGACTGGCCGACGACCCATTCAGGGTGCATCGCCACTGCCTTCAGGCTCAGTCCGCAGCGGTCAGCCACCAATCCTCATCGGTGAGTCCGGCGGTGACCGCCTGCATCGCGTCTGCGAGTGCCTCGACCTGCGTCTCGTCGAGACGGCCAAAGATCATTGATCGAACGTGCGCGAAGTGGACCGGTGAGACCTCTGCCACCAGGTTCGCGCCCTTCCCAGTGAGGCGGGCAAACGCCACCCGACCGTCCTCATCAGAGTCGCTACGTTCCACAAGTCCGCGCTCGACGAGCCGACGAAGGCGATAGGTGAGACGGCTGGGTGACATGCTGGCCAACGCGGCCAGGCGACCGAGCCGCAAGGTCCGATCCGGTTGCATGTTCAGCACCGCCAGGATGCCGTACTCGATGTGCAGCAAGCCCCACGGCTTCAGCACACGCTCAATCTCGGGGAAGCCCAGATGCCACAAAGCCAGGATTCCCCGCCAGGCGCGGTCCTCTGTGTCCGTCAGAAAAGGGGGACCGTCGACCATGCCAAGACTTTAGTTCAAACTTGAAACATATTGACACTACTGTTGGTTCAACCTTGAACAGTCGACCAAGGAGGGCCTCCATGGCCAACGTCATCGAGATCGCAGTCCGCCGAGTCAAGCCGGGGAAGGAGACCGACTTCCGTAGCCGCCGCTCCGACTTCATCACCATCCTGAAACAGCAGCGGGGCGTGAACTCCGACCGGGAGTTCGCCTCCTTTCATGCACTGCCGACCCCGGACGAGTCCGAAGTGTTCATCGGCATGACCGACTACGACGACCTCAAGACAGTGGCACGAATCCAGCGTCGGCTCGGGGTGGTGTGGCGATTCCTACGATTCTCCCGGACCATGGACCTGAAGGCCTACGTCTTCGCCACCCAGACCGAAGGGCCAACGCTCAATCTCGCCACTCTCGCCGCAGAAGATGGCCAGATCGTCGAAGTCGCCGTACGGCGGGTGACAAATCGCTCCGACTTCGACACTGCCCGCGAGCGGTTCGTCGACCTGCTTTCAGAACAAGACGGCGTGCTCGAGTCCTACGAACTGGCCCCCATCAAGGGCAAGAACATCGAAGACATGAAGATCGGCATGACGGTGTACGAATCGCTGGCAGCATTCGAAGCGGCATCGAGCACACTCATGGCAGACCCCATCACACAGGAGTACTTCACCACATTCGAGCCAGTCGCCATCCAATACGCAGTCTCCACCAACAACACGTAGGGCAACCGCACCGTGACCGTGGTCCTGACTGAGCGGCCAGGTCTGCGGATCACAATCCCGATGCTTGAGTGCCGACTCGGGGGTCCGTTCCTGAGACCCGAGCCTTGCGCAGTCAGTTCCCTCCCCAACACGACCTTGTCTCGTCGTGCTGACGCTATGAGGAGGGCGAACATCGAGCGCCTGTCAACCAGGGACTCGCCCTAGGACAGCATCGATTTGATGCGCTCCATGGGCAGGTACGTCCTGCCGGCCACAATCTCCGCTCCCTCGACGTGGTAGACCCCCACGAATGGAAAGCTGACCAACCGACCGGTTGCCCCAATGCCGTAGAAGTCCCCGATGTGGGTTCCCTCGAACCTGAACTCGACCACGAACGCGTCGTCACCCACGAACACGGCGAGTCTCTCCGATTCGGCCTCGAACATCTCGCCGTACCACGCAGAGAGCATCTGCCAGATCGCTTCCCTGCCCTCGAAGACCTCACCGGAGTCCTCGAAGGTGAAGACCGCGTCCTCGGCAAGCGGAAAAGGGCCGCCGCTCATGTACGCGTTCGCCACCTTCTCCACGTCTTCTCTCGCCATCGGGCCACCTCCTCGACCATCTTCACCCAGTCGCGTGCCCGGGCGATTGCAGTGAACGACGAGCTGGAGGCTTGGTCGTAACCGCCGCCGAAGGCGTCGCGCGTAGCGTGCCCATCGCTCATCGATCTCGTCTCCGGCTCGGGTCGGCATCCGCATGCCAGTGACTCGGAGTCACAGAAGAGTAGTCGTGCGGATCACCGCGGCCACTGTCCCGCCCAGATCACCGAACATGGCGCCATGACGCACACTTCCCCCAATGACCGGGACCGGCACATGGGCGCTGGAGTCCTGATCACGCCTTCGCACCCGAGATGTCAGACCGGCCGCATCGTCGGGAACAGGATGACCTCTCGTATGTGGTGCTGGTCGGTGAGAAGCATCACCAGCCTGTCCACCCCGATCCCGATTCCGCCGGTGGGCGGAAGGCCGTACTCCAGGGCCAGCAGGTAGTCCTCGTCGACCGGATGGGCCTCCTCGTCGCCCGCCGACCTCAGCTCTCGCTGGGCCTCGAACCGGACCCGCTGGTCAATCGAATCGTTGAGCTCGGAGAAGCCGTTCACGTACTCGGAACCTGCGACGAACAACTCGAACCGCTCCGTCACGTGCGGCTTCGAACGGTGGATCCTCGCAAGGGGCGACGTCTCTATGGGGTGCTCGGTGACGAAGGTCGGATCCCAGATCGTGGGCTCGACGAGTTCGTCGAACAGGCCCTCGATGATTCGTCCGGGACCCCAGTGGGGCTCCACATCAACGCCACTATGGTCAGCGAGCTCCAGGAGCGTCTGGCGGTCGGCGTCGTAGTCGACTTCGGCGGACGTCGCCTCGCGAACGGCGTCCAGCATCGACACCCGCCGATAGGGCCCGGTGAGATCGAGCGGCCGCCCGCGGTACTCGATGGTCGTGGATCCCACGGCGACTTCTGCACACGCCGCGACGACGGCTTCGACCAACGCCATCATGTCCTCGAAGTCGGCGAAGGCCTCATAGGACTCGAGCATCGTGAATTCCGGGTTGTGGGTCGCATCGATGCCCTCGTTTCGGAAGATCCTGCCGATCTCGTATACCCGCTCGAGCCCTCCGACGACCAGTCGCTTGAGGTAGAGCTCGGTCGCGATTCGCAAGGACATTTCGAGGTCGAGCGCGTTGTGATGCGTGGCGAAGGGTCTCGCGGTCGCGCCGGTGGCCTGACTCAGGAGCACGGGCGTCTCGACCTCGATGTACCCGCGGTTGTCGAACTGGCGGCGCAGCTCCGAGACGATCAGCGACCGGGTCCTCGCGATGCGCCTCGACTCCTCGTTCGCCATGAGGTCGATGTATCGCTTCCTGCTCCGCTGCTCAACGTCCTGGAGGCCGTGCCACTTGTCCGGGATGGGCCGCAGGCTCTTCTGGAGGAGTACGAACGACGAGATGCGCACAGAGAGCTCGCCGCGCTTTGTCGTGATGACCTCCCCGGACGCTCCGACCCAGTCACCGTGGTCGAGGTCGAGGAACTCGGCGAATCGGTCCTCACCGAGTCCGCGAAGGTCGGCGAACAGCTGGATGGTTCCATCGACGTCGGACAGGACACCGAACGCCAGCTTGCCCATGTCCCTGACATTCATGAGCCGTCCGGCCACGGACACGTCGACCGACGTCCCGGAACCGGGCTCGAGGTCACCGAAGTCAGCCCTGATGCCTCCCGACGTGTGTGAACGAGCGAACGAATACGGGAACCCCCCGTCCTCCATGACGGCGCGGTACTTGGCGAGGCGCGCCGCAGTGAGCGGATGGGCTTCGACGTCGGCGTCGTCGTCGATCCCTGCTGGGTCTTCGTGGTCCGTCATGCGCTGTCCCGGTTCAGGTCGAAGATGATGCGAAGCCCCTCGAGCGTGAGATACGGGTCAACGATGTCGACGCTCGAGCAGTGGGGCACGATGGTAGGTGCCAGGCCACCGGTCGCGACCCTGGTCACGGGACCGTCGAACTCGGAGGCGATGCGTTCCATGATCCCATCGACGAGTCCCGCGTGACCGTAGAGGGCTCCGGACTGGATGGCCTCGACGGTGCCCTTTCCCACGACGGACCGCGGTGGTGTGAACTCCACACGCCGCAGTGCCGCGGTTCCCGATACCAGCGCGTTCGTCGCGATCTCGAGGCCTGGCGCGATCGCTCCGCCGAGGTACGCACCATTCTCGCTGACGACATCGAAGTTGGTCGACGTGCCGAAGTCGACGACGACCACGGGACAGTCGTACCGATCCCGTGCCGCGACGGAGTTCACGATGCGGTCCGCACCTACTTCGCGCGGATTGTCGATCTCGATCGCCATCCCTGTCCGAACACCCGGCTCGACCACGATGACGGCACCCGACACGACGTGGGGGGCGACACGGCGAATCGTCGCCGTCATCGCCGGCACGACGCTCGACACGCAAAGGCCCTTGATGTCACTCTGGGTGAAGCCGTCTGCACCGAGGATGCCGTTGAGTTGCCATCGGATCTCATCGAAGGTCGCTTCGGCCTCCGTCGACACCCTCCAATGCCCGATGAGCTCCAGTCCATCGAACATTCCGAGGGCGATCTGCGTGTTGCCGATGTCGATCGTGAGCAGCATCAGGTTCCTCCGTACACCAAGCTCGGTCCGGTCAGTCTGGTGCCGCGGTCTGCGATTCCGCGGTCCGCGTCGATCGAGACATTGTCGATGAGCCTGACGCTACCCACGGTTGCCGCGACAGCGAGGAACTGTGCGCCAGCGACGTCAGACATCGGGGATGCCGTCGCCGCATCCGCCAGGGCGACGTAGTCGACTGCGACCCCGGGATCCGCCAGCATGGGGGCGAACGCCGCATCGACGAGCTCGTCGGACGATCGGCAACCTGCCTCGAACAGGTCGGCTGCATGCATCAGCCCACGTGACAAGGTGAGTGCCGATGCCCGATGTGCCGCGTCGAGGTGGACGTTGCGCGACGACAGGGCGAGCCCGTCCGCCTCACGCACGATCGGAAGCATCCGGATGTCGACGGGGAAGGACAGGTCACGGACCATGGTCGTCACCACCGCTACCTGTTGGGCGTCCTTCGCACCGAAGTAGGCGCGGTCGGGCTGCACACCGGCGAGGAGCTTGCCGACGACCGTGGCAACACCGGCGAAGTGCCCGGGACGGTGAGGACCCTCCATGTGATCCGACACACCGTCCACCGTGATCGTCGTTGCGGCCCCTGTCGGGTACATGTAGTCGATGCTCGGCGCGAAGACGAGATCGGCGCCCGCCCGTCCCGCCAAGGAGACGTCGCGCTCGAGATCGCGCGGATATCGCTCGAGATCCGTGTTGTCGCCGAACTGGAGCGGGTTGACGAAGATCGAGACAACGGTCGTGTCGCAGTCGGTCACGGATCGATCGACGAGGCTCAGATGGCCCTCGTGGAGGTAGCCCATCGTCGGGACGAGCCCGACGGACCCCCTGGCGTGGAGGCGCACATCATCGAACGTCGTGAGGACATTCATCCGATCGCATCCGCCATGTCATCGGATGACCCGGAGAAGGTCGCGGTTGCCCTCGCCATCAATCGGAACATGCGTGCCGTTGTCTCGTCGACACCGTCCACGGCCGCGAGCTGGCGACGCACGGTATCGACGTCGCCTCGCGCGATGGGGCCGGTGAGTGCACTGCCCGGTCCCATCGTGAAGGCGTTCGCCACGATGGCCTCGACGAGGGGGCGAGCAGCCTCGAAAGGGACGCCTGCGGCTCTGAAGAGCCGCTCACCGAGGCCGAGTGCCACGAGCGCGTAGTTCGCACATGCCGCCGCTGCGGCGTGATAGACGGCCTTGTCGGAATCGTCCAGGCGGAACGCAGTGCATCCAAGCGACTGCGCGAAGCGCTCCAGATCGGCTGCGAAGGGGTCAGACGCCGTCACCGCGACCCATGCTCCGTCCATGTGCGCTGCGCCTCGTTCCATGTCGGGGAGCGTCTGGAGCGGGTGGAAGGATCCGATCGGCATGCGTCCAGCCAGCGGATCGAGGATGGAGACGGGTGTCGAACCGGAGACGTGGACTGTTGGCACGGCGTCCGCGCCTACCAGGCCCTCCACGACGGATGCGATCGCGTCGTCCGACACGGCGATGATGCGAAGGTCCGGGTCGCCGCCCGTGACGCCGAGGCGCTCCTCGAGCGCCGCAACGCGATCGTCGGATCGGCCCAGCACCGCCGTGATCACGTGGCCGGACGACACGGCGCGAAGGCCGAGCGCTCCGGCCGCTCGACCGGTGCCATGGATCTCGATGTTCATGTGGCTCCGATCCTGTCGGGTATCGGTCCGACGGGGAAGGCTAGGCGTGACAGCCGCGCCGGTGTCACCGTCGCACGAGGTTCAGAGAGTGCCCGACAGCGAGGTAGCGCCCTCCATCCCCCCACATCCGAACGGTGCCAGCCACCGATCGATCGGTGATGTGGTCGACGACCGCCTCACCCATGAACCACGCGTCGTTCGTGAGGTCGGCGAAGCGGGCCGTCAGCTCGATCGTGGGCGTCGCCAGGACGGGACCGCCAGGGAACCGGCCGAGGCGGGCCATCGTCGCTGGCCAGATCAACGCGTCGATCGGCATGACGAGGGCGGCAGCGTACAGGAAAGGATCCCCCACACCGAGCACGACGTTCGGGCTCCACGCCCGCAGGAGGGCAGCCGAGCCGTCCTGGAGATCGGGGACGTCCCACCGTTCGAGCGGTGTCCATGACCGGATCGATGCGCCGAGGTCGCGATCCGTCCTGGGCAGGAGTTCCGTCACGGGTATGCACTCGTGGAGTGCCATCACCCTCGGTGCGATCGGCGCGACCTCTGGCATCACGGGGCGGTCGATGACACCCACGGCGCAACGGCCGACCACCTCGGCATCGAGCCTGAGCGTCACCGTCAAGTCCATGGACGACGCCGACATCCTGTGCACGGCGGTGGACACGTCGAGGCGTCGGCCTGCAGGGACCGGGTGGAGGAATCGATAGGTGAGGTGGGATGGGAGTGATCCCGGCCGCAGTGATCCCGCACGGTGCAGCGCGACTGCGGTCAGGAATCCCCCGAAAGCGTCCCCGGAGGTGTTCGCCCAATCCGGATGGGCGACGACGGATCCGTCGGCTGCAGGTCGGACCGCCTCCTCGAGTCCGACCATCCACCGGGTACCCGTCTCGTCGACGGGCCCGGTACGACGGATGAGACCCGAGCTCCCGATGGCTCGGTATGCGTCCGCATACGGACCCGAGCTGTCGGCGAGGCCCGGCGCGACGTCGATGAGAGGTGCCAGGACGAAGCCGCGCTCCCTGATGCCCGGATGAGGAACGGTGAGTCCTGGCTCGTCGATCTCCATGCCATCGAACCACAGGAGGTCGATGTCGAGTGTCCGTGGACCCCACCGCTCGCTGCGGACCCGTCCCCGCTCTGACTCAACCTCGAGCAGTGATTCGAGCAACGCTCTGGCGTCGAGCTGGGTCTCGATACCTATGACGGCGTTGAGGAACGCGCCCTGATCTGCGGGACCCCCCATCGGTTCGGTCTCGTAGATGGGCGAACCCGCGATGACACGCGAGAACGAACCGATGCGCATCAGGGCGTGGCGGAGATGGCTTTCGCGATCACCGAGGTTCGAGCCCACAGCGAGGTACGCACGTGACATGCGTCACTTCGGGATGAGTCTGCGCCCCTCGGGGCCGATCGCCCGCCCGAGAATGCGTTGTATCACGTCCGTTGCGACGATCGGGTCGTCGAGGGTGCCTGCATGGATCAGGTACCCGGCGAGGAGCCCGCCGAGGGTGTCGTCGATCGTGTCGCGATGGACGAGGACCACGGCGCCCTCGGGCCGCAGTGCATCTCCGAGCATCTCGAACACCGGGATGGCCTCGGACGGTTCGAGGTCGGAGTCGACCTCCATTCCATGGAAACGGAGGCCACCGGCTTCATACGCTGCGGCGTTCTGTTGCGCTCCGAGGAGGCTCACGACAGTGTTGATGCCGTGCTCCTTGAGCCAGACGATCTCCTCCTCGCGCCGCACCTTCCGGTGCTGGAAACCATGCCCACCGATTCGTTCGGAAACGGCGAGTCTTCGAGTGATGACCCAGCGGAATCCGCGTGGCTCAAGTCCGGTGGGTTTCTTCGTCATGGGTGTACGGCACCATAGCCTTGGCTGTCACCGCTACATCAACCCCGAGGGCGACATTGTGGACCCTCAGGATCCGGGCGCCGGCGAGCACAGCGGCTGCGATGGTCGCAGCCGTCGCCCCGTCCCGCTGGTCAGGCGACGTCGCTCCCCGGACCGGCTCGAGGATGGTCCCGAGGAATCCCTTTCGGCTGGTGCCGACGAGCACGGGAAACCCGAGATGCGTGAGGAGTTCGAGGCGTCCGAGCAGGGTGAGATTGTGCTCGAACGTCTTCCCGAATCCGAAGCCCGGATCCAGGGCGATCGCTTCGATGGGAACGCCTGCCTCGATCGCCACCCTGCTCTGATGCGAGAGGAACCGACCGACATCCGAGATGACATCGTCGTAGCGCGGATCGTCCTGCATCGTTCGGGGTGTGCCTTGCATGTGCATGATCACGACGCCGCACTTGGCATCCGCACACACGGACCGCATGGCGGGGTCGGTCAGGCCCGTGACATCGTTGACGATGGCTGCGCCACGTTCGATGGCCGCCTCGGCGACAAGGGCCTTCGCGCTGTCGATCGACACCACGAGTCCCGCTTCGACGAGGCCGGAGACGACGGGGAGAATCCTCGACATCTCGTCGTCGGCATCGACGGGCTGCGAGCCGGGCCTCGTCGATTCGCCTCCGACATCGATGATCGCGGCCCCATCGGCGGCCATGGAGATTCCTGCCTCGATGGCGGCATCGACGTCGGGGTAACGCCCACCGTCGGAGAACGAATCCGGTGTCACGTTCAGGATGCCCATCACGAGCGGCGCGGCGAGCGGAAGGGTGTGGCCGCGTACTCTCCAGACGGCCGTCTCGAGCACCTCGGTCAGGCCACCCCGTCGGTCCGCGAGGCGGCGTAGGTCGTCTGCATCTGGACCGACTCGGGAGCTTTCAGTCGAATCGTGCCGTCCTCTGCGTGCTCCCACTTGGGGACGTCGTGCAGGATCTCGGCGATGTCGGCGGCACCGAGCGTCTCACGGTCCATGAGCGCGGCCGCGATGCGGTGGAGCGCTTCTTCATGCGTGGAAAGGATCGTTCGGGCCTCGTCGTGTGCCTGTGTGATGAGGAACCGGACCTCCTGATCGACAGCGGCGGCGACCTCGTTCGACAGGTCCTGGTGCTTGGAGTAGTCACGGCCGAGGAACACCTCGCCCTCGGGCGTCCCGTAGCGCAACGGCCCGAGCTTGTCCGACATCCCGTACTCCATCACCATCTTCCGGGCGATACTCGTCGCCTTCTCGATGTCGTTCGATGCGCCGGTCGTCGGATCGATGAAGATCAGCTCCTCAGCCGTCCTGCCTCCGAGGAGCATCGCCAACTGGTCGATCATCTCCGAACGCCTGACGTAGTACTTGTCCTCCAGGGGAAGGGCCATCGTGTACCCGCCCGCCCGCCCGCGAGGGATGATCGTGACCTTGTGGATCGGGTCGGCGTTCGGTAGGGCGTAGCCAACCAGGGCATGACCACCCTCGTGATAGGCGGTGATCTTCTTCTCGGTCTCGGACATGACCCGACTTCTGCGCTCGGGGCCTGCGATGACCCGCTCGATCGACTCCTCGAGAACCGGCATGGTGATCACGTCGTCACCCTTGCGCGCAGCGAGGATCGCCGCCTCATTGATGAGGTTGGCGAGATCCGCTCCGGTGAAGCCCGGGGTCTGGCGTGCAAGGACACCGAGGTCGATCTCGTCTGCGAGCGGCTTGCCCTTCGCGTGGACGTTGAGGATCGCCTCGCGGCCGACGAGGTCGGGGCGATCGACGACGATCTGGCGATCGAATCGACCGGGTCGCAGGAGCGCAGGATCGAGGATGTCGGGGCGGTTGGTCGACGCGATGACGATCACACCGACCTTGACGTCGAAGCCGTCGAGTTCGACCAACAGCTGGTTGAGCGTCTGCTCACGCTCGTCGTGGCCGCCACCGAGCCCTGCGCCTCGGTGACGCCCCACGGCATCGATCTCGTCGATGAACACGATGGCGGGCGCATTCTGTTTCGCCTGGTCGAACAGGTCACGGACGCGTGACGCTCCGACGCCGACGAACATCTCGACGAAGTCGGACCCTGAGATCGCAAAGAAGGGGACTCCTGCCTCACCGGCGACGGCTCTCGCGAGGAGCGTCTTCCCTGTCCCCGGCGGTCCGTACAAGAGGACGCCTTTCGGGATCTTCGCCCCCATCGCCCTGAACTTCTGGGGATGTGCGAGGAACTCCTTGATCTCCTCGAGTTCCTCGACTGCCTCATCCGCGCCGGCGACATCGCTGAACAGGACCTTCGGTGCGTCCTTGGAGACCTGTTTCGCCTTCGATTTGCCGAACTGCATGACGCGGCTGCCCCCGCCCTGCATCTGCATGATGATGAAGATGAACAGGCCGAAGATCAGCAGGTACGGGAGGATCGACGTCAGGAACCACTCGAACAGGGTGGGGTTCTCGGCGTCGACGGTGAATTCGACGCCTGCAGCTTGGAGGTTGTTCGTCAGGGTCTCGGCGTAGTCGCCGGGGTACCTCATGATGAAGTCCGTCGTCTCACCGCCAGTGGTGATCGTTCCGACGAGTTCGTTCGACTTGTCCCTCATCACGAGGTCGTCACCGACCTCGTCAGCGGCGAGCCGGTTCTCGAACTCGGCGAGGGAGAGTTCCGTCGGCTGCGTGGCCTGACTGAAGACGAGCTGGAAGCCCATGACCACGATGAAGATCACCGCTAGGTACACGAGGATCGTTCTCGTTGTCCGGTTCACGTTGCTCCTCGACGTGGTGGTCCATGTCGGAACCCGACCATGACGCCGGGGCTGACCCGATCAATGGTACGCCTGCCCAACGTCAAACTTGCCCGACCGATTCATTGGCCGCTGTCGTCGACCTCGGCTACATATGGCAGGTTCCGGTACCGCCCTTCGAAGTCGAGCCCGTACCCGACGACGAAGGCCGGTGGTATGTGGAAACCCTCGTACCTGATGTCGAGCGGCGGTCGATCGATTCCGTCCTTGATCATCAGAGCGGCGAGGGAGAGGCTCGCAGGTCGACGCACCTGGAGGTTCTTGAGCAGGTACTGAAGCGTCAACCCGGTGTCGACGATGTCTTCGACGATGAGCACGTGGCGGCCCTCGATCTCCTGGTCGAGGTCCTTCAGGATGCGAACCACCCCCGAGCTCTTCGTGGCGGATCCGTACGAGGAGATCGCCATGAAGTCGAACTCGACGGGAAGGTCGATGTGGCGCGCCAGGTCGGCCATGACGACGAACGCACCCTTGAGGATCCCGACGAGGAGGAGGTCCTTGTCGGCGTAGTCCCTCGTGATCGCCGCGCCGATCTCGGTGAGTTTCTCCTCGATCTCCTCCGCGGAGATGACTGTTCGTCCGATCTTCACGTTTGCACTTCCCGTTCGATGATGGCTCTTGGTTCGCCCCGTTCCGGCGCTGCCCACGCGGCGGTCCGGACACCGACGACGGCCGCAATCTTGCCATCTCTCGTGACGACGGGCGAAACAGGTCGACGGTTCGCTGCGACCCGGTGCGTCCTCAGCAGCTCCATCACGGGTGTGGTTCCGATACCGACGTCGATGCGATCCCCATCCCGTGCGCCGCGGATCTCGAGACCCGAGGACGCGACGCGGCGGGCGACGATCGTGAATCGACCACCTGGAAGGACGGGACGATCATCGTCGGCGAGGAGGGTGAACGTCGATCCCCCCCACCGTGCAATCTGCCCGGGACCGAGGGCCACGCCAGGGTCGGGTACCTGGGGACGCCCGATCCACACGTGCGATCCGTCGTCGATCGCCAGCAACGAATGGCCGAGCTGGCTCGTGGTCCCGCCGCGGGCCGTCAGGATGATGCCGGCGACATCCTTGGCTGTTCCCGGGTACCCGCCAAGGACGATGCGCAAGGCGCGCCTGCAGATCCGCGAGGCCACGGCTGGCTCGGCCGTGGCGAGGGCCGATGCGGGCACGGACACTCCTGCGCCGACGGTCAGGATGGGTACTTCGGCTGCGAGGGCCTCGAGGGCAGCATCGTCCTGCGAGAGCAGCGACGCACTCCTGGCGATGGCCCCGACCACTTCTGGACCGAGCTCGGCCTCGAGGACGGGGATCACGCCATGGCGGATCCGCGACCTCGTGAACCTGCGATCCGCGTTGTCGGGGTCGTCGACGAACGCGAGACCTGCATCCTCTGCGATCATCCTGAGCTCTGAACGCCTGAACGAGAGGAAGGGGCGGCGCACGAGCCCGCGCTCGTTTGGGATCCCCCCTAGCCCTGCGCTTCCAGAGCCCCGTGCGAGCCTCATGACGACCGTCTCGGCCTGGTCATCGAGCGTGTGGGCGGTGACGAGCAGCTCGCCCTCGGCGAGATGCTCGCCGATCACCTGGTACCGCACGTCGCGCGCCCGTGCCTCGAGATCCGGACCGTCCCCGACATGCCCTTCGAGTACCGACAGCGGGATGCTCAGGGACGCTGCGACCTCGGTTGCCGCACCTGCGAGGGCGCTGCTTGCCGAGAGGCCATGATCGACGAACACCGCCCTGACCCGCCCCGATGCCGACGCTGCGGCCGTGGCGAGGAGCACGGCGGAGTCGGCGCCACCGCCGAGGGCGATGACGACGTCGGCCGGACCCGTCGATGCCCTGTACGCGGAGACGAGACCGGGATTCACCCCGCCATGCGGTCGAGCCACGACCCTGGGTCCTCGATCTCGGCGAGGCTCGGTAGGGCCTCCGGCGACTCCCACGCCATCGAAAGCGCATCCCATGACGCACGTTGCTCGACCCCTCGAATGAAGGAGGCGCCGAGCTCGTATTGCTTGAGCTTCATCTCCATGCCGATGAGCCGCATCAGCCTCTGCGTCTTCGGGTCGTTGCGGCGCGCGCTGAGCACTCGCGACATTCGATCGACGTCCACGATCTCGCGTTCACCGATGCGGTCCATCACGACATGGCCGTGACCCTCGAGGAGTGACATCAGGGCCTGGACGCGGTCGAGCACCTCGCGCTGTCCGTGGCTCGCAAGGAGTCCGAGGATGCCCGTGTCCCCCACCAGATCCTCGCCACGGTTGCGGGCTTCGATGATGTCCGACGCGATCCGGGCCATCCTGCCACGCTCGTGCTCTGCAGTCCCGACGAGGTCGTCGACGAGGGACAGGAAGTATCCACGCATCCACGGGACGCCCTTGAACTGCGCCCGATGGGCTGACTCGTGGAGCGCGACCCAGAATCGGAAGTGCGAGGGGCGAAACTCGTGCTGACGTTCCATGGCGAGGACGTTCGCGCCGACGAAGAACACGGAGTCCCCCACCTCGTCGTCGCCTGTGGGGAGGACGAGCTCATACTGACCAAGGACGCGTTTGGAGAGGAAGCCGAGGAGTGCGCCGAGTTCGACCCCCATGACCCGACCGGCGATGCCGCCCCCGGCATCCGTGTCGGTTCCCGTGGTCTGGGAGAGCTGATCGTCGGCGCCTGCCCGTTCTGCGATGGCGGCCCTCAGCGGTGCGAGCAGCGCTGTGAACGCGGCGATGTTGGTGTCCACCCACTGTGCCCTGGTGATGACTTCCACGTTCGGAGCACCAGGGAGGTCAAGACCGGTCTCGAGCGTGACGAGCTCCGAGGCCCTCGCGACGTGGCCGGGTGCCGTCAGTGCGAATTTCCGCTCGTGATACGTGCCGGCGAGTGGATACTCGCCTGAGAACCGGCTCGCCACGGCGGTCGCGGTTCCCCAATCGACCTTTGACATGTCAGGAGCGTAGGGCGTGGGGAGCAGCCAGACGTCGCTCCTGAGGCGTCAGGTACCGGGTCGTCACTCGTCCGAGACGACGACGTACCGGTGCCGGATGGACCGGTTGTAGCCGACAATGAGACCTGCGATGAGCAGTACCGTCACCAGCACGAGGGTGGGATAGATGAACCGTGCGGTCCATGGCTGCTCTTCCTCTGTCGCCTCGGCAGGCGGTACGACGATCGCAGGCTCGCCGTTCTCGAACACGGGTTCTTGCGCGATCGTCGTCGTCACCGGCTCCTCTTCCGTCGTGCCCTCCGTCGCGAGGACCGGCAGGGCGAGGACGACGACGGCCAGGACGGCGAGGCATGCGACGAGGTACGGGCGGCTGCGTTTCACGGCTCGCAGGTTAGACGCGATTCGGTCCCGAGCCCATTCAGAACCGCTCGACGCCGCTTCATTCGGATGTTTGAACCGGACGCGCAGAAGCGCCGGGATATCCGGCGCTTCTTGCGGTGCGAGACCTGATCGCCTCAGACGTCGGACTTGACGATCCGACCGCGGAGGCGGGGGTACTTGGTGGGAGCGTGCGCGTAGCACCATTCCCTGCGGTTGTACTGCGACAGGGTCGTCATGCAACCCTTCTCTGCGCACGTCCTCTTGCCGGCGTACGTCTTGGGGGCGCGTGTCGCCCCCGTGAACTTCTGGCCCTTGAGCGATGTTTCCTGCATGCTGACCTCCATTGGGTTCTGAGGAGAGGACCCGTGGTCAGCTGCCAGAGTCCTCGTTGTCGTGTTCTCGGTGTATCAACGCTCGGAGCTGATCGAAAAGTTCCGGCGGCGGTGGTGTTTTTCCCCCGGCGGCGATCTTCGCCTTGAGGTCACGCTCGAAGTCGAACGCCGTGTAGCACCGATTGCACCGCTTCAGGTGCAAGGAGATGCGGGCACGCCGTGTGAGGGTGAGCTCCTCGTCGATGTATTGGTACACATACTCGACGGCATTGTGACAACCGCTCTTCATTGCCTCGGCTCCACCAATCCGTGTTCCACTGCCAAGTCCCACAACTTCCTTTGCAGGGCTTTTCTTCCCCTGTGCAGTCTGGACATCACCGTGCCGATCGGGATGTCGAGGATTTCAGCGATCTCCTTGTACGAGAATCCCTCGACGTCTGCGTAGATGACGGGGAGCCGGAAGCTCTCGGGGAGAGACTCGATCGCCTCGATGACGTCATCGTCGACGAACATGTCGAGTGCGGTCTTCTCCGCGCTCTCGGTCGCACCAGACGCCTCTCCGAGTCGCCTGAAGAGGTACAGATCCTGGAGCTCGCCGAGCTCGACCTCATTCGGCCGTCGCTGCGCCTTGCGGTATTTGTTGATGTAGGTGTTGGTGAGGATCCGGTACAGCCACGCCTTGAGGTTCGTGCCCGCCTCGAAACTGTCATAGGCCCGGTAGGCCTTGAGGTAGGTCTCCTGCACGACATCCTCGGCATCGGCCGGGTTTCGCGTCATACGCAGGGCTGCGGAGTACAGCTGCGGAGCGAATTCCATAGCGTCCTGCTCGAAGGTGGCCCGGTCTGCCATCGGGGGCAGGCTAACGGTCGCCGGTGGTGACACTCCGCCGGCATTGGTGAGGGTCACGATCGTTCTTGTCGAGCCGGAGGCGGGATTTGAACCCGCGACCTACGCATTACGAGTGCGTTGCTCTACCCCTGAGCTACCCCGGCTGGGGAACCGTGAGGATACCAACCGCCATATGCAACGGCCTTCCGCACATCGTGCTTCGTGCCCGACGTGACGACGGTCAGGCTCGAGGAACAGCCCTCGAGGCGATCGCTGCGACGTCCACCTGCGGGGGCAGCGTTCCGAACAGGGCACCCCAGTCACCGTCGAGGCGGGACCGCACGAACGCATCGGCGACGGCTGGGTTGCCATGGGCCACCGCGAGCGCTCCTCCCCAAGCGAGGGCGAGCTGCTCGATCAGTCGGCGGGCCTCCGCCTCCGGATCGGACAAGTCCTCGATCGTGCGGCGAACCCTGTCGAGAGCTGCGTCGAGGCGGGGGTCGGTTCCCCTGGTCCCGTCCACTTCCGTGAGGAACACCTTCACAGCCTCCGGAGCGCTCGCCATCGCCCTCAGGAGGTCGAGGGCGATCACGTTTCCCGAACCCTCCCATATGGCGTTGACCGGTGACTCGCGGAACAGCCTCGGCAGGATGGATTCCTCGACGTAGCCCGCGCCACCGAGACACTCCATCGACTCCCTCACTACCGGGCTGCACCGCTTCGTCACCCAGTACTTCGCCACGGGTGTCGCGATGCGGGCGAAGGCGGCCTCCTCGGGATCGATCCCCGCCCTGTCGAACGCACCCGCCAGCCGGACCATCATCAACGTCGCGACCTCGACCTCGACCTCGAGATCCGCGAGGACGTTGCGCATGAGCGGCTTGTCGAGAAGCTTCGAGCCGAAGGCGGTCCTGTGCGCGACGTGCCATCCTGCCTGGGTCACCGCCTGGCGCATGAGGCCCGCCGAACCGATGACGCAGTCCAGCCTGGTTCCGTTCACCATCTCGATGATCGTCCTGACGCCCCTGCCCTCCTCTCCCACCATCCAGGCTGGCGTCGCATCGAACTCGACCTCCGATGAAGCGTTCGACCGGTTCCCGAGCTTGTCCTTCAGGCGCATGACGGCGAGGTTGTTGCGTGAGCCGTCTGGCAGGACCCGCGGCAGGAGGAAGCAGGACAGCCCTCCTGGTGCGTTGGCGAGGACGAGGAAGGCGTCGCACATCGGCGCCGACGTGAACCACTTGTGCCCTGTCAACCGATACTCGGAGCCCGGACCGCCGCCGTTCACCGCAACCGCCGTCGTCGTGTTCACCCGCACGTCCGAGCCGCCCTGCTTCTCGGTCATGCCCATGCCGAGAAGCACACCACCCTTGTCGTCTGGGTCGATCAGCCTCGGGTCGTAGGTTCGCTCCACGACGCGTGGTTCCCACACGGCGGCGAGATCCGGTTGGTGGCGCAGGGCAGGAAGCACCGACGATGTCATGGATATGGGACACGTGTGGCCAGCCTCGACCTGGCTCATCATGTAGAAGAGGGCACTCCGGGTGACGTAGCCGCCCTCACCCGGCGGCCGTTCGTAGTGCATGCAATGGAGGCCCTCGGACACGGAGACGTCCATGAGCGCGTGGTACGAGGGGTGATACATGACCTCGTCGATGCGATGCCCGAATCGATCGTGCGTCACCAGCTCGGGTGCGTGACGGTTCGCCTCGAAGCCCCATCCGAATACCTCAGCCGCACCGACCCGGCGACCGAAGGCGCCGAGCAGGTTGTCATCGGCCGGTCCCCCTTCGATGGCGACCGCATCGGCGAGCACCGGATCGCTCGAGTACAGGTCATAGGGCTCGAGGGGTGGCGGTTGGTTCGTGACGATGTGGGTGGCCATACCGCAGCGTACATTCCCCGGTCGTCGGGTGATCGAGAGCGTTCAGCTGTCGGGGAAGGCCTCCCGAAGGGCCAGATCGATCGTCTCGGAAGTGAACTCGAAACCCGAATCGATGAGCTTCTTCGCGGATGCCCTCGTGGATCCGTAGCCGACGGATTCGGCGAGCTCGCCCCCGAGGAGGATGTTCAGGGCCAGTTTCGGAACCGGGATCACCGTCGGTCGATGGAGGACCGCGCCGAGCGCCTTGGTGAACTGCTCGTTCGTGACCGGGTTCGGGGCCACCACGTTGACGGGCCCCGAGATGTCCGTGTCGATGAGGTGCTCGTATGCGCGCAGGGCATCCCGGATCGAGATCCACGACCACCACTGCAGACCGTCGCCGATCCGGCCACCGATCCCCATCTTGAATGGCAGGGTCATGCGCGCCAAGGCGCCCTCCCCCCTCTGGATCGTGATGCCGGTGCGAGGATGGACGACCCGGATCCCGGCGTCTGCAGCCGGTTCCGCCGCCTGCTCCCACTGCACGACCATCTTGGCGAGGAAGTCATCACCCGGTGGGTGGGTCTCGTCTGCGACCTCGCTACCGGTGTTGCCGTAGATGCCAACCGCGGAAGCTGAGAGGAAAGCCGGAGGGGGCACATCCATTCGCGCCATGGTTTCGGCGAGCAGCTTGGTTGGATCCACCCGAGAGGAAACGAGTGCACGTTTTCGTTCCTCGGTCCAGCGCGAATCGCCGAGGCCGATCCCATTGAAGTTGACCACCGCGGCGGCACCCTCGAGCAACCCGGGATCGAGACGTCCGTCCGAGGGCTGCCACTGGTCGGGATCGGTGCCGCGGCGGATGACCACGACCTCGTCCCCACGGGCACGCAAACGCGTCGCCAGCGCCGAGCCGAGGGCGCCGGTACCACCCGTCATCACGATCTTCTTGTCAGCCATCGGACTTCCTCCAGGGAGCGAGCCGTTCATCGACTCGTTCGTACCAGTCTGCCATCATGGATTGGAGGGGTTCGGCGCGATCGCTGTAGTCGTGCCACCACATCGGCTCGAGCACCCACATGCGGACCGCCGTGCGGCTGAACCGCTGGGCGTTCGGAGAAAGCGACAGCTCCGTGCCGTGGATGGCCACGGGGACGAGGGGCGCCCCCGTCATCCAGGCAAGCCAGGCGGCACCAGGCTTCGGAGGATCAACGCCCCATTGCTCCACCCTCCTGCCCTCTGGGAAGAGGCCGATGACGTTGCCGTCGAGGAGGTGATCAACGGCTGTCCGCATGGCGCGGACCGGATAGCCGTCCCTGTCGAGGGAGATGGCTCCGAAGAAGCCGAGGGTCGCGTCGAAGGCTGCCGACCTGCCGTAGAGGTCATCCACCGCGAGGAACCTGACGTACCTGTTGAGGTTGGTCCCGATGATCGGGACGTCGAGGTGCGAGAAGTGGTTCGCCGCCATGACGACGGGACCTGCGGCCGGGATGTTCTCCTTGCCGGTCACGACCAGGTCGAAGACCACCGTTGCTGCGATGTGGTGTGGAAGCCTCATGAGCCGCTCGTAGCCGGCAGCGAAACGGAGTCTGAGGTCAGGCATCGATGGCGAGGTCGACGAACAGGGACGCGAGGGCGAGCTGTGGCCGCTGATTCGAGCGAAGTGCTTCGATGGCGTCGAGAACCCTTCTGGCATTCGCGATCGCCGTAGTCGGCGTCACCAGCGTGAGGGACGTCACCCCGACGTCGGTGTTCTGCACCGGAGCACCGAACTGCGCTGCGGCGACATCGCGATAGAACGACGCGAGCAACTCGAGACCCGTGACGTAGAGGGCGTCCGAGCTTCGCCCGAGTTCGCGCTGGTGCCTCTCGACGAGGGCTTTCGGTGCATGGCCCGCACCGTAGGAGGATGCGACCTCGTCCTCCTGGCGCCGCTTGACTGCCTCGAGGAGGGGCTCCGTCGCGGCGAGCACGACGCCGACCTGCCGGTAGGCGTCCCCCGGATGGCCCGTGAGCTCATCGGGGACCGCGAGCCATGCGTCGCGGAACGCGACGACCCTGGGTTCGGTGGCGAGGGCGACCGCGAGCCCCGGCCTGCCGCCGGAGATCCTCGCGGCGTCGTCGGCCTGCTTCCGCTCGATCCCCATTCCCACGAGTCCTTCGATGATCTCATCGTCGTTCACGCGTCCGAACACCACGGTCCGACATCGGCTGGCGACTGTCGCAGGAAGATCATCCTCCGACTCCGCCACGAACACGAATCGCGAAGAGGCGATGGGCTCCTCGATGGTCTTGAGCAGCACGTTGGCTGCCTCGTCGTTCAGAAGTGATGCCTCCTCGAGCAGGAACACCTTCACATCGGCTTCGAGGGGGGAGCGGACCGAAGCCGCCACGATCGCGCGCGCCTGATCCACCGTGATCGCCGTCCTGCCCTCGGGAACCACGGAGATGAGGTCGGGATGGGTTCCTCCGAGGGCCCTGCGAACGGCGTCGTGGTCATGGCCACCGACGAGTCGTGCCGCGAACCGCCTGGCGACGGATCCCTTTCCCACGTTCGAGGGACCAACGAACAGATACGCGTGTGCAGGGGCACCGAGCTCCTTGGTGAGCAGGTCGATCACCTGGCGGTGCCCGATGACGGCGTCGAACAAGGTCACGTGCGGGCCTCGAGGCGTTCCATGATCTCCTCGACAACGTCATCGATCGGTTGGGATGCGTCAATGACCTCGAAGCGATCGGGTTCCTCGCTCGCGAGGACATCGAAGGCGTGAACCACCGCGTCGTGGAAGGTCGGATCCTCATCGCCGATCCGGTCGCTCGCCGCCTGGCGGCGCAGTCCCCCGTCGCTGTCGATCCGCAGCAGCACGACGACGTCAGGCCACAGACCACCGAGCGCGATGTCGTTCAAATCCCTCACCTGATCCGTCGGAATGCCACGTCCCCCCGCCTGATAGGCGAGCGACGAGTACACGGAGCGATCCGACAGGACCCAGGCGCCCCTATCGAGCGCTGGGGTGACGACCTCCGAGGCAAGTTGTGCACGGGCTGCCGCAAACAGGGCTGCCTCGGCCCTGGCCACCGGCACCGGGTCGCCGTCGAGGAGGATGGATCGGATGGCTTCACCGACAGCCGTTCCGCCTGGCTCACGAACGGTGACCACGTCGGAACCCATCGAACGCAGCCGACTTGCGACCCGAGCGACGACAGAACTCTTGCCAGCTCCCTCGGTGCCCTCGAAGGCAACGTAACGGGCAGTCGAACGTTCGGTGGGGGCCATGGCACCAGTCTCGCACGATGGCGTCGTCACCGTGAACCCGCTTGTCCGGTGGCTCCGCCCTACTTCGCGGCGCCGCGCTTTTCTGCGAGGCGCTCGACCGCGTGATCCAGGGTGATCGTGTCGAGGCTCTCAGCCTTACGGAACGAGACATTCGTCTCGCCGTCTGTCATGTAGAGGCCGAAGCGGCCGTCCTTGATCACGATCTCTCGTCCGGTCGTCGGGTCCTTCCCGAGTTCCTTGAGAGGCGGTTTCGCACCTCGGCGCTGGCGGGGCTGTGCCAGGAGCGCCAATGCTTCGTCCAGGGTGACCGTGAAGAGCAGCTCCTCCGACTCGAGGGTGCGGGTTTCCTTCCCCCATTTCACGTACGGACCGTACCGCCCGTTCAGGGCCTCGATCGGTTCGCCGTCATCGGGGTGCGACCCGACGACGCGGGGAATCGTCAGCAAACGCAGTGCGTCCTCGAGCGTCAGCTCCTTGAGCGACATGGTCGCGAACAGCGACGCTGTTCGCGGTTTCGCCTTCGAATCAGGGTCGCGTTCGCCGAGCTGCACGTATGGCCCGTAGCGGCCGGCCTTCGCAAACACCTCGAGCCCGGTGTCCGGGTCGGTACCGAGCGAACGGTCATCGCTCGGTGCGGCCAGGAGTTCGAGGGCGAGATCGATCGTCAGCTCGTCGGGTGCGAGGTCGGGTGGGATCGAAGCCCGGCGCTCCCCGTGCTCGAGGTACGGTCCGAACTGCCCTGCCCTTGCGACGATCTGCTCCCCGTCGTCCCCGACACCGATGGGGAAGGAGTTCACGGCTTTCGGATCGATCCGCTCGAGGGCTTCCTCTGAGACCAGCTCGACGAGGCCGGGGTGCCCGTTCCCCTTGTAGAACGCATCGAGGTACGGAACCATGTCCGCCGTGCCGTTCGCGATCAGGTCGAGGTCCGACTCCATCCTCGCGGTGAACTCGTAGTCCACGTAGTCCGAGAAGTACTGCTCGAGGAGGCCGACGACGCTGAACGCCCGCCACGTCGGGATGAGGGCGCTCCCCTGCTTTCGTGCGTACTCCCGATCGAGGATGGTGGCGATGATCGACGCGTACGTGGACGGTCGGCCGATGCCGAGCTCCTCGAGTCGCTTGATCAACGACGCCTCGGTGTAGCGGGCAGGAGGCTTCGTCTCGTGCTCGGTCGGCTCGAGCTCGACAGCATTCAACCTGTCCGATACGTCCATGGATGGCAGGAGCGTCTCCTGGTCGTCGAGCGCCGCGGCCGGATCGTCAGAGCCCTCGACGTATGCTCGGAGGAAGCCGGGGAAGGTGATCGACCGACCCGATGCCTGGAAGAGGCACGTACGATCATCATGGGTATCACCCGACACACGCACCGTCAGGCTCTCACCGGTCGCATCCTTCATCTGCGATGCGACGGTACGCATCCAGATCAACTCATAGATGCGGGTCTCATCCGAGGTCGGGCCGAAGGCTGCTGCCGCGACATCCATGTCCTTGAATCGCTCCCCAGCCGGACGGATCGCCTCGTGGGCCTCCTGAGCACCTTTGGCCGCCTTTCCGTACGAGCGCGGCGCCCCTGGCAGGTACGCAGACCCATATCGGTCTGCAACCAGGCTGCGCGCGGCGTCGAGGGCGGTCGCAGACAGGTTCGTGGAGTCGGTTCGCATGTACGTGATGTATCCCGCCTCGTACAGTCGCTGGGCTGCGCTCATCGTGCGCCGGGCACCGAACCTCAGTTTCCTCCCAGCCTCCTGCTGGAGGGTGGACGTGCGGAATGGTGGATAGGGACGACGGGTGTATGGCTTCCGGTCGACGGCCGTGACCGTGAACTGCGTTCCGCTGAGTCCGGTCGCCAGCTCGACGACGTCCGCAGGGCTCAGCAGGAGGCGGTCCTTCTTCAGCGTGCCGTCCGAACCGAAGTCCGAACCGTCCGCGATCCGGTCGCCGTCGACGCTTCGCAGGGTCGCGGGGAACTCGGCCTCCCCCGTGGAGAACACCGCCCGGAGCCCTGCGTACCGCGCCGAGACGTGCGCCATTCGTGCGCGTTCCCTCTCCACGAGGATGCGTGTCGCTGGCGATTGCACGCGGCCTGCTGACAGGCCCTTCTGTACCCGCCGCCACAGCACCGGTGACAGCTCGTAGCCGAACAGGCGATCGAGGATGCGGCGGGCCTCCTGGGCCTGGACGAGCGGCATGTCGACATCCCGGGGGTTCGCCGCGGCCTCCTGGATCGCTCGCTCGGTGATCTCGTGGAAGACCATTCGTCGAACGGGAACCTTGGGTTTGAGCTCCTCGAGGAGGTGCCACGCGATCGCTTCGCCCTCGCGGTCCTCATCGGTCGCGAGGTACAGCTCATCTGCCTGCTTCAGCTTCTGTTTCAGTACCCGGACCTGCTTCTTCGACGATTCCGTGACGATGTAGATCGGCTGGTACCCGGCGTCGACATCCACCCCGAACCGCGTCGTCTTCCACAAGTCCCTCTTGGATTCCGGCAGGTCCGCTGCGCGGGACGGGATGTCGCGGATGTGTCCGATCGAGGACTCGACGATGTAGTCGTCGCCGAGGTACTGGTTGATGGTCCTCGCCTTTGCGGGGGACTCGACGATGACGAGTTTCTTGGTCATGGTGGGATCTCTCGTCGCTTCCGACGTACAGGCCTAGGGGACATCCATCTCGATGTCAAGGGCGATGGCGTGCGGGACGCTACCGCAGATACGGTGCGAACCCCGCATGGAGGCGTTGGATCACGCGCTCCCACGTGAACTCCTCCTCCACGAACCTACGGCCGGCCTGACCCATCGCGCGTGCAGTATCGGGATCCGCCAGGAGGATCTCGAGCCCTTCGATGATCGCATCGACGTCCGCCACGATGAACCCCGTGACACCGGGGATGACGGTCTCGGGTGACCCGCCGGAGTCCCCTGCGAGGACGGGCAGGCCGGTCGCCGCCGCCTCGAGGTAGACGAGCCCGAGGCCTTCGACCTCGAGCCCTCCCCACCGTGAACTCGTGGGCATGCAAAAGATGTCCATGTCCCGATAGAGGCCGGGAAGCTCGCGCCAGGGAACGTCGACGGCGAATCGCACGTCCATGTCGAGCTTGGCGGCCTGGGAGCGGAGGGCGTCCTCGGTGCGGCCTTTCCCTACGAGCAGCACCGAAACGGGTGTGTCGAGGCAGCGAGACTGCCTCGAGGAGGCGATGTTGGCCCTTGCGGGGGACGAATCGGCTCACGCACCCGACGACGGGAGGGTCACCGAAGCCGCGGGCGTCGCCGGGAACGAACGTGTCGATCTCGACGCCTGCGCCGATGAAGACCGTGGGCTTGCCGGACAGTCGCTCCACCCTGCCAGCGGTGAAACGGCTCACGGCGAACCTCACGTCGGCCGAGGCGAGCATCCGTGCGAGCACGTGCCTGGCACCCGGTATTGCGGCGGGGATCGTGATCTCGGCACCGTGGCTGAGGATCCCGAACGGGATGCCGAGCTCGGCCCTGAGGGCCGGACCGAGGCGTGGGAGGGGATGCGGTGCGCCGAAGAGCACAGCATCGGGTCGGAACGACTTCGCCGCCGAGACCACACCTTCGAGCGTCGAGCGGTTCGGCACCATGTAGCGCCGAGAGCCGCGCACAATGCCCTCCTCACCCGGATCCGCTCGTTCGTCGGATGGCCCATACACGAGGACCTCATCGGGGTACGCATCGACGAGGTTCCTCAGGTACATCTGGATTCCGCCCGGTTCGGGCGGGTAGTCATTCGTGACGAGCAGCAGCCTCACGAGTTGTCCATGTGGGGAGCGACGTTGTACGACGCGAGCATGGGTCGATCCTCGGTGTAGACGACGCCGGTCATGGACGAGTTGCGAGGAACGGGCAGGCGATCACGCTGCGCGAACGAGAGCCCCACGATGTGCACGGCGTAGGCGCGGATCACTGCGCCGTGTGACACCGCACCGATTGATCGGGCGCCGTTGTGGCTGACGATCGACGAGAGGGTCGCTGCGAGCCTCTCGCCTGCGCCCGTGAAGGTCTCGCCGTCACCACCGCGTGGGTGATCCTCACCCCTGCCGTAGAGAGCCTCGAACAGATCGGGGTGATGGGCTGCAGCCTCTGCAGATGTCATGTCCTCCCACGCTCCGAAGGACATCTCGACGAGTCCCTCGTGGGGAACGGCGGGGGCGCCTGTCGTCTCGGCGATGATCCGTGCCGTGTGCATCGTCCGCCCGAGTGGGGACGAGTACAGGGCGTCGATCCCCGGCGCGATCGCCGAGGCACTGGCGACCTGGCGGAGGCCGAGTTCGGTCAGCGCGCTGTCCGAACGACCCTGCCAACGAGCGTTCACATTCCCCTCCGTCTGGCCGTGGCGGAAGAGCGTCACCTGGGTGCCGGAAGGACCAAATTGTCTCGGAACAGAGTCGAGGTGCGAGGCATCGTTGAACACCGTCAGCTGGAGGTTCCCGTCCTCGAAGACGCGGACCCTGGTCACGGCCGTGTTGTGTGACGGAATGACGGGCACGGCTCCTTCGGACGCGCCGAGGACGCGGTTCACGACAGCCCAGATGACCCCGCCGTGCGTCACGACGACCGCCTCGTCCCCCTCGTCGAGGTCGTCGACGAGGTCATCGAACGCTCGACCGATCCTGGAGCGGAACGCCGACATCCGCTCTGCGCCACCGATCGCGAAGTCATCACCCGAGAACAGCCGTGCCAGCTCCCCGGGGAACCGCGAGTCGACCTCGTCGCTCGTGAGTCCTTCCCACGCACCGACGTCGAACTCGCGCCACGCAGGATCGGGCGACGCAATGCCCACGGCCTGGGAGGTATGCATCGTGCGAGGAAGGTCCGATGCGATGAGCCGCGATGGGCGGTTATCGGCGAACCTCGCCCGGAGCCTCGCGATCTGGTCCCGACCAGCGTCGGTGAACGGAGCGTTGGACGATCCCTGCCATCGGCGCTGCGCATTGGCAGCCGTCTCGGCATGTCTGATGAAGGTGACCGTTCGTGGCACGGGAGTCTCCGGATCGAGGACCGTAGGCTAGGAGGATGGATCGAGCATCAATCGTGGCTCAGATCGTCGATCTCCCGGAGTCCGGGGGTGGAGGCGTCGTCTTCTGGCTCATCGGCGCCGCCGTGATCGTCGGACTGTGGTTCCTCATCAGCAGGACGCGCAAGAAGTCGTATGACGATTACTGGGCTCGCAGGCGACGCGACGAACTGCGGCGCAGGCACGACCCTGACATGGCCCCGGTCGAAGATGAGGACGGTGACGACCCTCCTCGAGGCTGAAAGCCGGCAGCGGAAGGGTGCGTCACTTCCTCCAGACCTCCCGGTTGAAGAGGATCACGATGGGGAGGATCTCGAGACGGCCCACGATCATGAGCGACGCCAGAATGTACTTGCCAGCCCACGGGATGGCGAGGTAGTTGCCTGCGGGTCCGACATCGCCGAGGCCAGGGCCGACGTTGCCGATCGCGGATGCGACAGCTGACACCGTTGTGACCATCCCGAGATTCGGTTCCGCTATCGATCCGAAGATGGCGAGGAGGAACGTGCCCGTCATGAACGCGAACATGTAGAGCAGGAAGAAGGTCTGAACCGCCTCTACGACAAGGTCAGGCAGCGGTTCGCGACCCACGCGGGTCACGAACACGCCACGGGGATGGATGAGCCGCCGCACGTCCATTCGGGACGCCTCGGTGAGGATTTGGATACGGTCGGCCTTGATCGCACCAGATGTCGACCCTGCCATCCCGCCGATGAACATGAGACCCACGATCATGATCTCGAGGGCCGGGATCCACTGGGCGAAGTCGGACGTCGCATAGCCGGTGGTCGTCAGGATCGTGACGGACGTGAACAGCGCCTCGCGGATCGAGTCCGCGGCCCCGGCTATACCCCAGTTCGCGATCGCAATCAGGGCTGCGGCACCGAATGCAATACCCAGGTAGACCCGGAGTCCCGACGATTGGAGGTACGCCTTCCGGTCACGCCTGACGAACCGGTAGTGGAGCGCGAAGGACGTTCCCGCGAGGAGCATGAACACGATGACGACCCATTGCGTGTAGGCAGAGTACGCCCCGATCGAGCCTGCGTTGGTGCTGAATCCACCGGTCGACAGTGTCGTGAACGAATGGACCACCGACTCGAAGAACGACATGTCGCCCACCACCAGGAACAGCACCTGGGCGAGGGTCAGGACCACGTACACGAGCCAGAGCCGCTTGGCCGTCTCCGAGAACCGCGGTGTGAGCCTGTCGGGCATGGGTCCCGGCGACTCTGCCCTCGCAAGCTGCACGGCACCCATGCCGAGGAGTGGGAGGACGGCGATCGACAGGACGATGATCCCCATACCGCCGATCCACTGCGTGAAGGATCGCCAAAAGGCGATGCCGTGCGAGAGTGTCCCGGGGTCCGGGACGATGGACGCGCCCGTCGTCGTGAAGCCTGCAGCGGACTCGAAGAAGGCATCCGTGAAGTTGCCGATGGCACCCGTCAGCAGGTACGGGAGGACTCCGAAGACGGAGATCGCGATCCACGCGAGCCCAACCGCAGCGAACCCCTCCCTGGTGGACAGCTCACCTGGCTGATCGAAGCCCTTCCACAACCCGAGGCCGATGATCGTCGTGAGGACCGCCGCCCCGATGAGTCCAGGCAGGTCCGACCACTCGCCATAGACGATCGCGACGATCGCAGGAGCAAGCATCGCGATGCCGATGGCGCCGAGCACGGCGCCGACGACGTGGAGGAGGTGACGGAGCGACATCTCAGCCGGAGAGCTTCTCAGCCGCACCGATCGCATCGGGGAGGGCGATGGCGATGATGTGGTCGCCAACCTCGATCGTCGTCGTACCCCTCGGCACGATCGCCTCCGAGCCTCGCTGGATTCCCCCGATGATGAGCGAATGAGGGAGCTTGAGATCGGCGAGGGTTCGCCCTATCGCCTCGCTGCTCGGCCCCACCTCCAATTCGATGGCCTCGGCATCGGAGTCCGAGAACGTCACCACGGAGTGGATGACCCCCCGTCTGACGAATCGGAGGATCTCGTTCGCCGCGGAAAGTCGCGACGACACCGTGGCATCGAGACCGATTCCCGACAGGAGGCCGACGAGGTCCGTGTTCGTGAAACGGGCGATGACCTCACCGGCGCCGAGGGACTTGGCGACGAGGGCTGCCAGGACGTTCTCGGAGTCCCACCCCGTGAGGGCCATGACGGTGTCGGCGGAGGCAACGCCCTCGGAGCGAAGCAAACGGATGTCGGTCGCGTCGCCGCACACGGTGAGCACGTCGGGCATCATCCTCGACATCACCTTGCACCGATCCATGTCGGAATCGATGATCGTCGTCCGGATGCCCCGGCTGGCGAGCAGCTGCGCGGTGAGCTGTGCTAGGCGGGTCCCTCCGATCACGATCGCCTTCTCGGCGGGCCGACTGGAGAGCCCGAGCCACCGATAGGCCTGTTCGGTGCTTCCCTTCTTCGCCATCATCAGGACATGGTCGCCCGCCTCCATCGTCGTTCCGCCCCGTGCGATGATCGTCTCGCCGTGGCGAATCACGGCAACGACGAGCCAATCCCAACCTACGACCGTGTCGCGGAGGTCCGCGAGGGATCTGCCGACGAACGGCGCCCTCGAGTCGACGTACGCGCCAAGCAGCACGAGTTCGCCGCCCGCGAAGTCGATCCTCTCCGAGATGTCGCCGCTCCGTGCGAGCTGGTACAGCTCGCGTGCTGCGGCCTCCCCGGGGTCGATCACGAGGTCCACGCCGAGAGCCTCGACCTCGGCCTTGAGCTGGGGATCCTCGACACGGGCGACCTTGCGAGGGATGTCGAGCTTCGTGCCCGCCGCACAGGCGAGGACGTTGACGGCGTCAGACGACGACACAGCGATCAACAGGTCGGCGTCATCGAGGCCGGCTCTCTTCAGCGTCTCCGCGGATGCGCCGTTCCCGTTGATGACGAGGCAATCGATCTCTGACTGGGCGACCGCCGCACGCTCGGGGTCGGACTCGATGACGACGACGTCCTGGCCCTCGTATGACAGTTTCTCTGCGAGGTAGGACCCGACGGCCCCTGCACCCACGATTACGATGCGCATGATGGGCGAGCCTAGGCGACTTCCCCTACAGCAGTCCTCCGGCGCTGACGAATGCGGACGCGAAGATGAGCGAGACGATGGTCATCACCTTGATGACGATGTTCATGGACGGCCCTGAGGTGTCCTTGAACGGGTCGCCGATGGTGTCCCCGACCACCGCCGCCTTGTGCGCATCCGAGCCCTTCCCACCGAAGGCTCCGGCCTCGATGAACTTCTTGGCGTTGTCCCAGGCGCCGCCGGCGTTGGCCATGTAGATGGCCAGGAGGAAACCGGAGATCAGGGCGCCTGCGAGGAGGCCACCGAGCATCTCGACGGAGATGAACCCGACGACCAGCGGCAGCGCCACGGCGGCGGCTCCCGGGATGATCATCTCCCTGAGGGAGGCCTTGGTCGAGATGTCGACGCACCTGGCATAGTCGGGTCGAACGCCAGGGAGACCGTCACGCAGACCGGGAATGTCGCGGAACTGGCGGCGAACCTCCTCGATCATCTGGAACGCGGCACGGCCCACGGCCTGGATCGTCATGGCCGCGAACAGGTACGGGAACATGGCGCCGAGGAAGAGCCCCACGGCGACCTTGATGTCGAGCAGGTCGAGCGCGGCGATCCCGGCTGCCTGAGAGAAGGAGAAGAAGAGGGCGAGGGAGGTCACGGCGGCCGACGCGATGGCGAAACCCTTGGCAACCGCTGCCGTCGTGTTCCCTAGGGAGTCGAGTTGGTCTGTTGCGTCCCTGACCTCGTGGTCGAGGCCCGCCATCTCGGCGATGCCCCCGGCGTTGTCGGCGATGGGTCCGTATGCGTCGACGGACACCGTGATCCCGAGTGTGGCGAGCACGCCGATCGCAGCGATTGCCACTCCGTAGATGCCCCCGCCCTCGATGGCGAGGTCACCTGTCCAGAACGCAGCCCCCATTCCGAGCGCCACGACGATGACCGAGTACGCGGCAGAGCGCTTTCCCTCGGCGATTCCTGCAAGGACGACCGTCGCAGGCCCGGTCTCGGACTGTCTTGCTATCTCCTTGACCGTCTTGTAGTGGTCGGACGTGTACCACTCGGAGATCTTGCCCACCATGAGGCCGACGCCGAGGCCGATGACCACGGACCCGAAGAACCCCCAGCCACTGTTCTCGACGCCCGCCACATCGTTGAACATGATCGGAGTCACGATCGCGACCCCGATCACCGTGAGGATGGCAGCGGACCACGTCCCGAGGTGGAGGGCACGGGCGAGATGATCTCCCTGTGGGCGGACGAGGAACGAACCGAGAATCGAGGCCCCCATGCCGATCGAGGCGATCATGAGCGGGTAGAAGATCAAATGGGGGAGGAAACCCTGGCTCGCGAAGACGACAGACGCGAAGGCGATCGGGGCGATGAGCGAGCCGACGTACGACTCGAACAGGTCAGCTCCCATGCCCGCGACATCACCGACGTTGTCACCGACATTGTCCGCGATCGTCGCTGGATTGCGAGGATCATCCTCAGGGATCCCAGCCTCGACCTTGCCAACGAGATCGGCGCCGACGTCCGCAGCCTTGGTATAGATGCCCCCGCCGACGCGGGCGAACAGAGCGATCGACGAGGCGCCGAGACCGATCGCAGTGACGATTTGGACCCAGTTTTCGTCCTCGAGGACCGTATCGAAGAAGAAGACACCGAGTCCGAACCCGAGAAGGCCGAGCCCTGCGACCGTGAATCCCATGACGGCGCCACCGCGGAACGCCACGGGGAGCGCTCGTGCAGTGCCACCGAGCCTCGCAGCCTCGGTCGTCCGAGCGTTCGCCGCCGTTGCGATCCGCATCCCGACGAAACCGGCAAGGCCAGACAACATGGCACCGAACAGGTAGGCGACGGCGCCCCACGGACGGCCCCAGTCCAAGAAGACGAGGATGAGCGTCGCCATCACCACGACGAACACCCCGATGGCCAGGTACTCGCGACGCAGGAACGCCATGGATCCCTCGCGGATCGCTCCCATCAACTCGACCATGCGGTCGTTGCCGGGGGGCGCAGCCATCACCAGACGGCCATAGATGAGGGCAACGGCGAGGGCAGTCAGGCCCATGGCCATGGCGACATAGAGCCACACGTCAGGGTTCACGGACATCACTCCTGGGGTCTCGGGGAGGGCTGAGGTCGGCGGCATTATAGGAGAAACGGGGCGCCGACGGCGATCCGGTCACTGTCGACGCGAGCGCTTGCGGGCGCCGAGAGCAAGGACGGAACCGAGGATCAGCAGCACACCGATCCCGTACGATGCCGAATCAGGTGCCTCGGACAGCGATCTGCCGGCCTCGACAGTGACGAGGGATGTCACGTCGAGATAGGACTCGCCGGAACGCTGCGGGTCGTGGAACCTCCACGTCCCGGTCACCTCGACCGTCGGCCCGACCATCCGGTAGCGACCTGGTGGGTCGAGGTCCACGACGAGATCCGTGGGAATCCGCACGCCGATGCCGACATTGGACCCTGCGAGGTCACCTCCCTCGCTGACAGGGCTCCGCGCATAGGGATCCTGGTTGAGCTGGGTCCACGTCGTTCCGTCACGCCTCGACCCGTAGTCGCCGACGAGTTCCCCCGTGACCGTGACCGTCTGTCCATCGAAGTTCGCGCCATCTTCGATGAGAGCCACGACGTCGACATCGATCGCAACGGCGACCGGTACCTGGGCCATTGAAGCCATGATGACGAAGATCGCGATTCCGAGCCTCATCATGACTTCCCCCTGACGAGGGCGTACAGGAACCCGAGCAAGACGAAGGCGGCGATGAACTCGAGGCGACCGAGCCACATCTGGAGGATGTAGGTCACCTTCAACATGACGGGCATCGTCGGGCCTGTCACGCCGACCGACATCCCGACGTTCGCACTTGCACTGACCGACTCGAACAGCGCGTCCTGGAGCGGAACGCCGTACGCGATGCCCACCCCTGCTCCCAGAAGGTAGAGAGCGACGAATAGCAGGGAGACGGTCATCGCAGAGCTCGCCACGTCGGCGGTGAGCGTTCTCTGACCGAATTGGTGGTAGGTGTTGTCGACGATCGCGCCTTCCGGGAGGAGGTCGCCGCGTACCTGGTTGACGATCCCCCGTGCTGTGAGGCCGATGCGAATCGCCTTGACACCGCCCGCGGTGGACGACGCCATGCCGCCCAGGGCCATTGCGATCGCCATGGCGCCGAATGCGAAGCCGGACCACGTGGCCAACTCCTGGGAGGGGATGGTTGCAAAGCCCGTTCCCGTGTGTGCTGAGAGGACGTGGAAAAAGCCCTGCCTCGACAGGCCCGAGACCGAGGAGTATGCGCCGATTGCTGCAAGGCCGAAGATCGTCAGGCCGAGCGTCAGGACGAAGGTCGTGAGGATCGTGCGCGTCTCGAGGTTCCGAAGCAGCGAGCGCCGGCCAGTCGAGCCCGGATCGGTCGCACCCTTGGATCTCGACCTCCCACCGTATCTGGCGTCGGATCTGCTCCACAACCGGAAGTGGAATCCGAAGCTCAGCGCCCCGGCAACCATGAGAACCGCCGTGACCGCCTCGAATACTCCTGAGTGGTAGTAGCCGATGCTGGTCGACTGTGGGGAGAATCCCCCCGTATCGAACGCGGCGAAGAAGACCATGAGGCCGTGGAACAGGGCCCGGTTCCATGTGAATCCGAGGATTACGAAGGCGACGGCGCTCAGGGTGATGACGCCGGCGAGGAGGTGCAGGAACGAGACTGCCCATATTGCCTTCGCCGTCGATTGAACGGAGGGAAGCACGCGGTCATCCCTTCCCTCTCCGTGGAAGAGCGTGGTACCTCCCCGACCGGCGAAGACCAGCAGCGCCGCGATGATGATGCCCTGGCCACCGAGGAAATGGAGGAGGTGGCGCCAGAAGTTGAGGGACGACGCGAGATGGTCGACGTCCGCCACCAGAGCGAGGCCGGTGGTCGTGAGTCCGGACATGGCGTCGAAGTACGCATCGAGCGGTGAGGCGAAGTGGCCTGAAAGGATGAAGGGAATCGAACCGACGGCGGGAATGACGAGCCACACGACCGCGACCACGACCATTCCGTGGCTCCAGTCGAGATGGCGTTGTTCCATTGACAGCTCGCTCGCCTCACGAGCCGACACCGACATGAGGACGGTTCCGAGCGCCAGGAACACCCCTGCCATGAGCAGGAACGATCCGAGGGGGTGCCACTCACGTGCGACCAATGCCCACGCAAGTGGGACGCTCGCGGCGAGGCCGGCCAGCACGAAGATGCGACCCAGGGCGTCACCGACGACGCGGAGATCGTCTGCGGCGGGACGGAGCAGCACCTCAGAACACCAAGAGCGCAGCGGCAGCGAACCCGAAACCGATCGCGGCGAGAACCGCCACGATCAGCGCCTCGCTCGCGAACAGGATGAACGAGTCGCGCGGATTCGGTGCCCACAATGGCAGGCGTCGCGCCCTGGACCTCACTCCTCATCCTCCTCCGTGCGGAAGGTGCCCACGAGGCTTGGGATGCCCTCGGGGAGCGACGCGGCGACGATCCGGTCCCCAGCCTTCACCTTGGTTGCACCGTGGGCGATGAGGATCTCTCCCGCCCGTTCGATTGCGACGATGACCGTCGCCTCCGGGAGCCCGAGATCTGCGATCCGAGTCGTGGTGAATCCCTTCCCCACGTCGAGCTCTGAGATGGTGAGCCTCCCGTGGGCGACGAGGACGGTTGCACTCAGGTCGCCAGCCAGGACGTCGCGCTCGATCACATCGACCATGACGTCCGTGAAGGCGACGGTGCGGATACCGAGGGCGTCGAAGGTCGGGGCGTTCGATGGGTCGTTCAAACGTGCGAGGACGTTCTTGGCGCCCAGTGTGCGCGCGAGTTGCGCTGCCACGAGGTTGGCATCGTCGAGTCCAGTCACTGCGAACACCCAGTCCGACCGATGGACGTCCGCCCGTTTGAGGAGGTCGACATTCGTGCCATCGCCCTGGAAGACGAGCATGTTTGCTCCGGCGCCCACCTTCTTGGCGAGCGATTCCCTGGGCTCGATCACGGAGACGGTGTGGTGCGCCGCCACGAAGCGCCTCGCGAGATACGATCCGACCTTGCCCCCTCCGATGATCAGGATCCTCACTCCTCACCTCCGGCGAGGTAGCGCGCGATGCGATCCTCGAAGCCCTTCCGCACGGCAGCTACGACCAGGTCACCCGTCCTGAGCTCGGTCTCTGCACTGGGGATGATCGTGGTGCCGCTCCGTTCGATCGCACCTACGCGAAGGCCATCGGGGACCTGGAAGTCCGCAACGGAGACCCCGTCTGCGGTTGGGCCGAGGAGCATCTCGACGATCTCGACGTCTCCGTCGCTGAACGTGACGTGGAGATCGAGACCAGGGCTCGTGATCCGCTCGTGGATCACAACGGCAACGAGATGGGCACCGAGCACGTACTCGACGTCGAGTGTCCGGTACACGTCCGCCCTGGCAGGGTCGTCCAGCCTTGCGATGGTCCTCGGAACACCGAAGACCTTCTTCGCGAGCTGCACTGCCATGACGTTTGCGTTGTCGTTGGAGGTCACTGCAACGAACGCGTCAGCGAACTCGATGTCCGCCGCTCGGAGGGTTCTGACGTCGTATGCGAGGCCGACCGTCGTCCTTCCGTTGAACGAGGCACCGAGGGCGTCGAGTCGTGACTTCTCGTCATCGACGATGGAAACATCGTGCCCTTCTTCGGAGAGGGTGAGCGCGAGCTCGGATCCCACCCGGCCGCATCCAGCGATGACGATCAGCACCCGCTCAGGCTACCCACATCGTGCCGTGACGGCGCTCAACGGACCGAGATCGTGACGCCCGTCGGCGGCGGTCCCGGAATCAGCAGAGCAGGGTCGAAGGTCGCCTTCGACGTCGCAGAGAGGTCGAAGGAACCCACACCCGGAACCACCAGCCTCCGGATGACGCGGACGGTCACCGTGCGCCTCGCCCAGGACCGATCGATGCTGCATGAACACGACACCAACGTGGCGCCGTTCCGCCCGGCGTAGAGGGCTGCCTCCCGCGCCGGTGACCCCGTCGCTCCGAAGGGCCTGAACGTGACAGGCGCAGCTGCCAACGCTGCTGCGTCGGCGGCATTGGACGCAGCGGAGTACGCAGCGAGCCCTGCCCCTGAGATCGCGACACCGAACGCAAGCACCAGCACCAACAGGGCGATCGAAAGCCCGATCAGAACGGATCCATCCTCATCGTTCCGTGCGCATCGTCGATGTTGCCGAGAGCTCAACGGTGAACCCTCCCATGAACGGCGCTGCGACGCGGTGACGCAGTCGGACCGTGACCGTTGCGGGTTCTCCGACACCAGATGGCCTCGACACCGAGATCCGTGCGTCCCTGCCGGCTGCACCCATGGCCGTGCGCACCGCAGCGGCAGCTCGCGCCGTGTCCGGTGACGTCGCTGCCTGGCGGGCGCCTTCCCTGGCGGCGTGAACGAGCTCGAGCTCGGTTCGGGCGACAACGGCGACCTCGGCGATGGAGATGACCAGCATCAGCAGGAGCGGCACGACCAGGGCGAACTCGACGACGGCGCTCCCCCGCTCGGTCATCCGATGCCATCGGCGACCGAGATCACCTTCTGCATCACCGAGTTGAAGAAGGACGGCAACATGTCGGTCGTCGAGGCCCAGGTGATCAGGGCGAGTGCCACGATCGCCGCAGCGACGAGGACGAGGGCGTACTCGGCGGTGGCCTGACCGGCCTCCCCTCCGATGGTCGAGTGGTGTGTCTGCCTCAAGGGGTCTCCTTTCGATCGGGTCGTGTGTGTGACCCCGCGCGCCGATCACGCGTTGAGCCGTGAGATGCCCGAGATGACGGCGGGACCGACCGTCATGAGGATGAACCCGGGCAGGATTGCGAACGCAAGGGGAAACAGCAGCTTGACGGGAAGCCGTGCGAGCCGCTCGCGCTCGTGGGCTGCCCGCTCGTTTCGGATCTGCGATGCGATCCTCCGGAGATCGGGACCCAGCGGTGATCCCGAGGCGTCGGATCGGCGGGCAGCGACAGTCATTGCTTCGATGGAAGGGATGTCCGTGACCACCTGGACCGTTGAGGCGCCGGATCGGACGCACCTGGCGAGTTCGGCTCCCACCGAACCCCCGACGATCGAGGCTGCGAAGGTGGCCGCTTGCGTGAACGCCAGGCCCCCGGTCATGCCGAGGGCGACGAGATCGACGATGCGAAGCTCGTCGGCGGCTTCGCGCCGGCGCGACAGTGTGGTGATCCGTGCACGGCGAGCTGCCCGAACGCCGACGATCATCGCGCAGGCGACGACGGCGACGAGGGGCCCACCGAGGACGAGTCCAACCATCACCGCCGTCACGGGGATCGCCAGCTTCGGCCGAGTCACGACCACGAGCGCCGCAGCGGCTGCAAGGAGCACCATCAGGCCACTCGCCTCGACATCGACAGCACGATCGCCGACCCGATCACCATGAGTGCTGCTCCGGTGAGCATCGGGATGACGATGGGAGCGCCTCCCGGCTCCGGAATCCCCCTCACGACGACGATCAGGAGTGCGGCCGCGAGCGGAACGACGCCCACGACGAGCGCCGAGAACCTGGCTTGGGAGGTCGCGACGCGTCGCTCCCTCTCGAATGCTTCGTCGAGTTCCATGCGATCCGCGATCGCGTCGAGGCTCTGGGCGAGCGCACTCCCCGTTGCATCGCTCAACGCGATCGCTCCCTCGAGGGACTCAGGCTCCACACCGAGCCGGTCACCGAGGACGCGGCCGACGTCCTCGAGCGGCGCGCCCACGTCGCACAGCCGTCGGATGGTCGCATCGATCCGACCGTCCGGGGACGCGAGGAGTGCTTCCCTGAGGGTTCGCCCTGCACCCATGTCGAGTGCGAGCGCCCTGACCACGGAGGCGGGGGAGGCCGTCCCCACAGATCGCTGCCTGTGATGCCACACCTCCCATGTCGCGGCTGCCGCGATCGCTGTGACGCCCAACACCGGGGAGATCGAAGCCGCGATGAGAACCGCGGCGACGTGCCAGGGACCGGCGATCAGGATGATGATCCCACCGAGTGCCACGAGGGTGACGGTCACCGCTGCCCTCCGATCCGCTCGATGCCCGCGATACGTCGACCGTGGGTCGATCGCTCCACCACGACGACGACGTCGATCGCGCTCCGTACGAGACCCTCGAGGGGCCGGTGGGGTACCGCCTCGGGTGCCATGGATGCGAGTAGCTCGAGCCTGAACAATGCCTCCTCAGCGGTGCTCGCGTGGATCGTCGACATCGACCCGCGGTGCCCCGTTGTGAGCGCCTGGACCATGTCGAGCGCTTCGGGACCCCTCACTTCCCCGACGACGATGCGGTCCGGCCTCAGGCGCAGGGCGTGGCGGACGAGTTGACGCATCGTGATAGCGCCCGCACCGTCGACGTTCGCGATGTGGGCTTCGAGCCGGACGGCATGGCCCCTCGGTCGGAGTTCGGCGGCGTCCTCGATGGTCACGACCCGATCAGACGGTGGGACCTCCCCGCACAGGACGTTCAGCACGGTCGTCTTTCCTGCTCCGGTTTGGCCGGCTACGAGGATGTTGGATCGATCGGCCACCGCTGAACGGAGGTCGTCGGCCTGTGATGCCGTCGCAGCGCCCCGCTCGTGGAGGTCCTCGATGGTGCGAAGCGCTTCGGTGAACCTTCGAATGGCGAGGACCGGACCATCGACGCTCGCGGGTGGGATGATTGCATGCAGTCGGGACCCGTCAGCGAGCCGCGCGTCGACGGCGGGGTGGCTGCGGTCTATGCGCAACCCGAGGGGTGCCACGACCCTGCGGATGAGGGCGATGACGTCGTCTTCGCGACGAAATGCGATGTGTGTGCGTTCGAGTGCCCCATCGCGTTCGACCCAGACCTCATCCGTTCCGTTCACCAGGATGTCAGTGACGAGGGGGTCGCCGACGAGCGGTTCGAGCGGCCCGAGCCCGACGATGCTGTCAACGGCCTGCTCGACGGCCTCGGCGGGGGCGAGCGGTGCGATCTCGGGCGCAAGCGCGCGACCCGCTGCAATCAGGGCGGAGCGCTCGAGCGGCGCATCCGACCGCACGAGTGAGGCAACGAGTCGGTCGACGTCACCCACCGTGGCCCCACAAGGGCTCGAGGGCGCGGATCCACCGATCCGACCTCCTCGGTGATCGACCGCCGAGCAGGTGCTCGACGGTCCCGCGGCGCGGAGGGGGCAGGATCAAGCCTGCAGGGGAATGGCGTGGCGAGAAGCCGCACCGCTGGTAGATCGCGGGCGCGGCTGCGACCAACGTGTGTGGGTCAGGCAGGAGTGGCAGGACCGCGATCGCACCGACCGGCCGTTCCAGCCTCGGTGGGCATCGCAGGACCACCGAAGGCCACCGTTCACACAACCCCGAGATCAACTGCTGCGCGTCTGCGGCCTCGATCCCGCCATTGGAGAGGAATGCGGGCCCTCGGCGGGTCGGCTCCAGCTGCGCCCTGGTCGCCCCTTCCCTGACGAGGTCGGCGAGTGTCGGCCCTGAACCGAGCCTCGCACCCTCGGAGTCGAGGTCGATGACGAGCGCCGTGCCCGCTGCGACGGCGAGGCCGAGGGGCACGAGCGTGTGGAGTGCCGCATCGGCGGGTGACCACGTTGCGATGACGGACATCGAAACCTCCGAGACGTCGGAGGGGAAGCGTCGACAACGTATCGATACCCTCGGTGCGATACAAGGGGTTCGGAGTCACCGGACACTGCTCCGACACCCACCGATGTCCCGGCGCTGGTTCAGGACCGGTTCTGGGTCTCCGTGGCAGCGGCCTTGGCCTGCGCCTTCCTGCCCCGCTCCGTCACGGGCTGACGAGGTACTCCCAGCTCCCCCGAGACCTCGATTCGGCGCGGTGGCGCCGTCGCGGCGCCGTGGCACCGCTTCACCTTGAGGCCGCTGCCGCAGGGACATGGATCGTTCCTGCCGGCCCGTGCCAGATGGTCTCGGAACGGCTGGTCCTCCTCGGCGAGAAGGTCCATGATCGCGGAAGCCGGCTGGCCCCGGCGCATGAGGTCGAGCATCTGTCTGACAGGGCTGTCGACATGGTGGAAGAACTCCTTGAACCCCGCACACAGGTAGTTGAGCCCGGGTTCGCCGTCGGGTGTGGTGATGAAGCGGTTCTTGGGGCATTCGCCGTGGCATGCGAATCGGACATCGCACTCCATGCAGTACCGGGGGAGGCTGTTCAGCTTGTCCTGGCCGAAATCGTATTGCTGTCGCTGCGAGATCAGATCCCCGATCGGGGCATCTCCGATGTTGCCGACCAGGAACTCGGGATCCACGAAGTGGTCGCAGGAGTAGAGGTCGCCGTTGTGCTCGAGGGCGAGACCCAGCCCGCAGGTCTCGTTGAACACGCACATGCCCGACTGCTCGAGACCGGCGAAGTTGCGGGCAGTGGCCTCGAAGGTCTGCACGAACACCTCACCCACGTCGTGGCGCAGCCACTCATCGAACACGGAGGTCAGGAAGGCGCCGAATTGCTCAGGCCCGACGGATCGCTCGGAAGCGAACTCCCCGCGGAGGTCGGCCGGGTTCCCTTCGGCGTCAACGCGCTCAACCACGGGGATGAACTGCATCCAGTGCGTCCCGACAACATCCCTGAGGAACCGGTACACCTCGAGGGGGTAGTCGCCGGTGAGGCGGTTGACGGTCGTCAGGACGTTGTACTCGACGCGGTGCTTCTGCAGCAGGCGCAATCCTCGCATCACCTTGTCGAAGGTGCCCTTCCCCTGCTTTGTCACGCGATACGCGTCGTGGAGCTCGCGGGGGCCGTCGATACTGATACCGACGAGGAAGTCGTGGTCGGCGAAGAACTCGCACCACTCATCGGTGAGCAACGTTCCGTTGGTCTGGATCGTGTTGAGGAAGGTCATCCCTGGCTTGCGGTGCTGGTCCTCCAGCTCCATCGCCCTGCGGTAGTAGTCGAGACCCATCAGCGTCGGCTCACCGCCCTGCCACGCGACGGTCACCTGGGGTGTCCGATGCGCGTCGATCAGCTGCCGGATGTAGGTCTCCAACATCTCGTCGGACATCCTGAATCGGTCACCCTCGTAGAGGAGTTCCTTGTCGAGGAAGAAGCAGTAGCTGCAGCCGAGGTTGCAGATCGCGCCGGTCGGCTTCGCCAGGATGTGGACGGCCGCAGGCGACCACGCGGCGGCCTCCAACGAGGCGGCGTGGTCCCGTACGGTCGGCATCGGCAGGGGGATGCTTTCCGACTCGGCCATCCGGTCTCCTCCGTCACGGTGGGTCGGTGTGCCAGCAGGAGCTGGCGACCCCTGGATCACCCATCCCCTCTAGTGGCTTGCGATGCCCTCTTCGAGTCTCGCCCTGATCCTGCTGATGTTGAACGACGCGGGAGGCTGGCGTGGCGGGAACTCGACGAGGCTCTGTGCCATCTGGGCGACGAACGCGATCGCCGGCGCTACGAGGAATGACCGGTCGATCAGCCAGTCGTAGTAGGTGTTCGACGTTTGGTCCGCTCGCTCGAACGGATCCGTTCGCAGATTGAAGAGCTTGGGCACCCTCAACTCGACGAACGGCTCGGCCCAGACCTGCAGGGTTCCTTGCACCCGCTGTTCGAGGAACACGAGCTTCCAGTTGTCGTATCGCAAACCGGTGACGTCACCGTCATCGTTGGCGTAGAAGAAGTACGGCCTCGGACTCCCATCCGCCACCCCGGTGATGTAGTCGAGCTGGTTGAACCCGTCGAGATGCACGCGGTACGTGGTCCCGTCGATCTCGTGCCCAGCCTTCAGCTTGTCCACGATGTCCGGCTCACCGGCGGCGGCCAGGAACGTCGCGAACCAGTCGGCGTGGCTCACGATCCCGTTCCGAACCTCCCCGGCAGGCACCCGTCCCGGCCATCGGATCACGCACGGCGTACGGTATCCGCCCTCCCAGTTGGAGTTCTTCTCGTTCCTGAACGGAGTGGTCGCCGCGTCGGGCCATGTGTTGGTGTGGGGACCGTTGTCCGTTCCATACACGACGATCGTGTCGTCCGCCAGACCGAGCTCATCCAGCAGGTCGAGCAGTCCCCCAACGTGACGGTCGTGGTCGATCATGGTGTCGTGGTAATTCGACTGCCACCGGCCGGACTGGCCCTTGCTCTCTTCCGGCGTATAGGTGCGGAAATGCATGTGTGTGGAGTTGAACCACACGAAGAACGGCTTCTCCCCACCGGACGCGTCCCGGATGAAGCGCTGGGCCTCGGCGAGGAACTCGGAATCGACGGTCTCCATCCGCTTCCGGGTGAGGGGTCCCGTGTCCTCGATGCGCTGGGTCCCGTCCTCATTCGCCCAGGAGTGGATCACTCCTCGTGGGCCGAAGCGCGCCCGGAAGTCGGGGAATTCCTTCGGGTCGGGATAATCCTCGTGCTCCGGTTCCTCCTCGGCATTGAGGTGATAGAGGTTCCCGAAGAACTCGTCGAAGCCGTGGGCAGTGGGCAGGAACTCGTCGCGGTCCCCCAGGTGGTTCTTGCCGAACTGGCCGGTCGTGTAGCCGAGGCTCCTGAGTGCCGTGGCGATGGTCGGGTCCTCGGGCCTGATCCCGATGTCGGCTCCGGGAAGGCCCACTTTCGAGAGGCCGGTTCGGATGGGGTTCTGGCCGGTGATGAAGGCAGAACGGCCAGCTGTGCAGCTCTGTTCTCCGTAGTAGTCGGTGAAGCGGACCCCTTCGTTCGCAATTCGATCGATGTTGGGGGTCCGGTACCCCATGAGGCCGTCCGAGTAACAACTCAGGTTGGAAATCCCGATGTCATCACCCCAGATGACCAAGATGTTCGGTCTGCCCTCCGGCATGTCGGACGCGTCCTTTCGCTCGTTACCGTCCCTCGGTAGGACGGACCGCATGCCCTCATCACTCCAACGGATGCGGACAACACACGATAACCGCTCGACGCCCCATGGCGGCCGGTGGCGGACTGCTGGACATCCCTCATGGTGCGTACCTCGAACGCCGATACACTCCGCATCATGCGGGAAGCGGCCTTCTTCGATCTCGACAAGACGATCATCGCAGGGTCGTCGACCCTGGCGTTCGGAAAACCGCTGTACCGCGCGGGGTTCCTCCACCGTGGCACCCTTCTCCGATTGGGCATCGCCCAGATCTCGTACATGCTCTTCGGAGCGGACGAGAGCAGTCTCGAGCGGGCCAGGGACGAAATGCTCGACCTCGTGTCCGGATGGCACAAGGCCGAGATCGAGTCGATCATCGCAGATACCCTTGACGACGTCATCGAACCGCTGGTGTTCGCCGAGGCCCTCTTCCTCATCGACGAGCACAAGCGAGCGGGACGCGCCGTGTACGTCGTGTCGGCAAGCCCCGAGGAATTCGTGACACCGATCGCGGCGATGGTCGGCATCGAAGGAGTCATCGCAACGAGGATTCGCACGGACCGCCTCGGCCGCTACGTCCCGGAACTCGAGCAGTACGTGATGGGACCGGGGAAGGTCGATGCGATGCACCGAGTGGCTGAGCGCGACGACCTCGACTTGTCGAGGTCCTTTGCGTACACCGACAGCTATACCGACATCCCGATGCTCGAGATCGTCGGGAACCCGATCGTGGTGAACCCCGAGAAGGAACTGAAGGAGGAGGCCGAGAGGCGCGAATGGCCGATCCTCGAGTTCCAGAGACCGGTCAGCCTCGGTCCCAGGGTGCAGCCACCCCCACCGAAGGTGTGGGTCGGTGTCGCCGCAGGCGTTGCAGCAGCGGCCGCGGTCGTCGTCCTGAGCAGGCGCAAGCTCGCCTCGTGAGTCCGTCCTGAAGTCGAACCCGACGCCAGCGCGTCACCCCGCGTCGGACTCCCCATCCCCGTGGGTCGCGGCACGCTTCGACGTGATGCCCTCCATCCGTGCGGCCTCGATCTTGTCCGTCGTCAGCTTGGGCGCCGCATAGATGAACAGGGCCACATAAGCGATGGCTGCGAACCACCACGGCGTCCGGAGGGCGATCTCACGGCTCGCTCCGAGCGCCTCCATGCCGGACACGATGACGCCACCGATGGCGAGCCCGATGGGCATCATCCCCCATGCGAAGAACCGGTAGACGCTGTTCACCCTGCCCAGCAGCTCGTCGGGAATGATCGTCTGGCGGAGGGACACGGTGATCACGTTCCACAGAACGGCCGAGAAGCTGAACACCGCGAACATGACGAACACGACCGACCAATGGGTCGCGAACCCGATGACAGCGTTCGTGAGGATGCTGATCACCAGGGTCAAGTGCAACGACGTGCCAGAGCCGAGGAGCTTGGAGACCCGCGGAGAGACGACGCTTCCGATGACGCCGCCCACCGCTCCGGACATGGCGAGGATCGCGAACACGAACGCATCAATACCGAGCACTTCCTGGGCGAAGAGCACGAGGGTCGCAAAGGTCACCATGCCGAGCCCGTTCAGGAGGCCGAGGATCATCGCCATCGGGCGAAGGAGGGGGTGGTGCCACAGCCAGACGACCCCTTCCTTGATCTCCCCCCACCACTGGACCTTCGGTCCGCTCTGGGCCAGCGACTTCTGGCGGCTGGCGAACGAGCCCGAGATCAGGAAGATGAGCAGGGCTGCGATGGCGAACGTCGCCGCATCGAAGGCGAAGGGCAGGGCGAACGCCACGCCGATGAGCACACTCCCCAGGGGTGGACCGATGAAGGAGTTCATGACCATCTCGGCACCCCACAGGTTGCCGTTCGCACGTTCGAGGCCATCGGGCTCGACGATTGCCGGCAGGATCGTCTGCGCAGAGTTGTCGTAGAGGACCTCCGCCATCCCGAAGAGGAGCGACACGACGATGATCATCGCGTACAGGACCATGTTGTTCGACACCGCACCGGCCTCGACCGACGTCGGATCCGGAAGTGACGACTGGTAGTACAGGACGGTCGCGGCAGCGCTGAACATGAGCAGGGAACGCACGAGCTGCGAGCCCAGCATCAGCTTGCGCCTGTCCACGCGGTCGGTGATGACACCGGCCGGCAGGCTGAAGACGAGCCACGGGATTCGTCCCGCCACGCCGACGAGGGCGATCAGGATCGCGTTCCTCGTCACGGCGGACGACAGCCACGGGAGTGCGATGGCGGTCACGCCGTCGCCCAGGTTGGACACCACGCTCGAGGTCCACAGTTTCCAGTAGTTGGCGCCGAGGGCGACCTTCTCCTTGCGCCGGGTCTTCTCCGGTGCGACGTCAGTCACTCGTCGTCTCCTCGTGCGTCAGAACGGGATGATCCGTCGGAAAGACCCCGGCGAGGAAGCCGAACACGGTGTCGCCGGATCTCGGCAGGTCGATGAACTCCTCGGAGAGCTCGATGATCCTGTTGGAGAATTCGACGGCACGCTCGACGGGGATCCGCGCAACCCGTGACGTGAACATCGGGAGGGGATCCCCTTCGACGGCGACCATCGACCGAAGGGCGTCGTTGACGAACCAGTGCGGGTCGTCTGGCTTCGGCGAACCCCTGAACTGGATCGTCCTGCCCACCCGTCCGTAGTACTTCTCGGTCATTGCCCTGACCTTCGCCGTACGCACCACCCGGATGAGGCCGACGTCCTCGAGGATCTTCGCGTGGTACCCGACGGTCCCCTTCGGCTTCCCGAGCGCATCGGCCAACTGGGTCACGGTTGCCGCACGCTCCAGGAGCAGGTTGAGGATGTCCATCCGCGTGTCGTCCGCTACGGCCTTCATGGCTGGAGCGTCCTCCACGTAGACGACCTCGTCGAGGTCGTAGTCGAGGGAGTGTCCGCTCTCGGCGCGCCGCTGTGGCATCGTCATGGCGCAATGGTCGGTGATTCCCGACCATTTGTCAAGGCCCACACGTCAGTCAGGTCGGCGGTGGACTCGGCCCAGGCTCCTCATCGCCCGATGCGATCGAATCGGTGGCTGTGGTGGCGTCCTCCCCATCGCCGGCACCGCCGGCAAACGTCCACCATGCCAGGGCACCGAGCGCGGCAACGGCGAGCACGACGGCAGCGACGAGCCACAGCGTCGATGCATCGATCCCGCGTGAAGGCACCGGCGCGTCGGGAGGTCGCGCCACGACGACCGGATCGACACCGAGAGCGGTGAGGGTGGTCGTTTCCGACCGAACGGCTTCACCGTCGGGGTCGATCGCGTCGAACACGATCGACCAATCCTCCGCACTCGGCAGGACGACGAGCCCGCCCCACGTCCCGTCACCCCGGTCAACAAGTGCTGTCGGAGGGAGCTGCTCGAAGCTCGAGAATGGCCGAACGATCACCACCGCGACCGCCCCCGATACCGCGACCGACATCTCGACGGTGAGGCCGTCGTCGTCATCGATCGCAGCGGCCTCAGCGGTCCCGAACGGGCTCGAGAGCACGACGGACGCCACCGCGAGGAGGAGATGCACGATCACGGTTCCAGCGTAGGGGCACTCCCGGGTCGGAGCAGATTTCTGCGAGTCCGGCTACTGGGAGATCGAGGTACGACGAGAGACTACGACAGCCAGCTGGAACGCAGCGTTGGGCGGCGTTGGAGCATCGCCTGTACTAGTCGTGGCGACAAAGAAACTCGTCGAGCACTTCCATGTAGCGATCGGCCTCCTCGACGTGGGCCATGTGTGAACTGTCCTCGAAGATCACCCACTCCGAGCCGCGAATACCTTGGTGGACTGTCTCGGCGATCAGCGGAGTGGCCTCGTCGTGACGACCCGAGGTCACCAGCGTCGGCACCCTGATCTCCGGTAGCCGGGCCACGATGTCCCAGTTCTTCAGGTTGCCGATGACATGGAACTCGCTCGGACCGTTCATGGTCTGGTATACCTGCGGGTTCAGCTCCAGCTTGGCGAAGGTGCGAGCGACCGCGTCCGGCATCGGGTCCACACGGATGACGTGGCGCCGGTAGAATTCCATCATCGCCGACTGGTACTCATCTGAGTTGGTCGTCCCGGCCGACTCGTGGTGCTGCAGGATGGCCTGCACGTCCGTGGGTAGACCTTCCCGCAGGCGGTTTGCCTCAGCCACCCACTGTCTCATGCTGGCCGGCGACGAGGCGACAGTGAGCGACGCCACACCGACCGGCTGCGTCAGGGCGTACTCCATCGCGAGCATCCCGCCCCAGGAGTGGCCGAGCAGATGTAATTGGCCCAAGCCGAGTGCGTTGCGGACGACATCGACTTCCTCCACAAAGAGCTGCACATTCCACAGTGAAGGATCGTCCGGCTGATCCGAATTCCCGCAGCCGAGCTGGTCGTAGAAGATCACCCGGCGCCCACGCCTGGCTATCGCCGCCAGAGACTCGAGGTAGTCGTGACCGGCGCCCGGGCCGCCGTGCAGGCAGAGTAGCGGCAGTTTTCCTGGCTGTTCCTCCGCTTCACCTATGCAGCCGTACCAGACCCGGCACCCGCGGAAATCAATCATTCCCTCACGGGCGTTCAGGGAAGGGTCGATGGTCGGCAGATCGCTCATGGTCGTGTTCCTCGGCTCAGTTGTCGAGTTCTCGTCTTCCAAAAAGTGTACCCCGGCCACATCCGCCGGCAATGCTCATGCGATTGTCCTGCGGGCGCCGGACTGCGCCCCATCCGGCGGTTCCGCGTCGGCCAGCCTGCTCAGCGCGAGAGCGGGTGGCCCGGCAACTGAGGTCACGCCGCGCATACTGGCCCGCTTCGGCATGGCGGAGGATAGGTTTTTCGCTTCGTCAGAAGAATCTGTGGGCCTAGGCTCCCCGGACCCACCCCGAGGCTCCATGGACACACCACGCACACTTCTCGACAAGGTCTGGGACACCCACGTCGTTCGCACCGCGCAGGACGAACCCGACCTCTTGTACATCGACCTCCATCTCATCCACGAGGTCACGTCACCCCAGGCGTTCGAGTCCCTCCAGCTCTCGGGGCGCGCCGTTCGCCGGCCCGAGCTCACCCTCGCGACCATCGACCACGCCGTTCCGACGACGCCGCGTGAACAGGGCATCGCGGACCCGATGTCCGCGCTCCAGATCGCGACGCTCGAGCGCAACACCGAGGAGAATCGGATCCCGTTGTTCGGACTGGACGACCGACGCCAGGGGATCGTCCACGTCATCGGACCCGAGCAGGGGGTCACCCAGCCGGGGATGACGATCGTCTGTGGCGACTCCCACACGGCGACGCACGGGGCGTTCGGTGCCCTCGCATTCGGCATCGGGACGTCGGAGGTCGAGCATGTGCTCGCGACCCAGACGCTGCCACAGACCAAGCCGAGGGCGATGGCCGTCACCGTCACCGGGGACCTGCCACGTGGGGTCACAGCGAAGGACATCATCCTCGCGGTCATCGCACGCATCGGTACCGCAGGTGCGACCGGCTACGTCATCGAGTACCGCGGCTCGACCATCGAGAACCTCTCGATGGAGGGACGCATGACGATCTGCAACATGTCGATCGAGGCCGGTGCCCGAGCCGGCATGATCGCCCCCGACGAGACGACGTTCGCCTACATGGAAGGTCGCCCCTTCGCACCCGCCGGCGACGACTGGGCGACGGCCGTCGCCTCGTGGAGGGACTTGCGGTCCGATGACGGAGCGGCCTTCGACCACGAGGTCGTACTCGATGCAGGAGACCTCGTCCCGCATGTGTCGTGGGGCACGAACCCTGGCCAGACGCTCCCCGTCACGGGCCGGCTCCCGCACCCCGACGATGCGTCGGATCCCGTCGATCGCGACTCGATCGCCCGCGCACTCGAGTACATGGCACTCGAGCCGGGGATCGCCGTGACCGACATCGCCATCGACCGGGTGTTCCTCGGCTCCTGCACGAACGGGCGGATCGAGGACCTTCGGGAGGCAGCAGCCATACTCGACGGCCACAGGATCGCCGACACGGTCACAGGCCTCGTGGTCCCCGGTTCCGGCCTCGTCAAGGATCAGGCGGAGGCCGAGGGCCTCCATGAGGTGTTCCTCGCGGCGGGCCTCGAGTGGCGAGAACCCGGCTGTTCGATGTGCCTCGGCATGAACCCCGATCAGCTCGACCCGGGCGAGCGATGTGCGTCGACCTCGAATCGCAACTTCGAGGGACGCCAGGGACGCGGGGGACGCACCCATCTCATGTCTCCGGCGATGGCCGCCGCTGCCGCGATCGCCGGCCACATCGTCGACGTCACGGGAGGCGACGCTGATGCGACCCGATCACGACCATCATCGGATCGGCGGCGCCCCTGCCACGGGCCAACATCGATACGGACCAGATCATCCCGAAGCAGTTCCTCAAGCGGGTCGAACGCTCGGGATTCGGGGAGTTCCTGTTCTACGACTGGGCACGGGACCCCGAGGGCGAGCTGGATCCGCGCTTCGTGCTCAACGACCCTGCGTACCGGAGCGCGACGATCCTCGTGACCGGGCCGAACTTCGGCTCAGGCAGCTCCCGCGAGCACGCACCCGTGGTCGCTTGAGGACTGGGGGTTCCGCGCGATCATCGCCCCCTCGTTTGCGGACATCTTCGCGAGCAACTGCACCAAGATCGGGCTGCTGCCGGTCGTCCTGACCGACGACGAGGTCGCGGCCTTGATCACCATCGCCAACGATCCCGCGGCGTCCGTGACGATCGACCTGCCCGCCCAGACGGTGACGGCGTCGGGCTTCGTCGCGACCTTCGACATCGATCCTTTCACGAAGCACTGTCTCGTCAATGGACTCGACCACATTGCCCTGACGATGCGCCACGAGGAGGACATCGATCGCTTCGAGGCGGTCAGGGAACCATTCAAACCCGTCACCGCGTGATCGGTGCCAGCGAGGCAGGATGTACACGAGATCTGAACAGGCGAGGGCGATCCTCGAACGACGGGTCCGCAAGGTCGCGTCAGAGATGCTCGGACGCCAGGCGACCACGGGAAGCGATTTCGCAGCGGCCCTCACGCTCGAGCGCATCGACCTGATCGCCGAGATCCCCGACCATGATGCGCTGATGGAACTCGGTCGGAACATCCCGGGGCCGCGAAACGACCTGTACGTCCTCGACAGGCCCGAGGGATACACCGTCTACCACCAACACAATGGGGAACCGTACGAGGTCTTCTCCGCGTGCACATTCGACGAGGCGCGGAACCACGCAATCGACAGCCTCGTGATGCTCAACGGCGTCCCATACCGGATCGCCTGACCGATGGCCGGATCAGGGGAGGCTGACCGGATCAGGGATCGGGCATGCCGAAGTGGACGGTATCGCCGATTCGGACCTCGATCGGGTCCGGCGGCATGGTCGGCTGAGACGATGAAGCCCCGGCGACCGTCGTCGAGATCGCGGAGCGGACCCGCGATCGCCGCGAGTGGTGCGACGTGGTCGAGGCCAAGCATGAAGCTGGTGAACTCGACGCAGGGTGCGGCGACACGGGGACGCTCGAGGGACAGTTCCCTACCGTCCGAGGTCACGACGATGACTCCCTCACCCAGATCTTCGAGGGACACGGCGGGGCCGTCGATGACGAAGTTCTCACCTGCGATGCCGATCGGGGCGTTTCCGAACCGCTCCCGCATCAGCGCGTAGTGCCCCGTGAAACCGATCGAGAGTTGTCGACGACCGCCACCGCGGCGAGATGGATGGGCCTTGTTGTGGGCGTCGACGACCCAGTGGTCCCCGTTCCACCCCATCATTCCCCAGGCGTCGACCGCTGCTCGGTCGACGGCGAGGATGTCCTCTGGCACGTAGCCCTCACCCCGGCGCTTGATCGCCACCTTCTGCACCTGGAGGCGCACGATCCTCCCGATCTCATCACCCGGCTTCAGCATCCAGGCCCTCCACGATGCGGTTGAGCAGGTCCGGTCGGTCGGTGACGATACCGTCGACCCCCATGTCGAGGAACCGCCGCATGTCGTCGGGATCGTTCACGGTCCACAGGTGGAGTTGGGCGCCCGTGTCGTGGATCGCTTCGACGAGCTTTGCGTCGATGCTCGCCCCCCTGGCACGGGAGGGCAGCTGATAGGCGACGACGTCTCGGTGCACCGACCGACCGGCTCGCGACGCGGCGTACATCGCCATCGCCGCCCGTGGACCTGCCGAGGTGGCGACGCGCCCTCGGGTGATCCGGCGGAACCGCGAGAGGCGCCTGTCCGAGAACGAGCCAATGAGCACGGAGTCCTGGCGGGCACAACGGGCGATCACCTCGGCGACCGCCCATTCACAGCCCTTCGCCTTCAGGTCGATGTTGAACCGGACGTCCGGGTACCGGTCGAACGTGTCGTCGAGGCGCGAGATCGTGACGCCCGAGCCTCGAAGCGGGAACGACTCCCCGTCTGGCGAGAAGTGGTACGCAGCGTCGAGGTGTGCGAGGTCATCCCACATCCAGTCCGCAACGGCGCCGAACCCGTTCGTCGTGCGGTCGAGCGTGTCGTCGTGGAAGACGACGACGACCCCGTCCCTCGTCACCTGCACATCGGTCTCGACGTAGACATACGAGAGGTCGTTTACGGCGGCATCGAACCCGTACCAGGTGTTCTCCGGCCACAGCTCCCTGCTCCCCCGATGCGCGAATCGGAGCGGATACTCGGCGTCGAGGAACGGTGATGTCGCCATCGCGACAAATCTAGGGTGCCGCCGGTCCTCGTCATCGGGGCCAGGCAGTCGACTGCCATTGGCCCCCGACCCGCCTCACGCGACGACGACACCCGCCTTGAGGACCCGAGCAACGATCGCGGCGTCTGGCCGGTATGCAAGGTGGATGTGGGATGGTGCCTCGATGATCACGAGGTCGCCGATCGCTCCTGGCACGATCATGCCTCGATCTTCGAGCCCCAGGGCGAGTGCGCCTCCCCTCGTCGCCGCCCATACCGCCTCACCGGGCGTCATCCCTCCCTGGATGACGGCGAGCGAGATCATGAACGGCATCGTCTCGACGTACGCGGTGCCGGGGTTGCAGTCGGTCGCTATGGCAACCCGCACACCCGAATCCCAGACTCGTCGGCAATCCGGCGGAGCGGTCCTCATCGAGAAGGAGACACCGGGGAGCAGCACGGCGACGGTTCCGGCCTCGGCAAGCCGCTCGAGGTCATCGTCGGTTGCATGGTCGAGATGGTCAGCGGAAGCGGCACCGACCTCTGCGGCGAGTGCCGCTGCACCGATCCGTGCGGTCTGGTCTGCGTGGATGCGGAACCCCAGACCCGCTCGATACGCGGCGTCACAGACGCGCCTCGCCTCCTCCACGGTGAACGCGGCAGCATCGCAGAACACGTCAACGAACGACACGTCGGCTGCAACGGCATCGAGCATCGGGCCCGTAACGAGGTCGAGATACCCGTCGCGGTCGTCCCGGAACTCGGGAGCGACCACGTGGGCACCGAGGAAGGTCGACACGACATCGGACGGCAATGCCATGTCGATCGCCCTCGATGCGGAGATCATGGCGACCTCCGATTCCACGGTCAGGCCGTAGCCCGACTTCACCTCGATCGTCGTGGAGCCTGTTCCGAGCATCCTACGGAAACGGGCCATCGCCTGGTCCATCAGGTCGACGAAGGACGCTCTCCTCGTCGCATCGACGGTCGAGAGGATTCCTCCACCCGCGGCGAGGATCTCCTCGTAGGTCGCACCGGTGAGGCGCCTCGCGAACTCGCCTGCGCGATCCCCCGCGAAGACCGTATGGGTGTGGGAGTCCACGAATCCGGGTACCACGCAACGACCGCCGGCATCGAGCATCGGGTGTCCGCCGTAGTGGTCGGGCAGGAGGGACGAGGGCCCCACCCAATCGACGAACCCCTCGACGATCGCGACGGCGGCATCGTTGATGGCTACGAAGGCGGGACCACCTCCAGGGTCGTTCGTCACGAGCTCTGCGATGTTCGTCACGACGAGGGAGCTGCCCTCGGCGGTTGCGGATGATTCGGTCACGGCACTGCGCCGGGTTCGGAGGGCATCTCCGTCATCGGAATCCTCACCCCTCGCTCCCGTGCGACGGCCAGCGCCAGGTCGTAGCCGGCGTCGGCGTGGCGGATCACGCCCATACCGGGATCGTTCCGCAGCACCCGTTCGAGCCTCGCTGCTGCATCGGCGGTGCCATCGGCGACGACCTGGGCGCCCGCGTGGATCGACTTCCCGATCCCGACGCCTCCCCCGTGGTGGACGGCGACCCATGCGGCCCCGGACGCCGTGTTGACCAAGGCGTTGAGGATCGGCCAATCCGCGACCGCATCCGACCCGTCGAGCATGTCCTCCGTCTCGCGGTACGGCGACGCTACCGAGCCCGAGTCGAGATGGTCCCGCCCGATCACGATCGGAGCCGACACACGCCCTGTCCTGACGAGCTCGTTGAACGCGAGCCCGGCAAGATGGCGCTCGCCGTAGCCGAGCCAGCAGATCCGCGATGGGAGCCCCTGGAACTCGACCCTCGCCTCAGCCATCGTCAACCACCGCATCAGGGGCTCGTTTTCGGGGAAGAGCTCACGAAGGGCGTCGTCGGTCGCAGCGATGTCGGCAGGGTCACCGGACAGGGCGATCCACCGGAACGGACCCATGCCCTCACAGAACAGGTCCCTGATGTACGCAGGCACGAAACCCGGATACGAGAACGCCTCCGAGTACCCGCCTTCGAGCGCCTCGCCCCGCAGGTTGTTCCCGTAGTCGAAGACCTCGGCTCCGACCTGCTGCCATCCGACCATCGACGCACAATGGACCGCCATGGACGCGCGCGCCCTGTGGATGTACTCGTCGGGATCCTCGACCCTGAGCCCGTCCGCCTCCGCCAGGGTCAGGCCGTGCGGTACGTACCCGTTCAACGGATCGTGCGCCGACGTCTGATCGGTCACGATGTCGACCGCGACGCCACGGGCGAGCAGCTCGGGAAAGACGTCCGCGGCGTTGCCAACGACACCGATCGAGACCGCTTCGCCAGCCTCCTTCGCAGACACCGCCCGTGCGATCGCCGCATCGAGGTCAGGAGCGAGCTCGTCGAGGTACCTCGTGTCGAGCCGCTTGCGGATCCGGTCCGGATCGACATCGCAGGCCAGACAGACGCCGCCGTTCATCGTGACGGCGAGGGGCTGCGCGCCCCCCATCCCACCGAGTCCGGCGGTGAGGGTCAGCGTCCCCGTGAGGGTCCCACCGAACCGTTTGTCGGCGATCGCTGCAAAGGTCTGGTACGTCCCCTGGAGGATCCCCTGGGTCCCGATGTAGATCCACGACCCTGCCGTCATTTGGCCGTACATCATCAATCCGGCATCCTCGAGCTCCCAGAAGTGCTTCCACGTTGCCCAGTCAGGCACGAGGTTCGAGTTCGCGATCAGGACACGCGGAGCTCCACGGTGGGTCCGGAAACGTCCAACGGGTTTCCCCGACTGCACGAGCAGCGTCTCGTCGTCCTCGAGGTCGGTCAGGGATGAGACGATCGCGTCGAAGGCTTCCCAGTCACGGGCAGCCTTCCCCCTCCCGCCGTACACCACGAGTTCGAGGGGGTTCTCGGCGACCTCCGGGTCGAGGTTGTTCAGCAGGCACCGGAGGGCAGCCTCCTGCAGCCATCCCTTGGTGTTGAGTCGGGTCCCGCGCGGCGCTCGCACCGTTCGGGGACCCGAGCCGTAGGCGAACGCGGGATTCGTCTCGTCACCCACCGCCCCGATCGGCTTCCCCTCGTCTTCGGTCATCGTCCCTCCCATCATCGATCCGCGAAGGCGTCCCGCTCGATCAACGCTGCGATGCTCTCGATGTCGGGACCGGGCGGTCGATCCTCCGTCAGTGGCGCACACACAGTGCGGACCGCCGCCAGGACGCCCGAAGTACCAGGAGCGGGGGCTGGCTCGCGCTGCTCGACGCCCTGGGCGGCACACATCAGCTCGACCGCCAGGACTCGGGAGGTGTTGGTCAGCACGGTGTCCAGTTTGCGGGCAGCGCCCCAGCCCATCGACACGTGGTCCTCCTGTGCGCCGGAGGTCGGGATGGACTCGACACTCGCCGGGTGCGACAGGACCCTGTTCTCGGCGACGATGGCTGCGGCCGTGTATTGGGTGAGCATGTATCCGCTCGACACGCCAGGCTCCGATGCGAGGAAGGCGGTCAGCCCTCCGGATCGGACGGGGTCGAGGAGCCTGTCCGTGCGTCGCTCCGAGATCGACCCGAGCTCTGTGACGGCGATGGCGAGGTAGTCCAACACGAACGCGAGCGGCTGCCCGTGGAAGTTCCCTCCCGAGACGACATCACCGTCATCGGGGAAGATGATCGGGTTGTCGACCACCGACCCGAGTTCGATGGTGAAGACGCTGCGGGCAAATGCGATCGTGTCGCGAACGGCGCCGTGCACCTGGGGGGCACACCGAAGGCTGTACGCGTCCTGGACCTGGTGTGTGAAGTCCTCGTGGTGGGACGCGTCGATGTCGGATCCTTCGAGGAGGGCAGCGATCCTCGCCGCCGAAACCCGCTGTCCCGGGTGAGGTCGCAGGTCGTGGATGCGCGATTCGAACGGTCGCGAGGAACCCATGAGCGCCTCCACCGACAGGGCGCACGCCGCATCGGCGGTGTCCGCGAGTGTCTCCGCCCGATGGACGGCGAGACATCCGTGGGCGAGCATCCCTTCGGTCCCATTGAGGAGGCTCAGACCTTCCTTCGGTTCGAGCACCATCGGTTCCAGTCCGGCTGCTGCGAGGGCATCCGCCGCGGGCACCGGGCCGCTCGGGGAAAGGACGAAGCCCTCGCCGATCAACGGGAGCGCGAGGTGGGCGAACGGAGCGAGGTCGCCGGATGCTCCCACCGACCCCTGTGCCGGGACGGCGGGGAGCACATCACGTTCGATCATCGATACGAGGAACCGCACCACGTCGGCGCGGACACCCGAATGGCCCTGTGCGAGCGTTCGGGCTCGACACAACAGCATGGCCCTGACGATCTCCGGTTCGAGGAGCGATCCGACGCCTGCCGCGTGTGATCGAAGCAGGTCGTACTGGAGCTCGGCGGCGCGCGCGGTTGGGATGCGGGTGTTCGCGAGCGCACCGAAGCCCGTCGTGATCCCGTACACGGTTTCATCGCCGGCGATGACCTGCTCGACGAGTGCCCGCGCTGGGAGCATTCGGTCATCGAGCCCCTCTCCCACCTCCACGCGAGCTCGGCCCTTGGCGACGGCGACCACATCCTCGATGGTGAGCGGGGAACCGTCCACGATCACGGTCGCGGCTCCGCCCCTTCCGATCCCTGTCAATCGCCGCTCCTCCATGAGCTCAGGCTAGGGAAGGCGGTCGTGTCATGCAGGGTGCAGGGCTCCGCCGAGGCGCTCGGCCTCGCGCTCACGAAGGCCAACCCTCACAGCGATCATCTCCAGCCTCTGTGCGATCGCCTTCTCGGCGCCGGGGATGTCGTGATCGGCGAACCATTCCGTGATCGACGCTGCGAGCTCGGGTTCGGAGCGATATTTGAGATGGTCGAGGATTCGGTACCGATGGTTCGGAGCGAGGACCCCCATCACTTCCTCCCAACGTTCGGTGAGTATCCGCCACGCCCTCGGGCCGTTCTCCCTGTGTCCGAGGAGGAGCGCAATGACCCAGAACGAGTCCTGCGAGCGGATCGATCCGTCGAGGATCATGTCGAACAACCGTTTCGGCACCTCGGGATGTGGCACGGTCGCTGCGGCGCGAAGGTACTTGATCAGCACCTGCGGGGATTCCGCCCTCTCGGAGAGGCGGAGGAATCGCTCGAAGTCGGAGAGGTCGCCGTGGGCGGCCGTGATGGCGAGCGCGGCATCGGCGACCTCGGCGTCGATCGATTCGGTCGACTCCTCGACCTGCCTTGCCATCGACACCGTCTCCGTGTCGTTTCCGAGGTTCCCGAGCGTCTTCAGGATCAGGCCCCTCAGGGCCCTCGTCCGATCCGACTCGCCGTCCTCGGGGATCCAACCAAGCTCATCCGCCTTCTTCGCGGAGAGTGACCGCACCCACGATCGCAGCGCATCACGATCGTCCGAGGAGATGACCCTGTCGAGCTCGTCGATGCCGCCGATCGCAGCCATCCACACGTCGATCTCGGGCTCATGCTCGAGCCTGCCGACGAGATCGAGGTAGTCCGAAGCGGGAATCCCCCCTGCAAGCATCTCCGCCGATGCGTCGGACACGACCGAGAAGCGCTCGATCGGGTCGAGTTCAGGCAGGCGGGCCATGATCGACGGTAGAAGCCGCTCGTCGTAGGCCACCCGGTAGAAACCTTCGCCACCTGCGTTCACGATGACCGAGTCGTCGGACGTGATGGCCACGGGGTCATCCCCGAGCACGATCCTGCCGTCCCCCGAAGCCGATCGGTACAGCACGGGGATCCTCCACTCCCCCTCGCCGTCCCCGATGAACCGGAAGGGTCGCTGGGTGACGAACACGCCATCGTCTGTGGACTGCACGTCGACAACGGGGTAGCCGCCCTGGAGGATCCACGTGTCCATGATCTCCCCGACCGGCTCACCCGTCACCTCCTCGAGCGCCGCCCACAGGTCCGCCGTCTCGGTGTTCGAGAACGCGTGCCGTCGGAGGTACAACGAGATGCCGGCGCGGAAGCGATCCTCGGTGAGGTACAGCTCGAGCATCCGGAGCACGGACGAGCCCTTCTCATAGGTGAGCACATCGAACATGGCGTCCGCCTCTTCAGGGGAGGCGACCGGGTACTCGATGGGGCGGGTAGATGCGAGCGCGTCCGTCTCCTGGCTTCGCGCACGGTCGGATGCGAACACCAGCCAGAAGTCCCACTCCGGCCGGAATGCCGCAGTGCACTTCGTCTCGGCGAACGTGGCGAACGCCTCATTGAGCCAGATGCCGTTCCACCACTTCATGGTGACGAGGTCGCCGAACCACATGTGGGCGATCTCATGCGCGATGACCGACGCCACACGAGCGAGTTCGACCTGGGTCGCAATCGCGGTATCCACGAGGAGAGCGGTCTCGCGGTACGTGATGCATCCGAGGTTCTCCATGGCTCCGAAGCCGAAATCGGGGATCGCGACCATGTCGAGCTTGTCCCCCGGGTACGGCACGTCGTAGTAGGTCGCGAAGTAGTCCAGGGCGAAGGCGCCTGCCTCCAGGGCGAAATCGGTCAGGTGCAGCTTTCCCGGCGGCGTGACGATGCGCAGCGGAATGCCGTTGACCTCGACGGGCTCCGTAGCTTCGAGGTCGCCGACGACGAACGCCACGAGGTAGGTCGACATCACGATCGTCTCCGCAAAACCGACGCGGATCCTGCCGTCCTCGAGCGTCTCCCTCCTGACCTCCCTGGTGTTCGACACCGCAGTCAGGTCTCCGGGAATGACGAGGTCGAGAGTGAACGTCGCCTTCAGGTCTGGCTCGTCCCAGCACGGGAAGGCGCGGCGAGCGTCGGTCGCCTCGAACTGCGTCGTTGCGAGGACCTGTTCGTTGCCATCGGCGTCGGTGTACGTCGATCGATAGAAGCCACGGAGGTGATCGTTGAGGATGCCCGTGAACCCGATTCGCACCGTCGCCGGGCCAACCTCCAGGGCGTGCCCGGTCGTGAGCCTCAGCCGTGCGTTCGCCTCATCGAGCACGTGGGACGCGCCGGTCGTACCCGACCCCTGCGTGATCTCGGCGTCATCGATCCCGAGTTCGATCGCATTGAGTACGACCTCGGTCGTGGGCACCGTCACGTCGACGTCGATCTCGACCGACCCACGGAAGGCCGCCGCCTCCAGATCCGGAACCATCTCGATGCGATATCTGCGTGGTACCACGGTTCGTGGCAGGCGGTAGTCGGCTTCGTTGGCCATGCGACTCCTCAGGCTGGCGGCGGGCCGCATGATATGGGACCGCCACGCGATGACAACGGTCGGCTACCTTTGCGCGATGTGCAGATCGATTCACCGTCTCCGCGACGGCACGGAGATCGACGGACCAGAGGCGATGGAGGAGGCCGCCCGCCAATACGTGCGGAAGGTCTCAGGCTTCTCGAGGCCCGCGGCTCACAACCAGGAGGCCTTCGATCGGGCCGTCGCCGAGATCGCGGACGCCACGGAACGACTCCTGTCATCACTCGTGATCGGTACCCGCTCGGCATCGTGATCGGTGTCTTGATCCGCGGTGGTGGAGAACCCATCGACGAGGGACCGCTGCATGGTCAGCGGTTCTCGACGTCACCCGTCGTGATGTCCCCGACCGTCTCGCCGAGGATGATCTGGTCGATGGTGCGGGCGACGAGCTCGTAGGACACGGGTCCGGAGACCTTCGCGACGACGATTCCGTCCCGGTCGACGAAGAACGTCTCGGGGAGGCCGAGGACGCCCCACTCGAATGCGGTTGCGGAGGATTCGTCGACGGCGTAGATGGTCGCGTCACTGCGACCGAGCTCATCGAGGAAGGCATCGGCGCGTTCGGGTGAGTCCTGGTAGTTGACAGCAACGAACGTCGTCGCGAAGTCAGCGTATGTGTCAGCGGCCGCTGTGAGCGCTGCATGCTCGTTTCGGCATGGGATGCACCACGATGCCCAGAAGTTCACAACGACGATGTCCCCAGCATGGTCACCGACGGAGGTCGTACCCGAACCGTCCTGGAGGGCGATCGCGGACAGGGGGGCGGGTTGGCCGATGAGGGGCGACGAGGTGAGGGACGGATCGGATCCGAACCGGCTCGCGAAACGCGACAGCGAGGATGAGGAATCCGACCGATGCGACCACGACGACCCACACGACGCGGTTGCCACCGGATCCACGTTCGGGAGTCACGACCCTGCCGCGATCTGGTCGAGGAGGATCGTCGCGTTGTCCTTGATCTCTGCGGGGACGTCATCGCTCCCGATGATGTTGACGAGGAACACGACAGCCTCATCGATGCGACCGAGCGTCGAGTACACGTTCGCGATGAACCACTGCGCAGGCAGATACTCGGGATCGCGTTCGAGCGCGGCCTCCAGATACCCGACGGCAACGTCAGGGCGGTCCGACAGATATGTCATCCAACCGATGTTCGCGAGCGCCTCCGGATGTGACTCCCGTTCGAGGACTTCGAAGTAGTGGTCGAGAGCCTTGTCGAACGTGCCTGCCTCGAAGTACCGACGAGCGAGCGCGAGGCGCATTCCGACGACGTCGGGATTCGATGCCACGACCTGCTCCATCTGCTCGTCGGTGACCGTTGCCAGGTCGATCGGCGCTCCCCCTGAGAGCACGTCACCGGCGACGCCCTCAGCACCGGCCGTGTCTCGCTCATCGAGTGAGACCGCCGCGAACACGGCGATCGTGATGATGGCGAGCCCGGTGATCGCCGCACCGACGAGGGCCCGACCCGACACGCGCTTTCGGTTCGGAGCATCAACGTCGTCGTGTTCACTGGTGTCGGCGGTTCCCTGCGCATCGACGATTCCTTCGAGATCGGCGATCTGGGAGCGGTAGCGCGCTGTAAGGATGCTCGCGGTCTCCTCGTCGATGTCACCCGCTGCCAGCTGCTGGTCGAGCTCCGCGAGCTCCTCGGTGATCAGCTCGATCTGCTCGCGGCGTCCTGCCGGTTCGTTCACGGTGCGTCCACCTCCCGGCGCGCCGCTGACGACCTCATGGCGCCGATCGCGACGCCGCCCCCGACCAGGATCGCGAGGGGCACGATCCACAACAGGATCGACCATCGGCTCGTGGAGCCGTCGAGGACGAACGATGGCCCGAATCTCTCGGCGAATTCGTCGAGGATCTCACGGTCCGTGTATCCGTCGTCGACCTTCTGCGCGATGAGCGCCCGGTAATCGGCAGCCACACCGGATCCGGAATCGGCGAGGGACTCACCGTTACAGAACGGGCATTTGATCAACGCGGAGAGGGAATCGACCCGCTCGGCCGGCGTCTGTTCCGTCGTCGGAGCAGACACGATCCCCACGACGACCACGGCGATCGCGGCCAAGGAGACGGCGATCGCAACGAGGGAACGGGAACGCTCAGACATCGGAGGAACCCAACTCCGATCCGATCGAGGGAGCCTGCGCCGGAACCGTCCTCGACGGCCTCGGCACCAAAGCGAAGAGGCCACCGAGCACAACGACGATTCCACCTGCCCACAGCATCCACTGGAACGGGAAGATGAAGACGTTGAGGTTCACGGAACTCGCGCTGCCTCCGGCGATCCCGAGGTACACGTCATCGACCAGGCCCGTCCACACAGACGGCGTGCCGATCGGTTGGGACGTTCCTGGATACGCGTTGATGCGGGGCTCGAGCACCTTGCGCACCTCCGAGCACGAACGATCGAGGACGGCGATGCGAACGCCTGTGACTTCCCGATTCGGCTCGCTGACGGCGAATGGCTCGATGTAGGAAAGGCAGTACGAGCCGACGACAGCCGTGCCGCCCCGTTCGATGGTGACGGTCTCGCGAATCGCCAGCCCGTTCGTGGTGGCAAGGCTGATCGCCATCAGGGCGACCCCGATGTGGGCGATCTGGCCACCCCAGTACCCGGGATCGCCCCGGAGGACCTTGCGAGCGGCGACACCGCTCCCCTCTGGCCTTGCCGACACCACCGACACGAACCGCAACCCGATCGCACCTGCGACGAAGACGGCGAGTCCGATCGTGATGACGACCGCGACCGACCTCACCCCGAGGACCACGACGACCGCAGCGGCGACCGACCCTGCTGCGATCGGTGAGCGCAGCCGTCGCCACATCACGTCGCGGGACGCGACGCGCCAGGGTGCAACGGCTCCGAGGCCGATGAACAGCAGGAGAAGGAGGGACAAGGGCACTGCAGCGCGGTCGAAGAACGGCCTGCCAACCGCGACCTCGTCACCCGTGAAGGACTCGACGATCAGCGGATACATGGTTCCGAACAGAATGGCGAAGGTGAATACCGTGAGGAGCAGGTTGTTTGCGAGGATGTACCCCTCGCGCGATGACAGCGAATCGAGTCGGGGAGCCTGCGAGACCTCGCGGGCCCTCAAGGCGAAGAGCCCGAGCGAACCGATCACGACAACCGCGAGGAAGCCGAGGAGCACGGGCCCGATCGTCGACTGGGTGAAGGCGTGCACCGAGGCGATGATTCCTGATCGGGTGAGGAACGTGCCGAGGATGGTCAGCGAGAAGGTCGCGATCACCAATACGAAGTTCCACGCCTGGAGCATCCCGCGCCTTCGTTGGACGACAGCCGAATGCAGGAACGCCGTTGCGGCAAGCCACGGGAGGAGGGCAGCGTTCTCGACGGGATCCCATGCCCAGTAGCCACCCCATCCGAGCACCTCGTAGCTCCACCAGCCGCCGAGGACGATACCGAAGGTGAGGAACACCCACGCGGTGAGCGTCCAGCGATGCGAGCGATCGAGCCAGTCGCGCCCGACGTTGCCACGGGCGAGGGCGGCGATGGCGAACGCGAACGGAACCGTCATGCCGACGTAGCCGACATACAGCATCGGGGGATGGATGGCCATGAGGATGTGGTTCTGGAGGAGGGGGTTCGGCCCCCGCCCATCCGTCGGTGCCATCACTTCGGCGAGCGGCCACCAGGACGTCTCTGCGCAGAAGCCGCCCACGGCCTCCGTGCACACGGCGAACGGGTTCCCGACCGTCGCCATCAGTCCAAACCAGAACACCGATACCGCCCCCATCACCGCGAGTGCGGCGACTCCGAGGTGGTCGGTATCTGAGAGCCTTCGCCAGACGAGGAAGGTGAACAGGGCGAGCATCAGGCCCCACAGGACGATGGAGCCCTCGAGGGCGGCCCATCCTGCCGCGAGGAGGAACACCACCGGCGTGGTCGTTGCGGTGTTGTTCGCGACGTATGCGATGGAGAACTCGTGGGTCACGATCGCTGTCTCGAGCAGGACGAAGGAGGCGAACGCGCTGATCGCGAAGATGCCGACGGGAACCGTGAGTGCGGATCTCTGGCCGCCGCCCCTGGCGTTGACCACGCCGATGACGACGATCGAGGCGGCCGCTCCGAGGGCGACGAGGATGGCGAGCGTTCCGAGGGTTGCGATCACGCTGTCGAACAGGCGTGCTTGTCCTCGTCGTAGTCCTCGTAGTCGGTGCGATATTGCTCGTCGTGCTTGACGAGCATCGTGTCCGACTCGAAGGCGTCCCCTGTCCACTCACCTTCGAGGACCACGCCGATCCCTTCCTGGAACAACTGAGGGGGGACCCCGGTGTGGATGACGGTCACCGTGGCATCGCAGTCCTCGACGACGAACGTGACGGTGGCGTCCCCGGCGACGACGCTGCCAGGCACGACCCTGCCACCGAGCCGCAGCCGTGCCTCTCCCCCGTCTCTGGCGAGGACCTCCGATGGTGTGTTGAAGTAGACGAGCGCCGAGCTCAGGTTCACCATGAGCACAACGAGGACGCCGACGAGGACCACAGCGGGTATCACGAACTTGGCGTACCGCTTCACGACTCGTCACCGACCCTGCGCCGTGCCCTCGTTATGCGCACGGCGATCGAGGTGACGTAGAGCACGAGGGTCACGTAAGCGAACCCGTATGCGAGGAGGACCCAGTTCCACTGCTCGGCGGCACTCACTCGAAACCTCCGTCGAGCGATGGCGCCGTGACCGCCCCGCCTGCAGTGACAGAGTCGTCGAGCTGCTCGGCGACGAGCACCTGGTCCTCGAGCACGGCGAGCTCGATGCGCTTGAACATCATGGCGACATACATGACGGTGAACGCGACCACGGCGATGAGCAGGGTGACGAGCATCGACGTGTCCATGTCGATGGGGTCTGGTGCGAGCAGGGTCGGCGGCTGGTGGAGGGTGCGCCACCAGATGACCGAGAAGTGGACGAGGGGCACCTGGACGACGGCAAGCACACCCAGGATCGCCGACCGCCTCGCTCGGGTCTCGAGGTCGTCCGTGGTCCGGCGAAGCGCGAGGTACCCGAGGTAGACGAAGAACATGATCGCGGTGAGGGTCAGGCGTGCGTCCCACGTCCACCACACTCCCCACGTCGGTTTCGCCCAGATCATCCCGAGCCCGATCGCGAGGCCGGTGAACAAGACGCCGATCTCGGCCGATGCGAGGGCCCTGCGGTCCCATGCGAGGTCCCGTTTCACCAGGTACATGGCGGATGCGCCCATCGTCACGAAAAAGGCGAGGTATGCAAGCCACGCGGCGGGGACATGGACGTACATGATTCGTGAGAGCTGCCCCTGGATGGCGTCCGGTCCGACGGTCATCGATGCGACGAACGTCACGAGACCTGCGATCGCCATGACGATCCACGGCCACGTCGTGGGCTGCTGCTGCCGGTCGGTCATCCGGTCTCCTGGAGCGGTCGGGCGGTGAGCACCCCTGCGATCGCCAGCACGAGGACGGTGACGATCATCATCAGCATCCACGCAAGGCTACTGCCGCCGAACTGTAAGGCCTCCAACGCCTGGGTCGCCCCGATGAGGAGGGGCACCGAGAGCGGAGCGACCACGAGGGGGACCAACGCGGTGGCGCTGGAGCCACTCGATACGATGCCGGCCGCGAGGGTCCCGAGCAGGGCAAGGCCCGCACCCACGACGAGGAAGGTGACGGGAAGCGCGATCACGCCTTCGACCTCGATGTCGTAGAGGACAACCGCCACGACGCCAACGACCGCCTGGAACACGAGCAGGAGGATGAAGCTCGCCGCCGCCCTCCCCACATAGACCGCGGCAGGATCGACGCCGGTGAGGGCGATCTGGTCCCGCTGTGCGAGGGTCTCTGCGTTCGTCTGGCGGATGGCGATCAGGACACCGAAGAGCATCACGACGACCCAGAACAGCCCTGGTCCGATCCTTCGGAGCATGGGGGCGTCGGTGCCGATCGCCAGCGGGATCAGGAGCAAGGCGATCGCTCCGAAGGGAATGGTGACCCACACCACCTCGCCCGAGCGACGCTCCCTGACGAGGTCACGACGGGCGATCGTCACCACCTGGTTCCAGAACCCTGTCACGCGATCGTGCCTCCGATGATCTCGACGGAGCGCTCGGCGATCCCGGCAACGCGTTCCCTGTCGTGGGAGACCAGGATCGCTCCCCCTCCGCGCTCGACCGTTCGGGCCACCAGGGCATCGACGAGCTCGATCGCGTCCGAGTCGAGCGCCGAGTGCGGTTCATCGAGGAGCAGGAGCTCGGGTCCGGTCATGATGACTCGCGCGAACTCGGCCCTGCGCTGCATCCCGTGGCTGCACCGGTCGGTGATGCGGTCATGCGCGCCGATGAGTCCGACCGCGCCGAGCGCGTCGCGTGCCTCGCGACGATCGATGCCGCGGGCATCTGCTATGAATGCCAGGTTCTCGCCGAGGGTCATCTCGGGATACAGGCCGGGGACGTGGCCGATGTACCCGATCCTCGGACGCACCGCGTACCGTTCCTCGGACCCGATTCCCGCACCGAGCACGGATCCTCGGCCTGACGCCGGCCTGATCAGCGTCGCGATCAGGCGGAGCAGCGTCGTCTTCCCCGCGCCGTTCGAGCCGAAGACACCGACGGATTCACCGGGAGCCACGACGAGGTCCACATCCTTGAGGATGTGGACGGAGCCTGCGCGAACGGACACGCCGTCGAGGTTGATGAGGGGCGCCGATGCGTTCACGGCCGGGAGTGTACGGAGGGGTCACACGCTGTCCATGCCCGGAATACGCCACGGGTCGGTAGCGTTCCGGCTGAAACGAAAGCGAGCATCTGGAGCACGAAGGCCATGGCGACGATCGACATCACGAAGGAAACGATCCACGACACCATCGAGGACAACGACATCGTCCTCATCGACTTCTGGGCAGAATGGTGTGGCCCGTGCCGCATGTTCGGCCCGACCTACGAGAAGGTCTCCGAGCGCCATGTCGATGGCGACCTGAAGATCGCCTTCGCGAAGGTCGACACCGAAGCCGAACAGGAGCTCGCCGCCAGTTTCGGCATCCGCTCGATTCCGACGCTCGTCGCCTTTCGGGATCAGATCGGCATCTTCAGCCAGCCAGGTGCCCTTCCCGAGGAGGCACTCGAGGACCTCATCGGCCAGATCAAGGCGCTCGACATGGACGCGATCCGCGAGGAGATCGCCCAGGATGAAGACGCCGCAAGTGAGCAAGCGGACGCCTGACCCACACCGCACCTTCCATCGTCACCGGACGCCGCCACCACAGGCGGCGTCCGTCGCGTCACGGGCTTCGACGGCTCACCTGGATCGACGGACGATCGGCGCCAGGACGCGTTGAGCCTCCGCAAGGTCGTCCCTGTGCACGACGATCTCGATCGAGAAGGATCCGAGGATTCCGGGATCGGTGACGACCGTCGAAGGGATACCCGCCTCGGCGAGTGCAGCCCAACCCTCGTCTGCGACTTCCCGATCCGTGAAGACCGCGGCAGCGACCGAGTCGCCGAGGATGCCCATCAACCCGCCGCGCCGCCGGTGAAGTTCCATGACGCGAGCCGCATCGACGGTGCGTGGACGATGAGGGGACCGAACTCGGAGTCTGCGAACCGTGCGTCGTTGCCGATCCCGAGGACCCTTCCAGGTCCCAGGGCCGCGATGAACGATTGTGTGAACCGCATGTTCGACACGGGATCGGTGATCCTGCCGTTCTCGATCATGAACGTCCCGTTCCTCGTGAGGCCGGTCACGACGAGCGACTTCGGATCGAGGACCCTGCAGTAGTTGAACGTCGAGACGTAGATGCCCCGGTCGACGCCTCCGATGAGATCGTCGACATCGGTGGTGCCGCCGCCCACGAACATGTTCATGGCGAACGGACCCCAGACGTCGGACCCGGGTGCCGCATGGCCTGTCGATTCGACTCCCGCCTTGGCGGCGGTGCGCCGGTTGTGGAGGAGACCCGCCGTCGTGCCTGCTCTCACCATGTCCAGCTTGCCCTTGGGCGTACCCTCGGTGTCGAACCCGACATAGAGGGCCCTCGGATCCGTCGCGTCATCCCACAGGTTCACCGATGCGTCGAACTGCTGCGTCCCGACGTCGGCGAACGACATGCCCTCCTGCGCGACCTTCGCGTTGAATCCGTAGACATCGACGAAGACGGCGATCGTGGCGAGGCACTCGGGCGACAAGACGACCTCGTACTCGCCCGGCTTCGCATCGAATGCGTCGACGCTGTCCCGTGCACGTTTGGCGGCGCCAGCGCCCGTCTCGTGCGCTTCGAGGGCCGACAACGACTTGCCAGCCGTGTGGCCCGACCCCGCCGAGCGTTCGGTCTGGTGGATGCCGTCGAGGACCGCTGTCGTGTAGCGGGCGGTTGCTGACCTGCCCTCGGTGTTGGAGTACGCATGGTTCCTGGCGACCGTCTCGCAGTATCCGGCTGCGAGGAGGCCGCCTCCTGCGTCGACGAACGCCTTGACGACCTGGGCTCGGTCCGTCGGGTCGGCCGACGCCGTGGCCTCGTCCCAGTGATCGACGTCGTTGCCGGCAACAGGTCCGCCGAAGCCCGGCCAGTCCTTGTCGACGGGTTGCTGGCCGGCCACCTCGAGGGTGTCGTCGACGAATCGTGAGAGCGCGTCCCTGGTCGGCACGGTCGACGTGCTCGACGCAACGCGCCCATCTGCCGTCGCGACCCTCAGCATGACCTCGGTCACGTCCTCTGACACGTTCTGGTGGATGAATGAGTTCGCGAACCTGGTGAGGGACGAGGTGCCGACGTCGACCAGCACCTCGGCGTCGGCGCGGCCGGCGACGAGGTCGAGGACGAGCTCTGCGAGATCCGTGTGCTGTGTCATCCCTTCACCCCCACACGCACGTTCGCGAACCTGCCGGGCGATGCGCTGTGTCCCGTGTGGGCGACCTGCATCGGTTGCCCCTTCCCGCAGTTCGGCGTTCCCCAGTGGATCCACTCCGGCGCGCCGGCGAGTCGATCGAGGGAACCCCAGAACTGAGGCGTGATTCCCGTGTATGTCGGGTTCTTCAGCATCCGTCCGAACTCGCCGTCCTTGATCTCCCATGCGATCTCGCAGCCGAACTGGAAGTTGAGCCGCTTGTCGTCGATCGACCATGAGCGGTTGGTCGCCATGTAGACGCCGTCGTCGGTATCGGCGACGATATCGGCAAGCGTCCCTGTGCCTGGCAGCAACCCGACGTTTGTCATGCGCACCATGGGGAGCCTGTTGTACCCGTCCCCACGAACCATGCCACCGGGTGGAAGCCCTGCAATGGCGGCGGAGTCGCGGCCCGACAGCACTCCGACCCACAAGCCGTCCTTGACGATGTCGACCCGCTGGGCGGGTGTCCCCTCGTCGTCGTAGCCGAAGGATCCGAGGGCACCTGGCAGCGTGGCGTCGGCGGTGATGTTCATGAGGTCGGATCCGTATCTGTGCTCGTTGAGCCGAGCGAGCTCGAGATGGCTCGTTCCGGCGAACGCCGCCTCCCATCCGAGGATCCTGTCGAGTTCGATGGCGTGACCGACCGACTCGTGGATCTGGAGTGCGAGTTGTGAACCCTCGAGGATCAGGTTCGTCTCCCGTTCCTCCATCTCTGGCGCACCGAGGAGGGCCACGGCCTCCTCCGCGATCCGTGCCGCATGGTCTGCGTAGTTCCAGGAACGGATGACCTCGTACCCGCCCGTCTCGTACTGCCCGAAGCTCTGCGGGTACGACCGACGCTGGGTCTCGGACTCCCCGATTGCCGTCGCGTCGTAGCCGCCGCCGGACTCGACGATGTGTTGGTGGATCCTGTGACCCTGGGACGACACGAACCACTTGTTCGTGTCCCAGAATGCCAGGGTGCCGGTCGCGATCGCGACCCCCTCGACGGCCCGCATGGTTGCGGTGACCCCCACGAGCAGATCGACCTTGTCCGACGTTGCGACCGCGAAGGGGTCCTCCACGACCGGTGTGGACCACGACGTCTGGTGGACAGGAACGTCCGCGAACTCCATGCGGGGTCCCGGCACGAGCGCCGATGCCTTCGCGATGGCCGATGCACGCTCACCCGCCGCACGCACGGAGGCAGGCGTGAGGTCTGCCGTTGCGGCGAATCCCCACGACGATCCGATCAGGGCGCGAACGCCGACGCCCGCGTGCTCGGAGCGGTCGTAGTTGTCGAGGTTCTCGTTCTGGACGTTGATCGTCTCTGATCGCGTCACGACGACCCTGGCGTCGGCGTAGGTCGCGCCAGCGTCGAGTGCTCCTTGTACGGCAAGGCCCGCCTCTTCGAACACGTCTCGTCGCCTCCATCGCTCGCGGTACGCAAAGACTACGGGTTCACGTCACGCTGTGCCTCAGAGGGACACGCCGAGGGTCGAGGCGACCTCTGCAGCGAGTTCGACCGTTCGATCGTCTGATGCCACGAGGACGGAGCCATCCGATCCTGCGGCGAGGACACGCACATCGACACCCTCGGTGACTCCCTGCGACGCAAGGAAGGAGGCGAAGTGTCCGTCGACCTTCACGATGCGTGCCATCGCCCCAGTCGGTACGTCTCGGAGTTGCCTGAGGGCCCCCTCGACGGATCCGCCCATACCCGGCGGGATCGCCTTGCCCTGCGGTCCGAACAGGGGGTCGCCGAGGAAGCCGCTCAACCGATCCGCGATCTCGGCGGGCGTGACATGTTCCATCTCGCACGCAACCTCGTCGGCTCTATCTACCGAGAGCCCGAGGTGCTCGACGAGGAACACGGACCACAATCGTCTGCTTCGAAGCACGGCGTTGGCGCGACGTTCGCCTTCGAGCGTGAGGCTCACCCCCTTGTACGGCGTGTAGGTGACCAGCCCGAGTGTCTCGAGCTTCTTCACCATCTGGTTCGCCGACACCGACGAGACATGGAGTACCCGAGCGACAGACGACAGGGGAACGGGAGGTCCATCCCCGTCCTCGACCGCGCGAGCGACCGTGATGAGATACATCTCCTCGGCTTCGCTGGTGATGTGGTCCTGTAGGCCCATGTGCGTCAAGCCTACCGAGCGGCTCAGCCCGCCGGAGTGAGGGGTATAGGACTTCCCAGCACGACGGAGTCCGGCACGGTGGCCGTGACGTCGACGGTGATCGCGGTCGGCGAGTTCATCGATGTGAGCGGCTCACCGACGCGCACGAGGGAGCCTGAGCCCGTGAACCCGTAGAGAGGGGGCGGCACCACGACGCCCGCGAACCCAGAAGGTTGCAGGTGCGCCGACGCGAGCCGCGTTGGATCGATCACGTCGGATCCCGGGTCGTCCGTCCCCTCGAACGTAATGACGATGTCGACGGTCGCGACAGCTCCACCCAGGGTCGACCACTCGACCCAACCCCACCCATTGCCGATCGTGAGCTCGTCGATGACGACGACCCTGCCGTCCCCAAAGTCGATCATCATCCCTGCGAGGATCTGGGGTACGGTTGCGTCGAGGTCGAGGGTCTGTGTGCGGGACGTCGATGTGCTGGAGGCGAGATGCGGAGTCAGCTCGAATCCGTCGAGTGAGATCTGAGGTGGGAACTCCACGGTGACGTTGCCGAGCGCGCCGATGGTGGCGTATTGGCGGACCATGGGAGAGAACAAGGCGGTGTCTCTTTCGCCGAGGACCCAGAACGCGACGTCGAGTGGCTCCACCTCCGCGGGGTCGAGGTTCCCGGCGACGGCGGTCGACACGGCGACCGTCACGGCACCGGTCGATGAGTCGGTCGCCACGACCCGTGCACCGATCTGGTCGGTGACAGCCACGAAACCATCCGGGAAGCCCGTGGCCTCGACGGGAACGGAGGGCAGCGTCGTCGTCGTCGTTGTCTCGTCAGCCAGCACCTCATCCTCAACAGGACCGGCCACCACCGCGTACACGACGAACGCACCGACGAGGAGTGCCCCCATTGCCGCCGCGACCACCGCAGGCATCCACGGCAGCTCGGACTCGCCCTCCCCACTCGATCCGACGGGGTCGTCGGGGTCTGGATCGTATGGAGAGCGCATCAGGTCGTGAAAGTCAGGGTTCGGAGTGCCGTCGCTCATCGCACACCCTCCACTGACACGTTGAACTCTCCCGACAGCGGAACCCACAGGGCGGCATCCAGGACGAGTGGGATGTCCTCTGGGATCTCTCCGTCGACCCACGTGAGGTTGAACCGCGGTCGACCCTCCGCCTCCCGCACGGCCGAACGCCACCCGGAACCGTCACCATCGATGAAGACCGAGTCGACCACCGAAGGATCGATCGAAACGGACACTTGGACGATCGTCGTTGAACCCTGATCCGAGACGTTGAGCAGCTCCACGGTGATGCCAGCGGCCACCTCGAGGCGCGGCTGGTCCTGCGAGAGGGTGAATGGAACGACCAGCGGGAACAGGGCAACGGCGTCGGTGATCCGAACAGCTGTGATATCTCCGAGCGCGAACCCCTGTCCGACATCGAAGCGGGCGACGCGCGTCGTCGGGTTCGTAGGGCCTCCGGGGTATGAGCCCTGCGCGGTCTCGATTGACCAACCGCGCGGATACACGTGGTCGAGATCCCCGCTGTCGGTAACGGTCGCCGAACCGCCGCCGAACGTCGGGAACGGTTCGACCCCGGCGTGGGGTGCGAGTGTCACGAGCTCATAGCTGATCGCGACGGTGGAACCGGAACTCTCGAGCCCTGTGGGCACGAGGGCGGCGGAACCGATGATCGTCTCGGTCGGGCTGACCCGGAAGGCGACGGGGTCCTGGGGTTGTGTGGTCGACGTCGCTGATGGTGGCAGCGAGGTCGCATCCTCGGCCGTTCGCACCTCACGGATGACCCGCACGCCGATGCTTCCGGCCGCGAGTGCACCGAGTGCGAACGCGACGACGATGAGAAGGATCGCTCTCGGTTTCACGCTGCCTCCGGCGTCAGTCAGAGCCCCTGGCGCGACCGATGGTAGGCGCACCTCCGGCCTGTCGTCGTGAGGCGATCTAGGCTGGCCGCACCGCGCGATCGTCAGGAGAGGAGCCGATGCAGGCGCATGACCTCGTAGGGAGCTGGAGACTCGTCGATTGGACAGTCAGACTCAACGGTGGGAGAGAGACGCGCCCGTTCGGCGGCAAGGCGACCGGGGTCATCACGTACACGGATGAGGGCCGGATGGTCGCGACCCTCATGAGGGCGGGACGGCCCGAGATCGGTACGCGAAGCTTCAACGAGGCGACTGCGATGGAGCGAGCCTCGGCCGCCGCCGGGTACCTGTCGTACGCAGGGACCTACGAGATCATCGGTGATCAGGTACACCACCACGTCGACCTCAGCCTCTTCCCCGATTGGGTCGGCGGCACGCAAGTGAGGCACATCGGCTGGATCACGAACGATGACGGCTCGGTGGACCTCGAGCTGTCCGACCTCGGCGTCGGCAACGACAGGGATGCGACCATCCACCTGCGGTGGCATCGGATACACGAGCAAAGGGGCTGAAGTGGAGACGCTCGGGGACTGGACACGCGCCGCGGGCGCCATCGAGCCGAGGCGCGATCTGCTCATCGGAGGGACATGGCGCGAGGCAGCGAGCGGGAAGCGGTTCACGACGGTCAATCCAGCGACCGGCGACGTGATCACCGAGGTGAGCGAGGCCGACGATGTCGACGTCGATGCGGCGGTGAGCGCCGCGAGGAGCGCGTTCGACGACAACGCATGGTCGCGGAGGCCCCCACGGGAGCGAGGCGAGGCACTCATGCGCCTTGCCGACCTGATCGAGGCGAACGCGACCGAGCTCCAGCTCCTCGAGACGCTGGACGTGGGCAAACCTGTCCGCTACTCGCGAAGGGTCGATGTCGAGCAGGCGATGATGACGTATCGGTGGTACGGCGAGGCGTCCGACAAGCTCTACGACGACATCGCGCCGACGGGGCCGGACGCGCTCGGTCTCATCACGAGGGAACCGGTCGGCGTCGTCGCGGCGGTCACGCCGTGGAACTTCCCCCTCATGATCAGCTCATGGAAGCTCGCACCGGCCCTCATGGCAGGAAACTGCGTCGTACACAAACCTGCCGAGCAGTCACCCCTCAGCGCACTGAGGATCGGTGAACTGGCGCTCGATGCCGGTATCCCACCTGGCGTGCTCAACGTCGTTCCCGGCTTCGGCGAGACCGCGGGAAGGGCGCTCGGCGTCCACCCAGACGTCGACGCGGTCGCGTTCACGGGTTCCACCGCCGTCGGCAAGCGCTTCCTGACCTACTCGGGCACCTCGAACATGAAACGCGTGTCTGCAGAGACGGGGGGAAAGACGCCAAACATCATCTTCGCGGATGCCCCCGATCTCGACTTCGCGATCTCGGCCGTCGGCTTCTCGATCTTCTGGAACACAGGCGAGATGTGCATCGCCGGTTCCCGGCTCATGGTCGAGCGACCGATCTACGACGAGGTCGTTGAGCGTGTCGCCGCGGGCTCCGCATCCTGGATGCCAGGTGACCCCCTGGACCCCGCGACGAAGGCAGGGCCGATCGTCAGCGAGGACCAGCTCACGAGAGTGATGGGGTACATCGAGCTTGGGACGCGAGAGGGCGCCACGTTGGTCGCGGGTGGAGCCAGGACTCGCACGGAGACGGGCGGGTACTTCGTCGAGCCCACGGTGTTCGCCGATGTGTCGAACGACATGACCATCGCTCGCGAAGAGATCTTCGGTCCTGTCCTCTCGATCATCCCGTTCGACGACGCCGACCACGCTCTTGGGATCGCGAACGACACCACCTATGGCTTGTCGGCGGCCATCTGGACGTCCAACCTCGGACGGGCGCACACGCTCGCGCGGAACCTGCGGGCAGGAACCGTCTGGGTGAACAACTTCGACACGTCGGGCATCGTTGCGCCGTTCGGGGGCTACAAGGAGTCTGGGTTCGGAGGCAAGGACAAGTCCCTCCAGGCCATCGACAAGTACACCCAGACGAAGACGACCTGGATCAACCTCGGAAGGGGCGGAATCTGACCGACGTCGATCCGGGCGTCAGTCGGGTTCGGTGTGGACGAAGCCCCTGTGGAGCCACACGAGGGGGTCCTCCGCGCCGTTCGCCGACAGCTCAGCTGGGCCGAATGCCTCCTCGACGGCGCCGTAGATGACCCAGTGATCGCCCATCTCTGTCCGTTCCACGATCTGGCACACCATCGCCTCGAAGGCACCGTCGAGGATCGGTCCCGAGCCTTCGACGTCATGCCACCCCACCGCGCCGAACCGGTCGGCTCCCCTCGTCGCGAACAGCATGGCGATGTCGCCGGTGCCGCGAGGCATGATGTTCACGGTGAACGCATGACCGTCGAGGAAGTATTCGAGCGTGGACGCCTTCTTGTCGATGCACACGAGGACGATCGGGGGCTCTGCGGACACCGATGTGAACGCGGACACGGTCAGACCCGCGGGTCCTTCGTCGCTCGGGATGGTCACGATCGTGACCGTCTGGGCGACGCGGGCCATGAGATCCTTGAAAGTCCTGGAATCGACCGCCATGCGCAGTGTCTCCTCGTCGTGGCGGGAGCGTACCGGTCCATGCGCGTCCTGATCGCGGACCCTCCGACGGTATCGTCGGGTCGCTGAGGCGGATCAGGGATGGGGGCGAGTCGACCATGGGAGGGACACCGTGAGGGACCGGATCGAGATCGTCGAGGTTGGTCCGCGAGACGGCCTCCAGAACGAGGCGAACATCCTCACCACGGAGGAGAAGCTGCGCCTCATCGACCATCTCGTCGCCTCGGGTGTCCGTCGGATCGAGGCTGTCTCGTTCGCACACCCAGCCCATGTCCCCCAGATGGCCGACGCCGAGGCGGTCATGGCGGGGATCGAACCGTCCCCCGACGTCTCGTACATCGGACTGGTGATGAACGAGCGCGGGTGGCAGCGGGCGCGGGCGACCCGCGTCGATGAGGTCAACATGCCGGTCATGGCGACGGAGACGTTCAATCGGAAGAATCAGGGCGCGACCACCGCCGAATCGCTCGACGTCCTGTCGTCCCTCGTGTCCGATGCCAGGGGAGACGGTGTCCGGGTGTCCGCGGTGATCGGCGTGGCGTGGGGATGCCCATTCGAGGGAGAGGTCCCGATGGCCCGGGTGGTCGACATCGCCGAGCGTGTCGCGGCGATCGGCGTCGACGAGATCGGTCTGGCCGACACGATCGGTGTCGGAGATCCCTGGTCGGTCGCAGAGAGGATCGAAGCGGTCCGCCACGTCACCGGCAACATCCCCCTGCGCGTCCACTTCCACGACACCCGCAACACCGGCATCGCGAACGCATTTGCGGCCATCCAGAGCGGGGTCACGGTCCTCGATGCATCAGTCGGTGGCATCGGCGGATGCCCGTTCGCACCGGGGGCGACGGGGAACATCGCAACGGACGATCTCGTCTACATGCTCGACCGGGCCGGCTTCGAGCACGGCATCTCCCTTCCCGCGCTCATCGGCGTCTCCCACGAGCTCTCCACGGTCCTCGGATCACCCGTGCCATCCGCCCTCGCCAAGGTTCGCGGATTCCCCGGTGACGCTGCATGATCACCCACGCCGTCGTCTTCCGCTTCCACGATTCGACACTGCCCGAAGCCGTGGACAGGCTCTCGAGAGCTCTCGATACGCTCCCTGCGGCGATCCCCGAGATCGTCACGTTCCACCACGGGAACGACCTCGATCTCGTCGACGGGAGCTGGGACTACGGCCTCGTCGCGACGTTCGCATCGACCACCGACTACCAGACGTATGGGAGCCATCCTGCACACGTCGAGGTCGTCCGGGAGGCAGTGACCCCCATCCTCGCGAGCCTCGCACGGGTGCAGTTCGCGTCCTGAGTCACCTCAGGGTCAGCTTGGTGCCGCTGCAGGATGCACGAACACGCGGTAGACGGCTGCGGTGACCAGTGCGGCGAAGAGCGGGCCCAAAGACCAGAATGCATCCACTCCTCCGACCATGGCCGCCCACATGAGTATCGAGCCTGCGGTGATCCTTGCGAGGCGTACACGTTCCCTGTCGATCACGGATTCGCCCGCATCGCATACGGACGAGACGTGGATTCGGCGAGCGGCAATCAGCATCGCGGCCCCTGCCGCTGCGGCGAGGACGTACGCCGTCTGTGTGACTTCGAATGAGATGTCGCCCGTACCCCAGACCCGCCAGGCCGCGACACCGAGGCCGCCGACGACGCCGAGGGAGTAACACACCACCGTGACCCTCCGAAGGGGGCCGACCTCGGGCGCTGCCCAGACCCACGCACCTGCCGCCAGACCCACGAGCCACAGGGCGGGGCTCGAGGCCGCGAGGAACCCGATACCGATGAGAACGGGGACGTCGAAAGCCTTGAGGGGAGCCCCGACCGTCCCGGCGACGAGACGGATCGCGATGAGGGCGATACCCACGGCCAGAGCCGACGGCACGACGAACACGGTGAAGACGAGGCTGATCACCATCGCAACCGTCGCCATCGATGGCAGATCGGGTTCGAGCTCACGTCCGAGCGCCCAACCGAGGAACACCGCCACGGCAGCGAACACGGCACCGATCAGCGACACATCGTCCCTTGCGAACGAGACCCCTGCCATGACGACGAAGGCCATGACGCCGCCGCCGATCGCGACTCGGTTCGATGCGAGCCCAGGATCGAGGTGTCGTCCGAGACCCGTCATCGACGAGTATCCGGTGTCCCGATGGCCAGCCATGCCCCGGAAGGTAACGCCCTCACCGGAACGTCGGAGGGCAGACCCAATCACACCGCCAACCCACACCGCCAACCCAGGGACAACGTCCCCGGTTGTCACACCTAGAGGGACGAGAGGAACTGGATCACCCGTTCGCGGTCTGCTGCCGAGAGCGAGACGAAGGCGTCACGCGATCGCAGCCCCTCGCCGCCATGCCACAGGACCGCTTCCTCGATCGTGCGCGCTCGCCCGTCGTGGAGGAAGCCTGCGCGTGCGTTGACAGACCGCACGAGACCGAGCCCCCACAGAGGTGAGGTCCGCCACTCACGGGGCCCGGCGAGCTCGTCTGTTCGGCCGTCGGACAGTCCGGGTCCCATGTCGTGCAGCAGCAGGTCGGTGTACGGGTAGATCACCTGGTTCGCCAGCGCGCCGATCGGGTGCTCCCCCGTCTCCCATCGAGCGACATGGCACGTCGAGCACCCGATCGCCGTGAAGATCTGCTCTCCCTCGAGGACGCCCTGATCCCCTGAGGAGGGGCGACCTGGCACGGCGAGCGTGCTGGCGTAGACGACGACATCCGCGAACCGGTTGGCCGATATCTCAGGGGAACCACCGTTCGCGGCAGCTGAGCACATGAGCTGGGGCGTCGGGCAGTTCTCATCCGGGAAGCCGGGCGACGTCACACCGAGGTCGAGGAGGTACGCGATCGCGGTCTGATCGGCGATGGTGGCGACGTTCGCCTTGTGCCCGAAACGGCCGATGGCAACATCGCCGTCGACGGTCGTAACCACGTTGATCCTTCCGGAGACACCGTCTCCGTCGTGATCCCCAGGGTCCGCACCGGCGCTGATCGCCGATTCCGGGATCGCCTCGAGGAGTCCGAGGCCGATGAGCGAAGGCCCCACGCGCACTCCGGTCGCGACGACGCCATCGAGTGACCCGAACTGCTCACCCACGACCTCGATGATGGGTTCACGCAGCGAGTACCGAGTGCCGTCCGGATAGGCGGCGGGGAGCTCACGCCACGACACCTGGAGGTGAGCCTCTGGCGGCACGCCGTCGATTGCCAGGGTCTGGAGCTGGAACCCGTACGCGTCGAGGGGCGATGCCGACGTGTCGCTGTCGACGAACCGCAGGATGGGTTGGCTCGACGAACCCGGTGTTGCAGGTGCATCGGACCTGCCGTCAGCGGGATGACAACCAGCACACGACGCTGCGAGGTAGGTGGGACCGAGCCCGTCACGTTCCGCACCGGTGTGTCCCGCCGGAAGCCACTCCTCGGAGAAGAACACGTCACCGATCCGGAAACGTGCGAGGTGCTCGGGATCGAGGTTCGCCGCGGGTTGGCTGAATGCGCCGGGTCCGTAGTTCGTCACGGTGCCCTCTCCCCCAGGAGAAGCCGCACCGACGCCGTAGCCACCGTATGAGGCACCGGAACACGCCCCGATGCCCAGGGCCATGGCGAGCCCGGCGACGGGAAGGATGGCGATGCGGGAGCGCCGAGTCACCGGGGCATCGTACCGATGCGCTCGAGCGCGGACCTGTTGGTGGGCGACCAACACGATGGCTGGCCATTGAGGGACTACGCTGCGTGGCAGGACCAGGCACTGCGGAGGCTTTCATGGGCAAGCGCACCAGTCAGACGGCATCACCGGGCGAGCCGCGCACCCGCCTGAAGCGAGGGTCACTCCTCGGCGGCATGGTTCGCCTCCTCCTCATCGTGGGTGTGATCGTCCTCGCCCTCTTCCTCGTGGTCGCGTGGTACTACTCGGGTGAGATCGAGTCTGGCGCTCTCGAACCGCCCACGAGTGAGCCCGCGAGCCTCGATTGGGAGGTCATCGCCTCGGATCCCTCGGCGGTGACGCTGCTCGGCTCGTCGTCGACCGATCAGGCGGGAGAGGATGGTCGAAGCGCCGTGCTCTGGGAGGACGGATACGCACGATCCGGAGGGCTCGTCTCGTCGACAGAGACCGGACAGGGGCTCGAGGACCTCCGATCGCTCGAGTCCGGTCAGACCGTGCCTCCCGTCGGAACCGACGTGAAGGTCGATGTCTACTACTGGCAGGAACCCGACGACATCGGTATCGAGGTCGAGATGGTCACGTATCGGTCGGACATCGGATCCTTCCCTGCGTGGTACATCCCTGGCACCTCCGACACGTGGGCGATCGTCGTCCACGGCAAGGGCGGCACCCTCGAGGAGTCGCTGCGCATCATCCCGATCCTCCGGGAACTGGGACATCCGATCCTCGTCATCAATTACCGCAACGACGTCGGACAGCCGAGGGATCCGTCCGGATACCACACTTACGGGCAGACGGACTGGGTCGACATCGCAGGAGCGGTTCGGTTTGCGAACGAGAACGGGGCAATCGACCACATCCTCGTCGGGTACTCGTACGCGGGATCCATGATCGCGAGCTACCTGACACAATCGCCACTCAGGAACTTCACGCGCGCAGTGATCCTCGACTCCCCTGTGCTGAGCTTCTCCGACAGCGTCGATTACCGCGGATCGCTGACCGAGCTTCCGCTCCTGCCGGTCACACTCCCCCAGGTGCTCACGAGTGCCGCCAAGTGGATCTCGAGCTGGCGCTTCGACGTCGACTGGGCGGCGACCGACTACCTCGACCAGACGAACAACATCCATGCACCGATGCTGATCTTCCATGGAACCGAGGATCTGTCCGTCCCCTATTCGACGAGCGCCGAGATGGCGGATCTTCGCCCAGACATCGTCACCCTCGTGACGACGAACGCCGGGCACACCCGCTCGTGGAACCTGGATCCGGATGCCTACGAGGCAGCGATCACGGAGTTCCTCGCGTCGATCGAGTGACGGCGCCGATCCACAGGTCCGCGACGTTCGTCCCCGTCGATCCGGTCACCACGAGGTCGCCTGAGGCCTCCAGGGCACGGTGGGAATCGAAGGACGCAATGGCGCGATCGGGATCGACGCCGCTGGCGCGCATTCGTGCGTTGCTGGCACCGTCTACCAGCGCGCCGGCGGCCGACGTCGGACCGTCCCTCCCGTCCGTCGCAAAGGCGCCGAACATCCCGTCCCGGCCCTCGAGCATCTTCGCGGCGAGCAGCGCCGCGTGCTGGTTCCGCCCTCCGATGCCGGATCCCCCGACCTCGATGGTCGGCTCACCCGCGGCCACGACGATGCGGCCGTTCCCCATGCGGGCGACGAAACGATCCAATGCCTCGGGAATGTTCCCTGCCAGTGGCTCGTCGACGAGATCGACGACGGCCCCACCGGCTTCGAGCTCGGCCGATGCGGCATCGGCAGCGGTGCGAGGCGATCCGACAACGACGACGATCCCTTCACGAGGCGTCGTGGCACGGTCGCGCCCCCGTTGGACGACAGCCCGAACCGAATCCGGCACGCCCAGATGCTGGCGCTCGAGGATCTGGCCAGCGCGGCTTCCGAGCTCGCTCGGTATGGACGGCCCCGAAGCAACTGCAGGGGCAGGACCGTGGGGCAGATCGCTCAGCACGAGCGTGACCATCCGACGTGCCGCTGTTGAGTCCAGAAGGCCTCCCGCCTTGATGGAGCTCACTGCCGCCCTCACCTCGTTCATGTCCTCGATCGGGAGGCCGCTCGTGACCAACGCCGCGTTGAGCGCGATCACGTCGTCGGTCGAGACACCCGGAACGGGAACCTCGGCGAGCGCCGAACCACCGCCAGACACGCAGAAGATGACGAGGTCGTCGACGCCGACCGTGGTGAGGAATCGAACGAGCTCTTCACCGGCTTCGAAGCTCGCCGCACCGGGGACTGGGTGGGATCCGAGAATGACCCGTAGGGGACTCGGCGAGGCATGGTCGGTGACAACGACACCTCGCGTCGATCCCGTTACAGAGCACACCGCCCCGGTCATCGCTACCGCTGCCTTGCCGATTCCGACTACGACGACCTCGCTCGGGCGAACGTCGAAGCCAAGGCTGTCGTCGCCTCGCCCGATCACGATCCGTCCGGCTCGTTCCGAGAGGTGATCCCGAACCAGGGCGGCAGGATCGCATGCCGCGACCGCTGCGAGGAACGCGGACAGGAATGCCTGGCGTTCCACGCCTGCGGTCCTCCCGAATAGCTCGTCGTCGTGGCCCTCCGAACGATACGCAGGGAATCCGGCCGACGAGGACGCCCGGCCGATCAGCGGCAGCGGACGCGCAGGACGCCCGGTCTCCTGACACGGGCGTCCTGGATCCGTCCTCGATGTCGGGAGGAGCGTCAGGCGTTCCCTGCCCCATCGCCGTCCCAGCCACGGCGCTCACGCCACATCTGCCCGACAGCTGCCAGTTCCTCTCTGGTGATCTGCCCGTCACTTGCGGAATCTGCCCATGGTCCATCCGGATCGTTGAAGGGGTGGTCGTCCCCGAGCTGAGCGAGCTCGTCCCGATCGATCACGTCGTCCTCGAGGAAGCCCCGGATGAGCTCACGATCGGCCATCCGCTCCTCACGACGTTCTTCACGATCGGCTCGCCTCTCCTCGCGCAGTGCCCGACGTTCCGCCCTCCACTCCGAGTGGGCTGCGATGAGTCGCTCGCGCACCTCGTCCGCCTGGGGCTGTGTGATGACACCGTCTGCCACCAAACCGTCGAGCACCTCGACGAGTGGCCCGATGGGTTCGGTCGTGTCCGTCGTTTCCGTGGTCGGCTCCTGCGCTACCTGCGCATCGGCCGGCGCATCAGCCAGGGTCGATGCGATGAACGCTCCTGCCACCAGCACTGCGGCTGCGGCGAGCGATGCGAGGATCGTTTTCATGGTTGGCTCCTTTCACCCTTCGCACCATGAGCATCGCGCGCGGGTATGGGCGTGACCTGAGGGAGGCATGAGAGATCGGTGAGACTCACACCGGGGCGATAGGAATGGAGAAGCCGACTTCGGCCCCGTCGCGATCCGCGCGGTTTGATGCGAACACAGAGCCTCTGTGTTCGGTAGCGACCTGTTCGACGATGGAGAGGCCGAGGCCCGAGCCGGGGTTCGTGCGGGCTCGATCGGACCGGTAGAAGCGTTCGAAAACGTGAGGGAGATCTCCCTCGTCGAAGCCTGGACCCTCGTCGCGGACCGTCACCCTGCCATCCTCCACGACGACCTCGATCATCCCGTCCTCTGGCGACCATATCCCTGCGTTGGTGAGGAGGTTCACAACAGCGCGTTCGAGGGCATCGCGTCGACCCATCACCGTCGAATCGTCGCTCGTGAGGTCAATCGGCCGGTCCGTTCGACGACGGAATCGCTCGATCGCGGACTCCACGACGTCGGCGAGGGCAACCCGTTCCATCGGACCCTGTTCGCGTCCTTCCGTGGCGAGATCCACGATCTCGACCACGAGGGAACTGAGCTCCTCGACCTCGGCATTGGCTGCGGCGATCATCGCCATCCGCTCCTCCTCGCCGACTTCGTGACGTTGGAGAACCTCGAGGTTCGTTCGGAGGGCCGTCAGCGGGGTACGGAGCTCGTGCCCCGCATCGCGCACCAGCCTCACCTGCTGCGCCTTTGACTCCTCAAGCTGCTCGAGAAGTCGGTTGAATGCCCGTGCAAGGGACGCCACCTCGTCGTCACCATGCGTTTCGAGTCGATCACCCATCCGCCTCGTGGCCGAGATCGCCCCGACGGACTCCTCGAGCCTCTCGATCGGCCTGACGGCTGTTCGAGACACGAGGGCCCCGAGCGCGATGGCAAGGCCGATTCCCGCGATCCCCCCGACGAGGAGCATGCCGGAGAACCGGCGAAGCGTCTGGTCCGCCTCGGTGAGGGGGCGTGCGACCTGTGCGACGGCGCCGGACCCTGACCGAGCTACGGTGGCCACCCTCAGGTGCACGTCATCCACCCAGATCGAACGGAGCTCCGCGACCCCAACGCCGACGTCTTCGGGCTCCGGAACCGGCAGTTGGAGGGCATCGGTACCGACGTTGATCGTCGAACCGCCCGGCAGGATGATCTGGTAGTAGACGGCGTCGAACTCGCCCACGCGGCCAGGACTGAGGAGGGCGCCCACCCTCCCGCCAGCTCGGAACAGGTTGGCTGGAAAGTCCCTCTCGGGAGCCCTCTCGATGATCGAGGCTCGGGCGAGCAGGCTCTCATCGATCGGGTCGAGGATCTGTTGGCGGGCCGCCACGAACGAACCGAAGGTGACGACGACGACCGTGACGCCAACCGCCACCGCGGTGGCGACCGTGATGCGCCTGCGGATCGTCATGTGCTCGCTCGCAGCACGTACCCCGACCCCGCGCACCGTGTGGATGATGCGGGGTTCCCCACCCGACTCCGTCTTCCGCCTGAGGTAGCCGATGTACACGTCGAGCGAGTTCGAGGTCGTCTGGAAGTCGATCCCCCAGATCTCCTCGTAGAGCGTGTCACGGTCAAGCACGATGCCCGGTGCCCTGGCCAACAGCACGAGGAGATCGAACTCGGTCTTCGTGAGATTCAGGTCCCGTCCGCCTCTCGTTGCTGTACGTGCGGCGGGATCGATCATCAGATCGCCGAAACCGATCACGGACGACACATCCCCTGCTGCCCTCCTCAGAAGCGCACGGACGCGTGCGAGGAGCTCATCGAGTGCGAACGGTTTCGTCAGGTAGTCGTCTGCTCCCGCATCGAGGCCCTCGACCCTGTCGCCCACGGCAGCCTTCGCTGTGAGCATCAGGATCGGAACGGTGTCACCGGATGCCCTGATGCGTCGGCATGTCTCGATTCCGTCGAGATGGGGCATCATGACATCGAGCACGATGAGATCGATGGGTTGGGAGCGGATCGTGGACAGTGCGACGGCACCGTCGGTTGCCGTGTCGATCACATACCCCTCGAAGGTCAGGGCGCGCTGGAGTGCGTCACGAACGGCAGCGTCGTCCTCGACGACGAGGATCCGGGAAGGGGCATCGCTCATCGGCCCCATCGTACGGTCGGCACCTGAGAGAGCCGTGAACACTTCGTGAGAGCGACATGAGGGATCGGGTCGACACGGCACCGGTACGCTCCCCAACCGTGAGCTGGTCCATCGAAGAACGCACCGTCATCGTGACAGGCGGCAACTCTGGAATCGGACGGGCAACGGCCGGTGCCCTCAGCGGTGCCGGAGCCCACGTCGTCATCACCGCTCGTGATCCCGAGCGTGGGACGAGGGCTGCCGCCGAGATCGCGGCGGAGTCCGGGGGAAGGGTCGATGCGATGCTCCTCGACCTCGAGGATCGCGAGTCGATTCGTGGCTTTGCGGAGCAGGTCTCGGACCGCGCAACCGACCTCGCCGTCCTGATCAACAACGCAGGCGGCATCTTCGGACGCAGGGAACTCACCCGCGATGGGGTGGAGCGTACGTTCGCAACCAACCACCTCGGTCCGTTCCTCCTGACCCACTTGCTCACCCCCTTGCTCGCCTCCTGCGCGCCGAGCCGCGTCATCAACGTCGCATCGTCAGGGCACGGATACGCACGCGAAGGAATCCCCTTCGATGACCTGACCTGGGAACGACGCTATTCGATGAGGGGGGCGTACGGGGTCTCGAAGCTCGCCAACATCCTCCATGCCAGGGAATTCGACCGCAGGCACCGACCCGAAGGGGTATCCGGCTATTCGATGCACCCTGGCCTGGTGCGCACATCGATCGGCAGGGACGGTGACTCGCTCGTCGCCTCGGTCGCGTGGAGGATCACGTCCTGGAGGCAGCGATCCCCTGCCGAAGGCGCCGACACGGTCGCGTGGCTCGCGACCGCCGACGACGATCCGGAGCCGCACGGCGGATACTTCGAGGACCGCACGGAGGCCCGCTCCACACGCCACGCTCGTGACGACCAGCAGGCGGAGCGGCTCTGGCGGGTGAGTGAGGAGCTCCTCGGATTGGCGGGAGCGTCCCCGTGACACCCACCGACTTCGGGGACGACACACCGGTCCCGTCGACGACCCCTCCCCCGATCTGGAAGCGGGCGGTCTCGGTCGCGATAACCGTGGCAGTCCTCGTCATCGTCTTCGGATTCGTCGTCCCGCAGTTCTCCGACTACCGATCGATCCTCGACGTGCTCATCGACATCAGCCCCGGTGCGTGGATCATCCTGTCGATCGTGTCGGTCGCCTTCCTCGTCGCCTATCCGATCGTGCTCATGTCCGTCCTCGACACGCTGAGATTCCGGGAGGCCTTTGCCAACCACATGACGGGAACAGCAGTCACCAACTCCCTCCCATCCGGTGGTGCCATAGCCATCGGGCTCAACTACGCCATGTACCTGTCATGGGGCTTCACTCCGCACTCCGTGTCGGCCGGACTCCTGGCGGCTGGGGTGTGGGACTGGTACGCGCGCATCGCACTTCCCGTGCTCGCGGTCGTCGCCATCGCCATCGCGGGCGAGGCTCTCGGGTGGATGTGGATCGTCAGCATCGGTGGCGCCGTGTGGGTGGCATTCTCCATCTGGCTCGTCGTGACCCTCCTCCGATCGGAGACAGCCGCCCAGGGAATCGCCCGGTGGCTCAACCGTGTGGTCGCTCGCATCTCTGCCGTCCTGCGCAGGGAACCGCCCGACACCTACACGGCGGTCATGCAGTTCCGCACCGACCTGACGAGCGTGATCTCGACGAGGGCCCTTCCGCTCACGGCAGCCACCGTCGGCAACCATGTCGCCATGGCAGGCCTGTACACGGCATCCGTCTACGCGGTCGGGATCACGACCGACGAGATACCGATCCCCTGGGTCGTCCTGTCCTTCGCACTGGGCCGGTTCCTCGTGATGATCCCTGTCAGCCCCGGTGGCCTGGGTCTCGTCGACCTCGGTTGGATCGGGTTGCTGACCCTCGGTTGGCAGACGACGAATCCCGGCGAACCCGTTGATGCCGCCCTCATCGCGGCAGGCGTCCTGCTGTTTCGGGCATTGAGCCTGCTCCCGCCCATCCCCATCGGCATGGCATCGTGGATCTTCTGGCGCTCGAACCGATCGTGGCGGCAGGACTGGAGGGAACGCCGTCGGGGCGAGACCGAGGCGGTGTGATCAGGCGATCCTGATCAGAGCGGCCATCCGCCACTGATCTCGATGTCGAGCACTGCCTGGACGACGAGGGTCAGGATGAGCCACGCACCCCATCCGACGGCCATCGTGGCGATCGCCTTCGCCGTCGAGAAGTCCATGCCCTCCCTGATCGCAATCACCGCCGCTATGAGTGCCCAGATCGCCCCAACGAACCCGAGCCACGGGATCACGCCGATCGCGAGCGGTGCATAGGAGAACCCGATGACCCTCACCATCTCGCCGAAGTCGGACGTGCCTGCGAACAGGCGGCTTCCGATCAACAGGGCGATCGCCGACCATACGAGCCATCCGATCACTCCCGTGACAGCGCCAGCGAAGGCGCCCGCGATGACGTTCACCTCGGTCGCGAAGGCTGAACCGACGCCACCGAGGGCCGTCGCCGTCAGGACGACGATCGCGGCAGAGCGAGTGAGTGATGTGTCTGCCTCCGCCTCGTTGTAGAACTCGACGTCGAGCATTGCTGCGCGGATCACGCGTGCGATCGGTTCGGGGATGCCGGTCATCATCCCCGAGTATCGCGGGGTACGCACGCAACGAGGCCGCCGGCCCAGCTGCGCGGTCAGTCGAGGTCAGCTCGCCACTGCGCCAGGGCACGACCGATCTCGTCGGGTGAGTCCTCCTGGATGAAGTGCATCCCCGCGACCGTGACCTCCCGCTGGTTCGGGAAGCCTCGTGCGATCTCGCGCTGTCGCCCGACCAGGATGCTTCCCGGTTCGGCGTTGATGAACAGCTTTGGGATCGGGGTCTCGGTGAGCCACGCCGAGTACTCGGCCACGATGTCGTGGACGTCCTGTGGAATGCCGTCGATCGGGATCTGCCTCGGCCAGGTGAGCATCGGGCGTCGAGCCTCACCGGGCTCGACGAAGGGCGCTCGATACGCGGCCATCTCCCCATCAGTCAGAGTCCGAATGATGGATGCGGGCAGGATCCGCTCCACAAACAGGTTCCTTTCGAGCACCAGGGCCTCTCCGGCGTCGCTTCGCATGGCCTCGAAGATCGAGCGCGCCGCATCCGGCCAGTCCTCCCAGGTCACCGGCGCCACGATGGCCTCCATGTACGCGATGCCCGCCACCCGATCGGCGTTCCTGCGCGCCCAGTCGAACCCGAGTCCGCTGCCCCAGTCGTGGAGGACGAGCGTGACCCGATCCCCGAGGTCGAGCGCCTCGAGCAGCCCGTCGAGGTACTTTCGGTGCTCGACGTATGTGTACGAGTACTCATCGGAGTGAGGGAGCTTGTCCGAATCGCCCATGCCGATCAGGTCGGGAGCGACGCATCGGAACCGATCGGCGAGATGGGGAATGACGTTGCGCCACAGGTACGACGAGGTTGGATTGCCGTGGAGGAAGACGATGGGGTTACCTTCCCCGACCTCGACGAAGGCCATCGTCCGCCCAAGCACAGCCATCGTCGACTTCACCCTGGCACCTCCATCGGCAAGCGTAGCCAGCATGCCGGCCACGGTACTGCGGGCGGAGGCCTGCCCCGTACTGAGACCACATGGTGAGGTCGGAGGGACACACATTCGGTGCACTAGTCATCGCGTCGTCCAGTGGAACCCTTCTTGGCATCTCGGAAGCGGGCGGTACATTGGTGCTTGGGCTTGGAACAAACGGGAGGCGCGGACTTCTCTGAAGGGAAATACATGTCCACGCACGAAACGGCCGAGCAGATCCCTAGGCACGAGGAGCTAGATTTCCTCGCCGAGGTCATCGAGCTGCCGGTCAATACCGCACCGTCGTTCTACCAACGCAACAGCGGCGCACTCCCGAAGTCCGATAGGGGCATGAGTGACGCGCACCGCCGCACCCAGCTGCCGAAGGCCGACAACAGCGACGTGACATCCCTCAAGGAGCGTCTCCTCGGCCTCTTCAACCGATAGCACGCCGTTCCTGCCCCAAACGCTCAAGTCTCGAGCCGACCACGCCGATAAAGCCGCCATGAAGATGTTCAGGCGCAACACCTCCGACGAACGTCGGGAGGATCGTGACTACGACGAAGCGGTGAACGACCGGATGAAGTCGGTCCTGAACCGCTCCACGACCCACGACGACGCCGCACTCGTCGAGCAGCGCATTCGGAACATGTCCTACGGGACGAACAAGCGCTGAAACGAGCGATCATCTCGATTCGCATGACGAGCCGTGCGGCTCGTCTTTCCGCGCCACCATGGGGTCCATCCTGTATCGTGTGACGAGGGGCACACACGGAGGCAGGGATGGACCTATCCGCTCGTAAGATCCAGGATCGACGCTTCACGACATCCCTTCGCGGCTACGACCGCACCGAGGTCGACGCCTTCCTCGATGATGCCGCCGCATACGTCTCGAGCATCGAGGAGCAGCTCGCCATCGCCGGGAGGAAGGCGGACAAGGCGACCGACGAGATCGATGCCCTGAGGGCCTCGATCGACTCCGAACTCGCTGATGCCCGAAGGGCGCGTGCGCTCATCATCGACGAGGCACGCGCCGAGGCCGCGGCCATGACCGCAGCTGCAGGGCGCGGAGAGGGTCCCGACGCTTCGCGGGCTGCTGCCGCGATCATCGCAGAGGCCGAGGCGAAGGCGAAGCTCCGGGCCGACGAGGTGGCCCAGGTCACCGAGCGCGCTCGAGCAGAGGCGGAGCGGATCGTCGGTGAGGCCGAGGAGGTCTCGCGTCGTCGTGAAGCCGAGGCCGATCGTGTCCTCGAGGCTGCTCGCGCCGAGGCGAAACAGATCCGAGCAGAGTCCGATCGGTATCGCAGGGAGATGGAGACCCATCTCGCCGACGTGCGACGGATCCTCCTCGCAGCAGGACCAGAGGCTTCGAATGCCGACAGCGCAAGGGTGATCCTGAGCAGCGGGGAGGAGCTCACGGTCGACCTCACAGTGGACACCGGGGACCGGTCGACTGCTCCGGGGACCCAGGGCTGACGATGGCCCTAACCGCCGAGGCCCCTCATCACGAATGTATGCAGGTCGTTGGCAAGCCCTGACCTATCGAATCGTCCGGACTCGTCGAACCATCCGCCGACCGTATTGAGGATCGACAGGACGTAGACCGCCGCGAGTCTGGCGTCACTCTGCATGGGGAAGAATCCATCCGCGACTCCGTCTGCGATCACGTCGACGAATACCTGCTCGTACCGGTCGCGCGCGCGAGCGACGCGGCTGCGTTCCTCCTCGTCGAGGAAACTCGTCTCGAACAGGTACGTTCGTGCCTCGGGCCGATGGTCGAGCACGACGTCGATGTGCGCCGCGATCAGCAGTCGTAGCGTTTCAGGTGGCTCGGCGCCCATCGCGAGCGCTCCGGCCGCGGCGGCATCGAAGAAGCCTGCGCCGCGCTCGATCACGGCGACGAGGAGCTCCTGTTTCCCCCCGACGTGGGCATAGATCGACGAGCCCAGGATCCCGAGATCGTCCCCCAGGTCCCTCATCGATGTCCCGTGGTACCCGTGCGTGGCGAACCGCCGCCCTGCGCCGGTCACGATGTCATCGCGCGTGAGGCGGCTCATACGTCGTAGGTGAGCTCGACGACATCGGACACGGGATGGGACTGGCACGTGAGGATGTGACCGCCCGCCACTTCCTCACCATTGAGGCTCCAGTTCCTGTCCATCCGTACCTCTCCCTCGATCACCCGTGCCCGGCACGACGCACATGCCCCGCTCCGGCACGAGAACGGCCCTTCGGGCCGTATCGACAAAACGTGGTCGAGGATGGGCGCGCCGTGGGGATCGATGACGACCGTCGACGTGCGCCCGTGGAGCGTGAAGCGCACGGTGGAACCGACGACGTCGTCCTCCGCGATCACCGGAGGCCCGTCACCTGCGTAGAACAGCTCGTCGAGGACGGCGTCCGATGGGACACCGCGATCTTCGAGGGCCCGGCGGGCATCCTCGACCATGCCGCGAGGACCGCACAGGAACCACCTGTCGATCGCGCCCGGATCGACGACGGTCGAGAAGAGCTGCCCGAGCTTCTCCGAGTCGATGCGCCCCTCGAACAGGGGGACCATGTGGGATTCCCTGCTCAACACGTGCATGACCATGAAGCGATCCGGATATGCGCCCTTGAGGGCGTCGATCTCGTCGAGGAACATGACCGAGCGACCCTCGCGGTTCCCATACACGAGGGTGAACGTGGCCTCCGGCTCATCCCTGAGTGTGGAAGCGATGATCGAGAGCACGGGTGTGATGCCGCTCCCCGCTGCGATCGCGCCGTATGACCGCACGCCTGCCCGCGACGGAGAATGCACGAACTCCCCCGTCGGTGGAGTCGCTTCGATGACCGTGCCGGGCTCGAGCGTGCTGTTCGCCCACGTCGAGAAGGCTCCACCGCGCAGCAGCTTGATACCCACCTGGAGGGCGGTGCCGCCTGCGGGTGAGCAGATCGAGTAGCTCCTGCGGACATCGGCACCGTCGATCGACGTCCTGAGGATCATGTGCTGACCGGGAACATGGGTGTACAGCGATCGCAGGTCGTCGGGAACGTCGAACGTGACGCACACCGAATCGTCTGTCAACCGATCGACCGCACGCACCGTGAGGGGGTGGAACTCGACGGCTTCCATCAGATCGCCTTGAATTGGTCGAAGGGCTCACCGCACGACGTGCACACGAGCATGCGCTTGCATGCCGTCGACGAGTACTCCGAGACGATGCGAGCCGTGGCTTCGGAGCAATTCGGGCACAGGACCTCATCGATGATCCCGATGACGGACCCCGGTGGAGCGATACCGAACCCTGCGAGCTTGCGCTTGGCCTCGTCCGTCATCCACTCGGTCGTCCACGCAGGGGTGAACGTCATCTCCACGGATGCCTCGAACCCTTCCGACGCGAGGAGCGTCACGATGTCCTGCGCGATGACATCCATCGCGGGACATCCGGAGTACGTCGGTGTGATCGTCACGATGATGCGGCCGTCGGGATCCACGTCGACCCCCCGGAGAATGCCGATGTCGGCGATCGTGAGGACGGGGATCTCGGGATCCGTGACCTGATCGAGCAGCAACCGGGCGGTCTCGGCGACGTCGACCGTGGCCGTCACCATGACAACCCCGGGTGGGAGCGCTGCATCCACTGCAGCTGGGCGAGGAGGTGCCCGAGGTACTCGGTGTGCATCCCGACCCTGCCTCCCGACGTCTGGAAGGCGTCACTGCTGCGGGTCAGGGTCGCCTCCTCGAACACGGCATCGACGGTTCGTTCCCAATCCGCGAGAAGATCCGACGATCGAGGAGCCACTCCCCCATCCGCGAGCTCGGCCTCCACATCGTCTGTCGCGCACAGCTCCGCGGTGAAGCGCCATAGTCCGTCGATCGAATCCTGGACCCTCCGGTGACTCTCAGGCGTGCCGTCGCCGAGGCGGATCATCCACGATGACGACCGACGGAGGTGGTAGGTCGCCTCCTTGAGGCCCTTTGCCGCGATGCCGGCGAGCTGGTCGTGTGTCGAGGTGCTCAGGTTCCGCCACAAGGGAACCTGATACGCGTCGAAGAAGAACTGGCGGGTCGTGAGGTACCCGAAGTCGACGTTCGGTTGCTCGACGAGCAGCACGTTCGTGAACTCTCGCTCGGAACGGAACATCGCAAAGTCGTCCTCGCTCCGACCGTCTCCTTCCACCTCCCCGGCGAGGGTGTAGAGGTGCCGCGCCATCCCGATGTGGTCGAGGCCGGTGTTGGCGATCGCGAGGTCCTCCTCGAGTTCTGGCGCGTGCGAGATGTACTCACCGAGGCGCTGGCCGATGACCAGGTTGTCGTCCGCCAGTCGAACGAGATAGGTGCCGAGTGCCGTCGACGTCGTGACCGTGTTCACAGCTGCCCGACCTCAGCGGGGATCTCGTAGAACGTCGGATGCCGGTACGGCTTGTCCTCGAACGGGGCGAACATCGAGTCCGGATCATCGGACGCATGGATCTCGGTCGATGGGACGACCCAGACGCTGACCCCCTCGGCTCGCCTCGTGTAGCCGTCGCGCGCGTTTTGGATCGCCGTCTCGGCGTCAGGGGCGTGCAGCGAGCCGACGTGGGTGTGGCTGAGGCCGCGCTTGGCGCGAACGAACACCTCCCACAGGGGCCACCCGTGGTCCTTGTGGGCCCCGGTCGGCACGGCGACGGGCTCGTCACCGGGGGCGACGGGAACGTCGTAGCTCATGCGACCCCCTCCAGTCGGGCACTCGACTTCGCTGCATACGCCGTTGCGGCCTCGCGTACCCATGCGCCGTCGTTCCACGCCCGTGTCTTGTGGGCGATCCGTTCACGGTTGAGACGGCCATTTCCCTTGATCGTCGCCCAGAACTCGTCCCAGTCGATCTCGCCGATGTTCCAGTGGCCCGTCTCCTCATCGAAACGCAGATCGGGATCGGGGATGACGCAGCCGAGGTAGTGCGCCTGGGGCACCGTCTGGTCGATGAACATCTGACGGAGGTCGTCGTTTGTGATGCGCTTGACCTTCCACGCCATCGACTGCTCCGTGTGGGAAGACTCCGAATCGTGGGGACCGAACATCATCAGGGCGGGCCACCACCATCGATCGATCGCGTCCTGTGCCATCGCCTTCTGCTCGTCGGTTCCGTTGGCGAGGGCCATCATGATCGAGTAGCCCTGGCGTGCATGGAAGCTCTCCTCCTTGCAGATCTTGACCATCGCACGCGAGTACGGCCCGTACGACGTTCCCTGGAGCACGATCTGGTTGACGATGGCTGCACCGTCGACGAGCCAGCCGATCGCTCCCATGTCCGCCCACGACAGGGTCGGATAGTTGAAGATCGACGAGTACTTCTGCTCGCCTGCGTGGAGGAGGTCCTGCAACTCGTCGCGCGACACGCCGAGCGTCTCAGCGGCCGAGTAGAGGTAGAGGCCGTGGCCCGCCTCGTCCTGGACCTTCGCCATGAGGATCGCCTTGCGAAGGAGGGTCGGCGCGCGAGTGATCCAGTTCGCCTCAGGCTGCATGCCGATGACCTCGCTGTGTGCGTGCTGGGCCATCTGCCGTATGAGCGTCGCCCGGTAACCGTCCGGCATCCAGTCGCGGGGTTCGACCTTCTCGTCAGCGGCGATGATCGCGTCGAATGCCTGTTGTCGTGTCACGTGGTCCACGTGCCTCCTCTCCTCGAGGCAGGAGGGTATCAAACGAACGTTCGTTTGTAAACCTGATCCCGTCCCCAGGTGGCATGCCTCGGCCCGCGATCAGGGAACGAGGATCTGGTGGAGTCGGCGGGTCGCGATGAAGCCCGCGGATACGTCGAGGATCCCGTCCCTCGCAAGCCATCGGTGCCACCGCTCGATGCGGGGCATGACGCGGTCGTTGGCTTCGATGAAGGCATCGATCGAACCGTCCGCCTCGGCCAGGATCGCCGCGACGACCTCTCGCCGGAGTATCTGGAGGTCATCACGCAGGGCGGCGATCGCAAGGCGATCGAAGGCGGTGGTTCCCGGAAGGAGGCGGATCTGGCGCTCGATCCAGCCGATCATGAACTCCTGGCTCGCCTGGGTGTAGATCTCGGCGACCTCCATCACGTCGCGCTCGAAGCGGTTCGCGAGATCGACGATGTCAGGTCCGCGCCGCAGGACGCGCTGGTAGGCGTGCCGCACCGCCAAGTCGGCTGGTACCCCCTGTGCCACCAGGTCCGAGGCGACCCGCTCGTACGGTTCGCGCCACTCAGCGGGCCCGAGTGTGGGGAACCCGTCCGAGAGCCTTGCGAACTCCTCTTTCGCAGCGGCGATCTCCTCGTCGATGCTGAGTGTCTGGCTCTGCATGAGGTACCAACGGGACACGAGGGTCACGAGCAGGTCGATGTCCTGGAGCATGATGCGGGCAGTCTCGGGCCGCACCGATGCACCGAGTTCCTCGACCGCCAGCCACCTGCTCGACGCGTCCGTGACGGCCCTGGCTATCCGGTAGGCCCTCACGATCATGGCAGCGGACGAACCCGAAACGGTGCGCATCCTCGAGTAGTAGGTGCTGCCCTGGGAGTTGAGTACCTGGTTCGCCACGATCGTCGAGATCAGCTCTCGGCGGAGGGGGTGGTCGAGGATCAGGTGCCCAAAGCGCTCGACGATGCTCGGGGGAAAATACGCGAGGAGGTCAGGGACGAAGTGCTCGTCATCGGGGAGGGTCGACACCCTGAGATGTTCGGTCAGGCTCATCTTCGCGTAGGCGAGGAGGACCGCGATCTCGGGCCGTGACATGCCCTTGCCCTCGCGCGATCGTTGGGTCATGTCCTCGGTGCTCGGGAGGAACTCGATGTCCCTCGTCAGGAGTCCCTCGCGTTCGAGGCGGTCCGTCAGCTCGATGTACGCCTCGATCGTTCGTTGGGAGTTCTCGGCCTCCTGGGAGATCATCTGCGCTTGGAGGAAGTTGTCGTACAGGATGGCCCTCACGACATCGCCGGAGACCGACTCGATGATCTCGTCGCGCTCGGATCTGGTGATCTCGCCTGCTTCCTCGGCCATCCGCAGCAGGATCTTCAGGTTGACCTCCCTGTCCGAGGCATGGACGCCGCCAGAGTTGTCGATGAAGTCCGTGAAGATGCGGCCGCCGTTGTTGTCGAACTCGATACGGCCGAGCTGGGTGAAGCCGAGGTTGCCGCCCTCGCCGACGACACGGCACCTGAGGTCGCGTGCGTCGACTCGCACGGCGTCGTTGGATCGATCCTGCACCTCGGCATTCGTCTCGTACCTCGACTTGACATAGGTGCCGATGCCTCCGTTCCACAGGAGGTCGACCGGTGCCGTGAGGATGATCCGAATCAACTCGTTGGGGGTCGCGAACTCGGCATCCGTGCCAAGGACTTTCCTCATCTCCGGGGTCAGGTCGATCCGCTTCAAGGACCGGGGAAACACGCCGCCACCGTCGGAGATGACGTTCGGGTCATAGTCCTGCCACGAGGACCGCCCGAGGCCTGCAAGGCGATTTCGCTCGGTCCACGCCGTGGCGCCATCCGGGTCCGGGTCGATGAAGATGTGGCGGTGGTCGAATGCGGCGACGAGCCTGAGGTGCTTGGACAGGAGCATCCCGTTGCCGAAGACGTCCCCGGACATGTCGCCGATCCCGACGGCAGTGATCGGGTCGGCATCGACGTCGACACCGAGGTCGAAGAAGTGGCGGCGAACCGATTCCCACGCCCCGCGGGCGGTGATGCCGAGTGCCTTGTGGTCGTAGCCAGCTGACCCCCCTGAGGCAAAGGCGTCGTCGAGCCAGAAGCCGTACTCGGCTGCCAAGGCGTTTGCCGTATCCGAAAAGGATGCAGTTCCCTTGTCTGCGGCAACGACGAGGTACGGATCGTCGTCGTCGTGGCGTACGACGTCATGCGGCTCCACGACCGAGTCCCCGACCCGATTGTCGGTGATGTCGAGGAGACCGCGTATGAAGGTCGAATAGGCGGCCCGAACCTCGTCGTAGGTCGGCCCAGCTGCATCGGCGTGGCGCTTCACCACGAAGCCACCTTTGGCCCCTGTCGGCACGATGACGGCGTTCTTGGTCATCTGCGCCTTCATCAGCCCGAGCACCTCTGTCCGATAGTCCTCACGCCGATCGGACCAGCGGATGCCTCCCCTGGCGACCATGCCACCACGGAGGTGGACACCCTCGACGTCGCGACCCGAGACGTAGATCTCGAAGAGTGGGGCTGGTTCCGGCATGTCCGGAATGATGCCGGACCGGAACTTGAGGGACAGGGTGGTGCGGCCCGGGATCCGGTAGTTCGTCCGCTCGGTTGCCCTGATGAGGTCGAGGAATCCGCGCAGGATGCGGTCCTCGTCGAGCGACGACACGTCGTTGAGGGCCCTGACGATGGAGGTCACGATCGCGTGTTCGACGTCGGCGTCGTGGTCGGCTGAGAACCGTGCCTGGAACAACCGAACGATCATCTCGGCGACCTCCGGGTGCGCAGCGAGGGTGTCGTCGACGTAGCCAACCGAGAATGCAGGTGTCACCAACCGCCAGTAGGCACGGTACGCGCGCAGGATGGTCAGGTCCTGGTGGTCGAGTGTGCTCGAGATGAGGAGGCGATGGAGGCTGTCTGACTCGGCTTCACCCCTCAGGACCGCCTCGACTGCCGCCTCGATTCGCGGCCCATCCGTGTCGACGTCGAGCAGTCCGCCGTCCCTGGTGAGGACGCCGAAATCGTGGATGAACGTCCCCTGCTCGTTCTTCAGCCTCGTCGGGACCTCCTCGACGACGGCGAGCCCGAGATGCTCGATGAGGGGCATCATCTCCGAGAGGTTCAACTTCCCGGAGGATCGATACACCGTGATGCGCGACAAGCGGTCCGTCGTCGCAGCGCCACTCGACGCCGCCTCGTTCTGGACGCCGACGGCGACCTCCTGCCCGGACTTCGTGAGGCTTTCGAGCTTGAGGATGTCCCCCGCGGCGATCTCGATCGGCATGGACGTCTTGTAGTAGGTCGGGAAGAGGCCCGCCCACTCCCCACCCAGTCGCTTCGCGGTTCCCTCGTCGACCCGTGACATGAGCTCCTCGACGACCCTGTCGTCCCAGTTCCTCGCCATGCTGATGACGGTTCGTTCGAGCTCCGCTATGTCGACGTCGATCGGCGACCCCTCGTCGACCCACACGCTGAAGTGGATCCTGGCGTCTCCGGATTCACCGAGAGCCAATCGGTAGTCGATGGCGTGGCCACCGAAGGTCCTCAGGAACAGCTCCTGGAGCTGCTTCCTCAGATCGGCGTTGAACCTGTCCCGTGGAAGGGTCACGAGCGTTCCGACGTAGCGGCTGAGGGCGTCGTGGCGCACGAACAACCGAGTGGTCGATGCCTCCTCGGTCTCGACGAGATCCCCGAGCACGTCGGTGAGTGCATCGACGTTCATGGCGAACAGATCGTCCTTCGGGAACGACTCGAAGACGTGAACGAGCGATTTGTAGTCGTGGGAGCCCTCGATCACGTCCTGATCGACGAGGACCTGGGCGAGCTTGCGCCTCAGCACGGGGATCTCGGACGCAGGAGTCATGTACGCCTTCGAGGTGAAGAGTCCGAGGAGTCGGAGCTCGGCGACCATCTCGCCGAGCTCGTTGATCTGGCGCATCCCGACGTAGTCCATCCGTGCGTCGCGGTGAACCGACGCATGTCGGTTCGTCTTCGTGATGACGAGTAGAGATCCCCCGGTGTAGCGGTCCCGAAGGTGCGGCGGAAGGTCTGCGAGAGGGATGGACGATGGCTCCGCACCGTCTGGCGCGAGGATCCCGAGCCCGCTGTCTGGTATCGCCGAGACGAGCTTGCCCCGATCCGAGTCGGTGATCGCGTACGTCCGATAGCCGAGGAACACGAAGTTGTCGTCCAGCAGCCACTCGAGGAAGGCGACAGTCTCTGCCACATCTTCGTAGTCGTAGAAGTGGACGCTCGCCTTCGCGACGTCTTCCATCTCGGAGACCTTCGCTCGCATCGGATCGAAGTCCCGCACCGCGCACTCGACGTCCCTGAGCGCATTGCGTATGGCTTCGGTGAGCTGTGCCTCCTCGTCAGGCTCCAGGACGCGGGACAACTCGACGTGCTGGATCGACTCGCGATGGGTACTCCCGCGGGCCGCCGACAGTGCGGTGATACGTCCATCGGTATTGCGAACCGTGCCAACCACAGGATGCAGGTGGCGCTCGATGCCCGCGTTCATGCGGCCGACCGCCATGGTGATCGAGTCCACGAGGAACGGGCTGTCGTCCGCCACGACCTGGACGACAGAGCCCTCGATCTCGTAGCCGCAGGCTGCCAGCGTCGGCCTGAAGACGCGCACCGCGGTCTCACCCTTCCGGCGTTCGTCGATGAACGACAGGAGGTCCACGACCTCGGCGAGGAGCTGTTCGGGGGTGAGGTCGGGAACGTCTGCGTCGGGAAGGCGCTTGAGGTACAGCGTCGCGAACGTTCGCAACATGTCGCGGTACTCGGGCGGTTCCTCCGCTTCGATCAGGTCGAGGAGCTGATCGACCAGCGATGCATGGGGAGTCTCGGCACCCTCGGTTCCGACCATGGTCGCGAGGCTAGACGGCTGCGGGCGGGGATGCCGTGGTTTCTCGCCGATCCGATCACTGGAGCCCCGCTTCGGTATCATCCTCCGGATCGAGGAGGATCATGGCGAACCCAACCCTACAGAAGCAATTCGGCGAGTACTCGGCGGTCACGGACGCGACGCTCGAAGCAGAACCGGTGTCCCCGTTCGAATCGAACACCGACGCCATGACGATCAGCGGCACCGCAGCTCGCACCGGCGTGCTGCTCGCCCTCGTGGTCGGCGCCGGCGCATGGGGATGGGGCCAGGTCGATCCCGCAACGGGAGATGCATCCATACCGGGCTGGTGGCTCCTCCTGATGCTCGGAGCGTTCGTGCTCGCGATCGTCACAGCCTTCAGGCCGAGGATCGCGATCGTCACCGGCCCCATCTATGCGATTGCCATGGGAGCGATCGTCGGCACCATCAGCCACATCTACGACGCCGAGTTCGAGGGGATCGTGCTCCAGGCGATCATGGCGACGGTTGCGGTCTTCTTCGGCATGCTTGTCCTGTTCGTAACGCGGACCATCCGCGTCACGAACCGCGTCCGCGGCGTCATCATCGGGGCAACAGTCGGTATCGCGCTCTTCTACCTCGCGAGCATCCTGCTGTCGCTCTTCGGCGTCGGCATTCCGCTCGTGTGGGACAGCGGCCCGATAGGGATCCTCTTCAGCGCCTTCGTCGTGGTGGTCGCCGCCTTCAACCTCATGCTCGACTTCGACATGATCGAGCGTGGCGTCCAGGCAGGCGCACCCAAGAGCCTCGAGTGGTATGGCGCGTTCGGTCTGATGGTGACGATCATCTGGATGTACATCGAGATCCTCCGCCTCATCAGCAAGGTGCGCAACTGAACGCATCCGCATCTACGGGTACCCAGCCAACCGTCGGTAGCGTTGACCCGTGAGCACGATCGCCACCCTCGTCGTCATGTGGACCCGGGGATGGCTGGCGGTCGCAAAGGTCACGATTCGTCGACTCCTCCTCGGCCCAACCCTGCCGTCGTGGATGTGGAGGACCGAGTGGGCCGTTGCGTTTGCTCGTGAGGTCATCTCGGTTGCCGCCGCCAAGCGGGACGACAAGCGCCTGTTCCGCTGGGGGCTGCGTGCATCGATCCCCGTCCCGCTGGACCTGCTCCGGCACGTCGACGTCCGCAGGGTCAAAGTCGGCACCATCGTGGCGGACCGCTACCTGCCGACCGACGTCTTCGTTGCGAGGACGACGATCCTCTACTTCCACGGCGGCGGGTACGCATTCGGGAACCCGGGGACCCACCGTCAGTTCATCGCACGGATCGTCCATGCAACCCAGTCAGGCGCGATCGCGCCGAGGTACCGCCTCGCTCCCCTGTACCGCTTCCCGGCTGCCGTCGATGACGCCATCGAGTCGTACGAGGCACTCATCGCGGCTGGCATCGATCCCGCCTCGATCGTGGTTGCCGGCGACTCGGCAGGCGGAGGTCTCGCCGTTGCGCTGCTCCATCGGATCCGTGCGACGGGCGCGCCGATGCCTGCGGGAGCCATGCTGTTCTCGCCATACCTCGACCTCGAACACGGCGACTACACGATCGCCACCAACGCGAGGACCGACTATCTCCCCCTCTCGGAGCTCGCGACACCGAACCATTGGTACGCGACCACCGAGGAGCTGAGGAACCCTGAGGTGTCGCCGATCAATGCCGACCTGACGGGGTTCCCACCGATGCTCGTGTTCGTCGGTGGCGCCGAAATGCTCCTCGGGGACAGCCTCAGGTTCGCAGAGAACGCCAGGCGCGACGACGTCAGCCTCTCGCTCGTGGTCGAGCCGGAGATGGTCCACGTGTGGCCGGCGTTCGTCGACTGGGAACCTGCGAGCCGACGATGCCTCGAAACCTCGAGGTCGTGGTTCTCCGAGCTCCTCGGTGACAGTCTGCGGTGAACCGCGCCCTCGTTCTTGCGTAACTGGGTTCCACCCATGGGTGGAACCCAGTTACGCAAGAACGGGTCAGATCAGTCCCACAGCGCTGAGAGTCCCTCGACGATGTCCGTTCCCTTCCCCGACCAGGCGGACGCATCGGATCGCGACGGCGTGCCGAACGCCGACGCCTCGAACAGTCCGGAGGCGGCGTCGAGGAAACGACTCGCAAGCGCATACGTGTGCGCGCCGTTGGTGGACCGTCTGTGGTGATAGAAGCGCTGGGGCACGGTCACCGCGAGGTGATCCTTCGCCCTCGTCAATGCGACGTACAGGAGGCGCCGTTCCTCCTCGAGACCGCCGGGCTCCCCCAGCGCCATGTCGGAAGGGATGTTGCCGTCCGCTGCGTGGATCACCGTGACAGCGCTCCACTCACCGCCCTTCGCGGAGTGGATGGTCGACAGGACCAGATAGTCGTCGTCGAGGTGCGGGGCGTCTGCGTATCCGCTGGAACTCGCAGGGGGATCGAGCGTGATCTCTGCGAGGAACCGGGATCGGTCCGGGTAGCCCGCACCGAGCGCTGCGAGGTGCTCGATGTCGGCCATCCGGGCCTGGGCGTCGTCGTACTGGATGGGAAACACGGCAGCGCAGAACGGAGTGAGGGCATCGATCTGTGCCGCCGGCGAGGGCTCGTGGCCAGTCCCGCGGGCATCGCTGAGTCCCGTACGGAGGAGGCCGATCACTTCGCGCGTCTCGAGGGACACCGGCACGTCGTAGGTGAGGAATGCATCGAGGATCGATAGCCCGTCCGACGCGGCAGCGACCTCCCCCAGGTGCGCCATGATCTTCGAGGCCGTCGCTGGTCCGACGCCGGGCATCGAGAGGAGAACTCGGTTCCATGCGAGCTCGTCGCGTGGATTGTCGATGATGCGCAGCATCGCCAACAGATCCTTCACATGTGCGGATTCCATGAACGTCAAACCGCCGAACTTCACGAACGGGATGTGCCTCCGTCCGAGCTCGAGCTCCAAGCCACCCGAGTGGTGCCCCGTTCGGAAGAGGACGGCCTGGTCCCTGAGCGGGATTCCCCGCTCCCTGAGCTCGAGCACCCTGTCGCACACCCAGTCGGCTTGGGCAGCCTCGTCGAAACACGTGATGAGATCCGGGTAGCCCCCAACGGGACGTTCCGTCCACAACTCCTTGTCGAAGGCGGTCTCGGAGGCACCGATGATCGCGTTCGATACATCGAGGATCTGGGGGGTCGAGCGATAGTTGCGCTCGAGGGTCACGACCGTCGCTCCCGGATAGGTGTCCGCAAAACCGAGGATGTTCTCCACCCTCGCGGCTCTGAACGAGTAGATGGATTGGGCGTCATCCCCGACCACGGACAGATTTCCTTCGGGACCGCAGAGGTCGAAGAGGATGTCGGCCTGGATCTGGTTCGTGTCCTGGTACTCATCGACGAGGACATGGTCGAAGTCGGTGCGCACGGCCTCTCCGGCATCCGACGCCATGAGGCCACGCCAGTACACGAGCAGGTCGTCGTAGTCGACGACGTTGGTCGCCTGCTTGCGCCTCGTGAACTCGCGGAAGATCTCCTTGAGTTCTTCGCCGTGTTCCGAACACCACGGGAAGCGTTCCTCGAGGGTCCCACCGAGCGGCGTCTGGGCATTGACGACGCGCGAGTAGATCGACGCGATCGTCTCCTTTCGAGGGAACCGCACCCGCGACCGTCCATGGCCGAGATCCGACCGAACCATGCCGAAGAGCGACTCGACGTCCGAGCGGTCAAGCACCGTGAACCCCTCGTCGAGGCCGACTGCCCTTCCGTACCTTCGGAGGAGGCGATGGGCCGTGGCATGGAAGGTCCCGCCCCACACGGGCGACGCGTCGGCGCCGTGGACTGCTGCGTCGGCGCGCCGGACCATCTCCGCGGCGGCACGGCGCGTGAACGTCAGGAGCATGATGCGCTCGGCGGGTGTCCCCGTCTCGATCAGGTGGGCGACACGGGCGGCAAGGGTCCGTGTCTTGCCCGTTCCCGCGCCCGCGACGATCAGGAGCGGGCCCGATCCGTGCACGACAGCGGACCGTTGATCCTCGTTCAGGCCGTCCAGGTACGACGGAACGTCTGTGGTTGTGTCGAACATGTGTTCGATGGTAGCCGGAGGCTCCGCTGTTGCGCGGGACTCTCCGCCCCGGCGGTCGCACTAGTGTCGTCGAACGTGCCTGGCGAACGCGAGATCATGACGTGGGACGTCTTCGGACGGGCGAGCAGGGAGCTGGCCCAGATGATCGTCGACGACGGCTTCATGCCCGACATGATCCTGTCGATCGCCCGCGGCGGGCTCCTCATCGGTGGCGCACTGGGATACGCGCTGTCCGTCAAGAACACCTACACGATGAACGTCGAGTTCTACATCGGGGTCGATCAGCGGCTCGAGGTGCCTCGAATCCTGCCGCCCGCCCCCGACTTCGTCGATCTCCACGACAAGAGCATCCTCATTGCAGACGACGTCGCCGACACGGGGCACACATTGATGAGCGTCAGCCGATTCTGCGAGGGCAAGGTGGGCGAGGTGCGCACCGCGGTTCTGTACGAGAAGCCCCAATCCGTCGTGCGGTGCGACTACGTGTGGCGCCGAACCGACCTGTGGATCAACTTCCCATGGAGCGATCAGCCGCCGGTCGCTGGCGTTGCCGGGTCAGTCGTCGAGGCATGACCGACCCGCGTCACGCCTCGAATGACACGGGACCGCGATTCTCGGGCTTGAGCCCGTGCTTGTCGTCGTAGAACTCCCTCGCCGTAGCCATCCACGCGCCAACGTCGCCCGAGACGCGTACCGCGGGGCCGAGGCCGATCCGCTTCGTCGGTCCGTCGATGTACGCCATGACCACGGGAATGTCGAGCGCATCGGCGATCCGAGCGAAGCCGGTCCGCCATCGAGACGTCCTCGCGCGCGTCCCCTCAGGTGCAAGGACGAGGACCATCGGTCCTCCCTCCTCGAATGCATCGACAGCCGCCCTCACGGAATCACCCGGTGTTGCCGGATCGACCGGAATTCCGCCCATGTGCCGCAGGTACCACCCGAAGGGCCCAACGAAGAGGCCCTTGGCTCCCAGGAATCGGGCGTCGAGGTGGAAGTGGGACAGGGCGGCAAGGAACATGAAGAAGTCCCAGTTGGTCGTGTGGGGATACGCGACGACGATGAAGCGCTGCTCGTTCGGGAGTCCCCCCTCGAACGTCCACCCGCGCATGCGCAGGTACCACGCGCTGAGCCGCCTCATCCACCGATCCCGTTCTCCGGATCCTGACCGTTCCGTGGAGTAGTGTCCCACGAAACGGTCGATAGGAGTGTTTCGTGTTCGACACGTCGACCATCCACGGAGCCGGGGAGGCCATCCGGTCGCTCGTTGTCGAGCGGTCGGTCGATGCGGATCCCATGTCTGCGTGGCGTGATTGGACATCGTCTCGTTCGCTCGCCGAGTGGTGGCCCGTCAAGGAGACGAGGATCGATCTGCGCGTCGGCGGACCGATCGAGATGTTCTTCGATCCTGAGGCACCACCGGGGGATCAGGGAAGCGAGGGATGCCGCTTCCTGTCATATGTGCCGGGGGAGATGGTGTCGTTCACCTGGAACGCACCACCGCACCTGTCCCTTCGCAAGGTCAACACGTGGGTGGTCATCACATTCTCCCGCCGCCTGGATGAGAGCACCGACGTACGTCTGGTCCACACCGGCTTCCTCGAGGGTGAGGATTGGAACGCCTACATGTCGTACTTCGAGAGCGCGTGGAGCTACGTCCTCGACCTCCAGGTCGAGCATCACGCCGGACAGCGCGCTTCCGACACGCGCTAGCGTCACACCACCAGCCAAGGACACGAACCCGGAGGCAGCATGTACGTCGTCCGTCGCATCTATACGACCAAACCAGGCGAGGCACGCCGCGCAGCAACGCTGATCAGCGAAATCGGCAAGGCCTACGAAGCGGCGGGAACCCGTGGTCCCAGCCGTGTCTACTTCAACAGCGGCACGACGCCGGGGACGCGCAACACGGTCGTCATGGAGTGGACCGACGACGCACTCGTGACGCCGTATCGGGACGACCGGGTTCGGGTGGAAGGACTCGAGGACGTGTCCGCCCAACTCCGAGAGGTCACCATCGAGAGCGAGATCGAGTTCTGGGAGCTCATGACAGACGAGAAGAGGATCTGACCGCCCGGTACTCCCGGACGGCCAGATCCTTCCATTCCTGTACCGATTGCCTGGAACCCGATTGCCGGGAACCCGATTGCCGGGAACGATCAGCTGAGTGAGGCCTGAGCCTCGATCTCGAGCTTGACCGTCTTCGAGACGAGCACGCCACCGCCTTCGAGGGCGACGTTCCATGTGAGCCCCCAGTCCTCGCGAGCGACCTCGGTCGTCGCCGAGAACGCGGCCTTCGCATTGCCCCACGGGTCATTCGTGATCCCGACGAAGTCGAAGTCGAGGGTCACGGGCTTTGTGACGTCCTTGATCGTGAGGTCGCCGGTGAGCGTCCACCGAGAACCCTTGGGCTCGACCTTCTTCGATACGAACCGGATCTCGGGATAGGTCTCGACATCGAAGAAGTCGGCCGACTTCAGGTGAGCGTCTCGATCCGCGGTGCCGGATGTCACCGACGCCACGTCGATGACGACCTCGACCTTCGAATCGCGGGGATCCTCGGCGACCACGATCGTGCCCGACAACTCCTGGAACCCTCCGCGAACCTTGGTGACCATGAGATGGCGTGCGATGAATTCCGCCTGGGTGTGGGTCGGATCGAGCGTCCACGTGCCGACCGCAGGCACTTCCTTGCCGTCCACCGACCGTGTGAGGGACATCGTGTCCGATGCTACGTCGTCCGTCATTACGTTGTCCGTTGTCATGGAAACCTCCATATTCGTTCCTGACTGCAACAGTTGCTGTATGCAACAATCAGTGTAGTTGCATATTTCAACTATTTCGCCGTACGCTTCGCTCATGACGATCCGCATCCGATCGACCGAGACGACCGAGGCATGGAGGTCGCTGCTCGTTGCCCATTCGAGGGTGAACCACCGGCTCGAAGCCGACCTCAGGGCCCGTGTCGGCATGAACCTCGGCTGGTACGAGGTCCTCCTCCAACTCGCACGCGCCCCTGAACAGCGCCTTCGCATGAACGAGATCGCGGACGGGATGATCCTGTCACGGAGCGCCGCGACTCGGTTGGTGGACCGTCTCGAGCGCCATGGATTGGTCGAGAGGGCAGTCTGCGACGCCGATAGGCGGGGCATGGAGGTCTCCTTGACCGACCTGGGGAGGACCCGCTTCATCGAGGCTGGGAGGCTCCACCTCCGTGGCATCCAGGAGTACTTCGGGGATCACTGCACAGCCGACGAGCTCGCAATCCTCACAACCGTCCTGAACCGGGTGGCAGAAGCGAACTGATCCCCGCGTCGGACGAGAAACCCTTCGTTTCCCGTCTCGTTTCGTACACTCCGTGGTCGTCGCCAGGGACCGGAGAGCATGAATAGATACCTCATCGCAGCAGCGGTCGCCGTCCCGCTCGTCGCGGTGCTGTTCATCGGTGCCGGCTACATCCACGACGAGGTCATGTCGGACGGCAGTGTGAGTCGGGGCGTCGAGGCCGCAGGAATCGACCTTTCGCGCCTCCCTGCGGCGACCGCGCTCACTGCGGTCGCCGCATACGAGGAGCGGCTGGTGTCCGAACCGGTGGTGCTCATCATCGACGGCAAGGAGGTGGAGCTCGATCCTGCCGACGTCGACCTGGCCGTCGATGAACAAGCCGTCGTCGACGAAGCCCTCACCATCCGACGATCCGACGGAATGCTGTCCAACATCCGATCGTGGTTCGCGACGTGGTCGTCCACCGAGACCATCGACATTCCGGTGTCGTTCGACCGCGATGCGCTGGCGGCGCTGCTCTCGGGCCTGTCGCGGACGGCGATCGGGAAGCCTGCGTATGAGGGCGCCGTGCTTGTCGAGAGCGGTCTGGCGATACCCGAGTACCCGAGGCCGGGTCTGGTCATCGACGTCGATGCGTCCATTCCCCTCATCGCATCCCAACTCGAGACGCCCGACCGCTCCACGGTCTCACTCCCGCTGATGCCGCTCGAACCTGCGGTCACCAGGGCGGATGTCGACGTCGCCGTGGCGAAGGCCAACAGGCTGATCGGCGAGCCTGTCGTCCTTCGCAAGTCGGGCCAATCCGCGACGATGATGTTCACTCCAACGGGTTTGGCCTCGGCCCTCCGATCCGAGGTCGTCGTCAACTCGCCTGCCACCCTCGAGGTTTCGCTCGACGATGCCATCCTCCGCGAAATCGCCTCAAGGACCGCCGACGAGTTCGTCGTCCCACCGCTCGACGCGACCTTCTCCTTCGACGACGTGACGAAGACCTTCACGGTCATTCCGTCGGTGACGGGGCTGAAGGTGGATCTCGACGCAATCCCGGCGATCGTGACGCGTGCGGCGCTCAGCAATCGCACGGCCGTGCTGCCGATGGCAGAAGGAGATGAGGCGGCGTTCACGACCGAGATGGCGCAAGCCATGGCACCGCTCGGAGAGGTGTCGTCCTTCACGACGAATCATCCGTGCTGTGAGAACAGGGTCAGGAACATCCAGCTGCTCGCCGACACGATCCGAGGCTCGATCGTGATGCCTGGTGAGACGTTCTCGATCAACGAGACAGCAGGGCAACGCACACTCGCCAAGGGGTACGTCCGAGCGGGCGCGATCATCAACGGCCGAGTCGAGTGCTGCGACAACCCCGCCAATGTCGGCGGTGGGACGAGCCAGTTCGCAACCACCTTCTACAACGCCGTGTTCTTCGGGTGCTACGAGGATGTGTTCCACCAGCCCCACAGCCTCTACTTCTCTCGGTATCCCTTCGTCAGGGAGGCAACGCTCGGTTTCCCGGCGCCCGACGTCAAGTTCCGGAACGACTCCGACGCGATCGTCTACATCGACACGTCGTACACGCCATCGTCGATCACCGTGACCCTCTACGGGAACAACGGAGGCAGGACCTGCACGTCCGAACGGTCGGGAAACACGATCACCAGGGTCATGACGTGGCCCGATGGAAGGATCACGACGCAGGATTGGACCTGGTTCTACAAGCAGCCACGCGAGGATGACCCTCCCCCGACGACCACGACCACCACGCAGCCACCGACGACCACGACCACCGTGCCAGACACGACGACGACGCAGCCTCCGCCCACGACAACCACGACGACCGAGCCCCCTCCGACCACAACCACCACGACGGAGCCTCCGCCCACGACCACGACGACGACGACGACGACGGAGCCCTAGCACCTGCTCGCACGACCGTGACATCGACGACGTCCACCGATGCTGCGGTCTCCGCTGTCTTCCTGGAGGCGGGACCCGCCGGGTAGCGCACGGACCACCCGCCTACCGTCGGGGGACCCGTCAGTCGGCTTCGGGGGCGGCGTGTGCGAACCGGTTCGTGACCACGACATCGGCGACGACCTCGACGGCGCAAATCGCACCGAGGAGGAGGACCGTCACGGCGGGCCCCTGGCCGATCAGCCCGACGAGGATCACGAACGGCACCGCGTAGAGGCGGTTCCACGCGATCCGTGAACTGAGGTCCTCCCCGGCCCGACGGATCGACGCATGCTCGATCGTTGCGATCGCGGCGAAGGCAATGGCGACTCCGGCCACCAGGACCCACCGTTCGTGCGCTCCGTACACATGGTCGTGATCGGCTCCGATGATCGCATGCTCGACCCCGACCCCGATCATCGCGATGCCGATCGCCAGCGGCAGGTGCGTGTAGATCCACACGGTCGGACGCCACGCCTTCGCGGCTCCGCGACGCCTCACGACGAACCCGTCGAGGTTGTCGAAGTGGATCCACCAGATCCCTGACGCGAGCAGGATGCCTGTGACCCCCGTGATGGTTGTCGCCACCTGCCACTCGACATGGCCCAGGCCGACCGTGACGGCAACGATCGTCTCGCCGAGCACGAGGATCGTGAAGAGCCCGAACCTTTCGGGGAGGTGGGAGACGTCGAGGGGGACCGAGGCCTGGTCCTTTCGCATGACGTACGGCGTCGCGACGTCGATGGCGAAGGCGAGCCCCCACATCCAGAAGCGGGCAGGCTCGGGGACGACGACCGATACCAGCCAGAGCGCCGCGGCAGCGCCGAAACCGACGAGGTAACCACGCACGAGCTTCTTCGCCTCGGGCACGTGGCGGTACACGCGTGCGTAGAGAACCAGGAGGATGATCCGCGCCGATGCGTACATCGCGGCGAACACGGTGGTGGAACCCGAGGACTCGGTCGACACCGAAGCGGCGAGGAGGGCGAGGGTGACCATCTGCGTGGCCGCGAGCATGCGATATACGAGATCGTCGGTGTCGAAGCGATCGGCGTAGAAGGTATGACTCGCCCACAGCCACCAAACCAGGACGAAGTACGCCGCATACGACAGCCAGCCTGAGAAGGAGCTGTCCGCGAGCAGGCGAATCCCGAGGGCCGCCACGACAGCGACGAAGACGAGGTCGTAGAAGAGCTCGAGCCAGGTCGCCGACCGTTCGCCCTCCTCCTCGATGGTGCGCAGCCGCGGAGGCCGGATCGCGGCGAGCCTCACAGGGGAACCTCGAGGCCCTGATGGATCGCGTCCGTTGCGGGTCTGAGCTGCCGTGCTCGCAACAGCATCGCATCGACGGCCTCATCGGTGCGTGAGGGATCGAGGCTGGTGAGCACGAGCTCCGACGTGCCGACGGCGTCCGCCAGGCTGATCGCGTCCTCGAACGTCGAGTGGCCCCAGCCGCGGTGGGTTTCCATCTCCTCTGGCAGGTACTGCGAGTCGTGGATCAGCACATCAACACCACTGAGGACATTTCGTATCTCGGCATCCCGCGGCGAACCCGACTCGTGGTCCGTCACGATCCCGACACTGCGATTCGGGCCGTCGATCCGGAACCCGATCGCCCCCTGCGGATGGTTCACGTCGAACGCGGAGACCCGGACGCCATCGACGGTGACGGGATCGCCCATGAGCTCGAACCGTAGGGCGGCATCCTCGGCGATCGAGACAGGGAAGAGCGGCGGCGAAATCGCCCTCGTCAGGATGGATCTCGAGTCACCCTGGCCCCAGAGCCGCACATCGCATGCTCCCTTCCACAACTCGTCGAGCATCGTGAGGCCCTGGATGTGATCCCAGTGGTAGTGGGACAGGAAGATGTCGACGGCCTGGGACAGCTCGAGCCCGAGGGTCCGATGCGCGGCGAGTCCCGTTCCCGCATCGATGAACGCGACCGCCCGATGACCTGCGACGATCGCGAACGACGTGGTGTTTCCCCCGTAGCGAACATATGCCGGACCGGAGACGGGTATCGAACCGCGACCACCGAGGACCACGATGCTTGCGTTGTCCACGTCACTCCTCCATCGACCGAAGTGGGAGGCTAGCGGGTCACGTGATGCGAAGCTGTTCGCGTGTCGGTAGGCTCGAATGTGCTCATGGACCAGGGCGGAAGGAGGTCGTTCACATGGCAAAACCTGTGATTCTCGCGGTCGACGACGACCCCCAGGTTCTGGCTGCCGTGCGGCGCGACCTTCGAACCCGATACGCGGAGTCATACCAGATCGTCGCTGCACCTTCGGGTCGCGAGGCGCTCGACGCCGTTGCCGAGATCGATGACGGGGGCCGCACCATCGCCGCATTCGTGGTCGATCAGCGGATGCCCAACATGACCGGCACCGAGTTCCTCGTCGAGGCACAGAAGACCTTCCCGAACGCGAAGCGGCTCCTCCTGACTGCCTATGCCGACACAGAGGCGGCGATTCAGGCGATCAATGACGTCGGCCTCGACCACTACCTCCTCAAACCGTGGGCGCCACCGGAGGAGCGCCTGTACCCCGTGCTCGACGATGTGCTCGACGACTGGCAGGCATCCGCGGAGCGCCCGTTCGAGGGCGTTCGCGTCTTCGGAACGACATGGTCGCCGACGACATTCGAGGTCAAGGCCTTCCTCGCCCGAAACGAGGTTGCCTACCAGTTCCTCGACATCGACCGCGACGCGGAAGCCGCCGAGCTCGCCGCGAAGCTCTCCGACGGAAGGGCCGAACTTCCCATCGTCGTCACGGAGGACGACACGGTGTTCGTGAATCCCGACAAGGCGACACTTGCTGCAGCCGTCGGGATCCATGCGACCCCGGGATCACCCTTCTACGACCTTGTGATCATCGGGGGAGGTCCCGCGGGACTCGCGGCAGCCGTCTACGGTGCGTCGGAGGGGCTCGCGACTGCGCTCATCGAGCGCGAAGCCGCGGGCGGCCAGGCCGGCACGAGTTCACGTATCGAGAACTACCTCGGCTTCCCGAAGGGTGTGAGCGGTGCTGACCTCGCCAGGAGGGCTATTGCCCAGGCGATTCGGCTCGGTGCGGAACTCGTCACCGCCGTTGAGGTCACGGGTGTCAGGGTCGACGGACCGGTCAAGCATGTCCAGCTCTCAGACGGCTCCGAGCTGACGTGCCGCGCACTCATCGTGGCGTCCGGCATGACCGTCAAGCGCCTCGGTGTCCCCGGATACGAGCGCTTCGAGGGTGCTGGGGTCTACTACGGCGCAGCGGCCACGGAAGCAGCCACGTATAGGGACAAGGATGTCTACGTGATCGGGGGCGCGAACTCCGCGGGACAGGCCGCCGTGATGTTCTCGAAGACGAGCTCTCGCGTCACGATGGTGGTGCGCGCACCGTCGCTCGGGGAGCGCATGTCGCAGTACCTCGTCGACCAGATCGCCGGAATCCCGAACATCGAGGTGCTGACATCCACCGAGGTCGTCGAGGTCACCGGCAGCGATAGGGTCGAGTCGATCACCCTGCGCAACACGGAGACGCTCGTGCCCGAACGTCGCGATGCTTCGGCTCTGTTCATCTTCGTCGGCGCCGTACCCCATTCGGCCTTCCTCCAGGATGTCATCGCGATGAACGCCAAGGGGTTCATCTACACGGGACGGGACGTTCAGAGCTTCAGCGACGACTGGAGGCTCAAACGCGACCCGTTCGCCCTCGAGACGTCCGTACCCGGTGTCTTTGCGGCGGGCGACGTGCGCGAAGGGGCCGTTCGACGCGTGGCAAGCGCCGTTGGTGAGGGGTCGGTCGCCGTGACATTCGTCCACCGATACCTGGATACGGTGTGACGTACGACCTGCGCTCCGTGCCGCTGTTCTCCGGATTGCCGGACGACGATCTCGCACGGCTGTCCGACGGTCTCGCAGAGCACCACCTCCCTGCGGGAGAGACCCTGTTCGAGGAGGGTGACGAGGCAGACGTCGCGTACGTCATCACAGGTGGGGAGATCGCGATCCTCAAGGACTCGGCGGGCAGGCGGGTGCGGATCGCGGTCTCGGGCGTCGGCGATGTCGTCGGCGAGATGGCCCTCCTCACCGCCGAGCCACGAAACGCCACGGCGAAGGCCCTCACGCCGGTCGACCTCGTGTCCATTCCCAAGAAGTGCCTCGACGAAGTGCTTGCGATCAGCGTCGCTGCCAACCGGGCGCTCTTCGAAGTCTTCATCTCGCGCTGGCGCGAACAGGAGGCGCGGGTACGTCAGTCCGAACACATGGCACAACTGGGTGTCCTGACCGCCGGGCTCGCACACGAGATGAACAACCCCGCCGCCGCCGTCACTCGTGGCTCCGAGAGCCTGGGAGGCGTGATCGACAACCTCATCGAGCTCACGAGGCGAGTACCACCGGATGTCGAGATTCCGACGCCTTCGGCCGCAGGTGCATCGTTGTCGACGATGGAGCGCTCGGATCGGGAGGAGGAACTCGAGGAGCAGCTCGAACGACTCGGTGTCGAACGCCCGTGGGCCTACGCAGGTCCCTTGGTTGATGGTGGATTCCTGCCCTCCGACCTCGCCGATGTCGATCCGGCACATGCCGAGATCCTCATCGCCGCGGCCTCCGCGACCGCGGAGTGCGCCTCGTTGCTGGCGGAGGTCTCCGAAGGATCCCAGCGCATGTCCTCGCTGGTCTCTGCGCTGAAGTCGTACTCCTTCCTGGACCAGGCGCCCATCCAGCAGGTGGACGTGGTGAAGGGCATCGAGGACACCTTGCTGATCCTTCGTTCCAAGACGAAGGACATCGACATTGTTCGCGAGTACGCACCGGACGTGCCACCGATCGTCGCGTTCGGGAGCCAGCTCAACCAGGTGTGGACGAACCTCATCGACAACGCCGCAGACGCCATCACCGAAGCCGGAATCGACGATGGGAGAATCGTGATCCGTGTGACGGGCGGCGAGGACACCGTGACGGTGGAGATCGAGAACAACGGGCCTGGCATCCCCCCTACCGTCATCGATCGGATCTTCGAGGCGTTCTTCACCACGAAGGAGCCTGGTCGAGGAACGGGTCTGGGCCTTGACACGGCGTATGGAATCGTCGTGACTCAGCACCGGGGCACGATCGACGTCCGATCCGTCGACGGATCGACCGTGTTCACGGTCGTCCTTCCCCACGACCAGGCAGGCACGGCCTAGGGCCGCTGCCACGGCCGAACGACAGGAACCGCATGAGGGGCCCCGATCGGGGCCCCTCATGGTGGCCAGTCCCATCGAGTGGGAGGGATCTGTGTCGTTGACCGACTCCGGGTCTCAGACGCCTGGGGCGCCTGCGTTGTGCTTCGATCCCTGCCGTCTCGGTGACCGGCCTCGTCCTTTCATCAACCGTCGCGCCGAATCCTGAGTTTGTCAATGAGGATTCGATGGATGCGCCAGATCTGGCGAGGCCCGTCAGCGAGGGCCTGGCGCCCAGCGCGCCCTGGCATCCATGCGGCTTTCGACGATCGACGTCACCCACTGTGCGGCGTCCTGATACCCCTCGGTGTGGGCGAGGAGGTCGTTACGTCCACGCTCGCAAATCCCGTCACCTGCGGCGCACACGTCGATCGCGACCGTCCTCACATGGTCAGGTAGGGCGATGGCTCCGAAGGCTCCGGGCCGCAGGGCGGTCGGATCACCGAGCCGGATCATGCCGATCTGGGAAGGATCCCTCGTCGGGTCTGCGAGCAGGACGACCGCTGCGATGCGGTGCATCGGCACGGTGCCCTCCAGTGCGGTCTTGATCACCTGAGCACCCTGGGAGTAGCCGACGAGGACGATGTCGGTCGACGGACATGTGCGCGCAACGCGCCCGACCGCCGCCCAGAGGGAGTTGACGCCTGCCCTGACGCTTGCGTCGTACTCGCCGTTGATCAGCGCGAGCCCGAGTGAATCGGCGATGGAGATCGCCGGGTAGTCGAGCGCCTCCGACGTCACCGACCTTCCGACCGCCGCCGTCGCATCGGAGATCGACCTCACGACCGGCCCCACCTGATCCCCGAAACCGCTCGGTTGGCCCGATCCCCGTGCTCCGATGACATGGGTCATCGAGCACTCCGGTGCCATCGACGGAGCTGGCGCGATCAGTGCGAGGATGAGGGAGACGGCGGCGAGCCACATATCGCGATCGTACGGCCCTGAACCGGGTAGCGGACCGCACCGACGCCCGGCGCACGTCAGCGACCCAGGTCCCGTGTGCAATCATTGGACGGTCCCGCAGCGGCGTGGACGGGCGACGCACGACACGGGGGCACGACATGAGCGACTGGAATGCGCGGGTCATCGAGGAGTTTCGGGACAATGGCGGAGCCGTGGGCGGAGGGTTCGAGGGCAGACCTCTGCTGCTCCTTCATACCAGAGGAGCCAAGACGGGACGAGAGCGCGTGAGCCCGCTGATGTATCGCGAAGAAGCCGGACGGATCTACGTGTTCGCCTCCAGAGGCGGGTCTCCCGCGAATCCGGGCTGGTACCACAACCTCCGAGCGAACCCGCAGGTGACGTACGAGATCGGAACTGAGATCCGTTCAGCACGCGCGGTCGAGGTCAACGGTGCCGAACGGGACGGCATCTACGCCAGACACGCGTCAGCGTTCCCCATGTTCGCCGAGTATCAGGAGAAGACCGACCGCACGATCCCGGTCATCGAACTCGTGTGACCCGTTCGGTCCCGTTTCGCTCTTGTCACACCCTGGTGTGAGAATCGGGTCATGACGAGTCGACCCCTCCCGAGCGTGATCCTCCGGTCCCCGTCGCTCGGTGGATCGGACATCGGCAGATGCCTCACCCGCATCCACCACGACCGGTTCACGCCAGCGGTCCAGATCGCCGACGAGGTTCGCGAACGCTCGCTCTCGCTGGGGATCGAATATGAAGCCCGCGTCCTTGCCGGGCTCATGGCGACCAGGAGCGACGCGGTGCGCATCGACGACAGGGGTGAGCCCGGCCGGCTGGCCACGTTGGCAGCCCTCGATAGCGGGGCACCGCTCATCCTCGGAGCGCGATTGGAGTCCGATGACCGCTCCCTCGTCGGGCTGCCGGACATCCTCGTCCGTCTGGACGACGGCTATGCGGCGGTCGAGGTCAAGAACCACAAGGTGATCGGCGACAACGGTCCAGAGGGTCACGCCACCCGCCTGCCGTCGTTGCCGAGGCTCGACGGCGATCCGGTTCGGTTCAGATCGTTTCGCAGACGCGACCTGCTCCAGGTCGCCCACTACTGGCTCCTTCTCGAGACCGCGGGACACTCGACGGCCTCGCCGATCGGTGGCGTTATCGGGTCGGACGAGCCGACGGTGTGCGTCTGGGTCGACCTCGCACAGGGGGATCCACCGATCGCAGAGGAGTGCAGGACGTACCGAACGGACGCACTAGAGGCGATCGCACATGGGAGGGCGCATCCCGACGAGCCGCTCGCGTCACCCTGGCTGCGAGGTGAGTGCAGGGGTTGTGACTGGTATGGGACCTGTATCGCCGAGCTGTTGACAGCCGACGACCCGACACTGTTGCGAGAGATCGATGCGGAAGGTCGCGACCGTCTTCGATCGGAGGGGATCGCCACCGTCGCCGACATCGCAGACCTGGAACCTGGCGATGAGCGCGTGCCCGGGGATGGGACGGTCTTCCAGGCCCGCGCTCGAGCCGCTGGACGGCTGCTGCGGTCCGACGCCGGAGGCGGTCCCATCGATCTCCCCAATCGACGCATCGAAGTCGACTTCGACGTCGAGACGTTCGGCGGCCGCACGTACCTGGCAGGCCTGCTGGTGACGGAGGCGGGGAGAACGACCTACGAGCCGATCTGCGACTGGGAGGCGAGCGAGCCAGGTGAACGATCACTACTCGAAGCTCTGTTCGCTCGCTTCGGTGAATGGGCGCACGACGACGTGGTCGTCTTCCACTGGACGGACTACGAACAGCGTGTCCTGGCCGCCGCAGCGTCCGCACACGGCCTCGACATCCCAGGGTACGGGACGGTGGGCGAGTGGTTCGGTGACATCGCGGTCGACCTGTGCGCCTGGTCGCGTCACCACCTCGTCTCGCCTGATGGGTTCTCCCTCAAGACCATCGCACCGTTGTGCGGGTTCACCTGGCGGGATCGCGATCCCGGCGGTCTCCAGTCCGAGATCTGGTTCGAGCGGTTGGTCGCCGGGGAGACGGACATGCAGGATCGGCTCCTCGCCTACAACGAGGACGACGTGCTTGCCCAGCTTGCGATACGCCGATGGATCCGCAGCCACGACGTCGGAAGGGGCCCCGGTAGCGGCCTCCCCTCCGTCCACGATTGGCCACTCGCCAAGAGCCCACCGTCGAGCGTCCACAGCAGCCCACCTTGACATGTCTAATACCATTAGATAGGATGGACCGCCCAGACAGCAAGGGAGAGCACGTGGCGTCCATCCGTACATCCATCGAGGTTGCAGCCCCAATCGAGACCATGTGGCAGATCCTGACCGATCTCGACGGTCACGCTCAGTGGAACCCGTTCATGGTCCATGCCGAGGGATCTCTGGAGGAGGGCTCGACCATTGCGGTCACCCTCCAGCTGCCGGGATCGAAGCCGCAGCGTTTTCGGCCCGTCATCACCAAAGCCACGGAACCCACCGTCCTCGAGTGGCTGGGTTCCGTCGGCATTCGCGGCATCTTCGACGGACGACACCGATTCGATCTCGAGCCGACAGGCTCGGGTACCCGATTCGTGCAATCGGAGACATTCACCGGTCTCCTGGCCCCGATCGTGGTGCCCATGATCCGCAAGCGGACCGAGCTGGGCTTCAACGCGATGAACGAGGCCATCCGGTCGAGAGCCGAACAGTCGACCCACCGTAGGGCCTGACCGGGGGATCAATGGGACGAAAAGCCGGTATCGACTACGACAGTGTCATCGCGAGCGCAACGCGTATCGCCGATCGGGATGGACTCGACGCCGCAACGCCGAGTGCGGTGGCAGCGGATCTCGGAATCAGGACGCCGTCGCTCTACTACCACGTGGACGGAGCGGCGGGTCTCCGACGAGCGCTCGCACTCCACAGCGCGGGGCTCCTGACCGAGTACTTCGAGGGTGCCGTTGCGGGTGCGGAGGGAGGCGCCAGGCTCAGGGCGATCGCTACGGCGTACCGCCGGTTCGCCGTCGACCATCCTGGACTCCATGCGGCACTCCTCCCCGCGCCGGTGCCTGGCGAGGATGACGAGCTCTATGAGGCAATGGCGGCGCCCGTTGCGATCGTGGCGACCGGCGCCGCATCGAATGGGCTCCCCGACGAAGACGCCATCCACCTCATACGAGCCCTCAGGGCAATGCTCTTCGGGTTCGTCGAGCTCGAGGCGAGGGGCGGATTCGGACTCCCTGTCGACATCGACCGGAGCTTCGACGTCGCCGTCGACCTCATCGTCGATCGCCTCGCCTGACACCATCGGAACCTCGGCACAGTCGCGGTGCTCGTGTCACACTCTGACGAGCAACGGAAGGGATCCATGGAGTACGAGACCATCATCGAGCCGTTCCGGATCCACACGGTCCAGGCCATCGACCTGCCAGATGCCCGGCAACGCGAGGCCGCCCTCGAGCGCAGCGGCTACAACCTCTTCGGTCTCCATGCGGACGAGGTGATCATCGATCTCCTCACCGACTCAGGTACGGGGGCCATGTCGTCGGAGCAGTGGGCTGGCATGATGCGTGGCGACGAGTCCTATGCGGGATCGAGATCGTTCTATCGCTTCGAGGAGGTCGTCAAGGGCATCACGGGCTTCGAGCATGTGATCCCCACCCACCAGGGACGCGCCGCGGAGAAGATCCTCTTCTCGGTTGCGGTCGATGAGGGTGACGTGGTGCCGAACAACACCCATTTCGACACCACCAGGGCCAACGTGGAGTACCGGGGAGCCGAGGCTCGGGATCTCGTGATTCCCGAAGGCATGGACCCCGGTGCGATCGTTCCGTTCAAGGGCAACATGGACGTGGACGCGCTCCGTGCGACGATTTCCGATGTGGGTCCCGACCGCGTCCCGCTCGTGATGGTGACCGTCACCAACAACTCCGGAGGCGGACAGCCAGTCTCGATGGCCAACCTGCGCGCCGTACGGGCGGTGTGCGATGAGTTCGGCGTTCCGATGTTCCTCGATGCATGTCGGTTCGGTGAGAACGCGTGGTTCATCAAGATGCGCGAGGAGGGGTACGCAGACCGCACACCTCGCGAGATCGCAAAGGAGATGTTCTCGCTTGCCGACGGCGCGACCATGTCGGCGAAGAAGGACGGCATGGCCAACATCGGCGGCTTCCTGGCGATGAACGATCCCTCGATGGCACAGAGTGCCAGGAACCTCCTGATCCTCACGGAGGGCTTCCCGACCTACGGAGGCCTTGCCGGATACGACCTCGAAGCAGTCGCCATCGGCCTCGAGGAGGTGCTCGACGAGAACTACCTCAGGTACAGGATCCGCTCGACGGAGTACCTCGCGAATCGGGTGCTCGGAGCGGGTGTGCCGATCGTCCAGCCCCCTGGCGGGCATGCGGTGTACCTCGACGCCGCCGGCCTCCTCCCCCACATCCCGAGCCACGAGTACCCGGCGCAGTCGCTCGCCGTCGACCTCTACCGCCGCGGAGGTGTGCGGGGGGTCGAGATCGGAACGGTCATGTTCGGCCGGACCGACCCTGGCGGTGGCCCGGATGTCCCTGGCCCGATGGAGCTCGTGAGACTGGCGATCCCGCGCCGGACGTACACCCAGAGCCACATCGACTACGTGGGAGAGGTCGTCATCGACGCCGCGTCGCACGCGTCGTCCCTGCGCGGCTACCGGATCGTCGAGCAAGCGCCGTGGCTGAGGCACTTCACCGCACGATTCGCACCGTTGTGAGCTCCTAGAGGCCGAGGAGCCTGCGCGTCCCCAATACGTCGAGGAAGAACGAGTCGTCCCTCGCGCCCTCCTCGAGCGTGCGATGGATCTCCGCGAGCTTCTGCGCGACCGGTGCCGGCGAGATGACCGCGACGACCTGCGCGCCCCTGACCACGGAAACGGTCACATGCTCCATCTCGATTCGCTCGAGGATGGAAGCCGTGTCCTCGCAGAACGCCTCGACGTCGACGAATTCGTGACCTTCCATGCGCCCATCGTACGCCTTTGATCCCTCGCCGGTGCCATCGATCCCACCGATGGGACGATGCGCTATGCGAGCCGCCCGGTATCGTCAGGATCGACAGGCGACCGATCGCCGTTGTCGCCAATCGAACCATCGAGGGGGCACGATGCGGAGACACCCGCTGCTCGCAGGAGCGCTGTCCGCGCTCGTCCCCGGTCTCGGGCAGTGGTACGCAGGCGATCCATATCGGGCCGCGATCGCCTTCTCACCGGGCGTGCTCGTGCTCACGGCGATGTACTCCTTCTGGACACGCGGAACGATCGGCATGGCGGAACTCCTGGTGCAGCCGGGCTTCCTCACGGGAGTCCTGATCGCAAACGCGGCCATCCTCGTTTGGCGCATCGGCGCATCCGTGGACGCGTACGTGATGCTCGCCAAGACGAGGGCGCGAACCCACGGAGCGGTGATCGCGCTCACGGCCATGCTCGCCGTGCTCGCCATTCCCCAGCTCGTGGGTTGGATGTATGGATCGCAAGCCATCTCCGCCCTCAACTCCGTGTTCGTTGCGAGCGGGGAGGAGATGGACGATCCAGGCACGACCACGGGGACGACGATCATCGCGCGGAACTCCTCGGGGGTTCCGGATCCTGCCCTGATCGACATCCCGGACGCTACACCGCGATCGTCCAGGAACATGATCCTCAGGCCGGGTGTCGGGGATCCGGACGCGATCGCGGCACTCGGCGACATTCGTGCGCCGACAACCCCGGTGGCTCCATTCGTTCCCTTCACCGAACGGGTCGACCTCGACCGGATCACGATCCTGCTCGTCGGTGGTGATGCAGGACCCGGCCGCGAAGGCCTCCGCACGGATTCCATGAACGTCGTCACCGTGGACCTCGAGACGGGCGCGACCGCGATGTTCGGGCTGCCAAGGAACCTGAAGCTCGTTCCCCTCCCCCCGCACCTGCGAACGGCGTTCGTGGACTATGAGGAGCGCGTGATCGAGCGGGACCTGACGGACGCCGACCTCGATGGGTTCCCTGACGCCTGGGTCGACCTCGACGGTGACGCGATCCCGGACGAGCCGGAGTTCGAGAGTTGCGAATGCTTCCCCGCGATGCTCAACGAGGTCCATGGCCAGACGCGTGAGTGGACGACGACGTACGGCAAGGAGGTCGATCCCGGACTCGCCGCGCTGAGGGACATCGTCAGCCACCTCCTCGACATCGAGATCGACTACTACTTCATGGTCGAGATGGCGGGATTCGTCAGGACGATCGATGCCATCGGCGGTGTCGACGTCTACGTCAAGGATCCGTACCACGTCATGGTGTCGTCACCCGAGGAGGGCAAGCCGAAGGCCGTGGTCAACGTGGAGCCAGGGATGAACACGCTCAGCGGCCTCGAGGCGTTGGCATACACGCGTTGGCGAATCGGTTCGTCGGACTATTCCCGCATGGGTCGTCAGCGTTGCGTCATCAAGGCAGCCGCGACCCAGGCCGATACGGTGACGCTCGTCAGGTCGTTCCCCAGGTTGCTCCGCCTCATGAAGGAGTACGTCACGACCGACATCCCAGTCGCCTTCCTGCCGGATCTGGTGAGGATCGCAGGCACGATCGACTATCAGGACGTCGCGACGGTCGGTCTCGTGCCCCCGACGTACACGTCGGGCAGGACTCCGGCGCACTATCCGATCCCCGACGTCGAGCGGATGCGTTGGAAGGTGCGTGACGTTATCGAGAACGGTGTGACGGCCCAGTCGAGGACAGGCGCATCCGAGTGCGACCCACCACCTGAGGAATAGACCGCTCCACCCAGCGAACTCTGCTCTCTCCCGCGACTCGGTCGCATCCCCTGCGTGCTCGCAGGCTCGCATGCCCCCTGGCTCACTCCGTTCGCCCGTCCCCCCTGAAGGGGGACGGCAGAGCGAAGCGATGCAGGGGGATTCCTCGACACCCGGACCTCGCAGTCATCGGACGGTGCCAACGAGGGACAGGGGGACGGCAGAGGAGCGAAGCGACGATGCAGGGGGATTCCTCGACACCCGGACCTCGCAGTCATCGGACGGTGCCAACGAGGGACAGGGGGACGGCAGAGCGAAGCGACGATGCAGGGGGACGTTTCCGAAGACCCACCAGCCCGGCCGCATTCCACTCCCGTGCTCGCAGGCTCGCGGACCCCCCTGGCTCACTCCGTTCGCCCGTCCCCCCTAAAGGGAGGACGAACCTCGTCCCCTCGTCCCCCTCGTCCCCCTCGTCCCCCTTTCAAGGGGGACGGCAGAGGAGCGAAGCGATGATGCAGGGGGATTCCTCGACACCCGGACCTCGCAGTCATCGGACGGTGCCAACGAGGGACAGGGGGACGGCAGAGCGAAGCGATGCAGGGGGATTCCTCGACACCCGGACCTCGCAGTCATCGGACGGTGCCAACGAGGGAGGGGGACGGCAGAGGAGCGAAGCGACGATGCAGGGGGATTCCCCGACAGCCGGACCTTCATCGGGGTCAGGGGTTCGTGGTCCACAGGAGTGTGTCGGGGTGGAACTGGCTCCAGGCGAACCAGAACGCCTCGTGTGCGGCGACGGGTGTGCCGTCGACCCGCATGGCGCGAACGCCGGATCCGTCAGCGACGAGCTCGATGTCGTTCCATTGCACCGCCCCACCTGCTGAGATCATGGCCAGCGCAGCCTCGACGTCGAAGGCCATGGCCACGCCGCCTTCGATGACACCCAGCACCTTGGCCTGGACAGGGAGCCTGCTGTCGACGTCTCCGATGGGGAAGATCGGTCCGTCGTCGTCGCGCCCGCCAAGGGGGTCGAGGTCGTACGAGCGACCGATGCCGCCGTCACGGGCGACGATGGTCGTATCGGGGTGTGCGTCCTTCCACGCTCCCCACGTCGAGGTCACGACAGAGGTCTGGGCCAGTGTCACGCCGGCATCGAGGAGTGGGCCGGAGAGGGCTTCGCCTGTGAACGTGTCGAGCACCGAGAACGTGACGAGGTCGTACATCACCTTGTTGGATCGCGATAGCAGGCCGCTCGTCCTCAGGATCGGTTGAGCGACACCGTCCGGAACCTCGTCTGTGAAGTACGCCTGCGCCGATCCACAGAGGGTGCAGTACGGGATACCGAGCCGCCGCCCACCGAGTGTGTCGTTCACCATCTCGTGGACCTCCATGATGTTCTTCGGATACGCACGGGATTCCCCGTTGACGGTCACACCGAACACGATCCGGTCGTCGGGGTACCAACTCCCCTCGCTGGCGCCGGTGACGGCTGGATCGTCCAGCGCGGGGATGCATCCGCGAACACATCCCGTTGTGGTTCCGAGCGGACGGTCGTCGATCAGGACACCTCCCCAGCTCACGTGGCGCCAGTCGATCAGCGCGTCAGCGTCGTCGAAGAACGCCTGCCACTTCGGTTCGACCCTTGTGAACAGCTGGGACTTCCAGTCCGCGTATCCCGCGAGGGCAGGGATGTCCCACGCGATGAGGTGGTCTGTCATCGACTGCCAGGAACTGCGCTCGAGCACGGGGTCGTCCCCCAGTGAGGTACCTGTGAGGTCTTCGAACGCATCGATGAGCGCCGCCTCGACCTGACCCCGTCCGACGAACCGGAGGATGTCGGACAGGAGCCACGCTGCGCGCGGATCACCGGAATCCCCGATGCGTGCCAGCGTCTCGAAGTTGAAGGAGACGTCGAGACCCCGGAACAAGGCTTCGATGTCGGCCACGAGCGCCGGATCAGCTAGGCCGGCGTCGACTCCGGGTGCTGCGGGAAAGACGTAGCCGACCTGATTCCTCGCCGACGCCCGCTCAGCCGGTGTGACGACGATCCCGTCTCCGGGAACGGCACCATGTGGCTCGGTCACGGTCGACGACGTGGGAACCAGGCCGTCGAACTCGTAGCCGCTCGACGTGCACGCCGCGCTCACAATGCCTACCGCTGCTGCAAGGAGGACGACTCGGCTTCGCACGATGCCGACAACGTATGCCCCAACGCCCCGTATTCCGGTGGTGTTCACCGATTGGCAATCAGCACGTCGTCGTGGGACTCCCGAGGAGGCGGTCGCCGAGCTCGGCCTCCTCAAGCCCGGTGGACCACACGCCCCTCGACGAATGTCGCTTCCACCGTCACGGACGAGAGGTCGGCAACGGTGAACGGGTTGTCGGAGGCGATCACGAGGTCGGCAGCCTTGCCGACCTCGATCGTTCCCGTGCGGTCCTCATCGTGATTGACGAACGCCGTCCCGCGCGTGAAGGCGGTGAGGGCCTCCTCGACCGAGATCGCCTGATCCGAGAGGAAGGGCTCCTGGCTCGGCTCGGATCTCCTCGACACTGCGACCGACATCTGTGCGAACGGGTCTGGCGTGGACACCGACCAGTCCGACCCGGCAGCGAGGTGCGCTCCCGCATCGAGAAGGGACCGAAACGGGTACTGCCATGAAACGCGCTCCGGACCCAGTCTGGGAATCGTCAGGTCGACCATCGTGGCGTCGTTGCACGCCCACAGCGTCTGGGCGTTCGCAGCTACGCCGAGGGCAGCGAATCGAGGCACGTCCGCGGGATCGATGAGGTGGATATGGGCGATGTGTGGCCGGGATCGCCGGACGTCATCTGGATTCCCTGCGGCCACGGCGTCGAGGGCGCTGCGAATCGCACAGTCCCCGATCGCGTGGAAGTGTGGTTGGATCCCTGCGGCCATGATCCGCGGCACGATGTCGTTGAGAACGTCGCCGTCGAGGAACGTGATCCCGTGGTCGCCGCTGTCGACGTACGGTGCGCACACGGCGCCCGTGCCGTTCTCGATGACGCCGTCCACCATCAGCTTGATGCCCCTTGGCCGGTACCGCTGCGTCCCTTCACCGGCCATGGCCATCAGCTCGCCGAGCTGCTCGGTGCCACGGTCCCGATTCCACCACAGCGAGCCGAACACCGATCCGATGAGATCGCCGCGCCGGTCGAGTTCCCGGTACGCCGCGTGGTCGATCGGGCGCACCCAGGCGTCCTGCCATGCGGTGACGCCGAACGACAGCAGGTACTTCTGAGCAGCGATGATCGCCTCGAGCATGTCATCGAGCGTGTCGGGCGGTGTGTGCATGTCGACCAGGTCAACGGCGCCCTCCTGGAGCGTGCCGCTGGGGGTCCCGTCAGGATCGCGCTCGATCCTTCCGTATGCGGGGTCCGCCGTGGATCCATCGATGCCGGCGACTGCAAGGGCGGCGGAGTTCACCCAGGCTGCGTGCCCCTCGCTCGAGTGGAGCAGGACCGGCCTGTCAGGGACGATTCGGTCGAGGATCTCCTTGCGGGCGATTCCTCCCTCGAAGGCGTTCATCGGCCAGCCGCCACCGAGGATCCAGGGCCTGTCGGGATGCGCATCTGCGTAGCCCGCAATGGTCGCTTCGTAATTGGACGGATGGACGCCATGGAGTTCGCAGCGGATCATCGCCATACCCCCCATGGGCGGATGGACGTGGGCATCCTGGAAGCCGGGGAGAAGGGCCCTGCCGCCGAGGTCGAAGAGCTCGCCTCGTGGTGGCGGACCCACACCGAGACCGGTGATCATCGACCCGTCGATCGTCACCCAATCGGGCCGTTCGGCCGTTCCCGTCCAGATGGGGCCGTTCGTGAAGGTGGTACGCATCGCCGGACGATAAGTGCGGGTCACAGCTCTCCTCGATCGAGTGCGTCGAGGACATCGAGCGCCCGCTCGCGCACCTGGGGCATGTCGGCAAGGCGTCGGGCACCACCGAGTTGCCTCGAGATGCGGTGGTTCCCCGCCAGGCGGTCACGGTTGCGGTCGAGGAAGTCCCAGTAGAGCGTCGTGTACGGGCAAGCATCGGGACCGGTTCGCTTCCCGGGGTCGTAGCGGCACGAACCGCAGTAGTCGCTCATCCGATTGATGTAGTTGCCGCCTGCGGCGTACGGCTTGGTCGCCATCGAGCCCCCATCCGCGTACAAGCCCATGCCGATGACGTTGGGTTGCATGACCCAATCCCCACCATCGACGAACGAGTTCCGCATCCAAGCCGTGAGATCGGAGGGGCGGATCCCCGCGATGAGGCCGAGGTTGGCGATGATCATGAGCCGCTGGATGTGGTGCGCATAGCCGTGGTCGTGGACGCCGGCGAGGGTCTCGGCGACGCAGTGCATCTCAGTCGTGCCCCCGCTGAACACGGGCGGCAGCGGACGCTGGGCGTCGAGGCCGTTCGAATCCCGGTATTCGGGCATCCAGATCCAGTAGACGCCCCAGACGTACTCGCGCCAGCCGATGACCTGCCGGATGAACCCTTCGGCCGACTCGATCGGAACGTGGCCGGCGCGGTAGGCCGCCTCGACCGCGTCGCAGACCTCGGTGGGATGCAGGAGGCCCAGGTTGAGGTACGGGCTGAGGAGGGAGTGCCTCATCGACCACCGGCCTGTGAGCATCGCATCCTGGTTTGGTCCGAATCGCGGCAGGGTGGACTCGACGAAGTGATCGAGGCGGGAAAGGGCATCCGCGCGACATGTGGCCCAGGACCCGTCGGGTGCACGACCGAACGCCGAGTCCGGCAGGGCGTCGATCACGGCCGTGTCGGTGTCGGTGAGGACGAACCGCGGCGGCTCAGGCCAGTCGGTGTCCGTCGGATCGGGCGGTTCGCGGTTCGCGGCGTCGTGGTTCCATGCTCCTCCAGCCGGAAGGTCGCCGTCCATGAGGTAGCCAAGGCGCGTCCGCTGCCAGCGGTAGAAGTCCTCCATCACGAGCCGCTGGCGGCCATCTGCCCATGCGGCAAAGTCCTCGTAGTGGCAGAGGAACTGGTTCGAGCGAACGACGCTGACGTCGAGGCCCCCCAGCATGGCCCGCATGTCCCACGACGTGGGTTCCATTACGACGATCTCGCCCGGCTGGTGCTCAGCGCGGTGCTCACGGATCCCCTCACCGAAGGTCCGAGCGGTGCGGTAGTCGACCGAGTAGCCGTCGGCCTCGAGCCCTTTCGCGAACCTCCGCATCGATGCGAGCACGACGTGCAGGCGCTGGCGATGGAAGGGACGACCGCCGATGGCGGACGACGACTCGATCATCAGGATCCTCGTGTCCGTGGGTGACGCTCCGGCGAGGGCCGTCCCCGACCTCGACAGCTGGTCCCCGAGGATCCAAGCGGTTCTCACGTTCGTGGCTCCTTCCAGCCGTCCGGTACCGGGAACGGGTGCGTATACCCGGTGAAACCCGTCACACGAAGCACGACGCCGAACACTACGGAGATTCCATGAAGCCGGCGACACAACTCCAGACCCGCAGCGACCTCCGGGAAACGGACCCCGGGGGCCCGCCGCACGGCATCGAGAGGCCCGTCATGCTCCAGGAGTGGAGGAACATCACGTTCATCCACCACCGTGTCTCCCCCGACCATGTGCAGGCGTTGCTCCCGGACGGTCTCACCGTCGATACCTTCGACGGATCCGCTTGGGTCGGGCTGGTCCCGTTTCACATGGTCGGCGTCACGGTTCCCGGGATGCCGCGGATCCCGTACCTCGGCACCTTCCCCGAGACGAACGTCCGTACCTATGTCGTGGACCGCTCCGGGAGGCGGGGGGTCTGGTTCCACTCCCTCGAAGCGTCGCGCCTGATCCCGGTGTGGACGGCACGGTCCGGTTACGCCCTCCCGTACATGTGGGCCAGGATGGACATCACCCAATCGCGGGGGACGATCCGCTACGTCTCCCGACGCCGCTGGCCCGGACGATCCGGTGCAGGAGGTGTCATCACGGTGCGCCCGAGGATCGAGCCGGTCCCCCAGGACGACCTCGACCGCTTCCTGACCGCCCGTTGGGGTCTCTTCACATCGGGTCCGAAGGGATCACTGCGGTATGCACCCGTCGAGCATCCACCGTGGCAGCTTCACGAGGCGGAGGTTCCCCACATCCGCGACACGCTGCTCGCCAGCGCCGGGTACGTCGACCTCGAACCAGCGGTCCACGTCCGATGGAGCGGCGGCGTACCCGTTCGTGTCGGGCTTCCCCGCCGGGTCCGCTGATGCCCGAGGGCCACACGATCCACCGTGCAGCCCGGTTGCAGGCCGGAGCGCTGGGTTCAGGACCCGTTACGGTGTCCTCGCCGCAGGGTCGATTCACCCAGGGTGCCGCACTCCTCGACGGTGGAACCGTCGAGGAGATCGAAGCCGTCGGCAAGCACTTGCTCTACCACTGGGACCGTCGTCCGGTCCTGCACATCCACCTCGGGCTCTTCGGTCGTTTCACGCTGCACCGGGAACTGCCACCGCCACCGCCATCGCCGAATGCCCGCCTGACGCTGCTCGGCGACGCCGCCGTGTACCTGTCAGGACCGACCATCTGCGAACTACTCGATCCGCCCGCCGTCGAGCACCTGAAGGCTCGCCTCGGACCCGACCCCCTCGATCCGGCGGCCTGATCCGCAGCGGTTCCTCGACGCGCTCGATCGCCTCGGCGGACCGATCGCAGCCGCGCTGCTCGATCAGTCCGTCATCGCGGGGATCGGCAACGTCTACCGCTCGGAACTCCTGTTCCTCACCGGCATCCACCCGAACCGCCCTGCCAACGAGACCACACGCGCCGAGCGGGAGGACCTGTGGCAGCGATCTGTCGACCTGCTCGGCATCGGCGAGCGCCTCGGCCGGATCGTGACGACCGATCCACGGACCGTTGGGGTTGCGAGCCATCGAGAGATCCCGAAAAGGGCGCGGCTGTGGGTGTACAAGCGGCGATTCTCGCCGTGCTACCGATGCGGGACGGAGATCCACGCGTGGGATGTGGGCGGCCGGTCGGTGTGGGCTTGCCCCGTGTGCCAGCCCGCGTGATCAGGCCGGTGCGAAGGCGTCTGCCTCGATCACCCTGTCACCGGCAATGATGCCAGCGACGACCCTCTCGGCGACGACATCGGGGGAGACGCCCTCCGGCAGGCGAGGCGCCTCACCGGCGATGGCTCGCCCGACCAGGCCCGTTTCCGTGTGGGGCGGCCTGGCATCGATCACGGCGATGCCGATGCGCCGCAGCTCGCGGGTGAGGGCCACCGTCGCTGCTGACAGACCGGCCTTCGCCGCCGAGTAGGTCGCCATGCCGGCGGTCGGCATGGTGGCGACGATTCCGCTCAGGTTGACGATGAATCCACCATCCATGCGCGGGATCGCGTACCGATAGACGTGCAGGGGGCCCGTCAGGTCCACGGAGATGACCTCGTCGATGACCACGGGATCGGTGTCGGCGAGAAGCCCGAACGCGACGACGCCAGCGGCGTTGACGATCCCGTCGAGTCGGCCGTGCGCGGCGATCGCTGCATCCACCGGGATGTGCGCATCGTGCGGGTTGGAGAGGTCGAAGACGGACGTCTCCGCGCCCGGAATCCCTCGTGCAACCGCATCGAGCCGCTCGTGAGATCTACCGGCGACCGTGATGAGCGCGCCCTCGACAGCCAGGCGCGTGGCGATGCGGCTCCCGAGCGCTCCGGATCCACCGAGCACGAGGACGGATGACGAACGGAGGTCGATCGATGCCATGTCATGTATTCGCTGCCACGGGCCTGCTCGGATCGACCTGCGGGGCCTACCCGGGCCTGCCTGGGGCGAGGTCCGGGGATGCGATAGCACGAGCTGCGTTGTCCGCCCCTGCACGCATCGCGGCGTCGAGGCCTTCCCGTCCGAGCCACGCGACGGCGAACCCCGCGAAGAACGCGTCCCCCGCCCCATTCGTATCGATGAAGTGGTCCACGGGCGAGGCTGGGACGTCACACCAGCCTTGATCTGGCGAAATACCGGAGGCACCGTTTGCGCCATGCGTGACCACGACCGCACGCGATCCCGCCTCGATGCGGCTCTCGGCGAATGACCTCCAGCTCTCCAGCCGCACGGAGCTGAGGAACAGGTAGTCGGCCGCCTCGATGAAATCGGCGTGGTACTCGTTCACACCGTCGTAGTCGTGTATGTCCACCCAGGCCTCGCACCCGAGCTGGTCGATTCTCGGGAGGAACGCCCGACAGTGATCGAGGATCGTCACGGACACGATGTCCGCACCTTCCACAACCGCGTCCACGGGTGTCGGATCGACGACACAGCTCAAGGATCCCGGGTTCTCGAAGATCGAGATGCGCTCGCCGGAGCGGTCCATGAGGTTGACATGACGTGCGGTTCCTGCCGGGTCGAGCTGTGTGATCAGGGTGACTCCCGCCTCGTCCATGACATCCATGACTCGTTGACCGTTCTCGTCATCGCCCATGAGCGCCCACAGCGTGACGTCGACGCCGAGTCCTGCGAGGTTCAGCGCCTTACCGGCTCCGGATGAGCCCACGGTCTGGTGCGTGCGGATCGGGAAGACGGTGTGGGGTGAGGCCTGCGGGAACCGATCGAGGTAGATCATCGTGTTCCATGCCACACCGCCCAGCACGACCGCCCTGAGCCCGGGGTGTCCACTCACGGCGCAGCGACGTGATCTCGCCAGGAATGGCCGGGTGCGTATCCGAGCACAGCCCTCGCCTTGTCGATTGCCAGGAGGGTCTCGTGACCCGCAATGGGTCGGCTCAGCGGGACGTTCGGATACACGGCCTCGAGCAAGGATGCGCTCGGTGTGGTCATGCACGTGTCGGCTGCGGCGACGAGGAAGGCCTCGTGCCCGGTCACGTCCCCGATGAGGGCGAGCCGTGCTGCTTGCGCGACGTCCCTGGCATCCACGTATCCCCATAGGTTCCACGCCCGGATGCGCGGGTCGTCCCAGAAGTCGGGAAACCGGTCGGTGTAGTCGGAGGGGTTCATGATGTTGGAGATCCGGAGGGACACGTGGGGAGTGCCGCTCCAGCGTGCGAACTGCGCCGCGATCGACTCTCCCGCGATCTTCGACAGCGCGTAGTGGGACTCGGGGAGCAGCGGGTGATCCTCGTCGATCGGCGCGTACCGGGGCTGCTCACGCTCGAAGGGGAGCCCGATGAGGGTCTCGGAGGATGCCCAGACGACCCTCGCCATCTTCAGCTTCCTCGCGGCTGAGAACACGTTGTACGTGGACATCATGTTGGTTCGGAAGGTCTCGCCGTTCGCCACGATGTTGGGCGCTGGGATCGCCGCGAGATGCACGACGGCATCGAACCCCTCGAGCGACTCGATCGTCTGGCCGAGATCCGTGAGATCCACGACGAGGGTCGGCTGATCGGGATCCCTGGACTCGGCGATGTCGATCGATCGCGCTTCGAAACCGTGGGTACGAAGGTCGTCCACCACTGCGACACCCGCCTTGCCGCTTCCCCCGGTCACCGCCACACGTCCCACGGACACGTCAGCCACCTCGATCTCGCTGCCCTCCCACGCTACCAGCGGGCCGGGCCGACGAATCGATCAGGTCGTATCCGAGATGTCGACGATCATCGTCTGGAGGTCGGTGAAGTCCCCGACGGTTCCTCGCCCCCATCCCGAGTCCGTGCCCGCGGCGCCGCCGAAGGGCTGGAACGTCTCCCAGAAGTCCGTGGAGTCGTTGATGATCACCGTGCCCGACCGGATCCGGTCGGTGTACCAGAACGCCCTTCCGAGGGATCTGGTGAACACGGCAGCTTGGAGACCGAGTCGCGATGACGAAGCGATCGCCACAGCGTGCTCGTCATCGCGCGCGGTGAGCACGGGTAGCACGGGACCGAACGACTCCTCCGTCGCGACGAGGGCATCCTCGGGAACTCCATCGAGCACGGTGAACTCGTAGTACAGGTCGGTCGGGTAACCGGGGGCTCGATGACCGCCGACGAGCAGGTCGGCGCCGCGCTCGAGTGCGTCAGCCACGTGCCGATCCATCTTGGCGGCCGTCGCCTCGTTGTTGAGTGGGCCCATCGTGGTGGACTCGTCGAAGGGGTCTCCGAGTCGGACCGCGGCGGCCGCGGCTCGAGCGAGCTCGACGAACTCGTCGTGGACATCGTCGACGACGATGAGCTTCTCGGTTGCACAGCACACCTGCCCGGCGTTGTAGTAGGCGCCGTAGACGGCGAGCTCGGCTGCCGCCGCGACGTCGGCGTCGGCGGTGACGATCGTCGGCCCGTTGCCGGACATCTCCATGATCGAGCGCTTGATACCCATGATCGCCAGGATCCTCTTCCCGGTCTCGGAGGATCCGGTGAAGCCCACACCGTCCACGTGGCGAGACGTGACGAGCTGCTCACCGATCGACGCACCACCGGGGATGATCGACACGAGACCCTTGGGGACACCCGCTTCGTCAAACGCCTTGGCGAGCTCGAGGAGGGCCCATGAGGTGAACTCGGGAGGCTTCGCAACGACGGCGTTCCCTGTTCGCGAGGCCGGGTCCGATGTACTCGAGGGGGATCGTGACGGGGAAGTTCCACGGGGTGATCGCTGCCCAGACACCGACCGGTCGGGGGAACGTGAACATGCGCTTGTTCCGGTCCGAGGTCGGCAGGACCGATCCGTTGAGGCGCTTGACATCCTCGGCTGCGTTGAGGAAGTACTGATTCGCCTCGGTGATGTCAGCGAGAGACTCGGCGTGATACGGCTTGCCTTGTTCGAGGGTCTGGATACGGGCGACCTCCTCGATGTTGTCGGATACCGCAGCTGCGATGCGATGCATGAGGTCGGCCCGCTCGATTGCGCTCCAGTGTCTGAACTGGTCCTGGGCCTCCCTCGCAGCCAGGAGCGCACGCTCGACATCGGACGCGGACGCGATCGGGACGTTGGCGACGTGCTCCCCTGTCACGGGAGACATGAGCTCGTGATGCGAATCACCGGTCCCGTCGGTCCACTCGCCCGCGATATAGATCTGGAGGTCTGCCGTCATCACGAGTCCTCCATCGCGTCGCGGGCTCTCTCGAGCAGGGCGATAAGGGCACCCTGGTCGATGTCGTCGAGAGAGGAGAAGCTGATGACGGACTTCCCGACCCTGGCCGCGCCCACGGAAGGCCCGTACGTCTCTGCGATGTACTGACCGTTCTCCACTGCGCTGACATAGACGCTCAGATAGCGCTTCTGAGCGGCGAGCCCGACGCGGAACCAGGTCGCGATCTCCTTGTCCGACCGGCGCTGGGACATGCGCCCGTAGCCGATGATCTCCTGTTCCGAGCCTCCCCAGAAGACTCCCTCAAACAGCTCGCGCTCGGAGCCATCCATGACGCGCGAGATGATCCGGTCGAGGGCGATCATGTCGCTCCGTACATCGTCAGGGAGCTCGGCGAGGAAGTCGTCGACGTTCCGGTCGGTTCGATCCATCCGATGCCGCCTCCTTCGTTCGATCGAAGTGTTCCGAGCGCGCAACCCTACTCGGCGGTGCATGGGGGGCACCCCACGGGGCGAGCTCCACCGTAACGTGTCGGGATGACCTCCGACCACGATGCATACGGGACGATTGCACGGATCTATGACCGCGTCCTCGAGCCCGTCACCTCGCCGCTGCGCTCCAGGGCGCTCGAGCTGGCGCCGGCTGAACCAGGGATGCGAGTGCTCGACGTGGGGTGCGGCACAGGGACCCAGCTGGAGCGATACGCCGAGTACGGAGCCATCGTCACCGGTGTCGACCTCTCCCCCGCCATGCTCGCCGTCGCCGCTGATCGTCTTGGCAGTGGCGCGACCCTGATCTGCGAGGACGCGTCGAGCCTCTCGCTCGCAGACGGTTCGTTCGATCTGGTGATCGCTTCCCTCCTGCTCCACCAACTCACTCCGTCGACGCGTTCGGAAGTTCTGCAGGAGATGGTACGTGTCACAGCGCCCGCTGGATCCATGCTGGTCATCGACTACCGGGCAGGTCCGCGACGCTTTGCGGGACATGCGTGGCGAGCCATCTCCACGGTCATCGAGCGACTCGCGGGACACGACCACTACTCGAACTGGCGCCGGTACCTCACAGACGGTGGCGTCGAAAAGGTCGTGGTTCCGCCCCTGACGGTCGAGCGGACCAAGCTCATCGCAGGCGGCAACCTCTCGGTGTGGCTGATATCCACGGGGTCTGCGACCGAATAGACTCGGAACCGACGATGATGGATCACACGGTCGCGACGCCATCGACTGTCGAGAGCCGACCGCTACACGGTTTCGACGATGTGATGGCTGTGCATCGGTTCCTCGCTGACACCTTTGCCCGCACGGGCACGAGCCGCACGTGGGAGGTTCGGCGGTGGGAGGGCAGGTTCTGGCACGACGATCCGGAGGCCCTCAAAGTGCAGCTCGCGGCGCCGAAGCGAGACGTTCGGATCTGGGAGACGGCGAATGGTGAGATCGTCGGGGTCGCCCATTCCGAGGATGGCGGTGACGTCCACCTGCAGGTCGACCCGGCTCATGCCGACATCGAGACCGAGATGCTCGAGTGGGCCGAGTCCAACCTCCGAATGTCGATCGGAGGCGGCGCGACGAGGCTCACGACGTTCGCTCTGTCAGACGACCATGCCCGAGGACGCCTTCTCGAAGCAAGGGGGTACGCCAGGCAGCCGTGGGAGTCGGTACAGCGCTGGCGCTCGCTCGTCACGGCTCTGCCGGATCTGCCACGCGCCGACGGGTACGTGATCCGATCCGCCCGACCGGGCGACGCTGACGAAGCGCAGAGGCTCGCCGACGTGATCAACGCCGCCTTCGGACATTCGTTCGGCCCCGAGGCCCTGTTGCACTTCGAGCGCGCGCCATCGTTCGTTCCGGATCTCGTGATGATCGCGGAGGCACCGAGCGGGGACTTCGCCGCCCATGCGGGGATCGTCATCGATCGACGGAACAACCTGGCGATCGTGGAGCCTGTGTGCACGCACCCAGACCATCGGCGCCGCGGCCTCGCCTCGGCGTGCATGGCAGAAGGCCTTCGGCGAGCGGTGGCACTCGGTGCGAAGCGGGCGACCGTGAGCACGGGCTCTGACAACTCTTCGAACCTCGTGTACGAACGCTTGGGATTCACCGAGATCGAACGCATCGAGGCTTGGTCGAGAACGTGGCTCCCCTAGCCGTCGGCCGAGGACACCGGGTGACCGCCCGAGGGTCCGGGCACCGGTAGTCTGGCGCTGACCATGGATGACACGACAGCCGCACTGCGAGCACTGCTCGAGGCACACGAGTGGCATGCCGCCGACGACGAGACTCGCAAGCTCCTCGTCGAGGACGCCGACCTCGGCGGTTTCATCGGCGTCGATGCAGAAGAGGCATCCCTCCTCCATTGCGACCTCCTCGTGGCCATCGATGCCGCATGGACCAGTGCGAGCGACGGCCACTTCGGCCTGAGCACCCAACAGCGGATCCTCGCACGGGAGCTCAGGGAGAATCTCGCCACGAACGAGACCTGGCGCTCCTTCGGTCGCGCGGTCGGCTGGGTCCGCGGCAGGGAGTGGATCGAAGCAGACGACCTCGACTATTCCCTCGGCGCTCCCATGGGTCACCTCCCCTACGTTCCCGGCATCGGCACCGTCGTCACGACCGGGCGGGTGTATGAGGGGTTCCTCGCCTTCTACAACAGGGTCGCCGCCTGTATGGGTTGACGCCACAGCCCGATGGGAACGCTCCGGGGGTCGATGCTGGTCATCCCTCGAGCGTCGGAGCACCGAATACCGAGGCTTCACGAAAGGGGCCAGCATGCGCATCGCCGTCACGGGAGCCACCGGGTACATCGGCGGCCGCCTCGTGCCCCAACTCCTTGGGGCCGGGCACGAGGTGGTCTGCCTGGCACGCACGCCGGCCAAGCTCGCCGACCGCCCGTGGGCCGACAAGGTCGAGGTGGTCGCTGCCGACTTGGTGCGCAGCGATGACCTCGAGGCGTCCCTCGCAGGCTGTGATGTCGCGTATTACCTCGTCCACTCGATGGGAGGTGGCGAGGGGTTCGAGGAAGACGACCGCCTCGCTGCCACACGGTTCTCCAAAGCGGCGCACTCTGCGGGGGTCGAGCGGATCATCTACCTCGGCGGGCTGGGGATCGACGACGGATCCCTGTCACGGCACCTTGCGAGCCGCCACGAAGTGGGACGGGCGCTCGCATCGGGTGGCGTTCCGGTCACGGAGTTCCGCGCCGCGGTGATCATCGGATCGGGCTCGATGTCGTTCGAGATGCTCAGGCACCTCACCCAGGTCCTGCCTGCGATGACGACCCCGAAATGGGTTCGAACCCGTTGCCAACCGATCGCCATCCGAGATGTGCTGTCCTACCTCGTTGCCGGCATCGACGATGATCCACCTGGCCACACCATTTACGAGATCGGTGGGCCGGACGTACTCACCTACGAGGAAATGATGCAGACCTATGCATCGGTCGCCGGTCTCCCGAAGCGGCTGATCATCCCGGTCCCCGTGCTCTCCCCAGGACTCTCGTCGTTGTGGATCGGGCTCGTCACGCCCCTTCCCGTCAATGTCGCACGCCCGCTCGTCGACTCCCTCAAGCACGAGGTCGTCGTGATGGACGGAACCGCAACGGATCGCTTCGACATTCGCCCCATCGACTTTCGGACCTCGGTCGAGCTTGCGGTCAACATCGCCGACGGTCTGAAGGCTCCGACACGGTGGTCCGACGCCGAGGCCTCCCCGGCACGGCCGATGGACGCTGATCCATCGTGGAGCGGAGGGACACTGTTCGAGGACCGCAGGACGATTCACACCCATGCCTCGACCGCGGATGTGTATTGGGCGTTCAGCCGTATCGGCGGCGAGGTCGGCTACTACGGATTCGGTTGGGCATGGGCACTGCGCGGTCTCATCGACACGCTGGTCGGTGGCGTCGGGTTGCGACGAGGACGGCGCCATCCGACCGAGATACGACCGGGGGACGCCATCGACTTCTGGCGCGTCGCCGACGTCACCGAGGGCAGTCGCCTCGAGCTCGCAGCCGAGATGAAGCTACCGGGTGACGCGTGGCTCATCTGGAGCGTCGAGCCCGCACCCTCGGGATCGGTGCTCCACCAGGAGGCATTCTTCCGTCCGAGGGGCCTGTTCGGTCGCCTCTACTGGTACGCCGTCCTCCCCTTCCACGGACCCATCTTCGGCCGGATGCTGCGACGCATCGCTGCCGCAGCCGAGGAACGCCACTCGGACCTTCCTGCGTAACTGGGTTCCACCCAGGGTGGAACCCAGTTACGCAGGAACGGCCAGATAGGTGACCTCGAGTTCTTCGATCGGTGGCGCCGGAACGGGTCGATACTTCGCGCCCTTCCGCCACAGCTTGATCGCCTCCCAGTGGATCCCTCCGACGACCTTGAGGGTCAGGAGCGGGCTCGTGAAGAACTGCTTGATGAGGCTACGAGTCGTGAGCGGGACCCTTCGCCCGGCCTGGGACGCCGTGAGAAGCCTCGCTCCCTCCTCGTCAAGGTATTCGATCACGATCCCGTACTCGTCGGCCGGTGGGGTGAGCGAGATCCGGTACCGGCCGATCTGGTCGAAGAACGGCGACACGTGCAACGTCTTGTCGAACCCGTGCCTGGGCAGCTTGTCGCCATCGAGGCCGTGGGGCAGCACCGCGAGGTGCGAATGCGCGTGGCCGAAGGTGTTGTGGACCTCGTACAGGACGGCGCGGAGCGTTCCCCCGCGTCGTAGCCGAACCAGACCGTGATCGGGTTGAACGTGTATCCGAGGATGCGAGGGAACACCAACATCCTCACGGACCCGCCGTCGAGATCTACGCCCGCACGATCGAGATGGCCATCGAACCATGCGCGCAGGTCGGATCCATCCCTGGGACCGTGGTCACGATCGTGGAACGACACGAGGTTCCACCGGTTGTGGGACAACACAGGGATCCTCCTGGCGACATCGTCGATCTCGTCGAGGTCTACCAGCAACGACCAGACCTTGTACTTGAGTTGATGACCCATGGGCTGGAAACGGCGGTGACGCACGACCGACTCGTAGATGGCAGAGGCGCTCATGCGAGTGCCCGCTGCCCGGCGGGTGCCGCATGGATGGCAGCCGTCGAGACCGGCACGATGTCATCGTGCCACGGAGCCGGGGAGTCGAGGGCGGCGGCCACCGTCAGGCCGGACTGGAGGCCGTCCTCGTGGAAGCCGTACCCGAGGTGCGCGCCGGCGAACCAGACGCGGTCGCGACCCTGAATGGATGGGATCTCCCGCTGGGCCCGATCGGTGTCGACGTCGAACTGCGGATGCATCGTCACCCAGCGGTCGAGGACCTTCGAGGGATCGACGCTCTCCCCGGGATTGAGCGTGACCATGACGTCCGTGTCGGTGCCGAGGTTCTGGAGGAGGTTCATCCAGTAGCTGACTGAGACGGGACGTGACCCGTCATCGTCGACGCGCTCGATGGCGTTCCACGACGACCACACCCGACGGCGCCTCGGCATCGCCGAGACGTCGGTGTGGAGAACGACCTCGTTGCGGTCATACCGGAACACCGACAGGATCCGACGCTCGTCGTCTGAAGCGTCCTCCCCGAGGATGCCGAGGGTGACATCGGCGTGGGTGGCGAACACGACCTGGTCGAACGTCTCGGTGACACCGTGGACGTCCGTGACGTCGACTCCTGTCACACCGCGCCGCACGGTGGCCACGCCCCGGTTCGTGTGAACGGAGGTGACCTCCTTGATGGCTCGCCGCACGTATTCCCGGGATCCCCCCGCTACGGTCCGCCACTGGGGCCGGTCGGTGATTCGGATGAGGCCATGGTTGTCGAGGAATCCGAGGAACGTGCGTGCAGGCATGTCCTGAGCGTTGTTGCGTGTTCCTGACCAAACGGCCGAGGCGAGGGGCATCAGGTAGTGCGAACCGAAACCTGCGGGGTACCCACGATGGGTGAGGTAATCGGAGATCGACATGTCGTCTGGGACGAGTCCACGGCCGAGGCGGTCGGCCTCGGATCTGAACCGATTGATGCCGCGCACCACGTCCCAGATACGCCTGTCGAGGACGGATCGCGGCCGGGAGAACATCGCACCGGCCCTTCCACCGTATTCGACCGTCCCGTCCTCTGAGGAGACGGCGAACGACATGTCGCTCGCCTCCGTTTCCACGCCGAGGATGTCGAAGAACCTGACGAGGTTGGGGTAGTTCCTCTCGTTGTAGACGATGAATCCGGTGTCGACGGGAATCGTCGCTCCGTCCACGTCGACATCGAGCGTTCGGCTGTGACCGCCCACCCGATCGTCGGCCTCGAACAGGACGACGTCGTGCACCTGGCTCAGCGCCCACGAGGCGCCGATTCCGGCGATACCTGAGCCGACGACGGCAATACGCATCGAAAGGTGTCCTTTCACGACGGGGTACCTCCTCATACGGCATGACGTGTCCCCGCGGATGAACGAGCGAGCGGATCACCCGACGCGCCACCATCCGAGTACCCCACTCGGTCCGTAGAGTCAGGGCATGAGCTTTCTCGATTCAGCACTCGACGCGACACTTGCCGGCTATTCCAAGGTCGGCTTCTCAGCGCGCGGGCTCTCGGTAGATGAGCGATTCCCCGGCATCGAAGGCAGACACGTCATGGTCACCGGAGCGACAGGGGGAATCGGCCGCGCGACCGCCTTGCGCCTCGCGGACAACGGTGCGGTCGTCCACGCCGTTGGCCGCAGTGTCGACAAGCTCGACACGCTGGTTGCCGATGCGAATGGCACCGTCATCGCGCATCGCGCCGACCTGTCGCTCATGGCGGACATCGAGCGACTCGCAGACGACTACATCGCTTCAGGCCGACCCCTGCACGGCCTCGTGAACAACGTCGGAATCATGATCCACGAACGAACCGTCACCGAGGAGGGCTGGGAGATCACCTATGCCACGAACCTCCTCGGGCAGTACGTCCTCACCCGCAAGCTGATGCCCGTCATTGTCGGGTCGGCACCCGCTCGCATCGTGATGGTCTCCTCGGGAGGCATGTACTCACAGGGGCTCACGGTCACGAACCTCCAGTCGAACGTGGGCGAGTACAACGGAACCGACGCGTACGCCCGAACCAAACGCGCACAGGTGGTCCTCGCAGAGGAATGGGCTGAGGAAGTCAAGGCGACTGGCGTGACTGTGAACTCGATGCACCCCGGATGGGTCGACACCGCGGGCGTGCAGACGTCGCTCCCGACCTTCAGGAAGATCACGGGACCATTCCTTCGGGATGAGGCGCAAGGTGCCGACACCATCGTCTGGCTGGTCGCCTCGGACCAGGCGAAGGACGCCTCTGGCTCGTTCTGGCACGACCGCGCCGAACGCCCCACCCACCGCGTGAAGAAGACGCAGGAAGACGCGTCCAAGCGACGGCGTTTCCTCGAACAGATGGCGACCGATGCGGCGCCATACCTGAAGTCCACCCAAGCTCATCCCCAACCGGTCGATCAATCGGAGAACTGACATGCCAAAGCTGATCCGCACCATCACAACCGACGCACCCATCGACGAGGTGTTCGCGTACCTCGCAGACTTCTCGAACGGCCCCGAATGGGACCCTGGCCAGGAGTCGTCCGTGGCACGAGACGACACAGGGCCACGCCTCGGTCAGGTCTACGACGTCATGGTGCTGTGGGGCGACCGCAAGCTCCCCATGGTGTACGAGGTCACCGCATACAAGCCGAACTACATGATCACGCTCGTCGGCGACGGATCGACGACCCATGCTGTCGACACGCTCGAGTTCGCGGAGGTCTCGGACGGCGGCACCGCCGTCACGTACACGGCGGACATCCGCCTCAAGGGAGTCCTCCGCCTCGCCGAACCGTTCCTCGGATCGAAGTTCAAGGAACTCGCCGATCACGCCGAGGCCGGCATCGCGGCCCAGCTGAATCGGCTCGCGGCGACGGGCGAGACGGGCTGACCCAGCGCCAAATCCCGTTCGGCGTCAGGCTCGGTGGCCGAGGAGGAATGTCCGAATGTCGTCGGTGCGAAAGCTGGCGATCGCTGCGTACAGCGCCGTCCCACCGTGGCCGAGGACGATGAACACGGCGAGCCACGCGAACGCGACCCACAGCTTCGCCTCCCGCAGAACGACCCATCCCCAGATCAGCGCGACCCCGACGTAGAGGTCGATGAGCGACATCCTTCCCCACGGCAGGTCGAGGAGCTGGGATCCCTCACCGCTGAAGTCCCCGGTGGCAGCGGACACGCCGATCGCGATGAACATCACGACGGTCAACGCGACGGTTGTGATCCTGATACCGGTCATGACGTGGCCGCCTCCTCGGAGCTTGATTGCGTGGTTCGATTCACCCGTCGTCATCGGATGATGCGGCCGGGACTCCGAAGCCATCCTCGAGAACCTGCTCGAGCCTTCGCTCACCGACGCCACCCACAAACCACCACAGACCGAACCCGAGTGCGGCCACGGTGAGCCCAATGACACTGACGAGGTATACGGCCACGACGGCAGGTGGTGCGTCCATGAGCGTGTCCCAACCGAGGACGAATCCGAAGACGTAGGCCAGTGCGCCGATGAGCGTGTAGAAGATCGTCACGAACGAGAACCACGTGAACTCCCCGGTGATCGGGATCGTCACGATCTTGGGAGTTCCCAGCTCGTACAGGTACACGGCCTCTAGGTCCGACGCGACATGGATGCGCTCACCCAACCGGTCGTTGAGGTAGCGCTCGAGGTACTGCGCGTACCAGCGCGGCAAACGTGAGATAGGACGAGTCGAACGCGGTGGCGACTGCGCCGATCAAGGCGACGACGGGGACGAGGAGGAAGGCCTCGGGGACCTGCCACCATCCGATGACCAACAGGGCGATGACGAGCACCGTCGTGAAGTTGATGTCGAAGAAGAACCGCTTGTGGTACATCGCCGTCATCCCTCGCATCCTCGAGAGCTGCATGGCGGCGATCCGCGTCGTGGCGTCCATGCACGCGAGCCTAACGTGGTCGACCAGTCCGATTTGGACGGCGAGGCCGGTGTTGGTGCCGTCGTCGTCTGCAGCGAGCACGGTCGACGCAGCTCCGATGCCGCGACGCTTCGACGTCAGGAGGCTCCGTCGAGGTCGAGGATGGCGTTCACCCATTTCCCATTCGCCCGGCTCGATGCCACGGCGGCTTCGACGAACCGGACACCGATGGCGCCGTCCATCTCGTTCGGGAACCACCGCGAGAGCGGGTCCGGAGAGGTTCCGGCCCGTCTGGCGGCGATCACCTCCGCGGCATCTGCGTAGACGTTGGCGAAGGCCTCGAGGAATCCCTCCGGATGCCCAGCGACGATCCGTGAGGCGCGCCTCGCGGGCGGGAGGATGTCGGGGCCGTTCGGCGTGAAGAAGCGAACGGGACCGTCAAGGGGGCGGTAGACGAGCTCCGTCGGCTGCTCCTGGCTCCACTCCAGCGTGCCGCCGGTACCCGAGACACGGATCCTGAGGCCGTTCTCGACCCCTGCTGCGGCCTGGGTCACCCACATCGAACCCCTCGCACCGTTGTCGAAACGAAGCATCGCCGCCCCATAGTCGTCTACGAGTCGACCTGGCGCGACATGACCGAGCTCGGCCGCCACCTCGGATACCTCGATCCCTGCGATGAAGCGAGCCAGATTGTGGGCGTGGGTCCCGATGTCGCCCATGACGAGGGAAGGCCCTCCCCGCACCGGGTCGTACCGCCATGGCAGGCCGTCCTCAGGGTTCGGATCGTCCTCCCGAGCCTTCCCACCCTGGACATACTCGACCTGCACCAGCCTGATCGTCCCCAGGAGTCCTTCCTCGACCATCGCCCTGGCCTGTCGAACGAGGGGGTACCCGGTGTAGTTGTGCGTGAGGCAGAACACACGGCCAGTCGCGCGAACGGTGCGCACGACGTCGACTGCTTCGACGACCGTGTTGGTCATCGGCTTGTCGCAAACGACATCGAACCCCCTCTCCAATGCGGCGACGATGTACCGATGGTGACTGTCGTTCGGTGTCATGATCGCGACCACGTCGACACCGTCCGGTCGCTCGGCCTCAGCGTCGAGAAGCTCGATCGCATCGTCGTATGCGCGCTCGCGTGCGATGCCGAGGTCGGTCGAGGCCGCTCGGGATCGATCGGGGTCAGACGAGAGGACGGCTGCCACCAGGTCGTACCGACCGTCGAGCCGCGCCGCCGATCGATGCATGGCACCGATGAAGCTGCCAGGCCCCCCACCGATGACCGCGAGACGTAGCGGCCTCCCCAGCGACGCCAACACCGGATTCGTGTCCACAGATCCCTTCCGTCGGCCACGCACTCTAGGGGTGCCGACTCGGTGCCGAGACACCGCACGGTGCCATTCGGGCGTCTGGAATCCCGCCCCGCGAGTTAGCCCGAATCCGAAACGGTGGGCGCCGGTAGCCTCTCGCGGAGTGGACGACATGACGGAACGACACCACACGCTCCGACCGGTCGGCGCCCGCTATTGGTGGGTGTCCACCATCCTCCTTGGCGTCCTTGTCCTGACCGTCGTGAACATCGTGAGCACGATCGGTCGCATGGAAAACCGGAACGCGCTGATGGCGCCCTTCCTCGAGTGTGTCGAGCAATCCGGCGGAACCTTCACCGAACCAACGCAATGGATGAAGGCAGGGGGGCGTCCCATCGTCATCCCAGCGACCGAGGTCAGCGAGGAGGACCGTGAGATCCATCGAGTCTGTTGGGAGCAGGTGCAGTACTCAGGGCCCTAGCGGACCATCTGCTCTTCCCTGATGTCATCTCGATGTCGATTCAGCTCCGTACCAAGGGCGTGAGCGAGTCAGGGTCAGCCAGCACGGGCATCGAACGCATCGACCGGTCGATCTCGGCCTTCCTCCGGCGTTGGTCGATCCCGACGCTGCGAGTATCACTCGCCATCGTGTTCATCTGGTTCGGGGCGCTGAAGGTGTTCGACGTCACGCCCGTGACCGATCTCGTTGCCAGCACGGTGTACTGGTTCGACCCCGACTGGGTGGTGCCCGTCCTCGGCGTGTTCGAGATCCTCGTCGGTGTCGGGCTGCTGTTGCGGATCGCCTTGCGTGCTGTTCTGGCCCTCTTCGCCGCACAGATGATCGGAACGTTCCTCGTCCTCGTGCTCCTGCCAGAGATTTCGTTCCAGGATGGCAACCCACTCCTGCTCACGGTCGAAGGAGAGTTCGTCATCAAGAACCTCGTTCTCCTCTCTGCCGGGATGGTGGTCGGCGCAACCGTGAGAACCAGGCACGCCTTCGCCATCCGAACCGAGACCGACGAGCGACTCCCCGACCCCAGTTGAACCCCGGGCCGACGCGGTCAGCACCAGCGTCACCGCCATCCGAGGTCCCAGACGCACGCGAGCTCGTGTCTACGCCTCGCGCCCCCGCCTCCTAAGGCGCGTACTAAGAAATCGATAAGGAAAAACCTAATGGATTGATGGACATCGGATCCCATCCGTCGCTACCTTGGACTTCTCGCAGCGTCCACGACGCCGCGAACAACGGGAAAGAGATGGAGGAACCATGAAGCGAACGACCGCATGGTTCATGTTGGTGCTTGCACTTGCGATGGTTGCGTCAGCGTGTTCCGGAGATGACTCCGGCGAGCCTGAAGAGACGACGACCACCACGACCGAGGCACCAGCTGAATCGACAACCACGACAACGAGGGCTCCGGACCCAGGGTTCGAAGGCCTCGTGCTCGACGCAGGAGGCTGTGACTACGGCGGCCGCGTCGAGAAGATCAGCGCCACCGATGAGTTCACCGTCGAATTCGACCTGTGCGGACCGCACCCCGCGTTCCTGTCACAGATCGCCTTCAGCGTGTTCGGCATCCAGCCACAAGAGCACCTCGAAGCGACCGGCGGCTCACCACTCGACGAACCTGTCGGGACCGGCCCGTACTCCCTTCAGGACTGGATCCGAGGCGACTCGGTCGTGTTTGCGAGGAACGACAGCTACTACGGCACCGTCGCTCCACATGAGACGTTCGTCCTCAAGTGGGCAACGGAGAGCGCAGGACGGCTCATCGAGCTCCAGAGCGGCAACGCTGACGGAATGACGTTCCCCGCACCCGAGGACATCTCGGTGATCGAGGGAGACGCCAACCTGGTGCTCCTTGACAAGCCGGAGCCGAACATCTTCTACATGGGCTTCACCAACACGTTCGAGCCCTGGAACGATGTCAGGATCCGCAAGGCCGTTGCACTCGCGATGGACCGCCAGAGGATCGTCGATACGTTCTACCCGCCGGGTTCCGAGACCGCATCGCATTTCACACCCTGTTCCGTGGAGAACGGATGTGAGGGCGAGTCGTGGTGGGACCAGGACGTCGAAGCCGCGAAGGCCCTGATGGCCGAGGCTGGCTACCCAGACGGGTTTGCGACGACGATCTACTACCGGGACGTGACCCGTGGGTACCTGCCTACGCCAGGCAACGTCGCGGCAGACATCCAGGCCCAGCTCAAGGAGACACTCAACATCGATGCACAGGTCATCGTGCTCGAGTCCGGTGAGTTCATCCAGTCGTCCTCGGCTGGCGAGCTCGACGGCATCCACCTCCTCGGGTGGACCGGCGACTACCCGCACGTGACGAACTTCTTGGACTTCCACTTCGCAGACACGAACCTCCAGTTCGGTGATGCGCATCCGGAGATCTACGAGCCACTCGCCACCGCCTCGCAGACAGCGAGCGCCGCAGAGGCTGCTCCACTCTACGAGCAGGCGAACAACGCCATCAAGGAGCTCATCCCGATGATCCCGATCGCCCATGGTGGCGCCGCCTATGCAGCGCTGGCATCGGTTCAGGGTGCATACGCTCCCCCATGGGGCGACAGCCAGTTCAACCTGTGGGACAACGGCGGCGACACGCTCGTGTTCGTCCAGGGCAACGAGCCCATCTCGTTGTACTGCGCTGACGAGACCGACGGTGAGTCACTGCGGGCATGCTCGCAGATCGTCGAGTCTCTGTACTCGTACGCACCAAACGGTGACGTCCAGCCACAGCTCGCGACCGAGTGCGTGCCGAATGAAGACCTGTCCCTGTGGACGTGCTCGCTCCGTCAGGGCGTCACGTTCCATAACGGTTCGACGTTCGATGCGAACGACGTCGTCGTCTCGTTCACGGCGGGACTCGATGCTTCGAGCCCGTTGCACACCGGCAACAGCGGTGTGTTCGAGTACTACGACTACCTGTGGAATGGCCTGATCAACGCACCGGCGTCAGACGGATGATCGCCTGTTGATGTACGAATGACAGAGGGGGAGGCGCTTGCGCCTCCCCCTCTGTCTACGATCAAGGCACTGAATGCTCGGTTTCATCACACGTAGAACGCTCGTAGCGATCCCCGTCCTCATCGGGATCGTCGTCGTCGTGTTCTTCCTGATCAGGGCGATCCCCGGGGACCCATGCACGTCGCTTCTCGGCGAGCGGGCCACCGCGGAGGCCTGCGAACGATTCAACGAGGCGAACGGCCTCAACGAACCCATCTGGGTCCAGCTCGGGATCTACATGAAGAGCGTGGTGACGTTCAACCTCGGCGACTCGATCCGATTCTCACGGCCGGTGAACCAGCTCCTCATCGAGCGCCTCCCGACCACGACCGAACTCGCTGTCTCCGCTCTGACGCTGTCGATCGCGGTCGGCGTGCCATTGGGAATCGTCGCCGCTCGGCGACACAACTCCGCGGTCGACGCTGCCACGATGGCGTTCGCGAACGTCGGCGTCTCGATGCCGGTGTTCTGGCTCGGTCTGATGCTTGCCTACCTGTTCGCGATCGTGCTCCAGGGCACACCGCTCGAGCTGCCACCGTCTGGCCGGTTGACCGCAGGCGTCTTCTCCGTCCCCTACTACGAGGTCTGGGATTGGAACCTCAACGAGGGCACGTTCTGGGCGAGCTTCCACGAATACGTGGCGAACCACGTCATCTTCAACAGCTTCATCACCGCCCAGTGGTCCGTGTGGTGGGATGCCGTCAGGCACATGATCCTCCCCGCAATCGCGCTTGCGACGATTCCGCTCGCCATCATCGCGCGGATCACACGGAGCTCTCTGCTCGAGGCGATGAACAAGGATTACATCCGCACGGCTCGGGCGAAGGGCGCATCCGAGACGAGGGTGGTGCGAAAGCATGCACTCAGGAACTCGATGCTTCCCGTCGTCACAATCATCGGGCTCCAGCTTGGCGCGCTGCTCGGTGGCGCCGTTCTCACCGAGACGGTCTTCCGACTCGCCGGGATCGGTACGGCGCTCTTCGATGCCGTCACGGGGAGGGACTACGCAGTCGTACAGGGATTCACCGTTGTCATCGCGACGGTGTACGTCGTCGTGAACCTCCTCGTCGACCTCTCCTACGGCTACCTCGACCCGAGGATCAGGGTGAAGTAGATGACGAGCCGAAAGACCGTTGAACTCCTCGAATCCGCGGCTGCCGCGCAGCTGCTGACCGATCCCCCGACCAGCCAATGGCGTCTCACGCTCAAGCGGTTCCGTGGACGCAAGTCGGGCATGATCGGCCTCGGCATCGTTGTCGTCCTCATCCTCGTCGCCATCTTCGCCCCTGTGATCGCGCCGTACGGACCGAACGAGGTACTCATCGGAAAGCAGGACGTCGGACCACGGGAGAAGCCATGCGTCCACATCCTCGGATGTGATCCCGACCAGCCCCAACACATCATGGGCACCGACGGCAACGTGCGTGACGAGTTCTCACGCGTGATCTTCGGGGCTCGCGTCAGCCTCACACTCGGCTTCTTCACGGTGACGATCGCCCTCATCATCGGCAGCATCCTCGGTGCGATCGCCGGATACGTCGGCGGGTGGTTCGACAACATCGTGATGCGATTCATGGACGTGATCCTCGGTTTCCCATCCCTCGTGCTCGCGATCGCGATCGTCGCCGTGCTCGGCCCCGGACTCCAGAACGCCCTCATCGCTATCGCGATCGTCAGCATCCCTGCCTATGCGCGCGTGATGCGATCCCAGGTGCTCTCGATCAAGGAGAGTGACTACATCTCCGCTTCCAAGGCGCTCGGCCAGTCTGCGTTCGGGATCCTGATCCGCCGCGTCGTACCCAACGCGCTGACTCCCCTCGTCGTGCTTGCGACGCTCGGCGTTGCCACCGCGATCCTCGAAGCCGCGGGACTGTCGTTCCTCGGCCTCGGCGCCCAGCCCCCGACGGCCGAGTGGGGAACGATGCTCGCGACGGAGCGCAACAACGTCTTCACGTCGCCTCACCTCGTCTTCTTCCCCGGGTTTGCGATCATGATCACGGTGCTCGGCTTCAACCTCATGGGTGATGGCCTGCGCGACGCCCTCGACCCATCACTGAACAAATGACGGATCACGAGCCCCTGGTCACGATCGTCCCACCGGATCTCCGGCGTGATTGGGGGGAGCGACTCCTCGAGATCACGGGCCTCAAGACGCACTTCGACACCAGAGAGGGAGTGGTCAAGGCGGTCGACGAGGTGAGCATCCACGTGGATCGGGGGGAGGTGCTCGGCATCGTCGGTGAGTCCGGGTGCGGGAAGTCGGTCATGTCGTTCTCGATCATGGGCCTCGTTCCGAAGCCGGGGGCCGTGGTCGCCGGGAAGATCATGTTCAACGGTCGCGACATCCGCGAGATGTCCGAGCGGGAACTTCGGGAGGTTCGCGGCGAGCACATGTCGATGATCTTCCAGCAGCCGGGCTCGGCGCTCAACCCGGTCCAGAGGGCAGGTGTCCAGATCACCGAGGTCTTCGAGCTCCACCGCGACTGGTCGAAGGACGTTGAGGAGGCAAAGACGCTCGAGATGCTCGCACAGGTGGGCATCCCCGATCCCGCTTCGCGGGCGAAGGCGTATCCGCACGAACTCTCCGGGGGGATGGCACAGAGGATCATGATCGCCATGGCCCTGTCATGCGAGCCCGAGCTGCTCATCGCCGACGAGCCGACGACCGCGCTCGACGTCACGATCCAGGCACAGATCCTCGACCTCATCAGGAACCTCCAGGCAGAGTCGAAGACGGCGGTCATCCTCATCACGCACGACCTCGGTGTCGTCGCCGAGATGGCTGACAGGGTGGCGGTGATGTACGCCGGTCAGATCGTGGAGGAGACGGACGTTCGCACGATCTTCAAGGAACCGCTCCATCCCTACACGCGCGGCCTCGTGAAGTCGATCCCCGTGCTCGGTCGCCTCTCCGACACGCTCGAGACCATCCCGGGAGTCGTACCGAGCCTGATCGACCTCCCCGTGGGATGCCGCTTCGCGTCGCGGTGCACGGCCCGGGTCGAGAACGATCTCGACATCTGCCTCGAGGTGGAACCGAGCCTGGACGAGGTGCGTCAAGGTCACAAGGTCCGCTGCTGGCTCTATGCGGACAGGGAGGACGCAGATGGGTGACCCGCTCGTCGTCGCGAAGGACCTCGTGATGCAGTTCCCGGTACGCGGTGGTGTGCTCCAACGTCAGATCGCAACGGTGAACGCCGTCGCCGGAGTGGACCTCACGATCCACCGGGGGGAGACCGTCGGTCTCGTCGGTGAGTCGGGTTGCGGCAAGTCGACGCTGGGGAGGATGCTCGTGCGCCTCCTCCAGCCGACCTCGGGAACCATCCTCTTCGACGGCGAGGACGTCACGCACGTCTCCGGCAACTCGTTGCGCCCGTTCAGGCGCCGTGCCCAGATCATCTTCCAGGACCCGTACTCGTCGCTCGATCCCCGGACCCAGGTCGGTAACTCGATCTCGGAGGGCCTCCGAATCCACGGGGTCTCGGACAAGGACGAACGCCAGACGCGCGTCTGCGACATGCTCGAGCTCGTCGGGCTCCCACGGTCGGCCAGTGGGCGATATCCGCACGAGTTCTCCGGTGGCCAGCGCCAGCGCATAGGGCTCGCACGTGCCCTGGTCCTCAAGCCGGACTTCGTCGTGGCAGATGAACCGGTTTCCGCACTCGACGTATCCGTCCAGGCACAGGTCCTCAACCTGCTGAAGGAGCTCCAGAGAGAGCTCCACCTCACACTCCTGTTCGTCGCACACAACCTCGCCGTCGTCGAGCACATGTCCGACAGGGTGGCCGTGATGTACCTCGGCAGGATCGCTGAGATCACCGACCGCGAACAGCTGTACCGCGCACCGCTCCATCCATACACGGAGGCACTCCTGTCGGCGATCCCGATGCCGGACCCCGACCGTCCGAGGGATCGCCAGATCCTCCAGGGTGAGGTGCCATCCCCCATCGATCCACCATCTGGGTGCTATTTCCATCCCCGATGCCCGCTCGCCGTGAAGGGGGTCTGCGACGTCGAGACGCCAGAGCTCCTCCCCGGGCGCGATCGGATCGACCACCTTGCCTCGTGCCACGTCCGCACGGGATCGCTCTCCACCACGACCACATCCTGACCGTCCTGACGGCCCGCTCCGCATCGGTCCGTATCAGGCTCCGGTCACGGCCGTTCCCCGGTCAATGAGCTTCGGACAGACCTCAGCAATGACGCAGACCTCACATTCGGGATCCCGTTTGTGGCACCACGTGCGGCCTATCTCCCACATGGGGAGGTCGAGGGCGCCTGGTCGCTCCGGATGCAGGGATCTGGCCCGCTCGACCATGTGGGTGACGTTGTCGCGTTCCGCGAGCCCGGTGCGAAGCATGAGCCTGCGCACGTGCACGTCGTAGGCGATGTCGGATCCCGTCATGTCTGCGATGTCCACCCCGAGCTGCGCGTACAGGATCTCCACCGCCATGGCTGCCTTCTTCTGGCTGATCCCCCTGAACGCCGACATCCGCCCCTGGAGCTCACGAGCCGTCGGAGTTCCGGCCCACACTGCCGACGCATCGCCCCCGTACTCGTCGATCACCCGTCGTGCCCCTTCGATGACGAATGAAGACGTCTGGTTCGGGAATCGGTGGATGGCGGGAGGACCGATGAAGGCCGCGTGCACGAGATCGGGATGTCCGGCGACGAGCTCCACGCTCCACCCACCGAGGCGCTGGGCGAGGTTGTACGGCGTGGCCCATGCCCGGTCGGCAGGCATCTGGTAGTCGCAGATGACCCCGCACAAGAACCCCCATGCATCCGTTACGAGGAGATCGTTCGCGGCGGGATTGTTCGTGAGCACGGTGGTGAGCCGCGACGCCTCGATCGCGTCGAGCTCCTCACCGAATGCGAGTAGTGCTTCGACGACCCCGGGAGATGATGCAAGGGCCTTGCGACGTCCCATAGATCGGCGAGGATACCTCCGTCTTGATTCGGGCTCGGGTGGCGCACGATCCGAGGGCGTCGCTGACGGTCAGGTGCCGGTGAGCCGTGCGAGCTCGGTGCGCAAGGCGATCTCCTCGGCATCGGAACCTTCCCCGAGGCGCGAGGCGACGACGGGGAGGCGCCACGCGGCGACGACCCTTCGATCGATCTTCGCCCGCGAGGCGATCCTCCTCTGGTAGCCCTTCAGGAACATCCGCCGAAGGGCTGAGAGAACCCGTCGGCTGACCCCCTCCCCCGCAGGTGTGCCCACCGAGATCAGCCACATCGTCCTCGCGACATCCGCCGATGGCGACCCGGTGCTTGCACTCGCCCAATCGATCACCTGCCCACCACGCGCGGCAAGGATGATGTTTCCCGGCCGAAAGTCCCCATGGAGGAGCGAATCCCCGTCGGGCGCAGCCTTCAGGACCCCAAGGGCGGCAGCACGCTGGTGGGCGGTGATGTCGGCTCCCTCTATTCGTTCTCCCATGACGTCGAGGAGGGAAGGAAGGCCAGACGGTGTCGTCGAGAGGACGCTGTGGTGCAGGTCCGCAAACTGTCGTGCCCAGCTCCCGACGCGCATCGGATCGAGGGCGATCTCATCGAGGAGGGAATCGCCATCGACGCGATCGAACACGATCCCGTGGCGCCCGTCGATGGTGACGACGCCGTGAACTGCTGGCGCAGGAGCTCCTGCGAGGACCGCCGCCGCGGCGCGGGACGCCTCGAGGTCGGCGTCGGGTGCTGAGACACCGCGACGAAGGAGTTTCACGACGCGGTCGTCGCCGTATCCGAACACCTCGGCGGTTCGGCCGGCTGCGATGAGTGGCCCTTTCGAGCCGTGCGCGGTCACCAGCGTTGGTGGACGTGGGGAGCCGCGTACTCCTCGTAGATCTCAGCGATCCTGTCCATGGTCGCCTCGTCGATGTGGTCCATCTCCGATGCTGCTGCATTGTCCGCAACCTGGCGAGGGTTCTTGCCGCCCGGGATGACGGAGGACACGGCAGGGTGGTCGAGGATCCACCGCAACGCGAACTGCGCTGGCGTCACCCCCTCTGGGATGAGGGGACGAAGCGCATCCATCGCTTCGAGGGCAACCTCGAAGGGGACACCCGAGAAGGTCTCGCCCACATCGAACGCCTCCCCGTCCCGGTTGAACGCGCGGTGGTCATCTGCCGCGAATGAAGAGCTCGCGGACATCTTCCCCGTGAGGACGCCGCTCGCGAGGGGAACCCTTGCGATGACACCCACGTTGCGTGCGGCTGCCTCCCTGAAGAAGAGCCCCGCCGGCCTGTGCCTGAGGATGTTGAAGATGATCTGGACGGTCGCGACGTTCGGGTACTCGATCGCCTTGAGCGCCTCCTCCACCTTCTCGACGCTGACGCCGTAGTGGAGCACCTTTCCCGAGGCGACCAGCTCGTCCATCGCGTCGAAGACATCGGGGAGGTAGTACGCCTCGGTGGGCGGGCAGTGCAGCTGGAGGAGGTCGAGCGAGTCCATTTCGAGGTTCTCCCGGCTGCGGTCGATGAACGCCTCGAGGTTGTCTGCGTTGTACCCCTCCGCAACATGCGGCGACAGGCGACGGCCGGCTTTGGTGGCCACGACCATCTCCGCCTCGGGTCGCTCACGGCGCACCTTGGCGATCAGTCGCTCGCTGCGTCCGTCACCGTAGACATCTGCCGTGTCGAAGAACGTGATGCCGCGGTCCAGGGCCTCGAACAGGGAGGCCATGGCGTCGCTCTCGGTCACCTCACCCCAAGTGCCCCCGATGGCCCACGCCCCGAACCCCACCTCTGATACCCGGAGATCGGTTCTACCGAGGTCTCGATACTTCATGGTGCTCACCTCCTCCGATGTCCCAAGCATGCCCCCGTTGCGATCACTACGTGCTCTCGTGGCGACACGCGATGGGAGGAAGCCATTCATGGATCATCGCCATATGCTCCACCGCCGACGATAGGAGAATCGCCTGCTGCGAAGACGAAGCCTCGTGCTCAGCCTCCCTGGGGCTTCCCTCGTGGTCTCCATCGCGCTGTCCGGATGCGCCGGTGCAGCACCCGATCCGATCGCCGATACCACGACGAGCACCACAGTCGCCGCCACGGCCCCGAGCACGCCCGAACAGACCATCACGTCGACCATGGCTCCCGTCACGACAACCACCGAGGATCAGGCAACCACGACCACGACCACCAGTGAACCCGAGGTGCTGACGACGACCGGGATCGTGATCGACATGGCCGGAGACCTGGCTGCGACGACTGGCGTCACGATCCTCGACGGGGACGGAGTGCAGATCATCTTCGTCCCATCTGCCGACGCGACCTTCCACGGAGGTCCCGTGAGCCACATCCGCGACCACCTGTTGAGTGGCCTGCCCGTCGTCGTCGAGTACCGGGTGCTCGGTGACGGGACGTTCGAGGCGATCTCGTTCGACGACGTCGATCACGACCAATGAGTCGGCCCATCGAACGGCATCGGTCCGCTCCCGTCGGTGTATCGCCCGGTCCCGTGGGGAATGGGAATGCCCTACCGGGGTGAACCGTCGCCGGCGTTGCCATCCAATGCGGACAGGGCATCGAGAAGTGCCCGTCTCGCCACCTCAGCGTCCTCCCCGGCCAGTGATGCCGGATCGAGCTGGAGGTTGAAGCCGCTGCCTGCGGCATTGATGGCGTTCCCCGCCCTCTGTTCCATCGTGCCGACCACTTCGTAGGTAAACAGCTTGTGGGAGATGCCCTTGACCTGGACATCTCCGACGGGGCGGCAGTAGATCTCATCCTTGACGAGTGAGTAGGTCTCGTGGGAGATGTGAATCTGGTCCGGCTGTGCCGTGGATTCCAGCCTCGACGCGATATTGACCGACCCGCCCACGATGGTGTAGTCCATGCGGTCCTCGGAACCGAAGTTGCCGACCGTGCAGTAACCGGTGTTGATGCCCATCCGGACCCGCAGCTTCGTCGAGTCCGTCATCTCGGCCCAGCCCTCGCAGAGGTCGCGGATCCGTTCGCGCATTCGAACGGCCATGCGGACACAGGAAAGGGCATCCTGCTTTCGGCCCTTCGTCTCGGGATCGCCGAAGAAGATCATGATCCCGTCGCCTATGAACTTGTCGATCGTCCCTCCGTACTCGTCGGCGATCTTCGCCATCTCCGACAGGTATGAGTTGAGGATCTCGCTCAATCGCTCTGCTTCGAGGCGATCGGTGAGGTCAGTGAAACCGAGGATGTCGGAGAAGAAGACGGTGAGCTCCTTGCGATAGGACTCGACCCTGACCTCCCTCCTCCCCTCGAAGATCGAGTCGTACACCTGGCGGGATAGGTACTTCGCGAGCTTCGCCGACAGCGCCTCGAGTTGATCGTTCTTCTCGTTGAGCGATTTGTTGGCGAGATGGAGGGCCTCCTCGGCCCGCTTGCGTTCCGTGATGTCCCTGACGATCCCAATGAATACGGGCTCGGAACCCGTCGACGCAGTCGCCAGTGACAGTTCGATCGGGAACTCGCGTCCGTCCCTGTGCAGCCCGGCGAGTTCGACGGTGCTCCCGATGACATGTCGCTCACCGCCTGCGACGACCCGCTCGATGCCTGCTCCGTGTCGATCGCGGAAGCGCTCGGGGACGATTGCGGTGAGGGGTTCGCCAAGCATCTCGTCGGCGGTGTAGCCGAAGAGATCCGTGGCGTGCCTGTTCCAGACGAGGACTCGGCCCTCGTGGTCGACGGAGATGATGGCGTCGTTGGCTGCGGCCAGGATGGCCTCGAGCCGGTGTGTGGTGTTCGTCAGCTCGCGGGTCACCGCCACGTGTTCGGACACATCCCTGATGATCCCGCTGAAGTACTGGTCCCCTTCGGACGTCCACGTGGCGAGGGACAGCTCAATGGGGAACTCGCTTCCGTCACTGCGCAATCCCGCCACCCGGACGGTCGACCCGATGATGCGTGTCTCGCCCGTCTCCACCACACGGGCCATGCCTGCCGTATGTGCTTCGCGGAAGCGCTCGGGGAGCAGGATCGTCAGCGACTCCCCGATCACGTCGGTGGCTTCATGGCCGAACATCCGTGCTGCGGCGGGATTCCAGGTGATGATGGAACCCTTGCTGTCAGCGGTCACGATCGCATCGGTCGCGGACTCGATGATCGCCTCGACCTTGGCGCGGCTGCCGTGCATGTCAGTGTTTCTACTCACCGGACGCGGAGATTACAAGCGAGGACCCCACCGGCCGGCTCCATCGCGAGCCGACCGATGGCGTTCACACCTCTCGACGCTCGAAGCGCTTCACCGCGACGACGAGGATCACCGCGCTCAGGAGAACGGTCGCCGCAAGCGAACGCCAGTACACGAACTCGCCGCCGCGGATGAGCGCGTCGAGCGCACCGGAGAGGTCGCTGGGGAGCCACGGTGAGACCGGCCGCAAGAGGGTCAGCACGGCTACGAGGATGAGGGCGCCCAAGGTCAGCAGGGCGGCCGTGACGACCTTCCGCACGATCGAAGCCATCAGGCACACGACGACAACGGCGAATGCGAGATAAACGCAGTGGAGGAGGACACCGACGAGGAACGGGACGAAGTCGACCCAGCCGAGGAGAACGCCTGTGCCGACGTATGCGATCACGGCACCGAACGTGAACCCCGCGCCCGCCGCGAGTGCGTTGACCACGAGTCGAGGGGTGAGGAGGGCGGGAATGGATGCCCTGGTGCGGAAGAACACCGAGAGCTCGGTGTTCGAATCGAGCGCGAGCGCGGACGCGGCGATGAATGCGACAGCGAGGATGCCGAGTTGCTGGGCGTTTCCGACGTACTGGAGGATTCCGTCAGCGGGCACGAACTCGGGGAGGGTCGGCCCCTCCGGGTCGACCCGCTCGAGGATCTCTGGCAGGTACCGCGCCGTGAGGGGGCCGAGCAGTCCGAAGAACCCGTAGACCGCTGCGAGGATGAGCCACCGCATGGAACGGACGAGCCTGACGATCTCGAGACCCCACAGCGTCACTTCGTCACCTCCAGGAAGACCTGTTCGAGGGACTCGGTCTCCGGCTGGATGGAAACGATCGGATGGCCGAGGCGGGCCAGGAGGGGAACGAGGGACCGTTCGGCTGCAGGCATGTCGGACACGGCGACGACGATCCTGCGGTCGGAGTCGATCGTGGCGTCCGACGCCCATGCTTGTGCGGCGATGGCCGAGGCGGCCTCCTCCTCGCCTCCGCGCATCGACACCATGATCACGTTCCCTGACCGCCCAGCGAGCAGTCCAGACAGGGAGCCCTGATAGATGAGCGAGCCCTGCCTCAGGATCCCGATCTCGTCGCTGACCTGCTGGACGTCACCGAGGATGTGGCTCGAGAAGATGACCGTGGCGCGACCCTTGATTCGGTCCACGAGGTCGAGAACCTCACGCCTTCCGGCAGGATCGAGCGCAGCAGCAGGCTCGTCGAGCAACAAGACCTCGGGCTCCCCGATGACGGCGGCCGCGATGCCGAGCCGCTGGAGCATGCCTCGCGAGAAGCCCTTCACGGTGCGGTCCGCTGCCTCCGACAGGCCCGCCTCGTCCAGGACCGCGGACACGTCCGCATCCGTCGCATCGGGTGCGGTGAGATGGCGGGCGAGCTCGACGACCTCACGTGCCGTGAGCCACGGGTCGAACTTCGGTGTGTCCGGTAGCACCCTGACCCTGTCTGAATCGACCGTTGCGGTTCCGGAAGAAGGTCTACGAAGCCCGGCGAGGATGCCGAGAAGCGTCGTTTTGCCAGCCCCATTCGGGCCGACGAGTCCGTAGACGGTTCCGCGAGGAACGACCAAGTCGATGCGGTCGAGCGCCACGGTGTCCCCGTAGCGCTTCGTCAACCCTTCGGTCGCAACGATCGGCACCGCACCCTCCGCGCATCGTCGTCACGTCACCATTGCAGCGAGAACCGTTTCGACGAGATTACCTCGAGGACACGGTCGCGATCTCAACGCAACGGTAGCGGCCCGAGATCGCATCGGTATCTTCGGCAAGCACGGCACGCAGCCGGGTCTCGCCCTCCCACCGAGAGCCGGCTTCCCTACCGTGCTCCGCGGTCACGACGATCATGGCCGGTTCCGTGACCACTCGGTTTTCGTGGCGAGGGCAACCGACTTGTAGGCGCCGTCGTAGATGCCGATCGACTTGTTCTTGATGATGCCATCCGCATACATCGTGAGGAGATCCTCCTCACGAGCCAGGAGGTCGATGGCGTGGAGCGTTTCGGGGATCGTCCGGGTCTCGACCGTCCCATCGCCGATCTCGGCCGAACGAATGGCTCCCCATGCCTCGTGTCCACCGACGCGTTCGTTGAAGATCTTCGGCACGGGGTAGAACGCCAGCTCGGAAGGCTTGGTGATCATGACGTCGACGACGCGCATCAAGTAGTTCGTTGCATACACGGCGTGGAATGTGTTGTCGAAGACGAACACGTGGATACCGGTCGTCGACCCGTGGCGGATGTCATCGGCCACCCCCCGGGCCGCGTCCCAGGTTGTGTGAACGTGTACCTCGTCGCGCACCGAGCCCAACTCGGCCTCGAGCCAGTCCCAATTCTCGAGGTGGTCGCCGAGGTTGACCAGCAAGGTCGCCTCTCCGGACCGCACCATGGGGACCATGTGGTCGACGATGGCCTTGAACAGCTCACGCTGGGCTCCGGCCCCGCCCATGGTGAGCAGGAATCGGCGCGGCTCGCCTGCCGCCATGCGCTCCAGACGCGCCGCGCAGTCGACCTCGATGTTATCGACGAGCTCATGGTCGACGTGGTGACCGACGAAATGCAGGGCTTCGGAGGGCACTGGCCGAAGGATGCGATTGCCCTCATCGAATCCGCGCATCGTGCGGAAGCCGTAGTAGCCCGACGGTGACTGCACCGCGTGCTGGGCGCCCTCGATCAGTTGAAACGCCATGGGCCAGTTGTCGAACATCATGTCGACGACCTGTGTCATGTCCCCGGCCACGGCGCCCATCGTGTTCCACATGTGCGAGCCGAGGAGGGGCGTGTCGGCGGGCAGGGATCGATGGAGATCGGCGAACAGCTCACTCATCCGGAAGTCACGTGCATTGGCCTTGAGAAAGCGCCACGGCCACCCAACGGCGAACGTGTTGAGTGCCCACCACAGACCCGGGATGGTTCGATCCCCCGTGGTCACCGATTCCCACACGTACCGGTTGAACAGGGGACTCCGCTGGGACAGACGCGACATCTTCGAGTAATTGGTGTTCCACCAATTGATGACGTCCGTCGAAATGCCGGGGATAGCGAGGAGATCGAGCCAATACGGGGTGTACCCCATCGCCTTTGCGGCTGAAGCCCCTGCCATGGCGATCCGGTAATGTCCGAAGCCCATGCGGACCGTGGCGCAGATGACGCCGCGCTCGGGATCGACCGGATCGCCTCCGGCATCACGGGCGATGTCCCGGAGCCCGAGGACGTCACCGAGGTACGGATTGTCGACGAGGGACAGGTCGAAATGCTCGCCGGGTTCGTAGTCGAACTTGTCGATGAACATCTGCTGCCACCCACGGGCGCGTCGCGCATGTGCGGCGCTGATCGCGTTGCCGTAGAGCGAGAATCCGTCTGCCACCCGCGTCCTTTCCTCGGAGTTCACGATCGTACCGGTATCGACGTTCACTTGCGAGTTCCGAAATCAAAGTCCGCGTATTGTTTACGACTTGACAATCAAACACAAGGTTCCGTAAGTTGAGGGAGTAGAACCACCATCGGGACCAAGAAGGCATGGACCGCACCGTCCCACCAGAACTCCGCCGCGAGAAGATCCTCTCCCTCGTTCGCGAGCGCGAGTTCGTGCGAGTGGGCGACCTGAGTGACATGTTCGGGATATCCGAGGTCACGGTCCGCAGCGACCTCGATCTCCTGCACACATCGGGATCGCTCCAGCGTATCCACGGCGGTGCCGTCGTTCGGGCACCCATCTCTCGCACGGAACGGTCCCTCGAGGAATCGAGCGTCAGCGCAGCCGACGAGAAGGCAGCGATCGGGCGCCGAGCCGCAGCGATGGTGTCGAACGGCGAGACGATCATCATCGATGTCGGATCCACCACCACCGCCCTGGCTCGCGCACTCGTCCGACGAACCGACCTGCGCGACATCGTGATCTTCACGAGCGCCATCAACGTCGCGCTCGAACTCGAGACTGCGATCCCCCGCTTCACCGTCGTCGTCACGGGGGGCACGCTCCGGCCACTCCAGCATTCGCTCGTCGATCCGATGGCCAACCACATCCTGGAGCGCCTGAACGTCGCCACCGTCTTTCTCGGGTGCAACGGCGTGCACCCGGACGAGGGCATCACCAACCTCAACTTGCCCGAAACCGCCGTCAAACGACACATGCTCGACGCGGCGCAGCGGTGCGTGGTCGTCGCCGACGGCTCGAAGGTCGGAAACATCAGTGTTGTGAAGATCGCAGACATCGACACCGTCGACGTGCTCGTCACCGGAGCATCAGCGCCCGTGGAGGCTCTGTCCGAGATCGGGACACGAGGACCGGATGTCGTCGTCGCGTGAGAGAGGAAATGAGGGGCACCAGCCCCGACAAGGAGGACGAATGGCGAAACGACTGACCATGCTGTTGTTCGTGCTGGCGCTCATAGCGACCGCATGCTCGAGCAGCTCGGATGACACCACCACGACGGCCGCTCCGGATGACACCACCACGACGGCCGCTCCGGATGAGACCACGACGACGGCCGCCTCTGGCGGCGACGATGACGGGGCTGAAGAGATCACGCTCCGATGGCGCACCCGGCCGGACAACGATCAGGAAGCAGCCGTGTACCAGTCGGTCAGCGACACGCTCGATGCGGAGTTCACGAACGTGACGCTGAGCTATGAGCCCGGCGGTACGGAGACCGAGGGCTACCAGCAGGCGCTGCTCACGCAGCTGTCCGCAGGTCAGGCACCGGACGTCTTCTGGATCCCCGGTGCCGACATCGCCGAGTTCGCGTCCAAGGGCGTGATCCTCGACATGCGTTCGCTCGCTGACGCGGATGCCGACTACAGCGACGCCGACTTCTATCCCGGCCCGATGGAGCAGCTCACGACGGATCCGGCCACCGGTCAGCCCGGCTCGCCGCTGTGGGGTCTGCCCCGCGACGTCTCGGCCTTCGGCCTGTACCTGAACCTCGACCTGATCGCAGAGGCTGGTGCAGACGACCCGCGCGCTCTCGCCGAAGCCGGCGAATGGGACTGGGATGCGTTCAGCGGGGTTGCTGCTGACATCGCAGCGCTCGATGCGCAGATCTTCGGCTACGGACAGAGTTCGTGGTGGGGACCCGTCGGCTGGTGGCTGAACTCCGCAGGCGGCGGCTTCTTCAACGATGCCCGCGACGCATGCGGCCTCGACTCGCCCGAGTCGATCGCCGGTCTGACCGCTTTCCGTGATTTCTACGCCACGGGCGCAGGTTTCACCTACGGTGAGGATCCGGAACCGGTGTTCAAGGCCGGGAACATCGGCATGTTCCAGAACGGGCGGTGGGCGACCCCCGGTATACGTGAGGTCGACTTCGCCTGGGACGTCGTGAAGCTGCCAGATGGCCCCGGTGGGCCGTCGAACTGGCTCTTCTGGGGCGCCTATGTCGTGAATGCGAACACGGAGAACCCCGAAGCCGCGTGGCAGTTGGTGCGTGCACTGACCTCCGCCGAGGTCCAGGCAGAGGTGGCCGAGCTCGGCGCCAATATTCCGAGCCGTGTTAGCCAGGAGGCACTCGATGCCTTCCTGACCTTTACGCCGCCGGAGAACAACCAGGCCTTCCTCGACGGCCTCAGCGAGAACCCGGTCACGGAAGCTCCGCTGTGGAATGGCAACTGGCCCGCATACCGCGACGAGATGAACACTCGTGTCAACGCGGTTGTGACCGGAGACCTGTCCATCGAGGAGTACCAAGCCAATATCTGCACCGACCTGAACCAGTTCTTCGACAACTGATCAGACTCGACTGGGAGGGGTGGGGTAGGCCCCACCCCTCCCCCGCCCGCGCGAGGATGGCCCCGTGACCACGCCCACCGAAACGCCAACCATCCGCACCACCCCGACCGCGTCCACGGCACAGCCGGCGTGGCTGTTGGCTGTGATCGGCTGGCAGGCGGTAACGGCTATCGGGGCCATCCTGCTCGCCGCGGGGATGGCGATCGGGGCGGTCTTCTCATTTAGTGGGGTCGCATTGTGGATCGCCGTCGGCTTCGCAGTGGGCGTGGCCGTGACGGCGATGTGGGCGATCCCAAACCTTCTCAACCATCGCAACCGGGGCCGGACAGCGGCCACACTGCTCCAATACACCCTCCTCGTCGTGGGAACCGTGGGCGCACTCCACTCGATGGAGATGTTCCGCGGCATCGACGCCGTCGCGAACAACTTCCGGAGTCGGTGGTACTTGAGCGTCATCATTGTCGTGGGCTGGATCGTCTACTCACAGGCGAACCGGTTCACGGTGTCCGAACGGTCCGTCGCCCGGATCGGTCGGTGGATCATGCTGGCGGGCGCCACGATCCTCGCCTTGTCCCTCGGCATCGTTCCCGGAGCGATCGAGTTCGCCCGGCGCCTGGTCGGGCTGGAGGCGGCGGGGCTTACCTTGGTGGCCGTGCTCTCGGGATCGGCATTCGTGCTGCTCCGGCGCAAGGAGGCCGCCGAGCTCTTCCGAACGACTGCGGAGGAATCCGAAGCCGTCGATGGCTATCTGTTCGTGTCGCCGAACGTGTTCGGCTTCCTCCTATTCTTCGCCTTTCCCTTACTGTTCTCGCTGTTCATCTCCTTCACTGATTGGGATGGTCTCACCGCAATCGAATTCACGGGCATCGACAACTACGTCCGCATCTTCAGCCTCCAGTTCGCGACCGTCGATGCCGGGCAGGCCGCGTCCGACGTCCTCTCGACCGGGTACAGCCAGGCCTTCCGTTTCGGCGACGTCATTATCGGCGCCCGAGATCCGAACTTCTGGATCGGCATGCGCAACATCATCTTCTTCGCCGTTGTGGCGATCCCGCTGGCGACATTCCCTGCGCTGCTGCTCGCCGCCTTGCTCAACTCGAAGATCCCCGGCATGAAGGCCTTCCGGGCGATCTACTTCATCCCCTACGTCGCAGGCCTCCTCGGAGTCCTCCTCATCTGGAAGCAGCTCTACAACGCAGCGATCGGGTTCATCAACTACTTCATCCTGCGTTCCGTCGAGTTCATCAACTCGATCACGCCGTTCGATTTCACCGCACCGCAGCCGCAATGGCTCTCGGACCCCAACTTCGCCATGTGGTCGATCATCATCTTCTTCGCCTGGTTCATGACGGGATACAACGCGGTTCTCTTCGTCGCCGGCATGCAGGGCATCCCCGGTTCGCTGTACGAGGCCGCAGAGATCGACGGCGCGACGTGGTGGACCAAGTTCCGCAACATCACCGTGCCCCTGCTGCGACCGACGACGTTCTTTGTAGTCGCCACCACGACGATCCTTGGGCTGCAGATCTTCACCGAGCCGTACACGCTCATGGGTCCCCAGCTGCCGCCGTCGGGACCCAACAACGCAACGCTCACGCCGGTCATCCAGCTCTACCAAGAAGGGTTCAATCGATTCAACCAGGGTTATGCCAGCGCCATCGCCTGGGTGTTGTTCATCTTCATCTTCGGCGTGACGCTCCTGAACTTCTGGCGCCAGCGTCGGGCCGAAGAGGAGGGAATCGGCTGACATGAGCGCCCGCAACACCCTCGTCCACACAAATGCAACCGCCGAGGCGAAGCGGCTGTCCCGCAGGTCCCGCAGGCGCAAGTACCTCGGCTGGGTAGGGATCTATCTGATCCTCGGATTCTTCGCACTCGCGATGGTCTTCCCCTTCATCTACATGTTCTCCACTGCGCTCAAGGAATCCTCCGACGTCTTCCGATATCCGCCCCGGGTGCTGCCGCAAGCACCGAAGACGACCGTGGTTGACGGTGAGAGTCTCCCGCTCTTCGTGATCGAGTCCGCCGACGGTGACGAGCGCACGATGGTGCTCGCCGAGTCGGGCGTCGAGGCCGGCCTGTTCGCCCGCTCCGACGACCTCGAGGTGACCATTGCCGTTCCCCTCGAGTTCGCCTCGGACACCGGTCAGAAGGTCACCGTCGATGGCCAGGAGCTCAGCGTGTTCCTCGTGACGTATGGCGGCGACAGCGAGGAGTTGGTCCTCCTTCGGGGAACGGCGGTGGGTCGATTCGTCGATCCCGATGACCCCTCGACGGTGGGCTTCGCCGTCGTACGCACCGCACAGCCAGCCGAGCAGATCACGGCGAAGTGGTCGAACTTCAGCGAGGTCCTCAGCATCCGAGACTTCGACAAGGCGATCACGAACACGGTGCTCGTGACCGTGCTCGTCGTCGCTGGGAGCCTGTTCACCTCCATCATGGGCGGCTACGCCTTTGCGCGCATGAGGTTCCCCGGCAGGGACCAGCTCTTCGTCGGATACCTGGGGTCGATCATGATCCCGTTCATCGTCCTCATCATCCCTCTGTTCCAGATCGTCGTTGCCCTGAACTGGAACAACACCCTGGCGGGCCTCATCTGGCCGTTCCTCTACACGGCCTACGGCACTTTCCTGATGCGTCAGTTCTTCATTTCGATTCCCAAGGATCTCGAGGAGGCTGCGTTCATCGACGGCGCTTCCCGGTGGCGCATCCTGTGGACGATCTTCGTGCCGCTCTCGTGGCCAGCCATTGCGACACTCGCTACGTTCCAGTTCCTGTACGCGTGGAACTCCTTCATCTGGCCGCTCGTCGTCATCGACGCAGGCAATACCGAATCGTTCGTCCTGACGCTTGCACTCTCGATCCTCGGCGGCCAAGGCGCCGACCAACCGCAGCTGATCTTCGCCGGGGTGGCTCTTGCCGTGATCATCCCCCTCCTCGTGTTCATCTCGGCACAGCGCTACTTCGTCGAGAATGTGGCGTCGAGCGGCATCAAGTGACCTCGGGACGCCACCGATGAACCATCGCCTCATCCGAGCCGGGGATCCGAAGGTCAAGATCGGTTCGTTCGACGCGTTCTACCGACACGGATGGCACTCGTGGTCCCCCAGCGGTTGGGTCGATCCCACGGCACCCGTTACACCGATCCCCGACGAGGGACGACGCCTTGGCCACGATGACCCAACGATCGCCCTCGAGACCACAGTGTCGAGCAGCGACGTCGGTGTGGCGATCGTTGCGGACGGCAGCGCAATCCTCCTCGGGGCCCTCGCGCCGCACGGCAGGGTGCGACCGGACGGCCCCCTGCTCGTGGGCACGAGCGAGGCCGGTCCGATTGATTGGCTCGTCGCCGAAGGCACCGTCGTGGACGTCTTCGCCGAGTACGCCCGACATCTCGCACGGAACATGGGGCACCGCCCCCGCCGCCGCGTCACGGTGTGGTGCTCGTGGTACTCGTACTACGAGGACATCACGGAGGGGCAACTCCTCGATGAGATCGACAGCATCGGAGACATGCCGTTCGATGTCATCCAGGTCGACGACGGGTGGGAGCGGGCTGTCGGAGATTGGGATGCCAACGATGGCTTCCCAACGGGGATGCAGGCGATGGCCGACGCGATCCGCGCCACTGGGCGGTCCGCCGGGCTGTGGATGGCTCCGTACATTGCACGATCCGACTCACTGCTTGCCTCGGAACGACCGGAACTGCTGCTCCGGGATGACGACGGAGCACCCGTGGTGTCAGGGATCAACTGGGGCGGGCCGTACTACTCCCTCGACCCCACGGCGGACGCCACCACCGAGTTCGTCGTCGATCTCATCACCCGCGCGCGATCGTGGGGATATGACTATCTCAAGCTCGACTTCCTGTATGCCGCAGCCTTCCCCGGAGCCCATGAGCAACCGATGCCGCGCGCGAACGCCTACCGACAGGCCCTGGCGACCATCCGCGGGGCCGCGGGCGACGACTGCTACCTGAACGCATGCGGCGCTCCGATCATCGCATCACTGGGCCTCGTCGACGGCATCCGGGTGGGACCCGATGTCGCAGGCTTCTGGGAGGAACCCGGGCTCACCGCCATGGGTGACTTCTCGGGACGTGGGGCCCGTAATGCCATCATCACCACGAGCGAGCGCCTGTGGCTGAAGGAAATCGTCGACACCGACCCCGATGTGGCGTTCTTCGATCGCAGCACTGTCGAACTCGACGAGCACACGGCGTCGGCCCTTCGCGACCTTGCAGCCATCACGGGGTTCGTCGGCACATCCGATCACATCGGCGACCTCGAGCTGGCGGAGGCCACCGAACTGCGCTCCGCCCTTTCCAGCGTTCCGAAGGTGCGTCGAGACGGCTGGCATCGTTGGAGCATCGATGGCAGACCAGTCGACTTCGCGTGGGCGCACCGCTCGCTCACCACGCAGCCAGGACGTGAACCATGACCGTACCCACCTACGACGGCCCGCATCGGCGTTACAACACCCTGACCGGCGAATGGGTGCTCGTATCCGAACAACGGACCAGCCGGCCGTGGCAGGGCCAGACAGAACGCCCGACCCCGGACACCCGGCCCCGGTTCGATCCGACGTGCTACTTGTGCCCCGGCACCGAACGGGCCGGAGGCGTCCGGAACGAAACCTACGACGGTACATACGTGTTCACGAACGACTTCCCCGCACTGGTGCCGTCCGACCATGCTCTGGCGTCATCCGACGATGGCCTCTTCGTCGCCCAGGAAGTGAGCGGAACCTGTCGCGTCGTTTGCTTCTCGCCGCGCCACGACCTCACCCTTGCCGAGATGGACCTCCCCGACATCGAACGTGTCATCGACGTGTGGGCCGACCAGACCGACGAGCTCCGCCGCTCGTACGCCTGGGTGCAGGTCTTCGAGAACCGGGGCTCGGCGATGGGCGCTTCCAACCCGCACCCGCACGGCCAGATCTGGGCGACATCGCACGTACCGACCCTTGTCGCCACCGAGGACGAGCACCAGCGACAATACGCCGCCGCGAGGGGTGAGGCACTTCTCGACGTCTACGCCCGCCGTGAGCAGGAGCTCGGCACGCGCACGGTGGTCGAGAACGAGGACTGGTTGATCCTGGTGCCCTATTGGGCCGTATGGCCGTTCGAGACCCTGGTCCTACCCAAGGTTCCCGTGCTACGGATCACCGATCTGAACGACCGCCTCCGCGCGAACCTGGCCGTCGCGCTGAAGGAAGTGCTCATCCGCTACGACAACCTCTTCCAGACACCATTCCCGTATTCGATGGGATGGCACGGAGCGCCATTCACGGATGGCACGCATGACCATTGGCGCCTGCATGCGCACATCGATCCGCCGCTCCTGAGATCGGCCACGGTCCGCAAGTTCATGGTCGGGTACGAGCTGTCGGCCGAGTCCCAGCGGGACCTTACTGCGGAATCCGCCGCTGAGAGGCTCCGCAGCCTTCCGAACACCCATTACTCGAACTCGCTTCATGCCAATCCCCGTTGAAGCTGCCGCACGATCGGCATTCGAGCAGCGGTTCGGGATGGCTCCCTCCGGAGTCGCCATATCGCCCGGACGCGTGAACCTGATTGGTGACCACACGGATTACAACGATGGGTTCGTCCTGCCCATGGCGATCGATCGATCTGTCGCATTCGCCTTCCGACCCACCGGGAGTGGGGTCATCCGGGTGGTGTCAGAAGGGGAGACGGCGGAGTTCGCCGTCGACCCACTCACCCACGGTCATCCCGCATGGAGCGAGTACCTGCGGGGAGTGGCGTGGAGCCTCCCCTCCGCGTCCGGGGTGGCCGGCTGGGATGCAGCGATCGCCTCGACGATCCCAATGGGCGCCGGGCTGTCGTCGTCGGCAGCCATCGAGGTGGCGACGGCGCTCGTGCTCGACCATCTCGCAGGCGCATCAACGACTCGAATCGACGTGGCGAGGGCGGCACAGCGCGCCGAACGCGAGTGGGTTGGCATGGAGTGCGGGATCATGGATCAGATGGCCGTGGCCATGGCGCTACCCGGGCACGCACTCTTCATCGATTGCCGGACACTCGCGAGCGATCACATCCCGATCCCGAATGACACATCGTTTGTCGTACTTGACACCACCACGCGCCGGCAACTCGTTGAATCCCCGTACAACGAACGTCGCGCGTCATGTGAGAGGGTCGCGCGACATCTCGGGGTATCGGCGTTGCGCGACGTCACATCCGACATGCTCGCTGTGCATTGGCCGGAGTTCGACGCCCGGGACGCTCGTCGGGCACGTCATGTCGTCACCGAGAACGAGCGCGTCCTCGATGCCGTCGATGCCCTCCTCTCGAACGACATGGCGCGATTCGGAGCCTTGATGATCGAGAGTCATATCAGCCTCCGGGAGGACTTCGAGTCGTCCGGTCCCGAGCTGGACAGCATCGTCGAGGCGGCGCTGGCATCCCCCGGGTGCCTGGGCGCCCGGGTCACGGGAGCAGGGTTCGCTGGCTGCGCTATTGCGGCGGTGCAGGCGACGGCACTCGACGAATTCCTGCGCGCCGCTGGATCCCGGTATCGGGCCGGGACAGGCCTCATCGCCGACATCTATCCCTGTCAGCCGTCGGCCGCCGCACGGATCGTCTGATGACCTGACGCGACGGACCTGGCGACGACGGGTCACCGGTCATCGTTGACGACTTTTGCATCATCGTGAGGCGGGGTGACGGCAACATACCCCTGACCGCTGACCGTCACCTCGGCGTGTGGCACCGCTCGGGTTGCGAGGTACGCGCCGACGAGCACCACGACGACGCCGACGAGCGCCACCGGCGCGACGACCTCATCGCGGAACGTGGCACCGAGGATGATCGCCACGATCGGGATGAGGTAGGTGGTCGTCGCCATCCTCGGCGCGCCGACACGCCCTGCGAGGGTCGCTGCCAATGCCCTGGCGACGCCGGTGCCGAGGATCCCGAGGATCAGCACGGCGATGACACTGCTCGCCTTGAACTCGGATTCGTCGATACCAGCGGCGGCGACCGGGGCGAGGAGGACACTCGACACGACGAGGGCCCACATGATCACCGCCGGGCCGCCGTACCGCTGTTGGAGGGGAACGACCAGGTTCGAGTTGATGGCGTACCCGACGGTCGCGATGACGACCAGCAGGACGCCGACGGGTGTGGCGTCAGCCCCGACGAGTGACGGCGCGGACATGAGGACGATGCCGACGAACCCCACACCGATGCCGAGCGTCTGCGCGATCCCCGGAAGCCTGCGCAGCATGATCGATGCCACGACGAGCGTGATGACCGGCGTTCCTGCGGTGATCATCCCCGCAACAGCGGAGTCGAGTTCCGTCTCTGCCTGGGCGAAGAGCAGGGCGGGTCCTGCGTTCCCGAGGACCGCGATCGCTGCGATCCGAGGCCAGTGCTCCCGTTCCGATGGCACGTCGCGCCCTGCCGAACGCGGCGAGCGCTACTGCACCGAAGGCCACCCTGCCGAACGCGACGACGCCGGGTGCCAGGAAATCGACTCCGAGGGCGATCCACAAGAACGCGGATCCCCAAATGACGCCGATGACAAGCGTCAGACCCCACTCCGTTGGGCCGTACGCGGCAGGTCGCGACCCGATGTTGGTGAGCGGTGACGCCATCGGTCGACGATACCGGACCACCCGTGCCTGATCCCGCCCCTACACGCGGCTGAGGCGCCACGCGTAGGCTGGCCCCGTGCCACCGACGAACCCGATGCCCCTGGCAGCAGCACGACTGGTCCGGCGGTACTACATGTACGCCGGCATCTACACACTCGCTGCGTCGATCATCTGGGGCATCAACACCCTGTTCCTCCTCGACGCCGGGCTGTCCGTCGCCGAGGTGTTCATCGCGAATGCCGCGTTCTCGGTGGGAACCGTGCTCTTCGAGATACCCACGGGCGTCGTCGCCGACACGGTCGGTCGTCGAGCCTCCTTCCTGGCGTCACTCGCGGTGCTTGCATCATCGACACTCGCATACGTGGGGCTTTCCAGGATCGGTGGCGGCCTCATCGCCTTCTCCGCAGTTTCGGTCATGATGGGTCTGGGCTACACGTTCTACTCGGGAGCGATGGAGGCCTGGATCGTCGACGGCGTGCGATCACTCGGCTTCCACGGAGGCATGGATCGCATCTTCGCCAGGGCACAGGTCGTCGGTGGTACCGCCATGCTGGTGGGAACGATCGGAGGCGGCCTTCTCGGACAGATCGACCTCTCGATCCCCTTCGTCGTTCGCTCCGCACTCCTCGGCGTCCTCCTCATCCTCGCCTTCTTCGGGATGCACGACGTGGGGTTCGAGGCGAGACGGGTGACACTCGCCACACTGCCGTCGGAGGCGAATCGGGTCGCCTCGACGGGCATTCGCCTCGGCTGGCAATCGAAGCCGTTGCGCCTGATCATGATCGCCGGCGCGTTCCTGAACGGGTTCTACTTCTGGGCGTGGTACGCCTGGCAGCCCTACTTCCTCAGCCTTCTCGACAACGATGCCGTCTGGGTAGCCGGGGTCGTTGCGGCTCTCCTGGCGCTCGCGACCATCTCAGGCAACGCGTTGGTCGGTCGGGTTGCCCTTCTCGCTCGGCGCCGGACGTCGATCCTCCTGTTCGCAGCAGGAGCGTTCAGTGCGGCTTCCATCTGCGTGGGGCTCGTCTCGGACTTCCCTCTCGCCGTCGGGTTCCTCCTGGTTGCAGCGGCGGCAACGGGTATCACGATTCCGATTCGTCAGGCGTACATCCACGAGATGGTCGCATCCGAGCATCGCGCGACGATCGTCTCCTTCGATTCGATGATCTCAGGAGTGGGCGCCGTAGGAGGACAGGCCGGACTCGGTGTGTACTCCGAACGAGCGGGGTACGCAGCCGCATATGTCGTCGGCGGAGCCGCGGCCGCCTTGTCGGTACCCGTGATCTGGGTCGCGCGGCGGTTGCGAGCACCCGCGGACAACTTCGAGGGCGCTCCGAGTCCCGCGACGGAAGGGTGTGTCCCAACCGGGCTTCCAGCGATCTCCCAGGTCGAGTCGACGACCTGACGTCATGCACGAGCACTGTTCGTGGACACGGCGGAGCTGTGGTCGATAGGATCTCGGCATGGATGAATCCGAACGACACCGAGACCTCAGGCACCTCATGGGCGCGGCTGGTCGAGCCCATCATGCCGTGTACGGCGGTCCGAACAGCAAGTGGCCGCGCTGGTACGCCGAGTGGATGTATGGAGAGCTCCTCCGCATCCTCGAATCGAATCCGTCCGTCGACACGGTGGAGACGTGGCTCATCACCGCTGACGAACGTCAGCGCACCGGGGAGTACGAGGGCTCGTGGCCGAGCAACTACGCCGATTGGTTCTTCGAATGGGACGCCGAGACGGCCACGACCTGATGGTTATCAGGCGGTCTTGAGGACCCGCGTCGTATGGGCGAACTCGTCGTGCCAACCCTGGTTCGTCGGCGAGTTCGAGACGGTCATGGCGATGTAGACCGCAGCGGCGAGCTGGGCAAGGCCGCCGAGGATCGGGAAGATGCCGAGCGCGTACCACAGGTTCCGCTTGAGAGCCTGCTCGAACGTCGGATTCCCACCGTCGGGACCCACGGTCCGAAGGTTCAGGAGCATCTTGCCGATCGTCTGACCGCGCGACGACTCGAGATACGCGAAGTAGCCGATGACGATGACGGCCACCACGACGCCCGAAACGATCGATCCGAGGCTGAAGCTTGAGGTCAAGGGGTTCGATCCGAGGTCACTGAACATCGCCCCGATCACGAGCGGAACGATGATCACGAACAACGCGATCGACAGGATGACGTGGTCGATCAGCCTCGCGACGAACCGTATCCCGATCTCTGCCCCCTGTGCGTCGGCTGCCGGCTGTGGTTGCATCGACTCGTGGTCCGTCACGGCTACTCCCCTTTGCCTCGGATGCCGCCACCATAGCCGGGTCTTCAACCAGCATCACAGGACCATCCACGGCCCGATCCGATCCTGTGACCCACACCACATCCGTCTCTCCCCGGGGAGAGCGGAGCGAAGCGACGCAGAGAGGGCCGCAGGACCGACCCACGCCAGACGTGGGAAACAACATCATCCCCTCTCTGCCCTGCCGGGCATCTCCCCCAACAGGGAGAAACACGAACACGCACAACCTGCAACCAGCGAGCAAACGTGCACCGAGAGAAGGAGCGAGCGGAGCTCGCACCACATCCGTCTCTCCCCGCGGGAGAGACGGAGCGAAGCGACGCAGAGAGGGCCGCAGGACACCGACCCACGCCCGACGTGGGAAACAACATCATCCCCTCTCTGCCCTGCCGGGCATCTCCCCCAACAGGGGAGAGACGCGAACGAGCTCGGAGGCGACACGATCTTCTCTCTGAGACGTGGAGCGAGGTCGAAATGGGCTGAGGAGTGCAGTAGCGTGCCGGGATGCAGGACCGTCACAGGGCACTCGACCCGAGGGACCAGGAGGCGTTCGATGCGCTTCAGGCCAAGCTCGTGCCTCTCTGGTCGTCGATCGATCATCTCAACACCGATGCGCAGACGATCGTCGTGGTCCCGTCGGCGGACATCGACGTCGAGCTCTCAGCGAGTGAACTCCAGGCCTACGAGGAGCGCTACCTGTTCCTCCTGTTCCTGTTGCGCCAACCACGGGCGCGCATGGTGTACGTCACCGGTCAGGCGATCAACCCCGAGATCGTCGACTACTACCTCGACCTCCTCCCGGGCGTGATCCAGTCGAACGCCCGAAAGCGCTTGTTCTTCGTCTCGCCGATGGAAGCGAGGTTTCGACCCCTTGCACGCAAACTGCTCGACCGCCCGCAGGTGCTCGACCGCATCCGTGGGCTCATACCTGATCCCGATCGAGCCCACCTCGTTCCGTTCATGACGACGTGGGACGATCGTGAGCTCGCCATGCGCCTCGGGATACCGATGTACGGGTCGGACCCCGCCCACGCCTCGTACGGCACCAAGACCGCGGGCCGTCGTCTCTTCGCCGAGGCCGGCATCCCGTACCCCAGGGGGAGCGAGGGCCTCCACAGCAGGGCCGAGATCGTCGATGCCCTCCTGGACCTCCGCGACCGCGTGCCTGGCCTGAAGAAGGCGATCGTCAAACACAACGAGGGAGTTTCCGGGTTCGGCAACGCCACGGTGGATCTGACGGTGCTTCCCCCGGAGTGGGGTCCCGACGATGTCGACCGATTGCTCGACTCGCTTCCCGTCGATAGCCACGTCGGAGGTGTTGACGGCTTCATCGCAACCTTCGAGCGCGAAGGTGGGATCGTCGAGGAGATGGTCGAAGGGGAGGTCGTCGCGAGCCCATCCGTGCAGCTCCGGATCACGCCGCTCGGCCAGGTCGAGCTGCTCTCGACCCACGATCAGATCCTCGGCGGTGCGAGCGGTCAGGTCTTCATGGGCTCCCGCTTTCCCGCCGACCCCGGATACGCACGCCAGATCTCACAAGGTGCGAGGAAGGTCGGCGAGCAGCTCGCACGGCGCGGCATCATCGGGCGGTTCGCGCTCGACTACATCGTCGTCAAGCGGCCCGACGGCGGCTGGGATGACTATGCGATCGAGGTGAACCTCCGCAAGGGGGGCACGACGCACCCATTCCTGACACTCCAGTTCCTCACCGATGGGGCGTACGACGAGGAGCGAGCCGTGTTCGTCGCACCCGACGGCACGGAGAAGCACTACGTCGCAGCGGACCACGTGACGATCGACGGCCTCGAGACGCTCACACCCCAGGATCTGCTGGATGTCGCGATGATGCAGGACCTGCACTTCGACCAGGTACGCCTCGTCGGCTCGGTGTTCCACATGCTGTCCGCGATGCCGACGCACGGCTTCGTCGGGGTCACCTGCGTGGGGAACTCACCGACCGATGCCCAGGCGCGCTACGACCGGCTGGTCTCGGTTCTCGGCGAAGAGGTCGCTCGCCTCAGGTCGTGAGATTCAGCGGACGTCGGCGAAGCGCTCACAGGATGCGGGCTGCCTGGACCTTGTGGCCGGAGCGGACACCGGTCGGTACGAAGCCGCTCGACAGGTAGAACGGTCCGGGGGACCCCTTCCCCTCACACCAGTTCGTGACGAGCCGTTCGGCACTCGCCCTGCGCGACCGCTCCAACACCGCATCGAGCACCATGGCCCCGATGCCTCGGCGCTGATGCATGCGATCGATCAGGAGCCGCCACAGGATCGGATCCGGATGGGCTTGCGTGACCTTCGTCACGATGACGAAGCCGACGAGGTCATCGTCCGCGTGGACCGTGAACATCTCCGATTCGAGGGGTGCCCCGTTCACGACGTCGGGATACATGGCATCCGCGATCGATCGGGCGACCGGCGGAACGTAGGCGACCTGGGAGCGATGGGTGCGAAGGGCGAGGACGGACTCGAGGCCATCGGCGGTGAGCTCACGGAGTGTCACCGATGCGGGTCGATTCCGGGGTCGGGTGCGCCACGCCTCCCAATCGGGGCGCGTGAGGCCGTAGATGAGGTCGTCCGAGCATTCGCCATTGAGCCAGAACGACGACCTGAGGTGCCCCTCGTAGAGGAAGCCGGTCCGCTCGAGCACCATCGCGGAGGCGGGATTGTCGGGGTGGAGCATCCCGAACACCCGAGTCACCGCACGTTCTTCGAACAGGTATGCGACGAGCGCTTCGAGCGCCTCGGTCGCGTACCCCCTCCCCCAGTGGGCGGGTCCGAACGAGTAGCCGACCTCGGCCGTGCGCGCCTCGTCCGTGAGGTGGAGGGCGAGGTCGCCGTAGGTCTCGCCGGTGACGCGATCGGCGACGACCGCCATCCACCACTCCTCGTTCACCGGACCCTCCATCGCCAGCACCTCGGACACGACCCGCTCGGCCTCCGACCTCGGATAGGGCGTCACCCAGTCCTGATACCGGGCAACCTCGGGATCGTTCCGCCGCGCATGGAAGCCGTCGAGATCGCCACGGGTGAAGGAACGGATCGTGAGGCGTCTCGTGACCAATGGCTCGAACATGGAGCACATTCAATCAGCTCACCAATCGATCCGCTCGCGAAACCCCGCATCTTCACCCGTTCCGACCCGACACGGTCCAGCATCGCCCCATATCCTTCGATCATGGACGCGGAAACGACCGATTGGCTTCTCGACGGTGACCCGGCGATCCGATGGCAGGTCCACCGAAACCTCCTCGACTCGCCACGCGATGTGTGGCTGGGGCACCAGGCGATGGTCGAGACCGACGGTTGGGGTGCGCGGCTCCTCGCCGAGCGGGCAGAGACCGGGCGGTGGTCCAGCGGCCTCTACGGACCGAAGTGGACGTCGACCACCTACACCCTCCTGCAGCTGTGGAGGATGGGTCTTCCACGGCACAATCCCGAAGCCGTCGCCTCGACGCTCCTGCTCGTCGACAGGCCCGTATGGGTGTTCGGGGTGGGGGCGAAGGCGAAACAGGACGACTGTGTCGCCGGCTTCGGGCTCGCCCTCTCGAGCTGGTTCACGATCGATGACCAGCGACGCGAGGACCTCGTGGTCAATCTCCTGGAACGCCAGCTCGACGACGGGGGGTGGAACTGCCGCGCAGGCGATGGGACCAGGCACGGCTCGTTCCACACCACGATCAACGTCCTCGAAGGTCTGCGGGAATACTGCTTGTCCGAAGGGGGTCGATCAGCCGACGTCGAAGCCGCCGAAGCCCGGGCCCGTGAGTTCTTCTGCGAGCACCACCTCTACCGATCCCATCGCACGGGGAAGGTCCCGGACGAGCGGATGGCCAGGCTCCCGTTCCCGCCTCGGTGGCACCATGACATCCTGAGGGGTCTCGACTACTTCCGGGCCGCCGGGGCAGAACGGGATCCACGGCTCGAGGATCCCATCGAGGTGCTGCTGGGCTACCGCAGGATCGGACGGCCGGTGGCCGATCCATTCGAACTACTCCGGGAAGGTCTGGTTCACGATGGAAGGCGGACGGCAACCGAGCCGATGGAACACATTGCGGGCGCTGCGTGTCCTGCGATGGTGGGACGGCGCCTGATCTCGCTCACTGGAGCGAACGATCAGGCTGCCCAGATCGGGCCCATGACCATCGCCGGCTGATTACCCAGTTCCACACTATGCAAACGAACGTTTGTTTGTTACTCTTCGTGGATGGAAGTCCTCGTCATCCTCCCTGCGTTCAACGAGGTACACGCCATCGGTGGGGTCCTCAGCTCGCTTCCGGACGCGATCGATGGTCACCATGTGATTCCCCTCGTGGTGGACGACGGCTCCACCGACGGAACCGCTGAGGTCGCCCGATCGGCCGGGGCCGACGTCATCTCCCAGGAGCCCAACCGCGGCAAAGGCGCTGCGCTGTGCACGGCCATGAACCTGCTCCACGACCGCGAGTTCCGGGCGATGGTCTGGATGGACAGCGACGGCCAACACCTGCCCTCCTCGCTCACAGACGTCGCGGGTCCGGTCCTCGCTGGCGAGGTCGACCTGTGCGTCGGAAGCCGATACATGGCGCCATCGACGGGTCAGCACGCGCCATGGAATCGACGCGTGGTGCGAGCAGGAACGATCGCCGCGGTGCAACGCATCACCGGCGAACGGATCACCGATCCCTTCTCCGGCTTCCGGGCGTTCTCGCAGCGTGCTGCGAGGGCCGTCGAGCTCGTGGGCTGCGGGTATGAGGCCGAACTCGAGTCGCTGTTCGCAGTGCTGGCGGCAGGGATGCGCTACCACGAGGTCGCGATACCCCGCCTCTACGGCGCTGACACGTCGAAGATGGGAGCACGTCACGGGCGAGCGATCGGACGCGTCGTTGTCGTGTCGGGATACGCGCGCACCGTGCACCGCGCATGGCGTCACGAAGGACGGAAGAGGGGCTCACCGGTTCATGCCTGACAGCCAACGGGACGATCTCCTGGCACGCCTCGCCGCCCAGGTCGCCGACGACAGTTTCATCGGCCTTGGGCACGAGTTCATGGAGGACATCGGGGGCATCGAAGGAGATGCCCTTGCAACCGGGGATTTCCACCTGCCACCGGACCCGTTCAAGGGCGACGATCCGGAGACGGACTCGGATCCCCTCCTCTACTACCGCATGTTCTGGCGCATGTTCGACAAGACCCCTGCAGCCTTGATTCAGGGATTCGCGATCCCCGTGCGGCTCATCCTCGCCAAGAAGCTGTTTCGGCAGTGCGGCGACGACGTGATCATCCACCACGACGTCCTGTTCTCCGACGGGAGGAACATCTCCCTCGGCGACGGGGTCCTCGTCAACCGGTACGCGATGCTCGATGATCGGGGCCCGATCGACGTCGGCCCGTACACCATGCTGTCGGCTGGGATCACGATCGAGACGCACACCCACCCGTTCGACAACTTCGAGCGTCCCATCGCATACGCGGGCCGGGGCCTAGCACCGGTACGGATCGGCCCCAACAGTGTCATCGGGTACAACGCCGTGATCATGGCCGGCGTCACCCTCGGCCACCGGACCATCGTCGGGGCGAACTCCGTCGTGACCAAGGACGTGCCGGATTACACAGTGGTTGGCGGTGTCCCGGCCAAGTTCATCAAGGAGATCCGTCCCGCAGGCGGGCGCGATCCCGTCCGCGCAGTACTGGAGCACGGCGGCCGCTGGGACGACCTGCCGCAGTGACTATCGCTGACTGGGGCGAGGACACAGGTCTGGTCAGACGCAGAACTCGTTGCCCTCGGGGTCTGCCATCGTCAGCCAGGTGTGCGGACCCTGCTGTCCCTCGTAGAGCACCGTGGCACCGCGCCTGACGAGCTCGTCACGGACCGCTTCCACGTCATCGCCGCCGACACGGATGTCGAGGTGGACACGGTTCTTCACGGTCTTGGTCTCAGGGACCATCTGGAAGAGGATGCGTGATCGCTCGGCGGACGGCTCTGTATCGGGATGGATCGCTGCCCCCTCCCTCCACACGAGTTTGCCCCGGTACTGGGTGGTGTCGGCATCGGTGGCGCGGCCCTGCTCGATCATGGATCTGATGAAGGCCTCGTCCTGGGGCTCGACGACCCAGCGCAACGTCTCGGCCCACCACTCTGCAAGGGTGTGCGGATCTTGGCAGTCGATCACCACCTGGAAGGTGAAGGCGGAACCCTCACCACCTCCTGCGTGCCCGTCGCCGCCCATGCCCGTCACAGTAGCGAGATACACAGTCGCGCGGCGATTGGCCCGTCAGGCCGGAATGGGCGAGACGCACCGAGCACTCTGCGCGGGTGAGTCGAGGTGTACGAGGGTTCAGTGGGCCATCGTGTAGGCATCTCGCAACGCGTACACGTGTTCCTTCCACACCCTGTCGTACCTGGCGGGGTCGCTTGCAGGGGACTCGATCATGGAACGGCAGAACTCAGCCTGCTCGGGTGTCGTGCCTGCCTTGGCGAGGAGGTCAACGGCGAAGCGTGAGAGGTCCCGCACGGCGACATCGAAGTACTCGTCGATGATGTCTTCGTCCATGCCATAGGTCTCGGCGTTCTCGAGCACGAGCTGGGCATAGACGATCAGCGTGAAGATCTCCCCGATGGCGAGGAGCCAGTCGGTGTCGCGGGTCTGGGCCTCGGTGGGTGTGGCCGCGGCGAGCATCGTCTTGAAGGTCTCCGCCTGCCGTGCGAACACCATCACATTTGGAAGTTCGAACCGGGCGAAGACCTCCCGGTAGTCGTGGAACCGGATGCTCCCGAGTCCCTTGGTCGGCCCCTGATCGAACAGGAAGCCGTCGTTCGCGGCATCGTCCCGACGCGAGATCCGTGGCATCTCGGACGCGTCGAAGAAGTAGTTCTGCATGAACTTGACGATGAGGGCGATGTTCACGTGCACGGTGCCCTCGAGCTTCGGGAGCGCCCGAATATCGCGGGCTGCCATCTCGAAGTACGTGTCCTTCTCGAACCCCTTGGCAGCGATGACATCCCACAGGTGGTCGATGACGTTCTCGCCCTGGGTCGTGACCTTCATCTTCACGACGGGGTTGTACAACAGGTACCGGCGATCCTCCGGTGATGCCGACCGCATGTAGTCCGAGGCGCGCAGCGCAACGAGTTTCATCGCGACGAGACGAACGTATGCGTCGGTGAAGAGCCGCTTTGCGTGCGGGAAGTCTGTGACGGTCATCCCATAGAGGTGCCGGTGCGCTGCATGGTGGATGGCCTCGTAGAAGGCGTGGGTGCAGATCCCGATGGAGGCCCATCCGAGGTTGTACTTGCCGATGTTGACGGTGTTGAGTGCTGCATTCCATGCCGCCTCGCCGCGCGACAGGATGTCGGCGTCGGTGATCGGATAGTCCTCGAGGCGGTACTCAGCGACGAAGTTCTGACTGTGTACGACGTTCTTGACGAGGTGGTAGTTGGGATGCTGTGAGTCGACGGCGAAGAAGACCTGCTCGCCGGTATCGGTGATCCTCCCGAAGGTGGACACGATGGCGGCCTTGTTGCCGTTGCCGATGTAGTACTTGGATCCGTTTGCGACGTACGTGCCGTCCCCGGTGGCGGTGAGCGCCATCTCGGTCGAGTAGAGGTCGGCGCCGTGGTCCTTCTCGGAGAGCCCGAACGCGAATACCGCACCGTCCTCGAGCAGGGCTGCAGCCCTTTCCTTGACGGCGTCGTTGTCGGACATCCAGATCGGACCGAGTCCGAGGACGGTGACCTGGTAGACGTACCAGTATGGGAGCCCGTAGAACCCGAGGATCTCCGCGAACTCGCACACCCGCCACGTGTCCCACCTGGCATCGTCGGCGCCATGTCCCGAAGGTGTGCACATCGTGGCGAAGATGCGCTCACGGCCGACGAAGTCGACGAAGTCCTGATACCAGATCGCGGCATGGTCGTCGGCCTTGATGGAGGCGAGCCCCTTCGTCTCGAAGAACTCGATGGTCCTCGCCATCACCTCCTCTGAACGATCGTCCGGGTAGCTGCGCTCCCTGAGGTGCGGGTGGAACAGGAACATGGGGTACTCCCTCTCCCGGTTGCTGGCCGGCTCACGGGTGCCGCGCAGGGCACAGAACGGGCACACGCCAGATTAGAAGCAGCTTCGAGTGTGGCCGAATCCGCGGCCCGGGCCTACGCGTCCTTGCGAGCACACCGACACCCTCGTACATCCGCCCAGGAGGGTGTCACCCGAATGGCGACGTGATCCGTCTGTCATCATGAGGCGTACCACAGGAACCGGGAGACTCTGATGGATTGGTGGATACTCGAGTTGATCACAACGGGGGTGATGGTCGTGATCGTCCTCGTGCTCGGCCCGCTGATCAAGCGGTACGGGAAGAGCTACGCGGCGGACGTCTTCGTCGCCAACCCTCGCACGGGCAAGAGCTACCTCATCCTGATGGACGTCGCCTACTACCTCATCTTCGGTGCGTTCATCCTGCTCACCATTCGGTTCGACCCTCCGACGGACTGGGCCGAGACGGTGAATGCTGCACAGCTCCAGAGCGAGACGGTGCGTATCGCCGGCCTCCTCATCCTCATGGGCCTGCTCCACGGCCTCAACGTGGTAACGCTCCCCATCATCGGCAGGCTCCTGTCCCTGAACCGTCGCCTCGACGACGACATCGAGTCAAACACCGCCTGAAACCCGCCGGGAGGTACCCGGCACCCCACCCCCGTGCACCCGATCCGGCAACCCGCCGGTGAAACCCGACGCCTGCCTCACGCGGGCGCGAGAAGAGGAGATCGAATGGAATCGACGAGACGAATGATCCGGTTGCGGATCGCACTCGTGGCAGCGTTGGCGATGGCGTCACTCTTGGTCGTCGCGACCAGGGCGGACGCCACCGGTGGCGAGGTGACGACAGGACGCTTCGCGACCACGACCATGGCGTTGCGGCGGGATACGACATCACGGGCGTTGCGATCATGGTTCGACTCCCCGTAGGGGAGGATGGCAGGACGCTGGTCCGCGTTGCGGTCCGTGGGCTCGACCCAACGACGGTGTACCCGGCGCATGTGCACAACGGCACGTGTGCAAGCGGTGGCGGAGGCCACTACCAGGAGGTGGTGGGTGGTGCGGTCGACGCGGTGAACGAGATCTGGCCGACGATCACGACCAACCGTGCGGGCGCCGGGAACGGCAGGTGCCTTGCACGGCCACTGGGCACGGCCAGAAGCGCAATCGATCGTGATCCACCACCCCAACGACGGGACGTCGCTTGCCGGGGCGCGGCTTGCCTGCGCACAGCTCGGTTGAGTTCGCACGGCGGGAGAGGGGAGGGCATCGCGCCTTCCCCTCTCCGGGGTTCCGTCACCCTGGCGGCCTGTTCGTTCGTCTGTAGCATCGATGGAACGTGAGTTCAGCGCCCCGATGACGGTCGAGATAGACAGGGATGCCCTCGTCGCGACCATCTATGAGATCGAAGGGGTCGCACTCCTCCGCCTGGCGAGGCTGTTCACGGATGACCGCACGGCTGCCGAGGACATCGTCCAGGAGGCGTTCATCCGGCTCCATCGCAACGCCCACCGCATCGAGGACACGACCAGGGCAGCCGCCTACATGCGGTCGATCGTGCTCAACCTGGCGAGGGACCACAATCGTCGGGGCCTCATGTCGCTACGTCACCAGGACTCGGTGATCAGGGAGAGCGCCGCACGAGTCCCACCGTTGCCAGAGGATCGCATCATTCGCAGCGAGGATCAGGGCGAGGTCATCGAGGCGCTGCGTGACCTGCCCGGACGCCAGCGAGACTGCCTCGTACTGCGCTTCTACCTCGATCTCTCGGAGGCGGATATCGCGGACACGCTGGACATTTCGAAGAACTCCGTCAAGACGCACTGCCGAAGGGGCATGGCGACGTTGAAGCGCCGACTGGAGGGCCTGCGATGACGATCGAGGAACGGATCCGCGACGCGATGCGCGGCGCCGAGGCATACGAAGCGAGCCCTGACCTGTTCGCAAAGGTGCAGCGCTCGATCGAGGGGGATCGGATCCACCGTCGCCGGATCCGTCGCATCGCCATCGCAACCGCTGTCTTCGTGGCCTCGATCGCCGGATGGCTGGCTGTGTGGTGGGATCCGCAACCCGACGCTTCACCGCTCCCGTGGTGGGCGATCGTCACCGCCGCGACTGCCGCGAAGGTCGCACTCGTTGTCGTCGTCGGACCTGCTATCCGCCGCTTCGGACGTGTCTACGCCGATGACGTCTTCCGGACGGGACCGGAGACCGGCACACGGTTCCTCGCGCTGCTCGATGTGGCGTACTACCTGGTGTTCACGGGCGTCGTGCTCGTGTCGATCCCCCTCGATCCGGATCCCGCCTGGGGCCTGCCGGGGGGTGTCGCTGCAATCCTCCAGGAGGAGGCTGTCCGCATCGGAGTGCTGCTCCTCGTCATGGGCGTACTCCACGCCCTCACGATCTTCGTGCTTCCTTTCGCCGGCCTCGTGTTCGCATCGACGAGGCATCGGGCCATGGTCCGCACCTCGAAGGCCGACTGGCCACCGGACGTGCGCCGGGCCCATCGCCTCGTCACCGTCGTCATCGTCGTGGTCGGCGCGTTGGTTGCCTTCGAGGTCCTGTCCCTGCTCCTCCAGCTGCTCCTCGGATTCGCGCCGATCGACGGTTGATGGCTGTCACCCGAACGGTTCCCACAGACGTCCGTAAGGAGACAGGAGGAGAGCCGACTTGACCACACGCATCCAACCTTGGCAACGCCGATACCCGGGGCTGGAACGACCGTGGCTCATCGGGCTAGTGGTCGTGGGGGTCGCTGGAGTTCCTTCAACCATGATCGGCGTGGCACCCCTCGTACCGCTCGGATTCCTCATGACCATCGGGGCGTTCGTGGTCGTGACACGGTTTGCACGCATCCAGGTCTCGGGCATGGTGGGCGGGGTGGTGACGGGTCTGCTGGTACTCGGAGGTGGCCTTCGTCTGGCCATGCGCCTCGTCGTGCTGACCGACGACGTTCGGGAGCCCGTGTTCACCACCGAGACAGCATTCATCATCTTCTTCGGAGGGGTAGTCGGTCTGGCGATGGGGCCAGTCATCGCCGTCGCCCAGCGCCTGTGGACACCGAGCAACGCACTGATCGGTGCGGTCGTTGCCGCCCTGTCGATGGCGATGTTCCTCATCTCACCCGATCTCCGTACCGAGCTGTTCAACGAGGGTGCAGGCCCTCTCCTCAACATCCCGCTCTTCACGGCGACGTTCTTCGCATTCGGCGCGTCCTCCAACGACGTCATCCGGCGGATCGAGCGGCACCTCCCATGGACACCTGGGCGCGAACTCGCTCCACCCAGCGAGCTCGAGACCGCAGAGCCCGTGTGATCGGTCATGGCGACCGAATGCCCGGGGAAGTCACCGCACAGAAGGCATCAAGGCGCAGGGGACGTGGCCGAGACCGGCTGCGCTACTCGGCCGGCGTGGAGTTGAACATCCACCGGACACCGTAGCGGTCGAGGCAGGTGCCCCACACGGCGCCCCAGAACTGTTCCTCCAAGGGAGCGATGTCGGCACCTCCCTCCGAGAGGGCATCGAAGATTCGTTGCATCTCGGCGAGCGTGTCCGGCTCGAGGTTGAGCGTCATGTTGGGCATCGCAGAGCATCGACCGCACAATCGACTTCATCACGTGCCTTCATTCCGCACCAGGTCAAGGGCGACAAAGTCTCGGAGGCAACCATCCGTGGCGGGTAGTGTGGCCGGATGCTCTACGAGCGCGGAACACAACTCGCCACGCTCGCAGCACTCGTCGACGACCTCGGTACGGCTGGCGGCAAGGTCGTGCTGATCCGCGGTGAGGCCGGTATCGGCAAGACCGCCCTCGTCACCGCATTCCTCGCGGAGCATGCGGCGTCGTGTCATGTGCTGATCGGTGCATGCGACGACCTCCTCACCCCTGAGGCGCTCGGTCCGTTCTGGGACATGGCCCGAGACGAACCCGAGATCGCCGCCGCCCTCGACACCGCCGGCCGACCGAAGCTCTTCGGGATGCTCGTCGACCTTCTGTCACGATCGCTGCGACCAACCCTGTTGGTCATCGAGGACACACAATGGGCGGACGACGCGACGTTGGATGCCATCAAGTACCTCGGAAGGCGTATCGGTCGCACGAATGGGCTCCTCATCCTCACATACCGCGACACCGAGCTCGAGACCGACCATCCCCTGCGTCAGGTCATCGGCGACCTCCCACCAGGCAATGTGGAACGCTTCCAGCTCCCACCTCTGTCTACGTTCGCCGTCGAGGCGATGATCGGCTCGCGAAGGATCGACGTCGCCCGGGTCATTGCCCAGACGGACGGCAATCCCCTGTTCGTGACCGAACTCCTCGCCGACGAGGACTCGGGTTCCATCCCCGCGTCGATCAACGAGACGGTAACGGGCCGCCTCGCCCGAGTCTCGGACGACGCTCGAAAGGTGCTCGAGGTCGTAGCGGTCATGCCGGGCGAGGCGGCCCGGTCATTGGTGCACACGGTCGCTGGACCGGCGTTCGATGCCCTCGCCGAATGCGAGCACACCGGGCTTCTGCGAACGGCCGGCGATTCGGTTGGCTACGTCCACGAACTCCTGCGGCGCGCCGTCGAGGCTTCCATACCGCCCGATCGACGACAAGGCCTCAACCGAGCCGTGCTCGGCGCACTCCCCGACTCGACGGATCCCGCACGCTTTGCGCATCACGCGCGGGAAGCCAATGACATCGACGCCATCCTCCTGTATGCGCCCGCCGCAGCCCGGGCCGCAGGCGCAGCCGACAGCCTCACAGACTCGATCGCGCACTACCGAGTCGCCGAGCCGTACCTGGACCGTCTGCCCCCGCAGGAGGCCGCACAGATCCTCCACGAACTGGCCCAGCAGGAGTTCGATCACGACGATTCGATGGCGTCCGCCCACATCGAGCGAGCGGTCGAACTCCGACGTGGCCTCGATGACCCTTTCTCGCTGTCGTCGAGCCTCATGCTCCAGTCGATGGTCGAGTACGGATCACTCGACACCGAGAGCGCACTCACGCTGATCCAGGAAGCCGTCGACGTCGCCTCGGTCGACGAACGATCGAGGGAATACACCCGTGCGCTGAGGATGCTCGGGTACGTGACGTGGCTGCACTTCGAGGACATTCCACAATCATTGCCCATCGTCGACGCGGCACTGGAGATCGCTCGGGAGATCGGTGACCCCCTTGCGGAGATGGAAGCGATGACCACGAAGGGGAACATCGAGTATTCGATAGGGGTGCCTGGCGGCATGGAGCTCATCGAGTCGGTGCGCGCGATGGCGGAGCGCACCGGCCATCGGTGGCGTGAGGTCGGCGCACTCCAGAACATGAGCGGCATGGCCGCCGATTTCCGCAACATGACCCTCGCCGTGGACTACGCCCGTCGCGCACTCGAAACCTCCATCCGATACGAACAGCGAGCCCTCGAGAAGGGCACCCTGGCCATGTACGCCGAGATGCTCATGTGGCTCGGCGAATGGGACGAGGCGATCGATGCCGCGACCGGCGCATTCGACGCACAGGCCTATACGGAGGCGATTGCATGGCGCGTGATCGGTACGATCGAGACGCGCCGGCACGGCACACAGGGCCGCGCCCCCCTCGAGCGAATGTGGGAGATCTCGAAGTCGACCAAGGCCCTGACGACTGCCGACCCCTGCGCCGCCGCCATGGCCGAGTACATGTGGCTCACCGGCGACGAGGACCCCGTCTGGCTCGAACGCTGCGATGAGCTCCTCGCTATGGGCCGCAACGTCGGCGATCCCTGGCCGAGCGGTGCGCTTGCGTTCTGGATGTGGAAGCTCGGGAGGGTTCACGACCTCCCCGAGGGAAGCGCCGACTTCTACATGTGGATCCCGAAAGGTGAGCTCGACCGCGCCGCCGGGTTCTGGGCCGACCGTGGCATCCACTACGAGGAGGCCCTCGCTCTGATGCATGGGGACATTCCCCAGAGGATCGAAGCCCTGCGGCTCGCCGACGATCTCGGAGCGGATGCCCTGTCAGCGCGGATCCGCGACCAGCTGAAAGCCGACGGACACCGGGTTCCGCGTGGGAAGTCCCGCTCGACCAGATCCCACGGCGCCGGACTGACCGCCAGACAGGCCGAGGTGCTCGAACTGCTCGTCGAGGGCCTGACGAACACCGAGGTCGCTGATCGATTGTTCCTCTCTCCGCGGACGGTCGAGAACCACGTCGCAGCCATTCTCCTCAAGCTCGAGGCATCGAACCGGCTCGAGGCGGTCGAAAAGGCGCACCAGCTCGGCCCCAGCCGCGTCTGACCCGTGACTTGAAACAACGACCTCCTTGAACCCGACGCGACAATCGCCCGGATCGTCGCACTGATCGATGTCGGTCGATCCTCCAAGAGCTCGGGGTTCCCTCGGGTCAACGTGATCGGATCCTCATCGGACGGGGCTCCGCATCGGAGTCCCGTCGGTCGACGGGAGGTACGCTCATCATCGATGTCGTACAGCACCCACGATCCGAAGCCGATCAGGGTGGCGATGCTTGCACCGATCTCATGGCGGGTACCCCCTCGCCACTACGGGCCGTGGGAGCAGTTCGTATCGCTGCTGACGGAAGGATTGGTGAGGCGCGGCGTCGACGTCACCCTCTTTGCGACCGCCGACTCGTTGACAACCGCCCACCTGGTCGGTACGGCTCCAACCGGGTATTCGGAGGACGCAGGGTTGGATGCGAAGGTCTGGGAGGGCCTCCACATCTCCACGCTGTTCGAGCGAGCGGACGAGTTCGACCTGATTCACAACAGCTTCGACTTCCTCCCGCTCACCTACAGCGCTCTCGTGGAGACGCCGGTGGTCACCACCATCCACGGGTTCTCCTCCGAACGCATCTTGCCCGTGTACGAGAAGTACAACGACCGCGTCTACTACGTCTCGATCAGCGATGCCGACCGCAACGACCGGCTCGACTACGTGGCCACGATCCACCACGGCATCGACATGGGTGCGTTCGTCGTGAATCCCGAACCTGGCGAGTACCTGTTGTTCTTCGGCAGGATCCATCCCGACAAAGGAACCGCGGAGGCCATCGACGTGGCAGCGGGGGCCGGCGTTCCACTGGTCATCGCCGGCATCATCCAGGACGAGGACTACTTCCAGCGCCTCGTGAGGCCGAGGATCGACGGAGAGCGCGTCACCTACCTCGGCCCCGTTGGCCCTGACGCCCGCAGTGACCTGCTCGGTGGTGCGAGGGCGCTGCTGCACCTCATCGATTTCGACGAGCCCTTTGGGTTCAGCGTCGTCGAGGCAATGGCAACCGGGACACCTGTGGTTGCCCACCCGAGGGGCTCCATGCCGGAGCTCATCAGCGAGGGCGAGAACGGTTTCCTGGTGGAGTCCATCACAGGCGCCGTCTCGGCGGTGCTCGCCTCCGCGAACGTCGACCGGAGGGCGGTACGCGCGTCGGTTGAGCGTCGCTTCGACGTCGACCGGATGGTCGACGAGTACCTCGCCGTTTATGACCAGGTCATCGACAGCCACCGAACGGGGCGGGTGGAGGGGACTACTTCGATGTGAGGACGGAGAGGAGGTCACTGAGGGGAACGGTGGCTATTCCCGCTCCGCGGTCGGAGAACCCGTAGGGAAGGACGAGGACGTCCCCGTGGATCATGCTTCCGCACGAGTACGCGACATTGGGGACGTACCCGTCACGTTCGTCGTCGCCAGCGGTCAGGAGTGGCTCGTCGAGGCGACCGATGACCTGACATGGATCTTCGGTGTCGAGGAGGATCGCTCCCAGGGTGTACTGGCGCATCGGACCCACCCCGTGGGTGATAACGAGCCATCCTGCCTCGGTTTCGAGCGGTGATCCACAGTTTCCGATCTGGGTCAACTCCCACGGTCGCTCGGGGATCTGGATCCTCTCGGTGTCTTCCCAGAACCGGACGTTGTCGGACAGCATGAGGTAGTTGTTCTCGTTGTCCTGGCGCGACAGCGCGGCGTAGTGGCCGGCGACCTTGCGGGGGAACAAGGCGATGCCCTTGTTGCGCGCCGCGCTCCCACCGAGGGTTCTGACACTGAAGGAAACGAAATCGCTGGTCTCGATCAGCTGAGGGAGTACCTGCACCCCGTCGTACGCGGTGTAGGTGGCGTAGTACACGACTCGTCCGTTGTCGTGGGTGAATCTCACGAAGCGGGCATCCTCCATCCCGTGGCTCTCGGCGGGCCCAGCGGGGAAGATCACGCGATCGGTGATCTCGGTGTCCATGGGGAAGACGGTGTCGTAGTTGGAGGAAGCGAGCCAGTGGATGATCCTCGTGGTGGGGAACGAGACGGTGTTCTCGATGCCCCGTCGATCGAGATCGTCGATCGAGTGCCGGAGCTGCTCAAAGCTGAAATGAGAGCCGAGCGAGTCGAGGCACATACGAGCCACATCGTTCAGTGCACCCAACTCCTCGAGCCGTGCCGAGAACAGCTGCATGTCATACGTTGGGGGTTTGCGGTCTCCGGTGACCGGGAATCGGCTGGGCGGATCGACCGTGAAGTCACCGGCAGCCCCGACAACGCCTGTGCGAAATTCGATCGACGAGATATGGCCCTCTCCGATGGCACGGAGGCTCATGACGAACCGTTGCTCACCATCTCGCAGGCCCGACTGATCGGGGGCGGGGACCATCGACGGGTTGGTGAGTGCGGCAGCCTCGATCGAGTACTCGTGTGTGAAGTAGGCGCCTATCAGCAACCGCCGTTCGATCGAGAGATCGTCAGCGTTCTCGACGTGACGGGCGACGAGGTCATAGGAACGTTCGAGCACGCCGATGAAGGAGAGATGTCGGTCCGCGAACTGCTCCCGAATCGCCGTCAGGGTCGAACTCACCTCGTTCGCCGGCATGGCGAGGATTCGACGGATGATCAGTTCGGCCCGCGCCTGGCCGTCTGCAAGGCCTTGTTCTCCCGAGAGGAATGGCTTCGTGATGACGCGGTACATATCGGGGAGGAAGCGCGCCGTCGAGCGGGTGATTGGTATGGGGGTCATGGCTGGCACCCGTCGGGAGGCTTTCCTGGCCGTGAGTCGGTGAGACCGCGAAAACGGAGCGTACCGTGAAACAGACGGGTGCCGGGTGTCCCACCGCGGCGGTGACCGTGCTCAGAGAAGGGTCTGGACACGCTGGAGCACGGAGAGTGCAGCGAGCGTCGACTCCGCCCCCTGGTTCAGATTGGCGAAATCGTGGCCGAGGCCGTCCCCACATCCACCGGTTTCCGAGTCATAAAGGACGAGCTCGGAGTCGTTGTCACCCATGAACCACTGAGCAGCCCGCTGCACCCTATCGGCCCACCGGGCATTCCCGGTGAGTGCCCATGCGCGAGCACACGCATCCGCCATGGCGGCAGCCTCCATCGGCTGCTGGTCGAAGCCGGGTCGCGCCTCACCCAACGTCCAGCCGCCTGCGGGAGTGAAGCTGAAGTGACCATGCCTGGTTTCGACGGCCACGAGCCACTCGAGGAGGCTGAGACCTGCGTCCAAGAGCATGGCGTCCGGGAGCAGCGAGCCCGCGACGATCAGCGCCTCGGGGATGCGGGCGTTGTCGTAGGCGAGGCGATGTTCCGGCCACGGCCAATGGGGATCATCGTGGAAGTGGAGGTGGTCGACGCTGCGTTCGATCACTGTGCGTGCTGGGCCATGGCCGGGGTGTAATGCCAACACCTCACCTGCTCCCAGCACCGCGAAGGCGTTCGCACGAGGAGACGGTGATGAGAAGCCATGGTTGGCTGCAAAGGTGGCCAGGGCGATATCCCGCATCGCCTTCGTCGGGCCTCGGGCAGCGGCGGTCCCGAGCGCCCACAGCGCCCTTCCCTGGGAGTCGTCGGATCCCACGCCGTGGGACCATGACCCGTCAGGGTTGCGCCGGTTGACGAAGCCACCGCCCGGCAGTTGGGCGTCCGTGAGGAACGCCAAATAGATCTCCGCCAGATCGACGAGATCAGATGAGGAGTCCCGAACGCGGCTCACGACGATCAGCGCCCTGGCGTTGTCGTCCGTGCAGTAGCCGTGCTCGTAGCGCGCCGAAGTGAACTCTGCGTGCTCCCAGAGTCCCCGATGGTCCGTCATGCTCTTCAGGTGATCGAAGCAGGGCTCCGGCAATGGATCATTGGCGGACAGGTCGGCCGATGTACCCACACCCGTTGGGTTCCCCACCAGCGTGAGCACGCCGGAGCGGTGGTCAGCCGACCTTGACGAGGTCATCGGCAGCCTTTCGTCGCGGCGGCACGATGGAGAGGGGACGGTTCGCCACGTGCGCGGCCCGCAGGGCTGTTGCCTCCTGGAGATACCGATCCGCTATCGCGGGCCAGTGCAGCGTCGAGCCGATGTGCCTCGCCTCTGCTTCCATCTCGACGGCAGCGGAGGGATGCGTCAGCACCCGTCGGAGGGCTGCCGCCATTGCGACCACATCGCCGTGAGGGACAACGATCCCCGCACCTGAATCGAGGAGTTCCACGGCGTGGGGGAAAGCTGTCGCGATGACTGGCTTGCCCGCTGCGAGAGCCTCCACCAGAACGCCTGACGTGACCTGCTCGGTTGAGTCATACGGCAGCACGATGATGTCGGCTCTGCGGATCGCGATGGTGAGCTCGTCTGTTGAGAGATACCGGCTGTCGAACTCGACGACATGATCCAGCCCGAGATCGTGGGTCCGTGCAGCGAGCCCTTCGAGGTAGGCATCGCCCTGAGAGGCCTGGACCTTGGGGTGCGTCTTGCCGAGGATGACGTAACGAGGAACGGGGTCGAGGCTCCCGAGACCTGCGAAGGCGTCGATGGCCATCTCCAGGCCCTTGCCGGGGCCGATCAGCCCCCAGGTCAGCACGACAGGCCGGCTTCCCGTCACGAGAGATGGGCCTGTGAGCCCGATCCTCGCCCCGTGCGGGATGACGCGGACTTTCGCCTCGTCCACGGTGTAGCCGTTGATGAGCCTCGAATAGGCAGTCTCGCTCATGACGATCGTCCGTTCGGCCATCGCAACGATCTTCTCGAGAATCGACCGCTGCGCCATGCTGGGTCGGCTGAGAACCGTGTGGAGGGTGACCACGGCCGGAAACGCGGAGACCTTCGAGGAGCTCGAGCACCTCTTCACCATCCGGTCCTCCGTAGATCCCGTATTCGTGCTGGATGGAGGCGACATCAAAAGAGTTGAGGGCGTCGATCGCATCGACGAGGGAGCCCTCGTCACCATTGACGTGCTCGTAGACGACCTCGTCGCCGAGCCAACGGTTCGGGCTGTCGGTGACACTCACGACACCGAGGCCCGCGTCTGAGCCGCGTCCTTCTGCGATCGCGTCGCGCAACGAGGTCGTGAACGTGGCCAGACCGCACGACGTAGGCGGGTAGGTGCTGAGGAATCCGACCGAGGGTCGGATGTGGGGGTGTTTCATGGAAGAAGTCATTGGCTCGAACGCTCCGAAGGGCGCCTGATTGTTGATGCAACAGCGATCGTTCGAGCGAGCGGTGAGGGCGAACCCTGGGAAGTCCCGCGAGGACAAATGAAAGAGCTGCGGCTGAGGCCGCCACGACCGAGCCTACCCGCTCGGGGCGTTACGGCACCCTTTGGGCACGCCAGGGGGTGACTCGTGACCGCTGTGCCCCTCGACGCGACGAGCGAAGCCGTTGCCCACCATCCGGACGTATGCGTTTGCAACGGCCGTGGATCACGCACATCTCGAGGTCAGATCTGGGTGGTCGCACCCGGGAATTTGGGGGTACTCCCCCGATGACCCCCACGTGTTCCTCCCGTACGTTCGACCACGACAGACGCTCGAGCCAAGGAGGGTGCGGTATGTCGTTGTTCATGGACGTCCACAACATCGAAGGGGGCGTGTCCGCCGCTGACGTGGCGGGGGCCCATCAGAAGGACCTCGAGACGCAGGGGAACTACGGCGTGAGCTACCTGCGCTACTGGGTCGACGAGTCGGCAGGGAAGATCTTCTGCCTCGTCGAGGCGGACAGCGCCGAAGACGCGGCGACGGTTCACCGGGAAGCGCACGGCCTCGTCGCCGACGAGATCTACCCCGTCAGCGAACACACCTGATCCATCGACCCTGTCGCGAAAGCGACGAAAGGAACCCAACCATGAAGAAACCAATCGTGACTCTGATGACGGTCACCGCACTGATGCTCGGCGCCACGGCGGCCGTTGCCGCGGAGGTACCCATCGGCAGCGAGCTGGCTCAGCTTCGAGCCGCAACCGCCCAATTCCATCAGATCGATGCGGCGCTCGACGCCGGGTACGAGACCTTCAAGATCGACGACTCCACGGTGGGTCTGGGTCTTCCCGGTGATCCCACGTGCTTCGACAACGCGGCCGGGGGCATGGGCGTTCACTACGTGAAGGGAATCGACGCGACCCTCGATCCGCAGCAGCCCGAGGCCATGGTCTACGAGATCGAGGCGAATGGGAGGCTCCGTCTGGTGGCCGTCGAATACCTCGTTCCAGTGGGTGAGGTGGACCCGGCGAACCCGCCGAGCCTCTTCGGTCACGAGTTCCACCCCCACTCGTTCCTGCCGGTCTACATCCTCCACGTATGGGTGTGGAAGAACAACCCGAGCGGCGTGTTCGCGGACTTCAACCCGAAGGTCGGTGCCTGCCCCGGCTGAATCCATCCGCAGACCACCATCGTCGACAGGGGTCGCTCGTGAGAGCGGCCCCTGTCTCGATGCCGGCGGCGGGCGGGAGTCGATGCGTGTGAAGTCTGCCGGTCTCCCTACCTCATTCAGATCGGGTCGGGTAGCTTGATGCACATGTCTGCACCTCGTGGTCTCCTCGAACGCGACGCTACGATCGACCGGATCGTCACACTGATCGATTCGACCCCCGCCCACGGCGGATCGATCGTGTTCGTCGACGGCGAGGCGGGTGCGGGGAAGACCTCGGTCGTGAACGCGGTGATTGACGCTGTGGCGGACCGAGCCCGAGTGCTCGTCGGAGCATGCGATCCCCTGGCCACTCCCCGCCCATTCGGTCCACTGCGCGACATCACCGAGACGAATCGGGAGCTGAGTGGCCTCGCCGAGGCCCTCGATGATCCCCACGCAGCCTTCAGCGAGCTCCTCCACCATCTGCGGAGCCCGCGTAAGCCGGTGCTGTTGGTCATCGAGGATCTGCATTGGGCCGACGATGGAACCCTCGACATGGTGACCTTCCTCGGCCGACGCGTGGGATCGATGCGAGCAGTCATCGTCGTGACGCTGAGACGGGACGAAGTCGCACCGGGTAGCCCCGTCGGCGTTACCGTGGGGAGCCTGGTAGGTCAGGGCACGTCCGCCCACCGCATCACCCTCGAACCCCTCTCGATCGACGCTGTGAGGAACCTGGCATCGGAGCGCCCTGCCGAGGCCGAAGCCATCCATCGGGTGACAGGTGGGAATGCCTTCTTCGTAACGGAACTGCTCGCCGGGGACGAGGAGCTCCCCACCACCGTCCAGGAAGCTGTTCTCGCCAGGGTCGGTCGCCTCCACCACGCGGCACGATTGGCCGCTGAGGCCGTGGCGATGGCGCCCAGGCTCCTCGAACGCCGCTATCTGAAGGAACTCATCCGTTCGTCCGACTTCGTCATCGATGATGCTGTCCACGCCGGGGTATTGATCGACGATCGCGATGGGTACCGATTCCGCCATGAACTCGCACGCCTCGCTGTGGAGGCCTCTGTGTCGCCGTCGCGGAGGGTGGAGCTCCACCGTCGCATCCTCCAGTTGCTCACGGACGACGAATCGACCGACGGTTCCCGTCTCGCCCATCACGCGGTGATGACCGGGGACGAGGATCTGATTCTCCGATTCGCCCCACCTGCTGCCCAGATCGCCGTAGCGGCAGAGTCCATGCGCGAGGCTGCGTCTCTTTTCGGTGCGGCGCACCCCTTCATCGGATCGCTCGACGTCGACGACCGTATGGCGTTCCTCACGCAGTACGCGAACACACTGATCGTCCTGGATCGCCAGGTCGATGCACTCCAGGTATCGCACGAGTTCGTCGACCTCGCCACCGAGGTCGGCGACCCCATCCGTATCGCCAATGCCTACTTGATGCACGGCCGCACCATGTGGATCAACGGCCAGGTAGATGCTGCTAACGAGATGGTCCGGGAGGCAATCCGTCTCAGGGAGCCCTTGGGTGACTCCGAGGACCTCGCCCGCATGCTGTACACGGCTGGCCTGAATCAGATGCTCGACCGTCATCGGGATGCCGCCCTTGCATTGAGCGAGCGGACGTTGGAGATGGCGCGTCGGATCGGCTCGGGAAAGGTCGAGACCCTCGCGATCATCGGGCTCGGCACGTCGGAACTCGTACTCGGAGACCCGGATCGCGGCATCGAGCTCCTCGAGACCGCTCTCTCGACGGCCACGGACGATCGCACACGGGTGAGCATCCTTGGGATGCTCGGCTCGGGTGGAGGTGAGGTGAAGGAGTACGACCGGGCGTTCGATTGGCTCGCGCGCTCGATCGCGATCGGATCCTCCCATGATGAGATCTACGCGATCGCATATGCCACCGCGTGGATGTCGCGTGTCAGAGCCGAGCAGGGTCGATGGGACGAGGCGCTCGAGTATGCACGGCGGGTCACGGCCCTACCCCCCGGAATTGCCCACATCTCTCCCGTCACCGCATTGGGGACGGTGGGCCGGATCGGGGTGCGACGGGGCGACTCTGGAGCCACCGACACCCTGGACCGAGCGATCGCACTGGGCAAGGACGGCGCCATCCAACACATCTGGGTGCCGCTGTGCGCATCGGCGGAATTCCATGTCTATGGAGGCCGGCCGGACCTGGCGATCGCCGTGCTCACCGACCCTCTCGAACGGATCCTGGACACCGACACGCTGTGGGGGCGCGGGGAGATCGCATTCTGGATGTGGATGGCTGGCGGGCTCGATGACGTGCCCGACCGCCTCGCCGAACCGTATCGACTGATGATCGAGGGCGAATGGCAGGCTGCGGCCGATGTTTGGCACCGGATCGGTGCACCCTACGAGGAGGCCATGGCCCTCAGTCTCGGCCCGCCAGACGCGACCTTGGAAGCCTTGAAGATCTTCGACGGTCTCGGTGCAAAGCCAATGGCACAGGTCGTTCGGCGTCGGCTACGAGCGGCAGGAATCGATGCGATCCCACGTGGTCCGAGCCGTGCGACGGTGACCGACCCCGATGGACTGACTCCCCGCCAGCGCGAAGTGCTCCGGCTGATGACCGAGGGCCTGTCGAATCGGGAGATCGCCGAGCGGCTCTTCGTGTCGGCCAAAACCGTCGAGAACCATGTGTCCGCAATCCTCCTCAAGCTCGACGTGGCGTCGCGACACGAAGCGGTCGCCAAATCCTCGATCCATCGATGAGATGTCGGAACAGGTGAACGACGTCGCCGGCCCGGGAGGCTTAGAGTCCAGCCGTGGCATTCAAGGAGCTCGCAGACGGCCAATTCGTCGTCCTCACCACGTTCCGTAAGGACGGTACACCTGTGCCGACGACGGTTTGGTTCGCCCGCCACGGTGAAGGCATCGTGATCGGAACGGGTGCAAACGCAGGCAAGGTCAAGCGGATCCGGAACAATGCCGAGGTGACGCTCGCATCCTCGAACTACAGGGGCAAGCTGAAGCCGGGACCCGCCGTCGTGGGACACGCACGGATCCTCGAGGGTGACCACGCCGCGGGCGCCCTGGACGCCCTCGAGTCGAAGTACGGCCTCCAATGGAAGCTGCTCGGACGCCGGATCGATGCTTTCATCGAGGTCTCTGCGCCGAATCCATGATCGTGGACCTGCGATCGTGAGGCTCGCCGACACTCACCTCGGGGTCAGTGGGCATCCGCTCCGCGTCCGGGCCTGAGGCGACCCGACAGGGCGATCAGGACCCCACCGACGACGAGGTACGCGGGCTGAAACGGAGAGAAGGTCCTGATGACGAGGACCTGGACCACGATCCACCCGATGATCAGGACTCCGGTGACGAGTGCGACGGTCCCGGTCGAATCCGATCCCGTCCACGCCGACCAGGTGAGCAACGTCAGCGGGCACGCCACGACGACGGCGAGAGCGATCCCTCCCAACACAGGGCTCTCGAAGGGCAGGTGCTGTTCGATCTCTCCGAGATCGAGGAACCCCGTGATGAGTCCCAGGGCGCCTCCCCACGCCGCGATCGCATTGACTGCGGCAAACACTGCGAGACCGGGTCTCCGCCTCAAAGTGCTTTGTGACAGGGCGGTATCGGTCATGTGGATCCCGTCTCGGTGCCCCGACATAGTCACCTCCGAGACTACGCGATCGGTTGGTCAGGGGCTCGCAGGCTGCACCCTTTCACGGAGCCGACGAAGGGGAACTGGGCGACGGAACACCCTTGCGGCGAGCCTTCTCCGGGCGGATGATGGATCTGGAGACAACGAGGCATCCGATGCGATGGCCAGTGGTGGCCACGGTCCTGTGTGTGGCAGTGATTGCCTCCGCGTGTGGGTCGGAACCGTTGACGATCACCCAGCCACCGGTCGACACCACGGCCTCGCTGCCCACATCCACGTCGTCGACATCGGTGACGTCGACCTCGGCGTCCACCACACACGCGACAGTGGCGACCACCACGACACTGCCTCCAGAGCCCTCCACCTCCACGCTTGATCCCACCGGACTCGCATTCGTGCCCCCCGATCCGTTCGTAGCACCCCCGCCGAAGCCCACGGGAGGCGGTTCCGGCTGCAGCCCCGGCCAGGGACCGCTACCCGACGGCGTGTGGTTCGGATACCTCGAGCGCCTCGAAGAGGCCCAGATCACCTTCGACCTGGCGTGCCACGTGTCCTGCGACACCGGTGAGGGCTACCGGATCACGAACGCCAGGCCTGACACCCGCACGGTCACTGTCCACCCCGGAGCAACCATGGTGTTCGGGTATCCCGACGGGACCAGATGGATCGATCCCTACGCAGATGCCTGGTCGTTTGAGGGCCTCGGCTTCCACGACGAGGTGTGGATCTATGTCAACGCCGGGATCGTGACCGCGATCGTGTTCAACACCGAGGCCGCCGGATGCAAACATGACATCGTGTCGATCGACTGGGTTGCCGAGCTCACGGTGGCTGGGCCCCTGGCATTCAACGACCTGGGCCTCACCGTCGCGCGCCTCGACGAGTTCAGGGGAAGCCAGTTCCTGTGGCGCGACGACTGGGCAAGGGTCGATCGCCTCAGCGGACAACCACAGCGCTACCTCGCCGAAGTCTTCACCAACGCCGCCTCGGCAGCGCATCACACCGTCGCCATCGGATCCATGGTCCATCGCTGGAACGGGACATCGTGGACGACGGACTCGTTCGCCTCGCTCGATGACACGGTGAGCGCGCTCGCCGTTTCGGACACCCGCGTCCTGATGGCATCGTGGTCCGGCGACGGCGTCGCCGTCCACGTCATCACCCAAACCTCAGATGGATGGGACGTCGCCACGATCCCCCTCGGGCATCTCGATGAGTGGGAGAGCTGGTCAGGAGCCATCGGCACGAACACCTTTGCGATCTCGGACACCGGCATGGACACCGGCGCAGGCAACGGCCAGGGAAGCGTTCGCGTCTACGACTGGAATGGATCGTCATGGGTGCTGACATCGACCCTCACGAAGGACAGTCGGTGGAAGGTCGGGAACTGGGGGAGCTCCCTCGACCTCGATGGCGACGACGTCCTCCTGGTCGGTGCCGATGGTGCGACCCCGGGCCCCGGCACCAACGGCGGCGTGTACCTGTACACACGCGCCGGTGGCACGTGGACGCCGGAAGTCGTCGGTGAGGGTCGCGGAGGGTTCGGCTTCGGGGCAAGGATCGACCGTGACATCATCGTCGTGTCGGCCGGCTCCGACGACCCGACGACGACCTTCTGGATGTTCACGCCGGCCGACGGATCGTGGCTGGGCACGCCGATCTCGGTCGATGGGGGCACGGAACCCTGGGTCCAGGGACTCGATGTCCACGACGACCTCATTGCCGTGGCAACGGAACGGGGAACGTGGATCGGGAGCATCCGGGCGGCACCATGATGGGCAGGTGAACCTTCGGCAGCCGCCACGCGTCGATCAGCCGGGGATCGCAGCTATCACATCGTCGAGGTCTGCGTGGTCACCTGCGTGGTCCTCGTAATCCTCGTAGAGGATCTCGTCGCCGGGACCCATCACGATGGTTGCACCGAGCTGCATGGGGCGTCGTCCCGGGTTGCGTTGTCGGTGACCGGCCGCGAGGGAACGGAACCCTGCGACCAGTTGGCGCGGCTTGACGAGCGAGGTCGCCCCCAACGTCCCCGTGCCGACGATCTCGGCTGCCGTGCCGTCCTCGTCGAGCAGGACGGGAAACGGCACCTGTTCGTCCTCGATGAACGCAGCGGCATACCTCTTGCCGCCCGTGCCGACCGCGGTGACGTGTGCACCTGTTGCGAGGATCTCATCGTATCTGTCGCGGACCTGACCGGCCCGCTCACGGCAGGTCAGTCACCCGAAGTGGCGCAGGAACAACAGCACATGGGGCTGTTCCTGCCAGAGGTCCCCGAGGCGATGCTCGGTGCCGTCCGGATCGATCAGGACCTGGTCTGCGAGTGCGGTGGTATCGAACGGCATGGTCCCCCCTAGTGGATCCGTCCGATGCTACGCCTATCTTCCGATCTTGCATACCTGACGACCCGGCACAGGATGTGGGGTCGAGTCGGTGAGAGGATCGGGATTGCCGTGGCACGGTTCAAACCATGGTTGGTCGGGGGACTGATCACGCTGGCCGTGGTGTTCATCGGGATCCAGTTCGTGCCTTATGGGCGGGACCACGACAACCCACCGGTCGTCGCCGAGCCCGCCTGGGACTCCGCCGAGACCCGTGCCCTGGCAGTGCGGGCGTGCTTCTCATGCCACAGCAACGAGACCGAGTGGCCGTGGTACTCCAACATCGCTCCGATGTCGTGGATGGTCCAGCGTGACGTCGACGAGGGTCGCGCCGAGCTCAACTTCTCCGAGTGGCACCTACCCCAGGAAGAGGCCGATGAGTCTGCCGAGACGGTACGCGACGGCGAGATGCCACCGAAGATCTACCAGCTGACCCGGGCCAGGCTCTCGGACGAGGAACTCGACCGGCTCGCCGCGGGTCTCGCGGCAACCCTCGGGGACGACGACTGAGACCGATCAGCCCCACTGTGACACGATCACACGATCGAAATCGACGGCCCACGCTCGGCCGCCTCGTCGCGGATGTCCGGAGGCGTCAGGCCTGAGCGAGGACCGCGAGCCTCCTTCCGGTCGCGTATGCTCGCTCGGTGGCACTGACCGACCGGGCACTCAACCGTTCGACCCTCGCACGCCAGATGCTGCTCGCCAGGGAACGCACCGACGTCACCTCGGCGGCGCGCCGCGTGGTGGCGATCCAGGCGCAGGAGCCAGCCTCGGCTTATGTGGCGCTCTGGAACCGTGTAGCGGACTTCGACCCTTCGGACCTCGATCGTGCCTTCACCGACGGAGACCTGGTCAGGGGGTCCCTCATGCGGATCACGCTGCATGTCGTGGACGCCAACGACCACCCGACGTTCCACCAGGCAATGCAGGGTCCACTGCGCGACTCCCGGCTCAACGATCGACGGTTCCGCTCGACGGGGATGACGACCGAGGACGCCGACGCCCTCGTGTCGGGCCTGGTGACCCTCCTCACGCAGCCGAGGACACCCGACGAGATCAACGAATGGCTCACCTCGCGGCTCGGCTCCCCGCCCAACGAACGGTTGTGGTGGGCGCTGCGAACGTTTGCGCCGGTCGTGCATGCCCCTACGGGTGGCGACTGGGCTTTCGGCACCCCTTCGGCCTTCACGGCCTCACCTGCAGGCGAGCGCCAGGACCCCGATAATGCCGTACGCAAGATGGTGTGGCGGTACCTGGAGGGCTTCGGGCCAGCCACCGAACGCGACTTCGCACAGTTCTCGATCCTGCGCCGTCCCACGGTCGGGCCGGCGTTCGAAGCCCTCCGTACGGACCTCGTCGCGCTCGAGGGCCCTCGCGGCGAGACGCTGTACGACCTCCCGGAGGCGGCTCGACCCACCGGGGACGAACCGAGCCCACCGAGGCTCCTCGGGATGTGGGACAGCATGCTTCTCGCCTACTCCGACCGGAGCCGCATCATCCCGGAGCGGTACCGCCGCTATGTGATTCGCAGGAACGGGGACGTTCTGCCCACCCTCCTCGTCGACGGGTACGTCGCCGGTGTGTGGCGTCCGGTCGACGGCGGCGTCGAGATGCGTTCGTTCCATGACGTCGGCGAGGACGAGTGGTCGGGCCTCGAGGCCGAAGCGGCGTCGCTCATCGCCATGGTCGGAGACCGGCGCCTCGGCGGTTCATACCGCAGAAACGAGACCTGGTGGTCGGATCTTCCTGCGGGAACGACACGCCTGATCGGGCCGGGCGGACATGGTGCCACCACGTGACCGTGCGCATCTGTCCCCAAGGGATGCGAAGTCACCATCCAGTGACGCCGCCGTCGAGGACGACCATACCGAGGCTGGCTTTCGCTACTTGCCCCGCCCCGCCAGGTTCAGGCTGAACCAGCCCAGGGCGAGCTCTGCGACCCGTTCGAGCGCGCCGGGTTCCTCGAACAGATGCGTTGCGCCCGGCACGACCTCGATCGATGTCGGTGCCGCCATCTGCGCTGCGGCGGCGCGATCGAGTTCGAGAACCTGATGGTCCCTCCCACCCACGATCAACAGCGTCGGTGCCTCGACACGACCCAGGGCATCGCCTGCGAGGTCCGGCCTGCCGCCACGCGACACGACCGCCGACACATCAGACGGGAGGTTCGCGGCCGCGATGAGCGCCGCCGCAGCACCGGTCGAAGCACCGAAGAGCCCTATCGGAAGCGAGTCGCGATCACGTACCCAGTCGACGACTCCCTCCACGCGCCCCGCCAACATGCCGATGTCGAAGCGATACTCGCGTGTGCGGACATCGATGTTCTCCTCCTCGCTCGTCAGCAGGTCGGCGAGGACGGTCGTGAATCCCCTCCTTCGCAGGTAGTCCGCCACGGCGCGATTTCGCGGGCTCAACCTGCTGCTCCCACTCCCATGGGCGAAGACGACGGAACCAGCCGGCACAGGGTCAGCGCTACGGATGTCAGCGGTGATGACGACGCCGCCGTCCAGCTCGATGTCGATCTCTCCGGTCACCATACGTCCTCCGTGGTCAGTCCCCCGCGCTCCGCCGAATTCGAGGTCGTCGGCCCGTCCTCCCGTCGTTGGCGGATCGGCTGGCTCATCCCACGGGGATGATGCGGCCGATCCACAGTGCGGACTGGGTGGACACGGCGACTACATCGCCGTCCACGCCGATGCCGTACACCCAGTCCCCTTCTTCCTCGCCCTCGACGGGGACCTGGATCGGTGTCCCCTGCCAAACGCCATTGGCAACCTCGAAGATCCAGAAGGTCGCCTCGGTGTCTCCATGGGCTGCGCCTGCCACGATCATGCCCCCGTCGACCCGGACGCCGAACCCGAAGCCCTCGCCGCCTTCTCCTACGAGCTCGGCTCGCCAGCCGTCGACCGTGCGACGATACGCATAGATCGCCCCCGAAGTCCCGGGCCCGGGTGTGGCGCCGTCTGCCCCGACCACGAGGAGGTCGGCGTCCAGGTCGAGGGAGCTGCCCCAGTTGCCTCCCCAGTCGCCCGAAGCCCACGGATCCTCGATCGTTGCGGTCTGTGTCCAGACCGTGCCGTCGAAGTCATAGACGCGGACAGTCCCCCGGCCGTCTGTGGTATCCATGCCGGTGTCGGCGACAGCGAACGTCATTCCCGAGATCGCTCCGGACCATGTCTGCCACCGTTCGACCGGTCCGAGCGAGATGATGTCTGAGACCCAGGCATTGCCGATCGGGGTCAGTACGTACACCTGGGCCTCGTCGCCCGACGTGCCGGCCATGAGGACGTGGTCCTCCGACATGCCGAGGACATGGACGCCCTCACCGAGCGTATCGACCGTCGTCGAGGTCCACGTTGAGCCCGCCAATCGGTAGATCGTCGCCCCCAAGGCAACGGAATCTGCGGCACCCACCGCGTTCCAATCCGCCCACCCGCTTGGGGCTTGGTTGCCGAGCTGATCCCACGTCGTCCAGTCGGTGGAACGCCAGTAGAACCGATGGTCCCCGGTCCATGTGTCGTCGAGGACCACATACTTCGCGGCGAGCAGGCCGTGATCGTTGAACGCGACGCCGTTCGCGGCAGGCAGGTCGATCGTCCATTCGACGTCGACGGCAGACGACCGACAACCGCGATTCGCCGCGGGGTCAACGATGTGGGTGATGGCTCCGTCGTTGACGTAGATCCACACGTCGTTGTGGATGTCTGCTTCCTCGTACCCCCGGTACGCGTCGTACGAATCGAACCAGTCATCACCATCGGGGTTCTCGAAGACCACGACGGCTCCGGCCGCAACGTCGACGTTCCTCCCCGCGGGATTGTCGTTTCGAACCGCGAACCCGACACCGACGTCGCATGCGACGAAGCACGCGAGGTCGAAGTCGATGGCCTCGGCGGTCATCCCGTCGATGAAGCCGAACCACACGCCGTCGGGCAGGATTCCCGAGCCAGGCGAGCACCCGGAGCCACCTCCGGCCGCCGTCGGAACCGGGGAAACGAACGGCTGGGTAGGGACGAACGCACCGTCGAACGAGGTCGTCGTCGTCGATTCGGGTTCACCCGATGTGGTCGTCGTCGACGTGGAGGTGGTCGTGGATGGCTGGATCGTCGTCGTGGAAGCCTGGGGAGGTCCGCTGGTCGTGCTGGAACCGGTATCTCCGACGGATGAGCAGGACACGACGACCAGGAGTGCTCCACACACTGCAGCGAGGACAGACCGGTGCCTCACGGGAGGCTCCTTTCCTCCTTACATCATCCACCTTCAGGCGGCTTCGCGCCAGCCCACTGGACAGAAGGTGTCCGCTCACGCGCTCGTGACCAATGGCCCGCCGCTGGCCGACGACCTGCTCTGGCGTGGAGGATTCCGCTGCTCTCCCTCGGTCGGCGCGCCTCGTCGCCAACGCATACAATGCCCCGTTGTGACAGAGATCCGCTTCATCACCGAGGACGAGGTACCTGCGTTCCTGCGCGCCGTCCCGTTCGGGTTCGGCGACGACCTCAAAGAGGACGACGGAACCGACCAGCGGTTCCGGGAGACCTTCCCGCTCGAGACGTGCATCGCTGCCTTCGAAGGTGACCGGATCGTCGCGACGTTCGGGTCATTCGACTTCGATGTCACGGTCCCCGGCGGGACGGTCCCCATGGCGGGGACGACGATCGTCACGGTTCAGCCCACCCACCGCAGACGGGGTGTGCTGACGACCATGATGCGGATGCATCTCGATCAGGCAGTCGACAGGGGCCAGCCGCTTGCAGGGCTGTGGGCATCCGAGGCACCGATCTACGGGCGCTTCGGCTACGGCCTCGCCGCGCACTCGCACGACTTGACGGTCGCCTCCGATCGTGTGGCCCTTCCACAGGGACCTGACACGGATACGGTGCGGATCGTCGACCCGGCAGAGGCGCCAGAGTTGCTCCCACCGATCTACGACCGTGTACGCATCGCCACCCCTGGGATGCTGTCCCGCAGCGAGCCCTGGTGGCGGCACCGCCGGTTCCACGATCCCGAGCACTGGCGCGACGGAGCGAGCTCGAGGCGCACCGCCGTCGCCTACCGGGCGGGGCTCCCCGTCGGCTATGTGACCTACCGCCAGAAGGAGAAGTTCGAGGACTGGCTCCCCAAGGGCACGGTCGAGGTGATCGAGGTTGTCCCCGTCGACGACGATGCCAGGAGGACGCTGTGGCACTATCTGGCGAGCATCGACCTCTTCCCGAACGTGCACCAGTGGAACGCCCCTGCCGACAACCCCCTGTACGTCGAGGTCGACAACCTCCGCCGCGTCACGACCCGCCATCAGGACACGCTGTATCTGCGCATCCTCGACGTCCCAGCGGCGCTGTCGGCGAGGCGGTACGAATCGGACGGGACCTTGACCATCGGCGTCGTCGACGCCTTCATGGACCGCGGCGGAACGTTCCGCCTCGATGTCACCGACGGGGTCGGGTCGTGCACGCCGACGTCGGACGACGCCGACGCGACGATGGCGGTCTCGGAACTGAGTTCCCTCCTGCTCGGGCGACCCCAGGCGTACACGCTGTGGAGGGCGGGCCTCATCGAAGGGGACGAGGCTTCGATCCTGACGCTCGACCGTCTGATGCGCACCACCCGGCTGCCGTACTGTCCCGAGGTCTTCTGATCGTCCCCGGCGGCGTCCGCCGACAGCCTTGAGCGCAGTCGATATGGGGACGACGTCCTAGCGTTCGAGGTGACACAGCTGGCTGGCCAGGAGCATCGTCGTGCAACGCATCATCCTTCTCGTAACGGCTCTCGCCCTCGTACTCGTCGCATGCGGCGGAGGTGACGATGACGGCGTCGCCACGCTCGACAGCACAACGACAACGGTGGCCGCTTCGGACGCCGACGGTGGATCCGTCGCCGAGCAGGACGAGGAGCGCCTCCTGGCGTTCGCCGCCTGCATGAGGGACAACGGCATCGAGGATTTTCCTGATCCGCGCCTCAACGCTGACGGCTCGGTTGACTTCGGTGCCGACGATCGACCCTTCGCCGACGTGGAGGAGGACGTGGCCGAGGCCGCCTTCGAGGCGTGCGCCGACGAGCTCGCAGGTGTCTCGTTCGCCCCGGGCGGGGAGAACTTCGACCTGACGGCAATCGAGGACGTGCTCGTCGAGTTCGCCTCCTGCATGCGGGAGCAGGGCGTCGACGTGCCGGACCCTGACTTCTCGAGCTTCCTCCTCGGAGGGGAAGGCGGTATCAGCCCGTTCGGGGACATCGACTTCGAGGATCCTGGCGTGCTCGCCGCGGTCGAGGAGTGTCGCGACGTGTTCACAGGGCTCGGGTTCGGCGGGTGAACGAGCAGGGTCGCCCGTCCGGTTCCGGTTGCACATTCTCACGCTGCCCTCAGGTTGCTGTCAGCACAGGCTCAGGTTCCGTGTGTTACCTGTGGGCGACAACCGATCAGGAGTGCTGATGCGCCGAACCATATTGATCGTCGTGGTGCTCGCCGTTGTGACCGCTGCGTGCAGCGGTGACAACGGCACGCAGGTCGCGTCGCTTGCGGAAGCCGGGACCCTCAGCACGATCGCCAGCGACACCACTGAAGACACGCCGGAGGCCTCCGAGGAGGACGCCATCCTCGCGTTCGCCGCCTGCATGCGTGAGAACGGCATCGAGGATTTCGAGGATCCCGAGTTCGACGAGAACGGCGGGATCATCTTCGGATTCAGGGACCAGGCCGAGGCCGGGGAGGTCGACAGGGACACGATCCGCCAAGCGATGGATGCCTGTCGGGAGCATCTCGACGGTCTGGCATTCGGGCCGGGCTCCGTCGATCGCAGCGAGATCGAGGACACCATGTACGAGTTCGCCGCCTGCATGCGTGACAACGGCTACGACATGCCAGACCCCGAATTCGGTACCCCCGGTGAGGGCAATGGACAGGGTGGGGGCCCCTTCGGTGAGATCGACCCCGCGGATCCCGCGTATCAGGCAGCGTTCGATGTCTGTGAGGAGGTGTTCGGGGGGTCGATCCGCCTCCCTGGCACTGGCGGACCGGGTGGGGGACCGCCCGGGGGTGGCGGCGAGGACGGACCACCTGCCGGCGACGGTTGAGGGACGTGACGAGAGGCATCGAGGTACCCACGAATGACCGACATCAACATCGACCAGAATGAGGGCATGGAGGCCCAGGACATGCCCACTGCGGATGACAGCGTAGACCGAGAACCATCTGCTCCGAACGAGCCTCCGCGACGGTCGCGAGTGTGGTGGTGGATCCTCGCGATCGTTGTGATCGCGGTGGTCGCGGCCCTCGCGATCCTCGCTCTCGGCAACGGCAACGGTGAGGATGTCGAGGTGCCCGAGTCGATGAACACGGCGACCGTCCAGCGGACGAACCTCATCGTCACCGACGCCCTGCCGGGAACGCTCGGCTACGGATCGGCCGACACCGTGACGTTCCGGTCCTCAGACGATGGGGTCGTCCAGGTGACCGGCCTCAGCCCGGGGTTCGTCACCGACATCGTCGAGGCAGGCGACATCCTGGTGGCCGGCGACGTCCTCTACGAGGTCAACACCGTCCCGATCGTGGTGCTGGAGGGTGACCTGCCCCAGTACCGGGCCTTCAACATCCGCATGGGCGACGGTCCCGACGTCGAGCAGCTCGAGCAGGCGCTCGTCGACCTCGGCTACGACCCAGACGGCGACATCGACGTCGACGAGGAATTCACCGCAGCAACGGCGGACGCCATCGAGGCGCTCCAGGAGGCGATCGGGGCAGACGAGACCGGGTCGCTGCAACTCGGCGCGGTGATCTTCACGCCCTCCGCCGCCTCGTACGTCGCCGAGGTGCTCGTCGACATCGGCGACCAGGTGCAGGCAGGGCAGCCGATCGTGGCCACGTCCGCACCGATCTCGGGCACCGTCACGTCGATCGCCGCCGAGGGATCGATCCTCGACCGCGGAGACATCCTCATCACGATCGACCAGGAGCCGGTCGTGTTGCTCATCGGTGACCTTCCCTCCTACCGCACCCTCACCGCAGGCGTGAAGGGCGACGACGTCGCACAGTTGCAGCAGAACCTCGTCGACCTGGGATTCGGCGACGTCGAGGGGTTCACAGTCGACGGCGACTACGACACCGCGACCACGGCGGCCGTCGCTCTTTGGCAGGCGTCGATCGGGGCCAGCCCGGACGGCGTCGTCAACCTCGGTGACGTGTATGTGGCCGCCACGCCGCTGCGGATCGGCGAGCACCTCGTCGCGGTCGGCGACGTCGTCGGCAACGGAACCCCGATCCTCACGTCCTCGGTCAGCGAGACGTTCGTCACCGTGCAGCTCTCGACCGACGACCAGGACCTCGTCACCGTCGGCGACGCCGTGACGGTGGAGCTGCCGGACGGCACCCTCGAATCGGCGGTCGTGACCGAGATCGGCAGCGTCGTCCTGGCAACCCAGCAAGGAGAAACGTACTTCGAGATGACCGTCATCCTCGACGACCCCTCAGCGGCACAAGGACTCGATGAGGCACCGGTCGATGTCGAGGTGATCTCCGACCGTGCCGATGGTGTGCTCGCCGTGCCCGTGACTGCGCTCCTCGCCCTCGCCGAGGGCGGCTATGCGGTCGAGGTCGTGGCGGACGACGGATCGACGTACCTCGTTGCCGTCGACCCCGGCCTGTTCGCAGACGGCTTCGTCGAGGTCACCTCCAGCGGCCTCGAGGAGGGCATGGAGGTCGTCGTTCCGTGACCCTCGCCGATCCGATCGCGCCGGCCCGCACCGCGGTCACCCTCAGAGGGGTCGGCAAGGACTACCCGGGGACATCACCGGTGAGGGCGCTCGTCGATGTCGACCTCCAGATCTCCGATGGGGAACTGATGTCGATCGTCGGCCCTTCGGGAAGCGGGAAGTCCACGCTGCTCCACATCATGGGGACCCTCGACCGTGCCACCGCCGGTGAGGTGCACGTCGCAGGGTTCGACCTGTCGCAGATGACCGACAAGGACCTTTCGGCGTTGCGGTCCAGATACCTGGGCTTCGTCTTCCAGCAGTTCTTCCTGCTCGCCGGCGAGACTGCCCGCGACAACGTGGCAGACGGGTTGCTCTACACGGGAATGGGGCTCGCCGCACGCAGGGAGCTCGCAGTAGACGCCCTCGACAAGGTGGGGCTCGCCAACCGGGCAGGCCACCTCGCAACGAAGCTGTCCGGCGGCGAGCGCCAGCGTGTCGCGATCGCCCGTGCCCTCGTCGGGGACCCCCGCATCGTGCTCGCCGATGAACCGACGGGCAACCTCGACTCGAAGACGGGTGCGGCGATCGTACGGCTGCTCGAGGACCTCAACGCCAGCGGGACGACGATCGTGGTCATCACACACGATCGGGACATCGCAACGCAGTTCCCCCGCCAGGTATCCCTCCTCGACGGCCGCATCGAGGCCGACACGGGAACGCGCGCGTGATGACCGACACCCTCGCACCGCACGCCATCCCCCCGTCGCGCATGACGCCCGCCGACACGATCCGCGCCGCGGGGATCGGCCTTCGAACCCGGCGCCTGCGGTCCCTCCTGTCGGCGCTCGGCATCATGATCGGCATCGGCGCGATGGTGGCGGTGCTCGGCCTCTCCGAGAGCTCCAAGTCCGACCTCCTCGCCCAGCTGGACCGCCTCGGCACCAACATGCTCCAGGTGCAGGCAGGCACCGGTATCGGTCTCGGCCCAGGGACACTGCCAGAGGAGTCGGTTGCGATGGTCGGGCGGATCGGACCGGTCGAGACGGTGTCGTCGGTGGCGGACGTCCCCGACGCCAAGGTGTACAAGAACGATCTCGTGCCTTCCGGACAGAGCGGCGGCCTGAGCGTGTTGGCGGCCGATGCCGACCTGCTCGACACGCTCCAGGGCGACATGGCCGACGGGGTATTCCTCGACGAGGCCAACCCTGACTACCCGGTTGTGGTGCTCGGGTCCGTGGCCGCCGAACGCCTCGGGATCCAAGGGTTGGACGTTCCGACACGTGTGTGGCTCGGCGATGAATGGTTCACGGTGGTAGGGGTCATGGAGAGCCTCGAGCTGTCGCCGGACCTCGACCGTGCGGCGATCGTTTCGGTGTCCGCCGCCGAGACGTACCTCCAGGACGACCTCGTCCCGTCCACGATCTACGTGCGGACGAACCCGGCGGCGGTCGACGACGTTCGCAACGTGATGGCGGCGACGGTGAACCCCGAGAACCCGGACCAGGTCGAGGTGACGCGGCCGTCTGATGCGCTGGAGGCCAGGGAAGCGGCAGAGTCGGCATTGACGAACCTGTTCCTCGGCCTCGGGGCTGTGGCCCTCCTGGTCGGCGGTGTGGGAATCGCCAATGTGATGGTCATCTCCGTCCTCGAGCGGAGGGGCGAAATCGGCCTGCGCAGGGCGCTTGGTGCGACCAAGCGCCACATCTCGGTGCAGTTCCTTGGTGAATCCCTCCTCCTCGCAGGCGTCGGCGGCCTCGGCGGTGTCCTCCTCGGGGCAGCGGTGACGGCCGCCTACGCATGGCTCCAGGGTTGGGGCATCCTGATCCCGACCGTCGCCATCGTCGGAGGCATCGTCGCCGCCCTCGTCATCGGAGCCGTCGCAGGGCTGTATCCGGCGATGCGAGCAGCACGGGTGTCTCCCACGGAAGCCTTGCGCACCCTCTGACCTCACCGGGCCGCGCTCGTTGCGAACTCCGGTGCGTGGCGGCCCGCTGCCTCGATCCGCGATGGACTCAGCCGCGGCTGGAGATCTGTTGGACGGCCCAGCCGTTGCCGTCGGGGTCCTCGAAGAAGCAGAACCCGACGTTGTCGAGCGGGTCCGGGGTCGGAGTTGGGTTCTCCCCCATGACCTGCACCTCGCTCACGGCGACGCCGCTGTCGGCCAGTTGCGCACGTGCCCGTCGCACATCGGCGACAACGAGTTGAAGCCCTTTGAGTGTGCCGGGAGCCATGTCTGGTACGGCGCCTTTGCCAATGACGATGCTGCATCCCGATCCGGGTGGTGTGAGCTGCACGATCCTGATGTCGTCACTGATGACCGTGTCGTGGTCCACGGCGAAGCCGAGCTTGTCGTGATAGAACTCCTTGGCCCTGTCGATGTCCGAGACGGGCACCACCACCACTTCGAGTGTCCAGTTCATCTCGCCGCTCCTCGTCTCATTGCTCCCCGGATGGTCCAGAAGCGAGGACCACTCCCCGCCTGATCGGCGTGCAGTCTGGCAGGTGCTCCATGTGGTGCTGACGGCCGACCGGCCGTGGCATCAGCCCTATCCACCGAGCGCACGCTGAACGGCCCGGTTGGCCATCGACCTCGTGACGGGTCCGTGGAGCACCGAGACTGGGATGAAGTAGAGGCGCCCTCGCCGGTTGTTGAAGCGCACCGCTGTGGTGATTGTGAGGAATCGGTGGTCGAGGTCGATCTTCACACCCGCCGCGAAGTCGAGGTGGTTGTCCTTCGTGAAGATCAACGCCTCGCTCCCCTCTACCGTGGTGACGTCGAACACGGATCGGTCCGCCCGCCTCACCCCGATAAGCCCGACGAGCATCTGCCGCAGGCCGAGGAGAGCGACGACCCACTTGGGTGCCGCCCGGATGCTGAACACCTGCTCGGCCCACCACCGAGGATCGTCCGTCAGGCCTGCCTTCGACGGGGGGATCGCGACAATCGCAGCGTCGGCGAAATCCGGCGTCGGGATCGCGGCGAAGCGCAAGGCTCCCGCCAGATTCGGCGTTCTCATGCTCAGTCAACGGCCAGCCCTCCAGGTGTCCCCATGGTCGCCGCCAGTCTGGCAGCCTGTCGAGGGGAGCCAGTCCCCCTTCCGCTTGTGCGTCGATCACGCAGTCTCCTAGCTCGGCGACGGGATCGGTGCCGAACCGCGGAAGGCCACAACGCGTCCGAACATCTCCCCCTCGATGTCCAGGAGGGCGGTCAGGCGCCCTTGTCCATCGGTTCGAGGACCACGACTGCGGTCTCGGTCGGCCGCAGGGAGGCGTAGCCGTCGAGGCCCTTGTCGTAGTGGCGCCACCGCTCCCAGAGGCGGTCACGCTCGGGACCCTCCGCCGCGTGTGCGCGCACCTCGAAGCGTCCGCCTCGCACATCGACCGTGGCGTGGGGGTTTGCCTGGAGGTTGAGCCACCAGGCAGGCTCGGGGGCGTCCCAGCCGTTCATCGCCATGGTGACGAGGTTCGGCCCATCCTCGAAGTACCCGAGGATGACGCTGCGGGGCTCACCGCTGCGTCGCCCGATGGCGGTGAGTCGGAACATCCCCCACTTGTCGGCAGTGGCCCTCCGCAAACCGAGGCGTCCACCAGTGAGGCGGAACAGGCCACGATGGACCGCCCAGAAGGCGTGGATGAACCACTTCGGTTGCAGGCGAGGTGTACTACTGGATTTCGCTTCCGGCATCGGCTGGTCCTCCTTGGCTGCGATGCTCCGCGGCGCGAGCCTGTGGCCCGATCGCTCGGACTCTCGGTCCCATCGAGGAATGACTCGGCCCACTCCTCAGCAGGCGGTGCCGAGGGACTCTCCTGTAAGTATCTCAGGTGGTTGGAAGGTGCGTGCAACACTTCGGGGGTCTCATCCGGTGCGAGGGGCCTCGAGAAGATCACGGCAATCTGCGACGCGTACATCGTTGCATCCGGTGTGCCGACCCAGCGCGACGACCACGCCCAGGCGCTGCGCGACCTTGCCCTCGATTTGAGGGAGCTCGTCCACGCCCGCACGTACGGGGGCCGGCACATCGACTTCCGGATCGGGATCGCTCGGACCCGACCGTTGCCGGCATCATCGGCTGGTGAAAACTCAGCGGCGGTGAACAGACCGATTCCCCCATCGTCGCCGAGCGTGCCACGATGGTGGGGACAGACGGTGGGCTGAGGTGACGGCAACAGCACCAACGGAGACGGCGGCCAGACCAATCGCCGAGTGGGACGACCTGTGGCGCCCGTCGCTGTGGCGTCGCCAGCCCGAGTGGCCCCGGGAACCGGGGATGCAGTTCGTCGCGATCGTTGCATTGGTGCTCTACGCCAATGTGATCGTCAACGAGGTCCTCGCTCCCCCGTGGTACGTCCCGTTCAACCTCGGCCTTATGGCTGTCGCCCTCCTGCTTGCGCGAAGCGCAGGGACCTCGTGGGTGTCGATGGGGATGCGCACCGACCGCCTCAGACGTGGAGCGAGGATCGGAGTGGTGGTCGCGGTCTCGGTGGTTGCCATCCTCCTCCTCGCCGCGGTGATCCCGGCCTCACGGGAGGCGTTCCGCGACGAGAGGATCGTGGAGGGTTCGTTCGCGCTGTCGTTGTACCACGCCCTGTTCCGCGTTCCGTTGGGAACCGCGCTCTACGAGGAGGTCCTGTTCCGTGGGATCATCTTCGGCATGCTCGCCAGGAGGACGTCCGTGCTCGGCGCAGCCCTGTGGTCGTCGCTGCTCTTCGGCATCTGGCACGTCCTTCCCGCTCTGGACGCGATCGATGTGAATCCGATCGGAGAAACCATCGGTGGCACGTGGGTCCCGGTCATCGGTGCCGTGGTCTCGACGTTCGCCGTCGGATTGGGGTTTGCGTGGCTCCGGCTCTACAGCGGAAGCATCCTCGCCCCGATCATCGCGCATATCGCGGCCAACAGCACGGCCCTCCTCGCCGCAGCCTTCGTCGTGCACGTGCTCTAGGCGGAGTCGACCGGGTCCTCGGCATCGACGCGGGCGCCCGGCTTCGTGCGACGGGCGGGATACGCCCCCATGATGACTGCACCGATGATCGCTGCGATGGGGATGATCCAGTTCACCGTGGCGTCCGCGGCAGCGAGCCCGAAGTAGGAGACGGCAGCAGCCGCGCCGGCAACGAGGAGGACTCCGGCGATGACGTACCCGGTGCGAGCCGGCGGTGGCGTGTCCCGAACCCTCCACTCGAACCTGGCGAAGACGGCGACGAGGCCGAAGGTCACGATGAGCAGGCTGGCAACCCAGATCGGTCGGGTTGCCCACCATCGGTTCGTGCCCGGTTCGATCTGGAAGGCCTTTCCGTCGAAGGCGAACAGGAAGACGGATGCCACGAGGGTCATTGCGGTCAGGTGCCATAGGTAGATCGTCATCATCACGCCGGACACAGCGACCACGAAGTGCCATGGCCGCCGACGATGGGCGAATCGCCCGATCGGGCCCGATGCCGCCCAGATCAGACCAGCCTGCATGAACCCGAGGAGGGCGATCGCAACGGTGGGCGGTGTCATGTTGGTCACCTCCGCTCCTGGCACGCCGACCATGGCAACGGGATACCAGCCAGGCCATGTCACGGCGATGAGGGTCCCGAGCGAGATGCCTGCGAAGGCAAGGCCCATGCCCGCCGTGATGGGCCTGTGATCCTGTTCCCGCTGCGCCCACCAGAAGCCGAGCTGGTGGACGGTCATCCACACGAACACGAAGTTGATCCAGCCGACACCGGGCACGTCGAGGGCGAACCGGAGGTAGTCGACGATCATCGAGCATGCGGCGAGGACGACCAGGGACCAGAGTCCCGCGGCTCGCCACCACCGATGCGCCGCAGGGGCCAGGGCGGTGATGGCGACGTAGACGGCGATGAACCACACGGGCACCGTCGCCGACATCGCCCCTGCCCGCACGACATCGGAGGGCAAGAACGGTCCAAGGACGACGATGAGCAGCGTCCACACGACCAGGAGGGGGATCACCGGTGTGAACAGGCGCCTCACCCGCCGTGTGACCCAGTCTCCGTACTCGAAGCTGTCCGCCTGCGATGCGAGTGCCCGCCCGTTGGCGTAACCGCCGACGAGGAAGAAGATCGGCATGACCTGGACCACCCAGGTCACCCACCCCGCGTACGGGATCCATTCGAGCGAGTTCAAGAGGGCGATCTCGCCGTCGGGTCGGAGCCAGATCGACGCGGCCAGCCAGTGCCCGAACACCACGACGATGATCGCGATTGCCCGCACCGTGTCGACGACGCGGTTGCGGCTCTCGGGCGTCGCGTCGGCGATCCTCCTCGTGTAGGCGAGGTACCGGCTCACGGTGTGGTCATGGCTTCTGGCACGTCAGCTCCTGCGTCAACCATCCCTGGATCTCGTCGAGCTCCCTGGCATTCTCGTCGATCGTCAGCTGGGACTTGAGGTCATCGAACGACGCTCCCGACAGCGTCCATCCGAGGGGTGCCTGCACTCCGGGGTGTGCCCTGGTCGTGACACGGGCATAGCGGCTCGTGACAGGGATTCCGAATGCACGCCGGATGGTCACCGGTGACCCCGCAATCTCGAGGGGACGGTCGAACTCGATCGCTGCTTGTTCCCTGGCGTTGGCGATGCGCCCGAACTGGCTCGCCAGCAGGGTGCGGATCGGCACCAGGAGCTCGATCGGCGCTGTTCCCACCGGCGCGGTCCCCGGATTCTCGTACCCGTTGTCGATCTGGATGAGGAAGGGCACGATGCAGGTGTCGTTGGTCTGGTTGTACTCGTCGATGTCTGATTCGAGCCTCTGGTAGAGCTCGGTGAGCGTGCCTGCGCCGCTGCCCTCGCTGTATCCACCGTCGACGACGTAGGCGTCGACGAGGCTCTCGCCACACTCGGAGAGGGATCCCCCGATCCTCGCCGAGGGTGTGATCACAGGGAACCGGGCAGACATCAGCACGGCGGTGGAGGTCTTGATGTCCTGATCGGGGCAGAGGAAGTCGGCGAGGTCCTTGGTCGCTGCGAGTGTCGCTGTGTCCCCGACGGAGTCCTTCCTGCCCTCGAAGACCGACAGCGAGGTGCAGGTGTCCCCACGCGTGTGGGCCGTTGCCGACAGGACCGAACCGTTGAAGCGACAAGGGTCGTTCACGCTCGTACCGTTGAAGATCATCAGCGGCAACGATGGATGGCGATCCCACACTTCGAACATCCCCTGCGACAGCAGGGAGGTCCCGTTCGGGTCCCACGACCGCTCCCAGCCGAGGGCCATGATCTCGGCACGATCCCGAAGGTCCGGTCCGAACCCGACGAAGCTCCTCGGCGTGTCGACGAGCAGCATCCACGCCATGGCACTCGACAAGAAGTCGTCACCGAGGCGCTCCTTCACCCAGTCCTCTGACTCCTCGATACCCTCCGGATCTGTGACCGAGGCCGCCCATGCTGCAAGCCCGAGGCTCCCTCCAGAGACTCCCGACATGGCGGCGATCTGGCCGGGACCACCAGGACCCGGGCGGCATGTGTCGATGTCGAGCGACCCGACGAACAGGCAGTCGAGGACGTAGGACGACCATGCTGCCGCCCTGATCCCCCCGCCTGAGCTCGCGATGAGGACGAGGGGGATGGCCTTTCCCGTCGAAGGTTCGGTCGCGTTTCGTTCGACCCACCTATCGAAGACGTCGTCGACCGTGATACCACCCTCCGGTGTTGATCGTGCCGAAGCGATGATCGGCACGTCGTTGCTCTCCCCGATCGTGGCAATGCCTGCCAGCGAGACCCAGACGAACATGAAGATGAACACCGGGAAGCGCTTGAGCCCGAACGCGGCGATGATCTTCGGCGGCCGGGTCGTCTCGGCGTACGCGACCGCGACCGCGGCAAACCCGGCGATCAGCATCGTCCCGAGGAGGACGACGGCGACCGTGCCAACCCGGGTCGGCACCGTCAGCGGTTCGGCAACCATGGCGATCCCGGCGATCACGGCAACGGCGCTGACGATGACGATGAGCGGCTGGACGCGCAGCCACGGGAGTCGATCCCTGGCGAACCGGCTCGGTAGCGAGTCGTGGTCGTAGGAGAAGTAGAACGGCATCGACCCGTAGGCGATCAGGAGCCCCAGGAAGGCGAGCGCCACCGGCGACAGCTCACGGTCGCCTGTGGCGATCCACAGCACCACACCGAATGTGGAGACGCCTGCGACCACCACCAGCTCGAGTCCACCCATCCGTGACCAGCTCTTGGTGTGGATCCGATGGATGCCGAGGATGAACGGGATGAGCGCGAACACGAGCCACGCGTCGGCGTGGCGCGCGAATACGAGCTGGGTTGTCGCCGCTCGGATGGTGACGATGCCCACGATGAGGTAGATCGCCGCGCCGAGGACTCTCGGGAACCATCGCTTGATCACCCTGTCGATGTCGCGATCCCCCCTGACGAAGGGTCGGGTCGGAATCGGGATGCCGAACAGCCAGAGGATGGCGATGATGCCCGCGGGGATGACGAATCCGAGCCCAGCGGGGATCCCGAGCGCCCCGACGAGAACGACCTGGATGACCGCCCCTCCGAGGATCGCCACGGTGACGATCCTGCGCAGCGGTGTCGGCGTCGAGCTCCACGGGAGCTTGACGTGTGCCGGTGTCGGCGGGTTCCCAGCCTCGGAGGCCTCCTTCTCGACACGGAGGCGTTCGAGTGCGGACGCCGATGTCCAGTGGACGAGGACGGCGAGTGCCGTCGCCATGGCGACGGTGATGAAGGCGACAGACACGGTCCACCGCCTCACGACGTCCGCCACCTGGGCCATGCTGAGGATCGCCGCGAGGAAGACCACCACGAAGATCTGACCACGCACCGAGACCAACGCATCGCCGACCCACCGATACCTCGCGATCCGGAAGGCTATGGACAGGACGGCCACGGCGACGAGCGCGTACCACGCGAGCGTTCGGAACAGCGCGGCGAACCACATCACGCGCACCGTCCAGGGAGCAATCGCATCGGGGACCGTCCACGCGCTGTGTATGACGATCCATGTCATGAGGTTCTCCACCAGGTCGGAGGTCACGAGGACGACGAGCGCAAGGAAGCCGACACCGTTGACGAGGCGATAGCTGCCCAGGGGTGGGCCGTCGAGGTGGTCTGGCGGTGTTCGGCGTGCGTGGAGGAGGAGCAGCAGGACGCACGTCGCGTACGCGGGGATCATCACCAGGCTGTCGAGGGCGAGGTAGGCGGTCGCCACGGCGTACCCGGTTGCGAACTGCCCTCCGACGTCTTCGGCGTACTCGGCCCAGTTGCCGACGCGTGACAGGATCTCGGCCGGTTTGACGCTGAGGTCGAGGTCGAACACGGATGCAAGGCCATTCATGCCGACCGACGCCCCACCGGTGGGATGCATCCCCTTGAGGAGTGCGTCGAGCTGGGACAGCACGGTGTAGCCGACGACGACGGTCAGGGCGGCGAAGGTGAAGAGGACCAGCCAACGCGGGCCTCCCCGTGCATCGGTATGGAAGAGATAGGCGTCCATCCGGCGCGCGACACGGGATTTGGAAACGGCGGTCTCGATATCGCGGAAGAGGCCGTGGCGTACCCACCAGACGGGGACGACGAGCATCAGGAGGCTCACCGTGATCACGAGCACGTACCAGAAGGCGTCTGGTTGCTCCCCGAAGCGTCCCCATTCCCTCGTCCAGGACATCAGGACGATGAGGATTGCGCCCCCTGTCGCGAGCCAGGTGGCGAAGATCGCCCGTGAGTCGCTCAGGACGGGCCGGGGGGTCGCACCCGGCGGCTGGTGTGTGGTGTCGTACCAGCGCACCATGCGGCGCTCGAGGGCGGCGCACACGATGATCGAGACGACCCAGATCGGGGCGACGATGTCCGCGACGATGTCGCGCTTGCCGATGTCCCAGGGAAGCCCGCGGATGAACCACCCGTGCGCGTTCTGCACCACGCCGAGCTGCGTGATTACGAAAAGGAGGATCGGTGTGAGGAGCGCGAATACCCACCCCGCCGTCCGTGACGGCGTCCACCGCCTCCAGCCCGCCATTGGTCGGGGCGCTGGCAGGCTATCCGGCGGATCCTGTGGGATTCCTTCGCCCATGATCCCCGTTCCAATTCCAAGTGTGGCACACACGTACCGTCGCCGGGGGCTGCATCTGTGGGCCCGCGACCTTCCATCGGTGCATGCACTGGTGTAGTCTGACTTGCATGCAGAGCACGAGCGTTCGAATCGATCATGCAACCCACAGGGAGCTCAAGCGCCTCGCCGACGAGCTGGGCACGACCGTGGGCGAGACTGTGGCACTGGCGGTACGGCGCCTCCGTCAGGACCGCATCGGGGAAGAGCTCACCGTTATCCAGAGGGACGAGGAAGTGGCCTGGCTCGATGCTGACCTCGGGTGATGTCGTAGAGCTCGATCTCGGGTTCCCCACGGGTCGCGAGGCAGGCTTCCGCCATCCCGCGGTGGTCGTCACCGCCCAACGCATCCTCGACGCGCAGCCGAGCGTGATCCACGTGGTTCCCGTGACCACCACGATTCGGGACTTCACCTCCGAGATCACCGTCGAACCCGACCATGCGAACGGCCTGCAACGACAGTCCGCCGCACAGTGCCAGCACATTCGGGCCGTCTCGGCGGGAAGGGTCGATCAGATCCGCGGGAACGTCGGCCCAACCGTCCTCAGCCAGATCCGTGAGACCGTGGGCCTCGTCCTCGACATCCCCATTCGCCTCTAGGTTTCCCCTCGATCAAGGCCGGCCTATCGGTTCTCCCCTACGCGCTCCGGGGCCGGACTCAGGAGGAAATCGGTTGCGACCTCGATGGTCATGGCAGTCCCCTTCTCGTACAGATGGCGGTACCGCGCGTCCCCCAGGGCCACCGTCGCGGCGTCGATGCCTGCCTGGAGCTGACGGTTGTAGAACGGTGCCTTCTCCATGATGAAATGCGCATCGCCGGCGCCGTAGAGGACCGCTGCGCGTTCGGCGTCGCCGGACAGGGCTGCAAAGAGCCCGGCTTGGAGGAATGCCATGCCGGAGGACACGGATGCCCCCGTCTCGAGGGCAGCCCGAGCGGAGAGGCGGTTCTGCCCGATGGCGCGTTCGCGTTCGCCTGCCGTCCACACGCTGAACGCCAGGTTGTGCAGTGCGACGGGCCGCATGAGGGGATCGGCACCGGGCTGTGTCGACAGCTCCATGCTCTCGTGGGCGTATCGAAGCTTGACGTCCAGTCCCTGGTCTCCGACGTTCGGGATGAACATGTTTGCGTGCATCTGCCCGTAGGGGTCGCCGACGGCGACGAACCGCCTCCTCCCCTCTTCGAGCATGTGACGGACCTCGTCGCTCTCGTCCCCACCCCACAGCCGAGCCTGCCCAAGCAGGGTGAGTGGCCACGCGGTGCCCTCCTCGTAGCCGATCTGGTTGCACGTCCCGAGGCTCTCCTGGAGCAGTGCCAGGGCGGTGGGGACATCGCCGACCGAGAATGCGAGGTGCCCGCGACGCGCCAGGGATGGAGTGTGACACGCACCCGGATGCGAACAAGCTGAGAAGGCAGTGCGGGCCGCGGCCAAGCCTGCAGCGCGCGTGAAGCTGTCGTTCACCGGCTCGAGGCGCTGCCCGGTATCATCGCCCCGTTGGAGGCGAGATCCCCAAGCTGGAGGAGTATCTGGCGGCCCCTGATCTCTTCACTGAAGACCCGATCACGCTCTGCAAAGGGACCGAGGCATTGGTGGAGCGCCAGAAGGCGCTGGCGGCCGCCGAGGAAGAATGGCTGGAACTGAAAGCGAAAGCCGAAAGGTGAGGGCAGGCGGCACGACCTGATCCCGCATGAGGAAAGAACCGCAGGCTGATGTATTTGCCCGAGCATTTCCGAGAGACCGATCCTGCCGAAGTGGTAGATCTGATCGCGACCTATCCCTTGGCGACGATTGTGGCGCAGACGGATCAGGGGTTGGTCGCGAACCACATCCCCGTGATGGCCGAGGGCGAGACGGCCCTGATCGGCCATGTCGCCCTCAACAATGACATGCACCGGATCATGCCCGATGGCACGCCGGTTCTAGCGATCTTCCGGGGGCAGGATGGCTATGTCTCGCCCAATCTCTACCCGACCAAGGCCGCGCATCATCGCCATGTGCCGACGTGGAACTATCAGGTGGTGCATGTGGCCGGGCGGATCAGTTTTCAGCATGATGACAAGGCCAAGCGCGCCGTGGTGGGGCGGCTGACGCGGGATCACGAGCGGGCGATGAATGGAGACGCAGGCTGGCGGATGGCCGATGCGCCGCGCGACTATATGGATGGGATGCTGGCCGCGATTGTGGCGTTTCGCATCGAGATCACGGGGATTACCGCCAAGGCCAAGCTCAGCCAGAACCGCGAGGCAGTGGATCACGCGGGCGTGGCCGAGTCGTTTGAGGCGCGGGGTTTGGACGCGATGGCAGCAAGGATGAGGCGCGACAGTGCCAACTGACGCGTCTGGCATGAAATGGCGGAGGGGCATGCCCGCCGTTTCGTTCTTCGTCAATGACTTGTGCCGCGAAGCTCAACATCCTGGTGGCCGCGGTCGGGATCGTCATGTCCAGCGTCTGACGCCCCGATGAGGAACGATCTGCTGTCGTCGTGCACGTGGCCTAGGCGGAGTCGACCGGTTCCTCGGCATCGACGTGGCCGCCAGCCTTCGAGCGGCGGGCCGGGTACGCCCCCATGATGAGCGCACCGACGATCGCCGCGATGGGGATGATCCAGTTCACGGTGGCGTCCGCCGCGGCGAGCCCGAAGTACGACACGGCTGCAGCCGCGCCGGCGACGAGGAGGACTCCGGAGATGACGTAACCGGTGCGAGAGACCAGCATGATCGACCTCGATGCAGGCAGCGGTCCTCCGGGCCATCACTCGAGGACGATGATTGGCACGTCGATGTCGACGCGCCCGACGTCGACCACATCTTGCGCCACGAGGCGGAACCGCTCTCCGACGTCCGGCGATACAAGCGCAAGGTCCACGAACCGCTGGACCCCACCGTCGTCGTCCCGATCGTTGCCTGGCTCGACGCACGTACCGCCCAGGACAACCCGCGGACGAGCGAAGTCGGCGAGGCGAAGTCGGCTGGGCCAGGCGGCACACGCCTCCCCGCCACCCGGCTCGGATCGGTGACGACGGCGTTCGAGATCCAGCCACAGAGAGAACAAGGAGCGGCACCTCCGCTCGGGCGGTGCCGCTCAATGACTCGGATCGTGGTGCCGAGCTACCCGGTGGGTGCTGAAGGCTCGGCTTCGCCTCGGTAGTACGCCCACTCCTCGACTTCGGTGCCGTCCTCGAAGACGCAGTAGCCGATCTGGTTGCCGCTCTCGTCGGTCCGGATGTCGACGGTGCCGCCCTGCTCCACGCAGTACACGGATGCAGGGTTCGCGATTCCCGTCTCGCCGTTGTCTTCATCGTCACCGGCACATCCTGAGAGGCTCAGGACGACAGCGAGGGCGATTGCGATGGCGCCCTTCATGGTTGCCCTCCTCGGGTACGTGAGCCCTCGATACGGCGGTGAGGGGTATCGACATCTCCTCGACCAAGTCCCCTCTCGGCCGGATGGCGGGCCCGGGGTCCTTACCGACCGTTACCCCGATAGGACGTTCACGGCTCCATCGCGGTTCCTCCGTCGGGACACCATCCCGCCGAGCCGCTACTCCTCGTCGTTCACGGGTGCGAGGCCTTCTGGTGCGAGGCCTTCGCCCTTGACGAACCAGGCGATCCCGAACGCCCACAGCGCGACCGACTCGAGCCAGAAAACCGGTCTCAAATCGTCCACGCCGGTGTCACGGAAGAACCAGCCGTGGATTCCGATGAGGGCGATGCAGCCCAGGATCGTTACCCCGCTGATGCGATAGATCCGGTTCCGGAGCACCTTCTCCGGTGTCGGCTCCCCGCCCGTCTTCGTGAACTGCCACAGCGCGAAGTACGCCAGGGTGAGGAACAGCAGCAACGCAGACACCATGTGGACGCCCTGGACGAAGCCCACACTGCTGGTCGTCGGGAACAACGCGACACCGATCGCGAACACACCGCCGAGGTTGCTCGCCACCTTGTCCGAAGGCAGGAACCGCGGCTGGTCTGGGTCTCGGTCGTATCCGAGGTAGAAGGAGAGGAAGACCCCGATGGCGAACAGGATCCCAACGAATGCGTCGCCCATCACGGTGTCGACGTAGTCGCTGATCGTGGGTTGGAGCCCCTGGTCAGGTGCGAGCACGAGTACGCCGAGCGCGAGGATCACCGGCATGGCGATGCCGAGAACGCCGATCGCCTTGCGCAGCGCGAGGTACGAGCGGACGTGCGAGTCCGACTCACCCATTGCGCCTCCTTCCGTACACACGCGATCCTACGCGAACAGCCATCGGGCGATCAGGCACCGTTCCACGCATCCCGGGTGAGCGCGCGATCCATCACGATGAGCGCGTCGGACGGCCCGACGAGGCTCAGGAGGTGCACGGCGCCGCCACTCAACTCCGGATCGGCCACGACGGCGCTCCAGATCGACGACACGGCTGCCGCGTGATCGCCAGGCGACGGGTGGCCGTTGACCATACCCTTCACCCTTGCGGCGATGGTGAGCTGCCGTGCAAGCCGATCCGCCTCATCGAGACGCGCCTCATCCGACGCGATCCGAGAAGCCAGGAGATCGGCGGCCTCCGCCAGCACCTCCGCGGCCACGGCCCTCACGACCTTGCGCCTCGCAAGGTTCCCCGTCACCACGACGCCGTCTGGCACGACGCCCCGGCTCGCCGAGTCGAGCCGGGCGCGCAGTGCCGCGATGCTCCCCGCAGCAGGCATCCGATTGCGTTCGAGGACACCCTCGGCCTCGACCAGCCACGCCCTCACGGCGATCGGGCCGTCGGACGATCGCGCATCGAGCGCATCGACGATGCCGGGCAGCTCGAGCAACAGCCGGTGGAACTCCTCGAGGTTGACGACGGGTAACACCGCCGATCACTCGGGGACGAGCCGTGTCGTCTGCTTGCCGTCGTCGGAGTCGATCGTGGTGAGTTCCATGGAATCCTCCCGAATCGTCAGGCGCAGCCTCGTCACGGTCTCTGCGGGCCCGGCCTCCCGGACCTGCCCGGTCTCGACCAGGGCAGAGATCCGTGGAGGTGGGGAGCGCAGGGCGAGCATCGTGAGCCTCGCCTCGTCGCCGAGGGCCTTCGAGACGACTGACGCCTTCTCCTTCCCGATCGTGTCGGACAGCGAGCCGATGGCGGCGTTCGTGAGCCGGTCGGCGAACCGGTTCGTGTCGACCGCTACCTCGACGGGGACGTCTGGCTTGTCCATCGCCTCATCCAACGCGCTCATCAGTTGCTCACGCTGATCCGCACTCAGGCGGACGCGGTTCGCCGTGAGGTGCTTCTGCAGGAGCTTGTCGAACTGCTTTCGAGCGTCCTTGGTCTTGCCGCCACCGCGTGGTGACTCCCCTTGCCGCGGATGGTCGCTGCCTGCGATCACGACGGGCACCTCCATCTCGATCTCCGGGAGCCGGACCCTCGGGATCGGCATGTGGCGCAGGAGGGGGTGGCTGGCATACAGCTCAGCCACCCTCACCGTCTCGAGGTCCGCGTGGACCCGCGCCGTCACGACCTCCGACATCAGCTGCCCCAGATAGTCACCCAGATTCGTCATTGCCGCCTCCCGGGGTCAGGTCGCATGAGCAGCCGTCAGGCGGCAGCAGCTGGCTGGGACGTGATCGCATCCTCGAGGATGCCGAGGACGCGTTCCATCCCTGCCGGCATCTCGTCCTGGACCGCCTTCACGTGGATGGCGAGCGAATACGTTCGCGTCACCTTGTTGCCCTGGGTGGTGTTGCGCTGGTACGCAGTCGACACCTTGAGCTTCGCCGACCCGAACAGCCACCCGGCCTTCGCCTCGGTCGATGCGTTGATGTTGAGCCCCGTGACCGTCTTGCGGTATGAGATCGAGTTGATCTTCGCGTTGAAGTCGATCGTGGTCTCATCGATCCGGATGAAGGGGATGGGCAGCATCGTGAGGATCGGAACCTTCAGCTCCTGGTCCTCGTACACGGCGGGAACCGCTGGTGATGCGGCGATGGGCGGCACGGCAGCAGGGTCGGCGGCGACCGCTGGCACGTACGGGCTGACCTCCTTCGGATACGTGAACGTGACGTAGATCGGTTCGTTCGTCGACGTGTCCCCGCCTGCGTCCTCGAAGTCGTCCGGTGGTTGGAAGCCAACTTCCTTGATGAAGTTGACGGTGGACATTGCGGCCTGGGCCTGTGCGTTGATGACCGCTACGAGCGGTCCGCCGATCATCGATTCGAAGTCGATGCTCGACAGTTCTTGTCCTGGTGTTGGCATGGGTGCATCCTCCGTCCTCCATCACCAGGCGTTTGGACGCACCCGAACCGTCACAGATGGGTGTCCACCGTTGCGGTTGGGAGCGGACTGTGCGGTGGTGAGGAAGGTTGCTCGTGATCCGATGGCGGCCTCGTTGACTCCTTTCCCGTTGTGGCTGCCTTCGGTCCCCGAGCCTTTCGGAGACATCTCCCGCACGGATCTGCGACCGCCCAGTGGCCGCATCCATGCAAACCCACGATCAGCGTACGCGCCGACAGTGACCACGCGAGTGACTATTTCTGGTCAGGCACCGGTGCGAGGAGGCGTGCTGGTGGCCCAGTCGAGTTCGTAGACGTGGATCGGGTCGTGGATGCCTGCGAGTTCGTGGAGCCCGCTGCTCGTGAACGTGTATGCCTTGCCTGCGACCAGGTCCCTGACGATGTTCGAGACGAGAACCTGATCACCATGCGCCGCGCCCATGATGCGCGAGGCCCTGATGATCGATGTCCCGTACAGGTCTGCGTCCTCCTCGATAGGTTCTCCCGCGTGGATCCCGATTCGAATGTGGATCGGGATGTCCGCTCGCTGCGCCCTCATCCTGAGTCCGTCCTGCATGGCGATCGATGCATCAAGGGCACCCGACACCGACGTGAACGTCGCCATGAGCCCGTCGCCCGTCCACTTGATGACGGCGCCGCCATGGCTGGTCACCGCTGCCCTGAGGATCTCGTCGTGTTCTCGGAAGGCCCGTCTGGCGGGTTCGTCCCCGTAGCGCTCCACGAGATCCGTCGAGCCCACGATGTCGGTGAAGACGATGGTGTGGACACTCGCCGACCGACCGGACGTCTTGGCCGTTGCGCCGTCGGCAACGAATCCCAGGATCTCGTTGACGAGGTCGATCGTATGCGGGTCGTCGGGTTGTGGCGGCAGGTGGACCGTGCCTTCGATGATCACGGCGCGGGAATTCGGGATGCCGGCGGCGAGTGCCCTGCCGTTCTCGGGGGGAAACGCCCGATTGTGGCTTCGGTGGATGATCAGGGTCGGGGCAATGATCGACGGTAACTCCGGCCGGATGTCCCACCCATAGAGCATCTCCATCGTCGAGGCTGCGACCTCGGCCGACGCGCTCTCTCGCTGCCATCGGGCGAACTCTGCTTGCTGGGCAGTGTCGGCATCAGGGATGAGCATGTCCGTCATGACCTTGGAGCCGACGCCCCACGAGGCCCGGATGATGTCGACGAAGCTCTTCCGGAACGCTTCGGGGGCGAGCCCCGCTCCGTAGGCGGTGCATGAGTAGAGGACCAGCTTGTCGACCCGATCGGGGTGAACGGCGGCGTAGTCAGCCGCGACCGTCCCGCCCTCTGACACACCAAGGAGGCTGAAGCGGTCCAATCCGAGGTGGTCCGCCAGGGCCTCGACGTCGTACCGCTCTGTCTCCATCGTGAAGACCGTTCGGTCCCGATCAGACAGACCGCACCCGTGCTTGTCGTAGGTGATGATCGTCAGATGCTCGGTTAGTGGACCGAAGAGGAGGCTGAGCGGTTCCTCCCAGAACCACTTCAGGTGGGTCGTCCATCCCGGCACCACCATGAGGGGCGGTCCCGAACCGGCGGTCGAGTAGGCGATATTGACCATGTCGGGTCGCTGGTAGTACCTGAGGTCATGGGGCACGGCCATGGTCCGAACCTAGTCCCGAAGACGGGCGGCGGTCCAGGTGTTTGCATCGCGCGCGCCATCTCCTCGGACAACGCATGCGCCTGCTGCGACAGGGTGTTGTACCACCCGAGTCCAGGGGTTGATGGTGTCCTCTCCGGCTCGTACCACCGTAGCCCGCCGTGATGGAACCCATGATCAGTGACAGCCACGGTGGGCTGGCAGAATCCGGGTCGTGAAGAAGCCATGGGATGAGCTGACCGAGCGTGGGAAGCTGCGGAGGCTCCGGGCCGTCGCCCTCACTGCGCTCGGCGACTTCGATATCGAAGTGGAGCGGGTGTCGCTCATCGGCGGATTCGTCAACGCCCTGTTCCGGATCGATACCCCTGACGGGCCGCGCGCGCTCCGCGTCGATCTGATGCAGGAGCACTCTGATGCCGACGCCGAGGTCGAGTTGGTGTGGCTCGAAGCGCTGTCCGGTCACGTCAACGTCGGCGTTCCGATCCGCTCCCGAGACGGCGCGCTGTTCACCCACGCCGACGGTCCCGGCGTTCCGGGTGCCCGCCGATGTGTGCTCTTCACCTGGGTCCCTGGCGGCCCTCTGGCCGACCGGATCTCGCCGAAGCTGTTCGAGCGGTATGGCATGCTGTCGGCCCAGCTCCACGTTCACGGTGCAGCCCACCTACCAAAGCATCGACCGATGGTGTGGGACCGCGTGCACTACTTCCCGGAGGAGGCCGACCCCGTCGTCTACGACCGACCCGAGCATGCGGATGCCTTTCCGGAGGGTGGGCTCGACGTCGTCGAGCGGGCGAAGGCCATCGTGGAGCCGAGACTCGCCGAGGTGACAGACCGACAGGTCGTCCACGGCGACCTTCATATCTGGAACGTTCACGCCCGGCGCGACGATCTGTGGGCGCTCGACTTCGAAGACATCATGTGGGGGTCCCGCGCCCAGGACATCGCCATCAGCCTCTACTACATCCAGGACCGCGTCGACTGCGACGACCTGACCGTCGCCTTTCGGCATGGCTACGAACAGGTGGCGCCGTGGCCGACCGACGATGATGAGCTCGCGGTGTTCATGGCTGCGAGGCGTCTCATGTTCGTGAACTACGTCTTCAATATCGTCATGCCCGACCGGCAGGAGTTCCTCGCCAGGTCGGTCGATCGGCTCCGCAGCTTTCTCAATCGGCCCGGCTGAACTGCAAACGGGCTCCGGGCGACTGATCTGCACGTCGCCCCGATCGGAGGATGCCGAGATCACCTGCGGTGATGTCCTTGTAGGGCGACACAGGCCGCGCAACTTCCGATAGCGTGGCGCCATGTCATCGACCAGCCTCGCGACGATCATGTTCACCGACCTGGTGGATTCCACCGGCCAGAGGGCACGCATCGGGGACGACGCCGCCGACCTGGTCGCTGCGGAGCATGACCGGATCGTGACCGAGGCCGCAGAACGACACCGAGGGCGCGTCGTGAAGACGCTCGGTGACGGTGCGTTGGCGATCTTCCCGTCCGCCCTCGATGCCGTCGAGGCCGGTATCGCCATCGCTGAAGAGGCCAAGAATCGCACCACGTCGGATCCCAGCGTCGGAGACCTCTCAATACGCGTCGGGATCCACGCCGGTGAGGTGTCGACGGCGGAAGGGGACGTGTCCGGGCTGCCCGTTGCGATCGCGGCACGGGTCTGTGGTGTCGCCAACGGCGGCCAGGTCGTGGTGACGTCGGTCGTGCGCTCGCTCCTCGGCAGTCGCGGTGATGTGACGCTCGTGTCCACCGGCGCGCACAGGCTCAAGGGGGTCGCAGAGCCGATGGAGTTGTGGACAGTTGCGGTCGACGACGCAGCGGAGGAGCACGGCGCCGCCGCCGAACCGATTTCGTATCCGCCATTCCTCACCCGAGGGATGCCGGTCGCGCTCGTGGGCCGTGATGAGGACCTGGCGAGGCTCGACGATGCACACGCACGGGCCTCGGCGGGGAGGGCGACCTTCGTGGCGGTTGCGGGTGAGCCGGGGATCGGCAAGACGGCCCTCACCTCGACGTGGGCGCGCTCGGCCGCAGACAGCGGCGCCACGGTCCTCGGAGGGCGGTGCACGCCGGACGGTGCGTTGCCCTACGAACCGTTCATCGAGATCGCCCGTTCAGTCCTCGACGCCCGACCCCGACGCCTCGCCGATCTGGGACCCGCGGCAGGCAACGTGGCGATGCTCGTTCCGAGTGTCCCTGCACCACCCGGGCTACCGGCACCTGCGCAGGCGGATCCCGACACGATGCGATACCTCATGGCGGACGCGTTCGTATCCCTGATCACCCCCGACCCCGACGAGGCGGCCACCGTCGTGGTCGTCGACGACCTCCAATGGGCGGACGACGGCTCCATCGACGTCCTCGTCCACCTGGCCCGCCTCGAGGGGCAGCACCGGGTCCTGGTCGTTGGCACCTATCGCGACACGGATCTCACCCGCAACCACCCCCTCCCCCGCCTTCTCGCCGACCTTCGCCGCGAGCGTCGCATCGACCGCATCGTCCTCGATGCGCTGGAAGCCGACGAGGTGGCGGAGATGGTGTCGGCCCGGGTCGGTCACGCCATCGCCACCGACGTCATCAACTCGATCGCGTCCGAGACGAAGGGCAACCCCTTCTTCGTCGTCGAGGTCGTTGCCCACCTCCTCGACGAGGGCGCCATCGACGACACGGGAAGGTGGACATCGGAGATCCCGATCGAGGACTACGGCATCCCAGAAGGTATCCGGGATGTCATCGGGCGCCGCATCGACCGTCTCGGCGCCGATGCGCTCCCGTTCTTCGAGGCGGCCGCCGCGGTGGGTCCATCATTCCGGATCGACCTCGTCGCCCGGGTCTCCGGTGTCGACGAGACGACAGCCGAGGACATCGTCGACGAGGCCGTCGGGGCGGGGATCCTCACCGAGGGCGACATGGTGGAGGAGGCGACCTTCGCCCACGCCCTCGTCCGCCAGACCGTCTACGAGGAGCTCTCCCCGAGGCGTCGGATGCGCCTCCACCGATCGATCGCCACCGCGCTCGAGGATGCCGGTGCCCCCGCCACCGAGAGCCTCCCCCACTGGTTGGCGGCCAACGATCCCGAGAGCGCCCTCCCGGCCGCGATCCGTGCCGCGTCCGAGGTGCGCACGGCATCCGGTCAGGTCGAGGCGATGCGGCATCTGGAGCTTGCCCTAGAACTGTGGGACGACGTCGACGATCCCGAGACCGTGGCAGGGACGAGCCATGCCGAGCTCGTGATGGAGGCCTCGGTCGTATGGGCCGACTTCGCCAGTGAGCAGACCAAGGCCATGGAGCTCATCAACGCGGAGATCGACGCGGCCCCGAAGGATCCATCCATGCTGGCGCGCCTGTACACCCGCAAGAGCGAGCACCTGTGGCAGGCCGGGGACATCGCTGGCGCCAAGGATTTCCTCCGAAGGGCGCTCGAGGCGATCCCCGGTGATGAGCCGTCTGGCGAGCTCGCCCTGCTCCAGTCCTACACGGCAGGCAGGCTGATGACGTCAGGGCACTTCAGGGAGTCGATCGAGGAGGCCCGTCGCGCACTCGCCATGATCGAGGCCCTCGACGGTCAAGCACCGATCGCCGCCGAGATGCGTGCCGTGACCGTCCTCGGCAGCTCCGAAATGTCGATCGGGCACATCGATGAGGGAGAGCGTTGGTTCCAACGCCTGGCGGAACTCGCCGAGGCGACCGGCAACGTGCGCTCCCGCAACACCCGCTACATGAACCAGGGTGAGGGCTACCGGATCAATGGTCGCTACGACGACGCGCTCGCACTCTTCGATGAGGGCATCGCGTGGTCCCACGAGATCGGTGCCGACCGGTGGGTCAGGGCGCTGACGGCAAACGCCGCCGAGGTGCTGTTCATCACGGCGCGCTGGGACGAGGCCGCCGCCCGGCTCGATGCGTTGCCCGAGTCCACCATCCTCGATTTCCCCGAGGTGAACGTGATCGGCAGGCGGCTGCTGCTCGCGGCGAACCGTGGCGAGGACGACCTGTTCGACGTGTTGATGAACCGCATTGGCGTCCACGACATCGCCAACCAGGAGCAGCAGGTCAACGCCATGATCTACGAGGGGATCATCTCGCACCTTCGCTGGAAGGGTCGCTTCGAGGAGGCGTTTGCGATCGCCTCCGAGGCGATGGCCGGCTGGCGGGACATCGTGCACCTGACCGAGGCGGCAGCACCCACTGCAAACGCCGTCGGGGTGGTCGCCGACGCAATCGAGGCAGGCATGGCAGGGGCCGACTGGCTCGCCTCGGCTCGGGCCTGGAACGACCATCTCCAGCGGTCCGAGACACCCGAGCCCCAGGTGGGGGTCTGGAAGGCCATCGCCGCTGCGGAACTCGCCAGGGGTGAGGGCGTTGACGACCCGAACCTGTGGCGTGCAGCGCTCCCGAGGGCCGCCGATCGCCCGTACGTCGAAGCGATCATCCAGTGGCGCCTCGCTCGCTCACTGCAGCGGACCAACCCCGACGACCCCGAGGCCGGCACCCTCGTGGAGGCCGCCAGGGGCACTGCCGCCCGTCTCGGGGCGGTCCCGCTCCTGACCGCGCTCGGCTGAGAGTCCAATCCGACGTCAGGACGTGCGACCCCGCGGTGAGCCGGGACGAACCTCTTCAACGGGCTCGGTGGTTGTGGCATGGTCGCACGGTGGATGCACCCCACCTCCGACGCATCAGTGTGCTGCTCCCGCCGCAGCTGGTCTCGATGGTCGATGTCGCAACGCCGACGCATCGGTCGCGGTCCGTCGTCGTGGCCGAGGCACTCCAGCTGTGGCTGGAGGCTCGCGGGATCGAACCCCCTGGCGACTGGAGGGACCGGTGGACGGTCTCGGGGAACGAACCACCCGATGACGTCAAGAACCACCCCAGCTTCGGGCATTCATGAACTCGAGGACCTGCTTGGGTGCGATGTGGGAGAGGTAGGTGTCGGTGGTCTGGAGGCTGGCGTGGCCCAGTTGGCGCTGGATCACCGGGATCGGGACCCCCTCCATGAGGAGCTCGTACGCCATCGTGTGGCGAAAGCCGTGTGGGTGCACACGCTTGTCGATCCCCGCGGCGCGCGCCGAGCGGGCAAGCATCTCGCCGACCATCGACCGGCTCATCGGGCGGCACTTCCGGGAGCAGAAGAGCGGCACGAGTGGAGGCGGCGCCAACTGGTCACGGCGCACCTCGATCCATCGGTCGATGTGGGGAGCTGCGCCGGGGTCGATGCCGACCGTACGGCGGCGGTCCCCCTTGCCGTGGAGCACGGTGATCGAACCGATCCCGAGGTCGACATCCTTCGGCTGGAGCGCAAGCGCCTCCCCGACACGCAGGCCAGCGCGGTACAAGACGGTGATGATCGCCCGATCCCGGATCCCGACCACTGTGTCTGGACGTTGCTCCATGATCGCAAGGACCTCATCCGGTGTGAGGATCTCCGCAGGGAGCGTCAGGCCCTTCTGGCCGGGTTCGACGCCGACTCCCGCCCCGGGAAATGCAGCCCTGGTACGCATCAGGGGCTACCCGATGCGGGCCGTGACGATGCGGAACAGCAGTTCACCGAATGGGTCCTGGTCCGGCGAACTCCACGGCTCCATGCCGCGTTCGAGCATCTCCATCTCGATCGCGCGTATGGCACGGTCCACGGCTTCGCTGAGATCCGGTGGGAGCTTCCCGCGGATCGAGATGCAGCCACACGGGGCCATCTCGAGCTGCATCCGATCGAGCGCTTCCTCGAGCACGTCGAGTGGCTCACCTGCGACGACGGGCGTTGGTGAATCATCCATCGATCGAACGTATCTCGCCGCTGTGACACGGAGGTCAGCCGCATTCGGCCGTCCCGCACCGCATGATGAGGGAGGCCGGGTTCCGCAGCGATGCGCGGTGTGTTCGTCCTGCCGAGCGCATCACGGCCGGCGAGCGCATGTACCGCCCGGGCTGAGCTGCTTGCACGCACCCCGACTCGGCGCGACGATGGACGAAGAGGTGAACCATGCAGACCGCACCACTCGGCGGAGCACGGAATCAGGCCCATCCCGGGTGGCTCGCCGCCGGCGTCGCGTCCAGCGTCCTCGCGAGCCTGACCACGATCTACCTGGCGTGGGTCACGATCGACTTCGCCACCGGCACCTACATCGAGGGTGAAGTGGGTGTGTACTGGGTGGCGATCGGCGTCGCCGCCGCGATGACCGTCACCCTCTGGGCGTTGGCCGTCATGTGCTTCCGGGCGAGCAGGCCGAGCGACTGAGCGACACGCGATTGCCACGCGTTCGGCCGCGACGTCGGATGTGGCGGACACCGAGCCCGGTTCGTCGATCGAGATCGGGATGCGGGGGTCGGGACCGGCCGTCGCCGCCATGTACAGCGCGACATCCTCCACGGTGCGGGCGATCGGGCCGTGGACGCCGTGTGACGCCCAGACGTCCTTCGATGGCCATGAAGAAATGCGCCCCGGTGAGGGGCGGAATCCAACGGTATTGGTGAAAAGGGACGGGTTGAACCCGCACCACCACACACGGGAGGACAACTACCTTGACATTCCCTCCCCTTTTGTCAAGATAGAGTCATCTAACCTTGACAAAAGGACTCCGGATGCCAAGCCGCACCTGGACAGACCAGCTCGGTCGCACGTACGACTACGAGCCATACGATGCCACACCGATCGCGGGCATGGAGGTCACGTTGTCCGAGGCCAGTGCCTTTGCGGTGGCCAGGGCGTCACAGGCGATTGGAAGCGGCACCTTCACTGCCGCTGGCCGGAACCGCATCCGTGATCTTCCGATCCGAGGCGAGTGCCTCATCGATCATCGAGGATCTCACCGTCGGGCCGCGACGCATACTCGAGGCGCAGGTCGCTGATCCTGGCGAACTCCGGGACCCCATCGCCGAGCGCATCGTCGGCAACCTCGAAGGGCTGCGGGATGCCCTGGAGACACCCTATCCGGCGAGTATCGACGACATACTTCGATGGCACCGGACGCTCCTGGAGGGGCACCCCCGGATGCGCGTGCCCGAAGTGGGGCACCTACGGACCGCCCAGAACTGGATCGGAGGCGATGGGTTCGGCCCACGCAACGCCGAGTTCATACCTCCCCATCCGGACCAGGTGCAAGCGTTGCTGCATGACCTCCTCCGATACCTCGAGCGCACCGATATCGCGCCAGTGGTTCAGGCGCTCATCGCACACGCACGATTCGAGGTGATCCACCCCTTCACCGACGGCAACGGCCGCGTCGGCCGCATGCTTCTCCAGCACGTGCTCACCCACCGAGCGGGCACATCCACTCCGGTCCCCGTGTCCGTGCCGTGGAGCCGCAACAAGGACCACTACATCGAGGGACTACGTCGATTCCAAGAAGGCAACATTGATCCTTGGATCGAGTTCGGCGCCACCTCGCTGGTCATGGCCGTCGGCTGGGCCACGTCCGCACAGGACCAGGTAGCGACCCTGCTCGACCACCTCCGCTCTCGCAGCACGACGCGCGCTGGTTCGGCCGCCTCACGGATCATCGACGACCTCGCAGAACATCCTCTCGTCGACACAACCACCGTTGCCAGCCGGTACGACGTCTCCAGGCAAGCCGCGAACGAAGCGCTCCGACGACTGCAGGCAGCGGGTGTCCTCACCGAGCGCTCCTTCTCCCGACGGACGAAGGGACGGCCACGAACGATGTATGGAAGCACCGAGCTCATCGACCTTCTTGGAGCGATCGTCACGGAGTAGCAGATTCTCCGGCAGACCGAATGGAACCAGGAGCCAATCGCTACCCGCGCCGTCGATGTGGAAGCGACGGGTTGGCACTTCCCAGATCAGGTCAGAACGACCACCGGCACGTCGAGGTGCACTTCGGACCATGCGCGATCCAGGGTCACGACCCGGTCTCCGGCGACGAGGCCGGTGGCGAGGCAGGCTCGGTCGCCGAGTGACAGACCGAGGTGCGACGTCGCAGGCATGAGTCCGCCGGCGATCGTCGCGTGCTCCTCTCCGAAGTCGACGATGTGCAGATTCAACCGATGGATCAGTTCCGTTGCCATGGCCGGCGGCATGCCCACGCCGGCCAGCTTCCCGATCACCTCACTGAGGTTCACCGTCGAGATCCCGGCGTCCGAGAGGTAGCCGACGACGGGGTTCGCACGGGCCTCGCCGAACAGCAGCCCGAGGACCGCCGACGCATCGACGATCGTCACTCCGCTGCCGCCTCCGCCCGCCGCTCGGCGATGAGCTCGTCGGCCAGCGACACTCCTGACGGGCGGTACTCGGCGACCACGTCTTGGACCGCAGCCACCGCGGACTGGATCGTCTCGACAACCAACTGGCCGTCCTCGTACCGGAAGATGAGGTCGGTCCGCCCGGCGATGCCCATCGCCCGGCGAATGGCGGCAGGGATCACGACGCGGCCCTGCTCATTCATCGTTGACATGAGGGAGGTCATGTGTCACTTCTATCACACTCTGACATCTCTCGTCAACCCAACCGGGATGCTCAGGAGCCGCCGCACGGGCACCGCCCGTGTCGAAGTCCGGGGTCATTCCCCCTCACCAAAGGGACGGTTTCGGACGGACGGTCAGCGTCGCGCCTCGAGCACCTCGATGTCGTACCGACCGAAGGTTCCTCGACCCGATCAGCTGGGCTGGTATGGGTGGGTCTACAATGCGTCCACGGTATGCAAGCCCGAATGTCGGGATCCTGGAGGGTTCGTGCACGAGGCTGGGCGAGGCGATGATGCTCCGGTGTCCGATCCAGTCCGATCAGGCGGAGCCGACGCAGAGCGGATCGAGATTCTGCGTGAGGCCACGATCATGGCGCTCTATGTGTCGATCGTGCTCCTTGCGGCATTCACCGCGCTCCCGTCAGGAGAGGAGGGCGCCGATGGACATGTCGAGGGCGGTGTCCACGGCATTGCCCTTGTTGGTCTGATCTGGGGTACAACGCTCGGATTGGCCGTTGCGCATTGGTTCGCCTTCCGCTTGAGCGCCGGTGTCTACGGTGGGGGCCAAGCATCCAGACAGGACGTCCGCATCGGGATCGCCCAGATAGCCGGTGCTGTCATTGTGGCTGCCCTATGCACGATCCCGGTGCTGGTGGTCTCCGATGCCAGCGATATCGCGGCGACGAGCTTCGTGCCCGCCCTCATCATCGGCGCCGCTGGTTTCGCCGTGGCGCGAGCAAGCGGACGGTCAAGGGGCCAATCCATGATCATCGGTGGCGTGGTGCTGGTGCTCGGGCTCGCCGTTGCGGGAGTCAAGAACTTCCTGCTCGGGCACTGACCTTCGCCAGACTCCGTCCACATCCGGCACGATGCACGGGTCATCCCCTCCTGACGAACGGGACAGACTCGGTGCTGACGGAGGGTCAGCGTCGTGCGTCGAGCACCTCGATGTCGTACCGGCCGAAGGTGACATCCGCGGTGATGACAGGCATGTCCTCGGTCGCCGATTGGGCGATGATCATCCGATCGAAGGGGTCACGGTGGTGATCGTCGAGCATCGAGGCGTCCAGTGCATGCTGATGCTCGACCGCCAGACCCTCGACGTCGCTCACTCGCATGCGGTCCGGGACGTAGATCGGCGGGATCTGGGGAAGGTGAAGACGGCCGACCCGGACCTTGGCCGCGATCTCCCACGAGCTGGCGGCAGATAGGAACAAGCTGTTTCGCTCGTTGGAGATCTCGGTCAACGCAGCGGGGCCGATCCTCTCCGGTTGAGCCTGCATCCAGAGCCAGACCTGCGTATCGAGCAGGTACTTCACGGTTCGATCCCCCAACCAACGACCGGTGCGTTGAAGTCGTCGGGAACGGTGAACCGGCCGACATCGACGCCGATCACTCGACCGCGAGGGGCGCCGATACGCGTGAGCTGTGCGATGGGCTCGCCACCACGGGTGATGATGACGTCTTCGCCCGCGGCGACCCGCCGCAGGAGCCGTGAGAATTGTTTCCGAGCGTCCCCGATTCCGATCTCAACCATGTCGCCATCGTGAAGAACGCCAGGTGCCAAGTCAATGGGTCCGTCGCGAGCGATCCGGCGCTTGGGTCATGCGATTCGAACGCATCGCTGCATCGCCCTGGTCGCGAGACCGGCTGCCCCGGTCACAGGTGGCATTCGGGACCAAACCATCCCCAGTCAATGCCGTACAGGCGGCACAGAGGGACGTCGAGGGTGAGGAACTGGAAGGCGAAGACGACACCCCAGACGATGGCCGGCACCAGGGCCACCCAGATCACCAGGAGTATCAGCCACGACGTCAGGCGATCACGGGAGCTCGCGTACGGGTAGTGCGGGTTGTGTTCCTCGTTGTGTTCCCAGCAGTACATCCCACCTCGCTCAAAATCACTCGCCCCATCGGCACACCCGGGGACCCTGCACACTCGTTCGGGATACAGCGCTCGTTCGTGCGTCCAACAGTGCGCCGACCTCGCCTGGCAGGCGTTGAAACATCCGGAGGCTTGGCACCTTGCGTTCCACGTGACCTCGACACCAGGCCGCCCCACCTTGTACCGCGGGATTCTCGCCCGTTCGGGCAGGTGGTATTTGCAGAAGACCGTCCTCCTCGACGCACGCCGCCCACACAACAGGACACTGCAGCCGTGCGAGCTCGGGCGGTCGAGGGAGCGACCCAGGGCCTCCACGGGCGTCGGGGCATTGGCAGTGCTCCATGAGCTCCGGGTCGGCGGTCTGAACTGGTCCGGGTCGACGGCGACCTCCGCTGCGCGGTTGGCGGCACCCGACCGGTCCACGATCGCCGAGGCAAGTCGCATCACCGCCGCGGCCCTCGCGTTCGCCTCGGCGTCCAAGGGGTCATCGGGTGTGAGGGCCTCACCGGGTGGGAGGGGTTCCCAGGCAACGACGGGCTCGCCGGACGATCCGAGTCGGTATGTCGCGGGCCTGCGGGTCCCGGCAACGGTGTCGTCTCGTTGCGGATCCCGCAGGAGGAGAAACAGCTCGGGTGCAAGGTCGATTCGGAGCTTATCGAACGCCGCGCGAACCGCCGTGCTCGACAGCAGTGGTCCCGTGCACGGGTCAACGACGACGAGGAGCCCGGAGTGGAATCCGAAGCGATAGACGTAGTTCGTCGTCGGTGAGACGCTGGCCACCACGTAATCGAAGTCGAGGCGCGCCCTGCGCAGGAAGGCTCGCAAACCTCGGTCTGTCGTGTGCTTGGTCATCGAGCCCTGTGCGATCCAGATCCCCGGTCGGGGTGTGGGGAGTCGCGTCCCGAGCCCCGTGCGGACCACGTGTGTGTAGAGGTCCGGTGGGCGGAGGTCCGGCGCAGCACCGAGTCGTTCGTACACATCCCCTCGCTCATCGGTGTCGATGACGAGCACCGACTTGCCCATGTGGGCGAGGGCCATCGCCAACTCGGCGACGACCTGGGAACGTCTCGGCACGTCGCCGTTCGCCGGCCCGGATGCCACGGTGATCAGGTTGACGTACCGACCCAGGCTCTTCGGCACCTGCGGGAACGCCGCCTTGCCCTTCACCGGCGTGTAGTGGCCGAGCTCGCGTTCCTCGGTCGGTGTCCATGACGTCATGGCGCCACCACACGGCGCACGACGGCGGCGAGTTCGGGGAGGACCTCGCCTGCGGATCCCTCGAGCGCGTGACCACCTCGGTCGAGCGCAAGGCGTCGGAGGGCGTTGTCGACCGGGTTCACGTCGATGAGGGTCGCCCCTGCCTTGGCAGCGATGGTGGCCAGCCGTTCGGCGATGGGTACGCCTCCCGACGTTCCGGCGGTGATGCAGACCGAGGCCCTTGCCACGGCTCCCTGGGCGGTGTGGATGCCGTAATGGGTCTCGTCGTAGAACTCGTCGAACCACAGCACGTGGGGGCGCATGAGGTCGTCGCACCGGCTGCACGTGAGGAGCTGTTTGTCGGCGTCGGTGAGCGTGTCCTGCTCGGTCCATGCATCGAAGCGATCGGGGATCGCCTCGACCCCGATGCACTCCCCGGCGCAACGCATCCCCTCGTGGTGGCCGTGGATCTCGACCTGGCATTCGAGGGGCATTCCGGCCCGGTAGTGGAGGCGGTCGATGTTCTGGGTGATCAGCGTGAAGCGGTCACCGAGGGTGTGGGCGAGGTCGGCGGCCGCATGGTGTGCGCGGTTCGGGGATGCCCGGCGTGCCTCGATCCTGCGGTTGAAGTACCACTCCCAACTCTCTTGCGGGCTGCGCACGAAGTAGGCAGCGGTCGCCATCGTCATGGCGGACATGCCTTCCTCGGTCCACAGGCCACCGTCACCGCGGTAGGTGCGCAGTCCGGATTCGGCGGAGACACCGGCGCCGGTGATCGCCACCACCCTGCCGCCTTCGGCGATGACCCTGCTGATCGTCGAAACCTGTTCCGGGGTCAGACTGCGAAGGGGCGTCGGAGGGGCGTTCATACGGGCACCCCTGCCATCGTCGCCGAGCCGATGATGTCGACCGCCTCGGCCCAACCATCGTTGTCGCTCGACCCTCCCCCGATGATGAGGTGCTCGAGTCCGGTGGTGGCATCGAGCTCGCGGGCGAGGTCACCGTCGAGGAGGTCGGCAGATACACCGAGCACACGGAGGTGCTCGAGGGCCGGGAGCCACCGCCGCAGCCCGTCCCGAGTGATCCCTGCGGCCGCCCGCACGTCGAGCTCGGACAGCGACCGCGCCTGTGCGGCGATGCGTTCGAGGCCCTCGTCGGAGATGTCGGTGCCAGCGAGATTGAGCTTCTTCAGGGAAGCTGGCAGGTGGTCGAGGCCGGCGTCGGTGATGCCTGTGCACTGGGCTGCGAGCTGGTCGAGCCACGGCGCGTCGAGGGTGGCGAGACTCGTGTCGTCGCACGCCGTCGTCGAGATGTCGAGGAAGGTGAGCTCCTCGCCGGGGACCGCGGAGAGATCGGGCCCGAGGCCGGGGTTGTAGGCCACATCGAGTATCTCGAGGCGCGCCTCGGTACCGAGTGTGGCGAGTCGGTCGGCGGTGAGATCGCTGAACCGGATTCCGAGGAGCCGCAGGTACCTCGTGCGCACGAATCCGAGGTCCTTCCCGAAGCCCTCGACGCCAGCCACGATCAACCCGTCGAGGAACTGGAACCGGGTGAGGGTCGCTGCCTCCACGGGGATCGAGTCGAGCGTGAGGATCCGCAGCATCCCGGGATTGCCGAGCGACGCCAGGTGACGGTCGGTCAACCCACCCCCGCTCGCCTCGAGGGACAGAAGGGAGTGGACGGCGGACATGTCCCCGATGGTGAGGTCCCTGGGATCGTCGAACGACTTCCCGCGCCTCTTTGCCCCGAGCACGAGGCGCCCCACGCCCAGATCCGACAGGGCAGCCAGGTCGTCGTCCAACACGGACCCTTTCACGACCTCCACATACGAGACACGCCCCGCCAGGTCGTCGGTCGCCGCCGCGAGCTCGGCGAGCTGCCCCGCGGTGTGATCGGGGAACTTGAGGGCGATCGACTTGCCTGGCTCGGTCTGTTGCGGCCCTTCGGCGGTGCCGTAGAAGAAGGGACCGTCGTCCCACGACGTCCCGAAGGCGGCGGGGGTCGCCCCGACGGGGAGTGTCGTGGCGGGGAACTCGATGGTCTCATGGGGTGTGGTGTTGGTAGTCGTCACGACACGGAAAGTAGCATATCTCTACTATTTGTGTCAATACCTATTCTCAAGGTAGCGCTCTGGATGTCGAGGGTATAGGATGCGCGCCATGAGTGAGACACCGTCCGTGGGCACCGAGGAGTGGTCCGCCGCCCTCGGCCACACGATCAAGGTGCGCCGCACCGACGTCGGGATGAGCCGGCAACAACTCGCCGATGCCTCGTCCATCTCCTACTCCTACCTTTCGGCGATCGAGAACGGGGCGAAGGCGCCGTCCACCAAGATCTTGCGCGTGATCGCCAACCGGCTCGGCCTCGAGACCAAGGAACTGCTCGCCCTCGTCGATGCAAGGCTCGACCGTGGCGGAGCGACGGACGGTCCCCTCACCGACGAGGTGATGGACATCATCGAACGCCAGGAGCAGCGGTTCCGCGAACGCCTCGAGGCACGGGTCGCCACCCACGGCTCCCCCAGCTCGATCGAGACCCGCCGCCTCCTCCTCGCCCTCGCCAACACCCTCGACGAATCCGATCTCGTCACCCTCACCAAGGTCGCCCAGGGCCTTGCCGTATTGCGTCAGTCCCTCGACGGAGAGGCGTGACCGAACCCCGTCCGCTCGTGTTGCTCGATGTCGACGGCGTCCTGCACGACCGGGAAGCGAGGGATGCCATCCGGTTTGCCGACGATCAGGAGGCCGTCGCAGTCGAGCGTGTGAGTTCTGCCGCCGCGGCCTGCTCGGGTTTGCTACCGTTGCCCTTCTCTTGATGGACCGGTCGATGACATCCAATCCCAGCGGTACGGTCACGTTCCTCTTCACCGACGTGGAGGGCAGCACGCGCCGTTGGGAGGAGCACCGGGACGCCATGAGGGATGCGATGGCACGCCACGACGCCATCGTGCGCACGGCGATCGAGACGCACCGCGGCGCCATCTTCACGACCGCAGGTGACGAATTCTGTTCGGCGTTTTCCTCACCGCGCGACGCGCTCGACGCCGCGATGAATATCCAGATGTCCATCGCCGAGGCGGACTGGGGTGACGTCGCGCCCTTTCGGGTTCGGATGGCCATTCACACCGGCAATGCCGACGAGCGCGACGGCGACTACTTCGGTCCTCCGCTCAATCGCTGCGCGAGGCTGCTGTCGATCGGGCACGGTGGGCAGATCCTGCTGTCATCTGCGACCCGCCAGCTGCTCGAATCCGACCTTCCGCCGGATGTGGTCCTCGCCGACCTCGGACCCCAGGTGCTCAAGGACCTCGACCGGCCTGAGCACGTCTTTCAGCCAAACCACCCGCAACTCGTCGACGAGTTCCCTCCCCTGCGATCGTCGAGCGCCGTGAGCGATGCGGCCGACCTCCTCGCCGAGGGGCGCCAAGCCCACGCGGCACAGCGGTGGGTAGCCGCCTACGAGGCTCTGAGCGCCGCTGGCGACGTGATCGAGCTCGACTCCGGCGATCTGCAACGTCTCGGTGACGCGGCATACTGGACGGGCCACGCGAACGAGTCCGTGACGATCAAGGAGAAATCCTATGGATTGCTCACGCGGGAAGGCGACGACCAGGCAGCCGCTCTGACGGCGTTGGATCTCGCCTTTCTCTACAAGTACCGACTCGCCACGGCGGTATCGAGGGCATGGCTCTCGAGGGCAGAGCACCTCGTGCGAGACGCCCCGGGAACCACAGCGCACGGCTACCTCCTTCGCTGGAAGAGCGTGAGCGCGTTCGAGTCCGGGGGCGATACGAATGCGGCGCTCCAGCTCGCCGACGAGGTCATCGCCGTCGGGCGCGAGCTCTCGAATCGGAGCCTCGAGGCGCTCGGGCTGATGGACAAGGGGCGCTTCCTCGTGGCTATGGGGCACGTCGACGAGGGCATGGCACTCGTCGACGAGTCGATGGTCGCCGCCGTCGCCGGGGAACTCGATCCCGATGCGACCGGCCGCAACTACTGCAACATGCTCGCGGTCTGTGAGCAGGTCGCCGACTACCAGCGAGCCAGCGAGTGGAGCGACGCTGCCGAGGCATGGTGCAGCCAGCATTCCGATTCGGCATATCCGGGCATCTGTCGCGTGTTCCGCGCCGAGCTCAAGTGGTTGCGAGGTGACTGGGAAGCCGCCTCGGCGGACCTGCATCGCGCGGTCGACGAGCTGACCGGGTTCACCCCCATCATCGGTGCCGCGCTCTACCAGATGGGCCAGGTCGCGCTCAGGGCAGGGCACCTCGACGAAGCGGAGCGTCAGTTCGGGTCTGCCCACGAACATGGCTTCACCCCGTTGCCAGGCATGGCCGAGCTCCGCCTCGCCAGAGGTGATGCGGCAGGAGGAGAGCAGCTGCTGCTCGATGCCCTCGTGCGGGGCGCGCAGCCCCTCGAACGAGCCAAGCACCTCCCGGCTCTGATCGACATCGAGATCGCCCTCGGACATTTCGACGAGGCACGGTCCTTCGTCAACGAGCTCGACGAGGTCGCCGACCTCTGCCACTCCGCAGCCATGCGAGCCGCGGCAGTCGACCGAAGGGCCTCGCTCGCCCTCCTCGACGGCGACCCGACAGCAGCAGTCGGGTACCTCCAGAAGTCCTCTCGCACGTGGGCCGAGCTCCAAATGCCCTATGAGGCCGCCCACTCCCGCCTCCGCCTCGGCGAGGCGCACCGCACGCTCGGCAACGAGGCTGCCGCCAACATGGAGATCACGTCTGCCGCGTCGACGCTCGAACGCCTCCAGGCTCGAGGGAACTGACACCGGAGGGCTCCGTCGCGGACTCGATCACGGATGCTGGAAGGGGATCACCCCGAGACCGTGAACAGCTCCCATTCCCCCGGGACGCCCTTCAGGTCATGGACACCTCGGGATATGAAGGTGATTCCGGAGCCCGCGACGAGGTCCTTCACCGTCCTCGAGACGACGACTTCCCCGGGCCCTGCCACCTCCTCGACACGTGAGGCGATATGCACGCCGACTCCGCCGATGTCACCGTCGCGCATCTCGATCTCTCCTGTGTGCAGCCCCGAACGGATGCGGATGCCGAGACCCTGGACGCCCTCGCCGATGGCCTGGGCGCACCTGACGCCCCGAGCAGGCCCATCGAACGTGGCCAGGATGCCATCGCCCGTGGACTTGATCGCCTTCCCCCGATGCCGTTCGGTGAGGTCGCGACAGATCGCATCGTGTTCGGCGAGGAGTCGCGACCATCGGGCATCGCCCATGGCCGAAGCCGTGGCGGTCGAGTCCACGATGTCGGTGAACAGCACCGTGGCGAGCACCCTGTCCAAGGATGGCTCGGGCCTCGTGCCGGTCACGAACTCCTCGATCTCGGCGAGGACGACTTCAGCATCGTCGGCCCAGGGAACATGGTTCGGGCTATCGAGCTCGATCATCCGGGCGCCGGGAATGGCCGACGCCATGTATCTCGCCCCCTCGACCGCCGCAATCCGGTCCCCGTCTGCGTGGATGATCAGCGTCGGTACGGTGATCGAGGGCAGGATGGCGCGGACATCGGTGTGCGTGTTCATCACGTACAACGCCTGCGCAGCCATCGGACTCGCTGCCGCTCTGAAGTACCTCCCGAACGCGCGCATGAAGTCGGCGTTGCCTGCCAGCGACGGTGCCCGGTCCTCGAGCATCCCCGGGTCCGGCCAGCTGCGTTCGATCCTCTCGGCGAATAGCCCACGCTCGACGTCATTCGGCGCCCACGGATAGTCCTCCGACGGGACACGCGACGCGAACGCCCCGAACAGCACCAAACCGTCGGTTCGCTCTGGGTAGGTCGCTGCGAAGAGCGCGCTCATCGCGGAACCCTCCGAATGGCCGAAGAGGTAGGCGGACTCCGACCCCGCCGCATCCATCACCGCCCGCACGTCATCCATGCGCTGCTCGAGCGTCGGGAGTTCATCGAGCGAGACGCGGTCCGACAACCCGACGCCTCGCTTGTCGAACGTGATCAATCTGGAGAAAGACGAGAGTCGATCGACGAACGAACCCTGGTACGGGTCGTCCCACATCAAGGCGAGATTCGATACCCATCCCGACACGTATACGAGGTCGGGGCCATTGGACGGACCCACCTGATATGCGATCGAAATGCCGTCACTCGTCGTGTACCTGAGTTCGGGAGGGCTCGCCACGTCACTTCTCCAAGGGGTCCCATTGTCCCATGCCCGGACGCGCTTCGTTCGGGATGGCACCGTCGCACGGTCCACAAGCGACGAAGGGATCCCGAAGACCCGTATGCAGTCCGACGCGTCGCCGTTGCGGCGCAGGTGGACAGCGCGATCTTGGTGGTGTCTGGCACGCTTCGATCAGCCGGTGAGTTCGGTCGCCGAGGAAGCGGCGGGGACACGCTGGATGATGCCGTCGAGATAGGCCTTCATGCCGTGCTCGGCGAAGAAGTCCCTCGCCTGCTCACCCCACGCGACCCCCATCGGCTGATCGGGACCGAGCAGGATCGCCATCGTCGCCCTCGCGAAGGCCACACGGGTGGGGTCCATGACGTCGACCCACACATCGTCCGCTTCGGCGAACCCGGCGATCGCCTCATCGGTGTCGCCTCGAAGCGCCGCACCGAAGGCCGTGGCAATCCCGATCAGGCCACGACATGCACGCCCGCGCGGATACTCGGCCACGATGTGATCCGTGAACCGCTCCAGGGCATCCCGATCACCGACGACCGCTGCGGCGAGGATGCCGGCCTCGGCGATCGTCGGATAGACGATGTCGGCGCCCTGCATCTCCGTTGCGATGGCGACGACGCCCGCATAGTCCTCGGCCAGGATCAGGTCCCACTGTGTGCCGAACGCGATGTGCTGGAGGAGCTGCGGGTCGTCGGTCGTCTGGTACTTCTCGTTGAACGCCATGAGGCTGGCGAGGCCTTCATCGTCGACCCCGTCGCGGAGGAGTCGAATGCGGGTTTCGAAGTGTTCCACCGAGTCCCGGATGAACTCCCACGTGGCGGTGTCGAGGACCTTGTGGATCTCGACCATGGCCTCGTCGAATCTCCCGGCGAACGTGTACTCATCGGCGAGCACGTACGAGAACCGTTCCGACCATGCCTGGTCCCCGAGCCTCTGGATGAGGTTCGCGATCTCCTCGCTGGTCTCACGGTCGACCTGGTTGTCGTTGAGCGTGGCAAACAGGAGGTTGTTGAGGGCGCGCAGCTTGACGATCGTCATGTCGAGCCTGCCGGCGAGATCGGCCGCACCACGCAGGATGGCGGATCCCTCGATCCATCGACCGGAATTCGCGAGGGAGGAGCCCTTGTTGACGAGGGCCTCGAGCAGCTCCTCGGTGAGGTCGAGCTGCTCCATGACGGGAATGGCCGCGTCGGCGATGACCACGGACTCCGCCGCTCGGTTGACGAGCATGAGCGCCCTGGACGTCTCCCCGGCGAGACGGGCCCACGTCACATCGGGGGTCTGCGGCGTCACCTCGTAGACGGGCAGGATCACCTCCACCGCCTTGTCCGACTCGAACCCGGTCGCCAGGATCTTGGCAAGCGCCGTGGCTGCCAGGATCTCCAACCGTGTGTTGCCCTCGGCGCGTGCTCGGTCGAGCACCGCCCATCCCATGGCGACCGACTCGTCGAACAAGGACGCACTGAGCATCGACTCCATCGCCTGCAACCGCAGCCGATCGGCATCGTCGGGATCCTCGGTCATCTCGATGGCACGCAGGTAGAGGTCTGCCGCCTGCTTGTCCGAATGCAGGGTCGCCGCACGACCGGCGGCGGCGACGACCGCCGTGCGGGCACGGTCCCTCAGCTCGGCGTTGTTCGGATCCGACTCCGCTGCGTCGGCGTAGTGGCTGGCGATCACTCCGGCGAGCTCGGGGTCGTCGAGCTCCTCGAACCGTTTCGCGACCTCGAGGTGACGACCCACCCGCTCGGACTTGGACAGCCTGCCGTAGGCGACCTCTCGGATGAGGCTCTGGACGAAGCGGTACTGGCCCCGCTCGGGCGAGCGAGGGTCCTCCTCCAGCTCGAGGATCTCCCGCCGGACGAGGTCCCGAAGCCGCCGTTCGATGTCCTCCGGCACGACGCCTCGGACGGCCGCGAGGTCGGCGAGCGTGAAACTCAGCCCGAGGACCGCCGCGTCCTGGATGGCTGCGAGGTCGACGGCATCGAGGCGGTCGAGGCGAGCTCCGATGATGGCGCTGACGGTGTCGGGGATCGACAGCTGGTCATCGGACCCGATGAACCTGAACTCGGTCCCCTCGCGGACCAACTGGCCGGTGTTGAGCAGCATCCTGACGAACTCGACGGCGTGGAGCGGGATGCCCGCGGTGCGCTCGGCGATGCGGTCGGCCAATGAAGGAGGTATGCCCGGAGCGAGTCCTGCGACGAGGAGGCGCATCGATGCCTCGTCCAACCGGCTGAGGTGCATGGTGAGGCTGCGTTTGCGGGCTGCCGCCCAGTCGGGGCGTCGGTCGAGGAGCTCGGGCCGGGTGAGGCACAGCACGAGGATCGGGTGGTTCGTGGTGCGCTCGACGAGCTCCTCCACGAAGTCGAGCAGGCCGTCATCTGCCCAGTGGAGGTCCTCGAACACCATCAGGACCGTTCCGCTGCCGGCGACTGCCTGGAAGAATGCACGAAGCGCGGCGAACAGCTCGGACCTGTCGCCGGGTGGCATCGGCGCGAGCCCGATGACAGCGGCGAGGCGCGGCTCGATCCAGCGCTGGTCCTCCTCGGTCGGAGCGAACTCGGCGACGGTGGTCCGGAGCTTCATGCGGCTCTTGGCCGCATCCTCCCCTTCGACGATGCCTGCCCTGTGGCGGATCATCTCGCCGAGGGCCCAGAACGTGACACCGTCCCCGTACGAGGGGGATCGTCCACTGTGGTAGTAGATGTCCTCCGTGATGCCATCGATGTAGCGCACGAGCTCCTGGGACAGGCGCGTCTTGCCGATGCCTCCCTCTCCGATGACCGACACCATGCGGGCCTTGCCATCCCGACCGGCGGCATGGAGCTGGTCCTTGAGGATCCTCAGCTCGTCGTCGCGCCCCACGAAGGGCCCATCCGTCAGCTCTCCACCCCGACGGGCCGTGGAGAGCGCCAGGACCCGGACGGCGTGGAACACCGCCACCGGGATCTCCTTGCCCTTGACGTGCTGCTCCCCGACGGGCGTGAACTCGATGGTCGATCCGACGAGGTCCCTGGTCGACTGGCCGACGAAGACGCTGCCGGGCGGTGCGATCGACTGCAGGCGCGACGCCGTATTGACGAGATCCCCCACGACGAGGCCGTGCGCGTTGCCTCCCGAGCCGACCGAGGCCTCGCCCGAGAGGACCCCCGCCCGGGCCGCCAGCTCCGCGATGCCGAGCTCCGAGCCGAGCCCGGCGACCATGCCGATGAGCTCGAGCGCCGCCCTCGTCGCGCGCTCGGCGTCGTCCTCGTGTGCGGCGACGGCTCCCCACACGCCCATGACGGCGTCACCGATGAACTTGTCGGTGGTTCCGCCGTAACGCCCGATGATCTCCCTGCACTGCTCGTAGTAGTGCGTGAGCATGGCCCGCACGTCTTCGGGATCGCGGTGCTCGGAGAAGGTGGTGAAGCCGACGAGGTCGGCGAAGACGACCGACACGAGCCTCCGCTCTCCTGCATCATCGACCGGCCTCGGGGCGGGTGCGGAGGAGGTCGCGGGCGTCTGTGCATCGGACACGAGTCCCGTGCCGCAGGTGAAGCAGAAGCGGTTCGTGGGGTCGTTGGCGGTTCCACAGGACGGGCATGCCCGTGACAGCGCGTGGCCGCACTGGGAACAGAATGTGTGGCCCGAGGGATTCTCGGTGCCGCAGTTCCCGCACGTGACCACCGGAGCCTCCCACGTCGACGACGGTTGCAGCCTATTCGGTCACAGGCGCATAGGGTGGAGCATGCAGGAGGGAACCATGCCGTCGCGATGGCACGCCGATCGGCAGCCGGCCGACCACGCCGCGGCTCATCGCCTTAGGGCTGACCTCCATGCCATCCTTGCCGGTAGACCTTCGACGAGCTGCGTGGTCCTCGTGATGAACAACGAACAATCGATCGACGAGACCGCCGCCGAGCATGACTTCGCGGGCGTCGTGCGGATCGATGTCGATGGAGAGGTCGTGGTTGCCAGGGCGCACGGGTTCGCCGAGCGCGCCCACGAGATCCCGAACCGCATCGACACCGTGTTCGCGATCGCCAGCGGTGCCAAGACCTTCACGGCCCTGACGGTGATGTCGCTCGTGGAGGACGCCACGTTCTCCCTCGACACGCGGGCGCGCGAGGTGCTCGGCGACGACCTCCCCCTCATCGACGATGCGGTGACCATCGAGCATCTGCTGTCCCATCGATCCGGGATCGGCGACTACCTCGATGAGGACGAGCACTCTTCGATGACCGACTTCGTCATGCCCGTGCCGGTCCACCGACTCGCCGCGACCGAGGACTACCTCGCCGTCCTCGATGGCCACCCGGCCGCGTTCGCGCCCGGAACACGGTTCAGCTACTGCAACAGCGGCTACGTGGTACTCGCGCTGCTGGCCGAGCGTGCGGCCTCCACACCGTTTCCCGATCTCGTCGATCAACGGGTGTGTCAGCCCGCCGGGATGGTTGCCACGGCGTTCCGACGGACCGACGAACTCGATGGTGACGTGGCGATCGGCTATCTCGAGGCGACGGGTCTGCGCTCGAACGTCCTCCACCTTCCCGTGCTGGGAAGCGGTGACGGAGGCATCTTCTCGACCGCCGAGGACGTCCATCGGCTCTGGCAGGCGTTCTGGGGCGGCGCCATCGTCTCGCCGGAGAGCGTGGCCGCGATGACGACACCCCATGACGGCGGGAACGATCCCGACAAGGCGTACGGCTTCGGCTTCTGGCTGCGTCCCTCATCCCATGCCGTCGTCTCGGAGGGATACGACGCCGGCATCTCCTTCCGATCCGTCAGCCATACGGATCGCCGTGTCACCCATACGGTGATCTCGAACTGGTCCGACGGTGCGTGGCCCATGACGCGCCACATCGAGGAGATGGTGGCTCGAGGGGCGATCTGACGCACCCGCCGACAACCCGGCCGTTCGGTCCCTTCCGGTCGCATTGAGAAGGGTCGGAGTCGTCGCGTCAGTCGGCGGCGGTTCGCACGGCGCAGGCGTCCACGATGGCTCGAGCAGTACTGATCGCCTCTTCGACCTCAGCGGCACCAAAGGTCCGCGAGCCGTACTCGGCGCGATTTCGGTTGCGGCGGATCCGATCAAACCTCTCGAGGGATGCCACACCTGTTTCGTCGGCGAGGTGTCGTGCGAAGCGAGCGAGAGCCTGGTGGGCACCCGGTCTGCTGCGAACCCGATACCCCTCGATCAGGAGGGCAGCCGCAACCGACTTCCTCGCAGCGTCGTAGGCGAGGACATACGCCCCTGTCGGGTCGATGCCCTGTATGGCTTCAGACGCCTCGAGGTGGCGACCACTGTCCGCGATCCACTGTGCCGCCATCACCTCGTCAACGGGTACCGCCTCGACAAGACCCTCCGCCAAGAGATCATCGATGAAGGTCATATGAGGACGATCCTGGGTTTCGAGCGGACCGTCTGCTCGAATCCGCCATCCGCTCCCCGCCACTCATCTGCTGAACGGACCGCCACGTTCACCGGTCGGCCGACCTTCTCCTCGACGGCAGCCACGGCGTCGTACAACTCACCCACGTCGGGATGACCCACGACGAGAACGTCGATGTCGGCAGGCGAGGCCTCGGCGGGATCGGCCCACGAGCCGTAGATCCACGCCTCGTCAATCCCATCGACGTCAGCCAGGGCATCCCGCAGCAGCTTCTCGGGACCGCAGGTCTTGAGCAACATGGACCGAAGATCCTGATAGATCGGCGACGCCTGATCTGCTTGGACCAGTCGGGAACGACCGGCTGTGCTCGAACGGACCAGGCCTGCCGCCTGAAGGCGCTCGACCTCCTTGTGGGCTCCTCCGAGCGATGTGCCCGTCCTCGTTGCGAGTTCCGAGATCGAAAGGGGTCCATCGGCGAACACGAAGAGCTCCGCAAGGATTCGCTCCTGTTCGGGAGAGCGGTACAGCGGAAGCCTCGACGCTTGTTTCACAATAAGTGAATATATCTTCACATTGCGTGAAAGTCAAGACGGTCACGTCCCCAGGACTCTGCGTCGTCACATGATCCTCCCTGCATGCCACTCCGCCCGCAGTTGGGTAGGGTCGCACGGATCGCTCGATCGAAGGGAGACGCTGTGCCATCTCGCGAAATGATGAGAAAGTACGCCGAGGTGTCCATCCACGTCGGCCTCGGGCTCGAGCCTGGGGATCGCGTGCTCATCGAGATCCCGACAACGCTCCCCGACCTCGCCCACGACCTGGTCGAAGTTGCGTACGAGGGCGGGGCCGACAACGTCGAGGTCCTCTGGCTCGACACGGTGATCGATCGAGCCCGGTTCACCCACGGAGGTGCGACAGCGGCGGAGACCGTCTCGGAGCGGAGCCGATTCAAGGCGCTCGCGTTCGAGGACGGGGTGTCGTACCTGCGGGTCTCCGCCGAGGACCCGGCTTCGATGGCAGGAATCGACTCGGCGCTCGTCGGCGGGTTTGCGAAGCGCAACAACCAGGTCCTGTTGCCCGCACGAGCGGGACAGATGGCACTCGAGGACCCATGGGCCGTGATCGGTGCGCCGGTCCCGGGTTGGACGACGACCGTGTTCCCCGACACCGACCTCGACGAGGCCACCGAGCTGATGTGGAATGCGATCTTCCGGGCGTGCCGGATAGACCAGCCCGACCCGGCCAACGCGTGGCGCATCCACCTCGATGACCTCGTCGCGAGACGGGACTACCTCACCAGCCGACGGTACGCCGCGCTGCGCTACCGGGGACCCGGCACCGAACTCGAGGTCGGCCTCACCGATCGTGTCAGGTGGGACGGAGGCGCGGCGACCACATCGAAGGGACGCCGCTTCGCCCCCAACATCCCGACCGAGGAGGTCTTCACATCACCGCACCGTGGCAAGGCGAGCGGCCGCGTGAGGGCGACGAAGCCGCTCAGCTACTTCGGAACCCTCATCACCGACTTCTGGCTCGAACTCGCGGAGGGCGTAGTCGTCGACTGGGGCGCAGGAGGCGGAGGCGACGCTCTCAACCAGATCCTCACGACGGATGAGGGATCGGCACGCTTCGGAGAGACCGCCATGGTGCCCCAATCAGGTGCCGTCGCCGCCGAGGGACTCATCTGGAACAACACGCTCTATGACGAGAACGACGCCTGCCACATCGCGCTCGGTGCGTCGTATCCCACGTGCCTCGAGGGCGGCCCAGGGCTCACCGTCGACGAACGCCTCGAGGTCGGCCTCAACCAGTCAAGCGTCCACGTGGACTTCGTCGTCGGCTCCCCTGCCGTGAGCGTGCACGGGGTAACACCCGACGGATCGGAGGAACCGATCATCGTCGGTGGTGAATGGGGCTTCTCGCCCTGAACGAGTGGGCGCCCTGGGACCGACCGAATGCCGCCAGCTGATCTGGGCTCGATCGACCTCCCCTTCGCACTGAACGGCACAGACGCCCATGCGGCCTTGACGGACTGGACCAACGCCTCCCGTCGAGCGCCAATCGAGCCCACAACGAGGAGCAGTATCTGCCGTGGGCAGATACTGCTCCTTCAGGGACTCAAGTGCTGACTCGAGATCCTTGGGGGCCACAGAGGCCTGGTTTCTCCTCAGCCGACGCCGCGACGTCGCACGGGGTCAGCTCCTACTTACCGACACCAGGCCGTCGGCAACGACGTAGAACGACTCTGGATTCCCGATGGGGAACCACTCGCTCCCCCCGATGCCGCCGTCGAGGCACACACCGTTGCCGAGCACACCATCGCTCCCGGGCAGGTAGACCTGACCGGTGATCGGATCGTCACCGACCTTCCACCTACCGCTGATGATCCCGCCCGTCCCGTCTTCGAGGGTGCACCAGTTGCCGGGAATGTGATCCCTGACAGTCACGCGCACACCTGTCGGTCGCGTGCTGATGGGCAGGACCGATACCGTCCACACCCCAGGCTCTGCTGGAGTCCAGATGCACGGACCGTTGATCATCGTCGCCACGCCATCAACGAACCCACATGACGGGTAGACCTCGAGGAACACCGTCGACATGGCCTCGCTGACGAGCCCTCCGTACAGGGCCGTCGCCTGGATCGGAAGGGTGCAACCCTCCTCCGGACACGTCGACAACTCCTCGAACTCACTGACCTCTCGCGGGGTCGCCGTGATCGCCACCCGTTCACCGGCGCCGATGCTGGCAACGGTGAAGGTCTCGGTCCACGCGGCCGTCAATGTCACCGTGACGCCGTCAACGGCGGTTCTCGCCGTGTTCTCGACGTACACCGTGAACGCTATACGGTCGGTGGCTTCGTGAACCCATGCTGGGTCCGCTTGAACCCAAACGGAAAGGCGAGGTGTTGACGGTGGCCTTGGCTTCGCGTAGGCGGGTGCAATCGCCGTCACAAGGACGACGGTGATGATGAGTGCGAACCATGAACGCTTCATGATTTCTCCCTCCTTCCTCCTCCAATGTGGGTGTGTCCGGCAGATGCATCCGCCTCACCCGGTATCGCGACCTGCCGCATGGAAGCCCTCGCGCTCGCGTCCAGCTGTGAGGTCGTGGTGCCAGGCGGACACATGGTGAATAGGGTTGGAGTTACATGCTCAGTTCGAGGTCCAGCGCGACAGCGGAGCAAGAGGAGGCGTTTTGCGACGTCTACCACAGCTACTACCCGCAGGTGTTTCGGTACTTGAGAAGGCGAACTGATGAGCAATCGGCAATGGACGCAACCGCCGAGACATTCCTCGTCGCATGGCGCCGACGGAATGACATGCCAGCCGGCACGTCCGGCCTCCCATGGCTCTACGGCGTCGCGCGACGTGTGCTATCCAATCAACGACGAGGTGAACGCCGGCGGAAGGCCCTCACGTTGAAGGTCGCTGCAACCGCACGTCGGTCTGAACCAAGCATCGAAGAGCGTGTCGTCCCAGAGGATCACATCCAAGCGGTCCTCCAGGCCATGGCACGACTCCGCCCGGATGATCGGGAAGTTCTCCGCCTTGCCGAGTGGGAGGGTCTTTCCCACGCGGAGATCGGCGTCGCAATGGGGTGTTCGACCCACGCCGTGGATCAACGAATGTACCGAGCCATGCGACGGCTCGCATCCGAGCTTCCCAGCGACTGGAGTGCCCCGGACCGCATCCCGAAGGAGGGGTCGCCATGATCGACCTCGATGCAGTACGGCGTTCTGTGGCAGAGGCGAACCCACTCCTGTCGACCGACCCGATTTCTCCCACCCAGGCGCAGGAGATCGTTTCGTCGATCGAGCGGCGGCTCCAGGTCGGATCCTGGGGCGTTACCGACACACCGCATCGCACCGAACCGGCAATGGACCGTGAGATCAGGCGCAGCCGATGGACGCCAGCCATCGTCGCCGCTGCTGCTTCCCTTGCGGTGCTGGCGACTTTCGCGGTTCCCACCCTTGTCGGGTACTGGCTCCGTTCCGAGGGCGAGACCCCCATAGACCCACCGACAACCACGGTGACGCCGACGACAGCGGCCGCAACGACGACGACCACGGAGCCGCCTTCGACCACCACGACCGTACCCCCGGTCGGTCTCCCCATCACGTGGGAGCGTGTCCCCCACGATCCCATGTTCGAGGACGCGGCGTTCTCGAGGGCGGCCACCGATGGAAAGCGCGTTGTGGTCGTCGGGAGCGGGGGATTCGTCGACGGGTTCCCGACGAAGGGCGTGGTGTGGGCCAGCGATGACGGAGCGACCTGGCAGCGCATCGACGATCCGTCATTCGCCTTGCCCGCGGATGCGGACCAGCATCCTTCCTGGATGGCCGGCATCGGGTCAGTCGCGTATGCGAATGGCTTGTTCGTGGCCTCAGGCAACATCGCCAACGACGGCGCCGTGTGGGTGTCTGAGGATGGCATCGCGTGGACGCGTGTCGATGCTCCGAGCCTCGGGGGTGATGGTCTCGAGCAAATCAGTGGCTTGGCGGCCGGCGCACCGGGTTGGGTTGCGGTCGGGCAGGACGACCTGAATGCCGCAGTCTGGTTCTCCCCAGACGGATCGTCCTGGGAGGCGGTTGACGATCCCGACCTGAGGGCCGACGGCGACATCGTGTCGGCCATGCTGTTCGACGTCGTGGAAGGCGGCCCCGGCTATGTGGCTGTCGGCTGGATTCAGGTGAAGGACGACGCGAACAGCTCGATCACCGAGGCCGAGAACAGGGCTGCCGTGTGGGTGTCCGTCGATGGCCGTGATTGGACGCTCACCGATCTCGGCCAACTCGAGGACGAGTTCATCATTGCATCCGTGGCCGTTGACCCGATCGACGGCAGCCTGATCGGATTCGGTTGGAATGGGCTGTGGCGTTCGGCGGACGGGGTCAGCTGGTCCCTGTCGGATCCCCGGGGCTCGGAGTGGACATCGCTTCCTCCACCTGGCGTATCGATCGCCTGGTTCGGGGATGGTGCCGTTGCCGCGGGGCAAGACTTGGCGCTGGCGCTGTGGACCTCTGCCGACCATGGAATGACCTGGGTTCTGCACGATCGTCAGGATCCGGTCTTCGAGGGCCACAATCCCATGGTCAGCCACGTGATCCGCTTCGACGACCGTGTCATCGCCTTCGGGAAGACCGGCGAGTACCTGAGCGAGGTCGCCGCCGTGTGGATCGGCCAGTAGCCACCGACAGCCGCGTGACCTCTCCGCGAGGCCGTTTTCCAGTTGTCGACGCTGACCGAGAATCGCATCACAGTCCTGTCCGGGTCCACCGATCCTTCTCCACATCTCTTGTCACAGCAAAGGGTGAGAAGTTCTGGAGGGTCCGGACATAGACCAAGTGAAGGCAAGCGCGCAGATGCCACACATCAAGGCACCTCCACAACGGCGAAGGGAGGGATGATGCAGCATCCACCATTTGGCGCAGCCCGTGAATCACCGCCCAACCAGGGCATCGAGCCGGGTATCGAGCACCACGACAGTGATCGAGAGCCAACCGGCGTACCACACCATGAACATCACGTCCTCGATCGCCTGCACGCTCTCGCGGTCACCATCGAGGGTGTCGTGGAGCATGTTGTCGAACACGAGAAATCCGCCGAAGTGATCGAACTGAACGCACGGTTCGACGCCTGGGACCGCGCGCTCGACCACTACCTGGAGGATCGACGCACGCGGAAGCCCGCGTGATCGTGGGGGCGACGTCGATGACCATCACATGCGAACCGCCGGTGCCGGCGAGGACGGACCCGGGTAACGGTTCACGAAGTGCCGCGCCGACGGTGAGGGTGGAGGCCCTGGGGGCCCTGTCGGTGCTGGTGAACAGGGTCGACCGGGACATCGGCAAGCCACAGGCCCGTATGGTCCTCGCCTTCCTGTTGATCCACCTCGGACAGGTCGTACCGACCGACCTGATCGTCGACGAGCTGTGGGGAGACGAACCACCGGCCTCCGCACATCATGCGCTTCACGTCGCCATCTCGACCCTTCGACGGGTCTTGGAAACCGGCAGGGAGCACGGGGAACCGTATCGCCGACTCATCACCAACCCGCCGGGCTATCTGCTGTACCTCGACGATCGTGAGTTCGACGTGAGTGCTGCTGAGCAGCTCATCGTGCGAGGTCGACATCGGCTCCAACGCTCGGACCTCATGTCCTCCGAGAGCTGCCTGATCGCCGCCGAGCAGCTCTGGAAGGGGCAACCGTACGCGGACTTCATGTACGCCGACTTCGCCCAACCGGAGATCCGGCGACTGACCGAACTTCGTCTCGGAGTGATCGAGGACCGGGTCGAGGTCCAGCTGCTCCTCGGAAAGCACCACGAATTGGTGCCCGAGCTCGAGTACCTGGCCCTTGAGCATCCATCCAGGGAGCGGTTCACTCACCAGCTGATGACGGCGCTCATCCGGTCTGATCGACGCGGAGACGCGCTGAGGGTCTATGGCGAGGCGAGTCGACGCCTCTGGGTTCAGTTCGGGGTGACACCCGGACATGCCCTCGCCGACCTCGCCCGTGAGATCCGGGACCCGACCACGACCTACGCATCGGCCGCGCGTTGAGGGACTGATGATCCGACGGTGACCACCCGATGATGCCGCAGTGGGACGCTGAACGTGAAAGGAGGTGAGAGGTATGCGAACCATCCTCATTGTTGGTTTGATCCTTCTCCTCCTGGCGGTCGCTCTTCCGGCACTCGGGAGCACCGACGTCACCGACAGCGGGGCAACGCTCATCAACAATGACGTGCTTGCTCCCGCCGGCACACCGCACGCAACGGTGAAGTACGTCGAAGCGATCACAGGGGTGAAGGTCTTGCCGGAAGGCGGATTTGGCGGCTCGCTCAACATCGCTGACTAGTCGCCACCGTCCAAGCAGAGAGACGGGGACCACGCATTCTGCAGGTCCCCGTCTCGGCGCGTGGGTCGAGCAGGGCGTGGCGTTGACCCCAGCCGTCGAAGGCGTCAGGGATCGGCCACAGCCCGGAGCATCCGTTCAAACAGCGCATCCCCTCGAGGCGGCCGTAGAGCTCCGACACGTGCCACTGGATGTCGACGGCTTGGCCTCAGAGCCAGATGGCTCCTTCGCCGGAGGCCGGATCCCCAGGCAAGCACACCGCATCGCCTCTCGCCCTGCGCAATGCCGACCACGATGCTGCCGCCGCGTCGAGGACGTCGTCGACGGGGACGAGGCCCGCATCCCCGACCAGGGGGGACGGAAGGCGCAGGCCGTGATCCGCAAGGAGCTCGAGGCGCATCATCTGGCCGTTCCAGGACTTCTTCGCGAACGGCAGCGGTCCGCCGGCCATCGTCGCAAAGGACACCTCGGGATGCACCTCGATGTACCGGCCGTCGGACAGGGCGAACTGTCGTGCCTCGAGGATCCTCGTGCGCAGGGCATAGCTCTGCGCAGACACCCCGGTCCCGTGTCGCTCTCTGGACCTTCGGAGTGCCTCCTGGTAGGTCGGCTGCTCGATGACGTCCAGAGGAGGCGCGTTGAACACACTCGATCGGCGGGTGCCGAGGATGGCTCGGGCCTCGATGTCGGCTCTTCGTGGTGGCGTGCTCGGAAGGACGAGGGGGATGTCGATGCCGACGACCTCGAGTTGGTCGGCATCGGCGTGGAAGCTGCCGAGGTCCGGGTAGCTCACCACTCGCTCGATCGCACCGTCGGTCGTGAAGACCGCGACCCAGCCACCCTTCCACACGTCGAGTCCGGCAACACGCATGGCGACGAGGCTATCGGCCTCTGCCCGGGGACGGTGTCACCCGACGGCCTCGACCACGACCACCGAGATGTTGTCGAGCCCACCGGCCTCGTTCGCTGCCACGATCAGTGATCGTGCCGAATCAGGAGGGCTGCCGGCCGCCACGAGGGCCGCTATCTCGTGGTCGGCGAGCATGTTGGACAGTCCGTCAGTGCACAGCAGGAGTCGATCCCCGAGGTGCATGGGGATCCGGTGGGTGGCAACGCGGAACGACTCGAAACCGAGGTAGTTGCTCAGTACGTGCCAGTCGGGGCTCGCCTTCGCCTCTTCGATGGTGAGCTCACCTGCCGTCACCCGGTCCATCCCATGCGTGTGGTCCTCCGTGACCTGAACGAGGGACTCACCGTCGTGGTGGTAGGCGCGGCTGTCACCGACGTGACCGATCTCGATGATGTCGTCATTGCCGAGGACCGCAAGGGTGAGGGTGGTGGCCATCTGGATGAGTTCGCGCCGAGTGTCCATCTCGGCGACGATGCGGTGGAAGATCGCCTCGTGAGCGATCCGCACGAGCTCGGTCGCACCGAGGGTGGGATCAGCATCGACGAGTGCTTCGATAGCGCATCGGCTCGCGATGTCCCCGCCGGGGTGACCGCCGAGACCGTCGGCGACGGCGACGATCGCTCGGGTGCCTGCGCCGCTGCCATCGGGGAGCACCGCGTCCTGGTTCTCGGTGCGTGCCCGCCCGACGTCCGTGGCGCCGTGCCAAACGAATTCAGGCATCCATCCACCCTCCGTCGTAGGCCCACGAGTCAAGAGTCATGCACATCCTCTCCATCGGCAGCCGGGTCGACGAGCACGAGCGCGACATCCTCCGTGCCATGCGGGTCGTACCCGTCTGGGAACATGGCATCGTGGGCGAGCTCCGCATCGGCTGGTGAGCAGCCGAGCAACATCTGTAGCAGCGCAGCCCAGTCCTGGTTCGTCTTTGGGGCACCATATCGCACAACTTGGTCGTCATCGTCACCGAGCGTGAATTCGGACCTCGGTTCGTGTCGCACATGTGGGCCAGGATCGATCGGGTCAGTCCGCCGGCTCGATGTTGGCGTTGCGCTGGAAGACGTTCCCCGGATCGAGGCGCTTCTTCAACGTGGCGAGTCGACCGTAGTTCGCACCGTGACTGGCCGCGACCATGTCCCTTCCCTCTTCGAGGAACCCGGGGAAATTGAGATACGCACCACCGGTGGCGTGGGGTTCCAGGGCCCCGAGTACACCACGTGCCCAACTCACGTTTCGATCGTCGTCGGCAGCGTGCTCCCAGTTGGCTTCCGGGTTCACGACGTACCGCACACCGCGCCCTCTGAAAGCCGTGTCGTCGTCGCCCTTTGCGGCGATGGCTCCCCCGTTGAGCCAGATGTCGATCGTCGAGTGCTCGGAGGGTGCCGCCAGCGTCCGCTCCACCAGGACGTCCACGGCCTCGGGGGTGAGCGCACCGACGTTCGTCGACTTCCAGTAGTAGCGGTGACCCTTCGGGTAGTCGGGGTCGTAGATCTTCTGGGCGTCGACGAACGGCATCGGACCGGACAGGTCGATCAACGGCTCGGCGAGCTCGCGCAGCGGGCGCAACGCCTCCTCGCCCTCGGCGACACCGCCCGCATACATGCCGAGCACCGCGACGTACGGGACCCCGTGGATGTCGGCGGGGAAGTCGTCCATCGACGGCACATGCCCGAGCACCACGATGGTGCTCACCTCGTCAGGGCCACCGTCGACGATCCGCTCATGATCGGCGATGACCGAACGAGCAGCCTCCAGGGGATACATGGTGAACGCGAAGGCGACCTCGGGTCCGAGCGGGTACGCGTCGAACACGAACTCGGTGACGACGCCGAAGTTGCCCCCTCCCCCGCGCAATCCCCACAACAGCTCGGGGTCGGATTCCTCGCTCACCTCGATCACGTCTCCTGCCGCGGTGACGAGGGTCGCGCCGACGAGGCTGTCACACGTGAGGCCCCACTTGCGACGGAGCCATCCGAGGCCACCGCTCAGGGTGAGGCCTGCGATGCCGGTCTCGCTGACCACCCCCGCCGGCACGACCAGGGCGTGGGCCTGGGTGGCCGCATCCAGGTCGCCGAGCATTGCTCCGCCCCCGGCACGAACCCGACGACTCGCTGCGTCGACGCTCACCGAGCGCATCGGCGACAGATCGATCACCATGCCACCGTCGATGGTGCCGAAACCGGCGACGTTGTGGCCGCCGCCGCGCACAGCGAGCGGCATCCCGAGGGCCTGGGCAGCGAGCACAGCGATCCGCACGTCCTCGGTCGACGCACACCGTGCGACAGCTCCAGGACGAAGATCGATCATCCCGTTCCACACCGCCCTTGCCTCGTCGAACTCGCCATCGCCGTCACGCACGAGGTGGCCCTGCATCGCTGATGCGAGCTCGTCGAGTGCGGCTGCCGTTGCTGTGTGTCCGTCTGACATGACCATTCCTTCCATACAAACCAACTAGTCGGTCTATCTTAGGCATACCAACCAGTCGGTTTCAAGTCGCCGTTATCCGTTGGCCCATGACGAGAAGCGGAGATCAGACCCGTGAGCGCATCCTCGATGGTGCCCAACGCCTCGTCCTCGACCACGGTCTTTCGGCCACGAGCGTGGATTCGATCCTCGACGAGGCGTCGGTGAGCAAGGGTGCGTTCTTCCACCACTTCCCGACCAAGAACCATCTCGCCAAGGCCCTCGTGGAACGCTACGCCGCAGGGGACATCGCATTCCTAGAGGAGTACCTCGCCCGCGCCGAGGAGGAGAGCGACGATCCGGCGATCCAGGTCGTGACCTTCATCCGATTGTTCGAGGAGGCCGCCGATCAGACCGTGGCGGAACAGCCGAGCTGCCTGTACGTCTCGTACGTCTTCGAACAGCAGCTCTACGAGGACGGCACTGTCGACGTCATCGTGGACACCGTCCTCACGTGGCGGCGGAGGCTCGCAGACAAGCTTCGGGCAGCCGCAGAGATCCATCCGCCCGCGGACGACATCGACCCTGACGTACTCGCCGACCACGTGTTCGCGACGTTCGAGGGCGCCTTCCTGCTCACCCGTGCGATGGAGGACCCCGATCTGATGCGCCGACAGCTCGAGGTCGTTCGCCGCTACGTGGCACTGCGCTTCGGAGTCCCTGCCGACTGAGGCCCGCCCCGCAGACGGGCCCCACATGGACTCGCACACTCAGTGCGCGGGGTGTGAGGCGTCGCTTCCGACGACGATCGCCCGGACCAGCGTCGCGAACTGGGCGATGATCCCGACGATCATCCCGAACGTGATCAGAATCAGGATCACGCGGACGATCGCATCCCAGTTCCACTCATACGCGGAGAAGTCAAAGGGGAAGACACGGAGCAGCTGGATGTTGGCGATGACGGTCAGTACGAGGCTGGCGGCCTCACCGATCGACTTGAACCAGGCCTCGTCGTACAAGAGGTAGAACGCGTTCACAACGATGGATGCGAGGATCGCCGCGCTGATGTACGGAACGACCTTGTCGAAGTCTGCCGTGAGCCATGGGAACCAACCCCACGCCACGAGGTTGTTCGCGACGTACAGCACCACGACGTTCACGACGATCGTGACGACGTAGCCGAAACGGCGCCACCCGATCGGACGTGCGACTCGAATCGGCTTCCAGCGCGGGCGTCGGAACTCATGGAGCGATCGTATCGAATTCCAGAGTCAGCGACTAGGGAAATATGGAGTACTCATCGGTCGCTCGCTTCCCGACGCCAACATCGAGCCGGACGACGTGCGGCCCGTCCCGCATTCCGATGCCGGCCAGGGAGCGACATCCTTCGGGCGACACGATGGTCCGGTCGTCGCATCTCGTCGAACTCCACGTGTCTGACCGAGGCACCGGGTAGGGAGCCAGAGCTTGTTCGATCTGGGTGTCCTCGGGCGCTGCATGATCAGATCGAGACTCGAACGCCGTGAACATCCCTCGCCAGAAGGGAGTTCGAGAACAGGGCGTCGTAGGTTCCGTCGACGGCGGTCGTCGATGCTGCGCCGCCAGCCTCGGACACGATGATCGGCAGTGGGGCGACATCCCACCAGGAGCCAGACGTGACTGCGATGTCGTACGCACCACTGGCGACCCTGACCGCCTCCCAAGAAGACCGCATGCCCGCCATCAAGACCTCGGCGGCAACGAGATGCTGCACCACCCCGTGGAGTGGCATGGAGATCGTGGACGCGCCAGAGCGCTCCCGAAGCGAGTCGGGGATCAGCGCCCTGGCCTCCCGGGTATGGGATGCGATCGACACCCTGGCGGCTGTCACGACGCCTTCCCTCGACTGGGAGGCGCCCAGTCCGAGGCCTGCCCACCATCGGAGGCCGAGGGCGGGCCACATGCTCTCTGACCATTCGGAGAGCCTCCGCTGCGGGTGCGGCGGTGACGAGAGGATCGACCACGATCCATCCGGAGGTGCCGCGGATGAACGTCATCACCGCGAGGTCGTAGTTGCGGACCTGGTAGATCCCCTCGACCACCTCGAAGAGGCCGGTGATCCCGACCAACTGGGACTGCCGCCACAGGCTCGGGTTGACGGTGTCGGGTGCCTCCGCTCCCCGAACGAAGCCATAGGCATCGAGGTCGAACGACACGCTTTCGTCCGGATTGGTGATCTTTCGGTGCGGCGTGTCGGCGATCAGACCCCGTCGGGCGTCGTCGAAATCGGAGGTGTCATCGAACGGAAGCCGGTCGAGGAACGTGCGGTTTGCCTCTGCGGTCCGGGTCGAGGCGGGCTTGGGAGAGGTCATCGATGTCCCCTTCTGTAGTGCACCGGGGGCTCGCTGACGGGCCCCTGCGACGTGGACACTCTATCCGATCGCGTCAATGGTGCGATCGGATCGACTCCGGCTCGGGTACCGAGACGATCCGCGGATCGGCGTCGATGAGCAGGACGGCGCCATCGATGGTGAGCGACTCCCCCTCGTCGTCGTTGGTCGGACGCGACGGACGTGGTGTGGCTCGAACAAAACCCCGAGGTGACCAGGACCTGACTTCCGTTACGTCGGAGCAGATGAAGAGCCTTCGACGGCCCCAAGCGGGATTGAGGCGCAACGACGACGGCCCCGTCTAGTCGAACTCGGCCGCTTCGGACCAGGCTTCCCATGCCTCCCTCCCCGCAGCGATGCCGACGAGAAGGGCAGCCAGTGGATCGGCCCACCACCAGCCGACGAACGCGTTGAGCGCCAGGCCGATGAGGGTGGCCGTAGACAACACACCGTCGAGGAACGTCATCGCCGCCTCGGACCGCAGCGGTGCCGAACCCAGCTCGTCCGCGGTCCGTCGCTTGGCCATGGCCAACCCGAACATCACGACGGCCGTGATGGCCAGATAGATGATGCCGACAATCGACTCGCCTGCCTCTCGCCCGGTGGCGAGGTCCCGAATGGCGAAGGCGCCGAGCGCAACGGCGAGGGCACCGAACGCCCCGCCAGTGAGCCGGAGGGCACGGGCCGTGCGGGCGTCGTCGTTGTGGGAGTGGAGCCCGCCACCGATGTGCCAAACGACGACACCGGATGCGAACACCTCGATGATCGACACGCTCCCGAAGCCGACGAGTGCAAGGGAACCGGCGATGATGCCGAGGGTGATCGTGAACACCGCCTCGCCGACGTTCCAGGCGATCGTTGCGTACTCGAGGAGCCGGGCTCGCGTCTGGAGCTCGGATCGCTTTCCGTCGGTCAGGTCCACGCCAGCACGCTACCCAAACCCACGACCCTTCGAGCGTCGCATGCGTGTGGTTGAATGGCCAGATGAACCGAGCCGCACTCGTCGCGCACGCTCCGAATCCGATCGGGACATCGTCGCTGGCGGGTGCCTGCGGGATCCCCCTCGGGGACGAGCTCGACGGCATTGCCGCGTCCTGAGGCTCGACCCATGTACCAGCAGCCCCAGCCGACGGGTGTCGTGACCTTCCTCTTCACAGACATCGAGGGCAGCACGGCCCGATGGGAGCGTGATCCTGCGGCGATGGCGGACGCCCTTCGCCGCCATGACGAGATCACGAACGACGTCGTGACCGGATCCGGAGGGGTCGTCTTCAAGTCGACCGGCGACGGCTGCTGCGCCGCCTTTGCAGACCCGGGCGCTGCCGTCGATGCGTCGCTTCTCCTCCAGGATCGGATGTCGGCCGAGGCGTGGCCCGATGCGGTCGCACCACTTCGAGTCCGATGCGCCGTGCACACGGGCCCTGCCGATATCCGGGACAGCGACTACTTCGGCCCGACGCTCAACCGGGTCGCTCGCCTGATGGGGGCCGGGCACGGCGGACAGGTGCTGATGTCAGAAGCGACGCGCCAGCTGGTGCGGAACATCGCGGCACCGGTGCGGGACCTCGGCGTCCATCGGCTTCGGGACCTCCTCGAGCCCGAGCACATCTACCAGCTTGTTAGAGGCGACGAAAGGTTCCCCCCACTCAAGACCCTCGACATCAGGCGAACGAACCTTCCGATGCAGACCACGCCGCTCATCGGGCGGCGTGACGCCCTCGACGAGGTGATCCGGCTCGTACGCAGCACTCCCCTCGTGACCCTCACGGGTCCGGGAGGTGCAGGCAAGACCAGGCTCGCCGTGCAGGCCGCGGCCGAGCTCGCGGACGAGTTCGACGAGGTCCACTTCATAGACCTGACACACGTCCGGGAGTCGGGAGCGATCACACCGGCGATTGCCGACGCACTCGGCACGGCGGGACGATCCGACGACCCGTTCGGCCTCCTCATCGATCACCTGTCCGCGCGACGATGCCTCCTCATCCTCGACAACACGGAGCAGATCGTGAACGCGGCCACCCCTATCGGACGGATCGTCGACGAGGTCTCGTCCGCGTCGATCATCGTCACGAGTCGCGAGTTCCTCCACCTACGGGCCGAACGTCACTATCCCGTCGCTCCCCTCGACATCCCGCCCCCGACGGCGATCGCTGCCGACGAGGCGATGGCCTACGCATCCGTCGACCTGTTCGTTCAGCGTGCGCGCGCCGCCGACCCCTCGTTCGCGATCAGCGATGCGGACGCCGGTGCCATCGCGACCATCTGCCGTCTGGTCGACGGTCTCCCGCTCGCCATCGAGCTCGCAGCAGCTCGCGTCCGGCTGTTCCCGCCGCGCGAAATCGCGTCCATGCTCGAGCGAGATGTCGGCGTGCTCGGCTCCGGCCCTGTCGATGCACCCTCCCGGCATCGGACGCTCACAGCGACCGTCGCGTGGAGCTACGACCTGCTCCAGCCGAACGAGCAGGCCCTGTTCCGGCGCCTTGGCGCCTTCGTGGGCGGATTCTCCCTCTCTGCCATCGAGGCCGTATGCCTCGACGGACTGGACTTCACACCCATCGAGGCGGTCGAGGCACTCGCCGACAAGAGCCTCGTTCGCAGGGTGCACGGACGTTCACCTGAGCCGCGCTTCGCGATGCTCGAGGCGATTCGCTCCTTCGCTGTCGAGGCTCTGGGATCGAGCGACGAGGCGCTCGTCGTGCGGCGACGTCACGCGCTCCACTTCACCGACCTGGCCGAACGGGCGGAGGCGGAGCTGCGAGGGAGGGAACAGACAGCCTGGGTCGCAACCCTCGACGACGAGTCGCCCAATCTGTATGCCGCCCTCACGTGGGCCTTCACGGAAGGGGAACCGAGCCTGGGCTTCAGGACCGTGGCCGCACTGCGCGACTTCTGGCTCTACCAGGGGCGGTATCGCGAGATGGGCCGCTGGGCAGACCTCGCCGTCGGCCGGCTGTCGGACGAGGACGCCGGGCTGCGAGCGGGCGTGTACCTGACCGCAGGCTTCCACTCGTACGGGGTCTATCGGGAAGACGCCGGGGACCTCATCCGACGTGCCATAGACCTGTACGAGGAGGCAGGCGACGACCTCCACCGAGCCCTCGCGCTCGTCTGGTTGGCGGGTGCGCACGAGCTCCGGGCCGATCCGGGGGGTCTGGAAGCGCTGCACGAGGGGCTGGAGCTCGCGAGGCGGGTCGGTGCGATCGAGATCGTTGCGCAGGCCCTCAACATGTGGGGAGAGCTGGAACGCGCCTCTGGGAACTACGAGTCGGCGCGCACGATCCAGGAGGAGGCACTCGCACTGTCACGCCAGACAGGGGAGCAACGCCGGGTGGCGATGGTGCTCCACAACCTCGGCATCATTGCCCACCATATCGGTGACGACATGGCGGCACGACGACTCCTGCGCGAGTCGCTGGACCTGTCGGTGTCGATCGACTTCGACCTGCAGACCGCGCACTCACTCCTCATGATCGGCGAGCAGCTACTGCTCGAAGGGAATGCCGAGGCGGCAGCACAGCTCCTGGGATTCGCCGATGCGTACTTCATCGCAACGGGGGCGCTGGCCCAGCCTGCCGACGTGGGAGACCACGAACGGGTCCGCCGAACTGTGGCCGACGCACTCGGCGCCGAGGCGTACCGGCGACTGACCACAGAGGGCGCGGCCCTCGACATCGACGCTGCAGTTGGCCTTGCTCGAACGGCGCTCGACGCCTGATCCCCATCAACCCTCAGGGCACCCGAGGGTTCTCGCAGGTGATGCGGGGCAGGGCGTCAACGATCGCGAAGACCCTTGCCGGCAAGGATCTTCTCGGCGTACTTGTCGACCCTGGCACTGCGGGTCGCTGCCTGCTTGGCGCCCGAGACGTACAGGTTGTACTCCCGCTGGCGACCAGGGGTCAGGGATTCGAATGCAGCCTTGAGTGGTGGGTCGTGGTCGAGGCGGTCCTGGAGCTCCTGCGCAAGCTCGAGCTCGGGAGGAGGATCCACCTGCAGCCCTGCCTCCTCGGCGTCGATGGCCTCATCGATGTAGGACTCGATGGTGTTCGTCATGCCGATCACCTGATCGACCGAGGTGAACTCCATGCGTCGGGCCGATCGTGAGTTCGGTCCCTGCTCGTGGAGGACGCCCTCAGGATCCTCGAGCACGGCGCCCTTGAAGAACATGAGGGAGAGGAACTCGTTCATCTCCTGGATGATGACGATGTTCTTCCCACCGTGGGTGTAGCACGGCTGCCGCCACTTGATCTCCTCGGTGAGCCCGCGACCGAGCAGGATCTGCCGGAGCGCAGTCATCTCGTCTGGCCACTTCTGCGACCGCTCGATGTAGGCATCGACGTCGGGATTCACCGGCGACTCCTATCTGTAGTGGGCATGGATGTCTGGCTGGTGCTTCTTCCAAGATACCGCCGCGGCTGGGTGGGTTCGAGCCACGCTATGACATCCCAATCACGGCTACTTCGTACTTTCTTGTCATACCCGTGCGATACGGTGACACCATGACGAACAACGGATCGTGCATGGTGAAGCACATGGCAGCAGATGGCAGCGACCTGCTCGCACGACTGTCCGACGACGAGGTCGAAGGAGCCGTCCTCGCGCTGAAGGAACACGTCGACGCCTCGAACGCTGCCCTGCACCGCGCTGTTGCGGAGCTCGATCGGCGGGCGATTCCGGAGCGGACGCGGGTCTTGACGACGAGGCAGTGGCTTCGACGCTTCTGCCGGTTCACCCGATCCGAGGCGGCCCGAACCGTCACGACGGCGCGAGCCCTCGCAGCGATGCCCACGGTCGCCAAGCGCGCCGATGCTGGAGAGATCCCGATCGGGCATCTACAACGCCTCGCCGCGGTCCAGCAACGACACAGCGAGGACTTCACACTCCACGAGCCCGTGTTCGCAGACGTCGCCACCTACCTCGACGCCTCCGATCTGAGGCGCGCCATCGACCACTGGAGGCAACAGATTCTTGCCGAAGCGGGCGTCGATGCGCAGAAGCAGGTCGCCCGCCGCCGCCTGTCGATCGGCCAGACGTTCGAGGGCATGTGGCACCTCGATGCCGATCTCGATCCCGAGTCGGGCCACATCGTCGCCACGGCGCTCCGCGCCCATGCCGATCCCGGGATGATCGACCCGGCCGACGACCGGACCCATGGCCAGCGAATGGCCGACGCCCTGACGGACGTGGCACGCTTCTCGCTCGACCACGACGAGGGCCTTGGCACCTCGGCCGGAGCCAAGCCGCACATCACCGTCACCCTCGACATCCGGCAGCTCGTCGGCGACGGAGACCTCCTTCCCGAGATCGATGGCGCCTCGGTCAGCACAGACACGATTCGCCGCCTCGCCTGTGATGCCGGTGTCACGCGGATCATCACGGATGGCGAGTCGCTACCGCTCGACGTCGGCAGAACGGTCCGCACCGTCACCCCGGCCATCCGCCGGGCGCTCGACGGACGAGACGGCGGGTGCACATGGGATGGGTGCGATGCTCCCCTCGCCTGGTGCGATGCCCACCACATCGTGCACTGGGCGGACGGCGGCCGAACCAGCCTCGACAACATGACCCTGCTCTGTCGCCGCCACCACACGGCAACCCACGAAGGACGCAGACCGCCCCCAGCGCCCAGGGCCCAGCCGCCGCCCGAGATGTAGGGGACGCCGCCGAGCTCGAGGCGACCCAGGGCACCCGAGCCAGTCGACTGAACCGTCGGTCGCCTGCGCGTGCCGTCCGCAGTCACGCCCTTTCGCCCCCTCCGCCGGTGGGCGAGGGTCGACGTTTCGGGAACCAGTTCGGCGTCGGCGACGTCTCACTGTCCGGAGGCTTCGAACACACGCCATGAACCACCAAACCATCTCCGTCTTCGTCGCGCTCTTCCGCGGTCGACTCGCCGTCGGGTGGGACCGCTGATGCGCATCCTGGTCGTCGAGGACGAGCACGACCTCGCGAGCGCGATCGCCACGAGCCTGAGGCGCGAGGGGTACGCCACCGATGTGGTCTCCGACGGTGCAACCGCCATCGACCATGCCGCTGTCAACGAGTACGACCTCGTGTGCCTCGACCTCAACCTCCCCGATATCGACGGCCTCGACGTCTGCCGGGAGGTGACCAACGGTGCGACGCGCCTCTCCGAGGCCTACCCGTCGCCGAAGGTCATCATGCTCACGGCCCGCGGAAGCGTCGAGGACCGCATCCGCGGATTGGACCAGGGAGCGGACGACTACCTCGCGAAGCCCTTCTCCCTCCACGAGCTCAACGCACGGGTGCGTGCCCTCCTGCGCCGCGACATCGGTCTCGGGAGCTCCGTGGTCGTGGTCGCCGGTATCCATGTGGATACGGCTCGCCACGAAGTCACCCACAACGGGACAGCGGTCGACCTCACGGCGAAGGAGTTCGCGCTCCTCCGCTGGTTCGTCCTCCACCCAGACGAGGTCCACAGCGCCGAGAGGCTCCTCGAGCACGTCTGGGACGAGCACGCCGACCCGTTCACGAACACGGTCCGCGTCACCCTGTCGAACCTCCGTCGAAAGCTCGCCGATGCCAACGGAGGGGTCCAGCCGATCGAGACCCTCACGGGGAGCGGATACAGGCTCCGGAGCGAAGCATGACCGCCGCCCAGGGCCCTCCCGGCGCCTCATCTACCAGCCCAACCTCTACCCGGTCCTCTGGGACTCGGGTCCGTCTCGCCGCTGCGATGGCGATCACCACGCTGCTCGTCGCCGCTGTGGTCGCCGTGGCTGCCTTCGGGATCTCCTCGTGGCGGTCCGACACAGCGAGCGAACCGCTCGTCGGCACCGCGCGGGTCGAGGACGAGGTCGTCGTCATCATCGCCGACGAGGGCATCCAAGCCGCCAAAGAGGCAAGGGCGGAGACCCTCCGGTGGAGCCTCGTCGCGCTCGGGCTTTCGGTCGTCCCCGCCGTGGCCGTCGGCTGGATCGTCGCTGGGCGCCTGCTCACGACCGTCGAGACAGCGCACGCCGAGGTCGAAGCGACGGAGGAGGAGCGCACACGCCGCCTCCAGGAGGTCGTGCACGAGCTGCGCACGCCGCTCGCCGTCATGGGCACGAACCTCGAGCTGGCAGCGTCGGGATCCGACATCGACCCCGAGGCCGCCGGGTTCATCGACGCCGCGCTCCGGGCGCTCGACCGCATGGATCGCACGGTCGACGACCTCGCGGGACAGGGTCGCCTCTCCGTTGACGCCACCCACGAAGCCGTCGATGTGGCTTCCGTCGCCAGGGACGTCCTCGACGAATACTCGGGGCCGGCACGCCAGCGCGGACTCCACCTCGTCGCCGCGGCGAGCGAGCCGGTCGTAGCCGAGTCCGCCGAGGCCGCGCCGCTCAGGACCGTCATCGGCAACCTCGTCGGCAACGCCGTGCGACTCGCCCCACGCGGGTCGGTCGTCACGGTCGACTGTGGCACGAGCTTCGACTGGGCGTGGATCGCCGTGACCGACGAGGGGCCCGGGCTGCCGATCCCGCACCACGCACGGGTCTTCGACCGTGGGTGGCAGGGACCCCACGAACGACACCGCGCAGACGGACGGGGAGCAGGGCTCGGACTGACCATCGCCCGCCAGCTGACCGAGGCCCAGGGAGGGCTGGTGACGATCGAGTCCGAAGAAGGTGCAGGGACCACGTTCACCGTATGGCTGCCGCGCACAGCCGACGCCGACCGAGCGGACGTCGTGGCGTCTGACGGACTCCATCCGATCGCCGTGCCGTGGAGACCCGCACCCGTCGGGTCCTGAAGCAATCGTTCGAGGCAGTTCCCCTTGACACCGGCTTTATACGCGGTGTCGTACGTTCACACGAAACGATCACGGAGGCTCCGTTGACCCAGCTCGATACCGACACGCGGCCAGAACGCATCGAGCATCGCTCGTGGCGCGATCTACCCGCATCACCACCGGTGACCGACCAGTTCCCCGTCGGCACGCATGGGGCGGACATCGCTTCGGCAGACACCGCCGTACTCCCGCCGACCCCGACGGTCACACCACCATCGTCGACGACTCCCGAACCGCGACGCCGCCGCTGGCTGATCCCGACCGCCGCCGGCCTGGCCATCGTCGTCGTTGCGTTCCTCGTCACGAGGGACAGTGGAGCCACCACCGACACGATCCCCGCAGCCGACATCGGCAACCCCGCCGCGGTCGCCGAGGCGCTCGGCCCGGCAGTCGTCCAGATCGACGTCCTCGGCGGACTCGAAGCCGGTGGCGGCGTCGGCTCCGGTGTGATCTACGACGAGACGGGGCTGATCCTCACCGCCCACCACGTCGTTGCATACGGCGACGAAGTCACCGTCCGTACACACGACGAGCGAACCTTCACCGGGATCGTGGTGGGTCGCGCCCCCGAACGCGACCTCGCGGTGGTCGCCATCCCCGACGCCACGGACCTCACCGCCGCGACGATCGCCGAACCGGGATCCGTGGAGGTCGGTGAGCCCGCGTTCGCACTCGGTAGCCCGTTCGGCTTCCAGCAATCCGTGACCGCTGGCATCATCTCCGGCCTCGACAGGGAGCTCGAAACCCCTGTGGGCCTCCTGACAGGGCTCATCCAGACCGATGCTCCGATCAATCCAGGCAATTCCGGCGGCCCTCTCGCCGACGGCGAAGCGAAGGTGATCGGGATCAACACGGCCATCGCCTCGATGTCCGGAGGCAACGACGGTGTCGGCTTCGCCGTACCGGTCGAGGACTTCGCCGACCTGCTCGACGAGGTCGAAGCTGCGGGCGGCGTCGACGCACCTGCGGTCCCCGCACCCGAGGGATCGGGGCTCGAGAGCCTCATCCCTGGCCTCGGTAGCATCCCTGGGTTCGACGAGCTCCAGGACCTCCTCGAGGACCTCCTGAACCCACAAGGCGGCCAGGGCGGTACGGGACAGGAGCTGGTGCCAGGGCTCGACGAGCTCCTGGACGAGCTGTTCCGGCCAGGCACCACCCCAAGCCCCCAGCTGCCGAGCCCGCAGCAGGACCTCGACTCGCTCCCGAGCCTCGATGAACTCCTCCAGGAGCTCTACGGGGCGGCCGGGATCCCCGAGGAGCTCGGAAGGGTGCTCGACGAGCTGTTCGGCACGACGGTGCCCGGTGCGGTTCCCGACAATGGCGGGAGCGACGCATGACGACGACCGACACCACGACAACCACGAATGGGCGCGCCGACCTGTCTGATGCCATCCAGCTCCGTGAGGTGATGTCCGAGCTCCAACGGGTCATCGTCGGCCAGGAGCGCGTCCTCGAGAGGGTGCTCGTCGCACTCCTTGCGGGCGGGCACTGCCTGCTCGAGGGCGTCCCTGGCCTCGGGAAGACCCTGACCGTATCGACACTCGCACGCACACTCGGCGGCACGTTCACCCGGATCCAGTTCACGCCTGACCTGCTCCCGTCCGACATCGTCGGCACCCGCGTGTACCGGCAATCCACCGAGTCGTTCGACGTGGAGCTCGGACCCGTGTTCGCGAACTTCGTGCTCACCGATGAGATCAATCGCGCACCGGCGAAGGTCCAATCGGCCCTGCTCGAAGTCATGGCCGAGCGCCAGATCTCGCTCGGCGGGGTCACGCATCCCCTCCCCGATCCGTTTCTCGTGCTCGCCACGCAGAACCCGATCGAGTCAGAGGGCGTCTATCCCCTCCCCGAGGCGCAGCGCGACCGGTTCCTGATGCGGATCCCCGTCGACTACCCGACGGCCCTTGATGAGCACGAGATCGTCGCCAGGGCAGGAGGTCCCACGATCGAGCCTTCCCCCATCCTGTCGCTGGACGACGTTCGACGCCTCCAACGTGCGGCAGCGGCCGTGTACGTCGACTCCCTCGTGCAGGACTACGCGGTCCGCCTCGTCCTCGCCACAAGGGAACCCGATGAGCACGACGTCGCTATCGATGGCCTCCTCGCCTACGGGGCGAGCCCCCGGGCGAGCATCGGGCTCGTGCACGCCGGAAGGGCCCTTGCGCTCCTTCGCGGCCGCGACCACCTGCTGCCCCAGGACGTGTACGACATTGCGTACGACGTGCTGAACCACCGCCTCGTGCTCTCCTTCGACGCCGTCGCCGACGGTGTCACGGTCGACGATGTCCTCGTCGAGGTCCTCACCACGGTGCCGGCACCGAGGGTCACTTCATCGCAGCTCGCCTCGAGCGCTGCACGGGCGACCGTGAGATGAGCAGGCGACCCTTCGGGCGAAAGCCAGGACCGCCAGCCGACGTCGAGGCGTTGCCGAGGACACGGAGAACCACGTCCCCGTCGCAGGTACCGACCGACAGGCTCAGGCTCACGGTGCTCCGCCGCCTCGACGGACTGCTCGCAGGCGACCACGCAGGGCTCCTTCCCGGCCACGGCACCGAACGTGGCGAGGCCCGCCCCTACATCCCGGGAGACGACCCCCGCCACATGGACTGGGCCGTCACCGCACGCACCGGCCTCCCGCACGTACGCGACACGATCTCGGACCACGAGCTCGAGCTCTGGCTCGTCGTCGACAGCTCGTCGAGCCTCTCGTTCGGGACCGGCCGGGCTACGAAACACGAACTCGCATGGTCGGTCGCTGGCGCCTTCGCCCTTCTCGCCTCCGAGGGTGGGAACCGGATCGGTGCTGTGCGCACGACGCCGAAGGTCGGCGGTGCCAGACCCGAGATCCTGCCTGCGCGAAGCGGCAGTCGCCATGTCGGCGCTGTGCTCGCCGCCCTCCGCCGCGCGCCGGTCGACGGCGAGGTGGGTGACATGCCGGGAGCCCTCGACATGGTCGCACGCATGGCCAAGCGGCGTGGCCTCGTCGTGGTCGTGTCAGACTTCCTCGGTCCGACCACTTGGGAACGGCAGCTGCGAGCACTGGGCCATCGCCACGAACTGATCGCCGTCGAGGTGACCGACCGCCGCGAGGTCGACCTGCCAGACGTCGGGCTCATCTCGGTCGTCGATCCAGAAACGGGACGCCGCAGGCTCGTCGACACCGCGAGGCCAGGGACTCGCGGCCGCTACGCCGAGCTCGCTGACAGGCGACGTCGCGATCTCGCTGCCACCCTCGCCTCGTGCGGAGCGGACCACCTGACGATCCGCACGGATCGCGACTGGGTCCTCGACCTCGTCCAGTTCGTCGCCACCCGCCGAACCCGCCTCCTCGCACTCGGAGATCGACACCGATGAACGACCTCGGATTCCTCGCCCCGATTCGCCTCGGCATGCTTGCCATACCGGCAGCGCTCGCGATCGCCTATGCCATCGTGCACATGCGGCGACGACGATACGCCGTGCGGTTCACCACCCTCGACCTCCTCGACGAGGTCGCACCTGACCGGTCCGGGTGGCGCAGACACCTCACCGCGGCATTCCTCCTCGTCGCCGTCGTCACGGCGACTCTTGCCTTCGCGCGACCCGTCGTCGCAGGGGAGGTCCAGCAGGCACAGCAGATCGTGATCCTCGCCATCGACACGTCCTTGTCGATGCAGGCTGACGACGTCGCGCCCTCGCGGGCGACGGCGGCCAGGGAGGCCGCTGGCACCTTCCTCGACACCGTTCCCGACGGAGTCGCCGTCGGTGTCGTCGCGTTCGACGGCAGGGCGAAGCTCCTCATCTCGCCGACGACCCGCCTCGACGCCGTTCGCCGCATCATCGAGCGAGAACCCTCCCTCGGCGAGGGGACGGCAATTGGAGAGGCCGTCTTTCTCGGCCTCGACGCGATCGACGACGCCATCGTCCGTGCCGACAACGACGAAACCGATGCCAAGCCAGTGGGAACGATCGTGCTGCTGTCCGACGGTGACACCACGTCCGGCCGCCCGAACGACGAGGCTGCTTCCGAGGCACGGGACCGCAACGTCACCGTGCACACCATCGCGTTCGGTACCGACAGCGGGACGATCCCCGACGGCATGGGCGGCAGCATCCCCGTGCCAGTCAACCGCCAGGCGCTCGAGCAGCTCGCCTATCAGACCGACGGCCGGGCTCTCACCGCAGTCAGTGCCGAGGAGCTGAGCCAGGTCTACGAGGACCTGGGTCGCAGCGTCCAGGTCGAGGTCGTGCGTGAGGAGGTCACCGACTGGTTTGCAGGAGCGGCGCTCCTCGTGCTCACCCTGGCCGGGGCGGCCTCGCTGATGTGGAGCGGCCGCCTCCCCTGACGATCAACCATCGCCATCAGCGACGCTATCGCACCGTGAATGTCTCATGCGCTGATGGCGACCCATCCCAGCGAGCCACCGCGATCAGGCCCACGGCGGCGACGAGGGCGAGGAAGCCCGGTGCCAGCAACGGACTCCCGCCGAACAGCGCGTCCCAGAGGAGGCTGGCCGTCGAAGCTGCAGGTCCATCCGTGCCGGCGTCGGTGAGGTTGCCCGCGTAGTGAACCCCCATACCGATCAGCGCGATCACGGCCTCGGCCGCAGCACGCCTCCCACCGGATCTCCCCAATCCCTCGCGATCAGCCGTCGATCCTGTGCGCATCGAGATATGCGGACGCGGCCGAGTGGGCGGCAGCAATCTGTGTGCCAGCGTCACCGAGGTCCCCGTAGCGGAGCTTCGACGCATCGTTGTATCGACCCCTCGGTGCGCCCGTCGGGAGAACGTGCACCGTGACGTCACCGGGGACGTTCGCGAGGTCGGTGGTGAATCTGTGGCGGCGGGCGATCTCGAACGCGACCACCCCGACGTCCCACGCCCTCGTCGGGACCTCGAGCTCGTCGTCGATATGGCCAACGTGGAGGATGTAGACGTTGGTCGCTCCCTTCTCGAGCGCCCGTGACAGCGGGATGGAGTTCACCACGCCGCCGTCGATGTGGTGTCTGCCATCGATCACCACAGGAGGAAGGAGCCCCGGAACGGCCGACGACGCCAGAAGGGCGTCGATCAGCGGGCCGGTCGTGAACCAGTGTTCGGTCGAGTCCTCGATCCGTGCCGCAACACATTCGAAGGGAACCGCCAGATCCTCGATCGACGTCACTGAAAGGCGCTGGGTGAGCCATGCCCTCAGGTGGTCGTTGGCATGAAGGTACGTGCGCTGTTGAACGGCGGCCTTCGTTCGATCCCACAGGTTGCCGGGGAACAGATCCCGGAACTCGAGGCTCCGCCAGTCCTCCTCGAGAGCGTTGACGCCTGGCACGTCAGGCGACGCTGCGTAGAGGGCGCCATTGATCGCCCCGATCGACGTTCCGACAACGAGATCCGGCACGATGCCTCGTTCCGTGAGGGCTCGCAGCATGCCCACCTCGTATGCACCCCGGTGGCCGCCACCACCGAGCACGAACGCCGTGACCGCATTCACGCGGAGTCCTCGATCGTTGCCGTCATCCGATGCTCTCCAATCCACGCATCCACCGCAGACCATTGCTCGTTGAGCCATGCGATGCGCTCGGGGACGGAGCCGGGCACGCGATCCGTCGGTACGTGCCAGTACGTCACTCGTACCTCACGGCCGAACGGGATGCCACGCCATATCACCCCGGGCGTGATGAGATCCTCCGTCCCGGTGTGAGCGACGAACACGATCGATGCTTGCGGCGACTGCTCCATCGCAGCGAGGGGTCCCGACGGGTGCGGTGGCAACACGTTGGTGAGGCTCCTCGCATACGCGGCCTCCTCGAGCAATCCTCTCTCGTCGAGGCTCTCGACGATGTGCCGGTGTCTTCGTGGTGTGAAGTTTCCCCCCTCGGGGAACAGGACGAACGCGTCTCTGTCGGCAAGGTCAGACGACGCATCACGCACAGCGTCGAGGGCAACCTCCCTGCTCTTGGGGTGCGGGCGGATGAACCGCATCGGAAGCCTGTGCCCGAGAACGTCGAACAGCGGGGAGAACTCGAGTTCCTTCTTCCCGACGATCCTCGGGTAGCGATCGAAGTGGTCGAGGAGGACGCTGGCGATGAAGACGGAATCGCCGGGACCGGCGTGGCGACTGAACACGATCACAGGACCGTCGATCGTGGGCAGCTCGGGGAGGACGATGTGGAGACCGAGTGTGGCCTGAATCTCTCGTGACATGAGGGAGAGCCACCACGACAGGAGGCGATAGTTCGCGCTGACGAATCTGGGCGTGCGCATTCGACGACCGAAGCGGGACAGTATCCAGATCCCAAGGGCCCAGGTGATGCCGATCACCTCCGCCGCCATGAACATCACGTAGAGGCGGGTCATGCGAATGAACTTCCATACCCCGGGAGTGACCAGATCCGCTACGAACCCGACCGCGAACAGGAGCGGGCTGACAAGGACCGATATGAGGGCAAGGAGGAAGATGACGGGGTCGATCAAGACCCTACGCACGCCGATCGGCGGAATCCACATGGATCGGGTTCACCCTTCCTCGCTAGGCGTCCCAGAAGTGCGAAACCCTAGCGTCGCAGGGGAACCGTCATCGGTCTGTGGCCGCCGAGAGCCGCTCTGTGAGGAGCCGGTGGTCTGCGTCGTTCATGGGGCACTCGAGCGCACGACGAAGGCACATCGCGGACGCCTCCCGATCCCCCGACCGGGCCGAGAGCTCGGCACGCGTCGACCAGTACAGGTGCCAGGACTCGACGGCAGGATCCCCATCGAGTCCGTCGAGGAGGGCAAGGCCCTCTTCGGGACCGCTGTCGTATGCCACCGCCACGGCCCGGTTGACGCGCACGACGACCGACGGGTTCGTGGCCTCGAGCCGGGCGTAGAGCTCGGCGATCCGGGACCAGTCGGTCAATCCGAACGAAGGGGCAGAGCTGTGCTCGAGGGCGATCGCCGCCTGGATGCGGTACCAGCCGTCGCCATCTGGCCCCGGTGCGACCGCGAGGATGGCTCGGGCCTCCGCGATGGCGCCGGCATCCCAGGAGGCCCGATCCTGGTCGGCGAGCAGCACGAGTTCGCCGCTGCCGTCGAGTCGCGACGCCCGCCGTGACCAGGTCGCCAGCATGAGGGCGAGAAGGGCACGAACCTCCGGTTCATCCGGCATGAGGGCATCGAGTGTCCTCGTGAGGCGGATCGCCTCCTCGCCGAGTTCGATTCGTCCGTCGGCTGCGCCCTCGTACGCCGAGTACCCGGCGGTGAACGTGAGGTACAGCACATGGAGCACCGCGGTCAGTCGGTCGGGGAGCTCTGCATCGCCCGGGATGCGGTATGGGATGTTCGCGACACGGATCTTTCGCTTCGCCCTGGAGATGCGCTGTGCGACGGTCGGCTCAGGTTCGAGAAGTGCTCGGGCGATCTCCCGGGTCGAGAGCTGCGAGATGGTCCGCAGGGTGAGGGCAATGCGGCCATCGGGCGAGAGCGCGGGGTGGCAGCAGGTGAACAAGAGGCGGAGCGGGTCGGACGACTCGGCGTCGTCTGCGGGCATCGTGAGCAGGCGCATCGCCTCGGTCTCCTTGTCCTTTCGCTTCGCCTCGCGTCGAAGGTGGTCCAGCGCACGGTTGCGTGCGACCCGATTGAGCCACGCTCCGGGATTGTCAGGGATACCGGTGCGTTGCCACTGTTCGAGTGCGACGATCGATGCCTCCTGGACGGCGTCCTCAGCGAGTCCGAAGTCGCCGGTGAGTCGGATGAGGGTGGCCACGACGCGGCCACCCTCGATCCGTACGGCTGCCTCGAGTGGCGTCACGCCTCGGAGAAGTCGATGACCGGCCTCACCTCGACCTTGCCGTGCCATGCGCCGGGGATCTGCGCGGCCCACGACACCGCCTCGTCGAGATCGGCGCACTCGAGCAGGTAGAACCCACCGAGCACGTCCTTGGTCTCGGCGAACGGGCCGTCGGTGGTGATGACCTGCCCACCCTTGCCTTCGACCCGCACCGTCGTCGCGGTCGCCGTGTCCTCGAGGGCCTCACCGCCGACGACAACGCCGGCCGCGCCAGCCTTGGCACCGAACTCGTTGTACTCCTCCATCACCTCGGCCCAGACTTCGGGGCCGCCCTGGCCCTCGTCCTCGGCGGGTCCATAGATGAGTGCTGCATACTTTGGCATCCTGCACCTCCTGTTCGTCGGATACCTTCGTGGATACGACGAACGAGTGCCACCGATTTCGACAGCGGATCGGAAGAAATCTTCACCCGCTCCGAGAACGCGAAAACAGCACCTCGTCGGACACCGGCCCGTGACGTAGGCGGCTGAGCGCCTCAGCGACCTTCGAGCGGCGTCAGCTTCCATCGGGCGTATGCGAGGTACCCCATGATTGCTGCGACGACGACATTGGTCACGATGTTCTGCACCTCGCCACGGGTGGCGTGGTAGATGAACGCACCGACCATGACGATCGCCAGCCCGAGCGCCGCATAGACCGTCAGCTCGGGCCTGATCTTCGTCAGGCCGGGGAGGATGAGGCCGAGTCCGCCGAGGATCTCTGCCGTTCCCGACACGATGTGGAGCGTGTCACTCAGCTCATACATCCACTCCATGGCAGCGGGAAGCCCGTCGGGAACGACGAAGTGCATGATGCCGATGGCGATGAAGTAGATACCGAAGATGATCTGGATGGCCCACAGGAACCCGTTGGATTTGAACATGGGTCGACCCTAGTCGATCGTCCGGGACCGATTGACGTCGGACGCCGTCGGCGGCGTACCGGAGAGACGGGAGCGGATGGCTGCTTCGAGGTGGGGAGGAACCACGGCGTCATCGTCACGGAGTGTGGAGAGCCGATCGCTGGCATCAACGAGGGCTGCGTAGAGCGGCGGACAGGTGGGGCACACTCCGAGGTGGGCCTCCACCAGCGTCGCCGTCTCGGTGTCGAGGTTGCCATTGAGGTACTCGGACACGTGGATGCGGGCGTCCCAGCATCGCATGGGCACTCCTTCGAGATGTCGTCGGCGTTCGTGGCCTTCGGCGAGGGCGGTGACGAGGGCCATCCGGCCCCTCCGCAGGCGCTGCTTGGCAGCGGGGACCCCGATGTCGTGGACTTCGGCGATCTCACGCACCTTCCAGCCCTCGACATCGTGAAGCGTCACAGCGGACCGATAGATGAATGGGATCCGGAGGAGGGCATCGAGGAGCTCATCCCTGGTCTGGGACCGCAGCGCCGTTGCCTCAGGGTCAACGGTGTACTCGTCGGACATCCACGCCTCCTCCACCTCCTCCACCACGAGTTCGCGAGCATCCCGCCTCACCCTGTCGATGGCGAGGTTGTGCAGGATCCGCCTCAGCCACGCCCCCAAGGGCGAGTCGCCTCGGTATTGGTCGGATCGCTCGATCGCCCGCACGAAGGTGTCCTGCACCAGATCGGCGGACAAGACAGGGTCTCGTGTGATCGAAAGGGCGAACCGATACAGGCCGGCGCCATGGTCGGCGAGGTCATCGGTGAACGGAGCGCTCACCTCCTTCGGAGCCACGTGAAGCCTCCCCATCCAAGCACGATGGCACCGATCCCGACGAGAGGCCAAGCGGGGCCGGCGAGGGCACCGACGAACACCACTCCGATGCCGGCGATCATGCGGAACACGGCATCGTGCCTACCGAGGCGCGGCGGCGCGGCCCCATCCGCGACGGCGGTGAAGAGCCCATCGAGTTCCGACGACGTGAGCCGCCCGACGGTCCGGAGGACCTCCTCACCGTTTCGGAACCCGACGAGGGTCGGTGTTCCCCTCACACCGAGCTCGGCGGCGGTCCCGGGATCTGCTGACGCGTCGATCTGGATGAAGTCGACGGTCCCGGCGTGCCGGGCGGCGACCGCCTGGAGGCTCGGTTCCATCGCCGCACACGCAGGGCACTTCGGTGTGCGGAACTCGACGACCGTGGGGGCGGTCGTGATCGGGATGCGGGCGGTCTGGGACATCGGTCTCGATCCTATCCGGGACGCGTTCCGGGGTGGCTGGCGGGAGTCACCAGCCACCCTCGGCGTACGCGTGCGTCAGGAGGTGGTGACGCTGTGGTCTTCGCTGGTCCTGAAACGGAAGATCGCGTAGAGGGGGCAGAACCCGATGAGTCCCGTGACCACGAGGATGAGACCCACGACCCCGACGCCGATCCCGAGAGCGCCCTCGACCACGCCACCGAACCCGACGTACAGCATGGCGATGCCGAGGACCACACGCACGATCCGATCCCACGGTGCTTCATTGATGAACTTGTTCATGGCCACTCCTTCGCAGTGTCCTGGTCGTTCTGTCATGTCAATGACGATCGACAGCTCGGTTTGGATACCGGGTTTGTTGGGAGATCGGAGGATCGGCCCTCGCGGTAGTGTGCCGCCCATGGGATTGCGGCTCGTGGTTGCGGAAGACAGCGTGCTGATGCGCGAGGGCATCACATCGGTACTGGCCCTGCACGACGATCTCGAACTCGTGGCAACATGCGCCGATTTCGACGAACTGATCGGTGCCGTCGCCGCCCACACCCCCGACGTTGTGCTCACCGACATCCGCATGCCCCCGACCCAAACCGACGAGGGCATAAGGGCCGCCAATGCCTTCAGGGCCGCCTACCCCGACATGGGTGTCGTGGTGTTGAGCCAGTACGTCGAGCCCGACTATGCAATGCGCCTCTTCGAGGAGGGCTCGAATCGAAGGGCCTACCTGTTGAAGGAACGCATCGGCGATCCGGACGAACTCGCCTCAGCCATCCGCAGGGTGCATGAAGGCGGCTCGGTGATCGACCCGAAGGTCGTCGAGGTCCTCATCGCCGCCCGCACGAAGGAGAAGCCGACGGTCATCGATCGGCTGACCGATCGTGAGACCGAAGTGCTGTCCCACATGGCCCAGGGCGAGAGCAACTCTGCGATCGGTGACGCCCTGTTCATCTCGCCGCGATCCGTGGAGAAGCACATCAACGCGATCTTCACGAAACTCGATCTCGGACAGGAAGCCGACAGCAACCGGAGGGTCCGGGCCGTGCTGGTCTACCTGTCGGAGTCCCACGGCTAGGTGGTGATAGCACCACCATCGAACCGATGGCAACACGCTGGCATCCTGACCCGCTCCGGTGCATGATTGTGATGTGGACGCCCCTGACACCAACGTGCGCGTGCTGATCGTTGACGATCAGCTGCCGTTCCGCGAGGCCTCCCGAATGGTCGTCGAGATGACCGATGGGTTCGAGGTCGTCGGCGAAGCCGAGAACGGCCAGCGGGCGATCGAACTCGTCGGTGAGCTCCGTCCGGACCTCGTGCTCATGGATGTCCAGATGCCTGGCATCGATGGTATCGAGACGACCCGAAGGATCAGTGCAATCCCCGACCCACCCGCGATCGTCGTCATGTCGACGCACGAGTCTGGCGACTACGTCGGCATGGCATTAGCTGCCGGTGCCGTCGGCTTCGTCCCGAAGTCACAGTTCAGCTTCGACACCCTTGCGGAGATGTGGGAGATCGCACGGTCCCGCTAGGTCAGAGCGCTTGCTCCGACGGGTACAGCACCGGACACGGTGGTGCCTTTGCCGGGGGTGGAGGTGATGGTGGTGGTGCCGCCGATGGTGTCGATGCGGTCGGTGATGCCGTTGAGGCCGGCTCCGCGCTGCACTGTGGAGCTGTCGAACCCGATCCCGTCGTCCGTCACCGTGAATCGCAGTTCGCCATTCACATCAGTGAGGTCCACCACGGCCTTTGACGCCTGCGCATACTTGGCGGTGTTCTGGAGCGCCTCCAAGATGCTGAAGTACACGGCCGATTCGACCTCCCGCGGATACCGGCCCACCCCATCGGCCACCACCTCCACCGGCAACGCCGCCTTGTGGACCTCCTGCCCCAACGCCACCGCCAACCCCTCAGCACCCAACAACGGCGGATAGATCCCCGCCGCGAAGTCCCGTACCGCCCGAATCGCATCACCCGTCTGCGCCTCGATATCGGCCAACACCCCAGCCGTCCGTTCAGCACCGGCCTGCTCGGCCAACCTCCGAATCGGACCCAACTTCACCTTCACCGCCACCAACTGCTGCTGGGGACCCGAATCCAGATCATGCTCGAGCGACCGACGCGCCTCATCCGCAGCCGACACCACCCGATCCCGAGAACGCTCCAACTCGACGACCTGACGCCGCAACGCAGCCGTGAGCCGACTGTTGCGCAACGTCAACCCCAAACCATCAGCAAGATTCGAAAGGAGCTCCTCCTCGGGAGGCGTGATCGACCCACCCCTGGCATTCACCAACGAGATCCCACCCAACAACTCCCCATCATGGAACACCGGCAACGACACATCCGCCCCCGGATCATCGAACACCGCCACACCCTCGATCCTGGAACGAACCCCATCCCCAGGCCACACCGACACCGCCTCGAACCCGCCCCCAGACCGCACCCACACCGCGGCACCCGCCGCACCCGTCCCATCCACGATCAACCGAGGGATACGACCCACCACATCCCCATCAGACTCCTCCGCCGCACGATGCGAGAACCTCGCCAACACCTCATACGGCGTCGCACGCCTCCCAAACACCAGACGATTCGCCCACCGCTCCACCCGCACACGCACCGGCTGGAACCCCAACGCCACCACCGCCGTCGCCACCACCGACAACCCGAACCCCGACCCACCACCACGCCCCACCAACGCACCAACACCCACCACAATCCCCACATACACCACACCAATGAACCCCGCCAACACCGCATACGCCAACGACCGAGAAATCACCACATCGATATCGAACAGTCGGAACCGAAGCACCGAGATGGCCAGACTGGCCGGAAGACCGACGAGGCCGGCGAGGAACGTGACCATGAAGAACAGTGTGGCGACCTCGTCCGGTCCCCCCTGTACGGCGAGCACGGCGATGGCGCTCGCGAGCCCGACTCCGATCACGTAGGCCGGCCACCGCAGCTGGAGTCGGGTCTCCCCCGACGCCTTCACATACCGCACGACCGGAGCAGACGCCGCGACGAGTAGGAAGACGATCGACACCGCATTCACCACGTTGACGAAGACCGCGTTGTCGATCGCCGGGGCGATCGTTGCGAGCGCCGACGAAACCGGGAGACCCCAACCGACGATCCGCCACCTTCTCGAAGGCAGCCGCCCATCCGGGAACAGCAGCATGATGAATCCGACCGACACGTAGAAGAAGCTGAACGCTGAACCACCCGCGAGTTCGGGGAACCATGGCATCGCTATGACTGCCCAGCCCAGACCCGACCCGTACAACAGCCAGCCGAACCGATTCGCCGGAGCCCGTGTCACGAGGAAGGCACCAGCCAGCGAATAGGTCGGAGCGAAGATCCCGAACCCCACCTCGTCGCCCTCCATCCCGCCGAGGACGTGCACCAGGAGGGCTCCGACCACAACCGCCCACAGCAGCCATACTGCCAACGCCATTGACCGTCCCATACGGTGACTCATGCGATCCCGTCGCCAGCAGACGTTCGCGCGTTGGTCGGTGAGGTTGTCATGCGGGTTCCATGGTGTGGTGGCGGGTTGGGATGGCGCTGGTGATGTGGGTGCGGTCGGTGTCGGTGTGGGTGGTGAGGGTGCCGTCGAGGGCGTCGATACGGTCGGCAACGGCGACCAGATCTGTGGGGGCGACATCGACATCGATATCGAACAGGATCGCGTCGTCACCACCGGTGATCGAGATCACCGCACGGGACGCACCCGCATCGACAGCCCGATGCACCGTGTCGAGCATCGCAAAGTAGACAGACTCCTCCACCCGCCGCTCATACCGACCCACCCCCGAAGCAACGATCTCCACCGGAACCGGGACCGTGCGCTTGGCCGCACCCAACGCCGCCACCAAACCCTCAGCCTCCAACAACGGCGGATAGATCCCATGAGCCACCGCCCGCATCCCATCCACCGCCTCCTGGGTGGTGTCCGCAAGCGACGCCACCATCACCGCCACCTGATCGGCCCCCTCACGCTCAGCCAACGTCCGCGCAATCCCCAACTTCACCTTCACCGCCACCACCTGCTGCTGGGCACCATCATGGAGATCACGCTCGAGCCGATGCCGCTCCGCATCATGAGCCGCCACCAAACGACGCCGCGACCGGCGAAGCTCATCGGCACGCTCCGCCAACTCCGCATTCAGCCTCAGATTCCGCACCAGCACCCCAGCCCCCGCCGCGACATCGGCGAGCAGCCTGCCATCGGCATCGGTCACCGCATCACCCTTGCCCTTGGTGATCGACAGTGCACCAAGGAGCTGGCCGCCGTGCTGGATAGGAACGACCCGATCCCCCGGCAGCTCCCCCATCCCGTCACCCAGCGCAACCGGCGCCAGGCCATCGAGCACAGCCGCAGGCGATGCCGCCCGCGGATGCAGCCACCCCCCGACCACCAGCCAGAACGACACCTCAGAGGCACCCGTGCCATCCGCCACCAACTGGGTCACCTGCGCAAGGGCCTCATCAGGATCCCGGGCTTCCACGAGGCGCGCCGTGGCACTCGACAGCACCTCGTACGGCGTCGCCCGCTTCCCATACACCAACACGTTCGCCCAATGCTGCACACGGTGACGCAACGGCTCGAACACCACCGCCACGATCGCCACCGCCACGATCGACAACGCCAGATTCGGCTCATCACCACCACCACCCACCAACGAACCCACCCCCACCACCACCAACGCATACACCCCAGTGATGAACCCCGCCAACACGCCAAACGTCAACGTCTTCGAAATCACCACATCGATGTCGTACAAGTGGAACCGCAGGACGGCGATGGTGATGACCGTGGGGATGAAGCTGACACCCAAGACGAGAAGCAGTCCGACGACACCTCCAGCGCCCCAGGACTCCAGGAAGAAGGAGAGCACCCAGGTCGAGGCGAAGAGGACGAATCCGAAGATGGCCCACTTGAGCTGTTCCCTCTCGACATCGGGTGCCCTCCGGTATCGCACGACGATCGCTACCACCCCGCCCACGAGCAGGGCGAAGACACCGGCGATGAAGACCACGAGGAACACCTCGAGGGTCTCGGTCGCGACGAAGCCCATCGGGTTCTCGATCGTCCATGTCTCCGCGACCGGTCCTATCTCCTCCACGACGAGGGAGCCGATGGCGATGAACGCAAACAGGGCCACCGCCAGGCGCGGCGCCCAGAGCCATCGTCGTGACAGCAGGTTCCCGGTCGGGAACACGTAGAGCACCATGAACATGAGGAAGAAGAAGGTGACCCAGGAGACGTTGTTGTACCAGAGGACGATGTACAGCGGCACCGATATCGTGGTCGGCGCATCGTCCACGAAGAAGAACACGGCGTCACCGGAGTTGCTGAGGGTCATCGCTGCGCCGATGGCCACCAGGATCCAACCGATGCGATTGGCGGGCTGCCGGGAGATGATCAGCGCTCCGAGGGCAGCGAACGGAACCGGCACGAAGGTCCACAAGAGGTCGTTGAGCGAGAGCGTGGTGCCCTCCACTCCGAATCGGTAGGCGACCTCGAGGGCCAGCGCGGCGAGACCAACGGCGACGGCGATCGCCACGGCCGCGGCCACCCTGCGATCAGCGACACACGGCTTCATGCCGAGAGCCCCCACGCGCCGCATTCCGACCGCTGCGGGTTCGGGCGCACGCTCGGGACCGAATGCCGCCCGCTCATGCGACACCCACCGAGTCCGTGACTCTCGCCCCGATGGGGACGGTTCCTGTGATGAGGGTGCCGTGTCCGGGGGTGGAGGTGATGGTCCAGGTTGCGCCGATGGTGTCGAGGCGGTCTCGTATCCCGTTGAGGCTTGCCCCGTAGGTGACCGTGGCAGGGTCGAACCCGACCCCATCATCGGACACCTCGAACGACAGGCCACCATCGGCCGCGGAGAGCGTGACCACGGCACGGGACGCCTGCCCATACTTGGCCCTGTTCTGGAGCGCCTCCAAGATGCTGAAGTACACGGCCGATTCGACCTCCCACGGATACCGG